>NZ_JAHLPJ010000001.1:0-3823950 GCF_018917845.1 Tissierella pigra
CTTTGGAGAAGCAAATATTAAATATTTATTTGGAGCTAAAGCTGTAAATATTTATAAAATTGCAGTTCTTGGATTTATAATATTAGGTTCATTTATGGAAGTTGCTGTGGTTTGGGATTTAGCAGATATGTTTAATGGTTTAATGGTTATTCCAAACTTAATAGGTCTTTTAATATTAGCACCTCAAGCTGCTGCCATAGTAAAGGATTACGATACAAGTTTTATTAAACAACAAAGATAATATACTATATAAAAAGGGAACAATACTGTTCCCTTTTTTTGTTACTTATAGTAAAATAACAATAGGAGGGGATAAAATGTTTATAGATAAGAGTCTAAAAGAATACATAGCTGCTACAGCTAGTGGAGAGCCTACTCCAGGGGGCGGAAGTGTTTCTGCCTTAGTAGGTAGTTTAGGAGGAGCACTGACCAATATGGTATGTAACCTAACTGTTGGTAAAAAAGCTTATGAAGAATTATCAGATGACATCAAGTCAAAAATAGTTAATAATTCTAAAGAAGTAGAAAAATTAGTTGAAACATTAAATAATATTGTAGACGAAGATACTAAGGCTTTTGATAAGGTTATGGATGCTTTTAAACTTCCTAAAGATACAGATGAAGAAAAAGCTGCAAGAAGCAATGCTATTCAAGAGGGCTATAAAATAGCATTAGAAGTACCTTTAAGATGTGCAGAAAAATGTTTAAGAGTATTGGAATTACAAGATGTGTTTGCTGATTATGGAAATGTAAATGCTATTACGGATGTAGGTGTAGGTACATTATTAGCTTATGCAGGATTAGAAGGAGCATTATTTAATGTGACTATCAATCTAGGAAGTATAAAAGATGAATCATTTAAGAAAGAAACAGAAACTAAAGTAGATAATCTCTTAACTGAAGGAAAGAAATTAAAAGAGGAACTACTAAAGGTTGTATATAAAAGATTAGCATAAGAGAAGGGAAACCTTCTCTTTTTCTTTATTAAATCATAAAAATATTGTATTATAATAATAGGAGTGTCATAAATAATTTTCACCATTAAAGCTTAGGAGGTATTAAGATGTTTAAAAAGCAGTTGATAGATCTTATAACTAAAGCAAAAGGTGTAATAGATGTGGAGTTGGTGCTTAAAAATATAAATATAGTCAATGTATTTTCAGGTGAAATAATAAAGGGGAATGTGGCTATTGATAATGGGAAAATAATAGGCATAGGTGAATATAATGGTAAAGAGGAGATTGACTTAGAAGGTAAATATTTGGCTCCAGGATTTATAGATAGTCATGTTCATATAGAATCATCTATGTCATCACCTTCACAGTTTGCTAAAGTAATAGTTCCAAGAGGTGTAACTACTATAATTGCTGACCCTCATGAAATAGGAAATGTTAAAGGAATAGATGGTATAAAATATATAATAGAAGATAGTAAAAATGTCCCTTTAGATGTTCATATAATGCTGCCTAGTTGTGTTCCATCTACAAGCTTTGAAAATGCAGGAGCTATACTAAAAGCTGATGATTTAAAAGAATTATTAGAAGAAGAGACAGTTATAGGCTTAGGAGAAATGATGAATTATCCTGGAGTCATATTTTTAGATGATGATGTATTAAATAAATTAGCTTTATTTAAGGATAAAGTAATAGATGGTCATGGACCTATGATCCGTGGAAAGGAATTAAATGCCTATGTAATATCAGGTATAAAAACAGAACACGAATGTTCTACAATCGACGAAGTATTAGATCGTTTAAGAGTAGGTATGTATATACTTATTCGTGAAGGTTCAGCAGCAAAGGATTTAAAAAACATAATTAAAGTTGTAAATAAGGATAATTTAAGAAGATTCCTATTTTGTACAGATGATAAACATCCTGAAGATTTAATTAATGAAGGAACTATAGATTTTAATATTAAACTTGCAATTAAGGAAGGTATTGATCCAATAGATGCTATTAAAATGGCTACTATAAACTCAGCTGAATGTTATGGCCTAAAAAATAAGGGAGCCATAGCACCAGGATATATTGCGGACTTAGTAGTAATAGATAATCTAGAGGATTTTAATATATTAAAGGTATTTAAAAGTGGAAAGTTAGTAGGAGAAAATAATAAGGCACTATTTGAACCTAATATACATTTACCAAAAAACATGATGGATTCAGTAAATATAAAAGACATAGACTTAGAAGATATTCAAATTCCTATGACCAATAATAAGGCAAATATAATAGGAGTAATGGAAGGGAGTTTAGTTACTAAAGCTGTGATAAAAGAAGTGAATATACTAGATGGATTTTTTCATTTCTCAGATGATGGTATACAAAAACTTATAGTAGCTGAGAGACATTTAAGAAAAGGAAATATAGGTGTAGGACTTATAGAAAACTTTAAATTAAAAAATGGCTCCATAGGTTCAACTATAGGTCATGATTCACATAATATAATAGTCATAGGTGATAATGACGGGGATATACTAACTGCCATAGAAGAATTAAAAGAAATAGGAGGAGGACTCACAATAGTAAAAGATGGGAAAGTCTTAAAAAGTTTGCCTCTAGAAATTGGAGGAATCATGACTTCCAGGCCAGTTGAAGAGACCAATTCTATTCTTAAAGAAATGATAGAACTATCTTATGAAGAATTAAATGTAAATAAAAATATAGACCCTTTTATGACTTTAGCATTTATGGCATTACCAGTTATACCTAAGTTAAAACTTACAGATATGGGTTTATTTGATGTGGAAAAATTTGATTTTGTTAAAGTATGTAGAAATGATTAGTATAAATTATTTTAAATGGAGATGATTTTATGGTTTATTTTGATAATGCAGCTACATCTTATCCTAAACCAAAAGTAGTATATGATGCTATAATGGATGCAATGATGGAATATGGTGCTAATCCTGGGAGATCAGGGCACAAGAAGGCATTAAAAGCAAGTAGGGGGATATTTGATACAAGAGTTCAAATAGGTAAGCTTTTAAATATAAAGGACCCTATGAGTATAATATTTACTTTTAATTGTACAGAAAGTTTAAACCTAGGGATAAAAGGATATTTAAAACCAGGAGACCATGTAATTACCACCTCCATGGAGCATAACTCTGCTTTAAGACCTATTGTATTTTTAGATAAATTAGGAGTAAAGCATACTATAGTACATGGAGATTCTAAAGGAAGGATAAACCCTAAAGATATTGAAGATAGTATAACTAAAGAAACTAAGATGATAGTCACTACTCACATATCTAACTTAACAGGAACTATAATGGATATAGAGTCTATAGGAAAAATTGCAAGGAAACATGGGTTAGTATATTTGGTAGATGGTGCTCAATCAGCAGGTGTATATAATATTGATGTAGAAAAAATGAATATAGATATGCTTGCTTTTCCTGGACATAAGGGGTTACTTGGACCTCAAGGAACTGGCGGGCTTTATATTAGACCAGGTATAGAATTAGTAGAAACCTTTCAAGGTGGCACAGGAAGTATATCTCATTCCTTGGAGCAACCAGATATATTTCCAGATAAATTTGAATCTGGTACACCCAATGCACCTGGAATAATAGGTTTAGGAACTGGAATAAAATATATATTTGAAAAAGGTATTGATAATATAAGGAAAAAAGAAGAAGACCTTACAATGCACTTTATAGAGGAAGCAAGTAAAATTGATAAAATCATACTATATGGAACATTAGAGAAAAATCATCATGCACCAGTAGTTGCCTTAAATGTTGGAGAAGCTGATTCCTCAGAGATAAGCTATATATTAGATGAAGAATATGATATTGCTGTGAGACCAGGGTTACATTGTGCACCTTTAGCTCACAAAACTATTGGAACTTTTGAACAAGGAGTAGTTAGATTTAGCTTTGGATATGAAAATACCCATGAAGAAATAGAGTTTGCCATAAAGGCCTTAAAAGAAATTGCTAAGGAAGTTTAGAGAGGAGAAAATATATGGTTCAGCTACAAGAATTTATTGCATCGTATAATATAGAAATTATGATAGGACTTATGGCAGCAATACCTATATTATTAGTTTTATACCTAATAGCTGAAATAAGAATATCAAAGATAAGAGAGAGATACAATGAATTAGTAAGAGGAGTTAAAGGTATAGATATAGAGCAACTCCTTATAAAAACTAATGAAGAACTGAAATCAATTCGTATAGATATGAATACTATGGAACAAAAAATAGAGAGTATTGAAACAAAGCTAGCCTTTGCTATTCAAAAGGTTGGCTTTGTTAGGTATAATGCCTTTGGAGACATGGGATCCGATTTAAGTTATTCTGTTGCATTATTGGACAAGTTTAATAATGGATTTGTCCTTACAAGTATTTATGGCAGAGAGTATACTACCAGTTATGCAAAACCAGTTAAATTAGGAAAATCAGTATACCCATTATCTGTAGAGGAAATGCAGGCAATAGATAGGGCGTTAATGGGTGAATACCAAGAGAAGACTCTGTAGTAGGAGGAACAAATTAGATGAGTAAGATTTCTTTTATTATAAATCCTGTAGCTGGTGGTGGAAAAGCAAAGGGTTTAATCCCTTTAATTGAATCAAAGATGGAGAAATATGAAAAAGAATATTCAATAAAATTGACTACAAAGCCTGAGGAAGCCATAAAAATTGCAGAAAACTGTGTAGAGGATTATGATATAATAGTTGCAGTAGGTGGAGACGGAACAATAAATGAAGTAGCTAGAGGACTAGTTAACAAAGGGAAGGGTATATTGGGAATCATCCCTGGTGGTACAGGAAATGATATGGCTAAAAGTCTGGGAATCTCCATAGATCCTGAAAGGGCTTTAGAACATTTATGTAATGGTAAAAATAGCACAATAGATGTTGGACAGGTAAATGACTTTATTTTTTTCAATATTGCTAGTATTGGATTTGATGCAGAGGTTGTAATGAATACTATAAATATAAAGAAAGCCATTAGAAGTAGGTTTGCCTATGGAATTAGTGTTATATATTCATTATTTAGTTTTAAAAAGAAAAGGATTCAAATTAATATAGATGGAAAATTTGCAGAGGAAGATGTAATTTTAGTAGCTGTAGGTAATGGAAAATACTATGGTGGCGGAATGGAAATTTTACCTGATGCAAAGGTTAATGATGAATATTTAGATGTATGTATAATATCTGGAATAAGAAAAACAAAACTTTTATTTTTATTTCCAAGCATATTTAAAGGTAATCATATTAAATATACAAAGTATGTAAAAATATATAGAGGAAAAAATATAAGAATAACATCTAAAGAAGGATTATACTTAAATATAGATGGAGAAATTAATCCTAAGGTTAAAGATATAGAATTTAACTTGAAGGATAAAAGATTAAATGTAATAACCTAAAAAAAGTAGCCCAAGGCTACTTTTCTAATATATATTGCTTTTTTTCTTCTCTAGATAGTCTATAAAGTGATAAATAGATACTTTTAGATATAATGTCAGCCATATTCATAACTAGAGATAGTCTAGTATTTTGTAGTACCATAGCTTCCATCATGCCGCCAATATTTACGATTCCAGTAATAGATATATCTCCAACTGGAGGTAGAGATTTGTTTACCCCAGCGCCAGGACGTAAGGGAGAATTTTTAATAGATAAATGCCCAACTCTTTCTAATCTCCCTAAGGAAGAGTCTATGGCAATTATAAATGGATTATTATAATCATTTTTTATTTTATCTAGATTCTCCTCAAGATTTTTTGCATGAATGGGATTTTCCAATGTTCCCATTAGATATACATTTCTATAATTTTTTATTATAGGTTCAAGTTTGTGGCCTACTAATGGACCTAGAGAATCTCCAGTAGACCTATCTGTACCAATACAGAAAAGAATTATATCTTTATTTTCTATAGAATTGGAAGATAAATAATTGAATACTAAGCTGGAAAATTTGGATAAAGCAAAGGGAGAAGATGAGTCTATATAATTGTTTCTAGTAAATATATTCATTAATAACCTCCTATGTATTCTGTTATATATAACCTTCAACTTAATGGGTACTAGGAGTATTGCCTAAAATTAAATATAAATACTTTGTTTCATATATAAAAATAAATGTTAAGATTTCGTAACATTTACATATTTAACCAATTAATATTTATATTAATAATGTGAGAAACAAGCTTAAAAATTAAGGTATGAATAAACTAAAGGAATTAGAAGATAATAAAACTATTAGAATATGGAAAGGTTGAAAAAAATGTAATCTATGATATAATTGTTACAGATTGATTACAAACGAGTTACGACTATAATGAAAATAGTTCTAAACTAGGAGGAAATTATGGATAATCCCAATTATAATTACATGAGAGAAACTTTTGATAAGTTAAGAAAAACCTTTGATAAGTTAAAATTAAACGGAAATGATATGAAAGTAGCCTTATCATCCTTAATGATTCTATCTATTGTTGCATTAAGTATTACAGGATATAAAGCTTATGAGATTAAAATGAAGGCATTTGATGTATATCTTGGGGAAGATATAATAGGAACTGTGAGAAGCCAAGAAGAAGTTAATGACATAATGGACAACTTAGAAAAAGAATTATCCAATACATATAATATAGATGTGGTTTTAGACAAAGATATAAAATTTGAACAAACTAAAGCTAAAGAAGAGTTAATAACATCCAGTAGTGATTTGCAAAAACAAATCAAATCAAAAATGCACTTTTTAGTGTCTGGATATGCTCTTGAAGTAGATGGAACAGAAGTAGGAGTACTAAAAGCTAGAGAAGATATAGAAGATATAATAAATGAAATAAAAAAGCCCTATGAAGATATGGCTAAGGAAGGTACTGATATAAAGGATATAAGTATAGTTGAAAATGTACAAATAGCAAAAAAAGAAGTACCTTTAAATAAGATAAAAGAGAAGGAAGACTTATATAATCATTTATTAACAGGATCGGAAGAAATAAAGACTCATATGGTAGAGGTAGGAGAAAGTTTTTGGACTATTGCAAAGATATATAATTTATCAGTGGAAGATTTAGAAGCTGCAAATCCAGATAAAAATCCAGAAAGACTTCAAATAGGCGATGAGGTAAAATTAGTCGTGCCTAAATCAGTTCTTACAGTGGCTACCGTATTGGAAGTAGAGTATACTGAAAATATAAACTATGAAACTGAAATAGAATATGATGAGACTATGTACACAAATCAAAAGAAAACTAAGGTAAATGGTTCAAATGGTGAGAGAAAAGTAGTTGCAAAAGAAATAAAACACAATGGGATTATAGTAGATAAAGATATAGTCAAAGAAGAAATAATTACAGAACCTGTGAAGGAAGTTGTAGTAAAAGGAACTAAAGAAGTTCCAAAAACTGTGGCAACAGGTACATTTTTAACTCCTACTAGAGGTAGAGTTTCTTCTAGATATGGTATGAGAGGTGGTAGGATGCACAGAGGTCTTGATATAGCAGCTCCAATAGGTACAGCTATAAAGGCATCTGATGGAGGAAAGGTTATATACTCAGGTTCAGGAAAAAGTGGCTATGGAAAAATGGTTGAAATTGACCATGGTAATGGATTTGTTACTAGATATGCTCATTGTAGTAAGTTACTTGTAAATGTTGGAGATAAAGTATATAAAGGACAACATATAGCTAATGTAGGAAATACAGGTAGGTCATCAGGTCCACATTTACATTTTGAAGTCCTGAAGAATGGTAAAAATTATAATCCAAGTAATTATTTAAAATAGAGGAAGCTTTGGCTTCCTTTTTTGTATATAAAAAGGGCGATTTTCCGCCCTTTTAAAATCTAGAATCCAATAAGAATATAATTATCAATAGCATAAGCAGAGTTTCTAGCAAGTCATTATCCATAGTGTTTGAACAAGATTTTATAACATTTTCCAGATTATCTTTTTCATCGCTGAATAATAGCTTTAAGTTTAAAACTCCAATATCTTGTATTTCAGGAGAATTAGAAAGAGCAATAGATGATTTGATTAACTTATTTTTTACATCCTGTGGTGAAATATCTTTATATTTATTTAATAAAAGTGCGACAGAACCAGATACTAAAGGTGTTGCCATGGAAGTACCGCTAAGAGATGTGTATCCATCTAGCTTAGTATTTGATAGAGATTTTATATTTGCTCCTGGAGCTAGTATATCAGGTTTCATTAAACCCTCTAATGTAGGTCCTCGACTAGAGAATGGAGCTATAGTATCATCAGAGGGATCTACAGTTCTTTTATCATCAGTTGCTCCTACAGTTATGACATTTTTATTGATACCAGGTGAAAGAATAGTTCCCTTTTCTGGTCCACTATTTCCTGCTGCCACAACAACAATTAAACCTGCCTTTATAGCCATATCTACAGCTTTACATAAGGGGTCCTTATCGCAGGAGTTATTGGCAGGAGTGCCTAAAGAAAGATTAATAATCTTAGTATTATATTTATCCTTAGTAGCCACTATATAGGAGATAGCATCAATAATATCTGAAATATTTCCTCCTCCTGCTTTATCTAAAGCTTTAATACCTAATATATTAGCTTTAGGAGCTATTCCTATATATTTTCCCCTTGAGGAATAACCACTTGCAGCAATAATACCTGCTACATGGGTACCATGACCGTTATCATCATAAGGTTCACTTTTATCATTGACCATATCTTTAAATCCAATGATTCTATTAGTAGGTCTTGTTAAATCACTATGGGGAGCTACACCAGTATCTATTACAGCTACTGTAATACCCTCTCCATTATATCCTTTATCATGAGGAAAATATGCGTCCATTGTAGGTGCTGCAATATCTAATAGAGCATAAACCCTTGAGTCAAAGCTAATATAATCTACTTCAGGATTAGATACTATCTTATAAATTGTATCTGTAGTCATAAGACCGGCAAATCCATCTATTAATGGTAAATCACGTTTGACCCTATTGGACAAGATATTGATATTTTCCTTTAGATTGGAAGAATTACTATTAAATTGTACAATTACAGGCACCTCTTCTCTTGACTGAGACATTATTTTGGCACCGAGAATAGGACAAAGCTTAGTATTTATTACTGTTTTCACTATTACCACCTTCCTTGTTCTATTCTATGCTACCAAAAAATAAAATGTGTCAAAAACAAGAAAAGCCCGAAGGCTTTTCTTATAATAAATAGTAAAATTCTGCTTTTTATCTTTTTAAATTAGAACTTTACATTTATGAAATTCAGAGAAAACTGAATTATAAATATTTGAATAGAAACTTTTATTACTTTTTAATTACCAATTTACTTAATTCACCTACTATTAAAGGAATAAAAGCATATTCTAATATTGCCATCCAATCCTTTACACCAAGAGAAAAAGTATTAAATATAGGCTGCATGAATGGTATATATAATACGCCAAGTAACAATACAAATGAGAATAATGTACCATATACTAAGGTTCTATTTGTAAAGAATCCAATTTTAAATAATGTATATCTTTGTGACCTACTGGAGTAAGCACGTAATAGTTCTGCAGTTATTAAAGCAGTGAAGGTAATTGTTCTTGCCTTATCGATATCCCCTGAATAAGCTGAAAGTCCCCATTTATATGCTAATAATGAAGCTCCTCCTACAGCTATACTTTGAAGAATTATTCCTACGAGCATAGACTTATTTAATATAGGCTCTTTTGGGTTTCTAGGAGATAATCTCATAATATCAGGGTCACCTTTTTCTACCCCTAAAGCAAGAGCTGGGAAACTATCTGTAACTAGGTTTAACCATAATAATTGAATAGGTAAAAGTGGTACTGGTAAATTAAATAATATACTTGTAAATACTAAAAATATTTCTCCTATATTACATGATAATAAAAAGAAAACAAACTTTTTAATATTGCTATATATTATTCTACCTTCCTCTACAGCAGATACAATGGAGGCGAAATTATCATCAGTTAAAATCAATTCAGCAGTGTTTTTAGCCACATCTGTACCTGTAATACCCATTGATACACCAATATCTGCTCTCTTTAAAGCTAAAGCATCATTTACTCCATCACCAGTCATAGCAGTTATTTCTCCATTAGCCTTTAATGCACTAACTATTCTTACTTTGTGTTCAGGAGAAACTCTAGCATAGACCTTTATATCTTTTACTACTTCTCTTAATTCCTCATCAGAGATTTTATTTAATTCTTCTCCCATCATAGCTTCATCTATTGTATCAGCCATACCAAGTTCCTTAGCTATGGCGAAGGCAGTTTCCTTATAGTCACCAGTGATCATAACTGTTTTTATACCTGCTTCCTTACATTTAGCTATGGCATCTTTAGCCTCTGGTCTAGCAGGGTCTATCATACCAACTAAACCTACAAAAGTCATATCTACTTCATTTAAATCAGGAGATATATTATTAGGTAATTCATTATATTCCTTATATGCAAAGGCTAAAACTCTCAGAGCATCCTTTGAAAAATTGCTATTTACTTCTAGAACTTGATTTTTTATATTTTGACTAAAATCGGTTACTTTTCCATCTATACTAATTCTACTACATCTATTGATTATTATATCTGGTGCTCCTTTAGTGAAGGAAACAATTTTTCCAGGTATATAGTTTTGATGAAAAGTTGTCATCATTTTTCTATCTGAATCAAAAGGAATTTCTTCAATTCTAGGAAACTCTTTATTGATATTATCTTTATCAATATTAGCTTTACCAGCTAGAGTAACAAGAGCACCTTCTGTAGGATCTCCAATAACTCTAAATATACCGTCTGCATTTTCCAGACTAGCATCATTGGCTAAGGCAGATATTGAAAGGAGTGTTTGTAAATCCCCTATTTCTTCTATTTTTATGTTGGCGCCATCTACTATAAATTCTCCAGATGGCTCATATCCACCACCAGTTATATCTATAATTGTTCCATCAGTAAAAACTTTGACTACTGTCATTTCATTTTGAGTTAAAGTACCAGTTTTATCGGAACAAATTACTGTAGTAGAACCTAAGGTTTCAACTGCTAAAAGTTTTTTAACAATGGCATGGCGTTTAACCATTTTATTCATACCAATGGCTAAAACAATAGTTACGATTGCAGGCAATCCTTCAGGAATAGCTGCTACAGCTAAACTGATGGAAACCATTAGCATTTCTAAGGCTTCCCTACCTTGTAAAAGTCCAATTACAAATACTGCTATACATATAAATATTGTAGCAAGACCTAGAACTTTACCAAGGTTGTTTAATTGTTTTTGAAGCGGGGTTGTTTCATCCTCAAAGGATTGAATCATAGTAGCTATTTTTCCAATTTCAGTATCATGTCCTGTACCTACGACAATACCTTTGCCTCTACCATAGGTAACAGCAGTACTCATAAAAGCCATATTGTGTCTATCACCTAAAGATACTTCCTCATCAAAAATGGAATTGCTATTTTTTTCAACAGGTACAGATTCACCAGTTAAAGAAGCTTCTTCAATTTTTAAATTAGAGCTTTCCATAAGTCTTAAATCTGCAGGAATAATATCTCCTGCATCTAAAGCTACAATATCTCCTGGAACTAAAGTGTTTGCAGGAACTACTTCAATACTTCCATTTCTAACGACTTTAGCATTTGGAGAAGACATTTTCTTTAGAGCATCTAAAGCTTTTTCAGCTCTACCTTCTTGATAAATACCTAAAAAGGCATTAACAATAACTATGGCTAGAATAACCATGGCATCCTGTGCTTCCCCGACAAAAACTGAAATAATTGCAGCTGCTATTAAGATTAATATTAGAAAATCTGAAAATTGAGCTACAATTTTAGAGAAGAAACTTTTTTTATTTTCTTCTTTGAGATCATTTGTACCATACTTTTCCAATCTGAGATTTACTTCATTTGAAGTCAATCCAGAATCAAGATTTGAATCTAAGTTAGATAATAATTCTTCTTTACTTTGTTTATACCATTCTTTCAACTTAATCCCCTTCCTTTAATTGTTATTGATTAGTATACCACTGAAAAATAAAATAAATCAAAAAAGACCTTTGTTTAAATCACTTAGTGATTTAAACAAAGGTCTTGCTTCCTAAAAAAAGGTAATTAGCCGGGAAAGTCCGTAATGACGACTAATTATTTTTAAGCTACTCCCCTCTGAATGATATAATTATATATTAAAAGAATATAAGTTGCAAGTTAAATATTTGAGTAATTGCCAAAATATAATAAGTATTTGACAATAAATCCACTATATTAGATAATCTAATATAGGAAGATAATTATGTAAATAATTAATTAATTGGAGTGATTCAATATGTATAATAAAATACTAGTTATAGATGATGAAAAGGCTATTGCAGATATAATAAAATTCAACCTTGAAAAGGAAGGTCATAGTGTGGAAACAGCCTATGATGGAGAAGAAGCTATTAATTTAATTCATAAAATAATGCCAGATTTAGTAATCCTAGATGTTATGATGCCTAAAAAAGATGGATTCCAAGTATTGAAGGAAATTAGAATTGACTATAATTTTCCAGTAATTATGCTTACAGCAAAAGAAGAAGAAGTGGATAAAGTTCTTGGACTAGAACTTGGTGCAGATGATTATATTACAAAACCATTTAGTATGAGAGAGCTAATAGCAAGAGTAAAGGCAAACCTAAGAAGAGTAGACTACTCTAATGCTGCTGCAACAAAGGATTTAGGTACTATGATTACTTCAGATGATTTAACCATAGATTTAAACAAATATGAAGTAAAAAAAGATGGATGTATAGTAGATTTAACTTTAAGAGAATATGAACTGCTTAAATTCTTAGCATCTAGCTCTAATCAAGTTTTTTCTAGAGAGCAATTATTAGAAGAAGTATGGGGATATGAGTACTATGGAGATATAAGAACTGTAGATGTAACAATAAGAAGATTAAGAGAAAAAATAGAAGACAATAGTGGAGATTTTAAATATATTTTAACTAAAAGAGGAGTAGGATATTACTTCAGGAGGACTTAGTATGTTTGCCAGTATAAAGTGGAAATTTATTGTAGTTTGTTTTTTATTAATATTTATTGCTATGATAATAGTAGGTATATTTATTTTTGGAAGATTAGAATCACAACAGATATTAAATAACACTAATTCTATGGAACAGCATATAGAAACCATAATTAAAACCTCTTCGTATTTAGCAGAAGACAATTGGTTAAATGTATCAGAACAAATACAAGAGACTTTAAATGAATGGAAAATAGACGGTAATGAGACTATATATGTAATATATAATGATGAGTTTCCCATTATAATAGCCTCATCTTCAAAACAATATGAAAAATTAATAGGGCAAAATGCTTTATCGTATAAATCCATAGACCCTACCTTAGTATTGAAGGCCTATGGTGGAGATAGAGCAAATGAAGATATAAAAGAAAAAAATGAAAACACTGTATATAATCATATCGCATATCCTGTTTTAGACGAAGTAGGAAAGGTCAAGGGAGTAATATATATGACTTCAGATTTGCAAAATGTATATACAGTAGTAAATGAATCTAAAAAAATATTAACAAGTGCTACAATGATAGCCCTTGTAATTACAATACTTTTAGGATATTTAATAGCTTCAAGCATTACAGAACCTATTCGTGATGTAACTAATAAAGCAGAAGAAATGGCATCTGGAAATTTTGATCAATTTGTTGACGTAAAATCAGATGATGAGATTGGGCAACTTGCCAGTATGTTTAATCATTTAACTTTAAAGTTGAAAAACACAATACAGGAAATGGATTTAGAAAGATCTAAACTAGATACTATTTTTAACTATATGGCAGAAGGTGTTTTAGCAATAGATTTAGATGGTAATATAATCCATGGGAATCCTATTGCCATGGATATATTGAGATTAGCTGGAGAAAAGGACAACAATGATAACTTTACACCTTATATAAATAAGCTTTTAGAACTTATAGATATTAAAAATGTTAATTTTGAACAAATATCTACTTTAGAAGGTCATAAAGCATTAGCCATTGATTCCTATGTATATAAAGTAAAATATGCACCATTTAAAGATGAAGGAAATAATATAGCAGGGCTTATAATTGTGTTTCAAGATATGACAAATGAGCATAAACTAGATAATATGAGGAAGGAATTTGTAGCAAATGTATCTCATGAATTAAAGACACCTATAACTACAATTAAAAGCTATACAGAAACTTTAATGGATAATGGAATAGATAATGAAACAGGGAAAATGTTTTTAACAGTTATAGACAATGAATGTGATAGAATGGCAAGACTTGTTAAAGATTTATTACAGCTTTCAAATCTAGACTATAAAAAGACAGTATGGAAAAAAGAAGAAGTTTCTATAAACAAACTTTTGGAAGATATTTTATTAAAATTAGAATTTGCATTTAAAAATAAGAATCATAAGCTAGAATTAAATATAAAGGAATTACCAGATATTGTAATAGATAAAGATGGTATGGAGCAGGTAATACTAAATATAATATCAAATGCTATAAAATATACAGAAGATAATGGAATTATTGAAATTTCTTTAACAGATGAAAATAATTTTATAAATATAAAAGTAAAAGATAATGGTATAGGTATTCCAGAAGAAGATCAAAAAAGGATTTTTGAAAGATTTTATAGAGTTGAGAAAGGAAGAAGTAGAGAGCTGGGTGGTACTGGACTTGGACTATCTATTGCAAAGCAAATAATTGAAGCTTATCAAGGACAAATCATCCTCAATAGTAGATTTGGAGAAGGTACAACAGTAGAAATAAAAATACCTTATGAGAAAGTGTAATTCAATCTTAATTTTATTGTAATAATTTTGTAATATAGTTACTATATAATGTAATCAGAGTAAAAGTAAAGGAGGATAGATTATGTGGAAAAAGATATTGGCTAGTCTATTTATAGGTGCTAGTCTACTTGCTATTAGTTCAGTTGGAAATGCAGCTACAGAAGATGCAAAAATTAATACTGAGCAAAAAATTGATATAACAAAGTATCAAGTTATAAACCCTGAAAAAAAAGCTTATTCTACAGAGGATAAGATTACTTTTATAAATGGAAAAGCACCATCTGGAACAGAAGTTACAATAGAAGTATATGGAACAACTGATCTTACAAGAAAAAATTTTGATTTACTAAAATTACCAGATGAAGATGATTACATTGAAATATCTAGTGATACTATTAAATCTGGTAATATGGGATTCTTTGACAAAGAATTAGAATTGGTAACAGGAATCAATAAGATAATTGTTATTTTTGAAGTAGAAGATGTTCCACCGATTGAAATAATCGTATATGTAAAAACAACAGATACAGGAAATCATACAAATGAAGTTAAGCTTACAGATATAATAACAATACTTAAATAGTACTTTCTAGTGATATGGAGATGGTTAGAATGATGGAAAGATTCAAGACTTTCATATTAATGTCATTAGTATGTATTAGTTTAGTATTTACAAAACGCTTATGGATTGAACTTCCCAATGAAATGATTAATATATTTAACAATAAAAAAGAAGTTTATGGTGTATCGTATTTATTGTCTGATATGATAGTACCTAATAAATATCTGTTAAATTTTGGTTATAAAAACCATACTCTTTTCTATGACGATTATAAACATAGATTATGGACTAACTCAAGAAATGTTTTAAATAATATATTAGGTTCAAAAAGCATTGAAATTTCTGAATTACCAAATGATGAGTTTTCAACATATAATGGAAAGAGGTCTTTAGTATTTTATTTTCCCGAAAAAGTAAATACCTATATATTAGCTAAATCCTTAGATGTTAAAGATCCTAATCTAATAGTAGATAATCTACCTAGTGTTAAAAGCATTTATATCTCTCTAGTAGATAAGGATTCTTTTTGTGTTTTTTCAGATGGAGAGAAAAATCTATTGATATATGATAAATCTATGGATTTAGATAATTTAAAAAAACAAATCAATTCAATTAAAGAAAATCGGAATTATAATAATTATTTTTCTATGAAAGAAGCTTTAGAAGTAAATAATGATACCTATATATCATATGAAATGAAAAGCACATTGCCTACAATACATGTAGAAAATGAAATCAGAAATTTAGATGAAGAAGAAAAGAAAGAACTAGTAGAAAAGTTTTTTAACAAAAATATTGATTATATTAGAGAAATAGTTGAAAGTAATGGTTCTACTATATATATATATAATCAAAAAGTTTTGAAGTTAAATATAAATGGTTCCTTAGAGTATTTCCATCCCCTAGAAGAATTAGTTAGAAAGCGAAATCTCTATCAAAGTTTGACTACGGCATCAGAATTCATATCTAAAAGTCCAGGAGTTCCAAAAGGAATGTACTTAGCTAAAGTAGAAGAAATTGAAGTAGATAATAATTTAGGATATAATCTAACATTTAGATATAGAGTTAAGGGTATACCTATAATTCTTGGAAATGAAGAAGTAACAGATTTTGTACAAATAGAAGTATTTAATGATCATATAAGGTCATATAAACATTTCATTAGAAAAGATATGAATAAGTCAGTAGAAAGTGTTCCTGAAGCGAAGAGAAATTTAGCCTCCTTTGATATACTAGATATGAATATTGATTTTATAGTGGAAAAGTATTTAGAAAAGAATGATATTCAATTATTAGAAGGTGAGGAACCTGTTCAAGCAGAGGTTTTAGAGACTATAAACGATATTACTTTATCTTATTTTGACCCATGTCTGAAAGATATAGAAGACGAATTGATACCTGTTTGGGTCATAAGAATGGGAGACGGACTTTACGCATTTAATGTATACGACGGTTCATTAGTATATGAAAAAAATTAGTTAGGATGGATGGTGAGTTATGTGGACTGGTCAAAGGCGAAAACCATCTTAATATTTGCATTTATAATAACCAATATTTTATTGGGGTTCGTATTACTTTCAAGCGAAAGACAAGTGGAAACAACAACAAAAGAAGGTTTTATAGAAGATGTGACTGAAATTTTAAAAAGCAAAAACATTTTTATAGATACAAATATATCTAGAGAGATCCCCAGTCTAAGTACTTTAATAGTAGAATATGATTTTGTAGATTTTACGAAAGTAAATAATAATTTTTTTCAAGGTAATGGAACTATTGAATCTAAGGAACAAAACACGGCTGAAATATTTTTTGAAAATGAAAGTATAATAGTTACAAATAAAAAGAATTTAGTCTATGAAAATAAAAAGACAACAAAAGAGTACAAGGACTTAGATGAAGAAAAGGCTAAAGATATTGCATTGGAATTTTTACAAGAAAGAAAATATGATACTTCAGATATGGTATTATCCTATATATCATTAAAAGAGGATGGATATTATTTAGAGTTTTCAAAGTTGTATAAGGATAGATATCTGGAGAAATCCTCTACTATTATAGAACTGGATGAAACTGGAGTCAAGAGAATGGAAAGAACATGGCTAAATATATTAGAGGAAAGAGATACTCCAATATATATAAGTACAGCTCCAAAATCTATTCTAAGTCTTTTGAGTATGAAGGAAGTATACGGAAAAACCATAAAAGATATATCCCTATGTTATTATTTTGAACCAACAGATCACAATGATTATATGAAGGATCCTAAAGAGGCAAAAAAAGGTAAAACTATGCCTGCTTGGAGAGTTTTATTTGATGATGGATATAAAGTAATTATAGATAACTATAATAATTAAAAAAGAAGAATTTCAAATTCTTCTTTTTTTTATGTATATGTACTATAATATAAAAAAGGCTTCTAAATAAATGCTATAATAAAATCCTTACTTGAAGCTAAATAAAAAGCATATTACAAAATGGGGGAATTATGAATGGATATTAAGTTTTGTTCCTTATCCAGTGGAAGTTCAGGGAACTGTCAATATATTGAAACTAACAATACAAGATTATTAGTAGATGGAGGATTTTCTGGAAAAAGAATAGAGGAGTTATTATCATCCATAGAAGTAGAACCAAATACATTAGACGGCATACTAGTAACCCATGAACATATTGATCATGTAAGAGGAGTAGGGGTTCTTTCAAGAAGATACGATTTACCTATCTATGCCAATTGCAACACTTGGTTAGGAATGGAAAAATCCATTGGTAAAATAAAAGAGAATAACATAAAATCATTTGTAACGGAAGAACATTTAGATATAAAAGATATAACTATTCTTCCTATTAATATATTTCATGATGCTTTAGAACCAGTTGGGTATATATTTTTTTATAAAAAGATTAAAATCAGTATTATAACAGATACAGGTTGGGTAAATGATAATATAAAGAACCATATAAAAGGTTCTGATTTATATTTAATGGAATCCAATCATGATGTAAATATGCTGAAAAATGGTACTTATCCTTGGCCACTGAAACAAAGAATACTTAGTGAAAGTGGACATTTATCCAATGATTATGCTGGAAATGTTTTAGGAGAAGTTATATCAGGTAATAGAGAAACCATATTGTTGGGACATTTAAGTAAAGATAATAATACACCAGATTTAGCTCATAGAACAGTAAAGGAAATTTTAGTAAACAAAGGAATAAATGTAGATAAGGATATTAAATTGGATTTAACATATAGAGATAGAATAACCAAGGTATATAATTTATAAGGAGGAGTTAAAATGGGCGATTATAATTATTATAGTTACAATAGACCACCTAAGAAAAATAGGACTTTTTCATATTTTATAGTAGCATTAGTGGCAGCTATAATTGGAGGAATATTTGGTTCTTATATTGCGCCTACCTACTTATATGGAAAATTTCTTCCCATGCCAGAATTATATCAGGGAAAAGGGGTAAGTCCCATAAATGAGATAACTATTACTCCAACAGAAAATATAACTTCAGTGACAGCTGTAGCCAAAAAAGCCATAGGGTCAGTAGTAGGAATAACTACTGTCCAGGAAATGAGAGAATTATTTTGGTCAAGAGATGTAGAAGGTGTAGGTTCGGGAGTAATTATAGATTCAAATGGATATATTTTAACTAATTCTCATGTAATTGGAGATGGTAAGGCAAAGTCAATATCAGTACTGATTGAAAATAGAGATAAGATACAAGGAAAGGTTTTATGGTATGATTCTTCCCTTGATTTAGCCATAGTAAAAGTAGAAGCTAAAGATTTACAGGTGGCAGAATTTGGGGATTCTGATATACTTGAAGTAGGACAGTTGGCAGTTGCTATAGGAAATCCATTAGGATTAGATTTTCAAAGGTCGGTTACATCAGGAGTTATTTCTGGACTTCACCGTTCTATTAAAGTAGATGAGTACAATATTATTGAGGATTTGATACAAACAGATGCCTCTATAAATCCAGGAAATAGTGGTGGTCCTCTTTTAAACAGCGAAGGTGCTGTAATAGGTATAAACACTGCCAAAATAAAGACTGGTGAAGGACTAGGATTTGCTATTCCAATAAATCTAATTAAACCCATAGCAGAAGAAGTTATTAAAGATGGTAAGTTTAGTAGTGTTTATATTGGATTTCAAGGAGCAGAGGTAGATAGATTTGAAAGGGAGTTTGGCACTAGATTAGGCACTGATAGCGGAGTAGTAATCATTGAAATATTACCAAATTCTCCAGCACAAAAAGCCAATTTAGAGATTTTAGATGTAATAACAAAAATTGACAATCAAAAGGTTGAAAATATGGTTCAATTAAGAAAGATACTCTATAAGTATAAGATTGGAGATAAAACAGTTTTAACAATCAATAGAAATGGTCAAGATATAAAAGTAGAAATAGAATTCACAAAATTTTAAAGTAAGTAGGAGGTTTGAAGTGAGAATATTATTAGCAAATGATGATGGAGTAATGGCAGAGGGTATATATACATTGGCAAAGGAGTTAGAAAAGGAACATGAAATAATCATAGTGGCGCCAGATATGCAAAGATCAGCTCAAAGCCATGCTATTACATTAGGTAATGAACTAATAGTAAAAGAAGTGGATTTAGAGGGACTTAAGTCTAAGGCTTATAGTGTTTCAGGAACTCCTGCCGACTGTATTAGAGTAGGCCTAGAAATTTTATCAGAGGAAAAAGTAGACTTAGTCTTATCAGGGATAAATTTTGGGTTTAATTCAGGATTAGATATACTTTACTCAGGAACAGTTTCAGCAGCAATAGAAGGAAATATATATAATATCCCTTCTGTAGCCATATCTGCTGAAGTAAAAGAAGATACTGCACGATTTGATATTGCAGCTAAATATGTAAGACAAATTTTAGAAAATTCTATGGATAAGTTGTTGAAATCCAATATTGTATTAAATATAAATATTCCATATAAAAGTGAAGAGGATATATTAGGTATAAAGGTTTGTAAGATAGGTGGACCTATCTATGATTATTACCTTACGGAGTATAATGAAAAAGGAGAAAAGATACTAAGACTTAAAGGTAGAAAGGACTCCGTAGCAGAAGAAGATACAGATAGATTTTATTTAAACAAGGGATATGTAACAGTAACACCCCTTTATTATGACTTAACAAATTTTAAATTATTAGAAGAGATAAAAACTTGGATATAATTGATTAAATATTATAATATCTGGGTAGTATTTAAATGATACTTACTATAAGGAGGCAAAAACTATGTTTGAGATTAGGAGCAAAGAAGAGGTCTTAAAGGAATATGTAAGGAGATACCCAGAGTTAGATAGATTTGTAATGGATGAATTATCTAAAGAATATGACAGGTACATAGACTTACTGAAAAACTTAGAGACTAAGGAAGAGGCTATCGGAGTATTTCAAGAGGAAATAGAGAGAAATGAAAGGTCCTATAAAGATAATTCCAAAATGAGAGCATTAGAAGGTTCAACTCATAATCAATTCATGGATATATTAGCTAATTATGGACTTATAGTATTTTTTAGAGACAATATGATAAAGTGATTTAAAGACAATAAAAAATGAATATCTAATAATGAATAGTTAAACAAGTGTACAGGATTGTACACTTGTTTTTGTTAATCTGAATATTAAAATTAGGCTATTTGTGGTAGTATATAAGAAGATATATTTAGATGAAAGGAAAAGACTATGAATATAAGAGTTGTTGCAGTAGGAAAGATAAAAGAAAAATATATACAAGAAGGTATAAAAGAATTTTTAAAAAGACTATCAAGATATTGTTCAATGGATATAGTAGAAATTGAAGATGAAAAGGCACCTGAGAATCTGTCTGAAAAGGAAATGGAAATCGTAAAGAATAAGGAGGGGGAGCGAATTTTAGCCAAAATTCCTCAAAATTCTTTTGTTATTTCCCTGGAAATTAAAGGTAAACAATTATCCTCAGAAGAATTGTCAAAAAAGATAGAAGATCTAATGATAAATGGAGTAAATGATATTACTTTCGTCATAGGGGGGTCATTAGGATTGTCTAATAATGTAACCACTAGAAGTGATTTCAAACTATCCTTTTCAAATATGACTTTTCCACATCAGCTAATGAGACTTATTTTACTTGAACAAGTTTATAGGGGGTGGAGGATAATAAAGGGCGAACCGTATCATAAATAACTGCGGTTTTTTTGCTCTAGAAGTCTTTCTATTAAGCTTATAAGTCAGAGAATTGGCTCATTTATTAGTAAAGTAAGTAAAAGATAGACAACGGTTTAATTAGTAGTCTAATGATGTAATTATATAGTAAAATAAAGGTAAATAGGAAAATGGAGGAAAACAAATGAGTGGTGTTGATAATTTACAGGGGATTGACTATCAAGTTTCTTATTCAGTTCTTATTTTGTTAGAGTTAATACAAAGTGAGCTATGCAGTGTTGATGGTATTAAGTTTGAAAGTTTAACAGAAGAAGAGGAAGATTTAAATATTTATAGATGTGATGGAAGTAAAGAGTTTATCCAAATAAAGAAGAAGGCTGAAGGTTATCATTGGACGCCAAGCGAAATGAAGACCATTTTTGAGAAATTTCAAGCGAAAGATAAAGAAAATGTGTATTTTAAGTTTGTTACTAATGGAGGTGGTAACACAACTGTTGCAGAACTAAAAAGAAAACTGCTTAATGGAAAAGCTTTGTCTGATGATTTACTAGATAACTTTTCAAGTACTAATATGAGTATTGTCGATTTAAAATCTATTTTGAAGAGAACTAAAATATTAACCTTAGAGTATACCTCAAATGACACTAATAATCCGGCATACGTTGTTAATGAGAGAATTAAGGATATATTACTATCTACAACGTTTCAGTTGACTGACACAGTTGAAAACGCATTTAATTCACTTTGGAAATATGTTTTTGATTTATCCAAAATATCAAAGATTGTAAACATGTCAGATATTATTACTGAATTAAGTGATATTGGAATATGCATTTCAAATAAGATTTGGTTTGATTTGCCAGTATTAAAGGACTTTATTGGAAGGGAAAATGAAATATTTGACATAAAAACTGCTTTAATGGAGAACAAACGAGTAATCATCAAAGGAATTAGTGGTACAGGTAAGACAATGACTCTTGCTAAATTAGCTGATGACTTAAATAGTAAAGGAAAAAACGTTGCTTGGTTAGAGTTAAATAGTACTTTTTCACGTAATGATATATTATACTATTTAGCTTCGTTTTTCCACGATATTGGATTGCAAAATCTATCTAAATCATTGCTTAAGTCGGAAATAAGAGATATTGTTCCTCGAATTCTTGATGCAATCACAAAACAGGAAGTATACTTAATTTTTGATAGTCTTGATAAGGCTAGCGTTGAAGTCATATCTATTATTGAAGAACTGTTTAAAGAATCTATAATGGCTAATTTATTAGGTGGTATTGTTATATCATCCTTAGATTCAGTAGAATGTTACTCTGAAGTTGATATTATATCTAATAGAGTTGTTGAGTATAAATTATTTGGTTTATCTCCAGAAGATACAGCACTATTTTTCTATGAAAATGGAATTGATATAAGTACTGATGAAATAATTGATTTCCATGAGGCAGTTGGAGGACATCCAATTTCTCTAGCTTTCTTAAGGCAATTAGTTACTAGTAAAACTTTTAATTCAGAAGAGATTGATAAATTAAGTAAATTAAGTATTGATAGTGCGAGAAAATGGTTGTTTAATAAGGTTTTTTTAACACTTAATCAAGACGAAAAGGATTTACTGCTTAATGTATCTGTGTTTAACTATCCATTCAATGAAAATGAAGTTAAACAAATTATTGAAACTAAATATAAACCAATTTACCTATTTGATAGTTTGATGAAAAAATGTATAGTGCTTTCTAAAAGAGGCTTATATAATCTTCATGATGCTATTCGAGATATGCTATACGATATGTTAGATTCTGACAGCAAAGTTCATTTACATAATAAGATGGCTAAATACAATAAGAGAATAATGGAGAATTCATATAAAGATACTGGGGAGGTTTTATATGAAGATATCTTTAAATGGGGATACCATTTAGAACAACTAGAGAAAGGAGAGAATCTAACTAATAATTGTTATGAGTTATTACAATTAGATTCAGAGATGTTAGATGCTCTATGGGCGATAGAAAGGTTTGGATTTCCATTCTCTTTTGCAGATCCTGAACTAAAATACGCTAATAATTGTGTTAAGTTTTTGCTTAAGAAAGGTTTAATAAAGAAAAATCATAATAGATTAAAAAGGTATTTGGGTACAGTGAAAAAGTTTAGGTTAGAAGGTTTCGATTTTTTTGATTCTTGTTTCTTGCACCATCTCTGTATAACACGTGGAATTTCTAACCATTTGGGATATATGCGAGTATTTGAACCTAATGAAGCCTTTCGAGTTCAAGGCATTATATGCCCATGGGAACATTGTATAGAATATATGCCTCTCCCGCCAATTACAAAGGCTCAACATGAAGCTAGGATTAAATTCCTTCAAGAGCAGTTTGATAATAATGCATATGATGACAAACCATTAGAGATAAGAGAAAGATTATGGGATGAACTGCAAGAAGGAGTACCTGAAGATGCTCCAGAACTACCAGATTTTAAATTGGAAGCAGCTAGTTGTCCAATATTCGGCCATTGCTGCCCAGATGGTGAAGAGCAAGCTTCATTTTGTCGAAAGTAATCATAAATGATGAGAGAAACTTTATCAACTTCAAAAATTATTTTTAGATAGAAGATATAAAATACAAAAGAGAGGGAAATACAAAGATGCTATATACCTAAAAAACCGCATTTACAGCGATGCGGCGAACCGTATCATAAGTAAATGCTAGATGTAAGGGTTACATTTGATAACTGTGTAACCTAGATGCTTAGCATTTACTTTTTTAATTGAACCTTAATTTATTGTGAATAGGTTATAGTTATGTTATACTGGGAAAAATAGAAATTGATTATTTTTTATATTTAACATAGTAGCATTGATATTATTGTTTAATATTGGGGGGCGAGATATTGGAGAAATTGAGAATTAAAGCCAATGGAACGGAATTAGAAGTAAATCAGTATCCTAGAAATGGAGAAACAATTGTGTTTATACATTTTTCAGGGGGAAACTTAGCACAATGGAATGGAGTTGTACCATATTTTATTAATAAATATCACATAGTTACGTTGGACCTTAGAGGACATGGTAAGTCTGAGAAAGTAGTAAATGGATACACATTAGACAATATGGCAATAGATATTATAGATGTTATGAATCAATTAGGAATAGAGAAGGCACATATAGTGGGAAGTTCTTTAGGCGGGGAAATTGCAGTAAATCTTGCAGCACATTTTCCAGAAAGGATACAGTCTATTGTGGCAGAAGGTGCGATTCAGAACTACTTTGGTAAAAATGGTGTGTGTGATATAGCAAAAGAAGAAATACCAAATAAAAAAATAGAACTGCGAACTAAAAGAGCAAAGAAGAACAATCCCGTTTTTGATTCAATTGTTGAAAAAGTTAAGATGGCAAAGCAGAATTATGAACAAGGTGGTATTTTGTGGAATCAGCAAATTGAGGAATTTGAAATATATAATAGTTCAGAAACAGGAGATGGGAAATATATATCTGCTTGTCCTAAATGGGTAATAGATAAATATTTAGAAGATTTTTGGGATATCAAATTTGAAAAATACTTTGAAAATATTATTTGTCCGGTTTTAATGCTACCCAGTGAAGAAGAATGGAAGTCAAAGGAAATAAAAGCATGTATAGAAAATTTTGAAAAGCTTTTGAGGTCAAGAAGTCAGGTTGTGGTTATTCCTGGGGGGAGTCATGCATATGTTGCATTACAGTATCCACTAGAGTTTAGCAATGTGATTCAAGCATTTCATAAGGAGATAGAGCAATATTAATGAAAGCCATTTTACTGGAAAGGTATCTTAGTACTTATTGAAAAACTGCTGTTAAAGAGGTACGGTGAACCTTATGATAAATGACTATACAGTTCAAAATGATATATTGCTAATAGAGGCTTTTAATGAACTAATTTCCATAATACTATATAAGTGAGGGTGTATAATTATCAAACATAATCTATATACAATGAGTATAGCAAGGGTTTATCCACTTTATGTTGCGAAGGTGGAGAAAAAGGGACGTACCAAAATAGAAGTTGACGAAATCATTTGTTGGTTGACAGGTTATAGTCAGAAAGAGTTAAAAATACAACTGGAAAAACAAACAGATTTTGAAACATTCTTTACAGAAGCACCACAATTAAACCCTTCTAGAACTTTAATCAAAGGTGTAGTCTGTGGCGTACCAGTAGAAAATATAGAAGAACCAATAATGCGAGAAATTCGTTATTTGGATAAGCTGATCGATGAGTTATCAAAGGGAAAAGCTATGGACAAGATTTTACGAAAATAACTAAAAATGAAGAGTTAATAAAAATCCTAATTCTTCATTTTATCCATAATTTGATGAGATTTATATTGAAATATAATTTTATTGATAAGAGAGAAAGAATGTAAAATTAAAAGGTTAGAGTAAATCTAGCCTTTTTTATATTTTCAATATATTTAATAAATGTTTAAAGCTTGACAAATAGTGAAGTAGATTATATTATTTGCTTAGTGACCATGTGGTCATTAAGTAAATTTTAAGTAGTTAATAAACAAGGGAGAAGAAGTATGCCTAAAGAGTTATTTTATGAATTAGATATAGATAAAAGAAATCGAATTATAAATGCAGGATTAAGTGAATTTGCACGATATAGTTACAATGAAGCATCTACTAATAGCATTGTTAAGAAAGCTTCCATAGGAAAAGGAAGTCTATTTAAATATTTCATTAATAAAGAGGATTTATATTTTTATATATTGGATTATGTCATAGATGATTTTATAAAGGATTTAAAGGATGAGTTGTCAAAGCTTAAAGGAGAACTATTTCAATTTATTCTTAAATATGCAGAGATAGAATTCAATTGGTATATAAAGAACATTGATAAATATAATCTCATAAACCGTGCTTTTAATGACGACAACTCAAGTATATATAAGAAAACTGTAGAAAGATATAAGCTTACTGGGCTTTCTTTTTACAATAATATAATAGAAAGTGCTGAAATACAGAAATTGAGGTGGGATAGAGAAAGGATTTTAAATATTATAAGATGGGTTCTAGAAGGGCTTAACGAAAAGTTTATCAAAGAAGCAGATGGATATTCAAATATCAATGATATTAAGGACTGCTATATAAGAGAGCTTGGAGAGTATATTGAGATACTAAAAAAAGGAATGTATGATTAAATAGGGGGGATTATAATGTTTTACGGAGCAAAAGAAGGGAAGGTAGAAATTGGTGCAACGGATATGAACTATGTTACTTTTGGTAGGGGTCAAAAAAACCTTATTATTATTCCAGGATTAGGAGACGGATTAAAAACTGTTAAAGGAACAAAAATATTGCTTACAGTAATGTATAAACTATTTGCTAAAGAACATAAAGTATATTTTTTTAGTAGAAAGAATTATATTGAAGAGGGATATTCAACTAGAGAGATGGCAGAGGATCAAAGGATTGCAATGGAGAATCTAGGGATACAAAATGCTTATGTAATGGGTATTTCACAAGGAGGAATGATATCTCAATACCTTGCTATTGATTATCCTCAAATGGTAGATAAACTAGTTATAGGAGTATCTGTGTCGAAGCAAAATGATAATATGCAGAAAGTTATAAAAAACTGGATAGCATTGGCCAAGAATAATGATTATAAAAATTTAATTATAGATACTATGGAAAAGACCTTTACAGAGAATAGACTTAAAAAATATAGGTTGCTTTATCCTATTGTCACAAAAGTTGGAAAACCAAAAGACTTTAACAGGTTCATTATTCAGGCTAATGCATGTCTTCATCATAATTCTTATGATGACTTAGATAAAATTAAATGTTCTACTTTAGTAATAGGTGGTGATAGTGATAAAATTGTAGGTGAAAATGCAAGCAAGGAAATGGCTGAGAGAATAAATAAAAGCAAGTTGATTTTGTACAAAGGTCTTGGACATGGAGCATATGAAGAGACTAAAGATTTTAACCGACAAGTATTAAGATTTCTTATATCTTAGAAATATCTATTAAATATAAGCTTTGCCAGTTAAACCAATAGGAATTAGCAAAAAGAAAAGGTATGGACAAGATTTATTAGGGTATCTTAATTAAGGTACTCTAGTTATTGTCTTTGAAAAATTATCCTATATAATTTTGGAGGATAAAGCTTAACCTTATATTAAGAATATTTTTAGTATAGATAGCAGGAATGGAAAAGAACTTTAGATAAAAAGCATATATATTATAATTACCACGTGGAATAAAGAAGGTGAAAAGGTTGGAAATTAAAACAATTATATTTAACAGCTTAAAATATATTGAGATAAATATTAATGAACCTATAAAAGCAGAAGATATAGCTAAAAATGCAGGATATTCATTATACCATTTCTCAAGGATATTTAAAAAACAAATGGGATTATCAATTATGGATTATGTAAAGGAAAGAAGGCTGATTAAGGCTTCAGAAGAAATATCAAATGGGAAAAAAATAATTGATATTGCATTTAATTGTGGTTACCAGTCACATAGTGGTTTCACAAAAGCATTTAAAAATAAGTTTGGCTTTTCACCAGCACTTTTGAGAGCATTTAGTTTTCAAATTAATAGTTTAGGAGGTAATTGTAATATGAGCCATGTATTTATGAACTATACGCCCATTCATTCTACAAAAGAGGAACTATATGAAATACTGATAAAAACTATAGATAAAAATATGTTAGAATACGACAATGAAAAGATTAATAAGGCATATGAACTTGCTTGTATAGCATATGATGGTAAGAAGAGATATTCAGAGGATGATTATGTAACACACTTAATTAATGTCGCTATTCTCTTGTCAGAGATGGAGGCAAATGAAGAAACAGTTGCAGCTAGTTTGCTACATGATATTATTTTGGAGGAATCTAGCATTTCTTTTGAAGAAGTTAAAAAGAAATTTTCTCACCGAACGATAGATATTATCAAAGGTGTAATGGAGTTTAATAGGGATGATAATATAATTGATGAAGATGTAATAATGATTAAACTAGCTGAAAGACTTCACAATATGAGAACAATTGAGTTTATGAATGAAAGTCGTTGGAAGGAAAAGGCAAAAGAAACATTGGAAATATTTTTGCCAATAGCAGTAAAACTGAATAATGAAAAGATAATAGCTGAACTAAATGATTTATCAGTAAAATATATTTAAGACTTTTTATATATGTCTTGAAATAATGTTTATAATAGAATTATGATATATCACTTTATGTTTGTTTTTTGAGGTATATTTAGGATAGAATAAGCTATGGGTTAGTAAGGTGTCTTTTAATTAAGATACCTTATTTTTTAATTTTAAATAATAAATTCTAAATAATATGTAATGAAAACTAAAATCCTTCGTATTAACATATGAGAGGGGATGGAAGTCATCGCCTACTACTTAGCTAAGTAAAAGTAAAGGAGGTTTTAAAGTGCAGCAAATTACATCTATAGATGTTTTAAGTAGACAGAGTAGTAAAGAAGAGTTATATAATAAAGAAAAAGAATTTACTAGTATATTTGAAGCTTATTATAAAAGAGTTTATAACTATATATATTATAGGGCGAGATGTTACTACACAGCAGAAGATTTGACTAGCCAAGTTTTTGAAAAGATTATGCTAAAGATAGATACTTATTCTGAGAAAAAATCACCATTTGAAGTATGGTTATTTGCCATAGCAAGGAATACAGTAAATGATTATTTTAGAAGTTCCCAGAAACATACATTTATATCCATAGATACGATTAAAGAGTTAATATCAAGAAAGAAAAATCCAGAAGATATGGTAGCAATATCAGAAACAAATGAGGAACTTTTTAAGGCACTAACTATTTTAAATAAAAAAGAGAGAAATATTATAGAACTTAAATTTGGAGCAGAGTTAAAGAACAAAGAAATAGCAGAAATACTAAATATTACTGAAGGTAATGTTGGAATAATCCTCTATAGAACCATGAAAAAACTAAATAAGGAATTAAAAAAGGAGGAAAATTAAGTATGAGTAGAAAAAGTATAGAAAATAGATTCTCAACAGATATAGATAAATATATCAATGGAATTGAAGAAGAAGAAAAAATAATGGAATCAGAAGAATATTACGAACTGCTAGAACTAGGAAAGTCTTTAACTAATAAGGATTTTAGTAAAAATAGCAACAAAAAAGAAGTATTTGATAATACTATAAAAAATATTAATGAATATAGAGAGGAAGTTATTATGAAAAATTCAAGAAAATCTAAACATTTTATAGGTAAAGTAGCATCTTTTGCATTAATATGTGGGTTAGGTTTTTCCATAATGCAGACGTCATTTGCTCAGGAGGTAGTGGGAAAAATAGTAAAAACTATATCACTGGGACATATAACAGTATATGAAGATGAATTTGTAGAAATGGAGTCATATCCTATTCCAGATAAATTAAAAGGTAAGATATTTGATAAAGATGGAAATCCACTAGAGGTATTTTCAAGAGATATGGAAAAGATATATACAGCTGATGGAATAGAAATATCTCATATAGATGGTGCAACAGGTGAGATAATAACTGTAGTTGAAGAGCAGAAAAAGAGACAAGAAGAGAATTTAATAGTTGAAGATTCTAGTAAATTAAATGATTATACATGTTTCAACGTTATACTTCCTACTTATTTACCAGAAGGATATAAATTTGATAGAGCAGAATTTTATAAAGATGAAAATGGTATTGTAGAGAATTCTAAATATATTGGTTTGTTTTTTACTAATGAAGAGACAGGAAAATATATCTATATGCAGCAACGATTTGCAGATGAAGAAACTGCATATGCAACTGGAGGAGATAAAATTGAAAAAATAGAAATTAATGGTGTAGATGCTGTTATTTACAGTGATAGGAATATAGATTGGGAAATGAGAGGTATTATTTATGCTTTATCAGGTAGAGGTGAGGTTACAAAAGATGAATTAATAAAAATTGCAGAGTCCATTAAATAAAAAGTTAAGTCATAACTAATATTTCAATGATAATTTAATATACTGTATTTTTATCTAATAACAAGATAAATCAATGCTGAGGAGCAGCTTGAATAGTGTTGTTAGAATTTTACACAGGAACGGATGGCTAATAGGCTATCCGTTCTTTATTCATTCATTGAAGAGACAAGTCCGATAAACGTCATGGGTTTGAGGACAGCATTCTCAAGTTATGCTCTTTTATTCCATGTTTACACTAATACTATATAAGCAGCTTTTATTAATATTTGTTTATATTCTGACCTAAATAAAATAGAATTAATTTCTCCTATGCTAATCTTGTGCTCAATTATATTACTAGATTTTAAGTAATTAATCATAGATAGTCCTTTTTATATGATAATTTTAATATGTTCAATACTGTGAAAACTACTATCCTATTTTTATTAGTATCATACCTTCTAATTTAAGCCAAGTGTAAACATATAATATCTTGATAAAGATAATCATTATCGATAAAATATATTATAAGGAATTTATATAATTATGTCACGAAACAAAAAATATAAAGGAGAATACAAAATGGAAATAGATTTAAATAAATTAGTAACTCATTTTGCAAATAATCATTTTAAGGTACAAACTGTATCCCATTATAAAATTAGTCCTGGAAGTAAAGGTTTTGAAAAATCAGCTCCATTACCAGGATTTATATTTCCTATTCATGGAAGGGCAAAATATTCTTTTAATGGAACCCCTTATATTACAGAAGTTGGGAGTATAGTCCATGGCGGGGCCAATATGGATTTAGGTAAACAAGTTATAGATAATAGTAATTGGGAGTTTATTATAGTTTTATATGATATTAATTACTTAAATAAAAGTGGATTAAACTTACATAATATACATTTTAAGTTAGATATAGGTGGAAATCCTAAGTTGACATCTCTTTTATGGAGATTAAAAGATGTTTCAGAAAAAGAACATGAAATTGCTAGATTTCAAAGAGAGAATATTTTTAGATCTATACTAGAAGAAATCTTTATAAGCGTTCAGAATAGACAAAATAAAGGTATCGAAGCATTATTTAAGCAAGTGTCTTCATATATCCATAATCATTATATGGATAATATAACAGTAAAGGAACTAGCAGAAAAAAATGAAGTAAATGAAAATCAGTTGTTTTATGCATTTAATAAATATGCAGGAATGGGAACTGGAGAATATATAAAACAGTATAGATTAAACTGTGCTAAAGAACTATTGATTAACAGTGAAAATACAATTTGCAGGATTGCGGAAAGTGTTGGATATATGGATCCCCTTTATTTTAGCAGAATATTTAAAAGGAATTTTGGGATAGCACCTAGTATTTATAGGGATAAATTCAGGAATAATCCATATTCAATTTAAGATTGATTCATTCTAAATTCAATTTTTATATGCTATACTAAACAATGTGATTGAGAGTGATTATCAACTGTAAGCAAATAATAAAAAAAATAGTATTAGTTTTAGCCATCACTAAATACCACTTAATCTTTGACTATGACTATCTTAGTAGATAAATCAATTTAAATTTTCTAAGAATAGACATAATTAGCCGAATGCAAACTGCTACCATAGTCTGCATTTGGCTAATTATTTTATATACTAGAAACTAAATAAATTAATGGGAGGGTAAGAAAAATAAATGGTAAGTTCAAACAAAACAAAAACTGAAATTAAAAATATAGAAGATGTGGATAAAGGAAGAACATGGGTTGCCTTACTGATTATATTATTAGGGTTAGGGTTTTTGTTTTTTCTTATGGCTTTTTCCATAACTAAAGGCTCTATAGAAATACCCCTCTCTTCAGTATGGGATGCATTATTTAGATTTGATGAAAATAATACTCATCATCTTATTATTTTAGATATTCGCTTCCCTAGGGTTATAGCCAGTGCTTTAGTAGGAGCTGCTTTTGCCGTAGCTGGAGCTATTATGCAGGGAATTACAAGAAATCCAATGGCAGATTCAGGTCTTCTTGGTCTTAATGCTGGAGCTGGATTTGCTTTATCCATATGCTTTGCATTTTTTCCTAAGATGAAATATATACAAATTATTTTATTTTCCTTTTTAGGAGCTGCATTTGGAGCAGCGCTTGTTAATGGCATAGCTTCATTTAGACGAGGAAGAGCTACTCCCATGAGGTTGGTATTGGCAGGGGCAGCTGTAAGTGCTTTATTGTCATCCTTAAGTCAAGGGATAGCTTTGTATTTTAACGTGGCACAGGATATTATGTTTTGGACAGTGGGTGGAGTTGCAGGTTCAAATTGGGAACAGATAAAGATTATGTTTCCATGGATTATAGGTGCATTAATAGGTGGAGTTATTTTATCTCACTCTATTTCTATTTCAAGTTTAGGAGAAGATGTGGCTAAAGGTCTTGGGCTGAATACGGCCATGATAAATGTTCTTTCATCAATAATAGTACTTATATTAGCAGGAGCTTCTGTATCTGTAGTAGGGACAGTAGGATTTGTGGGACTTATAATACCACATCTAGCACGATATCTTGTAGGTGTGGATTATAGGTGGATTATTCCAGTATCTGCTGTATTAGGGACAATATTAGTTGTAGTTGCAGACTTAGGGGCTAGAACCTTAAATCCTCCATTTGAAACTCCTATAGGCCCTTTAATAGCCTTAGTTGGAGTGCCATTTTTTCTATATTTAGCACGTAAGGAAAGGAGAGCACTATAATGGAGAATATTAAACAAAAAAACGAAGCCCATAAAAATAAGGTTGCAAAACGTAATATAACCATACTAATAACTTGTCTTATATTATTAATATTATCCTTTGTTATTAGTATGAATACAGGATATACGAAACTATCTCCTAATGATACTTTAAAAACCCTATTTGGTGGAGGAAGTCATAAGGAAAAACTGATTCTATTTAAATTTAGGCTTCCAAGAATAGTGGTATCAATTCTTGTTGGTATAGGCTTATCATTATCTGGATGTATAATTCAAGGTATATCTAGAAACCCATTGGCAGATCCAGGTTTACTAGGTATAAATGCAGGAGCTGGCTTAATGGTTATATTGTATGTAATGTTTTTTGGTGCTAAGTCTTTTTTGTCAGTGTTTACTTTACCGTTTTTAGCTTTAATTGGAGCAGGCATTACGGCTATTTTGATATATATTTTATCATATAAAAAGGGAGAAGGAGTCGCCCCTTTAAGGTTGATATTAACTGGAATAGCTATACAGGCAGGAATATCTGCATTAACTACTCTGCTTGTTATAAAGTTAGATGATACACAATTTGATTTTGTTGCTAATTGGCAGTCTGGAAGTATATGGGCTAGTAATTGGAATTTCGTTATGACTTTATTGCCATGGATTCTAATACTTGTTCCGTATATAATGATGAAATCAAGAGTATTAGATATATTAAACCTTGGGGATGAATTGGCATATAGTTTAGGGACAGAAGTAGAAAGAGAAAGGCAATTGCTATTAGGAGCAGCAGTGGCCTTGGCAGCATCTTCTGTATCTGTAAGTGGAAGTATTGGATTTGTAGGATTAATAGCTCCTCATTTGGCAAGAAGATTAGTTGGATCAAAACATAGGATATTACTTCCTACCTGTGCCTTAATAGGGGCAGTATTAGTATCTATATCTGATACTATTGCGAAAATAATAGTGCAGCCTTTGGAGATTCCAACAGGAATTGTAGTTGCTATTGTAGGAGCACCTTATTTCCTATACCTATTGTCAAGAAATACGCAGTAATGAAGGGAGTTGAAAATAGATGAATAGTATTAATGCAGAAAACTTAAGCATTGCATATGAGGAAAAGCTCATAGTTAAGGGACTAGATATGTGTATTCCAAAAGGGAAAATAACTACTATTATTGGACCTAACGGATGTGGTAAATCCACTTTATTGAAGGCGGTGGGTCGTATTTTAAAGCCAAAGGATGGTATTGTTTACTTAAATGGTGAGGATATTCATAATTTGACCACAAAGGAAATAGCACAGAAAATGGCAATACTTCCCCAGTCCCCACAAGCTCCATCTGGACTTACTGTGGGAGAATTGGTGGCATATGGACGTTTCCCTCATCAAAAAGGATTTGGGAAATTAAAGGAAGAAGATAAAGAAATAATTCAATGGGCTTTAGAGGTTACAAAAATATTGGAGTTTGAAACAACAATAGTAGATAACCTTTCTGGTGGTCAAAGACAGAGAGTATGGATAGCTATGGCATTAGCACAGGGAACTAACCTTATTTTATTGGACGAGCCTACTACTTATTTGGATTTATCTTATCAACTTGAAGTTCTGGAGCTTTTATATAATCTAAATAAGAAACAAAATAAAACAATTGTAATGGTATTACATGATTTAAATTTGGCCTCTAGATTTGCAGACCATATGGTGGCAATTCGTTGTGGAGAAATTATATCTCACGGAGATCCAGAAAAGGTAATGACCCCTGAAATCTTAAAAGAAGTATTCAATATTGATGCTCATATAGTTAGGGATCCACGAAAAGGTTGTCTCACCTGTATTTCATATGATTTGATTAAAAATAAAAACAATATGTGTGCAAAAATATGTGGAGGTATGAATATATGAAAAAAATTGCTATTTATGGAAAAGGTGGTATAGGAAAATCTACTACTGTATCCAATATATCAGCTGCATTGGCATCTATGGGATTAGTTGTATTACAAATAGGTTGTGACCCTAAAGCGGATTCTACCAGAAATTTAACTGGTGGAAAAAATATTCCTACCGTATTAGAGACACTTCGCAAAAATGGAGACGCTGATTTAGAAGAATTAGTATATAAGAGTACAACCGGAGTTCTATGTGTTGAAGCAGGTGGACCAGTTCCAGGTGTAGGCTGTGCTGGCAGAGGAATAATTACAGCTTTTGAAAAGTTAGAGGAATTAGATGCCTATGAAAAATATAATCCTGATATAATACTTTATGATGTTTTGGGAGATGTAGTCTGCGGTGGCTTTGCAATGCCAATTAGAGGCGGATATGCTGAAGAAGTGTGCATTGTAACTTCTGGAGAGATGATGTCATTATATGCAGCTTCAAATATATCCTATGCAGTTAAAAGTTTTGAAAATAGGGGATATGCTTCTTTAAAAGGCCTTATACTTAATGCTAAAAATATTGAAGGTGAAAATGAGTTGGTGGATAATGCTGCAAAAGAAATTGAGACCTCTGTTATATATCGTATGCCTCGCCATCCTCTAGTACAAAAAGCAGAAGAACAGGGAAAAACTGTGGTTGAAGCATTTCCAGATTCAGATATGGCAGAGCATTATAGAAATTTAGCTAAGCTATTATTAGATGGAGGTGATGCTAAATGAATAGAATACAGCATCTAAAAAAGATAGCTTCTGTTAAATCAAATGCTGGAATAAAATTTTTAACATCAGCAGCTTTTCCTGGAAGCCACTGTCCATTGCATACATCCCTAGCTTTAAGTACAAATATTAGAGGAATGTCTACTTTAGTAGTAGGAACTGCAGAATGTAGTATTTACAGTAGAAATGTGGTTAAAAAAGCCAGATATTCAGAAGAAACTTTGCATTGGATGTATGTTTTGGATTCTAATGAAGTGGTTTTTGGATGTAGAAAGGGAGTAATAGATGCCATAAAGGAAATGGACAAAGAAGGAGCAGAAGCCATTATGGTGATTTTGACCTGTGTTCCAGAAGTAATAGGAGAAGATATCGAAGGAATTATTCATGAAGTACAACCTCAGGTAAAAGCTCGTCTTAGCTCAGTATTGATGGGACATTTTAGATGCAATAGCCATCCTTCAGGATATTGGAAAACATTATTATCTTTTGGAGGTATGATGGAAAAGAGAGATATAAACTCTAATATAGTTAATATACTTGGACGTAGTACAGATGAGGATAATATTCCAATGCCAGAACTTCTAATGGAACTTGAAAAAAAAGGATTTCATCTACGGATGCTTGCACCGAAATCAGATATTAAGGATTTCATTGGGGCTACAGATGCAAAGCTTAATCTAGTTATTTCTCCATATATGAATCCATTGGCAGATATGATGGATAAGCAATTTAGTATTCCATTTATAAGCCTACATGAGATTTATAATGTTTTAGAAATAGATGAAACATATAGAAAAATAGAGGAAATATTAAGTATATCTTGGGATAATAGATTTGATGAGCTTAGGGAAAAAGCTCTAATGGCGGAAAAAAAAGCAGAAAAGGAGCTAGTGGGATTAAGATATGTTTCAACAGGTAGAAATCCAATACCTCCATTGGCTTTAGCTTTTTATTTAAATAAATTTAATATGATACCAATTCTGCTTCATATGGAAGAATTTTATCCAGATGATCGTCAATGGGCAAAAAAACTAGAAGAAGTAGGAATAAATCCTTTTGTTTGTCATATGGTGAATGATAAAAGAGATGCACCAGTGTTAGAAGAGTTAGAACCAGATTTGTCCTTTGGAGAAATCTTTGAAGGAACAGGGAAAGTACCTTGTGTGTCTTATTTATATGAATTATATGGTCAAATAGGATATGAAAGAACAAGCTTTTTATTAAATAGGATTATGAATACTTTAGAAAATCATAAAAATAAAGGAGGGATTTAAATGGGACTTCATCGATTTAGCCCACCTCTGTCAGGAAGAATGGGGATTTTGAGAACTCTTGCACCAATACGGGATTCTGCAATAATAGAATATGGATGTATGGGACATATGATGTATGGAAGGATGTTTCTAAATAGAGCAGGAGTGTCTGGTATGGCTAAAACATATTCCACTCATATTGATGAAGCAGATATTTCATTAGGAGATACAACAAGACTGAATCGAGCTATTGCTGAAATTGTAGAGAAAGATAAACCAAAAGTTATTTTCTTACTTCCATCTTCAGTTCCACAAGTAATAGGCACAGATTTACCAGCAATATGCAAAGAACTTCAACCTGAATATCCAGATATTCCGTTAATTCCATTTGGATATGGTGGTTTTGATGTCTTTGGATATAGAGGAGTCCAAGAGGCACTTTTGCTTTTAGTTAAAACTTTACCTATAGATATAGAGAAATCTAAACAGAAGACCTTTAATATTATAGGCTCCTGTGCAGATCTCTTTCGTTTTCAAGCTGATGCAGACGAGATTATTAGAATTATGGAAGGATCTTTTGGAATAAAGCCTACCTGTGTTATGACTTCTCATACCAATGTTGATGATATATGTAATATGGGAAATTCAAGTATAAATTTAGTCATAAGGAGAGAAGGAATTCCTGCAGCCGAATATTTACAAGAAAGATTTGGGATTCCTTATTTAGTAGGTAGACCTTATGGTATTAAAGGTACGATTAAATGGATTGAGGATATTGAAAAGATATTGAATATTCCTTCTAATATAGAATTTATAAAGTCAGAAGAAGAAATAGTACAAAATCAAACACTTCCGACTATACCATTTTTTAAGCATATATTCCGTTCCCATCCAGAGGAAGGTACAATTTGCTTAGGTGGCCATGCAGATGTGGTTAAAGGGATACTTACCTATGCAACAGAAGAAATGATGTTTAATAAGGGACCTTGCTGGTGCGATTCATCTCATATGTCTAGTGAAGAAATTCCATATTTAACAGAGGAAGAATGGACAGCTATAATAAAATCAAATAAAAAAAGTTTATTAATGGCTAGTGGTGAAGCTCTTGAATGGGGAGGAGGAAATTTATCACTTCAAATATCCAATCCAGATACAAAATGGAGATTAAATCCTTATCTATCTCCATTTGTAGGATTTAGAGGTGCTCTTAATTTAATTGATTTATGGCTTAATGCTGCCTTAGATCAGGACCATGATTAGAATAAATATATATGTCATTAAAGTAGAAAATTTCTATTAGTTATAAAAAAATCTCTTTTCTGGTTTGAATCTTATTTTGACTCTTGCCAGAAAAGAGATTTTTATTAAGTTATTTTACAATACCTTATTTAGAATACATTTCAGTTAGCTTTTCAGCTGCAAGACGTAATGTTAGTGGGCCAAAACTATTCATGTTTTCATCAAAATAGTAAATTCGTCCATTTTTTACTGCATCCATAGATTGCCATACAGAAGAAGATTCCATACTTTCAACAAAGGATTTAGACATTTCATAATTATGCTGAAACACAATATAATATGGATTCATTTCTGCCACGGCTTCCAAGGACATTGAATCAGCAGCATCTGAAAATCCTTCTGGCTTTGTAATTCCAAAGATTTCGTAGTACTTCGCAGTTCCTTGAGCAATAAAATTTTTCCCATCAGTACGGAAAAGCCCAAAAGTTCTATCTTCATATGATGTCAATGTATCTTTTGTATCAGAAATGTCCTTTTCAATTTCCACAATAAGTTTTTTTGCTTCTTTCTCTTTTCCTAAAAGCTTTCCAATCATTAAAAGCTGTTCTTGCCATGTGGAATTATAATCTAGCTGTACCACTGGTGCTATTTCTACAAGCTGATCATAGGCATCAAGACCAGCAGGATTATGGAAAGTCACTAATAAATCTGGATTTGACTCTAAAACTGCCTCAAGATTCAAATCCCTAGAACTGCCCACTACTGTCATGTCCACATTTTCAAGATAAGGTCCAAATAACTCTGACTTATCAAGTCCTTCAGTTTCCCCCAATTTATTCCCTATAGCTGCTGCAGTGGGAGGTGTATCAAGTGCTAGAAAATGTTCCATATAAACCACATGGAGAAGAGTTATTCGTTCTGGCTGTTTCTTCAAAACAATCTCATTTCCTGCTGCATCTGTAATGGTTCTAGGCCAAACTGCTTCCTTAATTGGTTCTTGACCTCCTTCATCTACATTTGATGTGTTTTCAGATATATTTGTGTTATTATCTTCCACTGGTGCTTTACTACAACCAGCTAAAACCCCTGTAAGTAAGGTTAAAACCATGATTAATACTATAAGTTTTTTCACATTAAGTCCTCCATTATAAATTTGTTAGTTAGCCTTGGGTAACTAATCTTAGATTCAAGTATAGCAAAGGGATTTTTATATTGGAATAGATAAATTCTGAAAGTCCTATGGATTATTTTTGAATCATTTATGAAAGAATAAATGGGTCTATTTTATCATCTACAGTATCAAAAGAAAGCCATCTACTTATTATTAACCTACAAATCAAATCTACAAACCTCTTAAAACACAGTGTTATTTACGGTCTATCACTTATAGTCACTATGGATGATTATTGCAAGAGTTATAGGAGTTTTACAATTATTTTATTGGGTATATAAAAAGGACTTATTAAAATTATCCATAGCAGTACATTGTTTAGTTAACTTTACTGATGTTATTTCTTTAGTTATGTTATTGTAGATTTTATATAGAGGTACAACTTGGAAAAATTCGACTTAATAGTGTTCTAAAGAATATATTAATTCTTAAGCTACAGAGAATATTTCAATAATGGCTCAAGGATGAACATAAAGTTTAATAATCTTTATAGGCAGTATTAGAAACACTTAGGGCAAATGTTCAAAGCCTCCAGAACCATACTTTTATGATTAATAAATTAGAAATTATACTGTAATTATGAAAATCCATATTTTATGGTGTAGATAAATAGAATTATGTCAGGTAAAGAATGAATATATAATAGAAAGTTGTGATGTATATGAAGATTATATCCATAAAAAAGTCTCCTGAATATAAAGATGTAGCAATTAAATATTTTCAAAGTAAATGGGCATCTCAAGATAGTATGAATGTCTATAGTGATTGCATAACAAACTGTATTACTACATCAAACTCGTTGCCACAATGGTATTTGCTGATGGACAAAGGGGAGATAATTGGTTGTGCTGGACTTATTACCAACGATTTTATTAGTCGCATGGATTTATATCCTTGGGTTTGTGCTTTATACATAGAGAAAGAATATAGAGGAAATGATTATGGCTCTATTCTATTGGAACAGGCCAAGAAAGATGCAAAGATAGGTGGCTTTTCTTACTTATATCTTTGTACAGGGCATATTGGATATTATGAGAAATATGGATTTAGATATATAGGTACGGGCTACCATCCTTGGGGGGACAGTTCTCGTATATATTGTGTAGATTTATAAATTTGATGATAGGATATATCTTTCATAGAAATATTTTATATAAGAAAAAGACATTCGTTTAATGACAAATGTCTTTTTTATTGACATAACAAAACAAGAGTGATAATATAAAATTATATCGCCACTTTTAAGCAGATGATTACTATTATCCAATTATAGTATATAACTTTTCGAAGTCAATGTCAATAGTTTTTTAAAATAATTTTATTTCTAGAGAAGTCAAACATATGTGACACAGACCTCTGAAAAATTTTCCTCTAAATAATGCTGTAATTTTTTTAAATTATTTATTATAAGGAGGTTATATCATGAATAGAGATGGTCTTGAATGGAAGGTTGAAGATGAATGGCTGCAAGAAGTACTTGAAGAAGCAGGGAAACAGTATGGTAAGAACAACCATTTAAAAGAAAAAATTAGAGAAGATGCCATTAGAACACAGAAGGAACTATGGGAGGAAGTAGGTTCGGTTTCCATAGCAAACGGAATGGATCAAATCGCAGACTTTATGCAATTTATTAATTTTATGAGGACACAAAAGATAAGCCACGAATCAACTAGAAAAATTCAAGAAAAATATGAGAAGGTACTCTCATCACCATATTTTGGGAGAATCGATTTTATTGAAGATGTGGAGAACAGGGCGGAGAAATATTATATAGGAATTTCAAATCTTATTGATGACAATATTGATTTTCTTATATATGATTGGAGAGCTCCGATTTCTAGTATATTTTATGACTGTGAAATAGGGGAAGCTAGTTATAAATGTCCAGAAGGTGTAATAGAAGGTGAGCTTACGCTGAAAAGACAGTATAAAATAAACAATGGAAAAATTGAATATATGTTTGATAGCAATATAAAAATAGATGATGAGATTCTTCAAGATATTTTAAGTAAAAGTACAGATAATAAAATGAAAACCATAGTGACAACGATACAAAGAGAGCAGAACAAAGTAATTCGTAATGAAAAATATAAAACTTTAATTGTTCAAGGTCCTGCCGGAAGTGGAAAAACTTCTATTGCCCTTCATAGAATTGCTTATGTCTTATATAGATATAGGGAAAAAATAACACCTGAAAATATAGTTATATTTTCACCTAATGAAATTTTTAATGACTATATATCTAATGTATTGCCAGAACTTGGAGAAGAAAATATGTATCAAACCACATTTAAAGAATATATGGATGCTGCATTAGGTAATGAGTTCAAAAAGGAAAATTATTGTGAAATGATGGAGTATATTTTAGGTACAAAAAATGAATTAAACTATGAAAGTAGAATTTATAATATAGTATATAAATCTAGTGTAGAATTTGTAAACATATTAAAAGATTATGTGAAATATGTTGAGAAAACAGATAGAAAATTTTCAGATATAATCTTTAAAGATAAGCTAATAGTATCATCTAAAGATTTACAAGAGCTGTTTTTTAAAGAATATATGCCATTACCTTTAAAACGAAGGTTAAGAAAGATTAAGGAAAGGATACTTTTCTTATTAGAGCCTCATAAAAAAGATAGAATAAAGGAAATTGCTGTTGAATTAGAATATACAGGCTCATATGTAAATAAAAATGAAATATTAAGGGATAGTATAACTATTGTAAATGATGAAATGAAGGAAATATATAATGAAATAGATAAAATAACAGAATTTAGGTTAATAGAAATCTATAAAGAGTTCTTTGAAAAATTAGATATATTTTGTACCAATTCGAATATCTTAGATTGTAAAGAGAAGATTGATAAAATTAGAAAGTATACATTAACAGGTTTAGAAAATAAAAGTCTCAACTATGAAGATCAAATAATCCTTCTATATTTTAAAATTATGTTTGGAGATATTTCAAAAACATCTGAAATTAAATATGTAATTATTGATGAAGCTCAAGACTACACCCCTCTCCAATATGAAATTTTTTATCAACTTTTTGAATCTGCAAATATGACCATATTAGGTGATTTAAATCAGTCTATTAATCCTTTTATGAACATAGGAGACTATAAAAATATCTCTCATATATTCCCCAAGGATAATACTTCTATAATAAATTTAACTAAAAGTTATAGGTCTACAAAGGAAATAACAGAATTCTCTAGAAAAATTCTTAATAGTGAATTTATTAATGAAGGTATACAGCGAAAGGGAGATAAACCTTTGTTACTAGGATTTACAAATGAAGAAGAAATAAAGCAAAAAATTCTTGAGGATATAAAAATATATAAGGATAAGGGATATAAATCCATTGGAATAATAACAAGAACAGTAGAAGAAACAAAAGAAGTATATAATTATCTAAAGGATAAGGCTCATATTAATGCTATTATGAAAGATGATGATGAATTTATTAATGATACTTTGATAATACCAATATATCTTGCTAAGGGATTAGAATTTGATGTTGTGCTTATTTATAATGTAGGAAATGAAAATTACTCATGTGAGGAGGAAAAGCTTCTTCTTTATACGGCTTGTACTAGAGCCCTTCATATTTTATGTATATATTATTCAGGAAATTCCACGCCATTACTGAAAGAAGTATTATAGTGTATTATTATGATTAATCTAATGAAATAAAGGATATTAATATGGTATTATAATTAATCATTGAAGGAGCATAATATGAAACTATTTAATCTATTATTTATAACAATGGGAGTTGTTTTTACAGGGTTAGGTATGATAGGGGTACTGCTGCCAGTATTACCTACTACACCTTTTCTAATACTTGCTTCTATATGTTTTATGAGGAGTTCGGATAAGTTTGATAGATGGTTGAGGGGCACACAAGTTTACAAAAATTATGCTGAGGACTTTGTGAATGATAGATCTATGACTTTAAAGAGAAAGGCAAAGTTAATGTTATTGTCAGATGCCATGTTATTATTCCCATTAATAAGGCTGAACAATTTATACCTTAGATTGTTTATTATTACAATCATAGCAGTTAAATATTGGTACTTTATATTTGTAATAGAAACTAAAAAGGAATAGGATATTTGTAATAAAATGTTTTAAAATAACAGTGGATTTGCTACAAAAAATCCACTGTTATTTTATTTATATCTTTTTAATTGGAATATAAATATCCATAGAGATTTTTTCATATTCCCAAGGGTGACAACGTTCATCATAGAATTCAAAGTCTAGCTTAGAGTCATCAATTTCATAGCCAGAGTTTGGAAACCATTCTTCTAGAATATATTTCCAAGTACCCTTAATTGAATTTATAAAGCTACCATCATCTGAATTTACAGAAGGAGTTGTAAATACGGCATAGGTTGCAGCAGGTACTTCAAGTGTATACATGTCGGCAGTTGCTTGGTCAAAGCTGGTAACTTTTATACCTAATACATAAGAAAACTCATCGGTTTCCATATTGGTATTTACACAAATGCCATATTCACCATGTATAGGAGGATTTTGTGTCTTATATAAATGTGCTTCCTTGCCTTCTATATTACATTGATCCCAAAAAGCAGGAATATCCCTAGAGTGAGCATTATTTCTCAATGTAGTTTTAAACTCATATCCTACTATTTTAAAAGAATCTTTATTTACTATTTTAGGTTGCATTATAATACCTCCAATTTTATTTATTTTAATTTTCTTTAAGTCTACTTTTTGCGGAAAACCTACTGGTGCGTGTAGTCTATAAAAACTTGGTGTATATCCAAAACATTTTTTAAAAGCCTTGGTAAATCCAGCATGAGTTTCAAAGCCTAAATCTAAGGCAATATCAAATATTTTTTTATTATTACTAAGTTCAGAAAGGGCATATTGAAGTTTTCGCCTTGTTACATACTCCATAACGGGAACTCCAACGAAACTATGGAAAATTCGATAGTAGTGATAGGTAGAGAAGCCAGCAATTTCTGCTAATTTATCAACTGTAATTTTTTCATTAATATGATTATCGATATAATCTATGGTTTTTTGGATTAAATCTATATAGTCCAAAGAATTTCCTCCTTTAAACAATTAGTTTCTGTACGGTAACTATATATTAACATATTTACTGATGAAATCCTTTTCCTGTTTTGCTAATATAAAGAATTATTATTTTAAGTTTAAATTTATAAAACAAAACTATTTGTGGCATTGGATAGATTATTTGATTATGCTATAGTTAAATTATCAAGATTTTGATTATATAAATAATAATCTCTAATTAAAAGAGATATAAATAGTATTTTGAAAGGGGTATATTACAATGTTTAATAAATTAAGTTCAATTAAAACATTAAATAACCAATTAATTTTATTTCATTCTGATGACCATATTGCTTTTGTTACAGATAAAGTAGATACCTCTTATCATAGTCATAATTACATTCAGATAACTATTGGATTTGAAAAAGATTTTTGTATTACTATAGAAAAGGAATCTTTTTATATAAGAGGAGTTATTTTAGATTCTAATATTAGCCACAAATTACAAGGATATGATGAATGGTAACTATATCTATTGATTAATCCAGAATCTATATTGGGAGAAACAATAAAGAGAAAGTTCTTATGTGAAAAAGAATTATATTTAATAGATCATAAGGAAATAAAAGAAAGTATTAACTTAAATATTCAATCAACATATGAGAGATTTGGTTTAATTGAATATAATGAACTTATAAAGAATATTAGAGGAATTTTAGGATTGAAAAATTATCATTTGAACCATACAATAGACAATAGGATACAGAAGATTTTAGTATATATAGAGGCTTATTCCTTGGAAAAATTGACAGTTAAGGAATTAAGCAATATGATTTTTTTATCAGAAAGTAGATTATCCCATTTGTTCAAAGATGAAATAGGTATATCGTTGACCAGTTATATTCTTCATAAAAAGATTGAAAAAACTTTTTATCTAATACTTAAGGGAATGAATATTACTGATGCTGCAATAGAAGCTGGATTCAGCAGTTCTTCTCATTTTACCAATAGCGTTCGTGATAAACTGGGAATGACTCCAAGTATAATTATAAAAAATAGCAGATATATGCAAGTATAATTATAAGAGACACCTTATAATAAATTAAAAAAGGTGATTATATGGATATATATTTAAAAGAAACAAGATTATTAGATTTCAATAATCTATCTGTTCAGAAATTAATTGAAGAGAAAGGATGGAAGGAATTAGAAGAAAACCATAAGATAAGAGAAGTTTATAGTTTTGTACGAAATGAAATTAAGTTTGGGTATAATAAAGGTGATGATATAATTGCCTCAGAGGTTTTAAAAGATGGGTATGGACAGTGTAATACAAAAAGTATACTTTTAATGGCTTTATTAAGGACATTAGATATTCCTTGCAGGATTCACGGATTCTATATTGATAAAAAGATGCAGAAAGGAGCACTAACGGGAATCACCTATTTATTTGCTCCTAAGAAAATAGTTCATGCTTGGACTGAAGTATATTTTAATCATGAGTGGATAGCTTTAGAAGGTGTAATTATTGATGAAGATTATCTTAATCAAGTAAAAGATAAACTTTATAACTTAAATAATGGATATATAGGCTATGGAATTTCTGTAAAAGATAAAGAAAAAATAAATACTTGTTGGCAAGGAAAAAGCACATATATTCAAAGTTTTTCCATTACAGAGGATTTAGGAATTTTCAATAGCCCAGATGACTTCTTTCTCAAATTTAATAATACAAATAATGGATTTAAAAGATTTTTATTTGATGTTTTGAGAAAGAGAATTAATAAAAAACTAGAGATAATAAGAAGCAGTAGTTATGATGAAAAAATTAGTAAAAGTAGATAATATTTAAAGTTTCTTATATTAGGCTAGAAACATATAAGTTATTTAGAATATGATACCTTATTATTTAATGGTTACAATAGTGAGAATAATAGTATTAGAAAATCATTACGTTAATTGAAGTGATTTTCTGTATATTAAAGGTACTTTTATATTTCTTTTGTTTATTATATAATAAATAAAAGAGGTATAATCTATTTATGGAGGTTATGAAATGGAAATTTTCGATAAAGTTGAAGATATAAAAAGAGAAGTTATGAACACATTAGAAAATCAATCCTTAACATATGAACAACAAACCTATAGATTAGCAAAAATTGCAGAAAATATTATGGATTATCCAGTATCAAAGGATGATTTATTCTATGAAATGTATAATGAGGGAAAGATATGTGACTTAGATGAGGGACACGCTCCCTATGCTCCTAGATATATATTACCTGACTATGAAAAACTTTTAAGAGAAGGCTCAGAATTTTTAAGATTGACTCCAGCTAAAAATTTAAAACAGGCTATAAATAGTCTTTTAATATTCTATCATCATGTTCCAAGTATAACAAGATTTCCAGTATATATAGGGTCTTTGGATACGCTTTTAGAACCTTTTATAGATGAAGTAAATGATGATGTCATAGAAGAAATCAAACTATTTTTAATTCAATTAGATAGAACTATAAATGATTCCTTCTGTCATGCAAATATTGGTCCATATGAAACAAAAGTTGGAAATATTATTTTAGATATTATTGATGAGCTGCAAAATGTAACACCAAATATGACACTTCTATATGATTCAGAAATAACTCCAGATACTTTCGCTGAAAAGGCTATTAAAGCTTCGTTAAACACCGCCAATCCAGCCTTCGCAAATTTATCATATTATAAAAAAGATTTCAATGAGGTTCCCTTTGGAATTGCAAGTTGCTATAATGCTTTACCAACTACAGGTGGTGCATTTACATTATCAAGAATTAGACTAAATAAAATAGCAGATGATTCTAAAGGTATAGATGATTTTATAAATGGAGAGCTTCCTAAAGTTGTAGATACCTTAGTACACTTTATGGAGAGTAAAATTGATTTTTTAGTAAATAAAACATCTTTTTTCAAAAGTAGCTTTTTAATTAGAGAAGGATTTGTTAAGATTGAAAACTTTGTAGGATTATTTGGAGTTGTAGGACTTCATGAATGTATTGAAATCTTATCAGCTAAAGAAGGTAAAACTTTTGTACTAGGTACTGATAAAGAAGCAGAAGAATTAGGAATAAAGATTATGGATAAAGTGGAGGAATTGGTAAATAAGTTTACTTCAAAATATTCTCCTGTATGGAATAGCAAGTTTATGCTTCATGCCCAAGTAGGAGCAGCCAATGACAAAGGTACAACAGCAGGTACAAGAATTCAAATTGGTAAAGAACCTGATTTATATCAGCATATTAGAACGGCCGCAAGATTACAGCAATATTTTCCATCAGGAACGGGAGACCATTTTCCATTTGAAAGTACAGCAGAAAAGAATCCAAAGGCTATTTTAGATATATTTAAGGGAGCTTTTAAACTAAATATGAGATATATTTCTTGCTATAAGGAAGATGGAGACTTAATTCGAGTTACAGGTTATCTTGTGAAGAAATCTGACCTTGAAAAATTCAATAGAGGAGAACAAGTGTCATATGACACAGTTCAATATGCACAAGACCCACTAAATGATTATGGAATTTTAGAAAGAAAGGTACAAAATGTGTAAGACAGCTACTATTAATAAAATAATACCAATGTCTTTAGTTGATGGACCTGGAAATAGAACAGCTATATTCTTCCAAGGGTGTAATTTTAACTGCAGTTATTGTCATAATCCTGAAACCATAAAAAAATGTATTAACTGTGGAGAATGTGTTAGTCATTGTCCAGTTGGAGCATTAAAGATGATTGATGGAAAAGTACTTTGGGATGAAAATAAATGTATAGACTGTGATACTTGTATTAAGGTTTGTCCCCATGGTTCTACTCCAAAGACTTACGAATATACAGTAGATGACCTTATGGAGAAGATAGAGGAAAATATTCCATTTATAGAGGGAATAACCACAAGTGGTGGAGAATGTACATTAAATTTTGAATTTCTAGAGAAACTCTTTATTAAAGTAAAATCATTGGGGCTTACTAGTCTTGTAGATACAAATGGTTTTATTTCCCTTAAAAGTCCAATGATGGAGGGATTAGTCAAGGCTGCAGATGGGTTTATGCTTGATATAAAGTCTATGAACGAGGAGGAGCATATTAACTTAACTGGAAGACCAAATAAAACTGTAATTGAAAATGCAGTATACCTTGCTAGTATAGGAAAACTTCAAGAAATCAGAACAGTTCTTATTGAAGGAAATAAAAATAGGGAGACTGTAGAAAATATAACAAAACTTTTGCAACCTTACCCTAATATTACCTATAAACTAATAAGTTATAGGCCCTTTGGAGTAAGAGAAGAGTTTTTACAATTAAAATCCATAGAAAAAAAACAAAAAGAAGAATTAAAAGAAATAGCCATAATGAATGGAATAAAGGTTATAGATTGTTAAAACAATCTATAACCTTTAAAAATTTGTTCCTTTTTCTGATAATTTACATATACTAAGGGTAAGTATAAACTGGGAAAGGAGTGATTTTATGTGGAGTAGAGAGTATATTAAGAATTATGCTAAAGATTTTTTAAGGAAACATTATTGGAAAGCATTTTTAGTATGTCTTATTGTATCCATATTAAGTGGAGGTGGGAATGGAGGGGGTAGTAACTCAACAAGAACTTCCGAAAGATATTATCAAGAACAAACGATTCATGAATTTAGAGATGGAGTCATGTTTGAAACTAAGAATCCCATGTTAAACTTTATGCTGAGAAGATTAGGAAGAACTCCCTTGTTTTATTTAACTTGGGGAAGTATTGCAATGGCAGCTATTATATTGACAATACTAATGGTAATTATAGGGTATAATCTTGAAGTAGGACAAAAAAGATTTTTCTTAAAAGGATTTAGAGATGATTTTGATGTTAATGTAGGAAATTTATTTTCTACATTTAATTCTTATGAATATCTAGGAATTATAAAGACACAATTTTTAAGGGGATTATATAATTTCCTATGGTTTTTTGCCTTAATAATACCTGGTATAATAAAATCCTATGAATACAGTATGGTACCATATATTTTAGCAGAGGAACCTAATTTGCCATCTAATGAAGTAATTGGAAGAAGTATAGAGATTACAAATGGACATAAATGGGATATGTTTGTATTGGATTTATCTTTTTTAGGTTGGTATATTTTAGGTTTAATTTTCTTTGGAATAGGTGGAATTTTTGTAAATCCTTATAAGGAAGCTACCATGGCAAAATTATATAATATTTTATCTGGAAATGATAGTATAGATGGAGAAGTATTGGAATAAAGGAAGATAATAATGATAATTGCAATCTTTAGAGAATTATTTATAAATGCCTGTATTTTGGTAACAGTTGTTTTTGTAGGTAGTCAGTTTTTTATGAATACAGGACTAGGCTCCTCATCTACTATTAAAGTCAAAGTGCAGGCAGGGATTTTAGGAGGAATCTTAGGAATTATATTAATGTTTTTTTCAATAAAAATACCACCAAATGGAATAATGGATTTAAGACATATAGCAATTATAATTAGTGCAATCCATGGTAGTGGAATAGTTACATTTATTACTGGAATGATATTAGCATTATTTCGCTTGTTATATAAAGGAATAAGTGATGTTTCTATTATTGCTGCTTCTATTATAATAGTTGTAATGAGTCTATGTATTTTTATTAGATGGATAAATAAGAATAAGTTTATGAGATGGATTTATATGTTTATTTCATCGGGATTAATAGCAACAATAGGATTTTTTCTCACCATTGAAAATTCAAGTGATTTGATAAATATAATAGTAGCTTACTGGCTAGGCTCATTATTTGCTATAATCTCAGTATATTTTTTAACAGAATATCTAGTCCAAACATATTTCTTATTAAAACGACTTAAAGAGGAATCTACAATAGATTTTCTTACAGGACTAAGCAATACAAGAAACTTTGATGTATTATTTAATTCAGTAATCAAAAATAGTATAATTCAAGATGAAAAAATATCTATATTAATGTTAGATATAGATTTTTTTAAAAAAGTAAATGATACTTATGGACATAATGCAGGTGATATAGTATTAAAAGAATTAGGAGAGCTATTATCTAAATCCATAAGAACTATAGATATAGTGGCTAGAATTGGTGGAGAAGAATTTTGTATAATATTAAAAGACTGTTCTAAAGACAAGACTTTAGAAATTGCTGAGCGAATAAAAAATATGGTGGAGGAAAAAGATTTTCTTCTTCCAGAAGGAATAAATCTTAAAGTAACTATATCTATAGGTTGTGCAATTTATCCTGATACTACTTTAGATATTGAAAAAATAAAAGAATTGGCTGATATAAAACTATATGAGGCAAAACACACAGGTAGAAACAGAGTTTGTATGTAGTTTGATGTCTTTATACCAGGATTTGACATAGTTGAATATACTTCGCATTATTTTCGTAAAATTACCTAGTATTTTAATAGATATTAATATCCAAAATAACAAGAGAAATAAATTTAATTAAGAGGTGATTGTTATGGGAAGAATGCCTATAGATTCAAATGCTATAATAGCTTTAAATGAAATGAAAATGGAAATTGCAAAGGAATTAGGATTAGGAAATAATATTACTGAATTAGATCCTGTACAAAATATATTTACAGCAGGAACCGTAGGAGGATTAATGACTAGAAATTTAGTTGAAATTGGACAAAAAAATCTTATAAATAAAGAGAATAAATAATATCATTTGGCAAGATTTATTGGAATAAGAAACTTAATATAACACATAATAAAAAGGCAACCTTATTTAAGGTTAACTTTATCACACAAATATATTAAGTTAGGAGATAAAAGCAATGAATAATAAGCCAAAACCAGATGATAGAAGAGATAATGTAGATAAGATTCAGTTTAATATTGATAATACAATTCAAAACTATAGAGAAACTAAAGAAATGATTTCAAAAACAAGTGATGAAAAATCTAAAAAAGATCTTGAAGAAAAACAAGAGAGAAGATTAGAGTCTCTTAAAGGTATGAGAGAAGAAATAAAAGATGAAGCAATAGCTAAACAAAACGATTATAAATAATTAAACTAAAAAATAATAGAGTAATTGCTCTATTATTTTTCTTTAACTGGAAGAAAATAAACAATGTAATATAGGATAGAATGATTATTTTTGTAAGGTTACTAAAATTAAATTCGGAGTTCATATGCTAGTTCTAGTAATATTAAAGCCTGTAAACTTAGTTAATGATATAAAAACATATATGATATACTGTGTTCATACCCATAGGGGACACATAACATTATATGAAACCATAATACAAATAATGTTGACATAAAGTAAAAACTAATATATACTATCGAAGGTAGTTTATACTAAATATATAATAAAACTGAAGCAGATGGGCGGCTTTTAATACCCATTTGCTTTTTTGTGTCTAAAAATAGGAGGCGACATAAATGAAAAAGACATTAAAAGACAAACAGTTTTTCCTTGCTATTCTTACATTAGTTATACCTATAACTTTGCAGAACTTAATCAGTTCATCATTAAATATGGTTGATAACTTAATGATAGGAAGACTAGGGGAAAATTCAATTGCATCAGTTGGTTTAGTTAACCAATACTTTTTTATATTTACTTTATGTTTAGCAGGAATTAATGCTGGGGCAGGTATATTTATGTCTCAGTTTTGGGGGAGAAAAGATATTTCTAACATACGAAAGATGTTAAGATTAGATATAATCTTAGGTCTTGTAGCTTCAATTATATTTTTTATTCCAGCAGCATTATTTCCTAGTTCAATAATGAGAATATTTACTAAGGATATTGAAGTTGTAACCTTGGGAATAAAGTATCTTAGAATAATATCTATAACATTTGTACTTACTGGCATTACCCAATCTTATTCTACAGTACTAAGATGTATAGGTATAGCAAAACCACCTATGTACGGAAGTTTAATAGGAGTACTAACAAATGCATTCTTAAACTGGATATTGATATTTGGCCATTTTGGGTTCCCGACAATGGGAGTAGCAGGAGCAGCCATAGCTACGAGTATAGCTAGAGTGGTTGAAATGATAGTTATAGTTATTGCAGCTTATAAATCTAACTCTATTATTTCTAATAAAGACAAAGAGAATGTAGAATTTGACTTTAATTTTGTGAAAATGTATTTTAAAACATCCTATTCAGTAATACTTAATGAATTGGTATGGTCCGTAGGACTATCAGTATATTCAATTATATATGCTAAAATAGGTATTCGTGAAGTGGCTAGTATGCAAATAGCCAATACTATAAATAATATGTTTATGGTTCTATCTATGGGACTGGCCAATGCTGCTGCAATTATGATAGGAAACAAAATTGGAGCTGGGGAGGAAGAGGTAGCAATTGATTATTCAACAAAGCTAGGTATATTAGCACCTATTGTAGGATTAATAATGGGAATATCTCTATGGGTATCTGCACCAATGGTTGTAGGATTGTTTAATATTAATAAAGATACACTAAATATGACAATAACAGTACTAAGAATTATGGCAGTAGCTGCACCTTTAAAATTCTTTAATGTTCTTATGATTGTAGGTGTATTTAGGGGTGGTGGAGATACTACTTACTCAATGCTCGTCCAACTTGGAACGGTTTGGTGTTTTGCAATTCCAGCTGGATTTATTGCAGCAGTATATTTCAAAATGCCTTTAGAAAAAGTGTTCTTTGTAATAACTTTAGAAGAAGTACTTAGAGTATTCTTCGAAGCTAAAAGACTTAAATCTAAAAAATGGATAAGAAATGTAATTGAAGATGTAGAAAACATAAGCTTAGCAGCATAAAAGAATACTCCTTTTAGGAGTATTTTTTTATAGATTATCATTTAATTTTGATACTGCCTTTTCTAAATCAACCTCAGCATTAGATAGGGCTTGTTCTCTACTTACATTTGGGTCATCTAAATAACCACCATGGGTTTTTAGGATTTTCCTAGCTTCATTAGTTTTGCCATCTGAATTTACACTAACTACATAGTTGATACTTGCTACATCATCAAATGTTCCCATGCCACTTACCATGGGACTTGCTGCAGCTAAAGGTGAATTTCCCTGATTTAAACCATCTGATCCAGAACCTAGAACTAAATTAGAAAGACTTGCACCTGTGCTAGCTCCATGAAGGTTTGTTTTAACATTTTTATTTCCTATATAATGATCATTTATATCTACAAAGGCATCACTAAATCCTGCTTGTTCTAGTGATTTAATAGCATCATTGGCAGCACTTATTTCACCGAAATAGCCTTTTACTGTCATAAGAATTCCTCCAGTATACTTTATTTATTCACTATATACTTTCTCACAAATGTATAATATTAATACAGTTATAAATTTCTATAACAGCCAAAATGGACTAGATAATAATAGTATATTATATTGCTAATTGTACAAAATAAAACATGAGGTGATAAGTATGAAAAAAATTGGTATAGAAAAAGGACTAAGTAATGTGGCAGGTCATTTGATAAAATCAGGGTATACAGTTGAATCTCTAAGTGGATCAATAGATGAAAATATTAAAAAACTAAGTGGTTTAGATGCCATAGTAACAGCAGGATATAATACTGATATGATGGGAATTAGTGATACGGAAACTAAGGCACCAGTAATAAATGCAAAAGGTTTAACCCCAGAAGAAGTAAAGAATAGATTAGATGAAGAGTTTAAATAAATAAAAAAGCTAAGTTATTTCTTATAACTTAGCTTTTTTATTTATTTCCATATATTATAAATCTTTTTTAAAAGTTAAATTAAATATAGAATATAAAGTTATTAAATAAAGTTTTATTTAGATAAATATGGCTGAAATAACTAAAGAATATGATTAATAATACACTAATACCAGCAACTGATATTCTGGAGTATTTTTTCATTTTCTATTTCTTGCACTTCTTTACACTATCCATTAGCTGATACCAAATTTGTAGGTATAAATACTAGCTTGTCCAAATCATCAATATTTTGGCAATATTTAATAGTATTTAATTTATTTATATAATCTTTTGAATATGAAAAGTTTATAAGATCACTTTGATCTCCATATGTTCGAGGTACTGCATTTATATATTGTTTCTTAATAGAATCTCAATAGCTATTAAAAGATAGTCTATATTTATATTTTCCATCATATTGAATAAGGATTTTTAAATTTTTAACTGTATGCTGATCAATCTCCTAAAAAAGTCAATTTCCTGTTCAAATGAGAATTTTACTTCTAGAAAATATCTATCGGATTCAAATTTAATTCCTTTTAATTCAAGGAGTTTTCCACTATAGATAGACATAATTGTCCCTCTTTCTCTAGATTTAAGTATGGTAGTATAAAATAATCCATATTTTTGTGAAAAAATTCTCTTTTCTGGTAGAAATCAAAGTGGAAGAATATTGACTTTTGTATAAAGTTGGATTATACTTACACTATAGAACTAAGCGATACTGATTATCAATACCGAAGAAGGGAAGTGAATTTATGTCATTAATGATGGTTCCGTTAGGCGAAACAAAGATAGTTACGGAGTTTAGAGGGAAAGATGATATGAAGCGTCATCTTCAGGATTTAGGAGTTGTAAAGGGAGAAAAAATACAGGTTGTCGGTGAAACTTCAAGTGGACTTATTTTGCTTATCAAAGGTGTTAGAATTGCCCTTAATCGTGGATTAGCTTCGTTGATAATTGTTAATTAACAAACAAGAGTGAGGAGGAGATATAGTGACATTAAAAGATTTAAAACCAGGTCAGGAAGGTACGGTTATATCCATTGGAGACAAGGGACCTATGAGAAGAAGGATTATGGATATGGGGGTGACTCCAGGAACTGTTATAAAGGTTATAAAGGTGGCGCCTTTAGGAGATCCTATTGAAGTAAATATAAGAGGATACGAATTAAGCCTTAGAAAAGATGAAGCTGAGAATATAGAGATAAAGATGTAGACAATTTATAAAATAAATAGGTGTTTAACCTATTATTTTTTCCATTGTAGGTTAGAGTAAGCTAACCATGATAATTATTTAAGTATGTTTTAATTTCATAAAAGGAGGATAAATTATGGATTATGTAATTGCTCTCGCAGGTAATCCTAATAGCGGGAAAACGACGCTTTTTAATGAGCTTACTGGTTCTAAACAACATGTTGGAAACTGGCCAGGAGTAACGGTAGATAAAAAAGAAGGTGTGTATAAAAAGGATAAGAACATAAAGATTCTGGATTTACCAGGAACCTATTCATTATCTCCATATTCAGCAGAGGAAATAATAGCTCGAGATTATATTGTAAAAAATAAGCCTGATGTAGTAATAAATATTGTTGATGGAACTAATATTGAAAGAAACTTATACCTTACTTTACAGATTGCTGAGACTAAAATTCCTATGGTTGTTGCCATGAATATGATGGATGAAGTTGAAAGTCAGGGAGATAAGATTGATTGTGAGAAACTAAAGAATATTTTAGGTGTTCCTGTAATACCGATTGTTGCTCGAAATGGAAAGGGTTTGGATAAATTAATGGCAGAGGCTGTTAAGGTAGCTAAGGATAAACCTTTAGGAAAGAAATTAGAAGTATTTGATGAGAATATTTCAAATGCTGTAAATGCCATTTCCGAATTGTTAATTGAATCTAATAATGATTCCTCATCTGTTAAAGCTATTTCCACAGAGGCTCAATGGAAAGCCATTAAATTAGTAGAGAATGATGAAATAGTAAGCTCTACCTTATCTGATAATAAGAGGGCTGCTGTTGAAAAGATTGTGAGAGAAGCAGAGAAGAATGCAGATGGAGATACAGAAGCGAAAATAGCTGATTTAAGGTATCAATTTATAACTAAAACAGTAAATACTGCTGTTAAGAAAAGTAAAAAAGGCTACGTTGAAACAAAATCAGATAAAATAGATAAGATTTTAACCAATAGATTTTTGGCTTTACCGATTTTTGCTATTATTATGTACTTAATGTTTGCTATTACATTCAGTGAAAATTTCTTATTGATAGAAGGACTTCCTAGTCCAGGTGTCTGGTTGGCTGGTTTAGCAGAAGGTCTGTGGGGTTCCTTTGCAGATGTAGTCGATGGATTGATTGCGAATGCTTCTCCAGTGGTATATTCCCTTATTATGGATGGGGTAATTGAAGGATTAGGTGCTATTATTGGTTTCATTCCTTTAGTATGGGTTTTATATTTGTTAATATCATTTTTAGAAGACTGTGGATATATGGCACGTATTGCTTTTGTTATGGATAGAATCTTCCGTAGATTTGGTCTTTCAGGACGTTCTTTTATTCCATTATTGATGGGATTTGGATGTGGTGTCCCAGCAGTTATGGCTACTAGAACTTTAGATTCTGAAAAGGATCGTACAATAACAACTATAATAACTGCTTTTATGCCTTGTGGTGCGAAGCTTCCAATTTTTGCAATGTTTGTTTCTACTTTCTTTGCAGGAAACAATAAAACATTAGTTACATACTCCCTTTATATGCTGAGTATAGTTGTAGCTATTGTAGTATCCTTGATTTTAAATAAATTTGTATATAAATCTGCTACTTCCAATTTTGTAATGGAGCTGCCAAGATATCGTGTACCTACTATAAAGAGTATTGCTATACATGGATGGGAAAAGGTAAAGGGTTTTGCTGTTAAAGCAGGTACAGTTATATTTATATCTACAATACTTATTTGGTTATTGAGTAATTTTAACATTAATTCATTTAATGGCGTTAATGCTGCAAATAATGAAGACGGAGTCATTATGGCTGAAATGGATGATAGTTTCTTAGCTTCAGTAGGAAATGCAGTTGCTCCTGTGTTTAAACCATTAGGCTTTGGTGAATGGAGACCTACTGTAGGTGTGGCAACTGGCTGGATTGCAAAGGAAATGGTTGTAGTAACTCTTGCGCAGTTATATGATGATGATGTTTCGCCTGAATATTTAGAAGGATATTTTTCTCAATATAATCAAGAAGAATTAGAAGAATTAGGATTTGAAGATGGACAGTATGATGAAGAAGCGGCATTTGATATTTATACTGAGGGAATTCTTTGGGAAGGGGAAGATGAAAATGCCCTTTCAACAATGAAGGATGATATAAAAACAAAGGCAGCAGCTTATTCCTATATGGTATTTAATTTATTGTGTATGCCTTGTTTTGCAGCCGTAGGAGCAACAAAGAGAGAATTAAAGTCTTGGAAGCTTACAGGGGCAGCAGTGGGAACTCAAATGCTTACAGCATATATCGTGGCATTTGTAGTTTATACTGTAGGAAGCCTGATAGCTTAGTAAGATTAAAGGCTTTTCTTTAGGAGGGAAAAGATATGGTAGACATTATAATAATAGGTGTTATAGGTGTTTGTGTGGTTTTGAGTATTTTATATATGGTCAAAAGAAAAAAAGCAGGGCAAAGCGGATGTGGATGTGACTGTAACGGTTGTGAAACTTCAGGCTGTAGTACACAAAAGAACACTAATTAAAAAGAAATAATAAAACCTAAGTGGCTAGCCACTTAGGTTTTATACATTGTAATTGCTTCCAATTATTTGTAAAACCCATAGATAGTAAGATATTATCTATGGGTACTGATAAAAATTTAGAGGAAGATTGTTACATTTTAATAGGTTGGTTATAATAGGTGAAATAGTAGAGAATCCTCCTCTGATTGTTATAAAATAATGATCAATGGAGGTTTTTATATATTAATTTATGTTAAAATAGAATAAAGATAATGAGGTGAGATTATATGTCCACTAAAGATAGAATACTAAAATATTTAAAATCCCATAAAAATAATACAATTCAATTAAATCAATTAGAAAATATATTATCAGGGGAGGAATCTTATTTAGATTTTACTTCTATTATAGAAGACTTAATGGAGAATAGGATTTTAAAGCCAGTGAAAGAACATGGCACCAATGGAAAGGTGATACCACTGTATAATACCTATCGTATTATAAAAGCAAGTCTTAGAGAAACAATCAATGATGAAATACAACGAAATAGCATCGAATTTAATCCCGATATAAATTTAGATATTTATTTTTCACTCAAGGAAGAAGAGTGGGAAAAAGATTTGCAATATATAAAAATTATGGATGATTATTTAGTGAAAAATGGCCTACCATCAGACTACGGAACATCTTCAGAAAGAAGCTTTCAGATTGTAGGGAATGAAAAATGGATAGATGAAGAAGGTGGAAAGAAGATATTGGAAAGGATAAAATTATGGGAAAAATTTAAAATAATAACTAATCCAGACCCTCTTATGTTTGCCATAAATCCTTTTAGATTCAAAGAATCATCGCATATCCATTTAGTAGTAGAGAATAAAACGACCTTTTATAATTTAATAGATAGTATTAATAAAAGTCAATTTACATCTCTAATATATGGGGCTGGTTGGAAAATTACAGCAAATATCCATAAATTATATAATCAATTAGGATTAGAGAATGATTTACATAAGATATATTATTTTGGAGATATAGATGCAGAAGGGATATCAATATGGTATTCAATATATGAAAAATACAATATAGAATTGGCACTACCATTTTATAAAGCACTGTTCAATAAAAACTATTCCATAGGTAAAGAAAACCAACAAAGGAATGAGAAGGCTATTGACAAATTCACAGAATACTTTTTGGAAGAAGGAAAATCTAAAATAAATAAACTGTTTGAAGATGGAGGATATTTACCACAAGAGGCACTAGAGAAAGAAGAACTGGAAAGAATTTGGAGGAATGAAATATGGGAATTTCCATAAAGAATATTACGGAAAACTATAGGGAAAGGATGGAAAGACTGGTATTATTTGATCCTTTATATGAACTTAAGAGAAAAACAGGAAAAGACAACAGTGGCAATATAATAGACTATTATGGCTTAGGGTTACTGACATTATTATTTTTCTTTGAAAATATGCTAATAAGGAATAAAAAAGCCGGAGTATTGGAATTGACTGAATTTCTTTCAAATCTTACCTATGGGCAACTAGATTTAAGTTATGAAGATTATGTAAAGATGTCTAGGGAAATAATACAGGTATTTAGACCATCCAGTGGGAAAAGAAATAGTAGGGAATTTTATAATTGGGAAACAGGAAAAGATGAAATAATTCAATATTCCATACTTAAAGCATCTGATTTTGATTCAAAATCCAATCTTCAATACTACAAATTAGATGAACAGGGTCTAGAGTTGATATTTGCAACAAAAGAGTTTTTTTCTGAATTTCAGCTTTCTATTAATCAACTAATACTTAGAAAACAATTGGAAAAAGGGGAATTTGCAGGTGCTTTAAGACAGATTGATGAGATGAGAATGGATGTTAGACATTTGCAGGAAAAAATATATAGTATAAAACATGAAATTCAAAGAAATATTATTTCTGATGAAACTTACAAAAGATATGAAACAATAGTAGATGATATACATTTTAGATTAAATAGAGAAAATGAAGAGTTTGAAGAGTTAAAACTCTTTATAGGTGAAACGAAAAATAGATTAGAATACGAAATCCATAAGGACAAGATGGAAAAGGCTTATGGATTAGTTCTTAGGATAGAGAGAGAACTGGGAGAAGTCCACTATGAACATAGAAATTTACTATTAGAAAGTATAGAAATGAAGACTACAGCATTAAATGCTGCACAGGAATCACTGTATTATGTAGGAATTGATTCCTTCAATTTCAAAGAACAAATAACCAGTAAGTTACTATCGATTCCTTTGCCATTAGAAGCTTCACGAAATTTAGCAGCCCCTTTTTTATATTTGGAGAAGGCAGAGCTTTGGTCACCATTGGCAGTCTTTGCTAAGCAGGGAATAATAAAAAAAGGCACAGAAGATAGGGGACGGACCTTTATTGATCCTTTAGAAGAAGGAGAAATCCAAGAGGATATAAAAATACAACAGAGAAACTACGAATATATAATGGAAATAATTTTAAGATTAATTGATAATGAGAACCATATTTCTTTAGAGGAAGTAGTTAATCATATAATAAGGAATGAAGATGAGAGTATATTAAATCATAGATCTTTTTATGATTTTTGGTTGCTTCTTCACTATAATTCTCCTATAAAAATGGAAATAGAAGAAAATCAAAATCTTATGCTAGAAAAGGTAATTAAATTATTAGAGAAAGACTATACTCAATTGGAAGTAGTAGAGATAAATGGGAAAGTTCAGCCAAATACAAGATATACAATAAGAAATATGAAATTGAGTTTGGAGGTGAAGAATAGTGATATATGAACAGGAGCAGGTAGTACAAGCATTTAAAATATATTCGACTTTAGCTATTAATGGAAAGGCAAACAAGGATGATTTAAGATTATATATAGCTGATGATACCATAAGGGGTTTAGTAAATCAGTTTGCTCAAGAGATGGACTGTATCATATTGGTTGTGGGAGATATGGTATATATGGTACCTTTGGCTATTTATTCACCTTTTCATGTATCTAATCAGTCCATTAAAGACAAACACTTGCCATCTAAGGCTGTAAATGCAGATATATATATGATGTATATATCAATAATAATCTTATTTGGTGAATTTTATGATAGCTATCAAAACGTAGAAGCTACAAGAGATTTTATAAGAGTTGGAGATTGGTTAAATGTAGTAAATCAAAAGGTATTGTCAATAAAGACCTTTGATGAGGAAAAACTTTTGGAATTGGAAGAAAGATATGAGTATAATTGGATTGCCATAATAGACAAATGGGATGCATTAGATGATATTAAGGAAAATGTTGCTCAAACTGCTAGGACAATTAGTAGGATGAGTTTTATTAACATGGTAAAAAGATTCTTGGAGAAGCAGGAATTAGTAGAAGAAATAGGAAATGATGAAATTCAATTAACCGAAAAGGCTAAGGCTATTATTCAAAGATATTATATGGAGTTAGAACATAATAGGGAAATCTTAGAATTTATATATTCTTTAGAAGGGAAGGAAGGTGAAGAGAATGCCAGCCATATCAAAAATTAGATTGACTAATATAATATATGAAAATGGAGGCAAAAGATTTAATGATGATATATTTGAGTTTGATGGACATAATGGAGTTATATTACTTGAAAATGGAGGAGGAAAAACTGTATTGATCCAGACTGCTCTTCAAGCTGTACTTCCGCACTCAGCCCTAGGAGAGAGAAAAATACGAGATACCTTGTCCCTAGAGGGAGGAGCAGGTCATATTGCCATTGAATGGATATTAAATGACAGACCTAGAAGATATGGAGTAACGGCAGTAACTTTGTATTTAGCTCCAGATGGCTTAAAATCCTTACGATATGCTTATGATTATTCATCAGGGGATGATCACTCCATAGATAATATTCCCTTCACAAAGAAAAATCAAGAAAATCTTACTAGATCTACCAGTAGGCAAGAGATGCAGGAATATTATCAATATATGCAAAGTCAGAAGCTAAATGCTTACAGCTTTGACACAATAAAAAACTTTCAAGAATATATTGAAGAAAATTTCCACATTATCCCTTCAGAGTGGAAAAATATTGCTCTTATAAATGGAGCAGAGGGAGATGTTGAAAAGTTTTTTGAACAGTGTAAAACCACTTCCCAATTGGTTGACAAGTTACTTATACCCACTGTAGAAGAGGCTTTGGTAGGTAATGGGACCGATGATTTTGTCCAAATATTTGAAAGACAAAGAGAGCATTTCAAAAAGCATAAGGAGCTTAGAGATAGAATAGAAGAGAGTAAAAAAATAGAGGAAAAAATAAAAAACTATGTGTCCATATATGTTGAATATCACAAAGTAGAAGAAGGAATGGTTAATAAAAAAGGGGAAGTTAAATCAATATATGAGTTTTTAGAGGAAGAGACAAGAAAAACTAATAGTGAAATATGCCATATAGAAAATTCACAAGAAATGTTAAATAAAGAAATGGAAGAGCTAAATAGGAAAGAACTATCCTATGAATTGGCAAAGTTAGAAAAGGAATTAAACAAAGCTAAAGAGGATTATGAAATCATCTTACATGAATACAATGAAATAAAAGACAACTTAGAAGAAAAGGAAGAAAGATTACAAAACCTTGAGATAGCAGAGCTTAAATCCAATATCAAACAGGAAGAAGAAAGAATCACCAGATTGAGGAATCAATTGAGTGAATTAGATGATGATTATGAAACTCTGGATTTTAAGGAAAGATTAAATGAAAACTCTAGTATATTAAAGGGATATTTTGAACAAGAATTAAATAGTTTAGATAAACAAAAAAACATGGCGGACAGTCAAAAGTATAGATATGAAGAGGAACTAAAGGTAATCCGTGTTAAATCAAATGGCTTGAAGATAGAAAAGGAGGATTTGATAAAGGTTCGCTCTGGCTTTGAAGGTGAGATAAAGGCAACAAAAAGTATTATGGAAGGTATTAGAAAAGAAATACTTTTAAACCCAGCTAATGAAACTATAGGAGAAGAATATCCTAAGTGGAAAAGTAGGCTGGAAGAGATTGAAAATTTGAATCTAGAGCATATAAACCATTTAAAAGGATTAAAAAATAGAAAAGAATTTTTATCAAAAGAAGTCCCTATTATAAACAATGAAATAGAAAATTTAATTAAAGATGTCACTAGGGAAGAAGCAAATTTGGAAGAAATTCATACTAAGCATGAGAAAATATTATCTATGATTAGAGGTTTAAAAATAGATTGGCAGTATTTAGATTCCATATATTTAAAGCAACAGTCAATTATTCAATATATGGAGGAAAGGCTGGAGAGAATAAAAAGTGAGAAAGAAAGATTAATAGAAAAGGAAAGGTTATCCTATAGATTATTGGATTATTATGGAGAAAATGAATATTTTACTGGAGAACCTTTGCTTGAAAATTGGATAGATAGTTGGAAAAATCAATTTAATCTGTTGGAACTTGGAACTAAATATATAGAAAAAGTAGCAGTCGAGTTCAATAAGGATATAGAAAGGATATATAGAGAATATCCTCTATGGCCATTGGTTGCCATTACCTCAGAAGGGGAGCTGGACAAATTATATAAAAAAATAGAGTCCCAAAGTAAAAAATTAATATCTCCAATATTAGTTTTATCTCAAGAGGAAGCAACAAAGATTATATTGGGAAAAACCAATATAGAGGAAAGATATATATATCCTTCTATTTGGCGGGAGAATGTAGATAAGAAAAAGTTTCAAATATGGAAAGAGGAGCTTTTACTATCTGCCAAAGAAATTGTGAAGGAAAGAAAAAACAAGGAGAAAGAAGAAAAAGATTGGAATGATAGGTTAAAAAGTATCAAGGAGTTTTTAAGCGATTACCCCTATGATAAATACGCCCAATTAGAAGAAAGTCAAAGAGAATTGAAGAAAAGCCTAGAAGATAAAAGGAATAAGCTAGGGGAAAAACAATTAGAAGATAAAAATATAAATAATGAAATCAATGAATATGAAACTAAATTAAAAGATTTGGAGCAAGAATCCAAGTATTTAGAGAGAAAACTGGAAAGAGCCTTAGAATTTTTCCAAAGAGAAAGAGAAATAGAAAAGATAAATAATCAATTATTTAGGAAAGATGAAGAGATTGAAAAAATCAATAAGGATATAGAATTAAATGAAAAAAGCATAAAAGTCAGTGAAGATATAATCCAGAATCTTCAAGAAGAAATTAGAGATATTGGTGGTGAAATATCTAAAATACTAGATGATTTTAATTATAAGGAAGTAAGAGATTTTAAAGGCATATATAAGAACATGGCAAAACAAAGCATTTTAGAGGATAGAGTATATATAAGGGATATGCTGTCTGAAAAGCAAAAAGATAGACCAGAATTAGAAAGACAATTAAAAATGGCTATTGAAAACAAAGATGATAAAACACAAGCATTGGAGCTGAAGTATAAAAGCGCTTATTATCATATGGATGAGGACTTAGAATACCCTTATAATGGAAAAAATTTAATAAAAAGCCTAGTGGAGAATATTAGAACTTTAAAAGAAGATATGGAGAAGATAGAACCCAATAAAAATATAATGGAAAAAATATTTGCTAAGAGTGAAACTAAATATAATATTAGAAAAGAGGATTTCTATAAAAAATTTAATGAAATTATGCTCTTTACAGAGCCTCTATTTAATGTAAAAAAACAAATAAGTAAAGAAAAAAGAGAATTAGAAGATAAAGAAAAGTATTTAAAATCAAATGCTGATAGATTGGAAAATGAATTAAAAGATATTGAAAATCATATACAAAACCTTAAAATTGAAAATGGAAAATATGAGTTTTTAATAAATAAAATTAAACCAATTTTGTTACAATCAGATATACTACAAAATCTACCCTATAATAGAAAAAATATAATATCCAGTGCCATAGCTCAGATGGAAGAATTAAAAATAAATCTAGAAAATCAGGCAAAGAAAGTAAATATGGAAAAAAGTCATTTTATTCAATTTTTAAATGAAAATCCCATAGAAATTAGATTGAGGGAGATGACCATATCTGGAGTAAAAAACAAAGAAGATTTTCATGATATATTGGAATGGCAGAGTAATATGGAAAGAACTCTAAATAGAGTGATAAACATATATGAAAAAAATATGATGGAACATGATAAAGAATTAAATCAGTTTATTCAATATCTATATACTTATTTATCCACATTAGCTTATGAAATAAGTACAATACCTAAGAATACAAAGGTAAGAATAGAGGATAAATGGAAAGAAATATACCAAATCCAAGTTCCAAGTTGGAATGAAGATAGGGGAAGAGAAGAAATTAGAAAACATGTAGATTGGATGATAGGTAAATTAGAGGAGGAAGAATTTTTAGATGAAGAAGGAAATGAAGATATAGAAAAGGTAAAAAAATCTATAGAAACATGGCTGCAACCTAAGCAATTGCTCAATATTATTATGCTAGGCGAAGAGATTAAAGTAAGATGCAGAAAAGTGACTAATGACGGAAAAGTAAGTAATATGTACTATTCTTGGAGTAGTTCAAACCAATGGTCAGGTGGAGAAAAATGGAGCAAGAATATGGCTCTTTTCTTGGGGATATTAAACTATTCAGCAGAAAAGAAGCAACATATAGTACCTAATCAAAAACGAAACAGAACAGTTATAATGGATAATCCCTTTGGCAAGGCTTCCAGTAACCATGTTTTAAGCCCTGTATTTTTCATAGCAGAACAACTAGGATTTCAGTTTATAGTTCTAACTGCCCATGGAGATGGAAAATTTATAAGGGATTATTTTCCTATAGTTTATAGCTGTAAGCTAAGACCTTCTGTAAATGGGGATACGTCTATATTAACTAAGAAGAAAACCATAAATCATGCATTTTTGAGAGATAATGACCCTATGACAATAGAAAGAATAGGAGATAAGGAGCAACTAAGCTTACTTCAGTAGATAAATGTGAAGGAAAAATAGAACTATCTTAAAATCAGTAAAAACCCCAAGGCTAACTAACCTTGGGTTTTTTCTATACATTAAATCTAAATAATACTACATCTCCATCTTTCATTACATAGTCTTTTCCTTCAATTCTTACAAGTCCTTTTTCCTTAGCTGATGTCATGTTTCCCCCATGTGCCATTAAATCATCAAAGGCTATTACTTCTGCCCTAATAAATCCTCTTTCTATATCAGAGTGGATTTTACCAGCAGCTTGAGGGGCTAAGGTTCCTTTTTTAATAGTCCAGGCTCTAGCTTCCATAGGTCCTGCAGTTAAAAAACTCATAAGTCCTAATAAACTATAGGAAGCTTGTATAAGTTTATCAAGACCAGATTTTTCTACTCCTAAATCATTTAAGAATTCCATTTTTTCTTCATTATCTAAAAGTGAAATTTCTGCTTCGATTTGAGCACTAACAACTACTACTTCTGCATTTTCAGAACTAGCATATTTTCTTATTTTTGCTACATAAGGATTTGAGTCACCATTATTTCCTAAGTCTTCTTCAGATACATTTGCCGCATATATTACAGGCTTTGAGCTTAAAAGGTTAAAGGTTTTAACTATTTCCTTTTCCTCAGGAGATAAATCCAATGTTCTTATGGATTTTCCTTCCTCTAAAGATTTCAATACCCTTTGAATTATTTCTACTTCTGCAGCCAATGACTTATCTGATTTAGCCATCTTCTGTGATTTTTGAAGTCTTCTTTCTAATTGTTCCATATCAGAAAACATTAACTCTAGGTTTATAGTTTCTATATCTCTAAGGGGGTCGATATTTCCTTCTACATGGACAACATCTACATTTTCAAAAGCTCTAACTACATGAACGATAGCTTCAACTTCACGAATATGAGATAAAAATTTGTTTCCAAGACCTTCTCCTTGACTAGCTCCTTTTACAAGTCCTGCTATGTCATAGAATTCTATTGCAGTTGGAACTGTTTTCTTAGATGTATAAATTTCTGCCAGCTTGTCTAGTCTTTCATCTGGTACTGCAACTACTCCTACATTTGGCTCTATAGTGCAAAATGGATAGTTAGCAGATTCTGCACCTGCTTGAGTTATTGCGTTAAAAAGTGTACTTTTTCCTACATTAGGTAGTCCTACGATTCCAAGTTTCATCCTTTATTTCCTTTCTATGATAAAAATTTTAAATTTCTAACAAAAAACTACTATACAAAAGAAAATTATACAGTATATAGTCCATAAGTTCAATAATAACATGATGATAAAGATATTTAAGGACCTTGAAACTATCAAGGCCCCCATAAAAGTTATAGAATTAAAATTTTAAATATATTGTAACTCCTTATTTACTTTTCAACTCTTGAATAAAATTATCAAAGGATATATTCTTGTAGTCAATATTTTCAATGCTAGTTTCCTTTTCAATTGCAGATTTTAATATAGCAGAAGATTTTATATTTCCTACAACTATGGCCCCTATGATTTTCTTATCTTTAATAAAAATTTTATTATATATATTCTTATCTACATTTTCATCTAAAATAATATCAGTAGCCATATCTTCATCTATTATTCCCATGGAAAATAAAGATATATCAAAGGCATTTAAGGTAGTTACTGGAGTAATATCTTCATATATAGTATCCTTATCTGCAATATTATATCCAGCAACTTTTCCTTGATTGAGGGCAATATTCCACAGTCCGAATATATGTCCATTATATTCTGCTGCATCTCCAGCAGCAAAGATTTCTTCCATATTTGTTTTCATTTTTTCATCTACAATAACTCCCCTATTTAATTTTAGAGGAGTATCTTTTAAAATCTCTATATTGGGACTAGCTCCTATGGAATATATTATTGTATCACAAGTATATGTTTTACCATCACTGGTTTTGAAGCCATCTACTTTACTATTACCTAGTATTTCACTTACTTCACAGTCAAATAGTATCTGAACATTATTAGCATATATATTGTTTTCTAATATTTTAGATGCTTTACTATCTAATTGTTTTGCCATAAGTCTATTACAATTATGAGCTACGGTGACTTCTTTATTCATTTGAGATAATATCCATGCTGTTTCTAAGCCTTGCACTCCCCCTCCAATTATTAGGATTCTTTTACTGTCCTTAAATCCATGGGCAATATTCCAAGCATCTTGAAGTGACCTCAAGGTATATATCCCTTCCTTATCAATTCCAGGAATTTCAGGCTTCATATTACTGGAACCAGTTGCAATTAATATTTTAGTGTAACTAATTAAGCTATCATCAAATAATTTCACTGTCTTTTTATCTGTATCTATGGATACCACCTTAGTACCTAGATATAAATTTACGTTATTATCATCATACCATACCTTTTTTTGAAGCAATATATTGTCTTCCTGAAGAGTAGACAGCAGGCCTTTTGAAAGTCTTAATCTACTATATGGATAAAATACTTCTTCTCCAAATAAGTGAATTTCACTTTCTGCATCTATTTCCCTTATGGACTTTATGGCAGAAATTGCAGCTATACCATTGCCTATTATAATTATTTTATCTTGCATTTATTTTATTCCTTTCTAATATGTTTTTATTAGTTTGTTACAATTATTATTTTAAATACATATTTGAAAACAAATAAAAATTTAAAAATAATAATGTGGGTAAATATGGAATATAAATTTAATTCTTATTCAAAATTTGAGGTGACAAAATGAGAAAATTTATTTCTACAATTATAATTATAATAGGTGTTATATTATTATTTATTCCACATATAAACAACCTGATTATTCAGCATAATATTAATAACACCAGGAATGTATTAAAGGAAATTACTTCAGAGGAAATAATAAAAAATAAAAATACAGAGGGAATTTATGATTACGATAGCATAAGGGATATTGAAATCAATACAGTATTATGGGAGATTAAAGATTTTGATAATAAAAATATTATAGGTCAAATTGCTATACCAGATTTAGGTATTGATATTCCCATATTAAAGGGTACTACTAACTCCAATTTATTAATAGGGGCTACAACTATGGTAGAAGGTCAGGAAATGGGTGAGGGGAACTATCCTTTAGCAGGTCATCTTATGAAAAACAAATCTCTTTTATTTGGAAGTCTCATGGATATAGAAATAGGAGCTTTAGTAAAGATAAGCGATAAAAATATGATTTATGAATATAAGATTTATGATACAGTAGTGGTACCTGATGAAGCTCTTAATATGTTAGACAATAGTAAGGCTGAAAAGAGAGGCAGACCGATTATATCTTTAATGACCTGTTATTATTCTTCTAAAACGGGAAAAAGGTTTTTTGCATTGGGAGAATTAGTAGATACATATACTTATCCATAATTCCCAAGATTTACAGCTTGAAAAGGAATTTAAAAACCTATAGGATGAAAATATAGTATAATTTTAAAAGAGGAGCTGGTTGGTTTTATGGTAAATACTATAAATAGTAAAAAAATAGTATTTTCATCTTTGGTCTTTATATTAATATTAAGCTTATTATCTATAACCCCTACTGCTTTAGCCAGTAGGGTAGAAGGTCTTGAAAAGAAAGTGGTAGGATATTATACATCTTGGTCGGCTTATTCAGGCTACACTCTAGATAAAGTTGATGTTACTAAATTGACTCATATTAATTATGCCTTTGCAAATATTAATGAGGAACTAAAAGTAGTATTGGGAGATGCCTATATAGATTCTATTAATCTACAAAAAATAGGAGAAATCAAAAGGATTAATCCAAATCTCAAGGTATTAGTATCAGTTGGAGGATGGTCATGGTCAGATAAATTCTCAGATGTGGCTTTAACAGAGGAGTCTAGAATTACATTTTCAAATAGTTGTATAGAGTTTATGAGGGAATATGGATTTGATGGAATCGACATAGATTGGGAATTTCCAGTGAGCGGTGGACTTCCAACTAATAAATATAGACAGGAAGATAAAGAAAATTTTACACTTTTACTAAAATCATTAAGGGAAACCTTTGATACTCAGGGTAAGATAGATGGTAGGTCTTATATATTGACTATTGCAGGTGGGGCATCAAGTATGTTTACTGACAATATTGAATTAGAAGAAATTCATAAATATATAGACTTTGCAAATATTATGAGCTATGATATTCATGGTTCTTGGGATAAATATACAGATTTCAATTCACCACTATATATCAATAGTGAATCTTTAAATAATATTAAACTCAGTATAGATGAATCTATGAAAATCTGGATAAATAGGGGTTTTCCTAAGGAAAAAATAGTCATGGGAATTTCATTTTATGGAAAGCAGTATGATAATGTAAGTCCATGGAACAATGGACTATATCAGGTCTATAATGGAATATCAACCATTGGATATGGAGACATAGCTACTAAATATTTGAATAAACATGGAAACAATAGATATTTTCATTATGGATCATTAATGCCATGGATTTATAATGGGACAAGCTTTATAACTTATGAAGACAAAGAATCCATTTTTTATAAAACAGATTATATTAAATCAAATGAATTGGGTGGGGCAATGATTTGGGAATTAAGTGGAGATTCTAATGGATTTTTACTAAACCAGCTTTATAACGGATTAAAATAGATAACTCATAAACCTAGGCTTTAAATTAAGCCTAGGTTTTGCTATGTTGCAGATAAGACTAAAAGTATGATATATTATTCTAGATAAGGATTATCTTGGTTATTAAAGGGGGAAGTTTATTTGAGAAATAACAAATATTTACCTATATTTTCGGCAATTATATATTCAACTATATTTGGATTTTCTTTTATGTTTTCTAAAATAGGACTCAAAGTCATGACACCAATAGAACTTATAGCATTTAGGTTTTTATTGGCAGCTTTAACAATGACTTTGCTTAAAATCTTTGGAATTATTAAGGTAAATTTAAAAGGAAAGAGTCTAAAGATTGTATTACTTACATCTATTTGTGAACCAGTATTATATTTTTTATTTGAGTCTTTGGGAATAAATATGACTTCTTCTTCAGAGGCAGGTCTTATGATAGCTTTGATACCTGTATTTGTAGCTATATTTAGTATGATATTTTTACATGAAAGACTTAGTCCTATTCAATTGGGGTTTATAGTTTTATCTGTTGGGGGAGTAATTTTTATTAATATAATGAAAGATAGTTTAAGGCTATCAGGCAATTTTTTAGGGATTATATTTTTATTTTTTGCTATAATATCATCTTCTTTCTATAATATTGGATCGAAAAAATCTTCTATAGATTTTACACCTGTTGAAATTACATATGTTATGATGTGGATAGGTGCTATTTCATTTAATACTGTACTTATTATTATAAATCTAATAAAAGGAAATATGAGAAACTATTTTGCACCATTAGCTCATAGCCAAGCAATAATCCCATTACTATATTTGGGAATATTATCATCAATAGTTGCTTTTTTTATGGTTAATTATACAATATCTAAAATACCAGTATCCCAATCGTCAGTCTTTTCCAATCTTTGTACAATAGTATCAATATTTGCTGGAGTTGTAATATTAAAAGAGGACTTTTTTTGGTATGATTTTATTGGAGCGATTGTGATTTTAATAGGAGTATGGGGAACAGTATATTTTGAAGAAAAAGAAGAAATATTAGGTCAATTGGAGTGATAGATATGGATGAAAAAAATAATGGAATAAAGGGAACAGGCTGTGAAATATTAGTTCCTTTTAATGATAGAAAACCATTAAAGGATATAGAAAGAAGTATTATAAAGACCTATAGAAAAAATATATGGTCTAAGTTTATTAAGGCAATAAAGGAGTACAATTTAATAGAAGATGGAGATAAAATAGCAGTTGCCATATCAGGGGGGAAAGATAGTCTTCTTATGGCAAAGCTTTTTCAAGAGTTATATAAAAATGGGAATCAAAATTTTGAATTAGAGTTCATTGCCATGGATCCTGGGTATCATAAGGACATACGCAGTCTTTTAGAAGATAACTGTAAGTATTTAGATATACCTGTTTCTATATATGATGCAGATATATTTCAAGTTGCAGATAAAATAGCCAATGATTATCCTTGCTATATGTGTGCTAGAATGAGAAGGGGCTCCCTATATGGAAAGGCTCAAGAGCTAGGCTGTAATAAATTAGCTCTAGGACACCATTTCAACGATGTAATAGAGACTACTATGCTGAATTTATTGTGTGCAGGTAATTTTAAGACTATGATGCCTAAGCTAAAGGCTCAGAATTTTGAAAACATGGAATTAATAAGACCATTATATTTAGTGGAGGAGAAATATATTCAAAGGTTTATTCAAAATGCTGGAATATGGCCTTTAAACTGTGCTTGTATGGTGGCAGCTAAGAAAATAGGAAATAAGAGATATGAAATAAAAGATTTATTAGAAGGACTAAGGAAAGACTTTGCCAATGTGGATATGAATATATTTAGATCCGCAGAGAATGTAAATATGGATGGAATATTAGGGTGGCAGAAAAATGGAGAAAAACATTTATTTTTAGAAGAATATTAGAATTTATTAAATAAAGAGTGTAATAATATATAAGAAGGAAGGTGTTCTAATGTCAGAAAGTTTTAAGAATCTTGGAATAAGTAAAGAACTGGAATCTATATTAAATAAAAATGGAATAACAGAACCTACACCTATTCAAGAAAAAACCATAAAGGAATTAATAAATGGACGTGATGTAGTAGCTCAGGCTCAAACAGGAACAGGTAAGACTTTAGCATTTTTATTGCCAATTATACAGAAAATAGATGCAAATAAGCCATATATACAAGGACTAATTATAACTCCAACTAGAGAACTGGCGATTCAAGTTACTAATGAAGCCAAAAGGCTTATGGGTGAAAAGGAAATAAATATTTTAGCTGCCTATGGTGGTCAAGATGTGGAGCAGCAAATAAGAAAGCTAAAAAATGGAATTCATTTGGTAATAGCAACTCCTGGAAGATTGTTGGATCATATGAGAAGGGAAACCATAGACTTTGGCAGACTTAGTTTTTTGGTACTAGATGAAGCAGATGAAATGCTCAATATGGGATTTTTAAAAGATGTGGAAAGTATTATAGTAAGTACACCAAAGACTCGTCAGACCATGTTGTTTTCAGCTACAATACCTAATGAAATAAGATCACTAGGTAAAAGATTTATGAAAAATCCTTTACAAATCGAAATACAAGGAAAGAACATTACCTTAGATGAAATAGAGCAGATAGTTATAGAAACTACAGAAAGAAAAAAGATAGATACACTTTGCAAATTAATTGATGAATATAATCCTTATTTAGCAATTGTATTTTGCCGCACAAAGCAAGGAGTAATTGCCTTAAATGGTGAATTGCTTTCTAGGGGATATAATACAGACGAACTTCATGGAGACCTTAGTCAAGCTAAAAGGGAAAGGGTAATTAAATCCTTTAGAACTGCAAAGATTCAAATTCTTGTGGCGACAGATATTGTAGCTAGAGGTTTAGATGTAGAGGGAGTAACCCATGTTTTTAACTATGATATACCAGGAAATGTAGATAGTTACATTCATAGAATTGGGAGAACTGGAAGAATTGGAAATTTAGGTACTGCAATTACTTTTGTAACAGAGAGAGATAGAGACGATTTAGCATTAATTCAAAGAAAGGTCAAGGCAGATTTAAAGACTAAAAAAGTAGAAAAGGATAGGGGAAAAGATGTAAGGAAACCAGATAATAAACCTGAAAAGAAAAAGAGTGAATCTAAGGAATATAAATTTGAAAGGACTAAAGGCAGTGGTCCTAGATATGCTTTTAAAAATAAAAAGAATAGTAAGAAAAAGTAATGTTTAGGGGGACGATTTAAATGAAATTGATTTCTTGGAATGTAAATGGACTTCGTGCTTGTGTAGGTAAGGGCTTTTTAGACTTTTTCAATGAGATAGATGCAGATATATTTTGTATTCAAGAGACAAAATTACAAGAAGGGCAAATTGACTTAAACCTAGAAGGTTATTATCAGTATTGGAACTATGCAGAGAAAAAAGGATATTCGGGAACTGCTGTATTCACAAAGATAGAACCTATATCAGTTAGTTATGGACTTAATATAGAGGAACATGACAAAGAAGGCAGAGTTATTACCTTAGAATATGATGATTTTTATTTAGTAAATGTCTATACTCCAAATTCTCAAAGAGAACTGGCAAGATTGGACTATAGAATGAAGTGGGAAGATGACTTTAGGGAATATCTAAAATTGTTAGAAAATAAAAAACCTGTGGTACTGTGTGGAGACTTAAATGTTGCCCATAAGGAAATAGACCTTAAAAATCCTAGTACCAATAGGAAAAATGCAGGTTTCTCTGATGAAGAAAGAGAAAAGATGAGTTTTCTACTAGATTCAGGATTTGTTGATACATTTAGACATTTTTATCCAGATAAGGAAGACGCTTATACTTGGTGGTCATATATGAGACAAGCTAGAGATAGGAATGTTGGCTGGAGAATTGACTACTTTATAGTATCAGAAGCATTAAAGGATAGAATAAAATCAGCATCTATTCATTCAAGTATACTTGGTTCAGACCATTGTCCAGTAGAGGTTATTCTATGAAAAAAACTATTCTAGGTTTTATAAGACTCTTTATAGGGTATTTTGTATGTGCCATAGGTATGGTAATGACTATTAATGCCAACTTGGGAGTATCTCCTTGGGATGTATTTCATCAAGGACTTGGAAATGTATTTAATCTGCCTATAGGAAGAGCAAGTATAATTGCAGGATTTATTATAATATTTATTGATATATATTTTGGTCAAGATATTGGCTGGGGAACTATTTTCAATATGATATTTATTGGAATATTTGTAGACTTTCTAATGCTTAATAGGTTGATACCTATATTTAATGGATTTTTTCCAAGTTTAATTATGATGCTTCTAGGGATGCTTGTTTTGGGATATGGTTGTTATATATATATTGGAGCAGGATTTGGTGCAGGACCTAGAGATGGATTGATGGTAGTACTAACTAAAAAGACTAATAAATCAGTAAGATTTGTAAAAAACTCTTTAGAAATAATAGCAATAATAATAGGATACTTTTTAGGTGGTTCCGTAGGTATGGGAACTGCCATAATGTCCATAGCTGGAGGATATTTCTTTCAGTTTGCATTTAAAACAGTAAAATTTAATGTAGCAGAAGTAAATCATAGATATATTAAAGAAGATATAAGGTTTTTAAAGGATAAATTCATAGCAGTAGAAAAAGGTGAAGTATAATCTTCACCTTTTTTAAAGTTCTATTATTTGATTTCTGTGGGTAATTTCCACAATATTAGTATCAATATCCCCTATTTTGTGGATAAAGTCTAAAGAAGTATGGAACTTATCCCCAAAGTGCATTGAAAAAAAGTATTTTGGCTTTATCTCTTTAATAAAGTATTCACCACCAAAACTAAAGGCTGATTCTAGTCTAGGATCTACTGGGAAAAAAGCTATATCTACATTAAGCTCTTTTATTTTTTTAATTTCTTCTTTAAAGGATTTTTCCATACTGATTTTTTCTTCTTCTGTATCATCATTCCAATACCACCAATTTAAGTCTCCTGCATGGAATATATCTATACCGTCTACATTGACGAAGAAAGATACACCCATATCTGTAGAACCAAAGGTTTTAATACTTACATTATCTAAAGTTAAACTTTCATAGACATCCATTTTATATATTCTCTTATTTGAATCCATAATCTTTATATCTGAACTAAATACATAATCAACGTCTTCTCTATTATTTGACCACTCCAATATCTCAGAATTAAAATGATCATCATGGGAATGGGTAGAGAATATTATGGTTTTTTTATCTTTTAGTGATATATTACCTTTATAGTAGTCAAAGACTAAAAGGAAGTTTTCTGTTTCTACAGTAAATCCACTATGAAATATATGCTCTACTTTTACATTTAATTTATTCATATCATCACTCCTAACTATGAATCTCTACATAAAAGGATACCCCTTTATTTTCATTTATAGCAAATATATTAGAATTATATGAGTTGAGAATTTTATTTACTATGGCAAGACCTAAGCCAAACTCACCTTTATATCCCTTGTTGAATTTATTAAATAGGGTATCTAAAAGTTCATCTTCAATGGGTGGTCCATCGTTCCATACTCTCAAGATAATCTTATTATTTATATTTTTTAATGAAACAAGAATTCTTTTATCCGCATATCTTATTTGATTATCTAGAAGGTTTTCTATTACGATTCCCCATTGTTCCTTATCTCCTTCCATAAATATAGGATTAAGCTCTAAGTTCCAATGAATATCTGTTCTGCGCCATGACAATCTATCTATAACCTCTTGAATTAATGAGTCAAGAGAAAATCTTATTTTATCCGTTTCATGATTAGATAAGTAGTCTAGTTTGGTTAAATATAACAGGTCTTTAACTTTCTTTTCTAGTCTTTTAGATTCTCCTTCAATTACGTCTATGGAACATTCTAAGGTACCTTTTGGATATATGCCGTCTTTAATAGCTTCGGTATAGGATTGTATAACCATTACTGGAGTTTTTAATTCGTGGGAAACGTGCTGTAAAAAGGACTGCTCTGCTTCATCTTGACGTATGAGCTGATTTCTTAAATATTCTACAGATTTTCCAAGTCTTCCGATTTCATCTTCTCTATTTAACTCTATAGGCTCATTCCATTCATTATTGGCTAATTTTTCTACTCTTTTTTCTAAATCCACTAATGGTTTAGATAAATATCTAGACAATAATATGGCAGGAATCCAGCTAAATAAGAAAACAACTACCATAACTCCTATAAGTTTTCTAAATAGAGTTTGAACTAAATCTTCTCTATAGGAGTCTCCCATATAAGAAACTAGAAACGCATCTCTATTTAGTGCTTTACCCTTTGTAATTATATAAAATACTTTTTCATTTCCTATGGAACCAGAGTATTCTTGGCTAATGTTTTTTTGATTTAAGGCTTCATTTTGTACTTTTTCTAGAAACTTTGCAGGCATAGAAAGATTTAAGGGACTTTTATTATCAGCATAAAATATAAAATGTCTTACAGTTCTAATATTTTCTAGTAATTGTTCATCTCGGCCAAAGAAGTCTGAACCAATGTAATCCCTATATATATCACTATCAAATTGATTAAATACTAAGTCTTGGGCAGAAGTAATTGTTGCATAAATCTCCCTAGTAAAAAAATCTCTTAAAGTGGAAGGCAGTATAAAGGATAACAGCAAGGAAATAGATAAGGTAATAATAGCTATGATAATCCAAATTTGAAGGGATAAGGGGTAATTTTTCATTTTTCATTCACCCTATATCCGTAGCCATAGACCGTTTCTATATCAAGCTTTGGCAGTTTTTTTCTAACTCGTCTTACTAAATCATCAACTACTCTGTCAGAACCGAAATAATCATCTCCCCATATAATGTCTAGGATTTGTTCTCTAGACAATGCCATTCCAGGATTTTTAGCAAAATACACAAGTAATTCGTATTCTTTAGAAGTAAGATCAATTGTTGCTTCTCCATATTTTACTATTCTGCTGCTTTCATTGATATTGTAAGGTCTAAGATTTAATATATTAGAATTATTTACATTGAATCTATCTAGGATATTTTTTGCTCGAATAACCAATTCTCGAGGTAAAAAAGGCTTAGGTAAATAATCATCGCTGCCTAGCTCTAATCCTACTACTCTATCAATGTCTTGGTCTCTGGCAGAAATAAAAATAACTGGAACATTTGGAGTTGTATTTTTTATTTCTTTAATTAGTTGGTATCCATCAACATCTGGAAGCATTATATCTAAAATCCACAAATCAGGCGGAGTATTGATTACTTTTTCTGCATCTCCACCATTTAAAAAGGAAGATACATTCCAGCCTTCTTTTTTTAAATATGAAGATAATACTAAGTTTAAGTTTTCATCATCTTCTACTAAATATATTTTATAGGACATATTATCACCCCATTATAATTTACACTTGTTTACACATATTATAACAAATATTCCAATAATAAAAAATAAATCCCACAACAAAAACATAATTCCCCCATATTATTTTCATACTCTTAGTTTATTATTAGAAGTAATAAATAACTTATAATTAAATAAGGAGGTAGATATTATGGATGAAAATAGAGATTATAATATGAATGAAAATGAAATCAATGAAAATGTAGAAATGACAGAAGAAAACTATAAAATACCGGAAGATATTTATATCTATAAAAGTTCAGAAGATAATTCAGAAAAGGATAAGAAGAAGAAAAGAAAGTTTAGAGGAAGTTTATTCTCTTATATATCTTTAGCATTAGTGGCATCTATTATTGGAGGCTTAGCTTCTACTTATATAGGACCGAGTTTATATGGAAAAGTGTTGCCAAACCCTAATGCTAATCAATATGTATCAACACCAGTAAATATAACTACTAATGATAGCATAAATACAGTATCTGCCGTGGCTAAAAAGGCCATGAGTTCAGTAGTAGGTATAACATCTGTAGAAGTACAGCAATACTTCTTTTCACAGCAGGAAGTAGAAGGTGTAGGTTCAGGAGTTATAATAGACAGTAATGGATATATCCTTACAAACTCCCATGTAGTTGCTGATGGTAATGCTAAAGAGGTAAATGTATTGTTTGAAAATGGAGATAAGAAACCAGGTACAGTGCTTTGGAATGACTCGGCTTTGGACCTTGCCATAGTAAAAGTGGAAGCTACAGGACTTCCAGTGGCAACTTTAGGGGATTCAGACAAACTAGAAGTTGGTGAAATAACTGTGGCTATTGGAAATCCATTGGGATTAGAATTTCAAAGGTCAGTTACATCAGGTATAATATCTGGACTTCATAGGTCAATTCAAGTAAGCTCCAATAATATAATAGAAGATTTAATACAGACAGACGCTTCTATTAACCCGGGAAATAGTGGAGGACCTCTTTTAAATAGTAAAGGTGAAGTAATAGGTATAAATACAGCAAAAATAAAAACAGCAGAAGGTTTAGGATTCTCTATTCCTATAAATGAGGCTAAAGCAATAGTAGAGGAAGTAGTTAAAAATGGATCTTATAAAACTGTGTTTTTAGGAATATCAGGTATTTCAGTTGAAGACTATCAAGCAAGACTTGGAGTTCAGCTTGCAGAGAACAGTGGAGTTATATTGATCCAAGTATCAGAAAATACTCCCGCATCTAAGGCAGGTTTAGTAAATGGAGATATAATAACTAAAATAGATGATATAAAAATAGATAATATGAGTAGTTTGAAAAAAGCATTATACAGATACAAACAAGGTGATAAAGCTAAATTAACAATTATAAGAAATAATACAGAATCACAAATTGATATAGAATTTACAGATGTAAAATAAACTGTAAAAAACAACCTATGAGTAGCCCCCCTTCTCATAGGTTGTTTTTTATATGAAAAAATTTTCAAAAATTTGATAAAATAATGAAAGTTTTTGCGTTGAATACATATATGCTATGGTGATACCATATAGTCAAACAACGACTAAGGAGGAATACTTATGGATTATTTAAAAATAGCAAATAGCTTTCCAATGTGGTTGGCAGCAGGTCTTGCCATAACATTAGCATTATTTCAAGCAATTATTTTTGCTAAAAAATCTTATAGTACAGGAAAAGAAATAGGGCTTACTGATAACCAGATGAAGAGCGCTATGAAAAGTAGTTTTATCACATCTCTAGGACCTTCAGTAGTAATTTTAACAGGACTTTTATCATTATTAGTAACAGTAGGTGGTCCCATGGCATGGATGAGGTTATCATTTATAGGCTCCGTAATGTTTGAAATGATGGCAGCAGGCTTTGGAACAGAGGCAGTAGGAGTTAAGATGGGAATAGATCCAATGACAAATATAGCTTTTGCAAATGCAGTTTGGACAATGATACTTGGTTCCATAGGTTGGATAGTATTTGCTACATTAACAGCAGACAAGATGGAAAAGGTACAGACTAAGTTTTCCAAAGGTGATAAAGGAATGTTAAGTATTATATCTGTAGCAGCTATGCTAGGATCCTTCGGTTCATTGGTGTCAGGCCACCTATTGGCAATGAATAAAAATACAATGGCAGCACTAGCTGGCGGGGCTATAATGCTTATTCTATCTCCAATAGCAGATAAGAAGAATATAAAATGGCTTAAGGAATGGGCTTTAACCTTTGAATTATTTGGTGGAATGTTAATAGCTGCAATAATATAATTTTAAATAATAGGAGGACAAGACCATGGAAAAAAACAGTCAATATGATGGAATCTATTTACCATATATAATTAAGTGGGGAAGGATAACAGGTTGGTTAGGAGTATTATTATCCTTTGGACCAGCATTAGTACTTGCAGTAGTATATAAACTGATGCCACCTGTATCTGCAATTATAACAGCATTTATAGCTATAGCATCAGCAGTAGGTATAAACTGGGTAGTTGAACCAATATCATATTTCCCTATAGTTGGAGTGCCAGGAACATATATGGCATTTATAACTGGAAATATTTCAAATCTTAGGATACCAGCCGCAGCTGTATCTCAAAATGTTGCAGGTGTAGAGCCAGGAACAAAAGAAGGAACTATTATAGCTACATTAGGCATGGCTACATCAGTTATTGTAAATATAGTAATATTGGCTTTAGGAGTATTTGCAGGTACTGCAGTTTTAGAATCGTTACCAGAAAGTGTAGTTGCATCATTTAACTTTCTGTTACCTGCATTATTTGGAGCTATATTTATACAATTTGCTCTTAAAAAGTTGAAATTGGCACCAATAGCCTTAGGAATAGCACTAGTTTTAACATTTGCATTAAATTCAGGAGTATTTAGTTTCTTACCTGGTAAACCAAGTTATATAGTTACATTAGGTGCAGTATTTGGAACTATTGGTATAGGTACAGCTTTATACAAAAAGAAACTTATATAAAAGTATTTAAGGAGGGTGTATATTGAATAAATCAGATGTATTGAAATATTTAAATGATATAGGTGAAGAAGTAAAAGATTTAAGCTTAAAGGTATGGAATAATCCTGAGACTTCTGGAAATGAAAAAGAATCTGCTAATTTATATAGACAAATATTAAAGGACTATGATTTTAAAATAAAAGAAGTAGATGGGATGGAACACGCTTTTATTGGTGAATATGGAAGTGGCTCACCAGTGATTGCAGTATTGGCAGAATACGATGCACTGCCTGGATTATCTCAAGCTTTAGATACAAAGTTTAACCCAGTAGAAGAAAATGGACCAGGTCATGGTTGTGGACACAATCTTCTAGGCAGTGCCGCATTAGGTGGGGTACTTGCAATTAAGAAATATTTAGAAGAAACAAAAACAAAAGGGACAATAAGATTCTATGGCTGTCCCGAAGAGGAGACTTTAATAGGTAAAGTAAAGATGATCAAAGCTGGAGCTTTTGAAGGATGTGATTTAGCATTAAGTTGGCACCCCATGAATGCTAATACTGCTTTAGAAAGCGCATTTTTATCAAATAACTCTATTAAATTTAAGTTTCATGGAATATCAGCTCATGCAGCTGCATCTCCAGAGTCTGGCAGATCTGCACTAGATGCTGTAGAGTTAATGAATGTAGGTGCAAACTATTTAAGAGAGCATATTATAGATTCAGCTAGAGTCCACTATACCATAACAAATGCAGGTGGGGCTCCAAATATTGTTCCAAAAGAAGCAGAATCTTGGTATTTCGTTAGAGCACCTCATAGAAAAGATGTAGATGATATAACTGAAAGATTAATCAAGGTTGCACAAGGTGCAGCAATGATGACGGAAACCACAGTTGACTATGAGGTACTAGGTGGATGTTATGAAATGTTGCCAAATAAGGTGTTATTTGATTTAACTCATAAGAATATGGTTGAAATTGGTTCACCAGAATATACAGAAGAAGAATTACAATTTGCAAAAACAATACAAGAAAGTTTAGATCCAAAATTAGTAGGAGCTGAAGCAAAGAAATTTATATCATCAGACAGCAATACAAAAGTATATCTACATGAAGGTGTATTGGAAAAAGAAAAGTCCAGTTCCATAGTAGTTGCAGGTTCTTCTGATAGTGGTGATGTTTCATGGATAATGCCAATGAATTTATTCTTAACTGCTACCTGGCCATTGGGAGTTCCGGCTCATTCATGGCAGGCTACTTCATCATCAGGCTCATCTATTGGAATAAAAGGAATGTTATATGCAGCAGAAATATTTTCAGGTATGATGTATGATGTATTAAATAATCCTAATATAGTAAAAGAAGCAAAGGATGAATTTAATAGGAGAACAGAAAATAATAAATATATAAGTCCACTTAGATAATAAAATAAATAGAGATTCTTTACACTTTAACATTATTATATATGTGTAAAGAATCTCTTTCTTATATATATAATGATTTGTGGTATAATATTAGAATCAAATATAAGCAGGTGATATTATGGGTTTAACCGTTAGGGAAATGTTAGGAGCAGAATTTTTTAAAGACTTCAAGGTTATAGGAGGTCACGAAGGATTAGACAAGCAAATACAAGGGATTGCAGTATTTGATGCACCAGATGGCTACAATTGGACAAAGGGAAGAGAGCTTATTATATCATCAGGTTATTTATTTCAGCAACAGCCTAAACTATTCCAAGAATATGTTAAAACCGATGTATTCAGGGAAATATCAGGTATGGGTATTAAGCTGGATAGATACATAAAATCTGTTCCAGATAATATTATAGCTATATTTAATGAATATAAGATTCCACTAATAAGTATTCCCAAGAGACCATCTTGGATGGATATTATGTACCAGCTTAATGTTTTAGTAATGAATAGAAATATTAAACAATTTAGAATAAGAAATATAAACCCAAGAAGTTTTTCAAATCTGAGTTATCAATCAAGAAAAATAAATAAAATATTATCACAAATGGAGGGAGAAATGAATTTTCCTTCTATGTTATATGATTTATCCTCTGAAAAAGCATATTATAGTTCTCCTGAATTTATAAAACTTATGGAGGACTTAAATATAGAGGATTTCTGGAAACCATCCTTTGATTCTACTCAGGAAATACTATGTGATAATTTAAATATAATAAGATATCGATTTATAGATGAGAAATATGATAAACCATATAGTTGGATAACTATTCCAATTACAGTAGAAGATAAAATAAAGGCTTACTTTGTAGTAGTTGAGGCTACAGGACTTATAGATTATTTTGACCAATTTGCATTACGTATAGGATTTTTACTTTTACAATCCTTATATGAACAAATATTAGTAGCTCAAAGTATAGGTGATACAGGTTTTGAAAACTTTATAAACGAAATAATAACAGGGGCATTATCTAATGATGAAATCATTTCTAAAAGAGCCAGTGATATAGGATTAGATATAAATTTAAATTATTATCTAGTATTAATGAAGGAAAAAGGAAAAAAGTCTCATTCTTCTAGTAGTAGAAAGGAGCTAAAAGAAGTAATAAATAGCAGTATATCACATATGCAGGCTAGAATAGCTATGATTGATGATAGTAGTTGTATTTTTTTAATTCCAGTGGAAGATAGTATTTCTTATGAAAGGAATTTACAGGAGATGGAAAAGTCTGCTGAGACTTTCAAAAAAAGAATAGAGTCTAAAATTGATAATACAGAAGTAGTTTTTGGTGTTTCAGATATAAGTGATACAGTATTTGAAATAAAGAGAAATTATACAAGATGTTTACAAGCCATAAAAATGGGGCAATTATTATATCCAAAGGAATATTACCTAAAGTATTCAGACTTAGGAGTATTTGCATGGATGGATATAAAGGAAGATGAGTTAGAAATAATGTTGAAAGATATAAAGCTTTTGACTGAAAACCCTGAATACAGAGAACTTATAGAAACTTTAAGGGTTTATTTAGAATGCAAAATGAATTATAGTCTTACTGCAAAGCAGCTTTTTATACATATAAATACAGTTAGAAAAAGAATAGGAGAAATAAATGATTTAATAAACTTTGATATAGAAGACTCTATGAATAGATTGAAACTTGAAATTCTATTAAAGTTAATTAAGTAAAATACTCCTAACAAAGAAGATAGCTAATGGCTATCTTTTTTAATGAAAAATAAAGAGTAACGATACAGATGGCAATGCGATTAAAATATCTTAAAAGTGTATTGCAATTAATATAAAAGTGTAGTATTCTGTAATCAAGAATTTAGATTTAAGGGGGAAGTATAATGAAAAAAATGATGGTTTTTTTATTGATTGTAACCTTGGTTATTCCAATTATTGGTTGTACTCAGAAAAAGGAAGAGGTTATTAGAATGGGATTTGTTCCCATGAAGGATGGAGATAAGTTAATAGAGTCTGTAGAGCCTTTAACAGAGATTTTATCTAAGGAACTTGGAGTTAAGGTAGAGGGATTTACAGCCACTAATTATGTAGGTGTAGTAGAAGGACTTGGGTCAGGTCAAGTTGATTTTGGATTTATTCCTCCATTTGCCTATGTATTAGCTAATCAAGAAAGTAATGCAGGTGTTATACTTACAGCATTGAATAAATCTGGAGAAGCAAAATATCGTTCCCAATTCTTAGTAAGAAATGATAGTGGAATTGAAAGCTTTTCAGATGTAAAGGGTAAGAAAATAGCATTTGTAGACCCATCTTCCACATCAGGATATTTATTTCCTGGAGCACATTTAATTAAAGAAGGTATTGATATAGAGAAGGATATAGAATATGTATATGCTGGAGGACATGATAAAGCTTTACAATTACTATTAAATGGTGATATTGATGTAGCCACTACCTTTGTTGATGCAAGAGATAGATATAAAGAGGATTTTCCTGATGCTATGGAAAAGACTAAAATCCTAGGATATACAGATTATATTCCAAATATATCTGTAACTATAAGAGGAGATATGGATCAGGAACTTCAGGAAAAAATAAAAAATGCTTTACTGAACCTTGCTAAATCGGAGGAAGGATTAGAGCTTTTAAAAGAGTTATTTAATATGTATGGATTTGAAGAAGCAACAGATACTGATTATGAAATCATAAGAAATACAGCAGAGTTTATGAATGTTGATTTAAAAGAGGGAAATTAAATGCTAAGACTAGAGCATATTACAGTTTCATATGATAGAAAGATACGAGCTGTAGATGATATAAGTTTAGAAGTCGGGCAAGGAGAATTTGTAGGAATAATAGGTTCATCTGGAAGTGGGAAGTCTAGCGTATTGAAATCCATAAACTTATTGGTTAAACCTATAAAGGGAAAAATCTATATAGATGATGTAGATATAATGAGTCTTAAAAATTCTCAGCTTAGAGCTGTAAGAAGAGAGATAGGTTTTGTCTTTCAGGATTATAATCTAATAGACAGGTCATCAGTTTTAGACAACGTATTAGTAGGAAGGCTTGGATACAAGTCTTCTTTTCACTCAATGTTAGGAATATTTACTGATGAGGATTATAAAAGGGCAGAGAAAGCATTGATTCAAGTAGGACTAAGTGAAAAAATATTTGAAAGATCAGATCAATTAAGTGGAGGTCAAAAACAAAGAGTTGCCATAGCCAAGACTTTATGTCAGAGTCCTAAAATAATATTAGCCGATGAACCTGTGGCTAGTCTCGATGTATCTACTTCTCAAAATATAATGGATTATTTTAAAACCATCAATGAGAAAAAAAATATTACCATATTAATCAATCTTCATGATGTAAATCTAGCAAAAAAATATTGTAATAGGATAATAGCTCTAAAAAGAGGTAAGCTTTTATTTGATGGAAAAGCAGGTGAGTTCAAAGATGAATTCTTTAAAGAAATATATGAATAATAAAAGAATATATAGATATTCGTATTTACTGGGGATATTTATTATTTTAATTTATTTAGGATATAAAGTGGATTTTAGCTTTATTAGATTGTATAAAGGTTTGCCTAGTATGATGGACCTTATTGAAAGGGTTTTGAAGCCAAACTTGCTATATAGTAAAGAAGTAATTGAAAAATTAATTGAGACAATTCAAATGGCAATAATTGCATCTTTAATGGGGTTAGTATTGTCGTTGCCTTTTTCTTTATTTACAGCAAATAATATTACACCTAATAAGTTATTGGGAAGTATACTAAATGGATTGTTCTCTTTTCTTAGGACTATTCCAAGTTTAATATGGGCAGCTTTGCTAGTAAGTATATTTAGTATAGGAAAATTTTCAGGAATTATAGCTCTTGGAATTATTGGTTTTTTAATGTCTTTAAAATTATTTAGAGAGTACATTGAATCCATTAAAGAAAATCAACTAAACTCTATTAGGGCCATAGGAGCAAGTTCCATACAGGTATTGAGATATTGTGTTCTTCCATATGTATTTGAGCTATCTGTTTCTGTATTCTTTATTGTATTAGAAACTAATATTAGGGCAGCAGCTATATTAGGGTTAGTTGGTGCTGGTGGAATAGGTCAGATTATGTGGAAGGATCTAAATCATTTGAGATATGATAATGTGGCTACTATAATATTGATTTTATTTTTGACTATTTTAGCAATTGATTTACTGAGTTTATTTATTAGAAAACATTTAAATAAAAAAAATATTAAGTTTACAGATATAAAAGAGCATAAAAGATTTCAAATATGTAAAATAATCTATATGCCTATGATATTTGTAGTGCTATTATATATTATATTTAAATCCTTAGATATAGATTATACTAGATTAGTTCTTGGAATAGGGCAAGGTATGGATATTATAAGGAGAATGGTAAAAGTGGATATATCTTATTTTCCTAAGATGATAGAGGGAATAAGGGAAAGTTTTTTTATAGCCATATTTGCCACCATAGTAGGAGGGGCGTTTTCTTTAATATTTTCATATTTAACAGCATATAATACTTCTCCTAAAAGGACAATATCCTTAATTTTTAAAGGTTATATAAATATTTTGAGAACATTTCCACCACTAATAACAGCCATAATATTTTTTCGTGGAGTAGGTCCAGGACCTTTAGCTGGAGCCATAGCTCTCAGTATTTACACAACAGGTGTACTTACAAAAATGTATAGTGAGGTATTGGAAAATACTCAAAGGAATATTCAAGACAGTATAATCGTAACAGGAGCAACTAGATTTCAAAGCTATATACATGGACTGCTACCTCACACATTTCCAAGTTTTATAGGATTATTATTATATAGGTTAGAATCTAATATTAGAAATTCTACTATTTTAGGTGTAATTGGTGCAGGAGGTGTGGGAACTGCCCTAACCATTAATATAACATGGAGAAATTGGGAAAAGGTAGGACTACTCCTTATTGGAGTTTCCATTATGATAATCATAATAGATAAATTAAGTCAATATTTAAGAAAAGTGTTTTTATAAAAAAATTCTATTAAAAGGCTAGCCTTTTAATAGAATTTTTCTATATATTCTTCATAAGTCATCATTCTATCGTTGAATCCATCAGGTTTTATCTCAATTATTCTATTGGCAATAGTTTGGATAAACTCATGGTCATGAGATGTAAATAATACATTGCTCTTAAAGTCCTTTAAACCATTATTTACGGCAGTAATAGACTCGAGGTCTAAATGGTTTGTAGGCTGGTCAAGAACTAATACATTTGAATTATTTAACATCATTTTAGATAACATACATCTTACTTTTTCTCCTCCAGATAATACTTTGGCTTGTTTTAGAGCCTCTTCTCCAGAGAATAACATTCTTCCTAGGAAACCTCTTAAATATATTTCAGATTGTTCTTCGGAAAATTGTCTTAGCCAATCCACAAGATTTAAGTCTACATCATTGAAGAATTCTGAGTTATCATTGGGGAAATATGATTTAGTAATAGTAACTCCCCATTTATAGCTTCCGCTATCAGGTTCTATTTCTCCCATTATAATTTTAAATAATGTAGTTATACTTATTTCATCTCCAATAAAGGCAATCTTATCTCCTTTATTTACTCTAAAACTAATATTATCTAATACTTTTACTCCATCTATAGTTTTTGATAAATCTTCTACAGTTAATATTTCGTTACCGACTTCTCTTTCCATAGTAAATCCAACGAATGGGTATCTTCTAGTGGAAGGTACTATATCATCTAAAGTAATTTTTTCTAATAACTTTTTACGTGAAGTTGCTTGTTTAGATTTAGAAGCATTGGCACTAAATCTAGCAATAAAGGATTGTAATTCCTTAATCTTATCTTCTTTTTTCTTGTTTTGGTCCTTCATCATTTGAAGTGCTAACTGACTTGATTCATACCAGAAGTCGTAGTTTCCAACAACCATCTTTATTTTACCAAAGTCAATATCTACCATATGAGTACATACTTCATTTAAGAAATGTCTATCATGAGATACTACTATAACAGTACCTTCAAAATCTCCTAAGAAGGTTTGCAGCCATCTTACAGACTTTACATCAAGGTGGTTAGTAGGCTCATCAAGGATTAGTATTCCTGGCTTACCAAATAAAGCTTGGGCAAGTAATACCTTAACTTTTTCATTACCAGTTAAATCGGCTACTTTCTTTTCATGTAGAGAAGTGTCGATTCCTAAACCTTGTAATAAAGATGATGCCTCAGATTCTGCACTCCATCCATCCATTTCGGCAAATTCAGCTTCAAGTTCAGAAGCCTTTATACCATCTTCATCAGAGAAGTCTTCTTTGGCATATATTGCATCTTTTTCAACCATTATTTCATATAATCTTTTGTTACCCATGATTACTGTTTGAATTACACTGCAGTCATCATATTGGAAGTGATCCTGTTTAAGTACAGACATTCTAGCATTTTTCTCAATGGAAACATCACCAGTATTAGGTTCAATTTCACCAGATAATATTTTAAGAAATGTACTTTTTCCAGCACCATTGGCTCCAATTACACCATAACAGTTTCCAGGTGTAAATACTAAATTAACATCATCAAATAATTTTTGTGACCCATATCTTAAACTTACATTATTTACATTGATCAATTTTTTTCCATCCCTTACTTAAAAATTTACATTATAATATTATAACATAGACAAGATATAAAGTCATATATAAATAAAGTTTTATTTAGGAATATTCTAGAGAAGTCAAACATATGTGACACAGACCTCTGAAAAATTTTCTCTGAATAATGCTGTGGTTTTCTTAAATTGCTAGTAATTATTTTGTCAAGGAGGAAAGCGATAGCGATCCTTGATTAAATAATTATTAGTAATACCATCTTAAGCAGCATTTTTAGAGAAGTACTCCTCAACTATTTCATTTGGCGTCTTAAAGTTAAGAATTTTCCTTGCTATGTTATTGTATTTGTTACTATATCTTCTAAATGACTTCTCCATTTCTTTATAGCTACTAAACCGTCTTCTGCTGTAGAATAATTCATTATCTATCCTATGACTACGCTCTACTATACCATTTTGCCATGGTGAATATGGACGAATACGTTTGTGTTTTATATCTAGCTTTTCTAAATACTTTTCAAATCTAGTTTTCTTATTTGTAATATCTTGATCATTAACAAATTCGATTCCATTATCAGTTTGAACCAATTCAACTTTAAATCCTAATTTATCTTCTAATCGTGTTAAAAAGTTAGATGTACTATATGTGCTAAGTTCATTAACTAATTCTAAATATCTCTTTCTTGAATATTCATCAATAGCTGTTATTTGGTAGTATCTGCTATGATTACTTGCAAAGCCAATACATTCATTTGGAACATACTTTACATCTATTTGTACTCTTTCCCCTGGATAAGTAGCAAGGTTTTTATGATAGTTAGATTTAGGATAGCTCACTCTTTTCTTTGCTACATTTAATTTCATTTTTCTTATCTGTCTACACATAGAATCATAGGTTCTTTTATACCCTGCATCTCTTAACTTACGATATATCTGTGCATAACCTTCATGCTGATGGTATCGATGCTTATATCTTATTAAATCTAACTCTTCTTGAGTATGTTGATTAGGATGTGACTTTGGTCTTGTACTTCTATTGGCCAAGGATTTTACATCACCATCATATCTTTTTCTCCAGCGTTGAACTTGCTGACGGCTGGTATGGTATTTTCTAGCTGCCTTAGCATTATTATCATGTTTAATTGCATATTTAACTACCCTTTGACGAAATCTCATCTCTTCTGTTATAATTGTTTTCATAAGGAAAGATCCCTCCGATTTTTGTTTGTTATGGTAAACAACATTATATCAGAGGTCTTTCCTTTTTTCATATTTACTTGTCACAAATGTATTGTCTCATATCAAAATAAAGTTTTATTTAGGAATATTTTGAAAAAGTAGGTTAAATATATACATTTAAACTAAAAAATAAAGAGACTAGAGGTTTCTAGTCTTTTTTTCTAAATAAAATAAGATATTCACCATACCCTTCTTTTTCCATATCCTGTTTCTTAATAAATTTAAGGGAAGCACCATTTATACAATATCTAAGTCCTCCTTTATCCTTAGGACCATCTGGAAACACATGGCCAAGATGAGAGTCTCCATATTTACTTCTTACTTCAGTTCGAATCATACCATGGGATAAGTCTCTTTTTTCAATTACATGACTATCTTCTAAGGGTTTAGTAAAACTAGGCCATCCACACCCTGCATCAAACTTATCATTTGAACTAAATAGTGGTTCGCCTGAGACTATATCCACATATATCCCTTCCTCATTGTTTTCGTTATATTCATGGGTAAAAGGTCTTTCTGTTCCACTTTTTTGGGTTACACGATATTCTAAATCATTTAATTTTTCCTTTATTTCTTCGTCACTTGGTTTTATATATTTATTATTCATATATTCACTCTCCTTAAAAATATATTACCCAAATATTTAGATTATATTGTAATGAGTTGTTAATTTTATGATATGATAAAATAAGATGGTAAAACTAGGAAGGAGTGATTAAATGGCAGAGCTTATTATTACTGTGATTATAACATTACCCCTTTTAATAATTCTAATTTATGGAATTATACATCCCGAAGAGTTGGCATCTTGGGGATATAAGTGGAGATACAAAGGAGAACCAGAGCCTACAGAGGAGTATATAAAATATACTCGTGCGTCTTCAGTAATAGGATTATTATTAATTATATCCATTATAATCTTTTATTTTAGTACCTTATATGGTTTAATATTTTTCATACTATCAATATCCCTATCCCTATATTATTTTTTAACTAGATAAACCAGTACTATATTTTTTCAAAAATAATATTTAGAAAGAGAAGTAAATCATGATAATGATAGAGACAATAAAAGGACAGTCATTTTATTAATGGAGAAAGAAGTGTTTTATATATACAGTAATTTAGACTTATTAGATAAAGGGAATAGCAAGTAAATTCAATGATAAATAACATAGTCCTAGGCTTTTGCTCTAGGACTTTTGTGTTATAATTAGCTTAATAGAATATTGGGAGGGATGTATATGTATAGGGGAATTAATGAAGAGATTTATGAATTAAAAGAAAGGCTTAGAACAAAAGAAAAACTTGATTCATTTAGAATTATGACCATGGAAGAATTGAATAAGCAAAAACAAAATTTACAAAATTTAAGAGATATATTGAAAAAAGAAGAAAAGGACGTAACTAAGCTTGAAAGTATGAGTCTATCAACTTTTTTCTTTGATTTAATAGGCAAGAAAGAAGATAAATTAGATAAGGAAAGAAAAGAATATTTAGCAGTTAAAATGCAATATGATGAATGTATTTTAGCCATAAGGGAATTAGAAGACGAGATAAAAAAATGTGATAAAGAATTAATGAATTATTCAAGTGTAAAGAAAGAATACGAAGAAGCCATAAAGAAAAAGCAGGAAATGATAATAAATGAAGATGGAGATAAAGGAAGAACACTAAGAGATTTATTAGATAAGCAAAATGAATTAAAGTTAAATATAAAAGAAGTCAAAGAAGCCATAAATGCAGGGAAAAATGCGTCAGGTGCATTGTCACAAATGATGGAGCCCTTAGACTCAGCTAGAAATTGGGGCATATGGGATATGCTTGGCGGCGGATTTTTTACAGATATGGTAAAACACTCTAAAATAGATGATGCTAATAAGATGTCCTACGATGTACAGCAATGTTTAAAGAGGTTTCAAAAAGAGTTAAATGATGTAAATGAATTTACAGATATTACAGTAGATATTGGTTCTTTTGCTACATTTGCTGACTTTTTCTTTGATGGACTTTTTGCTGATTGGTTTGTACAGTCAAAAATAAATGAATCCATATCCAATTTAGATAATGCAAACACAAAAGTAGGAGATATAATAGAAGATTTAAATAGGGACTTGACTATAATGGAAAGCCAACAGGAGTCTATAGAGACTAAAATCAACAAATTATTAGAGAGATAATAGTTTTGTTTTTACTTTTAATAAGCAATGGATAATCTGTTAGGATATATTTATATAATGAAGCTTTACTAAAGACCTTTGATAAATATATAAAGTTTTATTTATTTAAGGATAAGTAAAATTGAATATAGAATTGTTGTAATATTCTTATCTTTATAATATAATTTACTTAGATACTCGAACTAATTTTAAGGAGGGGTACAATGCCAAAAGTTTTATTGGAAAGAAAAGATGTAGATGTAAATCTTACATGGGATTTATCAACGATTTTTAAAACTGAGGAAGAATTTGAAGCAGTAGTGAGTAAAGCACAAAGACTTACAGAAGAACTAGAAAAAGAGTTTAAAGGAAAGCTGAATAATTCAAAAGCAATCAACAGTTGTTTAGATAAGCTAAGAGAAATAACTCAGCTATCTATGCTTGCAAGTACATATGCGTACCTTGCAGTGGCAGTAGACCAGACAAATGTAGAAAATCAAAGTAGACAAATGAAGTTATCTAATATATCATCTGATATTCAAAGTAAATTAAGCTTTGTACAATCTGAAATAATAGAGGCAGATGAAAAAATAATAGAAGCGACAATAGAAGAATCAAAAGAAAACTCAGGATACCTTAAGGATATAATTAGACAGAAAAAATATGCCTTACATCCAGAGGTGGAAAAAACATTATCTGCATTATCAGGTACTTTAGGCGCTCCGTATCAAATTTATAATCGTGCCAAATTAGCAGATATGGATTTTGGTACTTTTGCTGTAGACGGTAAGGAGTATCCTTTAAGTTTTGGCCTATTTGAAGATGAATGGGAATATGAACATGATACCAAAATAAGACGAGCTGCCTTTGAAGCTTTTTCTAAGAAATTAAGAGAATATCAGCATACTATAGCAGGAGCGTACCATACTCAAGTACAAAAAGAAAAGACATTGGCTACTTTAAGAGGATTTGATTCAGTAATTGACAGTTTATTATTTCCACAGGAGATAACTAGGGAATTATATAATAGACAAATAGATGTAATAATGGAGCATTTAGCACCACATATGAGAAAGTTTGTAAAATTACTTCAAAAAATTCATGGCATAGAAGAAATGACCTTTGCAGATTTAAAATTAGATGTAGATCCTGACTTTGAACCAGAAATATCTGTTGAAGAGTCTAAAAAGTATATTAAAGGAGCATTGGGAGTTTTAGGAGATGATTATTTAGAAGTTATTGAAAGGGCATATAATGAGAGATGGATAGATTTTGTTCAGAATAAAGGTAAATCCACAGGAGCATTTTGTTCAAGCCCTTATGGAAGTCATCCATTTATATTGATCTCTTGGACAGAAAGAATGAGAGAGGTCTTTGTATTAGCTCATGAATTAGGTCATGCAGGACATTTTTACTTGGCTCAACGAGAGCAAAATATATTTGATACAAGAGCTTCTCAGTATTTCATTGAAGCACCATCAACTATGAATGAAATGCTTATGGCAAATTATCTAATGAAAACAATGGATGATCCTAGGATGAAAAGATGGGTACTATCCTCTATAATATCTCGTACCTACTATCATAACTTTGTGACTCATTTATTAGAGGCCCATTATCAAAGAGAGGTATATAAAATAATTGATGAGGGTGGAAGTGTACAAGCTGCTACATTAAATAAACTTAAAAGAGAAACCTTAGAGAAATTCTGGGGAGATACTGTAAAGATTAATGAAGGTGCGGAACTTACTTGGATGAGACAGCCTCACTATTATATGGGACTATATCCATATACCTATAGTGCAGGACTTACAATTGCTACAGAAGTAAGTAAGAGAATTTTAACAGAGGGACAAGACGCATTAGATGATTGGAAGAAGGTTTTAAAGGCAGGAGGAACTAAGACTCCAGTAGAATTAGCACAAATGGCAGGAGTAGATATAACTACAGATAAACCACTATTAGATACTATAGCACATATAGGAAGTATAATAGATGAAATAATTAAGCTAACAGAAGAAATAGAGGAAAAGCAGTAAAAATAGAGATAAAAAATAATCACTCTGTACTGGATGTACAGAGTGATTAAGATTAACTAACAAATTTATACCGTAACCACACTATGCAGATCGGTTACATTGCTTATATTATACCAAATTACTGATTAAAGTAAACGCACTTTGGGGAAAATTAAGATAATCAATATCTAGGATGTGAGCTATACAATGATTAAAGTTAAGGATTTACTAGAACAATTTGAAGATTTTAAAGTATTAGCTGGTGAGAAAGGATTAAATAAAAATGTAAGTACAGTTAGTATTATGGATGCTCCAGACATATATAATTGGATGAAAGGTGGAGAATTTTTAGTCACTACAGGATATATAATGAGGGATAATCCTTTGGAACTAAAGAATTTAGTTATTAAGCTACACGAAAATAAAGCGGCAGCTTTAGGAATAAAGGTAGGCAGATTTATCGAAAAATTGCCAGACGAAGTAAAAAGAATAGGTGATGAATTAAATTTCCCCATTATATATGTACCTAAGAACTATGCCTTTACAGATATTATAAACCCTGTTCTTTCAAGAATAGTTAATGAACAGGCTAAGAAGTTAATGATGTCTGAAGAAATACATAAATCTTTTACACAAATAGTTATACAAGGGAAAGGAACTTCCCATATAGTGGATACATTATATAAGATATTAGACAAAGATATAGCTTTTATAGATTTAGTCTTTAATAGAAATTATATAAGATGTACGTCTGATAAATTTAAAGAGGATATAGACAATTTAGGGATTAAAAACATATCAGATAAATACTATAGTTATCCTGTTCAAATAGGAAGTTCTATTTATGGATATTTAGTAGTAGAGAACTTGCAAGAAAAACCATTGGAAGATTTAGATAATATAACTATAGAACATGCCAGTACCGTTCTTAAACTTAATATTCAAAAAGAAATATCCAATCATCAAATAGAACAAAAGTATAGGGATGAATTTATTCAGGATTTAATAATAAACAATATAAAAACTGTAGAGGAAGCTAATAATAGAGCAGCATTATATGGCTGGAAAATAGAAAATGGGTTAATTTGTTTAATAGTTGATATAGATAATTTTAAAGAAAAGTTTATTACTCTAGAAAACACACAGGAGCTAGAAAGTGAAAGGGATAAAATCTTTAGACTATCAAACTTTAAGATGAAAAGAAGCTTTAAACAGTGTTTTTATACAATTTACAGTGATAATATTGTTTTTTTAGTAGAGCCAGATGAAAAGCCTATAGAGAATTTTACCAAAAGATTAGAAAATGTTGCTGAAGAATTAAGGAGAGAAATTAAAGAAAACAGTAAATTTACAGTTTCCATAGGTATAGGGACTTACCAAGAATCCATAATAGATATTTATATTAGTTTTGTAGAAGCTCAAAAAGCTGTGAGAATAGGAAGAACAGTTTACGAGAAGGATAAGATTTATAGTTATTCTAAACTAGGCGTATATAAAATGTTATATAATCTTTCTTTAGAGGAAGATACAAGCAGATTTTGCAGTGAATATCTGCAAAATCTACTGGATTATGATAATGAGAATAACTCTGCGTATATGGAAACTTTAAAGACAATAGTTAAAAATGATTGGAATTTAAAACAAGCTTCAGAGGAAATGTTTATTCATTATAACACTATAAAATATAGATTTAACAAGATTTGTGAAATTATAGATTTAGATTTAGGCAATAGGGAGGATAAATTTAAAATAGAACTTTGCTTAAAATTAATGAATATGAGTAAACAATACTCTTTGTACATGAAGACTAAAATATAGTCTTCATTTTTATACTCTAAATACAGTGTGGATATTGTTAATTAATTATATAATACAATTAATTAAATACTGAGGAGGAAATATAATGTATAAAACAAAAGTAGGTATGTTAAAAGATGTATTGGCTTCAGTGAAAGAAAGTAATTTATCAGATCCATTTAAAGATTTAGAAAAGACAGGAAGAATTATATTAAAAGGTGGATTGGTGGTAGATCCTAAAAATAATATAGAAGAAGTACTAGATATTGCTGTATTAAATGATGAAATCGTTGAAGTAGGAAAGGATATTTATGTAGAAAAAGGCGATATGGTAATAAATTGTGAAGGATTATTAGTAACTCCAGGAATAGTAGATATGCACCTTCACTTAGGGGACTTATTTGAAGTAAGTACAGATCCTATGTATGGAGCAGTGGCGAATGGAGTGACTATGGGGCTTTCTCCAGGAGCAGGAAATACATTTATGGCACCAGCACTATTAGGAGCTGAAGTAGATAGAGGATTACCAGTAAATATTGGAGTATACCAAGGGGCTGCCAGTGTATTATCTACTATGTTATCAGTGGAGGAGTTAATCAAATTATATAAAGGTGAATTAGATGAAGAGACTGCATCATCAAGAATGACTAGAAATTCAATTACAAATACTACAGCACCATTAGTAGTAGGTATAAAAGATCATATGGGTCACTTTATAATGTCTGATGAAAATATAGAGAAAATATTTGAAATAACTTCAAAAGCTAAATTACTATATATGACTCACACTCAAGACCCAGCTCATGCAATTAGATTAGTAGAATTATCTAAAGGAAGATCTCTTCATTTAGGACATACAACAGCTGCTGGATGTGGTACACATATGGATGCAGTAGAGGGTATGAAAACTGTAATAGATCTATGTAAAAATGAAAATGTAACTGGAGAGTTTGTAACTACTATGTTGAGACAAGGTGGTGGAAGTAGAGAAGGACTTATTCTGCCTAAAAAATCTCAAGAATTATCCTATGAAGCCTTAGAAAAAGGAATAGTAGATGTTTTAATATCTGATGGGCAAAATGATGCCACAATGAAAGGATTTGGAGATACAAGGGATAATATTCCTGCAATACTGGAATTATCAGAAATGGGAGTTTTAAGTTTAAGTAAATCAGTGGCTACTATGACTTCTAATCCAGCAAAATTAGTGGCTGAGAAGACAGGAAATGACTGGTGGACAGAAAAAATAGGACATTTAGGAAAAGGTGCCTTAGCAAACATAACTGTAATCAATATGGATGTAAAGTCAGCAGTTTATACTATGGTAAATGGAGAAGTAGTAGGTTTTGAAAATAGAGCAGTAAGACGTGGAAGCGGAGCAGGAGGATTTGTAAGTAAGTTTGGTATGGTTAGAAGAATCGGAGTAGGAGATTTAGTAATGTTTTCATACAAGAGATAAGAATGGAATTAAGAGAGGAAGTCGTTTTAATGTATACTACAGAAGACATATTAAAGAGATTGGTAAAAATTAATTCTACTAATTTACCAGGAAATGAAATGGATATGGTAAAAGAAATACTACAATTTTTTCCCAAATCAATAAACTATGAAATAATAGATCATGGAAATAACAGAGGTTCTCTAATAATAGAACTAGAGGGAATTAAGAAGGAAAAAGTTGGATTTATTGGACATATAGATACTGTACCAGTAACAGATGAAGAAAGCTGGGTACACCCTCCATTTGAAGGGATAATTGAAAATGGATATATGTATGGCAGGGGAACATCTGATATGAAAGGGGGAGTTACTGCTATGATAAAAACAGCCCTGCATTTCATAGAAAATGGCATAACTCCCCAACATACACTTAAATTTGTTTTCACAGCTGATGAGGAGTCAGGAGGACTGGGAGTACGAACTTTAAGGGACAAAGGGTTATTACAGGATTTATCTAAAGTGTTTATTACAGAGCCTTCTGATGAAGAAATTGGTATATGCGAAAAAGGAACTCTTTGGCTAAATGTTTCAATTAAAGGAAAATCTGCTCACGGGTCTAAGCCACATTTAGGTATAAATGCCATAGAAAACTTATATGAGTATATAGATAAATTAAAAAGCACATTAGATTTAAAAAAGACACATGAATTTTTAGGAAGTTCAAGTTTTGCAACTACTACTATTCATGGCGGAGTAAAAACAAACATTATACCAGAAGATGCAAATGCAACTTTAGATATAAGAACTATTCCAGGTTTCAGCCATGAACAAATCATAGAAAATGCGCATAAAATTGCTAAAGATATGGAAAATAAAAGCCAAGGAATGGTTATACAGGTAGTAGTAGAAAATAACAGACCACCTTTAACCATGGATAAGGAAGACAATTTTATAAAGGAAATAGAAAAGGTATTTAATAAATTGTCTTATCCAGTAAAATTTAAAGGAATAAACTTCTATACAGATGCTTCACAGCTTATTCCTTATCATAATATTCCATTTGTAATACTAGGACCTGGTGAAGAGAATATGTGTCATCAGAAAAATGAAAGGATAAAAATTGAATCTATTGATAAGATGACTAAGTTTTATATTTCTTATAACGAATAAGAAAGTTCCACTTTTATCTTTTATAAATAATGAGCTTTCTGTAAATGAGTTTCAATAAAAACTACATTTAATGCTTAGATAGAGGATTTTGTTATAGTACTGATTAATAAAATTGGAGGATTAATATGGAAGATATGAAGACTAATAAAAAACAATATAAAACAGGTTCTTTGCCAGGGTTTATCATATCCATAGGTATAGGACTTCTAATCTACTTGGTTCTAAGTGGAATGACTTTCCAGACTAACTGGTTAGACTATAACACTATAGTAACCAATGCAGATAGTAATATTTTCTATAAGTTCATTTGGTACATTATGAACTTTACAGAAGCACAGTTTTATGCAGGAGTATTTGCATCACTAGGATTAATTCTAGGAGGTATAGTAGCTTGGAGATTAGATGTTAAAAACTCCGAGTTAGCAGGATTTAATGTTTGTTATGGTTCAAATATGTTTCCTTGGGTATTAGCTTCACAGTTATTATCACTATTTATTGCAATATTTATTTTAAAATATACATCATTATTTGGAAGTGGAGAATATACTTGGTTACCAACATTCATTACTGTAGTAGGAGCACCTCCAGCCATAATGCTGTTATATGGACCTAGTATAAAGGCATTGCTTACAGGTTCTATATTAGGTGGAATCATGGGATTCCCAGTGGCGTTCTGGATTTCAAATAATATTATTCCAGTATTAGAAGTACCAGGAGTAGTTTCAAATGTATTTACTATGACAATAACAGGACTAATAGTTTGCTGTATAGCTAAGGCATTGCCTTGGATGGAAAAGGTTCCAGCAAAACCATTAAATAGACCTGTAAAGTCAGAAAAAGAAACTTTAGAAGAAATGGAAAAACCATTATGGACTGTAAGAAGAGTTTTAGCAGACTTTTCTGAAGCTCCATTTTACGGAAATGAAATAGCTGGATTATTTGTTATATTGGGAGCCTGTCTTGATTGGGTACTAAATGCAAATCATGGTGCATATGCTTCAGGTGCCATTCCAGCAATTATATTATCACAGTTTGTAGGATCAGCAGTAGGAGTATTTTTATACTTCAATAAATATGTGGAAAAAGGATGGTATGGAACTTATGTGCCAGTAGTAAGTGTTGGACCAGCTTGTGTTCTAATGTTTGGTGCAACAATTCCAGTAGCAATTACAGCTGGAATATTAGGTGGTATTATAGGTCCAGCTTTAGCTGAATATTTCTGTGATAAACTTCCAGAAGATTATCATCCTACAATTGGGAATGTTACATCAATGGGAGTTACAACAATAGTGGTATCTATGATAATAAAAGTACTTCCTTGGTTTTAAATAAAACACAAAAAAGTTGAGCAGGCCTGCTCAACTTTTTTGTGTTTTATATGATATACTAATGAATATAAAATATTAGAAGAGGTGTTATTTTGTTAGTTTTTTTACTTAGAAATTTAACTACTCGAGTAGGGATTCTTTTAATTTTAGCTCTTTTCTTGTCTAGAATAGGTATATTTAGGAAGCTGGTATCAAAGGAAAATATAAATATTAAAGAGAAGGTTCTTCTATCTATTATATTTGGAGGATTTGGGATAATTGGAACTTATAGTGGTATTCATATACAAGGTGCCATAGTAAATTCAAGAGTAATAGGTGTATTTGTAGGAGGTTTACTAGGAGGTCCTATGGTAGGTGCTTTGTCTGGAATCATAGCAGGAGGACATAGATATATTATAGATATTGGTGGATTTACGGCTTTTGCTTGTACTATATCTACTTTAGTAGAGGGAATAATGGCAGGGCTTTTAAAGAAAAGGTTTGAAAATACTTCTCGTAGAGTAGCATTTTCTTTAATCTATGGTGGAATAGCTGAATTAATCCAGATGATAATAATTCTTTTGGTTGCTAAACCATTATCTGACTCCTTATTGTTAGTTAGGACAATTGGAATCCCTATGATTACAGCAAATGCTATTGGAATAGCTTTTTTTATTGCCATAACAGATACTATATTTAAAGAAATTGAAAATGAAGCAGTTTATCAAGCACAATTGGCTTTGAAAATAGCTGATAAAACCTTGGCATATTTTAGAAAGGGATTTAATGAGGAGACGGCTAGAGATACGGCGAAGATAATCTATGAAATGACCAATATAAAAGCTGTGGCATTTACTGATACAGAAAAAATATTGGCACATGTAGGTATAGGTGAAGACCATCATTTATCAGGCAGTCCCATAAAAACCAATTTAACAAGAGAGGCACTACAAACCAATAAATATATAGTGGCAAATGTACAAGATGAAATAGGATGTGAAAACCATCAATGCCCATTAAAATCTGCTATAATTGTACCTATACGAGAAGAAGATAAAGCCATAGGCATATTGAAGCTGTATAAAGGAAAAGAAAACTCAATAACAAAGGTGGAAATTGAATTGGCCTTAGGATTGGCACAGATATTCTCTACCCAAATAGAATTAAGTAAAATTGATTATCAAAGAGAGTTATTGTCTAGATCTGAATTAAAAGCTTTACAATCTCAAATAAATCCGCATTTTTTATTTAATGCTATAAATACTATCGTTTCTTTAACTAGAACTCAGCCAGATGATGCCCGTAGACTTCTTATACATCTAGGAAACTATTTTAGAACTAATTTACAGCAGGAATTAGATGTGGTGGATTTGCATAGAGAAATAGAGCATATAAACTCCTATGTGGAAATTGAAAAAGCGAGATTTGGAGATAAGCTAGAAATTTTCTATAATATTCCAGAGGACATTGACTGTATGCTTCCACCATTAATTATTCAACCTTTAGTGGAGAATGCAATTAAACATGGAGTATTAGGAAAAGTTGAAGGGGGAAAAGTTGAAATAATTGCAGAAAATAATGAAGATGAAACAAAATTAATTGTAAAGGATAACGGAGTGGGAATATCCGAAGAAGACTTAAAATATCTATTTGCTGGAGACTCCCATAGGGAAAGAATTGGTATTAAAAATGTAAATGAAAGATTAAAAAACAAATATGGTCCAAAATATGGGCTAAAAATTGAATCTGAATTAAACAAAGGTACCATAGTAACTATTGTAATTCCTAAGTATTAGGAGGGATTAGATGAAGAGGTGTTTAGTAGTAGATGATGAAAAACCAGCAAGAGAAGAATTAATATATATTTTAAAGGAGATAGAAGGTATAGAAGTCATAGGTCAAGCCTCTCATGGAAAGGAAGCGTTACAACTAATTGACAGGTTTAAACCAGATATTGTATTTTTAGATATTCAAATGCCAGAAATGAATGGTATAGAAGTAGCCCGAAAGTTACTTAATAAAGAATATACTCCTGAAATAATATTTGTAACTGCCTATGATAAATTTGCTGTACAGGCCTTTGAGGTAAATGCCATAGATTATTTATTAAAGCCAATATCTGAAGATAGGCTGAAACAGCGTCTAGAAAGCATGGTTAAGGAAGATAAACATAATGAAAGTTTAGACTATGATAAGTTAAAGGCTTTAATCTGTTCCATAAAGCCAGAGACGGCAGATAAAAAAATGAGAATTTCTTTTCATCAAAATAATAGACTTATTCCAGTGGATATAGAAGATATTATATATATAACCATAGAAAATAAAAGTACAATAATCTTTACTAGCAAAGGGAATTTTGATACAAATCATACTTTAAATGAGTTGATGGATAAATTAGATAATAATGTATTTTTTAGGTCACATAAATCCTATATAGTAAATTTAAACTATATAGAATTTATAGATCCTTGGTTTAACTACACTTACAATATACATTTAAAAAATAGTGATGCTATAATACCAGTAAGTAGATCTTATGTAAAGGATTTTAAGGAAATTATGAATATTGAATAAATGTATTTTAGACTGTTATATTGCATCTTAGATATAAATTAATACATTTTGTCAAAAAAACCACATATATTATATTCTCTTATTATATTATTATAATGAAAGAATATTATATAAGGAGGTTTTAAAATGTTTCAATTTATTCTTGGAATTATAGTACTTATAGCAGGTTACTTTATCTATGGAAAAATAGTAGATAAACATTTTGGCATTGATGACACTAGGGAAACTCCAGCTACAAGACTGGAGGATGGCATAGATTTTGTACCTATGAGCTGGGGAAAGATTTTCTTAATCCAACTACTTAATATAGCAGGATTAGGACCAATTTATGGGGCAATTCAAGGAGCCTTATTTGGACCAATGGCATTTGTATGGATTGCACTAGGATCAGTATTTGCAGGAGCAGTACATGATTACTATTCAGGAATGTTATCTTTAAGACATGACGGACAAAGTATATCAGAAATTACAGGTATTTACTTAGGAGAAGGTGCAAGAAAGGTAATGAGAGTATTCTCTGTTGTATTACTTGTATTAGTAGGTACAGTATTTATGACTGGACCAGCTACATTGATGGGAAGTATAAAATTGTTTGGGCTAGGTAATGCGGACATATGGTTAGCAATAGTATTTGTATACTATTTCTTAGCTACGATATTACCTGTTGATAAGATAATTGGTAAAATTTATCCATTATTTGGTGTAGCTTTACTTACAATGGCAGGCGGAATTGGTACGATGATCCTGGTAAAAGGATATAAATTACCAGCATTTACAGTACAAAGCTTACATCCAAGCGGATTACCAATATGGGCAATTTTATTTACTACAATAGCTTGTGGTGCAATTAGTGGATTCCATGCTACTCAATCACCAATGATGGCTAGATGTATGACGAAAGAAAGCTATGGTAGAAAGATATTCTATGGTTCTATGATAGCTGAAGGTATAATAGCAATGATTTGGGCAGCTGCTGGAATGGTGTTCTTTAACGGTATCCCAGGATTATCAGAAGCATTAGCAAATGGTGGACCTGGTGGAGTAGTAAATACTATTTCAACTTCTTTATTAGGACCAGTAGGTGGAGTATTAGCAATGTTAGGAGTTATAGCTTGTCCTATTACTTCAGGTGATACAGCGTTTAGATCTGCAAGACTTACAATAGCAGATGCTATGAACTATGAGCAAGGACCTATAAAGAAAAGATTAATCTTAGCTCTACCACTATTTGTAATTGCATTTGGACTGACTAGAATTGACTTTAATATTATTTGGAGATATTTTGCTTGGTCAAATCAAACATTAGCGATGATTGTTTTATGGACTGCATCAGCTTACTTAGTTAAAAACAATAAGAGTCATTGGCTAACAACTATACCAGCAACATTTATGACTGCAGTATCTGCAACTTATCTTTTACAAGCACCAGAAGGATTTAAGCTATCTACAACAATTGCATATCCTGTAGGAGCAGCTATAGCTGTCTTAGCAATTGCATTTTTCCTTGTAAAGATAAAGGATAAGAAATCTGTAAAGGCATAGAATTAAATAAATAATGAACACTTCTAAAAGAGATGGATTTCCATCTCTTTTTTGCATTATAAGGATAAAGAAGAAAAATTTTTAAGTTATTATATTGAAATTAATTTTAAACTATGCCTTGATAGTTTTTTTAAAAAAATATATAGTATTATTAGAAAATCTTTTTATAAAGGAGCCAATAAAATGAATTTAGTTTATGAGGGAAAAACAAAAGACGTATATGAATTACAGAATGGTAATTATCTATTAAAATTTAAGGATGATGTAACTGGAACAGATGGAGTATTTGATCCTGGTGCCAATACTGTTGGACTAACCATTGAAGGAATGGGAAAAGCTGGACTTAGACTTACAAAGTTTTTCTTTGAAAGATTAAATGAAATGAATATACCAACTCACTATGTAGAATCAGATATAGAGAACGCTACTATGACAGTTCTTCCAGCTAAAATGTTTGGAAAAGGTGTTGAAGTAATCTGTAGATATAGAGCAGTAGGTAGCTTCCTAAGACGATATGGAATGTATGCTACAGAAGGACAGAACCTAGATGCTTATGTAGAAGTTACATTAAAGGATGATGATAGAAATGACCCTCTTATAACAGATGAAGGTTTAGAGATGTTAGGAATAATGAGTAAAGAAGAATATAAGATTTTAACAGATTTGACTAAAAAGATAGGTAAAGTAGTTAAAGAGGAATTGGCTAAAAAGGGAATGGAACTATATGATATTAAATTTGAATTCGGAAGAGTAGGAGAAGATAATCATATAGCTTTAATTGACGAAATATCTGGTGGAAATATGAGAGCATATAAAGATGGAGAATATATAGAGCCATTAGAATTGGAAAAAATAATGTTATCATAAAAAAATATACCTAGGAGTTATATAGCTCCTAGGTATTCTTCTAATGTAATATTTTTTTCAAAGATTTCTTTTGCTGTTTCTTTGCCTACATAACGAATATGCCAAGGTTCATAACTATATCCAGTTATATCTGTAGTCTCTTTTTGATAACGAATTATAAAACCAAAGTTATGTGCATTTTCCTCTAGCCACTGTCCTTCTTTAACTTGTCCAAAATTTTCTTCTAAAGCAAATCCAACATTTTGGGAAGAAACATCTATAGCAAGTCCAGTTTGATGTTCACTTTGTCCAGGATATGCCACTAAAAGATTTGCCTTTTCTGTCCCTACTTTATTTGCTTTATTTTCAAATAGCATTTTCTGCGTATTATAAGAACGGTATCCAGATATTGCAAATAGTGATATACCTTCATTATCCGCTGCATCAAATAAATCTTCTAATGCTTCAGCTGCTTCTTTTCTTAAATATTTCTTTTCTAAATTTTCTTCAAAAGGAAATCTTACATTTGGAATCACTAAATCTTCAGGTTTATAATCAGACGGAAGATTCCTCTGTTTATTAGCCAACACTAAAATATCATTTGTATTTTTTACTATAAGGTTGCCATTTTCATCTTCATAAGTAGTATTTTCCAAAAGATCAACTTTATTATCTTCTTCATTATTTATAGTAAAACCGTCTGTATCTGTACTAGCAATTATCAAATCATCTTTTTTCTCTGCAAAAGATGAGTGATAATTTTTTGAGAAAGAACCTATACTTTTATTTTTAAAAGTTGTAAAGATGTTAAAGGTAACTACACCGGCAATGCCTATAGTCACAACCCCTATTAATTTTTTCTTCATATTTATCATCCTTTGTACTTATTTTAAATTCTCTATACTTGTCCATTATATAATATTTCGATAAAAAAGTACATATTATCCTATTTTATAATCTCGGATTATATCGGGTTTAATCTTTTTCTGTCAACAGAAACTTTTAAAAAAATTAGTAGGCTAATTTAATTGTCTTTCGTGTGTCTAAGGAATATAATATAATAAAGGACTATTTATAAGGAGATAAAATATGAATATAAGTTATTTGAAAAAATATATCACAAGATATAAAAAGCAGTTCTCCATTTCCATTATTTTTTTAATCCTTGAAACAACAGGAGACTTAATCCAACCTACTATTATGTCAAAAGTAATTGATAATGGTGTAAAAAAGGGTGATATGAAATATGTATTTACTTTAGGTGGATTAATGTTTTTAATGACCTTTTTAGGAGCTATATGTGCAGTTATTAGAAATGTTTTATCATCTAGGGTAAGTCAAAGTTTCGGTGCAGATTTACGTGAGGATTTATATATTAAAATCCAAGATTTTTCCTTTGATAATGTAGATGAATTTCAAGATGCCTCTTTGATTACTAGACTTACTAATGATGTAAATCAAATGCAGAACTTTTCCCATGGAATGATGAGAATATTTGTAAAGGCACCAATTATTGGAATTGGTTCAGTAATTATGGCATTTATATTGAACGCTAAGATGGCATTTATATTGCTTAGTGTAATACCTATTATTTTTATAATAGTTTCATTGAATCTAAAAATTTCTTACCCCATATTTACTAAAGTTCAAAAATCATTAGACAAAGTAAATGGAGTTATGAGAGAGTATTTAGCAGGAATTAGAGTAGTAAAGGCCTTTAATAGATTTGATTATGAGAAAAATAGATTTAAAAATGTAAATGATGATTTGAAAAATATTACCTTAAAGGGTATGAGAATTTCTGCTGTATTTAATCCCATAGTTTCTTTGATAATCAATATATCCATTGTATTAGTCCTATGGCTAGGAGGAATAGGAGTCAATAATGGCAATATGGAAGTAGGGAAAATCATGGCTTTTGTCAACTATATGACTCAAGTCCTTTTTGCACTTATTATGATGACTAGAATACTTAATATATTTATTAAGGCAAAGGCTTCTTCAGAAAGAATAGGAGAAGTATTTTGTGCTGAAAACACCATAGTCCAAAAAGAGATTACAGAGAAGCCTAAAGAAATAAAAGGAAAGGTAGAATTTGAAAACGTATATTTTAAATATTCCACAGGAAAAAATTGTATATTAGAAGACATTAACTTTTCCATAGAACCTTCAGAAACATTGGCTATTATAGGATCTACAGGTTCAGGTAAATCATCTCTAATCAATTTACTCCCAAGATTTTATGATCCAGTTAAAGGAAAGATAAAAATAGATGGTGTAGATATAAAGGATATGGATTTAAAGGATTTAAGGAAAGAAATAGGAATAGTTCCCCAAAAAGTTTTATTATTCACAGGTACCATAGAAGAAAATATTAAATGGGGAAAAGAAGATGCTTCTTTTGAGGAAGTAGAAGAAGTTTGTAAAATAGCAGAGGCTCATGATTTTATTCTTTCATTCAGTGATGGATATGATACTTATTTAGGTCAGGGAGGAGTAAATTTATCAGGAGGGCAGAAACAAAGAATTTCCATAGCAAGAGCACTTATAAGAAAACCTAAAGTTCTAATCCTAGATGATAGTACTTCAGCAGTAGATTTAATTACAGAAAAAAGAATAAGAAAAAAACTAAAAGAATACTTAACAGACACTACAACCATATTAATTGCACAAAGAATAACATCTGTTATGGACGCGGACAAAATAATAGTTATGGATAGGGGAAAAATAGTGGGCATAGGTACTCACAAGGCCCTAATGTCTACATCAGAAGTATATAAAGATATATATAATTCACAAATAGGAAAGGAGGGGGAAAATCTTGGATCCTAGACAGCGAAGAAGAACAACGGGTATAGCAGGACCTATGAATGCAAGACTAACTGTAGAAAAGGCTAAAGATGTAAAATACACTTTAAAAAGATTGTGGGGATTTTTTAAAGAAGAAAATAAACTTCTTATTATAACATTTCTATTAATATTAGCTTCAGGTTTGTTGGGTATATTGGTTCCTTTTTTAATTGGAAAGTCTATAGATAGTATATTTCCAGGAAAAGATTTAGTAGAGTTTCAAAAGCTAAGGCTTATTTTAGTAGTATTATTATCTGTATATCTATTGGATAATTTATTTACATTTTTACAAGAGTATATTGTAGCTGGAATTGCTCAAAACATAGTATATAGACTTCGTGAAAAGTTATTTGAGAAACTTCAATCCCTTCCAATCATGTTTTTTGATATTCATACCCATGGAGAGATTATGAGTAGATTAACAAACGATATAGACAATGTAAGCACTACCATATCTCAGACTACAGTACAGCTTATGTCATCTGTTGTAAATATACTTGGCTCTTTAACTATGATGATTTATTTAAGTCCTATTATGACAGCAGCTAGTTTAATAACCATACCTATGGTATATTTTTTTACTAGATTTATAGCAAATAAAACAAAAGTGTTTTTTAAAGACCAGCAGCAAACTTTGGGACAACTAAATGGACATATTGAAGAAACCATAGCTGGAATTCATGTGGTGAAATCTTTTAATAATGAAGACAAAGTAATAGAAGAATTTAAGGCTCAAAACAATGTATTAAGAGATGTAGGTGTCAAAGCTCAAATTTGGTCTGGTTATATAATGCCAATTATGAATGTAATTAACAACTTTGGATTTGGGGTAATAGCTATATTTGGTGGATACTTAGCTGTAAAAGAAGTGATTACAGTGGGAACAATAGCTAGTTTTATTTCATATTCTAAACAATTTACTAGACCATTAAATGAATTGGCCAATACATTTAACACTTTACAGTCAGGAATAGCTGGTGCAGAAAGGGTATTTGAAATTCTAGATGAGGAAGAAGAGAGAAAGGATTTGCCTAATTCCATTGAAAAGGATAAAATCCAAGGAGAAGTAGAATTTAAAAACGTGAGATTTGAATATATAGAAGGTGAATCCGTTTTAAAGGATATATCATTTAAAGTAATCCCAGGGACAAATATAGCATTAGTAGGTCCTACGGGTGCAGGAAAAACTACTATAGTAAATCTTTTAACTGGATTCTATGATATAAATAAAGGTGAAATATTAGTAGATGGAGTAAATATTAAGGATTATAAAAAAGATAGTTTAAGAAAGATATTTGGAATGGTTCTGCAAGATACATATCTTTTTTCAGGTACTATTAAGGAAAATATAAGATATGGAAAGCTAGATGCAACAGATGAGGAAATAGAAAAAGCAGCTATTTTAGCAAGGGCAAATGAATTTATAGAGTATCTCCCTAAGGGTTATGATACATTTATAAATGAAGGAGGAACTAATTTAAGTCAAGGGCAAAGACAATTACTTGCTATATCAAGGGCAATTTTATCCAACCCTTCTATATTGATACTAGATGAAGCCACATCATCAGTAGATACAAGGACAGAATTAAAGATTCAAGAGGCAATGGTGAAATTAATGGAAAATAGAACTACATTTATAATTGCCCATAGACTTTCAACCATAAGAGATGCAGATATAATTATGGTAATAGATCATGGTGAAATAGTAGAAAAAGGAAATCATGAAGAATTACTGAAATTAAAAGGACACTATTATAATTTATATCAAAGTCAATTTGCTAATGTAAGCATATAGTAAGAATAAAAAGTAATCACTCTGCATAGCCATGCAGAGTGATTAAATACTTTAAATCACCATAAGCTCAATCTATAAATTCAAATAACTCCTCTACAGTAACACCAAATATCTTAGCAATATCCATAGCTAACTTTAAAGAAGGATTATACTTTCCATTTTCTAAATGAACAATGGTTTCACGGCGAACCCCGACTAACTCTGCCAGTTCACTTTGTTTTATATTCTTATTTTCTCTGAGTTCTTTCAAATTAGTCTTTAAGGTAGTCATCTTCTGGTCCCTTCCTATCATAGTACTGGAATAAAATTGGCTTTATTCCAGTAATTATAAGTAGTAAAATTAGAGTAAATAATCCAATAGTATCCCTAGAGAGTTCTATTTCTTTGAACATAGGTGATGCTATAAGAACAATAAGGACAAATAGTCCTATTGTAGTAATGTTGATACATATGTGATTTACTTTGCCTAGTATTCTTTCTGCTGACTCATCAGTCTTTTCATTTTTTCGTAGTAATCCAATGACGGCATAAGCTATTAATCCCAGATAATAGAGTTTTGAGATAATAGGTTCATATTGTTTAAATCCAAAGTTTTCTCGACTAGCAATATATAAAGCTAGTATTCCAAATATTATCACTGCCTGTAATGAATATTGTGTTACTAAAGAAAGTTTTTTCTTTTTCATAAAATCGCACCTCCCATGTTATATATTTATAACCTCTATGTTATAAATATATAACATTAATTATAATTAGTCAAGTATAAATGTTAATTATTTATAACATTAATTCCAAGGGATACGTAACAAACTTAAAGATATAATATTAGTTAGTTAACTAATTAATAATTAGAGTATGCTTTATAAAGATAAAATTTGAATATTGACAACTATAAGAGATAGTAGTATTATATTAATTATGTTTAGCCGACTAACTAAAGAGGAGGACAAAATGGATGTAATAAATAAGGATTCTTTATATTATATATTTTTAGAAGTTCTAAGACTTCATCACATTCGTACCCGTATGCTACTTGATGAAATAGGCATATATCCAGGACAGCCACCTTTATTATTTATTTTAAATAAAAAGGATGGTCAGAGTCAGAGAGAACTAAGTGATAAACTAATGTTAGCACCTGCAACTTTGACAGTAATGATAAAAAGAATGGAAAAATCAGGTCTGGTAATACGAAAACAAGATGATAAAGATCAAAGAGTGTCTAGAGTATATATAACTGAAGAAGGAAGAAGAATATGTAAAGATGCACTGAAGGCAACTAATGTAATTGGAGAAGAATGTTTTGGAAATTTTACAGCAGAAGAAAAAGTGATTTTAAGAAGACTATTAATGGAAATGAGAGATAATTTAAACAAAGCAAATCACAAAGAATGAAAGATTAGGAGGATAATATGCTAAAACTATATAAAGAGTTTAAACCATTTATTGTATCAATAATTATTGTAATAGCATTGCTTTTCCTTCAAGCTAGTACAGAGCTAGCCTTGCCTGATTATATGTCCAATATAGTCAATATAGGAATACAGCAAAATGGAATAGAAAATGTAGTACCAAAAGTAATTAGGGCTTCTGAATTGGAAAAAATAAATATATTTTTAAATGACGAAGAAAAGGCTTTGATAAAAAGCAGTTATGAATTAATAGAAAAAAATAATAGTCAAGAATATAATGATTACCTAAAGAAGTATCCAGTGTTAGAAGGTGAGGAACTATATTTACTAAATACTAAAGATAAAGAAATCATTGAAGAAATGAACTCTTTTCTAGGAAGACCTATGCTTATTATATGGGCAATAGAAAATGGAACTCCTGAAGGAATGGGAGCAGAAAATGAGGGTACAAATCCCTTTGCTAATTTACCAGAGGGTACAGATCCTTTCGTAGTATTGAAGAGTTTACCACAGGAACAACTGGAATTAATTAAATCTAGTGCTGAAGAACAATTTAATAACTTACCAGAAACCATGATAAATCAAGCTGCCATAAATTATATTAAAGCTGAGTATGAAAATATAGGAATTAATATAGAAAAAACTCAATCTAACTATATATTGTATATAGGGGGAATAATGTTACTTATTTCACTTATAAGTATGGCTGCGTCCATAGGAGTTGGATTTTTATCATCTAAAATCTCATCGGGAATTGGCAGAAATTTAAGAGAAAAGGTATTTAAAAAAGTAACTCAGTTTTCCAACAATGAGTTTGATGACTTTTCAACAGCTTCACTAATAACTAGAAGTACAAATGATATTCAGCAAGTACAGCAATTTAGTATGATGATGATGAGAATTATATTTTTTGCACCTATTATGGGAGTAGGTGGAATTATAAGAGCTCTTAGAACTAATACTTCTATGGCTTGGATAGTTGGAGTAGGAGTCATGGCTATTTTAACATTGGTTATAGTTTTATTTTCAGTGGTTATGCCTAAATTTAAAAAATTACAAGACCTTGTAGATAGGGTAAATCTTGTAATGAGAGAAGCACTTAATGGATTAATGGTAATTAGAGCCTTTAATACTCAAAAAGTGGAAGAAAAGAAATTTGATAAAGCCAATAATGATTTAACAAAAACAAACCTATTTGTATCAAGAGTAATGACCATGATGATGCCAACTATGATGCTTATTATGAATGGAATAATGCTTCTAATAATATGGGTAGGTGCTCATGAAATAGATAATGGAGTAATTCAAGTAGGAGATATGATGGCATTTATTCAATATACTATGCAGATTATAATGTCTTTCCTTATGATTTCCATGGTTTCAATCATACTTCCAAGAGCTTCCGTATCGGCAGGAAGAATTGCTGAAGTATTAAATAAAGATCTTGTAATTCAAGAATCTAAAAGTCCTAAAAAACTTACAAGTAGTACAAAAGGTGTTTTAGAATTTAAAAATGTTAATTTTAAATATCCAGGAGCAGAGGAATATGTATTGGAAGACATATCCTTTATAGCAAAACCTGGAGAAACTACAGCTTTTATAGGTAGTACAGGAAGTGGAAAATCAACCCTTATTAACTTAATACCTAGATTTTATGATGTTACTGATGGAAAAATCCTCGTTGATGGAATAGATATAAAAGATATGGGGATTCATGATTTAAGAGAACAAATAGGGTATGTTCCTCAAAAGGGAGTACTTTTTACTGGAACCATAGAAAGCAATTTAAAATATGGTAAAAATAAAAATGCTACAGAAAAAGATATTTTAAAAGCCATAGAAATATCTCAAGCAAAAGAGTTTATAGATACAAAAGAAGATGGAATTCTAACTGAAATATCTCAAGGAGGAACCAATGTATCTGGAGGTCAAAGACAGAGACTTTCCATAGCCAGAGCATTGACTAAGGGACCTAGAATATTTATTTTTGATGATAGTTTTTCAGCTCTTGACTTTAAAACTGATGCAGCACTACGAAAAGCCATGAGTGAAGAAGTTAAAGATAAAACTGTACTCATAGTAGCTCAAAGAATAAATACAATAATGAACGCTGAAAATATTATAGTTCTAGACGAAGGAAAAATAGTTGGAAAAGGGACTCATAGGGAATTACTTAAAAGCTGTGATGTTTACAAACAAATAGCCTTATCCCAGCTATCAGAGGAGGAATTAGCCATATGAGTGGAAAAGATATAAAAACAAATACTTCTAAAAGAAGAGGTCCCATGGGAAATGGACCAATAGGGGCAAGATTTGAGAAACCTGAAGACTTTAAAGGAACATTTTCAAAGTTATTGAATTATTTAAAGCCATATACGTTTAAACTAACCATAGTAATGATATTTGCCATAGGAAGTACGGTGTTTTCCATAGTAGGACCCAAAATTCTTGGTAAAGCTACAACTAAAATATTTGAAGGACTGGTATCTAAAGTATCTGGAGCAGGTGGAGGCATAGACTTCCAGTATATATTGAATATAGTATTCCTCTTGATTGGACTATATTTAATATCTGCAATATTCTCATATATACAAGGGTTTATAGTGACTGGAGTAGCACAAAAGGTAAGCTATAATTTAAGAAAAGAAATATCTGAAAAAGTAAATAAACTTCCCCTTAAATATTTTGATAATATAAGTCATGGAGATGTATTATCTAGGGTTACAAATGATGTAGATACTGTAAGTCAGACCTTAAATCAAAGTATGAGCCAAATAATAACTTCTGCCACTACTTTAGTAGGAGTTCTTATTATGATGTTGTCCATATCTTGGCAGATGACTATTTTAGCTATTTTAATATTGCCATTGTCCATGGGTTTAGTTATGACAATAGTTAAAAGGTCACAGAAATACTTTAAGGCTCAACAAGAAAGCTTAGGAAAAGTAAATGGACATATAGAAGAAATCTATGGCGGTCATAATATAATGAAGGCCTTTAATGCGGAAGAAGAAGCCGTTGAAGAATTTACAAAGATTAATGGAGAACTTTATAACTCTGCATGGAAATCTCAATTCCTTTCTGGAATGATGATGCCTATTATGAATTTCATAGGTAATATAGGATATGTGGCGGTATCTATTTTAGGTGGATGGTTTGCAGTTAGAAAAACCATAGAAGTAGGTGATATTCTTTCCTTTATTCAATATATAAGAAACTTTACTCAGCCTATAGCCCAAGTGGCTCAAATATCCAATGTATTACAATCAACAGTAGCTGCTGCTGAAAGAGTATTTGTATTCTTAGATGAAGAGGAGGAAGTAAAGGAATCAACTACACCTGTTAAACTAGAAGAAGTAGAAGGAAAAGTTACCTTTGAAAATGTTAAATTTGGCTATAATGAAGATAAAATAGTAATAAACGATTTTTCACAAAATATAAAACCAGGACAAAAAGTCGCCATAGTTGGACCTACTGGTGCAGGAAAAACTACCATAGTAAAATTATTAATGAGGTTTTACGACTTAAACGAAGGTAAAATTCTAATTGATGGAAATGATATAAATGATTTCACAAGAGAAGATTTAAGGAATAACTTTGGAATGGTTCTTCAAGATACATGGTTATTTAGTGGAACAATAATGGAAAATATAAAATATGGCAGATTAGATGCAACAGATGCAGAAGTAATAGAGGCTTCTAAGTCTGCCCATGCCCATAGATTTATCCAAACACTTCCCGATGGATATAATATGGTTATAAATGAAGAGGCAAACAATATATCCCAAGGACAAAAACAGCTTTTGACCATAGCAAGAGCAATACTTTCTGATCCTAAGATACTTATCTTAGATGAGGCAACATCTTCCGTAGATACAAGGACAGAGGTACTCATTCAAAAAGCTATGGAGAATCTGATGAAGGGAAGAACATCCTTTATAATTGCTCATAGACTTTCAACCATAAGAGATGCAGATTTAATTCTAGTAATGAAAGATGGAGATATAATAGAACAAGGAAGCCATGAAGAGCTTCTAAAGAAAAATGGATTCTATGCAGAACTATATAATAGTCAATTTGTAGCATAAAAAAATTCAATCTAATTTAGATAAAATTATAAGTGACCAAGGATAAAACCTTGGCACTTATAATTTAAACTCGTTGGTGATTTTAATTATTGCTTTATCTTTATCCTTAGTATTTATCGTATATGATATTCTAATTTCTGAAGTTGTAACTTGTTTAAATTCAATATTATTGGTGGCAAAAATTTCAAATATCTTTGCTGCAACTCCAGATTGAGTTCTCATGCCCAATCCTATTACTGAAATTTTGGTTATATTCTCTTCTATATCAGCTTTTATCTCTTTCATTGTTATTTTCAATTCATTAATTATATTATTTATTGATTTCTTACTGTCTTTGGGAGCAGTAAAAGAAATATTCACATATCCACCTATTGGTGCAGTTTGACTAATCATATCAATATTTATATCTCTTTCAGATAATTTACTAAATATATTAGATATTCCTCCAATACGATAAGGTACGTTATTAATTGTTACCATTAAATCACTATCACTAACAGTAAGACCTGTAATTACTTTAGATTCCATAGACTTATCATACTCCTTTATATAAGTTCCTTTAAGCTTACCAGTACTTAATGCAATATAAATAGGCACATGATATTTACATCCTATTTCAATAGCTCTAGTTGCTATGACATTAGCACCTAAACTGGACATCTCAATCATTTCATCATAACTAATATAATCTAACTTTTTTGCATTTGGATATATCCGAGGGTCAACTCCATAAATACCTTGTACATCAGTATATATTTCACAAGGACAATCTAACTTGGCTGCCAATGCAACAGCAGTGGTATCAGAACCACCTCTACCTAAGGTTGTTATGTCTCCATTATGGCTTATACCTTGAAATCCAGCTACTATGATTACTTTCCCTTCACTTAATTGTTTTTTTATGTTTTTGATATTAATATCTAAAATAGTGGACTTAGTATGTTTGTCATCAGTTGTTATACCAGCTTGGAATCCAGTTAATGCTACGGCATCTTGTCCTTTTTCCTTTAGTGCCATAGCTAAAAGAGCTGATGTAATTTGTTCTCCTGTAGATAAGAGCATATCTAATTCTCTTTCACTAGGATTTTTAGAAATTTTCTTTGTCATTTCAATAAGGTTGTTAGTAGTTTTTCCCATGGCAGAAACAACAGTAACAATATCAAAACCAGATTTTTTTCTTTCTATAATAAGATTAGCTATAGAATTAATCTTATCAATTGTCTCTACTGATGTTCCACCATATTTCTGTACTATAATGGACAATTAAATCACTTCCTCTATTTAAATTAAAAAAACAGTCATGAGTAAAAGAACTCATAACTGTTTTAGTTGCAAAGATAACAAACTAAAAAATCATATAACTTTTACCCTGTGTAATATAGCACTCTATTAGAGACTGGGTAATCAACTAATGGCAGTGATGTATCTATTAAATACATCCCCAACATATAATTCTAGGGGAAATTATACGTTTCGGCAGTTACACCTTTTTTATAGGAATAGGACTCCCTAAATCTGACCTATAATACTAATTGCAACTGCATCCTCTATATTACAACTAAAACTATGAAATTGTATTTTGAAAAGTATAGCATGTACTAGAGAAATTGTCAAATTAAGATTTTGAGATAATAGAGAATACTTTAAATTTAGGAGTTATTAATATAGATATTTCGATAATATAGATAAATTATTAGGTCTAAGATTAGGTAGAGATGACTATGATACTAAGACTTTCAGCCCTAAAGAAGAGGATTATAGAATAAAAGCACGGCTGAGGAGAAAGGTATATTTAAACACTATTTCAAAGTTATTAGATTATTTAAAGTCATATACATTGTACTAAAATCCACAGTAAGAGATGCAGATTTAATTCTAGTAATGACAGATAGAGATATAATAGAATAAGGAAGCCATGAAGAGCTTCTAAAGAAAAATGGATTCTATGCAGAACTATATAATAGTCAATTTGCAGCATAATATGGGATTATAAATATAAAAAACATTACCCCTTGATATTTTATTAAGGGGTAATTTTGCTAGTATTTTTAATCAAAATTGATTTAAGTAGTCTATGTTCTTAAAACTAATTCATCTATCTTAACACCTAAAGCTTCTGCCAGCAAAACTACCTTATTGAAAGCAGGATTCCTCTTCGTTCCTCGCTCTAGTTCTTCAATATAAGATTTAGAGATATGAGTGAAGTTTGATATATCTAATGTAGTATATCCTTTGCTGTTTCTTAGTTCTCTTACCTTCGAACCATTTAACATAAAAACCCTCCTCTAAAAGACTATATTTAATTATACTTAATATAATCTAAAACTATTACGCAATTCTAAAATCATTAAAGGATTTTTCTGCATAACCTTTTATTATGTTTTCTATTTCAAACCAGTTATTTACACGTGTAACTCTTTCTGGTATAGGTCCTTTATTATAGTTACAATCCATAAGAAGTACTTGAAATCCTGATTCTGATAATTGTATAGCATTTTCATATCTATCTTCTATAAAAATATCACAATTTAAGTCTTTAGCAGTTTTGACTTTGTTATGGGAACCCAATAAGGTCAAAGAATCCATAGGTATATTGTAGTAGGAAAGCCACATAAGGGTTACAGTTTTCATTCGTTCTTCTCTTGCAGTTACAAAATAAATTTGATGATTTTTGTATAAACTATCAAGAACCCTTTTTACACCCATTCTGATTTTAGTTTCAAGGTGTAATGTCTCCCCATATAGAGCATAGAATAATTCATAGGCTGATCTATCTATGCCCAAAACTTGGTGTATTTCATATACTGTCACATCTTCAGGTGTAATTGTAGTATTGAAATAGGTGTTTACCATAGGAATCCAGTCATAAGCTTCAGTAATAGTTCCGTCGATGTCGATACATAAATTTAACTGTTTCATCAATATCGCCTCCATATATATTGTGACTTAATTATATAATATAAATATAAAATCTCTTTTAACAACAAGTTAAGTTTAGGTAAAGAATTCTTCATAAAATGGAATTAGTAAAAAAATAAAAAATTATATTTGAAAATGAACTAATTTTAATTACAAACGTAGTAAATATATAAGGAGGGTGAGGGTTTGAAAAAAGATATAGATTTATTAGTCAATGAATATAAAACTAAAATATATACTTTTTGCTTTCATCTTTCTAAAAATAAACAAGATGCAGATGATTTGTTTCAAGATACTTGGATAAAAGTATTCTCTAGTATTGATTCCTTTGATGAAAGTAAAAGTTTTGAAGGTTGGCTATATACTATTACACTTAATTGTTATAGGGATAAATACCGAAAAGCAAAACGATGGTTAAATAGGATAATTGATTTCAACGATACAGATACAAAAAATAAGATATTGGAAAATGCTAAATCTATATTGGGATTGCCAGAAGAAGAATATTGTGAAGAAGAAGAGAAAAGAAAAGTACAACAGGCAGTAGATAAACTAGACGATAAATATAGATTGCCATTGGTACTGTATCATTTTAAATCCTTATCTTACAAGGAGATTGGAGAAATGTTAGAAATTCCAGAAGGTACTGTTAAATCTAGAATAAATACTGCAAGGAAAAAACTAAAATGTATCTTAAAGGAGGACAGATATGAATGATAAAAAAATAGAACAAATACTAGATGAAATAGGAAAAGAAGAAATTAAACCTTCACAGGACATAGTAGATGACACAATTTCATTTATAAAAAATAGAGATATTTACTTTATAATTGCAGTATCTATTATATCCTATATAGTCCTTATTTTAGGAACTACTGTATTAGGATATAACCTTGGTTTAAAAGTTACAGTTTTTCTATTATGTATAATTCATTTTATTGGTCTGATCCCAACAGTGGGAGCAATAATTATAGCAAAGAATAATAAGGAAGGAGAGTGTCATTATGAAAAGTAAAAAATTATTTCGATTTATTACTGGTTTATGGATAGGTTTTGGAGTACTTCCTCTGACTTTAATTATACTGAAGTTAGCATATGATGGAAACATATCATCTAAAGCCCTCACTCTATTTTTATTAGGTTTAGTGATAATAGGTATTATAATTGTTGGAATATGTAAATATGTATATAAAGATGCAAAAGAAAGAGGAATGGATCCTTATTTATGGATGGCAACTGCTGCCTATGTGCCTAATCTTGTAGGATTAATAGTGTATATAGTTATGAGAAAGCAGTTTAGCCCCAATATAGAAAGGTTAAGATGTGAAAGTTGCAGTACAGAAGTAAAAGGAGACTGGAAATATTGTCCTAATTGTTCCAATAAATTATCTAAATCCAAATAGTGGTAAATAACAGTAAAAGGTCTCTAATGTGGAGACCTTTTACATTCTATTTCAAAAAGATTAAGAAAAAGTTTCAATAGACATTAGACATAATATGAATATCTTAGGGTATAATTCATACTAAGTATAATATTAGGAGGAGTTGTATGTTTGTAAAAAAAGTAGATGCTAGAGAATATGAACCTAAGGATAAACATAGAGTAATTTTTGAAACCTTCGATTCCCTTAAAACAGGTGAGAAAATGGAATTAACAAATGATCATGATCCAAAACCACTACATTATCAAATGTTGGCAGAGATGGAAGGACAATTTCAATGGGAATACCTAGAGGAAGGACCAGAGGTTTGGAGGGTATCCATAGGTAAAAAATAGATGGTTGAGGGGCTGTTTCATAACTGATTAATTAGTTATGAAACAGCCCCTTTTACATTGCAAAAAAGTAAAACCAACTATATAATTGAATTACCATGTTAAATTAGCAATAGGATATATAGGTGGTGATAAAATGATAAAGGAATTGAAAGATAAGTATCTGGAACTATGGTGGAATACGGAAACAGATTTACATATGACAAATAATAAAGTATCTTTTATAAAAAAACTAGCAAATGAGAGAAAAATAGAGGGATTTAGAAAAGAACTTTTCAAAACTTTAAAGAAATATCCCAGTAAACATGAAGAAGAAATATGGAGAAAAGATGTATTTAAAAAGATAAAAGATATGGAAGTAAATATATTAAATAGTGAAGAAAGTATAATAGATTTCTTTACTAATAGTGGCTATGGAAATGTAACAGAAGATTTTATAGATGAAGTAAAAGTATTTGATCCTAAAATGGATGTATACGATATATTTCAAGCCATTAGAAATGTTTGGATTATGAATAGCATACAGATTTTATTTGATATGGAAGTAAAATTAACACCGTCTATTTTTTCCTATAGTATGTTATACCCCTATAGTGACAATTATTTAGATGATGATGGGGTGTCCAACAAAGATAAGATAGAATTCAACAAAAGATTCAGAGAATGGCTTTTGGGAAGAGAAGCTAAACCCTTAAACTTTAATGAGGAACAAATTTGCAAATTAGTAAAAAGGATAGAAGAAGACTTTAAAAGAGATACCTATAAAGAGGTGTTTCAAAGTCTATTGATTATTCATAGTGCTCAGGAAAAAAGTCTTATACAGCAAAGAGAAAAGACTCTGCCCTATGAAAAAGATATAATAGGGATTACCTTTGAGAAGGGTGGTGCCTCTGTATTGGCTGATGGATATTTAGTTAAAGGAAACTTAGAAAAAGAAGAGGCTGAATTTATGTTTTGCTATGGAGTATTTCTTCAAATAATAGATGATTTACAAGATATAGAGGAGGACTACAATAATAAACACATGACTATATTTTCTCAAATAGATGGAAAATATCCTTTAGATAGAATTATAAATAAATTAATAAACTTTATTGATGAGTTTTTTCGTAGGGAGATTATTTTTACTTCTGGAAAATCAGAGAAGTTAAAGAAAATAATACAAAATTGCTCTAAAATCATGATATTTGAAGCCATATCTAAAAATAAAAAAAGATTTACTAGAGAATATATAAAATTAGTAGAATCTCGCTCAATAGTTAGATTTTCCTATTTCAAAAAGATTAAGAAAAGGTTTCAAAAAACATTTTCAGAAGAGGATATTATTAGGATTTGTAATATATTAAGTAATAGTGAACTAGGTATAAATATAAAATAACAATAAAATCTGAACTATTAACATAGTTCGGATTTTATTGTTATTTTTTCTTAAAACTAGACAATAACTTTCGCTTCATTATGGGTAATAAATATGGTAGGATAAAAGAAAAATATATAGTCTAACAATAAGAGGTGATTTAGATGTCTAGCATATTGATTGTTGAAGATGAACCTATAATTGCCAATGGATTGGCAGCGATGATTAACTCTATAGACAGCAAAATAAATATTACCATAACTGGCTATGCCAAAGAAGCTCTAAGATATGCAGAGGATATTAATTATGATATATTTTTACTAGATATTCAACTGAAAGATTATTCGGGATTTGAATTGGCTAAAGAAATACGAAATATTGACAATTATAAACTAACCCCAATTGTATTTATAACTGCTGTACCAACTAGAGAGTTAATGGCATTTAAAGAAATACATTGCTATGACTATATTGTAAAACCTTTTAAAGAAGAAACAGTGAAAACTATTTTAGAAACCATAATCAATTATGGAGTAGTAAAAGAACAGGAGGTGTATTTAAAGTTAAAGCAAAAAGAATATACTTACTTTGTAAAACAAGATGAAATCATTTATATTGAGTCACAAAGTAGAAAGATATTTGTTACAACAATAAGAGAGCAAATAGAATTATCTACATATACTTTAAGCCAATTATTGAAGGAGCTAAATCCTAATTTTATACAATGTCATAAGGGATATACAATTAATGTCAATTATATTGAAAAAGTTGATAAGGCTAATAATGATATTTATATGAAAGGTGCGGAATTTCCCGTTTCCATTGGCAGAAAGTATAGGGATTTCATAAGAGGTAATTTAAAATGGGATTAGTGGGACTATTTATAATGGCTATATTTGATTTTACAAGTTTAATTATAATATCAAGAAAGATAATCGGATCAACAAAAAATAATAAGAAAAAGATTATGATAATTATTCTAATAACTTCAGTATTAATGGGATTATCTAGGAGATATTTACCTTGTAAATATAATATTCTAATAGCACTGGTTTTAATTATGGCTATTATATTTATATTATATAAGCAAGATATGAGACAAACCATCTACATAAGTATAATTTGTATAATAATTATTTTATTGATTCAATTTATGGTTGTAGGTATATTGCAAATTTTATTTATAGATATAAAAGTAAACTTTATAAATGGAATTATTGCTCAAATTATGGGGTTCTCAGGTGTTATTTTAGTAAGCAGATATATACCCCTCAATTATCTATATAGATATGTTCTTATGAATAATAAGGTATTTAAGTATATAATATTAAATATATTTGTCATATTAGTAGCTATATTATTATACTGGAACATAGATATTAATGGTGCTTTAAAGAATATAGTTACCATAGCCACAATTTCTTTAGGAATTATATATGTTAACTTTGTTTTAATAAAGAATGGGCTTAAAAATGAGTATGTGATGATAGAATAAAAAACGGAGAACATAAATATGATATATCCTTGAATCTGGTATAATAATTATAACAGATAAGGAGAGGTTATTTATGGGAACAAAAAAACATTACACTAAAGAATTTAAACAAGATGCAGTTAATTATTATTATTCATCTGGGAAATCAATCAAAGCAGTAGCAGAAGATCTAAAAATTAGTGCTACAGGTCTTAATAACTGGATTCAAAACTCCAAAATGAATGATGGAGTAGTAAATCATAGAGGCTCTGGTAATTACTCATCAGACGCAGAAAAAGAAATTGCAAAACTAAAAAAAGAACTTAGAGACAAAGAGGATGCACTTGAAATACTAAAAAAGGCCATAGGCATACTGAACAAAGATTAACTGAAGGAATATATAAAGAAGTAAAAAACCTATCTAAAGAACGCCGAATTTCAGTTAACAGTGTGCTTAAAATACTAGGCGTTTAAAGCTTCTATTTGTCTTTGAGGATTTTGATCCTTACTAGAAACCCTTATATATCCAAATATCATTTTAACACCTCCTAGTGTCCTTTTTGGGTGGTTAAAATCAAGAGTACACTTTTAATAAGATTATAACTCAAAAAGGCATAGAAAACTATATATTTTTAAAAAAAATAAGTGTACTCAATAGGGTACACTCAAAAAGGACGATAGTATTAATAATATCATGATAAAAATTAAAGGCATAATAATTGCCATCTTTTAACATAGATTTATTTTAAAGCACCTGCTTCTTTTAGAATGTTATGAACCATAGCTTGGCTTAAACCAGTGATATCACCTATTGCTGTTTGTGTTGTTCCTTTAGCATAAAGCTCTATAACATAATTGTCACGTAACTCTTTATCAGTTATATTTGTATTTGTAAAGGTTGCTATTTGGCCTATAGGGTTAAAATTCATTTTAATTGTTGAAACTGTTCCCTCCTGATGCTTAATTGCATGAATTGTATTTTTATTAAAATCAACAGTCATTTTAGCAACATTACCTGACTGAATAATTTTTTCAATATTCTCTATTAAATTATTTTCAATAATTTTAGACCTATCATTTTCAATTCTATATGGAACAATTTTTTCCTTATTCATTTTATAACCTCCAAGTTTTATAAGTGATATAAATTATATCACTTATATCAATAAATGCAATATTTATTTTTAATTTTGAAAATATTTACCTTAATAGATTTTTTCAAAAGGTCACTGAATATTTAATTTGTATCTTGGGAGCAATACTTATTCTAAGTTGAAAAATAAGTTAGTGTAAATATATATCCTTTGTGCTCTGCTTATTTCTACCTAAATTTGAGAACAGTTTTCTTGCTATACCCAAAAAGGGACATAACTATATAATAAAAAACCTTATTATATAGTTATAAGTTTTAATTTCAGTATATTATTCTTGTATATTCTAGAATAACATGCTAAAATTAAAAAAGGAAATAATTTAAAAGAGGTGAAACTATGAATTTATATATTCAATTAGCTAAATATCCCACTTTTACAATTGAGGAAGTCAAAGAATTTACTTTAAATGTAAAAACAGCATATTTTTTGTTAGATGGGTTGATAAAGAAGGGTTTGGTTAAAAAGGTAAAGAATAATATTTATTCGGTGGTAAATCCAGCTACAGGGCAGATATACGCTAATAGGTATCAGATTGCCTGTGCAATAACAGATACTGCATATATATCTCATCATAGTGCCTTTGAATACTATGGTTTAGCAAATCAGGTATTTTATGAAGTATATGTTTCATCTGAGGTAAGATTTACTAATTTTGAATATGGTGGTATCACATATAAGTATGTAGCCTCTAGGATGGATGAAGGAATAGAAGAAGTAAGAAACACAAGGGGTATTAGAATAACAAGTTTAGAAAGAACTTTAATAGATAGTATAAATGATTTTAATAAAATAGGTGGTTTTGAAGAACTTCTTAATTGTATAGAAGGGATCCATTATCTTGATGAGGAAAAATTAAAAAAATACCTAGATATATATAATAAACAAGTTCTATACCAAAGGACAGGATATATCCTTAAATACTTCCAAAATAGACTAAACCTTTCAGTAAATTTTATAGAATACTGTAAAAGTAGAATAGGTAAAAGTATGAGATATTTAATAAATGATTCAAAAGAAGAAAACCTTTTTGATAAGGAATGGAATTTAATGATACCAGATGGAATATTTGAAATAGGAGACCAAGGAGGTAATATACTTGTTTAATTATGATGGTATTTATTTAGGTAAAAAGGCAGAGGAACTTGGTTTTGTTAGAGATACATTTGAAAAGGTAACAAGGCTTGCGGATGTTTTGGAATATCTAAACACTAATCCACTACTAAAAGATAGTCTTGCTTTAAAAGGTGGCACAGCCATTAATCTAACCATATTTAACCTACCCAGGCTTTCAGTAGATATAGATTTAGATTACCTAATTACTAATAGTAGAGAAGAAATGTTAGAAAATAGAAATATAATAAATTCTACTATTGATAGATTTATGGTATCTCAAGGTTATCAAATGAATCCTAGAACTAAAAATCCCCATAGCTTAGATTCATGGATATATGACTATACTGGTGTTAGTGGAAATAAGGATAATATTAAAATTGAAATAAATTACTCTCTTAGATCTCACATCTTTGAACCAGAAGAAAGGCCAATTATAACTGAGCATTTTTCAACTATGTATAAGGTTAAGTCATTAACTTCTTTAGAAATATTCGGGAGTAAAATCAATGCATTATTAAGTAGGGCTGCAGCTAGAGATTTATATGATGCTCGAAATATGATTTATTATGGTCTATTTGATGAAACAGAGGAAGACTTATTAAGAAAGTGTGTTGTTTTTTATTCAGCTATATCATCTAAAGAGATAAATAAGAACTTTGATGTAAGGGCTATAGATTCAATTAGTCAAAGAAAAATAAAAACAGATTTATATCCAGTAATTAAGAATAAGGAAAAGTTTGATTTAGAAGTTACAAAGAATATAGTTAAAGATTATATTACAGGATTAATGAAGATAACAAGTCATGAAAAAGAGTTTTTGAATAAGTTTGAAAATGGAGAATACATACCTGAACTATTATTTGAAGATAAAGAGATAATTAATAGAATTAAAAATCACCCAATGGCTCTATGGAAAATAAGATAAAGACACATTTCTTAATATATAAAAAATACCCCTGGTAGATAACTATTAAAACATCTTTTAATAAGGTTAAATTGAAATGATATGGAAAGGTATTCCATTAGATGTTAATATATAAATATTACTATCTTATAATTATATTAACAATATATATAATTAGGGGAATATAGAACCCCTATTTATATAAATATAAAATAAAGGAAGGATACTATGAACAAAAGAGGATTATTAGCTATATTGGTATTTTGTATGATTTTAGGAATTGTCCCCGTCTTTTCACTACCTGTACAAGCTGAAAAGACCATGACTTGGCAGGATGCATATTTTGAATTACTGGACAACCCAAGTATGCAACATGAGGTAATTGATTCACTACTTACTATAAAAGATCCCCTATTTGCCATAAGAGATATTGATAATAATGGTATACCAGAACTGATTATAAGGTGGGATCCAGTAGATTTACCAGGTATATATGAAATCTTCACATATTCAAATGGGGTAAAAAAAATAGGTAGCATTGGAATGCGTACAGGTACGTTGTTTATATCTGATAAGTTAGATTTACCAGGCTTACTTACCTATACATATGCTTATAATGGAAATGAAACTTTTGAGTACACTACAATCAAAAATAAAGAATTAGTTTCAGAAACCATCTGGTCATCTGCTAGGAAAGATTCAACAGACGGTGGTTATAGTGGAGAGATAGTGGTAATTAAAAATAATGAGAGACTTATGGCTGAGCTTAATAGAGGAATAGAACTTATGGAATATCCATTTACGCCTATTAATATGTATGATAAAATTTACAGCTATGGTAGAGCTCAAGAAACTAATCCACACCCTTATGCAATAGCTTTGAGGGATTATCTTAAGGAAGTGAATGATAAGGATGATAACAATGGGTATCCTCCTACAGCCTATCTAGCAGATATTAATAGGGATGGAATAATGGAAATGCTTGTAAATGGGACAAGGCTTTTTTATCTTCAGGATGGAAAACTAAAGACATATGACATAGAAGCAGACTTTGGTGATGCTGATTATACTATGGAATTTAGCCAAAACAATTATTTAGTAGCTCAACCTACTGTAGGAGATGCTGAAGCAACAACTGTTTTAATATTAAAAGATGGAAAGATTGTTAAAGAGCCTGAGTTTGTTGGCATGTATTTCCTTGGATATACTAGCTTTATGCATGGGGATAAAGAAATTTCTGAATTAGAATATGAAAAATTGAAGGAATTCTATGGTGTTACTGAGGTCTACAGTAATCGAAAGAATCAAATCGATGAAATTCTTGCAATGACAAATACAATAAAAGCTATGACAACATCCTCCAAAGTTAAAGTAAATGGTATTTTAAAAGAATTTGAATCCTACAATATCAATGGTAATAATTATTTTAAATTAAGGGATTTAGCACAAGTTGTAAATAAAACTTCCAAGAATTTTGAAGTAGAATGGGACGGAGCTAAGAATGCAATAAGGCTTATATCAAACAAAGCTTATACTCCTGTAGGGGGAGAATTAGCCAAGGGTGATGGAAAGACTAAGTCGGCACAGGTAACTACTTCAGCCATTTACAAGGATGGAAAAGAGATTTCACTAACTGCCTATAATATAGGTGGAAGTAACTTCTTTAAACTAAGGGATATAGCTAAAGCCTTTGATATAGGAGTAACATGGGATGGACCAACCAATACTGTAGGTATAGACACAGGTAAGAGATATGTAGCTGAATGATACAAATAAAAGTAGAAAGGTTTTGTAAAAATCTTTCTACTGATTTTAAAATAAGGAGGTTTTTTTATGAATAAAATAGAATTGAAAATTATATATGACTATGTTTGCCTAGGTAGAACCTTGCAAGAAATAGCAGATACTAGATATGATTACCAATATGCAACTAGATCTGCAGTAACAAAACTTATCAATGGCAATGGGTTTAATACTGCACCTATAGAGGGTCAGGGTTGGAGTGGTGAGTCCAGGGGAGCTTATCCTAAAATGTCTTTTGAAACATTTTGCAAGATTATGCAAAGTTATCGTGGACAAAATATTGATGATTTTAGGATTCATGAGACTAAGATTAATTCTAGGCTACAACAAAAGACAATAAAACAAAATTCCAAGCAAACAATTACAAAGGATCTTGAGTTTCAATCAGAACCGTCTATACAGCCACGTAACCTATATAACTTAAAACCTGAAGAAATGTACCCCCATGAACTTGAAAAAATGAAAGGAGATGGGATGACATATAGTTATGAGCTTGGATTTTGGGGTGAAACGACTTTTGATCCTATTTTTCATGAATGGGACACTAAGCAACTTAGTCCTGATTTATGTAAGAACATGGAAGAATCAGGGTATAGATTTAATTCTTTGTTAGGTTGGTATAATATACAAAATTATATTAATTTAAACACAGCACAAATACCAAAATCCAAACGAGACATTTCACTTTTAAAGAAGGTTATTGTAGAGTTTGATAATCACCCTAATGATATAAACACTGTTGCTACAATTTATGATCTAACGTTAGCAACTTCTAAACAAAACCTTACAGGATTGGTAATTAATAATGTTGATAAGCAAAAAATGACTTTCAGGGTGGTTTTATTTTCGGAGGATATATCACCAACAATTTCATTTTATGCCAATGTAAAGGAAGAACGTAAAGTACTAACGTTTATGAAACCAAAATTAAAAGAATATCTTATTACTTATCCAAACTTTACACTTTCTTATGATGACATAACAAATGTAAATAGTGTTTATTTAATTCCGCGTGGTTACCGTATAAGCAAAATATCACCATTTGATGGGCCAGTACCAGAGCATTCGGGCATCTTATGTGAGTTGTTATGTGAGCGTTTATAACATCAATTTACTATGTAGTTCGTCATTAAAAAATACTTTTTTGGAGGCTAATTGTTATGAAGAAGAAAGTTTTATCTGTTATACTGCTGTTATTTATGCTATTGGGACTCGTGTCAACATTTTCAATACCTGTGCAAGCAGAAGGTTTATTTAATATTAAGAATGGTGTTTTAGTCAGATACGATGGCGACTTTGGTAGCGACTTCCCAGAAAATGTTGTTATACCAGATGGTGTAACTGAAATTGGAGATCATGCTTTTTTTGACCATGATAAGATAAAATCGGTATTTATCCCTGACAGTGTAGTAAAAATAGACGATAATGCTTTCTGGGGATGCTCTGGATTAGATTCAATTACAATCCCGGGAAGTGTTAAAGTTATTGGCAAAGATAGTTTGGGTTGGGATAGAGCTGGAAGTTTTCATACCCCACATGACGGATTTATAATATATGGCACTATTGGTTCAGCCGCTGAGCAATATGCAGCTAATACTACTGATGCCGATGGTAACCGTTTTATTAAGTTTGTTCCCATAGCGGCAGCAGCAACAGCTGACCCTCATCCCTACTCAACTGCCTTGAGTGAGTATTTCAAAGGTGCAGCAGGCTACAAGGCAGCTTACCTGGTTGACATAAATGGTGATGGCACAAAGGAAGTGATTGCACATAAAGATGACCTAAATGGGGGAGGGCAATCTTATCGTTTATTTTATTTTCACAATGGAAAGCTTTGTACTTATGACAAATCATATGTACAAGGTAGTCTGTTTGTTTCACCAAACAACTATTTGATAGATTACAGCCACGGCCTGTATACACACTATCATATTTTATCTATTAGCAATGGAAAGGTTATAGAATTAACTCATATCATAGCCGACTATGATGACTATGGAAAAGACGATGAAAATCCTACTTATTCTCAGGATGATAAGATAATTTCTAAATCAACTTATGATGGATTGATCACAAAATATGGGGTATCTGACAAAAATCTTTTTATCCCTGGATCAATTAGCAAATCCAATCGACCAAATCAAATCAATGAAATTCTTGCAATGACAAATACAGTAAAAGCTATGGCCACAGTTTCTAAAGTGAAAGTAAATGGAGTTTTAAGAGAACTTGAATCCTACAATATAGATGGCAATAATTATTTTAAATTAAGAGATTTAGCTCAGGTTGTAAATAAAACTGCCAAAAATTTCGAGGTGGAATGGGATGGAGCTAAGAATGCAATAAAGCTCATATCAAACAAAGTTTATACTCCTATAGGAGGAGAATTAGCCAAGGGTGATGGAAAGTCTAAATCAGCACAGGTGACTACATCAGCCATTTACAAGGATGGAAAAGAGATTTCACTAACTGCCTATAATATAGGTGGAAGTAACTTCTTTAAACTAAGGGATATAGCTAAAGCCTTTGATATAGGAGTAACATGGGATGGACCAACCAATACTGTAGGTATAGACACAGGTAAGAGATATCTAGCTGAGTAAACTATATGATGCTTTTCATAAGTAAAAAAGGCACAAGGTAAATATTTTTTATATTATAAAAAAAGTCTTGGCAACAAATTTTTTTATCAATAAATACTAACCAAATCGGAAAGGTTATAGCATAAAATGAAAAGGTCTATAATTATAAAATATGCTTGGTTAATATTTGCCTGTATATTTTTATTAACAGCTTGTAAGAATCTTTCAAGCAATAATTCAGATAAATAAACTAGTACCCAATCCCATAATTATCCACCTAAGGTATAGGAACAAAACCCTGATTCAGACTTTGATTACACATGTGACTCTGACTTACAATGAGTGAAGGTTTTTTATAATGGTGACTAAACAAGGGTTTGGTTTCCAGCAACAATGAACAGAGACCCTGTTGTATCTGTTAGAATAAAAACAGAAAACCCATTTGCAAAGTCTGAGGATAAATATAATCCTGAGATTATAGAAGAAGTATATATTCCAGAGGGTATAAGGGTTTTAAGTGCAGGTGATAACCCTAAAAATTTGACTTTTAGCCAAAATTGATATATTATTAAATTGTAGTAAAGAATATTGATATACAAAAGTTAACTTTTGTATATACTAATAGAGAATAGGCAACAGAGTGTGTCTATTAAGCGTAGAAACAGGATGTTGTTCCAAGTCGCAGTGTCCTGTGGAGCTTCCGAGGGGTTTAAATGAAAACCACAACTTGGATAGGATTTAAATATCTGAAAGAAAACATTTAATGGCACTATGGATTATCCGTAGTGCCATTTCTATGTTATGGGGTGAATAAATTGAGTCTAAAGAGTGCAGCATTATCTTTTAAAAATTTGTTAGATATAGAGTATAAAATAGTTGTTGGAAGAAAAGGAATTACAACAGAGTTAATTATAGAATTTAAAAAAGAAAATTTTTTTCATCTTGTAGGATTACAGAAGTTAAATGATATTAACTATCCCTCAGAGAATAAAGAAAAAGTATTTGATTTAATAATAGAAAATCAAATAACAGAAAGCTTTATTTCTAAAAGTAGTAAATATGAAGTTACAAACATAGAGCGGATAACCCCTTTTGTTAAAATAGAAGAAATAATGGATAGTAATAATTTAGTATTTAAATTTAATAGAAGTCAAAGTAATTGGACAAGTGTAGAATGTAAATTTATTTTGGAGAATATAGATAGTGGAGGATCTATTTATATTTTTATAGATGGAAATTATGAATTAAAAGAAAAGATGTTTTGTAGATCTTTTTTTCTTAAAACACAAAAAGATTTTACAAATGGAAATACAAAAATGGTACTACTATATAAAGAAAAAATTAATAAGAAAACTGGTGAATGGTCTTCTGTCAAGAAAACGGACAATAAAAACTTAATATATTCTTGAATCGATTAACCAACATGTTTATCCTCAAAATCATAAGGCGAAGACATATCACAATGGCTGTGAATTCTCTTAGTATTATAGAATGTTTCAATATATTCAAAAATGAGTTCATGAGCATGACTAATATGCCTTATGACGAATCTGTTTAGCCATTCTCTCTTTATTAGAGCATGAAATGACTCAATGACAGCATTATCCCAAGGGGTTCCCTTTTGTGAATAGCTTCGTATGAATTTCCCTGCTGGTGTTACCTCAATATATGCCTTTGACACATATTGTACACCCCTATCACTATGAATAATTATAGGAGCATCTATTTTCCTGCATGATTTTGCTTTATTGATGGCTTTTAGCACTCCTTCTGTTGATAGAGTATCTGAAAGGTGCCAACCTATTACTTTTCGTGAGAATAGATCTATAACTGTTGTTAGATAGACAAATCCGCTTACTGTCCATATATAGGTAATATCTGTTACCCATACCGTATTTGGTGCATTAGGTGAAAAATTTCTATCTAGAATATTTCTAAGCTTACTATCAAAATCTGGATCTATTGTCGTTCTTTTATACGGACTTACCCAAATTGCTTTGATTCCGAGTTCACGCATGTAGTTTCCTACTGTTTTTTCAGCAATAACATGACCCCTGCTTTGAAGTATGGATGTGATTTTAGGGGCACCATATATTTGCTTGGATTCATTGTAAATCTCTGTAATTTCTTGCTTAACTTGTTGTTTTCTAATCTTCTGATTTGAATCTTCTCTTTTTAAATAATCATAATATCCAGAAGATGAAACGCCTAGTATTTTAAGCACACTGTTAACTGAAATTCGGCGTTCTTTAGATAGGTTTTTTACTTCTTTATATATATTCCTTCAGTTAATCTTTGTTCAGTATGCCTATGGCCTTTTTTAGTATTTCAAGTGCATCCTCTTTGTCTCTAAGTTCTTTTTTTAGTTTTGCAATTTCTTTTTCTGCGTCTGATGAGTAATTACCAGAGCCTCTATGATTTACTACTCCATCATTCATTTTGGAGTTTTGAATCCAGTTATTAAGACCTGTAGCACTAATTTTTAGATCTTCTGCTACTGCTTTGATTGATTTCCCAGATGAATAATAATAATTAACTGCATCTTGTTTAAATTCTTTAGTGTAATGTTTTTTTGTTCCCATAAATAACCTCTCCTTATCTGTTATAATTATTATACCAGATTCAAGGATATATCATATTTATGTTCTCCGTTTTTTATTCTATCATCAGATCAAATAAATTCAATACAAGTGAGAAGAACAAAAAGAGAGTTTTCAAAACAACCTATAAGTTTAATGGACTTTACAAAAGTTTTATTTTACTCCAGCTTTGTTACAGGACGATTAGATGAATTTATGTTCTATCCAAAAGCAAACTTAACACCTTATGCAAGTTCTGGTGCAATTGACTCTATGTACTTATTTGTAACAGTTTTAAATGTAGAGGAACTGGAAGCTGGAATATACTTATATAATAATCTAGACAATAGCTTATATATAATAAAAGATAATTTTTCTAAAGAAGAATATAATTTTATTACTGCAAATGAACATTTTTGTTATGGATCTTCATTTAATATATATATAGTAGGAGATATGAGTATAAAAGGAATGAAATATCAAGATAGAGCATATAGATTTTTAAATATTGAGGCAGGACATCTTGCACAGAATATATGCTTGATATGTGAAGGTCTTGGAATAGGAGTTATTTCATCAGGAGGTTTTTATGATGATATATTTTTAGAATACATAAATATTGATATTGGTGAAAAATACTTATTGTATGAATTAATACTTGGGATGATTTAGTATGAGAGACTAATAATTTATTTCAGACTATGATATTTACTAAGATAGATTATAATTAGTTGAGAAAGAGGGAAGGAGTATTTTGTTAATTGGTAAAGGATTATTTAAAAAGAAAATTATAATCTCTATTGAAAAATAGATAGGGCTTTTAATTAAATTGTTTTCGATATTCAGTAGGAGTACAATTAGTAAATCGTTTAAATATCTTTGTAAAATAACTTGCATCATTAAATCCCACTAAACACATAATTTCGGTTATGGATTTAGTGGTATTTTGTATAAGGCTCAAGGCTTCTACTATTCTATATTGCATAAGATACTCAAAAGGTGACATTTTCAAATATTTTTTAAAACATCGACAACATTCTGATTTACTAATATGAACAGAATCAGATATATCTTTGAGACTAATATTATTTGAAAAGTTATTATGAATATATTCAAGGATAATTTTGATTCTTTCTTCTTCATGTTTATGAAGCTTAGATGATAAATTTAAATTTGGAACTAAATTATAAGCTAAAATTAGCCATAAACTACATAGATTATTTTTTATGGAAAGTTCATATCCGAAATCACGATTCTTATGGAAATCATAAATCTCAAATAATTTTATAATTATATCCTTATTCCACTTAATGGTATTATCTAAAAGTAGAAAATCAAGACTACTATTATTTACAATAGGATATATATATTTCCTATCTATAAGGGATAAATTGTGTCCACCTATTAATGTGTGATTAAATACTATATTGACTACTACACAGTCTGGAGTAATCGGCTTCATTTGATGAAGACTATTTGAATTAATAAATAAACCATTTCCTTCCGATAGCTGAAAGGATTCATCTAAGAAGAAAAATTCAACAACGCCTTTTTGTACAATGGCAAACTGAATTTCCTTATGCCAATGCCAACGAATAAAATTCATATCATATTTATATAAATCGTCATAAAAGACTTCTAAGGGAAATTCAAGAGTGCCATATTCCATTTTTGATTGTAAATTACTATTAACATTGAAAGTATTTAAATACATATTAAAGACCTCGCTAATATAGTTTTAGTTTATGACAATATACTTATGGATTGTAACTAGTTTATCATAATATAATTATAGATATAAGATATAATTGAGAAAATCCATATAATAAATTGAAAAGGTATTAGAAGGAGGAGAATCAATTGAAACAACTTGAACAAAGTTTAACTGAAGGGAGTATTTATAAATCGCTTATAAGTTTTTCGATTCCCTTTATAATAGCAAATATTCTACAGGCTTTATATGGAACAGCAGATTTATTAATTGTAGGTCTATTTACAGATACTGCTGGACTATCATCTGTAGCCATTGGTACACAAGTTATGCAAATTGTAAATGGATTAATAATTGGACTCACTATGGCAGGGACTATTTTAGTTGGACAGTATTATGGAGCAAAGAGAAATAATGATGTATCTGAAACCATAGGAAGTTTACTATCCTCAGGTGCAATTGTATCATTGTTTATAACTGTTTTGATGTTTATACTGACAAAACCTTTACTTAATATTTTGAAAACACCACCAGAGGCTTATGCAGATACTGTTAAATATGTAATGATATGTTCTTCTGGAGTTATATTTATATTTGGATATAATGCCATAAGCTCTATTCTGCGAGGGTTAGGAGATTCTAAAAGACCAGTATATTTTATTGCCATAGCTTGTGTAACTAATATAGTTTTAGATTTAATTTTAGTGGGAGTATTTGATATGAGAGCAGCAGGAGCTGCCCTAGCTACTATATTATCACAAGGGATTAGTATGGTTTTGGCAATAATATATTTAGCCAAAAGAAACTTTATATTTGAATTTAAATTGGGAAACTTTAAAATAAAAAAGGACAAGATGTCAATGCTACTAAAAGTTGGAGCACCTTTATCTTTACAAGAAGTATTGCTTTGGGCTTCTTTCTTGGTTATAGCTGGTATTGCCAATAGTATGGGGCTAGCAGAGTCAGCAGCAGTAGGTGTAGTGGCTAAATTTGAAGTATTTTCAATGCTTCCACCTATGTCCATATCCTATGCCTTAGCAGCACTAACTGCTCAAAACATAGGGGCTAATAAACCAGAAAGGGCTATGAAAGCCTTAAAGATAAGTATATTAATATCTTTTATATGCTCCTTATTTTTTTTCGTATGGGCTCAAGCACACCCTCAATCTATAATGGGAATATTTAAAGCTGATGCAGATGTAGTAAATGCAGGAGGTAAATATTTAAAAACATTTAGTATAGATTTTATCTTAGTTGCCATTAAATTTAATTTAAATGGATATTTAAATGGAAGTGGAAGAACTAATTTTACCATGATAAATGGGATAGTATCATCTATAGCAGTTAGAATACCAGTAGCATTTTTGATGACCATAGTACTTCAAAAAGGTTTAATAGGATTAGGTTTAACTGGACCAGTAGCATCTATAACCTCTATTTTAGTATCTATTGTATATATAAAAATGAATAGTTCAAAGGAAGTTAATTTAATATAAAACGTTTTTATAATCTATAATAGTTAATTCTTGCAGTGTCATTGCAAAAAAATGTTTAATTGAGAGTAGCTCTATTTTCTTTCTTGGTATAATAACCTTTTGCAATTAAGAAATCTACAACATTATTTAGGGAAAAACTTCAGCTTAATAATTTACATTTCCTAATTGGCAATAAATATGATAGGATAACAGAAGAAAAGTAATTTCTTTCAAATTATGTTATTTGCTAGGATATATTATAATTAGTTGAGAAAGGATGTGCTATTTTATGGAGGTAATGACTCAACGTAGGGGATTAAATGGATTTCAGATTAAGCTTATTATGGCTTTTTTGATGGTGTTGAATCATTTGGAATTTGGATATAATTTTGTTTCCGATGACTTAGCACATGTTTTTTTAATTATTTCAAGATGTGTAGCTCCTATGTTTGCATATTTAGCTATTGAGGGAATTATATATACTAGGAATTTAAAAAGATATTGTTTGCGATTAGTTATGTGGACGATTTTGGTATTAGCAGGTAATAAGCTTTTAACATACTTACTTATAAATTTCAGCTCAACAATAGTTGAATCCAATTATATATATCTAAAAATTAGAACCTTTATATGTCCCACTATTGTAGCTGGAGTATTATGTATTTCATTCATCATATGGAGTAAAGATAGCAAAGGTATTGTACGGTCTTTATTTTTAATGATGTCAGCAATATGCTTTATTATAGGTTTCTGGTCAGAATGGGGTGTTGTATTATTACCATTTATGTTAATTACATATTTTTTACACAATAAGAAAGGGGAAAGATTTTTAGGGTATATAGCTGTGGAAATTATAGCAATACTTCTAAGAAGTGAAATATACTATTTCTTTGTTTTTCCTTTTATAGCATTATATAATGGAGAAAGAGGATTGAATAATAAATTCGGCAAATATTTTTTCTATGTTTTCTATCCATTACATTTATGGATTATTGCATTTATAAATTTTATAATACTGTCTAGATAATATTATAAGGAGTGCTTATATGTTAAAGAAGTATGGAAGAAAAGACGCAGCGTCAATTGGAATTATAGGAATACCTAATGTGGAAATCATTGAAATGTTAGAGAAGGAGTTAGGAAAACCCATAAAGAAAATTGTAATTGCTACTGAAGAATAGAAATACTGAAATTTGATTTACTTAAAAATACACTCAAAAAGTTAAATTTATTCTTAACTTTTTAAGTGTGTTTTTTAAATTATAATTAGATTGAAGAAATATACTTTAATATGGAAATATTGAAAGTAGTAGAACTATTGTATATAATTATACTAGAATAGTTCATATGAATAGGAGGACTCTAATGATTTATGTAATAAATAATAGCAATGATCCATTCTTTAACCATGCTGCGGAAGAATATCTAATGAATAACTTTGATGAAGAGATTTTTATGTTATGGATAAATAAACCTTCTATACTTATTGGTAGAAATCAGAATACCATATCTGAAATAAATTTAGATTATGTTGAGGAAAATCATATTACAGTAGTTAGAAGATTATCAGGTGGTGGAACTGTTTATAATGATTTGGGAAATATGAATTTTACATTTATTACTTATAGAAATTCCCTAGAGACTAAAGTAAAAAATGGATTTGAAAAATTTGCATTACCAGTAATCAATGCCTTAAAGTCTTTAGGGGCAAATGCAGAATTTACAGGAAGAAATGATATAGTAATAGGTGGGAAGAAGTTTTCTGGAAATGCACAATACTCTCAGAAGGACAAACTGCTTCACCATGGAACGCTACTATATAATTGCGATATGTCAAAATTATCTTTGGCACTTAAAAGTAAGCCTATAAAGTTTGTAGATAAATCGGTGAAATCCGTGGGAGCTAGAGTAACTAATATTATTGAACATATAGACGAAAAAATGGATTTACTGGAATTTAGAGAGTACTTAAAAAACTATGTAATAAAAACCCATGGAATAGAAACCATATATGAATTTAATGAAAAAGATTTAAAAGAAATAGATAAAATAGTTAAAAATAGATTTGAAACTTGGGATTGGAACTATGGAAAGAGTCCTAACTATAGATATACAAATTCTAGAAAATATCCAAGTGGAGTGGTTGAGTATCATTTAGAGGTGGAAAGTGGTCAAATAGAGAATATCTCTATTTATGGGGATTTTTTCGGAGAAAAAAATATCAAAGAGTTGGAAGAAAAACTGATTGGGGTAAAACATAATATAAATGATTTAGAAGCTGTATTAAATACAATAAATATAAATGACTATATTCATGGATTATCAGCAAAGGAATTTATTGAAGGATTACTGGATATAGAATTAGATATGGAGGTAAGCCAATGCGATTAAGAAAACCAGAGTGGATTAGAGTAAAAATGCAAGGAGGAGTCGTATCTAACAAAGTTAATTCTTTATTATCGGACCTTTCTTTAAATACAGTATGTGATGAAGCCAATTGTCCCAATAGAATGGAGTGCTTTGCAAGAGGAACAGCTACTTTTATGATACTAGGCAGAAATTGTACTAGAAATTGTACTTTTTGTAATGTAACTAGGGAAATGCCAGATAAGGTAAATTTAAAAGAACCAGAAAATGTAGCTAAGGCTATAGAAAAACTTAATTTAAAACATACTGTTATTACATCTGTCACTAGAGATGATTTACCAGACCAAGGAGCAAATCAATTTGCAAATGTTGTTAAAGAAATAAGAAAGAGAACACCAAATGTAACTATTGAACTGCTTATACCAGATATGCAGGGGGATAAGGAGTTAATAGATATTATTATAGATTCAGAACCAAATGTATTAAATCATAATGTAGAAACTGTACCAGAATTATATGATGAAGTTAGGCCAATGGCAATATTTGAAAGATCATTAGAACTACTTAGTTATGTAAAGAAAGTAAAGCCCAATATGAGGACAAAATCTGGTATGATGTTGGGACTAGGTGAGACTAAAGAACAGGTAATAGATGTATTTAAGAGACTTCGAGAAGTAGAGTGTGATATGTTAACACTAGGACAATATCTGCAACCTACTTCGTCACATATAGAAGTAGTAGAGTATATTACACCTGAACAATTTGACGAATATAAAGAGATAGCTTTATCTATGGGATTTAAGAGGGTAGCATCATCACCTCTTGTTAGAAGCTCCTACTATGCAGAAGATTTTTAATACATAAAAAAGTATTTGTTACTATTGACAGTGAATAAAAAAATAATAAAAATCCACGTTCACAGTTTCGGAAACGAATAATTCTAAAGTTTATGTAAATTAAAAATCCTACAGTTTGCAAACTCGCTACGCTCAAACAGTGCAAACTGCTTAACGGCTTTTGAGTTTACATTCACTAAGAATTAAATCGTGTCCTGCAAATGTTCTCTTAGTATTTTTAGTATTTCTGTGAATACATAAAAAGTTTTCTTCAAAAATATCTTTTTCCAGTAAAAAATATATTGCTAAAAGTCCTTTTTAAGAGTAAAATATTTTTGTCACAAATTAGAAAGGATGGTATGATGAGAATAGTTACATTTAATCCTTTTAGGACATTAGGAATGCCTAATGTTACCTATATTAAGCCAGAAAATATGCTAATGGAAATGGACAAGATTAAAGAAGCAGATTATATTTTATTTCCTGAATATTGGCAGGTAAATACATTGGTATATGGGTTAAAGAAAAAGATATTTCCAAATATTAGCACTTATCAACTAGGGCATAATAAAGTTGAGACTACTAGGGTATTACAAGCTATATTTCCTAAAAACATACCTTATACTCAAATAACAAGCAAGGATCGTATAAATATAGAAACTATAGAAGAGGAGTTTGGCTACCCCTTAGTTGCGAAGGAAATCAAAAGCTCCATGGGCAGAGGAGTTTTTTTAGTAGAAAATAGAGAAGAACTTAAATCTTATATAGAAACCAATGAGTCTATATATATTCAAGAAAAACTTCCTATAGATAGGGATATTAGAATTGTATATGTAGGAGATAAAGTAATTGGAGCTTATTGGAGAATTGCAGGAGAAGGACAGTTTCATAACAATATAGCAAAAGGTGCAACTTATGATTATGATAATGTACCTAAGGAAGCTATTGAATTAGTAGAAAATGTAGCAAAAGAATTAAATATAAATCATGCAGGATTTGATGTTGTAGTAGTAGATAATAGACTATATATATTAGAATACAATGTAATGTTTGGTAACGAAGGCTTAAGAAATATGGGTATTTCAGTAGAAAAATATATTTATGAATATATTAGCAGAGACCCTGACTTTACACCTATTAATCCAACATTTCCAAGAGCTTCTTAAAAAGAGGCTCTTTTTTATACATTATTTGGAATGAATTTAATATCTTTACAATAGATAAAAAATAAGATAGAATCTAAGCTAACTAGTGTAAAGGTGATAGATATGGAAAATAAAGATAAAGAAAAAATAGATTTTGATATTGAAAACGAAAGAAATATATTATCTACAGCAATAGATCAATCTTCTGTTGTAATACTTATTACAAATATAGAAGGTGATATTATATATGTGAATCCAGTATTTGAAAAAGTCACAGGCTATTCTAGGCAAGAGGCCATAGGAAAAACTCCAAGGATTTTAAAATCTGAGATTACCCCTTCAGAGATATATGAACAAATGTGGTATACCATATCCAATGGTGGAGTCTGGAATGGTGAGTTAATAAATAGGAGAAAAGATGGAAGCTTATATTATGAGGATTCTAGAATTACTCCCATATATAATAAAGAAGGAATACTTACCTACTATTTAGCTGTAAAACATGATATAACAGAAAGAAAACTTTTAGAAGCTAGACTAAAAGAAATTGTTATAAGAGATCCATTGACCAACTCATATAATAGATGGTATTTAATGGATAGATTTAGCCAACTCATAGACAATTATAAAAGAGTTAAAAATTCTTTTTCTCTAGTTATGTTAGATATTGACCTTTTTAAAGAAATCAATGATTCCTATGGGCATCAAGCAGGAGACTATATATTAACTAAGTTTGTAAATATTATAAATCAAAATATAAGGTCTTATGACATATTTGGTAGGTATGGAGGAGAAGAGTTTATCCTATTATTACCAGATACAGATAAAGAAAATGCTTATATACTAATGGAAAGGATATTAAATATAATTGGAAATAAACCTTTTATCTATGAGGGTATAAGTATAAATATTACATTTAGTTCTGGAATTGTAGAATCTAGTGAAATAGATTTAGATAATATCAATACAGATGAACTAATAAAAATAGCGGATAATAGACTATATGAGGCCAAAAATGCAGGGAGAAATAAAATAATAATATAAAGCTTCTACAAATCTTGTAGAAGCTTTTATATGTGCATTCTCTTATCTAATTCAACTTTAATATCCTTTCCTCTAAATATAAATATTGCAGATACAGATATAATACTTAGGGTTACACAGATAATAGTTGGGTAGATTACATTTATCCAACCAAATATAAAAAATAAAATTGGAATAATACCAAATAACCCATCAATTAATGTATAAGTAATATACTCCTTTGTACTAAGTTTCATAACTTGAGCTATTATATACATAGTTATCATAGCAGTAACACAAGTAATAGGTATTACATAATCTAATGACCAACCTTTCCATCCTATTCGCCAATCCCAAAAAATTGCCAATAAAGATATAATACAAACTTGCCGAACGATTTTTTTCGCTATATGATACCTTCTTTGAATAAGGGCAATAACTCCAAGCCATATACTAACTAGAGCAAATACTAACAATAATGGCCAGTTTATATTTGAAGGAAATATAATATTAATGGAAAAGCTAACTACCACAGTTGCTATTGAAATAAATAGTAAAATTCTAATGGCTAAATGTTTTTCGTAATATGGGAGAACATTTGGAAAAATCTTTTCATGGTGATTATGATGATTATCTGATAACATATTTCCGCATAATGGGCACTTTTCTTGTTCTCCTCGTATTTTAACTTCACAATGGCTACAGTAATTCATATATTCACTTCTTTCTAAAGATTTGATGTGATTTCAATTTCTATTCCTTTTTCAGAAAGAAATTGAAAAAATGTTCTTTGTATATCGGTTTCTTCAAAAGGTGAAGTAAAACTTATAACTAATCTATCATCATAAGTACATAAAGTAATTAAGGGTCTTCTTGCACTTACGCAAATACTAAATTGTTTTATATAATCACTAAACTCCTCTGGCATAATAATCTTTCCAATATTTGAAATAGATGAAGTTATTTTTTTATCATCTAGTTTAGTTGCTGCATGTATAACATAGTCTTTAATAGTTAAAGGGACTATTCTTGTAAAAATGCTTTTTTCTAAGGACATAAAATGATTTAATTTTTTATCCAAGGCTTCTTTAGTTAGATTTTCCTTAAAACTATTGTTTACATTTTGAATTATTTCATCTAAATTTAAATCTTGATTGTGAACGCCATGGCTAATGCTCATAGTACTAAAAAAGTTTCTTGCTGTTGTTGACTTAAAGTAAGGTCTTAAATTAATGGGAACAGACAGTACTATGGGTTTGTGCTTTTTATTAAGTGGCATCTCTTTATAAATAGAATATATAAGTAAAGAAGTCAAGAATACTGTTAAAGTAGTATTATATTCATGAGCTATATCCAAAACTGATTTTACAGACATAGCACCTTCGATTAATTTCATTCTATTTTCTTTAATTCTACTTCCTTTGATTTGATAGGCAGAAACCCCTTTGTTTCTACCGTGTATAAAAATATCTCTTTTATTGTAGTTTTTCTTAAAGCTATCATCTGATTTCTCACTTATGGAAGCTTTATAGTTTAGTTTTAGACCTTTATCCTTAAATTTATCTTTATATCTTATGGTCATATAATGATATATAAGGGTTTCCATAAACCAAATAGCACCAGCACCATCAGTAAGAGAGTGGAATACTTCCAAGTTAATCCTTTTATTGTAATAAAAGACACGAAATAAAAGATTTCTTTCATTTCTTATGTAAATAGGAGCGCATAAAGGTTTATTTTCTAGTTCAATAATAGGTTCTAGGTCACTGGATTCAAAATAGTACCAGAAGAGTCCCCTTCTTAATATGGACCTATAGAATGGAAAACTTTCCATAGTTAAATCTAGAGATTTTTGTAAAACCTTTGGCTCTACATCTTCGTACAACTCACAGGAAAATCTAAATACTTTTGTATCCTTATTATTTGCAACTGCTGGGAAAAACTTAGAGGCATTATCAAGTCTAGTCCATTTTTCTTCTTTTTGTTGTTTCATATTAACCACCATTTCAATGTTTAGTCTTTTAAAAATATATTTATAATTTCATAGAATTCATCTATACTATCTAAGCTTAAAGGATTAGAGAAAAATCCATGTATCATATTTTTCATTCTATGTATTTTGACATCATTGCCAAAATCCCTTAATTTCATGCCATAAGCTTCACCTTCATCACGGAGAGGGTCAAATTCAGCTGTTATAATTAAAGTTTTTGGCTGGTTAGAAAGGTCTTTAGATAGTATCGGTGCCACATAGGGATTTAACCTATCTTCTTCATTTTCAACATATAAGTACATATAGTCCTGTATTCGTCTTGAGGTCATTATATAGTTCTCTCCATTTTCTATTACTGAAGCATAAGGAGAATTTATACTATGGTCATAATTTGTAGCAGGATAGATTAGTATTTGTTTAGTAGGCAGAAACTCACCTTTATCTCTAGCCATAAGAGAAACGACAGCAGCCAAGTTTCCCCCAGCACTATCTCCTATTAAGACTATATCCTCTTTTTTACAATTTAGTATTTCAGGGTTTTTAAAGATTTCTCGAGCAACATAATAACAATCCTCTAATCCAGCAGGAAAAGGATTTTCAGGTGCTAATCGATAGTCTACTGAAACAACTATATGATTAGTCATATTGGCTAAATTTGTACATACATTAGTATAATAATCAATATTTCCCGTAACCCAACCTCCACCATGGAAAAAGATAAGAACTTTTTGTAAAGGATTTGATTTAGGAATAAAAACTCTAAGGGGAATCTCTCTATTTTCCATTATAATTTTATGATCCAATGTTTTATATATTGGTTCAGGTGCTTGTTTAAATATATTTAAAAATCTTCTATATAATTTATAATGCTTTTTAAGGTTAAAGTGGGGAATAGATAAAATCTTTAGAAGTACCCTTTTAAACTTATTCATAGAATTATCTTCTCCTTACCTATCTGGCTAACTAATATTATATATTATAATACCCATACATAGTCAATATATATTCTAGTGGAATTACTATAAAATAAATAAAACACTAAGAATCTTAGTGTTTTACAGGAAGCTATTCTATATTGCTACGCCATTCCTTTAATGTTAATTTTCGAGACTTCTCCAATATAGCAGGATCATTTTCAGCCATTCTTTTGGCTTCTTCATAGGAATCAGCTTTATAAATCACAAGTCCCCCACTATGGTCTGTAAAAGGCCCTTTAGCAAATATCTTCCCTTCATCTATAAGCTTTTGAAGATAAGCTTTATGTACATCTAATATTTCATCATCTTTTTTTGAATCAGTAGTTTCTAATATAGCAACATATAAAATCATTTTGTTCACTCCTTATAAATTTTATCAGTATCTTATTTAGTATTATACATATAAATTAAATTCTTCCTATGTATAAATTATCCAAAAGATTATTTGTAAGGATTTTTGGAGATTTTGGGTATAGATAAATATAAGGAAAAATAGGAGGGGTTATATGAAGAAAGTTATCTTATTTTTAGCAGAAGGATTTGAAGAGGTGGAGGCTTTAACAGTAGTAGATTATCTTAGAAGAAAAGATATTCTTGTTGAAACCATAGGCATTACACAAGATAATAGGGTAAAAGGAGCTCATGATATTGTAGTTATTGCAGACAACAATATAGACAATATTAGCGATATAGATTCCTATGATGGGGTAATTATTCCAGGAGGGTTACCAGGAGCTACAAATCTTAGGGATAATCATAAAGTAATTGATATAGTAAAGGAAATAGATAAATATGGTGGTCTAGTAGCAGCCATATGTGCAGGCCCTATAGTTCTTGAAAGAGCAGGAGTTATAAATGGTAAAAATGTAACATCATATCCAGGGTTTGAAGATGAATTAAAAAGTGGAATATATGTTGAAGAAAATGTTCTTAGGGACTGCAATATCATAACAGCAAGAGGACCAGCATTGGCAGTAGACTTTGCCATAGAGATAATAGAATACTTATTAGGAGAAGAAAAAGCAAAAGAACTAAAAGATGATATACTATATAAAGCTTAAATTTAAATTGTAGTAGGATTATAATGTGGCCGTGGATAGTTATTATACTAGGATATATTCCAGTGATTTATAAATTAAATAGGAGAATATCTATATTAGAAGATGAAGTGGCAAATCTGAAAAATAAAAATAGTTGGTAACAATTGTTACCGACTATTTTTATAAGAGTAATAGCCTTAGAAAGTGACGGATTATATAGGCTGTCATGGTTTATGCGTAAATAAAAGTGAACTGTGTTACTATATACATATGAGAAGCTTTTTAATAAACTATTTTTGTTGAAAGTATAAAATATGAAAGGGAGTAAAAAAGAAAAACTTTAAGTATATTAACAGTACTATTTATGGGAGGGGGTTACTAACATGAAAGATTCTGTTTTTAATTTTAAAAGGTATAAAGGTTTAAGATATTATTTTTTATTTTTAACTTTAATTAATTTAATATATTTATTTATAGAAACTTCTAGATTTCAATATATTGAAAAATATTCTTTAAATGGACAAATACAAAAGGAGCATTATCAATATATTTCTAACTTATGGAAGATGAATAATGTTCTGGTGATTTTTATGATACTAATATGCTTAGGATATTTAGTCGTCCTTTTTGTACAAAAAAATAAAGTAAATGGAATTAAACATTTTCTTCTAAATCTCATATTTTGTATAGTGTTTACTTGTATTAGCTATTTTATATCTTTTGTTTTTACAATACCTATTGGAAATCTAATTCAACAATTAGTAATTCTTTATGGAACTACAATAATAGTTCTTTTGTATTATACACTTAATAAAATTAAATCATAACTTTAGAGCTTGAATCTCAGATTCCAAGAAATTATAATAAAAAGTTTTTATGTTTTCAAAAGTAGTGTCTTTTAACAAATAGAATATATGGAAGAACAATTATATAAATGATATAATAAAATTAGGAAGACTAAAAAAGTTGGTGATAGGATGAAAAGTGAAATAGCAAATAAGCATGATGCCACATTTAAGGAAGTATTTAGTCAGAAAAGAATAGCAAAAGATTTTATAGAAAATAATATACCTAAAGAAGCTTTAGATATAATAGATATGGAGAGTTTAGAACTTCAAAAGGATACATTTATAAATAAAGAGTTACAAGAAAATTTTTCAGATTTAATTTATAGGGTAAAAATAAACAATAAAGATGCCTATATATCTTTTCTAATAGAGCATAAATCCTATAAAGATAAATTGGCAATGTTTCAATTAAATAAATATATTTTAGAATCGTGGATGACAATAATACAAAAAGAAAACAAAGAAGAACTGCCAATTATAATTCCAATGCTTATTTATCATGGAAAAGAAAAATGGAATATTAGGACAGATATAAGAGATATGATACCAGATTTTTATCAGTTACCAGAATACTTTAAAGAAAGAGTACCAGTATTCAAATATGATTTTTTCAATATAGGAGAATATGAGGAAAATGATTTTCAGAAACTAACTAGATTAACAGCAATGATGCTAAAAGCCTTTAAATATTCCTTTGAAGAGGATTTGGAAGTGGTTTTGAAAAACTTTCTATTAGCATTAGAAGAAGTACAAAAAGAAGAGTCCTTGGAGACAATAGTATATTATGGGGAAATATATTTAAAATATATAGAATTAACCAATAGTGATGCTACAGAGGAAGATATAAAAGAGGAAATAAGGAAATTAGATGGAAAGGGGGCTGTTACTATGAGTATATTAGAAAGAAGAGAGTTATTAGGAATGGAAAAAGGACTACAAGAAGGAATAGAAAAGGGAATAGAAAAAGGAATAGAAAAAGGAATAGAAAAAGTAGCTAAAAACTTATTAAAAGAAGGATTAGAAATAGAATTAGTAGTAAAAGCAACAGGTCTTTCTAAATCTGAGGTGGAAGAATTAAAGGAACAACTTAATAATTAAAAATAATATAAATGGGGCAAGTATAATAAATTCCTGTCGTATTTTATAGAGTAAAATCGTATGAATTTATTTTTAAACTAAACAAATTAGCAAAGCTTGGATCAAGAAACACATTGAAAAGCAGATATGGAGACATGATGACTTAAAATCACATAAAAAAGAACCAGAGAACTTTTATTCAATAAATAAAAATAGTTGGTAACAATAGTTACCGACTTTTTTTTTGTTTATGGGTATAATAGCCTTAGAGAATGACGGATTATATAGGAGGTAAATATGAATAAATATTTTGATATAAAAGATAAGGTATATGATATAACGGAAAAATATCCAGAAACCATAGATATATTTGTACAAAATGGATTTGAACAATTAGCCAATGAGAAAATGAGAAAGTTAATGGGTAAGACAATTTCCCTTGAAATGGCTTGTATGACTAAAAAGGTAAATGTAGAATTATTTACTCAAAAATTAGTAGATGTAATAGAACAAAATAGAATATCAGTAGACTCAGCATTATCTGCACCTAAAGGACAAAACGGAGGAGATATAAAAATAGAAGGGGTTTTGCCTTGTCCAGTAAGAGTTCCTTTACTAGAAGGATTTAATACTTGGATGGATGAAAATAAAGATAAATTTGATTTTAAGGTTGACTATGAATTAAAGTCTGCAAACTTAGGTGTAGATTGGATAAAGGAAAGGATTCATTCTGATAAAGAAGAGTCTCTTTCAGATTTATTTATGTCAGCAGGATTTGATTTATTCTTTGATAAGGAATTAATGGGAAAGTTTAAATCAAGAGGAGTATTTGAAGATATTACAGGATTGGAAAAATTAAATAAAGACTTTGATAATGAAGAAATAGATTTAAAAGACCCCAAAAAACAATATTCTATAATAGCAGTAGTTCCTGCTGTATTTATGGTAAATACTGAAGAATTAGGAGATAGACCGATGCCTAAGTCTTGGAAGGATTTATTAAAAGAAGAATTTGAAGATTCTGTATCCCTTCCTATGAAAGATTTTGACTTATTTAATGCTATACTTTTAAATATATATAAAAACTATGGAGAAGAAGGAGTAACTAAACTTGGGAAAACACTTCTAAGGAGTATGCATCCTGCAGAAATGGTAAAGGCTCATACAAAGAAAACTGAATCTAAGATTCCAACTATAACCATTATGCCATATTTCTTTACAAAGATGGTAAGAAGTGAGTCTCCATTAAAGCCCATATGGCCAGAAGACGGTGCAATAATTTCTCCAGTATTTTTATTGGCTAAGAAAGAGACTAAGAAGCAAACAAAACCTTTCGTAGACTTTTTCTTCTCCAAAGAAGTAGGAGAAATACTTTCAACCAATGGAAAGTTTCCATCAACTAATCCAGAGGTAGATAATGATTTATCTATGGAGCAAAAGTTTATGTGGCTTGGTTGGGACTATATAAATAATCATGATATTGGCGAATTAATAAGAAGATGTGAAAAAATATTTCATGATGCAGTTTAGGACAGGAGGTAGAAAATGAATTTAATCGTATTTTCAGGTCCCCCTTCATCAGGGAAGACCTCAATAATATTAAAAACAATCGATGCTTTAAAACAGAGAGATATTTCTGTAGGAGTAGTGAAGTTTGACTGTCTTTATACAGATGATGATATATTATATGATAAAGCTGGAATTCCAGTAAAGAAGGGGCTTTCAGGAGCCCTTTGCCCAGACCATTTCTTTGCTTCAAATATAGAAGAAGTGGTAAAATGGGGAAATCAAATGAAATTAGATATGTTAATTACTGAATCAGCAGGACTTTGTAATAGGTGTTCACCTTATATAAGAAATATAAAAGGTGTTTGTGTCATAGACAATTTATCTGGAATAAATACTCCAAAGAAAATTGGTCCCATGTTAAAATCAGCAGATATAGTAGTTATTACTAAGGGCGACATAGTGTCTCAGGCAGAAAGAGAAGTATTTGCCTCAAAGGTAAATTCAGTAAATCCAAGGGCAACTACTATGCACATTAATGGACTTACAGGTCAAGGTGCCTATGAATTAAGTACCCTGTTATTTGATGAAGAACAAAAAATAGATTCAGTACAGGGAATGGAACTAAGATTCCCAATGCCATCAGCCATGTGTTCCTATTGTTTAGGCGAAACTAGAATAGGAGAGGCTTATCAAATGGGAAATGTAAGAAAAATGGATTTAGGTGAAGACTATGAATAATTTAACCATAAGAGAATTAGAAGAAAAGTATCCTTTTGTAATAAATTATTTTGAGGAAAACAAATTAGACGTTGAAAGTCATAAAGATGAAACATTTAAAGAATATCTAGATACTTTCAGTGAAGAAGATATAGAAAACTGGGCAATAAATAAGGAAAAACTAATACTAGATTTAGAAGCCTTCATAGAACAGATGAAGGAGTTTCTAGGAATAAAGGAAGATACAAAAGTAAAGTCCCTAACTATATTACCAGGTCATGATAAGTCAGGTAATAAGGAAGGATTTGAGAAACTGACCATAAATAAATCTGAAATCATATCTATTGTAGGTCCTACTGGTTCAGGAAAATCTAGGCTTTTAGCTGATATAGAATGGACTGCCCAAAAGGATACTCCTACAGGAAGAAGTATATTTATAAATGATGAATTGCCAGACAAGAAATGGAGATTTTCATCTAATAATAAATTAGTAGCACAATTATCTCAAAATATGAACTTTGTAATGGACCTTACTGTAAGAGAGTTCTTAGAACTCCATGCAGAAAGTAGACTAGTAGAAGATGTAAAGGGAACAACAGAAAAAATAATATTAGCTGCCAATAATTTAGCTGGAGAAAAATTCAACCTAGATACTCCTGTAACATCACTAAGTGGTGGACAATCAAGAGCATTGATGATTGCAGATACAGCAATACTTAGTTCTTCGCCAATAGTATTAATAGATGAAATAGAAAATGCAGGAATAGATAGAAAAAAGGCATTGGAACTGTTGGTATCTGAAGATAAAATAGTCCTAATGGCAACCCATGATCCAATACTTGCCCTTATGGCACATAAGAGAATTATAATCAAAAATGGCGGTATAGATAAAATTATAGAAACAAGTGATGAAGAAAAAAGATTATTAATAGAGCTTGAAAAGATGGACAATGTAATTCAAGGAATGAGAAATAAACTTAGAACTGGAGAACAATTAAAAAAGGAGGAAATATAAATGCACGACGGATGTACAGGAAGTTTCGGAAGTGGAAAAGAAGTAGTAGATAAAATAAGAATGATGGGATTCAATACTCGCCCAATGCCACCGGGAGTTGTTATAAAATGTGTTGAATGTGAAAATGAGTTTGAAATGACTCATTTAGAAACAAAATGCCCTCATTGTAATATGGTTTATGGTGTAACACCTTGCTCAGTAGCATACCCAGAAAGAATCAAACCAGCAGGTAAAGATTATTAGTTGGTAATCAACAAAAAATTATAAAAATTTTTTACTTCGTAACATATGTTACCGAAATATTAAATGAGTTTATATATAATGATAAATGTAAGATAAAAGGAACAACGTGTATAAACACTATAAATATATATAATAGGGGGAGAAATAATGACTATGTTTTGTTATCAATGTCAAGAAGCAGCAGGAGGAAAAGGTTGTACAAAAGTAGGTATGTGTGGTAAAACTGCAGATTTAGCGGCATTACAAGATTTAATGATTTATACGTTAAAAGGTATTTCTTTGTTGGGAGTTAAAGCAGATGAGAATGGAATTGAAATTCCAGGACTTGATAGATTAATAATTGATGGTTTATTTATGACAATTACCAATGCAAACTTTGATAAAGACAGATTCTTTGCAAAAATTAAAGAAGCTCTTAAAGTAAGAGATGAATTAAAAGCTACATTAACTGAAAAGGGTATTGAACTAGGAGAGTTAAAAGATGCTTCAACATTTACTGTTAATTCAAATGATGAAATAGTATTTAAGTCAACTAGCGAAAAAGTTGGAGTATTATCTACTGAGAATGAAGATGTAAGGTCTTTAAGGGAATTAATTACTTATGGACTAAAGGGAATGGCAGCCTATGCAGAACATGCAAGTAACTTAGGCTATGAAGACAAAGAAATTTCAAAATTCATAAGAAAAGCCTTAGCTGCTATTACAGATGATAGTTTAACAGCAGATGAATTAGTTGCATTAACTTTAGAAACAGGTAAATTTGGTGTAGATGTAATGGCATTACTTGATAAGGCAAATACATCTACTTATGGAAATCCAGAAATAACAGAAGTAAATATAGGAGTATCAAATAGACCAGGTATTTTAGTATCAGGACATGATTTAAAAGACTTTGAAGAATTGTTAGAGCAAACTAAAGATTCAGGAGTAGACATTTATACTCATGGTGAAATGTTACCAGCAAACTACTATCCAGAGTTTAAAAAATATGATCACTTTGTAGGAAACTATGGAAATGCTTGGTGGAAACAAAAAGAAGAATTTGAAAAGTTCAATGGAGTTATATTATTTACTACAAACTGTATAGTACCTCCAGCAGCATCCTATGCTGATAGAGTATATACAACAGGTTCATCAGGTTATCCAGGATTCAAACATATTGCAGATAGAGTAGAAGGAAAACAAAAAGACTTCTCAGAGTTAATTGAACACGCAAAGAAATTACCAGCTCCAACAGAAATAGAAAAAGGTAAAATCGTAGGTGGATTTGCTCATGCTCAAGTATTTGCATTAGCGGATAAAGTAGTAGAAGCAGTTAAATCAGGTGCAATTAAGAAGTTCTTTGTAATGGCAGGTTGTGACGGAAGACAAGGAAGTAGAAACTATTATACAGACTTTGCAGCAGCATTACCAAAGGATACTATAATCCTTACTGCAGGTTGTGCAAAGTATAAATACAATAAATTAAATTTAGGGGATATTGGAGGAATTCCAAGAGTATTAGATGCAGGACAATGTAACGACTCTTATTCCTTAGCAGTTATAGCTCTTAAATTAAAAGAAATATTTGAACTAAATGATATAAATGAATTACCAATAGCATATAATATTGCTTGGTATGAACAAAAAGCCGTAATCGTATTACTTGCATTGTTACACTTAGGTGTAAAAAACATTCATTTAGGACCTACATTACCAGCATTCCTTTCACCAAATGTGGCTAAAGTATTAGTAGATACTTTTGGAATAGGAACAATATCAAATGTAGAAGATGACATAGCAATGTTCATGGGAGAAGCTGTAGAAGCTTAAAATAAAAATAGAGATAACTCTAAATAATAGAGTTATCTCTATTTTCGTACATAAGAGAAAATTTGGTGTGTTATATCTTGTAAGCCTTAACAAATTATGGTAAGCTTTATTTGATTAAATAAAAATTAGACATAGAAGGAGTGACAAAAATATTGGGAAATATATTTATAAAAACCTAATATACAATTATTAAGAATGATTATAAACAAAAATATTTATAATTAATTAATAAATGTAAACAATAGTAGTGAATACTCAAACTCATAATATTTTAACAGGAGATGAAAATATGAAAAAAAATAAGGAAAAAAAGAAATTTGAATTTCCTACAGCATTTACAGTTTTATTTATAATATTAATATTGGCTGCTATATTAACTTATATGGTTCCAGCAGGACTTTATGCAAAGTTAGAATATGATTCAGAACAAAATATCTTTACAGTAGTAAATCCAGAGGGAGAAGTTTCAGAACTTCCAGCAACTCAAGAAACCCTTGATAGTCTAAATATTAAAATGGATCTAAGCAAGTTTACAGATGGAAGTATAAAGAAACCCATAGCAATTCCAGATACCTATGAGACTATACAACAATCACCACAAGGATTATTACCAGTTATAATGTCCCCTATTATGGGTATTATGGATACAGTAGACATTATGGTATTTGTATTGATTCTTGGTGGAATCATAGGTTTAGTTAATAAAACTGGAACCTTTGATGCAGGAATCGCAGCTTTATCTAAAAAAACAAAGGGTAAAGAATTCTTATTAGTAATCTTTGTAACAGCGTTGATAGCTTTGGGAGGTACTACCTTTGGATTAGCAGAGGAAACAATAGCCCTATATCCTATATTGATGCCTATATTTATAGCAAGTGGATATGATGCAATAGTTGCCATTGCAGCAATATATATGGGTTCTTCTATCGGTTCTATGTTCTCGACAGTGAATCCTTTTTCAGTTGTTATTGCTTCAAATGCTGCGGGGATTTCATTTAACGAAGGACTTACATTCCGTATTATAGCACTGATACTTGCAACTATAATAACTCTTGTATATATATATTATTACGCAAGAAAGGTTAGAAAAGACCCTAAGAGTTCCATAGTTCATGAGGATATGGATAAAATTGAAGAAAGATTTTTAAAGAACTATGACCCAAACAATGTTGCACCTTTTAATTGGAAGAGGATTTTAATATTAGTTGTATTTTTAGGTGCTTTTCCAGTTATGATTTGGGGAGTTTCTAGTGGTGGATGGTGGTTCCCAGAAATGGGCGGACTTTTCTTATCAGTAGCTATTATAATAATGTTCTTATCAGGACTTTCTGAGAAAGAGGCAATAAACACATTTGTAGCTGGAGCAGCAGACTTAGTTGGAGTAGCACTTATAATAGGAGTTGCTAGAGCTATTAATATTGTAATGGATGATGGAATGATTTCAGATACATTGTTATTCTACACATCATCTATTATTAGAAATATGAATGGTGGTATCTTTGCAGGAGTTCAGATGATATTATTTAGTTTCTTAGGATTCTTTATACCATCTTCATCAGGTCTTGCTACACTTTCAATGCCTATAATGGCACCTTTAGCAGATACTGTTGGAGTAGCTAGAGATGTTGTAGTTACAGCATATAACTGGGGTCAAGGTTGGATGGCATTTATTACTCCAACTGGACTAATTTTAGCAACTTTAGAAATGGTAGATGTAACATATAATAAATGGCTAAAATTTATACTTCCTCTTATGGGGATAATAGGAGTTTTCTCAATAGCCATGCTTGTAATACAAACACTATTATAATGAATAGGAAGGTTCTTTCTATTTTTGCAATTAAGAATTTTCCTTCATGAATATAAAAAAGGCTTCCTGAAAAGATTTCTTTAGAAGCCTTTTTTATGGATAATTAATTGAAAGGATGATTAATATGGATAAAATTATTGAAAGATTTAAAAACTATATTGCTATAGACACTAAGTCTGATGAAAATAGCAGTACTTGTCCTAGTACAAAGGGACAACTAGAACTAGGTGCCCTTTTAGTGAAAGACTTACAAGAGATAGGTCTTGAAGATGTACGTCAAGACAAAAATGGATATGTATATGCAACATTAAAATCTAATATGGACACAAAAGTACCAACCATAGGCTTTATAGCTCATTTAGATACTAGTCCAGATTTGGATGGTAAATGTGTAAATCCAAAGATATTTACCTATGAAGGTGGAGACATAAAATTAAATGAACAATATAGTATAACAGAGAAAGAGTTTCCTTTTATAAAAGATTTAGTTGGAAAGGAACTCATTACAACAGATGGCACAACACTTTTAGGTGCAGATGATAAGGCTGGAATAAGTGTGATTATCGATGCTATGGAATATCTAATTAATCATCCTGAGATAAAACACGGAGATATAAAAGTTGGAATTACACCAGATGAAGAAATAGGAAGAGGAGCAGATTTATTTGATGTAAAAGATTTTGGTGCAGATTTTGCTTATACTGTAGATGGTGGACCTATAGGTGAATTAGAGTATGAAAACTTCAATGCAGCAAGTGTAAAAATAGAAATTCAAGGGAAAAATGTTCACCCAGGAACAGCAAAAAATATCATGATAAATTCCTCAAGAATAGCTATGGAAATAGATAATATGCTTCCAGTAAATCAAAAACCAGAATATACAGAAGGATATGAAGGGTTTTATTTACTAGATGAAATTAATGGAACTGTAGACTATACTGTAGTTACCTATATTATTAGAGAGCATTGCAGAGAAAAATTTGAAAAGATGAAAGAAGACTTTAGAAAAATAGTTAATTTCTTAAATGATAAATATGACAATATAATTAAAATAGAAATTAAAGATAGTTATTACAATATGAAGGAAAAGGTTGAACCTCATATGGAAATCATAGAATTAGCTAAAAAGTCTATGTTGGACCTTGGAATTGAGCCAATGATTCAGCCAATTAGAGGTGGTACTGATGGTGCTAGATTATCATATATGGGTTTACCTTGCCCTAATATTTTTACAGGGGGATATAACTTCCACGGAAGATTTGAATTTATTCCAACTGAATCTATGAAATTAGCATCTCAACTAATTGTAAAAATTGTGGAGAACAACGGAAAGTAAACAAAGGAAGGTGATAAGGTGGGTAAATTAGAAGGATTAAAACCAGAAAGGGTTTTTTGTTACTTTGAACAATTAACACAAATACCTAGATGTTCCTATGATGAAAAAAGAGTAAGTGATTATATTAAAAGTGTAGGAGAAAAGTTAGGACTTGAAACTATTCAAGATGACACACTAAATGTAATCATAAGAAAACCAGCTACTCCAGGATACGGAAATTCTCCAGGAGTTATTATACAAGGTCATATGGATATGGTAGGTGAAAAAGAAGATGATAGTAACCATGATTTCGCCAAAGACCCTATTTCATTAAAAATAGATGGAGACTATATATATGCAGATAAAACTACTTTAGGGGCAGATAATGGAATTGCCATAGCCATGGGTCTTGCAATACTTGAAGATAATACACTGGAGCATCCTGAAATAGAACTTTTAGTAACTACATCAGAAGAAGTGGAGATGGAGGGAGCTTTAGGTCTATCTGAAAATGTTCTAAAGGGGACGAGATTGTTAAATGTAGATTCAGAGGAAGAAGGAGTTCTAGTTACTGGCTCTGCTGGTGGAGAATTAATTGAAGTAAGAATTCCTATAGAATATGAAGAAGTAGAAAATTATTCAGCTGTTCATATAGAAGTAAGAGGCTTGTTTGGAGGACACTCAGGTATGGAAATTCACAAACCTAGAGGAAATTCTAACAAGATTTTAAATGATATAGTGGAAGAACTAAAAGATGGTTTTGATATAAAATTAGTGTCTATCAATGGTGGAACTAAGGATAATGCTATTCCAAGACAAACATCTGTTACAGTTGGTGTAAAATCAGAAGAAATATCTAAATTTATAGACAAAGTAGAAGAAATCAAAGAAAAAACTATAAATAAATATAAATCAGAAGAACCAGAAATAGATGTAGCAGTATCTAAAGGAGAAGAAGTAAGCAAGGTAATAGATAACAAAGCCTTTGATGCTTTAACTCTGCTTCTTCACAATATTCCTACTGGAGTATATACTATGATTCCAGACAATAAGGAAATAGTAGAAAGTTCTAGTAACTTGGCCATATTAAAAATAGAAGATGAGCAAATTATTATTCAAGTATCTACTAGAAGTTCTACGGAAAGTGTATTGATGGAACTACGTGAAAAGATTGTAGATGAAATAAACAAAACCCATTCTAAATGCAGTATAAGTGGAAATTATCCAGAATGGGAATACAATCCTAATTCAAGACTAAGAGATACAGCACTTGAAATATACAAAGATATGTTTGGAAAAGAAATGGAATCTACAGTTATTCATGCAGGATTGGAATGTGGGGTACTTGCTAAAAAATATCCTAAATTGGATATTATCTCCTTTGGTCCTAATATGTATGATGTTCACACTCCAAAGGAAAGACTTAGTATATCATCTACAGAGAGGACCTATGAATATTTAATTAAACTTTTGACTAAATTACAATAACCGAGTAAAAGGCTAGTTGGAGAATAGATTTTCTAACTAGCCTTTTTATATAGTCATAGCCTTATGATATAATGTTATATAATTAATAATGCTGTTAAAAGAGGTGTTAATATGGAAAATGTCAAAATGTGTTTAAACCTAAATAAGATTAAAGATATATTTAATTCATTAAATTTAGGAGTTCATGTAGTGGATTCTAAAGGTGTAACAATTTTATATAATAAGGCCTGTGAAGAAATAGAAGGAATTGAAAGCAATTGGATTGTGGGAAAGGATATGAAAAATCTAGTAAGTGAAGGTGTTTATTCTGAATCTGTTGCTTTGGAAGTTATTGAAAAGGGAGAAGTAGTGGGGAAAACCCAGAAAGCAAATGGAAAAAATATTTTTTCCACAGGAGTCCCAATTTTTGAAGATGGACAGCTGATAAATGTAGTTGTAAGTGTTATGGACATAACAAGTATAGAAAATTTGAAGTTTCAATTAAATGAACTAAGAAGCGTAAATATAAGGATGCAAAGAGAGCTAGATATATTAAATGCTAAGGAAACAGAAGATAATTATATGATAGCCAAAAGTAAAGTTATAAAGGATATACAAAACTTAGCTCTTAGAATTGCCAAGGTAGATTCTACAGTATTGATTACAGGAGAATCGGGAGTAGGAAAAGGGGTTCTCAGTAAATATATACATGAAAATAGTCTTAGACAAAAAGGAAATTTTATAAAGGTTGACTGTTCTTCACTTCCTGAAAGTCTAATAGAATCGGAACTATTTGGATATGTAGAAGGAGCATTTACAGGAGCTAAGAAAGAAGGGAAAATAGGGTTGATTCAGTTGGCACATAAGGGGACTCTATTTTTAGATGAAATTGGAGAACTGCCACTTAATCTACAAGTAAAGCTTTTATCTGTAATTCAAGATAAAGTATTGCAAAAGGTTGGGGGTACAGAGAATATATCTGTAGACACTAGGATTATAGCTGCTACAAATAAGGATTTACATCAAATGGTAGAAGAAGGAAAGTTTCGTAGCGATTTATACTACAGATTAAAGGTTGTTCCAATTGATATTCCTCCCTTGAGAGAAAGGAAAGAAGACATAGTTCCATTGATTAAGTTTTTCCTAGAAAGATTAAATGAACATTATAATTATGATAAAAGAATTTCTTCAAGGGCAATGCAGTTACTAATTAGTTATGATTGGCCGGGAAACATACGTGAGTTAGAAAATGAAATTGAAAGATTAGTTGTAACGTCTGAAATGAATCTAATAAGTGAAAGAGATATTTTAAGTGGAGATATAGGCAAAATTAGAACTATGGCATTAGATGAGACTAAATCCTTTAAGGAAAATATCTATAACTATGAGAAAGTATTATTAGATGAATATATGTATAAGGCAGGAGATATACATGAGTTAAGCAAAATGACCGGATTAGAAGCCAGTACCTTAAGAAAAAAGGCAAAAAGACTTGGGATTGACCTTAAATTCAGCACGGGAAAAAATTCCTAATTGGCAGGAAAAAATTCCTCAACCTTAAAATTATACGTTTTGAAGGTTCTTGTAGGTAATTGAAGTTTTAAGAGAGAAAAAAATCTTCTGAATAATTAATTTAATAATATATAAAGAGACATATTATTTAAGATTAAAGTATTTTTTAGAACTTTACAAAAAGATATAATAATTATATATCTGTTCAAAATAAGTAAATTACCATATCATCTAAATATTAGATATAAAAATAAAACTTCTTTCAATAATTATTGAAAGAAGTTTTATTTTTGGCATAAGTCTTGCTATATATAAGGGCAGTGGTTAGAAATAGCAAAGTTATATATTAATATCGGAGGTGCAATAATGTTTATTGATAAAAGTTTGAAACAGTATGCCTTAGATACTAAGAGTAGTGATCCTACTCCTGGAGGCGGAAGTGTATCAGCTTATGTAGGAACACTTGGATCAGCTTTAACAAGTATGGTTGGTGGATTAACATTTTCTAAGAAGAATTATGAAGAGTTACCAGAAGAAGTAAGAACTACCTTAGAAACAAATGAAAAAGAATTAGAAGGATTATTTGAAGAATTAGCAAATATAGTAGACGAAGATACAAATGCTTTTGATAAAGTAATGGAAGCATTTAAAATGCCAAAAGAAACAGATGAAGATAAAAAGGCTAGATCACAAGCTATTCAAGATGGATATAAAATTGCATTGGAAGTTCCTTTAAAATGTGCAGAGAAATGCCATAGAGTATTGGAATTACAAGATGTTTTTGCGAAGTATGGAAATGTAAATGCTATAACTGATATAGGAGTAGGTGTATTATTAGCTTATTCAGGATTAGAAGGTGCATTATTAAATGTAACTATTAATCTAGGAAGCATAAAAGATGAAGAATATAGAAATACAATATCAGCAGAAGTATCTTCATTATTGAATTCAGCAAAAGAATTAAAGGAAGCATCCTTAAAAGTTGTTTATGAAAGGCTTAATGGCTAGAAACATATAAATTTATATTAAGGAGAGATAATAGTGGAAAAGAAATTCATACTTGCAGTACCTAATTTTAGTGATGGTAGAAGACAAGAAGTAATAGATGCAATTTCTGGTACAATTAAAAATAGAGAAGACGTTAAACTTGTTACTTGTGAACCAGAACATGATTTTAACAGAACGGTTTTAACAATAATCGGAGAACCAGCTCCATTAAAAGAAGCTTTATTAGAAATGGCTGCAAAATCATATGAGTTAATTGATATGACAGTTCAAGAGGGAACTCACCCAAGAATAGGTGGACAAGATACAATTCCTCTATTCCCATTAATGAATACAACAGTAGAAGAGTGTAAAGAATTAGCAGAAGAAATAGGAAAAGAATTATTTGAAAAACATCAAGTACCAATATTCTTCTCTGGTGAAAATGCTAGAACAGAAGATAAAAAGAGTATTTCATATATAAGAAAAGGACAATATGAAGGATTAAAAGCTTTATTAGATGATCCTAATCATCCAGACCATGAAGCAAGACGTCCTGATTTATCAGTAGACGGAAAATTAAGTCCTGAATTAGGAGCAACTATAGTGTCTGCAGATAAAGAAGGTTTAACTGCATACAATGTATTCCTAGCTACAGAAGATGTAAATATAGCTAAACAAATAGCAAAAGCTGTAAGAGGGCCAAGCGGTGGATATTCAACAGTAAGAGCAGTAGGAATCAAGTTCCCAGAAAGAGAAGGAGTAGTTGTGTCAATGAATATGTTTGACTGTGCAAACACTCCACTTTATAGAACTTTTGAATTAGTTAAACTTGAAGCTCAAAAATATGGTGTAGCAGTAACAGGTTCAGAATTAGTAGGACCAGTTAAATTAGAATACTTATTAAATAACTTAAATCATTATTTAGGATTACAAGGATTAAAGCAAGAACAAATATTAGAAACTCACTTAATGGGTTAATAAATATAAGGCTGTCCATCTAGGAACGTAAATGGACAGCCTTATACATGTGATTCAAATAACAGAAAGAAGAAGGTGACAGAACTGAAAACAATAAATTTAAGCAAAAACAAAGACTATGATTTAAGTCAATTAGATTTAAATGATCCCAAGGTTCTAGACTCTATTGAATTAGATAGAAGAGACTGGACAATGGGAGCTATAAAAGCATTTATAATTTCAGCAATAGCAATATTTGTGTTTTTCGTACCTATAAATGGGGGAATTCCATTTGGATATATTTACCAAGGTGCAATATCAATTGTAGATTCACTAATAGTTATTAATGGACAGGCTGTTGGAGCATTATTATTATGTACAATTGTACTTATGAGTACAGGAATTGCAAGTGTAATTGGAAAATTCTTTTCAAAAAAGGAAAGTAAGCTTTATAAGTATTTTGAAGCAGATTCAATCATACATCCATTTTTATATTTAGCAGGTGGAATATTTATATTACTTTATTTCTTAAATAAAATTGGTGTTTATTCTGCACCAGAAATGATAGTTGGACCATCAACAGGTGAAATGGTAATACCTGGAGTAGTTATAGGTGTAGCATTTATTATTCCAGTAGGAGCATTCTTTATTCCTTTCTTAACTGATTATGGCTGTATAGATTTCTTTGGAGTTCTTTTAGAGCCTCTAATGAGACCATTGTTTAAGACACCGGGAAAATCAGCAGTTGATGCCTGTGCTTCTTTCGTAGGATCAACAACTATGGGAATTATAATTACTAGTAGAATGTATAGAGGAAATATATATACAGAGAAAGAATCATCTATAGTGGCTACTTGCTTTAGTGCGGTTTCTGTAGGCTATGCTCTGTTAGTTATGGAAACAGCAGGAATAGGTGAACACTTTATAAAGACTTATTTTGTATCATTCTTATTAGCCTTTATATTAGCTGCTATTTGTAGTAGATTGTGGCCTTTAAATAAAAAGAGAGATGTATTCGCAAATGGAAAAGTGCAAACAGATGAAGATAGAAAAGAAGCTTCATTAAAATTTGGACCTTCAATGTTAAAGGCTGGTGTAAATAGGGCATCTGTCAGAGCTCATACATCAGGTGGAATGTTTAAGAGAATAGTTGATTCAGTTGTGGATTCATTTCCTGTATTACCAAAGGTTATTACTTTATTATGTTCCATAGGTATACTAGGTATGATTGTTGCAAAATATACTCCAGTATTTGATATAATAGGATATGCTTTTTTACCTTTAACTAAATTGTTAGGAGTACCAGATGCTCAAGTTGCAGCAACAGCAATTCCAACTGGAATTACAGAGATGTTTATTCCAGTATTAACTATTGCAGATAAGGTAGCTCAGTTACACATTAAGACAAGATTTTTTGTAACTGTAGTTTCAATGGTACAAATTATATTCTTAGCAGAGTCAGTAGTTGTAATTATGAATACAGGACTTCCTTTAAAATTCAAAGAATTAATGATTATATTCTTACAAAGAACCATAATAGCAATGCCATTTGCTGCATTGTTTATGCATATACTATTTTAAAATAAATACCATGTCTAGAATTTCGAGACATGGTATTTATTTTATATTATCTATAAAATTAGTTGCAACAGTAGACAAATTACTATCTTCTAAGGTTATTATAGATACTTGAGAAAATAAGGATTCATTGTCTATGATTTTAAACTTTAAGTTATTTGCTAAAACCAGGTTTTTAGATGACATTGGAACAATAGCAACACCTAATCCAGTATTTGCCCATAGAAGCGAAGTTCTAGAATCATCATTAATACAGAATATATATGGATTTACATCAAGTTTTTGAAATGCAGATACTATTATGTTTTCAAATCGACGATAAATAATAAGAGGTTTTCCATCTAAATCTTTTATGCTGATTTTAGAATTTATTTTATCTAAATCATTATCCTCTTTATATGCAGCTATCATAGGTTCCATTTCTAAATAATGAGTATTTAGTCCTGTTTTATCAAAAGGAGTCCTTACAATTCCTACTTCAATAACTCTTGAAAATAATAGATTAATAATTTCAGGAGTTATACCTTCATAGACTTCATATTTGATATTGTTATATTTTTTATGAAATCTAAGAAAAGTATTTTCTAGGAAATCAGCATCTATTGCAGATATAGTGCCTATTTTTAGAGTACCTTTAAATCCTGATTTACTGTCTTCTAGTTCTTTTCTTATGGAATTTTTCAATTCAAGAATATTATTTGCCTTAGTATAGAGAATTTCACCTGCTTCTGTCAAGGTGATTTTTCGAGGTCCTCTATGAAACAACTTAACATCTAAGTCATCCTCTAGATTTTTAATATGGTTACTAAGGGCAGGCTGTGCAATATGAAGTTTTCTTGCAGCAGCTGTAATATTTCCTTCATTTACAACAGTAATAAAATATAAAAGTTGTTTTATATCCACGTCAACCCTCCCTATATAATAAAATATATACATTCCATAATATATTGATATTTTAATTATATATTTATTCATGTTAAACTACAATAGTATAGATGGAAAAGGAGTGAAAGTATATGATAACAGATATGACAAGGGGAAATCCAACTAAGACTTTAATAGCATTTACTTTTCCCATGTTAATTGGAAACCTATTTCAGCAATTATATAATATAGTAGATTCAGTTGTAGTTGGAAGATATGTAGGAAAAAATGCTTTGGCAGCAGTAGGCTCGTCTTTTATGCTTATGAACTTTTTTTCCTTTGTTATAATAGGTTTATGTATGGGAGCAGCAGTAGTATATTCCTATTATTTTGGTGAGAGGAATTACTCAAATCTTAGGAAAACTATATTTATATCATTTTCATCCATAGGGATTTTTACTATTGTATTATCTATTATATTAGTATTTACTACAAAGGGTATGCTAAACCTTATAAATACACCAGAAGAAATATTCTTAGACTCACAAAAATATTTACAAACCATATTTGCAGGATTGATATTTGTTTACCTATATAATGCTTGTTCAGCTTTACTTAGATCCATAGGGGATTCAAAAACACCTTTATACTTTCTAATATTAGCGGCTATAATCAATATAGTACTAGATTTATTATTTGTCATAGTTTATGATATGGGAGTATTTGGAGTTGCATTTGCCACTGTAATTGCTCAAGGAGTTTCATCTATTTTATGTTTAATATATGGGCTCTGGAAAATAGAATTTATAAGGTTGAAGAAAGAAGATTTAGTATTTGATAAAGGTATATTTGCAATGGTAAGTAAATTTAGCTTTCTTACATCTATTCAACAGTCCATAATGACCTTTGGAATGGTATGTGTACAAGGTATAGTAAATACCTTTGGTTCAGATACTATTGCGGCTTTTACTGCGGCAGGTAAGGTAGACTCCATAGCATATTTGCCAGTTCAAGATTTTGGAAATGCCTTTGGAACATATGTGGCACAAAACAAAGGAGCTAAGAAAAATGACAGAATAATTCAGGGAGTAAAATCAGCCATAAAAACTATAATAATATTTTGTCTTATAATGTCCATAATAATATATATGAGTTCAAGCAGTCTAATGAGAATATTTGTAGAGGCAAGTGAAGTAAATGTAATTAAATTAGGAGTAGAATATTTATCAATAATATCTGTTTTCTATGTTCTAATAGGATTTTTATTTATGTTTTACGGATTTTTCAGAGGTATTGGTGAATTAAATATATCTTTGATTCTTACAATAATTTCATTAGGTACTAGGGTACTTATGGCTTATATACTTTCAAGTATTCCATCTATAGCACAAAGAGGAATATGGTGGTCTGTTCCCATAGGTTGGGCTTTAGCCGATGGAATAGGATTTATACTGTATAGAAGGACAAAGCACAAAAAACTACTTATTGAAGAAGATAGTCCTAAGTGTTAAAATCTAATTAAGTATCAAAATCAAGAATTGGAGAGATTGTATGGAAGAATTAATAAAAAGAATAAATGAACTTTCTCATAAGTCTAAAACCATAGGACTAACAGATGAAGAAAAGGAAGAACAACAAAAATTGCGTCAAGAATACCTTAAAATATTTAGAGGAAATATGAAAAGGACTTTAATGGAAGTCAAAGTAGTAGATGAGGAAGGCAACGATGTGACTCCTGAGAAGTTAAAAGAAGAACAAAGAAAAAAACATATGAACTAGTTAAATAAATTCCCTTAGTTACAACAACTAAGGGAATTTATTTAAGTGATTTTTAATAAAAACATGGTATAATATTGGTGATTGATATATTTAAATTATAAGGAGGGGGTTTTTGTGAATAAAATCATATTCACTGGTGGGTTATTAATAAATGGTACTGGAGAAGTAATAGAAGATTCTATGGTAGTAGTAGAAGCTAAAAAAATTAAATATGCAGGACCTAAGTTGGATACAGAACAAGAAGGTACAGTAATTGATATAACTGGAAAAACTATTATGCCAGGTTTAATAGATACACACCTTCATTTTAGCGGTAATTTAAGTGATGACGATAATGAATGGGTACTTGAACCAGCAATTCAAAAAACTGTAGTAGCAGTGGCACAAGCAAAAGAATCCTTAGAACATGGTTTAACTACAGTAGGAGAAATCTCTCGTTCAGGTATACATATTAGGAATATGATTGAAAAAGGAGTTATTGAAGGGCCAAGAGTAATAACAACAGGACTTGGTTTTTGTAGAACTGCTGGACATGGAGATTCCCATAGACTGCCTTTAGAATATAATAATGACTCTCATCCTTGGGCAGAAAGAGTAGATGGACCTTGGGAATTAAGAAAAGCCATTAGAAAGAGACTTCGTGAAAATCCAGATGCAGTTAAGATATGGTCTACTGGTGGAGGAATATGGAGATATGATGCTAAGGCTGATACTCACTATACAATGGAAGAAATACAGGCAGTAGTTGATGAGTGTAATATGGTAGGTATACCTGTATGGTCCCATGCTGAAGGCTATGAAGGAGCTTTAAATTCATGTAAAGCAGGAGTAGATTCTATTATTCATGGACAAGAATTAAATGAAGAATGTTTAGAGATTATGAAGGAAAAGGATATAACATTCTGCCCTACACTTCAATTCTTCTTTGAATGGTTTACAGTATATGAGCCGCCATATAGACCTATACATGATCAGTATCCAGGAAATACAACTGCGGAAAAAGAGTTGAACCGTATAATTGATAATTTACAAAATGCCAATAAAAAAGGAATTAGAATTACAGTAGGTTCTGACTCCTTCTGTAGTAGCTTAACTCCTTATGGTAAATATGCAATTACAGAAATGTATGCACTAAATAAGGCAGGGTTAACAGAAATGGAAGTAATACTTGCTGCAACTAAAAATGGAGCAGAGATGTTAAAGGTAGATAAGATTACAGGAACTTTGGAAGAAGGAAAGTTTGCAGATATAATAGTTTTAAAAGAAAATCCTTTATTGGATATTCATAATATTTCTGTTGATAATATGGAAGTAATTATGAAGGAAGGACAGTTTGTAAAAAAATTAATATAAAAATAAATAAGTCCTATGTCAATCAGCCATAGGACTTATTTTAAACTAATTTTAAAATTGCTAATATTATTAGTAGAATACCAGATAACCAAGATAAATTGATTTTTGTCTTTTCCATAATCTTTTTTCCGATAAAGATTCCGCTGTAAATAGAAAGTAATCCTATAATTAAAGATAATCCTATTACATGAATATAATTAATATTACCTAGACTACTTCCAAAACCTACAGCCAATGAATCTAGTGAAAGGGCAGTGGCAAGATATACTGCTTCCTTTGCATCAAGTTTTTTAGATAGATTAAAATCTGCTTTAGTTTCATCGCAATATACATCTATCATTATCCATATATCAAATAGTTTTATTTTAACTTTCTCATTTTCTTCTAACTTCTTTTCCAAATAGGTTTTAATAATACTTTCAAATAAATAATATATTCCAAGTAGCATTAGTATAGAAAAGCTTAATATTAATGTAATATTATTAGGGAGTATTTTTTTTATTTGAGAGCCAAAGAAAATAGAAACACCTAGGAAAAGTGAACAAATAGTATTAATAATTAGGATTGACCTAAATGGTATCTTTATTTTATTTGTTCCGTAAGCAATACTAGCTACGAAAGAGTCTAAAGATAATACCAATACTAATAGTATAACTTCCATACTCACACCCCTATCATTTAAAACTAGTATTATTTTATTCAAATTACTAATATATGTGATGAAATAAGGAGAGATTGTAATATTAGCTAATCTACTTTTATATAAATAATATAATTGATTAAAGAATAAATATAGCTACCATATTGCAAGAGCTTTTCGTATCTACATTATTAAGTTATAAAAGATTAACAGATATGGCAATTTTATTTTAAATAATAAAAATAGAATTACCTCTTAATTATAATTAAGAGGTAATTTTGATGACTATTTTAGTAAATTTAAAGATAGGATAGAGGATTTGAAAAAATAAGGTGAGATTTAGTAGAATTCATTATGTTATAATATAGTAAATAAATTTCTAGGGGGATAAAAAAATGGAATCAATAGTAACCATAAGGAATTTAAGTAAAAGCTATGGAGATAAAGAAGTACTAAGGGATATTAATCTAGATGTACATAAGGGAGAAATCATAGGGTATATTGGACCAAATGGTGCTGGTAAGAGTACGACTGTAAAGATAATGTTAGGTTTAGTTGGAGACTATTCTGGAGATATAAGGATATTTGGTGAAGATATAAGAGATGGAAAAGTAGACTATAAGAAGAAAATTGGATATGTACCTGAGACTGCTGAAATTTATGAAAACCTTACAGCTAGAGAATATCTAACTTTTATTGGAGAGCTCTATGGTATGAAATATGAAGAAGCAAATAAAAAAGCTGGGAAGCTAATGGATTTATTTGGGGTTAAAGATGTTTACGATGCTAGAATTAGCTCTTATTCTAAGGGAATGAAGCAAAAGGCTCTTATAATATCAGCCTTAATCAATGATCCTGAAGTTCTATTCCTAGATGAACCTTTAAGTGGAATGGATGCCAACAGTGTTATGGTATTTAAGGAAGTATTAGCAGAATTAGCTAGAAAGGGAAAAACTATTTTTTATTCTTCTCATATCATGGAGGTAGTAGAAAAAATCAGCAGTAGGATAATACTTATAAATAATGGAGAAATAGTAGCAGATGGAAGTTTCAATGATTTAAAGGGTACAACTATGGATAGTTCATTAGAGGAGATATTTAACCAATTAACTGGATTTAATGAACACGAGAAAATAGCTAAGGAAATAGTGGCTACCATAGAAGAGGTGATATAGATGAAGGATTTTGGAGTATTGAGATTCTTAGATGTTTTCAGGGGAGTATTTGAAAAAATGGGAGTAGATTATCCTGTTATGCGAAAGATACTCAATGTAAAGCTAATATTAGATGGAAGAAGAGTATCTACCATTTTAAGCAATGAAAATAATAAGAAAAAGGTAAAAGAAGATAATGACAAGAATAATTTTCTAAAATCTTTATGGACATATGTTTTAATGGGAGCATTCTTAATTTTATTTATAGTAGTTGGAGATAATTTCTTGTTTCAAATGAGCTTTGTATTTGGAGTAATTATTTTTTTATTGATGACTTCTTTAATAGCAGATTTTAGTTCTGTACTGCTGGATATAAAGGATAAAGAGATACTGCTTTCAAAGCCTGTAGATAGTAAGACTTTAAACATGGCTAAAATATTACATATATTTATGTATATTACAGTTATTACTATGGCTATTTCTGGCCCTTCGCTTATTGCATCTATAATAAGACATGGGATAACTTTCTTCTTAATATATTTGGTAGAAGTAATTTTGATTGCATTATTTATAATAATACTCACCGCCCTTATTTACCTTGTAGTTCTTAGGTTTTCCAGTGGCGAAAAACTAAAGGATATTATTAACTATGTTCAAATAGGTTTAGCCATAGGAATGTCACTGGGGTATCAATTAATAGGCAGGATTTTTAATTTCATAGATATAAATAATTTAGAATTTAATCCAAGCCCATGGAAATACTTTTTTCCACCATTATGGTTTGCAGCACCCTTTGAGTTAATATTAAAGGGTAATAATCAAAGTTATATTGTAATTTACTCTATACTTGGAGTGTTAATTCCAATCATATCTATAGTAATTTATATAAAATTCATACCTATATTTGAAAGAAATTTACAGAAGTTAAATAGTGCAGAGGGGCAGACTAAGGATAAAAGCAAAGTTAATATTTTTATATCTAAGGTAGTTTGTAAAGATGAAGAGGAAAGAAGTTTTTACAAATTTGCTACTAGTATGCTAAAAAATGAAAGAACTTTCAAGTTAAAGGTTTATCCAAGTTTGGGAATGGCAATTATATTTCCATTTCTTATGATGTTTAGTATGAATAGAAGTCAAATCTCAAATATTTCCAATACGAAGAATTATTTATGGATTTATATGGTTTTTGCAATGATTCCTAATATATTAGCCTTTTTAGGGTATTCGGGAAATTATAAAGGGGCATGGATATACGAAACTATACCTATTAAAAATAAAGCAGCTATTTATAGAGGAACTGTTAAGGCAGCAATTGTTAATCTATTTGTACCAGTATTTATTTTAGTTAGTTTAATATTTTTAATTATATATAAAATGCAGATAGTTGAACAAATTATAGTGGTTGGAATAAATATGCTGCTATTTATCATTATAGAATTTAAAATATTAGATAAGAAGCTACCATTTTCCAAAGCCTTTGAAGTAACAGAAGGGCCAGGTGGATATAATATTATAATAGGTATCCTTATAATGGGAGTATTTGTATTGGGACACTATATATTGACTAGAATTCCTTATGGTGCATATATTTATATTCCAGTTGGATTAATTGCAACTAAAGCAGTCTGGAAAAAATGTATTAGTTAAAGGAAGATGATAATGATTTATTTAAATGCTTTTACATTTCCAAATAAGGACATGGAATTTGATTTTTTTCTAGGGATAAAAAGAACTTGCTATGACTCCTTTTATCCATTTAATATATTATCAAGAAATAAATTTGAAAGAATTGATTTTCAGCCAATTACAATTTTATATGGAGGAAATGGTTCAGGAAAGTCAACTGCATTGAATGTTATAGCAGAAAAAACAGGAGTCAATCGTGATTCTATCTATAATAAATCTAATTTTTATACCGACTATGTCAGTATGTGTACAATGGAGATTAGGACTGAGATTTCTGAAAAGAGTAGAATTATTACTAGTGATGATGTATTTGATTATATGTTTAATATCCGTAACCTTAACGAAGGAATCGACCAAAAACGAGAAGAACTTTTTGAGGAATATTTGGATTCTAAGTATTCTCACTTTCAAATGAATTCCATAGCAGATTATGAAAAATTAAAAAAGATAAATGACACTAGAAGAAAAACTCAATCTCGTTTTGTAAGAAATGAATTAATGGATAATGTACGAGAATATTCAAATGGTGAAAGTTCCTTTTTATATTTTACGGAAAAGATAGAAGAAGACGGACTTTATTTATTAGACGAGCCTGAAAACAGCCTTTCTCCAAAACGTCAAATGGAGTTAATGAAATTTATTGAGGACTCAGCACGATTTTTTAAATGTCAGTTTATTATATCAACACATTCTCCTTTTCTTCTTGCTATGGCTGAGGCGAAAATATATGATCTTGATGAAAATCCAGTTGTAGTGAAGAAATGGACAGAACTAGAAAATGTGCGTACATACTATGAGTTTTTCAAGAAATATGAAAGTGAGTTTTAAATAATATATCCCTTAATCGTTACGATTAAGGGATATATTATTATTGTTTAATGATGTTTAGATTTGAAGGGTCTCCCATAATTCATAAGAGTCCTCCAGTTGCTTTTCAATTAATTCTTTTTGGGCAAATAATTCATATAATTTATCTGCATTATCGCTGTTTAAAGCCATTTCTTCATCAATCAGTTTTAATTTATTTTCAAATTCTTCAATTTCCTTTTCAACCTGTGCTATTTTAAAGGTATTAGGTTTTTTAGGTGGTTTAGTTGGAATGGCTTTAACTGGCTTAGATCCTTTTATTATAGGTTTTACAACTATTTCCTTTTCCCTTATTTCTAAATATTCATCATATGGTACAGGATATAGTTTAGCTTTAGATTTATCTAATACCATTATCTTTGTGGCTACTTTTTGTACAAAATATCTATCATGGGAGACAAATAAAATTGTGCCATTGAAATTAGAAAGTGTTTCTTCTAAAACTTCCCTAGAATCAATATCCAAATGGTTAGTAGGCTCATCTAGAATCATAAAATTCACTTTATCAAGTATTAAAGAACATAATTTAAGTCGAGATTTTTCACCACCAGATAGGGATTTGATTTTCTTATATACATCATCTCTAATGAATAACATTTTTGCCAGTTCAGACCTTGCTTCTGAATTGCTGATATTATGTTTTGCAGCAAAGTAATCAAGAATTGTCATATCTTCATCTTCAAATACTACATTTTGTGGTAAATAGCCTAATTTTATACTGGATCCTATGGTAAAGTTCCCATTATCAGCTTCAATTTCTCCAAGTATAATTTTCAATAAGGTTGTTTTTCCACCACCATTTTCTCCCATTATACATAACTTATCCTGATAAAATAGAGTAAAGGATATATCTGAAAATAATTTTTTCTGAGGAAAGGATTTTTTCAAGTTTTCTACATTAAGAACAATCTTTCCAGAACGATTTACTTTTTCGGCAGAGAGTCTAATTTTGGAATCTTCCAATGTTGGTCTATCTACTACTTCTACTTTTTCCAATCGTTTTTCAAGCTCTTTAGCACGTTTATACATCTTTTCACTATCTCTCATGGCACCCCAAATTCTATATCTTTCAATTTGCTGTTCCATTCTCTCAATTTTTCTTTGATTATTTATATAGGCATTATATTCTAACTCAAATCGCCTTTGCTTTTCCTCAACATAGTAACTATAATTTCCATCATAGATTTTTGTACCTGTAGGTTCTAACTCTATAATTCTATTGGCAACTTTATCAAGGAAACTTCTATCATGTGAAACCATAAGAACTGTACCATTATATCCTAATAAAAATTCTTCCAACCATTCAATGGATTCTATGTCTAAATGGTTAGTAGGCTCATCTAATAAGAGTATATCTGGATTTTCTAAAAGTAATTTTGCTAAAAGAACTCTGGTTTTTTCACCACCAGATAATTGTTCAAATAATTTATTTCTAAAATCATCTGGTATGAAAAGTCCATTACATACTTTGTTTATATTGATTTCCATAGTATATCCGCCACAGCGTTCAAATTCCTCCATGAGAAGACCATAATTTTTCATTTCAATCTCTAATTCTTCACCAGATAAATTTTTTAATCTTTCCTCAAATCCTTTTAATTCTAGCTTAATATTAAATATATTTTCAAAAGGCATTTCAAGGATTTCTATTACAGTAGTATCCTTGGAACATTTGAATATCTGGTCTAAATATCCAATTCTACTTCCTTTTCTAAAGCTAATATTTCCTCCATGATAATCTTCAATGCCCATTAGTATCTTCATTAAAGTAGTTTTTCCGCATCCATTCTGTCCAATCAACCCGACCCTTTCATTACTGTGTAATTCAAAGGATATATTTTCAAAAATCTTATTTGCTCCATAATATTTGATTAAACTATTTATACTACATTCAATCATATGTACCACCTCACTTAGTTAAATTATATTTGAAGAAATATTCATAGTCAAGGATAGGAAAGATCACAATAAATCTTTCAAAATCAATTATCTATCTCTTTTCTTATAATTGTAGTCTGTAGGAATGGAAAAATAAAGATTAATAAGATATAATATAAAAAGATGTACCCAAATTTTAAAAAGAAAGGGTGTTTTTTATGAGAAATATAACTAAATTATTAAAGCATAGTGCAAGGAGGGTGCACTCACTTTAACCCTCCAAAATGAAGATTTTAGGAGGAAATATTTTGGTAGATAATAAAATTATTATTAGAGAAACAAGTAGAGATGATTTAGATAACATCATGAAGCTATGGAATAATGGCGAAGTAATGAAATTTGTAGGTTTTCCTCATGGCTTGGGAACAACTATAAAGAATCTTGAAAAGTGGATTATACAGGCAATAAAACTACCATATCGTTGTCATTATTCTATTTATTTAGAGGATGGTACTTATTGCGGAGAAACATTTTATAATACCGATGTAAATACTAAAACAGCTGCATTAGATATTAAATTATTACCCATTGTCCAAGGTAAAGGAATTGCTTCAGAGGCATTATTATATACTATAGATAAAGCCTTTGAAGAAGGAAAGGCTGAAAGAGTATATGTGGAGCCACATAAAGATAATATAAGTGCATGGAAACTTTACGAAAGATTAGGGTTCGTCAGCAAACCTCGACCTGTTTACCTTGAAGATAATGATGTCTATTTAGAGATTGAAAGAGATGAATGGATATAAAGATTTTTATAGTATAAGTTATATCTTAAAAATGTAAGTGACATTGTTCAATATATGAAAGTCTTCTAAATGTAAAACATGGGTTTTATAACAGTCTTTAAGGCTGATATAAAACCCATATTTTTAGTAGATTTTAGATTATTTGCTATAATGTTCTAAAAGATACTTTACCTTTTCTGGATCAACAGGGTAGCCTACTTCTCGAACAGTTTCCATCATGGCTTCAATATTTTCTGAAGGAGTATCTATAGGTAAACTGCAACCAGACATAACAACATAACCTTTAGGTGAATCATAACCTTCCAAAATACATTCTAAAGTTTTGACATGAATATCTCTTGGAGTTCCAATATACATAATCCCACTGGGGTCAACATTTCCTAGAATTTTTGTTTGGTTACCAATCGTATTTTTACAATCTTTTAAGCTTGCTACATTATCTATACTCATACCTCCAATACCTATGTCAGCAAGATCCTGCCAAATTTTATCAGTTTGACCACATATATGAATAATGGGGCTGCTACCATAGCTTTTTATATAATCAACAAGTTCTTTTAAGTATGGCAGAGAAAATTCTCTAAAGGTATTAGGACTAATTACGGTACAAGAGGACATGGGTTCAGATATTGTAGGATTTAATCCAATGTCCATAGAAGCTTTTACATAGGCCTTACATGTTTCTAAGGAAATCTTACAAAGTTTATGTACAGCCTCTGGATTTTTATATATAAGTTTTAATGTTTCATTCACTCCGAAAAGGAAAAAGGCATTGGTAAAAGGACCAACAACTCCTGCGGAACATTTTATCTCATCTTTTGCAAGATCTCGTAAGTATTTCATTGCATCTAAATATATAGGCAATCGACCATCCTTATATGGATTGGCAGGAGTTAATGTGTCAATGTCTTCTATACGAGAAATTGCAGGTTTTACTAAATCCACAGTATCATCATCTGGTAAGATGACAGTCGCACCCATGGCTTCTGCCCAAGTAAATAAATCAGTAAAGATACGTAAGCTATCACATCCAAATTTACGATATGCTGCCATTTGTGCTTCAGCAATAATCTTAGGATTATGATTGAACTCGGAAATTTTACAACCATAAATTCTTGCTACTCCATTGGCAATATTGGGATTGCAGGGCAATCTATCTACTTCCACACCATTTGCAATAGCTGCTCCTCTTTCAGCTGGAGTCATAAGATCAGTATTAGACATAAATATAACCTCCTAAATAACAATTATAGTTAAGTGATAAAAATATTAGTCGTTTATAGTCCAATGAAGAATTTTGGATTTCATTAAATCAAATAGGTGCATTATGCAAACTAAAATTAAAGCCATAAATATAAAACCAACAATTACAAGGTCAAATCTAGCAAAATCAGAATAATACTGGACAAAATATCCCATACCAGAAGTTGCACCAAACATTTCTGCAACAGTTAGCATTACAAATGAAAACTTAAGTGCAATGGCACAGCCTGATAATATAGTAGGTGAGGCAGCCGGAAGTATGACTCTAAACATCCTTTCTGCACCTTTTATTTCTAAAGTAGCTGCATTTTCTAAATACTTTTTATCAATAGTAATTACTGCGTTAATTGTTGTACCTAATATTGGCCAAAATGATCCTAAAAATATAATAAATATAGATGCTATTCGAAATGATGGAAAAATATGAATTGCAAATGGTGTTAAAAGTGTAGCAGGAACTGCACTAAAGCCATTGATGTAGGGGGTGATATTCTTTCGAAGCAGTTTATTTAATCCAATAAATACACCAATACTTATTCCTAAAATAACAGCTGTAACATAAGCAGGTACAAGAAGACCCAAGGAATTTATTAGACCCAATATAAGCTTGCTAAAGTGTGTAACAAATCCTGGAATAATTTTACTGAATCCTGGAAATAAAAAAGGGTCAAATATTCCAAGGAAATCCGTTCCTAATCCATAAAATAGCACTATTCCAATAAAGATAAGAATAACCCCTAATCTATCGGATATAAATTTTTTCATATAAGTATACACTCCTTTTAAATATTAAATTACCAAGGTTTTCATCTATAAAAACAGCAGAGTTGATATATACATATCAATTCTGCCATAGATAAATACTATGAATTAAAAATTATTACTGTTAAATTCAACTAGTTTATCTTTAAAAAATGTGTTATCAGGATAGTCATTTATTAGAGAATCCAAAGCTGATTTATAATGATTTATATCTATATGATCTTCAATTTTAATTGCAGGATCCTTGATATAACCAAAAGACTGCATTTTTTCCCACATCTTTATTACGCTATTTTTGTAAGGATCAGTTTCATAAATCATATGTTCACTAAGTAAAAAACTTTCTGCAGTTTCAACAGACATATCTAAATTTTCAACTGTCAATTCAACAACACGACTCATATCATGCTGCATATCTGCTTCAGCTCTTAAATAAGCACGGAGTAATCTTTCTGCTGCTTCAGGATTTTCCTTTAACCAGCTAGTTTTAGCAATCATACGACAACATGAATGGTTTGGCCACAGTTCATCAGGCCATAAAACTATTTTCATTCCTGCATCAGCAATTTGAAGTTCAAAGCCTGTGGAAACTGATCCAAAGTCAGCTTCACCATTTCTTACTGCTTCCATTACATCTGTATTCTTTTTCATTTCGATAAATGTGACATCTTTTTCTAGATCAAATCCTGCATCATGTAAGATACCTTTTAATACAATATCAGGTGTACCACCTCTCATGATAGCAATTTTTTTACCACGAAAATCTTCCACACTATTATATACAGTATCAGGCATTGCAAAAACAGGAGTTGCTCCAATAATCATATAACCACCAAATATAGTAAATTCTTGACCATTTGCAATTTGTATCAAAGGACCACCTGTACCGTAGGTAGAAATAACATCTACCTGTCCTGAACTTAGGGCAGAAAAGGCATCTGAACCGTTGTTTATATAAACAAGATCAACATCTACTTTTTCTTCTTCTAAATATCCTTTGTCTTCAGATAAAAACTGAAATACTTGACCAGATGTTGCTTGTGCTGCTAATTTAACTTTAAGGACTTCATTATCTGATCCTAAATCATTGGAACTAGCGTTTAGGTTTTTCGTAGAACAAGCAGTTGAAAGTAAAGATACTACAATCAATAGTAGAATAATTTTTGCTTCTTTTTTCATCATTACACCCCTTATGTATTTTTAATATGTATTACTAGATTTTTTCTGAACTTCATCGTATATGATTTTTATTAGCTCATTTCGTAACTCCATTGCATTAGGATCATCGTAAATAGACTTACTATCTAGTTTCTTTTCTCTACAAAAAGAATGACTATGTATAATTTTACTTGGAGATTGACCAAATATAAAAATATCTGTTGCTAGAAGTAATGCTTCATCTACATCATGAGTAACAAAAAATATAGTTTTTCTATTTACAGTTTCCTGTTTCCATAAATCTAAGATTAGATTTTGAAGATTTGATCTAGTGACTGCATCTAAGGCACCAAAGGGTTCATCCATTAAAAGGATTGGAGGGTCAATGCTGAATGCACGAGCAATTGCACAACGTTGCTGCATACCTCCCGACAGTTCCTTTGGAAGTTTGTTGAAAGCAGACTCATCAAGACCAACATCTTTCATTCTTCTAAGAGCTTCTGCTTTTCTATCAGATGCACTCATATCTTTAAATTTTTGTTTGATTGCTATCATAATATTTTCACCAGCACTCATCCAAGGGAATAAACCACTATCTTGAAATACCATCCCTCTTTGTAGACTAGCATTTGTTAGTGGTTCATTTCCAATAGTGATTTTTCCTGAACTTGGTTTCTCTAAACCAGCCAGTAAACGAAGAAAAGTGCTTTTTCCACAACCAGATTGACCTAACAGACATACAAATGAACCCGATTTGACTTCAATATTAATATCAGCCAATATAGCATCTTTGTCATAGGAAAAGCTTAAACCATTTACAGATATATCCATCATAATTTTCCCTCCTTATTTAGTATTACATCTGCAATTTAAGTTATAATAAGTAAGGATTTATCAACACAAATCATAAGATTAAACTGATATGTATTTAATAGCAAATTACTAGATTAACACAACATAGTAGAGTATATAGTAAAAGAAAAACTTTGTCTAATAATTATTGTTTATAAGAAAAATTATGATATTGGTAAATCTTATAATTAATAGATTTACATTTTTATTGTAATGAACTAGGTGCAGATGTATATACTACCAATGAAGGAAGGCTACAAAGGGAATAAAATCAATTGCAGCAGTTAACTAAATATTATATCATCACAGGTAAATACAAAATCCATATGAAATGGACAGTTGTTTTCTCCACCAAATAAATGGTTCATTCCCAATCCTATATGATAAGTACCTAAGGATTTTTCGTCAATAGACGAAATACCTGTTAAATCTTTGACTTCAGGATTTAGTCCGATTCCAAACTCACATAAGATTCGAAAATTTTCTGGTAGTGAATTAAAAAATTCAGTTAATTTTTTAGAAGAAGACTTCATAAATTTACCATCTTTAAAGGTCATAAGTACATCTCTATATATTTGTCCCTTTAAATTTACCATGGAGACTAGTAAATCTCCATTACTATTATTTTCTATAGGAGCTATATAAACTTCACCTGGAGGAAAATCTCCACACCCATCATCTATAAACCATTCCCTATTATTAATATCTAATTTTAATGAATATTCTTTTCCAGTGAGTATTTCTATACTATTTTTATCTCTAAGGCTTTCGACTTTTTCTTTACAAAATTTTTTTAATTTAGGAAAATTTACAGACAGAGCATTACATAAAGCCCAGTTATAAATATCATAATCTAAACCTGCCTTAGAGGCATTTATTTCTGTAGGAACGTTAATCTGTATATAATACTTTTTATTTTCAGTTAGAGAGTTGAACAATTCACCTAAATATTTCTTGAATTTAGGTATACTCGATTCAGAAACTCCATTGGGTAAACTAGGGGGATACATGAATATATCTATTACTTGATTAAAAGAAGATAGATACCTTAAGTATTCTTCAGGAGTTTCTAGATTATTGTCAATTAAATTTAAAACTACTTTTTCAAAAAAAGAATTTGAGCAATGATGTTTAGAAGGAATGATTCCTTTTTTACTTAAATTCTCTGAAATCAAATCTAAAATTTTTAGATCTTCATTATCACCCCAAAAGTTCAATAAAACAAAATCTCCTTTTTCAAAGGGAAACCCTTCACAAATATTTGGAATAATGTCTGTAAATTTCACATCAATACCTCCTGTTAAGTTTATTTTGATATATATCAAATTATATTTTAGTACAAAACCTCTTTAGAATCAATTTAATTTTATATATATAGAATTAAATGTTATAAAAATATATAGATATATATTGAAATAGAAAACACAATAGTATACAATAAGAGTATAAATCATAGGGGGGAATATGATGAAGGATATAAATTGGTTAAAGGAAAATTATTTGAACTTTTTAGAAGAAAAACAAGAGAATTATAAAACAAACATAGAGGAACTACGAAAAAAGGAATGCTTAGATGAGGCTAATTTAGACAAGATAAGACTAAATATAGTTGAGATATTTTATAAAATGTTTAATATTAGTTTCAGTGATAAATCTGTAGACTTAGAAGAAAAATATCTAGATTTCTTTCATAAGATAACAAAGTCTTGGTATATAAATAAAGAAAAAGCTTTAAAGTTTGGGGAGGAAAAGGAAGTAATAATAGAAGATATAAAAATACAGGAAGCTGAAGAATTGAAAAGTCGATTTAAAGAATATTTTAAAGAGATATATTGATTAGGAGTGGTAAAATGAACTCATTAGAGATTTTCAAATGCTTGGCAGATAGCTCTAGATTAAGAATTATAAATAGTTTAATGATAGAGCCTATGTATGTGGAACTACTGGCTGAAAGATTAGAACTATCTGCTTCAACTATTTCTTTTCATCTTAAAAAATTAATGGAAGCTAATATAGTATCATGTAAAAAAGAGCAATACTATACAGTTTATAGACTAAATGAAAAGATATTTTCAATGAATCTTAAAGATTTAGTAAAGGATAATAGAAATGAAGAAGAAATCTTAAATCAAAGAGAAGAAAAATATAGACAAAAAGTAATAGAATCTTTTTTCAAGTACAACAAACTAAAGGATTTGCCAGTACAGCAAAAGAAAAAACAAATAGTTTTAGAAAAAATAGTAGAAAGTTTTGAAAGAAATAGGACTTATACAGAAAAGGAAGTCAATTTAATAATAGCAGATTTTCATGACGACTTTTGTACCATAAGAAGAGATTTAATAGGATTTAATCTTATGGAAAGAGAAGATGGAATATACAAAAGAATATAGAGCATAAATTTGATTTAGATAATACTTTGTAGAAAGGAGGGAATTCAGTGGGAAACAGTGGAGTTGAAAAGTGGATGAAAGAAAATAGAATCATTAATTTCCCCAGAAGGAAAAGTGACAAAATAAATCTTTTTTACTATTTAACTAATTTAGAGTTTGAAAATGGAGTAGAGTATACCGAAAAAGAAATTAATCATAAATTAGTTAATTACTATGAAGATTATGCCTTGCTACGTAGATATCTTGTGGATTTTGGTTTATTAGAAAGAAGCAAAGATTGCTCTGTATATATCCGTAAACAGGATAGAGAATATGTAGCAAATAATAATCATTAATATTATTTACAAACAATTAAATTGGATATTATGATGAATGAAGCAGTCACTAAATTGGTAGAAGCTTTATTTATAGCAAATGGTGAATATATATCCCATGAAAAATGGATTCTTCATTTTAGCAGAAGTCTTCCGTGGACACCTACAAAATGGGATATAAAAATTTCCGAGGCAATGAGTACAGGAGATTTATCACAAGAGAGTTTAATTAAAAGGCAAAATAATATTGAAAAATTATGGGAAGAAATAGACTCATACATTATAAAAAAAGAATGTCCTAATTTTAAACTTAAAGTTATGCAGAAAACCTTTTACGATTTGCTCCAACTATTGAGTAGTAATGATTATATAACAATTGAAGAATGGAGTAAAAATGCAAGTAAATCATTACTATTAGCAGAACCTTTTTTTAGTTGTGTAACGGCTATAGATGGTAAGATTATTTTTGATAAAGAAAAAGCTTTATCCATAAAACCAGAGGATTTATATTACTGGCATTATGAAATACTAGAAAAAGCCTTAATGAAAATATAGTATCTATTAATCTAAAAGTAAGGAGTATCATTTATTTTGTAGGACTATTAAATCTATTTTTAAAAATCAAAAAATTATATTGACTTTTGGTGCATAATAAAATATCATAATATAAACGAACACGAACAAAATGACGTTGACGAGGAGGAGTACATACTCACCTGAAGCATAGAGAGAAGATGGTTGGTGAAAATCTTCGTGAAGGAAGTGTGGAAGTAGCCTTTGAGTTGTGAACTGAAAAGATATAATCCTAGTAGGTTTCAACGGAATTTTCCACCGTTAAAAGGAAAGCAATATCAGATAATATATTTTATCTCGTATTGACAGAGTGCAGATAGTCATATCTGAAATTAGGTGGTACCACGGACATATATAGTTCGCCCTAAGCTTTAAACATTAAGGCTTGAGGCGGACTTTTTATTTTGTCTTATGAATGGTTGAAAGAATAGCATATATTTTAATGAAATAAACAAATAAAATTATATAAGGAGGATTAATTATGATTTATGATAAAGAAAATAAAACAATTACTACTGAGAGGCTAGTACTAAGGATATTTGAAAAATCTGATGCAGAAACTGTTACTAAGCTTTGTAATAATTATAATATTTATAAAAATACATTATATATACCTTATCCATACTCCATAGATTGTGCTTTATTATGGATACAAGCTCACGTTGATAACTTTGATGCTGACAGGTTATATGAGTTTGCTATTACAGATAAGGAGAAAGGAATATTATATGGTGCTGTAGCATTATCTAATAATCAACGATTTAATAATGGAGAAATAGCATATTGGATTGGTGAAGAGTTTTGGGGAAATGGATATGCTACGGAAGCAAGTAAAGCTATTTTAGAATTTGCCTTCAATGTTAAAGGGTACCACAAAGTATACGCCCGTTATTTTGCTTCAAATCCTGCTTCTGGTAGAGTTATAGAAAAGCTAGGTATGGTAAGAGAAGGAATTTTAATTGACCATGTAATGAAGGATAGTCGATACGAAGATCTTATATATTATGGTATTATAAACTCATAAGTTTTTAGAGTTTCTAATGAAAAATATAAGCTAAAAAGAGAATTTACTTGTAAATATTGGTACAATGATATAAGATATGTTCATTATAGTTATAAAAGGAGAATCTTATGAAAAAACTAATTTCAAACATTGTAGGGTAATATAATTTAATACCAATCTTAAAAATACTTTTCACTTATTAAGTATACAAGTTTATTTTATGTATAGTTTAATACTATTATTTTATAATGTAGTTATAACTATTGTACATAAAAATTGTATTTACGATAGGTTTATTAAGGTTGATTTTTAAGATAATCAATGTTAAGAAATAGTTTTTGCATTTATACCTTTTATAAATTTATGCTATAAAAAATACAATAAATTGATTATATTTTTTAAATTGCATACTTCTATATTTGTTATGTTATTAAATACCATACTTAATGTATGGATTTTTTGTATAATAAATAGGCATTTGTCTATCTATTTTACATATATAAAATAACAATAAATTTATTAAGGTTGTAAATGAAATCTAATTTCATTTACAATTTTTTTATTTTTTGTAGGAGGTAAAGTTATGCCAATATATCTTTAAAGAAGAAAAACAATAAGGAGGAATAATAATTATGTCTAAGAGTAAAGTTATGAATAATGAGGAAATAGGTTCAAAAGAAGTCTTTACTATAGATTGTAAAGATATAGTATTAAGAGAGTTTAGATTAGAGGACTTAGATGAGCTATATAATCTTACGTTACAACCTGAAATAACAGACTATTTACCTGATTGGAAAGGGACAAAGGAGCAACGTAAAAAATGGCTAATAGATTTTCATATGAAAAGTAACGAGAAATTTTTAAAAGCTATTCCAAACATTGGAGAGCAATGGTTGAATCTAGGTATTATATTAAAGGAAACAAATGAGTTTATAGGATGGTGTTGTACAGGACCAAAGGATGAATTACCTTTACCAAATAGAGAGATAGCCTATGCTATTTCAAAAGATTATAGGTCTAAAGGATATACCACTCAGGCAGCAGAGGGATTAGTAAAATATTTATTTGAAAATACTAATGTTGAGGTGCTAAATGCAATAGCCTTAACGCGTAATATACCTTCAAATAGAGTAATTCAAAAATGTGGCTTTGAGTATATAAATATTATTGAGATTGAAAATGAGGAATTTCATCATTATAAACTTAGTAAAAATCAGTGAAAGTAATTCTTCCATTGAAAAAATGTTCAAGTCTATGGAGGGTTGAACATTTTTGATGTTCAATTAAATTTGTATGCCAATTTATAACAGCCATGGTAATTATGATATAATAAAATTACTATATAATTATAGAAAAGAAGGTATTAATACATAAGAATATAATTGAATGGGGATAGTGGAATTAGCAAAGGGGGTATTTTATGAAAAGAGAATTAAGGATATTGGTAATAAATTTAATCATAATATTATTAGCAGTAGCCTTTATAGTAATTTCAAGAAATATTAATAAATCAAAAGCTACTGAAGCAATTTCAGAGTTTAAGAAACATCCTAAGAGAGGTGATTTATATAAACTGAGTCCTAAGAATATTAGAACTGTAAAGCAAAAAATAAATGGAGATTATATTAGAGGACTACATTATATTCCTAATGAAATCCATCATAAAGGAGTTGTAATTACATTTGGCGGGTCAGAAGGAAGCATATATGAGACCATGGCAGACTATTTATCAAGTGATGGATATGAAGTTGTTGCAGTATATTACTTTGGTCAGCAGGGGCAATCTGAAAATCTAAGCAAAGTTCCTTTGGAGATATATGAAGAAATTTATTCTTATATAAAAATAAATTGTAAAAATATTGATCAGATTACTATAGTAGGCATTTCCCGTGGAGCTGAGTTAGCTTTATTGATGTCTACATATTATGATAGTATCAATAATGTTGTATTATTTGCTCCTTCATCTTATGTTTTTGGTGGAATAGATTATGGAAATCCAGCTTGGATATATGAAGGTAAGCCCTTAGAATATCTTAATGGAGAAGTTAAAGGTATACCATTCATTCAGTTGTCTCTTTGTTACGGTTTAAATAAACCATATAAAAATATAATAGGTTCTGATGCTATTATAAAAAACAGCTCTAACCTAGAAGAGTCAAGAATTAAGGTAGAAGATTCCAATGCAAGGATATTGATATTTTATGGAACTAATGATGAGGTCTGGAATTCAAAAGATATGTCTAAAGTTATTGAAGAATATGCTAAGAAGGAAGTTATGATCTATGAAAATAAGGACGCAGGGCATAGTTTTGGGAGTCCAATGATAATAATGAATAATATGTTTAACGGTGGAAATTTAGATGCTAATATTGAAGCAGACCTAAATAGTAAAAAGATAGTTCTTGAAACTCTTAAAATATGGCACGATAATTAGGAAAAGAAAAATGTTTTTAGAAGAGGTGGTTTTGTGGAATTACAAGGAAAATATAATATAGCAAAGGTATTTACTGATAATCTTGAAGAGGGTGCAAAGGAGCAGATAATTGAATTACTAAATCAAGATTTCATTAAGGACTCTAAGGTTAGAATAATGCCTGATGTACATCAAGGTATGGGTTGTGTAATTGGATTTACAGCGTGTATGGGTGATAAGGTAATACCTAATATTGTTGGAGTAGATTTAGGATGTGGTATGATTACTGTAGAACTAGGAAATATAGATATAGATTTACCTAAATTAGATGATATAATACACAAAAGAGTCCCATCAGGAAAATCTACTCATAATGAAAGAAGATTCAAGTTTGATAAATTAAATAATTTATATTGTTTTAGAGATTTGAAAGATACTAAAAGAATTGAAAGAAGCATAGGAACATTAGGAGGGGGCAATCACTTCATTGAAATTGCAGTAGATAGTAAGAACAGCAAATACTTAGTAATCCATTCAGGCAGCAGAAATCTAGGAAAGCAAGTTGCAGAAATATATCAAAGACTGGCCATAGACTTATGTAGTGGAAAAGAAGATTATTTTATTAAAAGAGATGAAATAATTACTGGATATAAAGCAGAAGGTAAAAGAAAAGAAATAAAGAAGGTGCTTGAAGAACTGAAAAAGGAATATGATAATCTTCAGCCTAGCTACCCAAAAGCACTATGTTATTTAACTGGAGAATATAGAGAAAAATATTTACATGATATGAAGATTTGTCAAGAATATGCAAGTTTAAATCGAGAGATGATGGCAGATATTATTTTACAATCTCTATTTGAAAAAGGATTACATGAGTTTACCTACTTTGAAACCATTCATAACTATATTAATTTTAAAGATAATATTATTAGAAAAGGTGCTATATCAGCTTATGAGGGAGAGAAGGTCTTAATCCCTATAAATATGAGAGATGGCTCTATAATCGCCATAGGAAAGGGAAACCCAGAGTGGAACTATTCAGCACCTCATGGTGCAGGAAGGCTTATGAGCAGAAACGTTGCCAAGGAATCTGTCAATTTAGATGATTTTAAAAAAAGTATGGAAGGGATATATTCCACATCAGTAAATGAATATACCTTAGATGAATCTCCTTTTGCATATAAACCAATTGAGGAAATTCTCAATAATATTGGTGAAACTGTTGAGATTGTAGATATAATAAAACCAATATATAATTTTAAGGCATAGGGAAAATATTGTTGACATATTTACACCTCTATGTTAATATGATTAATAACTTAATAGCTTTACTTATCAAGAGTTAGGGTAGAGAATTAGCTCCATGACCCTACACCAACCTGTTATTTAACAAGGTGGTTCTGCTAATGCCGATAATATAGATTCGTGAATCTACCTTCTTAGCATTGGCTAGGAAGGTTTTTTTAATTACAATTTAATATTTTCTTATCTAGAGAGGTGGAGGGACTGGCCCAATGAAACCCAGCAACAGTTTTAAGCTATGGCTTAAAAAATGTGCTAATTCCTGCGGCGAAAGCTGAGAGATAAGAAGCGGAATTATATTTTTATATAAAAATCCCTTCTTATTTTAGAAGGGATTTTTCAATTATAAAAGGAGGAATAAAGGATGAAAAAGGAAATCAAATGTTTAAATGACAGATTATATATAGGTGGATGTAATAGATGGGTCTAGTAATCAATGAAAATATTTCAGCAATAGATCTATTAAGAAAGGATAATATAGACATTAATTTTCAAGGAGACTTTCAGGACTCGCTGAAAGTATTGATATTAAATTTAATGCCAAATAAATTGGATACTGAATATCAACTATTGAAATTATTGGGAAATAGTTTTGTAGATATACAAGTAGATTTTCTATATGTAAAATCACATAAACCTAAAAATACAAGTTTGAATTACTTAGAAATAGCTTATAAAACATTAGAGCAAATAAAAAATACAAATTATGATGGCATGATAATAACAGGTGCTCCCCTAGAATTTGTGGATTTTGGTGATATATCTTATTGGAATGAGTTAAAGATTATAATGGATTATTCTAATAAATATGTCAAGTCCACTATATACCTATGTTGGGCAGCAGTAGCAGGACTGTATTATAACTATAAAATACCTAAACATATCATTGATAAAAAGGTAGTAGGAATATTTAGTCATGAAATCATAGGAAGAAATTCTCCGTTATTTAAAGGACTTGAACAAGAAATAATCACCCCACATTCTAGATACTTTGAAATTAGAGAGGAGGATATAAGAGATATAAAAGAATTAGAGGTTTTATCTAAATCTAATGATGTGGGAATACATATATTAGCTGAAAGGGAAGGAAAGGCAATATATATTACAGGACATCCAGAATATAATACAGATACTTTGAAAAATGAATATAAGAGAGATAGAAATAAAGGATTAGTACCTAATTTGCCTAAAAATTATTTTCCCGATGATGATTTTTCTGTAATACCTAAAAATACATGGAGGAATCATTCACAGAGATTAATAAATAATTGGATAAGATATTATTTAGTATAAGGAAAGGGGAGTAGCAATGTTAAATATTGGATTATTAGGATTGGGAACAGTAGGAGTAGGCATTGTACAGATATTAGAAGAAAGAAAGGACTATTTAGAGAAACTTATAAAAAAGGAAATTAATATATCTAAGATACTGGTAAAGGACATAGAGAAAATAAGAGATGTAGAAATAAATAGAGGAAAGCTTACTACAGATGTTCATGAAATAATGGAAGATAATAGTATTGATGTAATTATTGAAGTTATGGGTGGTTTAGATAAGCCCTATGAATATATAAAGGAAGCATTAAGTAGAGGGAAGAATGTAATCACAGCAAATAAAGCTGTAGTAGCAAAACATTTAGAGGAGTTAACGGATTTAGCAAGGAAAAATAACAAGTTTTTTCTATATGAAGCTAGTGTAGGTGGAGGAATTCCAATTATAAAACCATTACAGGAGCAAATAAATATAAATGAAATACAACAAATAAAAGGAATTTTAAATGGAACTTCAAATTATATACTGACAAAGATGGTAACAGATGATTTAAGTTTCACAGAAGCCCTAGAGATAAGTCAAAACTTAGGTTATGCAGAAGCAGACCCTACTGATGATATTGAAGGCTATGATACTAGAAGAAAACTTAGAATTTTATCTACTATTGCATTTAAAGACAGGATAAATGAAGATAATATCTCATGTTATGGAATCAATAGTATAAGTTTTAAAGATATAAGAAATATAAAAAATATGAATTGCACAATTAAGCTATTAGGTACAGCAGTTTTAAATCATAATAGATATTATGCTTCTGTTGAGCCAGTTATTTTGAGTCAAGATTCTTATTTAGGTAAAGTTGATAATGCTAAAAATTTAGTCTCTTTTATAGGAAATATGGTCGGAGAATTAAGGTTTTTTGGGGAAGGTGCTGGGAGATTTCCTACAGCTAATGCGGTCTTAAGTGATTTAATAGATATTACAACCAATACTTATCCAAAAGTAAATTTAGGAATGAATGTGAATTTAGATAATATGAACGGATTATATAAAGGAAAATATTATATGAGAATTGATACTAAAGAAAATATTGGGGATAAAATAGAAAAATATATTAAGGATAATGGGATTATAGAGAATATGCTCGAAAAGCAAGAGAGTATTATATTTACAACTAAATCCATATCAAAAGAAAAATTAGAAAGAATGGCAGAGTTGTTCAAGATAGACAAGAAAGATTATTTCACTGCAAGATTAGAAGTGTAAAAAGGGTGTGATTTCATGATTATTCAAAAATATGGAGGGAGTTCAGTAGAAACTACTGATAAAATCATTCAAATTGCTAAAAAAATAATTGAAAGAAAGAAAAGTACTAAAAATATTATAGTTGTAGTTTCAGCTATGGGAAAAGATACAGATGGATTGCTTGAATTAGCAAAAAAAATATCTTCAGAGCCTATGGAAAGAGAATTAGATGTATTGTTATCCATAGGAGAACAGCGTACAATATCCTTATTATCCATGGCATTAAATACTTTGGGTCATAAGGCTGTTTCTTTAACAGGAACACAAGCTGGAATAAATACTAAAGGAAATTATACTAGGGCAAGTATAGAAGATATTGAAAAAAATGTAATAGAGAAATATTTGGAAGAAGGAAATATAGTAATTGTAGCAGGGTTTCAGGGAGTTAATGAAAAAGGAGATATTACAACTTTGGGAAGAGGGGGTTCTGATACTACAGCTGTAGCTTTAGCTGCTAAATTTAACTGTCCTTGTGAAATATATACAGATGTAGATGGAATATATTCCATTGATCCTAAGTTATATAAAGAGTCTTGTAAGATATCAGAAATAAATTATGATATTGCCCTGGAAATGGCTAGATTAGGTGCTAAGGTAGTTGATAAAAGAGCTTTAGCCTTGGGAAAGAGGTATGAAGTACCAATATATGTTGGAAATAGCTTCAAAGAACAGTTGGGAACGAAGATAGGAGGGGAAAGCATGGAAGAATTGAAAATATTATCATTGTTGGTAGATGATAATCAAGTAGAGGTAAGGATAAAAAATATTCCAAATAAAATAGAGGAATTATCTAATGTATTTAGAATATTAGGAGGATATAATTTAGATATTGGGATGACAGAAAACAATTTAATAGATGAACATATAAATATATCCTTTATATGTTCTAAAGAGTATATGAAATTATTTCCCTCCATAAAGAAGGATATAGTAAACAATGTAGATAGATTTATAGATGTGGAAACAAACCATACTACTAGAATATCCATAGTAGGTACTGGGAGAATAAATCAAGCTAAAGTCACATCAGAGATATTCGATATAGTAAAAGAATTTGGTATGAAATATAAGAAATTCTGTACATCTGAACTAAGCTTATCCTATTATTTTGAAGGTGGAGATATAAAAGCATTAGTCAGCAGAATAGCCCAAGCTTTTAATTTATAAAATAAATAAGAAGATGATTTCTGTATTAAACAGAGATTATCTTTTTTATTCTAAATATTTTGTGTTAACTCTAAAAGAAAGGGTATTATATACATAAGTTAGGCATGCCTAACATAATATAACCATGGAGGAAGAATATGAATATAAGCAAAGAAGATTATCTAAAGACAATATACGAGCTTGGTGGTGACAAGGAGCAAGTTAGTAATAAGAATATAGCCACAGCCCTTAATATATCACCTCCCTCTGTATCAGAGATGATAAAAAAACTATTACAGGATGGCTATGTTGAATATACAGTATATCAAGGTATAAAGCTTACAGAATACGGAGTGACAGAAGCTAAGAAAATCAGAAGGAGACATCTTTTATGGGAGGTTTTTCTTGTGGAGAAACTAGGATATAATTCTGAGGAAGTACATGATGAAGCAGAAAAACTAGAGCATGTAACTAATAAAAAGCTGGAAGAAAAATTGGATGAATATTTAAATTATCCCAAGGTATGTCCCCATGGGTCAAAAATAATAAGGGAGGAATAAGTAATGAAAAAAATATTGATTTTAATAATGGTTGTATCCATATTAACTGCTGTTGTGACAGGATGTGGAAATCCAAGTAAGGAGAATGATACTGGATATAAGGTGGTAGCCACTACTACTTTAGTAGCAGACCTTGTAAAATCCATTGGAGGAGAATATGTAAATGTTCAAGGGTTAATGGGACCAGGAGTTGACCCTCATTTATATAAAGCCAGTGCAGGAGATGTGAAGCTAATGCAAAATGCAGATATGGTAGTTTATAATGGTCTTCATTTAGAGGGAAAAATGGGAGAGATATTTGAAAATATAGAAGCTGGTGAGAAAGTAGTTTTAGCAGTGACACAAGATATAGATGAATCAAATTTTATTGATTTTGTTTCAAGTCCTGGAAGCTTCGACCCTCATATTTGGTTTGATGTAAAGCTTTGGAAGGAAGCAGCAAAAACTGTGGCAGAAGGACTTAAAGAACTAGATGAAGAACATACAAAGGATTTTGAGAGTAATTTAGAGAAATACTTAGGAGAGCTTAATAAGCTTGAAGAATATATTAACAAAAGAATAGCTGAAATTCCCGAGGAAAATAGAGTTCTTATAACTGCCCATGATGCTTTTAATTATTTTGGGAATGCTTATGGGTTTGAAGTTAAGGGGCTACAAGGCATAAGTACTGCTTCAGAAGCAGGGACATCTGATGTTCGTGAATTGGCAAAGTTTATTGTGGAACGAAAGATTAAGGCAATATTTGTTGAGTCATCAGTGCCACGAAAGAGTATTGAAGCATTGCAAGAAGCTGTTAAGGCTCAGGGATTTGAAGTGGAAATAGGAGGAGAACTATATTCTGATTCTACAGGTGATGCAGGAACTGATGATGAAACCTATATAGGAACATTTAAGGCAAATATAGATACAATTATTGATGCCTTAAAATAATTGAATAATTGGCAAGGAGGAATGAAATATGAATCTTGATTATATAATAGAGGTCGAAGATATGACAGTTGCCTATGAAGCAAAGCCCGTTTTATGGGACGTTGATCTTAATATACCAAAATCCATTTTAATGGCAGTAGTAGGACCTAACGGAGCAGGAAAGTCAACCTTAATAAAGGCTATGTTGGATTTAATAAAGCCAGTATCAGGAAATGTATTATTTAATGGGGCATCTTATAAGTCCCAAAGAAAACATATAGGATATGTACCCCAGTCTGAATCTGTAGACTGGGACTTTCCTACAAATGTTTTAGATGTAGTTCTTATGGGGAGATATGGGGAAATAGGATGGATAAAACGACCTAAGGAAGAAGATAAGAAAAAGGCAAGAGAAGCCTTAGAAAAGGTAAATATGATAGAATTTGCAGATAGACAAATATCACAGCTATCTGGAGGACAGCAGCAGAGAGTATTTCTTGCAAGGGCATTGGTTCAAGATGCAGATATATACTTTATGGATGAGCCATTTAAAGGTGTAGATGCTAAGACTGAAAAGGCTATAATATCCATTTTAAAGGAATTGAAGGAAAGGGGAAAGACCATAATAGTTGTTCACCATGATCTTCAAACTGTGGAAGAGTATTTTGATTGGGTGGTATTATTAAATACTCAGATTATAGCCAGTGGACCTGTTAGTGAAGTATTTACAGATGAAAATCTAAGAAAGACTTATAGAAGTACAGGGCAAATTTTAAAGAGGTAGGTGAGAAAGTTGTTAGATATGATATTAACAGATTATACTTTACAGATTGTATCCCTAGGCTCTGCACTTCTGGGGATAATATCAGGGGTTTTGGGAAGCTTTGCTGTTATAAGGAAGGAAAGTTTATTGGGAGATGCGGTTTCTCACTCTGCCTTACCAGGAATTGCATTGGCATTTTTAATGACTCAAAGTAAAAGAACAGAGATACTTCTTTTAGGAGCTTTGATTTCAGGATTACTATCTACATTTATTATTCTTTCCATAGTGAAGTATTCAAGAATTAAATTTGATAGTGCCTTGGCATTGATACTATCGGTATTCTTTGGAGGTGGCATTGTTCTTTTAACTTATATTCAAAAAATACCAAATGCAAATCAAGCAGGTTTAGAAAATTTCATCTTTGGTCAGGCATCTACTCTATTAAAGAGAGATATACAAATAATGGGTATATTGGGAGTGGTTTTAATAACTTTGATTGTCATATTCTGGAAAGAATTTAAAATAGTCTCATTTGATAGCGATTTTGCTGAAAGTCTTGGCTTTTCTACCAAAAAAATAACTACATTACTTTTTATTATGATAGTAACAGCTATTATTATAGGCTTGCAAACTGTAGGAGTTATCTTAATGAGTGCCATGCTTACAGCCCCAGCTGTAGCTGCTAGGCAGTGGACAGATAAATTATCTGTTATGGTAGTTTTATCGGCTCTATTTGGAGCTGTATCAGGAGTTATTGGTACTATATTAAGCTCTTTAGTTTCAAAATTACCTACTGGTCCAATGATAGTAATCGTTATAAGTATAATAGTAATTTTTAGTTTATGTTTTGCACCTAATAGAGGTTTGATATGGAAATATTTTAGAAATAGAAAGAAGGAAAGGACCATAAATGAAGACCAGGTTCTAGTGAATCTCTATCGTTTAGCTATGAATCATGAAGATTTGAATCATAGTCACAATATCTCTATAATAAAACCAGATAAATCTATGACTGTAAAATCAGCAAAAGAACTTACAAAGAAACTAGAATCCTTAGGAAGTAGAGGTCTTGCTAAGAAGGATTACTTCAATAAATGGGCAATTACTGAAAAGGGATTAGAATATGTGGAAAATTATTTTAAAAAGGAGGAGTTATAGATGTCACCACAAATGGAAATTCAAATCATAGCAGTTATAGTGGCAGTAGCGTGCTCCCTCCCAGGTGTATTTTTAGTTCTTAGAAAAATGTCTATGATGTCAGATGCTATAACCCATACGATTTTATTAGGAATAGTAATTGGATTTTTTATGGTAAATAGTTTAACCTCTCCTTTTCTAATAGTAGGAGCTGCTTTAATGGGAGTTATTACTGTATTTTTAACAGAGATGTTAAATAATACTAAACTAGTATCTGAAGATTCGGCAATAGGAATAGTATTTCCTTTGCTTTTTAGTATAGCCATAGTAATTATATCTAAGTATGCTAGTTCGGTTCATTTAGATACAGACTCTGTGTTATTAGGAGAGCTTGCCTTTGCACCTTTCAACCGTATGAAGGTATTTGGAATAGATATAGGGGCGAAGGCAATTTATTCCATGGGAGGTATTTTAATAATAAATCTTTTATTTGTAATAATATTCTTTAAAGAGCTTAAAATAGCAACATTCGATCCTGCATTAGCAACTGTTTTAGGATTTTCACCTGCTTTGATACATTATAGTTTGATGACCATAGTCTCAATAACTGCTGTTGGAGCTTTTGAATCTGTAGGATCTATTCTAGTAATTGCTTTTATGATAGGTTCTCCAGTTACAGCATATCTAATTACAGATAATCTAAAAAGTATGATTATTTTAAGTGGATTGATTGGTGGATTAAATGGAATTTTAGGATACCAATTGGCTTCCTTTTTAGATGTTTCCATAGCAGGCTCTATGGCAGTTATGACAGGAGTAGTATTCTTGTTGGTCTTTATATTTTCACCTAGCAGAGGATTATTAACTATTGTTAGTCGAAGAAAACGACAAAAAATAGAATTTGCAGGAAAATCTTTAATGTTTCATATATATAACCATGAAGGTAAAGAGGAGGAGGCTTTAGAGAGTGGGATTTATACCATTAAGGAGCATCTACAATGGAATGAGAAATTTATGAAATTAATAATAAAAGAACTTAAAGATAAGGAGAAAATCTATATAAAAGATGATATAATAAAACTAACTGAATCAGGTAGAGAATATGCTATAAAAAGCTATGAGGAAATAGTATCTGGATTCTAAAATAAAACTATATAATAAATTTGCAGGAGGCTATATGATTTTAATTTTTGCAGTAGATAATAATTGGAACATTGGATATGACGGAGATATGCTATATAAAATATCAGAAGACTTAAAGCGATTTCGACGACTTACAGAGGGAAATATTATTATAATGGGAAGAAAAACATTTGAGTCTTTACCAGATAAAAAGTCATTGCCTAATAGGATAAATATTGTAATAACTAGAGATAAGAACTATAAAGCTGAAGGTGCAACTGTGATTAATTCTTTAGAAGACTTATTTCCATTGCTAGAGGAATTAAACCCTAATAATGACATGGAGAATTTCATAATAGGGGGAGGGGAAATTGTTAAACAAACCATTTCCTATTGCAATAAAGCGTATATAACTAAAATATTTAACTCTTTTGAAGGAGCAGATACTTTCATACCAAATTTAGACTTATTAGATGATTGGAAAATAGTAAAAGAATCAGAAATAGATAGACAAGATGACTTAGAATATAAATATGTAGACTATATTAGAGTTAAATAAATATTCCCAGCGGAACAAGTTTGTTTAGGCTCTAAAGGTGGCACTGACCTTGAATACAATATAAGAACTTCTATACTGGCATAACTTATTAAATACATCGGGTATTTACTAAGTTGATGTTATCCATCTCCCATCTAAGAAGATGGGAGAATTACATATTAGAGATTAAATATATTAACAAGTTATTATGCTCAAGCTTTTTTATAAAACTAAAAGTAAATATATGGGGGATGATTATGGAATATAACTGCAGGATAACTAAAAAAGAAATAATAAGAAGAAATCTAGGTTTGCTTATAGACTATAAGACTTTAATTGCAGTTATATTTTTAGTTATAGGATATCTAGTAAAACCCCTTAAATTTATTTTTTTATTAGGTATTTCCTATTTTATCTTATATTTAATATTCATAATTAAATCATTACTAAGTAAGCAGAAAATTATATCCTTGGATTTTATAATTGGAGAAGATGAGCTAATAGTTAAAGTAAAGAATCAACAATTAATATTTCCTTTTAGAGATATAAAAAAGATAAAGGAAAATAGCCATGGTCTAATAATTAAGATGAATAGAAAATCAGAAGCGACATTAAGGACATTTGAAATACCATATGATTTAGAGGACAAGCATATAGGATTTATAAAAGAATTAAAGTATAGATATGAGAGTTATAAACCAAAGGACAAAGCAGAGGAAAGCTTTGAAAATGCCATAGTAGCATTTAAACTGAGTCCTAAAAAAGAAGTAATTAGATATATTAAATATTCTAAGAGAATTTATTTTAATATACTTCTTTCAGGTGTTTGTCTTTTTATTTCAATAATGTTAATAGATAGCAAACCATTGGCTGGTGTTACTTTGATATTTTTAGCCATAATGTCTTGGGTTGGATATTATATTGATTATAGAATGAAAAGCTTAAGAAATCCTTTAATATGCTCAATTGAAAGATTAGATAATGAGAGTTTTGAAATTAAAGGAAATACATTTAAAAGTATTGTAAATATAAAGGATGTCAAGCTTTTAAATATAAATAATAAGGAATACATTATTAAGGTTGAAGACATAACAAATGAATCATATGCTTTTACTGAAAAAGAAATAATAGCTGGAGATATTGATAATCTTGTTAAAGTCATAGGCGAATCCTATATAAAATTGAGAAGTGAAAAACTGCCAATATTATCTATGATATCTGCAATCATTAGTATTCTATGGATGCCAATGGTTCTTACTCCTTTGGGTACAAAAATATCTTTATATCTTCATTTTACATTCTTTATAATTTCATTGATCCTTGCAATTATTGGATTGACTAAGAAAAACATAATAAAAAGATTTATTTATGTGACTTTGTTTTTAGACTTACTATTATTAATATTTTATATCCATGTAATCAGTAAGATATTATAAAGATTTTATATATTGAGATAAAATGATAGAAAAGTTAGGAGGAAGACATGGCTAACAAATTATTTACAGTGAAAACTCGTATGACAAAAGAAGATTATCATAAATTTTTATATGTGGCAACATTTCGAAGGAACAAAGTAATAATTCCTTTTATAATTATATTAGCTGCTTTAATGGCTGCATTACTTGCCTTTGATGATAGGGAATTTAATATAATAAGGTTTTTTATGCTTTGGATTCTACTTGCATTAGTTTCCTTTAGCACAATGATTTTTAAGGTTGAAAGGAGAACTAAACAAAGAATAAAAACTGATAATACAGGAGTATTTGACTCTCAAGATATATTAGATTTTCATGATGATTTTTTAATTGTAAAAAACACAGCAATTGAAGGTCAATCTAAAATTAAATATGACCAATTTTATCAGGTACTTGAGTCGAAGGACTATTTCATAAACTATTTTAATATGAATCAGGCATCTTTAATAAGAAAGAAGGATATGGATGAAGAAGCTATTAAAAAGTTGAGAAATCTATATGAAAAACGAATGGGAAATAAGTATAAGAAGATCTAAAAATAAAGAGGATATAAGGTGATATGATACTTCCAAAGTAGACAATCTAATTAATTTAATATTATTACAAAAATAAAGTGTTTTACAATATAAATGTAACTGAATATAAGAAAGACAGAGGAAGATAAATATCCTCTGTCTTTTTGACCTATTTTATATATTTATCAAAATATCCTTGGATATAAACTATAGGAGTTCCCTTGTCTCCACTACCAGAGGTTAAATCTGAAAGGGAGCCTATTAAATCAGTAAGTCTTCTAGGAGTAGTTCCTAGAGAATCCATACCTTCAGTAAAAGAGGATTCTTTACTTTCAATATACTTAGATATGGCTGATTTTAATTCATCTCCTTGTAAATCGGCAAATTTATCATCTGCTAAATATTTTAATTTTACTTCTGAAGGAGTTCCTTCTAAGCCAGAAGTATAAGCAGGAGAAACTACAGGGTCTGCCAATTCCCAAATTTTTCCTACAGGGTCTTTAAAGGCACCATCTCCATAAATCATTACTTCAACGGTTTTACCTGTTTTTTCTTTGATGGATTCTTGGATTTTATCTACAACAGGCTGACAATCCCTAGGGAATAATTTTATTTTGTTTTCTGTTGATTTATTGGAGCCAAGTAAACCATATTTTTCATTATATCCACTGCCATTTATAGATGAAGTTAAAATATCATCAAGTCCATAAATGTTTTCTCCTCCATTTTCCTTTAACAATCTTTTAGTTCTAAATCTAGTATGAATATCACATACAATTACATTTTTAGTATAATCTAAAATAGTTTTTGGATTGTTGGAGAAAATTATTTCACAATCAGTTTCATATTCAGCAATTATGGATTTATAATATTCGATGTAATCTACATTAGTAAAAGGGTGTAAAGTATAGCCAAAATGTTTTCTAAATTCTTTTTCACTTAATACATCTGTCCAAGGATTTACTCCAGTCATATCAAATGTGTCTATATCTACTAAATGATTTCCAACCTCATCTGAGGGGTAGCTTAACATTAGTACTATTTTATTTACTCCTTTAGCAATGCCTCTTAATATGGTGGCAAAACGATTACGACTTAAAATAGGGAATATTACACCAATGGTTTTATCTCCAAATTTCTCCTTAATATCTTCTGCAATATCATCAATATGGGCATAATTTCCTTGAGCACGAGCAACGAGAGATTCTGTTATGGCAATTATATCTTTATCTTGAATTGTAAAATTTTCTATTTTGGAAGCTTTGATTACAGAGTCCACTGCTATGTCGATGATATTATCTCCTTCTTTAATAATGGGTGTTCTTAAACCTCTAATAACAGTTCCTACTACTCTTTCCATTTATATCGCTCCTTTCATATCCTACAATTTTAATATATAATATTTTCAGGTATAAGTAAAATAGGTATATGATATAATAGGCATAAGGAGTGGTTATATGTCTATTAGATTAGAGCTTTATAAAGTATTTGATAAAGTAGCTGAATGTGGAAGCTTTTCAAAGGCTGCTAAAGAATTATATATGACACAACCTGCTGTAAGTCAATCTATAGCACAACTAGAAGAAGAATTAAAAGTAAGACTTTTTACCAGAATTCCAAAGGGAGTAATACTTACCAATGAGGGAAAGATTCTATTTGAATATACGAATTCAGCAATTAGCTTATTAGATACTGGGGAAAAAAAAATAAAAGAATCAAGAAATTTAAATGAAGGGGAATTAAAGATAGGAGTTAGTGATACAATCTCTAGATATTATTTATTACCATATTTAGAGAGTTTTTATAAAGATTATCCTAAAATTAAACTAAAAATAATTAATCGTACTACAGATGACCTTAGAAATTTAATAAAATCAGGTGAAATAGATATTGGAATATGCAATTTACCAATAGAGGATAAATCATTATCTATAAGAAAATGCAAAGATATCCATGATATATTTATAGGTGGAGAAAAATACAAAGATTTGGCTTTAAAACCCATGACATATGATGAACTTTTAAAATATCCTTTAATATTTTTAGATAATAGGTCTAGGTCAAGACAATATGTAGAGGAATATCTTTTTTCAAAAGGAATAAGAATAAACCCAGAAATCGAACTAGGTTCTCATGACTTACTTCTTGAATTTGCACAAATAGGTTTAGGTTTAGCCTGTGTAGTTAAGGAGTTTTCAGAGGATTATTTAACACAGGGAATCCTATATGAAATTAATCTTGCCCCAAACATTCCAAAAAGAAGTATAGGGATTTGTTCATTGACAGGAGTCTCTCTTTCTCCAGCATCTAAAAAGTTTGTAGAGTATTTAGTTAAATGAAACTAGTTATGTTGCAAAGTTAATGTATTAATAGTAAAATATAACAAAGTATAGATAAGGAGTAATGTATATGAAATGGTTAAATAAGTTTATGACTGGTAGATATGGTGGAGATCAACTTTCAGTAGTATTGACATTTTTAGCTTTATTCTTGACTTTAGTAGCTAGATTTGCCAATATCCCTGTATTAATTTATATTGGATATATTCCATTGGTTATAAGTATATACAGGACATTTTCTAAAGATATAAATAAGCGTAGAATGGAGAACTATAAATTTACAACCTTTATGAGTCCTATTTATTCATGGTTTAAAAGGACTGAGAGAAAAGCAAAGGATTTCAAAACCCATAAGTATATTAAATGTTCAAATTGTGGTACAAATTTAAGAGTTCCAAAGAAAAAAGGAAAAATCATGGTTACTTGTCCGAAATGCAAGGAAAAGTTTGAACAAAGGACATAGAATCTTTTAATAAAGAGAGGTTTAATATTATATGAATATATTAAAAAAGACATGGGGTAATATTTTATATATTATTGCTAAAATAGTTTCTGTAGTATTTGATGTTTTTATTGGAGTTGTAGAGTTTATTGTGAGAATTGTAATAAGTGTTGGAAGAGGAGTATTAGGTATTATATCCATGGGTGGATGTTTATTGATTATGATATTAGGACCTGCTTTGCTACTCAACCCTCTTACTCTTTTTGGAATTGTATTTCTCCTCATATTTCCAATTTTAGGAACAAAGTTTATATCTTATTTGAAATATATAAAGTATATGGTAACAGAATATTTATTTGACCATGCAGATAATCTTATAAAAGGTAAAAAAGCAGAATTCGGTACATTTAATGAATATGGCAGTAAGTATAGAAGAATAGAAGAAGAAAAAAGAAGAAGAGAACAACAACAAAGACAAGCAGAGCAACAAAGGGAGTGGGAAGAGAGATTCAGAAAATGGGCTGAATATCAAAATGCCCAAAGGGGAAGTAGTGGGTATGGTGGTTACAGTAGTTACGGTGGTAATTATCAGAATACAGAATATGGAAATAGTTATGTAAATCCCAATATTGAATTTAAAAGTAAATATGAAAAGAGCTGTGATTTATTAGGAGTTTCCTATGATTCAGATAAATACCAAATAAAACTTGCCTATAGAAAAAAGGCAAAAGAATATCATCCAGATTTAAATAAATCGCCAGATGCTACTGTGGTATTTCAGCAAATAAATAATGCCTATGAATTTTTAAGTGATGATAATATAGAAAGATATAAAAATATAAGGGGAAATTAGGATAATCCTATTATCTTTAAATAAGGAGGATAAATATGTTACCAAATAATATTATTAGTGAAAGACTAATACTGCGTGATATGATGATGGATGATTCTAAAGATGTTTGGGAGATATGGAGTAATAGTGAAAATGAAAGATATATGAGTGATCCTGTTGAATCACAAGATGAAATTGTGTCCATATTTGATACAGACGATAGAAATGGATATTTAACAGTTGCGATTTTAAAAGATACTGATGAAATTATTGGAACTTGCTGTTTTGGTCCTACAGATAGAAATGATGAGTGGGGATTCGGGTATTCAATTAGGCAAGAGCATTGGAATAAAGGTTATGCAACTGAAATTGTAAAATCAGTTATTGAATTTGGATATAGTTCAGGAATTAAAGATTTTATTGCAAGTTGTGCCATAGAAAATACTGCATCAGGTAAGGTTATGGAGAAATGTGGAATGTATATAGACCATAAAGGTAGTTTTAGACAGCCCAAACTAGATATAGTATATGAGTCAAATGTTTATAAGCTGCATATAGATTAGCATTGGATAAAGTTAAGAGGATTAATCAAAAGATTAATCCTCTATAGTAATTCTTTTCGTAATTCTTCCATTGATTTATGAGATAAGTATCCTAAAGGAATATCAAATATAGTAATAGCACCAATTTTTCCTTCTAAGGTCATCTTATAAACTGCCCTAGCATAAGCTACCAGCACAGACGAAGTGAATTCTGGGTTACTATCAAGAGTAAGGTTAAACTCCATTTTTTGTTTGTGTTCTAGTCCTGTATTTCCAGCCCTAATGACAAATCCTCCATGGGGCATTTCATTATGATTTTTGTTGAATTCTTCCTCTGATATAAAGAATACAGTTGTGTCATATTCAGCAAAGTAATTTGGCATAGTCTTTATTTCTTTTTCTATTCTATCTTTATCTTCATTATCTTCACACACTACATAGCATATCCTTTTATGTCTACTACAGATTGGAGTATCTAAAATCTCACAATTTCTTACTTTTTCTAGAGCTTCTTTAACAGGTACAGTATATTGTACTCCATATTTTACACCATTTACTCTTCTAATTGCGTCTGAATGACCTTGGCTCAAGCCCTCTCCCCAAAAAGTATAATCTTTCCCATTTGGTAAAACACATTGACCTAATAATCTATTGAGAGAAAATAGCCCAGGGTCCCATCCAACTGATATAAGACTTAAATTTTTATTTTTAGATGCTATATTATTGATTTTTTCAAAGTATTCAGGAATTCTTCCATGATTATCAAAACTATCTACAGTATTAAAATTTTCTGCTATCATGGGTCCTTGTTCATCAAGGTCCATTAGAGAACCACCACATAGTATCATTACATCAATTTTATCTTTAAAATCCAATATATTAGAAATATGTACTACATTAGTATTTGTATTTAATAAATCAGGTTTTCGTCTTGTAAATATGGCTACTAGCTCCATATCAGCATTTTCTTTAACGGCTAATTCAGCACCCTTACCTAAATTCCCATAACCTACGATACCAATTTTAATTTTCTTATTCATATTACACCTCCAGTTTGATATTATAATTATATCATTTATTGATGGATATTATAATAGTATTAGCATATTATTAGAATTAGAATAATTGGGTATTAATAGTTGAAGAGAATAATATATAGGACCTAAGGGAGAGAAATAAATGGATTATGCTAGACAAATACAAGAAATAGTTAAATATTTTATAAATGGAGAAAAAAATATAGAGGACTTTAAAATTGGAGTTGAATTTGAACATTTTATAGTAGATAAAGATTCTTTAAGGACTATCTCCTATTATGGTGAAAATGGTATAGGTGAAACGTTACATGAACTTGAAAAAGGTGGTTGGACGGGAAGTTATGAAGGAGAATACATTCTTGGACTAAAAAAAGGAAATAAGACTATAACTTTAGAACCAGGAAGTCAATTTGAACTTAGTATAGAAGCTAAAGTAAATATAAAAGAACTTGAAAGAGAGTATCTAGGATTTTTAAATGAAATAGTTCCAATACTTCATAAAAAAAATCAAGGGCTAATGGCAGTATCATATCATCCAGAAACTAAAATAGATGATATAAAGCTTTTGCCAAAGGAAAGATATGATATTATGTTTAACTATTTTAAAACCAAGGGAAAATATGCTCATAATATGATGAAAGGCACAGGGGCATTACAAATAGCCATAGACTATAAGTCGGAGGAAGATTATAGAAGAAAGTTTAGAGTAGCCAATGGATTGTCTCCAGTATTATATGCTCTATTTGATAATGGATTTTATTTTGAAGGAGAAAAGTGGAATAAATATAATTTGAGAACTGATATATGGAATAATTGTGATAATGATAGATCAGGAGTAGTACAGCATGCTTTAGATAATGATTATGGATATAAAAAATATGCCGAATATATACTTAATAGTCCCCCTATACTTATAATAAAAGACAATGAAGTAATACCAACTGGTGAAAGAAAAGTAAAAGAAATTTTTGATCCAGAAAACTATAAGAAAGAAGAGTTGGAACATTTATTGACTATGTTTTTCCCAGATGTACGAACTAAAGGGTTTATTGAAATTAGAATGATGGACTCAGTTCCATATCCATTAAGTTTTGCAGCAGTGGCTTTAATAAAGGGGATATTCTATGATGAAGAAAATTTAAATAAAGTATATGATTATATTAAGTATATAACTATCCATGATGTAAATAAATCAAAAGAGGATATTATGGAAAATGGACTAAAAGGTAGGTTAAATGATAAAACTGTATTGGAAATAGGTAAATGGTTGGTAGAATTGGCACAACAAGGTTTAGATAAGGAAGAGGCTAAATACTTACTACCCCTTGAAGGAATGATTATATCAGAAACGAACCCCTATGGAATCACAGAAGAAAAATCTGAGTTAGGAAAGAAAGCAGCTTTAAATTGGTGTTTACTGAATAATAATATTGAGGTGATTTAATGAACTGGAAAGAAGTAAATGATGATTATATAGAACTAATTAAATCTGATATGGGAAAATATGAAAAGGACTATAGATTAACACTAGAAAAGGTAGCAAATTCTACAGCAATATATAAAGGAAAGCCAGTACCATTTCTTTATCACCCTATGTTTTATACTGAAAAAGATATAGAAAACTTCACAAAGATTGGTGATACTCTTATTTCCATAACTAATAAAGTGACTAAAAGATACTTAGAGTCTAAGGGGTTCAGACAAAAGTTTGAATTCAGTCCTCTTTTAGAAGAGCTGATTTTAGTAGATAATGGATATGATATAAATGTTCCCATAGGAAGATTTGATCTATTCTATAAAGATGAAGATAATTTCAAATTTTGTGAGCTAAATACGGATGGTTCTTCTGCAATGAATGAAGATAATACCATAGGGGAAATATTACTTCAAACAGAGGCTTTAAAGGATTTTTCTAAAGAATATAATTTATCTTTATTTGAATTAATAGATAGATGGGTAGACGATAGTGTTAGTATATTTAGACAATGGAATAACAAAATAGAAAAACCTAATATAGCCATAGTAGATTTTACTGAATCTGGTACATCTAAAGAGTTTGAAGTTTTTAAGGCTGCATTTATAAAAAAGGGATATAATACTATAATTGCAGATCCTAGAGATTTAAAGTATAGAGATGGAGGATTATATTTTGAAGACTTTAAAATAGATATGGTATATAGAAGAATTGTAACCTTTGAGCTAATAGAAAAGGCTAATGAAATACCAGATTTTATTGAGGCATATAAAAATAAGGCATTTTGTTCCATAGGATCCAGAAGGTCGGGGGTTCGACTCCCTCAGGGTACGCCATACGTATTGAAAACACAGTATTTCACAAAATCGAATTTTGTACGAAAAATAGATTTAGCCAATTTTTAGCCAATTGGATTTTATTTCTTACCTAAATAGTGAGTTTAGGGACTGTACATCATTCGCTTTTGTACTTTCTAAAACGTGAGCATATATTTCTGTAGTCTTTACACTTGAATGGCCTAGTAGTCTAGACACTGTAATGAGTTGTGAGCCATTTTTAATTAATTGAGTAGCAAAGGTATGCCTTAGCGAATGAAATCTCTTATATGGCACGTCTATGCCCTCAAATACCCTTTTCCATGACCTCAATAGGTTTCTACTATCAATATATGTTCCAGTTTCAGAAGGGAACAACAAATCGTTATCCTCGTACAATTCTCCTAGTTTTAATTTTTCTTCAATTCTTATTGTATTTAATTCCGCTAGATCCTTTTTTAATTCTGTAGGAATATTAACTTTTCTAATAGATCTCTTGGTCTTAGGTTTAGTTACTATTGTTTCATAATGATATTTGTTAGGACCATCAAATACTTTTACATAAGATAAAGTTTTTGTAACTTGAACTACCATATCTTTTATATCAGTTTTTTTAAGTGCTAATATTTCACCTTGTCTTAATCCAGTTCCTAGAGCAAATTTTACCATTATTCTTAGTTTGTCATTTTTTATACCTTCTAAGAGTATAGGAATTTCTTCATCTGTAAAAGTTTCTACCTTTTCTCCATCTTCATCAAATAAATCAATTTCATCTACATCTTCTTCCTCTTCGTATTGGTCTAATTTAATTCCAGTGCAAGGGTTTCTTAAAATATATCCTTCTATAACTGCATATCTGAAAAACATATTTAATACTTTGTGGAGATTCTTTATTTGTGAATAAGTTTTACCTTCTTCATGTAGTTCTGTATAGTATTTCTGTATGGTTACTCTTTGTATATCTTCAAGTCTAAATTTTCCTATTTTACTTTCAGATACATAATTTCTATATATTCCTTCGTATCTTTCAAATGTGGTAGCTTTTATTCCTGATACTTTAAGAATATCCCATACCCAATTTTTCATTGACCTAGACAATGAATCTTTAGTGTTAACATGATTTATTCCTAGAAGATTGTCTTTCATCCATTCAATTTTCTTATTTTCTGCATCTGTTTTTGAAGTTCCATAGAAATTTTTGATTATATCTTTTCCGTCTTTATCTTTACCTATAGTAACCCTAAGTCTATAGTATTTCTTATCGTTTATTTCTGTATTAGTTGCCATGTTATCCTCCTTTCGTGTTAAGTTGATGTTAAGTTAAGAATAAGAGAGGTATTTGGCCATTATACCTCTCTATAGCCTCTTATTCTCTTATGTTTAGTACTGCAACTAGTTTACCTAAAATACTTACGTTGCCACCTGTTAGAATTATAGGTTTGTATAAATCATTTTCAGATTGAAGAATTATTGTATCATTTTCTTTATAGAATTTCTTTAATGTAGCTGAATCATCTATAAGTACTGCTCCAATTTCTCCGTTTTCTAGACTACATTGTTGTTTTATAAAAACTATATCACCTGGAAATATTCCAGCTCCTAACATAGAATCTCCTTTAACTTTAAGAGCAAAGTCTGCTTTGATTTTACTGTCAATATTAAAATAATCTTCTATGTTTTCTTCCGCCATTATAGGAAGTCCAGCAGCTATTGTCCCCAAGAGTGGGATTCTCTTAGATGTTGAAGGGTTTTTTACATTAGACATTCCCATTACGTAGGTCGGGCTTACATCAAATATTTCAGATAATTTTTGTATAGTAGATCTCTTAAGGTTTTTAGTTATTCCACTTTCCCATTTTTGGACAGCTGCTTTTTTTACTCCTACTTTTTCACCTAATTCTTCTTGAGTTAAGTTATTTAATATTCTTAACTCTTTTATTCTATCGCCAGCGTTCATTTTATCACCTCCAAGTATCTTTATTTTACTATAAATTTATAGAAAATGCAAGAAAATATTAAAAAGTTTAAAAAAAAGATACAAAAGGTATTGACTTCATAATTCAACTATGTTAGACTTAAAGTATCCTAAAAAGATACACGAAACGAGGTGATTATATGAATACTAACAAACTTAGAGCTAAAATGGCTTTATATGGCGACACTGGGAATATATTGTCCGAGGTTTTGGGCATATCTCCCCAAAGATTTTCAGCTAAAATTAATGATAATAACGCTGAATTTACTCAAGGAGAGATTCAAATCATAAAAGACAGATATAACTTGACTGCCGAAGAAGTAGATGATATTTTTTTTAATAAAAAAGTATCGTAAGAAGATACAAAGGAGGAATGAGAAAATGAGTAACTTAATATTAAAAGGAAAAACAAAAGTGGAAAGTATGGAATTTAATCACATAGAAGGAGGTTTTGGAGAAGGTAAAAAATCAATGCTAGTAAAAGATATTGCTGAAATACATGGACAATCTCTAGGCGAAATAAATAGAAGGATAAATGATAACAGAAAAAGATTTAAAAGTAATGTAGATATTATTGATTTAAAAGAAACTGAATTCGCTATGGCTTTAACCCATAACGGAATTTACACCCAAAATTCAATAAATGCAAGTAAAAATATTTATCTACTATCCGAAAGAGGGTATTCAAAATTATTAAAAATCCTAGAAGATGATTTTGCATGGGAGCAATACGAAAAGTTGGTAGATGGTTACTTTAATATGAGACAAGTTGTTAAAGAAAATTCTATGGATGTAGCAAGGCTAATAAATCAACAAGTAAATATCATCTTAGGTGAAGTTGATAACCTTAATGGAAGAGTTGAGGATCTAGAAAATAACATGACAATTGATTTTGGGCAACAAAATACTCTGCAGAACAAAGCTAAGTCAAGAGTAATTAGTATCTTGGGTGGAATTAAAAGTCATTCTTATAAAGACAAGAGCCTAAGGTCAAAGGTATTCAGTGCATTATGGAGAGATTATAAAGATTATTTTGAAGTTGCAAGTTATAGAGATACTGCAAGATTAGATTTTAATAAAGCATTAGAATATATAGAAAATTGGCAAGTACAAGGTAAATTATTGAGAGAGATAGAGGATTGCAATAATCAAATAGGTGTAGAAGAAATAGCTTAGGAGGTGTAAATATGTCAGCTAGATTAATTTCAGTAAAACAAGCAGCTAAGATATACGGATTTCCTCAACAAGAGCTATATAGATTAGTGGCAAATAAGCAGGTCCCATATATAGAGATAGAAACTCTTTCAGGTAATAAGATGAAAAAGATTAATACTAGAACTTTTGAGGAATGGCTGGACAAGTTATCAGAGGAAAATGCAAGTATATAGGAGGTATCTCAATGCTAAATCTAATATGTACCCTAGTCTCTAAAATCGTTTTCTCGGGGTTAAATGGTACAAGCTTAATATTACCCCTAGGAATACTAATATATGTCCTATATGGACAAGCAAAAGATGTAAAAAGAGTATTTATAGAAGTGCTTAGAGGGGAGGTGTAGAAGGTGAAAACTAAAATTGAGGAATTAATAAAGAGATATGAGGAGTATAAAGAAGAGCAAATTGAATTATCGAGAAAAGCAGATGGTTATGGTCAAGGATTGCACGAAGGTTATGCTGACGCATTTGAATTAGTTATAGAACATTTGAATTCTATATTAGAAGGTGAGGAGTAATGAATATTAAGTATCTAAAGCATTACTTGAATAGATGTAAAGAAAAAGGAGAGTATGCTAGTTTTGAAGGACTAAAGAATTATCATAAAAATATTTTGAAAGAGAGGACAAGCATATGAAAACATGGGAAATGATTAAGGAATTAACGGAGAACCCAAAGAAGAAATTTGTAAGTGATAAAGGGTTGCCATGTGAGATTATAGCTTATGTAAATACAATCAACGTTTTAACATTTAAGTATAAAGATGGAGAAATTTCTAGAGGGATGTTTATAGGAAGAGAGTGGGAAGAAGTAAAAGAACCTCTATCATTTATAGAAGTATTGAAAGCAATAGAGGAGGGAGTTCCATCATACCTCTCACTTGAAAGCGAAACGAGTGACGTAGGCTATGAAAACTGGGCACTAGATGAAATGTTAGCTGATTTAACTGATTGCTTCGGAAGTGACGAGATAGCAGATATATTACTAAATAGTAAATTCTATATCAATGATTAGGAGGAATAGAAGATGATGAAGAATAGAAAAAAGACCTCTCTAGCGGGAACTAGAAAAGGTCAACAAGAATAAAATTAATAATGTAATTATATCACGAAAGGATTAAAAAGGGAATGAAATTACATGAGACTATTTACATGAAAATTACAGATAAAGATAAAATCTATTATTTGCTGTATAAATCTTATGCAGATGACCAAGACGGGAGTATAGATGTAGAAGAAATAAATAAAAGAAAGTTTGAATTTGCTAAAGAGTCAGAATTTAAAATAGAAGAAAAAACATTCGACAATGCTAGATTTGGAATAAAAAGAAGAATTCAACAGAATGAATTTGAGGGTGTGAAATATGAAGTGTCCTAGTTGCAAAAGAGATGTTGAAAAATTAAAAAAATATCAAGTTGCAGATTGCAAATGTGGAGCAAAGCTTATGTGTGTAGAGTTAAATAAAAATTTAATATTGATTGATTTAAGAAAGGATGAATAAATTATGTCATTTAAACTATACGAGTTAACAGAAATGTATCAAAATATTTCAGATTTAATAAGTGATGATGAAGTAGGTAATGAAGCACTAGAAAAAGCCTTAGAGGATATTAAAGACAATATAGAATTAAAGGCTGAAAATATGGCTAAGTTAATCAAAAACATAGATGGAGATATAGAAGTATTAAAAACAGAAGAAGAACGTCTAGCAGACCGCAGAAAGGCTCTTGAGAATAAGAAAGAGAATATCAAAACATATTTAGAAAATCAATTAAAGATAATGAAAGTTGATAAGGTGAAAACTCCGTTATTTACTGTAGCATTACAAAATAATCCTCAATCAGTAAACATACTGGATGAAGAATTAATACCTAATGATTATAAAAAAACTGTTACTACTACATCTATTTCAAGAAAAGATTTGTTAGATGATTTAAAGCAAGGACTAATAATAGATGGGGTAGAGTTGAGACAGACTAAATCTTTGAGAATTAGATAGGAGGGACAAGCTAATGAGTAATATAGTTGAATCTACAAACCAATTACAAAGTTTTGGATATAACCAAGAACAGGTTAATTTAATTAAAAATACAGTTGCTAAAGGTGCGACCAATGATGAATTACAAATGTTTATGTATCTAGCAAATCAATATAGTTTAGATCCATTTAAGAAAGAAATATGGTTCATGAAATATAGTGGACAAACTAACATAATGACATCCAGGGACGGTTATTTGAAGTATGCACAGCTTAATGAAGATTTTGAGGGGCTTATGTCCTTCGTAGTAAAAGAAGGAGATGTATTCGAGATAGATGCTTCTGAATACAAAGTAACTCACAAATTTGGAGCGAATAGAGGTCAAATACTTGGAGCATGGGCAAGATGTGACAGAAAAGGAAAGAAACCATTTATAGCTTATGTAGAATTTGCTGAATACAATAAAAACTCTAATATATGGAAGTCATATCCTAGTGCAATGATACAGAAAGTAGCAGAGGTATTTGTTCTTAAAAGAGCATTTGGAATAAACGGATTAGTAACTAGAGAGGAAATAGATGCAGAAGAACAAGGGGTGGAAATTACAGAAGAAGTGGCAGAGGGAAAACCACAGACTATATCGAAACCTCAACAGAAAAGAATATTTGAAATAGCGAAAGGCAATCAAGATATTGTCAAGGAAGTTTTAGAAGATTTCAAACTTGCAGGAACAGCGGATATAACAAGAGATTCATATAATGAATTTTGCTCTAAAGTTGAAGAATTAGCAAATTTTGATGAAGTCGTTGAGGTAGTTGAAGAGGTTGAAGAAGTACCTTTTAGCGAAATAGAAGAAGAGGAACTTCCTTGGAAAGAAGAAGATTAGGGGCGAATCAGCCCCTTGTATTTAAAAGAAGGTGATAAATTGTCAGAAGTAAAATGGATTAAGATTACTACTAATATGTTTGAAGATGAAAAGATTGATTTTATAGAAAGTTTACCAGAAGCAGATGCAATTTTAGTTATATGGGTCAAGTTGCTTACTCAAGCTGGAAAATGTAACTCAAATGGATATATTTTTTTAACTGAAAATATTCCTTATGATGAAAATATGTTGGCCCATAAATTTAAAAAGCCAGTAAATACTATCAAATTGGCATTATCTACACTTGAGAGATTAGGAATGATACAGCTAGATGAAAAAGGATATATAAGCATAACTAACTGGGAGAAACATCAAAACATAGAAGGTTTAGAGAAAATCAGAGAACAGACTAGAAAAAGAGTAGCAAAGTATAGAGAAAAACAAAAAGAATTACCTAGTGGTAACGTTACAGATAACGTTACAGTAACGGAAGGTAACGAGACAGATATAGAAGAAGATAAAGAAAGAGATATAGATATAGATAAAGAAGAAGAAAGAGAAGGAGATAAAACACCACCAGTACCTTATGAAAAAATAAAAAACTTATTTAATGAAATATGTAAATCTTATTCATCTATCAGATCTCTATCTAGTAAAAGAAAAGAACATATTAGAGCTAGATGGAAACAGTACAATTATCAGTTAGAAGTATTTGAGGAATTGTTTAATAATGCAGAAAGTAGTAATTTCTTAAAAGGACAGAATAAAAGGAATTGGAAAGCTAACTTTGATTGGCTTATAAATGATAATAACATGGCTAAAGTGCTAGAAGGTAGATATAAGAATGAGGAAGGTGAAGGAAATGGAGAGTATGCAGGAGCTACTAGAACAGAAAATCAAGGAAGCGAAGGAAAAGTCGATTTATCCCACATCGGATTCAAAGGAACGGGAGAAATTGACGACAGTGACCTCATATGATTGTGAATTATGTAAAGATACAGAATGGATAGACATAAAAGACGAATTGGGATTAATAAATTCATCTAAACCTTGTAAATGTGTTGAAATTAAAAGATATAAAAAGATTTTAGAGAAATCGGGAGTCAGTAAAGATTTTCTCAAAATAGGATTTAAAGAATTTGAGATAGAAGGAAAACATGAAACAGTTATAAAAGCTAAGGAATCTGCAATAGCATACTTTAAGAATTTTGAAGAAATAAAAAGCACAAGACAAAACAGTATAACCTTTTTAAGTAAAAACATAGGTAAGGTAAAAACTGGAATAGGAGCAGGGAAAACACATCTAAGCATAGCACTAGCAAATAACATAATGAATAAATATAGAATTGGAGTATTGTATATGCCTTATCGTGATGTAATTACTAAGCTAAAGCAAAATATGATAGATGAAGAATACTATCAAAAAGAAGTGGACAAGTTTAAAAATGCTAGTGTTTTACTAATAGATGATTTATTCAAAGGTAAGGTAAATGATTCGGATATAAATATTATGTTTGAGATTATAAATCACAGATATTTGAACAATAAGCCTATAATTTGCAGTTCTGAATTCGGAAAAGACGATTTATTAGAATTTGACCAAGCAACAGGAAGTAGAATACTAGAAATGTCTAAGGATTATTTAGTAGAGATAGGACTCACTAGAGAAGAATTAACAGAGGGAAAAACAATAAACTATAGATTGTGTTAGAGGTGATGAAATGAGACAAGGGAGAAGGAAATGGAGCCTTGAGGATGAAATATTCTTAGCATTGAACTATAACAAAATGTCAGCTAAAGAGTTAGGAGAAAAATTCAATAAAACACCTAATCAAATCCATGCCAAAGTAGGGCATTTGAAAAATAAAGGTTTGATTGGTGACGCAGAGCAATTAGCGGAAAGAGAAAAAAGAAAAAAAGAAAGTAAGGTAAATGAATTTAGCGAGGGTTTAGATTTATCCAAGCTAACTTTGAATAAGAAAAAGAGATACAAAATTTATAGAAAGAAAAACGATAAATTTGAATATGAAGAATACTTAATAGGTCGAATAATACAAGAAACAAAAGAATTAGTAACATTTAAAACTAAAGCAGGATATTGTGAATCATTTAGAAAATATGATTTACTCTGCGGAGAATATAGGGTTAAGGAGTTGTAATTATGATTGATAAATATAAAGTAGCGGCAGATATAAAAAAGAATAATCAAGAGTATACGCATGAAGAAGCTTTAAAAATAGCAAAAGAAGCGGTAAGAATATACTTTGATAGTAATTGTACACCTGAGGAAGCTATAGAGAAAGCTAAGGAAGTGATGAAATGTTAAATATAAAGACAGAATTGTACCATGATAATTTTCAAAATTATAAAAGATACAACATACCTAAGGCTCAATTAGTAATTGCTGATATACCTTACAACTTAGGAGTAAATGCTTATGCAAGTAGCACGGAATGGTATATAGACGGAGATAATAAAAAAGGCGAAAGCAATAAGGCAGGGAAACAATTCTTTAACAGTGATTCAAATTTTAATATAGCGGAGTATATGCACTTTTGCAGTAAGTTATTAAAAAAAGAGCCTAAAGAAAAAGGACAAGCTCCTGCAATGATAGTATTTTGTGCTTTTGAACAAATGCGAATGGTAATAGAGTGTGGTAAGAAATACGGATTTAATAATAGTTACCCTCTATTTTTTACTAAAAATTACAGTTCACAAGTTCTAAAGGCTAATATGAGAGTGGTTGGAGCAATGGAATATGCGGTAGTTCTATACAGAGATAAACTACCTAAATTCAATAATAACAAAAAAATGATATTCAACTGGATGGAATGGCCAAGAGATAATCAGACAATAAAAATACATCCTACACAAAAACCTATACCATTGTTAAAAAGATTAATAGAAATATTCACAGATGAAGGGGACGTGGTAATAGATCCTTGTGCAGGAAGTGGAACTACTTTAAAAGCAGCAGCAGAATTAAATAGACATAGTTATGGATTTGAGATAGATAGAAAGTTTTATAAATTAGCAAAGGAAAAAATGTTAAGTAGTATACAAGTTAGTTTTCTAATAGGTCAACAAAGTTTATAGGAGGAAGTTACATGAAAATACAAATAGATGATAAATATCAAATCACAAGTGACAGTATGAATTATATATTGCAAGAGAAAAGAGAGGTTAAAGAAGGCAAGGACAAGGGAGAGGTAAGAGAAGTGACATTAGGATATTACGGAACAATTACAAACGCACTACAAGGCTATAAAGAGACACAGATAAGAAATTCAGATGTGACCACCATAGATGAATTGATGAAGCTGATAAAAGATTTAGATAAAAAAATAGAAACCTTACTAGGAGGTAATTAAATGTTGAAGGCATGGAGAAGAAAGAGAAAAGATATATCTCTAAATAACGGAACATTCTTGAAATTATATATTAGGACAAGCATATTAGGAGGAAAATAGATTGAGAGAATTTACAGTACCAGGACCACCAGTTGCAAAAGGTAGACCAAGACTAGGAAAATATACAACCTATACACCTGAAAAAACAGTTAATTATGAAAACCTAGTTCAGTTTAGTTATTTGCAGAAATATAAAAATACAGAGCCGATGGAAGGATATTTAAAAATAGAGATGATATTCTTCATGCCAATACCAAAATCAACTAGTAAAAAGAGAAAAGAGTTGATGTTACAAAGAAAGATACTTCCAGATAAAAAACCTGATTATGACAATATGGCAAAGGCTATATCAGATGCACTTAATAATATAGCTTACAAAGATGACAACCAAATAGTTGAAGCACACATATATAAATTTTACTGCGATGAACCTAGGGCAGAAGTATTTATAGAAAACATATCCTAGAGAGGTTACACAAAGCATAGAGAGGTTTTAACTAGACATTAATACATTTACATACATAAGGAAACAAAACCTCTCTAAATTAAGATAGGAGGGACAAAAATGAGCAAATGTAATATAAGGCTAAAACTAAAAGATTTATATGCGATAAAACATGCAATTGAAAAAACTTTATCAGATAAGAAGCATAACCAACTTGCAAACTCTTTGACCGAGAAATATAACCTAAGTGATGAAGAGCTAAAACAACTATCCAAGGACATAGAGCATGAAGAAAAATTACTAAAGCAAATAAAAGAAAAAATTGATAGTTTTGAGGAATATATCGGAAGATAAAAGTCTAGGGAGTTGATTAAATGAACTGCTATAGAACTAATTGCAAATGTGATGATATAAAGAAAATGTATTGTCTATTTAGACTTAGTAAAGAGCAACAAAGGTTAATAAAAAAGATAAGTAGAAACAATTATTGTGACGAATGTGGACAAGTAACAGTTAAAGCTAAGTATAAGAATAAATATATAAACTTATGTACTGAATGTGGAGTGAGGGGGAAAGTAGCGTGAGAGAAATTAAGTTTAGAACATACAGCAAAGAAGATGAAGAAATGTATTACTCTAATGAAATGCATTGGAACATAGACTTTCATTTTAATGAAAATGGGAATTTGAAATGTTATATAAATTACTCATATGCTGATAGTTTCGGAGATGAACATGACCAATGGGTAGAGCTAGATAATATAATGCAATATACAGGACTTAAAGATAAGAATGGCAAAGAGATATATGAGGGAGATATTTGCAAATACACATTTGATCTGCCAAATTCATCATATGCTACAGAAAACGGTTTGAAGATTAGAATAAGTAAGGTGTTTTGGAGTGATTGGAGAGGTTCTTTTGCAATTGGAAATAGTTTAGCAAATAATGATTTATTCAATTATGTCAGAAACGGAAATAGAGTAGAAGTAATAGGTAATATATATGAGAATCCAGAGTTGTTAGAGGTAGAGTAATGAATCTACTCAATAAAACAACATACAAAGCAGTAAAGAGAATGAATAGACAAGAAATGAAAGAACACTTTGAGGAAATATATAAATTAGGATTTAGAGATGGTTCGGAAGTAGGAGATAAAACAGATTTCAGAATAAAATTATCAAAGGTATTAAATAAGACTAAAGGCGTAGGTATAATTTTGCACGATAGAATAATGGAAAATGCAAAGGAGATGGAATAGATGGAGATGAAAATAAAATGTACTGGTGAGAAACCAAGTTATGCTAATAAATATGCAGCAGGGTTAGATATGAGAAGTAATGAGAGAGTATGTATAATGCCAGGTGGAATTGTAGACATAGAAACATTACTAGCAGTAGAGATACCAAAAGGCCACTTTGGAATGGTAGTAGCAAGAAGTGGATTAAGCTTTAAAAATCAAATTAAGCTAATCAATGATGTAGGTATCATAGATGAAGATTACAGAGGGAATATAGGTATAAGGCTTATAAACGAAGGCAAGGAGCCGTATTTAATTGAAGTAGGGGATAGAGTAGCGCAGATGATAATAATGCCTTATATTCAACCTAAATTGGTGTATGTGGATGAATTAGAGGAAACTGAAAGAGGAAATAGCGGATTTGGTAGTACTGGAAAATAGATGAACATAATGTTATTTATGCGTAATAGAAAGGTGGTCATTTTTATGAATAAAAAAGAGTTATTAAAAAAATTGGAACTATTTCAAGACGATGAAGATATTGTAATTTTGTGCAAAGATAATAATGACAACGACTACTTTACATCACTAGAAAAGATTACTTTTGTAAAAAATCTAAATGATGGGTATGAGATAGTGCTAATACCACATACAGTGACGAATGAAAACAGTCGAAGAACAGAAAAAGAAATAAAAGAAATTATAGACGAGAAGTTATTATTGTTGGAACATTATATTAAAGCAGATAATTTTGATATGGCAAAAACTATATCCACACAATTAGTAATTCTGCATTGGGTAATTGGTTTAGATGGATACCATTATTATCAGCCATATGACGATGTGCTACTTTAATGAATATAACAAGTATTATATTCATCTAATTACACCGAAATCGAGGGAATTAAAATGGATAAGAAAATAGTACAAGCAGTATAAAGAGGTGAGTAAATGGAGAAACATCATATAGTGTTCAAAAGTCAAGGTGGATTAGATTTTGAATTAAATTATAAATATTTATCAAGTGAGGATCATAGAGGTAATGATGGTCCTCACCTAAACAGAGAAACGGATTTAAGGTATAAAATAGAATTAGAATCTACTTTAAGAATGAAACTCTTTGATGATTACTATACAGTAGAGGAATTAATAGAAATATTAGGATTAAATAGCAGACAAGCTCATAAGGCATTTAATAAGATTTCTAAATATCAAGAAGGAATGAAAAGAGAGGATATTATAAGAAGGTTGATGGGAGGAAAGCTATATGGGTAACTGTAAAGAGTGTATTCATTATGAAGAAGGACATTATAAGAATAAGGGCTATTGTCATTTAAATGATGTATATGTTAAAGAAGATGATGCTTGTGAAGATTTCGAGGAGGAAGAATAGATGGAAAGAAAAGCTAAAGATTGCTGTAATTGTATACATGACCCAATCTTATGTGTTGGAGAAGGTTTAGAAATAAGACTAGATGAAAGACAACTGAGAAAATTAATAAGAGAATCAGATGAATATGGGAATTGGTATAGGTTTTACTGTAAAAGACATAAATTCATAAAAGAGTAGGTGGCTATATGGTAGGTGAAATGTTAGCAGTAACGGATATGTTTGGTGCAAATAGATGGTGTATTAATAGATTAAAAGACAGGACTATATTCGAACGAGATAGGAAAGAGTATATTATATTTTGGGTAAAGGATTTTGCGGTTAAATTATATGATATAGCCACTTTGGAAGAAACTAATTGGATAAATGTACCAGACTTTCAGAAGAGTTATAAAGAAACGGAATATTGCTTAGTGTTGGAGGGTGAGTAGATGCAAGATTTAAATATAGAAATGAATAAACTAAGAAATGAATTGAATCTTGCAATAGAATTTGCTAAGAAAAGAGGACAAGAGCTGGCAAAAGCTGAAAGAGATTACAGAATAGCATTAGCAAAGAAAATACTTATAGAAAGAGATAATAAAGTACCAGTAACAATCATTTCTGACATATGTAGAGGGGACACAGAGATAGCAGAGTTAAAGTTTAATAGAGATGCATTAGAAGTATTATATAAGTCGGCAGGAGAGAGAATAAATGCTACTAAGCTAGAGATTAGGATAGTTGAAGGGCAGATGGAGAGCATGAGAAAAGGGGTGTAATGCATGGTTAATATGTATAGTAGAGTAGAAGGAATGTTATACAGTCACTATAAAAGAAAAAAGAGAATAGATAGCTTAAAGAGTAGACTTATTAGAATAGAAAATAGAATAGAGAGACTTAGAAGAGATATAAAAGAATGTAATATAGACTTAGAAGACACTATGAAAGCTATAGACTATTCAAGAGATTCTATACAAAACGGAGGGGTTACATCTAACATAGAAAGAGAGCTAGAAAGAGCGGTAGATGTAATTATAAAAGAAATAGAATACAACATAAGAGACAAATACAAGACAAAGAGTAAAATTACTAATTTAGAAAAACAAATAGAGAATATAGAGTTATTGCTGGAAGAGCTAACAGAAGAGGAATTAACGATAGTTGAGTTAAAATATGGAGAACAGTTAAATGATAGAGAGGTATCAGAAAGATTATATATGGCTAGAAGTACAATGCAGAGGAAGAAGGGAAGTATAATAGAATTTATAATAAATAAGTGCAAGTAATGTTATTTATGTGTAATACAGAAAGGTAGGATTAAGAAATGATTAAGTGGTTAAATACACCATTTGAAGATGTTATACAAGCAACTAAAAACTTATATGGGGATATAAACTGTGAAATATTAATAGACCCAGAATTAGCAACAGAAGAAGAGTGTTATGGCATGACTCAATGGACAGAAGAGGGAAGGGTTTTAATTACGTTGGATGGGAGAACCTCAATAGAAAGGTTGATTGAAACATTAGGGCATGAACTGGCTCATGTAGTAGTGGATAGGACCGAGAAAGATGACCATGGGCAGATATGGGAAGAAGTTTTTGATAATATATTTAAAGAATACAACAGATATTGTGAAAGAAAGTATTCAGATAAAAACCAAGAGAAAGCGACTTATAAAGGTTGCAGAGGGGCTTTAGAATTTATTGCTGATATAGCTTATGGCTATGATAATTCTAAAAGCGTAAAAGCATTGGAAAAACTGATAGATGAAATAAGGACAGAGGCAATAAGAGCATTGGAATTAGGCGAAGGATATAAAATTTAATGAACATATGCCGGGAAGGAGGATTAAAATGGCTAAATTTGAATGGATAGAATTTGAGGTTATTAAAGATATTTACTGGGATGATTGGGGTAGATTCGTTAAGGTTTTTTCTAAAGGTCAAATCTGCAAAGGGAAACTCTATGATGATGGGGCAATAGTTGCTGAAAGTCCATATTATGAAGGCATATCTGATTCGGTGGATTTAAGTAGAATTAAAATATTACATGATAATTAGTTGAACATAACAAGTAAAATGGGCAGAAAATGGGCAGATTATGGGCAATACAAGTATAGAAAGTATGTTAATATAGTAGTATGAACATCTTATAAATGAGATGTGTCAAATAAAAATGCGAAACCCACTCGCAACTAGTCAAATGAATAGAGCAAGGATTACATTAAAAGGACTTACATTATACCAGTAAGTCCTTTTATAGTACATAAAATTAAGTAGGTGAAATTATGAGAAAAGTAATCGAATATGAAGATATAGAATGTCAAGAATGCTGTATATCTTGTGAAAAGGATACTGATATATGCGAATACAGGAAACAAAGAGATAGAGCGATAAGAAGAAAAATATACAAAGCAAAGAAGGAGCAGAAAGACCAGGAGGGGAAATTATGACTATAGGAGAAATACTAAAACATAAAGACATATATACATACAATAAGCTAATGAATATGTTTAAGATAAAAGAACCTAAGAAGAAAATAGAATTAGGTTGTAGTGTAGAGGAATTAATGAGATCAGATAGCTATAAGAGAGTTGGAGGAAAGATTAAGCAGAGGAGTTGGGGATAATGAAAGGAGTATTACTAATATTAATAACTTTTATAATCCTAGCAGCTTGGCAAACTATAATGGAGAGTAGATAAAATAGTTGTCTCCAGACGATGGAGAGGTAGCATTTAATGTGTAAAAATAGCCATTGTTAAAAATAAATAATCATTGTCATAATATGTCGAACGATTATAGAAGGATTTTCTCCTTTCTTGTAGAAGTATATATGAGAAAGGGGATGATGGTTAGATGGGAGTTAATTTAGATCAAGCAATTAACGCTATAACTCAGTTAGCAAAAGCAAATATGAAATTGACTTATCAAATAGCAGCATTAAGAAAAGTCCTCATTGAAAGCAGGCTGTATGATGATGAAAAATATAAAGCCTATTTTGAGGAATTTATGAACGAACCAAAAAATCAAGAGTTATACCAAGATTATTTAAGAGAACTGTTTGAAGGAAATATTAAAGAATAAGAGCCATTAGGCTCTTTTTTCATGCAGTAAATCAAGACAGGTGATAGCGTGAATCCTAAAATAGAAAAATATCTTCTAATATTATTTATACTTATGTTTGGATTATTAAACTTAGGAATTGCTATTACCACTACAACATTGCTATTAGACTTTGATAGATTAGTTAAAGAGCAGTTAATAGAGATAATAGCAATTATATTATTTGCAGTATTATTTAATTATGTTTTATTGATTGTGCATAAGGATGAAGGGAGAGAGTGAAGTGAAGATACCTAAACCTAAATGTAATAAATGTGGAGAAGTAGCTCCAATAGATAATGAAATGAGTAATAAGGTATGGACAGTATATAAAACAAAAGAACCTTGTAAATGCGGAGGAAAGTTTAAAATAGACTTTTCATCCGAGGAAGGAGAATAGATATGAAAACCATATATGAAGAAGTAAAAGAAGAGTTAATAATGAAAGAAATAGAGAAGAAAAGAGTAGAGGTAAGAGAAGAATTAGATGAAGCAATAGAAGATGTAATAAAAGAATTAACTAATAAACCACTAGTAGAAGAAAATGATGAAGATGGCGGCTGGCATAAAAAATTAACAGATAGATTATTGCATTTGATATATCTTAGAAGGAAGTCAATAAAGATAGAATCATTCAAGGATTTAAATATGGAAGAACTCACGAAGGTAATTATAGGATATTAGGAGGTAAAGAAACATGAATAGCAAAACAATGTTATTTGAATGTATAGAATGCAAAGAAACATATTTAGCTGATAATCTATGCGATGGTTATAATTGTCCTAAGTGTGAAGGAATTATTGTAGGAAGAGGATTTATAAAAGACATAGAAGAAGGATTAAAAGATATGCAAGATAAGATCAATAAAGCTAAAGAAAATGGATTAATAAGAAAATATACTAAACCACCAAGAACTAATTACATTCCTTTTGATGGGCATATAGCCACACTACCTTTTGACAAATGTAAGCATGGAGTAGATTTAGGAAGTGGGAAAGATTCTACTGTATTTACAATTCATGCAGATATAGATGAACTTACAAAGATAGATGATGTTTTAAAAATGTTTAATGATTTAAAGAAATCCAGAAGAGTTGGTACTATTAGATAAGAGACTATTACAAGCAATTAGAGAAGGTAATACTCATTATTTTTATACCAGTAGGACATGGAGAAGAAAGAGAAAAGAAATACTTGAAAGAGATAACAATGAGTGTCAGATATGTAAACAGAATGGAAAGGTTACAGTAGGAACTAAAGAAGAACCTTTGATAGTTCATCATATAAAAGAATTAAAAGACCATCCTGAACTTGCCTTAGTGGATAAGAATCTATTAACCGTGTGTGATAATTGTCATGAAACAGTTTGTCATCCCAACAGACTAGGAAAGTATCAAGAGAGAAAAGGATTTGTTAATGAAGAAAGATGGTAGGTGTAAATAATGTGGAAACATTAAATATAAGAATAAATGTACCGGACGAAGTAAGTTGTAGTAAACAAGAGTTAAAAAATTATTTATATGTGCAAGCTCAAATACTAATTGATGAAGCTTTGGAATCAGAGGGGTGTCCCGTTAGGTATAGCATACCCCTAGTAAATATTTAGTGCTTTTTTATTAAAGTGTGTTTACCGAGTAGACGCCTAGGCAAAAGATGTTTATTAAAAAATTCATGTGATAGGGGAGGTGGGGGTGAGTGGACACAAGAATAGATAGAGAAGAAAGATTCAAAAAAAGGGCTAGGCAAAGAAATAAAATAGAGAGAGATCTGTTGGAACAGTTGAAAGATAAAAAAGATAACTCCCACTATCAAGAATTAATAAAAGATTATCTTTTTATGTGGGACACAATTCAAGAATTAAAACGTGACATAGAAGAAAAAGGAGTATCAGTATATTGGCAAAATAGCGAAACACAATTCGGATATAAGAAAAATGATTCAATTAGAGAAATGACAACGGTAAGCCAACAGATGTTAAAAATACTTGGTCATTTGGATATAAAACCAAGTAAAGCAGAAGAAGCTGATGAAGATGAAGAAATCAGATTATAAATACCACGAATATATTGATAACTACCTAAATGCAATTAAAAACAATGAAGTCACAGTAGGTAAATATATTAAGAAATTACCTAAACTAGTTGAAAAAGAATTAAACAAAGACAATGTATTTATAGATTCAGATAAAATATATGATGCTAAGAGAGTTATAGAGGAACATTCTGATATAACTCTTTTTGATTGGCAATTATTCGTTATTGGATTAATGAATTGTTACTATACAGATATTCCGGCTGTAGTATTTCCTGAAATTCTACTTTACATGGGTAGGGGTGCTGGAAAAAATAAATTCATAGCAGAATTAGCAAGGTACTTCACAAGTCCTAATTATGGAATTCCTAGATATAATGTGGACATAACGGCCAACAACGAACAACAGGCAAAGACTTCATTTATGGACCTACATTCATCCTTAGAAATCAATCCTACAAAGATGAAAAAAATATATAAATGGAATTTGCAAGAAATAGAATGCAAACCAACTGGGAGCAAAGTTAAATATTATACTACTAATGCAAAGACTAAAGATGGATTAAGGCCTGGGATGGTTATTTTTGATGAAATCCACGCATATGAAGACTATGACACTATCAATGTATTTACATCTGCATTAGGTAAGGTGCCGCATGACAGAACCGTATTTATTACCACTAACGGTTATGTTAGAGGTGGGGTATTAGACAAAGAACTTCAAAAAGCTAGGGATATATTAGATAACAAAGAGGAAAGCATGGGTTACCTTCCGTTGCTCTATGAACTAGATAATGACGAGGAAGTCCATAATGATAAAATGTGGGATAAAGCCAATCCGAGTTTAAGATATTTACCGAGCTTAAAAAACAGAATTCAAAGAGAATATAGGAATTCTAAAAGGGATTTAAGTGAACTTTTAGAGTTAATGACAAAAAGAATGAATAGACCTAGACAGAAACTCTATGCTCCGGTTGCAGAATGGGAAAAGATAAAAGCTACAAATAAACTTATTCCTTATGAAAAACTAGAAGGTCTTAGTTGTATAGGAGGAATTGACTATACAACAATAAAAGACTTTTGCTCTGTAGGATTACTTTTCAAATTAGAAGGCAAAAGGTATTGGATTGAACACACTTTTGTAAATAAAAAGGCATTAGAAATACCTAGCAGAGAAATTAAGTTTCCAGTAATGGAGATGGTAGATAGAGAATTAATTACAATAATAGAAGATGAAACTATAAGACCTGAAACAGTGTCAAAATGGTTTTTAGAAAAAGCTAGAACATACAACATAATCAATATTGCTGCTGATAGCCATAGGGCCACATATTTAAAACAAGAATTTGACGATTGTGGATTACCGTTAGAAATTGTAAGAAGGGGATATATAACACATAGTCAACTCTCACCCTTGGTAGAAAGTATATTTTCCGAGGAAACCTTAATATGGGGAGAAAATCCAACTATGAATTGGTATACTAACAACACTTATAGAGATATAGACGATAATGGAAATATAAGCTTTAAGAAGATAGAACCCGAGTTGAGAAAAACTGACGGGTTTTTTGCGTTATTACATGCTTTAACAATAGATGGACAGCTAAAAGAAAGTGTCAAGCCTAGACTACTAGGCACAATTAAATTCAACTAGGGGGTGAGTAAGTGGGAATAACGGATTTTTTTCGTGGTTTCTTTGATAAAGATAACAGGATTAGAAATTTAAAATCCTGTAGTCATGATATAGATATAAACACAAAATATAAAATTCTTATACTAGAATCCAGTATAGAACTTATATCTAAAACAGTAGCAAGAGCCGAGTTTCAAACATTTTTAAAAGGCAAAGAAGATAAAGGAAACCTTTACTACACTTTTAATGTAGAGCCTAATAGGAATAAATCAGCAACTATATTTTGGCAGGAAGTCATGAGAACTCTACTGACAAAAGGGGAAGCCTTGATAATAGTACAAAAACATAAATTGTATCTTGCAACTTCTTTTAATAGAGAAGAAAGAGCATTTTTAGATAACATCTATACAGATGTAGTTATAGGCGATTATGAATTAAGTGATACGTGGTATGAAAATCAAGTTTTGTATTTAAAATATGATAACGAAAAAATAAGGGCTGCTATAGATGCCATATACAATGATTTCTCTAAATTAATAGCATCAAGTATCAAAGGATATCAAAATTCTAAATCAAGAAAAGGTAAACTAAAAATACCAACTAATTTACCTAAAGAATTAGAAGAAGAAAAAGCTTTACAAAATCATCTTCAAGAATCGATGAAGGACTTCATGGATCCTGAAAAAGATGCAGCATATATTGAAAATGATGGATTTGAATATACAGAGTTGACCGAATCCAAAGGTAGCAAATCTAATGATAGCGGTAGAGAGACAAAAAATTTCATCAATGATATATTTGATTTTATAGCTATAGGTCTTGGAATACCTCCTAGTTTATTAAAGGGCGATACAGTAAACACCAAAGATGCAGTAAATAACTTCCTTACATTTTGTATCAATCCAATAGCAAGGATACCACAAGATGAAATCAATAGGAAGATGTATGGGCAGAAAGAATATTTATCTAATAGCTATGTGAAAGTTGATACAACAAATATTAAAGCAGTTGATTTAAGGGATATAGCAAATTCTATAGATTTACTTAATAGAAATGGAGCATTAACCATTGATGATACATTAAGGACCTTAGGTAAAGAGCCTATAGGTGGTGATTTAGGAGCAATGAGGTTTATAACTAAGAACTTAGAGTTACTAGATAAGGTACTCGAAGAAGGACAAATTGGCAATATAGAAAGGGGTGATTAAGTGAAAAGAATACCTAAGTTGAATTTGCAACTACATTCAGAGAAGAAAAGATACTACTCTTTATATCAAGAAGGTTCAGAAGCTAATATCTATATCTATGGAGACATAACATCTTGGCCTTGGCTAGAAAGCGATGTATCTAGCTATACATTGTCCAAGGAATTGCAAGAGTTAAAAGATGTAGAAAATATAAATGTATATATATCCAGCTATGGTGGAGAGGTTAAAGAAGGATTAGCAATTTATAAAGCATTAAAGAGACATAAAGCAAAAGTAACAACTATAGCTGATGGGTTTGCATGTAGCATAGCTAGTGTAATCTATGCAGCAGGAGATGAAAGAATTATAAGTGATATAGATTTGCTAATGATCCATAACGCTTGGACGTACACGGCAGGAGATTCTAATGACTTAAGAAAACAAGCTGATGAATTAGAGAAAATGACACAAAGAAGTATCAATGCCTATATGGATATAGTAAACATTGAGGAAGATGAACTAAAGGCATTAATGAATACTGATACCTGGATTGATGGAGCCGAGGCTTTGGAAATGGGATTTGCTACTAAATTGGTAAAATCAACAGAAAAAGAAACGGCAACTCAAAGTGTTAGAAAAACATTAATGCAAAGAATTAAAGAAGAACCTAAAAAGGCAGCAGTAGCTAATGTGAAGATAGATGAGAATCAGATGAAAGGAATAGTCCAAAAAGCTATGGAAGAATTTAAGCAACAATTGAAGGAACAAGGAGTTTTAAAAGAACCAGAGGAAGAAACTCCCGAGGAAAAAGAAATTGAAAAACCACAACAAACAACCAATAAGCCAATCAATATGATGAGGGCTTTTTTTAATTTAAAGGAGGAAGAATAAATATGAAGAAATTTAAGTTAAACTTACAAAGACACGCAATACCTAACCCTGATTTAATCGAGCAAAAGAAAAATGATATAAAGCAAAGATTAAATCAAGCGTTGAAAGAAGGAAATGAAAATGATTTCGCACAAGCTTTCACAGAGTTCGCAGATGATTTACAACAATCAGTTATCCAGGAAGCACAAAGTATCGTTGCTAACGTAGATAGACAAGTACTAGCAACTAGAGGGGTAAGACAACTTACATCAGAAGAAAATAACTATTATCAAAAAGTTATAGAAGCTATGAAGTCAGCTGACCCTAAGCAAGCGTTAACAACATTAGATGTAGTTTTACCAACTACTACAATTGATGCAGTATTTGAAGATTTAACAGTTAATCATCCTTTATTAAGTGCTATTGATTTTCAAAATGCTGGGGCTGTAACAGAATGGTTACTTAACTCTAATCCTAGACAATTAGCTTCATGGTCTCCACTTTGTGCTGAAATAGTAAAAGAACTTACATCAGGATTTAGAAAGATAGATTTACAACAAAATAAGCTTTCTGCATTTATTCCTGTTTGTAAAGCTATGTTGGATTTAGGCCCTGTATGGTTAGATAGATATGTTAGAACTATCTTAGCAGAAGCTTTAGCACTAGGTTTAGAAGATGGAATTTTGAGTGGTAGAGGACAAACCCTGAATCTACATGAGCCTATAGGTATGAGAAAGAATTTGGCTGGTTCAGTTGACCCTAACACTGGTTATCCTGATAAGTCCAAGGTAGCATTAAATGCACTTGATCCTATAACTTATGGAAACTTGTTAGCTACTTTATCAGAGACAGAAAACGGGAACCCTAGAATAGTTAATGATGTAATATTAGTAGTTAATCCAAAAGATTATTTAACTAAGATAATGCCTGCAACAACTCCAAGGGCAACAGATGGAACGTATACAAGAGATGTATTCCCGTTCCCAACTACTGTTATTCAATCTGTAGTAATGGCAGAAGGTGAAGCTATATTGGGTATTGGAAATAGATATTTGATGGCAGCAGGAACTGGAAAATCAGGTAAGATAGAGTATTCAGATGAATACAGATTCCTAGAGGATGAAAGGGTTTATCTAACTAAGTTTTATGGACATGGCCAACCTAAGGACAATAATTCTTTTATCTTACTAGATGTTACTAATCTAAAACCTACAGTAATGGAAGTTAAAGTTACAAATATAGATGAATTCCCAGTAGCTTAGGAGGTTAGAGAATGAAGGTAAGAGTATTAAAAACATTTAGAGATAAAGATACTAATATCCTTCACAGAAAAGGTAAAGGAATAGAAATTACTAAAAAGAGGTATGAGGAAATAAACTCAACCTCTTTTGGTATTTTAGTGGAGGAAATAGTAGAAAAGAAATCTACTAAAAAGTAGGTGATTGTATGTTACAAGAAGTAAAAGATTATTTAAAAATAACATGGAACAGTGAGGACGTTTATCTTCAAAATGTAATCAATAGAGGAAAAGAATATCTAAAAGATTTAACAGGCACAGATATAGACTTTGAAAATGAGGGACAGCCTAAGTCTCTCTTATTAGATTATTGCAGATATTATTACAATTCAGCTATAGAGTATTTTGAAGATAACTTTCAAAAGCAAATCGTAAGACTACAATATAAAGAAGCTATAAGGGTATCAAAGGAAGTGGTCGAAGATGAAGGATAAAAGAATGGCAATGAAGGATGTAAATAAAGTCTTTGATGCGTATGTTACCTTTCAAAAGAAAAAGAAACAAGAAGGCCCAATCCCCAACCTAGGGGATTATGAAGATTATATATCCTTGTGGGCAGAAAGTAGATTTCTTAGAGGTAAAAACTTTTATGCTGCTAGGGCTGCAAATGTAAAAACAGACGTAGAATTTATTATTAGATATAGAACAGATTTGGATGAAAAAATGAGAATTAAATTTGATAATAAATTCTATGAGATTGAAGGTATATTACCTTTAGATAATACTAGATCATATTTATTAGTTAAAGCTTATGAAATTAAGCATGATATGTAGGTGATACTATGTCATTTAAAATAGAACATAAAGAAAATGATGCAGATTCTTTTGATGTATTTCTATCGGGGATATTAGAAGATAGCGAAGAAGCAGAAAAGAAGATGTTGCAAGAAGCTGGGGAGCAAGTAAAAGAATATGTTATTGCAAACCTCAATAAACATAGGAGGGTATTAGCTAAAAGGTATTATGGTCGCCCAGCTATGGCTGATGATGTGAAAGTTTCTATAGTGACGAATAAACAAGGATTTAAAGTTGCTAGAGTGTATGGTGGGAAAAAAACAGGTACATTATGGCACTTGGTAAACGATGGAAACTTACACAGTATAGGAATACATTTTATGGATGGAGCATTAGCAAGAATGGATGGAACTATAGATAAATTATGGGATGAAATAATGAGGTGATAGGATGATACAAAAAGTATTCGATATATTAAAACCTCTGAATATACCAATTAAATATATATTAAGACCAGATATAAGTGGTAGCAAAATAGGTATAAGCTACCATTTTTTTAATGAGAGTCCTACCCTATATGGAGAAGGTATGGCAATAAAAACAGGTGGAGTACTACAAGTAGATGTATTTTCTACTATAGACTTTACAAGTGTAGTAAATCAGGTAAAGGAATTAATGAAAGCTAATAAATTCAGATTAGCTGATAGTAAAGATAGTGATGATAGCATGAGCAACATTAAATACTATCACAAGATATTAATATTTAATTATTCGGAAGAGGAGGTAATGAATAGTGGAAGTTAAAATAAATGTTCAAAATGTTCATTTGGCAGAAATAACGGAATCACCTGAGGGAGCAATTACTTTTGGGACTCCTGAACACGTAGTAGGAGCTATGGAGTTTGGAAGAGTTCCACAATTGGCAAAAGGGCAGTTATATGGAGATGGGAAAATCACACATTCAACTTCAAGGAAAATAGCCTATCAAATAACCGCAAACTTAAACAAGCTACCTACAAAATGGAGAAGATATATGGAAGGTGTGCAAGTAAACAATGGTGTCGAAAGTGGTACATCTAAAGATGATCCAAAACCTTTCGCAATAGGATGGGAAGTAGAAAAAACCGGTGATCACAAAGAAATAATATGGTTCCTCTATTGTTTGGCTGAACCAATTCAACAGTCTGATAAGCAATCAGAAGATAATATAAATTATTCAACCGATAGTGTGACTATTACAGCATTAGAAGATGATTACCTAGGAAGATTCTATACTTTTATAGATTCAGAGGATGAAGAAGTAACCTCTGAAATGGTAGAAAACTTCTTCAAGAAAGTACAAACTACAGATGCGATAACAGCAGCTTAAAATTTCATATACCCCTTTCTTTCAATATACTGTATAATATTGGTAAAAGGGAGGGGAATACATGGAGAAGAACATTAAAACAAGTGATAAGGTATTTAAACTACTTGTTAGGATATTTATGGTACTAATAGTAATATCATTAATCTTATTTGGTGTTAACAAATACTTAGATAAACAAGAAAAAAAGCAATTAGAACAACAAGCTATAAAAAGTATACCAATTATAGAAGAGAGAATTAGCAAAATAATCGACGATAACACAGATATTTATGATATTAAAACACATTTTGAGTATGATGGTATTAATTTTATCGAATTATATGTCATGGACACTTGGTTTAATTCGACTGACATTCAAAAGAAAAGATTCGCTAATGATGTGAGAGATAATATCAAAGCTATATTGTTTGAAGAAGGATTTATAAAAGCTGACGATAGGGTAGGCATATATGTATATAGCGTAGATGGTATAAGTTTAGCAGAAGATGGAATAGGTGGAGAAATTAAATTAAAGGATTAGCACTCATTAAAGTGAGTGCTTTTTTTATTTATAAAAAAATAACGAGGTGATTTAATGGCAAGAGTATCAATTAAACCTATAGAGCCGTTGGAAATGGAATTTACAGACGGGACAGTTAAAGAAGCTTTGTTTAATAACGAGGCTTTTATTATTTATACAGAAGAATTTGGTAAATTAGATGTAAAAAAATTAGAAGAATTAAAAGATAAGCCTTATGATTTAATTTCAAGGTTTCTGTACTGTGGAATGAAAGTAGTAGACAAGTCTATAACATTAGATGAAGCTAGGTCAATTACAATCGGTGGTGGTGAACCATTGGCAACAGAAATATTAAATTCTGTAATAGATAATTTTATGGCAGTAGCTGATGAAGATTCAAAAAAAAAGTTCCTGAAGGAAGTGGAGAAGTTCAACAATGCTCTGCTATAGATAATGAATTTTGGGAAACTCTTCATTTTGCATATTGTATTAAATTAGGCAGAAGTGAAGAAGAGTTTTTTAGAAATAGCACAAGCAAGACAATTAGAATATTAGAAATAAATGCAAATGGAATAAAGAGAAAACCTCAAATAACTTACGTTAGCTCAATGAGGGACTTTCTAAAGTAAGGTGGTGATAAATTGGCATCATTTAAAGGATATTCAAGAAAAATAAAGTTGGAATTTGATTACGACCAGGTAAAAGAAGGAATACCAAATGTAAAAAAACAGATGGCAGTACTTAATGCCGAATTTAAAAGGTCTAGTGCTGAGGCAGAGGCAAGTGGAAAAGAGATTGATAAACTAGGCACTAGATACGATTATCTTGGCAATAAATTAAAGATACAAGAAAAAGAAGTAGAAAACTATAAAAAGAAGCTTGAAGATGCAACTAATGCTAAAGGTAATAATACTAAAGCTATAGAAAATAATACAGCTAGTTTACAAATTGCAGAAGCTAAACTAGCACAAACAAGAGCAGAACTAGACAAGGTTAGTCAGGAATTAGAAAAACAAAAAACAATATTAGGTAAAACTTCAGAAGAATGGAAAGATTTAAGTGAGAAAACTACTGAAATAGGTAAGAGCATGACGTTAAAGCTTACCACTCCAATTGTAGCAGCAGCTGGTGCAAGTTTTAAATTGGGAGCAGACTTTGAACAAGCTCTAGGTAAAATGGATGTAGTATTTGAAAATAATGCAAGGAATGTAGAGAAATGGGCGCAAAATTCTCTTAGGGATTTTGGACTTGCTAGAAGTACAGCAATTACAATGGCTGGTGACTTTGGAGCGTTATTCAAGGGAATGGGCATCAACATGCAAAAGACAGAAGAGTGGTCAAAGACATTAACTGAAAGGACAATGGATTTATCAAATTTCTACGATACTACTGTAGAAGAGACAACTAGAGCATTAAACGCAATAGTAACGGGGCAAACAGAGCCTTTAAGAAGATTTGGTATTAACATGACCCAGGCAACATTAGCAGAATATGCAAGGCAAAAAGGTATTAGAAAATCAATTCAGGATATGACAGAAGCTGAAAAAGTACAGCTTAGATACAATTTTGTAATAGAAAGAACTAATATAGCCGTTGGTACTACTGCAAGAGAATCTGATACCGCAACAGGACAATTAAATAGATTTAAAGAAGGGGTAAAGGAATTAGGAGAAGGTTTTTCTCAACATATATTACCTATGTTTGTTCCTGTAATAGATGGGTTAAACAATACAATAGAAAAGATTGCTGGATTAAGTGATGGAACAAAGAAGTTTATAGTTGTAGTAGGGGGGATTGTGGCAGCAGTTGGCCCTGTATTATTAGTGCTAGGAAAGGTCTTTGGAACAATAAGAGACATCAGTGAGGGTATGCAAGTTGCCAAAAGAGGAGTAGAGGCAGTAAGTAAAGTTGGTGGATTATTCAAAGGTGCTTTAGATAATACCCAATTTTTCGGTTTCTTGAAATGGGCTTTAATTATCGGAGGTATAGTAGCATTAATAGCTTTTTTAATAAATCAGCTAAATGTATTGCTTGGCAAAGGTAAAGAAGCAAATCAAGCATTAAATAACTTAGGAGATATTGCAGGAAATGTAACGGGCACAGCTAATAGAGGAAGGAATATAGCTTATCAATATATAGATGGAAGTCACAGAGATGGACTTGATTACGTTAAGAGGGATGGGTATATAGCTGAACTTCACGAAGGAGAAAGAGTATTGACCAAAGAAGAAAATCAAAGATATTCGCAAGGTGGTGGAGATACCTACATTCTCCAAGTAAATATGGATGAAGTAGATGAGGTATACAAACTAGTAGAAGTATTTAAAGACTTCAAGTCAACAAGAAGGGCAGGTGTCATATAAATGGCTAGACATACTATACAAATACCTATTACGAAAAGTAGCAATGATGATTTGAATATCTATATATATGAAAAAGAGGACACATATACTGGAAAGTTGTTGGATTATGAAAAATTAATTGTGGGGACAACGACTAATAAGTTATATTGTGCAAAGCCTTCAACATCACCAAATGCACCTCTATATGGAATGGGATTGGCATGGAATGGAGACTTGATTCCAAAAGACAAAAAGATAATAAGTGCAAGGTTATATTTATACTCACTGAAAGGGCATAGTAGAGATATTCGCCTTAGATATACCCCCTTTACTGAAGGAGGAAGAATACCTACTTACAATCCATTCAGAAGAATCAGTGGTGGAATGGCTACTGGATGGGATTATATTAATATTAGTCCTTTGTCGGATAATTCTGTTGTCATATATGCAGAATTACAATTTTCAGAGGAGATAGATAGGCAAAGAGAATTAGCTTATTACTATGGAGAGGTTTGGGAAATTTACTCGCATAGAAATGCTAACTATAAGCCTTATTTAGAAATAGTTTATGATGATATTCCTCCTGAACCACCAACATCACTTTACCCAGAGACAATAACCTTAAATCCTCGGGACACAATCAAGTTTTCTTGGCTACACAATAGTAAAGAAAATTTACAACAAAAAGGATTCACATTACAATACTCAACAAATGGTGGAAGTACATGGACTACTATAAGTAGAACAACTTCAAATCAATACTATGATATGCCATCTAATACATTACCTACAACTGGTACTGTATTGTGGAGAGTAAAAACTCTAGACAGCAATGATTCGGAGTCTGAATATTCGACAGCTAGTTTTACATTAGGGATAGTACCCCAAAAGGCTCCTATACCTATTTCTCCGATAAGTCAATATTTAGATGAAAACAAACCTATTCGATTTGAGTGGAGCTTCACAGGTGGATCGGCTACAGAAATTCAATCTAAATTCGACCTTCAATATAGTACAAATGGTGGAAATACGTGGATAACCAAAACAGTAACTACTCCAAATACATTTTACGAATTGCCTGAAAAGACATTTAGTGGGGGGAATGTTACTTGGAGAGTAAGAACCTATAACAACTGGAATGAGGTATCTCCTTGGAGTGAGAACAAATCCTTTACAGTGATAGGAAGTCCTCCAATACCTTTAATATCGAGTGTGAGTAATTCAGCTAGACCTATAGTGACATGGCAATCCACTAATCAACATCTTTATGAATTACAGATACTAAGAGATAATAAAATTATATTTGAAACTGGAACTATACCTAGTACAAGTGATAGAAACTTTAAACTTCCTATATATTTAGAAGATGGGAACTATCTTGTAAAACTTAGGATAGCAAATGAATATAATCTTTATTCAGCATGGGCAGAAAAAAGCTTCATAATCTCTACAGTAAAGCCTACCAAGCCTATTATGAGTGTTTATAGTAGTGACTATAGTGTTACTATTAAGACATTAAATACAAGCCTAAAAACCCTCGTTTATCGTGACAATATTTTAATAGGCGAGGTAATTAATAATAATTTTGCAGACTACACAGGAGAGAATAACAAAGAATATCAATACTTTATCAGAATAATAGATTCTAATGATAATTTCTCCGATAGTGATATTAAGTTAGCGAAATGCAAATTCAGTGGCAATACTTTAGCTTTAGTAAGTAAGCCTAGCGAATTTGTAAAATTAAAAAATGGATTAAATGCCAATCCTAAGAAAACGAATAGTTTTGGAGTTGTGGGAGATCTAGTCTATTATGATGGAAGAAAACTTCCTGTTGTAAATTATACAGAATTCAATAGCATATCAAAAACTCTATCATTCTATGTTAAGACTAGAAATGAGATTGATAAAATAATTGATATGATAAATGAGAGGGAAACTTTCCTATACAGGAATAATGACGGAACAAATATCTATGGAAGTATATTAAGTATAGATTATGATGATAATGAAACTTTTCGTGGTTATGAAATAGGATTTACTATCACTAAAACAGATTACAAAGGTGTTCAATATGATTAAGTTAGAAAAAGATATAATACATCAGCTACACAGCGACAGAGAGGTATCTTTTAGATATGACTTATTAAACTATAACGAAACTAAAATAGGTGAATTAACTTCCCTAGGTGGTAGTCTAGGATTAAACTCCTTGTCCCAAATGAAAAGAAAGGGTAGATTCAGTTTTAGAGAAGATGAACTGAAGGATATAGACTGGTTGAATGATAAAGTTCAGCCAGTTTTTATTTTAAATAATCAATATGAATTTAAACTAGGTGTATTTATGATTTCATCACCTACAAGAACACTAAAAAATAAAGAAATATTCAGAGAAGTAGAATGTTTTGATACTTCTTTAGTTTTATTAGAAGATAAATTCGATACCAGGTATAGGGTTATCAAAGGCACTAATTATATCACGGCCATAGAGCAAATTATAAGTTCGGCGGGGATATGGAAGATTAATATACCTTTCATAAACGCAAAGATAAAAACTGATAGAGAATTTGAGATAGGGACAAGCAAACTTGAAGCAGTAAATTATCTTTTAGATGAAATAAATTATACAAGTATATGGGTAGATGAACTAGGTAATTTTACAGCTAATCCTTATATACTACCTAATGACCGCATAGTCGAATACAGCTATAAAAATGATGATATGAGTATTATTCTTCCTGATTCATCAGTAGAAGAAATAGACTTGTTTTCAGTACCTAACAAATGGGTTGTGGTTGCTACTAATCCTGAAACTGATCCCTTAGTATCAAGATTCACGAATGAAAATGGTGGAAGTCCCACCAGTACTGTAAACAGGAGAAGAATTATTGTAGATTTTAGAGAGGTAGACGATATAGCAAGTCAATCAATCTTAGATGAATATGTGAGAAGGATTGCTTATGAAGCTTCAAATGTGTATGGAAAGTTTATATTTGATACAGCTATAATGCCACATCATTCATACATGGATGCTCTTTATTGCGAACATACTGACTTAGGTATTAAAAATAAGTATATAGAAACTTCATGGGAAATGGATCTAAAGGCAAATGGTAAGATGAGACATAATGCTAGGCATGTAATTCAACTCTAATTAATACAAGGATGGTGATTCAGTTGTGATAACAGCAGAAGAATTTGTACAAGAAATAGACGATAAGGAAGAAAATAAAAATTATAAGCTAGGCATAGTTGTAGATTTGTTTGAAAATGCAACTGCAAAGATTCAGTTTGATGGAGAAGATACTCCTTCAGAAAAACAATATGCCTATTTAGATTCATATATTCCCAAAAAAGATGACAGAATTTTACTTGGTGCAATGGGGGGAACTTATGTAATTTTAGGGAAAGTAAATTATAATGTATCTCCATCTACAGAGGAAGAAATAGACAGATATTTATTTGATTTAAAGAAAGTAATCATGCAGAAAGGATTAAATATTACTGATGGACTAGAAACTGACACCTTAACAGTTAACAATGGTGCTACTATAAATGGAGAAGTTACAGCTACTAAGTTTTCCTCGACAGGTGCCATAACTGGTACTAGGGTTGATGTAGCAGGTGAAGTTAAAGGAAACTCTTTAAATATTGCTAATTCTGTTAAAGTAAATGGATTGACTTCAAACGGAACGCTTTACGCAGAAAGCACCTTTCTGCACAGAGGTTCTCATTTAAGTTTTTTTGGCAAAAGTTCTGTAGCATCAAGACAAACAGTTTTTAGGTCATCGGGCACACCTACACCTGAGAACTTACAACTTAAAATAAATGAACTAATATCCGCATTAGAAATGTACGGATTAATTGGATAGGAGGTGGCTAATATTGCAGATAAAAGAATTTGATATTATTTTAGATATTAAGAAATATAAAAAAATAGAAGAAATAGAAGTAGTGCAAGGTGATTTAGATACCAATCAACTAAATATAACAATCTATGATGGGCTTAATCTATATTCGTTAGAAAACTTAAATATAGAAATTGCTTTTGCTAAATCAGATGGAACTACTGTATTACAAAGTAGTCAAGATGAAGATAATCCGATTATTATAGAAGGAGATAAAATAATATGTACCCTAAAGACGAATACTATAGCAAGTCCAGGTAAAGTCTTAGCAGAAGTAAGATTATTAGAAGATACTAGATTACTGACATCTACTAGATTTGAATTGTATGTAAGAAAAGCTATCGTAAATGATGAAACTATAGAATCTACTAATGAGTTTCCTATACTAAATAAACTTATAAATGATGTAGGGGACATAATAGAAGCAGTCCCTGTTATAGAAGGTAAGTTAGATGAAATAACCAATACTGAATCTGAACTAAACCAATCAATCTCAGAAGGAAATACCTTAAAAGGAGATTTAGATAGTTCGATTCAAGAAGGAAATATCTTAAAAGCAGGCTTAGACAATTCGATAGCAGAGGGAAACATAGTAAAGGGAGAACTTGATGACATTATAGCAGGTACTGACTTCGAGCAAGTGCTAATGAGATTGAATGACAAAGCTGATAAGACAGAATTAGAAAACCTTGCAGGAGAAGGAAGGACAACTGAAACCGTCAAAGATAATGCAGATAGAATTGGCATTTTAAACGGAAAGGTGAGTCCTGAAACCCCGTTAAACACTATATCGCAGAATTTAAGTGGTGCTGTAAATGAAGTAAAAAGTGATTTAACGACGCATGAGGCAAAAAAGGCGACGGATATAGCAAGGCCTCATGGCTTAGGTAGAATCGCCAGCCAAGAATATGAAGAAGGAACATGGAATCCAGTTTGGGGTACAGCAACATTTACATTAAGTTATGCAAGATATATTAGGCAAGGAAATATGGTACATTGTTGGTTGGCGCTACAAGTGACAAACAAAGGAGATGCAGTACAGACAATAACAGGTCTACCATTTGTGCCAAAACATCCATACACTGTTGGAACTATAGGACAGTACGGAAATATAGCATTTAATGCTGGTGAAATTTTATACGCAAGAGCATTTAAATCAAGTGCGGCTTTGCAGATATTAAAAACAAGACCAAATCAGGAAGTTACCGTAGTGAGTAATGCTGATTTAAAGGATAATAGCTACATTGGCATCTATGTAGCATATGAAATATAAGGGGAGATAAAAAGTGATAGAAAAAATAACATTAGACATGCTAACACAAGATAGCGTCAGCGTTAAAAAACAACAGTATGTAGTTCAAGAAGGCAAAGAATATGCCATAGGAGATATTTGGAGAAGAGCATATGTCAACTCTTTGCAAGGAAGACAGCAAATACAAGAAGAAGTTACGGAGCCTTACAAATCAGTAGTATTACTAATGTGGGGTGACAATCCTACAATAGTAGAGGAAATCAATTGACGAACATAAGGTTCATTATGCGACATAGATAATTAGAAATATATGTATTAACGTATTGAAGTACGTACAAATGTTTGGTATAATAGACATAAGAAAAGGACCTCACTCGATCAAAAGTAAAAGGCCCTTTTCAAATACACGACCCCACAAAGGAGATCAATTTAATTATACCAAATTTAATACTTCAATGCAATAACTTATTATGCATGATCTCTTATGCGAGGGCATAGGAGGAGTAAGGAATGAAAGGTCAAGAAGTTGCTATTAAGATTATCAGTAAGCTAGATGAGTTATATGGTGATGTATTCGACCAGGCAGTTGTTAGACAGGCTATAGAAGAAGTCCTCTATGACTATACTGTAGAAGACAAAGAAACATCTTTGGCAGTTATAGACAACATAGGAGATATGGCACTTCTTTATTTAGCTACTAGAAAAACAGAAGGGTTAGCGAAGTCAACCTTACAGAGTTATGGAAGAACTATAGGAAGATTTGCAAGACATATTAGAAAGAATGTAGAAGATATAACGGCAATGGATATAAGGATGTATATAGCACAAAGAAGTAAAGAGAATTTAAAAAACACTACATTGGCCAATGATACAGATATTTTAAGAGGATTTTTTAATTTTCTTGAAGATGAAGAATATATTAATAAAAGTCCAATGAGAAAAATAAAAACTCCTAAAGTTGAAAAAAGGCTTAGGGAAGCTTTGACTAAAGAACAGTTTGAAACTCTACGAACTGGTGCCAAAACATTAAGACAAAAAGCATTATTGGAAACTTTATACTCTACAGGATGCAGATTAGAGGAAGTAGAACAGATGAAGAAACATCATATAGACTGGCAAAGGCTCCAGGTAAGAGTTGTAGGTAAAGGCAATAAAGAAAGAGTAGTATATATAAATGCTACTTGCCAAGTACATTTAAGAAAATATCTAATGAGTAGATTAGATGAAAGTGAAGCAGTATTTGTTACTGAAAGAAAGCCTATAAAATTTATGGGTAAAAGAGCTATTCAAAGAGAAATAAATATGATAGCCCAACAATCAGGAATAGATATAAATATTTATCCTCATCTTATTAGGCATACCTTTGCTACTCATATGTTAAATTCAGGTATGAGCTTAAATATTCTTCAACAAATACTAGGTCATGATGACCCTTCTACAACTCTTGTATATGCAGAATTAGATAATCAGACAGTTGAAAGTGAATATAGGAAGTATAGTTAGAGGGCTTAGGCTCTCTTTTTTATGCAAAAATATCTTTTCAGGAGGTAAGGTATGGATGAAAAAATTTGTGAAATGAGACATCAGAGATTAGATGAAAAAATAGAAGTACATGACAAAAGGATAAACAATCATTCTGAAAGACTAGATGTAATCGAAAGAGTAAATGGAAGATTAGAGGAAAGATTAGATGGATTAATTAAGCAGTTATCAGTATTGAACTCTACAATGAAATGGTTCATGGGGTTGTTGTTAGGAGGAATTGTTTCCTTCTTTTTTTATGCGATTCAACAAGGAATATTAAAATAGAAAGGGGATTTAATAATGGAATATGGAGGAATAGCAATAATACCTTTATTGATAGGTATATTAGAGATGTTTAAAAAAGTAGGTTTAAACGAAAGATATATACCTGTAGTATCAGTAGTACTTGGAGTAGCAATAGGAATAGGATTATTTGGAAATGGGGACATGAAAACTGGATTAGTACAAGGTATATTCATAGGATTATCGGCGGTAGGACTATACTCAGGAACTAAAAACACATTAGAAAGATAAGGAGACGATTTTGTAATGAAAGTATTTTTAGATCCAGGGCATGGAGGAAAAGATCCAGGAGCATTAGGTAATGGATTAAGAGAAAAAGATATAGCATTATCAGTAACATTAAAAGTAGGAGAAATACTAAAAAGACATAATATAGAAGTGATATATTCAAGGACCACAGATGTATTCTTAGAACTATCAGAACGTACCAATTTAGCAAATAAAGCTAATGCAGATATATTTGTATCTATACATTGTAATGCTGCTGAAAACATAAATGCTAAAGGTGTAGAGACATTTAGCTATCCTAATAGCACTAAAGGTACTGCTTTAGCAAAATGTATCCAGGATAGTATAATTCAAAGTAAAGTTTATACATCAGACAGAGGAATAAAAACAGCTAATTTTGCAGTATTAAGACAAAGTAATATGCCAAGTGCTTTAGTAGAATTAGCTTTTATTACTAATGTTGATGATGGTAAAATCTTAAAAGATAGACAAGATGAATTAGCCTTAGCAGTAGCAAAAGGGATTCTCAATTACTTAGGAATTAAATATATTGAGAAAACTAAAGAACTAGATTGTAGTCCATGGGCAGTAGAAGCTATGGAATGGGGAATGAAAAATAATCTTACTGATGGAACTAATCCCAAAGAACCTATTTCATTAGAAAGATTTATTACAATATTATATAGATATGGCAAGGCTCTAGAGTAAATCTAGGGTCTTTTTTTATTTTTTGCAGAAACGTCCATTCGCTTAATTTTGACCGATTTATTGACGTACAGAGGATAGGAAATATACATAATAATAGAATAGGTGTCTTACATATATAAAACATCTATACAGAGGGATTAAAGGCTTAGAAGTAAGTTTTATGTAATAGAAGGATTTTTAAAAGATTTATAGAATTATATATTGAGGTGATTCTATGAAAGAGAAGATAATAGAGAATAAAAAGTATATAATAGCAATAATTATAGCATTTACGATAGGATATGCTGTAGGAATATTGATTACATATAATAGTCTTTCTAATTTATTAAAGAAATATAATTTAGAATTTATATTATAAGTAATTTAAGACTAGATTAATTCTAGTCTTTTTTATTTTTATTTGAAATATTTTTATAATAATTTACAATAAATCGACTAGGAATAGTGTTTTCAATGGTTGTGGCATTAAAAATAATTTCAAATAATTTATAAATAAGTGTTGACTATTGGTGTCCAATGGTATATAATATAATTAAGAAAAGGAAATAAAAATAAAAAAACGAGGAGGTAGCAGAATGAAAAAGATGTTTATAGAAGCTCATAAAATGACAAGAGAAATGGTAGAAAAATACGGAGTAGACTACCAAGCACAATTCGGATTAAGTTTAAGCTACCTCCTAGAAATGGAGGAAAAGGAAATGTTAAAAGAATTAACAGGAACACCAAAACAAATAGCTTGGGCAAACGACATCAGAAAAGACCTTATAGAAAAATTTGAAAAGTTAGAAGTAGCAGATAGGGGAGTATATATAGACATGAATACGAAACTTTCTCCAAATGCTAGAATATCATTATCAGACACAAACATTGCCATCACCCCGGAAATTGTGACAGAAATGAAAAACTATATGCTAGAAACAAAAACAGATGCAAAATGGTATATAGAAACTAGAAGTGAAGTTATACTTCCAATCATCAAGAAACTATACATTGACGAAATGATTAGAAACAGATTTGCTGAAACCGGCGAAAAAGTGCAAATTATAAAATAGAGGGAGAGATTAAGATGATTTGGAATAAAAACATAGACCAAATACAAACAAATTTATTCACGTACTACTATTATCATGAGGATGAGAAAATTCATTTAGATATAAAGACACTAGATGAACACAAAGATGAATCATATCTAGGAATGATATGTGAATCTCAGGATGATGATTGGGAGGCTAAAATAGAAAATTTCATCAGAGAATATGAAGCTGATGAAAGAAATGCTAAAATTGCTAAAAGCCTAAATACAGAGACTAGAATAGCAAAAATAAGCATAAACAAAAAAGGAGGTACAGCTTCTAGAGAGGCAGTAGGATATAGACTGATATTGCCTAATGCATGGATGAATAAATTAGGAATAACGGAAGAAAGTAGAGAAGTTATTTTATCATTTGATGGAGAAAAAATAACAATAGAAAAGGACCATTAAGGTCCTATTTCTTTTAATAAAATTTAATTATCTTTTTCTTATCATAATCAAACTCAATACCTCTGTTAAAGGGTAATCCGTTTTTTCTCCAATACTCATATTCTCCATCTTCAAAATTGATTATTATTCTTTTTTCTCCTGACATAATATAGATTCTGTATTCATTATAATCGTATACATCTCCAGTCATCTTTTATTCCTCCTTTGAAATATTTAGCCAAAAATTAGCCAATTTGAAATCGACTTGGTTAAACTATAAAAAACTATCTTAGACACACAATGTTGCAATATAGCCATTTTAAGACTATTAAAAACTATAAAAACCACTCTTTTAGTTCCATCAGGTCTCAAGTAGTACACAATAAAATAATATTTAAGATATTACATGATGAAGATACACTGGAATTTTTATCAGAGGAAGAAAGAAAATTTGTGAAGAATCATATACCTGTTACTGGACTATTTAAGGGAGATAATAAGGTCTATAATGAAGTCTTGAACAATAAAGATAAATATATAATGAAACCTTTAGATTTAAATGCTTCCCAAGGCGTATATGCAGGCAGAGATTTAACACAAGATGAGTGGAAGAAAAGACTAGATGACTCCTTTAATAAAGATTATTTATATCAAGAATTCTTTACACCTTTCACTAGAGAACATATTTTATTTGAAGATAATGAGATAAAAGTAGAGGAGTTTAGATCTATAGTTGGACTTTTTATGTATAAGGAAAAATTTGCAGGTATTTATACTAGAATAGGAAAAAATAATATAATATCTGGACTTACAGACTATTATACATTACCAAATATATTGGTGAAATAGGAAAGAAATCTTATTATATTGTTTTTTCAGTATAAAGGGTTACTTTTATAAAAAATAAGGTTTAAATTGATTATTAAATTTAATTGTGATATTATTTTCATATATTTGAAAACTAAATAAAAATTATTCACTGGGAGTGCTAGAAAGGCTAGCTGAGAAAAAGACCCTATAAAGTCTTTAATCCCTTAACCTGATCTGGGTAATACTAGCGTAGGGAAGTGTAAAGATTTAGCATTTATTTATATGTTTAATTCAGCGCAAGTCCTACATGGATTTGTGCTTTTTTTGTTTTCTATAAGGAGGTGATATCGTGAATTTGAGAAAGCTAACCCTATCTTCTTTACTAATAGGAATTGGAGTGGTAAGTTCCAATATTATTTATATTCCTTTAGGAATCGCAAAGGTATTTCCTGTACAACATGTGATAAACGTAATAATGGCAGTATTATTTGGACCTTGGTATGGAATTGCAGTTGCTTTTCTTATTTCATTAATAAGAAATCTATTAGGTACTGGTTCCTTACTAGCATTTCCTGGTAGTATGATTGGGGCATTTTTAGCTGGAATATTGTATAGAAACACTAATAAGTCAATCTATGCCATTATAGGTGAAGTAGTTGGAACTGGTATAATTGGTGCAGTAGTTTCTTACTCTATAGCCAAGTACTTTTTGGGAAAAGAGAGTACATTAATATTTTTTGTAGGTCCATTTATTCTAAGTTCTTTAGTTGGCGGAATTAGTGGATATTTTTTACTGAAATTGATTGCCAAAACCAATGTTTTGAAGGTTTATATTACTAATATAGATGATTTGAAATGAAAAGCCATTAACAAATATAGGAATTATGCTTTAATTTTTTTTAAAGTTAAATAATAAAAAGACAGAGGATTTTCTCTGTCTTTTTGATTAATTTAAAATTAGCTTATATTAATATTTAATAAATTTTGAACCAGCTACATTACAAATACTACATTTTTCTGGTACGAATTTTTCAATGTTTCCACAAACAGGACATAGATAGTAGAAAACTTCTTCTTCGCTGTCTAGATTATCTAAAGCTTCTTGATATAATTTTGCATGAACTCTTTCAGCTTCCATGGCATAAGTAAATGTTTGTACTGCTGCTTTATTACCTTCAGCTTCAGCAATTTCTACAAAAGGTGGATACATAGTTTCAAATTCAAAAGTTTCACCATTTACTCCATCTTCAAGGTTTTCAGCAGTTGTTCCAACATTACCTGCTACTTTGAAATGTCTAAGAGCATGAATAGTTTCAGCATCAGCTGCTGCCTTAAATAATTTTGCAGCATTTATTTTTCCTTCTGATTCAGCTTTTTCTGAATACGCTAAGTACTTTCTATTTGCTTGAGATTCTCCAGCAAATGCTTCCATAAGATTTTTAATAGTTTTGTTGTTTTCCATTTGTTTTTCCCCCTAATTTTATATTTTATATTTTTTTAAATATTAAACTAATTAACTTTACTACAATTTGAACATAGTCCTTTAAAATACATATCCTTATTATGGATTTTAAAATTATCCAATTCTTTTATTTCTAATGAATCGAAGTCTATTTGAAAATCAAATATCTTTTTACAAGAACTACATTTAAAATGTCCATGATCTTTAGTAGTACTATCATAACGAGCTTCATTATCCTCTATAGTTAAAACTTTTACTAAATCGCTGTCTACTAAGGCATTTAATGTATTATAAATAGTTGTTTTTGATAATGTGGGAATTTCCTTTTGTAAATCTTTAAAAATCTCATCAACAGTTGGATGGGTTCTATTATTGTTTAGATACTCTAAAACCTTTAACCTTTGGTGAGAAAGACGGATATTTTTATTCTTTAACTCATTTACTAAATCTTCAAAGGTTTCATTCATCTTTTCACATCCTTTAAATATATAATGCCATATAACAATAATTATTACTAAGTTGTAATGATTACAAATTAATTATAAATGTAAAGATAAATAATGTCAAGAAGAATTTTATAATATTTAGAAAAGATATTGACAAAAATTCAAAATACATATATACTTAGTTACATAACTAACTAACCAATCAACATATAAATAAGGAGGGGTTCAGTTGTTAGATTTAAATTCAGATAAATCTATTTATATACAAATAGCAGAAATAATAGAAAATGATATTTTAATGGGGCATCTAAATGAAGAAGAACAATCGCCTTCTACAAATCAATTTGCAAAGATTTATCAAATTAATCCAGCCACTGCTGGAAAGGGACTAAATATCTTAGTTGATGAAGGGATTTTGTACAAGAAAAGAGGTATTGGTATGTTTGTAGCAGAAGGTGCTAGGAAGAAGATAATTAAAAAGAGGCAAAGTTTGTTTTTTAAAGAAATATTACCAAATATAATGGAAGAAGCCAACAGGCTTGAAATAACTAAAGAAGAAATTGCAGAATTTGTTGAAGAATATAAAGGAGGGGAATAGTGTGATTGAGGTAAAGAAATTAAACAAGTCCTATGGAAAATCTAAAGTTCTTACAGATATTGATTTAAACATTGAGGAAAATAAGATTTATGGATTACTTGGAAGAAATGGAGTAGGTAAGACCACATTATTAAATCTAATATCTGGTCAAACATTAAAAGATAGTGGAGAGATAAATCTAGATGGTGAAGAAATTTTTGAAAACTCTCATGCTATGGGTGATATATGTTTAATCAAGGATTTTCCAGAGTCTATTAAGGAAAGAAAGGTAAAAGATGTATTGGCAATGGCCAGTATAATATATAAGAATTGGGATGAAGAATATAAAGATTATCTAATTAAGGAATTTAATTTAAATACAAAGAAAAAACTGATGAAGCTATCAACAGGAAATAAAACTATTGTGGGATTAATTATAGGTTTTGCTTCAAGAGCAAGGATTACCATGTTTGATGAACCCACATTAGGTTTAGATGCGGCTATGAGATATAAGTTTTATCAATTACTTTTAGAAGACTATGAAAAAAATCCAAGGACAATAATCATATCAACCCACTTAATAGACGAAGTTGCCAATATGTTTGAAGAGGTAATCATTTTGAATAATGAAAAGGTTGCATTAAAAGATGAAGTAAGTAAGCTTAAAGAAAAATCTTACTTCCTATCTGGTCGTAAAGATGTGATAGATCAAGTTACAGATAATAAAAAGGTAATTCACAAGGAAGAATTTGGCTCTACTAATATAGTAGGTATATATGGAGATTTCACTGAAGAAGAATTCAAATATATAAGAAATAATAATATTGAAATAAGTAATATACCACTTCAGAAACTATTTATATATCTTACTGAAAATATGATTAAGGAGGAAAATTCAAATGGATTCAATTAAAAGGATATTTAAATTTCAAAATCGTGATTTGAAAAAATCTATAGGCGTATTTTGGGGAATTATATTAATAGTTAATTTACTGTCCAGTATATTGTCTATATCCTATAACAGTAATATTATATATGGACTTAATTCAAAGGGTGGAGAGGCAATTTCATTTATAGGTGCAAATATGATGTCTATATTTATCTTTATAATAATATATGGGATTATTATGTATTATGAAGACTTTGCACTAGCTCTTAGTTTTGGAGTTACAAGAAAAGATTTTTATAGGTCTGCCATAGTAAATAATATGCTTGTGGCTATAATCTTTGGAATTATTCAAGGCGGATTACATCTTATTGAAGGATATTTCTTTAAAACTTCAGGATATAAGTTAATGACAGAATTCGGTATATTTAATACATCTACAGATAATATATTATTTATAATACTTTCTTTGTCAGTATTCTTTCTAGCATTACTTTCTATTTCTAACCTTCTAGGAGTCTTGCAATATAGATTTGGATATAAGCTTTGGATAGGAGTTGGAGTAGTGTTTTTATTGGTATTAAACTCAACAGGAGTTTCTTTTTCCATTAAGACAATTAAAATGCTTTCAAATATGTATTTATGGTTTTATTCAGTGTTTAATGCAGGGTCTGTCTTCATACTAGAAGTAATTTTAGCTGCTATTTGCTATTCTATAGGATATTTTTTTATAAGAAAGGCTAGTATTAAAAAATAAATAGACGTCACATACTTGACAATGATATTTTTCCCCTATATACTTGAGTTATGTAAATAGCAAGGAGTTGATGTGATATGATAATAATGATAATGGTGAGACTTCAATAAAATCAAATATGGGCCAAGGAACAAATAGTCAATACTATGTTTTTTTGTTATGCAATAAACCTTGTGCCGTAGAAATCAACCTTTCACATCTACTAAGAATTTAATAATTAAATAATATTGCCGTAGATAACTAGAAGTGGTTTTGTCTACGGCATTTTTATGCCCATTTTTAAGAAAATAAAGGAGTGGTGTTTTATGAAAAAGAATATAAGTTTAAACATTAAAAATATAGAAACTAAAAGAAAATCAATTAATTTGGAGGAGTTAAATGATAAATAATATAGAGTATTACGGATTTACAGATTACTTTAAAAACCAAATAGAATCAATTAATGGAGATAATAGTCTGATTCCAGCAAGAGTAACTCAAGTGCATAAAGAAATATACACAATAATTTATGAAAATGTAGAAAAGAGAGCAAGGCTTAAAGGTTCTATATTTTACAATGATAAAAATGTTATATACCCAGCTGTAGGGGATTTTGTTTTAGTTAAACCAAACCCTTATGGAGAGGATATAATTTACTATGTATTAGATAGAAAAAGTAAGTTTTCCAGATTTGATTCACATTATGAAAAGGAACAGATGGTTGCTGCAAATTTTGACCATGTATTTATAATTTCGTCTTTAAATCATGACTTTAATATAAAAAGAATTGAGAGGTATCTTGCCATTGCATGGGAAAGTGGAGCAAGTCCAGCAATTATTTTGACTAAAACAGATTTAGTTGATGATATTCAGGAATATGCTTTTCAATTAGATGATATTGCCATGGGTGTGCCAGTTTTCTATCTAAGCTCAGTAACAGGAGAAGGCATAGATGAATTGAAAAATTATTTAAAGCCAAGAGAAACCATAGTATTTCTAGGATCTTCAGGTGTAGGTAAATCTTCTTTAGTAAATGCTCTATCTGGAGAAGAGATAATGAAAGTCAATGATATTAGGGAAGAGGATAGTAAAGGCAGGCATACTACAACTCATAGGGAATTAATTATGTTAAGAAACGGAACTATGATAATAGATACTCCTGGAATGAGAGAACTTTCACTTTGGAACACTGAAGATGGACTAGATACTGCATTTTCAGAGATAGAGGAACTAGGAAGACTATGCAGATTTAAAGATTGCAGCCACAATAAGGAGCCAGGCTGTAGGATTAAATCAGCATTGGCAACAGGAGAGCTTAGTCATGATAGGTGGGATAACTATATAAAGCTTCAGAAAGAAGCTAAGTATGCTGCAAAAAAGGAACAATTGAATATTAAAAAGAAGGAAAGATTATTAAAGAAAAAGTCATAAAGTAAAGCCAGCTATTTAGCTGGTTTTATTTATAAAGAAATAGGTGAAAGTCGTTTTTTATAGTTATTTGTGATAAAATTATATATAATAATAACCCAAGTAGGTGATAAATTTGACTGAACATTATATTGGAGAAATAGAACTTCAACTAAGGCTTATACTAGGAAATCTTCATGAGGCAGTATGTGTAATAAATACATCTGGCATAGTTACATTTTGGAATGCCAGTTCTGAGAAATTATATGGTATAAAGGCTAAGGAAATTGTAGGACAAAGTATTGAAAAATTCTTTAAAGATCCAATACTTCTAAGGGCATTAAAGGAAAAAAAGACATTTCAAAATCTAAAACATAATCCAAAAGGAGAAACAGATGTAATCCTATCTGCTGTGCCTCTTATATATAAAGGGGAGCTAATAGGAGCAGTATCCACAGATAGAGACTTAAATGAAATAACCAATTTATATATGGAATTAGATAGAGAAAAAACAAAAGTAGAAATCCTAAAGCAACAGATGAAAGAAATAACTCAAGATAAGTATTTCTTTGGTAAGATTATTGGGAAATCTAAGGCATTAGTAGATGCAATGACTGTGGCTAAACAAGTGGCTAAGACTGATGCCAGTGTACTTATAACTGGAGAAAGTGGAACTGGGAAAGAGGTGTTTTCTAGGTCAATACATGAGGAAAGTGAAAGAAAAGGAGATTTTATTCCTGTTAATTGTAGTGCAATACCATCTAATTTATTGGAATCAGAATTATTTGGTTATATAGAAGGTGCATTTACGGGGGCATATAAAAAAGGAAGACCAGGTAAATTTGAGTTAGCAAATGGAGGAACTTTATTTTTAGATGAAATAGGAGATATGCCTTTATTAATGCAGGCAAAACTTTTAAGGGTTTTACAGGATGGTATAGTATATAGAGTAGGTAGCAGTAAACCTATAAAGGTAGATGTAAGGATAATAGCTGCAACCAATAAAGATTTACATAAGTTAATGGAGAATGGTGAATTTAGAGAAGATTTATATTATAGACTAAATGTGGTAACTATATCTATACCACCTCTTAGAGAAAGAAAAGAAGATATTCCAGAGCTTATAAAGGATTTCTTGCTGGAATTTTCAAAGAAAAACAATAAAAATAATATATATATGACTCCAGATGCAATGAAGATATTGACTGATTATCATTGGAAAGGAAATATAAGAGAACTGAAAAACACTATTGAAAGGCTAGTTATTTTATCTCAAGATAATGAAATAGGAATTAAGGATATTCCAATAGAAATAATAAATAGTACAAATGTAACATCCTTTATAGATTTAGATAGAGAAATTCCCTTTGATTTTAAAGAAGCAGTGGAGGAATTTGAAAAGAATATAATTATAAATGCTTTAGAAAAAACCAATGGAAATAAGGTACAGGCAGCAGAACTTCTAAATATAAAAAGAGCAACCTTATATTATAAATTAAATTTATATAATTTAACGAAATACCTTTAAAATCATAGGGAAGTGTCAAATAAATGACATGAATGTATGAAAAACTGACATTTACTATTTTTAAATCAGAAATCTAGTAATATCAAAGTTTTAAACCATAAAGCCTATAAATATTAGAGTATAATTAGATTTATCTATAATAAAAAAATAAGTATAAGACCTATTTATGTCAGGTTATTGACATAAATAGGTCTTAGGTTTATAATCATGATTATAAATGTTTAAATATTAACATAGAAATGAAAAATTAAATATTATTGCTATATAATTAAAGTGTTGAAAGACGCTGATTTATATTGGTTATAGTAATTCAAATAAGGAAAATCTTATAAGTCTCATAAAGTTGGTATAATAATTGCATATATAAACAATATATAATAATTTGCTATTAGGAGGTAGGAAGATGATAATTCCTTTAAAGCAACATATAGGTGCTCCTTGTACGCCTATAGTAAATATAGGTGATGAAGTAAAAAGAGGTCAGTGTATAGGAGAGCCTAATGGTCTTGGTGCTAAAATACATGCAAGTGTATCTGGAAAAGTTGTAAAGATAACAGAGGAATATATAGAAATTGAAGGAGCAGATTTAGATAATAAAGATTATATGAAAATAAAGAAATGTGATACCATAGCAGAAACTGCTTATGAGGCAGGTATAGTAGGCTCAGGTGGAGCAGGTTTTCCAACTCATATAAAATTGCAATCTGAAATTCCAGATGGATATATTATTGCAAACTGTGTGGAATGTGAACCTATTTTAAATCATAATATTAGACTTTTAGAAGAAAATCCTGAAATAGTTATAAAGGGTGTAAGATATGCCATGGAGGCTACAAAGGCACCTAAAGGATATATAGCAATAAAAGCAAAAAATAAAAAAGCCGTAGAATCATTGAGAAATGCCATTGGAGATAAAGATGACGTAGAAGTAAAAGAGTTAAGGGATATGTATCCAATGGGAGAAGAAAGAGCTATAATCTATGAAATATTTGGTACTTGGTTAGAACCTACTCAACTTCCAATAGAGGCAAAATGTGTAGTAATGAATGGTGAGACTTTAGCAAATTTAACAAGAGCTGTTGAAGATTTAAAGCCTGTAATAGATAAGGACATTACCATAGGTGGAAAACTTAAAAGTGGTAAAGAATCCAATGTGTTTTTCCAAATGCCCATAGGTACTGAAATAAATGAACTTATAGAACAATGTGGTGGAATTGATGGAGATTTTGGAGAAATAATAATTGGTGGTCCATATACAGGAAAACCAGGAGATATGGAAAAGTCAGTGGTTACAAAGACATCAGGCGGTGCTATTGTTACCATACCTTTACCAGAATTTGATGGACCTTTAGGGTTACTTGTATGTGCTTGTGGTGCAGATGAGACTAGACTTAGAGATATAGCAGGAAAAATGAAATCAGAAGTAGTTGCTGTTACAAAGTGTAAAAATCTTGTGGAAGTAAGAGGTATAAATAAATGCTTGACACCGGGACATTGTCCAGGACAAGTTCAAGGTATAATGGATTTAAAGAAAAGTGGAGCAAAAAGAGTTCTAATATCTAATTGTAGTGATTGTACAAATACTGTAATGGCTTGTGCACCTAAAATGGGAGTAGGAGTATATCACCATACAGACCATATATTTAGAACAGTAGACCATGAATTATCTAGAAGACTTCCAGTGGAAGAATAAAGATTAAGGAGGATTACAATGGCAATAAATGCTGAATTAGCAGAAAAACTAAAAAATGAAGTTGCAGTAGTATGTTGTAGAGTTGAAGCTGGAACTATAATATCAGCAAGTAACCTTGAAGATCCAGGAATATTTCCAGACCTTGAAGACTCTGGCTTGTTGACTATACCAGAAACATCAGTGAAAATTGGAGAAGCCATAGGAGCAAAACTATTAAAAACCATAGACTCACTAACACCATTAACTCCAGAGATACTAGAGGGAATGAAGGCTTTAGAATCAGAAGTTAAAAACGTAGAATTGGATAATGATAATGAAAAAGCAGTATTTAAAAACAATATGAAAGTTGGAGATATAATAACAGCAGAAGACTTAGAGAATCCCATGAACTTTGAAAAACTAGAAGATTCATTGCTTATTAAACTTGATGATAGTGTTCTTACTAGGGGAGAAGTCATAGGAAAGAAATTATCTAAGGATACTCCTGCTTTAACTCCAGTAACGAAGGAAGTCCTAGAAGGATTTAATATTCAACAATCTACACCAGCAATATCTACTGGAAATGGTGGAGTAATTAAAATTAAAATTGCAGAAGGTAAGGGCATAGATATTGAAGTTCCAATATTTGGACTATCTTCTACACCTGTAGTAGAGGCTAAAGAAACTATAAAGGATATAGTTGTAGAAGAACCTAAGAAAAAGCCTGAGAAAATGGTTAGAAAACTAGTTAAAAGACATTTCAATATAACAGAAGTAAAGTTTGGTGAAGAAACTAAAATTGAAGGAACAACTTTATATATTAGAGAAAATATTCATGAAGATGCAGTAAAGGTAGATAAATTAGTTAAGAATATTAAAGTTGAAATAATCACACCTGATAAATATAATACTTATTCTGAAACAATAATGGATATTCAGCCAATAGCCACTAAAGAAGAAGGACATAAGCTTGGACAAGGATTTACTAGAGTTCTTGATGGAGTAATTATGATGGTGACTGGTACTGATGAAAATGGAGTTCAAATAGGTGAATTTGGTTCATCAGAAGGAATTCTTGAAGAAAATATTATGTGGAATAGAGCAGGTGCTCCAGATAAAGGAGATATATTTATTAAAACTGAAGTTACAATAAAAGCTAATACAAATATGGAAAGACCAGGACCATTGGCAGCCCATAAGGCTTCTGATTTCATTACTCAAGAAATAAGAGAGGTACTCAAGACTTTAGATGAATCCTTAGTAGTAAATGAAGAGGAATTTGTTCAAATGAGACGACCAGACAAGAAAAAAATAGTAATAGTTAAGGAAATAATGGGGCAGGGAGCAATGCACGATAATTTAATTCTTCCTGTTGAACCTGTTGGAATATTAGGGGCTAAACCTAATGTTGACCTTGGAAATGTTCCAATAGTTTGTTCACCGCTTGAAATACTAGATGGAGCTATTCATGCACTTACTTGTATAGGACCTGCTACAAAAGAGTGTTCAAGACATTATTTCAGAGAGCCTCTTATAATAGAAGCCTTAAGAGATGAGGAAGTTGATTTATGTGGAGTTGTATTAGTTGGAAGTCCTCAAATTAACTCTGAAAAATTCTATGTATCAGAAAGAGTAGGTATGACAGTAGAGGCTATGGATGCTGATGGTGCAGTAGTTACTACAGAAGGCTTTGGAAATAATCATATTGACTTTGCTAGTCATATTGAGCAAATAGGTATGAGAGGAATCTCAGTAGTTGGAGCATCTTTCTGTGCTGTACAAGGTGCTTTAGTAGTTGGGAATCAGTATATGACTCATATGATAGACCTTAACAAAACAGAGGCAGGAATTGAAAACGAAATACTTTCCTGTAATACTTTAACTCATGATGATGGACTTAGAATATTAGCAATGTTAAAAGCAGCCATGGCAGGAGAAGAAGTTAAAGCTCCTGAAAGAAAATGGAACAAGGACATAAAAGAGAATAATCTGCAATTAATAGAAAAGGCAACAAATAAGAAAATTACAAGACCAGATAATGAAACTTCTTTACCTATGAGTGAGAAGAGAAGAAAGAAATATAGTTAATATAAATAAGGTGAAATTATGAGATATATTGACAATGCTAGATATATGGAAGGGATTATAGTTGAAATAAGTGATGGAGCTGTAAGTATAGACTTTAAAGGCAGAATGGGATTTTTAAAAATCCCAATGAGAATGTTAATTACAGACTATCCCTTACAAGTAGGGCAAGAAGTAGGTTTAAGCATGAGTTATGTAGAGGTTTTAAGGGAAGAACCTAATGAGAAATATGTAAGTAATTTAAGTAAAAAGAACGAGGAGGTCTAAAGTATGCCAGTAATAAAAGGATTACAGTCAGAAATATTTGTACCAATTACACCACCTCCAGTATGGACTCCTGTAACTAAGGAATTAAAGGATATGACCATAGCTTTGGTTACAGCAGCTGGTGTTCATGAAAAGACAGATGAAAGATTTAATTTAGCAGGAGACTTTACCTTTAGAGAAGTTAAAGACACTACTCCATCAAAGGAACTAATGGTATCCCATGGTGGATATGATAATGGAGATGTAAATAAGGATATTAACTGCATGTTTCCAATAGATAGATTACATGAACTTGCAAAGGATGGAGTTATAAAATCAGTAGCTCCAGTCCATATAGGATTCATGGGCGGTGGAGGAAATCAAGAGAAGTTTAAAAATGAAACAGGTCCAGAAATCGCTAAAATTCTAAAAGAAGAAGGTGTAGATGCTGTACTGTTAACTGCTGGATGAGGTACTTGCCACCGCTCTGCCGTGATTGTGCAGAGAGCGATTGAGGAAGCAGGTATACCAACTATTATAATAGCTGCTCTTCCTCCAGTAGTAAGACAAAATGGTACTCCAAGGGCAGTTGCACCATTGGTACCAATGGGAGCCAATGCAGGAGCACCTAATGATAGAGAAATGCAGTATAATATATGTAAAGAATCTCTACAAAAATTAATAGAAATAGATTCACCTGGTAAAATAGTTCCACTACCATATGAATATATTGCAAAGGTTTAAAGGCATTGCCTTTAAACCTTTCTAACCATAATCTCCAGGAGGGAAGAAAATGAAATTTTCAAAGAGTTTACAAGCTATAGATTCTCATACTATGGGAGAGGCAACTAGAATAGTAACTGGTGGGCTGCCTGTTATACCGGGAAAAACTATGTCAGATAAAAAGGAATACTTAGAAGAGAATTTAGATTACATAAGGACAGCCTTAATGCACGAACCAAGAGGACATAAGGATATGTTTGGTGCAATTATAACTGCACCTACCTTAGAAGAAGCAGATTTAGGTATAATATTTATGGATAGTGGCGGATATTTAAATATGTGTGGCCATGGAACCATGGGTACAGCCACAGTTGCAGTAGAAACAGGTATGGTAAATGTAACTGAGCCTACTACTGATATAGTACTGGAAGCTCCAGCTGGATTAGTTAAGGCTAAAGTAAAAGTAGAAAATGGAAAAGCTAAAGAGGTTTCAGTAGTAAATGTTCCTTCATTTTTGTACAAAGAAGATATTCAAGTTGAATTGCCAGAAGTAGGTAAAGTAACCTTTGATATTTCCTTTGGTGGTAGCTTTTTTGCCATAATAAAAGACAGTGAATTAGGTGTAAAAATAGATATGAAGGATATAAACTTATTAACTGAAAGAGCAATGAAGTTAAGAGAAATAATAAACAATGAAATAAAAATAGAGCATCCAACTAAAAAGCATATAAAAACTGTAGACTTAGTTGAAGTCTATGGAGAACCTAAAAGTGAAGATGCAGATTATCAAAATGTAGTTATATTTGGAACAGGGCAAGTGGACAGGTCTCCTTGCGGAACAGGAACAAGTGCAAAACTTGCTACATTATATGCAAAAGGTGAATTAGGGCTAAATGAGCCATTTGTATATGAAAGCATTATAAATACTAAATTTAAAGGAAGAGTTCTTGAGGAAACTACTGTGGGAGAATTTAAAGCCATTATTCCAGAAATAACAGGTTCTTCTTTTATAACAGGGTTTAATCACTTTGTAATAGATGAAGATGACCCAGTTAAATATGGTTTTCTTCTAAAATAATATAATAAAATACTACCCTATAATAAGTTTATTATAGGGTAGTATTTTGTTTATGTTTCACGTCTGAAATTTTTTCAGTTGGGATTAACTCTTTATAAGTGTAATCAAAATTGGTGAACTGTCCATCTTTTCTCATTACAGGATGAAAATTTTTTGATTTAATAGCTTCTATAAAATCTTTATCATCTCTTATGGTATCATAAAATCTAGTTGCATATTTACCGATTTTATCCATTACATGAGCATCACTAGCACCTAAAGATGGCAATCCTAATTCAGTAGCTGTTGCATAGGCATATAGATTATGGTAAGAATAAGTACTTCCATTAAAGGACTCAACACCATCTAATATAGTAGCTACATCATGAAGATGATTTTCTAATCCCCTATTATTATTTCTAAAAGGATGAGCAGCGATGGCTACTCCTTTATGTTTTTTCACCAAATTAAGAAGTTCCATAGCAGATATTTTCTCTTTAGGAATATCTGCTAAACCAAATACTAATATATCTCCCTGATGAGTTAAAACCTCAGCACCAACTATTACTAATATTCCATTAATCTTAGTATAATTACCCAGTTCATTTTTCAAACTGTTATTATCATGATTTGTTATACATATTCCATCTAACCCTATGAGTTTTGCATTATCAACAGCTTCTTTTAAATCAATAAAACTATCTGAAGAATATTTTTTTTCATGTATATGAGTATCTATTATCATAATTATTTTGCCTCCATTTTCTTGTTATTTCAATAATAACATATAAACTGTATGTATTAATCTAGTATAGATAAACCCTATATTAATATTATCATTATTATTAATATTTATAATGATTGACTTTGAAATTTTAAAATACTATCATTAAAAACGGAATAGAAGAACATTACATAAAATAGGCTTAAAGAAGCCTTTTTGAAACTTATGGGCAGAAGATTCCAAATTGAAAATAGAAAAAGCAGAATTTTTCTATTGATTATAAAATATTATGTGAAGGAGCAGAAATATGAAAAGAAAAGGTTTAGTGTTTTTATCTTTATTATTGATATTGACAATGGTTTTTACAGCTTGTGGACAAACTACTGATAAAAATCAAGAAATAATAGACTCAGAAAAAACAGAATCAGTAGATAAAGATACAGCAGAAAAAGATGAAGCAAAACTTGATTTTGAAGGAAGACAGATGAATGTAGTAACTACATCTGAAAAATATGTAGAACTATTTGATGAATTTGCAAAAGAAGTAAATGCAAAAGTAGACTTCTTATCTATGTCTAGTGGAGAAGTAATATCTAGAATACAGGCAGAAGGCGGAAAACCAATGGCAGACCTTTGGTTTGGCGGTGGAATTGACGCATTTATGGCAGCAAAAGACTCTGGATTATTAGAATCCTATATTCCAAAAGAAGCAGATAAAGTAGGCAGCGAATTTAGAGATGAAGAAGGATATTGGATTTCAAAAGGATTGACAGTAGTTGGATTTTTAGTGAATGAAGAGTTATTAAAAGAAAAAGGATTAGAAACTCCTAAAACTTGGAAGGAATTAGCAGATCCAAAATATAAAGATGAAATAATAATGGCAAATCCAGCTATTTCAGGAACAAATTATGGAGCAGTAAAAGGAATATTGGATATGTATGGTGAAGAGGAAGGCTGGGCATATTTAGAAAAATTAAATAAAAATATCCCATTCTATGGCAAAAGAGGTAAAGATCCAGAAGAAAAAACTGTAGCTGGAGAATTTGCCATAGGAATAATACCAGCAGATAAATCTTCTTTTGATGTAGGAGAAAAGAATAATTTCACTGTTATATATCCAGAAGATGGCATACCTTGGGTACCAGAAGGAGTAGCAATATTTAAAGATGGTGATGGAAGAGATATAGCAAAAGCTTTCTTAGACTTTATGCTAAGAGATGAAAATCAAGAAAAATTAGCAGAGCTTGATGGTAAAGATGGAGCACAAATGATTAAAATGGGCATCGGTGGTTATGATTTAGGTCTGCCAGAAGACAAACTAATAGATCAAGACATCTCAACTTTTGGAACTATGAGAGAAGACATACTAAAGAGATGGGAAGAACTAACAATAGGAAAATAGATATTAGGTGAAATGGTTAACCATTTCACCTTTCCATTTTCAAAAATAATCTATATAATTAGATTATAATATTTGAGAGGAAAAGAATATGAGAAAGAAACTTTTAGATTCATTGGATAAAATATTAATGATAACAATAATATTATCTGTACTAATTTTTATACTATATCCCTTCATTTCAGTATTTATAACTTCCTTAATGGAAAATGGAAGAATTGATTTATCGTATTTTTCATTTGTGAAGGATGAAGCCTATTTAATAAAGAATTCAATAACCACTGGAATATATAGTACAATTTTAAGTACCCTATTTTCTATAATGATTGCAGTATATTTTTATATATCTACAGATAGAGTTAAGAAGATAATCACTGCAATACTTATGCTAACTATTATTTCTCCTCCATTTGTCACATCACTTTCATACATAAGACTTTTTGGAAGAAGAGGGTTTATAACCTATGGATTATTGGGATTGTCCATATCTCCATATGGACAATTGGGAATAGTGTTGATGCAAAGCTTAGGATTTACTTCTATGAATGCAATCTTACTTATGGGATATTTAAAACAAATAGATAAGACCCTTATAGAATCAGCTCGTTCTTTAGGGGCTAAGACTACAGATATTATAAAAGATATTATTTTACCTCTTATGAAACCATCAATAACTGTAGTTATGCTGTTATCTTTCATAAGGTCATTGGCTGATTTTTCAACTCCAAGAATAATCGGAGGAGCCTTTAATGTATTGGCGACAGAAGCTTATTTATCTATAATAGCAAAGGGAGATATAAGAAGAGCAGCTACTATTTCAGTTATATTATTTATTCCTGCAATTATAGTGTTTATACTATATATGACAAAGTTTCAATCACTTGCCATGAGTCAACATGGAACTAATTCAGGTGAAGGTGTAAGTATAAAAAGAGAAGGCTACTTATATAATCTTATGAAAATAGGAGCCATATTTTTTTTAGTTTGGATTTTAATTCAATATGCTTCTATTATAATGTCAGCCTTTACAGATATTTACAAAGGAAAGATGTATTTTACACTGAATCACTTTAGAGAAAGCAAGATAAATGTATTAGATACGTTCCCAAGAACAATATTTGTAGCATTAATAGCTGGAATAGCAAGTTCTGTTATTGGACTTATATTGGAATACTATGGATTTATAAGAAATTATAAATCCATGAAGATAATAGATTTTATAGCCACAATGCCATATATAGTACCTGGAACATTTTTCGGAATTGGATATATATTGGCTTTTAATAAACCACCATTGGAATTAACAGGAACTCTTTTAATAGTAATCTTAAATGTTACCTTTAGACAATTGCCTTTTGCTTCAAAAGTAGGATATTCTACATTAACTCAAATAAATAGAGATACTATAAACTCTGTAAAAGATTTAGGGGGGCATGACTGTCATGTAATAAAAGATATTATTCTTCCATTAAGTAAATCTGGATTATATATTTCATTTGTCAATGGATTTACTTCAACTATGACAACTATTGGTTCAATAATATTTTTAATATATCCAAAACAAAAACTTGCAACAATGGTAATGTTTGATGTTATAGAATCAGGGAAATATGGAGTAGGCTCGGTTATAGCATTTCTAATTATATTGGTGTGTCTTATGGTAAATGGACTATATTATCTTTTATTATCAAGGAAGGAGAAGAAAAAGGATGTTTCTTACAGTATCGGGCTTAACTAAAATATATGGAGATAAAAAAGTAGTAGATAATGTTTCATTTGAGGCAGAAAAAGGAAGTATTATCTGTATTCTTGGTCCAAGTGGCTCTGGAAAGACTACTATATTAAGATGTTTAGGAGGATTTGAAAATCCAGAGTCAGGAAATGTGATTATTGATAATAGACAAATATTAAGTTTAAGTCCAGAGGAAAGACCTATATCAACAGTATTTCAATCCTATGGTCTATTTCCACATAAATCAGTAATAGAAAATACAATCTATGGATTAAAGTTTAAAAAAGTTACTAGAAAGGAAGCAATAAAAGAAGGACAAGAGATTTTAGAAATTGTTGGCTTAAAGGGTTATGATAATAGAAGGATAAATCAACTTTCTGGAGGAGAACAGCAAAGAGTAGCTTTAGCAAGGTCATTAGTAGTGAAACCAAATTTATTATTATTAGATGAGCCTTTTTCAAATTTAGATGCTAAATTAAAATTGGTTATGAGAGAAGAAATCCAAAGAATACAAAAAACATTTAATATAACAACAATCTTTGTAACTCATGACCAAGAAGATGCTTTTTCAGTAGCAGACCAGATTATTTTGATGAATAAAGGAAAAATAGAACAAATATCTTCCCCTATGGATATATACAATTATCCAAAGGGAGAGTTTCCATTGCAATTTATAGGTCGTTCAAATATAAAAAGTACAAATGAAAAAGTAGAATTTGTAAGACCAGAAGAAATAAAACTACATGATAACCCAAAGGAAAACACTATGGAAGGAATAATAGAGAAAAGAGTCTTTAAAGGGGCAATAGTAGAATATCATATATCAACAAAAGATGCTAATTTAATAGCCATAGAACTTTCAAAAGACAAAGTTTACAATGAGGGTAGTATAGTCTATTTAGAGTTTGAATATAAATTGATTATGTAAATTTAAAATATAATGAAAATGTTTTTTCTATGTACTATTAAGTTGTAGAAAGAACATTTTTTATTTGTGAAAACCTATATATAAATATGGTTATTTCTGATACAATAAATTGGAAGAAGGAGGTATACAGATGTATAGATTTTATGCAATTTTTATAGGTATTTTGATTACCATAATGGTAACATTTAATGGAACTCTAGATGGCTATTTAGGTAATTATTTATCTATATTGGTAATTCATTTAGTTGGGCTTACGGCAATTGCAGGTATTTTGATATTTAAAAAAATTAAGCCTGTATTTAAGAAGGATGTACCTTTATATTTATATAGTGGTGGAGCTATTGGAGTGTTGTTAGTATTGGCAAACAATATAAGCTTTTCTACTCTAGGAGCTTCCTTGACTTTGGCACTGGGAGTCTTTGGACAATTAATATTATCATCAGCCATTGACCATTATGGATTAATGGGTATGGATACTTATAAATTTCACAAGAAAAAAATTATAGGGTTTGGAATTATATTAGTCGGAATCATTATAATGACCATATATTAAGGAGATTAAAAATATGATATATATAATATTAGCAATAGCTGGAGGATTTCTCACTATATTGTCAATGGTAGTAAATGCCAGTTTGGCAAAGAGAATAGGAGTATTCCAAGGAGCATTTATTAACTATATAGGAGGATTAATAATTATTCTTCTTATAACCATGGGATTAAGGGAATATTTACATATGGAAGCCTTAGTTAACATACCTTTTTATGCCTTTTTAGGTGGTGCCTTGGGAGTTGTCATTGTGGCCAGTTCAAATGTTATAATTCCTAAGATACCAACTATATATAGCACTTTATTAATCTTTATAGGACAAATATTTACAGGAGTAATTATAGATTATCTAAGATTAAGCCATGTCTCAAAGGGGAAGATAATAGGTGGATTAATTGTGGTATTAGGTATACTATATAATTCCAATGTGGACAAAAAACAATTAGTAGATGAAAACTAGATAAATAAGAGGTGAAAATTATGAAGATAATGGTAATAGGGGCAGGGAAACTTGGATATAAATTGGCAGAAACCATGGTACTAGAAGATATAGACGTTACAGTAATTGATTATAATCCGAGGGTAATAGATTTTGTAAATGAACATTTAGATGTTCTGACTGTTTTAGGAAATGGTATTGATATAAATATTCTAAAAGAATTGGGCATAGAAACATATAATATTTTAGTAGCTTCAACAGATAGTGATGAAACCAATACTTTAATATGTTCATTAGGAAAAAAGTTGGGATGTGAAAGAACCATAGCACGTATTAGGAATCCAGAGTATATGGAGCAGATAGACTTTATAAAGAAGGAAATGGGAATTGATAATATTATTAATCCAGATTTTTCTACGGCTCAAGTCATAGAAAAATATTTACTAAAAAATTATAATTTTTATTCAGGAGACTTTGCCAGCGGAAAGGTTCAAATGATTGATTTTAATATTGAACATATGAAGGACTTTGTAGGCAAAAAACTAATGGAATTAGAGAATTTTGAAGGATTACTTATTACAGCCATATCTAGAGATGGTAGCATAATTATTCCAGACGGAGCAACAAGATTGATTGATAATGATATAATTCATGTTATAGGAAAAAGTACTGATATAAATAATTTAAATGATAGATTTACTAAGGATATAACTAAAAAGGAAATAGAAAATGTAATGATACTTGGGGGAAGTAATATTGGATATTATCTTGCAGAAAGACTATCTAAGGCTAATATATCTGTTACATTGATAGAAAAGGATAAGGAAAGATGTCAGGAATTATCAGAAGTTTTAGGAGATGTACTAATTATTCATGGAGATGGTGCAGACATACATTTATTGGAGGAAGAAAGAATATCTTCTATGGATGCCTTTGTAGGGGCTACAGGCTATGATGAAGAAAACTTACTTATGGCATTAATGGCTAAGCAAGCAGGAGTACCTAAAACCATATCAAAGATTAGTAGAGAAAACTATACTAAAATAATAGATAGACTGGGAGTAGATGCTGCATTTAATCCAATCTATATTACTGCAAGTAATATATTAAAATATATTCGTGGTGGTAAAATAGTATCTGTATCACTACTAATTGGAGGAGATGGAGAAGTAACAGAAATAATTGTAGGTAGAGATCTTCCTATAGTAGGTAAGACTTTAGAAGAGTTGAAATTACCTAAGGGTATAATAATTGGGGCCATAGTTCATGGAGGAAAGGTTATAATACCTAATGGAAAAACTGTAATAAATGCCAATGACAGAATAGTAGTATTTTGTTTAACAGAAGACTTACCAACCTTGAAGATGTTCTTTAAGACCCATAAGGGAGGCGTATTAAGTGAATTATGGAATCGTACTAAGGGTATTAGGTAGTATATTAATATTAGAGTCTGCACTTATGGTGCCATCTTTACTTATATCCTTATATACAAATCAGTGGGATAAAATGCCTTTTCTAATAACAATACTAATAACATCCATAATTGGATTTATTTTATTGAGAAAGAAAAATCAAAATAAACATATTAGTGCTAGGGAAGGCTTGGCAATTGTGTCTTTAGGATGGTTTTTAATATCATTATTTGGTGCATTGCCTCTATATCTATCGGAAAGCACTCCAACTTATATAGACGCATTTTTTGAAATAGTATCTGGATTTACAACAACTGGTGCTACAGTAATAGCAGATGTAGAAGTATTACCTATGGGGATTTTATTCTGGCGTTCTTTTACTCACTGGATAGGTGGTATGGGAATACTGGTATTTACTTTGGCATTGTTACCAGCTTTAGGTATAGGAGCATTTCAAATATTTAAGGCAGAAAGTCCAGGACCTATTGCAGGAAAAATAGCACCAAGAATAAGAGATACCGCTAAAATTCTTTACGGCACTTATTTTGCCATTACAATAATTCAGGTGGTATTTTTAAAATTGGGAGGTATGTCCCTATTTGATTCTTTAGTATATACCTTTGGTACAGTAGGTACAGGTGGATTCGCTACTAAAAATGCCAGTGTAGGAGCTTATAATAGTACCTATATTCATTTAGTAATAGGAAGCTTCATGGTACTTTCAGGTGTGAATTTTTCTCTATATTATTCCTTATTTAAAGGCAAATGGAGAGATGTTCTAAAAGATGAGGAATTAAGACTTTATTTTATAATTGTAGGGGTAGCAGTATTATCTATTGCCATTAATTTATATAGTACAGTTTACTCAAACCTGGGATTGGCATTTAGAGACTCCTTTTTTCAAGTAGGCTCTATTATGACTACAACAGGATATTCCACAGCTAATTTTGATATTTGGCCAACCTTTAGTAAGGCTATTTTACTCTTACTTATGTTTACAGGAGCCAGTGCAGGTTCTACTGCTGGTGGTATGAAGGTCATTAGAATACTTATTATGTTAAAGTTAATTAAACGAGAGATATTGAAAATATTCCATCCTAGGGCTATGAAACCAGTTAAATTAAATGATAAGATACTTCCCAATGAAACCATAGCAGGTATCAATAGTTTTGTAGGATTATATATTATCATATTTGCATTATCTACTATTTTAGTATCCCTAGAAGGTGTAGATTTGGAAAGTGCGGCTAGTTCAGTGGCTGCCACTTTAGGAAATATTGGACCAGGTCTAGGATTTGTAGGACCTACTAGTACATTTTTTGGATATAGTCAAATTTCAAAGGTATTTTTCTCTTTTCTTATGCTCTTAGGTAGACTCGAACTATTTACCATAATAGCATTACTTGCACCAAGGAACTGGAGAAGGGAAATATAAATAAAAATAAAAGGTGAAAATATGAAGAAAGAATTGCTAAAGGTGAAATGTATAGGCATAAATGAAGATGGCAAGGGTATTGTAAGTATAAATGGAAAGGAATATTACTTGCCCAATCTAATAGAAGGAGAAATGGCTACTGTTGAAATTTCTCAAAACAAGGGAGTAACAACTGCAAAGCTAATAAAAATAGAAGAAGAATCTAAGGATAGAGTGAAACCCAAATGTCCATATTATAGTAAATGTGGAGGCTGCCAAATACAACATTTATCCTATGAGGGGCAAAGTAGATTTAAGCAAAGAAATGTAGAGGACTTACTAGGTTCGTTTTGTAAGGTAAACGATATTTTGGTTATGAAAGACCCCTATAATTACAGGAATAAAATACATTCCACCTTCTCATATAATAAAAAAAGAGAGATTATATCTGGGATATATGAAGAAAATACCCATGATGTAATAAATATAGATAGATGTATGATTCAAGATAATAAGGCAGATGAGATTATAGAAACCATAAAAGGCCTTATGAAATCCTTCAAGATGAAACCCTATGATGAGGATACCCGTGATGGATTTTTAAGACATGTACTTATAAAACGAGGCTTTGCTACAAATGAGGTAATGGTAGTATTAGTAGTATCTACTAAGATTTTTCCAGGAAAAAATAATTATATAAAAGCCTTAAGAAAAAAACATCCAGAAATATCTACAATAATAATGAATATAAATAACCGAAATACATCTGTAGTTCTTGGAAATGAGGAAATAGTAATCTACGGAAAAGGATATATAGAAGATATTCTGTGTGACATAAGGTTCCAGATTTCTGCAAAATCCTTTTATCAAGTAAATCCTATCCAAACAGAAGTATTATATAATAAAGCTATTGAAATGGCTAAATTTAAAGGAAATGAAACGGTGCTAGATGCCTATTGTGGAATTGGTACCATAGGACTAATAGTAAGTAAAAAAGTAAAAAACGTAATAGGAGTAGAACTAAATAAAGATGCTGTAAAAGATGCAATTAAAAATGCAAAACAAAATAATATTAAAAATGTATATTTTTATAATGATGATGCTGGAAATTTTATGGTAAAACTAGCAAATGAAAATAAAAATGTAGATGTGGTTATAATGGATCCCCCTAGAGCTGGAAGTGATGAAAGATTCTTATCCTCTTTAGTTAAACTATCTCCTGAAAAGATAGTTTATATATCTTGCAACCCAATAACTCAGGAAAGAGATTTGAGGTATTTAGTAAGGTATGGATATAAGGCAACGGAGATTCAGCCAGTAGATATGTTTCCACATACTGGGCACATAGAGTGCGTGGTAGGAATACAGAAAACTTAATAATAGACATAGATAGTAGAATGCCTAATTATCAACAAAAACGATATGTTCTTATGAAGTTTTTTCATAGAGACAAACATATCGTTTTTTCTGATGTAGGGAAAGGAAGAAGAAGGAAGGAAGTTTTTGATGGAGTTGAGGTTATTATGGGAATGGTTATGTAGCATGAGATACGGAGTAAAAAAGTAATCTTTGTATTGACATATATAGATTGTCTATATATACTATATATAGGCAATCTATATACGAAAGGAGATGTCTTATGAGCATAAATAAGAATTTAATTACGGGTAGTACAGCTATGCTTATATTGAAATTGTTGGATGGCGAAGATATGTATGGTTATCAGATGATTGATACATTATCCAAAAGATCTGATGATACATTTTCATTAAAAGCAGGTACACTTTATCCGCTTCTACATGATCTAGAAGAAAAAAACATGGTTAATTCCTATGAAAAAAGTGCAGATAATGGTAGGTTGCGAAAGTATTATACCATTACAAAAAAAGGAAAAGGAATGTTATCAGAAAAGGAAGATGAATGGAAGGCTTATGTAAGGGCAATTAATCAGGTCCTAAGGGGAGGGGAAAGTTATGCAATATTCTGCTAAACTAAATGAATTCATAGAAACCATTTGTGAACAAATAAGATGGAAAAAGGCTCATAATACCGTTTCTGAGGAAATAAGAAACCATGTTATAGATCAAAAAAATGCATTCATGGATAAGGGATTAGATGAGGAGACTGCCATGGAAAAGGCAATAAAAGAAATGGGGGATCCTGTTTTAATTGGAACTGAGCTGGATAGAACCCATAGACCTAAGATGGAATGGAATATATTTCTCTTAACAGGGATTATGATTATACTTGGCTTTGGAATTAGATATATTGCAAGCTTTGAGCCAGATACACCCTTTATGCTGGAAAGAAGTTTGATGGCCACCTTAATAGGTATAGCATGTATGATAGGTGCATATTTTATTGATTTTACATTTATAGGCAGATATCCTAAGTCTATTTTTGCAGGATTAACTGTTTTATCCATACTTTCGATACTCTTATCACCTGTTATTAGGGGGAAGCATTTATATGTTCAATTTATTTTACTTGCATTTCCAACGGTTATGGCTGGGATAATTTATAATATGAGAAGTAAGGGATATTTGGGAATAATCTTAAGTGGAGTATTTTTCATTATCCCCGTATTGATAGGACTTAGAATACCAAGCATGTCAGTTGTAGCTTTAATATCCTTATGCTTTTTAATCCTTATAACCATGGCAATAATAAAGGGATGGTTCAACGTAAATAAGTTTTATGGAATGCTTCATGTATACATACCAACTCTAGCCATAGTTATTACGGGATTTATAAAGCTAATGTTCTATAGTCATAAGAGAGAACGATTTTTAAATATAATAAATCCATTTAAGGATCCATTAGGTGATGGTTATATTAGTGCAAGAATGAGAGAAATGCTAGCAGCTACAAAGTTTATGGGTAGAGGGGATTTAGGATCAAATCCCTATATGATACCTACAATTAACACAGATTATATACTGACATACTTAATTCATAGATTAGGTTGGCTGTCATTTATTGTAGTAATGGGGATAATATCTTTTTTTATAATCCGTTCATTTAAGCTATGCTATAAACAAAAAAGTATTCTAGGGAAATTAGTCTCCATGGCAGTGTTAGTTACATTTACAATGGAAGTTATCTTTTATACCATAACAAATTTAGGTTTGCCTATAATGGGTTCTCTAACATTGCCTTTTATTTCATATAGCGGAATGTCTACAATAGTAAATATGACCTTAATCGGCATAATGCTCTCGGTATTTAAATCTGGAGATATAGTGAAAGACAGTTTATTATTACCAAATGATGAATAAGAATACCAAAATATTATGTTAATTCTTTGTGCATCTTGCTACCAGAAAATACCCTTCTACTTTAATTTATCTGGTAATATGAGTAAGAAGACGGGGAAAGTTAAAAATTATTATAACACAAGTTAAATTAAATATATAGAGTGGTTGTGAGAAGGGCATGTAGTTTCAAAATCAATCTAAAAAATTAGATATACAGAAAATAACCTTGATGAAAATATCAAGGTTATTTTTCTGCCTATTTTGAAATCTAGACTTCGTAAATACCCCTCTTAATGTGGAAACATATAGAGGGGTATTTTTTATTTAAAATGTTTTATATTTAGACTTCAAAATCAGGGCTTAAGTGTGGAAACTTATGAAGAGATAATTTTCAAATAAAATATTTTTCCAATTAGACTTGAAAAATCGACTTCAAATGTGGAAACAAGTAAGGGGGTGAAAATAAATGACAAAAAGATTTAATACTATTGATGGTGAAACTTTAATGACTATGCCACTTAAACCAATTAATTTTATTATTGAAAATCTACTATCAGAGGGGCTTCATATTCTGGCAGGATCACCAAAGGTAGGAAAGTCTTGGCTTGCTTTATGGTTGTCAGTAGCAGTAGCTAAAGGAGAGGAGGTTTGGGGAAATAAGGTTAAAGAAGGGACTACTCTTTATCTTTGCTTTGAAGATGGTCAAATAAGAATCCAAAATAGACTATTTGATATTACAGATGAAGCAACGGATAAGGTAAACTTCTGTACAGAAAATGCAAGGTTAGGGGGTGACTTAGAAGAAAGGATAGTAAGCTTCATAAAAGAGAATCCAGATACAGTCTTAATTATTATTGATACCCTACAGATGATAAGAAATACATCTAAGGATCATAACTATGCCAATGACTATAGTGATCTAACCATATTAAAAAATCTAGCAGATAAATATGGAATAGCTATTTTACTCATCCATCACTTAAGAAAGGAATATGATAAGGATCCCTTTAATCGTATTTCTGGTACAACAGGAATACAAGGAGCAGTAGACAGTAGCTTTATTCTGGTAGAAGAATCTAGAGGAAGTAAGATGGCGACTCTTTCCTGTGTAGGTAGAGATATAGACTATAGAGAAATTAAATTAGAAAGGAATGAAGACAATATTTGGCAAGTAGTAACAGACAGCTTTGTAAACAAAGATGTCCTACTAGATGATGTAGTGCTGCTTCTTTCTGACTTTATGGAAGATAAAGAGTATCATAAATCTACTCCTACAGAATTAGCAGGGAAACTTTCTAAAAACAGGGACGATAATATTTCTCCAAAGACCCTTAGTAAAAAGATAATACAAAATACAAAAGAACTTGAAGAACGTTCAATCTCTGTTGTTTTACGGAAGAGTAATGGCAAAAGATTGATTGAAATTTTCAAAATAGGGCATTAGGGACGATAAAATGACTACCCCCTAAGTCTTCAAACTAATGTCCCTCTTGACCCTGAAAGTCTAGGCACAGTTCCCCCTGTGTGGCCTTTGAATAGGATAAGAGAGTAATTGGTCGAAGAGGGAGATGAAAATCAAATTTAGGCAGATGTAGGGGAATGGCTGAAAATGTGTTGATAACTGTTCTTGGAAATATTAGAGATAAAAGGATAGCTTAAAAAAGCAAAATATGGACTGAACTACCCTGTAGATTTTAGTGCAGGATAAAGGAAGGTGGTCAAAAGATTCCACCTTCCAGACACATCCCCCGGCAGTGCCGTGGTTTGAAAGAATAAAGATGGGTGGTCGGAAACTGGGGTTTGTGCTGTCTTAGGTGGTCAGAAATGATAAAAATCCCGATAAACAGGCATTTGTTGGTGTCACCTATAGGTGGTCAAAGAAAATGTAAGGGAAATTATATAAAAGTTATAAATAAGATTGGAGGTTTTTAATGAAAAAGAAGTTAAGATCACTTTGGAAGAAAATAAGGATAATTTTAAAAGATATAAGAGGAGAAGGGGATATAGGAACAGTAGCAAATATTCTTTTTACTCCAATTGGATATAAATTTCTAAAGAATAATATAGAAAAATATAGTTTACAAATAGGAATGTTAAATCGATTATTAAAAGAGGAATTAATTTCAGAAAAAGAACATTCAACTATAAGAAATAGTATAAAGAAAAGATACGAAGTAAAAGAGTAGGAAGAAATAAGAAAATAGGAGAATAACAATAAAATATATTAGGGCTGGCTTACCTTTACTATTTTATTTTCTGTGTTTATTCTTGTGAATTTCTAGAATAAATGCAGAGATGAAGACCCTGAAACACTGATAATTAGCTTGACTAAGAAGAATCTTCTATCTATAATCCTTGTAATCCCTGGCAGGAATATGAGGATTATAGATTAAAAGAAAGGTTGGTGAGAAAATGAGTAAGGTACAAGTAATTGAAGCCCAGAAAGAGAAAATTGATAGAAATACTGGAAAGACAATAAACAAAGCTAGAGTAGCAGCCTACTGTAGAGTAAGTACGGATTCAGATGAACAAATGAATAGCTATCAATCCCAAGTAAACCATTATACAGATTTAATTAAGAAGAATAAGGAATGGGAATTTGTAGATATCTATGCTGATTCAGGAATATCAGGTACTCAGTCAGATAATAGAGATGAGTTTCAAAGAATGATATCTGATGCCAATAATGGTTTAATAGATATTATAATTACTAAATCCATATCTAGATTTGCTCGCAATACCATGGACACTTTGAAGTATGTTAGAATGTTAAAAGATGAAAATATAGCAATAATCTTTGAAAAAGAGAATATAAATACCTTAACAATGAATGGAGAAATGTTATTAACTATCCTAAGTTCTTTAGCACAACAGGAAAGTGAATCTCTTTCTGCCAATACTAAAATGGGTCTTAAAATGAAGATGAAAAGAGGAGAATTAGTAGGACAAGCTTCCTGTTTAGGTTATGATTATGACAAGGAAAAGAAAAAGTTAATTATAAATGAAGAAGAATCTAAGATAGTAAAATATATATTTAATAGGTATACCAGTGGCATAGGATGCTTTGTACTAGCAAGGGAGCTTACAGAAAAAGGTTATAAGACCAAGAAAGGAAATACCACATGGTCAGACTCCTCTGTCAGAGGAATTATTAAAAATGAAAAATATGTAGGGGATATCCTAATGGGAAAGACCTTTACTCTAGATCCAATAAGTAAAAGAAGATTAGATAACTTTGGAGAAGAAGAAAAGTATTATATAAAAAATAACCATGAACCTATTATATCAAGGGAACAATTTAATAAAGCAAAAGAAATATTAGAAAAAAGAAGTAGAAATCATAATCAGGGAAGAATGAAAAAACATAGCTTAAAATATGCCTTTTCCAGCATGATGAAATGTGCCTACTGTGGTGGGAATATTACCAGGAGAAGATGGCATAGTGGAACTGATAAACAAAAGGATGTCTGGTTCTGCACAACTGCAATCAGGAAGGGAAAGAAATCCTGTCCTGAATGTAAGGCAGTAGAAGAAAAGATAATAGAGAATGCCTTTGTAAAAGCCTTTAATATCCTATGTAGAGATAAAAAAACCATAGTAGAAGAATTCCTAGAAAACATAGAGAAGGAATTACAGTCCAAGGATAATAAAAAACTATTAAAGCAAATAGATGGAGATATAAGAAATGTAGAGAATAAGATAAGTAAACTCATAGATCTACATCTAGAAGACCAAATAGATAAAGAAACCTATGAAGAAAAATATACCGAATTAAAGAAAGAACTCCAAGAATTAAAAACAGAAAAGAAAGAGTTAGATGTAGTAGAAGATGAAGAAAAGACTATCAAAGAAAGAATAGCATCCTTCAGGAAACTATTCGAAAGCAAAGAACCACTAGTAGAATTTGATAGGGAAGTATTTAAAACTGTAGTGGAAGAAGTTATCATAGGTGGGTATAAAGAAGATGGAAGTATAGATCCTTATATGTTGACATTCATATTTAAAACAGGATTAACTAGTAAAATTGATGGACATAAACAAACTTCTAAAAGTGAGCAAAATGCAGGTTTACAAAAATGCACCTATCAAGAGGACGAGCCACGTTGAGAGTATAATAATGATGACGTATTGTGGTTCAGAGAGAAAATAATACAGTTTGACCACAACATATAGTGGTTTTGAGATGAAAAGTGAGCAAAAAACTGGGTCAAAAAGTGCAATTTTGGCCTCTTTTTTTGGGCGATTTTATAGATGACATAGTAGATTTTCGAAGAAGACACCTTAAAAATGCAAATTGAATAGAGAAAAATTTAAAGGAATCAGGATAATGATGAAGAAATCTTTGTGCTTTTAATTTCACATGAACTAGGATGGTTACACATGAAAAAATTTAAAATTAGATAAGATTTTTAAAGTTAATTCACTATATCTTGAAAATATTGGTTTAACAGAATATAATTGTGGCATAGACAAAACAATTTGAAGTGACACAATATAATGAACTATATACTAACAAAATAAGCAGCAGAAAGGTTAAAGAATACTAGAGTGTAGTGTTCAGAAGCTTTAAAGAAAGCTGTATAAAGGCTGTAATCCATCTCGGTGGATTAAAAGACGTACTGAAAGCCAAAACTTCCTGTAGAGAGAGGCGTGAAGTAACTTGCTAACTTTATATTTATCAATGCTTGATAAAGAGCAGTATATTTGAAAGTATCGATGATATTAGTATTTTTGAAGCTCTTAATTTCCAATTTGGAATCAACAGTACAAAATTTCAGATTGAGTGGTTTATAAATCTAAAGCTTGAAATGGAGTCTAAGGAGATTTTGTATAGATTGAAATTTAATCATCTATTAGTATAACTAGCTAAGAGCAGTAACGATTATGAAGGGAAAAAGATTAAAAATGAAAGGAGGAACATATGAATAAAGCAATAGAATTTTTATTAGACAATGCTTGTTCATCCATAAAGTATAGAATAAAAAAAGAAATTCTAAATGATATAGATTCATATGAAGAAGAAAAACTGCAAAGTCAAATTTTAGAGGATAAACTGATTCGGGAGTTTATAGCAAAACAAAATTCAGATGGTTGGATAGATGAGGATTTCCATAGTGAGAAGGGAATTGAAACTGCAATAAGAGTATTATCGGAAAAAGGCGTTTTATCAGAACAATTTCCAATTCAAAAAATGTTGAATGAATTAGAAAGAAGAGAGGATACCTTTGATAAAGGATGTTTATTTAATGTTGGTAAGATATTAGATGAAAAAGGGTTTGGAGGTTCACAGTTAATTAGATCCACTATCTTTGCTTATGCAGGTATAGAAAATAAAGATTTCATCAAAGAACAAATAGAAAATGCACTAGATAAATTTAAGTTCATACTTTCTGTAGACAAAATACAAGACATTACAGAAGAGTATAAAAGTAAATTGATTTTTAAGAATGAAGTGAAATGGCCAAGTATATATGACCTTAGACTTCTTGCCTTTACAAAGACATGGAGAAGTAAAGAAAACGAAAAAATAATTACTTCGTCAATAGGTCAATTAATAAAGTTATCACCTATTTCAGATATACTTGTACTAAAAGGACACCAATTAATTGCACCAGCTTCCTTTTGCATGCATGATTTTTATCAAGACATGAATACATTTAAAGATAAAGATTGGATGATGTGGTTTCATAGAATGGAATTACTATCTAGACTTGGAGTAGTGAAGCATATAGAAGAGCTAAAGGTTCAAGTTGATTTTCTTGTTAATAATTTAGATGAAAATGATGGAATATTCAAAAAGAAATTAAATCATTATTATTTTACAAAATGGGGTACTTATACTGGTTTAGCATTGGAAAAAGACTGGAGGACAGAAGAAAGACGTATGTGTGATTTGACATTTAGAAGTTTACTAATATTGTATTATTCTGAAATATACTAAGTAACATTTCATAAATTAGAATAGCTTTTAACAAAGAAAAGGGTTGGTGATTCATATATTTTATCTAAAGGAAATATCAGAAATCCTATTATCTCATAATCCTTCTGATGTTGTAAAATATAAGATTTTAACTAATTTCAGCAGTTATGATTCAAACTCAGAAGTAATGATTGATCTTAGAAGAAAACTAAACTGTAGTAAATGGGTACAAAGTATAAAAAATGAGCAGCATTGTGATGGTAGCTGGGGAAGATTTCATAGTCAAGATTTTAGGGTAAAGCAAAAATACAAGACCACAGAATCAGTATTGCTCTATTTATATGCACTTGGTTTAAAACGTGGTGATGAGATTATTGATAAGGCATGCATTCATATGGAAAATATGCTCAGCGATTTATCACTATGGCCTGATGCCTGGGAAGGAAACAAATGGTTTAAGCCAGCAGTGCCTCTGTTTATTACATCAAGATTAGCATTGTTTAATTCTGAAAACCCTCACTATATAGAAAACTGTTTAAAATGGATATATATATTACAGAATAGTTTTCAAAATGGTTTATATGATAGTTCTCAGATAGATAATATTTCAAAAAAGGTGCTTGGAGTAAATATCCATGGCAAGTATATAGGACTTAATAGTATCAATAATATTATTTTATTTGCTCATATTAAAGATAAAATACCAGTAGATATACAAAGACAATATCTGCATTGGCTACATTCCTATCCAGAGACTATTTTTTATACCAATACAAGGTTATATGAAAAACCTGAACTTATTAGAAATACTAAGGAATTATCCAGTTGGATACATACTATGAGTGTTCTATCATTATTTGATGGCTTCTATGATGAATTTAATGATGAGATAGAATGGCTTATAAATAGACGAGGTGAGGATGGGCTTTGGGATTTTGGTGCAGCATTGAGTTCATGTAAGCTATCTGATAATTGGAGGACTAACCTAAATAGGAAAATAGATCATACAACTTATGTACTAGAAATATTATATAATGCTTCAAAGTAGAGTAAATGTTTTAAAAATATTTATATAAGGGGGCTCTACAAATTGAAGAGTATAGATAAAAGAAACAAACTTAAAGAAGAAGCTTTCTCATATAGAGTATCGAAAGATAATAGGGTATTTATTTCTTGGCATGGGAAACAAGTTATGATATTAAAAGGTAAAGAAAGTGAAAAATTTTTATCGAAAGTATCAAAGGCAAATACAATAGAAGCACAATTGATAATGGCTAAGATTACTGGTAATTTCAAACGTGGGAATGAAAAAACAAGTAAAATAAGTAAGAAATAAGAGATATTATTAGAGAAAAATATTTTTTAAAGGTGATTTGGAGGTCTGATTTTAGATTATCTATATGGAGGAAGTACTGAAGAAATGCAAAGTCAATAAGGGTCAAATATAGGGGGAAGTGACTATGACAATTATTAAAACGAAGAGATTTGAAAAAGTTTTTAATAAATATGCAAGCTCAAAAAAAATAAATGAGGGAATTTTGTTGATAGAAAATACAAGTGGGGAGTTCTCACTTATGAAAAGATATGGAGAAAAAGAATTAAATTCTCCATTGCTTATGGCAAGTATTACTAAGTTATTTACTACCACTTGTATTTTGATATTGTTAGAGCAGAATAAATTATCCTTGGAAGATAAAATTGTAAATTATTTTGATATAAATATTTTAAAGGGAATTCATGTTTATAAGGGTAGAGAGTACTCTTTTGAATTAACAGTATCTGATCTATTGTTTCAAACAAGCGGGCTGCCTGATGTGTACTTAGAAGGGGAAAATAGCTTAATAAATAGAATTATACAAGAGGATTTTCATATTAATTTTTGCGACACCATAAGTAGTGTTAAGAAGTTAAAACCTCATTTTAAACCTAGAAAGAAAGGAAAAGCTTACTATGCAGATATAAACTTTGATATATTGGGTCAAATCGTGGAAAAAGAAAGTGGTTTAACATTATCCAAAGCATATGAAAAGTATATCTTTGAACCACTTCGGTTAGTGAATACGTATCTTCCTGAGGATAGATATAATGAGATACCTAAAATCTATTATATGAATCAAATTATCCACCGTCCTAAGTTTGTGATTAGTAGCGGCGCAAGTGGAGGCTGTATAACTACTGCTCAAGAATTAATGATATTTATAAAGGCATTCTTTAGAGGAAAACTGTTGTATTTGTCAACTGAAAAGTGTACCATATAATAATCGAAAACTGTACCACTTGGTAATGTAAACTAATTGGTTTCTTCTAACCATTCCCTAGTTTCTTTAATCCTATAAGAATCACCATTCATATTTATTACATAAGATTTATGGGTTAATCTATCAATTAATGCAGCTGTCAAAACTGGGTCATTGAATATCTCATTCCATCTATCAAATGATAAATTAGTAGTTATTATTGTAGACTTTCTCTCTGCCCGGAGGGAGAGAAATGTAAAAAGTAATTCACTTCCTTCTTTGTCAAAAGAAATATATCCTAATTCATCTGCCACGATTAAATCATACTTTTCAAATCTTTTTTCAAAAGTATATAATTTCTTGTCACTTCTGGATTCTTTCAATTCATTTATTAGGGATGCTACTGTTGTAAAGTACACTTTATAGCCCGTATTGCAGGCTTCTATGCCCAGTCCTATTGAAAGATGGGTCTTACCCGTTCCTGGATTTCCTGCTAGTATTATATTCCTACCTTCCTCTATGAAATTAAGTGTTTTAAGCTCTTTAAGCCTCTTTCTACAGTCTTCTGGTAAATATTCTACCCTTAGTTCATCTAGATACTTTTTGTAGGGAAATCTAGCATTCTTAATTCTGTTTTTCTTGCCATTTTCCTTTCTCATATCATAGGCTTCTATTAAGATATCTCTTAAGAATTCTTCATAGGGTTTATCAAATTTGTATGCTTCTTCAATGCTCATCTTTAACCCTTGATTCACACCTGGAATCTTCAGTTCTGATACATATTTTTTAATTTCTTGTAATATTTCATTCAATTTTCATACCTCCCTATTGGTTTTAAGTTAAACAAATCATTTAATATTGAGATTTGCTTTAATGATGCATTTTGTATTGATATATCCTTAGTTTCTAAGGATTCTTTATCCATTGGAAGTTTGAAAATTATATTTTTAATATTATCTGTTGTTACTAATTCTTTCTTTATTTTCCTTAATTCTTCTACTGCTTTTAATACGCTGTCTAAATCTTTTTCCTTTATTAATTCCAAAAGTTCTATGAAATCTCTTGGATTACTGGTATAATATTCTTGATATGTTTCTTGAAGCTCTGGGCTAAGCTGGTGTCTACCAACACTTGCGTGTAATGCTCCAGGCTTCTTTTTTAATGTATGAATAAAATGATTTATATCTATACTCCAATAATGGGCTTGATATGACCTCTTATGTTCAGCTATCTTATTATCTTTGTAATATATTTCTATTATCTCTGGATATATTTTTACATTTACAAATTTACCTACTAGATAATCTGGTACTGAGTATTTATTTTGATCTATGGTTATTACACTATACTTATTAACCCTTGCTTCAACTCTTCTAGAGGCATCATAGGGTGGCTTTAACGGTATTAGATAAGCCATTTCTTGATTTAATATATCTAAGGGACTTTGATTTTGTAACCAGTTTCTTTTTTTAGAATTAAGTTCTAATAGTTTCTCACCAAGGTAAGTATTTGCTTCTTCTATAGACTCAAAGTCAGTTTGACTTGAAAATGCTTTTCTTCTAACATATTCAATCCCTTTTTCTACATGACCTTTTTCATTTCCTTTAGCCACATTGCAGAACCTGTATTTAAACCCATAGTAAATTGATATTTTAATTAAATCCTCTGTAGCTTCTTTCTCATTTCTTCCAACAAACCTTCTTACGGCCTGCTTTAGATTATCATAAACTAATTCTCTATGGACCCCACCCATACGATTAAAGGCCCTAACATGAATATCTAAAAAGTTTTCCATCTTCTGATTTTGGTAAAGTCTTGCATAGTGATGTGAACCACAGGCTGTAGTTAAAAGACCCATTTGAAAAGTTGTAGGCTTACCACCTATTGTAATTTTAACTTCACCCCAATCAAATTCTAGTGTTTCCCCTAAATCATATTCCTGTCTGATAAAAGCTTCCTTTTTCTCATGATTATCCCTTATGTAATTACAAACTGTAGGATAGCTAATATCAAATCCTAGTTCAATCAATTTTTCATGTATGTCAATTTTCTTCATTAATTGCTTATGTCTACCGAGTAACCGGTTTCTCTCATTTTCTTTTATTAATTCATTTATCTTTTCTATTATTTCATCTGTTAATTTAATTCTAGTCCTTTTACTAGTATCATATTTAGGTGCTGATACCATTTCTGAAACAAGATTTAAAGTATCACTATTAGTAATATTATTATCCTTAGCTAGTTCTTCTATTTCTTCACACTTAGATTCATAATTATTAATATATTTTCTTACTGTAGTTCTAGAAACCTTCATCTCTCTAGCTATTGCTCTTTGAGACATATTTTCTCTAAAATATTTCATTAGTATTTCTGCTTTCTGATCCAGCTTTATCACCTCTTGTCCCCCCTCAAAAGATATCTTCAAGGGGTATTATATTTTAAGGTGGACCAGTTTTCAATTATTATGGTGGTCTACTTTTAGATTAACATAAACATGTGTTTCTAACGGTTTGCAATTTAGTTAGATTTTATGGACGATTAGAAACACGCTAGACTCATCCACCTCTTGCACCTCATATGGGTATCCCAGATTTTTGCCAATTTTCTCAAAATCCTCTGTGGAATGGATAGTTGCTTTAAAGCCATCTTTGCAGATAATCACATCATTTTTGGTTTGGGTATAGTCAATTTCCCCCAAAAGCCCTTTGGAGGTCTGCTCCTCAAACCATTTTAGACGAAAATCCCAAAATCTAGTACTGTAACTGCTGAAATAAGCTACTCCACCTGGTGCCACTTTATCAAGAATTTTGTGAATGACAGTGGAATCAGCACCCATGGCAGACAATCCATTTTGCAGGCACAAAATAACATCAAAAGATTTAGGGAAATTTATCTGGTGAACATTCATTGCAACTATACTCGCGTTGGGATAGCCTTTGAGATACTCCTTGCCTAATTCAACGCTTTCCACTGAGATATCTATCCCGACAATAGATTTGCAGTAGGGAGCCAATTCCCTAATAATTCGACCGTATCCGGCTCCAAGCTCCAAAACACTTTGTGTGTTTGATAGATTTTTCTTGACAAAATCTATTTCTGATTGTAAATACTGCTTGACACGTGGAATTTGGGTATTGTACACTTGAAACAACTTTTTGGAATTTAATTTTTCGGCATAGTAATTGTCCATATTTCTTATCCTTTCTCATCATGGTAAATTAGAGCTAGATAGATATAATTCTTTGAGTTAAAAATGAACTGTGACTATCTCAGAGATAACAATCTGTAGCTTCTATGGTTTAGCTTATTATCAATGAATTATGCTGAAATAAAGTTTTATAAATCCTAACAAAAAAACAAATATAGCTTTAAAGGTTGCTTAATATAGTATAATCATGTTAATTTTAGTTGTTCATATTAGTATAATATAAATTATATAAAGTTTTTATAAATATTACAATGGTGGTTTAAGAAAGTTAGATGGAAAGAGTTTTGTTGTATGGAGTTATCAACGTTTTCAAAAGGTTTGGTATAAACTATTAACCTGCAATTACACTGTTCTTTTCCATAAGCTTGAGTAAATGCTTTAATTACAAGGGTATCTTTCATTCTATTTACCATCCACCAGCCAACTACCTTTGAGAAAACATATCAATAAATATTGCAAGATAGGGGGTTCCTTTAGGACATAGATTCATTTTACGCATTAATCTAGATATTCGATTATGGTTTATATGAATTCCACGTTGCCCTAGTACTTTTACTATACGAATAGATCCATATTTACCTTTATTTTCATCAAAATTTTTTTGATTATTTCTTTCAATTTTTCATTTTCCAGGTCACCTTTGAATGGTTTAAGATTTTAATATTTATAATATCCAGCTCTTGAAACGTCCAGTGTTTTGCAAACATTTTTAGTATATTCAAATTTTTCTCTTATTTTTGTGTCTACTTTATTATGCTAAGTCCACCTCCACGGTTATGGTTTTGTCCATAATTTCATTTGAATTACTTCTTAACTATGACAAATTTATTGATTATTATAGAGCAAATAGAACCAAGGTAGAGCAGGTATTGTTCCCAGTCTGTTGCTATTACTGAAGAAAGTATAAGATTAGCACAAAGTCTTTTGGGTAAATACAATATAAAAGACTGGAAACAGTTCATCTTTTTATTCTTTATTTTTTCCTATATTAATTTCAATTTATTACTTAAACTTTTTATGTATATTTCATATTATTAATTCAGAAATTTTGACCTGAATTTGAGGAATAAAATAGGCAAAAAGAGAGAGAAAGCAAAACTTTATTCAAATTTTGACGATGGAATTAGGGTTTGAGATGTGGTTATATTGATGTAGAGAGTGTGAATTAAGCAAGAATGAAATTCATATTAAGGGGGCAATGATATGATAGTGTACAAGATAGTTGACCAAAAATTTCTTCAACAATACGATATGGTTCCCATGCGTGTTCATGTTTATAGTTATTATCGTGTTGATAAAATTGAGCGTGGTCTAGGAGGGTTTCATCTTATTGAAACACCTATCCAACCGTATGTTAAGGATTTCTGCGTTGACGAAGACAAGAGTGTAACAAGGTGGGGAAGGCAATGGGATATTTCAAATTGGACTTTCTTTATGGCTTTTGATGAAAAGCGACCTGTTGGAGGTGCAACAGTCGTTTCACGTACGGAAGGGGTTAACATGCTTTCAGGTAGAGATGACCTAGCTGTGCTATGGGATATTCGGGTCGATGATGAATACAAGAATCAAGGTGTTGGTCAGGTTTTGTTTGATATGGCTGCAAATTGGGCACGTGAGCAAGGATTTACGCAAATCAAAATTGAGTGCCAAAATAACAACGTTCCAGCTATAAGATTTTATCATAAACAAGGTGCTGTCCTATCCGCAATAGACGAGTATGCTTATTACAATGAGCAGGAATATAGAAATGAAGTACAGCTTATTTGGTTTTATAATTTGGATTAGTAAAATAACATACTGCAGGAGAAGGGGTGCAGATTTTAATTGACAGGTCGCACATTATTAAAATATACCAAAGATGTAGATTGTGCTGAATTTAGAAATAATAGTATGATGGTTGAAGCTAATTAATTAGCTTCTTTTTATATTCCTGGAATTAAGAAACATACCCTTTTGAACAGGATGGATCATAATGGAATTCAGTAAAGCAGAAATAGAAAAAGCAATATCCAGCTATCTTCTGATATTATTAATTGCGAAAAAATTCAACTTAAGTTCTGAGAGGGAAATATCCATGATTGAAATGGTATTAAGAAATAATGATTATGATATGTAAATGATAAAATGAGATGTCTATTTTTTAGGTATTGAAAGGATGTGACAATACAAAATATATAGTGATAAAGAACCAGATATTTGAGAAGTCATGTTGTTAATCTGTAGAGAGATCAAGAAATGGCGACCATTTTGGCCACCATTAATTTTACATAGATAATTATTAATCCCTTGGATTATGATGCCTGCGAATTGTAAAGAGAAGAATATATACCATGGTAACGAATCAACTCATCATGGGTTCCTATTTCTGCAATTCCTGTTCCATCTAGTACTACAATTTTATCTGCATTTCTTATGGTAGATAGTCTATGTGCAATTACAATAGTAGTACGATCTTTTGATATTCTGTCTAGAGCAGCCTGAATCTCTCTTTCTGTTTTTGTATCTAGGGCAGAGGTAGCTTCGTCTAAAATAAGGATAGGAGAATTACGTAAGATAGCACGTGCTATTGATAGTCTTTGCTTTTGTCCACCTGATAGACGTATCCCACGTTCACCTATTATTGTATCGTATCCATTTTCAAGTTCTTGAATAAATTCATGTGCATTTGCAGCTTTTGTAGCTTGTATTACTTGCTCTTTGCTTGCATCTTTCCATCCATAAACTATATTTTCATATACTGTACCATTGAAAAGAAATGTATCCTGCAATACCATACTTATATTATCTCTAAGACTTTTTAAGGTAACATTTTTAATATCGATTTCGTCAATAAAGATACTTCCCTTATGTGGGTCATAAAATCGGTTAAGAAGGCTTGCAATAGTAGTTTTTCCAACTCCTGTAGTGCCAACAAGAGCTACAGTTTGTCCAGGCTCTATTATAAGATTGATATTTTCTAGTACAGTTATTTCAGGTGTATAGTTAAAAGAAAGATTTCTAAATTCGATTTTACCATGAACTTGTGATAATTTTTTGGCATTAGGTACTTCTTTTACATCTGGACTTTCATCCATTACTTCAAATACACGTCTGCAACCAGCCACTGCATTTCCAGCCATTTCTGCTATACTAGAAAAACTTTTAACAGGTTCATAGAACATATTAAGGTACATTATAAAGGCTACAATATCCCCTATGGTAGCTTCTTGTCTTTCAACAAGAAGGCCTCCGTAGATTATGACAGCAACAGAGCCTAAAGCAGTAAAAAATGCCAAAAGAGGATAAGTAGTTTCAAAAAAGAAACTAGCTTTTAAATATGCCTTAGTATGCTTAAGAGAAAGGGAGGAAATCTTTCTTTTTTCTGTATCCTGTTGGTTAAATATTTGTATTTCTCGTATTCCCGAAAAATTATCCTGTACTGTACCTGAAAGCTCACCTCTTACTTTGGAGTTTTGATTCCATATTGGTGATAGATATTTACTTTGCCATAGAGTAATTGCTATAAGAAATGGTATGGTAACCAGGCTCAGTAATGCTAGTTTCACATTAATTGTAAATAGGAGAATACCAACACCTATGAAGGTTAATATATTTACAACAAGGTCAGGAATTACATGAGCTAATAAAATTTCTGCTTCCATTGAATCATTAATTACTCTGCTGGTTAAATCACCTGTTCGATTTTTATTAAAAAACTTAAGCCCCATATGTTGAAGTTTGGTATATAGTTCAGTTCTTAGGTCAGCCACATAATGGAGAGCAGCATGATGATTTAAGTATCCTGAAATAGATGCCCCACCAGATTGTAATGCTGTAGTTAAAAGCAGCAATAGTCCTATACTAAAGGCCTTAGAGGCAAAATCAGGATGTCCTTCCATGGCAATACTTGTAAGCTCCCTTAGAGCCCAAGGAGCATAGAAGCCTGCTATAGTAGAAATAATTAATGCTACTAAAGCCATTATTAGATAAAACCAATATTTCTTTGCTTCTAAAAATACTCTTAGCATAACTTTCATAGTGCAAATGCCCTCATTTCAGAGTTTGGTATAATTGGTACAGTTTTTAAAATATCATAAGTAAGACAAACAGGTCTCCCACTTTTAGGCTCATTTACAATTTCTGCATCGATATGAAAAGTTTTTTTAAGGACTTCCCTAGTCATAACTTTTTGAGGAGAGCCATGCTCTATGATAGTTCCTTTATGTATAGCTATCATATAATCAGAAAACCTTGATGCAAGATTTAAATCATGTAATACCATGACTATAGTACAACCTTGATTGCGATTCAAATCAAATAAGAGCTTTAAAACTTCTAATTGATGAGCCAAGTCAAGATAAGTAGTCGGTTCATCTAACAATATTAAATCTGTCTGCTGGGCTAATGCCATAGCAATCCATACTCTTTGTCTTTGTCCACCAGATAAAGTATCAACCTCTCTGTTTTCAAACTCAGTAAGCTTTGTTACTGAAAGAGCCCAGCTAATTATTTTCTTATCTTCTGGTGTAAGATTACCAAAACCTCTCTGATGAGGGAAGCGTCCATATGCTACTAATTCACCTACAGTTAAACCATTGGGAGCAGTTGGGGTTTGGGGTAAAATAGCCATTTTTTTAGCAATATCCTTAGTAGATAATTTACTGATATCTTCTCCACTAAGATATACTAGTCCACTTTTTGGTTTTAGAATACGTCCAATGGCTTTTAAAATAGTAGATTTACCACACCCATTAGCCCCTATAATAGAAGTTATTTTTCCTTTGGGAATCCCCATATTTAAAGACTTAACAATTAATGTATCATCATAAGCAATGTCTAGCTTTTCAGCTTTAATACTATTCATATAAATAAAACCTCCTTAATTTGCCTTAGCCAATAAATACAAGAAATAAGGCGTACTTAAAACAGTAATAATAATTCCAGTAGGAACATCCGTACCTAGACTTATGGTTCTAGTAATAGTGTCTGCCAATAAAATAATTATAGCTGCAGATAGAGATGCTGCAGGCAATAAAAGTTTATGGTTAGGGCCTACAAGCTTTTTTGCCATATGGGGAGAAATCATACCTACGAAAAAGAAATTTCCACCTAAAGCAACACTGCCAGAAGATAGAGCTACAGCAGCAATAGATAAGCCTAAGAATTCTGGTTTTACAGATACTCCTAATCCGGTTGCAGTTTGATTTCCTAGATTTAAGGTATTTAAAATTCTTGATTTATAAAAAGTATATATAAAAAGAACAATTACCCATGGAGCAAGAATAGAAAGGTAATTCCAGTTATCGCCCCAGAGACTTCCAGCACTCCAACGCTGTATAAAATCCATTTGATGGTCGTCAAGCTTTAGAGTAAGCAAAGTAGTAAGAGCACCGTAACCACTACTAAGAGCAACTCCAGTTAAGATAAGACCAGTATGAGAAATATCTCTTCCACGCCTATAAGATAAAAGGAAAATCAATGCAGCAGCAGTCATACCTCCTACAAAAGCTAGAAGGGGAAGAGCAATAGCAGAAGATATTCCTTGAGTATTAAACATAACAACAAACATTAAAACAAAAAGTCCAGAACCAGAACTTATACCAAGAGTACCGGGACTAGCCATATCATTTCTAAGTAAACTCTGCATAATACATCCAGACGTTCCCATACCGATACCAACTAAAATAGATAGAATAATACGAGGAAGACGAAACTCAAAAATAATGAGGTTCTCTCTAGCAGTACCGTTACCCATGATTACATTAAAAACTTCTGAAGGAGAAAGATTCATCTTGCCAGAATTAATACTTATTACCGCTATAATAAAAAGAATAAATAACATAATAATGTTAATAATAATGCCGCGAGAAACAGAATAACGTTGTTTTATCACTCAAACTCCCTCCTCTGTTTTCTTGAAATATAAAGAAAATAGGGAACACCTATTATAGCAAAAATAATACCAATAGGAGTCTCGTAGGGCTTATTAATAAGCCTTCCTACTAAATCCGCAGTTACAGTAAATAAAGAACCATACAGGCCTGCCGTAGGTATAATATACCTATAATCAACTCCAACCAAATATCTCGTTATATGAGGAACAATAAGACCTACAAATCCAACGGGTCCAACTACAATGACAGAAAGTCCTGTTAAAATCAATATAACAATTGTAGATATAGCTTTAACGGTTTTAGTTTTAAGACCTAATCCTATTGCCACATCATCACCTAGATTAAGCATAGTAATAGAAGGAGAAAGGGCAATAGAAATAATAACACCTAAAACAAAAAAAGGAAGAACAATTATAAGTTCACTCCATTTAGCACCAGCAGTACCACCAGCAGTCCAATAAGCAAGAGACTGACCTAACCTGTATTTAATAGATAAATACTGACTAAAGGCACCAAAAAGCATTGAAATAGAAACTCCAGATAAAACAAGTCTTTGAGGTGTCATACCTCCTTTACCGAAAGAAGCAATGAAATAAGTCATAAAAGTAGCAATAGCAGCTCCAACAAAGGCAAAAAGCATCATTTGTCCATAGGAACTACTGGGTAAAAAAGCCATACAAAGGGCAATGGCGAAAGTGGCTCCGCTGCTAATACCCATTAAACCAGAATCTGCAAGTGGATTTCGTGTAGTTCCCTGCATTATAGCACCACATATAGCAAGGCTACAACCAACAATAATATTGGCAGCAGTTCTGGGAATACGCAAAGTTTGAATAATTTGGTGTTCAGTTAAATCTGGATTAAATTTAAAAATAGCTCCCCAGGCAGTAGACAAACTCATATCAGCAGCACCAAAAGAAATAGATGCTACTGACATAAGAATAAGAAGCCCAAGGCCTATAAACATGTACATTGTGAAACTAGCCATGCCATATCGATGTTTTTTAAGCTGTAAGTTATCCATGTGTATATTCCTTTCAGTTGTAAATTACTTTGTTAATGAATTAAGTGCATCAACCATATAGTCAAGCTGTGCAGTCAAGCTCATAACATCTGAGTAAAAAAATAGTCCTTGATATTTTCCTGGTATTTCGACTAAACGACCTTCAGCAACAGCAGGAATACTTTTCCATATGTCTGTTTTGGCATATTCAGATTCCTTTCCTTCTTGTCGGCACCATAGTATGTAGTCTCCAAAATACTCATGGGCAACTTCATAACTTAAATGACCACGACCTTCCCCTGTTTTTTGAATAAGCGCTGCCAATTTATCAGGATATTTAAGTCCAAGATATTCATAAACTAGAGTTCCACCTCTAGAACCTGTTTCATAATACACTCCACTCCAATCTCCAGAAGGGCCCCAATCCTCCATGATACTAAAAGTTTTTCCTTCAAAATCACCACTGTTAAAAGTTTTTTTCGCATCTTCTAGCTTTGTCTCAAACTTTTTCACTGCAGCCTCTGCTTCAGCACTTTTTCCTGTAGCTTCACCAATGATTTTAACTCGTTTAATGGAGCTTATACCAGATTCTGGTATAACCAGTACTGGAGCTATTTTATTGAATTTTTCGAAATCGTCTTCACTGTAAGTAATGATTAAATCTGGTTCAAGGGTCATAACATCTTCACGTTCCCAACTTTCAATTTTTGTAGAACTGGCAAATTTATCGTAGAAAGGCATGGTTTCTTGATCCCACGCATAATGACCCACAACATTTAGTCCAAGGGCAAAAGCGTCTCCAATATACCAGTTTACAACAACTCTTTCAGGGTTAGCAGGAACTTCAATATCTCCCATTACAGTATTAACAACACGAGTAGTATTTTCCTCAAGGTTTTTACTAGATGCTGGGGACTCATTATTAGTATTTGAGCATCCCACAACAAATATTAGGGTTGAAAATATGGCTAAACATAAGGTTATAAGTTTTTTCATATAGAATTCTCCTTTATATATATTTATTATGAATCTTAAAAATAACATAAGCGCTTATGTCATATTTTTGATATAATTAAGTAAGCCAAGGCTAACTCATGAAAATGATAACATTTATCTTTTTCACTGTCAATGCTGCAAGAAAGGCTATATCATATGTTGAGAGATATTAGGATTCAAATTATATGTATATATATGAGCTATTATAATGAGTATGAGAAAAAGCTTAATATAGTTCTACAAAATATAGGAGTATAACTTACTCAAAATGGAGTACTAATATATTCAGAAAGTAAAGATATAATTTTAATTATGAAGGATTTGGAGGCTAAAGGATATGAATGAGTACGAAAAACTATCTTGGGGTCATATGACAAATAACTACAATTTTGCAAACAGTCCTTATGGCAAGGGAAGAAAGTATGATTTTCCTCCTCATTGGTCCAACGGATGGATATCGGAAATGAATCCCTCAGAGGGATTATTTGTTGCAAGCGCATGGTTTACACCAGATAAAAAGATAACACATAAAATCAATACTGATAAAGCATGTTTATGGATTTTTTGTGTAGATTGTGGAGAAATAATATATACACAACAAGGGAAACAAGCCCGAAAACTTTCTCCAATTACTCATATAATAATTAATCCTCAGAAACCATTTAGTTTTACATTTTCTAAAAATGAACATTATTGTTTTACAAGTGTTTTGGTATATGATGAGTTCATACAATCTTTTATAAAAAGTCGTGAAGATGCTCCTAAAATTGGAGTGGAAGATGCTAAGCTATGGGAAACACAACATTTAAACACACCTAATATAATGTTAATTTTAGAGCAGATAAGATGGGCTGTTAGAAATTCTGATATATCACTATTGGCATACGAAGGCATGGTTTTACATCTTTTATCTTCAATTGCAAGGAACTTTCCTGAGATTCCAAAAAGAAGATCCAGTAGACGTAATTATGTCACTTGGGAAAACGAGCAAAAGATATATAAAGTCAAAGAATTAATTGATAAAGATATATTAAATATTCCTAGTATAAACCAGTTATGTAAAGCTGCAGAAATGAGCGAAAGTAGACTTAGGGAGTCTTTTAAAAATATTTATGGAATTCCTCTATATAAATATATTCGTATTGAAATAATGAAAAGGGGAATGCAGCTTCTATCAGCTGATCATTTAAGTATACGAGATATTTCCGAACTTTGTGGTTATGAAAATGCGTCCAAATTTTCAGCTGCATTTAAAGCAGTACATGGCATAACCCCTAGTGAATTTAGAAAATCATTTAACTTATAAAATCTTAATATAATTTTCAGGAATAGGCTCCTTAAATATGCAAATTTTATTAGATATGGTATAATAAATCAAGTTAGCACAGACTAACTATATTTGATAAATTGTTATTTAGGAGCTGTTTTTATGGAGAATAATAAGGAAGAAAAAATAAAATTCAGCAAAGAAAACTTTGCAGATGATTTACGACTTTGGGAGCAATCAGCAATTACTTTAGTTGATATACGTCATAAGCTTATAAGTTCAGAGGAAGCCATTAAGAATTATCTCATACCTACCAGTATGTTTCTTTATACCAACGGGGGCAAGGCAGAGATAATTTTAAACGACATTTCTTATACAGTGGAACGTTTTGGAGTTTTTCATGCTGGAAAAGGAACGGAACTTTCTATATATCCTAAATGTAATTGGCTTGAATACTACATAATACTATATAAAGCAGGAGAACCACCTTTTTATAAAAGAGAATTTATTAGACTGTTAGAGAAAACTAATCTATTTAATCAACAGTATGGTTATTCTCCAGCTAATCCGATATTTTTTGGAGGACAGTTTCGTAAAATGTATGAAGCTTGGATAAATCCTTGTCCTTTAGGGTTATTTTATGGTAAGACAGAATTCTACCAATTAGTTTATCAGATTTATAATGAACTGTTAAACGAAAAGGCTGATAATTTTAAGCCAGATGTTGTGTCCATGGTGCAAAGATATATGGACAAACATTTTAGCGAAGCTATTTCTATAGGGTTATTGTCAGATTCATTTGGTATTAGTATAAGTCAATTAAATCGTTTGTTTAAGAAACGTTTTTCTTGTAGCCCACAGGCATATTTAAAAGAAATAAGGTTAAATGCTGTACAAAGTTATCTTCAAAACAGTAATGTTACCTTTAGAGAAATAGCAAACTCAACAGGGTTTTATGATGAATTTTATATGAGCAAAGAATTTAAAAAGAGATTTGGACAAACTCCTAGTGATTTTAGACAAAATACTACATGGACAATGGGAAATTTATCAATGGAGAATATATTGTCCATCCCATATAATGAAAAAAGCTTAGTTAGCGTAAGCAAACACAATATGGAAGGAGAATTCTCTATGTTTAAACAAATAAAAAGCAAAGCAGTAATTGGGGTAGCTTTAAGTCTTATATTTTTGTTAACTGCCTGTACCAATGTTCCTGCAAACACATCTAATCAAGATAAGGAAGGATTAATTACAAAACAAGAGCAGGTAATCGATACAGAGGAAGGAACAAGAATTGTTAGTACATCTATGGGCGAAGTAGAAGTTCCGGTAAATCCTAAAAGAGTTGTTGTAGATTATGTAATTGGAGATGTTATAGCATTAGGGGTTTTACCAGTAGGCGTACGTTCTGCTTTTGGAGGAAGTGCATTTGGTGATGTTATTCATGATGCAACATTAATCGAGAAGTGGGACCCAGAAGAAGTTATGGAGTTAGAACCTGATTTAATTATTTCAGTAGTAAAGGATGAATTTGAAGCATCCTCTAAAATTGCGCCTACTGTTTTCATTCCTTTTACTGAAATGTCTATGGAAGAACGAGTAACTTTTCTTGGGGAGGTATTGAACAGGCAGACAGAAGCTGAAAGTGCCATCAGAGAATATTATAAAAAAGTAGAAGAATCTAAAGTAGTTTTAGAGAAGCAAGGTATACTGGATAAAACAATTAGTATTTTTTTTGGTGATCCTATAGATGTTGCAGTAGCAGGAGATAAATGGGGACGAGGAGGCGATATTATATATAACGATCTTGGTTTTAGGGCTCCTGATGTTATTCAAAGTGAAATTATAGGAGGAGATCAACATAGAAATCTGTCCTTAGAGGTTTTACCTCAATATGTAGGTGATTATATTGTTTTTGATTGGGATCCAAAGCTATTTGAACAAACCACTATATGGAATTCCATACCAGCCTATGCTGACGGCAGAACCATTGCCTTAGATTTTGCTTTTTTCTATTATAATGATTTATATTCCCAAAGTAGACAATTAGATTTTATAGTAGATAATTTACTCTCAATTACAGGAGAAGACTAATTTATGGTAGAGTAGAAAGTTTTTAAATAAAATTAAAATATATAAATGTTTAATTGTTAAGAATTAATTACATGAAAAATAAAAGGTTTTTTAAAGAGAAACAGTCTTTAGAAAACCTTTTATAGTTTTAAAGAGAGAATAATATTTATGAAGTTGATTCCACTTCGAAATTAGCAAGTCCCCTACTGGTGAAAAAGTATAGGATGGAGAACATTACTGTTGAAATAATCCACGACACGGGATAACCAAGTATGGCCATCATGACTGTAGATGACTTAGGCAGTATATAGACAATCCATATTATTCTAAATCCACATGTTCCAATCAAAGTCAGAACCATGGGTTTAAATGTATCACCGATTCCCTTGATTGCTCCAGAAAGCACTTCGCTAATAATAAAAATTACATAAAAGGGAGAAATCATACGAAACATCTGTACACTCAAGTCAATCACATGATTATCGGCTGTGAACATACTGGATAAATATTCGACACTATAATAGATGCCAATACTCAGTAACCCTACCATGGTAATCCCCATGAACATACTCAACCTTGTTGAAGATTTCATTCGCTTACTTTGGTTTGCACCATAATTTTGTGCAACGAAAGTAGTTGTTGTAATCCCAATGGTGTCGATAATCAACCAGATTATAAAGTCAAGTTTACCATTAATTGCCCAAGCTGCAATGCTAGTTGTACCAAAAGAATTAATTCCTCTCTGCATATAGATGTTAGAAATGGAATAGAGTGCTGACTGTATACCAAGAGGAATGCCAAGCTTTAGCATAGGTAGTAGAATAGTCATTTTGATGCCCAGACCCTTGAGAGATAGCTGAACAGGACTCTTTCCACTGGAAAGGCGTAGGAGAATCATGATACTTGAAAAGCCCTGAGCGAATATAGTTGAATAGGCCGCCCCTTGAATACCCCATCCAAATCCTATAATGAATAATAAATCTAAAAAAATGTTCATGATTGATGAAATTAGAAGCAGGTAGAAGGGAAATTTAGTATCTCCAACTGCTCTAAGTATACCAGAACCTATATTGAGTACAAAGACGAACATAGTACCTAATAAGTAGATGCTCAAGTAGGAAGTGGCAAATTCATAAATATCTTCAGGTACATTCATCAATGATACAAAATAGGGAGAACAGATATAACCCACACCAGAGATAATAAAGCCTCCGATAATAGCGAACAGCATCAAAGTATGCACAGTGTCATCCACTTCTTTAAACTTTTTTGCACCATAATATTGAGAGATTAAGACGGTTCCACCAAGGGAAAGTGTGATAAAAACGTTGATAAGAAGTTTTACATATCCGTATGTCGCGTCGATGGCTGCCAGACTTGATATACCAGCGTATCGTCCAATTATTAAAGCATCAGCAAAACTGTAGGATTGTTGTATGAGGCTTCCAAAAAATATGGGTATAAAATATATGAAAAGAGCGCTCACCAATGGACCTTCTGTAATTGAATTTTTTACTTTCATTTCATATCATCTCCTATAATTTACACTGACAATTTGTGATATAATAGTGATAATGATTTTCAATTGTCAGGATTAATTAAAGTATAATATATGGATATTCTATTGTGCAAACGCTATAAATTAATGATGGGAATCGAAAATTTCGATAGGAGGTAAAAATGAATACTGAATTCTTGAGAACTTTTTTGTCTGTAGTACAGACAAAAAATTTTACACATACTGCACAAATATCACACTTGTCACAGTCTACAGTGAGTAATCGCATTATGGAGCTTGAAAAGATTTTTGATTGTCAACTCTTTATTCGAGGAAATGGTACATTGGAACTGACCGAATCAGGTAAGCAATTGATAGCATATGCTGAAGAAATGCTAACTGTAGAGACTACTGCCCAGTTGCTTTTAAACCAGGTCAAAATGAAAGCACCTTACTTTATGGTTAGTGCTGTTCACGCTTACTATGATTCTTACCTTCAAAGCATTATCAGTGAGAGCATACACCAGAGACTTCCTTATACATTAAGGTTGTTTCTAAAACATTCACATGAAGTAATTCAAGGTGTGGTAACGGGTAAATATGACTGTGGAATTGCACACCATCCGAGTTATTATAGTCGATTTGATTCAATTCTTTTGTGTACCGATGAGTTGGTACTTGTTGGAGCTGATAGGAAGAGGAAATATGAAGATGGCATATCCTTTGGACAGTTGAAATCACTTGATATATTTCATTCAAGTCTTTTCGCAAGTCATGTTGAGGATTTACTTTACCAACAGAATACATATAGGCTTTCTATTGATATTGCATCTAGAGTTGTGCCGTTGGTGATTCAGCATGGAGCATATACATTCCTGCCTTTCACCTACGCAAGACCTTTAGTTGAAAAGGGGGAGCTTTATCCTATAACAATTGAAGATTATGAATTACCACCACTTGAGTATTATTTTGTATATCCTAAGGATCATCCTTATTTGGACCGAATAGAAACACTGAAAAATAAACTATTATCTTTTGTATAATTTAAGATGGATTCACATCTAGGAGATATGGAAGAATAAATCATTGTATTTGAGTTAACAATTTTATTAAAGAATAGTTAGTGGTTTAATATAAGATAATTGTATGGTTGACATATTATTAATTTAATTGTATGCTATGTATACAAATATAATTAGCGAAAGCTAATAAAGGAAAGAGGGTGTTGAATTGGGTACAGAGATTACTCCAAATATCTATTATCAAGTTCTTAATCAATATCAAGCTGCACAGCTTTTGTTTGAATCCATAAAATTAGATATTTTTTCTTACTTGGATAAACCAACAACAGCAGTAGAAATTGCTAATGAAACAGGATATGATGAACAAAATGTAGAATTGCTTTTACTTGCACTTCTATCATGTAACTATATTGGTAAAGAGAACAACAGTTATTGTAATACAAAGATTGGAGCAGAATATTTATCAAAGAAAAGTCCCTATTATATGGGGGAAACAATTCTATTTCGTGAAACCATGACTTCGCTTTATGATATTGGAAACAAAGTTAAGTATGGTTCTGAAAAACAAGCTGGAATTGGATATGATTTTGCAACTTTAGCAGAAGTTACTGTTCCTGAAATGTACGCTACCGGTCGAGTAGATAGTTTTGTTTCAGAAATTAAGACTATTTTTACGGACATGAACAAGAAGTATAAAATACTTGATTTAGGCGGAGGTTCTGGAATACTGGCAATTGAATTTGCTAAAAACTATCTCAACAGCAAAGCTTATGTATTCGAATTTCCCAATGTAGCAGTTACAACTGAGAAGATTATTAGCCAACACAATATGGAGGACAGAGTTTCAATTTTGGTGGGGGATTTCAATACTGATGAGATTGGAAACTCTTATGATATGGTTATAGCTTCTGGTATATTGGACTTTGCCACAGGTGATTTAGATAGTTTTATATCAAAAATCTCAGACGCTCTACTGGATAACGGATATCTCCTTTTAATAGGACGATATTCAGATAAAGAAGGTTATACTCAGGATAATATATTAGGTTGGCTTTCAGGCTATATGAATGGGATTAAGCCTCCTCCAACAAGAAATCGAGTTGAAACTGCATTGAACAAGGGACGACTTCAACTTGTTCATTCAATCCAATCTGGGAGATTTCAAGGTTATCTTTATAAGAAGGCGATGGTGTAGTATGTATGGAAGGATTAGGAAATGAGGTTATAAATGCTTTTATTACCCTTACAGAGAATATTGCAAATAGCAGAACAAATGTATTGGATTTTGGAAGCGAGGACATGATCTTTTATCGAGGTGAAATCCATATTATAAAGATGATTGGTGATTATCCAGGTATTTTTAGTTCAGAGATTGCCAGACGTTTTGGTATTACCCGTGCTGTTGTTCATAAAACCCTACTTAAATTAGAGGAGCGGGAATTTGTAATAAAAGAGCAGGATGATGAAGATAGAAAACGTCATAAATTATTTTTGACAGAAAAGGGGCAACTAGCCTATGAGTATCATGAAAAATATCACAATCTGCATGATAAAGCCTTATTTGACTATGTAGAAGGATTACCTAGTGATCAATTAGAGGCAATTAAGGGATTTTTAGAACATGCAAATAATTTAATTCAAAATCATGCGTAAAATATGTATAAAAAAGGGACTGTACGAGATTTAAAGTCAGGCATACTTTAAAGGACTTGATAATAAAATTAAAGAGGTGGAAAAAAGAGGAGTTATCTGGAGGTGAGAATCAGTAGTAGGTACTATGAAAGGAGCATATATATGTCTTTTGATGGAGTAATCATAGGTGTAGGAGCATTTTTAATAATTGGGATTTTGCATCCAGTTGTAATAAAAACTGAATATTATATCGGTGTAAAAGCCTGGCCTTTATTTTTAATAGGAGGGTTAGTTTTCATTTGTTTTTCCCTATTTTCAGAGAATACAATTATATCATCTCTTTTAGCTGTACTTGGATTTTCCCTACTATGGAGCATTCATGAAATTTTTGAACAGGTAAAGAGGGTAGAAAAGGGATGGTTTCCAAGTAATCCTAAAAAGATTAAATGATCCCCGAAACATTAGGCACGGTTACTTTTGTTTCCATGGCAGAATAGTTGGAATCCTACAAACTACTAATGACATCTTATTCGATACCGTAAAAGTAGAGGTGCTGGGATTAAAGTTTGAGATATTATCATTTAAATCTTTATGAGATGATGGTGTTGATAGATAAGTAATAGGTAAAATAACAAAGTTGAAGGGGCTTTGAGTTAAAGGTGACTTCATGGAAATCTACTAATTTCCATGAAGTCATCTTATCTCAATACTTTCTCGTGTTTTTATTCCCCCACATTCCACATGGAATAGTATTTTTCCTTGTTTTCCAGTAGTTCTTCATGAGTTCCCTGCTCTACTACTTGACCATTATCAATTACAATAATGTTATCTGCATTTTTGATTACTGAAAGGGTGTGAGCAATCATAATTACAGTTCTTTCCGCATTTAAAAGGTTTACTATTGCTTGTTTTACAGCAAGCTCATTTTCAATATCAAGAGATGCTGTGGCCTCATCAAGTAAAATTATGGGGCTATTCTTGAGTATTGCTCTACTTATGGAAAGACGCTGACGCTCTCCCCCTGAAAGGCGATTACCGTTTTCCCCCACAGGTGTATCATATCCTTGAGGCATATTCATAATAAAGTCATGACAGTTTGCAAGTTTGCAAGCTTCTATTATTTCATCATCAGTTGCTGTTGGTCTTGCATATCGTATATTATTTTTAACTGAATCATTAAACAAAAATACATCTTGGTCTACTTGTGATATATAAGAAAGTACTTTTTCAGAAGCTATGCTATCTATTGGCAGACCTCCAATTTTTATACTTCCATTGTGAGGAGTATAGTATTTGGAAAGCAAATTCAAAATTGTAGATTTTCCCGATCCTGATGCTCCAACAATTGCAGTAAGCTTTTTGTCCTTTGCCACAAAGCTAATATTTTTTAATACAGACTCTCCCTCTACATAGGAAAAATTAACACCATCAAACTCTATTTCATAGGATGTAGGAGAAAAGTCATTATTATTTGCAATTTCTTCCTTCTCTTCAATAATATCTGCAATACGTTTTTTTGAAATCATAAGATTTTTATAGGAAGTCAAATCGATAAACAATGTACCATTCAGTCTACATATAAACAGGGGAATAAGAGAAAGCATCACAAAGTCGGCAACTGGAATAACTCCCTGAAGACAAGCTCTTCCCGAAAGCAAAATAACTAAAGGAAATGTAAGCCATTGAAGGATATTAAATCCTACACCTATGGGAATTACAACTAATTCATATACAAAGCTAATATCACTGTAATCCTTCATAGCATTAGTAACTGTTTTATTTTTCTCTCCTCCAAAGCCATAAGCACGCATGGTTTGTATTCCTGTAATATATTCTGTAATACTGCTGACGTTTTCAACAGAAATAATGTTCTTTTTATTCCCATAGATACGGACACATAAAAATGACAAAGCCAATGCAGGAATAAGCAATAAAAATGCAGCCAGTAAAACCATGCCTGAGGGCAGATGCTTGGTACTTATATATACAATAACCATAAGCATAAGTACAATATTCTTCAAAATATCACCTATTTTATGGGTAAGAATATTTTCATAGTTGTTTACATCGGCAGTTGTACCATTGATATAGGTTCCTGTCTGAGTTTTTGTAAATCGTGAAAGAGGTATTCTTTTTAATTTATCTCCTAAAAATAGTCGAATATTTTTACTTACCATAGCACCACCTATTTGTCCCTTTGTGTAACCAACACTATAAATAATCAAACGAAGAATAAATATTCCAGCTACAAAAGCTGTTAGAATAAGTATTGATTTGAAATCCATACTATCTGACCAGAGAAGTTGTATAGCTCCATAAATAGCAATAAAATTACAGCCAGAAATCAGTCCTTCTATAAGATTCAGCAAAATAGATAATCTGAAACTTGGGTTCTTCTTCATTACTGCCTTAGTTTGCATGGGCTTTGCCTCCCTTCATTGTGTAAGAAATATTTCTTGCAGCATTATAATCTTTCCATGCCTTAGAATAGTATTCACTATTTTTAAGTACCTCATCATGGGTACCTATGGAAGAAACTGTATGGTTGTCAACTATAGCTACTCTATGGCAGTCCTTTACAATACTCAAGCGATGGGCAATGATAATGACCGTTTTCCCTTTACATAGATTTTTTATTGCCATATCTATTTCTGCTTGATTTTCTGGATCGGCTGCAGAAGTTGCCTCATCTAAAATAAGAATAGGTGCATTTTTAAGGATTGCTCTTGCTATGGCAATACGCTGTTTTTCACCACCAGAAAAACGGGAACCATAGCTTCCAACAAGAGTATCATAGCCTATAGGCAGACTCATGATAAAATCATCAATCTGTGCCTTTCTTGCTGCCTCTCGTACCTCCTCAATACTTGCCTTTTCTCCCATGCGAATATTTTCCAAAACACTTCCCCTAGTTAAAAAGCTTTTTTGAAATACAATTGATATTTTCTGGAGAAGCTCTTCATAATCAATATCCTTTATATTCTTACCCCCTATAAAAATATCACCCTTTGTCACATCATAAAAACGAGCAATAAGCTGAACAAGAGAGGTTTTTCCTGCACCTGAAGGACCTACAACTGCAAGACTTTCTCCATCTGCAATTTCTATACTGCAATTTTGAAGTACATCTGTCTCTCCATCGTAGGAAAATGATACATTTCTGATTTCAATATTATGTTTTTTGGGAAATGAGCTTCCTCCTGAAAATATAGGCTCCTTCAAAATCTTATCTACCTGATGAACTGCATTTAACACCTGTGCAAAACTGGAACCAAGCTCTTGTAAAGGTCTGATTTCCGTTAAATAAAGTGAGCCTACAAAGGCAAAGAGTATAAATACACTTGCACTAATAGAACCTTTCAAGAACCAAAATCCACCCATAGGTACCATAAAAAGAATTCCACACTCCAGAATAACAACAAAGGAGGCATAAGGCGGTCCCATTTTCTTAGACATTATAGTCCATACCTCATGTTCATCTGATACGGCTTTTGAATATTTCTTAAATGAACTGCTTCCCATATTATATGCCTTAACCAGCTTCATACCTCCTATGTACTCAATAACTGCAGCATTTAAAGAAGCAATGGCTTTATTCCCTTTATCCATAAGAGACGAAGCATTACTAAACATTACACCCATAATTACAAAGGCAAGTACCATTGGTACAAGGCTCATAAGTGCAAGAGGCAGGTTTATAGTACATAAGTAGATGAAAATAGCAATAGGACCAGTAATATAGAATATAAACTCTGGAAGATTATGGGCTAGAAACAGCTCTAATTTTTCTATATTTTCATTAAGTATAGTCTTAATCTCTCCTGTATTCCTCTCATTTAGTACACCTAAGGGCATTTTAGCCATATGTTCTGACACCATACACCTTACTCTGAATAAAGCATTATAGGCTCCACGGTGGGATAATATACCAGATATGCCAAATAGCATAAATCGTCCAGCAATACCTACAGTAATGATTACTCCATAATGGACAAGTGTCTCTGCTGTACAGGTATTCATATATACTGCTTCTATTAAGCGATAAATTCCATAGTATGGAATTATGGTACAAAGTCCGCTTAGGAAGGAAGATAAAACTGCTGCAAACAAATACACTTTATTTTTACCAGACCATTTCATCAATAAAGAAATAGGATTCTGTTTGTTATTTTTCATAGTTTTAAGCCTCACTTTCTAAAGAATTGCAAATAAAATGTCTTGCAATTTCATTTTTATTGTTTATATTTAAAGGTAGATCAAAAGATAGGGTTCCTTCATCAATACGAACAACCCTAGTACATACCTCTGTAATAAATTCATAATCATGGGTAATGACGAAAATAACCTTACCCATCTCAGCCAACTTTTTTAAAAGATCTGTTACTTTTATCATACCTTCAAGGTCAAGTCCACTGGTAGGTTCATCAAAGATAAGAATTTTCTTTTGACAGATCATACTGACTGCCACAGCAAGGCGCTGCTTTTGTCCTCCTGATAGAGTTCCAGGATGTTTTTCTCTAAATTCCAATAGATTTAAGGTTTTAAGGGTATTTAATACCTTTTCTATTTCCACATTATCCATCCCATAGGTACACTCATTTTCTACACTATCTGCAAAAAGCTGGTAATCTACATCCTGCATAACCATATAAGATAGCTTTAGCAGTTGTTTTTCACTAATAGGTTTTCCCTTCCACATAAGTTGTCCAGAAATAGGTTTTCTTAGACCACAGATAGTTTCTGCCAATGTGGATTTACCTGCACCGTTATGTCCTGTAATTCCAATGATTTCTCCTTGTGATGCTCCAATTGTCATATCTTGAATAACTACTTTTTTTCCATATCCTGTACTGATATTTTGAAGTTCAAATATAGTTTCTTTAGATAATAAATTATTCTGTATATCTATCAGTGAAAAATCAAAACCCCGAAGCCCTAATCTTTTTCTTTTTTCCTCACTTTGAGAAAAAAATTCCTTAGATGTAAAGCAGTTTTCAATTTTTCCTTTATTCATATAAACAACACGATCTACAATATCTTGCAGATAATATAACCGATGCTCCGTTATGACTATGGTTTTCCCCTGCTTTTTTAGAAGTTTAAGTCGCTGACGCAGCTGTTCTGTACATTTGGTATCTAAATTTGCCGATGGCTCGTCTAAGAGATAGATTTCAGGTTCCATAGCATATATAGAGCCAAAGGCAACCTTTTGCTTTTCACCACCAGATAATTCAAATATTCCGCGTCCCATAATATTCTGTAATCCAATATCTTTGATTGTCTTATCTACACGTCTCAAAAGCTCATTTCTAGGATAAGATAAATTTTCTATTCCAAAGGCAATTTCACTGTCCGTATCGATATTAAAAAATTGACTCCTTGGATTTTGATAAACCATACCTATTTTTTCAGCTATTTTATATGAAGGTGATACAGATATATCCATATTGCAAGCCATTATACTACCTGATAGCTTTCCCATATAGAAATTAGGTATAAGCCCGTTTATAAGCCTAAGAATTGTGGTCTTCCCACATCCGCTTTTACCACTTATTAAAACACATTCACCTTTTTTAATATGAAGGTTTATATCGTATAAATTATTACCATCAGAGCCTTGATAGGTGAAAGATACATCTTTAAGTTTAATCATTTTAGATCCTCCAAATAAATATTAAATATAATAGAGCAGCAAGGACGCAAATTGCATCTACAGTACGAAAACGAATTTCTTGTATGCTTGTTCTCTTTAGTGGGTTCTCTATTCCACGACTTACAGAGGCAGCAGAAAGTTCATCTGCACGGCGAGATGCAGACATCATAATAGGCACATATATGCACTCTATTGTACGAGCAGGGTTCTTTATAAATCCCAAAAATCCTGGTGTAACATTACGCATTTTCATGGCATTTTTTATTTTCTTTGTATCTTCACCAATTGCAGGAAAGTAACGAAGCATTACCGTTAAAGGTATTAAAACAGATTTTGGTATATTCATTCTAGAGAGAGCCGCCATAAATTCATTGACACGAGTCGTACCTATAAGTATTCCTCCCAGCATCCCGCAGGGCAGTACCTTCCTTATAAACCTTACAAATAATGCAATATAATTTGAAAGATGGGAATTAAATACAGTCATACATATATAATCAATTCCTAAAAATGCAAAATATATTAAAGCAAGTTTAAATGAAAAACCATAAACACCACATAATAATCCAAGAATTAATATCATAACTGTAAGTAAAATTTCCCCTTTAACGGAAGGCATAATAAATACTGCCAGATTGCCCATAACAAGGAGTAATAACATTGTGCGTGGATCAAGGTGTAAAAGTCCTTTATTTTTAGCTCCTATTTTCAGCATAGATTTCATGCAATCATACCTGCTTTTTTAAATTGTTTCTTGAGAAGTTTTTTACCTACCAAGCAGCTAATAAGTCCACAAATGATAATGGAAATAATCATAGCAGGGAGCATCCATCCCTGTGCAGTGGCACCCATAATCTCCACATAGGATTGTTCAGTACCTTTACCCAGCATATAGGAAAAATACGATTCCCGATTTATCCATAGCATCATATAAGATCCAATGGGATTCATAGAGAATATGAGGAAGCTCAATATGTTCAACTTATTGCTTTTAAACCTTCCTGCCCCTGCAATTAAATCTGCTGCAATCCCCAGAAGAATATAAAATACTGCCCACATCCAATACATTCCTGTAATAAATATCATGAAGCCCATAATAGTTCCAAGAATTATAGTAGGTCCGTGTTTTGGAACCTTTCCTAGAAGTAGTAAATATATGGGACCTGTAAGCAATGCTAAAGCACTGGGCATCAAGAATGTCAGTATAGGATTAGGAGCAAAGAACATGCCTCCTACCATAGTAAAAACGAAAAATAGTGCAGTAAAAATACCACAGGTTACAAGATCTTTTACTGTAAGGCTTTTTTTAATTGATTTGTGATTCATAAAATAACTCCTTTGCTTGAAATTTTTAGTTAGTCATGACTAACTAAAAATCATTGTAATTCAAAGGAAGCTATTATACAATAGTTATAGAATGTATTAGTCTTTTCGTGATATATTTTCGTCCAATCGTGATAGGAGGAATAATAGAAATGAAAAATATAATAAATGAATATTATGACCCTTTACTTACAAATAGAGGTTTTTTACCTGTTGAAAACAAAGGTGATTTTTGTGTTATGGGGAAATGTTGGGAGCTGTCAGATTCTATAGGAACAGGGCAATACTGGATATATGAGCAGAAAAATTTATATTGTATAAAGATTCATGATTTTTCTTTTCATGAGGATAAGATTGTTGAGATGAGTGTCCCCAGATGTTTAAGTATAACATATTATGAATCTATTTCAGGGGAAGAACTGATACCATATAATAGACTGGAAGCAAATTGTGTGAAGACCTTTATTGGTGGGGATAAGCCCTTTAAGGCTAATATACATAAACGAATCCCCATTTACAGTACAGGAATAGAAATCTTTCCTTCATATTATGAGGAATATCTGGAAAAACATTATCTTGGAGAATATAAAAGTCCATATGATGCCTTTCAGAGCATAGATGAAACAGATGATTTCCCTGAAATGGTAATGCTTCTTATGCAGATAAAAAATTATCGAGGAGAGGGCATTGCAGCAAAACTATTTTATGATGCAAAGGTGACTGAGGCAGTAGCACTTGTGGTAGAACGTCAAAGAAAACAGGATAGTCAAAAGCAAATTACTTTATCTGCAAAGGACAAGGAGCTTCTCTTATCTGTTACTGCATATATAGACGACCATTATGCTTTTGATATTACATTAGATCAACTTTCAAAAATTGCCTGTATGGGAACAACAAAGCTGAAAACTTCTTTTAAACTACTTCATGGATGTACTATTACTAAATATATTCAGCATCGGCGTATGAGTAAGGCAGAATATCTTCTAAGCTGTACAGATTTAACTATAAATCAAATAGCACAGACCGTAGGCTATAATAGTGCCAGTAGATTTTCAGAATTATTTCGTAAGAGTACGGGAATACTGCCAAATGAGTATAGAATAATTGCATCAGGAAACAGATAAGGTATTATATTTTGTTGAAACTACACAATATATGGAATTGATACACTGATATTGTACCTAGTCTTTTTTATAAATCTTTGATATGATTATTGTATAAAAGTAGTATGGAGGTAAAAAATATGTATGAATCAGGAGAAATGTATTTAGAGACCATTTTAGTTTTAAGGAAGCGTAATGGTCAAGTTAGATCTATAGATATAGCAAGGGAATTAAACTTTAGTAAACCTAGTGTAAGTCGTGCAATAGGAATTTTAAAGGATGATGGCTATATATTAGTAGATGACAGTGGTTATATTGAATTAACAGAGAAGGGTACTAGGGTTGCTAAAGATATCTATGAAAAACACAAAGTTTTAACAGAATTCTTTACCACCATAGTTAAAGTATCGCATGAAATTGCAGAAGAAGATGCATGTAAAATAGAACATGTAATCAGTGATGAAACTTTCCAAGGTTTAAAAAGAATTTTGGAAGATAATAGTGATAATTTATAGATAAGATACTATTTTTATTTTATTAGAGAATAGGTAGTAATTTTATAAAACAATTGTATGCTTGACATACGATTGTTTTTATTGTATGCTATGTATACAAATATAGTTAGCGAGAACTAACTTAGGAAAGAAGGTGTTAAATTGCATGCACAGATTACCCTAAATATCTATTATCAAGTTCTTAATCAATATCAAGCTGCACAGCTTTTGTTTGAATCCATAAAATTAGATATTTTTTCTTACTTGGATAAACCAACAACGGTAGCAGAAATTGCTAATGAAACAGGATATGATGAACAAAATGTAGAGTTGTTTTTACTTGCGCTTTCATCATGCAATTATATTGATAAGGATAATAATAGTTATGAATGGGATTAAGCCTTCTCCAACAAGAAATCGAGTTGAAACTGCACTGAACAAGGGAAGACTTCAACTTGTTCATTCAATCCAATCTGAGAGATTTCAAGGTTATCTTTATAAGAAAGTGATGGTGTAGTATGTATGGAAGGATTAGGAAATGAGGTTATAAATGCTTTTATTACCCTTACAGAGAATATTGCAAATAGCAGAACAAATGTATTGGATTTTGGAAGCGAGGACATGATCTTTTATCGAGGTGAAATCCATATTATAAAGATGATTGGTGATTATCCAGGTATTTTTAGTTCAGAGATTGCCAGACGTTTTGGTATTACCCGTGCTGTTGTTCATAAAACCCTACTTAAATTAGAGGAGCGGGAATTTGTAATAAAAGAGCAGGATGATGAAGATAGAAAACGTCATAAATTATTTTTGACAGAAAAGGGGCAACTAGCCTATGAGTATCATGAAAAATATCACAATCTGCATGATAAAGCCTTATTTGACTATGTAGAAGGATTACCTAGTGATCAATTAGAGGCAATTAAGGGATTTTTAGAACATGCAAATAATTTAATTCAAAATCATGCGTAAAATATGTATAAAATAGGAGGGGGAAATGAAAAGACAAATTATTATTTTACTGCTGGCTATTGTAATGTTATACTCGTTGACTGGATGTGGCAGTGATACACAGCAAGAAATCAATCAAACTGAAACAATTGCGAAAGCCACGAACAATAAATCAGATGAAGATACACAATCTCACACAAGGACAATAATAGACTTGGGAGGCAATGAAGTAGAAATTCCTCCAGTATCGGAAATTGAGCATGTTGTTGTTATTACACCGCCAGTTACTTCAGTTTTGCTTGAAGTTATACCTGATACAGATATGATTGTAGGCCTTAGCCCAAAAGCTTTTGTATATTCTAACGAAGATGTTATGAAAAAGTTATTTCCCAATTATAAAGATATTGAAACAACTTTTGTAGGGGATGATTTTTCTATCAATACTGAAGCACTTTTGGCACTAAATCCGGATATTATTCTTTATTATGGTGAAAATCAGAGGAAAGGTCTTGAAAATATTGGACTTCCTATTATCAATTTCTTTTCTCCTAAATTAATCGACCCTAAAGATGTAACGGTTGCTTGGGATAATTTATTACGAGAGATATTTGAAACGGATGGCGGTGAAAGCCTTGAAACAGAATGGGAGTATTTTGACACAAAAGTTGAAGAAATCTTGGTAGGACAGACTAAAGAACCAAAACGCGGTTTGTGGGTGTTTAGCAATGTTGGTGGTAGTTTAGTTGCGGCTGGCAGCAGCTCCTTTGATTCTTATGCAGAAAGTTTTTTTGAAAAGGCTGGTATAGTAAATGTAGCAACCAGTATAGAGGGAACCGCCGAGGTGGATATGGAACAAATTTATGAGTGGGATCCAGATATTATTTTTGTATTCCACAATGTACCAGCACAGAGGTATTTGAACAATAGCATAGAAGGACAAGATTGGTCACTTTTAGAGGCTTGGGAAAATCAAGCTATCTATGATATTCCGCAGACAGCTTATTCATGGGGTGCACCTTGTGCAGATTCTCCATTAATGCCTTTATGGTTGATTTCGAAGGCATATCCTGAACTATATGGCGAAGAAGAGTTTCGTAGTGAATTATCTGGATATTATAGAAGACTACATAATGTCACTTTGACAGAGGAAAATATGGACATGATTTTGAATTTAAGGGACATTAAATAGCTATGGATAGAACTGTCAGAAATCAATATTTAATAATTATAACTTTTCTTTGCATTTTGCTGGTACTGGTAATAGTTGGTTCTATGGTTTTTGGAAGATATAAAATTAGCTTAGTAGATATTGGTAATGTAATTAAAAATCGAATAAATGGAACCTATGACGATACGCTTAAAATTATGGATCATGTATTAATCAATGTACGTCTGCCGAGAATATTATTAGCTGGATTGGTGGGTGCCGGATTTGGTGCGGCTTTAGGAATACTACTTTTTTCTGACGACAGTGTGATTTCGTCTTTACTTCCTTTTGTTTTTGGTATTTCCAGTATCCTGCTGGTGTTCTTTCTTGCAGGTGGACAAGGTCGTACAGAAACGTTATCCCTTGTATTATCTGGTATTATAGTATCATCAATTTTCAATGCACTTACATCACTTGTAAAGTATGTGGCTGATACTGGAGATAAACTACCTGCAATAACATTTTGGCTTATGGGGAGTTTCTCTAATACCACATACACCCATATAAAGATTTCAATTATTCCCGCATCAATAGGTATTATAGGCTTGTTGGCTCTACGCTGGAAAATCAACTTATTATCCCTTGGAGATGAGGATGCTTATACAATGGGTATCAATCCAAACCGTACACGCTGGAATATAATTTTTTTCTCCACATTGGTAACTGCAGCTTGTGTGACGGTATCAGGCATAATTGGTTGGATCGGTCTTGTTATTCCTCATATATGCAGACGAATTGTAGGTGGTAATCATGGCAGACTACTTCCGGCATCTTGTTTAATGGGTGCGGTATTTATGATACTGGTTGACAGCATAGCAAGGAATCTAACACTAGCAGAAATACCTATTGGAATTTTAACTGCATTAATTGGAGCCCCTTTCTTTGCAGTAATTTATAGGCAATCCAAAGGAGGAATGTAGATATTGTTAGAGGTCAAAGATGGAACATTTTATTATAATCAAAAGACACCTATATTGGAAAACGTCAATTTTAAAATGGACCCAGGTGAAATCATGGCTGTCATGGGTCGTAATGGAGTTGGAAAAACAACATTGATTAAATGTATTGCTGGGATATTGAAATGGAAAAGCGGTTATTCTATCGTTGCCGGGCAAAAAAGCGGCAACAACAAACCCATTGCTGAGATTGGATATGTTCCACAAGCACATAAATCCTCATTTTCATATTCTGTTCGGGATATGGTTGTATTTGGAAAAGTAGGACACAATTCATATTTTGCAGTTCCACAGAATAAAGATTATCAAAAAGCGGATGATATTTTAGAGCGTATAGGTATTAAGGATTTGAGAGATAAACCCTGTAATGAATTAAGTGGTGGACAATTACAGCTTGTTTTTGTCGCAAGGGCATTGGTAAATTCACCACAGCTTCTGATATTAGATGAGCCAGAAGCCCATTTAGATTTTCGCAATCAATTAAGGTTATTGAAGCTGATAAAGAATGTTGTTTCTGAGCAAAATATATCCTGCATCATCAATACCCACTATCCTAATCATGCAATTAGGATAGCTAACAAGTGTTTTTTATTAGGGGATAATGATTACCAAGAAGGAGCTGTACAGGAGGTAATGATAGACACAAATATCAAAAAGTATTTTTCCGTTCGTTCTCAAACACTATATACTACTTACGAAGGTATACAGATTCCCACTTTCGTTTTCTTAGATGAGGTATAGCATATATTTCATTTGAACTGCATGGTCAAAAGGGTAGCTTTAGTTTTATTTCAAAGCTACCCTTTACTTTACATATAGTTGAGATTTTCCTATTTGCATAAATCCCGTGGAGTAATTCCAAATCTTTCTTTGAATGTTTTTGAAAAATGGCTTACATTTGAATATCCTATAGCAAAAGCTGTTTCGCTCACATTATGTTTTCCACCTTCAAGTAGAGAGAAAGCTTTTTCAAACCGTTGTTCACGGATGAACTCATATACTGTTTTTCCAAAGTATTGTTTAAATGAACGTTTTAACTTACAATCATTCATGTGAATTATGCGGGATAATTCTAGTAATGTGGGAGGATATTCTAATCTATTTAATAAAATTTCACGGGCATACATCAAACACTCCATATCAGTTTTTGACAGTTGATTATGGAGATTCTTAGAACAATCTTCACAAAGTAATCTTTTGATATTTATGGACATCAGCTCTAAAATATAGCTTTCAAGTAACAGTTTGTTGAGATTGTCTGATCCATTAGCAAAACATAAATCTAGCTTTCTTAAAATGCTTTCCTCTCGTACATCACTTTTAAAATCGTAGCAATAGTATGTACCCTTTTGAAATGAGCTAAAACCGATATTGTTTTTGCCGCAAACCGATTCACAGAAGTGGTCAAAGGCACTGGAGCTAACCCAAATAGAGTATAAATTTATTTCCTCATCCCTATCATACTTAGAATGACAATTAGTTTGTCCTAGAAAACCTAAAGATGAATAACCTGGTCGAAGTTCAACAGGGGTGTTATTTACTTCTCCAAAAATATGATTTTTTCTGCTATAACTTAATTCAAATATAGGCGATGTAGTTCCGGATTTTCTCTCTGCTTTATCTGGTAATATGCCTGAGGAAATCATGATATTTACATCTGGTCTTACAGTAATGATTTTTCTTGCAAATATATTGGAAGATTCAAATTTTAAGGGTAAATACGACATTTTATCACTCCTACATCTTTTCATCATCTACTAAAAAGTAAAATAGACGACACACTATCTATTTCCATTATAGTTAGTCATTGCTAACTAGTCAAGAGTTAGATTTTATGCTAGTAAAGTCAAATTTGATTGTGACTGATGGTAATCTGTATAAAAATTTAAAGCTTTTATAATAGTAGAATTCCGTCTAGAGATAAAGAAAATCCCTCTAGGGGCAGAAAGAAAGATGTTTTTTTAATATACTAATTAATGTTAGCCTAGACTAACTAAGATATGATAACAAAGAGGAGGATTTAAATGAATAAAAAATTTATTATACCAATTTGTCTTATTTTGGTGATTTTAATGACAGCATGCTCTACAGAGAATAATAATTCACAGACATCAGGCAAACCTACAGATCCTGTCAACCAAGGTAGAGAGACTATTATAGTAAAGGATATGAAGGGTGATGTTGAAATCCCTGTTAATCCAGAGCGTATAGTGGATGTTTCGGGATCAGCAGATGAGCTTATTATTTTGGAAATGCCATTTATTGCCTCAGCAAATACCAGCATGTTTGATAGTGTAACGGTGCCAGACTACCTTCAGAAATATTTTATGGAAAATAAGGTAGAAACAGTAGGAAATTATTCTGGAGCATCAGGAGATCTCAATCTTGAGAAAATTGCAGAGCTTAAACCAGACCTGATTATCATGAACATTCGCCATGAAAAGGTATATGAACAGCTGAAAGCTATTTCACCTACGGTTATGCTTAGTGATGATATGAGTTTCGTTAACTGGAAGGGGCGCTTTAAGCAGTTGGGAGAGTGGTTTGGTAAAGAGGAAATTGTAGACAACTGGCTTGAAAATTATGATGAAAAGGCTATAGAATTTGCCATAATGGTAAAGGAAGTAGTAGGAGATGAAACTTTTGCAGTCATAGAAGCTAATTCAGTGCATTTCGGGTCCTATTATGTTTATAGAACAGGTGGTCCAGGAGAACTCATATTTGATGCAATGAAGCTTCCTGCTTCTGCCGGCATCCCTGAGGGTGTTTGGGGAGAAGTGGTGGATGCAGAATATTTCTCAAAAATTGATGCAGATCATATTTTTTTCTTCAGTGATGATGGGAAGGTTGGAGATACGGTGAATAGTCCCACTTGGCAAAACCAGAAAGCTGTGAGAAATGGGAATATATACTATGGTTTGAACAATGAACAGTATGACATGGCTTATACACCTAATGGTAAACTAATTTATATGGAGAAAATGGCTAATGCCATCATTAATCATACAAATGTGGAATAATAGAAAACAAAAAAATTCTAGAAAAGTATCAACAGTACCAATAGAGTGGATACGCACGAGAACAGGATATTCATTATTTTTATTGATATTGGTTTTCATATTACTGATATCCATTCTGCTATCTGTAAGTGTTGGAGTTGCTGGAGGAAATCTTAACATACTGTTACATACTCTTGCTTATAGAGGCAGTCCTTCTGAAATAGGAAGGGTAATGCTGGAAATGCGTATGCCCAGAGCATTGGCTGGCTGCTTTACTGGGGCGGCCTTTGCTCTTGCAGGTGCTGTTATGCAGGGGATGACAAGGAATCCATTAGCTGATGCTGGTCTATTGGGAATAAATGCAGGAGCAGGTTTTCTCGTTTCCCTTACTGCTGTATTTTTTCCATCAATATCGGCTCTTAGTATGATGTTTGCAGCATTTCTAGGTGCAGTCCTTGCAGCACTGATGGTATATGGTTTAGGCATGGGTAAGGGAAAATCTGGCTCAATTCAGTTGATTTTAGCAGGTTCAGCTGTTTCAGCTCTGTTAACTGCCTTGAGTCAGGGGGTTTCTCTGGTTTTTGGTCTTTCAAAATCTTTATCCTTTTGGACTGCCGGAAGCTTGTCAGGAATTACGTGGCAACAGCTTATTATAACAATTCCTTGGATTGTTGGAGCTGCACTTTTAAGTCAGTTCCTTTCTTACCAATTATCAATATTGGCTTTAGGTGAGGAAAGTGCTGTGGGTCTTGGAATAAATGTACAATTAGTTCGTGTAATAGGTATGGCTGCAGTTTTGGTAATGGCAGGTGCCAGTGTTTCTTTGGTAGGGGGAATTTCCTTTATAGGATTAATTGTGCCACATTCAGTGCGTTTTATTGTTGGGACAGATTATAGAAGGCTTTTGCCTGTGTGTGCTCTGTTAGGTGCAGTATTATTGGTGCTTGCTGATATAGTGGCTCGTACTATTAATGCTCCTTTTGACACTCCTGTAGGGGCACTGGTTTCAGCAATAGGTGTTCCCATCTTTCTAGGGTTGACCTATAGGAAGAAAGGAGGGATTATATGATGAAGCGAGGCAGACAGTGGCTAGTGCTATGGTTTCTTTTAATGTTAGTTTTTATTGTTATACTTTTATCCGTGAATATGGGATATTCCAAAATTCCTTATGGATATGTCATTGAGAGTTTACTTAACTCGCAAGGGGTGGACTCATCTACCGTGCTTTTGCAGATTCGCCTTCCTCGTATTATCCTGGCTTTCCTATGTGGAATGGGGTTAGCATTATCAGGATGTATACTACAGGCTGTGACAGGAAACCAACTGGCTGATCCGGGGATTTTAGGAATAAATGCTGGAGCTGGGTTTATGGTTATGCTATTTCTAACTCTTTTTCCTTCTTTGCATATCAGTACTATGGTATATCAACCTATTTTTGCCATGATTGGAGGGCTTTTAGTAGCATGGATTTTATACGTTTTTTCCAATCGAAACGGGAAAGTAAGACCTTCTTACTTTTTACTAGGAGGGATTGGAGTTTCAGCAGGTTTTACTGCAATTATGACTATTATGGCTTCCGATATGGATAACAGCAGCTATCAATTGGTGGCTAGATGGTTGTCAGGAAATATATGGGGAACCAGTTGGTATCAAGTCAAAGCGCTGATTCCTTATCTTTCAGTCCTTATTCCAATTCTTTTTACTAAGGTTAATGTTTTGGATTTACTTCTCCTGAGTGAGGAAGCTTCCTTAGCATTGGGTGTTAAGGTAGAGAGGGAAAGAAGAATCTTGTTGATTGTTTCCGTCGCTTTGGCTGCAAGCTGTGTTTCTGTCACTGGGGGGATTAGCTTTATTGGTTTAGTAGGACCTCATATTGCAAGAAGGTATATAGGAGCAAGACATCGTATGCTTATTCCTGCTTCGATGCTAATAGGAGGTTTGCTACTACTCATGGCTGATACTATTGGACGTTCTCTATTTCAGCCAATTGAAATACCAGTTGGAATTGTTATTTCTGTTTTGGCTGCGCCATATTTTTTGTATTTGCTTCGAAAGCAAATAGGAGGTGAAATATAGTGGAATGTTGCATAAAAGCCAGCAAACTATCTGCTGGATATAATGGAATTTTAGTTTTTGCTGATTTTAATATAGAGATTCCTAAGGGGAAAATTACAACGCTGATTGGCTCCAATGGTTCGGGAAAATCTACTATTCTTAAAACCATGTCCCGATTAATTGCTCCTACTGAAGGCGTAGTATGTTTAGGGGGAAAGTCAATTCATAGTATGCCAACTAAGTTAGTAGCACAAAATCTGGCTCTTCTTCCTCAAGGGACACAAACCCCCTCTGGTATTACTGTGGCTGACTTAGTAGAGTACGGAAGATTTCCATACCGAAGTAAGATGTCAGGGCTTAGCTTAGAAGATAAGAAAATTATTAAATGGGCGTTAGCTTGTACAAATATGAAAGAGCTTGCTGATAGGAAGATGGATCAACTTTCAGGAGGGCAGAGACAGCGTGCCTGGATTGCCATGGCATTGGCACAGAAAACTAATATTCTATTTCTTGATGAGCCTACTACTTATTTGGATATCTCTCATCAATTGGAAACATTGTATCTATTACAGCAATTAAATATAGAGCAGGGAGTGACTATTGTTATGGTTCTCCATGATTTAAATCATGCCATAATGTTCTCTGATTATCTTATAGCTATTAAAGAGGGGAAAGTACATAGCACTGGTTCCCCAGAAGATGTAATTATACCTCAAACCCTCCGAGAGGTTTTTAATGTAGAGGCAGAGGTGATCCGCCATCCTATTTTAGATGTACCAGTATGTCTTCCCTATGGTATAGGTGGTCAAGTATTAGATAAAGGAAAGGAGAGAAAAACTTAGTGAATACCTATAAGAGATTATTCAAATACATTCCAGAAAAAATGAATTACTTACTCCTTTCGGTGGCTTTCTCTGTAGCTACAGCGGTATTGACCATTGTCCCGTATTATTATTTATGGAATTTTTTAAGGGAATTCTTTGTAGTCCAGAGTTTAGGAAAGGCTATGGATTATGCAGTTACAATAGTAGCTCTGCTTATAGTATATGTGGTAGTATATCTTGTAGCATTATGGATGTCTCATTTGTTGGGATTTAGATTGGAAACTAATTTAAGAAAAGTAGGTGCTGAGTATCTTATGAATGCATCTTGGAACTTTTTTGATATGAATTCGTCAGGTAAAATTAGAAAAATAATTGATGATAATGCAAGCAGGACTCATATGGTGGTCGCACACCTCATTCCCGATACTACAGTAGCTATACTTGTTCCTATATTGATGTTTATCACATTAATTGTTATTGATTATAAATTGGTAATACTATTACTTGTTATTACAATTTTAGGAGTATTGCAGTTTAAGGGAATGTACGGAGATCCACAATTTATAAAATATTACACTACAGCATTAGAAAAAATGAATGCTGAAAGCGTGGAATATGTTAGAGGTATTCAAGTATTGAAAGTGTTCAATGGTACAGTATATACTTTAAAATCCTTATATAACTCTATCAACGATTATTCAGAATTTGCTTTGAACTATTCTATGAGTTGTAGATTTCCATATGTTTCATTTCAGACTTTGTTTAATCTGTGTATAACATTTACTATTCCTTTTGCGATTTTCTTTATAAATCGTGGGACAAGTGCTATGACAATATTAGCTGAAATAATATTTTTTGCAGTATTTGTTAGTATTCTATTTGCATCTCTAATGAAGGTTATGTATGTAGGTATGTATAATATGCAAGCAAAAGATGTTGTAGATAAATTAGAAGAAATGTTTAATGAAATGAATAGAAAAAAGATATTACATGGCAGCAGAGGGGAATTTAAGAATTTCAATATTGAATTTAAAAATGTTTCTTTTAAATATGAAGAAGAATACGTACTAGAGAATCTCAGCTTAAAGCTAGAAGGGGGTAAGACCTACGCCTTTGTAGGTTCTTCTGGAAGCGGCAAAAGCACCATTGCAAAACTTATAAGTGGATTTTATAAGATTGATGATGGAGAAGTCCTTATCGGTGGGGAAAATATCACTGATTATTCTGAAAAGGCCATATGTGAGAATATCACAAATGTATTTCAAAATGCACAATTGTTCAAGACGAGTATCTATGAAAATGTGAAGGTTGGAAACCAAAATGCCAGTTATTCTGAAGTTATGAGAGCCCTTAAACTTGCTAATTGTAATGATATATTAGATAAATTTGAAACTAGGGAAAATACCATAATCGGATCAGAAGGAGTCCACCTATCAGGTGGAGAAAAACAAAGGATAGCTATTGCAAGGGCAATACTTAAAGATGCGAATATCATTATTCTAGATGAGGCATCTGCTGCAGCAGATCCAGAAAATGAATATGAAATTCAAAGAGCGTTTTCTAATTTGATGGAAGGAAAGACTGTCATTATGATTGCCCATAGACTATCTTCCATCAGAAATGTAGATGAAATCTTGGTATTAGATGATGGGAAAATAATTGAACGAGGAACTGATAAAGAATTGATGAGTATAGATTCAAGATATAGATATCTTCAAGAACTATTTTCTAAGACCAATGAATGGAGGATTTATGATGAAATGGCTTCAAGATAGATTTTCCCTAAGTGAAACAGGAGCAAAAGGATTAATTAAGGCATCTATAACTTCTTTTTTCTCATATGTTGCTTATGCTTTACCAGTAATTATTATTTTGATGTTTGTAAATGAGATACTAAATGGAGAACTCAAAAGTGCTGTTTTTTATGTAATTACGATTATTATTACTGGGGTAATAATGCATATAGTCTTAGATGTTAATTATGTTAATTTATATAACCAAACATACAAAGAAGCAGCTAATTTAAGGATTGATATAGCGAATATATTGAAGGATTTACCACTATCATATTTCTCAAAACACAATGTATCGGATTTGTCTCAGACCATAATGCAAGATGCAGCTGATATTGAACATGCATTAAGTCATGCAATACCTCAAGCCTTAGGGTTTTGTTTATATTTTATAATTTCTGTAGTGTTTCTTTTGGAAAATAATATTAAGTTGGGCTTAGGGGTATTAGTACCATTATTTGCAAGTATAATTTCAACATATGTATCTAAAAGAGCACAAATTGAAGCTTCAGCAGAGTATTATTATAAACTCAGGGAGAATTCTGATAAATTTCAAGAAGCCATAGAAATGCATCAAGAGATAAGGTCATATTCATTAAAGGATGATGTGCTGAAAGACTTAAAAAAATCTGTAGAAGAAGGAGAGAAGCTTCATATAAGAACTGAATTCAAGCAGGCTATTCCAATTAATCTAGCCTCAGCATTAGTGAAGGTATCCTTGGGAACTACAATTATTACAGGAGCTACTTTGATTATAAATAATGAAATATCTATCGTTTATTTTATAGCTTATTTGTTGGTTGCTACTAAGATAATGTCAGCAATGGATAATCTTCATCAAAATATGGCTGAAATACTGTATCTAGATGCAAGAATTTCTAGAATCAAAGAACTTAGAGAGACTTCAATTCAAGAAGGAGTAACAATTGCTCTAAACTCATTTAATATTGAGTTTAGAGATGTGAACTTTTCATATACTGATAAAAAGCGTATTATAGATGATGTTTCTTTTATAGCAGAACAAGGAAAAGTAACTGCACTAGTTGGACCATCGGGTTGTGGAAAGACCACTATTCTAAGACTAATGGCTAGGTTATACGATTATGATACGGGAAGTATTTTAATAGACGGTAAAGATGTTAAGAAAATTAACACAGGAAGTTTATATGAAAAGATTTCTATTGTATTTCAAGATGTTACGCTATTTAATTCATCAGTAATGGAAAACATCAGAATTGGAAACAAAGATGCAACTGATGAACAGGTAAAAGAAGCCGCAAGATTAGCTCACTGTGAGGAATTTGTCCTAAAATTATCTGATGGTTATGATACTTTAATAGGAGAAAATGGAAGCAAATTATCAGGTGGTGAAAGACAAAGAATTTCCATTGCCAGGGCTTTCCTAAAGGACGCACCAATAATTCTATTAGATGAGATTTCCTCATCCTTAGATGTGGAAAATGAGATGAAAATTCAAGAGAGTTTGAATAAGTTAATCAAAAATAAAACAGTTGTAATCATTTCCCATAGACTTAAATCAATTGAAAATGCAGACAAGATTATTGTAATGAATTCGGGAAAAGTGGATGCTGTAGGAACACATAAGGAAGTGCTGGAGATATCCAATTTATATAGGAATATGATTCATAAGTCTAGATTGACAGAAGAATATATATATTAAAAGAGTTAATATAGAAGCTAATTCACCTTATGGTCCAGTGGTATTTTAAAGTAGCCAACATTCTAAGAATAATAAAGTATGCCCACAATGAATAGTATACTTTATTATTATAAAATAGTTTTAAATTTAGTACTACATAGTAGGTAGTATATACTAACTAGTGTTTATTTTTGATTCGGAGGTGGTATCTTTCAGCATAAATATTAATCTATCTCATTCTATCGGTGATTCAGCACTAACAAACATAAGGTATTAACAACATTTTTAACAGATATAATCAAGGTATCTCCTGAAATAGCTGAAGAGGATGCCTGCAGAATTGAACACGTTATTAGTGATGAAACATTTAGAGGGCTAAAAAAATTTCTAGAAGATAACTAAATGAATAATAATACATTTCATAAAGAGATAAAAAGCCATAGAAATATTTGATAATATTTCTATGGCTTTTTATTTTTTCCATTTCTAATTTCAATCCCCAATTTAGCCAAGATTTTAAAATTAAGATTCATATCCAAAAAGTGTAATTTGATTTTTTCCTGTCATACAGATTTCAATCTCTATTGCATCTAGTTGTACTACATTTCCAAGACCTAATCCAGTATGAATTCCAACAAAGGATGTTTGGAGACCATTGATTACTTCCCAAGGGTTGGAGGCTCCCAATACTGTGTCTGTTATATCATATTCTATAGGAGTAGTTAAATAGTTAACAGTTCCTATTAGAGAAAGGTCTATTCTTTGTAATTGAATCCAATTTCCCTGAGAATTAGGCCGCCAATAGAGTATCATTGAACTAACTCCTACTGCAAGAGTTAGACTAAGGCGACAATAATATTTAATAATAACTTGTTTGATTTCTAAGAATTCATATTCTGATGGTAACATAGTATATCCTAAAATAATTCTTCCGCTACTTTGATTAAGTAAGGCTGAGTTTAGGATAGCAAGACTTCCGTTATGAAGTCCTATTGCATTATTGATATTACTGAAATCACTTCTACCATTAAAAGCAGCTTGAGTAGCATTGGCAGCACCAAAGGTGTTGCATTCCATATTCTCATCAGATGTACTTACCATAATAGAGTTATTCGTTCCAAGTTTATAAGGGGAAGGAAAGCGTTGGCTCATACTGCTAAGGGGTTCAGTTATTCTTATGGTAAGAAAATCATTGTCATTATCGCTCAAAATAATAGACACTGGCAGTGGAGCTGACACTTGTACTGCAGTGAGGAAAATGCTTTTTTGTGCTTCTGGTGTCCACAGATTTTGTTTTTCAGTTAAAATTCCAAAACTATTATATTTAACTATATTGGAATTTTCTTCTAATGCTAAGAAAGGCTGCTGATTATCCTGTAGAATACCACTATTTTGAATGCTTTTTTTCATCATATAGCTCTCTCCTTTGCCTCAAAATTCATAGCCTAAAAGGGTGATATTTACTGTACCTACAGCATTTGTTGAAATGGATATAACTTCATCTGGATTAAATTTAATAGGAGAGGGAAAGCTTTCACTATAGGTGGCAAGGGTACTGGTAATGATGATAGACATAAAGGTTGCATTATTCTCTCTATTTAATTTAATAACCAGCGGAACAGAAGCAGAAACCTGCAATGCTGTAAGAAATATACTTTTATCAAAGGCAGGTGTCCAAATCGGTGTATTGGTTTGAATTGAAGAAAAAGTTTGAAACATGATAATATCAGAGGGATACTCTCTTGTAAACAAGGGATTCTCCTCTAAATTAAAAACTATGCTCATTAGTTTAGTATTATTATCCATTAAAAAAACTCCCATACCATATATTTTTATAACAATAGAAAAGCCTTATTTAATAGTTTTATATAAGAAATCTTTCCTCAATGGGTTTCAATAAAGGTTACATTTAATCCTTTGATAAAAATAAAGAAATAAATTGTATAGAAATAGGAACTCCTTTAATAGGGGGATATTCTACTTCTAATACAAGAAGACCAGACCCTTTTTAATTATATAATTGATACTTGGTTGGATGACTCCGTTTATAAAAAGATTTTCATAAGAAGTGTGCTGGGGGTCAAGAATTCCTTTGTTTCCATATATAGTTAATTCATCTTCATTTGTATAAATTTTCTCTCCGTTGGAAATGGTGTTATACTGATAAAGTTCTGCTTTTAAAAGTTGCTCATTTGCATCATTTATTATTAAATATTCAAGAATAATAGGCACTCCATTTTCAGGAGGTTCTAGTAGTGTTAAAGTTAAAAGACCTGTTTCTACTATATAATTGGTTTCTGGTTGTAATACTCCATTAATATAAAGATTATAGAAGGAGACTTCATCTGGATTAGGTATGCCACTGTTACCATAGATTATTAGTTCATCATAGTTTGTAAATTCTTTTTTAATTCCATCGGAAACCGTATTATATTGATACCTTTCTCCTTTAAGAATCCCACTTCCTTTGTTACTGAGAGAACCGGTGATTTCTGCAATCATTACAACATTACCATTAGAATTTAAGGTTCCAACATCCCATATAATTTGTTTGTTCTCCTGTGATATAGTGCCTTGAGTAAGGGTGATAATATTAAAATCAACTAAATCATCTAGTAGTAAAGTATCAGTCACAAAAACATTACTAACTGGTCCATATCCATTATTGACTATTTTAATTTCTATTCTCCAAGTATTTACAGTATTGGAGTTGACTGCTACGGGTCCTGATGTAATATATTTTTCAATAGTTAGATTGCCGAATATATTGGGACATTGATTATTTTTACTGCTTTCTATTTGCTTACTTTGAACAAGGGGCTTATTTTGTAATGGGAAAAAATTAGGGAAATTCTTAAATTTAAAAATATCATAAACATAATCCTCATTGAACTCTTGGCAGATGCAAGGTTCAGGAAGCGATTTAAAGCTAGGGATTAATGTCTGTACCTTTCCTACTGCCTTAATAATAATAAATACACCTACTGGAAAGTTTAATTGATTATCTAACTTAACAGGTTCTTTTAAAAGTTTGGAGCTGGTTTCCACCATAATATTAAATGTAAACTCATCTCTTGATTCTGGCATAAACATGACAATATCTTTAGATATATCAGGAAGATAGCCTTTAATTATAGTATTGTTTGTAGTGATTATCTCAAATTGGATTTTTAAGAGAAATCTAACTCTTTTAAAGTTTGGTTTATTTACTAAATTAGTAATTATTAGACTGTCTTCTATAATAAATCCTGATTTAAATAAAATGTTTTTGAAACTGCTGTCATTGATACCTATCTCAATATTTTCAAAGCAAACTCTTTGTTTATATTGAGAAAAAACTTTGTGGACAATGGCACAGGTATTTTCTAAATCATTGATATAGTCAATAACTTTAATAGATGCTCCTGAAGATATATCTGATAATATGCAGGAATTTGGACTTAAACCTGAAGCAATAGCCCTACTAAGAGAATGTAATCCAGTAGTATTAAAAAAGCCTTCGATTTCCAAAATAGCAGTTAAGGTTTCCCCAGGAGAGAGTTTTTCAATATTCCATATAATAGAGTTATGAGATATGGAAATTTGACCAGAATCCACAAATAAGGTGTAGATATAGTTAATTTTATCAAGCAGAACATAGTCTATTACAACAATATTTTCCAAAATATCATTTGTTAGATTAGTAATTTTAAGAGAAAATTTCCACTTTCTAAAATTGCCTAAAAATCCGATTAATGGTTTACTTAATAGAATATTTTGTAGCAACAATTGTTTTTTCACTGGATTTGTAACTGGATACACGATGATTTGAAAATCCCGTGAAGGATTTGTATATATTTTATGGGAATTTATATTCCCAACTCCTATAACAGTATCTAAGCTTCTAAATCCATCTATAGCAAATGGACCAGTTATATCCATTACAAGAATAGAGCTTTCTGATTTTTTTAGTATATCAATTTCCCAAAGAACCTCGTTATTCTTTAAATAAGCAGTTCCATGGGATATATTTATGATTTTAACATTATGAATAGTATCAATAAGTAATGTATCTGTTACCAGAACATTAAATATATTATCATCACTAAGATTAGATAGTTTTATTTCTACTCTCCATGTGTTAGTTTCTTTAATATTTACTTTTGTAGGACCTGATGTAATTGTTGTGATAATATCTAATCCTTTACCAACATCTATTGAGCTTCCGCCGACAATATCCGTTGTTATGGGACCTAAAATAGTATTTCCAGTTGCGAGACTGCTACTGATGAAACGGGTACCATCAGCATTGAAGGAACCTTCTACCCTAAAAATTGCAGTAGCAGATTCATCTATATTTAAAGCATCTATATTCCAAGTAATAACATTATTTTCTATAAGGATATTACCATGAGAGGGGAAGAAACTTTCTATATTTAATATATAGTCTAGAAGAATATTATCTGTTACAACAATATTGTTAATAGGCATATTGCTTATATTAACTATTGTCAATCTGAATTCCCAAACAGCTGTAAGACCTGTGGGTATAGACTTAGGTCCAGATATAATAGCTTTTTCTAGTTTTAAATAAGAATCTACAGTATTTTCAATACTAATATCCATATCTGTTACAGGACCTATAGATATATGTCCTGAAGGTACGACACCTTCAGCTATGGCAGAATTAAGATTAGTAGACATCTTATCTCTAAAGGTAACAAAAGTAATAATTATAGTAGAATCCTTTAAAGGAACATCTTCAGTTTTAAGAGTGAGAAGACCTTTTTCAATTTCATAGTTAATCCTTGGCTGCAATAATCCATTGATAAACAAGCTATAATAAGAGACCTCATTAGGGTCAAGGATACCCTTGTCTCCATATTCCACTAACTCATCATTATTGGTATAAATTTTCTTTATACCATCAGATAGGGCATTATATTGATAAACATCTGCTTTAAACATGATCATCACTCCAAAGATAAATATATTTTTAGCTTTCCATCAATGAGTTTGGAAAATGGGTATCCTAATTAGAAGCCGTTCTTATTATTCTATGTATGTAATAAGAAATGAGTTCCTTATTATAGGTATAAAATTTTAAAGATAAAGGATGTGCAAGTTATGGCACATCCTCAGTATGATGATTAAGTTGTTACTGTAGTGTCAGAATCGGATACTGGAGCGAAGTTAGTTACAACTAAGGTAATTGGTGCACCTACAGGAATTGTAGCTGCATCAGTAATAACAACTTGAGATCCATCACCACTAACTGTATATAGACTGGATTGCTGTAATACGCCATTTATAAATAGCATATAATATCCATTGTCTGCAGTTGCAGTAGTAAGATCACCTGTCATTACATTACCAGTATCATCTGTAAATTGAGTAGCTGGAATAGTAACTGTATCAGCAGTTCTTTCGTCTTCTCTTAGCTCATAAAAGTATTTATCAATTTCTGGATTTATATCAGTATCAGTTGTAGTAACAGCATCTATTACAAGTTTGAATAATTTAGTAGCCATTGATTATTCTCTCCTCTATTATATTTTAAATCTGCTTACATTTTAGTATATTAGACAAGTTGTTAATTTGTTACTAATATCTGTTCTTTTCATAGAGTATATTTCATTATCTGAAATGTAAAAATCTAAGTATAATGGATAAATTTTATTCTTATTATATAGATACTCTACTTCTAAACTCTGTAATATCTAGATTATTCATGATATAATAATAGAAGAATTAATTATAATTTAAAAGGATAGGAGAAGTAGTGAATATTTATTAGATTATAATATCCTTATGGTTTATAATATAAGAAAAAGAAAGATAATAAAGAGAGGTATTAAGCAAATGAGAAAGGGAATGGAGGGGAATAAAATATGAATAGACGGAGTAATTCAAACTTAGGAGACGAAATTAAAAATATAGTACAGAATGCACTAAATAACAAAGATTTTAATAGACTAAATAAAGACATTGAAAATATTGTTAAAGGTGCACTTGATGAAGTTAGAAAGTCTATTGATTGGAAGCAGGATAAAAGTAAAAGTTGGAGTAATCAAAATTATAATGGACAGACTAAAGATAATTACTCTTATACTATTAGGAAAGAAAAAAAATATAATGGCAGTATCATGAATAGTAATAATAATGTTCAGTGGCAAGGAAATCGTAATAGTAAATCAGCTTTGAAACCCACTAAGTTTACTGTTCCAATGGGACAAGTGTCAAATATATTGTTTACTGTATTTGGATCCATCGGAAGTATTATATTTGGAGTACCAGTACTTGGGTTGATATTAACATTTATGTTTAATGGAGAGAGGGGATTGCTTAATGGTGCCATCGGAATTTTTCCATTATTTGCTTTAAGTGCAATCTTGTTTATGAATGGAAGAAAGATTCGTAAAAGGCTGAAAAGATTTCAAAGATATATAATACAGTTACGAGGACGCAATTATTGTTTAATTAATGAGCTTTCTTCAGCAACGGGATTAAGTAACAAAGCTGTAGTCAAAGACTTACGTAAGATGATTACCATAGGTATGTTTCCGGAGGGACATATAGATGATAAAAATACTTGCTTTATGTTAAATAACGAATGTTATGAACAATATCTTCAGTTACAGAAGCATATAGAAATAAAGAATTTTGAAGATCAGGAAAAACAACTATATAAAACAACGGACGAAAGCTTGAAACAGGAAGAAAGTAATACAAAAGATGAATTAAAACCAGAGATTAGAAAAGCAATAGATGAAGGGCGCAAATTTGTTGCAGAAATCAAAGATGCCAATATTGCAATTCCAGGAGAGGAAATCTCACAAAAATTAGATAGATTAGAAAACATAACTGGAAGAATTTATGATTATGTAGAAATTCATCCTGAAAAGTTTTCTGAAATAAAGAAATTTACAGAGTACTTTTTGCCAACAACATTAAAATTAGTAGATGCCTATAGGAAATTAGATTACCAGCCTATAGAGGGAGAAAATATTTCAAGTGCCAAGAAAGAAATAGAGGATACAATGGATACTATTAATCTTGCCTTTGAAAATTTATTAGATAGTTTGTTTGAAGATGTGGCAATGGATATATCCACGGATATATCTGTACTGCAAACCATGTTTGCACAAGAAGGACTAACAGAGAAAAATATGAAAGTTAAAAAATAAAACTATGGAGGATAAAAAATGAATAATGAGATTCCAACATTGACTTTTGAACCTTTTGATGATGATAGTTCTACTGAAGGAGGACTAAGTAAAGATATATTAATTAAAGAGGATGTGCAAATTCAAAAACCAGTGCTTGATGAAAGTATGCTTTCTCCAGAGGAGAAAAAAATGGTGGATGATTTTGCAAATCAGATTGATTTAAATAAATCCAATCAGGTTTTACAATATGGAGTAGGAGCTCAAAAAAAGATAGCAGATTTCTCAGAGACTGCCTTAAATAATGTAAGAACCAAGGACTTAGGAGAAATTGGAGAGATGCTTTCTGGTGTTGTAACAGAATTAAAAAGTTTTGAGGTAGAAGAAGAGGAGAAGGGATTTTTAGGATTTTTTAAAAAGTCGTCTAACAAACTTACGGCAATGAAAGCAAAATATGATAAAGCAGAAGTTAATATAAACAAAATTTGTGAAGCTTTAGAAAAAAATCAAATACAGTTATTGAAAGATATAGCAATGCTTGACAAAATGTATGAACTTAATAAGATTTATTTTAAAGAGCTTTCCATGTATATTTTAGCAGGTAAAAAGAAACTTGCTAAAGTTCAGGCTGAGGAATTACCTGCTCTAATAGAGAAATCAACTATCAGTGGTCTGCCAGAAGATGCACAGGCTGTTAATGATTTAACTGCTCTTTGTAACCGTTTTGAGAAAAAAATTCATGATTTAGAATTAACTAGAATGATTTCAATTCAAATGGCACCACAAATTCGCCTAGTTCAGGGAAATGATACTATAATGGCTGAAAAGATTCAATCAACTATTGTAAATACAATTCCACTATGGAAAAGTCAGATGGTTTTAGCTTTAGGAGTTACTCATTCATCTCAGGCTGCAAAGGCTCAAAAAGAAGTTACAGATATGACCAATCAACTATTGAGAAAAAATGCAGAAACACTTAAAATGGCAACTATTGAAACAGCGAAAGAATCAGAAAGAGGAATTGTGGATATTGAGACACTTCGAATTACCAATGAATCATTAATATCTACTCTTGATGAAGTTATGCGTATTCAAGTAGAAGGTCGTCAGAAGAGAAAAGAAGCAGAAATTGAGCTAAATAGAATTGAAGAAGAATTGAAAACTAAACTTTTAGAAATAAGAGGTTAATAAATAGCGTTTAATGATGATATGCCAGTAGTCTTTGAAGATTTTGAAGTAGTATACAAATTGTAGAAAATAAGCCAAGAAGTCTAGAAGTTAAATCCATGAATATATAACTAAATACGGATAATTGCAGATAAAATACAACTATGTTATAATTTCAGACATAATACAAAAAGGTAAATGGGATAAAATATATCTTTAGGAGGAAAAATTAAGTAACTAGGGGTGACTGTCTTGGTAAAGCAATATACTAGAGAAATTATTCGAGAGAAATTTATAGAGATGTTAAATGAGCGTCCACTTAATAAAATCACAGTTAAGGATATTGCTATAGCATGTGAGATCAATAGAAATACTTTTTACTACTACTACACAGATGTATATGCACTTTTGTCAGAGATATTCCAAAGGGAGCTTCAGACAGTAATTGATGAATATAATGATACAGTTTCCTGGGAGGAGAGCTTTATTGTGGCTGCTAAATTTGCTTTAGAAAACAGAGCGGCTGTTTATCATGTGTATAATTCCATGCAGAGAGAAGAATTAGTGAATTATATATACAATGTATCGGGGAATGTCATGATGCGGTATGTTGAAAAAGTAAGTGATGGTATCTCAGCTTCTTCAGAAGATAGAAAACTGATTGCTTCTTTTTATCAGTGTGCCCTCACTGAAATGGTGCTACGCTGGATTGCTTCTGGAATGAAGGGAGACCCTGATATTATAATCAGACGAATCGGGTATCTCTTTGATGGAAACATAGAGTTATCACTTAAACGAAGTGCTGGTTTAAATGATGTTTAGTAAAAAATAATAAGAGAATCCTCCCACATCAGACATTTTAACTTTAATGCCTAAAAATTAGACAAATTAACCGCAGTGTTCGAATTTCGAACACTGCGGTTTGTTTATCTAATGAAAAAGATATAAAAAACCTATATTATAGATTTATACAAACTTTATAAATAATAAGTATTCATAATTCAAAAGGAGGACTTATTATTTATTACACCATATTGGCATGCTAATGGAGTGAACAGAGAAGAACTGCAAATTGATAATAGGATTTAGAAGAATATCAAAAAAATTAAGAAAGAGGGAGATACAATGAAATTAAAGACATATGATGATAGACTTAAACTTACAAATGGAACTTATCATACTTTAGTAAATGCAAGAAAACCTAAAGGAATTGAAGACAAAAAAGCCTATTTAATTGGTACAGGAATTGGAGCATTGGCTGCTGGTTGTTTTTTAATTCGTGATGCTCATATGGATGGCAGCAAGATCACATTTTTAGAACAATTAGACATTCCAGGAGGTTCTTTAGATGGAGCAGTTCGTCAAAATGCAGGTTATGTAGCACGTGGCGGACGTGAGATGGGACATTATTTTGAAGTTTTATGGAATCTATTTAGTTCATTACCATCTACAGAAGACCCTAATATGACTGTGTTAGATCACTTCTATTATACAAATTATGATGACCCAAATTCTAGCAATTGTCGTATTACTAAAAACCAAGGTGAACGCTATGACAATGGAAAATTTAATTTAGGTCAAGAATTAGCAAAAGAATTAGCTACTTTTACCATGATGTCAGATGATAGTCTTCAAGATAAGTCTATTGAGGATATTTTTTCTGATGAACTATTAAATAGTGATTTCTGGACATATTGGAGAACTATGTTTGCTTTTGAAAACTGGCATAGTGCTTTAGAGATGAAACTATATATGAACCGTTTTATTCATCATGTTGGGGGACTTCCAGACCTTTCAGCTTTACAATTCTCACGTCATGACCAATATACTTCATTTGTAAAACCAATGGTTAAATATTTAGAAGACCATGGTGCTAAATTTAAATATGGAATTACCGTTGATAATGTGGAGTTCCTAATTTCAGAGGATAAAAAAGTTGCAAAGAAAATAGTGGCAAAAGATAAAGATGGAAAAGACGTATCTATTGATTTAACAGAAAATGATTTAGTATTTATTACTAATGGTTCTATGACTGAAGGATCTGGATATGGTGATGATAACACTCCTGCTCCATTTAATAAAGAAATAGGTGGATGTTGGAAGTTATGGAGAAATATAGCAGCTCAATCAGATGAATTTGGAAGGCCAGATAAATTCTGTACAGATCCAGAAAAGTCTAACTGGGAGTCTTGTACAGTAACTTGTCATGATGAACGTGTTCCTGCATATATTGAAAAAATTACAAAACGTTCTCCATATGGCGGACGTACTGTAACAGGTGGTATAGTAACAGCCCTTGATTCTTCATGGTTAATGAGCTGGACAATAAATCGTCAAGAACAATATTATGGACAGCCTGAAAAGGATGTTGTTGTTTGGGTATATGGTTTATTCTCCGATACTCCTGGAGACTATATTAAGAAACCTATGAGAGATTGTACTGGTAAGGAAATCACAAAAGAGTGGTTATATCATATAGGAGTTCCTACAGAGGAAATAGAAGAGTTAGCAGGATCTTGTACTGCAGTTCCTGTTATGATGCCATATATCACATCTCAATTTATGCCTCGTGAATTTGGAGATCGTCCATATGTTGTACCAAAGAATGCAGTAAACTTTGCTTTCCTTGGACAATTTGCTGAAACTCTAGATGATCCAGGACGTGATACAGTATTTACTATTGAATACTCAGGACGTACAGCTATGGAGGCAGTATATGTTTTAACTGGAGTTGAAAAAGGAGTTCCTGAAGTTTATGCTTCAAGATATGATATACGTTATTTATTAAATGCAGGCAAATGTTTATTAGATGGTGAGAAACCAGAAGTGAATCTATCACCAATGACTAAACAGATGATTGCACAACAAATAGCAGGAACAGAAATTGAAGTGTTATTGAAAGAATATGGAATTCTTTAATCACATTTAAACTTAATAATTTAATTAAAATCCCGAATTTTCAAAGTCGGGATTTTAATTTATATTTATTTACTACTGAAGGAGGAAACTTTTGTGAATAAAGAGAAGAGTCTTAAAAAAGATTATGTTCCTACCATAGGTGAAATGGAAAACTGGTATGAAGAAGATTTGCGAAAGGAAGCTTTAAGATTATGGGAATACGAAAATAATAAAAAGATAGAAGAAGAAGGATTATTTTTTAAAACATTTAGAAGGCTGGAGGAAATCGATGATAAAATCTCCTTTGATTCTAAAAAGGACAATGTATATTATGAAAGATATAAAAAATATGTAGAAGAAGAGACAGGGAATAAAGCAAGGGAAATAGAGGAAATTCAAAATTTAATTGAATATGAAAAGTTCTTTCTTCGTTGGGAAAGAAGAGTCAATAAAGAAAAAAATGGCTCTGGTCATTATGGAAGTAACTCAGCTACAAGGTATCGAGTTGATTCTATAAAAAGATTAGAAAAAGAGTTGGAAAACATACTAGATACTTCTCCAGAAGGGTGGGAGTACTATTATAAAAATCAATTAATAGGAGATATAGAAAACAAACAACAACAGCGATTAGTAAATGTTCCATATGTAGCCAAAGCAAAACAAAAAGTAATGGAATCTTTGAATTTGGGAACTCCTGTATATATTGTGGGACATTTAGGAAGTGGAAAAACACAATTAGCAACTGAAGCAGCTTTGGATTTTACTATTGAAAATAAGGTGCAAAGTGAATTAGAGGATAAAATGGAGAATTGGTTTTATCTAAATCCAAATGCAACAGAAAAAGATGCCATTGAGAAGTTTAGAGAGTTCAATGAAGAAAGAAAAAATTACTATAAAAATATTTTGATAAATGGAAGTAAAGAGGAAATAGAAGCATTACAGCCATTATTCATATCCGGATCTCATAATTTAACTTATGAAGATATGTTTGTAGAAAAAACCTTATCTCTTAACCATAGTTTTTCTCAAGGCTCCTTTTCAGATTATCTCAATATGATTATAGAAGATTTTTATGAGTGGATGGATAAGCATAAAGAAAGATTAGATAAGATGACTGACGAAGAGCAATTACAGCTTAAAATTCAGATATGGAAAAGTTTCTCTGATTTGTTGGTGGCAAGAAATAGTGCTTTTGGTACTGAAATCAAAAAAATAGAAAGAGAAATTTTAATTGCAGTAAAGGAAGGGCGTACTGTAATTGTAGATGAATTAAATACAATTGCAATGCAAAACTTAATCGGATTAAATGATATATTACAGCGTCATGCAGGAAGTACAGCTTATATTACAGGAGTTGGTCCAGTAGTAATTAAACATGGCTTTGGATTTATAGGTACAGGGAATCTATCAACTCAAATGGTTAACTATGAAGGAACAAATGAATTAAATCCAGCTTTTAAATCACGATTTGTAACTATTGAATACAATTATATACCTCAAAGTGTAATTGGGTCTTTAGAAGACCAAGAACTCCTAGAAATAAACCAACTTTTTAGAGTGATAATTACAGGATTAGCTGATAAAAATGGGAATATTCATATTCCAAATCCTAAAAGAACATTAGAAGAATTATTTAGATTTTCTCAATTATGTAAAGTGACACAAAACGTCTTTATGGGCAAATGGAATGACAATGAAGATCATAGTGATTCTGGAATAGAAGATTTAGAGTTAAGAGAATCTGTATTATCTGTTCGTAATATTCTGCATGTTTTAGATAATTGGAATCAAGGAGAAGAGAAGGATTTAAGCAAAGCTTTATGGGATGGATTTATAAGTTCAATTACTTATGCTGATGACCAAAACTATATTTTATCACAAGCAGTTCGTTTTGGATTTTTTCCTATAAATGAAGGATGGAATGTTAAAACAAAAGCCATAGGAGGAGGTACAACTACCTATGAAGAAATTCGTACCCGTCCATACAACTATATTCGCCCTAAAATAGAAACCTTGAGCTATTTAGATGTAATTTACCTTATATTTGGCAAAGGACCTATCAGAAAAACTTTACCAAAAGAGTTAATAAAAAGCTTTGAAGATAATATAGATAATTTAAAACAGATTGATGTAAAAAAATATCAAGAATTAGACCAGCAATTATTTCATTTAGAACATTCAAAGAACCTACTGGAATATTTAGAGGATAATGGAGGTAAAAAATGAAAGTAAATTTGTCTATAGATGAAGAGTTTTTTAAGAATGAAGTCAAAAATTTAAGAAATAAGCTGGAGGAATGTAAAAAAACAGGTATTTTAGATAATGATTTTGAAGATAGATTAAAAAGACTCTTACAAATGGAGGATAGTCTATTAAGTGATTTAATTCCATATTACCGAACTTATGTAGATAATATTAAAAAAACTTCTATGAAGGTAATTCCCATAAAAGAATTAGGGTCTTTCAGTTCTTATGGATTTCCACAAAATATATTAAGAATTAATAAAAATCTTTTTATTACCAGTAGTATAAATAGTAAAGTACAATTTTTTTATATAGATATTCCCAAAAAAACATCTGAAGAAAAAGAAATAGCAGTAGAATGGAGTCTACCTATAAAGGAAATAAAAGAAAGAATTTCATCTATATATAAACTAAATAATAAAGAAATCCTCCTTTTAGGCGTAAAAGGAGGATGTTATATACTTTCAAGTGATGATTTTGATAAACTGCCAGATATTAACGAAGAGATTAAAGTTAAAAAAATCCAAAAAGATTGTGATTTTAAAGGATTTGGAAGAACTTTAGAGATTGGAGATAATTTATTTGTAACAGGTAATGAAGAAGATACATTAACTTTATTTGAAATAGTGAAGAAAAAGGATGAATATTCCTTAAATATTCATACAGATATATCTTGTATTATTCCAAATTGGACTGCTATGGAAAAAGTAAGTAAGGACTATTTTGTAGTTGGAACAAAAGATGGAATAATGTATTTTGTTAAATATGAAAGTGATCAGCTTAGAGTCTTAGGAGAAACTGATGTATTTCATAATAGAATAAGAAAAATCAAGTATTTAGAGGATGAAAAAGGTAGTAAGAAATCTCTTATGGTAATTGGAAACAAAGGACAATGTAAAATATTTTCTTTATATGAAGATACAATATTAGAAAATCATGACTTAACAGGAAATTTATTTGACCTTCAATCTGAAAAAGGTACTGCTGTAGTTTTAAGTGAAGATGGAATTATATACTTATTTGAAGAGAATTTTGGGAATTGGTATTTAAATGAAGAGGCAACCATTAAAGATATGTTCTTTACAAATATATTTAAATTAAGTATTTCAAAATATTTGCTTATGGATATAGGAGGTAAATTAAACATTTTGAACATTGACGGAATTCATACATCTCAGGATTTATGGAATATGGCTCTATATCAGTAGGAGGTAAACTATGGTTGATGAACAAGCTTTAATTGAGGAATCTACAAAACACTGTGAAAAATTTTTACAAAAACAACAACGATCACTGGCTACATTTACAAAAGATTCTAGTCTAATATATATTCCTGATGAAAAGCTAGAGAGATTTAGATTAGATTCTGCCAAAGGAATTTTGTATTTGCCTTTGGCTAGATTTTTAGATAAAAATTTAGATGAAAATCAAATGATGTGGCATATCTATTATGAATTAGCCTTATATCCTGATTGGAGAAAAGAAACTAGAATGTATTTAAATAGAAAAAAATATTGGCAGAAAGAAATTGACAGTATGACAAATTATATTCTAGATAGAATAAAAAAAGAAGGACTGGAAAAAGACTCTGCATATGAGTCTAAGATTATTTCAAATTATGTAAGAAAAGAAGTTCTTGATTTATTATATTCCTTGGATAAGTATGTGTCTTTCTTGAGGGTTTTACAGTTATGTCCCATATACAGAGATGAGGAAAATTTTGAAAAAATCATTTTATATATGAAGGAAATAGGTAAGACTGTTGAATGGATTTCAGAAATGCCTAAACATAGGGCTTTTATAAACAGTTTTTTAATTATTGAACTATATAAAATTCAGCCTAAATTTGAAGAATGTGTCGAAAATCCATTTCATAGGAAGATTTTCAATGAACCTTTTTTTGACTTTGTTCGTTATCAGTTAATGAGACAGATAAATAATGAGCAAGGAATTATGGAAAGGGACCCATTTATTAAATCTTTTATATTTCCCGCTTTTAAAGAATTATGGAAACAAGAAATTGATGAAATGATATTTTATAAATCAAAGGAAGGTAAAGAGGAAAGTATAAAAGGAGGAGAAAACCCCTTTAAACAGGATGATATAGATGAAGTACAAGAGTCTTTGGAATTTACCTATGAAGAAGTAGAAAGGATTCTAGAGGAAATGTTGGAACAGCAAGATCAGATGGTTTCCAGCGTAGAAAATATGATGAATAATAAAATGGATTTAGAATGCTATGGAATCAGCCAAGGGGATCAACAGTTATTTCAGTTTTATTCAAATAAGATGAAAAAAGAAAGAGAAGAAATGCGTCAATTTTGGAAAAAATTAATAGGAGATGCTAAGGAAGAAATAAGTGTAAAAAAAGACCATGAAATAAAGGGAAAACTGGATATAGGTAATTTGATTAATTTTTATCCAGATTTTATTGAAGCAGAGAAAAAGGGAAACTATAAAAACCTCCCGATTTTCAATAGATACCTTCTAGAATCTCAAACAAATATATTGCCTGAAAGAATAGAGATTTCTTTTGTTATAGATAATTCAGGCTCAATGGATTCTAGGAAAATTGAGGCAGCAAGGAAGGCATTGGCAGTAACACTATTATCAATAGATGATTTCAATAGATATTTAAAAGATAACTCAGAACAGTTGAATCAAAAAATTGAAGTTTTAAGTGAAACTTGGTTTTTTGGAAGTAAATATTATACTGTTAAAGAATTTAATCATAAAAATTTACAGGAAAAGGAAAAAAGTGAAATAATTCATTCCATTGTAAGATTAGATGGAACAGATGGAGCAACTGATGATGGAAGTTGTCTAAAAGAAATATCCAATAGGATTACACCTAGACAGGCAAGAGAACTTAAAAAGGGAAATCAAATAAAGATAGTCTTTCAAGTTACAGACGGTGCATCTAGTTTTCCGGGATTAGCAAAGGAAGCTGTGGAGGAATTATTATCTAAGAATGTGGAAGTATATGGATTTCAAATAGGGAAAAATAATCAAGTAAATGAAAAGGTATTTAACTTTGTATGGAATGAAGGATATAAAGAACCACATGGAGTAATAATCGGTGAAGAAGTAGAAAAATTACCCAGAGAACTGCTAAAAGCTGTAGGAAAAAACATGAAGTCTATTTTTAATAATTAGTTGGGTAAGTGTTAGAGTGGTATTGCCAAACATAATGAGTATAACTGAGGTACATTAGTATTAATACCAAACCATCAAGAAGTTTTTGGAATTATAGCATATGATAGTGATGAAAAAATCATATCGGCAGAAAAGTTATTTAAAGGTGCAACAGACTCTTCATTGGTAGATTTATGAATAATGATGGAGTAAATCTGATTAATGATTATTTTGATGATGTATTATATAATTTGGAGCATTAAAATACTGTTAGTGAGGTAATTGATATAAATGTTTTAGTAGAGAAACCTATGTTAAAAGCTAATACTAAGCTATTAAATAGACATAAGTATGAAATAGGCAATAAAAGATATGAAGTATAATTGTAGATATATCCCATGGTAAGCCTGGTAGACCTTATCATGGGCATTTTTTTGTTTTATGGGTAGGTAACTTTATCAAGAAAGAACTTTCAAAAATTAAGACAAATAATCATATAACTGATATAATAAAGAATAAAGTGGACCATTTAAAAGGAGTGATGGTAAATTATGTTACAATATACTTCAATATTGAAGTCTAGACCGTATTTATATTTAGAATTGAAAAAGGCTATAGAGTTGGTAATTAAGGGATTTACTATAGATCATATAAAAAACAAAGCAATAGAAGAAAATATATTTTCAGTAAATACAGAAGCCCGAAAAAGAGAAATTGCTTCAACAGTGACAAATAGAATTAGTGTATTAGACGATTTTACAATGGATAAAATCGTAAATGGTAGTTTGCAGACCAGTAAGCAGTTGGCTTTATATAGTATTCTTAAAACAGATAGATTATTCTTTGAGTTTATGAGAGAAGTTTATAAGGAGAAGATTTTGCTAAATGATATGAACCTAACTGATAAGGATTTCAATATATTTTTTAGAAGAAAAGCAGAGCAGAGTGAAAAGATTGCATCATGGAAAGATTATACATTTTATAAATTAGGTCAGGTATACAAAAGGATATTAACAGAAGCAGGATTTATTAGAAACAGCAAAAAAGAAATTGAAATCCTTCTCCAAATTATAGAAGAGGAAGTTATGGAACATCTAAAAAATATAGGGGATTTATCTTATTTAGAAGCAATGTTAGGAGAGATATAAATGGATATTTACAAGAGATTAGATAAAATTCTTCCAAGATTACAAGAAAAGAGTTTCAGGGAAAATAAAGGCTTAGGAAATGAAATAGGATTTCATATTTTTGATTATGAGCCATCCGACGAATTTATTGTAAGAGAACATATTAAATTCTTAAAAAATAAAATTAATACTGGAGGCACGGGATTATATATCAAAGAATTTGATTTGTATGAAATTATGCTCGAAATATTAGAAAGCAAAAACTACTTGATTAAAACTTTTGAAATGGAAGAAGAAAAAGGGACAGAATACAGTATTAACGCTATAAAAAAAACCCTTAGATTGACCCAAAAGAATGATTTAGTTGTTGAATATATTAGAGGTAAGATAAAGGAAGGTAATATTATATTTTTAACAGGAGTAGGAAAAGTCTGGCCAATCATTCGTTCTCATACAGTATTAAATACCTTACATTCAGTAGTAGAGGATGTACCGTTGATTATGTTTTTCCCAGGAGTATATGATGGTCTTGAGTTAAAATTATTTGATGAAATAAAGGATGATAATTACTATAGAGCATTTAAACTGATTGAAAGCTAAAGGGGATGAGCTTAAATATGGAAATTAGAAAAATGTTTTACAAGGAAATTGATAGAGACATCAAGGGAGTAATTAAGATTGGACAAGAAGATGATACTAATGTTAAACAAGAACTAGAAGAGTATGTAGTTACCAGGGAACTAAGCAAGCATTTAGATACATTTTTTGAGGCTTACAAAAAGGGACTAAATGACTACACTGATAAAATGGGTATATGGATTTCAGGTTTTTTTGGTTCGGGTAAGAGTCACTTGCTTAAGATAGCATCTTATCTATTGGAAAACAAAGAGATAGATGGAAAAAGAGCAACATCTTATTTTGATGATAAGATAGATGATTCAATAGCATTAGCAGATATGAAAAAGGTTGGTGATATGGGAGAACAAACAGATGTTATTCTATTCAATATAGATTCTAAGGCAGACTCTACTTCCAAATCAAATAAAGATGCGATTGTACAAGTTTTTATGAAGGTATTTAATGAAATGCAAGGATTTTGTGCTTCTTTACCTTGGCTAGCAGATCTAGAAAGACAAATGGTAAAGGATGGGACTTACGAAGCTTTCCAAAATAAGTTCGAAGAACTATCAGGAAGTAAATGGATTGATGCTAGGGAAGACTTCTACTTTGAGGAAGATAATATTATAGGTGCATTATCAACTACCACAAAAATGAGTGAAGAATCAGCAAGAAATTGGTTCAATAAAGCAGAAGAAAATTATTCCCTAAGTATAGAAAAATTTGCTCAGAGAGTGAATGAATACATAGAGTCAAAAGGGAATAACCATCATGTAGTATTTTTAGTAGATGAAATCGGACAATATATTGGTGATGATGTTGGATTAATGTTAAATCTACAAACCGTTGTTGAAGATTTAGGCACTTATTGTGGAGGAAAGGCATGGGTTATTGTGACTTCTCAACAAGACATAGATTCTATAACCAAAATAAAAGGCAATGACTTTTCAAAAATCCAAGGAAGATTTAATACTAGACTTAATTTATCATCTGCTAATGTAGACGAAGTTATAAAGAAAAGAATACTTAGAAAGACTGATGTAGCAAAAGATACCTTAAGACTAAAATATCAGGACAAAGAATCTATACTAAAAAACCTAATTACATTTTCTACGGATACTGCAGAGATGAAAACCTATAAAAATGAAGAGGATTTTGCAGAAGTATATCCATTTGTCCCATATCAGTTCAATCTATTACAATCAGTATTTACTGGTATCAGACTTCATGGAGCAAGTGGAAAACATTTATCTGAAGGGGAGAGATCTTTACTTAGTGCTTTTCAAGAGTCAGCAGTTAAATATATGAAAGAAGATATAGGAGTTCTTGTACCTTTTTCAGCATTTTATGAAACTGTAGAAGCATTCCTAGATTCTAATATTCGAAGTGTTATCCTAAAAGCAGAAGATAATGAGCGTTTAATTAAAGAAGACATAGAAGTATTAAAACTGCTATTTTTAATTAAATATGTAAAGGAGATTCCTTCAAATATAGAAAATATAGCCACATTAATGGTTAATAATATTGATGAGGATAAGATAGAACTTAAAAAGAAAATTGAAGAATCCTTAAAGAGATTACTAAAAGAAACCTTAATTCAAAAGAATGGTAATGAATATATATTCCTTACTCATGAAGAACAGGATGTAAATAAAGAGATACAGCATATTGTAATTGATATGGGCGATACAATTTTAAAAATTGGTGAAGAAATTTTTGATGGTATCTACAATGAAAAAAAGTATAGATATAACGTCAGATATCATTTTGACTTTAATAAGATTATAGATGATAGATTACTATCATCTCAAAAATTTGAAATGGGTCTGAAAATAATTACTCCTTACTATGATACAGGAGTTGAATTAACAGAACAAGAGTTAAAGATGATGTCTGCTAGAGAAAATAATTTAATTGTAAAACTTCCTATGGATACCACATTTTTAGAAGAAATGGAAGATATATTAAAGATACAAACCTATCTATTAAGAAAGGGAGGATCTACTTCTACTTTAGAAATAGAGGAAATAAGAATAAGAAAATCCAGAGAAGTTACAGAAAGAAAAGAGAGAGTAACGAATTTATTAATTGAAGCACTAAGGTCAGCTGAGCTTTATGCAAACTCACAAAAACTTGAAATAAGGTCAAAAAATCCGGCAGAACGAATCAATGAAGGCTTTAAACTTCTTATAGAGAGTATGTATAGTAAGTTAAACTATATAACTACTTTTATAGAAAGTAACAAAGATTTAAATGATATTTTATTAGAAGATAATATTCAGGTAAAACTTACCGATGATACTCCTAATAAATTGGCGGTAGATGAAGTAGACAACTATATAGAAAGAAATACGGAAAGAAATATTCCTATGACACTAAAATCTATTGTGAACCTATATGAAAAAGCACCCTATGGTTGGAAAGACATGGATATCAAGGGAATAGTACTAAGATTATTTAAAGAACAAGAGGTAAGGCTTGAATTAGGTAGCGAATACCTAAATTGGGCAGATAAAAATATAATAGATTATTTAACGAAAAGAGAATATCAAGATAGATTAGTTATTAAAAAGAGAATAAAAACCCCTCCTATATATATTAATAATGCTAGAGATTTAGCCAAAGAATTATTTGGAATCACAGCACTACCTAGTGATGAAGATGGATTAATGAAAAGATTTAAAGATTTATGTACAAATGAACTAAAAATGAGAAATGTAGACACAAATGATTATGGTATTCAATTTTTAGTTGAGCAATATAAAAATAATAAATATTATCCTGGAAAAGATGTACTAGAAAATGGAGAAAAACTATTTGAGGAAATAATTAGGATAAAAGACGTAAAAGAGTTTTATGAAAGAGTATATGAACTAAAGGACAATCTATTAGACTATGAAGAAAAAGTATTTGATGTAAAGAAATTCTTTAAAAATCAAAAAGAAGAATTTGATAAAGCAGTACACCAACTAAACATATATGAAAAAAATAGAACCTATGTTGTAGATGCCGAAACTAGAGAAGTGATAGGGCAGATTGAGGGAATAATAAAATCTAAAGAACCTTACTCCCAAATCCACAGATTACCAAATTTAGTAGATGAATTTATAAACCATTTTATTGAATTATTAGAAGTAGAATGTAAGCCAATTCGCCTTGTAATAGAAAGTGATAGAAAAATAGTATTAGATGAGATTGAACTTTATAATTTCAATGAAGAATTAGGGCATAAATTTAAAGCAAAATTTGATGATTTGCTAGAGCGTTTAGATACTGCAAACAATTTCTATGAAGCAATAGCCATGAAAGAAGAATCAGATAGAATAAAAATTCGTTGTTTTGATGAAATAGAAAAAGAAAAGGAAAAAAGAAAGCCTAAATCAAAAGAACAAGCACCTGAAGTATTTCATGATGATGGAACAACAGAAGAATATAAAGCAAAGACAGTAAAGAATATTAGTATAACTAATATTCTTCATGGTGCCAAGGTAATAGAGACTATAGAGGATATTGATGAAGTTCTAGAGCAGATAAGAAAGGCATTACAAGAGCAATTAAATGACGGGACAAAATTAAAACTCATCTAAAATATAGGGGGAATACAAAGTGGATAAATCGGCAATAAAAAACTTTGCAGTGAGAGCAAGGAATAAACTTATTGAAGATATAACTCAAAAAGCCTACGAGATTGGGATTACAAAAAAAGAAATAAAAGATATAGAGACATTTGAAGGTGGATTTAAAGTCAAAGGGCTTGAGAATAGTAGAATTTATAAAGGATATGAGATAAAACAAAGAGAAAAATTAATCGTTAATATAAAAGATAAAGGATTTGAGCAAATAGTAGAAGAAGTAGCCTATACATGGTTTAACCGTTTTATAGCCCTTAGATTTATGGAGGTAAATGAATATCTTCCTACAGGAGTTAGGGTGCTTTCATCTGTAGAAAAAGGTAAAATTGAGCCAGATATAATAAAAGAAGCTTCAAATATAGATTTTGATTTAAAAGATAAAGATTACGATGAATACAAAGAAATAGTGTATAGACTCATAGACTCCAATGATACAGATGATTTATATAGATATTTATTAGTAAAACAATGTAATCAATTAGGTAGTATTATGCCAATGGTTTTTGAAGAAATATCAGACTATACAGAACTACTGCTTCCAGACCATTTACTAGAAGATGGATCTGTAATCAGAGACTTAGTAGATTCGATCAAAGAAGATGACTATAAAGATCAAGTGGAGATTATAGGCTGGATGTATCAATATTATATCTCAGAAAAGAAGGATGAAGTATTTTCAGGACTAAAGAAAAACCAAAAAATTACTAAGGAAAATATACCTGCTGCTACACAACTTTTTACGCCAAAATGGATTGTAAAATATATGGTAGAAAACTCATTAGGTAGACTATGGTTAGAATCTCATCCAGATGAAGAATTACAATCAAAATGGAAGTATTACTTAGAAGATGCTGAACAGGATCGAGAAGTACAAAAAAAACTAGATGAACTAAAAGACCCTAACCTAAGCCCAGAAGATATCAAGGTACTAGATCCTAGTATGGGATCTGGCCATATCTTAGTTTATGGCTTTGATGTACTTTATGATATTTACTTAAAAGCCAATTACTCTGAAAGAGATATACCTAGGTTAATTCTAGAAAAAAATCTATATGGACTAGATATAGACGACAGAGCAGGACAATTAGCATCTTTTGCCCTAATGATGAAGGCAAGGAGTAAAAATAAAAGGATATTTAGAAGAAAGATAGAATTAAATATTTGTTCCATACAAGAAAGTAATGGTATTCAAAAGGAAACAATAGAGCTTTTTGCTAGTGTAGATAAAAAATTAAAGCAAGATATAGAATATTTAGTTGAAGTTTTCCATGATGCAAAGGAATATGGATCTATATTAGATGTAAAAAAGATTGATTTTGATGCTCTTGAAAATATTATGGAGGAAATTAGAAATAAAGAAACAGTAGATATGTTTGAGTCTGATATATTAGAGAAGTTACCTAATCTCATTAAGCAGGGAAGGATAATGAGTGATAAATATGATGTAGTTTGTACTAATCCACCTTATATGGGCAGAAAGGGTATGAACTCGGATTTAACTAAATATGTAGATGAGAATTATTCTGATAGTAAATCTGATTTATTTGCAGTATTTATGGAGTTAAAAACATTAAAGCCAAGTGGATATTTAGCTATGATAAATCAACATTCATGGATGTTTCTATCTAGTTTTGAAAGGTTAAGAGTAAAGTTAATTAATAATCAAACTATATATAATATGTTGCATTTAGGTCCAAGAACATTTGCAGAAATAGGTGGAGAAGTGGTCCAGTCCACAACTTTTGTATTTAAAAATGTAAGAATTAACTCTTATAAAGGAAATTATATAAGATTGGTAGACTTTAATAATGCAGAAGGAAAGGAAATGGAAGCATTAGAAATAATAGAAAATCGTGAAAGTAAATATTATTATGAAACATATCAAGATAATTTTGAAAAGATACCAGGAGTGCCTATAGCATACTGGGTGTCAGAGAATATAAAAAATACATTTTTATCGAATGATAATATAGCTTATGAATTTATTCCAAAATTCGGAATGTCGACTGGAGATGGTAATCAATATATTCGTAATTGGTACGAAGTAAATCATAATAATATATGTTTTAATGCAGTATCTGAAGATGAGTTTACCAAAAGGAAAGTAAAATGGAATGTACTTGACAAAGGTGGAGAATACAGAAAATGGTATGGGAATAAAAATAATATAGTGAATTGGGAGAATAGAGGATTTGAAATTAGAAACAATCCGAAGTCAGCAGTTAGAAGTCCACAATATTTTTTCAAACCTCATATATCGTGGACATTAATAAATTCAAGCAATTTTTCAGTAAGGTTTTTTTCGCATGGATTTATTCTAGATACTGCATCTAATTGTATTTATTTTAAAGATGATACTAAAAAGTATTATGCATTAGCATTATTAAATTCTAAGGTAGCCCAAGAATTATTAGATATAATTAACCCAACTTTAAATATTAGTTGTGGTGTTATTGGACTTATACCTTTCATACAAAGAAAAAAGTATTATGAAAGAATAGAAGATTTTGTTAAATATAATTTGAGTATCTCAAAAACTGATTGGGATTCCTTCGAAACTTCATGGGATTTCCAATATCACCCATTACTAAACTATTCAGCATTTAAAAATGACTTTGATGCCAATAAAATTGAAACGGCTTTTGATAGATGGACAGATTTCACTAATGAACAATTTGCCCAACTAAAATACAACGAAGAAGAACTAAACCGAATTTTTATTGATATCTACGGACTTCAGGATGAGCTTACTCCAGAAGTAGAGGATAAAGATATAACCATAAGTAAAGCAAATAGAGAAAGAGATATTAAATCCTTTATTTCCTATGCAGTAGGTTGCATGTTTGGACGATACTCCCTAGATGAAGAAGGGCTAGTTTATGCAGGTGGAGAATTTGATATAGATAGATATAAAACTTTTATTCCCACAAAAGATAATATTCTAGTTATAGCAGATGATGATTATTTTGAAGATGATATTGTCAATAGATTTGTAGACTTTGTAGATATAACATTTGGAAAAGAAACACTAGAGGAAAACTTAAGCTTTATTGCAGAAACATTAGGACAAAAGACTACGGAAACTTCTAGACAAACAATTAGAAGATATTTCCTAAAGGATTTCTATAAAGACCATGTGAGAACCTACCAGAAGCGACCTATTTATTGGCTATTTGACAGTGGTAAACAAGATGGATTTAAGGCTCTTATATATATGCATAGATATGATATATCTACTGTAGCTAGAGTTAGGACTGATTATCTTCATAGATTACAGAAAATGTATGAGTTTGAAATAGATAGACTAGATTTTATAATTGATTCAGAACTACCTGCAAGAGACAAGGCTACTGCAAAGAAGAAAAAAGATAAAATAAATAAACAGGTAGAAGAATGTTTAATCTATGACCAAATAATAGCACATATTGCCCATCAAAGAATAAAAATAGATTTAGATGATGGAGTAAAGCATAACTATGATTTATTCCAAGGGGTAGAAGTACCTCAAGGGGAAGGTAGAAAGCCTCTAAAGGCAGATTTACTTTCTAAGATATAGAAGAGAAGGTGAAAAGATGAATCTATCAGAAATAAAAAAAATACTAGAAGAAAACTTAAATCAGGAACCTTCAAATGGAAAGGTAAGAAACATTGTTTTTTGGTATGATGGAGAAGGGGAATTCGTAGAAGACATCAAGAGTTTAGAATTAGAGAATGCAAAAATTCTTCACCTTACTGACAACAACAAATTATATATAAAGTATTTACTAGAAAAAAAGGATATAGAATCAAACTATTTAATTTATTCTCCTAATCCTAAACCAATTCCTAAGGAAAATTGGCTTTTGGACATAGAGAAGTATAGTGAAGAATTTTCTACAGATAAGGCAACTGTTATTATGAGAGATTTAGGTGTTAAAGATGAATCTTTAAGAAATATATTTAAAAAGTATATAAAATTCTTTGGCAATAAAGAAAGGTACAGTAGATTTGTCTCTTATAATATAGAAGATTATACTGAAGAAAAGATAGATATTGCAGTTTTGTCCACTCTTTGTAAATTGGTTATAGCTGATTTTGAATTAGTGGTAAAGACTTTATTAATAGATAAAATAGAAGAAAATAAGATAATGGAGGAAATAGTAAAGTTTGGAGATATAACAGCTCTTTGGAATTTATTAGAAAAACAATATGGTTATCATTTTGAAGAAAATAGCCTAGATCAGTTGATGATAATGCTTTTAGTAACAAGTTTAAGTTATAAACTTGAAACAAAAGTCCCTAATACCTGGGAAAAATTTATTTCATCCAAAGTAGCTGATTCCATAGTATTTATTGACCATTTTATGAGCCACTCTATTGATAGTAAATCTTACAACAAAATATCAAATCATATAGGACAGAAGTTGAATATTCGAGACTATATTTCAAAATGGGATATTGAAGAATATTTAGAATGTGACACATTTAAAGATTTTGATGATGAAATTATAACTAGACTTATTACTAATCTAGTTGAAAATGTAGGAGAATATGAAAAGTATAGAAAGATTATCAATAAAAGGAGAACTACCCATTGGTTCAGTCGATTGAGTAATGAATATGATACCATTTATTACGCAATGGAGATTTTAAGATTAGAAAAAGAATTAGAGAAAAATATCAAAGGGGCCACTGCTTATGAAATGGTAGATAACTATACTAAGTCATATTATTTATTTGATACTTTCTATAGAAAATTCTATATATCTTTCGACAGAATTGATGATAAAGAAAAGTTTTATAAACTTATGGAAGTAGTTGAAAATACTTATACTAATTGGTATTTGGAGGAGGTGTCCATTAAATGGTCAGGGTTGGTTGAAGATGAATTAAAAAATGATATCAGAATTAGTGGGCTTACAAAACAAGAAGAATTCTATGAAACCTATATAGCACCTCATATGCGAAAGGATGAGAGGGTCTTTGTTATTATATCAGATGCTCTAAGATATGAAGCCGCAAAGGAATTTAGTGATATCATAAATAGAGATAGACAAGGAAAATCAGAAATATTCTTTATGCAAGGGGTTATACCATCTTATACTAAATTAGGAATGGCATCCTTATTGCCACATAAAAAGATAGAGATAAGTGATAAAGGGGATATTCTAGTAGATGGTATAAATTCTTCTGGTACCATAAATAGAGGGAAAATACTATCTAATCATATAAATAAATCAGTGGCTATTCAATATAATGATGTTAAGGACATGAAACGACCAGAATATAAAGAGGTCTTTGGAGGAAAAAATTTAATCTATATCTATCATGATGTAATAGATGCCATAGGTGATAAGGCTAGTACAGAACGAGATGTATTTGAAGCAGTAGAAAAGACTATTGATGATTTAAATAATTTAATTAAAAACCTTGTAAATAATGTAAGTGCTACTAATATTTATATTACAGCAGATCATGGTTTTATTTATAGAAGGTCACCTCTTCAGGAATTCGATAAGATGACTAGGCTAGGTGTGAAAACAATAGACCAAGGAAGAAGGTATATATTGACCGAAGAAAAGCCTGAAGAACAAGGTATATTATCCCTATCTATGAAATATTTACTTGGAGAAGGTACAAACTTAAATGCCCTTATACCTAAAGGTGTCACAAGATTTAAAATGCAGGGAGCAGGAGATAACTATGTTCATGGTGGAGTAGCCTTACAGGAAATAATGATACCTGTTATAAAGTATAAAAACATTAGAAAAGAAGAGTTTAAATCCTCTAAAGTAGAAGTCAAACTTACCAATATTTCTAGAAAGATTACAAATAGAATAACCTATTTAGAATTTTTCCAAAGTTCAAAGGTAGAAGATAAGAAGATACCTATAACTCTTAAACTTTATTTCGTAGATGAAGAAGGCAATAGAATATCAAATGAAAATATTATCATTGCAGACAGTAGATCATCTAAGCCTGAAGATCGTACCTTTAGAGAAAAGTTCACCTTAAAAGATCAGACATATGATAAATCGAAAAAATATTATTTGATTATGGAAGATGAGAATGAAACTGTAGAAAAAATCTATGATAGAGTACCATTCATAATTGATTTAGCTATTACTAATGACTTTGGATTTTAAAAAAGATAAGTAGGTGAAACTATGGAAAGAATGGATAATGAGATAAGTCTAAATGAAAAATTAAATACCTATTTTGCTGGTAGAGTAGTTAGAAAAGACTTAACTAAGAAGATAAAAGAGGGTGCCAATGTCCCAATATATGTTTTAGAATATTTATTAGGCATGTACTGTGCTACAGATGATGAGGATAGTATTAATGATGGGGTTGAAAGAGTCAAGAAAATCCTATCTGATAACTTTGTTAGGCCAGATGAAGCGGAGAAGATAAAGTCTAAAATTAAAGAGTTGGGACAATATACTGTAATAGATAATATTACTGTTAAATTAAATGAAAAGAAAGACATTTATGAGGCAGAGTTTTCTAATTTAGGATTAAAAGGAGTACTGATTTCCTCTCATTATGTTAAAGATTATGAGAAACTTTTAGGTGGGGGAATTTGGTGTATCTTGAAGATGAATTATTTCTATGATGAAGAAATAAGAGATGTAAGTCCATTTAACATAGGAAACCTTACACCTATACAAATGCCTAATTTAGATTTGGAGGAAATATTTACTGGGAGAAATCAGTTCACAAAGGATGAATGGATTGATGTGCTTCTTAGATCTGTAGGTATGGAACCTACACAATTAGAATATAAGGTTAAATGGCATCTACTAACAAGAATGATTCCTTTAGTAGAAAACAATTATAATTTATGTGAATTAGGCCCAAGAGGGACAGGTAAAAGTCATATTTATAAGGAGATATCTCCAAATTCTATATTAGTATCTGGAGGGCAAACAACTGTAGCCAATCTATTTTATAATATGGCCAGTAGGCAAATTGGTTTAGTAGGACTTTGGGATTGTGTAGCTTTTGATGAAGTTGCAGGTATTACATTTAAGGATAAAGATGGTATACAAATAATGAAGGATTATATGGCCTCAGGTTCCTTTGCTAGAGGAAGGGAACAAAAGGCTGCTTCAGCATCTATGGTATTTGTGGGAAATATTAATCAGAGTGTAGATGTATTACTTAAGACTTCTCATTTATTTGATCCATTTCCAGATGCCATGGCCTATGATTCCGCATTTTTTGATAGGGTGCATTTTTATTTACCAGGATGGGAAATACCAAAGTATAGGCCTGAATTTTTTACCAACGAATATGGATTTATTACAGATTATTTAGCTGAATTTTTTAGGGAAATGAGAAAGAGAAACTTTTCTGATGCTATGGACAAGTACTTTAATCTTGGAAATAATCTTAACCAAAGAGATGTAATAGCAGTCCGAAGAACTGTATCGGGAATGGTGAAATTAATTTATCCAAATGGAGAGTATACAAAGGAAAATATAGAAGAAATATTACAATATGCCCTAGTTGGTAGAAGACGAGTCAAGGAACAATTAAAGAAAATTGGAGGAATGGAATTTTATGACGTTCATTTCTCTTATATTGACAAAGAAAACTTTAATGAAGAATTTGTGTCTGTACCTGAACAAGGTGGGGGAAAATTAATACCTGAAGGAACAGGTAAACCAGGACATATTTATGTAGTAGGCCATGGACAAACAGGGATGATTGGAACATTTAAAATAGAAACAGAAGTTGTACCCGGTTCAGGAAAGTTTGAAAGAACGGGTCTTGGCTCAAACCGTGAGACTAAGGAAAGTATCAATATAGCATACAATTATTTTAGGGCTAATAAGAAAAATATAAGTGGAACTATTTCTACCCATGATTTTGATTATTTAATGCATGTACAAGACCTGCAGGGAATAGGGGTTACTTCAGAGTTATCTCTAGCAGCTTTTATTGGAATGTGCTCAGGTGCATTGAAAAAACCGATACAATCTCAGATGGTAATCTTAGGAACCATGAGTATAGGTGGAACCATTACAAAGGTACAGGAATTAGCAGATACTCTACAGGTCTGTTTTGATGCAGGAGCAAAGAAAATCCTACTCCCTATGGCTTCGGCAGTAGATATAGGAACTATACCACCAGAGTTATTTGCTAAGTTTCAGATTTCCTTCTATCAAAGTCCAGAGGATGCTGTCTTTAAGGCTTTAGGAGTGGAGTGATGGTAAATCTATACTTTAAGTACAATGATGTAAATAAGATCAAGAATATAACTATACTATTACTTTGATTGAGATTTTAATAAATGTTTATGAAATGGAAATAAATTAGATTTGGAGGATTATAATTCATATTTTTGATTAATTTTAGATTCCAAGTATTATATATGTCTAAAAATTTGAAGTTATGAGAGGGGGATTAATTTGAGTAGCTATTTTTCTAGAAATTATAATAAATTAAAATATCCTAAAGCAGATAATAAAAACAAAGGATTAAGAAATGCACAGTTAGGTGCTATTCATTCAATTTCATCATTTTTTACTTTGAATAAATTTAAAGCATCAGTTGTTGTTATGCCTACTGGGGAACGTGTCATAATAGTGACAGGGTGCATAAATGCTTTAGTATCAAGGGTTTCAGAAACCTTTATTAAAAATAATTCATGCATTGCTTAGAGAAGTTAGTATTTCTATTTAATTAAAGAAAGAAAATTAACACTTGATATTTATGTTAGGTTTGTTTTTTACCTAACATAAATATCAAGTAGCAAGGGTTTGAGAAGAATATTTTATTATTGAGTAAAAATATGTCATAAAAAGGGTTGACATACCCATATACAAGAATCTATTCATTTCCTTATTCTGGTATATAAGGGTTCTTCCATGTTTCTAATTAAGTTTTGCGCCGCAGGCTCCACAAAAGCCAGCGCCTAGAATTATTTCCTTTCCACATTTAGAGCAAAATTTAATTTGCGAAGCAGTCTGAAGTGTGGTGGGTAAATCCTCATCTGTACTGGAGCCTGTCAGAAACAGCCAGTATATATCCTCGCCATCCTCGCATAAACCGATGGCTCCGGCGGGGGATACCACATAAAAGCTGTCCTCGTCCATAGGATTTTCACTGTCGCTTGTCTCGGCAAGCACCAGCAAGCCTTTTACGTCGTAGTTATCATTGGAAGTGGCAAAACTCCAGCTATTACAGCGTGTTACGGCGAATTCCACCGCCTCTAGCAATGTATTGAATTTTTTCATTAAAAATCTCCCTCCTTTTTTATTTGAACAGCAGATTATTACACCGCTTGCAGCGATCATTCTGTATGGGATTCATCATGGAGCATAAGTTGCAGTAGATGATACGGTCTTTCGACTTATCATATTTTTCATACGTACCGAACTTTGGATGAAAACGCACCCTGTCACCAACTGATAGATAATCGTACATATGCCGTCCGCTGTCCTTTTCCACGATGGTCTTTTTCTTGCCTGCGTCGGTGTTTATGACCGTGGTGTATTCCGTATAGGTTCGCCAGTTGTCGTCCTCGCCGCCCCTATGCTCACTTTTCTCCTTGCTGTACTTATTGACCACCACGCCTTCCCACATAGGCTTCTTGGTCCTTTGCAGCGCCAGTAAATTAACGACCAGCATGATAAGAGCAATGCCAACGCCGATAACAAGAGCTTCTCCAAAGGGGAAGTCGTCCATCAGCAGACCTGCGACGGGAAAGCCCATGAGGGGTACGAAAACCAATATCCACATACAGCCTATGGAGAATTTTTTGTTTTTCTCCGCGGCGGCCAGTATCTCCGGCGAATGACACCTGTCGGAGAAACCCACCAGCCCCGTGCCTCCCTGTATGGGTGGGGAAGGTGTCCCTTGGGTCGGTATCTCCGCTTCCGGCCCTGTCCGGCTCACAGCTTTACCACAGCCGATGCAAAATTCAACACCGTCTGGCAGTTCCATGCCACAGGCAGTGCAGACCTTAGGGGCACTGGCCTGGATTTTCGCACCGCAGCCCCCACAGAAAGCAGCGCCCTCTGGCAGCTTGTTTCCGCAGTTATGACAAAACATATTTATATCACTCCTTATTTGGATTATTTGAGGCGTATCTGGTTTCCTCGCCTCTTTTTTTTTCTTTTTCCCAGCTCTGGCTGTTCGTATGACAAGTAGCAGCAAAAGTAGATGACCGATAGGGGCCAGGATATGATAAATAATCGCGAATTCACCCATCTCATCAAATTCGCTCAGCATGGCGGGCTTGTTGACGTAGGGGAAAAGGTCAAGGTATCGTATGCGCTCGGAGCGTGTTTCGCCCTCATCTAAGCTCGGCCATGCCTCGTCGCTGCTATAGATCACATAACCCCGGTATTCCTTGCCATTTGCTATAAACCAATATCCCTTGGAAACGGTTCGTGAGCGATTTGGCTCCGCATTCGTGTCATCCAGTCTAGATTCGTAGCTGTCTACCGTACCCATGACGGTATCGCCCCAAATTGCCAGCACCAGCGTACTGAGGCTACTGTACATGGCAAACACCAGCGCGGCGCAAATCAAGATGAGAATAGGCAGGGGGATGTTTTTGCTCTTTTTATTCTTTGCCATATGGACACTCCTTTCATTGTTGTTCGTAATCCCGCTTTTTGCGCCAGCCCACGCCAAACAGATACAGAACAGTAAGCAGGAAAAGCGGCGGCAGTACCGGCTACTGAGGCAGCAGCGAATAATTACCTTACCTTTACTTATTTCATGCGAATTACATCTTCAAATGCTATATATTGGTATCCTTCACCGTTTCTTGCTTTTATATAATCCGCTCCATAATCGCCTTCAGACTTGTCGCGTGCCATTAGCATAACACCACCCGGCCGTCCGTAAAAGTTTTCAATGATTAATGTTCGTGCTGCCGAATCAAATATATAGCTGCTTGTGTAGTAATCTTCCTCGTCAAGTTCCATTTTTCTATTCGCGAGACCGATAAAAAATGCACAATTTTTCCCGTCCAATATCTTGATGCCTACATCCGGATACGAGTTATATTCTGGGTCCGTAGACCAGTAACCTTCAAACCATTTAACATCAAATTCTGGTTCTTTTTCCGCTGCAATCACAAGTTCCATTGTCTTTGCACGATCCGTAGTGTTTACCACTAACACCAGATAGCGATATTTCTTTTCCAATGAATTTGAAAATGCCGGGACGGAAACAGTTGTATCTTGCTGAGTCGTCGTCTCTTTTGAAAGCGACTTCAAAAGCACCATGGTGTTAGTATAATATTGTAGACACGATTTTCCGAATACTATAAAATATAGAAAAGGAAGGAAGTGTCTAGAATGTCAAAAAGATATACAGATGAATATAAAAATACCATTGTAGAACTTTATAATTCCGGTAAAACACTTGCTGAGCTTAATAGTGAATATGGCCTACCAAGATCTACAATACTAACATGGGTAAATAAGGCAAAACCAATAGCAGTAGATGATAATAAAATAATTACTCAAGCTGATTATCAAGCCATGCTTAAGAAGATGGCTAGAATAGAAGAGGAAAATGAAATACTAAAAAAAGCCATGGCCATATTTGCAAAGAAGTAAGCTCAATATATAAGTTTATTACTGATAATAAAGATACTCATGATATAAAGCTAATGTGTAAAGTTTTAAATGTATCTAGAAGCTCATATTATAAGCATATTAATAAAAAAGAGAGCAAAAGAAACATTGAAAATAGATTTCTAGAAAAAGAAATTCTAAATATATATAAAGCTAGTAAATGTCGATATGGAGCTCCTAAAATATATGAAAAATTAAAGTCTAATAATATACCTATAAGCCTTAAAAGAACTCAAAGGCTTATGAATAAGCTAGGCATAAAATCAATAGTATGCAAGAAATTCAGACCATTTTCATCAAGAAGTAAAGTCGAGAGTAGAGAGAATATAATTAACAGGGACTTCACTACAACTGGCATTAATCAGAAATGGGTAACTGATATTACTTATATTCATACAATTAAAGATGGCTGGTGCTATCTTGCTTCTGTTATGGATCTTAACAGCAGGAAGATAGTTGGATACTCTATGTCTAAAAATATAGATACTACATTGGCTATAAAGGCTTTAGATAATGCCTATATACTTCAGAAACCCGCTGAAGGTCTAATTCTACATAGTGACTTAGGAAGTCAATATACAAGTTATGAATTTGGAGAATATGTTAAAAAGCATAAAATAACTCATTCCTTTAGTGGTAAAGGGAATCCCTATGACAATGCTTGCATAGAATCCTTTCATTCAGTATTGAAAAAAGAAGAAGTTAACTTAGTTAAATACTTTGACTTTGATGCCGCTAGACTTGCAATATTTGAATATATAGAGTCATGGTATAACAGTGAGAGAATACATAGCTCTTTGGGCTATATCACTCCTCAAGAGTGGGAAGATAAATCTAAAAATATTGCATAAAAATTGTTCGAGAAAATGTGTCTACTATATTGACATAGGTCCACCAGCTCCTCGCCATTTTTGGTGCTAATGCTGACTGCAGCATCCTTATCCAGCTTTTCCCGTTCCTTTTCCGTCATATCAAGTGCAACGACTCTCGCACCGTAGGCGGGAACGTTAAGCTCAAATTTCTGCCCATCCTCACTGATGAGCTTATCGGCTTTCAGTGAAAGCACCGATGTAAAAAGTGATACGGCATAGTTGGGGTCAAGCTTTGAAGAAAAGTCTTTTGCGGATTTTCCTGCATTTTCTACGATGATCTGGTGGAGGGTATACGGTTGATAGGCATATTCCGCCCAGACGCTCTTATTCCCCTGCAGGAGCTTCGTGAAGAAATCTATTGCATATTTCGAGGGCGCACCCACACAGTCGTCTATCCAATTTTGCCATTTGCTCACCTGCAAATATCCGCCGGTGGAATAGAGGTCAATTAGTCCCGACATCTTATCCTTGCCGGAAAGGGCGTCCGCGCCGTCATACCAGCCACCCAGACTCGCCCAATAAGCAACCAGTGCGCCACGGGCGTATCCGGCGCTCGCGGAGTCAGAGGCAGGGTATATACCGTCGTAAAGCTCGTATTGGCGGGCGCTGTGGTCGCCCTGACCGCCGAAATATTTTTCAAGAAATACCGCCGTCCCTTCGTCCAGCCAAGCGAGGCGTTTATACTGGGTCGTAACATAGCACTCCTGCACAAAGTGCATCAGCTCATGGGCAAAGATGCTTGTAGCCTCATCAAGGTTGAAATTTGTAAACAGCAGGCGGCTGAAATTCATGTAACCGCTGTCAATGCCCCACCAGCTTGAAACATATTGCGCGTAGGTGGGCGTAGTGGCATCGGCGTTTTTAAGCGTTGTCACATGAATATTCATGGGCCATTGGGTGCGCCTTGACATATCGAAGCCGAACTCTTGGTACTTCGCGTAGACCTGCTCCATATTCGAGAGCAGCGCCTCCACGTTGCTAGGCTCCACCGTGGTCGCCATAAACCGTGAACGGTCAAAGATGAGATTGAAGCGTTGGCTTTGCGAGGCGCTTACGAGTTTGGCCTTGAACTGGACGTTAAAACGCATTTTATCGCTGTAGGTTGGGGAAACGAAGCCCTCGCCCTTCAAATAGACGTTGCTCGACAGCTCACTATAGCCTGACGGCGTTATTCGCGCTATCATTCGTCCCGCTTGTTCTGAGGCCTCGATATGGTCGTAAACCATGACCTTCTCGCTCGTCTCGTCCTGCATGGAAAAACCGATATCGAGATACAAACGCTCATTTTCCGCAAGGGTCAGATCATCCGGCATTGGCGCGGACAGCGTCACTTCGCCTTCGGGTATGTCCGCAAACGCTAGCTCATAACCGACGGAGACAGCCCCTTCATCTAAGTCGATAGGGGCGGTTTTGGCATTTTCAAGTGTCACCCCGCCGTATACGCCGCCGAAATTCACGCTCATTCCGGGAAGCTCCGCCACGCCGTTTTCAATTTGTGTGTTGGCCAGCCTTTGTGTTCTGTCCTTGACCAAAAAACCCGGCCAGCCGTAGAGAGCCACCGCCACAATTTGTATGACAAGTAGCACGGAAAGCATGATACATAGCGTATTGCGCCCGTTGTTTCTTTTTGGTGCTTTGTTACTTTTTATTTTTGGTATCTCAAGGGGTGGAGTATATTCTTTAGGCTGTACCTCGCTTGTAGTCTGCGTATGTGCCATAGGTTTCGGCTGTTCTTCGGGAACAGGACTCACGGACCCATCAAGAACCGGCGCGCCGCATTTGGCGCAGAAGCGAGCGCCGGTATGAAGCTCTTTTCCACAATTAGTACAAAATTTTTCCATAATTACACCTCCTTATGGTCGTACCAGCGCCATCAGTGCCGGTGTCCCGTCTGGCGTATCCATCGTACCAACAGCGTATTGCTTTCCATTAAGCTCGTAGAACTGCGCCAGATGTATGGTTCCCGGACCAGACGCCCATAGGTCGCCATTTTCCCACTTGCCCATGAATACGCTGTCTTCCATATCCGTTTCATCGACGCTTTCTCCCTCGTTTGCCAAAAAAATTTGATACCAGTCGAGAGTTAGAGTCAGACTCTCCGCAGTACCTGTAAGGGAGACATTTAAAAACTCCATAGCACCTGCGTCGTATTCGTTATTGGGGTCATAAATAATCAGTGCTTTCCAACTCCCGGTCAGCGATCCGATATTGTCGATAATATTCGCATCCGATGGAAGACCGTCATAAGCCACCTCTTCTGTGTACCAGAGAAAGTCCGCTAAATCGGGGCGTTTCTCTGTGGACAAGCTGGCGTATGTTTCTTCCATGGATAAATTGGTGTCTTTTTCCTCAATGGATAAGCTGGAATCTGTTTCCTCCGGTTTGACAACACTGCCGCTTTCCGTAGCGACGGGTGGAAATTCTTCCTCCTGAGGCGGTGTGGCGGGTACTGTTTGCTCAGCCTTCGTCACAGGAGGTTTCTTTGTCGTTGCTCCTGACCGCAGATTGGGTGGTATAGTGATGATGCCTATCATAAGCATGAATATATTTGCCACGATAAGTATTGCGGGCAAGATTTTATTGCCTCTGCCCAAAGATGGAATGTTACCTCTCATGGTTATACCTCCAGTTTGTTTGATCTGATTATTGTTTGCTATTTTCAAATTACTGTTCCTTACAGATTGATTGTACCTATGCTATATTTACCTACTGAAGTAGCTTTGTTATGGTTGTTTCTTCGTCCTCGCTCGTCGCAACACTATGGCTATGCCTAGCAGAATTACAATGACATACAGCAGTGGGTAAACGACGGTTTTGATAATATCGGGATAAGTCAAGGCGCGTAGGGGCAGCACGGCCAGTCTTACGGCTGAAAACCACGCGGTATAAAGAAGAAAGCTCGCCCCCTGCTGCAGGTGCAGACGCTTGACCAGCCAGAATACCAGTGGAAGGCCCAGGGCAGCCCCGGCCAGCTCATAGAGCTGGGTGGGATGAACGGCGCGGGATGCGGAGAGGAATGGCATCCATTCGCTCAGCACCTGCTGATAGCCGGCCTTGGATGGGAACACCACACCCAGCGGACCAGAAGTAGCTCGTCCTGCACAGCAACCGTTCAGGAAGCAGCCCAACCGGGCCAGACAGAAAGCAACACCGCCGGGGACTGTCATGGCGTCCAGACCGGCCCACGGGGATAGGTCCCATTGCCACGCCGCGATGATCAGTGCCGTTCCGGCGCCCAGTGCGCCGCCGTAGAAGGACAGTCCTGCCCAGCGCAGGCTGTGCCATTTCAGCCCACCCAAATAATTTCCCGGATTTACCACCACATTCCACAGCCGCGATCCGATGAGAAAGGCGGGGATCATGATCAGCAGCAAAGCTATGGCCTGCGCCCGCCCCAACCCCGCACGGCGTAAAGCGGGCAGAGCCAAGGCGCAGCCAATTATAGCGGCCAGCAGGGCACAGAAATTATAAGCTGGTATCTGCCAGCCCCCTATTTCCAGTAGCGGGCACATTATGGTTTAAGAGACTTTGAACCGTCCAGCTTAAGCATAACGTAGAAGTCGCTCTCCGGGAATAGGGCGGTCATCTTCAACTCTCCGGAGAGGACAACGCCACTCTTATCCCCATTGTATCCGGCGCGCAGTTCTCCGCTCATGCTGGATTTTAGTTCAGCGTCGTTCATGTTAAATTTAAGTATACCGGAAGTCGGGTCATAGGTCACATTACCGGGGCTGTCGTTCAAAGGCAAAATACCGACGTTTTCTCCGGTTTTACTAAGGGTAAAAGGAGATTCCTTGGCTACGCCGATCTGTTCCTCTAACCCCAGCAAAACGTCTGCTATATCGCAGCCCGCATATTGCTCATTGAGTTCGTCAGTGATTGAGTCTAAAAAGCCGTCGCCTCCACTACTTTTTCCACTGTCCTCCGATGAGGCGGGCTTCTCCAGCTCCGCCCGGAGCGTGTCGGAAATGAACACGCTGGTGATGGTCATAGTTCCATCCTCATAGCTGCCCACCAGTTCATCAAAGGTGGGTGCGCCGCCAATCTTTACCTCCGTCACCGGCGTGGAGAGCTTAAAACCCACAGCCAGCTCTGGCTCATCACTTTCGGGGTCGTCGCCGGGTTTGAACAGTCGAAGTTCCTTAGGACAACCTGCCTGCACATAGCCCAGCAGAGTAAAATTGGTAGAAGCCCCTCCCATGCCCTTCATCGTACCACTCCAACTCTCCTTCACCGCGTTTTCGGAAAGCGGGGCGAAGCGCAGGGCGTAGCCGTCATACTGTGACTTCTCGCCATCGGGAATATTTTCCACAATGTTGAAGGTGATTGTTTGGTTAAAGAAGGCTTTGACCTCGTTCAGAGCAGCTAGATACACAGCCTCGGCCTTGCGCTGCATATACACCTTGACGGACTGCGTTACCGGGTAGAGGCGTTCATAAAGCTGCGCCTTGTAAGCGCCCACTAAGGTTTCTATTTCCGCTTGTGTCGGGTTGGGAACGGTAACCGAGCCTTTGTTGCTCTTATCCTTAATATCCGTAACGACGACGGCCTTTTCCATATCACCCAGCGTCCAGAAATAGCGGGCATAGTGGTCTATCTCCTTTTCAATGGCGGCCTTGGCATCGGTTTCGTTGGGGTTGGCCTCGACGATATCGATTAGCACCTGTCGCCAATCTTTCAGGCTGCGGGCCTTCCAGCCGTTCCCTACATCCAGTGTGCCGGAGAATTGGTCGTTGAAATAGACATAGACTTGGTCTATCTTATCCATCTTCATAGCCATACTTTGTTCAAACATATTGCTGATGGTGTAGTCAAAAATGAATAGACCGCTAGCGGCAAGTCCCCACACTGCGGATTCTGCATAGGAGAGTGCCAGCATCGCCGTGTCTTTATATAATCCAAGAGTATCGGCGTCTGTTTTTTCCGTATTCAGCATTACCGCACCGATCTTCACCGCTGCTGCTACTTTGCCCAGCTTATTCATCTTTTTGTAGGCTGAATCAGCCAGGGAGGTGTCAAAGGTCGGGCTGCCGAGGGATGCCATGTTCAGAATCGTACCAGTGAAGTCGGTGGCAAAGCCCACATCACCGGTTGCTCCCGCCATGCCGCTCATAAATCCGTTATGGCCGGTGATAAGCCGCGCTGCGAGTCCTGCCGCTTCTTCTCCGTCTGCGCCGCCACCTGCCACGTATTTTCGTAGTGTTTCCGTAGCTTCCTGCTGGTCAATGCCGGAAATGTCTGCATAAATGTTGGTGATTTTGGCACTGCGTTGACCCTCATTTTTGACATGGAACACGCCGAAGGTGGAGAGATGGTCGGTGTAGATGATAAGCTCATTCGCAGTTGCATCCACCTCGAACAGCACATCCTCCCATTTGCCAGTGGTTTCGTTTTTGTACATTGCGCCCACGCATTTTGCCGGATCCTGCCCATCCTCGCAGTATGCGGTATCGTAAGGGATACGAAGGGTAATGAAGTCCGAAAGCTCGGTCATATCGCTCAGCTTAAAGTCATAGGCTTCTATTTTATACCCTTCATCTTTATTTTCTTCCACAGCTTGCTTGGTTACGGTAAGTTCTTCTTCACCGTCCAGCACATAGACACCTAGATCTATGCTGACACCGTTTGACAAGGTGACGCTGGTGGTCTCTGGTGAAAGTGTTGCCCCGTCGTTTTTGCCTCTTCCACCGTCGCATCCGGTAAGATTGCCTAAAAGCAGCACTGTCACAAGTAAAATAGATACTGTCTTTTTCATTTCGCATTCCTCCTTTTCATTTCTAATTTATAATTTTTGCTGTTACGCCGGTTTCACAAAGTAGCTTTTGTGCTGCATCCAGTATAGCCTGCTTCCCTGGCATTCCGTGCAGCAACTCTACCCGCATGGTCTTGGACGCGTCGCCAAAGGTTAGGTACATCCGCTCCTTATCAATTTGAACTGCGCTCAGCCGCACACCATGCACCCCGTCGAGGCCCCACCGGTAAATTTTACTGCCGATGAGAATACCAAAAGTAGATACTACAGTTTCCTCAGTGTCTTTTTTCATTTGGCGGCCTGGCATGGAGATGAGAGCAGATGGCACCGCAAGGATGGGATTATCGCAAATAAGTCTTGCAGCATAGAGTAGACGGTTCTGCCTCACCAATAACAGGAGAGAGATAAGGCTGGTGGCTCCAAAGGCGAAAACCGCTTCTAACATAAATGCCTTGCCCAACCAAACCGTCAAACAAATACTTGCTGCCAATAATAAGGCATATCCATTCCGTCGTTTTCGGATTAATTTCATTTGCACCAACCCTCCTCTAATATAGATTTTAAGGAAAAATTCTTTTAAAATCATCCTTCGAAAGGATGATTTTGCAGAAAAAAGCCCCTCATACTTTAGTATGAGGGGACGGTTAAACCCTGTATTTATATGATTTTATGAATTATTCAACCCTTTGATTCTTCAGCAGGGTGCTGATGAGTTCTGCCCGACTACCGACATCATATTTTGAAAAAATGTTCCTTACATGTGTTTTTACAGTACTCTCACTGATAAACAAAGCCCCAGCAATTTCTCGGTTAGATTTGCCTGAAAGGATTAGCTGTAATACCTCCTGCTCCCGGGGAGTCAGTGGGTCAAGAGTTTTAATTTGACAAACAATGTCCCTTTGCCGTGACTGATTCATATTGTCATAGGCAGTAAGATAGGTATGGTTTTTCAGTAGTAAAACAAGTTGGCGGTTCAGTGGTGGTAGCATAACCAGTGTAAGGCAAACCACAGTAAGGGCAATCACCGCAACCTCCGCACTGGGAAGCCCAATGGATGTTAGGGTCATTCCCAAGACGCCTCCGCAAAGCACGCCAAATACATTGGCGGAAAGCCCAATGCCAAAGGTTTGTGCTGGGTTGTCGCTATAATCCAGCATTTCTCCAAGGATGCTCCACCAAAACAGATCAAAAATACCACAAGCACCGAGCATCAGCGTATCCACAATCAGATAGTCGGAAGTGTTTCGCCCTAACAGCATAAAGCTGATGAATGCTCCTATAATCATTGCCATTCCCATATACAAAATTCTAGATCGCTTTGCTTTCATAGGTAGGTTGCGCATAATAGCAAGTGCCACAATATAAGGCACGGCCCAATACCAGCTCACCAGCCTCGTCAGGTGTTCAAAAGCGGGGTTGATGACCTCATACATTAGTCCTGAATTAATTGTTATAATGAAGACAAAAAGGCACAGCAATATTAGCGGGGTTTTAATGCCGCCATGGGTCTTATTTTTAAATGCTTTGTTCTGCTCATTCTCCTGCTCCAACGGCAGCATCCAAATGAAGACCATGCCAATCACAAGGCAAAGCATAGAGAAGCCAAGCCCGATAAAGGTTGACCTGTTCATGGCCACCACATTAACTGCAATCATCAGCAAATTGGAATAAATCAGAACGTCAGCACAGGATTTAATGTACTCGTTCTTAGGAGTATAGGCTCTAAGGAAAAATCCCCATGCTGCCACCGCGCAGCCGCTAAAGTATCCGCTGACAATCAGTCCCACCAACCATAGAGAGGAGGGAGGAAAAAAGAAGGGAATAGTAGCAGCTAAGCATAAGCCCATAGCTCCGAGCATCATGTTTTTTGCGACCGTCTGTGATTTAACAAACAGGCCGCAAGTAAAAAGCCCCATAAAATGCGCGACAATTGCAGTCATTATGTAAGGGTTGGCATCTGTTCCACGAAGATTCAGCAGGCTGTAAAGTACCTGCCCTTCAAACTGAAATGACAGAATATAGGCAAAGAGAAATGAAAATCCGGCAACAGAAAGCCTTCGGGCATTTAAAGTTTTAAATCTGTTCATTTTATAACCTCCCGCTCTATATCAGCGGTTTTGAAGCGCCAGAACTTTCCCACCTTGGATGCAGGCATAGAAACCACCTCATTTTAGTAAATTTGAACAAATATCCTAATTGATTGTTATTAAATAATTATAGCACAATAATGTCAAAATGATAGTTAACATTTGTTGTTTTAAATAATATTGCCTAGTATTTATTTATGGTATAATTGAAAAATAAGTTAATAAAGATGGAACATTTATTGTTGAAGACTATGCTGCACAGCAGAGAATTATCCAGATAGACTCTGGAGTTAGCAGTAAGCTGTTTTAGGAAAAAGAAGGTATATTAGAAAATATTAGAAATATACAATTATAAAATATACTTGAGCAATTCTTAGTATAAAAAACTTGATTTTACTATAGATATGGAAACAGGGGAACGTGTCATAATAGTGATGGGTGCAGTTTGTGTTATCAAATCAAGGGTTTCAGGAACTTTAGATAAATATATTTCATGCATTGCTTTGAGTAATTGGGATATGATTGTTGTGAGTAGTGCATGAGAAACAGAGAATCAGTTTTTTAAAAATTTACAAATATTTAGTATACTTGTATCAGGATTATAGTTAATGAACATAAGTATATTTATGTGCAATAAGGATATTTAATAATGGAGTGATAAACATTGAGCGTATTCATGTTTCTAGCAAGTGATAAACCATTGAAAGAAGTTAAGAGTTCTTATGAAGGAGATTTAAATAAAATTGAAATTAGTAATAATATGTATTATTCAACCTCATACGCAAAGGATTATTCAGATAAAAAATATTTTTCCGGATTACACTGGATTTCTGCAAAGTTAAGTGCAGGACAGTTTATTAACTACTTAAAGGAACAATTGGAAGTATTAAATGAAATAGAAATCTGGAACATGTGGTTAGAATCATATGGACTAGCAAGTATAAAATCTGTTCATATATCAGAAGTAAACATTAATGATTTTGAATTCCTAGATGGTAGTGCAGATACACCAATTTGTCTAATAGTTAAGAAATAGATAATTACTCTCAGAAATAACGACACATCATTTATTTTATGCGTCGCTAAATAATTTATAATCTACAAAATCCAGTTTGTCACAATGTTAATTATGCGAAACTAGGGTGTATTCAATGATTAAGTTTGTTTGAGTTCCAAGTTCCATTATTATATAAACACAAATTAGGGGGTTAGAAAGATATGTACTGATTAGATATAAATTTGGATTATAGTACTACTAAAGAATATAGGTTTAGATATAAAAGCAAATGTGATTGTGCTTATTGCAGAAATTATTATAAAACTTTTAAAATTAAATATCTTAAAACGTCCAAATTATTGGAGAATTTTGGTTTATGTATAGATTTCCCCTTAGAAACTATGCCATTGGAATATGATGAAATGAACAAGGAAATAGAATATATATCATATTATCCAGTTAAAGGTACGATAGATGAGGATAGCTTAATATTAAACTTAGAAGAACTTGAAGTAAGAATTTTAAAAGGGAGTGACTTAAACAATCCTTGTCCTAATCCCAAAATGGAAGCACCTTATTTATTAATAGAAATATCTGGAATCAAGTTACCTTGGATTTTGGATGAAGAGATAGAATAGAAAATAACATAGTGATCATTTGTGGGTGATGAGGTGGAATTCAGAGCTTAATAAAAATAACAGGTATTTAACTGATAAATTATTAAAGGGTGTTTCAGATACTTCTGGGATAGCAGTGTATTCCCACGGAAATGAGATAGTTAAAGCAGCACTTTGGGCAATGTCTACAGTAATTATAATTGACTTAGTTGTACCTATGGATTTAATACCTATTCTTCCATTTTTAAATGATGATTTAATTATTCAATAATAATACTATAGTGGTAGTATTTGTGTTCTATAAAAGACAACTACTAGCACCCATTTAATATAGTAAGTGAGGTGAAAGATTATGAAAAGAATAAGTCTTAATGTAATTGATTATGGAATTAATGATATAAACACAAAATGGTGGAAACAAATTATGTCTGTATTTTTAAAACCAGGTAGTGATTTTGAAATTCGATGCTGGAAAGATGAAAAAGAGGAAATAGAAAAAGCTTTGAGATTTGGAAAACTTAATGAGGCTGAAAAAAGCAAAAATGAAATATCAATTAATGGAAATTTGACAGAAAAAATGATACAGGAAATTCTTGCTGAACCCAAACCAAATGATTATGATAAATGGATTGATTTTTTTACAATCAATATTCAAGATAATTTTTGTAGCGCTCATTACGGAACTGAAATCTATATATATGATTTAACAGACCGTGATGTTGAAATTATCAAACAAATTATATTACCGATACATGATTTTTTTAGTTTTGGTGTGTTTGATATTGATAAAGATTAAAATGTTTGCACAGATTTTAAGAGATATCTAGTGATGGAATCCTTGAAGAAATTAAGCAATTATAAAGTAAAAGAAAGAAACTATAAAATAAATCTAATGGATAGGTTCCACTTAATATGAAGAACTAATTATCACTATGAACTAAAAGGATTAGTAAAATATGGAGACTTTAGACTATTAGAAAATAAAGATCCTCATGAAAAAAAATATATTCACAATTTTAACGGACCATAGATATAAAAAATAATATAGGGAGGGAAAAATAATAACTTACAATAAATTAGTTAGAGATAAGATAATTGATATAATCCAGGCAGATGTGAAAAGCTAGAATATGGAATAATGGATAGGAAAGAATATTTAGTCTATCTTAATCAAAAGTTAGAAGAGAAATTGGAAGAATATCTAGAATCTTTAGTGAACTTGAGAACTTTAAATTACAGAGGATTTTTTACCCAAGCAAAAAGGGAAAATTATTGAGCTTAGGGATTATCAAGAAGAAGCTCTAGCTAATTTAGAAGAAATGAGACATAACAATGAAACTATTGGTTTATTGTATCATGCAGCAGAGGAATGTGTCATAATAGTGATGGGTGCAATAAATGCTTTGAAATCAAGGGTTTCAGGAACTTTAACCAAATATAATTCATGCATTGCTTAGAGTAATTAGGATCTAATTGCTGTAAGCAATGTATGAGAGGTAAAGAGTTTGGTTCTTTAATAGTCTACAATTATTTAGTATAATTATATTTAAAATGATAATAGCTACGTAAATGTAATAAAACATGTCATAATCGAGGAGGAAATTATGAAGAAAATTCAGATTGTAATATATCCTTTTTGGATTATTTTATCTTTTCTTACTTCTATTTTTATAATGATAAAATTATATCCCAATTATATAAATAATGAATTCCCTCCATTTTTTATTTTTTCATATTCAATAATACATTTATTCGGCAGGATATTGAGTAGTATAGTAGCGATAAGTAACAAATGGATATTATTAATACAAGCCTTTTTAATTTTCATGGCTTTTATTATTTCCCTTAACTTTATGGAATTTAGTTTAGGCATTAGAATTATGATTTCAATTATTTTTATAATAATTAGTAGTTTACATTTTATCATAACAAATATTTTATATAGAAAATATTCAGACCGAATTTAGATTTACATTCTTTGCATTTAGCGACACAAGCTTAGATAAAAGCCTGTAAAATTTTTTATAATTAATGAAGTTGGTATTATATTGTATCTTTGAAATAAAAGTTCTGGAGGTAAAGCTGTGAGTGAAATATCAAATCAAAATAATAATATTTTTTCAGAAATAAAACAAGTTATGCTTGAGGCAAGAAACAATGTTGCAAGCGTAGTTAATGTTGAACTACTTAAAGCTTATTGGCAGATAGGAAAAATAATAGTAGAACATGAGCAGGATTCTCAGGAACGTGCAGCATATGGTAGAGGATTAATAAATGAGCTTTCTAAAGAGTTGACAACAGAATTTGGCAGAGGTTTTTCAGTGTCTAATTTGCAGTTCATGAGAAGATTTTATCAAGACTATCCAATTCAACAGACACTGTCTGTTAAATTGAGTTGGTCTCATTATTGTGAACTTTTAAGTGTTTCTGATTTAAGCAAAAGATCTTTTTATGAAAAAGAAGCTATAAATTCTAAGTGGTCAGTTAGAGAATTAAAAAGACAAATAAATACATCCCTCTTTGAGAGAATCCTATTATCAGAGGGAAAAGCAAATAAAGAAACTGTTCTCAACTTATCTAAGAAAGGGATTGAGCTCTTAAATGCTGAAGATGTCTTGAAAGACCCATATGTTTTTGAATTCTTAGGAATACCACAAAACAAACCAATGATGGAAAGTGACTTAGAAAAAGCCCTAGTAGAGCATATAGAAAAATTTCTATTAGAGCTTGGCAGAGGATTTATGTTTGTTGGAACCCAGCAGAGAGTTACTTTAAATAATACTCACTACTATGTGGATATGGTGTTTTACAACAAAATATTGCGTTCATATATTTTAATAGAATTAAAAACAAGTAAATTAATGCCTGAAGCAGTGGGACAACTTAACATGTATTTAAATTACTATCAGTCAGAAATCAATGATGAAATAGATAATCCTCCTATTGGAATAATCCTATGCACAGATAAGGATAATGTAGCGGCAGAATATGCATTGGGGGGTCTATCAAATCAAATATTTGCTTCTAAATATACACTTTATATTCCAGATAAGCAAAGATTAATAAAAGAAGTAGAGGCTATTGTAGAGGAATGGCATGAAGAACAATAAATTATAAATATTGGAAGAATGAAAAGACAAGAAAAAAGTGAAATATATTAAATTGAAGAAGCACTAATAACAAGCCATAGCTAATTAGGAAGGAATAAAGCCCATAAGGAGAAATATAGCACTTTTATATCATGCTACAGGATCTGGTAAAACAGCTGTATTAATGATGACCCCATATGTTTTAGAAACTAACAAAGCCTTAATAATAACTCCAAGTAGGTTAGTGCGTAGTCAGATTTATGAAGAGTATTCAAATTTAAAGACATTAACAAAAGTTAATGTTCTCTCTGACAATATTAAAAAACCTAAGGTATATGAGATGAAAGGACTTTATAAAGAAGAGCAAGATAATTTGATAGAAAATGCAGATGTTATAGTAGCTACAGATAGAGGTGGTTTAAGTTTATCTAGGGTGGAGGCAATTAAAAGGAAATTTGATTTGGTTTTGATAGACGAAGCACATCATGTTCCTGCGAAAACTTGGACTGAGATATTAGGAAATATTAATAAAGCAAAACATGTTTTATTTACTGCAACTCCCTTTCGTATGGACAAGAAAATGATTAAAGGAGTTACTGTTTATAACTACCCCCTATCTCAAGCATATAAGGATGGTATTTTCGGAGAAATTCAATACATCCCAATACCTAGTGCACAAAATAAGGACTATTTAATTGCAAGGAAAGCTGAATCAATATTATTATTAGATAGAGAAAAAGGATATGAACATTTTTTAATGGTAAGAGCTAATAGCAAAAATAGAGCCAAAGAGTTGGAAGACTTATATAAATCTGAAACGAAACTAAATTTAAAAAGAATTGATAGTTCTATGGACTCAAAGAAAGTGTATCAAATTATAGATGAGCTACGCAGTAAAGAACTAGATGGGATAATATGTGTTAATATGCTTGGAGAGGGGTTTGATTTTCCAAATCTAAAAATTGCAGCTATACATGATCCACATAAATCTTTAGCAAATACCCTACAATTTATAGGAAGATTCGCGCGTACAAATGCCGAAAACATCGATGTAGCGAAATTTATAGCAATGAATGATGAAGAATTAGTAATTGAGAATAAAGAGTTATATAAAAGTGATATGATTTGGCAAGAAATTATAATTGACTTAAGCGAAAACAAGATAAATAAAGAAGAAATGGATAAGGTATATATAGACGAATATTCAATTGATAATAAAGACCAAATTGACTCTGACTCGAATTTATCATTACATACTATTAGACTCAATTGTCATGCAAAGCTATATAAGGTAGTTGGGTTTGATATTCATGGGAAATTTCCTGAGTTCTGTAATATCTCATACGGGCCATTTTTAAACCACGATGACAATACGGTGGTTGCTATAGGTAAGGGGTATGAAAATCCGAAATGGTATACTGGTGATAATGTGAAAGATGAAGAAAACCTCTTATATATAGTACATTACCAGGAACAGACTAAAATCTTATATATATACTCGCAAGTAAAAAGTGAATTCATTTATGAGCAAATAGTAGAATCCTTTTCTAAGTCTTATGAGAAAATACCGAAGCATGAAATGCATAGGGTATTAGGCAATTTAAGAGAGTTTGAAATATTTAATTCTGGTATGCAAAATAGGTTTAATGAATCGGGAGAATCTTATAGAATATCTGCTGGATCGGATGTTAGTCAAGCCATTGATCCAAGTACAGGTAGACTATACTCTGCAGGGCATGTGTTTTGTAAGGCAATATCAGAAGAACAACAAATCACAATTGGTTATAGTAGTGGTTCAAAGATCTGGAGTAGTGCATATACAAATCTAAAGGATTTTATATCATGGTGCGATTATAATGGAGCGAAGATCTTTAATTCTGAAATGGTGGTTAAAACTAATACTAACTTTGATTATTTACCTATTCCCAAGCGACTTGATAAGTATCCAAAGAATATTTATTTTGCAGATCTCTCAGGAGAGTCATATAACAACCCTTCATTAGTATATTATAAAAATAACGAAAATGAGATCGGTATCGTGACTGATCTGGATATAAGTATAATAAAAATAGAAAGTGAATTAATAACAATACAAGCTTCCATCAGAGAATATGAACAAACCATAACTTGTGATTTGAATGGGAATTATCAATCATTTGAAGATGAAATATTGGTTTTTGAAGGGAGACAAAATATTGGACTTGCTACTTATTTTTCAAGTTATCCCCTAACATTTCGTACAACTGATGATGCAATGATTCAAGGTATTGAGATTAGTGTAGGGGATCCAGAAGCTATTGTATTTAGCAATCAGAATATTAAATCTATTCCTTGGAAAGAAAAATATGGAACAAATGTTAGTTTGGAATTTAGAACAAAAAGAACCTGTAAAAAAGGTAAATCAATTCAGGATACCCTTTATGAACTGTTAATGGAGAATCAAGAAATAGACTATATTATATATGATCATGGTACTGGGGAAATGGCTGATTTTATAACAATTCACAATAAGGAATTGGAATATGAGATTACCTTATATCATGTTAAGGCAATGAGTGCAAAAAATTATAACTCTAGTGTAGGGGATGTTTATGAAGTTGTAGGACAGGCTATAAAATCAACAATATGGCTTAAATCTAAGTCAATATTACTTCAAAAAATTAAAAGTCGAAGGAAATCTGGGCATTGTGAATTTAAGAAAGGTGAGTATGATAAGTTCCTACGGGATATGAAACAGCAGGATAAAGTGTTACGGGGAAAGATAATAGTAGTTCAGCCTTCAATTTGTAAAAACATCAATATGCCAGATAAGATTCAGGAGGTATTAGCAGCAACAAGTTACTATATTAGTAATTCAGGGAAAGTAAAATCTTTTGAAATATGGGGCAGTTAAAATAAAATTGGCTAAAGTTATTTTAAATAAACAGAAGAATTCGTTTGTTAAAGATGTATAGGGACTAATATACAATATATATTTTAATTTGATTTCAATTATTTTAAGGATTATTTTAAGATAATCAATAAAATTAGAAATATTTACAACCATATTTTAAACAAATATCATGGAGGTATAACCTATGAAAAATCCGACGGTTTTTATTAGCTATAGCTGGGATAATCCAAGTCACAAAGATTGGGTTATAGCATTAACAAATGAATTAAGAAGGAATGGAATTGATGCTACATTAGATGAATTTATTACCCAAAAAGGTACTGTGAATTTAAATAGAATGATGATAGAAAATATTATGAGAAGTGACTATACTTTGGTTATCTTAACTGATAAATATGCAGATAAGTCAAATGAGTTCAATGGTGGGGTAGGATATGAAACATCATTGTTAATTAATAATATAATGGAGAATGTTGAGAAGATAATACCTATTATGCGATATAAGGGTGATAGGAGTAAAGCTGTTCCATTTTATTTAAAAGGGATATCATATATTGATTTCTCTAATGATAGTGATTTTGGTGAAAAGTTTGAAGAACTAAAATATAAAATATTAAAAATAGATAGAATAGCAATGGAGCCCTTAGGAACAATTCCTACTCTTAAATCTAGGATGATCGGAAGGGAGACATTATATAAAGAGGCAAGAAAGGAAGATGTATTAATACCTGATTTTAGGGAGATAACGGATAAAGATAAAAACAAATTTATAAAAGATAGTTATTCTGAAATTATTCATTATTTAACTGAGCTAGTAGAACAAACTAAACAAAAAAATCATAATTTTGATTATGATATTGACTTAGTAACAAATAAAAAACATATCATAAAATTTTATATTAATGGTATGGAAAAACAAACAGTAAAGATATGGTTGGATAATAAGTTTTCAAAACAAGAAAATATATTATTATCATATGGTAGATTTGGGATTAACAGTGATAACTCTTGGAATGAAATGATAGTTTGCGAAGTAAATAAAAAAAAGGAATTAATATTAAAAATGACTATGAATATGTTCGGAAATGGAGAACCTAAGAATTCAAAGGAAATTTCAATTGAAATATGGAAGTATATCTTACAATTTTTCAAATAATTGATTTGGGAGGTATAGAATTGTTATGATTGACTATTTAGGGGTCAGAGGGCATTTTTAAGGTCATAAATATGAAGGTAAAAAATCAAGAAAACAGTGGGCAATTTTTTATAATATAGAAAAATTTATTAATCCAAATAAAATAAATGTTTTCTATCCTAAAAATATGTTTGTCCAAGATGAAAATCTAGAAATATACATATTTCTAGAGAGTAAGATCTTGAGAGGTAGAATTATAGATGATACCATAATAGAAATAAAGGTTTTATCTTTTAGAGATATTAAAGGTTTTACATGTGAATGTATTAATGATGGGGAATTTTGTAATAAATTAACATTGGAATTTATCAACAAGATTCTGCAGTAGAACTAGATTTAACAGAACTCGTAGGGCTGTACACTCAGTCATTGATGAAATTCGTAAGGAGCTTACTAAAATTCTAGGATACCGTGATAAATCAGTTAGAATTGTAGAGAGCACTCCTATTCCTGTATGCAAGTTTGGTAGAGCACATTTTCATAAAACCTTTAAGGTGGATGCAGCTTATGGATATTGTGCCTCCAAGAAAGAGACTTACTATGGATTTAAGCTACATGTTTTTACTACAGTTGATGGTTATGTTACAGATTTCGTCCTTACTCCAGCTAATATTGATGATAGAGAGGCTGTATGGGAGTTGGTTGAAACCTATGAACATATAACTATTCTAGGTGATAAGGGCTATGCCAATAAGCACTTATCTTCAAATTTAGAGACTGAAAAAGGAATTCAGCTGCTATTTATGAAAAGAGATAATGCTAAAAATCCTCATCCAAAATGGCTTCGTCAACATATTTTTAAGCTCAGGAGGAGAATTGAAACCACTTTGTCACAACTAGCTGGGCAGCTAAATAGCAACAAGGTTCTGACCAAATCTATGCTGGGTCTTATTGCAAGACTTAAAACAAAGATTTTAGCCCATAATCTTTGTTAGAGCATCAATCAAATGTTAGGAAATAACATAAATCTAGGGCACATTAAATAACTCATATTTTGATAATATTCCCAAATTGCTTTCTTAAGAGGTATCTTTTTTCAAAAAAATAATTGGTAAGTTTATCTAATCTCAAATTTACTAGCACAACAAGTTAATTAGTATATCTATTTAAAATTCTGCTTTAAGATTATAAAAAAGCTTCTATGAAGACAATTTCCTTATAAAAATTAGTTAAAGAACCATCTAATAAATATTTATTAGATGGTTCTTTAATAAAAAAATGGGAAAACTCTATTTAAATCAGTAAATATTTTATAAGGAATAGGAAATCTCTACTTTACTACTCCTATATATAGATTTTATTATAGTTGCAAATTATATTATTATTGATATTTACTAATAAATGTTATAATATAGTGAATTATGGTAGAGAGAGCTTTATTTGTTGTAGTAGGAGGAAAATAAATTGGAAAAGAGTTTAAAGAAAGCCTTTAAAGATATATTTAAATGGACTTTAGTATTGTGTATAATTTTAAGTATGCCTATTTCTAAATCATTTGCTGCTTCTTCTAATATTGAAGATAGAAAGGCAATTATACTGATATTGGATAAAGTTAGTATTGAAGAAATTTTTAATAGCAATACTCCTAATATGGATATATTGTTGGAAAATGGTGCCATGGGATTTATGAATATACGAGCAAAGTCAAGTTTGGCTAATAGAGGAAGTACATACCTTAGTTTAGGAATGGGTGTAAGAACTTTAGCTCCAAGTGAAGGAGCTTTAGCTTTTCAGACTTCAGATGGGAAAATTGTAAATACAGGAATTAAAGACATAGAAGAAACAGCTTTAGATGTTACGCCAAACAACCAAGTTGGACTTTTGGGTAAAATAGCCAAGGAAAATGGCATTGTAGTTGGACTCATAGGAAGCAGTGATTTAGATACACTAGCTAGAGAAGCTACTATGTTAGCTATGGATGAAAATGGTGTAATCCCTTTTGGTTATATAGATTCTGATTTGTTAATTTCTGATGATGATGTTTTAGAAGGAAGCAGATTAAATCAAGAGAGGCTATTGGAAGAAGCAGAAAGTATCTTACCTGATATAGATATATTATTTATAGAATATGGAGATACAGTAAGAATAGAAACAACAGATGAAATAACTACCAAAGAAATTAGAGAAGAGCAAAAAATTAAGGTTATTGAAGGAGCAGATTTATTTTTGGGTCAGGTCATGGAAAAAGTAGATTTAGAAAAAACTTTATTTATGGTCATAACTCCCAACCCTTCATCAGAAACCATTAGCCGAGGAAACTTTGGTCTGACTCCTATAATTATGTCAGGACCCAATACTCAAAGGGGATTATTGACTTCAAGTACAACTCGCAGGGAAGGATTGGTTACTAATTTTGATTTTGGACCTACTGTTCTTGGATTTTTCGGGGTTTCTGAACCTAGAAGTTTTATTGGAGAATCAATGACAGTAGTAGATAATAATAATCCTGAGAAGGTTTTACTTAAAAATCAAGATCAAAATTTATATCTAAGGAAATATCGAAGTTATTTTCATAAATCCTTTATAATCCTTATAGGTATCACTTTAATTGGATTTTATTTGCCTAGACTTACAGGATGGAATAAGCTTCCAAATGATATTCTTCATTATTTAAGTATAACAGTAATGATAGTTCCTTTAATGATGATGACAGTCTCACTGACTGGATATAAATCTATAATTTTTGATCTCATCTATGTATTTGGAGGCTCTTTAATTATATCTTATATTTTAAATAAAATTTTCAATGAAAAATTGGTAATCATAGCCATATTGGCATTGGTAACCAGTGGTTTACTGCTAATAGACATTTTCTTTGTTAAGAAGTTGATGATTATATCTCCATTAGGCTCTGATGCTATTGCAGGAGGGAGATTTTACGGCATAGGTAATGATTATATGGGGATATTGTTAGGTTCTACCATATTAAGTTTTTTTGTACTATTCCATCTATGTAATAGTACAAAATATATAATGACAATTTCTATAACTTCATATATGATTTTAGTAACAATAGGTCTTAGTCCTTTTTTTGGAGCTAATATGGGTGGAACATTAGCATCTATACTATCTATTTTAATGATAGTACTTGTTATATTTGATAAAAGACTTTCTTTAAAGAAAATAGCTTTTATAGTTGTTGGGGCTATTTTGGGAATTTTATTATTAGCAAAACTAGATTCTCTGTTTAATCCAAATCCTACCCATGCAGGGAAGGCATTGGAAGCTCTGATGATAGGTGGCTGGAGTAAATTTTTTGAAATAATCGGTTCTAAGTTGAGACAAGTACTTTGGAATTTAATTAATTCTTCATGGAATATTATTTTATTCTCAGAAGTAATTTTATGTGGTTTATTATATAGATATAAAAATATGTTAATGGAATTAAAAGAAAGGTATTCAAATTTATATAAAGGATTTGTTACGATTCTTTTATGCAGCATAGCTATATTTTCATTTAATGATACAGGAACCATAGGTACAGCCTTGGCATTGACCTATTTATTTGTACCTTTAGGGGTAGTTATAAATGATAATAGTATACTATAGTAAAATATATATTTAAAAAGGAGCTTTTTACAAATGAAAAATGAAAGCAATATATATAACCCGAGAAACAGTGGCAGAGTAAAGGTACGGTCAAGAAAAAGGAAAATCCTTTTTTTAAAAACTTTATTCATCTTAACTATTTTAACATTTTTCTGTATTATTATTGTTAAAAATATAATAAAACCACCTGCTATTCCAGATTTAAGTGAAGATAATCTTGCAACCTATGGCGATACAGCTTTTATTATCCCAGAAGTAAATGATGATGATATGCTTATTGGGAACAATCTAGATATACCTGAAGGTTTTACAATGGAAGATAGAAAGGAACAGTTTTATACCTTTTTAATTTTAGGCTTGGATAAAGGTGTAAATACAGATACAATTATGGTTGCTTCCTATGACGGAATAAATAAAGAAGCAAATATTATAAGTGTCCCACGAGATAGTTTAGTAAATGTTAAGAGAAAAGTAAAAAAAATAAATGCTGCTTATCCAGCAGGAAATTTAAATGGTGGGGGAAAAGAAGGTGGCATCAATCAATTAAAGAGAGAACTGAAAACCATAATAGGATTTGTACCTGATTTCTATATTGGTATAGACTTAGATGGTTTTGAAAGAATAGTAGATGCTGTGGGAGGAATAGACATTAACGTACCAATAGATATGAAATATGATGACCCTACACAAGATTTACATACTAATATAAAAAAAGGACAGCAGGTTTTAAATGGGGAAGATGCTTTAAAATTTGCACGTTATAGAAAAGGTAATAATAGCAAAAATACTATTAGTGATTATGAACGTATGGAAAATCAGCAGATTGTAATTAAAGCTATACTTACTAAGCTGTTGAAACCAGCTAATATACTGAAGATTCCTGAATTTATAGATATATTTAATGAGAATATATATAGTGATATAAAGACTGAAAATATGTTGTGGTTTGCAGATCAACTTAATAGAATTAAGGGAACAGAAGCATTATCCACATATACAATGCCAACAACAGGAACTAGTGGAGTACCTATGTATTATGAATACTTAGATAAAGATGGAATTCTTCAACTTGTGAATGACACCATTAATCCATATAAAAAGGCTATAGAAGATATTCACTTAGATATTATTGGAGGAAACTAAGAAAAGTTGTAAATAAAAACCTATTTAAACTTTAAGTTTAAATAGGTTTCTCTATTTTTTATCAGTAAGTCCTTTTTTACGCCAATTACCTTTTCTATAGAAAATAAAAGTTATAATTGCTCCTAAAGTCCAAGAAAGCAATAGGGATATGAAAGTAGACTCAGGTCGTCCTGTAGGATAAGCATCGCTTCTAGTGAAATAAGCAATACCATAAGCTATAGGTACACGAATAAGCACTGTAGTAATTAGTGAAATCCACATAGGAGTTACAGTATCTCCTGCACCACGCATAACTCCAGATAAACTTTGAGTTATAGCCATGGCAATATAACCTACTGCTAAAATTTTCATCATGTGCATACTTAAATCAACTAGTTCCTGCGTATCAGTAAATACACCCATAAGTTGTCTGCCAAAGAGTAAAATTATAATTGTTATTACAGTAGACACTCCAACTGCAATCATAGTACCATCTTTAGTACCCTTTTCAACTCTTTCCATTTTCTTTGCACCTATATTTTGTCCAGCATAAGTAGTCATAGCACTTCCAAAGGAAAAGTTTGGCATCATAGCAAATCCATCTACACGCATGACAATTACGTTACAAGCTATTACCATTTCTCCAAAGCTATTAGTCAAGGATTGCACAACTATCATTGCAAGAGAGAATATTGCCTGTGTTAAACCTGACGGTAATCCAAGTTTTATTAATCTATAGGAAAATTCTTTATCTAATTTTAAAGTTTTTAGGCTTAAATCAAAGTTATCCTTCATTTTCATTAGCTTAATGATACAAAGTATTGCCGAGATTCCCTGTGCAATTACAGTAGCCAATGCAACTCCAGGTACTCCCATATTAAATCCTGCAACAAACCAAATATCTAGCACTACATTTAAAAATGTGGAAATAAGCAAGAATACAAGTGCAGAAATGGAATCTCCAAGGCCACGAAGAACTCCAGCTAAAATATTATAATAGGCAAAACCTGCAATACCAACAAAGTAAATAATGAGATAATCTGTACACCATTCTATTATTGTATCAGGTGTATTAAGAAAAGAAAGTAATGGGCGTGTAACCATAGGACCAACAACCATGATTATTATAGATGCTAAAGCAGTAAGACTTATACATATACCAATTGTTTTAGAAAGCCGTTCTCGATCCTTAGCTCCAAAATATTGAGATACCATTATACCTGCACCTACTGAAATTCCAACAAAGAGTACAAGTAAAAGATTTAATATAGGAGATGCACTACCAACGGCAGCAAGAGCATTATCGCCTACATATTTACCAACTATAATGGAATCCGCAGTATTATAAAACTGCTGGGCTATATTACCAATTAACATGGGAATAGCAAATTGGGTAATTCTTTTCCAAGGAGTACCCTCTGTTAAATCTTTAGGAGCAAATAGTTCTTTTAAATTTGCCATATTTCAACCTCCTTAATTAACTTTATTTTATTACGTAAGAACTAGTGTATAATAATAAAATTGCTTTGTCAATGAACTCATGAGCTTATAATAAAAAGTAATTGTATATTTCTAAAATAGGACTATCTAAAAGTGGAATAACCAATACGATTATGATAAAATGTATTTTATATTCATATAATTAAAATATAAGTCAAATCAAAAGTTTGACAATATATGCAAAGGAGATGTAGAAAATGGACACCATATTCTTGGCACTAAAATCTATAATACTAGGTATTATAGAAGGATTAACAGAGTTTTTACCAGTATCTTCTACAGGTCATTTAGTTATTTTTCAAAATTTAATTGGATTTAATGGAACAAATCCTAAGTACGTGGAGATGTATACATATGTAATACAATTAGGGGCAATATTAGCAGTAGTTATTCTCTATTGGAATAAAATAAAAGATACCCTTTTGAATTTTTTTCCACAAAAAGTTGGATATGAGAAATCAGGATTTAGATTTTGGTTTATGATATTTATAGCTTGTATTCCGGGAGGAGTTTTTGGAATATTATTGGATGATTTAGCAGACAAATATTTATTTAACCCAATATCCATAGCAATTACACTATTTGTAGGTGGAATACTTATGATATATGCAGAAAATAAGTTTAGGAATAAAAGGGTTAAAACAAAGGAGTTAAATGTAACAGTAAAACAGGCTATTACAGTTGGGTTATTTCAATGTCTTGCCATTGTTCCAGGAATGTCTCGTTCTGCCTCTACTATTATAGGTGGTTGGGTATCAGGACTTTCTACAGTTGCGGCAGCAGAGTTTTCATTTTTCTTAGCAATTCCAGTTATGGTAGGAATGAGTACATTAAAGATATATAAAATTGGAGGAATATTGGCACTTAGCGCAGCAGAGCTAATTTCTTTAGCAGTAGGATTTTTTGTATCATTTATAGTGGCTTTAGTAGTTATAAATAAGTTTATTTCATATCTGAAGAAGAGACCTATGAGAATATTTGCCATATATAGAATGGTATTTGCAGTTATAGTTTTAATAGCAGGAGCTAAAGGATTATTTTAGCAAATAAATATTAACAAGAGTTCAAACATACGTTTGAACTCTTGTTCTTTATATGATATAATTTTTCTAAGAATATTCAGTGACGGGGTGTTAGTATGGAAGTTTTAGAAAAATTAAGGATATTATCTGATGCGGCTAAATATGATGTATCCTGTTCCTCAAGTGGAAGCAATAGAAAAAATAAAAATGGAGGATTGGGAGTAGCAGAGAACAGTGGAATATGCCATAGCTGGTCTGATGATGGTAGGTGTATTTCTCTATTAAAGATTCTAATGACTAATTATTGTATTTATGATTGTGCATATTGTGTTAATAGGTTTTCCAATGATTTACCAAGAGCGACATTTACGCCAGATGAAATAGTTGATTTGACTATAAACTTCTATAAGAGGAATTATATAGAAGGGTTATTCCTAAGTTCTGCTGTATTTAAATCTCCTAACCATACGATGGAAATGATTTTTCAAGTAGTAAAAAAACTTAGGGAAGAAGAAAAATTCAATGGATATATTCATACAAAGGCAATACCTGGAGCAGATAAAGAAATTGTTGAAAAAGTAGGGAAATATGTGGATAGAATGAGTGTAAATATTGAGTTACCCACAGAAGAAGGTCTAAAGCTTTTAGCACCAAAGAAGAATAAGGAAAGTATTCTAAAACCTATGAAATTAATTAAAGCTGGAATTACTCAATCCCTTGAAGAAACGAAGAAATTTCGATTTAGTCCCAAATTTGTACCTGCAGGACAAACTACACAGTTAATAGTAGGTGCTACAGCAGATAGTGATTTAAAGGTACTTAGACTATCGGAGGGATTGTATAATTCCTATGGACTTAAAAGAGTATATTATTCAGCTTTTATTCCCGTATCTACTAATCCTAAATTACCAGCAATTAAATCACCGCCTCTTGTAAGAGAAAACAGACTTTATCAAGCAGACTGGCTTCTTAGATTTTACGGATTTCAGTCAGGGGAGCTATTAGATGAAAATAAACCAGATTTTGATTTAGCCTTAGATCCTAAATGTGATTGGGCACTTAGAAATATTAATTTGTTTCCAGTGGAGATTAATAGAGCAGACTATAATATGCTTTTAAGGGTTCCAGGTATTGGGGTAAAATCAGCTATGCGAATAATTCAGGCAAGAAGGTTTTCAGCTATAGATTTTTATGATTTAAAGAAATTAGGAATAGTTCTTAAAAGAGCCCAGTATTTCATTACTTGTAAGGGAAAACATTATGGGGTAAAATCCATGGATGGTGAAATAATACGAAATTATTTAACTGAAAAACCCACAAGATTTAGTAATTATCAACAGCTATCCTTATTTGACCAAGTATCCATTGAAGATAAATATATTGAAATAGGGGGACAATTTTAATGATTCATTATATTTATGATGGCAGTTTTGATGGATTACTTACAGCAGTTTATGAGGCTTATTATAGAAAGGACAATGTTTATGATATAGTTCCAGAAGATAATATAGAAGAGAATTTTTTGGTACAAAATATATTTATTCCAACAGATGGGGAAAAATCTAGGACAGTATATAAATCTATAGAAAATAAGATTTCTAGGGAAGCTTTAAGGAGAATCTTCTATGTTTATTTATCTGAATTACCTAAACATGGCATAATAATACTTAAATATATACAATTAGGATTCAAGCTTGGGGCACAAGTAGATTTAAATCTATCTAATGATATTGTTCTTATGATGAATAACATATATGCTAAAGTATCTAGGGAACGGCACGGAATGTTAGGACTTCTTAGATTTAAAGAGTTGGAAAATGGGATATTCTATGGGGCAATTGAGCCAGATTATAATATTATAGGACTTATTGCACCACATTTTGAATCTAGAATGATGAATGAAAATTGGATAATTCATGATGTAAAACGGGGAGTAGGAGTGTTTTATAATAAGAAAGAATGGGTCATTAGAAATATAAAACCTACAGATTCCTTAGTGATGAAAGAAGAGGAAGAAGAGTATCAAGAGCTATGGAAGCAATATTTTAAGTCCATAGCCATAGAAAATAAAATCAATCCAAAGCTTCAGAAAAGAAATATGCCTATGAGGTATTGGAAGTATTTAGTGGAAAAGCTTTAGAAGATTTACAATATTTACTGGCAATGTTCTATTAACTTTGTTTATCTTCATACATATTATATACTAAAATATATAAAGGTGGAGATTAAATGGAGTATATTAATAGAAAGGAACTGGAATTAATCAATGAAGTACGTATGTTGTGGATCCAGCATAGTGAGTGGACTAGAATGGTATTTGTAAGTATAATATTTAAAACTCCAGATAAAGAGGCAGTAATATTTAGACTTCTTAGAAACCTAGCAGATTTTGCTTACTTTTTGAGAGTTTTTTATGAAGATAATGTAGCTTTTAGATTTAGTGATCTATTGACAGAGAATTTAAGCCTTGCAAGAAATCTAGTGGAATATACAATGCTAGGAGATACTAAATTAGCTGAAAAAACAAATGAAAAGCTATATAAGAATGCAGATGAAATTTCACTTTTACTTTCTTCTATTAATCCAAATTGGCACTATGAAAGTTGGAGGGCTATGTTATATATTTACTTAGATATGGTTAAGAATATGGCAGGAGAAATGCTTGATGGAAACTATAGAGAAAGCATAAACATTTATGATAAATTTGAAAGGGAAGTAATGGTTATGGCAGAAATTATGTATAATGGAATACTTAAACAACTTCCTTGTAAATTTTGTAAATAAAAATTGCTAGGATAACCTAGCAATTTATTTTTTCCTTAATCCAATCTGCCAACATTAATTCCATATCAGCTTCTCCTTTTATTGGATATTTATCAGCTAATTTGTATATCTTCTTATAATATTCCATTGCTTTATGTTTATCATCATTATAAAAAGCCTCATATGCCATAAGAATTCTCGTTTTATTAATCATAAATTTTGCTATCTTTATATATTTTTTAAGATTTTTATTATATAAATTATCAATAAAATCTTTATCACAATCTTCCACAAGTTCTAAAAAGATTCTTTCACAATTTATTTCATTTCTATATACAGGAATGATTTTATCAAGATATGGTAAAAGAGTATCTAAGGATTTCTTTCCATTTTCAAAATCCATATTGTCTAAATGCCAGTTAAATTCCATTAGTCTAAGAGCTGTATTTAAAGGATTGGAAAGATCAGAGCTATCCTTTACTTCAAAAGTATCTAAAGGCATATCCTTAATCCTTATACCTTGACTTTGCAGTCCATTTACTCTTAATTGAATATAAAAACCTTGTCTAGTATCTTTGTCCTTCAACATAGATAATATATTATAAGCATCATTTGCAATTCCACCGATTTTCATTGGAATACCATTGGTTAAGACACCAAATATACCACTTATACTAAAAACGAACCATATAAAATTAAATGGAGAATTTACATTTCTTGCTATTAGTATCCCAAGTATAGATGCTACTAGATTCACTATAACTCCACCAAGATTATAAAGGATAAAAGGAAATGTTCCATTCTTTAATTCTGGTGGCATCATAAGGCATTGACCTCCCGTGCCTGGTATATTAAATTTCTTACGTTTAAGCTTTCCATTATCATTTATTATAGTAAAAGAACCAACTCTAAAGGATACAAAGGAATATCCTGATATAAGACCAAATATAAGATGTCCCCCTTCATGGATAATTATTTGTATTAAATATCCTATAATAAACAATAAAAAGAAAGAAGGTAATGCAAATAAGTTAGTTTTTTCCATATATGTATTTATGGCATCATTAAAAAAGACATCTGAAATAAATCCTATAAAAAATCCAATACACAGACAAACCATAAGAAATATTATGGCTTTAAAAAATTTCTTTTTCTTTTTCAATCTATCACCCCTAATCAATACTATTCTATAAATTCCCATTCATTATATACTAAAATTAAATAAATTGCACTTCTCTTTTTACCTAAAAAAATATATACTAAGTATTAAGCTAGTTTTATAGTAGCTTAATACTTTTATATGGAGGAGAATATGGAGTTACCTAAATTAAAAATAGGAAATCTAGTGGCAAAGATACCCATTATACAGGGTGGTATGGGAGTTGGAATTTCTTTATCAAACCTAGCAGGCAATGTGGCTTTAAATGGAGGAATTGGGGTATTATCTGGTGTAGAAATAGGATTTAATGAACCCGATTATTATAAAAATAAGAAAGAGGCTAATTTAAGGGCTTTAAAATTCCATATCAGGAAGTCTAAGGAAATATCAAAAGGTGGTATTATAGGTATCAATATAATGGCAGTATTAAATAATTTTGAAGAAATAGTTATAGAATCAGTCAGGGAAAAAATAGATATAATCTTTTCAGGAGCAGGTCTTCCGTTAACACTACCTAGCTTTACTAAAGGAACCGATACAAAGGTTGTACCTATTGTTTCATCTGACCGAGCAGCTACTTTAATATGTAAAACTTGGGATAAAAGATATAATGTTATTCCAGATGCCATTGTACTAGAAGGTCCAAAGGCAGGAGGACATCTTGGATTTTCTAAGGAAGAACTGGAAGATCCCTCTAAGAATTTGGATAATTTATTAATAGAAGTATTAGAAGCTATTAGACCTTTTGAGGAAAAGTATGGTAGACAAATTCCTGTTATAGCAGCTGGAGGAATAACAGAAGGAAAAGATATAGCTGAATTAATTAAACTAGGAGCATCAGGAGTACAAATGGGAAGTAGATTTGCAGCAACTTATGAATGTGATGCTGAAGATGGATTTAAAGAAGCCTATGTAAATGCAAAGGAAGAAGATATAATTTTAATCAATAGTCCTGTTGGCTTAATAGGAAGAGCTATAAATAATAAATTTATAGAAGATGCAAAAAGTGGACTAAGAAGGCCAATTAAATGTATTACAAATTGTTTAAAACCATGTAAACCTACAGAGGTGGATTATTGTATAGCCAATGCTTTAATTAATGGACAAAAGGGAAATCTTAATTCAGGATTTGTATTTGCTGGTTCTAATTCATATAAAATAGAGAAAATAATGTCAGTTAAAGATTTAATGGAAGAATTAGTTGAAGAAACTCAATTATATCTTAAATAGAAATAAAGCTAAGTCAAAAAGACTTAGCTTTATTTCTATTTTGGGGTAGAATAATTATATAATATTCTAGTAAGGAGTGTAGAAATGAAAAAAATATTTAACAACGATTGGCAAGAATTATTAGAAGGTGAAATGGAGAAGGAGTATTATCAAAAACTTAGATCATTTCTAATTAATGAATATAATACCAAGGTAATATATCCTCATATGAATGATATATTTAATGCCCTACATTTAACTTCATATAAGGATACTAAAGTGGTAATCTTAGGTCAAGACCCATATCATGGGCCAAATCAAGCCTATGGGTTAGCATTTTCTGTAAAAGCTGGAGTGAGAATACCACCTTCTTTAGTAAATATGTATAAGGAATTAAAGGATGATTTAGGTTGCTATATACCCAACAATGGAGTTTTAACAAAATGGGCAGAAGAAGGAGTCCTTCTGTTAAATACATCTTTAACAGTTAGAGCAGGGGATGCTAATTCTCACAGTAAAATTGGATGGCAGATTTTCACAGACCATATAATAAAACTATTAAATGAAAGGGATGACCCCATAGTTTTCATACTTTGGGGAAACAATGCCATAAAGAAAAGGATGTTAATTACAAATCCTAAACATTATATAATAACATCAGTTCATCCAAGTCCATTATCTGCCAGTAGAGGTTTCTTTGGTTCTAAGCCATTTTCAAAGACAAATAAGTTTTTAGAATCCATAGGAAAGAAGCCTATAGACTGGCAAATAGAAAATATATAAAATTTCTATGAAAATGATAAAAGTTTAACTTGAAATTAATTTAAAACATGGTATTATATATAAGATTATATTAAATTTAAGGAGGACTTTATGGAAAAAGTTCATACAGAAAATGTAAAAATTGTCAACGCAGATCCATCTGCAATAGGTCTATTTGGACTAGCCATGGTAACATTAGTAGCATCATCACAAAAGTTGGGAATTACAACAGGATTATCTTTTGTAATACCTTGGGCAATATTCTTAGGTGCTTTTGCTCAGTTATTTGCCTGTATCAATGACTCTAAGAGAAATAATACTTTTGGTACAACTGCTTTTGGAGCATATGGATTCTTTTGGATGGGTGTTGCATTATCTTGGATGATGCAAATGGGAGTATTTGGTGAAAAATTAGCAGCAAATGTAGATCCAAAACAATTAGGTTTTGCATTTTTAGGTTATCTAATTTTTACAGTATTTATGACTATAGGTGCTATGGAGACTCATAAGGTATTATTTTTAATTTTCTTCTTTATAGACCTATTATTTATTGGTTTAACACTTGATTCTTTTGGAATCATGGGAGAATTTCCACATAAACTGGCAGCATATTCTGAACTAATAATATCATTATTATCATTCTATGGTTCAGGTGCTTCAGTATTAAATGAACATTTTGGAAAGGTATTTTTACCAGTGGGAAAACCATTTGGAATATTTAAATAAATCTTTATAAAATAAAAATATGATAGGATTAATCCTATCATATTTTTTATTTTATACCATTAAATACAATTAACTCCATTATTTTATTAACTAGAATAAATAAAGGAATACCAATATAAAACTTCTTTTTAGATAGTTTATGTTTAAATAAAACCATAGCCATTAGAGAACCTATGGAACCACCTAAAAAAGATATAATGAGTAAATAAAGTTCTGGTATCCTCCATTGTTTTTTTTGAGCCTTATTTTTATCTATCCAAAACATTAAAAATGATGAGAAATTTATAAGACCTAAATAAATTAAGAACAAGGATTCTTTATTATTGAAGTTTAGAATATCTTTCATTTTATAATTATTTTACACCAAGATATTTTGCAATATTAGCATCTTCTGTTTTTATTCCCTTTATTTTAGAAGTTTTACAGCTAATAAGTCCTGTAACTCCAGGGCCATGTCCAGCTAATATACAATTACTGTGTACTACTACTCCAACAGTTACAGAACCTTTTAAATATTGGCGACCATAAGTATTATCACAGTCTTTCAATAGTACTAAGTCTCCAAATCTAAGTTTATCTATACCATATTCTTTTACAGCTTCTTCATCACCAGTGGTTATATCATAGTCTCCAGATAAACTAGTAGAACTGCCTATACCTGAACCCATTAAATGAGCTGGTATTTCAGTTACTATAGGAACCTCCAGTTCTCCATTTTCATTTTCCTTGATTTCTAATTTTTCAAATAAATTAGGGTCTAAATTCATAACTAAAACATCTTCATGACCTTCAATTCTTAAGCCTTGACCATTTGCTTTAATTAAAATAGTGTCATTTATAGCCATCTTTTCCAAATCCTGTTGTGGAAAATATACTAAAACATGTTCAATTCCACCGTGCATTCCTGTAACAAATCCCTTTGCACCCTTTGCATCTCCTGATACTACTTTGGCTTCATTACCAACACAGGATAAAACCATTAATGCTTGATTTTCCATTTTATCTTCATTTCTCATACTTACTCCTGGTTCCACATGATCACCTATAAGATCCATACAGGAATCACCAATTTGGAAATTATAAGTAATTCCACCAACACCATGCAGTATCATAGGTTTGCCATCATGACTTATTCTATAGGGGCTTGGTCCCATGGCAGGACTATGAATTTTCCCTTGAACCGATTGAATTACTAATTTGTCTTTATTAGTTTTTAACAAAATCATCACTCCTTTATCAATATATATAGATTATACTACATAAAAGATGGAAATGTTTCTATAGATTTAAAAGTACCTTAAACCTTTGATATACCCGAAGATTGTTAAAATAATCATAATGTTGACAAAATTTATTGATTATTATAAAATTAATATGCTTATTAGATTAAAGTATAACAAAAATCCATAAAAGATGTTGATAAATGACATACAAATAAGATACTGCTTATATGATAACTACATATGAAAATAGACAGCAACTTAGTTGCTGTCTATTTTCAAATAATATTTAAGAGGAGGCTATTATGGAATTTAAATTTAATTTAGAAGAAAATAAAGAAAAGATTCAAGAATTTAGAGATTTCATCAAAGAAAATAGGGACAAGCAAGGAGTTTTAATGCCTGTATTACAAGAAGCCCAGGTAAAATTTGGATACCTTCCTAATGAAATCTTAGAAATTATATCTAAAGATTTAAATATACCATTATCTGAAATATATGGTGTAGCTACATTCTATTCCCAATTTACATTTATTCCAAAGGGAGAAAACAATATTTCAGTATGCTTAGGAACAGCTTGTTATGTTAAAGGAGCAGAAAAAGTACTTGCAGAGATTGAAAATGTTTTAGGAATAAAATGTGGTGGAACTACACCAGACCTTAAATTCTCTATTACACCTACTAGATGTATAGGAGCTTGTGGATTAGCACCAGTTATAAACATAAATGATGATACACATGGTAAGTTAAAGCCAGAAGACATTAAAGCTATAATAGAAAAATATAGATAATTCGGAGGTAAGAACTATGATGACTTTAGAAAAGTTGCAGGAGTTAAAAGAAAAATCTAGACTAGTCTTAGAAGAAAGATTAAAAGAAGAAGATAATACAGAAGTAAAAGATGGCAATTTTATATTAAAGGGTGACTATTATAGAAAACAAACCAGAATAGCCTTGAGAAACTGTGAAATAATTAGACCAGAAAGTATTGATGAGTACATAGCACTTGACGGTTATACATCTTTAGGAAAAATTCTTACTGAAATGAAGCCAGAAGACGTTATTAATACTATGGTTGAATCAAATTTAAGAGGTAGAGGTGGAGCAGGTTTCCCAGCAGGTAGAAAATGGGCTGAGGCTTTTAAATATGATTCAGATAAAAAATATGTAATATGTAATGCAGACGAAGGAGACCCAGGTGCATTTATGGACAGGTCTATTCTTGAGGGGGATCCTCATTCCGTACTTGAAGGTATGGCAATAGCAGGATATGCTATAGGTGCTGATCAAGGATTTATCTATGTTAGGGCAGAGTATCCATTGGCTGTTAAAAGACTTAAACAAGCCATAGAACAAGCTAAAGAATATGGATTGTTAGGAAACAATATATTGGGAACAGGTTTTAATTTTGATATAGAACTAAGACTTGGAGCAGGAGCATTCGTATGTGGTGAAGGTACAGCTCTAATGGAATCCATTGAAGGTAAGAGAGGTATGCCAAGAACTAAGATATATAGAACAGCTCAAAAAGGTTTATGGCAAAAACCAACTGTTATTAACAATGTAGAAACCTTAGCAAATGTACCTGTAATATTCCAAAGAGGAACAGAGTGGTTTAGAAGTATAGGAACTGAAAAGTCTCCAGGAACTAAGGTATTTGCATTAGTAGGAAAAGTAAAGAATGCAGGACTTGTGGAAGTGCCAATGGGAATGCCTTTAAGAGAGATAGTTTTTGATATTGGTGGGGGAGTAGCAGATGATAAGGCCATTAAAGCTGTACAAACTGGTGGACCATCAGGAGGATGTATTCCAGCTGATTTACTAGATACTCCAGTAGACTTTGAATCCTTGGCTAAAATTGGCTCAATAATGGGTTCAGGTGGAATGGTTGTAATGGATGAAACAGATTGTATGGTAGATATTGCTAGATTCTTCCTTGACTTTACAGTAGAAGAATCCTGTGGTAAATGCGTACCATGTAGAGAAGGTACAAAAAGAATGTTGGAATTATTGGAAAAAATAACTTCAGGAGAAGGTACAGAAGAATATATTGCAAGAATGGAATCCTTAGCAGATACAATTAGTTCAGCTTCACTTTGTGGATTGGGACAAACTGCTGCAAATCCTGTAACTAGTACATTACACTACTTTAGAGAAGAATATGAGGCTCATGTAAATGAGAAGAAATGTCCAGCAGGTGCCTGTCAAGCACTTCTAGAATTCTATATTACAGATAAATGTATAGGATGTACTAAATGTGCTAGAAACTGTCCTACATCTTGTATCGATGGAAAATTAAAAGAAAGACATGTAATAGACACTGATAGATGTATTAAATGTGGCAATTGTGCTTCAGTATGTCCAGTTGGAGCAGTAATTAAGAGATAGAAAGGAAGGTAATGTCATGAAAAATGTAACACTCACAATAGATGGGAAACAGATTACAGTACCTGAAGACTACTCTATAATTCAAGCTGCTAAAGAACTTGGTATAGAAATTCCAGCCCTTTGCTATGATCCAAATCTAGAAGTTGTATCAGCCTGTAGATTATGTGTAGTTGAAATAGAGGGAAGTAAAAAATTAGAGACATCTTGCTCTGTAAAGGTTAGAGAGGGAATGGTTGTAAACTCTGAAACTGAAAAAGTAATCAAAGCAAGACAAGACATTTTACAACTATTATTAGATAGTCATCCAAATGATTGTTTAACTTGTCAAAAAGCAGGTGAATGTTTACTACAAAAATATTCATATAAATATGGTGTTAAATTTAGAAAACATGATGGAGCCATGAGACCAGAACTTATGGATACTTCAAGTCCATATATATTGAAGGACAATAGTAAATGTATTTTATGTGGAAAATGTGTAAGAACTTGTTCTCAAATAAAAGGAGAAAGAGAAGTTTTAGCATTTGCTGAAAGAGGATATGATACCAAGATAGTTTTAGACTCTGATAAAACATTTGCTGCTTCTAAATGTGTATCTTGTAATAGATGTGTAACAGTATGTCCTGTTGGTGCTCTAGTTGATAAAAGATTAATAGGAAAGACAAGAGCATGGGAAGCAGATATTAAGACTATAAATTGTAAAGTATGTGATTATGGCTGTGAGTTTGAAGTCTTGTCTAAGGATAATGAGAAAGTTGCTGTAAGAGCAAAAGCACCATCTAATGGCAGACCATTATGCTTAAAAGGAAGACTGACTACAGAATTGTTAAATGTAGATAATCCAGATACACCTTATAGAAAAATAGGTGGAAAGTTTAATGAAACTACTTGGACTAAAGCTTTGGGATTATCCAATGTAATTGATAAAATAGAAAAATTAGAAAAGAAGGATGAAGAGTAATCTTTAGTATACAAACCCATAAGGAGGGTCAATGATGGACAAGCATGAATTTAAATCAATTATAGAATTTGCTGTAAATAATGAAGTAGAAGCATATGAATTCTATAGAGATGCTGCTATAAAAGTTAAAGACCATCATCTAAAAAAGACTTTTGAAGAATTAGCTGAAGAAGAATTGGATCATAAGAAGTTTTTAGAAGATTTTTTAAAAAGTGGAGCTAAGGAAATAAGAATAGATGAAACTAGTGACTATAAACTAGCAGAAACCATAGATAAGCCAAAATTAACTGTAGAAATACAATTTACAGATGCTATTGCCTTGGCAATAAAAAATGAAGAAGAAGCAATGGATATGTATAAGAACTTATCTGAAATATCCTTAGATGATGAACAAAAGAAGCTTTTTATTGGGCTTATGAAAATGGAACAAATGCACAAAACTAGACTGGAAGATGTCTATGTTAATATTGCATATAACGAAGTTTGGTAGTTCGAGAAATTTGAATATAATTAAAATAGCCAATTAAATTTAAAAATGTATTAGTAGCGTATGGAGGCGAAAATATGATTAGGTTTATTATGAATGGGAAAACCATTGAGGCAAAAGAAGGAATGTCCATATTAGAAGCTGCTCGAGAGAATGGAGTAAATATTCCAACTTTATGCCATGACAAAGAACTTACACCCTTTGGTGGATGCAGATTATGTGTAGTAGAAGTGGAAGGGTCTAAGAACCTTGTAGCATCTTGTTCAGCTAAAGTAAGAGAAGGAATGGTTGTAAATACAGAGTCTGAAAAGGTAGTTAAAACTCGTAGAGATATTTTGGACCTTCTGTATTCAAACCATCCCCAGGATTGTTTAACTTGTGAAAAGTCTGGAGAATGTGGACTTCAAGACTTATGCTATAAATATGGAATAAAAGAAGGTTCTTTTAAAGGTGAAGTAAAAAAATATGCAATAGATAGTTTGAACCCAGTTATGGAAAGAGACCAAAGTAAATGTATACTTTGTGGAAAATGTGTTAGAGTATGTAGCGAAATTCAAGTAACTTCAACTATTGATTTCACAGGAAGAGGATTTAACTCAAAAGTTACAACAGGGTTTGATAATCCTATTGACTATAAGAATTGTAGAATGTGCGGTCAATGTATAACTGCCTGTCCTACAGGAGCTCTTATAAACAAACAATTAAAAGGGGTTAGACCTTGGGAAGTAACGAAAGTTCGTACTACTTGTCCTTTCTGTGGTACGGGATGTAATTTTGACTTAAATGTTAAAGATGGAAAAGTAGTAGGAGTAACTCCAAATCCAGAGTCACCAGTAAATGGAAAGTCCCTTTGTGTTAAAGGAAGGTATCATATAGACTTTATAAATAGTCCAGATAGAATTACTAAGCCATTGATTAAAAAAGATGGAGAATTTGTAGAATCTAGTTGGGATGAAGCCATAAACTTAGTAGTTGAAAATCTTAAAAACACAAGAGATCAATTTGGAGGAGATGCAATAGCAGGATTAAGTTCTGCACGTTGTACAAATGAAGATAACTTTGTGTTCCAAAAGATGATGAGAGTTGCCATAGGAACTAACAACGTAGATCACTGCGCTCGAACCTGACATGCCCCTACAGTTGCAGGTCTTGCAACTACATTGGGAAGTGGAGCTATGTCTAACTCCATTGGAGAAGTAGAAGGAAATGAAGTATTATTTATTATTGGATCAAATGCTACAGAGGCTCATCCAATAATTGGAAATAAGATGAAAAAAGCAGCTAAAAATGGGTCAAAACTCATAGTAATAGATCCACGTCGTACAGAATTAGCGGAAATGGCTGCTTTATGGTTGCCTTTGAATTCAGGTACAGATGCGGCCTTAATAAATGGATTGATGCACATAATTGTTAAAGAAGGATGGCATGACAAAGAATTTATAGAAAGTCGTTGTACGGGATTTGAAAGTGTATTAGAAACCATAGAGAACTATTCGCCAGAAGTAGTGGCTAGAATTACAGGAATACCAGAGGATATTTTATATGAAACTGCGAAACTATATACAAGTACTAAAAAAGCAGGTATATTCTATACACTGGGAATAACAGAGCATACAACAGGAACAGCAAACGTTATGAACCTTGCAAATCTTGCTATGTTAACAGGACACCTTGGATTAGAGAATGCAGGAATAAATCCTTTACGTGGACAGAATAACGTTCAAGGGGCTTGTGATATGGCCGCTCTTCCTAATACATTGCCAGGATACCAAAGCTTATCTGAAGAAAAGAATATAAAATTCTTTGAAGAATACTGGAATACAAAAATAAACAGTAAAAACGGTCTTAGAATACCAGAGATGTTAGATGAGGCTCTTTTAGGAAATGTTAAGGCAATGTACATTATGGGAGAGGATCCTGTACTTACAGATCCAGATGCAAATCATGTTAAAAAGTCCTTAGAGAATCTAGACTTCTTAGTAGTACAAGACTTATTCTTAACAGAAACAGCTAAGTTTGCAGATGTAATATTTCCAGCAACTTGTTATGCTGAAAAAGATGGTACATTTACAAATACAGAAAGAAGAGTTCAAAGAGTAAGAAAAGCTGTAGAAGCACCAGGAGAAGCTAGACTTGATTGGAAAGTTTTAAGTGAAGTAGCTACAAGGCTAGGGGCAGAAGGTTTTGATTACAAGACTTCTGAAGATATATTCAATGAAATAAGAGAAACTACTCCTAGTTATAGAGGTATAACCTATGCTAGAATAGATAAAATAGGATTACAATGGCCATGTCCAACAGAGGAACATCCAGGTACACCTTATCTTCATAAGGGAACATTCCCAAGAGGACAAGGACTTATGGTTCCAGTAGAATATGAAGCACCAGCAGAGTTAGTATGTGATGATTATCCAATACTTCTTTCAACTGGAAGAATGTTATATCATTACAATATAATGACTAGACATTCTAAGAAATTAAACGATATAAGACCTCATGAACTTGCAGAGATGAACCCTATAGACGCAGCAAAATTAGATGTAAAAGAAGAAGACGTAATAAGGGTAACATCAAGAAGAGGCTCCATATTGACAAAAGTAACCATAACTGATAAAGTGAAACCAGGAATGATGTTTATGACATTCCACTACAAAGAATCACCAGTAAATGAATTGACTAATGCAGCTTTTGACCCTGTTACTAAGACTGCTGAATATAAGATTTCAGCAGTAAAAGTAGAAAAGGCGAAAGAAGGAGAATTACCTAAATAATAAACAATATTCAATAGATGGTTTCTATAACCAGAAACCATCTATTGAAATAAATTTATATTAAGGCTATCCACAAGCCTTGTATATAGTAAAAATAGTAATCGCCATGGAGGCGATAAAAAAATATTTTCGTTACTCTCAAAAAAGAGTATTGGCTATTTATAATAACTATAGTTTAAATCTAGAAAAGATTCTAGATAATATAAATAAGGAGGACAAAAATGAAAATTAAAAAATTTTTAGCATTTATGTTAGTAGGGATTATTTCCATAAGTCTACTAGGAGGATGTAGCAAGAAACCAGCCCAGCAAGAACAAGGAGATGTAGAACCAGTTGACCAAGTTGAACAACAACCAAAAGAACAAGTTGAATTATTAATTTCAGCAGCAGCAAGTTTAACAGATGTTTTAGAGGAGTTAAGAGAAACTTATAAAGCCATGGAACCTGAAACTACAATAGAATTTACCTTTGGAAGTTCAGGAGCTTTACAAGCACAAATAGAGGAAGGTGCACCAGTTGATATATTCATGTCAGCAGCACAAAAACAAATGAAGGCATTAGAAGATGCTGATCTTATGTTAAATGAATCCATAAAGACTTTATTGGTAAATAAAGTAGTACTTATTACTCCAAAAGACAGTAATTTAGACATTAAATCCTTTGAAGATTTAACTAAGGATGATGTTAAAAAAATCGCTGTAGGAGATCCTAGTAATGTTCCAGTAGGACAATATAGTGAAGAGATATTTGAGAATATCAATATAAAAGATAAAGTAGAACCAAAACTTATACTAGGTAGTGATGTAAGAACAGTACTTACTTGGGTAGAAAGTGGAGAAGTTGATTGTGGTATTGTTTATGCAACAGATGCTTATACATCAGATAGTATAAATATTATTACAGAAGCACCAGAGGAAAGCCATAAAGAAGTTAGTTATCCAGTTGGAGTAGTTAAGGAAAGTAAGAATCCCGATAGAGCACAGGCGTTTTTAGATTTCTTGTCTACTGATGAATCCAAAAAAACTTTTGAAAAATATGGTTTCTCAATTAAATAGAAACTGAGGAAATAATATGAATTATTCTCCATTATTAATATCTTTAAAGGCAGCCGTAATAGCAACTATGATAACATTTGTCTTTGGAATCTATGCCGCTTATTTTACTACAAAGTTAGATAAAACAAAGGGACTAGTGGATGGTATTTTGACCATTCCACTAGTTCTACCTCCTACTGTACTGGGTTTTTTCCTTTTAGTATTGTTAGGGAAAAATAGTATCATAGGAAAGTTTTTAAGTTCCTATGATATATCCATAGTTTTTTCAGAAGCTGCAACTATAATAGCTTCTGCTGTAGTATCTTTTCCATTGATGTATAGAACTGTTAGGGGAGCCTTTGAACAACTGGATAGAAATATGATTTATGTTGCTAAGACCTTGGGATTATCTAATCATAAGATATTTTTAAAGATAATGTTACCTAATAGTTTTTCTAGCATAATGGCAGGAACCATATTGGCATTTGCTAGGGCATTGGGAGAATTTGGAGCTACCATAATGCTTGCTGGAAATATTCCTGGAAAGACTCAGACCATGGCAGTAGCAGTTTATAGTGCTGTTCAGGCAGGGAATAGAACTTTAGCATATAAATGGGTAGCAATAATGGTTGGGATTTCACTTGTATCTATGATAGTAATGAATAAATTTGAAAGGATGCAAGTAATAAAAGTTGGGAAAGGAGGTAATTAAGATTCTTTATGTTAATATAAAAAAAGAGTTTGATAATTTTAAGTTGGATATAGAGTTTGAAACCAACGGTGAAACCATGGCTCTTTTAGGTGCATCTGGATGTGGCAAGAGTATGACATTAAAATGTATAGCTGGAATAGAAAAGCCAGATGAAGGAGAGATTATATTAAATAATAGAATATTATTTAATAGCAAAAAGAAGATTAACCTATTACCTCAGAATAGGAAAGTAGGATTATTATTTCAAAGCTATGCTCTTTTTCCCAATATGACTTTAAGACAAAACATTGCTATAGCAGTACCTAAAGGTCGCAACAATAAAAATGAAATAATAAATGAAAAAATAGAAGCCTTTTCATTGAAAGGCTTGGAAAATAATTATCCCCATCAACTATCAGGTGGACAGCAGCAAAGAGTAGCTTTAGCCCGAATGTTAGTCAATGAACCAGAAATACTCATGCTAGATGAACCCTTTTCTGCTTTAGATGAACATTTAAGATGGCAAATGGAACAAGAGATAATATCCATACTTAGAACCTATGGTGGAAATACTTTGTATGTTTCTCATAATAAAGATGAGGTTTTTAGAATATGTGAAAAAGTAGCAGTATTTAATAAAGGGAAAATAGAAGAAATAAACTCTAGGGAAGAAATATTTAATCGTCCTACTACTTATGCAGCAGCAGTTTTAACAGGATGCAAAAACATTTCAAAAGCAAAGAAGATTTCCGAGAACAAGGTATGCGCTGTTGACTTAGGTTTGGAATTAAATTGTAATGAAGTGGATGATGATGTAAAATATGTAGGTATTTACACTGAGCATCTAAAAGTCAGTGAAGATAATAAAGAAGAGAATACCTTTGAATTTAATATACTCAATGTAATTGATAATTTATTCTCACATACTTTAGTTCTTTCACCAAGGATAAAAGATTATGAAACTCAAAAAATTTATATGGAGGTTTCAGAAAGTCAATTTAAGGGTATAGAAAATAAAAAGTCAATATATTTGCATTTTAATAAAAAAAATCTATTATTGTTAAATAAGTAAAACCCAAGAAAACAGCCACTATTTTGGCTGTTTTAAAACATTTATATTGGTTTTAGCAAGATATTGTTGAAATAGTCAGACAAAATTTATATAATTTAACCATAAATATTTAATCATATTGGAGTGATACTAATGAATGTTATAAGAACAGAAGATGCAGTTGGTATGGTATTAGGTCATGATATAACAGAAATAGTTCCTGGAGAATTTAAAGGAGTAGCATTTAAAAAAGGTCATATTATTACTGAAAATGATATAGAAAGACTTTTAAGAATAGGAAAAGAGCATATTTATGTTTTTGATTTAAGTGAAGATGAGTTTCATGAAGATGAAGCTGCTGTAAGATTAGGAGAATTATTTGCAGGTTCAGGAATTTCTTTTTCTGAACCAAAAGAAGGAAAAATAAATATAAACCCTGAATATAAAGGTCTTTTGAAAATCAATAGAGATTTACTAGATGAAGTCAACGATATTGGAGATATTTGTGTGGCTACAATACATGGAGATAGATATGTAAATAAGGGAGATTTACTAGGTGGATGCAGAATAATTCCCTTAACTACGAAGAAGGAGAATATATATAAGATAGAAGAATTAGCAAAGGATAAAGAGCCCATGTTTCAAGTTAAACCCTTTAAAAAATTTAAGACTGCACTAATAGTAACAGGTTCTGAAGTCTATAAAGGGAGAATTGAAGATAAATTTGGTCCAGTAATTGAGAAAAAGTTAAAATTCTTTGGTTCAGAAATATTTTATAAAGAAATAGTTCCAGATGAATTAGAAATCATTAAAGAAAAGATATTAGATGTAAAGGAAAAAGGAGCAGAACTTATTATAGTTACAGGAGGAATGTCTGTAGATCCAGACGACAAGACTCCAGGGGCTATAAAAGCTACAGGTGCAAATGTTATTACCTATGGAACTCCAATTTTACCAGGAGCCATGCTTTTATTTGCCTATTTAGATGATATACCAGTATTTGGACTGCCAGGTTGCGTAATGTTTGCAAAGACTACAGCATTCGACTTGTTATTACCTAGAGTAATGGCTGGAGAAAAGATTTACAGAAAGGATATTTCTAGAATGGGATATGGAGGACAGTGTATATCTTGTGAAGTATGTACATTCCCTAATTGTCATTTTGGAAAACACTAAGGAGGAAAAATGAAAACAAATATTTCAATAGAAGAGGCAAATAGAATATTGGAGGAACAATATATAGAGACTTCCATTATAGAAATTTCTTTATTGGAAAGTCAAGGTTATGTTTTGGCTGAAAACATTAAATCTAATATAAATATACCACCATTTAATAGATCGCCTCTTGACGGATACGCTTATAAATCAGAAGATACATTAAATGCAGCTAAAGATTTCCCCACAACATTAAAGGTTATAGATTCCATACAAGCAGGTTATGTAAGTACAAAGTCCATTGGAAATGGTGAAGCCATAAGGATAATGACAGGGGCAAAGATACCAGAAGGTGCAAATGTAGTTATGAAATATGAGGACACAGAATTTACAGACAAAGATGTAAAAATATTTCATCATTTAGAGCCAGAATCCAATATTGTCAAAAAAGGAGAGGACATAAAAGTAGGAGATGTAGTTCTTTCTAAAGGAGTAATAATTGATTCAGCAGAAATAGGCATATTGGCTTCATTAGGTATAAGTAGAATAAAGGTATATGCTAAACCTAAGGTGGCTATTTTGGCTACAGGTGATGAATTGGTAGACATTTATGAAGAATTAAAAGAAGGAAAAATTAGAAATAGTAATTCTTATACCATAGCAGCCCAAGCCAAAAGATGGGGTGGCGATGCTAGAATATTAGGAATTTGTAAAGATAATATAGAGGAAGCAAAAAAAATATTGGAAGAAGCTTTAAAGTGGGCTAATATTGTAGTTACAACAGGAGGGGCATCTGTAGGAGATGCAGATATTATAAAAGAAGTATTTCATGAAATAGGGGGAAACATCTTATTTTGGAAAACTCAAATGAAACCAGGCTCGCCTATAGTTGTAGGGAAACACGGAAATAAATTTTTATTTGGATTATCAGGTAATCCAGCAGCAGCTTTTATTACTTTTGAACAATTTGTAAGACCAATAATACTTAGACTAGCTGGAAAAGAGAAATATGACCTAATGGAAATAGACTCCATATTAGAAGATGATTTTATTAAAATCAGCAATCAAGATAGATATGTTAGGGGCTACACATATAAAAAGAATGGACAATATTATACAAGTCTACCTAATAAACATAGTTCAGGAGTATTATCCAGTTTATCAGGAAAGAATTCTCTATTTCTTGTAAAGGCAAATACAGGGCCTTATAAAAAAGGTGATAAAATAAAAGTAGAATTAATAAATTATTTAGAGGTGGAATAATGATTCCTGTATTTTCAGTTGTTGGAAGTAAATCAAATGTCGGTAAAACCACAGTCTTGTGTAAAATCATAAGTGAATTAAGAAATAGAGGCTATAGAGTTGGAACCATAAAACACGATGTTCATGGTTTTGAAATAGATAAACCTGGAAAAGATACATGGCTTCATGCTGAGGCAGGGGCAAATGTTGTCAGTATATCGTCTCCAAGGAAGATGGCAATAATTGAACAAGTAGAAGAAGAATATACTTTAGATGCTGTAATAGAGAAGATTGATAATGTAGATATTATAATAACAGAAGGATATAAAAATGAGAATAAACCTAAATTAGAAGTTTTTAGAAAAGAAGTAGCAGAAAAACTACATTCTAAGGATGAGGAATTATTTGGCATTATAACAGACAAAACTTTTCATAAGAATATACCTCAGTTTGATTTTACAGAGATTAAAGAAGTAGTTGATTTAATAGAAGAAAGGTTTTTAAGAAATAAGATAAATTAATTGGAGTGATTTCTATGTTTAAAGTTGGAATAATAACTGCAAGTGACAAAGGAGCATTAGGAGAAAGAGAAGATAAATCAGGAAGCCTAATTGCTGAAATAGTAGAAGTGAAGGACTATAAAGTTGAAAGAAAAACTATAGTACCAGATGAAGAAAAGCTAATTTTAGAAGAAATCATATTTATGTCCGATGAATTGAAGGTAGATTTAATATTAACAACTGGTGGAACAGGATTTAGTCCTAGAGATGTAACTCCAGAAGCTACTATAAAGGCTTGCAATAGAATGGCAAATGGTATATCTGAAGCCATAAGACAGTATAGTCTCCAAATCACACCAAGGGCAATGTTATCTAGAGGAGTATCAGGTATAAGAAATCAAACTCTAATAATAAATTTACCTGGAAGCCCTAAGGCTGTAAAGGAATCTTTAGACTATATATTAGACTCAGTTCATCATGGATTAGAAATACTAAAGGGCGAAGCCTCTGAATGTGCTAGAAAATAAAGATAATAAATAAAACCAATTCCAGCTGGAATTGGTTTTATTTATTATTTAAGAAGATTTCCTTAAAAAGTTTATCTCCTTCTATATTTAATTTAGATATAAAGGTTTCATATTTGTTTAGTAATTCTTCACCTTCTTTGGAAAGTTGAGATTTACCTCCTCCACTGCCGCCTCTAGTAGTTATAAATAAAGGAAACCCTAAACTTTCCTCTGCTTTCTTTATAATCTTCCAACCTTTACTAGAAGATAATCCCATAATTCTATATGCTTCTGACAGACTATTAGTATCTTTGACTAACTCCATAATTTTAGCAATGCCAGGACCAAATATTGAATCATTTAAAAATATTGTAACCTTAATATGATAATCTAGTTTATCGTTGAAATTGTTGGACATATTACCAACTCCCATTACAATTAGATAATTAATTATATATAATTATAGATTATAGTAAAGGCATTTGCAAATATAATATAGTAAAGGACACTACATATCTATAAATATATATGATATTATAATTAAAGAACAAATATTATATCAAAAGGTGATAAAATGAAAAGCTTTGGAACAGCCATAATATTAGCTGGAGGTAAAAGTTCCAGAATGGGTTTTGATAAACAGTTTATAGAAGTCAATCAAGATAGATTAATGGATATAGTAATAAATAAGCTAAAGGAAGAATTTAAAGAAATAATTATAGTCACTAATAAGCCAGAAGGATATTATAAAAATCAGTATATAGTAACTAAAGATATAATAGAAGGCAAAGGTCCTCTAAGCGGAATACATGCAGGTTTAAAACTTTCCTCATCAAGATATGCCTTTGTAGTTGCCTGTGATATGCCTCATATTAATTTGGACTATATTAGATATATGAAAGAATTTATAGGAAATGAAAATATAGATGGAAGTGTTACTAAATATGGAGAATTAGTAGAACCTTTTAATGGTTTCTACTCTAAAGGAATTATAGAAAATATTGAAAAACATCTGCTAAATCAACGAAGGTCCATTAATTCTCTATTAAAAGAATTAAATATTAAATATGTAGAAGGAAGTAAAGCAAGGGAGTTTAGTCCAAATTGGGATATGTTTATTAATTTAAATACTCAAGAGGATTTAATAGGTTATTTAAAAAAGATAGATTAAAATAAAAATATGTAATAAGGATTTTAGAGGTAAGGGGTTGTTTCATAATTGATAAATCAGTTATGAAACGCCTCTTTTTCTATGTCAAAGTTGACAACTAAGTTATATAAATTTCTATAAATATTAAATATACTTTTGTAGATTAATTTAGAGTACAGAAAATAAAGCTTAGACTTTTCTAAACTTTTTTATTTAGAAACTATATTTTGAAACAGCCCCGTTATTTTACCATTGGTACAAAAATACATACTATTGGTACAATAATTAACAAATCTTTAGAAAATTGTGCTAATATAATTTTAAATAAAATCAATGTTGTATTAAATTTTAGAAAGATTGTATCACCAGCAGAAGGTAAAATCTAAATTTAACAATAACCCAATAAGTCCAAATTCTAATAAATTTGGACATTTGGTTACTAACAATTAATATTTAAATAATTCATAATAGGGCAAAAAAACACAAATGTCGAAAAGTGTCGTACTAAATTCATTGAGTGAGAATTATAAGTTTGATATCATGTTATGTAACCTTATTATGGAATGAACAGTAAATATAATACTATTGGGAGAAATAATATGAGTAATAATAGGTCTAAAAGAACTAAAGAATCAATAAAAAGAATAATAAAATATGTATATAATGTATCACCATTAGACTTTATCATGATTTTAGCATTTACAATATTAACAGGATTTACATCCGCCATGTCTATATGGGCAACAAAAATATTAATTAATGGAATAGTTGAATCAAGTACAGGTAAAGGTAATAATTTTCTAAGTACATTATTTATTTATGCTTTAATCAATATTTTGATACTATTGATACAATCTATAAGTAATTATGTAAATTCAAGACATCAGTTGAAGATAGACTATAATATGAGTATGGATATTTTAGGAAAATGTGAGAAATTAGAGTTACAGGACTTTGAAAATTCTGAAATTTATAATATATTAGCAAGAGCTGAAATGGAAGGGAAGTTTAAAGTTTATACTACATATAAAAACATACTTTCTGTAATAATACAAATATCTTCAATAGTGTCAATAGCCACAATAATTATTTCTTGGAATTCATATATATTCTTGTTAATATTTATTACACCAATAATATCTACCATAATAAATACAAAAATAGGATATAAAAATTATAAGATGAGAATGGGAAGGATAAATGAGGAACGTAAGACTACATATATAAGTTATTTACTTACTAATGACATAGCTTGTAAAGAGGTAAAGGTATATAATATAGGGTCGTATTTAACAAGTATGTTCTCTGATATAAAGAGAAAAATACAACATCAAGATTTAAATATTACTAAGATAAGGACATTGTGGCTATTAGGATTGAGTCTAATAGAGGAGCTAATCAGTTTATTTATTATATTTAAAGTTGTAGCAATGGCAGTCATAGGAAAAATCCTAGTAGGAGACACAGTATCTTATATAGATAGTTTGAGTACTATACAATCAAATATAGGAGGATTTCTAAATAGTATCTCAGAAATATATAATGATATTTTATATGTAGAGGAGTTTTATAAATTATTAGATTTAGAGATAGAAAGAGATAATAGGGAGACAATAGAAATAGAAGAAATCAAAGAAATTGAATTTAAAAATGTTTATTATAAATATGAAGGTTCAAGTAGCTTTACAATTTCAAATATAAACGTCAAGATAAAAAAAGGCGAACTTATAGGCATAGTTGGTGAAAATGGTTCAGGAAAAACTACATTTATTAAACTCTTATGTGGATTCTATGATAACTATGAAGGGGAAATATTAGTAAATGGAATAGAACTAAGAAAAATAAATCTAGAGAGTTTGAGACAAAGAATGGGAATTATATTTCAAGATTTTAATAAATATGAAATGACCCTAAGAGAAAATATTGGATTTGGAAACATAAAAGAATTGTACAATGATGAAAAAATAATGCAAGTTTTAGAAGAAATAAAGTTACGAAACAAAATTGATATGTTTTCAGAGAAAATAGATACCCAAATGGGAAGGTGGTTTGAAGGTGAGGAATTATCTAAGGGACAGTGGCAAAGAATAGCCATAGGCAGAGCATTTATAAAAGATGCAGATATTTATGTGTTAGATGAACCTACAGCTTCTTTAGACCCAATAACTGAAAAGGAGGTATTTTCATTAGTAAATCAAAGGAGTAAAAATAAAATAGGAATATTTATTACTCATAGAGTTGAAAACATTGCAATACTAAATCCTCGAGTTATTGTCTTTTCTAAAGGTGTAATAATAGATGACAATAGTCATGAAAGGCTTATGAACACTTGTGAGGAGTATATTGAACTATTGGGAATCCAGAAACAATATAGTTAATCAACTATTTTATTTAAGAAACAAAGTGAAATTAGATAAAAGGTTATTTAAGTCCAGCTAAGAATTGTCAATAGATAATTAAAAGATATTTGATATAATTGGTAGGACTAAAAATGGGTAACTTTAATAAGCCTTTTGAAAGGTTATCAAAAAACTGAAGTTTAAAATATAGAATTACATTATGCAGCGATGTCGCATCTCGCTTTTAAGTAATTCATCTGATGGTCCTCAGGTGTGATAATTTCAAACTCTTTTTCGTCACGAAGTATTGCAAATACAATATTGCAAACCTTATGCATAATGGCACCAAGGGCAACCATTTTAGGTTTTGATTGACATTTCTTCAAGTAATAATCACGCAATACTGGATTTTTGGCAGTTCCATCCTTGTTCCTGCTAATATTGATCAGGGCCATTGTATGAAGGACCCTTCTGGCAACACGAGAACCACGTTTTGACATAGATATTTTAGTACCTTCAAAGTTGCCCGATTGATTAACCGATGGGTCTAAACCGAAATAAGCAAAAAGTTGTTTAGGAGATTTAAATGCAGAGAAATCACCAATTTCGCACATTAAACTCACAGCTGAAAGAAACCCTGCGCCTTTAAAGGATTCGATAAGATGTATTTGTTTTACAAATTCAGTATCTTCATTGGCTTCCACTAATGTATGCATATCAGTAAGTATAGATTGAATTTCCTCATCATACTGACGGATAAAGCGGATATATAAAAGAATACGTTTAAAATTACTATCTACAGCATAACCAAAAGCTTTAGCCTCATTAGCTGCTTTAATAATTGCGTTATACTTTTTTTCAGCATAAGCGATGCCAAAACGAGCAGTAGAGCGTATAAAAGTAATAATTTCATCTTTAGAAGCATTTAGAAATGCATCAGGAGAAGTAAAATTCTCTAATAAAGTTAAAGCTGTATTTACAGTGATTTTAGAGAAAATTTTAAGATACTGTGGGAATACCATTCGAAGTTCTCCTTGAAGCTTGCTGATATAAGCAGAACGGTTATCCATTAAATCATAATACTCTCTTGAAAGATTTCTTAAATCAAGAACAAGATCTGATGGAATAAGAGAAACCTTTAAATCTGGTTTCAATCCAAGTAAAGCAATTTTTTGTGAATCAAATTTATCATTATGGACTTTCCTAATATTAATATTTGTGCTATTCTTAGTGATGATAGGATTAATGATGGATACCAAAAATCCCTTATCACGAAGATAGCAGAAGAGTGGGTAATGATAAATTCCCGTGGATTCAAGGAAAATGCGACTTTCCAAAGAATACATCTCTTCTGCTTCTTTGATTTTAGAAACAGCCATAGATAGGGAATTTAAATCAGAATGTATGATTTTAAAAGGTTTACCCATAAGTGTTTGGTTAGGAAGTGCAATAGACATAAAGCTAAAATCTGCACCAACATCAATACCAACAGAAATAAATAAATTGTTAAATAAAATGTTTGACATGAGCACCAGCTCCTTTCTAATAGGAATCCATTTCCATCTAATGAGTACACAACCTTGCGAGTTATACAGGTATAGCCTGAGGCTCCCAACCAGCCGAATCATAAAACCTCATTGAATGGACTAATTGACTAAATTACGGGTATAGTATAAATGTCAATATTAAAATGTAACTTTTTGATCATTTAAGAATGTAGCTTTTACTCATCTTCTTCTTTAATATGATCTTTTAAACGATATGATTTTCCATTGATAGGAATTACATGGGCATGATGTAAAATTCTATCTAAGATAGCGTTAGCTATGACAGGGTCATAAAAGATATCATCCCATGCATTGAAATTTATATTTGTTGTTAAAATTGTGCTTTTTTTCTCATATCTCATATCGATGAGCTGAAAAAATAATTTAGAATCTTCCTTATCTATCGGTAGATAGCCTAATTCATCTATTATTAAAAGTTTATATTTACTAAAATGTTTAAGCCTGGCATCTAATCGATTTTCTAAATTTGCACGTTTTAATTGTTGCAATAAATCATGGCACTTAATAAAATACGTGCTATACCTACGTTTTGCTGCCGCAATTCCTATGGATGTTGCAAGATGGGTTTTCCCAACTCCACTAGAGCCTAAAAAAACGATATTTTCTTGAGTATTTAAAAAACGTAATGTTAGAAAATCTAGTATTTGATCTTTATTAATGCTAGGCTGAAAGTCAAAATCAAAATCTTTAATTTCTTTTTTATGAGGAAATGCTCCTACTTTAACCATAGATTTAATCATATTTGTTTCCTTAAAGTCTATCTCATAAGTTGTAAGCTTAATAAGAGCATCAACAAATGATAAGTTATTTTTAGTTGAGAAATCAATAACTTCATCTAAATGATTAATCATTTGTTTCATTTTTAAGTATTCTAAGTTTTTTATAAGTTGTGTATATGTACTATTCATTTTTATATACTTCTCCTATCAAATTTAAATTTTCTTTAGCTTTTTCAATCATTTCGTATGAACTTCTGTTAAAGGTTAAAGCGCTAATTTCAGCATAATGTTCAGTATGATAATTTAATTTTTGATTCTGTATTGCATGAATAGTAATTAAATTTGTGTTATAATACAAATGTATTTGACCATCATATACTTGAAGTTTTAGTCTCTTACCTATGTATTCTGGTGGTACAGAATATTGGTTTGATTTATACGAAATCATGCTTTGACTATTTACTTTAACAGATGTGGTGGATATTTTGTAATGATTTCTTATCTGTTCTTTAGGGAGTACTGATAAGAAATCTTTTTCTTTGTTTAAATGTAATATTGGTATTTTCCCTGTGGATGTATGACATCTACTATTAATTCTGTTATTTAAATCTGAGACAAGTTTATGTAGTTGTTCGTAATTTAATGTACCATTATATGCTCTTATTTCATCGAGCAATTTCATTGGAGCCTCTACTTTAGCTTTGGTATTTGGCCTGCCTGCTACGCAGGGATGAACTTCAAAACCATAATCCTTCGCAAATTGTTGAAATTTATTATTTACTTTACCTTTAGAATAATTAGTTCTAGGCTCGTCCATAACAGTTTTCATATTGTCCGTTAATAGTTCCTTCGGAACTCCTCCAAAGGCTTCAAATGACTCATCTAAAAAAGAAAATAATATGTCTTGAGTTTTATCAAGAGATAATCTATATACTCTAAATCTTGAATACGAAAGTATCAATACAAAAATATTTATATTTATAATCTCTCCTGTATTTAAAACAAATTCTATATTTTCCTTCCAATCTAACTGTGCTTGTTTACCTTTATCTGTTTCATATCTCATACTCGGCGCAGCCTTCGATAAATGTCCTTTTTTTCTACTACTAAAATATTGATTGAATTCTGGATGATTAGAAATATATCTTCTAAAAGAAGATTGAGCACAATCTAATCCATAATTGTCTTTAAGATATTGCCATAAAATACGTTTATAATAAAATATTTGAATAGAATCTTTGCTAAGAAGCTTTTTAATAATAGGTTCAAAAGAGTCTATTTTAGATTTACGATTTCTAGTAGTAGATTTCACATATCCTTTCAAATATTTATCCACAGTACGTGGATCAACTCCAAGTTCTCTTGCTATTTGACTTTTGTTCACTTTCAAATTGTTTTCCTCCATAATAAACTTTAATTTATGAAGCTCTTCTAAGTTATCTATTTCTATTTCTGAATGAATATCTAGTTGTATAATCATAATTACCTCCAATTTTAATATTGGTAATTATACTATACATAGTCATAATTAGTACATTCTTAAATGATCATTTTCTTACATTTCTATATTATCATTTATATATAGGTCAGTTTAACTGACATCCCAAGGGGGAATACATTATTTGTCCTATCCTTAAGGATTATATATTATGATCAGTCGGGAATCTACTAGGAACCGTCAGACATGTTAAATAAGTTAGATAATATCTGATGAAGGAAGGACACCTTCTTCTATTATCGGATATGAAAAGATATTGATAAAAAAGATGAGTAAAAGATGAATAGTCTTATTGACTATATCATCATTATACAAGGGGGAATTTGTATGAAACCATTTATTCATCTTTTTGAGACACCTAAGAATTATTATTTCTATGATGTAAATAAAAATCAAAGTATAATGATTGAACCTAATCTACATACATATTTAGATACCATGATATATGATTATGAAAACTTTATTATTAATGAAAAGTATGAAGAGGAGATAAAAGAGCTTAAAGACAGGGGATACTTGTCGGATAATAGAGTAGAAAAAATAAAACATCCATCTACAGACAATTTAGATTTATATTTGAAGAGAAAATTAAGTATGTTAACCATTCAGTTAACCCATGGGTGCAACTTAAGGTGTTCATATTGTCCATATACATCCAACGATGGTACTTATAGACTTCATGGAAATAAGAAAATTGATATTGAAACAATTAAAAAAGGATTACTTATTTTAAGAGATAATTCAGTGGATAGTAGTAGAGTTTCTGTAGGATTTTATGGTGGAGAACCCTTGGTAGAGTTTGATTTAATAAAAGAGGCTGTAAATTACTGTAAAGAAATTTTCCGAGGAAAAGAAGTAAATTACACAATTACAACTAATGGAACTTTAATATCTAATGAAATATTAGAATTTTTTGACAAGGAAGATTTCCAAATTGTAATGAGTTTAGATGGTCCAAAAGAGTTAAATGATAAAAATAGAAAGTTTATAGATAGTAATAAAAGTGTATTCGATATAGTAATAGAAAACATCATATATATAGAAGAAAATTATAAAAGACTTTCTAAAAAAATGACTATAAATATGGTAATAGATCCTACCCAGGATTTTGAAAAGTATAAATTACTTTTTGAAGAATATCCAATATTAAACAATATTACAATTAGGTCTTCCTTAGTAGAAGATGACTATAAGGAAGAGAAGTATATGTCCACGGAGAAGTTTAGCAATGATTATAATTATGCCAAGTTTTTGTTACATTTATATTATTTAGGAGAGATAGACATTAATAATAAGCTATATAGAAGTATGTTTACTCAATCAATTAATGATTTATGGGAACAACCTGTGGAACAATCTACATTGGGTAATATAAATTGTCCCTCAGGACCATGTATTCCAGGAAATACTAGATTAATGGTAAATGTAGATGGATTATTATTTCCTTGTGAAAGAGTCAGTGAAAATATTGAGTCTAATTGTATAGGGAATGTACAAGATGGGTTTAATTTGGCAAAAACAGAAAAAATAATAAATATAGCAGATTCCATTATTGAAAATTGTAGAAATTGCTTTGCATTTAGATACTGTACATTATGTGTTCAATCCCATGGTTCTAAGTCTTCTAACGATGAGCAAATAAAAAGCAAATGTAGAAATGTTAGATATAATTTTCATAAAAATCTAATAGGAAGAGAAATAATCAGTGAAATAATTATGGAATGAGGAGATAAATATGATAGATAAGAAAAGATATTTGTTTTACCCATATAGCCATAAAGATTATGGATTAGTTAAAGTACTACTATTATACAGTGAAGATATAGATATTACTGCGCCTTATGGTACAGGACTTGTTAATAAAGATATTTCATATGTAGTAAATAGAGGAGAATTGGGAAAAGTAGTACAAGCAATAGAACCAATTGAATATAGTAATTATGATACATTAATTATATCATCTCATATAAATTTAGAACTATGTAAAGACGAACTGCTTCTAATTATAGATAGATGTAAAAAAGAAAAAATAGAGATAGTATACTTGGGAAAAAATGAAGAGATAAAAACGATACTAAGAGAATATGAATTATATATATCATATGATTTAGAAGATATAAATCATATAGAAAAAGTAACAGCTAGGTATAAAGAATTAAACCTTCCTATATATATTCCAAAAGTACCTGTAGTATATGTTGGAGGATTGATAGAAACCATAGATAGCTTTGATATATCCCTGCGCCTCAAATTAGAGTTGGAAAAACTTGATTATAATGTAGCATTAATTACAAAAGAAGCAGATGGAAAATTATTTGGCTCTCACTTTTATCCAGATGGATTTATGGGAAATAATGAATTTCCAGAAAATCAAATCATGTTACTTAACAGATTAGTACAAGCTATTGATTATGTTGAAAAGCCAGATATTATAATCATGGATATTCCAAAAGGCATGATGAGATACAGTGATAGTTTCTATAATAGCTTCGGCATCTATACATATATGATAGCCCAAACTCTTCCACCAGATTACTTCATACTAACTATACCTTATATAATGGCAGATAGAGAATATATAGATAATATTAATCAATATTTTAAGAATTTAGTAGGAAAGAATATTGATACAATAAATATAACTAACTCTATACATGATACTGGCAGTGATGATGATGCCAGTGATATTCCATTATATACATCAGAGAATAATATTGAACAAATAATATTTAAAAATAGAGATAATGATGGCATCAATCTGACTAATTTAAATCAAAAAGAAAATGTAAATATTTTAATAAATAATATAATTGAAAGATTTTCATAAGGAGTGAATGATTTGGAGGAATTAAAAGTAAGATTGTGTAATGATATAGCCATGTTTTTTAAGAAAGATATAGATTTAGTTTTGAGAAATACAGATAAATCTCTGTTTTCTGAACCATTTTATTTAACAGCTGAAGAATTGTTATACTTATATTTTCATATAAAGAAAAACTATAATTCATCTTTAACAGAAGAAGAGATATTAAAAGGCTCATTTCAAAATATAAATAGTATATATACTTTAATATTATAATAGATTTGGTTATAGAATCGACGCAAAAAACACTAAAAATAAACGGGGGTATATAAATGAGAAAATTAACTATTAAAGAGAAAGATATAAGAAATTCAGTACAGAAGGCAGCAGCTTCCTGTAGTTGTAAGTACAGTTGTAGTCCAGGTGAGAATGTTTATGTGGTGGAGTCTCATCTATATCAAGGGTCTACCAAAGGCGGTGGATTAATAACTAGAGTAGAACAAGATGTTTAATAATAAGTATAAAAATAATTTAAATATGAATTAAATCAATTTTGCGTCGATTTTATATAGATTCATATATCAAAAATATCTAAAGGAGGAATACTTATGCTTACACTAATAAAGATGGATTTAAAGCAAAAGCTAAGAAGTCCATTGACCTACTTTATCATATTGGCATTGTGCATTATGTCTATATTACATATATCAGAAACAAAAAAAGTTAGAGAGAGTAGGTTCTTTAAAGGACATAATCCCTATTATTATTTATTGCAAGGTGCTACAAATATAAATTCTTTTGAAGACTGGAAAACTCTTTATCCTAAAGCATATCAAGCAACGATTACTTTAATAGAAACAGAAGAAGATATAATTAATGCTGATAGGGAAAATAATATAGAAGAACTAAATAGATTGAGTGCATTTTATAATCTTTTGATGTCAAAAGCTTATTCTGTACGTCAGGACTATATTTTAAATAATATCTTTTATAAAAAAGTAATAGATATGTGGGATGATGTTAGTGATGGAATAGTTTATGAAGATGTAGATTTTACTCCTGTTAAGCAAATTGATAAAATTGGAGATACCTTTCTATTGGTATCAAAATATTATTATCAATTATATAAAAATGATTTAGAGCCAATCTACTTAGATGATACCAATAATATTACATATCTTTATGAATATCTTTTTAAAATTATCCCCACAGTAATAATCCTTATACCTATACTATTTATTTATAATAGTATAAATAAGGAGAAAAATACTGGTAGCTTAAAATTAGTCATTACTCAGTCCATCAGCAGATGGAAGTATTATATAAGCAAGTGGATAAGTGGGGTTATTCATGTGTTATTTGTAATTTTTACTCCTGGAATACTTATAAGTACCATATTAGGATTTACAAATGGTTTTGTATCTATGAAATATCCTGCCATTTATTTTAAGGGTATTATGAGTAGTTTTATACCAGTACCTAACTATTTTGACACTTTAAAGAAAGAAATAGGAATCGGAAACCTTAGACTTGAGTTTCATAATTTTAACTATGTTGCACCAATTCATAAACATAATGCTATACAGGTATATGAGCATAAGAATATGGATGTAATTGAATTCTATAAATACTTGTTTATGGTTCTATTACTAACCATATTATTTGTAGGATTTTGCGTAGCTTTAGTACAGCTTATATCTGCCATAATAAATAAAGAAATTATAAGCTTTGCTATAGGAACAGTTATATTTGCCATAGGAATATCAGTAAGTAGTCCTTTTAAATATGATAAAAATTTAAATCTAAGTCCTTTTACCATGGAAAATGCTTCAAGAATTATTATAGGAACCTATAATGTTACAGGGCTTGTAAGTGTTATTGTCCTATTTGTCACCACAGCCATATTATTAATATTAGGTTGTAGATATTTTAGAAGAAAGGAAATTTAATAAAAGGTGGTAAATTCAATGAAAAGGAAGAATTTAATATTTGTTATTTTAATATTAACTACGATATTGAGTAGTTGTAAGAAAGATAATACAGGACAAATAGTAAATGGATATACACAGATTGGAGAATTAAAATTAGAACAACTTCAAATGCCAGAAGTAGGAGAAGAAATAGCTGTAATTACAACCAATATGGGAGTTATGAAACTAAGGTTATTTCCAGATGTGGCACCTATGGCAGTTGAAAATTTTACAACTTTAGCCAAAGAAGGGTTTTATGATGGCATAAAAATTACTAGAATAATTCTTGATAACCTTATTCAGTCTGGGAAGCATAAGGACTATGGAAAAGGTAAGAGTATCTTTGGAGATTTTTTTGAAGATGAATTTGACGAAAATTATGTTCATATAACAGGTGCAGTGGGACTTACTAAATTTGGAGGTAGTAGTAGACATGGTAGTACCTTCTATATTATATCACAAGGTGGGCTAAAACAAGATTATATAGAAATGATGAGGCAAATGGACGAAGGTGGACAGTCTAAAGACAGAATAGATGCCTATGAAGTACTGGGAGGGATACCTCGACTAGATGGAAATTATACAATCTTTGCACAGGTGTTTTATGGAATAGATACTTTAATGGAAATAAACAAAGTAGAAATGGACCCTCTAAACGATGCACCAATAAAAGATGTAATCATTGAAACTATAGAGATTGTACCATTTGAAGGAGTAAAATAGAAGGAAGTAAATTTAATGGAGGGATAAATATGGGGGCAAATTATGTAGTAGAAGTGAAAAACCTAAATAAAACTTATGGTAAAAAGAAGGTACTAGATGATGTTTCATTATATGTAAAACCAAATGAAATAGTAGGATTTATAGGACCAAATGGTGCAGGAAAGTCTACTACTATGAAATGTATATGTAATTTAATTTATCCAGATAGTGGTGAAATAAAAATTAATGGATATGATTTATTTAAAAACAGAGAAAAGGCATTGGAATCACAAGCAGCCTTAATAGAAAATCCTGGACTTTATCAAGATATGACAGGAAGAGAAAATATAAATATGATAGCAAAGTTGAGAAATATTTCAAAGGAAAGAGTAGAAGAAATTTATGAATTTACAGAAATAGGAGAGGCACTAGATAGAAAGGTTTCTGGATATTCTATGGGTATGAAGCAAAGATTGGGTTTAGGAATAGCCATTATGAGTAAACCTAGATTCATTATATTAGATGAACCAACAAGTGGGTTAGATCCAACAGGAATTATACATCTAAGAAATACAATACAAAAATTGATTAAAGAAGAGGATATGTCCATATTATTTTCTTCTCACCAATTGGGAGAAGTGGAAAAACTAGCAGATAGAATCATATGTATAAATAAAGGAAAAATCATTGAGACACCTAAAAGTTTAGAACAAAGATATAGATATATATTTCAAGTAAATGACAATGATAGGGCATATAAGATACTAACTGAAGAAATTAAAATAGGTAAGGCAGAAAAAATATCTACTGATACCATAAAAGTAGAATTAGATAATCAAGAAGAACTGGATATTATTTTGCAAGAATTTATAAAAGTAAAGATTAAGATATTAGATATACATAAGGAGAGTATTGATGTAGAAGCAGTATATAAGGAAGTGTATGGAGATGAATAAGATAATAAGAAATGAAATATATAAGTTCTTTAAGAGCAGAAAGAATATCCTTATTATAATTCTATTGTTCGCATATTTATTAGGTATTAATTATTATAATTCAAAACAATATGATATATACATGAGAGACACTGCAAAATTTTATGAAGGAAAATATAAAAGAGCAGGTTCAATTCTGGCATCTAATCAGTTGATGTTAGAAAAGTTTGAAGATTTAAGTCTGCAGAAGCGAGAAGAATTAGAAAGAGAAATAAAATTTTATTCAGGAGAAAGGCTAAAACTAATTCTTATATCATCTGTATATGAGGAAGATAATCCAAAAACTTATGAAAGAATAGTATCTACACAGAACTCAAGATACAGAGATATAATAAAAAACATAGAAGAAAATAATATTAAAGAAGAGTTTTTGAATGAAAACAATTTTACCATGGATGATCTACATAAGGGGATATATATTAACCAGTATATATTAGATAATGAAATACAGCCAATTATCAATCCATATACTATGACTGGAGCAAATTCATTAGTAAGGTTTTTAGATGGAAATAATCTTATTATTATAATGATAATTATAGTTTTATTATCTATGGATATTTATCTATCAGAGGTTGAAGAGGGAAGTTATAAGTTATCATATACTCAACCGTATAAAAGAAATCAAATATTTTTCGGTAAAGTAGTTTCAATAATCATTATATCTACAATACTTGTTGTAGTAGGGGCTATATTTAATTTTGCCATGGTAAGTATTATCCATGGAGTAGGAAATATGAATTATCCATTTGTTACAACAGAAGCCATAAATAAATTAGCTTTCAATAATCAAGGTCAATATATGATATTATCCTTAGTAAACTATGTAATAAGAGGCTTTATATTACTATTTCCAATTTTACTTTTTACCATAGTGCTGACTTTAGGAATATCTATTATAACCGATTCAAGCGGGAAAACTTTAGGTTTTTCCACTATGATCATAGGATTAGCTTTTATACTAAAAAACTTTGTTTCAAGACATTCCATAATTAATCTAATCTACCCTTATTCATATTTATATATTAAAGATGTCATAGAAGTAAATAATAATTCCAATTATTTATTAGGAATAATGTTAAATAGTATAATGGCAATAGTATTATTTGTAATAAGCTACAAAAAATTTATTCATAAGGACTTTTTAGGTTCAAGAGAATAATAAAAGGTGGTAAAGTCAATGAAAAGGAAGAATTTAATATTTATTATTTTAATATTAACTATGATATTAAGTAGCTGCAAGAAAGATAATACAGGACAGGTAGTAAATGGTTATACAGAGATTGGAGAATTAAAGCTAGAACAGGTTCAAATGCCAGAGGTAGGAGAAGAAATAGCTGTAATTACAACAAATATGGGAGTTATGAAAATAAGGTTATTTCCAGATATAGCACCTATGGCAGTTGGAAATTTTACAACTTTAGCCAAAGAAGGGTTTTATGATGGCATAAAAATTACTAGAATAGAACCAAACTATCTTATTCAATCAGGAAAACATAAGGACTATGAAAAGGGAAAAAGCATATTTGGAGATCCTTTTGATGATGAATTTGACGAAAATTATGTTCATATTACAGGGGCAGTGGGACTAGCGAAAGTTGAGCCAAATAAAAACAGAAGTACTTTTTATATTGTATATAGGAAGGGACTAGAAGAAGAATATTTTGAAATGATGAGAGAAATGGATGAAGATGGACAGTCTAAAGATATAATCGATGCCTATGAGGCACTGGGAGGAATATCTGCTTTAGATGGAGAATATACAATCTTTGCACAAGTATTTTATGGAATAGACACTGTAATGGAAATCAACAACTTAGAAATAGACCCTCTAAATATGGAGCCAATAAAAGATGTAGTCATTGAAACCATAGAGATAGTACCTTTTGAAGGAAAATAATACTAATGTACTAATAGACTCATTTTTATAATCATATATAGATATACTTTTGATTAAGTAGTATAATATTATTGAATCCAACTTTAATGTGGGATTTTTAAATTAGAAACTGGATTAAGGAGAGAAATAGATGAACGAATTTTCAAGAACAGAACTTTTACTTGGAACTGAAGGTGTAGATAAACTAAGAAACTCATCTATTGCAGTATTTGGAGTAGGTGGAGTAGGCTCATTTACTGTAGAAGCTTTAGTGAGAAGTGGAGTAGGCAATATTTCTATAATAGATGATGATAAAGTATGTTTAACAAATATAAATAGACAATTAATAGCCACAAGAAAAACCATAGGAAAAAATAAAGTTGAAGTCATGAGAGATAGAATATTGGAAATAAATCCAAAGGTAAATGTAGAAATACATCAGACCTTTTATGGAAAAGACAATGCAGATGAATTTGATTTATCTAAGTATGATTATATAGTAGATGCTATAGATACTGTATCATCTAAGTTGATGTTAATAGAAAGAGCAAAGAAATGTAATACCCATATTATTAGTTCCATGGGTGCAGGAAACAAACTTGACCCAACTAAGTTTCAAGTGACAGATATATATAAGACAAGTATATGTCCTTTAGCTCGTGCCATGCGTTCTGAATTAAGAAAAAGAGGAATAGATTCTTTAAAGGTAGTCTATTCACAGGAACCAGCACTAAAACCCATAGAAAATGAAGAAGATAATTGTAATACTAAATGTGTTTGCCCTTCAGGTACACAGCGAAAATGTACTGCAAGACGACAAATTCCAGGAAGTGTAGCATTTGTCCCATCAGTAGTAGGACTTATTATTGCTGGAGAAGTTATAAAGGATATAATAGAATTTTAATATAGGATACTGAGACTTGCAGTTGAATATTATCCTGTGAAGATATAAAATAAGTAAGGAAGTTAAAAATTTTAATGAAAAGGGGATTAATATGAATATAGCATTTTTCCTAACGCCCAAAAGCGAAATAGTTTATGAGACAATAAATGCTACAATGCGTCAAGCCTTAGAAAAAATGGAACATCATAGGTATACAGCAATACCCCTTATTGACAAAAAAGGTAAATATGTTGGTGTTATTACTGAAGGTGATTTACTTTGGAAAATTAAAAATACAGATGACCTCACAGTTGATGGCACAAGTAAAATACCAATTAAAGATGTTCAAAGACGTACAGAGAGTCATACAGTTTCCATAAGTGCAAATATGGAAGATTTGATTTTACTTGCAAAGAATCAAAACTTTGTTCCAGTAGTAGATGATCAGGGAATATTTATAGGAATTATAAAGAGAAGCGATATAATCAACTATTGTGCAGATTTATTATTGAAACAGAAGGAAGATAATTTAGATTAAGTTATATAAAAAAAACTCTATCATATAATTATAAGTATCATAGGTAGTAAATACTAATGATGGAGGTATAGAATGATAGAGTTGATATTCGGCATTATTGGAGGAACGGCTCTTTTAATGTATGGCGTTGATATGATGAGTGATGGAATTGAAAAAAATGCAGGAAAAACTATGAAAAAGATTCTTACATCTTTAACTGGAAATGTATGGAGTGCTTTTTTAGTAGGGACCATAGTGACAGGTATAGTCCAAAGTAGTACAGCCATTACAGTTCTAACAGTTGGATTTGTAAACTCTGGAGTATTGAATCTTTCCCAGGCCATAGGAATTATTTATGGTGCAAATATAGGAACCACAGTATCAGCACAACTTATGGCATTTAGCTTTAAGTTTGAACTAACGGATTTGGCATTACCTATACTTGGAATAGGATTTGCGATAAATCAATCTGTGAAAAATAAGAGTATAAAAAATATAGGTCAATCCTTAATGGGGTTTGGAATGTTATTTTTAGGTCTTAAGATTTTAAATGATGGAATCCCATATATGCAGAATAATGAATTTTTGAAGTATTTCTTTACTGATTATGCGACAAATCCCATAGTAGGTATTCTTTTAGGAGTTTTGACTACAGCCATGGTTCATAGCAGTACAGGGACAATTGGACTAGTAATGGTACTAGGACAAGGAGGACTTCTAGATTTGAAGACTGCTATCTATATAGTATTGGGAGATAATATAGGAACTTGTATTACAGCACAAGTATCAAGTTTGACAGGTAATATAAATGCTAGAAGAACTGCTTGGGCTCATACATTATATAATATAGTTGGAGTAGTATTTGTTTTAATTATGCTGCCTTTGTTTATGAAGATTATTGTAAGTGGAACAGAGTATTTTCAGCCTAATGCAAATATATCAGCTTATATAGCCAATTCCCATTCCTTGTTTAATATAATAAATGCCATAATCTTTCTGCCTTTTACAAAGTATTATGTTGAGTTTTTAAACAGGGTCATAAGTCCCAAAAATAAGATATATAAAAGTAAAACCTCGTAATTTACGGGGTTTTATTTCTTGCCATTATTAAGATACTGGAAAGAAACCTTTAATAGAGTTATAATATAATTAGCACATGGAAATCTAAAGAAAAGGTGATTAAATGAAGGACTCTTTTGGAAGGGAAATAAATTATCTTAGGATTTCACTAACTGATAGATGTAATCTAAGATGCAAGTATTGTATGCCTGAAGACGGAATTTCTAAATTTTCCCATGATGAAATTTTGACATTAGAAGAACTATATGAAATAATAGAAATATTTGTAGAACTAGGTATAAATAAAATAAGATTTACAGGAGGAGAGCCTCTTGTAAGAAAGGGAATAGTAGAGCTTATATCTAAAGTATCGAAGCTTTATGGAGTTAAAGATATTGCTATGACTACTAATGGTATTCTCTTAAAAGAATATGCAAAGGATTTAAAAGATGCAGGATTAAATAGAGTAAATATTAGTCTGGATACATTAGATGAGGACAAGTATAGAACCATAACTAGAGGAGGAAATCTTCATAGGATATTAGAAGGCATAGAAGAGGCTAAGAAAGTAGGCCTAACTCCCATAAAAATAAATACTGTTTTAATAGGTGGATTTAATGATGATGAAATAGAGTCCTTAGTTGGATTAACAGAAAGAGAAAATATAGATTTAAGATTTATTGAGTTGATGCCCATAGGTGAAGCTGCAAGCTGGGCTAAAGAAAACTTTATTTCTAACAATAGAGTATTGGAAAAGGTAGGTAGTCTTCTACCAGTTCCAAGGGAAGATATATCTTCTCCTGCTGTTTATTATAAACTTCCAAATGGAAAAGGCAAGGTAGGTATAATAAATCCAATATCCTGTAAGTTTTGTGAAAACTGTAATAGAGTTAGACTGACTTCCCAAGGACGACTAAAGCTATGTCTACATTCAGATATTGAAATAGATATAAGAGAAGCCTTAAATAGTGGACAAGATATAAAGAAGCTAATAATAGAGTCCATAGGAAAAAAAGAAGAGTCCCATCATTTAGAAGATGGAGAATATATAAAAAGAAATATGAACCAAATAGGAGGGTAAGTATGGAATTTACTCATTTTAATGAATATGGCAGAGCCCATATGGTAGAAGTAGGAGATAAGGAAGATACTAAGAGAACGGCTGTGGCTCGAGGCAAAATCAAGATGAAAATAGACACAATACAAAAAATAAGAGAAGGCCTTATAAAAAAAGGTGATGTTTTGTCTGTGGCTCAAATTGGCGGAATAATGGGAGCTAAAAGGACAAGTGAATTAATTCCTATGTGTCATAGTATACTTTTAACTGGTGCAGATATTAGATTTGATATAATGGATGATTGTATAGAAATAGAGGCAGAAACCCGAACTACAGGAAAAACTGGGGTGGAAATGGAAGCTTTGACAGCAGTATCCATTACTTGTTTAACCATATATGATATGTGTAAAGCCATAGATAAAAGCATGATAATTAGTGATATAAGATTAGTTAAAAAAACTGGTGGAAAGTCGGGGGTTTATATGTCAAACGAATTAAAAGGAAAAGTATTGTCTATAAATATTTCAAATGAAAAAGGAGTAGTTAAAACTCCAATAAAAGAAGGAATATTTGTGGAAGATTTTGGCTTAGAAAATGATGCCCATGGAGGAAATTGGCATAGACAAGTAAGTTTATTGGGTATAGAAAGCTTTGAAAAAATGACAAAACAAGGTGTAGAAGGTTTAGTACCTGGAATATTTGCAGAAAACATAACTACCGAAGGAATAATTCTATATGAATTACCAGTGGGAACAAAATTAGTCATAGGAGAGACTATTCAAGAAGTAACACAAATAGGTAAAGAGTGTCATACAGGATGTGAGATTGCTCAAAAAGTAGGCAAGTGTGTAATGCCAAAGGAAGGGATATTTACAAAAGTTATAAAAGGGGGTCTTATAAAAGAAGGAGACATCATAGAAATAATAAAGTGTAAAAAATAGGCTCCTTAGGAGCCTATTAAATTTTCAACGACTTCTTCCATTGCCAATGCCCTAGAAGCTTTTGTTAAAATTAAGGAATTCGGTTTTATAACCTCTTTAATTTTTTCTATTAACTTGTTCTTATGGTCAAGGGATTCAAAGGAATATACCTTATCTTTTCCAAAATTTAAAACTGCTGATTCTGCAATATGTTTGGAAAGAGGACCATAAGTAAATACATAGTCAATTTTACCTGAATCAATTTTAAGTCCAATTTCCTTGTGCATATTGATTTCGTCATCACCTAAACCCTGCATGTCTCCAAGTACAACGATTTTTTGGTCATATCCTTTCATAAAGTACATGGTACTTAAAGCTACTAAAACAGAAGAAGGATTTGATTTATAAGAATCATTTAAGATTGTAATGTTATTTCCTTTTATCAATTCGTTTCTCATTCCAGTTTTTTCGATATTTAATAATCCTTTTTCAATATTTTCATAAGAAATACCAAAATATCTTGCTACAGCTATGGCAGCAGTTGCATTAAGTACTTGATGTTCTCCTAACATTGGTATAAAGAACTCTGGAGATTTAGGCTCCTTTAAGTAAAAAGAGTCTCCAGTTTCATTTACAAATAATATTTCAGGCTGATAATCATTAGATGAATCATTGCCAAATGTCTTTATATTATAATCTATAGAAATATTATTCATTTCCTTCTTTAGAAGGGACTCATCACCATAGTATAGAAAAAAATCATTAGGTTTTAATCCTTTTAAAATTTCAAGCTTTGCCTTAGCAATATTTTCTCTAGTTTTTAAATCCTCTAGGTGGGCTTCACCTATATTGGTAATAACTGCTGCATCAGGTCTAGCAATAGAAGTTAAAAGCTCTATTTGCCCAAAGTTATCCATACCCATTTCAAGTACAGCCATTTCAGTGTCTTCATCCATAGATAAAATAGTTAAAGGAAGTCCAATATAATTGTTGAAGTTTCCTAAGGTTTTATGAGTCTTATATTGAGTCTTTAAAAGACCTGCTAATATGTCCTTAGTAGAAGTCTTTCCATTACTTCCAGTAATACCAATTACTTTTGTATTTAGCTGACTACGATAAGACTTTGCTAATTCCTGTAAAGCCTTTGTAGTGTCTTCAACTAATATAAAAGGAAAATCCAAATCAGGCATGGTCTCATCTTTGCTCCATATACAAGCAACAGCACCTTTTCCTATTGCCATAGTAATGAAATCATGGCCGTTGAAGTTTTCCCCTATTAAGGGAATAAATAGCTGACCATGGGTTATATTTCTTGAATCAGTGCAAACTCCCTTAATTACAATATCATTGTATTTATCTTTTAATCCTGTTCCACTACACATAGTTTCTATTTCTTTTAAACTTCTTGTTATCACTTTATTCACCTCTTATTTACTAAGACTTTTCTCTCGTTATATCTCTCAAGACCTAATCTAATTAATCTTTCTACTAATTCTCCATAAGTAGTACCATCAGTAGCTTTCCATAGAACAGGAGTCATACTTACAGCTGTAAATCCAGGCATAGTATTTATTTCGTTTACAAAGATTTCATTATTATCTGTAACAAATATATCTACACGAGCTAAACCGCTACAATTTAAAACCTTAAAGGTTTTTTCAGCAGTTCTGCAAACTAGGTCTGTTATTTCTGGTGTAAGTCTTGCAGGGACTACAGGTATAAGTTTCCCATCTATATATTTAGCATTATAGTCAAAAAAAGGTCTTTCCATAATAAATTCACCAGGAACTGATGCTTTAGGATTATGATTTCCCACTACAGAAACCTGCATTTCTCGAGCTACTATTTCTGCTTCAATGATTATTTTAGAGTCATAAAGAAAAGCTTCTTTAAAAGAGTTTACAAGTTCTTCACGGTTTCTTGCCACGCTAATTCCTACACTAGACCCACCATTAGATGGTTTTATATAACAAGGATAACCAATTTCTTTTTCTACTTCTTCATAGGATTTTTCTTCATTTTCCTTCCAACTATGTAGTTTAAAAGAAGTGTATTTTACTTGAGGAATATTATATTTTGTTAATAAGTCCTTTGTCACTACTTTATCCATAGCAACTGAAGAAGATAAAACTCCATTTCCTACATATGGAATATTTAATAGTTCTAAGAATCCTTGGACAGTACCATCTTCTCCATTAGGACCATGAAGAGCTGGAAAAACTAAATTGTCTTCATCTGCCTTTAATATATTGGTTAAAAACTCTCCCATGGACAAGGATACTGTAGATGAACTTATACTTCTTAATTCATCTGGACTTTCAATTTTATTTTCCCACAATCCTAAATTACACCATACGCCTCCGTTAGTAATGTAGATTGGATAAACATTATATTTTTCTCTATCTATAGCATTAATTATAGCTGATGCAGATCTTAAAGATATATCGTGTTCAACGGATTTTCCGCCACATAGTACATAAATATTTGTTTTCATAAATTTCCTCCTATATTACATAAGTTTACTATATGATTATATCATAATGATAAGTTAAATAAGTAAAATTAATACAGATTAATTAACTTATATTTAGTATAGTATAGTTAAGAATAGGACTATAAAATAGAAATGGTGATAAAGTGATGATATATAATATACTAAAACTAGATTTAAACAATGGAGAAGTAATTTCAGTTGTAGGTGGTGGTGGTAAGACTACGACTATATTTCAGTTGGCAAAAGAATTAAAATCATTAAATAAAAAAGTGCTTATTACAACAACAACGGCCATATATAATCCAGATGAAAAAGAATATGATTGTTTTTTCCTAGAAGATATAAAGGACTTCCAACCAACTGATGGAACCATAACCATATTTGGACAGAAAATAGTAGGAGAAAAGCTAATAGGAGTATCTTTAGAAAAGTTAGATGAAATAATAGAAAAAAGAGTATTTGATTTTATATTAATAGAGGCAGATGGTGCCAAGAAGAAGCCTATTAAGGCTCCAGAGACATATGAGCCAGTAATCACAAAAAATACCACAAAAACCATAGGAGTCATAGGACTAGATTCTTTAGGAAGAGCTATAAATGAAGAAAATGTCCATAGACCTGAAATCTTTACCAAGATTACAAATACAAAATTATCTGATATAATCAAAGCAGATATTATAATAAGATTGGTTTTAGAGAAAGAGGGGATATTTAAATCAGCTAAGGGTGAAAAAATTCTTTTACTAAATAAAGCCAATAAAGAAAATTTAATAAAAGAAGCAATAGAAATAAGAGCAAATCTATTGAATAGAGGAATAGAAAATATAGTTATTTCAAATATAAAGAGTAAGATGTTTTATTAGTAGGAGGAGATTTATGGCTTCATTATTAGAAAGAATTAAAGAGGATGTACGAAAATATGCAGAGATAATATCTAATGCAATAAAAGTAGATGTGGAAATTGTAGATGAAAATATGAAAAGAGTTGCAGGAACGGGTATATTGAAGGATCAAATAGGTGTACTAAATGAGGGTTCGGTATATAGGAAGGTAATAGAAACAGGGAAACCTCAAATAATAGAGAACCCTCGAGAAAATCAGATATGTATAGATTGTGTTCAAAAAGAAACTTGTATAGAGAAACTTGAAATCTCAACTCCTCTTATTTATGAAGAGAATATAATAGGAGTAATTGGTTTAGTATGTTCCACTGATGAGCAGAAAGCACATATCCTAGAGGATTTAGAGACTCAAATGAAATTTTTGTATCAAATAGGTGACTTTATATCCTCTAAGGTGTATCAATATAATGAGTCCATAATGCGGGAAGAAAGAACTGAGGTCTTGGGAAAGGTACTAAACAATATAGATAAAGGAGTTATTGTATTAGATGAGCAAAATAAAATGACTATGTTAAATAATAGTGCCATGAGAGAACTAGGACTTTCTCCAAAAGATTTAGGGGAACAAATTAGAATCATGGACAAATATGAATATATAATGGGTGGAGAGCTTTACGAGCTGAAAATAAATAGGAAAAGTTTTTTCTTAGTAGGTAATATTATACCTATTCACTCAATATCTAAGGAATATTCTAAAGTATTTATATTCAACAATATGGAGAAAATTAGTTCAGATATTAATAAAATAACTACCAGTGAGAAAAGAATAGATTTAAACTCCATAATCGGAGAGTCTCCAGCTATGACAATACTAAAAGAAAAGATAAAGAGAATAGCACCATCTCAATCTACAGTATTAATAAGTGGAGAAAGTGGCACTGGAAAAGAATTAGTGGCAAGGGCAATTCACGACCTAAGTGATAGGAGACACAAACCCTTTGTAGCTGTAAACTGTAGTGCTATGCCTGAAGCTTTAATGGAATCAGAATTATTTGGATATGTGAAGGGAGCCTTTACTGGAGCAAACCCAAATGGTAAAATAGGAAAGTTTGAATTGGCAAATGGAGGCGTAATACTTTTAGATGAAATAGGGGATATGCCTTTATATATGCAGGTAAAGCTTTTAAGGGTTCTTCAAGAAAGAACAGTAACAAGAATAGGTTCTAATCAAGCCATAGATTTAGATATACGAGTTATTGCAGCAACTAATCTTAATTTAGAAGAAAGAATTAAGGAAAATAAATTTAGAGAAGATTTATTTTATAGATTAAATGTAATTCCCATAGAAGTCCCTCCTTTAAGAGAAAGACAGGGAGATGTGGAATTAATATTGAATAAATTAGTAGATAAATATAATGTTCTATTTGACAAGTATATTCATGATATAGATAAGGAATGCAAAGAGATTCTATTGAATTATCCTTGGCCTGGAAATGTAAGAGAACTTCAAAATACTATTGAGTATATGGTAAATATAGCCAGTGGTATTGGAACTTTGACTAAGGATTTGTTACCGGAAAATATCTTAAATAATGAATCCTTACCTCATGTAAATGAAGAAAATATAAAAACACTTAGAGAAATAGAAAAGGATTATATAGAAAAAGCTTTGAGGATATACGGAGAAACTACAGAAGGAAAGAAATTGGCAGCAAAAAAACTAGGAATAGGAATAGCAACTCTTTATAGAAAACTAGATTCCTAGTTATCATATTGATAATTACGGAGAAAATCTTTGTGAAATATGTAATTAAATAGGGATGGAACAATTATCAATATGATAAAAATGATTATCATATTGATAATTACATGAGTCGTAAGTGGTTTTTATAAATAAGAAGGAAAAAACCAAAGAAGCTAGAGGCATTGATAATACTTGATTGTATAAAAGATGGAAAAAAGAAATAAATTGCCATAAATAAAGTTTAATCCAAAAGGCTACTGATTTTATTCAGTAGCTTTTTTAATTGAAAATATTTTATTTGAAAAAATTATTTAATTCCTATATTAAAGCCATTTGTAGATTGAAAATAAACTTTAAAATCTTATTTGAAAATAAATCTGGCATAGGATTTGCAAATATATAATGAATAATATAATAATTTTTGAAAGGAGCAACAAAATGACGGAGTCAATATTAATCAAAGAAGAAGTGGAGGTAATGGACCATTTTATAAAATGGAAAGAAAATCAATTGCCTAAATCAGATATAGAAGGTTGTATTGAGATTTTAAAAGAAGAAGAAATAAAAAAAGCTAGGACTTTTCATGAAAGTTTTAAAGAGTATTCAAAAACACCTTTACAAGATTTACAAGGATTAGCACAAGAAATAGGACTTGGTGGAATTTATTTAAAGGATGAATCCTACAGATTTGGATTAAATGCTTTTAAAGTTCTTGGCGGATCCTTTGCAATTGCAAAATATATGGCTAAAAAATTAGGAAAAGACATATCAGAACTAGGATATAAGACATTAATTTCAGATGAAACAAGGAAACAACTGGGAGATATGTTGTTTGTAACAGCAACAGATGGAAATCATGGTAGAGGAGTTGCATGGACTGCCAATCAGTTGAAGCAAAAATCAGTAGTATATATGCCAAAGGGTTCAGTAGATATTAGAGTTGAAAACATTAGAAAAGAAGGGGCTACAGTTAGTGTAGAGGATATGAACTACGATGATGCCGTAAGACTGGCGGCAAAATATGCTGAAGAAAATAATGGTTTAGTAGTTCAAGACACAGCATGGGATGGATATGAAGATATACCTACTTGGATTATGCAAGGATATGGAACAATGGCTTTAGAAGCTGTGGAGCAACTAAGAGAATTAGGAGTAGATAGACCAACCCATATATTCTTACAAGCAGGTGTAGGTTCATTGGCTGCAGGGGTGCAAGGAGTATTTGCCAATATTTATAAGGACAACTGCCCTACTACTACAATTGTAGAATCAAATTTAGCAGATTGCTTATATAGGTCAGCAGTGGCTGGAGATGGAGAGGCAAGAGCTGTTGGTGGAGATATGCAGACAATAATGGCAGGTTTAGCCTGTGGAGAGGTTAATACCATAGGCTGGGAAATATTAAAAAATCATAGTAGTATGTTTGTATCCTGTCCTGATTGGGTGGCTGCTAATGGTATGAGAATACTAGGAAGTCCTTTGAAAAATGATCCTCATGTAATATCAGGAGAATCAGGAGCAGTAACTGCTGGATTATTGGTGGAAATCATGAGAAATGATGAGTATAAGGAATTAAGAGAAAAATTAAATCTCAATAAAGATTCTAAAGTGTTATTATTTAGTACAGAGGGAGATACAGATCCAGATAAGTATAGAAGTATTGTATGGAATGGAGAATGTACAAAGTAATAGAATTAAAATAAATTAAGGAGGATGGAAATGTTAAACGAAGTAAGAAAAGAACAACTAATTAAATTATGCCAAGAACTAATAAGATGTCCTAGTGTTTCTGGTCAAGAAGATAAAGTAGTAGAAGCAATAAAAAAGAACTTTGAAGCTTTAGGATATGATGATTGTTATGTTGATTGCTATGGAAATGTAATAGGTCATATAAAAGGTACAGGAAAAGGAAAGGCTATTTTATTTGATGGTCATATAGATACTGTTCCTGTAACAGAGGAAACAAAGTGGAAGTTTGGTCCTTTCTGTGGAGAAATTTCAGAAGGAAGAATATATGGTCGTGGAGCATCTGATATGAAAGGTCAAGTTAGTGCTATGATATCAGCTGCTGCTTATTTTGCAGAGGATACAAATAAAGAGTTTGATGGTGATATATATGTTGCAGGAGTAGTTCATGAGGAAATATTTGAAGGAGTAGCTGCAAGAAAAATAAGTGATGCCATAAATCCTAACTATGTTGTAATAGGAGAATCTTCAGAGTTAAACTTAAAGATTGGTCAAAGAGGCAGAGCAGAAATTGTAGTAGAAGTATTTGGAAAACCAGCTCACTCAGCTAATCCAGAAAAGGGAATTAACTCAGTTTATAAAATGGCTAAGATAATAGATAGAATTCAAGAACTAAAGCCAACTACTCATGAGGAGTTAGGAGATGGAATTTTAGTTCTTACAGACATTAAATCATCACCATATCCCGGTGCGTCTGTAGTGCCAGAATATTGTAGGGCTACTTTTGACAGAAGATTATTAGTTGGTGAAACAAAGGAATCAGTAATAGCACCAATACAAGAACTTCTTGATGAGATGATGAAGGAAGATGATGAATTAAATGCAAAGGTAAGTTATGCTGTAGGTTCTGAAATATGCTATACAGGTGAAACCATTACAGGAGAAAGATTTTTCCCAGGCTGGTTATTTGATAAAGAAGATGAATTTATTCAAGCAGCATATAAAGGGCTTAAAGAAGCAGGGCTTAATCCAGAAATAACTAATTATTCATTTTGTACTAATGGAAGCCACTATGCAGGAGAAAAAGGAATAAAAACCATAGGTTTTGGTCCATCTCAAGAAAACTTAGCCCATACAATTAATGAGTATATTGAGATTGAACAATTAGAAAAAGGTGCAGAAGGATATTACGGCATATTAAAGTCTGTATATAATAAGTAGAAATCAAACTAAAGTGTGTGTATGGTAAAGTGTGTCATAGAGATAATCTAAGGAGGAAATAAGATGATAAATATATTGATAAAAAACGCTACCATTGTAACGGTCAATAATGAGAGAGAAGTATTCTTTGATGGTGCCATAGCCATAAAAGATAATAAAATTGTGGCAGTTGGATCTACAGAAGATATTTTAAAAGAGTATAGTGATGCTGAAAAAGTAATTGATGCAGAAGGTAAAGTTATTTTCCCGGGATTCATAAATACTCACAATCATTTATTCCAAACTTTACTTAAAGGTTTAGGAGATGACATGGTATTAAAGGATTGGTTAGCAACAATGACATTCCCAGCAGCAAAATTCATCACAAGGGAAGATACATACTATGCAGCAATGCAAGGCTGTATCGAAGGACTTCGTAGTGGAATTACTACAATGGTAGATTATATGTATCCTCACAATAGAGAAAATCTTTCCGATGGAATCATAGACGCTTTTAAAGAACTTGGAATAAGAGGAATTCTTGGTAGAGGATGTATGAACACAGGTACTCAATTTGGAGTTCCTACAGAAATAATGCAGGATGTAGAGACAGTAGAAAAAGATGTAAGAAGACTATTTGAAGAACACCATAACTCAGAAAATGGAAGAATTAAAATATGGGTAGCACCTGCTGCCATGTGGTCAAATACAAAAGAAATGCTTCAAATGTTATGGAAAGTAACTAATGAATATAATTCACATTTTACAGTTCATATTTCAGAAACACCTTTTGATAGGGAAGCAACAGAAGAATTACATGGAAAAGTAGATATTGAACTATTAGAGGAATTAGGAATAGTTGGTCCAAATGTAGTAATGGTGCACTGTGTATATTTAACTGAAGAAGATATGGAACTTACTAAAAAATACGATATGAAGGTTTCACATAATACTGCAAGTAATATGTATTTATCTTCAGGAGTAGCACCAGTTCCCCAAATGTTAAAGAAAGGCATAACTGTAAGCTTAGGAGTAGATGGAGCAGCAAGTAACAACTCTCAAGATATGATTGAACTAATGAAACTTACAGCACTTCAGCATAAGGTAGCCAATTTAGACCCATTGGCAATATCAGCAGAGAAAGTATTGGAATTAGCAACTATAGATGGTGCAAGGGCAGTAGGAATGGAAGATGAAATAGGTTCTTTAGAAGTAGGTAAGAAAGCCGATTTAGTAATATTTAATCCATTATTAAATCCAAAGGCAATACCTCTTCACAATCCAGTATCTACATTAGTATATTCTTCATCAATGCAAAATATTGAAGGTGTAATAGTAGATGGAAATATGATTATGGAGGACAGTAAAATATTAACTGTAGAAGATGAAAAAGCAGTTCTTAAAAAAGTACAAGAAATAGCAGATAACCTATGTGAAAGAGGAGAAATCACCAATAAAGGACCTGGACATAAGTGGAATAGTCTGTATTAATATAAAAAATAAATAGAAGTTTACTTAAACGTTTCATAAGGTACAGAACATTGGGAAAGATATCTTTCCCTGTTCTACCCTAAGATTTATTAAAGCAATCGAAACTTTAATTGTAAAACCTTAAAATTAAGAGGGGGAAGATTTTATGAGAGACAGAAGTAATACATCAAAATTTGATATTGACGGTATTCCACCGTTAAAAGAGTCATTACCATTAGGGTTACAGCATCTTTTAGCAATGATAGTTGGCAATATGGTTCCAGCCATATTAATAGCAGGTATTGTAGGACTTTCAGGTTCCATGTCAACTATGTTGATACAAGGCTCAATGCTAGTAGCAGGTATAGCAACACTTATTCAATTATATCCAATTCCTTTATTTGGAGGATTTAAAACAGGTTCTAAACTACCTGTAATTATGGGAGCTAATTATGTGTTTTTAGGAGCCTGTCTATCTGTTGTGGGACAACATGGAATAGGGACTCTTGTAGGGGCACAAATTATAGGTGCCATAGCAATGATATTCTTTGGGATACTTTCAAAAAAGTTTAGAAAGTTCTTTACACCAGTTGTATCAGGGACTGTAGTTACTTGTATGGGTCTTGGTCTATTTCCAGCAGCAGTTAATAACTTAGCTGGAGGTCAAGGTTCTCCAACCTTTGGAAATCCTGTGAACTTTTTAGTAGGAATTATTGTAGCAACTATAATAATGATGTTAATGAAGTTTGGAAAAGGATTATTAAAGGATACAGCAATTTTAGTAGGAATTTTAGTAGGATATATTATTGCACTAGGTTTTAATATGGTAGATTTTACAGCAGTTAGTGGTGCTGCTTGGTTTGCATTACCACAACCATTGGCTTTTGGTATAGAGTTTAAATTAGATGTTATTATAACTTTTATACTAATTTATATTATAGCAATAGCTGATATTATGGGAGCTTATACAGTGGCAACCATAGGAGGATTAGGCAGAGAAGTAACAGATGAAGAACTTTCATCTGGAGTAATAGGAATCGGTATAGGTTCTATTATATCATCTTTATTTGGTTCTATTCCTTCAGGAGCATTTAGCCAAAATGCAGCAATAGTGGCTATGAATAAGGTTATAAGTAGATTTGTCGTGGCAATTGCAGCAATTATTTTATTGGTATTAGGAGTTTCTCCAAAATTAGGAGCATTAGTTACAACTATTCCTTCACCAGTAATTGGGGGAGCTACTTTAGTAATATTCTCTCAAATTGCAATGGCAGGTATAGGAATATTAGCTATGGACCTTACAAATGACAATAGAATAATAGCGGGTGTTGCCATAGCTGCAGGTATAGGATTAACTTCTGTACCTGGAATTCTTAATGGTTTTCCACCTATGGTTCAAACATTAATTGGAGATTCATCTGTAGTATTGGGAGCTATAATAGCATTTATATTGCAAATAGTTTTTAACATGAAATCTGAAGATACTGGTAATGCTGTAGAACCACAGTCTTAAGATTAATAGAAATGATGAAAAAGATTTACTTAAACGTTTCATAAATAAACAATAGTGTTAACTAGAGTATGAAAACTAGATTAAAAGAATTTAGCCTAAATAAAATTAAATTTACTAAAAAATATAGAACTTTAAAGAAAAAAAGCATAAAAAACAAGAGATATTTTAAGGATTTTTCCATCCAACCTCTTTATGAGCATAACAATACAGATTTAATGTCAGTCAAGAGGTCAGAAACTTTGGGGTCGAGCCATTTGACAGCCATTAAACCGATTGTTTAAAAAGCTTTGAGGTTGAAGGAAAAGTTTGCAAAAGTCTTTAAGAAGCTTGATTTGCTAAAATGTGTCTTTGTGATAATTCAATAAGCTTCTGCCACTTTCCAGGCATATTAGGAATAGCCTCAAGCTCTTTAATAGAGTTTAAAGGCTCCCAATAAGTATAGGAATGAGGTCTAAGAAAGTTGTAATAAGCAACAAACAAGCCTACATGGGCATCTGAACCTTCACCGCTACCATAGCCATTAGTAACTTGGTAAGAGAACTTAAATGTTCTGTTCAGACGTTCAATAATTTGTTTTAGCCAACGATATTCTTTTGAAATAGGGTCATCGTTAGTAAGCCCAATGACTTGGATTAAGTTAAAATCTTTATCATTAAGCAAAAATTGTTGCTTTGCTAGATTGTAAACTGAGTAACCATCAGAAATAAAATTAAGTTTAAGTCCTGGAAACTCTTTAAATTTATCAAAGGCCATACGCATAGCTAAAATACAAGGACCTATACTTCTAGTGTTAGATACTTGATAACCTAGAATAGACTTTTTAAGAGCATCCATAACAAACCAAACATAGTGGGTAACACCTTTTATCTTGACATAAGTTTCATCAGCAGCAAGATAATTCGTTGGTTTGTAATCAAAATCATCAACAAATGGTTTAACAATTGTGGCAGCAGTTTTAGCATATTTACTAACCATAACATGAGAAATTTTGACTTGATGAATTTCCCATAAAGCTCTTGCAGTAGCTCTAGTAGATAAACCAAGGTTAACATGGTAAGTAAGGCAAAGTCCCATTACATGAGGAGAAAACTTTCTGAAATCAAGGCTAAAAGAACCTTTAGGCATAGAAGATAAATCCACTTTAAAAAAATCAATCGTGAATTCACGGTAGATATAGTGAAGCTTAAATTTCTGTTTATCTTCCTTAAATTCTTCAAGATCCTTAGGAGATAACTTTTTAAGAGAATCAAGATAAAATGAGCATTTAGGGTTAACACACTTATGTATATTAAAAAACTTACGACTTTTCTTCTTAGCAAGGGCACGGCCACAATAAGGGCAAACAAGAGTATTAGAACTGAAATCATCCTTATCCTTGTTGAATCTAAAGTCACAAACCTTGCAAAGAAGCTGACCGCGTCCACCATTGTTATCGTAAAGATAATTATGAGGAGCACCACAGCGAGGGCATATAGCATCAGAAGACACAGACTTACCACCACGTGACTTAATAGGTTTTAACTCTTTTCCATTCTCAGTTTTGTATTCAGATAAAAGAGTTTTGTAGTCAAGAGTTTCAAGTTTTTTAATAATTGGTACAGTATCAACAGTAAACTTTTGATATTTAGGGCTAAAATGATTATCTTTAAAATCTTGTAAAGGAATATTTCTAACAATAAATAAAACTAAATGGCGAATAGTCGAAATTAAAAATTGATTATATAAAAGTAAATATGATATAATTGAGTCCACAATGACACACCTTTCGTTGGATATTTGTTTGTTTAGCGACTCAATTATACCAAAAAAAGGGGGGTCATTGTTTTTTGTTTTAAAAAAACTTTGAAACCCTTGATAATACAGAGTATAGATCTATTAATTATATAAATAGGTTTACACTAACCTAAATAGGGAAGGGGGAAGAAAATGATTACCATAAAAGAATATGTTGCACCTGAAAGTTTAGAAGAAGCATATGAAATACTAATGTCTGGAAGAACTAACTTGATTTTAGGTGGTTTTGGATTTATTAAAATGGGTTCAAGAGCAGTAAATAAGGCAATAGATTTATGTAATTTATCCTTAGATTATATTACTGAAACTGAAGATGAAATACTAATAGGAGCAGAAACTTCTTTAAGAGCTTTAGAAATTAATGATATAATTAAAAATTACTGTGGTGGAGTAATTAGTCAAGGTGTTTCAAATATTGTGGGAGTACAGTTTAGAAATATGGCTAAGGTTGGGGCAAGTGTATTTTCTAGATATGGATTTTCCGATTTATTACCATCCCTATTGGTTTTAGATGCAAAGGTAAGACTTTATAAAGGTGGAGTAATGAACTTAGATGGGTTTTTAGAAAGAGACTTTGAAAGAGATATATTAGTAGAAGTTATATTACCTAAGAAAAAAGGTATGGCAGTATATGATTGCATTAGAAAATCAACTGGAGATTTTCCCATTATAAATGGAGCAATCTTTAAAGGAGAAAACGGGCAATACAGAATTGCTATTGGTTCAAGACCTCAAAGAGCTAAGTTAGCCATAAAAGCTGCAAAGGCATTGGAAAATGGTGAGGATATAGAAACAGTTGTAGAAATTATACCAGAAGAACTACATTTTGGTACTAATATTCGTGGAAGCAAAGAATATAGGGAAGATATGAGTAAAGCTCTGTTAGGCAGAATGTACAGTAAGGTAGGTGTCTAATTTGGTAAATAAAAGTGTAAGGAAAAAAGACAGTGAATCTTTATTAAGTGGTAAACCTGTGTATATGGAAGATATGATTTTTCATAAAGATGTTTTGACATTAAAGGCTTTGAGAAGTCCCTATGCTTTCGCTAAAATAAGAAATATAGATGTAGAAACTGCAAAAAAAGTACCTGAAGTAGTAGATATATATACTTATAAAGATGTTCCTTACAATAGATTTACAGAATGCTGTGAATCCTATACTGAAGCATCACCATATGACAGATGCTTATTAGAACCATTACTTAGATATGTAGGAGATGAAGTTGCAATAGTTGCTGCTGAAACTGAAGAAGCTGCTGAGAAAGCCTTGAAATTAATAAAAGTTGATTATGAAGTTTTAGAACCTATATTAGATCCAAGAATTGCAGAGGGTCATAGTTCAATAATTCATCCTGAAGAAGATATTTTCTGTTCATTTCCCTATGGACACAATCATCTCAAAAATATAGTTTCTGAATTTAATTATGGCAAAGGTGATGTAGATGAAGAATTTAAAAACTGTGATGTAATCATAGAGAGAACATATAAAACTCAAGCTCAGTCCCATTGTATGTTAGAAACTCACAGGGCTTATACTTATATAGATGCAAATGGAAGAATAGTAATTATTTCTCCTACCCAAACTCCTTATCACATGAGAAGACAAGTTTGCAGAGCCATAGGAATTCCTGCATCAAAGGTAAGACTTATAAAACCTAGAGTTGGTGGAGGCTTTGGAGGAAAGAAAATAGCATTAGTAGAACCATTTGCAGCCTTTGTTACTTGGAAAACAGGAAGACCTTGTAAATTTATATATACAAGAAATGAAACATTCACCTCAACAAATACAAGACATCCCATAATATTTGATGTAAAAATTGGAGCAGATAAGGAAGGTAATATTAAAGCCATTGAAGTAAATTCTTTGAATAATGCAGGGGCTCATGGTGGAGATTCAGTTATAATCACCATGGAAGCAGCACAAAACTCATTACCAACCTATAATAAGGTTCCTGCCATAAAGTATACTGGTAAAACTGTATATACAAATTTACAGCCTGGAGGTGCTCTTAGAGGATATGGTGCCACTCAAGGAACTTTTGCTTTAGATTCAGCAATAAATGAGTTATCTGTTGCCCTTGATATGGATCCTGTAGAAGTTAAACTGAAAAATACAATTCGTGCAGGGGAAGTAGGAGGAATTGTTCACAATACCATTAGAAGTTTCAATATAGAAAGATGTATAGAAAGAGGAAAAGAATTAATAGGATGGGATGAAAAATATCCAAGAAAAGAAGTAGGATACAACAAGGTCAGAGGTATAGGAATGGCATTAGGTACTCATGTTTCTGGAGTTGCGGGTATAGATAAATCAGGAGTTAGCATTAGATTAGTTGAAGATGGAACTTATATGATGCTAACTAGTTCAGGGGATACAGGAACAGGGTCAGATACAATATTATCTCAGATTGCAGCAGAAGCTTTAAACACAAGTGTAGATAATATTCAAATATTAGCAGGAGATACAGATGCCTGTCCTTATGATACAGGAGCATTTGCTTCCTCAACAACTTATGTTTCTGGAAATGCTGTTATAAGAGCAGCTAAGGAAATGGAAACTTTAGTTTTAAAGTCAGCAGAGAAGAAGTTAAATATTCCTGCTGCTACGCTAGAACTAAAGGAAGATAGGGTTTGTTTAAGAGGAAATGAAGATGTGTTTGTAACACTACAAACATTGGCTGAAGATTCCCAAGCAGGACCAGATTATCCAATTTTAATAGCCAGTGCAAGTTCGGGAATAACTGAAAGTCCTAGACCAATAATGGCTGGATTTGCTGAAGTGGAAGTTGACAAAATCACAGGAGAAGTAAAACTTGTAGATTATGTGGCAGTTATTGATTGTGGAACCGTTATAAATCCTAATTTGGCAAAGATTCAGGCGGAAGGGGGATTGACTCAAGGTATAGGTATGGCAATGTTTGAGGAGGTAATTCATTCAGATACTGGAAAACTTATGACCAATAATTTTATGAACTATAATGTGCCAAATAGAAAAGATATAGGAAATATAACAGTAGAATTCCAACCGCAATATGAACCAACAGGGCCGTTTGGTGCTAAATCCCTTGGAGAAATAGTAACTCATACTCCATCACCAGCAATAGCAAGTGCTATTTACAATGCAGTAGGAGTACAAATAAGAGATTTACCAATAACACCAGAGAAGGTTTATAAAGCAATGAAGGAAAAAGAACTAAATAATGTTGTTAATAAAGCTATTTAACTTTTAAAAATAAGTCTATAGTCATTTTCCAATGGCTTAGAAAATGACTATAGAATATTAAATAAAAACTATTGAGCTTTATTCAATGATAGGCTGGGGGTTCTTGAGATTTTAAGGGACTCGTAGGTTTAGAATGTGTATATAATATTATACCATAAAACTGAAAGGAGATATCATTATGAAAAGTAAGGGTAATTATTTAGGGAATAAGAGAAATTTTGTATTTAAAGAATGTATTTCAAAACCAATCGACTTTTGCACATGAAATTATACTTTGATACAAAAACTAACTATTTATAATTTAAAGATTTATAAATAGAATTCATAATAAGATAGGTGATTATCATGATAGGTAAAGGAATAAGAAAAACAGACAGCGAAGCCCTTTTAAGCGGGAAGCCTGTATATACAGATGATTTAGTTTTTCATAGAGATGTTTTGACAATAAAACTGTTAAGAAGTCCCTACGCATTTGCTAGGATAAAAAATATAAATGTAGATATTGCTAAAAAAGTACCTGGAGTAGTAGATATTTTTACTTATAAAGATGTTCCACAGACAAGATACTCAGAATGTGGAGAATCTTTACCAGAGGCTTCACCCTATGATAGATTGATTTTAGAAGAAGTTGTAAGATATGTAGGAGATGAAGTTGCAATAATAGTAGCAGAGGATGAAAAAACAGCAGAAAAGGCAAAGAAGCTAATAAAAGTAGAATATGAAGTATTTGAACCAATATTAGATCCAGAGAAAGCCGAAAATAGTACAATCAGAATCCATGAAGATGATAGTGTTATTTCTCCCTTCGACTTTGGATATAACAATAAGAAAAATATAGTATCTGAATTTGACTATGGTCACGGAGATATAGAAGAGGAATTTAAAAATTGTGAAGTTATAATGGAAAGAACTTATCGAACACAGGCTCAGGCTCACTGTATGATGGAAACCCTCAGGGCTTATTCTTATCTTGATGAGAGAGGAAGAATAAATGTAATATCAGCAAATCAATCTGTCTATCATATGAGAAGACAAACAGCTAGAGCTATAGGATTGCCTTTATCAAAAGTTAGAGTTATAAAACCAAGGATAGGTGGAGGTTTTGGTGGAAAGAATGTGGCAATTACAGAACCCTTTGTAGCCTTTGCCACATTAAAGACTGGAAGACCTTGTAAATTAATACTAAGCAGAAAAGAAACCTTTAGTGCAACCAGTGTTCGTCATCCAATAAAAGTAAGTGTAAAAATAGGTTCTGACAAGGAAGGAAATATAAAAGCTATTCATATGAAGGCATTAAATAATACAGGTGCATATGGTTCAAATGGTCCAGCCGTAACTATGGAAGTAGGACAAAATTCATTACCCCTATATGCCAAAGTACCTGCTATAAAATTTGAGGGAAAAACTGTTTATACAAACATGGTAGCATCAGGAGCTTTAAGAGGATATGGCGCAACTCAAGGTAGCTTTGCCATGGATTCAGCCATAAACGAATTGGCTATTGAATTGGGAATGGACCCTATAGAACTAAAATTAAAAAATACCATAAGAAAAGGTGCTGTAGGAGGAATTATTCCTCAAACTATTAAAAGTTTCAATATAGAAAAATGTATAGAAAGAGGAAAAAAATTAATAGGATGGGATGAAAAATATCCTAGGAAAGAAATATCACCTAATAAGGTTAGAGGAATAGGTATGGCTACTGCCATTCATAGTTCAGGAATTTCGGGAATAGATGCGGCTTCTGTACTTATGAGATTAGAAGAAGATGGAACATATAGACTATTTACTGCTTCTTCAGATTTAGGCACAGGATCAGATACCATACTTTGTCAAATAGCGGCTCATGCCTTAAATACAGATATGGATAGAGTAAATATTCATGTGGGAGATACAGATGCTTGTCCTTATGATACAGGGGCATATGCTTCATCTACGACTTATGTAACTGGAAATGCAGTAGTAAGAGCAGCAGAAAAATTAAAGTCAAAAATAATAGACAAGGCATCTAAAAAACTTAATATGGCAAGTATAGATTTGGTTCTTGAAAAGGACAGAGTAAGACATAGAGAAGATGAAAGTATGTTTATACTTTTAAGGACAATAGGTGAAGAAGCTGTAGTAGGTCAAGATGCAGAGGTTTTAATGGCAGATGCCACTTATGGAACTGATTATACTCCAAGACCTTTTTTAGCAGGATTTGCCGAGGTAGAGGTGGATACATTTACTGGAGAAGTAGAACTTGTTAATTATGTAGTAGTAGCAGACTGTGGAACAGTAATTAATCCAGCTTTGGCAAAAATTCAGTTGGAAGGCGGATTAACTCAAGGTATAGGTTTAGCAATGTTTGAGGATGTGAAATATACCGATGAAGGAAAACTAATAACAGACAGTTTCCTTCAATACAATGTTCCTACTAAGAAAGATATAGGCAATATAACTGTAGAATTTCAGTGTGACTATGAACCAACAGGACCTTTTGGAGCAAAATCCATTGCTGAATCAGCAGTTCATACACCACCACCAGCTATATCCAATGCTATTTATAATGCTGTAGGTGTGTATATAAGAGATTTGCCTATAACTTCAGAAAAAGTTTATAAGGGTATGAAAGAATTAAGAAACCAAAGGGGTTAGGAGGTTCTCAATGTTAATTATTAAAAGTAAATACTTAATAGCTTCAGCAGAAGATATTTATATAGATTATTCTCTAGTGATAGAGGGAGAAAATATAGTAGAATTATTACCAAATAATGAAGTAGAAAGCAAATATCCCAATGTAAGAGTCATAGATAAATCCGATTCTATTATTATGTCAGGATTTATAAATGGACATATGCACCAATATGGTGTTCTTTCAAGGGGAATACCTGCCAATGTGGAGTTCAAAGACTTTGAAGGATTTTTATGGGATTATTGGTGGCCTTTTATAGAGAATAGAATCGGATTAAAGGAAGTAAAGGCAACGACTAAGGCTTCAGCAATTGAACTTATAGAATCGGGAGTAATAGGGTTTTGCGATACATTAGAAGCACCAAATACTGAAGAAGGTACTTTAATAGAACAAGGAAAGATTCTAGAGGAAATAGGAATGAAGGCTGTACTTTCCTTAGAAAGCTGCGAAAGAATAAGTTATGATAATGGAGTTAAATGCTTAGAGGAAAATGAATCATTAATAAAATGGAGTAGAGAAAATAGTAAAAATATTAGTGGAATTATGTGTACACATACTACTTTCACTTGCTCAGATACGTTTTTAAAACTAGCTCAAGAAAAGGCAAATAGTCTAGAAGCACCATGGCAATTTCATTTATCTGAAAGTATATACGAGGTAAACCATTGTTTAAAAGATTATGGGAAAAGACCAGTGAATTATTTAAATGATTTAGGACTATTGAATGAAAATGTTTTAGCATCTCAATGTGTAAAGTTAGATAAAGATGAAATCAAGATTTTAAAGGAAAAAGGTGTTAAGGTAGTTCATATGCCTTTAAGTAATTGTGAGGTAGAAGGAGGGTTTGCTCCAATACCAGATTTATTAGAGGCTGGAGTAGAAGTGGCCCTTGGAACTGATGGATATATAAATGACTTTTTCACTGTAATGAAATCAGCATTTTTACTTCATAAGGCAAGCAAAGAGGATGCTTCTGTAATGCCAGCCAATAAGGTTTTTCAAATGGCAACAGAATATGGTGCTAAAGTACTTGGATGGAATAATACAGGGAAGTTAGTTAAAGGAAATAAAGCAGATTTCATAATTCTTGAAGACAGATTTAAGACTCCCGTTACAATAGATAATATATTTGACCAAATAGTAGTACATGGACAAAAGGAATTTATCCATAGTGTTTATATAGATGGAAATCCAGTATTGGAAGATAGAAAACTGAAAGGTATAGATAAGGAAGAAATAAGAAAAGAAATGAGAACAGTAGCAGAAGAATTCTGGAAGTTCTAGAATCGTGTAAATTAAAGGAGGAAACTAAATGTACAATTTATTAGGCATTGAGCTAAAATCACCAATTATAATAGGGTCAGGTCCTTTATCATATAATGCAGAATCTATGAAAAGATTATTAGACGCAGGGGCAGGGGCAGTAGTTACAAAGACAATTAGAAAAGAAAGAGCAATAAACCCAGCACCTCATATGGTAAGAAGTACAAATAATTCTCTTATAAATAATGAGAAATGGACAGATTTTGAGCCAGAGAGATGGATAAATGAAGAACTTCCAAAACTAAAGGAAATGGGAGTTGTGACAATAGCATCAGTTGGCCATACACTGGAAGAGAGTAGTGAATTAGTAGAAAAAGTAGAAAGGGCAGGAGCAGATATAATCGAGTTAGTATCCTATGATTATACAGACCTTATTCCAATGGTTAAGGATACAAAGAAAAGAGTTAATATTCCAGTTATAGCAAAACTACCACCTATGATTGATAATATAGGAGACTTCTGTAAGGAGTTAGAAGAGGCAGGAGTAGATGCTATTACTGCTTGTGATTCAGTAGGGCCAGCTTTTAGAATAGATATAGAAACTGGCAAACCATTACTTGGAGGAAATGGATTCGGATGGTTAACAGGTGAAGTTATAAAGCCAATTACTCTTCACAAAATCTATGAGATCAGAAGAAAGGTAAATGTGCCAATCATTGGATTAGGTGGCTGTATGACAGGTAGTGATGCAGTGGAAATGGTAATGGCAGGAGCTAATTTCATAGGAGTGTGTACTCTACCTATATTAAAGGGAGAAGCTTCACTAGGGAAATTATTTAACGACTTCAAAAGTCACCTTCATAGATTAGGATACAACTCCATAGAAGAAGCTTGTGGCATAGTTCACAAGCATATGGGTGATATAAATGAAAGAACTAAGTTTGAATTTATATATAATGAAGAAAAATGTACAAGATGTAATCTTTGTGTAAAAGTGTGTGCATATAAAGCAAGAACTTTAAATGAGACTATGGAGTTAGATGAAGAAGAATGCAGATATTGTGGACTTTGTGCTTCAGTATGTCCTACTAAAGCTCTAGAAGTTTGTGAATTACAAAAAGCATATAATTAATATAAAGCTGGTGAATAGATGAAAATTTTAATAAAAAATGGATTAATTGCAGATGGAAGTTTAAATAAACCCTTTATGGGAGATATTTTAATAGAAGATAATAGAATCAAAAAGATTGGAAATATAGATGAAGATGCTGATAAGGTAATTGATGCTAAGGAGAGAGTAATCTCTCCTGGCTTCATAGATACTCATAGTCACTCAGATACTCAAATACTTGTAAATCCATATAATGAAATAAAAATCAGACAAGGTATAACTACTGAAATATTGGGACAAGACGGACTTTCCATGGCTCCACTACCTAAGAAATATATTAATCAGTGGAGAAAAATCAATGTTGCCTTTAATGGAGATAGTGATGAAATAGATTGGACTTATGAAACTACAGAAAACTATTTAAAGATGATGGAAGAAAAAGGTATAGGATTAAATCAAGGATATTTAGTGCCCCATGGAAATATTAGGCTAGAAGTTATTGGATTAGAAAATAGAAAGGCAAGTTCCAATGATTTAGAAAAAATGAAAGAAATCACAAGGAGAGAAATGGACGGTGGAGCCATGGGACTTTCCACTGGACTTATTTATGCTCCTTGTGTTTATGGTGATACAGAAGAGTTAATTGAAATATGCAAAGTAGTAGCTGAGTTTGATGGAATCTTTGCAGTACATCAAAGGTCAGAAGCCGATACCATTATTGATTCTATGAAGGAAGTAATTAGAATAGGCAGAGAATCTGGAGTGAAAATTCACTTCTCTCATTTTAAGGTATGTGGAAAGAATAATTGGAAGTATTTAGATAAGGCTTTTGAATTATTGGAAGAAGCTAAAGAAGAAGGCATTAGAGTTTCCTTTGACCAATATCCCTATGTGGCAGGAAGCACTAGTCTAGGAGTCATACTACCACCTTGGGTTCACGAAGGGGGAACAGAGAAGCTCTTAGAAAGATTAGAAAGTATGGAAAATAGGGAAAGAATAATAAGGGATATAGAAAATGGTATTTTGGGATGGGATAATTTTGTTGATTTTGCAGGACTAGACCAAATCTTTATTACTTCAGTAAATAAGGATAGAAATAAGTATCTAATAGGTAAAAATCTTATTGAATTAGGAAAGATAATGGATAAAGATCCTTATAATGCAACCTTTGACCTTATTTATGATGAGGGGAATTCTGTAAATATGGTTGATTTTTATGGATTGGAAGAACATATTATAAAGATATTAAAAAGACCAGAACATAATCTTTGTACAGATGGAATGCCATCAGATAACCCTCATCCAAGATTATATGGTTCCTTTCCAAGGGTACTAGGTAAATATGTAAGGGAAGAAAAAACTCTAACTTTAGAAGAAGCCATATATAAAATGACTAAAAAACCAGCAGAAACTTTAAAGCTTAAAGATAGAGGAGAAATAAAAGAAGGTTATTTTGCAGATATTGTAATTTTTAATCTAGAGGAAATAATAGATAAGGGAACTTATGTAGAATCTAAACAATATCCAGTAGGAATAGATTATGTTATAATAAACGGAAATATAGTAATAGATAATGGAAAGTATCATAAAATTTTAGCTGGCAGTATATTAAGGAGTTGAAACCATGGGGATTATAATAACTAATGGAAAAATAGTAAGCTCAAAAGGTATACTAGAAAAAGACATTCGTATAGTGGGAGAAAAAATAGTAGAAATAGGACTTGATATATCTAAAGCTGAAGATGAAATAATAGATGCTAAAGGCTCCTATGTAATGCCAGGAGCCATAGATGTTCATACACATTTTGATGCAGATGCTTGTGGAATTGTGGCAGATAGCTTCTATACAGGAACTAAGGCTGCTATTTCAGGAGGAACAACTACTATTATTGATTTTGCTGAACAGGTGAAAGATTCCACATTAAGAGAAGCTTTAAATCAGTGGAATGAGAAAACTAAAGATAATACATATACCGATTATGGATACCATATGACCATATCTGATTGGAATAAAGAAACAGAAAAGGAAATGGAGTACATGGTGAAAGAGGGTATAACTTCCTTTAAAATGTTTTTTGCATATAAGGATTTACAAGTTGATGATAGAGCTATATATGAAGCCTTAAAAAAGTCTAAAGAACTGGGAACTTTAATATCCTTTCATTGTGAAAATGGAAATTTAATAGATAAACTTAGGGAAGAAGCCATATTAAACGGAAATACAGAACCCATATTTCATATGGAGACAAGACCCCCATCCTTAGAAAGAGAAGCTATATCAAGACTTACTTCCATTGCAGAAATAGTAGACACTCCTGTATATATTGTTCATTTAAGCTCAAAAGAAGGATATAAGGAAATAGAAAGAGCTAAGGAAAGAGGGCAAAAGATAATAGTAGAAACCTGCCCACAGTATTTATTACTAAATAAAGATTATTATTTACCTAAAGGGAAAGACTCTTTTGAAGGAGCAAAGTATGTAATGTCACCTCCCCTAAGGGATATGGAAAGCAATGAAGTCCTGTGGAATGGAATCAAACTAGGAGAAATAGATGTAGTAGCCACAGACCATTGTGCTTTCAATTACAAGGTGCAAAAGGAATTAGGTATAGATGATTTTACTAAAATTCCCAATGGGGCACCTGGTGTAGAAAATAGATTTAAGCTCATATACACATATGGTGTCAGAAAAAATAAAATTACAATTGAGAAACTAGTGGAAGTTCTTTCAGAAAATCCTGCAAAGATATTTGGATTATATCCTAATAAAGGTGTAATTAAAGAAGGAAGTGACGCTGATATTGTAATATTTAATCCAGAGTATAAATCCATTATAAATGCAGAAGAACAAGTTCAAAATGTAGATTACAATCTATATGAGGGATTTACACAATATGGAAGATTTGAATATATATTTTTAAGAGGACAGTTAATAGTCGAAAAAGAAAAAATAGTAAATTCTACACCTACTGGAAAATATCAAAAAAGAGATAAGGGCAATATCTTATAATAGAAGGTGATAATAATGAATACCATAGTCATAAGAGGTGGTGGAGATTTAGCCACTGGAATTGCATACAGATTATTTAAATCAGGATATAAGGTTATAATTTTAGATATAGATAGACCTTTGGCCATTAGACGAACTGTAGCCTTTAGTGAAGCTGTATATAATGGAGAAATAACAGTAGAAGGAGTTAAGGCTATATTGGGAAGGGATATAGAAGATATTTATGAAATCTTAAATAGAAATTGTATTCCTGTATATATAGACGAAAAGGGAGATATTATAAAAGAAATAAGGCCTTTAGCAGTAGTAGATGCTATTATTGCCAAGAAAAATTTGGGAACCAATAGGGCAATGGCTCCCATAACCATAGGAGTAGGTCCAGGATTTGAAGCAGGAGTAGATGTTGATTTAGTAGTAGAAAGTAAAAGAGGACATTATTTGGGAAAAGTTATATATAAGGGAAAAGCAATAGAGAATACAGGAATACCAGGAGAAACAATGGGATATAGGGAAGAAAGAATAGTTAGAGCGCTGGATAGTGGAATGGTAGAAACATTTTGTAACATAGGAGATACTGTAGAAGTAGGAGATATAATTTGCAAAGTAGGAAATGTCCATGTAAAGGCTCAGATACCAGGTATACTTAGAGGAATGATAAAGGAAGGTCTAAAGGTACCAAAGGGATTAAAAATAGGAGATATTGATCCTAGGGGAATAAGAGACTATGCCTTTACCATTTCAGATAAGGCTATGGCTATTGCCGGTGGAGTATTAGAAGGAATACAGTATTTGAAAATGGAAAGGGGAATTTAATATGGCGGATTTGTTTGTAATGAAAAAGGCTTTAGAGTATATAGAAAATGGAAAAGACTTAGCTATAGCAACTATTACTAAAGCCGAAGGCTCTGCTCCAAGGAGAGAGGGAACAAATATGGCAGTATTAGAGGATGGAACTATTCATGGTACTATTGGTGGTGGAAAACTGGAAAAAAAGATTATAGAATTATGCATTGAAGCCATAAAAGAAGGAAAGAGTTATGGTATAAATCTTCCATTAAATTCAGAAGGGTTAGGAATGATTTGTGGTGGAGAAGTAGATGTATTTATAGACGTATATAAACAAAAACCAAAGCTATTAATTGCTGGTGGAGGTCATGTGGGATATTCTATATATGACCTTGCTAATTTTTTAGGTTTTAATACAGTAATATTTGATGACAGGGAAGAATTTCTAAATGAAGAAAGATTTCCTTTAGCCCATGAATTGGTTTTAGGTGATATAAAAGAAAACTTAAAGAAATACCCTATAGATGATAATACCTATATTGTTATAGTTACTAGAGGTCATGCTTATGATGAAGAAGCCATAGAAGCAGTAGCAAATAGTAATGCAAAATATATTGGAGCCATGGGTTCTAAGAAAAAGGTAATAACTATGATGAAGAGTTTAGAAGAAAAGGGAATATCTAAAGAAGACTTAGATAAAATATATGCCCCCATAGGCCTAAAAATATCTGGTGGAAGTCCAGAAGATATAGCAATGAGTATAATGGCTGAAATCCAACTAATAAGAAATAATGGAGAAGCAGTACATATGAAATACAGATAAATAACTCCGATTTTTGGTACTAGTTACTGAAAATCGGAGTTATTTAGTTTTTCTATACTAAAACATCTATTATAAGAAACTCTTATTTGATTATATCTCCATTACTCTTATATAATAATATGAGAAATTATAGAGGAGTGACCTTATGTTAAAATTACCAGAGAATTTCGAGAATTATGAAGAGGCAAGGAGAGAGGGATTTTTAAAGGTAAAGGCTCTAAAGGAGAAGGGAACACCAGTAGTTGGAGTGTTTTGTACATATACACCTATTGAACTTATTCATGCTGCAGGAGCTGTAGCAGTTAGTCTATGTGGTACTTCTGATGTACCAATACATCATGCAGAAAAACATTTACCTAAAAATCTTTGTCCACTTATAAAATCTAGTTATGGATTTGCAGTATCAGACACCTGTCCATATTTTTATTTCTCAGACTTAATAGTTGGAGAGACAACCTGTGATGGTAAGAAAAAGATGTACGAGCTATTAAATGAGCTAAGGCCTACCCATGTTATGCACTTGCCTCAAGGACAAGATAAAGAACATGGATTTAGGTATTGGAGAGAGGAATTGGTTAGGCTAAAGGAAGTACTAGAGGAAAAATTTAATATAGAAATTACAGATGAAATATTAAGAGAAGAAATAAAGGAAAGAAATAGGGAGAGGAAAGTATTATTGGATTTTTATGAATTAGGTAAATTAAATCCATCTCCAATATCAGGTCGTGAAGTAAATGAAACCATGGAAGCCTTAGGTTTTCAATTTGATAGAAAAGCTCAATGTGATTTTATAGAAGAAAGAACAAAAGAGTTAAGAGATAAATATGAAAATCAGCTAAAGGGAACAAAGTCCAGCAGACCAAGAATACTTATTACTGGATGTCCCGTAGGAGGAGTAAGAGAAAAAGTTTTAAAAACCATAGAAGATTCGGGAGCAGATATAGTTGCTTTTGAAAACTGTAGTGGAGTAAGAGAAAAAGCTACCTTAGTTGATGAAACCATAGACCCAATAGACGCCTTAACGGAAAAATACTTAAATGTAAGCTGTTCTGTTATGACTCCAAATCCAAGAAGATTTGAAGCCTTAGATGAAATGATAGACGAATATGAAATTGATGGAGTAATAGAAGTAGTCCTTCAAGCCTGTCATACTTTTAATGTAGAGTCATATAATGTGAAAAGATTTGTAACAGAGAAGAAGGATAAACCATATCTATATATTGAAACAGACTATTCAAAACTAGATGTTGGTCAGATAAATACAAGAATAAATGCCTTTTTGGAAATGATATAATAACTCCGATTTTTGGTGCTATGCACTGAAAATCGGAGTTGTTAATGTTGTTTATCTATAGTTGCTATTTTATTATAGATATTTTTAATTTCACAGTATTTAAATAAGTAGATATAATTGGTATGGTTGATAAATAACAAACTAAAGTCAAGGAGGAAACAAAGGATGAAAAAAATAATTGTACTTGTTTTATCTTTAGTATTAGTCATGTCTTTAACTGCATGTCAAACTAAAGATGTAGATAAAGAAGTAGTACAAGATGTAGCAGGAAATGTTGAACAAGCTGCCAATAATGAAGAAAGTAATAAGGCCTTTAAAATTGGAATTGTAACACCAACATTATCAACTTCTGAAGATGAATTTAGAGCAGGAGCTGAAATGGTAGAAAAGTATCCAGATATGGTAAAACATATTACTTTACCAGAAAATTTCAATGCAGAATTAGAAACAGGTATTTCTCAAATTTTAAGTTTAGCTGATGATCCAGATATGAAGGCTATAATTGTAAACTCAGGTCAGTCAGGGTTATTACCAGCCTTTGAAAAAATTAAGGAAAAAAGATCAGATATACTTACCATAGCTACTATGATGGATGAACCAGAATTAATGGCAAAATATATAGATTTAAACTTTTCGACGGATTGGGAAAGACGTGGTGTAACTATACCGACTAAGGCTAAGGAAATGGGAGCAAAAACATTTATACACTATTCATTCCCAACACATTTGGCTAAGGAAGCTGTTGCAGCAAGAAAAGAAGCCATGGAAAAGACCTGTAAAGAATTAGGATTAGAATTTGTAGAAATAATTACTCCAGATCCACAAACTGGAGATGGGCCAGCTGCCATGCAACAATTTTTAAGGGAAGACATACCAAGACAAATAGGAAAATATGGTGCAGATACAAATATTTTTGGTAGTAATTGTCCAATGTATGATGTAATTTTAGATGAGGCACTAAAATTAAAGTTTACTGTAGCTGAACAATGTTGTCCTACACCTACACAGGCATATCCTACAGTAATGAATTTAGAAATAGAAGCTGAAGACTTAGGAAACTATGATAAGATAAATGCTATGATAACTGAAAAGGCTGCAGAAGCTGAAATGACAGGTAGATTATCTGGTTGGGCGATGCCTTCCCAAATTTATGTACCTAAGTTTGAAATTGAGTTGGCTAAATATATAATAGAAAATGATTTAGAATTAAATAAAGATATATTAAATAAACAATTCTTAGATGATTTTTCAGAAAAAGCCATGGGAATAAGGGCAGATTTTGAACCAATAGATTCAAATACTGATAATTACTTTATGTTAATATTAGAATCAATTTACTATTAAGTTATATGCAGGGTAATTATATCCTGCATATAATTGTTTTTGAAAGAGGTGTACTATGGAAATTTTAAGGGTAGAAAATCTTTCTAAAGATTTTAATGGAATTATGGCATTAAATAATATTAACTTTAACCTTAAAGAAGGGGAAATCCATGGGATAATTGGTTCCAATGGATCTGGAAAAAGCACCCTAATGAACATACTATTTGGTAGTAAACACATTAGACAAACTGGGGGATATGAAGGCAATATATTTATTTATAACAAAAAAGTAGAAATAAAGAATACATATGATGCTATAAAGCTGGGCATAGGAATGGTACATCAAGAATTAGCATTATTAGGTGAACTGGATATAAGTAGCAATATAAAAATAAATCGAGAGAATATAATAGACAGTACAAAGATATTGGGGAATTTTGCCATAGTAGATGTAGACAAAAATAATGATGATGCAAGAGTTTCTCTATCGAAGGTTGGAATAGATATTGATTCAAGAATAAAAGTAAAAGATATATCTTCTAATCTTAAACAATTCATAGAAATAGCTAGGGAAATAGATAATACTAGCCTTAAGATTCTTATTCTTGATGAACCTACTTCCTCATTAAATACCCGAGAAACTAAAATGCTTTTATCTCATTTAAAGGAAATAGCTAAAAGTGGAATCTCCGTTATCTTTATATCTCATAGATTAGAGGAAGTTACCCAAATATGTCATAGAGTAACTGTATTAAGAGATGGAGAAATTATTGGACAGTATGAAAAAGAGGATTATGATATTAATAAATTAGCACTAGATATGATAGGAAAAGAAGTAGTACAAACATTAAAAAAGAAAAATAAATCTACTAGTAATCCAATATTATCATTCAACAATATAGAAGTATCCTATAGAAATAATATATATACTGATATTTCATTAGACATTAATGAAGGAGAAGTTCTTGGAATAACAGGATTAGCAGGACATGGGCAAGAGCTATTTGGATATGGATTGATGGGGCTATATCATATGGATGGAGATGTACGATATAAAGGAGAAAAACTGAATATAAAAGACTCAAATGCAATGATAAAAAAAGGAATATATCTTTTACCTAATGAAAGAAAGGAAATGGGTTTACTTTTAAATCATAGTATTTGGGAAAACTTAGTCTTTGAATCCTATGATAAGCAAAATAAATTTATGAAATATCCTAGATTAAAACATCTATCTCCTTTAAACTATAAAGCCATATATAGATATTCAAATAATATGATTGAAGAATTAAATATTAAGGTTAGAGATATAGAGCAAGAAATACGAGAATTAAGTGGTGGAAATCAACAAAAAGTCTGTATCGGAAGAGCTATTACTATAAATCCAGAAATTCTATTTGTAGGAGAGCCTACTAGAGGAATCGACATATACTCTAAGGAAATTATACTGGATATGTTGTTGAAGTTAAATGAAGAAAAGAATACAACAATTATTATATCCTCAGGAGAAGTGTCAGAATTAAAAAGGGTTTGTGACCGTATAGCTGTTATGTATGAGAATAAGGTATTTAAAATATTTCATAAGGACTTTGATAGTGAGGAGTTTAGTTTAGCAATATCAGGAAGGAGATTGAATGAGGATGAAGAAGCTTAAATTTAAAATAGAGCCACCACAACTAATTATAATAACCTATTTACTTATTCTAACAATTAGTCTTAAATTCATCCATATATCATATATTGATATGATAAACGACTCTTTAATAAAGTGGGTAATGAATGGGGTTTTAGTACTATCTCTAGTACCAATGATAAATGTAGGAGCAGGTAGAAACTTTGGACTACCCATAGGAATATCAGCAGGATTAGTTGGAATGTGTATAGCCATTGAATTCAGATTAACTGGATGGATTGGCTTTATTACTTCCATATTCTTTGGAGTTGTTGTATCCATATTATTTGGATATATTTATTCATTTATACTAAATAAACTAAAAGGAAATGAGGAAATAGTAGGTACATTTGTAGGCTTTTCCTTTATACCTATAATGAGTTTGTTTTGGTCTTTAGCACCTTTTAAAAACAGACAAATGCTTTATCCTGTAGGTGGACAAGGATTAAGACCTAAGATTAATTTAGAAAATTATTTCAGTAAGATTTTAGATAGTTTCCTTGAAATAAATATAGGAGACCTTGTTATTCCATTAGGGTTAATATTATTCTTCCTATTATTATGCCTTATAGTTTATTTATTTGGAAAAACAAGAATGGGAATAACCATGGCAGCTATTGCTGAAAATGAAGTGTTTGTTAAATTATCAGGAGTAAATATAAACAAATATAGAACCTATGGAATTATATTCTCTACTATTTTAGCTGCAATAGGAATAATTGTATATTCTCAAAGCTATGGATTTGTTCATTTGTATGATGGTCCTTTTATGATGGCTTTTCCCGCAGTATCAGCAATATTAATTGGAGGAGCATCTAAAAAAAAGGCAACTGTATTTCAAGTTATGCTAGGTACTTATTTGTATCAAACTACATTTTTACTTTCAGTTCCAGTAGCCAACGTACTATTAATACCTGAAATGTCAGAGGTCATAAGGATGATAGTTACCAATGGAATTATTTTATATGCGTTCCTATATGAAGGGGTGAAGAAGACAAATGAAAAAATATAAGAATTATTATGTACCGTCATTTTTCTTGATTTTATCTATTTTAGGTATTATGGCAGCTAAAGTAAGCAGCAATTTCATACTGGGAGAGTTATATAATAGATTTGTTAGAAACGGAATATTTCTATTGGCTCTTATTCTTCCTATTATGGCAGGAATGGGAATCAATTTTTCCATTACAATAGGGGCAATAGCTGGACAGATAGGAATGTTACTTGTAATAGATATGGGATTAGAACCTAAATTAGGATTTGTTGTAGCAATAATATTTAGTATAATACTATCTATTATCTTTGGAAATATAATTGGAACTATATTAAATAAAGCTAAGGGAAAAGAAATGATAGCAAGTATGGTAATAGGATTTTTAGGAACAAATTTATATCAGCTTATATTTATGGTAGGTTATGGTACTGTAATTAAGCCATTTAATCCAGATATACTACTTACAAGAGGTATAGGCGTAAAAAGTATGTTAGATGCAGGAAACTATAGAAATCTATATAGAAATATACTCCCTATAAAAATAGGAGATGCAGAAGGCTCATTAATACCCATAATAATCATTGTACTAGTAGGAGTTATAGTATATCTAATAACTAAGTCGAAAATAGGATACCATATTAAGGCAGTAGGTGAAAATATGGTATTATCAGAGAAATTAGGTATTAATGTAGATAGGACTAGAAGAACATCAATTGTCTTGTCCACACTGTTGGCTTCTTTAGCCCAATTAATGTATATACAAAACCTTGGAGTTTTAAATGTATATACAGGACATTTAAACTTAGATATATTTTCAGCAGCAGCTTTACTAGCAGGAGGAGCTACCTTTAGAAAGGCAAATATAAGAAATGCTTTTATAGGAATATTTTTGTTCCATACCTTATTTATTGTATCACCTTTAGCAGGACAAAATATATTTAAAAACCCAGCATTAGGAGAATATTTTAGATCCTTTATAGCCTATGGAACTATTGTATTTGCATTGATGATAAACTTAAAGCAGACTGAAAATTAAATAATTCTGATTTCGAGACTTAAATTCAAAAATCAAAAAACACAGATAAAAAGCTATTTATAAAGAACGTATGGCAGTTGACAGTTAAAATTAATTATGATATAAAAACTATTAGCATTTCAGTTGAGATTGCTAATAGTTTTATTATTTTAGGAATATATATAAAATGAAATTAATAATTGTAATTAAAGAGGGTGAAAAAATTGGATAAAAAAACACATCTAAAAACAATTTCTAAAAAGATTTTTAATATCTACTTAATATATATATTTATATTTTCCATATTGATATTTGCCATTCATAAACCTAAAGAAAAACAATATGGAGAGTTTACCAACTTAAATGAATCATCTATAGAGGCTTCAGGACAAGATAGAGTAGTCCTTGTAGAAGAAAGAACTGATGCCTATTTGACTAGGCTAAACATTGTGGGAAATGCTAAAAATTCCTTGGACATTTCTTATTATTTTTTATCCGATGGGGTATCAACAGAAACTTTTTTAGGAGGTATTTTAGACGCAGCAGATAGAGGAATAGAAGTACGGATTTTATTAGATGGATTATTTCATAATTTAAGAGGAGATCTTGGTGATACCATATATACATTTAAAGAACATCCTAATATTCAATTAAAACTTTATGAGCCTTTTAATTTTTTCACACCTTGGGCATGGAACAATAGACTACATGATAAGTTTATAATTGCAGACAGTGAAATTGCCATTATAGGAGGTCGAAATATAGGAGATAAATATTTCTTACAGGATTCTACAGAAATTGAATTAGTAGATGATAGGGATGTACTTATATTTAATGATAATCCTTCTAACAATGACAACAGTGTTATATATAAGATGGAGAAATATTATAACGATTTATGGAATTATGATTATTCAAAGCCATCAGTAAAGAAAATGACAAATAAACGAAAAAATAGAGGACAAGAATTTGGTGAGAAATTAAGAGACAGATTTAATAGTTTCGAAGATGAAAATCCTGAAATTTTAAATGGTGTAGATTGGTATAATGAAACTATACCAACTAAAAATATAGACTTTGTCCATAATCCCATAGGTAGATTAAACACAGATCCAAATTGCTTAAAAGAATTACTAAGACTAGGTTCAAATGCAGAAGATTCAATATTTGTTCAAAGTCCATATATAATACCTTCAAGAAATATGAGGAATAAACTAAATATGTATGATATAGATTTAGAGAAAGTAAATATATTGACTAATTCTTTTGCATTAAGTCCAAATCCCTTGGCAGTTTCAGGATACGCAAATCATAGGAATAAAATAATAGATTCTAAGATAAAACTCTATGAATTTCAAGGAGAGGAATCTCTGCATACTAAAACTTATGTATTTGATAATAATATAAGTGTTATAGGTTCATTTAATTTCGACCATAGAAGCTCTTATATCAATACTGAATCTATGGTAATCATCCATAGTGAGGATTTTACAGAACAGTTAAAAGACACAATATCTGTGGACATAAATGGTAGTCTTCAAGTAGGTGAGGACTATAACTATATTTATGATGAATCGGTTGATGAGAAAAATATGTCGTTGATTAAAAAATCCCTTATAACTATGTTATCAAAAGTTGTATTCTTTATAGAATATCTATTATAAATAATAGCTCCGATTTTTGGTACATAATACCCAAAATTGGAGCTATTATTATTTCACGAATTATTTACTTGCTAATTCTATAAACTTTTCTATGTCTTTTTCTATTAGTCTTAGTGAATTTCTAAAGAATTCAGGGTCATGAACATCTATATTCATTCTTAGAGCCACGTCTTTAATATTATTCTTACCTGTAGCATTTAGTAGTTCATCATATTCTTTTATAAATTCTTCTCCACGTTTTAGATACTCTGCATACAGTCCCTTAGAGAATAACAGTCCAAAAGCATATGGGAAGTTATAGAAATTAAGTCCTGCTGAATAGTAGTGAGGTTTATTTAACCACATATATGGATGAAGAATACTGTGGTCTAAGCCATTACCATAAGCTTCTTTTTGAGCATCCATCATTATTTCTTTAAGTTCATTTACTGAAAGAGCATGAGTCTTTCTTCTTTCAAACAATTCAGATTCAAATAAGAATCTACTATATATATCTACAATAACTTGACCTGCGTCAGATATGGAAGATTCTAATATACTTAAAGCTTCCTCATCACTGGCTTCTTTTAAAGCTGCATTTACAACTATGGTTTCACAGAATATAGAAGCCGTTTCTGCTATTGGCATAGGGTATCTGCTGTTTAGTATACTCTCATCTTTTAAATTAAGTCCATGATAACCATGACCTAGCTCATGAGCTAAAGTAGTCATATTTGAGAAACTGCCATTGAAGTTAGAAAGTATTCTACTTTCCTTTATAGGATGTAAGTTAGAGCAAAATGCGCCTCCTCTTTTTCCTTCCCTTGGTTCTACATCTAGCCAATTATTTTTATGAGCATTTTCAACGAAATCAGCCAATTTATCGGAGAAAGTTCTAAAGTTTTTGATTATATAATCCATAGCCTCATCATAAGTAAAGGTTCTATTAACTTCTCCCATAGGTGCAAACATTTCATAGAATGGAAGTCCATCAGAATAACCTAATAATTCTGCTTTCTTTCTATAGTATTTATGGAATACTGGAAGAAATTCTCTCATAGCTGTAAGCATAGCATTTAGAGTTTCTTCATCCATTCTAGATTTAACCAAAGTTTCTTCTAAAGGAGAATTATATCCTCTAAGGGCTGAAGTAGTGATTACCTCACCTTTGATACCATTTAATGCAGCGGCAGAAGATTCTTCGATTTTTTTATAAGCCTTCAACTCAGCTTCATATCCAGCTTTTCTCTTTGCAGGGTCTTTGTCGTATGCTAGATTTCTTGCAGCAGGGAATGGCAATTGTTTATTTTCCCCATCTATATTTATGTCTACCATAAGAGTTGACGATACCATGTTTTGAAGATTAGACCATGCAGAAGAACCTGTATTTGACATCTTTGATATAAGTACTTCTTCTTTCTCACTAAGCATATATTTTGTTTTATCTTTAATCTGTTCTAAATAAAATTTATGTTCCTTTAATAATTCTGATGAATTTATTATTTCCTCTAGATTATCTATATCCTTCACAAAGTTTTGGAACTGTACATCAGGTTTAGTTAAATCTGAACCTTTTACTCTTAATCTATCAAGATATTTAAGGGCATCTTCATTTTTGGCCTCTACTGTATTTGTAAGATGAGCGAAAGCAGAAAGCTTTGAAAACAATGAATTTAACTCTCGAGAATACTCAATATATTTTTCCGTTTTTTCCACTGTATTATCACTAGAGCCTAAGTTTTCATCAGCCCATTTACTATATTCTACTATTAAACAATCAAGTTTCTCCAAATCAGAAATAAATTCTTTAGAATCAAAAGATGTATATAATTCCTTTAAACTCCAACGCATGTTATCCCGCCTTTCGAAATATTTAGTCAATTCTATTATAACACAAATTTCCAAATATTAAAGATATATTTTGAGAGTCGAAATAAAAATATAAAACTTAGAGTGAACAGCTCTTTGTAATGATTTTCTATGTTGAATAGTCAGGTAGAAACAGATTTATCATTGTTTACATTGTAAAAATTTGTTATTATATAAATAACTGATTTGAGTCGATATTCTAAATCTTAGAGAACTTCTTCCATGGAGGTGATTATTTTAGGATATTGAATGTTCTGACTTATAAGGGCAGTAGATGACATAAATAATAAAAGGAGGAATAGAAATGAGAATAATAAGAAATGCTTCAATAAAATTTAAACTAATATTTAGTTTTGCTATTATTCTAGTATTATTATTTGCAATGGGAGCATTTGGAACATTAGCTATTGAAAGAATCAATAATAGTTCATCTGAAATGTATGATGATTATTTACAAGGTATAGATGAATTACATATAATAAAAGAAAATATATTGGATGTTGTTCTAATTCTTCAATATATGGGTACTACAGAATATAGAGTCGTAGTGGAAGATTACGCTAAGGAGATAGATGATATAGTGGCAAATACTGCCAGCATAATAGAATCATACGGTTCTAGAGATCTAGTAGAAACTGAATCAGAGGCATGGGAAAGGTTCAATAAAAATTTGATGAAATATAGAGAAGAACGTAATGGAATAGTAAGTAAACTTAAAACTGAGAAATTTGATAGACTTCAGGAGATTAAAAGATTAGATCCATATGTTGATGTTGTAATCAATGATATTAATAAATTAATAGAAATAAATCAAGAATTGGGACAAGCCCAAAATGAAAGCAACAATTTGATATATAGAAATACAATGATTTTTATGTATAGTATAATTACAATAGGAATTTTAGTAGCTTTATTATTTGGATATTTACTATCTAATTATATATCCAAGTCTGTGAAAAAAGGTTTAAAATTTGCAGAAGCTTTAGGCCAAGGAGATTTAGGGTTTGAAATGGAAGAGTCTAAATCCAAGGATGAATTAGGTCAGCTTATAATAGCATTAAAAGAGGCCCAAAATAAGATAAAATCTACAATAATGGAAATATCTCAAGAATCTCAAGAGGTGTCTGCATCGTCACAACAACTTTCTGCAACAATAGAAGAAGTCAATTTCAGATTCGAGTCAATATCCAATAATACTTTAAGTATAGTAGATGATATACAAGAGATAAATGCAGCTACAGAAGAGTTAACAGCCACAATACAAGAGGTAAACTCTGGAGTTACTCAACTTGCATCTAGTTCTTCTGAAGGAAGTGTAGAATCAACCAAGATTAAAGAAAGAGCGGAAAAAATAAAGATTCAAGGTCAAGAATCTAAAACAGTTACAGCAAAACTTTTAGATGAAAAAGAACAGGCCATATTAAATGCAATAGAACAAGGAAAAGTAGTTGATGAGATTACAATAATAGCAGAATCCATAGCATCCATAGCATCTCAAACTAATTTACTAGCACTAAATGCGGCAATAGAAGCAGCTAGAGCAGGTGAAGCAGGTAGAGGATTTGCAGTAGTAGCAGATGAAATAAGGAAATTAGCAGAGGAATCCAATAACTATGTAGGGGCTATACAAAAAGTCGTGGAAGATGTAAGTTTAGCATTTAACAATTTATCTGATAATTCCAGAGAAACTTTAACATTTATAAATGATAAGGTAACTAAGGATTATGAGTTACTAATAGATACAGGAATTAGTTATGAAAATGATTCAGTATTTGTAAATAATTTATCTCAAGAAATAGCAGCCATGTCTGAAGAACTAAATGCTTCAACTGAAGAAATAGCATCAGTAATCCAAAATGTTGCAAGTAATATGGAGAATACATCTTCAAATTCAGAAGAAATAATGGGTGGAATGAAAGAGACCTTATTGTCTTTAGAACAAATAGCTTCTGCTGCTGAAAGTCAAGCAACCAGCGCTACTAGATTAAGCGATTTAGTACAATTATTTAAACTATAAAAATGAGTGGGAGTGTAAAAGATGAATAAAGAGGAAAAAGTTTTAAATTATTTAGAATATATACTAGGAGCTGTTATATACACTCTTTATTCCTTTGGTGTAATATTTTCAAATAAGATATTAAGATATCTTACTATCTTTGTTATAGCTATTTTCTTCATTTTCATATATTATAAGACTCGCAATAAAAAATATAACGATAAGCCTTTTCTTGGTAAGTTTTATCAAAGGTTTGTAGTGATTATTATATTGTATACTTATATATCAATTATTGACAGTAATTTAAGTATCAATATGAAGTTAATGGCTTATGGAGCAGGGTTAGTTGCATTTACAATCACACATATTTTCAGTAAAAAATAAACGACCTTGGATTTATGAAGTCTATACTTCATAAATCCAAGGTTGTTTTATTAAAATATTTTAGTTGTCCAAGTTTCACAATTCCATATATCTGTAGCCACATCTTTATAAAAATCAGGCTCGTGAGATATAAGTAGGATACTTCCTTTATAAGCTTTCAATGCTCTTTTTAATTCTTCCTTCGCATCTACATCTAAGTGGTTAGTAGGCTCATCTAGAATCAGAACATTGGTTTCTTTATTGATTAACTTACAAAGTCGTACCTTTGCTTGTTCTCCTCCGCTTAACACCATTACTTTTGATTCTATATGTTTAGTAGTCAGTCCACATTTTGCCAGAGCTGCTCTAACTTCATATTGAGTAAGTCCTGGAAATACCTGCCAAATCTCATCTATGCAGGAATTATTATTTTTATCTTTGATTTCTTGTTCAAAATATCCTATTTCAAGGTTATCGCCCAATTCTACTTCTCCAGATACAGATTTAATTTCACCTAATATACTTTTTAGCAAAGTAGTTTTTCCAAGACCATTAGCACCAATTAAAGCTATCTTTTGTCCTCTTTCCATTCTCAGATTAAGTGGTTTTGATAAAGGTTCATCATATCCTATGACTAAATCCTTAGTTTGGAATATTAATTTGCCAGCAGTTCTTCCTTCTTTAAAATTAAACTCTGGTTTTGGTTTTTCACGAGCCAGTTCGATTAATTCCATTTTGTCTAATTTTTTTTGTCTAGACATAGCCATATTTCTTGTGGAAACCCTAGCCTTATTTCTAGCAACAAAATCTTCTAAATCAGCTATTTCTTGTTGTTGCTTTTTGTAGGCTGCCTCTAATTGAGCTTTTTTAGCTTCATAGACTTTTTGGAAATTATCATAGTCTCCTACATATCTGGTTAGTTCCTTATCTTCCATATGGTAGATTAAGTTAATAACAGAGTTTAAGAAAGGAATATCATGAGATATAAGGATGAAAGCATTTTCATATTCCTGTAAATATCTCTTTAACCAAATAATATGAGGTTCATCTAAGTAGTTAGTAGGCTCATCAAGTAACAAAATATCTGGTTTTTCTAGAAGGAGTTTAGCCAGGAGTATTTTAGTTCTTTGTCCTCCAGATAAATCATTTACATCTCTATCTAAACCTATATCATCAAGACCAAGTCCTCTTGCAATATCTTCAACTTTAGCATCTATGATATAAAAATCATTATGGTCTAATATATCCTGTATAGTTCCTACTTCTTCAAGTAAAGCTGTAAGTTCGTCTTCTGACACTTCACCCATTTTCAAATACATTTCCTGCATTTCCTGCTCTAAATCAAAGAGATATTTAAAAGCTCCTTTTAGGGCATCTCTTATGGTTTGACCTTTTTCAAGGGATGTATGCTGATCTAAATATCCTACTCTTACTCTTTTTGCCCATTCTACTTGACCCTCATCAGGCTCTAGTTTTCCAGTTATTATATTCATAAAAGAGGATTTTCCTTCTCCATTGGCACCAATTAATCCTACGTGTTCACCCTTTAATAATCTAAAGGATACATTTTTTAATATTTCTCTATCGCCAAAACCATGGCTTAAATTTGTTACGGTTAAAATACTCATGTGTATCTCCCTTCATTAAATAAAATCATCTCTAAAAATTATACAAAAAAGCTAGATTATAGTCTAGTTTTTTATTTAATCATTAATTTATCCAATATTTCAGCAGCTTTTAAGATTATATCAAAACATCCTATATCCTCTTTACTATGAACTGCTCTAAGATGGGAACAGTTAATGTTATCCATTTCGTCTATAAATTCTCTAAAGAATCTTTGATTTATTTCTTGGATTTTATCGCTTTCTTGTCCTATACCTTCCACATATTTATGGCTTAATACCATAATCCCAGCAGTAAGTGCACCACATACAGATTCTATAGCCATACCTCCACCAAATCCAGATGATAGTTTTAAAGATTCAGAACTTAAATTTAAATTATAAGCAATATTGGCACCAGATAATATTTTTTCAGCACAATTGAAATTTTCTTCTTCTCCAAATCCACTTTGAATTAAATCCTTTAACATTCCATTCCTCCCCAATAGTTTACTATAATTAGTATAGCATTTATCACATTAATTTTATAGAATAAAATTAATGATTTAATTAGGTAAATAAATACATAAGGTTAATGTAAATAGAAGTAGGAAATCATAATTAATAGGGTATACTAACATATACAACAAGCAGATAAAATTTAATATTTGATATGAGACAATACATTTGTGACAAGTAAATATGAAAAAAGGAAAGACCTCTGATATAATGTTGTTTACCATAACAAACAAAAATCGGAGGGATCTTTCCTTATGAAAACAATTATAACAGAAGAGATGAGATTTCGTCAAAGGGTAGTTAAATATGCAATTAAACATGATAATAATGCTAAAGCAGCTAGAAGATACCACACTAGCCGTCAGCAAGTCCAACGTTGGAGAAAAAGATATGATGGAGATGTAAGATCTTTGGCAAATAAAAGCAGAAGACCACAATTTCATCCTAACCAACATACTCAAGAAGAGTTGGACTTAATAAAGCATAAACATAGATACCATCAGCATGAAGGATATGCACAAGTGTATCGGAAGTTAAGGGATGCAGGGTATAAAAGAACTTATGACTCTATGTGTAGACAGCTAAGAAAAATGAAATTAAACGTAGCCAAGAAAAGAGCTAGTTATCCTAAATCTAATTATCGTAAAGATGCTACTACTTATCCTGGAGAAAGAGTGCAAATAGATGTAAAATATGTTCCAAATGAATGTATTGGTTTTGCAAGTAATCATAGTAGATACTACCAAATAACAGCTATTGATGAATATTCAAGAAAGAGATATTTAGAATTAGTTAATGAACTTAGCACATATAGTACATCTAACTTTTTAACACGATTAGAAGATAAATTAGGATTTAAAGTTGAATTGGTTCAAACTGATAATGGAATCGAATTTGTTAATGATCAAGATATTACAAATAAGAAAACTAGATTTGAAAAGTATTTAGAAAAGCTAGATATAAAACACAAACGTATTCGTCCATATTCACCATGGCAAAATGGTATAGTAGAGCGTAGTCATAGGATAGATAATGAATTATTCTACAGCAGAAGACGGTTTAGTAGCTATAAAGAAATGGAGAAGTCATTTAGAAGATATAGTAACAAATACAATAACATAGCAAGGAAAATTCTTAACTTTAAGACGCCAAATGAAATAGTTGAGGAGTACTTCTCTAAAAATGCTGCTTAAGATGGTATTACTAATAATTATTTAATCAAGGATCGCTATCGCTTTCCTCCTTGACAAAATAATTACTAGCAATTTAAGAAAACCACAGCATTATTCAGAGAAAATTTTTCAGAGGTCTGTGTCACATATGTTTGACTTCTCTAGACAACAAGCAGATAAAATTTAATATTTTCCTTGCAATTATGGAATATTATATGTATACTTAATAGGTTATAGATTAAGGAGGACGAAAATATATATATGGAAAAATTAAGATTTGAAGAGATTAACTTATCAGAGGAAATACAAAGGGGAATTAGGGATATGGGGTTTGAAGAAATGTCCCCAATTCAATCACAGGCTATTCCAATAGTTTTAGCGGGAAATGATATTATTGGTCAAGCACAGACAGGAACAGGCAAAACGGCGGCCTTTGGTATTCCTATTATTGAAAGATGTAATCCAGACGAAAAACATGTTCAAGCATTGGTTTTATGCCCAACTAGGGAACTTTCAATACAGGTAGCAGAAGAAATCGGAAAACTAGCAAAGTATAAAAAAGGAATATCTGTAGTGCCTATTTACGGTGGTCAGCCTATAGATAGACAAATTAAAGCACTTAAAAAAGGGGCTAATATTGTAATTGGTACACCTGGAAGAGTAATAGACCATATTAAAAGGAAGACTCTAAAGGTAGACAATGTAAATATGATGGTATTAGACGAAGCAGATGAGATGTTTGATATGGGATTTAGAGATGACATAGCTCTTGTAATGAATCAATTAGGAGAAGATAGACAGACAATATTTTTCTCAGCAACTATGCCCCCAGAAATCATGAAATTTGCAGGACAGTACCAAACTAATCCTGAAATAATTAAAGTAGTTCATAAGGAACTTACAGTACCAAAGGTAGAACAGGCTTATTTTGAATTAAAGCAACATATGAAAACTGAAATATTATCTAGACTTATAGATATGTATAATCCAAAATTGACTATAGTGTTCTGTAATACAAAGAAAAAAGTAGACGAATTAATAGAGGAACTTCAAAGCAGAGGATATTTTGCAGATGGACTTCATGGAGACTTGAAACAAACTCAAAGAGACACAGTAATGAACAAGTTTAGAAAAGGTACTATAGATATTTTAGTTGCTACAGATGTAGCAGCAAGAGGTATAGATGTAGATGATATAGACTTGGTTATTAACTATGATATGCCACAGGATGAAGAATACTATGTTCATAGAATAGGAAGAACGGCAAGGGCAGGCAGAGAGGGAAAAGCCTTTAGTTTTGTATCTGGAAGAGACATCTATAAATTAAGAGATATTCAAAGATATACTAAGACTAAAATAGCAAGAAAAGATTTGCCAACACTTAAAGATATACAAGAAAACTATACATCTATTATGTTAGAAAAGATAAAAGAACAAATAGATAATGAAGATTTAAGTAAATATGAGAAAATCATAGAAACATTACTTGAAGAAGATTATACTTCTTTTGATATTGCAGCGGCATTATTAAAATCCTATATGGCTAATAATAAATTAGACGGTCATGAAGAATTAGATATGGTAGACTTTGACAGTAAGCCTAAATCTAAAGGAAAAGGTTCTGGTTCTTCCTCATCTATGGTAAGAATGCACATAAACATTGGAAAGAGAAAAGGTGTAAGTCCAAGACATATCTTATCTGCATTACTAGAAGTAACTGGACTTCCTAAGAAATCCGTAGGGGATATAGATGTATACGACAAATTTACATTTATAGAAGTGCCAAGTGAGTATGAAGACGAAGTATTAGATGGATTAAATGGTTCAAGGATAAAAGGCACAAGAGTAAAAGCTGAAATAGCAAATCCAAAAAGAAAATAATTAGAATATAAAGTTATTAATTATAAAACAATATAAGGTCTTCCCATGGGAAGACCTTATATTGTTTTTGCTTTCTTTTTTAAAACACCTCGTAGTCCTTTTTCTTCTTTAATTAATATTCTTTTTATATTTGGCATATGAAGGTAAATGGCTATGAAGAAAAGGATTAAAGATATAAGCACAGAATTCATACCATAATACAAGTAAGCACTTAAAGCTAAAAAAAGGTTTAATCCCAATGTTCCAAGGGCTATATAGTCAGTCACAAGAGTTATGATTAAAATAATAAAGAACCCTAATATTCCTAGTTTATAATCTATGCCGATTAACATTCCTAAAAGAGATGCTGCACCTTTTCCACCTTTAAATTTCATAAAGAAAGGAAAATCATGTCCTAGTATAACAAAGAGTCCGTTTAAATATAGGAGAAAGTAGTTTTCTTCTATAAAGGAAATTTTAAATAAATGTTTTATAATAAAAATAGAAATAATTGCTTTTAATATATCTAAAATTGCAACTAAAACTCCCAGTTTCCAGCCTATGGAAATGACTGTATTAGATGCTCCAGCATTACCTGCTCCAAGAGTTCTAATATCCACATTTAGAAATGTTTTACTTAATATATAAGACCACTGTAAACACCCAAATAAATACCCTATAATTATGACAGTAAAATAAGTCTTCAAAATATCACCTCCTAATATTAGATTATATCATATGAAGTGTATTTATTATAATACATAATTAACCAGATATTTATTTAAAATAACTGTCGAATATAGTATAATTATGTTAAAATTAGGTAATTTCATAATATATAATGGCGCATATAAAATTAAATCTTGCACAATTCAGCAATGGAAGCAATATAATATTATATAGCAAAAGTATAATAAATAATGAAACTTAGAGGAAGGATAACTATGAATCCAAAGATTAAGAAAAAAACAATTGTAATACTATTAATATTACTAGTAGTTTCGTTTCCAAATATATTTGCAGAAGCTAATGATACTAATACTATAAAATATACCAATACTATTAAATTAAGTGGGGACAAGGATCATCCTCCTTATCAATATACAGATAAAGATGGAAAGCCTACAGGATTTAGTGTTGATGTAATAAATGCAATTGCTGAAGAGATGAATTTGAATATAGAACTTACTCTTATGGAGTGGAGTGACGCAGTAAAGACTTTTGAAAATGGACAAGTTGATGGTGTGATATATATGGCTCAAAGAGAAGATTGGCAGAGAACATATAAATTCGTACCTCCAATAATTATAGACAGACAAGTAATATTTGTTAATAGGGAAACGGTAAATATAAATAATTTAGAGGATTTAGCAGGACTTAGGGTAAGCTATCAAGAAAGTGATTATAGCGAACCCTATATAAAAGAGATACCTTATGTAGAAATTTTTCCAAAGTCAAATTTACAAGAAGCTATGCTAGACCTTAAAATGAAGAATGTAGATGCAGTAGTTGGAAATAAATTAGTAGGTATATATTACTTACAAAAATATAAACTTACAGACTCCATTAAAATTGCAGGGGAACCTGTTCTTACGGTGACTTATGGGACAGCCATATCTAAAGATAATGAAGAGCTTAGTATTGTATTGGAGGAGGGTTTCAATACAATTAAAGAAAATAAGGTTTATGAACAAATATATAGAAAATGGTTTGGAGAAGATGTAGGAAGCATTAAAACTATTTATACAAAATATAGAAATTCAATAATAATTATTGTAACATTTATAATTGTAATTATTTTTATTTTATATATCTATAATAAAAAACTTCAAAGAGAAGTAAAAAGGAGAACTCAAGAATTGGAGTTAGCCAATAAAGAGTTGATTGAACACCAGAAGGAGATATATAATTTAGCTTATTTTGATTCAATCACATCTCTGCCTAATAGAGTTTATTTTATCAAAGCATTAAACAGTATATTTGAGAATATACAAGAGCAGGAAGGTATATTTGGAGTATTGCTTTTAGATATAGATAGATTTAAACATATAAATGATACTTTGGGACACAATGTAGGAGATTATATATTGAGATTATTGGGGACAAGAATTCGCAAAATTTTAAGAGAAGAAGATATAATTGCTAGAACAGGGGGAGATGAGTATTATATATTAATAAATAATGTTGAAAGTGTATGTGATATAGTAGAAATAAGTAAATTGATTTTAGAAGATTTTAAAAAACCATATCATATAAGGGATTACGAACTATATTTAACTACTAGCATTGGTATATCCACATATCCTGAAGATGGTTTGGATTCTAACTCCATAATGAAAAATGCAGACCTTGCTCTATATAAGGCTAAAGAGTTAGGTGGAAATTCCTATTATGTTTATGGAGATGAAATTAAGTCTAAGGGCTTAGAAAAGATGATGTTAGTCAGTCAGCTAAGACAAGGTATAAAAAACAATGAGTTAGTTCTTCATTATCAACCTCAAGTAGATATATTGACAGGAGAGATTAGTGGGTTAGAAGCTTTAGTAAGATGGCAACATCCAGAACTAGGATTATTATATCCAGATAAGTTTATACCCTTAGCAGAGGAAACAGGACTAATAGTTCAAATAGGAGAATGGGTACTGAAAGAAGCTTGCAAACAGGTTAAATATTGGACTGATTTAGATCAGAATATTATGATGTCTGTAAATATTTCTGCAAGACAGTTTCAACGTAGGGATTTTATAAAAGAAATAATTGATATATTAAATGAAGTAGGACTAAGTTCTAAAAATTTAACTTTGGAGATTACAGAGACCATAGCTATATCTGATATAGAGCATACATTGAAGATATTAGATAGATTAAACGTCCTTGGGATTGCTGTTGCTATAGATGATTTTGGTACTGGATATTCAAGTCTTAATTATTTAAACCAGATGAGTGTAAATGAATTGAAAATCGATAAATCATTTATATGGGATATTGAAAAAAACAATAAAAATAAAATGATTTCAAATACCATAATAATTTTAGCAAAACAACTTGGATTGAAAGTAACTGCTGAAGGGGTAGAGAATGAAGAACAGTTAAATATATTAAAAGAAATGAAATGTGATATAGCACAAGGATACCATTTTAGTAAACCAGTCCCTAAAGAAAGCATAAATGAAATGCTAAGTATAAAAAGCCCTATATAGTACTAGTGTTGCATTAAAGAAATAATTACAGGTTGACATGGAAAAATTTATATAATGAAAAAAAGAACCCCTTGTGTTAAATTGTTTTTGACTAGAAAACAATGAAATGGGGTTCTTTTTTATGGTTCAATATAATAATAAAACAGTTTTTAGTAAATTAATAGAAGTAATAAATGGAAATAAGTTAAATTATATAATTAATAAATATAATTCAGATTATAGGATTCAACATTTTAACACTAAATCTCATGTTTTTTCCATGCTTTATCTTCAGTTAAGTAATACGAAAAGCTTAAGAGGCTTAATTGATAAATTAAATTATAGTCCAAAATTACAACGAACAGTTAATGTTCCAAGCCTTTCACAACTTTCAAGGAAGAATGCCAATAGAGACTATAGAATATTTGAAGAACTTTATTATAGCATGATAAATATGGCTAAAAAGGAGTTAGGAATTAAGAAATCTAATGAAAAATTTAAAGAAATTAAGGCTTTTGATTCAACAGTTATTACAATAGCTTCCTCTTTAGCACCTGAATTATTTTTTGAAGGTAAGTCATCAGGAATAAAGATTAGTACTTTATTGAATATATCTCAAAGCCTACCTGAAAAAGTAAATATTGTACCTGCAAAAATTAATGATAGAAAGTGTATTGATGACTTTTTTGATGATAAGGATACATTATATCTCTTTGATAGAGGTTACTATAATTATAATTGGTATGATAATTTGACTGACAATGGATATAAGTTCATTACAAGACAAAATACTAATGCTGTAATTGAGGAAATAAGATCAACTTATGTTGAGAACGAATTAGTATTTGATGCTGAAATCACCTTAGGAACTGATTACAGTAAAAATAAAACACATAATAAATATAGAGAAATTCTAACCTTTGATGAAGAGGGGAAAGAAATAAGATTTCTTACAAATGTATTTGATATAGAAGCTGAAGAAATTATGGAATTATATAGATTGAGATGGAAAATAGAACTTTTCTTTAAATGGGTTAAGCAAAACTTAAAAATAAAGAAATGGTTAGGCCATAATCAAAATGCTGTTAAAATACAAATATATTCAGCATTAATATCTTATGTAATACTAGCTTTATTAAAGACAAGAATGAAAATTAAATCTTCTATGATTTCAATAAGTAGAATAATTGAAGTAAATTTATTAGAAGAATCATCAGTTTTAAATTTATTAAGTGGTTAAGCTTTTAAAAAAAGTATTTCTTTTCTAGCCTTGGTTTTCCATACGTAATAGATGGTAAATATATGATATATAGTATAATATTGACAAAATGGATGCTGTATTTAGAGCATCCATTTTGTCAAAGCTTAAATTTTACATTAATGCAACACTAGTACCTATATAGGGCTTTTTAGTATTTAAGGGGTGCTTGATGAAGCATATTTACATTACCTTTAGTAAGGAATTTTACTGTACATATAAAATTATCATTTTCCTTATCAAATCTATATTCTTTAAGAATTAAATTTGCAGTACCTGATTGAACTGTGGTAATTACAAAGTCTTCATCTTGAAAATATGAATAGAAATGTAAACCACCTAATTGTATATAATCATCAAATAATACATATTCCTTATCACCATCATGAAGAACTAGAGACCAATTCTGTCCATCGTCCCAGGCCATTTCACCATCAGGTCCTCTTCCAGCAATGGTATAAAGAGAAATAGTTTCCTCTGTTCCATCATTGTCATAGTCTACCTTAGATGAATCAAGTAAAGTCATATCAGTAAAGTCAGCTGGTTTACTTGAAGAAATAGTAAATGAATCTCCTTCTTCTGTATCTTGACCTTCTTTCATAGAATCTACTACTAAGTCTTTTATAAACTCATTTATCTCTATGGATTCTAGAGTATTATCCTCATTATATGCCACCATATAATATTCATTTTCTATTAATCCATTGAACACGCTTTTATCTCTAACTTCTAATTTAATGTTTTCTCCATTGGCAGCAATTTCAATATAATTTTTATTATCTTCAGTTGATTTACTCTCTAAAAATCCTAAATTGGTGTAAAGTTTTTTCTGTGAATCCTCATTAGGAGTACATCCAAAGGAAATAGTTAAGACTAATACAACCAGTAATAATAAAGAAATCTTTTTAGTTAAGTTTTTCATATAATCACCATCCTCTATACTAAAATATCATAATTATATAGCTTTTTCAAGGAACAGAGAATTACAAATTGATTACAATAAAGTTTTATTAATATGATATAAATAGGGTATAGATAATTATGCTTCCCAACTGTGTAGATAAAATGGTTTATGTTTGATGAAATAAAAAATTATCCTATTAAAGTACTAGTATCATAATAAGGAGTTGTTTAAATGGATTGCAATTGTTTTAAAAGAGAAGGAAAGAATTGTATAGAAATAGTACCTATTTTTAGCAATTTAAACTATGAAGAAATGATGGAAGTGGCCAGAATAACAAAAGAAAAGGTATTTGAAAAAGGTGAAATGATATATATGGCTGGTCATAGGGGAGAAAATCTCTATGTAATTCATTCTGGAAAGGTAAAGATAACTCGTTTTACAAGTTCTGGAAAAGAACAGGTAATTAGAGTATTAGGACCTGGAGAGTTTATGGGAGAGCTGTCTCTCTTTAGTCATTTGCCCCTAAGGGATAATGGAGAGGCATTGCTAAAAACTACAGTATGTATGATTGATGGATATAGACTAAAGGATTTAATGAAGAAATATCCTGCAATAGCTTTAAAAGTAATGGAAGAACTAAGTCAAAGACTTGAAAAGGTGGAAAAATTAGTAGAAAATATAAGCTTACAGGGAGTAGAAAAAAGACTTGCAGAGAGTTTAATCAATATGGCAAATGAAAAAGGAGAAATAGCTCTGAAAATGAGTAAAAGAGATTTAGCCTCACATTTAGGAATGAGCCAAGAAACCCTTAGCAGAAAACTAACAGCCTTTCAAGATACGGGAATCATAAAATTAATTGGTCATAGGAGAATTTTATTATTAGATATAGAAGCTTTAGAGAATATAGAATGACCTCTGATTTTACAAAATCAGAGGTCATTCTCATAAATATTACTTTATTAAATTCTTTATGCTATTAAAAAAGTCTTTATTATCTTTGATTATTTTCTCATTTCCCACAGTTACAATATTATTTTCTTTTAACCCTTTTTCAATGATTTCAGCAAATTTCTTCATATCTTCAGGTTTTGTATTTAATATTTCTGTAAGCTCTTTGTTTAAATCCTCAGCTTTAACTCCTGTAAAATAATAATAATCTGCTGTATTTCCTTTACTTAAATTAGAGACTGGAACATAATATTCTGCTAGAGATGAGATAATAAATTTTTCAAACTCTTTCTCATTTAAATCAAAGTTTTTAAGAAAATCTACAGTACCGTTATAAGCATTGTAAGTCTCCTTTAGTTTTGGGTCCCTATAACTCATAAATAGAATATTAGATCCATCGATTATACCAAAGGAAGCACCATATGCTCCACCTTTAACACGAATTTCATTAAATAAATAGTCGGATATAACATTGTTTAATACCTTCATACTACCATTATATTTAGTACCATATTTTGTAAAGTCAAAAGCTGCAAAATTATACAATACATCTGCTGGAGCAACAAATGCTTCATTAGTATCTTTAATATCAAATTTATATTCTTGTGAAGTCAAGTTTTTAGTTTCCAAGACTTTAACTAATGTGTTTAGATTGTCTTTGAAAGCTTTGTATTCAGCATTTTCACCAGTGATACTTACTACTAAATTATTTTTATTGAAAATAGTGTTTGTGACTTCTTCAAGATTTTTAACTATATCTTCAAATTTAGAGTCATAATTCAAATCAAGGTCAGATATAAAGTCATAATAGCCAAAGCCATTTAAATTATCATTATATTTAAAAATAGGTGAGAAATAAGATATATTTCTTATGGCCGCCATATTTGTAGGCATATTATTCAGTTGATTTTCTACATTGAACTTAGACATGGAAATAAGTTGTTTTAGTCTTTCTTTATCATTAAATTTAGTTTTACTTATTTCTTCTGAAATCAATTCAAGCATAGAACCTAAATTTTCACCAGTTGCAATAGATAAAATTCTTAAATTAGGACTATATTCTGTATTACTTCCTGACTTAGTAAATGTACTAGGAATGTAGTTGATTCCACCTGTATACATAGTTTCCTGTACAGGAAGCTGAGAATAGTGATATTTTTCTGTACTCATTTTTCCTAAGACTTCAGATAATAGATTTATATAAGGAATTTGTTCCTGTTTTACAGAAGATGTATCAAAATATAAATTAACACTACCAATACCATTAGTAAATAAAGGATGGTGTAAAGTAGTTATATTGTCAATTTTACTAATATTGGTAGGAGTTTCTTCTATATTAGGTTTTAAGTCTTTCAAAGATAAAACAGGCATAGTATCTAATACTTCTTTAGAATTAGGAGTATTATTCCATTCTTGAAGTTTCTTATATTCCTTTATAATATTTTCGATTTCCTTATCTGAAAGAGAGTCTTTATAGGCTTTAAGCTTTTCTGTTGCAGCAGCCTCCTTTTCCTCCATCAGACCTTTTTTTGGCTGAAGAAGAACTGAAGAACCATGATTATTGTTTAAAATATGCTTTTTAATTAACTCTTCAAAATAAGGTTTATCTAATGCAACTTTTAGTTTTCTAAAACTATCTGCCATATTAATACTTTCAAATGGGTTTTCATCATATAGCCAGCTAAACATTGCTAAATCACTATACATAAGCCCAGTGTTTATATCTCTTGAATATTGTTGTTTTAAATCCAATTCTACAACATTTAAAGTAGATTTAATAAGGTCTTTGTCTATACCTTTTTCTACTATATCTTCTAAAGAAGAAAATAGAACTTTTGCAAAATTGTCCTTCATATCAGAATTGATATTTTGTGCCGTTATTGTCACAAAAGGTTGTAGAAAATTAGAAGAAATTTGAGCATTGATATTATAAAAACCAGCTTTGTTTAGTTCTTGAACCACTGGAGAAGCTTGGTTATTAAACAACATATAAGTCAATACATTGAAAGAAGTCATTGTATCGATTCTAGAATCTCCTTTAACTGCAAAGCTTAGAGCAACAGATGATTTACCCTCTATAGAATCATCAACTGAAATAGGATATTGAACTGTTACTTCCTTTTTATTATTAAATGGTTTTTGAAGTTTAGGCATAGAATCAATTTCTTTTTTATTGAAATCTTTTAAATAATTATCATTAATAAATTGAAGTTTTTCCAATATATCGATTTTGCCGTAAAGATAGATATAACTATTAGAAGGATGGTAATATTTATCATAGAAATCTTTTACCTCTTGGAAAGTCAAACTTGGTATATCAGGAGGATTTCCACCAGATATATAAGCATAGTTTGTATTTGGATACAAACTTTGAATTATGGAATAATAAAGTTGAGCATCAGGAGAGGATAAAGATCCTTTCATTTCATTATATACAACACCATTGTATTGAAGGGGTGAATCCTTATCCTCAATACTATAATGCCATCCATCAACTTTAAAGAAATTTTCATCTTTATAAAAAGCAGGTTTGAAAACTACACTTAGATAAACATCCATTAAATCATTGAATTCTTTATCATTCATACTAGAAAATGGATAAGTAGTTCTATCTGGATAAGTAAGTCCATTTAGATTTTTAGTTAGAGTTCCCTTTACAATCTCAAAGAAGAGATTTCTAACTGGATATTTTTCGGAACCCCCATTTAAAAGCACATGCTCTAAAATATGAGGAATTCCTTTATTGTTTTCTACTGGTGTTCTAAAAGAAATAGAAAAGGCTTTGTTTTCATCATCATTTTCTATTTGAAGTAATTTGGCACCAGTCTTATTATGTTGAAAAATCCTACCAATACCATCTAAATCTTTTAGCTTTTTTTCTTCAATTAATTTGAATCCAAAATATGTCTCTCCAACCTTTAAATCTTTTGTTTCAGCATAAGAAATATTAGGAGATATGCTAGAAAACAAAAAAGTAGATAATAGAACTGCTAGTAAAAGTACAGAAATTTGTTTTTGTTTAACACTAAATTTTTTCATATTTTCCCCCTTTAAATTATATTTATTTGTACTAGTGTATTAAGTTAACGGTACACCAAAAAATACCATTTGTCAACTACCTAATTTAAAAAGTGACCTAAGTAATTATATTCTAGTACTTAGGTCACTCTTAATATTGATTCTATAGATATTTACTCTCCATTTCTTCTATTAATGCAATATATTTATTTTGGACACCGGCTTCAGTGGCTAAATTCTCTATTTTTTCACATTCGTTTTCAATAAATAATTTTGTATTATCATTTAACATGTTTTCTGCAAACTTATACATAGCTGTATTTTCTTTTTCTATATGTCTATCTAATAAATCACTATAGGAAATTCCATTGGCTATAATATCCAATCGTTTTTTATCATCGCCAGATTTAAAGCCTTCTATGGCCTTTTCCAAGTTTGCCATATAGAGTCTTCCCATATCATGTTCTATATACATTCCAGTTATTGCACCTGATTTAGATAATTTTTCTATTTCCTCATTCATGGTCTTGAAAAGAATATCCTCTTCTTTTCCATGATGATGTTTATCTGCATATGTTCTTACAAAATCAATTATTCTTGGGAAATCATCTATATCATAATCCCCTTGAGTCATTAATCTGTAGGAAACTTCTCTAATTACCTTTAACATTCTTCTTATATTTTCATGCTCCTCTACCATTACCTTTATTGAGTTCAAATTTTTCACCTCTTAAAATATTTTCACTATGATTTTACCCCTTTTGTTAAAATAAATAACAAATTAATAATATTTAATGTAAAAGATGGGTAAATATAATGTAAGATTTCATGAAAAAATATAAGGAGGGGTCATAATGAGTTTTAAACTTACAGATAAGGTAAAATGGGTAGGAAAAATTGATTGGGAATTAAGAACATTTCATGGTGAAGAATATTCAACACATAAGGGGTCATCATATAACTCATACTTAATTAAAGACGAAAAGACAGTACTTATTGATACTGTATGGGGTCCATTTGCCCATGAATTTATTGAAAACCTAAAGAAAGAAATTGATTTAAATGATATCGATTATATAATCGCACAACATTCAGAAGTAGACCATAGTGGTGCTTTACCATTATTAATGAAAGAAATACCAAATACACCAATTTACTGTACTGCAAATGGTGCAAAGATATTAAAAGGTCATTACCATGAAGACTGGAATTTTGTAGAGGTAAAAACAGGAGATACTTTAAATATAGGGGAATCTACTTTAACATTTGTAGAAGCAAGAATGCTTCATTGGCCAGATAGTATGATGACTTACATGAGTGGAGACAATATATTATTTAGTAATGATGCCTTTGGACAACATTATGCTTCAGACTTAATGTTTAATGATTTAGTTGATCAATGTGAACTATGGGCTGAATGTATCAAATACTATGCAAATATTTTAACTCCATTTAGTGCTTTAGTAACTAAGAAAATAGAAGAAGTTTTAAGCTTTAATCTTCCTCTTAGTATGATAGCCACATCCCATGGAATTATTTGGAGAGATAATCCAGCACAAATAGTTGAAAAATATTTAGAATGGGCTAATTCATATCAAGAAAACCAAATTACAATAGTATATGATACTATGTGGGATTGTACAAAATCAATGGCAGAATCTATTTCAGAAGGTATAAAGTCAGTAGATAAAAATGTAACTGTAAAATTATATAATGCAGGAATTACAGATAAAAATGATATAATAACAGAATTATTTAAGTCAAAGGCTGTATTATTTGGTTCATCTACAGTAAATAAGAGTATAATGCACGCAACAGCTGGCATCCTTGAAATGATAAAAGGAATAGGATTTAAGAACAAAAAAGCGGCTGCCTTTGGTTCTTATGGCTGGTCTGGTGAATGTGTTGATGTATTAGAACAAAAAATAAAGGATGCAAAACTTGAATTAGTACAGGAAGGAATAAAAATTCTTTGGAATCCTGATGAAAATGGAAAAGCAGAATGTGTAGAGTTTGGAAAGCGTTTTGCAGAAAAATTATAGAAAACCATAATATAGAAAATCATATTAAGGAACAAAGGTATGTACCTTTGTTCCTTAATTGTTAATAGTATTTTAGTAAATTTTACATATTTGATTGTAGTAATCTTATATAATTATATAGTATAATTATTTCATATTATTATGGATTGATACAACTGAATACAGAGAGGGGATTAATATGTTTGATCAATTATTTATCAGTAAACTTAAAAAAACAGGAATATTTTTTGCAGTCTTTACAGCAATATATGTATTATTTTTTCTTACATTGCCTTATACACTACCATTTGTCTTAGCTTTTGTATTAGCATTATGGATAAAACCATTAAATAGGTATATTCAAAGAAAGATGAAGATTTCCAATGGAATATCCTCTTTAATAACTACCATATTGGTTTTTACTGTAATATTGGTAATAATATCAGTCATATTATTTAAGATTACAAACGAAGCAATATTGCTTATTACAAAGATTCCTAATATTGAAGTTATAAAGGATTATATAAAGGAATTGACCCATGAGGCAAGTAAAATATTTGGGCAATTAGATCCTACTATATTGGAAAAAACTTATCAATATTTAAGTGCTATGATGAACAATGTACTGAATGTATTAATTAAGATTTTAAACTCTATTTTATCTTTTGTACTTAAAGTGCCATCTGTATTAATGATTGGATTTATCACATTTTTGGCTACTTACTTTTTTTCAAAAGATATGAGCTTTTTTAATCAAAATTTCTATTCTATTTTCTCTCCACAGGGAAAACGTAGAATGGAGAATGTTATAAAACAGGCAATCAGCATGATTACAGGATATATTAAAGCCTTTTGTACAGTAATTCTAATAACCTTTGTTGAAACATTAATTGGATTTTCAATACTTGGCATTGAGTATGCCTTGATTCTCAGCTTTACGGCATCATTTATGGATGTTTTGCCTATAGTTGGTGTTAGTATAGTTTATATACCACTGGCTATATATTACTTTATTATAGGAAATACATTTGTTGCAGTAGGAATAATGGTATTATTAGCCATAGTTACAGTGGTTCGTCAGATAGTAGAACCTAAACTAGTATCAACTAGTTTAGATATTCATCCAATAATGATTTTAGCTGCAATATTTATAGGTCTTAAAGTCTATGGGTTTATTGGGATGATTTATTTAATAGCTTTAATCATATTCTACAAGATTTTAGTAAAAGTGAAAGCTTTATAATAAGTATAAGTCGATGAAAAAGTTAAATTCATCGACTTATTATATTTATTTGAAGTTAATTTAAGGTTCTGAAAAGGGGAAAAGAGTACTGTAATTAGGAAAAAACTATTAAGATTAAGTTTAAATTTAAAAAAAACCTAAAGTTTATCCATTTCTTAAATTGGCATATTTTTTGCTTACGTTATAATATAAAATAGAAATGATTTATAGGAGTTGGATTACATGAAAAATCTTATGTTTGCAGGATGCGATATTGTAAAATTAGCAGAAAAATATAAAACCCCTCTTTATATAATGTCTGAGGATTATATTGTGGAGAGATTAAGAGAAATAAAGAATGATTTTTTAAATAGACATGAAAAAACTAGAGCAGTATATGCAAGTAAAGCTTTTTTAACTAAGGAAATGGCTAGAATAGTCCATAGAGAGGGAATAGGAATGGATGTAGTGTCTGGTGGTGAGCTTTATACTGCCATGAAAGCAGAATTTCCCATGGAAGATATAATATTTCATGGAAATAACAAAACTATAGATGAATTAGAATTGGCAATAGAAAACAATGTAGGAAGAATAGTAGTAGACCATATAGAGGAAATGGATTTAATTGAAGAAATAGCCAAGGAAAAGAATAAGAAGGTTTATATACTGTTTAGAATAAGTCCTGGTTTAGAAAGTGACACCCATAAATATATACAGACTGGGCAAGTGGATTCAAAGTTTGGAATTCCATTAACTGAAAAAACCATAAGTTCTGCCATGGAAAAAGCATTGAATTTAGAGTTTACTGAGTTACTAGGATTTCATTTCCATATTGGCTCTCAACTTTCCGATAATGAAAATCATATTAAGGCAATAGATATAATGACAAAGTTAATGAAAAAAGTTAAAGATGAATATGGATTTATTACAAAGGAATTAAATACTGGTGGTGGCTATGGTATTCATTATTCTGAAGACGAACACAGAAAGCCTTTGTCATATTATACAGATTCCATAATGATAGAAATAGAAAAGCAATGTAAGTCATATGATTTAGAAAGACCTTTAATAATAATAGAACCAGGAAGATGGGTAGTAGGCGAAGCAGGTATGACCATTTATTCCATAGGAGCCATTAAAGAAATTCCAGGAGTCAGAACATATATATCTATTGATGGAGGAATGCCTGATAATCCTAGACCAAGTCTTTATGAGGCAAAATACGAAGGTGTAATTATAAATAAGATTCATGAAGAACCAACAGAGATAGTTACCATAGCGGGAAAATGTTGTGAATCTGGAGATATTTTAATTTGGGATTTAAAAATACCAAAGGTTGAAAGAGGAGATTTCCTGGGGGTATTGTCTACTGGTGCATATAATTACTCCATGTCCAGTAACTATAATAGAATACCAAGACCTGCTGTAGTTATGATAACCGAAGGAAAAGATAGATTAATAGTTAAAAGAGAAACCTATGATGATATATTAAGAAATGATTTATAGATAACCAACATGAAATCATAATAAAAAATATTAAGGAAGTGCATTTGCAGAATATGGAATAACTCCAGCCGTAGGTTGCGGACTTGAACCTCCATACAGTCGGTACAAGTCTCGCCAACCCTGACGGTAGTATCTACAATTCAACTTTGCTATCGCTCGTTTCACTGGATACTACTCCCAATGAATGAAGCTATAAAATCCGTAAAGAAATTTATATGTTTGAGCGTAGCGAGTTTATAAATTTTAGGATTTTGTAGCTGAATGAATTGTAGGAGTTATCCATATTCGAAACAGCACGAACGTATATTTTTTATTATGATGTTGGTTATCTATATAATTAATATAATCAAATAAATAGGAGGATATAGATGGAACTTTTAAGGGATACATTTCTTGAAGTCAACTTGGATAATTTAATATATAATATAAAAAGCATAAGAAATATGGTGGGAAAAAATGTGGCAATAGCTTCAGTAGTAAAGGCAAACGGATATGGACATGGAGCTAATGGTATTGCCAAGGATTTAATGGAAAACGGATCAGACTTATTAGCAGTAGCAACTTTAAATGAGGCATTGGATTTAAGAAAAAACTTCCCCCGATACCCAATATTTATTATGGGATTTACTCCTGATAGACTTTTAGAATATGTAGTGAAATATAATATTATCCAAAGCATATTTTCATATAATCAAGCCAAGGTATTAGATGGTTATGGGATTAAATATAATAAGAAACCCATAGTCCATATAAAATATGATACTGGGTTTAATAGATTGGGATTTAGAGATTCAAAGGAAAGTATAGATGAAATAGAAAAAATCTGCAAACTACCAAATATAAACGTAGAAGGTATGTTTTCTCACCTTGCCCTTACAAATAAAGATGAAGATGAAAAACAATATAATAGATTTAAAAATGTAATAAAAGACTTAACCAATAGAGGAATATCCTTTAAATATACCCATATTGAAGATAGTATATCAGCAGTAGATTATCCAGAGTTTAGAATGAATATGATTAGACCTGGGGCTATAATTTATGGTATAAAGGGCTTTCATCATAATTCACTAGATATAAAACAGGTGTTAAAATTTAAAACCAAGATATATAATATAAGAAAAATAAATAAAGGTGAAGGAGTAAGCTATGATTTCTTATGGAAAGCAGAAAGAGATAGTATAATTGGAACAATGCCTTTTGGATATGCTGATGGTTATCCAAGAAATCTAAGGGATAAAGGCTATGTCATGGTCAATGGGCAAAAGGCACCTATTATTGGAGTAATATGTATGGATCAATGTATGGTAGATTTAACAGATATAGGAAAAGTTTCAGAGGGAGAAGAAGCGATTATTTATGGTGATGGAACTGATGGTTCTTTAAATATTCATAATGCGGCATTACTGGGAGAAACCAATAAAAATGAAATAATCAGCAAAATTAGTATGAGAGTACCAAGGGTTTATATTAGAGATGGAGAAATAGTAGATATAATAGATTATATTGGTTAAGGAGAATTAGATGGATATAGAAAAAAGAGTAGATGATTTGTTCGGGGAGTTAGTAGATATAAGAAGGGATTTTCATAAATATCCTGAATTAAGTGAGGAAGAATATAGAACCCATGAAAAGATATGTGAATATCTTGAAAAATGGGAAATAGAGCATATAAAAAATGTGGCTAAAACAGGAGTAGTTGCCATAATAAGAGGAAAAAAACCTGGTAAAACTGTAGGGGCTAGGGCAGATATAGATGCTTTGCCAATTAAGGAACTAAATGACTTAGAGTTTAAATCTCTAAATAAAGGAGTAATGCACGCTTGTGGTCACGACATTCATACAACTATCCATCTTGGAGTAGCCAAAATCTTGAAGGATATGGAAGAAAATATATGTGGAAATATAAAAATATTTTTTCAACCAGCAGAGGAAACCATAGGGGGAGCAAAGCAGATGATAGATGAAGGATATTTACAAAATCCAGATGTGGATTATATATTATCTCTCCATGTAATGCCTTATTTAGATGTAGGTAAAATTCAACTGAAACAGGGTAAAATGAATGCTGCCACCAATGAATTTTCCATAAAGATAAAGGGTAAATCCAGTCATGCAGCTTATCCCGAGGAATCAGTAGACGCCATAGTTATATCTGGATATATAATTACTGCTTTACAATCACTAGTAAGCAGAAATATATCTCCTCTTAACTCAGTTGTTTTAACTTTAGGTAAAATCAATGGAGGAACAAAAAATAATATAATAACAGATGAAGTCATTATATCTGGTACTTTAAGGACATTAGACGAAGATACAAGATTATTTGCAAAGAAAAGGCTAAAAGAAATTGTAGAAAATACAGCAAATGTTTATGGAGGTGAAGGAAAGGTTCATTTTGAAGAAGGTTATCCTGCTCTTATAAATAATGATGAAGTGGTAAATATTTTACAGGATACAGCTGAAAACCTATTAGGAAAAGATAATGTAGAGTTTAAGGAATTTCCAAGTATGGGTGCAGATGATTTTTCTTATTTTCTAGAAAAAGTAAAAGGGGCATATTATAATTTAGGCTGCGGAAATAAATCTAAGGGTTGGACAGCACCAATTCACAATGGAAACTTCATAGCAGATGAAGAATGTATAAAGGTAGGAGTTCTTTTACAGACAAAGGCTTTACTTAAATTATTAAATATATAATGGAGAGTGAAATAATGAAAGTTTATATTAGTGTAGATATAGAAGGAATAACAGGAGTTACTAATTGGAATGAAACTGAATTAGGTCATGGTGAATGGCAATGGGCAGTTGAACAAATGATAAAGGAAACCATAGCAGCTTGTGAAGGAGCTTGTGATGCTGGTGCTACAGAAATAATAATAAAAGATGCCCATGATTCAGCAAGAAATATGAATATATCAAGATTTCCCAAGGAGGCAAAGGTCATAAGAGGGTGGGACTCATCTCCTGAATCAATGATGGCAGGTATAGATGAAAGCTTTGATGCTACAATTTTCATAGGCTATCATTCCGCAGCAGGAGAAGATGGAAATCCATTGGCACATACAATGAATTCTAAAAAAATAACCTGGATAAAAATAAATGGAGAAATAGCATCTGAATTTGCAATCAATACATTTATATCTGAATATTACAATGTTCCAGCAGTATTTTTATCAGGAGATAAGATGTTATGTGAAAGTGCAAAAAAACTGATTCCAAATATAGAAACTGTAGATGTAAAGGTTGGAAAAGGTGGAGCAACATTTAATATTCATCCAGATACTGCCTGTGAGTTAATAAAAGAAGGAGTAAAAAATGGATTACAAAAAATAGATAAATGTAAAATAGAATCTCCAAAAGAATTTAAAATGGAAATAAGATTCAGAGAACATCAAGATGCTAGAAGGGCTAGTTATTATCCAGGAGTGACACTTATAGATCCTCATACCGTAGAATATATAGGTCAAAATATTCAGGAAATCATAACAGCAAAGATGTTTATACTATAAATTTTAATATGGTACTACAATAAATCATCAAAAAGTGATATAATTGAATGAAAAATATCTCTAAAGGGTGATTAAATGGCTTTTAATTCAGAATCCTATGTAAAAATGTTTACTGATATGATGTCTGAAGGATTTATAGTAATAGATAATAAGGGAAGTATTCGGATTTATAATGAAAAGGCCAAGGAAATTTTTGGTATAACACAAGAAGGACAAAAACACCATGAGGAAGGAAAGTTAGAGTCTGGTGATATAATCATTATTGGTGACAATTCAATAGGTAAAGACGATGGGAAAATAGACTCTGAAACATTGAAGTTTTTAGGAATAAAAGATAATACCATAGGTAAAGGAGATTCTCTTATTGTAGTTGGAGTATTTAATGAAAATGGAATAATAGAACCAGTCTTTAAGACTTTAAAAAGTAATCATAAAGAAAGTTCTTTAGTTCTAAACACAGAGTATTTGGAAATTCCTATGGAGATAAAAATAGATTTTGCAAATAAACTAATATCCATTAAAGTAAGAGATGAAGAGTTTATCATGAATTATATCAATGCCATTGGACATATGGTGATTTTAGATGGAACTACTAAAGAAATGAAATTTTATCAATCCCATGGATATACTGCAAGAGAAGAGAGCATCAATGATTTACTAAAGGGAAAAGTATATAGACCTAAAGGTAAAAACACGGAGACTTTAGATGTAATAGGAAAAAACATTTTTCAAATTCATAAATCGGATTCAATAATTGAAGAATTTTTTAATGTGGCTAAAGGTGAAGATATTAGTTATATAGATAGATTTGAAGATATTAATGGCTATCCTACTATGTGTACACTTTTACCTGTGGAAGACAAAAATAACAGAATAGGTGCGGCTTTAAAGGTTGAAGATATTTCAGAAATAAAGAGAATTATAAAGGAAAGAGATAATGCCATTAATAAGCTGGAAAAAGCAGAAATTCAATTAAATGAAGAAAAGATATTGAATATAGCATTTTCAGACTTTAGGGGAGACAGTAAAGAAATTGAAACTGTAAAAAGAATGGCATTAAAGGCATCGAAGACTAATTCCAATGTATTGCTTCTTGGAGAAAGTGGAACAGGAAAGACTATTCTTGCAAAGCATATCCATGAAAATAGTAAGCTTAAAAGCAAAAGGTTTATCCATGTAAATTGTGGTTCTATACCTGAAACTCTATTGGAATCTGAATTATTTGGATATGAGAAAGGGGCTTTCACAGGAGCACTTTCTGAAGGGAAAAAGGGTTTTTTTGAAATAGCCAATGGTGGAACTATATTTCTAGATGAAATCGGAGATATACCTATGAATTTACAAGTTAAGCTATTGCAAATTATCCAAGAAAAATGGCTTTATAGAGTAGGTGGTACAGAAAAGATTGAAGTAAATATAAGGATAATTGCTGCCACTAACAAGAATTTAGAGGAGGAAATGTTAAAGGGAAATTTTAGAGAAGATTTATATTATAGGATAAATGTATTTCCCATATGGATACCTCCCTTGAGAGAACGTAAAGAAGATATAATTCCACTAATAGATACTTTGCTTCCTAAAATATGTAGAGAAATAGGATGTGAGCCTAAAAGAATTTCTTCAGAAGCAATTAATATATTGGTTAAATATAATTGGCCAGGAAATATAAGGGAGTTAGAAAATATTTTAGAAAGGGCTGTTAACTTAGCAGAAGGAAATAATATTCTTTCTAAACATATAAAACTAGGATCAAATAAACAAGAAAATAAAGATGAAAGTATAAAATCTCTAAAGGATTCATTAGAAGAATATGAAAAGAAATTAATAGAGGAGATTTTGTCCATTTATAAGGGAAACAAGAAAAGGACAATGGAAGCCTTAAAAATAAGTAAGACTACATTTTACGAGAAAATAAAGAAATATAATATAGAATAATACTACTAAGGAGGGATTAAATGAAGATAAAAGAAATAAAAGTAGGCAAAATAACAGTACCTCTTAAAAAATCTTTTAAAACTGCCCTTAGAACAGTTCATAGTATTGAAGATATAGTAGTTAAGGTAGTTACTGATACAGGTCATGTAGCATATGGAGAAGCAGCGCCTACAGCTGTAATTACAGGAGATACTAATGGGTCCATAAGATGTGCCATAGAAGATTATATAGCACCTCAAATAATAGGTTTGGATATAGAGAATATGGAAGAAATAATGACCAGAATAGATAAATCTATAATTAAAAATACATCTGCTAAAGCGGCAGTAGATATTGCAATATATGATCTTTTCGGACAACTGTATAATGCACCTTTATATAAACTTTTAGGAGGATATAAAAAGGAAATAATTTCAGATTTAACCATAAGTGTAAACGAGCCTTCTGAAATGGCAGAGGATAGTATTGATGCTGTAAAGAGAGGATATAAGACTTTAAAAATAAAAGTAGGTCTTGATTCAAAGATGGATATGGAAAGAATAAAGGCAATAAGAGATGCAGTGGGATATAATATAGATTTAAGATTAGATGCAAATCAAGGCTGGAAGCCAAAAGAAGCCGTTATGTTACTTAGAAAGATGGAAGATAAAGGTTTCAATATAGAGCTTGTAGAACAACCGGTTTTAGCCAGTGACTTAGATGGATTAAAGTTTGTAACAGATAATGTAAATATACCTATATTGGCTGATGAATCTGTATTTTCACCAGAAGATGCAGTGAAGATAATTCAAAACAGAGCTGCTGATTTAATAAATATTAAATTAATGAAAACAGGTGGGATTCACAATGCACTAAAGATATGTTCTGTTGCAGAAATATATGGAGTAGAATGTATGATAGGGTGTATGTTAGAAAGTAAATTAAGTGTAAGTGCAGCAGCTCATTTAGCAGCATCTAAAAAGATAATAACAAAGATAGATTTAGATGGTCCAGGGTTATGCAAAGAAGACCCAATTATAGGAGGACCAGAATTCAATGACTATAGAATCATCTTAAACGATGATGGAGGATTAGGATTTAAAGAAATTAGAAATTTAAGTTTTAGTTCATAGAGTTGACTGATGTCAACTTACAATTAAAATTATCAGATAATTGCGTCAATAAAACCTAGTTAGAATATTTAAAATATGTTTGTTTTATATAACAATTATTTCTAATCTATTTATATGGAATAATATTTTCAAAATCATAATAAATAGTTAGTAAACCTTAAATATATTGATACTAAAATCATTACCTTGAGGAAGGGGGACAGCATTATATAATTTTAAAATAAAGGGGGATAACAATGAAAAGGTTAATAGCAATGATGTTAGCAATAATGATGATCTTGGCAGGATGTAAAGGAAAAACAGATAAGGCTTCAGGAAAAGGAGGAGAGCTTGTTGAGTATTCAACAGTCTATTCAGGAGAAATCACCACATTAAACTACTTAGTAACTGCAAGTACAAATGAATTTGCCTTAGCTGCAAATATGGTAGACAGTTTAATTGATTATGATAAATACGGAGTGGTTATACCTGGCTTAGCAACTGAATGGCATAATACAGAAGATGGATTGATTTGGACTTTAAAAATTCGTGAGGGAGTAAAGTGGCTTACTTATGATGGTAAGGAATATGCGGAAACTAAAGCTAAGGATTTTGTAGATGCAGCTAAATACTTACTAGACCCTAGTAATGAATCTCAAACTGCAAATATATTTTATTCTGTAATTAAAAATGCAGAGGAGTTTTACAATGGGGAAATAGATGACTTTGAGCAAGTAGGAGTAAAGGCTTTAGATGATTATACATTGGAGTATACTTTAAAAGAAAATACACCATATTTTTTATCCATGTTAAATTATATTTGTTTCTTACCTGTTAATGGAGATTTTTTAGAAGAAGTAGGAGGTAGATTTGGAACAGACAATACTAATGTATTATACAATGGAGCTTTTATAATGGAAACCTTTGAGCCACAAACTAGAAGAATCCTTGTGAAAAATCAGGAGTACTGGGATAAGGATAATATATTTATAGATAGAATAAAGGAAACTTATAATCAGGAATCTGCAACACTATCCCCAGAATTATTTCTACGTGGAGAAACTGATTATGCAGAGATTCCAGCTTCTTTAATTGAGGAATGGCTGAAAGACCCAGTTAAAAAAGATGTAGTCAGACCAATTAGAACCAATTTCTATACTTATTTTTACGCATTGAATTTTGACCCTAAATTTGATGCTGAATATGAACCAGATAATTGGAAAATTGCCGTAAATAACCAAAGCTTCCGTAAATCACTATTTCATGGACTAGATAGAAAATCTGCCATGACAACATCAGAACCTTATAATCCAGAGCAAAGATTATCAAATACTATTACACCAAAGAGCTTTGTTGACCTAGCTGGAGTGGATTATACTGAATTAGGAGGACTAGATGAATTTGTAAATACAGATTCATTTAACGAAACATTAGCAAAAGAATATAGAGATAAAGCTATGAAAGAATTACAAGGCAAGGCAAAATTCCCAATAATAGTATATATGCCATATAACTCAGGTGGAACTGAATTAGCAAATAGAGTGCAGGTCATAGAACAGCAGATGGAGAACCTGTTAGGAAAGGATTATATAGATATTCAAATAGATCCAAAACCACCTACAAACTTCTTAACAGAAGTAAGGCGTTCTGGAAAATATGGATTCTTAGAATGTAACTGGGGACCAGATTATGCAGATCCAGAAACATATACAGACCCATTTACTCCTGGGGCAAACTATAATTTCCCAGAATATGTAGAAGGCTATACAGATTCCAATGGAGAAAAGACTTACACCAACTTAACTAATAAAGCTAAAGCAGAAGTTAGAGACATAAATAAGCGTTATGAGTTATTTGCTGAAGCAGAAGCATTTTTAATCAAAGAAGCTTTTGTCATTCCTTATGCAGTTGGTGGTGGAGGATATGCAGCAGGTAGATTGAACCCATTTGAATCTCAGTATTCACCATTTGGAGTATCATCACAAAGATATAAGGGACAGCGTATCATGGAAAAGCCTATGAATACAGAAGAATATAAAAAAGCACTTGATGTATGGGAAGAAGAACGTGCAAAGGCATTGAAAGCTGACAAATAATAATATAGACCTAAGGATTATTTGTAATCCTTAGGTCTATAAATTAAGATACTATATTATATTTAGTTATGTATAGAAAGAAGGGAGAACATGATAAAGTATTCTATTAAGAGACTATTACAATCTTTATTTACCCTATTTATAATAGTGACCATAGTATTTTTACTTATGCGATTATTACCTGAAGAAGGATATTTCGGGGCATCTTATGATAAATTAGATGAACAGCAGAAAGAAGCTATTTTGACAAGTATGGGGTTGCGAGATCCTATACATAAACAATTAGGCAGCTTTTATAAGAAATTATTAGAAGGAGATTTAGGTCAGTCTATTACCTTTAGACCAAAGGTTCCTGTTGCCGAAATAATTAAAGATAAAATACCATATTCTCTATATTTTGGTCTAGCAGCCATAGGAATTTCTCTAGTTGCAGGAGTAAGTCTAGGAATTGCCATGGCAATGGGTAAAGGCAAGATGTGGGATAAATTGGGAACAGGATATGTAGTGTTTATAAGAGCAGTACCTGCGGCAGTATATTTTCTTTTCTTACAATTATATTTGACCAGTGTATTTAAACTCCCTATATTATTTGATATAGATAAGCCCATAAGCTGGATATTACCTACTATATCCATGTCCTTAGGAGGGATAGCCAGTTATGCAATGTGGATAAGAAGATATATGGTAGATGAATTGAATAAAGACTATGTGAAATTGGCTAGAGCTAAAGGATTAAAAGGTAGAAAAATAATGATAAAACACGTATTTCGTAACGCCTTTGTCCCTATGGCACAATACCTTCCTGCCACCATATTATTTACCATAGCAGGTTCAATTTATATTGAATCTTTATATTCAATTCCAGGTATGGGAGGACTATTGGTGGAAGTCATTAAAAGACAAGATAATACTTTAGTACAGGCATTAGTACTTATATATTCTTCCATAGGAATAGTAGGGCTATTTTTGGGAGATATACTTATGGCTATCTTTGATCCTCGTATAAATTTAGAGAAAAAAGGAGGAGCTAGATAATGGGAAAAAGTATAGTAAATAAATTAACAGATTCTATAAATGAAGACTTATTTGAATTTCAGGAATATGATGAAGAAGAAGCTAAAAGAGGAGGATACTCTAATTACTCCTATTGGTATTCTACATGGAAAGTTTTTATTCAAAATAAACTAGCGGTATTCCTTTTGATTTTAATGTCTCTCTTACTTATATTCACCTTGATACAACCTTATTTACCAAATCAAAAATCACCAACTGAAATCCATATAAATCAAGAAACTAGACTACCGCTTTCAAATAATCCTCCAGATTCAGAGTTTTTATTTGGAACAAATTCAATTGGTCAAGACCTTTGGTCCCGTATATGGAGTGGTTCTCGCACATCACTTCTTATTGGATTAGTTGTGGGGGCATGGGAAGCAGTAATTGGAATTACCATAGGTGCAATGTGGGGGTATATACCTTGGCTAGATAGGCCTATAACTGAAATCTATAATGTAATAAATAATATTCCAAAAACTATAATATTGGTTTTGATGACCTATATAATGAAACCAAGCTTATATACCATGATAATTGCCATGGGGTTGACTAGTTGGATTGATATGGCTCGCTTTGTAAGAAATTTGACGGTTATTATTAGAGATAGAGAATATAACCTAGCGTCAAAATGTTTAGGTACTCCTACTAGAAGAATTATAACTAAAAATCTACTTCCATATTTAGTATCGGTTATAATGTTAAGCATTGCACTGTCAATTCCTCAAACAATTGGATATGAAGTGTTTCTAACATATATAGGTTTAGGATTACCAGTAAGTATTCCATCTTTAGGAAATCTTATAAATGAAGGAAGACTTCTTATGATGGCTCCAGCACAAAGATACCAGTTGATTTTTCCATCAATAATTATTTCCATAATAACTATCTCATTTTATATGATGGGAAATGTTTTTTCTGACGCAGCAGACCCTAAAAACCATGTATAGGAGGTGTAACTATGGAGAAGGAAAATATTATATTATCTGTAAAAGATTTAGTAATTAAATTTAAGTTAAGAGGAGATATATTAACAGCCATAAGAGAAGCTTCCTTAGACTTGTACGAAGGAGAAAGTCTAGCCATAGTAGGAGAGTCAGGTTCAGGAAAATCAGTTTTTACTAAGAGCTTTATGGGATTATTAGATGGTAATGGATGGATAGACTCTGGAAGTATAATCTTTGAAGGTGAGGAAATATCCAAATATAAGAGGGAAGAGGATTGGATTAAAATCAGAGGGAAAAAAATTGCCATGGTATTTCAAGACCCTATGACTTCTCTGAATCCTTTAAGGAGTATTGGAAAACAGGTTCAAGAGGCAGTAGAATTACATCAGGGACTGAAGAGAGATGAAGCCAAGAAGAAAACCATAGAAATATTAAAAGATGTAGGAATTACTGAACCAGAAAGAAGATATAGGCAATATCCCCATGAGTTTTCAGGAGGTATGAGACAAAGAGTAGTCATAGCCATAGCCATAGCCTGTACTCCAAAGGTATTGATATGTGATGAGCCCACTACTGCATTAGATGTAACTATTCAAGCACAAATATTAGACTTACTTAAAGGATTAAAGGAAAAATATAAATTGACTACTATTTATATTACTCATGATTTAGGAGTTGTAGCCAATGTAGCAGATAGAATAGCAGTTATGTATGCAGGAGATATAGTTGAAATAGGAAAGTGTGAAGAAGTATTTTATAATGGACAGCATCCATATACTTGGGCATTATTATCTTCGTTGCCCCAACTAGGAGTAAAGGGAGAAGATTTATTTACTATTAAAGGTACTCCTCCAAATTTATTTTATGAAATAAAGGGAGATGCTTTTGCACCTAGAAATCCTAGGGCATTGAAAGTTGACTTTATTCATAAACCACCATATTTTGATGTAAGCCCTACTCATAAGGCAAAGACTTGGATTCTAGACCCTAGATCACCTAAAGTAGAGCCACCAGAATCCATAAAGATTCTAAGGGCACAGTGGGAGGTGGTTAGTCATGGTTAGTAAAGAAAAAGAAGTGCTATTGGAAGTAAAAGATTTAAAGGTAGAATTTGGAAGAAGAAAGAAAAATAAATTTGTAGCAGTAGATAATGTGAATTTTAACATATATAAAGGTGAAACCTTTGGTTTAGTTGGAGAATCTGGGTCTGGAAAAACAACTATAGGTAGAGCTATAATAAGATTAAATGAAACATCAGGTGGGGAAATCATATTTAATGGAAGAAAGATTAATGGAAAAATAAGTAAAGATTTAGATAGAGAAATAACCAAAAGAATTCAAATGATATTTCAAGACCCTATGGCGTCTTTAAATGAAAGAGCAAAAGTAGATTATATTGTATCAGAAGGACTTTATAATCTAAAAAATTATAGAGATGAAAAAGAACGAAAAGAAAAAGTAGAAAAAGCATTGTTGGATGTAGGTCTGCTGCCTGAGTTTCTAAGCCGTTTTCCCCATGAATTTTCTGGTGGACAAAGACAAAGAATAGGAATAGCAAGGTCTGTAGTTATGGAACCGGAGCTGATAATAGCAGATGAGCCTATATCAGCCTTAGACGTATCTATTCGTGCTCAAGTTCTAAATTTAATGAAGGAGCTGCAAAAGGATAAAGGGTTGACTTATCTTTTCATAGCCCACGATTTATCTGTAGTAAGGTTTATAACCGATAGAGTGGCAGTGATTTATAAAGGTAAAATAGTTGAATTGGCAGAAACGGAGAAACTTTACAAAAATCCGCTTCATCCCTATACTAGAGCTTTATTCTCTGCTATTCCATTACCTGACCCGCGAAGGGAAAGGTCTAAGGTACTGGAAGTTTATGACCCTAATTGCCATGACTATGAAAATAATCCACCTAAGTGGATAGAAATAGAACCTGAACATTTTGTATTGGCAAATAATGAGGAAATAGAAGAATATATTAAAATTATAAATAGTTAAGATGAAAACTCTATTTTACATGGAATATAATTAAAACAAGGGGGAGGGAGTATTTATGAACCAATGGAACAATTTTACTGAAGCAGAAGACTTATTCTACTTTGGAAACTTAATTATCAATGGAGGAGAGGATTTTGTAGAAGGAGAAAAAGAAAATATTATTCTCAATAATAACAATGAAATAATTTTAGAAAAATCATCCCTTCAAGGAAAATATATATCACCTATAATGACTACACAAGATTTTAATGAGTTAGTAGCTTCATGGAATGTAGATACTCCAATGGGAAGTGAAATTGAACTACTGGTTAGGGTAAAGGTTCAAGAACAATGGAGTAATTGGGTTACCTATGGGAAATGGTCTGAAAATGGGAATAGAGAAAGTGTAAACAATCAATCTGATGAAATCATAAATATGTCTATAGATACACTAGAAGTACTTTATGGAAAAGATGCAAATGCTATTATTTATATGGTTGAACTAAGACGTGAAGATATAAATATACCTAGTCCTAAAGTAAGAAATATATTTTTTGCATTGAAACTAATAGATGAAATAGAAAATGCTGTAGTCTTAGATAAGGAATACTTCATGGAACTCAATGTACCGGAAAGGTCACAAATGGTAGTGCCAGAAATAGGAAGTGTAATATGTAGCCCCACATCTTTATCCATGGTTTTAGAATATTATGGGTACTATGTAGATACTGTAGAAGTAGCAGAAAATGTATTGGATAAAGGGTCAAATATTTATGGAAACTGGTCCTTTAATGTTGCCTATGGAGGTACTAAAGTATATTCTTATGTGGCTAGGTTTACATCTATTAATGATATAAAAGAAAAAATAGTAAGGGGTATCCCTGTTATAGCTTCTATAAAGTCCATAACTGAAGATTCATTAATTGGAGCACCACAAACTTATCCATCTGGACATTTACTAGTAGTAAGAGGATTTAGAATAAAAAATGGAGAAGAATATATAATAGTAAATGACCCAGCAGCAAAAGAAGTTGAAACAGTACGGAGGGAATACAAAGTATCTCAATTTGAAAGGGTATGGAGTAAAATGGTATATATTTTAGAAAAGAAATAGATTAAAATATGGCCTCAAAGGTTAAAGCAATTTAATCTAGAGGCTTTTTCATGATATTATAAATAGAAGGTGATAAAGATGATAAAAGAAATTATTATGAAAGAGCTAAATAATATAGATGAAGATATTTCTATTGTTATAAAGGATTTAACTAAAAACCAATGGATACTAAAGTATAACGAAAGAGATGTATTCCCATCGGCCAGTTTAATAAAAGTTCCTATAATGGTAGAAATGTTTTATGCTATTCAAAATGGAGAATATAAATTAGAAGAAAAAATAAATATTCAAGAAAACTCTAGAGTTCCATATAGTATTATATCTGAACTGAAGTTATCTGAATATCCATTAATTGATTTAATTACCTTAATGATAATCCTGAGTGACAATACTGCAACTAATGTTTTAATTGACCTTTTAGGCTATGATAGAATTAACGAAAGTATAAAAAGGTTAGATTGTAATGATACGGTGTTAAGGAGAAAAATGATGGATTTTCAAGGAGCAAGGGAAGGAAGAGAAAATATGACTAGTCCCATGGATATGGCTATAATTATGGAAAAAATCTATAGAAAATCCATAGTTGATATAGAAAGCTGTAATATAATGATGGATATTTTAACTAGACAAAAATATAGAGATATGTTACCTAGATATATTCTAGATGAAGTAACTATAGCTCACAAAACTGGAGAATTATCTGGATTGAATCATGATATAGGTATTTTTCAATTGGAGAATATTCATTATTTAATAGGAATATTTACAAGGAATGGGAAAGATGATTTAGAGGGAAAAAGAAGTATAGGAAGAATATCTAAACTAGTATATAATTATTTACTAGATAATTAAATAAAAATATTTTGAGGTGATAATTTGAATAATAGATTAGGGATTTTAAACAAAACAGTGGTACCTATAAATCTTCATCCAACATATTATAGTGAAATGGCTGATGAAGGTTTGTATGGCATGGTAGTAAAGATTCTGGAAGATGTGGGTGATGACTGGTATTATGTGGAGACTCACTATAATTATAAAGGATATGTTCATGGGTCAAATATGATTATGGATAACACCAAAGCTACTGAATGGTTACATAAAGCAGACAAGGTAATTCTTCATGAAGTGGCAGATGTTATGCCAGAAGCTGACTACAAAGGATATGTAAAGGAGATGCTCACTAGAGGAGCTATAATCATAACCACTGGAAGGGAAAAAGATGGTTGGACAGAAATTCAACTATCTGATAATAGTAAGGGATGGGTTAGAACAAAATTTATAGGATATAGGATTACAAATTATGACAAGAATAAGGAAGATGAATTAAGAGAAAATTTAGTTAAAACAGCTATGTTATATTTAGGTTCACAGTATAGATGGGGTGGAAAAAGTCCTTTAGGAATAGATTGCTCAGGTTTATGCTCTATATCCTATATGTTAAATGGAATTATAATATATAGAGATGCCATAAGAAAAGATGAATACATGAGAAGTATTACCTTAGAGGAGATAAAGTCAGGAGATCTTTTGTTTTTTCCAGGTCATGTGGCAATGTATATAGGAAATGACAAGTACATACATTCCAGTGCCAGTATAGACGGAGTCAATATAAATAGCTTAAATCCCAAGGATAAAGATTATAGAGAAGATCTTGCAAATAGCATTACAGATATAGGTACAATATTCTAAAATTAAATTTATTGAAAAAGCATTTCAAAAACTATAAAATAGATATAGAATATTCCATATTTTCGGATTATAGTCCTGTTTATCGTACTCTATTTATTTTATAATAAAGTAAATAGGGTGCGAAATTGTTTGAAGAGTGGGACAAGTCTTTCAAATAAGAGAATTAAAATTTTTATGAAGTTTTAAGATTTAAAATAAATATGGCATATTTATTGCAACAAATATAATGGCAATAACTAAACATGATGAAAAAAAGGAGGAAATTAAATGATTAACTTTATTTGGGCTGGTTTACTTATAATTGGATTTGTAGTTGGAGCCTTTACAGGAAATCTTGATGCAGTAACCAATGCAGCAATTGATAATGCAAAAACTGGAGTTGATTTAGCTTTAGGACTTATAGGAGTAATGACTTTATGGTTGGGACTCATGAAAATTGCAGAAGACTCAGGTTTAGTTGAAAAGCTTGCGAGATTATTAAAACCACTGATGGTATGGTTATTTCCAGATGTGCCACCAGAACACCCTGCAATGGGAGCAATGATAATGAATATAGCAGCAAATATGTTAGGATTAGGTAATGCAGCTACGCCATTAGGATTAAAAGCAATGGGGGAATTACAGAAATTAAGTGACGATAAAGAAACGGCAACGGACGCTATGGTTACGTTCTTAGCAATTAATACTTCCTCAGTGACTCTTATTCCAGCGTCTACTATTGCAATATTAGCTGCAGCAGGAGCAACAAATCCCACTGAGATAATAGGGCCCACATTAGTAGCCACAACAGTATCAACAGTTGTAGCTGTGATTATGGCTAGAGTATTTCAAAAGTTGCCTAAGTATCAGATAAAAAAAGCTAATAACAATAAATAAGAGATAGGAGGAATATAAATGTTTGTAAAAACCATGGAAGTCATATCAACTTATGCCATTCCTTTAATAATTGTAGGATTTATAGTATTTGGAATGTCCAAAAAGGTTAAAGTATATGAATCATTTACAGAGGGAGCAAAAGAAGGGTTTAGTACTGCCGTAAGAATTATCCCTTTTTTAGTAGCAATGTTAGTAGCCATAGGAGCTTTTAGAGCATCGGGAGCTATGGACTTACTTACTAAGGCTTTAAGTCCAATAACTAATTTAATTGGTATGCCGGGAGAAGTTTTACCAATGGCATTTATGAGACCACTATCAGGTGGAGGCGCTCAAGGTGTAATGACAGATTTAATCACAACTCATGGTCCTGAATCCTTAATAGGACGTATGGCAGCAGTTATGATGGGTTCAACAGAGACCACATTTTATGTACTAGCAGTGTACTTTGGTTCAGTTGCTGTAAAAAAACAAAGACACGCATTATCAGTTGGATTATTGGCTGACCTAGCGGGACTTATAACTGCTGTTATAGTAACGAGATTATTCTTTGGAATGTAACATTAGGAGGGTATATTGATGATTAAACCAAAGGCACTAAAACTAGGGGATACCATAGGAATTATTGCACCAGCTAGTCCTACTACAGAAGAAAATGTAAAGAAAGCATATGATAAACTTGTTGAGATGGGTTTTAATGTAAAAATGGGTAAAAGCCCTTATGAAAGATATGGTTACTTATCAGGAACAGATAGTATTAGGGCAGAAGATTTAAATGAAATGTTTAGAGATAATGAAGTAGATGGAATTATATGTATGAGAGGTGGATATGGAACTCCTCGTATTTTAGATTTAATAGATTATGAAGCCATAAAAAATAATCCTAAAGTATTTGTAGGATATAGTGATATTACAGCACTTCATATAGCATTTACTCAAATGGCTGATTTAGTGACTTTTCATGGACCTATGGTGTCCTCAGATATAATAGGAAACTTTTCTGATTTTTCTAAGGAAAGCCTTTATAAAGCAATTATGAGAACAGAAGCCATAGGAGCTATATCCAATCCATTGGGAGAAGAAATAATTACTATAAATGGTGGTATAGCTGAAGGTACTATAATAGGTGGAAACTTGTCACTAATAGTAGATACAATAGGTACGCCTTATGAAATAAATGTAAAGGGTAAAATTCTATTTATTGAAGAAATAGGGGAAGAACTATATAATATAGACAGAATGTTAAACCAATTGAGATTATCAGGTAAGCTAGAGGAATCTAGTGGAATTATACTTGGAGATTTTAATAAATGTGTATCTGATAAACATGATGAAAATCTAACATTGGAACAAGTTATAGAAGATCATATAAAACCAGTTGGAAAACCTACTATATATAATCTTCAAGGAGGACACTGTGAACCAATGGTTACACTACCTTTTGGAGTAAAGGCTCGTCTTGATGCAGATAAAAAAGAACTGACAATACTGGAGACTTGTACAAAGTAAAGAAATGTTAAATGGTGTGTGATATGATCCCTCCAAGTAGACAGTTTAATTAATTAAACTGTCTACTTGGAGGGATTTTTATGATTAAAATCAATTATAAATATATAACCATTTCTTGAGATAGTGATTTAATCTCTGAATATAAAATATCCCTATAGTCCATACTTGGTTTTTCATTGAAATCTTTAGGAATAGATAATTTAAGGCTTTTCCCTTCATCAATAAAGAGATTTAAATCTTTTTCCGTTAAAGTTTGAAAGCTAGATTTCAATATAATTTTTCCTTGAGATATGAAAAATAGTTTATAGCCCATATCAATAGGTAATTTTATAACTATATCCTTAGATAAAATAGTCTTATATCCATATATTCCAGTTTTTAAGTAATTCAATCCATATATCATATCTCTGTAAATTGAGGCAGTGGCAAATTGAAGTTCTATGGCTGCTTCTTTCATTTTTTCTTCTAGTTTATTAATTAATAATACCATTTTTTTATCATCAGAAAAGATTTCTTCTAAAGACTTTTTGTTTTTTTCAAAATGATTTTTATCCATAGAAATAGGTATTAAATTATACTGAAAACTATAAGTTTGATTGTCTTCAATTATGGGATATATATTTTTAAAGGAGTCAATTAATTCTTTTAAGGAAAACTTTCGCCTAAAGGGACCATAAGAATTTTCTTCTCTAGTATTTACTATGGCTAGAGGATTATAAATATTATAATCTTCTATTTTTAAATAAGCATATTTTTCATCATTTTTAAATTGAGAATTAAATAGAGGTTTTATATCTTTAATTAATGTACATTCTAACAGTCTTGCTTCAAGGTGAGTATCTGTAACTATATATTCAATATCATCAATAAATGCTACCATCTTTTCCACCTTGCTCCATTTTGGATTATCTGTAAAATATGACTTTACCCTATTTTTAAGAGAAATGCTTTTTCCTATATATATAATTGTTCCATGGGAATCTAACATTTTATATACTCCTGATTTAGTTGGAATTGTATTTATTTTTTCTACTAAATGTGTAGGAACTTTACTCATAAAATCACCTTTTCTTCAAGATTATATTTTTAGAGTCATAATCTATTATTCCATCATTTTGCATTTTTCTTAATTCTCTTTGCAAAGAAGGTCTTTCTACACCAAATTTTTCGGCTAATTCCTTCTTTGAAATGGAGAGTTTGATTATATTGCTATTTTGCCTGTTGGATTCAAATATTAAGAAATCCATAAGTTTTTCTCTAATAGTTTTCATAGATAAAGAATTAATCTTAGTGGTTAAAACTAGGGCTTTATCTGAAAGGATTTCAAGAAAACCAGCTAGGAATATTTTGTTTTCATAACATAGTTCTAATACTAAATCTTTTTTTATTTTTAGCAATTTAGTATTAGTTTTAGAGATGATTGTCATTGGATATGTATTCTTATTAGAAAAGATTAAGTTTCCACCAAGCATGTCACCTGCAGAAAGAGAGACTATAGACAATATATTCCCGTTTTTATCTATATTCTGCACAATTACTTCACCTTCTAGAATTATATCCATGGTAATAGCCTTTTCATGTTGTAAATATATGATTTCATTTTTTCCATAGCTTTGGATTAAATATTTATCTACTAAAAATGAATATAACTCTTTAATACTGAAGTCTTTAAATAAAGAAATACTTAATATAATATCCATATAATTAAAAGTTTTCATAAATACCTCCAAAAAGTAACTATAGTTACTTTTTATTATACTATTGTAGTATATGATTTAAAAGTAGTAAATAGAAAGGAGAGATTTTATGGATATTTTTACAAAAGGACTTTGGATTATAACTTTAATTTGGTTTATCATCTCTATGATAAAAGACAAAGAGAGAACTATTAATTCTATGAAAAAATCAAGGAAAATGATGGGGAGTATGTTAGGTCAGATACTTGGAATATTATTTTTAATAGGATTAATACTCACCTTTATTCCACCAAATCTTATAAAAGATTATTTGGGTAATTCTAATACCTTGTTATCAACAATAATAGCTGCTTTACTTGGAAGTATAACACTTATTCCAGCTTTTGTTGCATTCCCATTAGTTGGTTCAATTGTGGATATGGGTGCTAGTATCATGCCAGCCGTGGCATTCTTGACTACCCTTACAATGGTTGGATTAGTAACATTTAATTTAGAAAAAAAAGAATTTGGAACTAAGTTTACTATAGTAAGAAATTTATTAAGCTTTGGATTTGCGATTATTATTTCACTATTAATGGGGGTAGTGCTATGATTGAGAGAATAAAGAAAAACTCATTTATATTTGGTATTATAGTCATATATATAATATTGTTTATTATAAATACTGAAAAAGCTATATTGTCTGTCAATAATACTGGATATTATTTGAAGGAAATGATTATTATAATGCCTGTAGTATTTTTACTTACAGGACTTATTGAAACATGGATACCTAAAAATATAATTATGAATGCTCTTGGTGAAAGTGCAGGATTAAAAGGTTCAGTTATTTCTTTGGCATTAGGTAGTATTTCTGCTGGACCTATTTATGCAGCATTTCCAGTATGTAAAACTCTACTTAAAAAGGGAGCAAGTGTTTCCAATATAGTAGTGATACTAAGTTCTTGGGCAGTAATCAAGATTCCTATGCTTGCTAATGAAGCAAAGTTCTTAAGCCCTAAGTTTATGATAACTAGATGGATTTTCACAACTATAGCTATAATCACTATGGGATATATCATAGGTAAAATAGTCAAAAGAGAAGATGTACCTTATGAAGATGAAATACTAGAAAAAGGAGAAATACAAATAAATACTAGTGCTTGTATAGGCTGTGGATTATGTACTAAGGAAGCACCTGAATATTTTAAGATTAAAAATAAAAAGGCAAGTTTAATAATTGATAAAATAAAAGATAATGAAGGAGATAAAGTAATAATAGCCATGGAGAAATGTCCTGTAAATGCTATTGAAATTGGAGAATAAATATGAAATAAAAAATCAGTAGAAATAAAAAAAGTTCTACTGATTTTTATATTTTTAGAGATTTTTATTGTTATGGTATGATAAATATATTATTGTATAACAAATTTATACTCCGTATTTCTTAGTATTATAATCCATAAATAAAGGTAGCTCTGGTGTATAAAATGTAAATAAAACGAAAATACATCCTATTAATATAAATAAACTAAACCATATAATATTAGAAGATTTACCAATATTTAATTTCATTAGTTTAAAACTAATTAATTGACAAATTACAGCACCTAATATAAAAAGACCAATATCCATAAATAAAATAGGTTTGTTTGTTATGGCAGTATAGAAATAAAAGGAAATTATAATAAATAACTCCATGGCAATAATTCCAATAGTCTTTGAAAAATAAAAATTCCTTACTTTATTTCTGACAAACCAATATTCAACAATAGAGAAAAGAAGCAGAGGAAAATATCCTAATTTAAGATGTTCCCAAACACTTTCATTAACAGCGCTGAATGACCCTACGATATAAGAATTACCAGACCATTCATAAGTAAAATGAAGTAAAGATCCTATTAAAACTATCCAAAGTATACCCCATAATTCCCATCTTTTTACATTGTTATAATTATCAAACATAAAAAATCCCTCCTATTATTTATACTATTCCCATATTATGCAATAGAATGATATTGGATATAAAAAATGGATTGTCTAATATGGATTTATCTGATAAAATTTATGATATTTTATAGAAGTGGAGATAAGAGTATGTCAAAGAGATATAATACACTAAATGAAGAATTGAAAAATAAATTTGGTACTAAGGTAATGAAACTATCTTTAGACGGTGGATTTACTTGCCCCAACAGAGATGGTACTGTTGGTACTAAGGGGTGTATATTTTGTGGTGAAGAGGGTTCAGGAGAATTTGCAGGAAGTAGAACTTTTTCTATAAAAGAACAGGTAGAAGAGCAGAAAAGACTTCTATGTAAAAAATGGAATACAGATAAATATATAGTATACTTTCAAAATTTCACAAATACATATGGTTCAATTGAAAGACTAAAAACCTTATATTATGAAGCTGTAAATATAGAAGGTGTTGTAGGTATTGCCATAGCCACAAGGCCAGACTGTTTAGATGAAGAAGTTCTTGATTTATTAGAGGATTTAAATAGACAAACTTATTTATGGATAGAGTTGGGGTTACAAACTATTCATGAAAGAACTTCTAATTTTATTAGGAGAGGCTATCCTTTATCCGTATATAATGAAGGAATAGAGAATTTAAAAAAGCGAAGTATTAAAGTAGTAACCCATATAATATTAGGATTACCAAATGAGAGCAGAGGGGAAATCTTAGAGACAGTAAAATATGTGGCAAATACAAATACTTGGGGAATTAAACTTCATTCTCTATATATCCAGAAGGATACAGATTTATATGATTATTATCTAAAAACCCCATTTGATATAATGACAAGGGAAGAATATATATCTTTAGTAGTAGATGCTTTGGAGTTAATGCCAAAGGATATGGTAATTCATAGAGTAACTGGTGATGGTAAAAGGGAATTACTTCATGAACCTATATGGAGTTTAGACAAGTTAAGAGTACTATCTTCCATAGACAAAGAGCTAAAAACAAGAGATTCTTATCAAGGTAAAAGAATATAATATTTTGAAATACTCACTGTAACCCTTCTTTATAAATTTGCATAGTATATTAATGCAAAGAATAATAAAAGAAGGGTGGGTCAATATGTGTAATAATAGAGCATGTCCAACAGGAAGTTTTTCTTATACGATAAAATCAGGAGATACACTTTATAAGTTGGCAATGACTTATAATACAACAGTGGAAGCCATAATGAAGCTGAATCCTGGAATTAATCCTAATAATTTACAAATAGGACAAAGAATTTGTATACCAGAAGGGACAACTCCACCGAAACAATGTCCAACAGGGAGTTTCTCTTATACAATAAAGTCAGGAGATACATTATATAATTTAGCGATTAAATATAATACAACGGTAGAAGCTATAATGAAGCTGAATCCAGGAATTAATCCTAATAATTTACAAATAGGTCAAGTGATTTGTATACCACAAGGAACAACTCCACCAAGACAATGTCCAACAGGAAGTTTTCCTTATACAATAAAATCAGGAGATACACTATATAAGTTGGCAATAACATATAATACAACAGTAGAAGCTATAATGGCAATAAATCCAGGAATTAATCCTAATAATCTACAAATAGGTCAAGTGATTTGTATACCACAAGGAACAACTCCACCAAGACAATGTCCAACAGGAAGTTTTCCTTATACAATAAAATCAGGAGATACACTATATAAGTTGGCAATAACATATAACACAACAGTAGAAGCTATAATGGCAATAAATCCAGGAATTAATCCTAATAATCTACAAATAGGTCAAGTGATTTGTATACCACAAGGAACAACTCCACCAAGACAATGTCCGACAGGAAGTTTTCCTTATACAATAAAATCAGGAGATACACTATATAAGTTGGCAATAACATATAATACAACAGTAGAAGCTATAATGGCAATAAATCCAGGAATTAATCCTAATAACCTACAAATAGGTCAAGTGATTTGTATACCACAAGGAACAACTCCACCGAAACAATGTCCGATAGGAAGTTTCGCTTATACAATAAAATCAGGAGATACGCTATATAACTTAGCAATAACATATAACACAACAGTAGAAGCTATAATGGCAATAAATCCAGGAATCAATCCTAATAATCTACAAATAGGTCAAGTGATTTGTATCCCGATGGGTAGCCCTGTACCACCATGTAATGGAGTATATTATACAGTAAGACCAGGGGACACTCTATATAGTATAGCAATGATGTTCAATGTATCTTTACAAGCATTGATGGCAGCAAATCCTGGAGTTGATCCTAACAACTTACAAGTAGGTCAATTGATTTGTGTTCCTAAGACAGAAATACCTTGTCCAGGTGGAGTAATTCACACTGTTACAGCTGGAGAAACAGCAGTAGATATAATGTTAAGATATAATATATCATTAACAACTTTAGCAGACGCAAATCCAAACGTAGATTTAAATCACTTGAGAGTGGGGCAAGAATTATGTATAATGCCACATCAAGAAATGGGATGTCCTTGTCCACCTAAATATAAGCAATATAAAATAGATCAATGTGATGTACCGACAACTGGTTCTATAATAGCAGCATTGGCACAAAAATTTAACACAACAGTTGCAGAATTATTAATAGCAAATCCGACAATGTCCCCTGGTGATTTTGTAGTAGGAAAAATAATCTGCGTACCAGGAATGTAAAAAAAAGCCTCCTTTGGATTCTAGTGTTGCATTTAGGAAACAATTAAATATTGACAAAGTGAGAATCCCTTGGATGATATAAATTACATCCAAGGGATTCCTAATTCTACAGTGTAATACATAATTGTCTAATATTACCATATAGGGAGCTAAAAGTGCTACAAGGCTAATTAACAATCATCCAATTTTATCCAAGTATTATCCCGTCAATAAATATTCTATACTTTCATTGAAATTCTCTAATATATTTACTTTTATAATCCTTGTAAGAACTAGCATTGATAATTTAGAGTTTATTTTCATCTTAAAAATATATAACAGCATATACATTATCAAGGCAGTATATATTTGGATCTTTATAGCATTTTCAGAATACCCGATACACTTCTTTATTTTAAGATTTTGTTTAATCCACTTAAAGAACAACTCTATTTTCCAACGTTTCTTATATAAAGCTATTATTCCTTCTGCTGGTATATCAAATATATTTGTTACAAGTCTAAATTCTTCCTCGTTTTCATCAAAAGTTAGGATTTCCCTATATGTGTGCTCGGTTTTATTCTTACTATATTCAGTTCCCATTGTAATTTCATAATCAAATATTAAATCATTTTCCACATAGGTGCTTTTGATTTCTTCAACACAGGCATTAGATACCTGCCTTGTTATAAATTTATATTTATCATCAGTTAATTTATCATACCATTTATAATCAGAATATCCTCTATCAAATAGATATATAGCATCCTTATTATTAATCATGTCATCTATACATTTTCTATCATTTACTTTTCCTGATACTATGTGTATCTTTTCAGGGAAATCGCCATTAAAAAGAGTACTTACTTTAACTGCCGAACGTTTCTGTTTATTATCATAACGAAATTCTTTAACAAAATTGAAAGGCAAATCTATCATAGTAGAGTCTATAATTTTAATTATTGGAAGATCCTTATTGATACGCTGAAGACCAAACATTTTTGTAGCCTTGTTTACTATATGATAGTAAAGTTCCTCGAAAACCCTATAATCCCTGTTAGCATTCTTTCTTGAAAATTGGGAAACACTTGGTACATTAATCATTTTTCTTAATTTATTATTATTTGAGATATTAGTTTGCAGTTCCCTCAAACTATTTAAACCCTTTAACTGAAAGAAAAGCATTGCAAGTAGGTGTGAAGAAGTATCAAAATGCTGCGTCCTGTAATCTGTATTATATTTTTTGACAAGCATATTTAGTATATTACCATTAATTACTTGTGTTATTTTATCAAAAAATATTTTATTATTATTTATATACATGAAAAAGAACCTCCTTGGTGTATGGTTTCTCGATAATTCCATTAAACCAAATGAGGCTCTTTTTTTCATTAATCAAATTTTACCATGTCAACTGGTATTTTTTATTTTGATGCAACACTAGAATCCTTTGGAGGCTTTTTTTATCATATATTAAGTATGATTAATATACTAAATCCTATAAATATAATTGTAGATATTAAAAGTGGAAAACCAAATATTTTTTCTTTAGAAAAACCTCTATTTTCCTTTGTAGATATATTATTCACCTTAAATAGTAATCTAAATAGTTTGATTAAAAATACAAGACCTATTAAAGCAAATATAACTAATCCTATAAAATTTGGTTCTGCAATAGATGTTTCTTCAGGTACTACAGGATATAAATAATCAATAATTAAAGGAAGTCCATTATTGATTGTATGAATAAGCATACCTGCAAATATAGAATTTGTAGCATATACAAGATAAGAAGCAATTATTCCTGCTATAAATGTATGGAAAAATTGAAAAGAGTTCAGATGTAACATTCCAAACATAAATCCATTCATTATAGCTGCAACTAACCTAGATTTATTTCTATATCCATCTAAAATAATTCCTCTCATTAAAAGTTCTTCTAAAATAGCTGGAGTTATGGCTATAAGAAAAAAGTTAATGGTTAAAGACTCGTGAGAGTTTTGAGAAACAATATTGGCTAAAGTATCTCCAAAGAAGTAAATATATAATTCCGCCATCAAAAGTATAATAGGTAAAACTGAAACCCATATACAAACTATAATAAATATGCTTTTTAGATTTAACATATTAGGCTTTAATATTCTCTCTATATTGGATTTGTTTAAAAACAAGTAAATACTTATAGGTATTAGAAATGCTATATACTGATAATAATTTGGGTTAATAGGCATGAACTGAATAAATACAGACCATAAAACAACACCAAGAAAAAAATTATTTACCTGAGAAACAGATTTCTCTTCTCTTAAAACTTTGATATCCATATCCTCACCCCTTTAGACTATATATATAATTATATAATAAAATCTCATAAAAAAGTATTACTTTATAGGAATGGAAAGTTTTACTTCTATTTTTCTCAATTTGTAATGGAATTGTAAAGACTTATAATTATAGCTTGGGTATAATAGATATAAATTCAATTATAAATGAAAGTGGTGATAATGTGAAAAATAGAAAGAGTATATTTATTGTATTCATGTCTATGATTCTAGTTTTAAGCCTTGCAGGTTGCAAAAAAAAGAATCCGGAAAAAGCTGATCCATCTAAAAACCCAACAGAAGCTGTAAATAATTCCTCTGATACTGAAAAGGATAAGGCAACCATAATGAAGGAATTCGACAGTGCTTTGAAAACAAATGACTTAAGCAAAATAGTAAAGTTTGTTGATGATAATATAGAAGGCCTTTCCCAAATAGAGGGAGATAGAATGGTATTAGATTTAGAAACAGCTCTAGAAGAATCTCTAAATGCTATAATGGATAATATATTTGAGATAGACTCTAATGGAGAACTAATGAGTATTGCGGGAACTGAACTTTTCTTTCCAGAGGACAAGGTTAAAGATATAAAGAATGACGAATTAAAAAAACAAATAACTCAATTATTGGAGAATAAATATAAACTTATAAATTTAGAGGGAAACTTCTATCCAGTGACAGATTATGAAAAATTAAAAAAATACAACAATTATGTTTCAAATGAAGTAAAGGAATATATAGAAATAAAAGCAATGGATTCAAATACTCCAGTAGTAATAGATGCCGGACTTCAAATATCTTATGATGACTTAGCATCAAGAATAGTAAAAACTGAAAACTATATACAGCAGTATTCAGGAGTCAAAAGATACGAAGAAGTATTAAGGCTTTACAGAGGGAAGCTAGCTCTTTATTTAGATGGAGTGGATAATACACCTATATCTGATAATACTACAAATAAAATTCATAATGATATATTAGAAAGCTATAAGAAAACTGCAAATATAAAGGATTCGGTAACTGCACATATAGTAAATAAATATATTAATGTTATTGAAGAAAATGATCTTATAATAAATAAAGCAGTTCAAGATGAAGTTGTATCCCTTGTAAATGAAGCAATATCAATACTAGAAGTAACTAAATAAGGAAATACCCCTTTAATAAGGGGTATTTTTTGTATTTGTGAAATATATTGATGTTTAAGGGTATAATATTTTACAAATAGCTTTAAGGAGTGAGAATATGAGTGAATTAATTAATAATAGAGAATATAGGCAAGAAAAACTAAAGGAAGTCATAAGGGAGTTACATGAAGGCAAGACTGTAGAAGAAGTAAAAGCGAAGTTTGCCCAAGTGATTCAAGGTGTAACAGCAAAGGAAATATCTGAAATGGAAGTACAACTTGTAAAAGAAGGACTACCTATAGAGGAAATTCAAAACCTTTGTAATGTTCACGCAGAAGTATTTAAAGGTTCCATAGAGGAAATTCACCATCCCGAAGAAGTACCAGGTCATCCAGTCTATACCATGAGACAAGAAAACAAAGCAATAGAAGATTATATAGAAGGTACAATGAAACCTAATTTAGGTAGATTTGAAGATGACGACTCAAAAGAAAATATACTGGCTTTAATAGCAGATGTAAATTTATTATGGGATATTGACAAACATTACAGTAGAAAGGAGAACTTAATATTCCCATATCTAGAAAAGTATGGAATAACATCTCCTCCAAAAGTTATGTGGGGTGTAGATGACGAAATAAGGGCAATGATTAAAGCTGTTAAGCTATCTTTAACTTCATATAAAGGAAATAAGGAAGAAGTATTAAAGAAAGCAGAAACTGCTTTAAATGAAATAAAGGAAATGATATTTAAAGAAGAAAGTATATTGTTTTCAATGTGTTTAGATACCTTAACGGAAGATGAATGGATCAATATATATAATGAATCAGATGAAATAGGGTATGCAATAATTGCTCCAGAAGAGAAATGGCACAGAGCAAGACTAGATGTGGAAGAAAAGGTAAAGGAAGAAACTGAAGGAACAAATGTAGATAAGGGTTATATAAAATTTGAAACAGGAATTCTGTCAACTAAGGAAATCAACCACATATTTAATACTATACCAGGAGATATGACCTTTGTAGATAAAGATAATATAGTTAAATATTTCTCTCAAGGAAAAGAAAGAATATTCGCTAGAACTAAGGCAGTAATAGGCAGAACTGTAGAAAACTGTCATCCCCCAGCATCAGTAAATGTTGTGGAGAAAATAGTAAACTCTTTTAAATCTGGGGAGAAGGATAGCGAAAGTTTCTGGATTAAAATGGGAGATAAGTTTGTAATGATTAGTTACTATGCTGTAAGAGATGAAAACGGAGAGTTTTTAGGGACATTGGAATTTTCTCAAGATATAGCTCCTATTCAAGCTATTACTGGAGAAAAGAGATTGTTGTCAGAAGAATAAATAAGAAAAAAACCACCAATTGGTGGTTTTTTATGTTCATAGAAGGTTTTCTTACTTTGCAGTTTCAGGTTTTGCAAATAAAAAGCTTATATATCTAACTAGTACATAAAGAACAATAGCCACACCTAAGAATTCCTCAAATTTTACAATATACTTTAATATAGATATTGGTTTTCCTAAATTAGTTAAAAATCCATTAGTAAGTTTAATTGAAATTCCACTGATAACCAATGGGAATGTAAATGCTGAGTAAGATGGATAAAACTTTAAACTAAGTAGTTTAGGAAGTTGTAGCAATACAAATAAATATGATAATTGAGATAAAGCCAGTAAGAACCAAACTATAAAAATGTTTTTGTCTTGAAATGAATTCATATATCCAGCTAAACAAAGAGCAACGGGTGCTGTAAATATTGCCATAGTTGGTAACGCTGGTTCTGGTATCTCTTTAACTTTAACAATTCTTTTAAGTACTGCTGGTAGTAGTAGAAAGTAGGATATAAGTCCAAACCAAAATAAGATTTTTCCTATACTTTCCATGCCGAAGGCTGGGGCAGTAACAGAACCTACTACTATACCTACATAAACAATAAACCAAGAAGGAAAAACTTTTTTGATATTAAAGTTTACTAAATAATTTTTTGAGAAAATAATTATTAGAACTGCGTGAAGAACTAAACCTACAATCCACACAGCAAATCCTATAGTTGGTACAATAGGTTTAATATATGTGGATAAAAGCATAATTCCCATAGAAAGAGTAGGAAAAACACTTGCAACCACTGGGTTTTCTAGGGCTTCAGATACTCCTTTTGGAAACATAATAATCTTAGCCAATATAAGAAGCAAAATGATTGCGGATAAAGCGCCAAAAATATTTCTATAAATTTCACCATAAGATAATACTAAGTTTCCTGTTGCTGCTAAAGCTAACATTAGTCCCACAATAGGTACGGGTAGTTTTTTAATGATTTCCTTCATTTAGACATCTCCTTTTCTCTGAATTTAAACAATATCTTCCTTCAGTAGACTATCATAAAACTATATTCAAATCCAATAGAAAATATCTATAGAAAAAAATATACTATAAGTAAATTTATATTAAAGACTTAGATATATTGATTTCTAGGACTGTTATTAAGTTGCCAATTATTACATTGATTATTAAATTATCGTCAATAAAATAGGCTGAATAACATATCTTTTATTTACCAAATCATTGTTGTATCCAAATTGTAACGTTTTCTAGTATATTTATAATTGTAATTATTCTTTATATGTAGTATTATTTAATGTATAACTTAAAATACTTGAGGTGTGATGATGAAGAAAAAATTTATATTATCATTTATAATATCTTTTGCATGCTTTGCATTGGTATTTGGTTTCTTTGGTGAAAAGATATTCTCTAAAAATAATACAACTGTGGCAACAGGGGAAGAAGACAACACAGAGAATAATACTGATGAAGATGTAATCGAACCCAAGAATGAAGAAGAGATACTATTTTTATTAATGGGTGTAGATGCAAAGGATGTTAAAAAGTCCAAGGGGACCCGTACTGACACCATGATGCTTTTTAAGGTTAATTTAGAAACAGGTGGAATAAACTTACTATCCATACCTAGAGACACTAGAGTAAAAGTAAGGAATACAGAAGATAAAATTAACCATGCTCATGCTTTTGGCGGACCAGAACTTACTATGCAGACAGTAAGAGATTTCCTTAATTTAGATATTGATTATTATGTAAAGGTTGACTATAAAGCAGTAATGGGAATTGTAGACGCCATAGGCGGAGTAGAGATAGATGTACCAAAAAATATGAAATACTCCGACCCAACTTGTGATCCGCCTTTAAATATAAATTTAAAAAAGGGCTTGCAGGTGCTAGACGGAAAGAAATCCCATGATTTCCTAAGATATAGATCAGGATATGCAGAAGGAGATATTGGAAGGATTAAGGCACAGCAAATGTTTATGAAAGAAATGATAAAGCAAACCTTAAAGCCTAAAAATATTTTAAAGTTACCAAAATTGGTTAACACTTATTTTGAATATGTAGATACAAATATCCCTTTAAATGTTATACTAAAAGGAGCAAATGCAGCAAGAAAAATAGATATGGAAAATATGAAGACGAATACAATTCCAGGATATGATAAAAAGATTTCCAAAATAGATTATTGGATATATGATAGGGAACAAACAGAAGAAATTGTTAAAGAGATGTTTGGAGACTATTTATTAGATCAATAGATAGAGGTGGAAACATGAGAAAAATAAGGAAAAAAGAGCATGTTGAGAACTATTTGAGGACAACCTATAAGGGAAATACATTGTTTGAAGATGTATTTATAGAGCATAATTCATTACCAAATCTAGATTTCAATCATATAGATACAACAACAAGTTTTTTAGGAAGAACAGTAGGCTACCCTATTATTATAAATGCAATGACAGGTGGGGCAGAATTTTCTCAGGAAATTAATCAAGATTTAGCACTTATTGCTAAAGAGTATAATATTCCCATGGCAGTAGGATCACAGACCATAGCATTATGTGATGATGAGGAATGCCGAGAATCTTTCACTATAGTTAGAGAAATAATAGGTGATGAGGGGATTGTTATAGCAAATCTTAATGCTCAATCATCTATAGATGAAGTAAACAAAGCCTTAGAGATGGTAAAGGCAGATGCAATACAATTACACCTAAATCCAGCCCAAGAAATAGTCATGTTAGAAGGAGATAGGGATTTTAAGGGTATATTGGAAAATATTGAAACAATAGTGAAAACCATAGATAAACCTGTTATAGTAAAAGAAGTTGGATTTGGCATATCAAAGGAAGCTGCATCTAAATTATATAATATAGGTGTTAGAAATGTTGATATATCAGGTTTTGGTGGAACTAATTTTATTGAAATTGAAAATATTAGATATAATAGTATAGATTTTTCAGAACTTTACTCATGGGGCATACCCACAGCACTATCTTTAATTAAATGTAGAGAATTGCCAGAGGACTTAAATATAATTTCTAGTGGTGGCATAAGAAATAGTATGGATATTGTAAAATCTCTGATTCTTGGTGGACAAATGGTAGGAATATCTGGTGAAATTTTATCTTACCTTCTACATGGAGGATATGAAAATGCCAAGGATTATATGGAAGCAACTACACATAAAATGAAAATAATAATGCTTTTATTAGGCAAGAAAAATATTCAGGAGTTAAAAACTACAGAATATAAGATACTGGGAAATTTAAAAGATTTACTAAACGGTAAATAATAATAAAAAAGGAATTTGGATTAATCCAAATTCCTTTTTTATTATTGGTGAACTGTTACCAGTTAAAATCCTCCTGCACCTCCACCACCAGCACCTCCTCCTCCTCCGCCAGAGAAGCCACCACCACTACCAATAGAACTTGAATTAGTAGTTGAAGAACCAGGATAAAAGGAAGAATTAAATCTATCTTCAAACATGGAACCTCCATATTTATTAGTTAAGAAATATAAATATGCCCAATGACTGGGATTGTAAGATTCTTGGAAGTTATCTCTGAAATTATCTATGGTTTTCATAGGTAATCCTAAAGCTAAGGCATATATCAATATCCTATCAGTTGGTATATTGGTATCATAGTCTTTAAGTATATCTCTATTTTTAGATAAATCTCTTTTTATATCTTTCCATATTAAATATTGAATATATCCCTTATCAGATTTTCTAAAAAGAAGAACTATAGAATAGAAAAATATAGGTACTGATAGTAAAAGAGGGATAATACCGTAAAGAGAATCAAAAGTCAGAGAAAGCAGTCCTAAAATAAGAGAAATTATACCAAGAAAAAGTACGAACCATCCCCATTTATGCCCTCTATCGTCATAATAGCCCTGTGACTTTACATCGGATCTTACTTCATTTTGCCAAGCTAAAAGCTCTTTATTAAATTTAGTATAACTAGACTTTCTATAATCCTCTATATCTTTTGTGGATACTTTTTGTCCATTTCCAATATGGTTAAACAGCCAATTGAAGATATATTTTTCATGAGAAGTTAAATCAAAATCAGAGTTTTTAGTTTTTCTAAATAAAAAATCTTTTTTCTTTTTTTTGGAACTCTTTTGAGACGTTTCTATTTCTTCAACGGTTAAAAATCCTTTTCTTGCTAAATCAAAGATTGTTGTCATTAAGGATCTAGAGTCTATAATGTTCTGGAAAAATAATCGCAATTCAGCAGGGGTAATGTCATTGAGTGAAAAGTAAGAAGAACTACTATCTATATTTCTTCTAAACTTATTAAATACAAACCCTATAATAGCAACTCCTAATGCTGTAAATATAAGGGATATATTGCCAAAAAGAGTTTTATTTTTAGCTCTTGATTCAGCTTTCTTTTCAATTGACCTAATAAGAACTAGTTCTTCATCCATTATATTTTCAAAGCTACTATTTCCAATGTTTTCACTAGCACCTATGAAGTCAGGAGGAAACAGTATTCTTCCTTCTACAAAGGTTTCAGCAGGCACATTAAATACTTCTAATTCTATTAAATTATCTTCTAAAAAATCAATTGTTCCATGGAGAGGACCATGTGCAAATATTTTAGTCTTTTCTCTATCTATCTTAGGTAAAGTGATTTTAGCAGAGAAATACTCAATTGGAGTAGCATTTTCCTTACCTATGAATTTATAATATAACTCTCCAATGTCTTTATGTCTAATTGCCACATTTTTAACTGTGTAATTAATTCTAAAGGTTTTTTCTTCATTATTAGATGGAGAAAATATCATTAATTCCAGAGTATCCTTCTTCTTTGCAGCAGTAAATACGTTTTTATCACCTTTTTTAGCAGAGTCTACTAATGTATAAAAAATTTCATCATTATCTTCTAATTGAGATAGTTTTAAATTTTCAATTCCATCAGTATTTGTTAAGACTATGTTTCTATACACTCCATTGAATTTATCCCTAAAATCAAATGTAATATCTTCTGAAATAATTAAGTCACCATTTTCATTTAAAGTAGAAAATACTGTCCAACTTCTAATACCTAAAGTATCATCGGCAAAACTTACACTAGATATAGAAAGTATTAGTATAATAAGAATCAAAAGAGAGATTTTTTTATTTAGCAAAATTACCACCTCCAAATTTCATATATTTATTATATTATATATTATAATCATAAATACAAGCTAATATTTAGAAAGTTTTTCATATAATGATAATAGGCTTTAATAAGATTGCCTAGAAATCCTAAAAGATATATAATATATCTACAAAAGAACTAAGGGAGGAGTGACAAAATGGGTTTAAAGATTGGAATAGTAGGTGCTACTGGTGCTGTTGGACAAAAAATGATAGAAGTAATATTGGAAAGAAATATAGATGTAGATAATTTTAGATTATTCGCATCTAAAAATTCAGCTGGAAAAATAGTGAAACTTAGAGATAAAGATATGACAGTAGAACTATTAACTGAAGAGGTTATGAAAGAAAAGTATGATTATTTGTTATTTGCAGCAGGTGGAAGTATATCAGAAAAGTTTGCACCTATTGCAGCAGATGCAGGTAATATAGTAATAGATAATTCCTCACATTTTAGAATGATGGAAAATATACCTTTAGTAATACCAGAAGTGAATTCTCATGTACTAAGAGGATATAGAGGAATAATAGCAAATCCAAATTGCTCCACCACACAGATGATAGTAGCCATAGCTCCAATATATAAGAAATATGGAATAAAAAGAATTGTAGTATCTACCTATCAAGCAGTATCAGGAAGTGGTTACAAGGCTATTGAAGAACTTGAAAATCAAATTAAAGATAAAGATTATCCAAATAAAGTATATACAAGAAAAATTGCAGGAAATTGTATACCCCATATTGACGTCTTTAATGAAAATGGATTTACAAAGGAAGAGTTAAAGATGGTATATGAAACACATAAGATATTAGATGATGAGTCCATAGAAATAAATCCTACAGCTGTTAGAATTCCAGTTTTCTATGGTCATAGTGAGTCCGTATATCTAGAACTTAAAGAAGAAGTAAATATAAAGGAAATAAGAAGTTTATTGGAGAAGGCAGAAGGAATAGTATTAGAAGATGAACCTAGTGAAAATAAATATCCTACACCACTTCAAGCAGAGAATACAGATTATACTTATGTAGGAAGATTAAGAAAAGATATTTATGACCCTAAGGGGCTATCTCTTTGGGTAGTAGCAGATAATCTTAGAAAAGGGGCAGCTACTAATGCTGTTCAAATTATAGAAGCTATAGAAACTATAAAATTGGAGGGATAATTATGTTTAAAGGAGCAGGTGTTGCAATAGTTACTCCATTTAAAGATGGAAAATTTCATAAAGAAGCTTATGAAAGATTGATTGAGTTTCAAATTCAAAATAAAACTCAAGCATTGATAGTGCTAGGTACAACTGGAGAAGCTTCAACTATTAGTTATGAAGAAAGAGAAGAAATTATAAAAACAGCTGTAGAAAAAAATGCAAAGAGAATTCCAATTATAGTAGGTACTGGCTCAAATTCTACTGAAACTTCAGTAAAGTATACTAAACAAGCAGAGGAACTGGGAGCAGATGGAATATTACTTGTAACTCCATATTATAATAAATGTACAAATAAAGGTATGATAGCACATTTTACAGAAGTTGCAAAGAATACAAAATTACCAGTTATATTATATAATGTTCCTGGAAGAACAGCAGTAAATATACCACCAGATGTAATTGTAACTATGTCCAAGGTAGAAAATGTAATAGGAGTTAAGGAAGCCAGTGGAAATATATCACAAGTACTAGAAATAAAAAGATTGGTATCAGAAGATTTCATGATCTATTCAGGTAATGATGACCAAGTAATACCTGTATATGCTTGTGGTGGTCATGGAGTGATTTCTGTAGCATCAAATATAATTCCTAAAGAAATGCAGGAAATGTGTGAAGCTTTTATGGAAGGAAATGTTGCTGAAGCTTTAAAAATTCAATTAGAATATAAGAAATTGATAGATTTATTATTCTCAGAAGTAAACCCAATACCAGTTAAGGCAGCTCTATCAGAAATGAGATATATTGAGGATCAATTGAGATTACCTCTTACATCTATGGAGGAGGGCAATAAAATAAAATTAATCCAAGAGATGAAAAGACTAAATCTAGTTTAGGAGGAAAATATGGATTTATTAATCAATGGAATAGAGGGGAAAATGGGAAGTACTATTAAGGAGTTGGCAATGGAGGACTCCTATTGGAATAATATATATGGCATATGCAGAAAAGTTCCAGTAATAGGGGATAATATTAACTTTGATATATTATTAGACTTTACCCATGAGTCCACTTTAGATAAGGTACTGAGTATTGGTTTAGATAGAAATATCCCTGTTGTAATAGGTACTACAGGATATAATGAAGAACAATTAAAAAAGATACAAGTAACTTCCACAATGATTCCTATTCTTTATGCTACTAATATGTCTATGGGTATGAATTTATTATTTAGTCTAGTAGAACAGACGGCTAGGATATTAGGTCAAAAAACTGATATTGAAGTAATAGAGTCTCACCATAATAGAAAGAAGGATGCTCCTTCAGGCAGTGCAGTTACAATAGTAGAGTCCATAGAAAGAGGATTGGGAGAACAGAGAAATCATCAACATGGAAGAGTTGGAGAATGTCCCAGAGAAAAAGGAGAAATAGGAATCCACTCTTTAAGAGCAGGAAATATAATAGGATTTCATGAAGCTGGTTTTATTGGAGAATTAGAAGCCATAAAAATTAGCCATGAGGCTTATGATAGAAAGGTATTTGCCAGTGGAGCATTGGAGGCAGCAAAGTTTCTTATAGGTAAAGAACCGGGATTATATACTATGAGAGATGTACTGCATTTATAAATAATGAAAGTGAATGATGAATGGTGAATAGTTTTAAGTGAAAATTTATGGTCTTTTAACTATTCACTATTATCTATTTACTATATTTTAGGTGGTGATATATTGAAACAAAAAATTTTAAATATGCTAAAGAATGGTGAGGATTTTATTTCAGGTGAAGAAATATCTAAGGAGTTTCATATGACCCGTGCAGCCATATGGAAATATATCAATGCTTTAAAAGAAGATGGATATAATATAGAATCTGTACCTAGTAAAGGATATAAAATAATATCCTTGCCAGATATTTTGACGTTGGAAGAAGTTGAACCCTATTTAGATACAAGCTTTATAGGCAGAAATATAAAATATTTTGATACCATAGATTCTACTAATAAAAAGGCTAAGAAAATAGCCTTTGACGAAAATGAAGGAACCGTTGTAATTTCAGAAGAGCAAACAGAAGGAAAAGGAAGATTGGGCAGACATTGGGTATCTCCAAAAGGAAAAGGTATATGGATGAGTATAATCCTAAAACCTAAGGTGGACCCAATTAAGGTATCAAAAATAACTTTGTTAGGGGCAGCAGCTGTACATAAGGCATTGAAAAATATGAATATAGAATCTCAAATAAAATGGCCCAACGATATACTAATAGATGGCAAAAAGATTTGTGGAATACTTACTGAAATGAACTGTGAGTTAAATATGATTAATTATGTAGTAATGGGTATCGGGATAAATGTTAACTTTAACCAAGAAGATATACCTGTGGATTTGAAAGATAAAGCCATGTCAATTAAAATAAGTAAAGGTATAGAAATAAATAGAAAAGAATTATTAGGAAATATTATAAATGAATTTGAAAAACTATATATTGATTTTAGAGATAAAAAGAGTATTTCTAAGGCAATAAAAGTATGTAGAGAAAGCTCTGCACTAATTGGTAAAGAAGTGAGAATAATTAAAGGGGAAGAAGAAACACTAGGTAAGGTCTTAGACATCAATGAAGAGGGAGAATTAGTAGTAGAATTTCAAGATGGGACAGTTGATAATATCTATTCAGGAGAAGTTTCTGTTAGAGGCTTAAATGGATATATTTAACAACCTTTTTTGATAGAATCAAAAAGGGTTGTATTGTTTTCAAACTTGTGTTACAATTTGAATAATTACAAAATTGTAGCGAGGTGTTGTTGTGAAAAAGAAAAATGATGCACTTATTTTAGGAGCGGCATTATTCTCCATGTTTTTTGGAGCAGGAAATTTAATATTTCCACCATTTTTAGGACTTTTAGCGGGACAAAAATGGAATTGGTCTATGTTTGGATTTTTTATTACAGGAATTGGGTTACCACTTTTAGGAATAATTGCTTCAGCTAAAGCTGGAGGAGATGTGGACAAACTAGGTAGAAGAGTTTCACCGTTGTTTAGTAAATTTTTAGGCATAACAGTGGTTTTAGCCATAGGTCCATTATTAGCAATTCCAAGAACAGGAGCAACTGCTTTTGAAATAGGGGTTTTACCATTGATGCCCAATGGCAATCCTGTTATATTTTCCATAATATATTTTGGTATAACTTTATTATTGGTTATAAAGCCAAATGACGTAATAGATAAAATAGGAAAAGTATTAACACCTGCTTTACTGATTCTATTGATTTTAATCATAGTTAAGGGAATAGTTGATCCTATGGGTATGCCTGTGCCAGAAGACTTTGCAAGACCTTTTTCTGAAGGGTTTATTAGTGGGTATCAAACCATGGATGCCTTAGCTTCCATATTATTTGGTGGAATTATAACTACATCACTTATTCAAAGTGGTTATAATGATGAAAAGGAACAAATGAAGATGACTAAAAAGGCTGGTTTAATAGCAGTATCAGCTCTTACTTTAGTTTATGGCGGACTAGGATATTTAGGAGCAACAGGAGGTTCATTATTTTCAAAGGATATAGAAAAGGTAGATTTAATAGTAAATATAGCAAATAATTCCTTAGAGAGCTTTGGAAAAATAGGTTTAGGAGTAGTTGTATCCTTAGCATGTTTAACTACTACAATAGGACTTACTGCTACAGTTGGGCAATATTTTAATAAAATAAGTAATGGTAAATTAAAATATGAAACCTTAGTAATAGGAACAACTATATTTAGTGCTCTTATGTCCATAAGGGGAGTAGAATCAATAATAGGATTTGCAGAACCAATACTTGTGTTTATGTATCCAGTTGTAATTGTAATGATATTACTTACTATGATTCTAGGAAAAGAACCTAATAAAAATATTTACAAACACGCAGTATATGCAACACTAATAGTCAGTACTTTAGAATTATTAAATAGATTTGAAATATGGAAGATTACAAATATAGTAGAACATTTACCTTTAGCTTCATGGGGCTTAGCATGGTTACTTCCTGCAATAATAGGAGCTGTTATAGGAACATTTTTACCAAACAAACCAGATATTCAAGTAAATTAAAAATCAGGGTTATCTTAATTCAAAGATAACCCTGATTTTTTAAGTATTGGTAAAATTTTTGCAGTAGCTACTGAAGCTATAATAAACTTAAAAAGGTCTCCAGGGAGAAAAAGAATACAACCCATATTAAGAATTGTACCAAAGGATAAACCCTTTCCCATTACTATATTTAATATATAGTACATATAAGGTAACCCAATTAAATATGCCACTATAGTTCCTACAAAAGATCCAATCCAAATATTGATTTTTGAAGAAGATTTTCCACAATGCGAAATCAATCCTGCAATATAGGACACAAATATAAAAGAAATAATAAATCCAAAACTAGGTGCCATTATAGATTGAAGCCCACCAGTAAATCCTGCAAATATAGGTGCACCTGCTAGTCCCAAAAGTACATATACTATTTGTGATAAAGGACCTAGTTTGGGACCTAATATAAGCCCGGATAAAATCACAAATAAGGTTTGCATTGTAATAGGTACTTCTCCAAAAGGGATACTAACCATAGCTCCCACAGCAGTAAGTCCTGCAAACATAGCAACTAAAGACATTTCTCTTACGGATATTTTCATTTTACCCCTCCATTGTCAACTAAAATATGATTATATGTTTACAATAAGATAATATATTAATTTGTAAATATTGTCAACTGAAATATAATTTTAAGTTTACAAGTTGAAATTTAATACTTTAAAATATTGACAGATAAAAAATATAAGTATATACTGTACATATAGGAAATATACAGTATATACAAACATAACAGTTTGTTCTAAGGAGGGATATTATGAGAATAATAGTATCTAATTCATCTAGTGAGCCTATATATGAGCAGATAGCCAGTCAAATCAAGGGAATGATAATAAAAGGAGAATTGGAAGAAGGGGACGCACTACCTTCCATTCGTGGACTGGCAAAGGACCTTCAAATATCTGTTATTACAACTAAGAGGGCATATGAAGAATTAGAAAAAGAAGGATTTATAGAAACTATGCAGGGAAAGGGCTCCTTTGTGGCTATGCAGAACAAGGAATTAATGAAAGAGAAAAAACTAAAGGTTATAGAAGAAAAATTAACAGAAGTAGTAGCAGAATCCAGACTACTAGGACTTGAATACAAAGAAGTAAAAGAAATGCTGAAGATTTTATTTGAGGAGGAGTAAATATGTTAGAGATAAAGAATGTATCCAAAAAATTTGAGAAATTTAAGCTTAATGATATATCCTTCAACCTAGAATCTGGATATATAATGGGGTTTATTGGACCAAATGGAGCAGGTAAAAGCACTACTATAAAGCTTATAATGAACTTACTAAAAAAGGATTCTGGAGAAATAAAGATATTTGGAAAAGACCATATAGACTTTGAAAGAGAAGTAAAAAATAGAATAGGATTTGTATATGATGAATCCTATTTTTATGAAGATTTGACTATTAAGCAAATGAAAAATATAATAGCGCCTTTTTACAAGGAGTGGGATGAGAAGCTGTTTAATAAATATATAAAGGATTTTAATCTAGATTATACACAAAAAATAAAGAAATTATCTAAAGGTATGAAGATGAAATTTTCTTTAGCAACAGCATTATCTCACAATGCAGATTTGATAATTATGGATGAGCCAACATCTGGTCTTGATCCGATTTTTAGAAGAGAAATACTAGATATACTATATAGTGTTATCCAAGATGAAAATAAATCTATATTCTTTTCAACTCATATAACTACAGATTTAGAAAAAGTAGCAGATTATATTACCTTTATAAATAATGGAGAAATAGTTTTTTCTAAATCTAAAGATGAAGTTTTAGAATCCTATGGAGTAGTAAAAGGTGGGAAAGATTTATTAGATGGAGATACAAGAAAAGAATTTATAGGAATTCGAGAGACTAATGTTGGATTTGAAGGATTAGCAGAAAACCCACAAAGATTGAAAAAGATATTTGGCAGTGAGATATTGATTGAAAGACCAACACTTGAAGATATTATGATTTATAGTGTAAGGAGGTAGAAAGATGTTAAATTTAATCAAAAAAGACTTCTTGTTAGCCTTTTCTAGTAAATCAACTTTGATATTTATAATATTATATGTACCATTCATTCTATTTACAATAGGTACGGATAATAAATTCATAGGTAGTCTAATGATATATACATTTGTATATATGCTGACAACTATATCTTTTGGTTATGATGCACAAGTAAAAACCCATATATTATTGCAATCCTTACCAATTAGAAAAAGAGATATAGTTATTAGCAAATATTTATCTATATTTATAAATTATACAATAGGATTTGTTATTACTGGGAGTTATTTGTGGATAATTAAACTCTTAGGATTTATAGATGTGGATACTTTCAATCTTTCTCTTGTGGAATCTACCTTACCTATAATATTACTGTCATTATCCATATCATTACCTGCACTTTTTAGATTGCCACCTAAAATAGCCAATATTATAAATATGTTTATATATATAGGTATTATGAATTTTGTTATTATACCATTCAGTCAATATGGTAATTTATTAAATGGATTAGGGTTACTAATTATAGCGGTTATAGTATATTTTTTATCCATGGGAATATCTTTATGGCTATATGAAACAAGGGACTTTGTGTAGGAGGGATAGCAATGAAACAACTGGTAATAAAGGATATGCGATTATTAAAAATTATAAATCTAGTTATACTTTGCGGGGGAATATTATTTGGATATATTGGGGTGAGCATAGACCATATATATAAATCTAAGCTTGTATATGGATTTGCCATGTTTATAATGGTATATATAGTTTCAATGTTTTCCACTCAATATGATGTAAAAGGAAAAACAGATATGATGTTAAATTCATTTCCAGTGGATAGATATGATATTGTAAAATCAAAATATATATCTATGGGACTATATATTTTATTTATAACTGGCGTCGTCTTTTTATCTTCTAATATATCTAGAATTATATTTAGCACCACAATATCAGGAAATCCTGCAACCATATGGGATGTATCATTTATAATTGGATTATCCTTAGTATTTTTCTCTATATACTTACCATTTCACTATTACAATGTAGGAAAAGCCCAAGCATTTAATCAAATTTTTTATATTATACTTATTATATTACCAAATGTAATAAGTAAATTTAGTAAAAAGATTGAAAATACAGAGATATTTCAAGGTATAATAAATATGGATTGGAAAATAGTGATTCTTATGTTTGTAAGTATTGGAGCAATAATGTATTTAATATCCTTACAAATTTCAAAAAATATATATAAAGGAAAAGAATTTTAAAATATATTAAAAGCCTACAATAATCACTGTAGGTTTTTAATATATTTTTATATTAATATGAAAAAACAAACAAAAATAGACAAAAAAGTACTACGGATATTGATTTATCTGTATAATGAAGATATACTGAAAAATAAACATATATCCAATGAAAGAAAAAACATGAAAAATTATTTTCGATAAAATATGACAAAAAATATCGAATATTGTAAAAATAAATATATTGACTATATAATCCATAATATGGTTTAATAAAGTAATATATAATAATCATATTGTGGATTTAATAAATATTTTACTACCAATACAACTGGGATAATTCTGAAACATATAATTAAATACTAGATAGGAGTGATATGCTTGGACACAATGAAGATAGGGTCCAATAATCATAGAAATACTTTGGAAAGAATCATAGAGAGATTAGATATAGGGGAATCAGAAATGGTTTTAAAAGATAAGACTGATAACTTGCTAAAATCAATAGGAACTGAGGAAGTTCCTCTAAAAATAGATGATGCACAATTAATATGCAAAGAAATAAATAAGATATTAGAGGAAAAGAATATAGATTTAATTATAGACCCAGAAGATTTATTAAATTCTAGAAGATATGAGGCAAAGGAAAGAGTAGAGGAATATATTGCAGAGTTGGACAAGCATAAAAATCAAAAGGATTATATTATTGATTCAGATGATTTAGATGATATAGAGTTTCTTTTAAATGAATACGATCTTATGGATAAAAAAATTAAGGCATATGAGATTATAGGAGATATATATTTTAATTCTAGAAATTATGAAAAAGAATATGAATATATGTGTAAAGCTTGGGAGCTAACCACTAGATACCCTAAGCGAAAGCTAAACTATAGAATAATGATAAAACTTGCCAATAACTATATTGATAGAGGAAAATATCAAGATGCTATTGCATTATATCAAAAAGCTTTATTAAATGTTGATGATATACCTGAAAGGTATTTAATACATTTATATTATAACTATGCTTTAGCCTACTATAGATTAAAGCTTTATTCACCTTCTTTAGAAATAATTTCAGATTTATTATGTTGTACAGAGAGGAAAGATTATGATTTATGGAGAATGGCATATAATCTTCAAGGATTATGTTATTTTGAAATGAAAGACTATGAATCAGCTTTAAGTAGTTATAATAATGCACTTCAAGTTTTGACCTTTACTGGATATAGTGATATTAAATATTTAATATATGGAAATATAGCAGAAGTGTATCTTAAACTAAATGATATAAATCGTACTAATATATATTTAGATATGATATTAAGAGATATTGCTGAGTTAAATAAGAATAGTGATTTATATTATAAAATATCTCATAGGGTAGCTTACATTTATGAAAACTTAGGAGAAATCGAAAAAGCAGAAAAGCATTATAGAGAATCTTTAGAATATGCAAAGAGAAATGTTCATCAGAACTATATTTCTAAGAATATCTTGTCTTTAATAGAATTAAACAAGAAAGTGAAAGTTAAAGATATTTGTCAAGTAATAGAACAGTATAATGATGATATTTTATTTGGAATAAAGTCTAATAATGATTCATCATTAATTTTCAAATGCTTAAAAACATATGTGGATAATAAAGAGTATAATAGGTTTGAAAAGCTAATTGATAATATAATAAAATATCAAGGAGGAGAAAGTAAATGAAGAAAAGAAAGTTAATATGTGCAGTTACATTAATGGTTTTACTGTTGAATTTATCCATGGTGGTATTTGCTGGAGATGATGCAGGTACAACTAGACCAAATAGTATCCCCTTGCCTATAGAAAGCCAAGAGCCTATAATCGGCTTTTTTGGTGATGATGCAGGTACAACTAGGCCAGACTAGTAAATTATATTAGAGAGTAATATTTTTATTTGAATTTATGTTTAAAAATGATAAGGTACTTAATTATTATCAATAGTTTAATAGAACCTAAATCATAATTAAAATAAACCTCAAGAATTTACAAGTTCTTGAGGTTTATTTATTATCTTAATTTGTTCTTACTTTTTTCTTTCTACATATAAAATCAACTAGTGTAACTAATCCTGTGATCAATACTCTTAGATAATAATCAATAAATCTCCAAAGGAGCAATGCAAAGGATAAAATCTTCTTAGGAAATATTACTTTAAATAACATATAAAATCCACCTTCAGATGCTCCAGCAGTTCCCGGTGTAGGCATAAAGGATACTGCCATATAATGAAGGGATTGGATTGCTATAATATCTAGAAAATGTCCCATTTCAAATCCTAGAGCCAAGTATATAAAATAGGTAATAGAAAAACTTATGGTCAATTGTATTATGGATATAAAGATTAGATGTACAGTAGTTTTCTTATCTTTCTTCATTTCCTCAACGCTTATTTTATAATCTAATAAAGTATTGTTTAATTTTTCTTCAGATTTTTCTATGTTCTTTACTATTTTAAGTTTATGAAGTATTCTAATGGATTTTCCTAAAAAAGCTTTAACAAATTTTTCATTTAGTAAAAATAAAAAAATACCTACTAAAATTACCATATTTATAAAACAGCCTATTACTATAAAGGGTAATGCCAATTGGGCTTCACTATAGAGTAGATTAAATTTTATTATAAACATAAATAATGCGTAGAAAGTCATAACAAATTGATATATTAAAAATCTATTAACAAATAGAGAAGATGCAGTACCTATAGGAACACCGTCATTTACCATGGAGTATATTTGAACAGGCTGACCACCAGTGGAAAATGGAGTAATAGCACTATAATATTGTCCAATCATACATAGTTTAAGAGATGATCCATAACTTGTATTAATATTTAGAGTTTTTTTCATTTTGTGAAGTATATAAGCTTCAAAGAACCAATATAAAACCATACATAAAAAAGCAATCAATAAAAATAAAGTATTAGTACTTTTGATTAGTTCAGAAAAATTATCGAAATCGTTATTACTGACGAAAATCCATATAGTAAGTCCAATAAGACTAAATAATATTATAAAATTCAATGTTTTTTTCATTGTATTTTCACCTTCCTTTATTACAGTAGATTTTATAGCCACTATATAGAGTATATATTATAAAAGGTAATAATAAAAGAAGAAAATAGGCGACAAAAGTCGCCATATAGAATTATATAAATAGCTGAATATCTGTTTCCAAAGCATCAATTAAATATTCTTCAGCAGTAACTATATTGATTTCTTTAAGTAATTCTGCCTCTCCAAAGCCCATTACTTCACAGGAGAGTTTACATGCTTTCATATTTACTCCTTTTTTCAATGCTCCATTTAAAAATGCAGTAAGATTTGGAGTATCGTTTTCCTCCATCATACCTACTAACATTTTCTTTCCTATACCAGCAAAATTCATTTTAGACAATGGAAGATCTTCTATATGTTTTGGAGTCATATTGGCAAACATCTTTTCAGAAGCAGTCTTTTCTTCTTCTGGTATAGAATTTGGGTCTCTAATAAGCATTAGTCCCCAAAAAGCAAAAAACATAGTAACATCAATATTGATTTCCCTAGCAGAGTTAGCTAAAATAAGGGCTGCCAGTGCCTTATCATAATCACCGCTAAACATCAATATGCTCATTTTTTTATTAGGATTTTTACTCATAAAAAAACCTCCTTTCCACTAGGATTAGTAGAAAGGAGTATTTATATACTTAATTAATGTTTTAATATAGACTTTTCTTATAACGAATAAGAAAGTTCTACTTTGTTATCTTTTCCTAATAAGAACTTTCTGTCCATGAGTTTCAAGAAAAGCTACATTGTGAGTGTTTTAATATAGGCTTTTCTTATAACGAATAAGAAAGTTCTACCTTGTTATCTTTTCTAAAATGGGAACTTTCTGTCCATGAGTTTCAAGAAAAGCTACATTATGAATGTTTTAATATAGGCTTTTCTTATAATAATCCACATTTTTGCTGATTTCATTTAAAAGATGATAAAAGAGATAAATTTCATTATAATCATTATATAATCCAAAACTTATTCTCACTAATCCAGGATCAGGTAAATACTCATCGTTCCTATATCGAAGCATTTCTTCCTTAGATATTTTAAGGAGTTTTTGGACATATGGCTGAGCACAGAAACAACCATTTCTAACAGCAATCCCACCTGCATGAGCTAAAATAAGAGCTAATTCATCGTGGTATAATCCTTCCATATTAAATGATATAATAGATACTTTTTCATCTATATTTTTGTCATCGTATAAAACAATTCCAGGAATATCTTGAATTAAATCTAAGGCATATTTAGTTAAACTTCTTTCATATTCTTCGATTTTTCTCATACCTAAGTTTTGTAATGTCTTTATACTTGTGGAAAGGGCAGCTACACCCATTACATTTGGAGTTCCCGCCTCTTCCTTCATAGGTGGGTCTAGCCATACTACATCTTCTATAGAAACATATTTTACTGTTCCGCCACCTAATTGTTCAGAGAATCCATCTTTAAAAGTTTCCTTTGGTGCTACTAATGCACCTATGCCAAAGGGAGCGTACATTTTATGGGCAGAAAAAACAACAAAATCAATATGTTCTGGATCATTTATATCCCCCATGCTAAAGGAACTATGAGGAATAAGTTGGGCAGCATCTACTAAGATTTTAGCTCCATATTTATGACAAATCTTTGCAATTTCGTATATGGGGTTAATATATCCTGTTACATTGGAGGCACCAGTAACAGCAACTAATCCTACTTTTCCTCCATATAACCTTAGTTTAAATTCCAAGTCCTCTAAACACAACCTTCCAGATTCATCTACTTCTACATAGTCTGTATTATATCTATATTTCCATGGCAGTAGATTTGAATGATGTTCCATGTATGTAGATAATACTACTTTATTCTTTAAAGTTTCTTGAAGTCTATAGGAAAGTTTGTTTATACATTCTGTAGTGTTTTTTAAAAAAACTACTGTATGATAATCTCTATTGCCACCTACAAAATCCAATACTATTTCTCTGCCTTCATCATAAATTCTTGAAGATATTATGGATTTATATCCTGTACCTCTATGAATAGAAGAGTAATTATGAGAAAAATTATTTATTTCATCCATTACTGATTTAAAAGGTGGAGTTGTAGCAGCATTATCAAAATTTATATAATTAACATAGTTTCCATTTGTAAGTCTTACAAGACTATCACTACCTACGATTAAATTTTTTTCCATAAAATCACCCTCATTATTTTTTATTAATATCATTTTATTAATAAACCAAGTTTTGGTGTATGTTTAGGGAAAGAAAGTGAAAAACATTTTAATGGAATAATTCTAATATGATATAATAAAGGGGAAAGGGGATGAGTATTTGGAAAAGAAAAAAATATTATATGCAGATATGTCTCTGCTTTTAGTAGCAATCATTTGGGGCTCAGGATTTGTTGTTACTAAAAATGCTTTAGACTATGTAACTCCATATTATTTGTTATTTTTTAGGTTTACTATTTCAACTATTATTTTATCCATAGTATTTTTTAAGAATATTAAAAATGCTTCAAAACAAGATATTAAAGCTGGAATTATAATTGGGTCATGTTTATTTGCAGCATTTGCTACTCAAACTGTTGGGCTTCAATATACTGAAGCTGGAAAACAAGCTTTTATTACAGCTACAAATGTGGTGATGGTACCATTTATTTATTGGATTATATCTAAGAAAAGGCCAGATAAGTTTGACTTAGCAGCAGCTTTCCTATGTTTAATAGGAATAGGGGTACTTAGTCTAAATAAAGATTTATCTATGGGATATGGGGATTTACTGACTCTTTTATGTGCTGTACTGTTTGCTATGCACATTTCTTCTACAGGACATTTTGCAAAGGAATCTGATCCTTATGTAATAACTATAATACAGTTTTTAACGGCAGCAATTTTATCATTTATATTTGCTTTATCATTTGAGGGAACTAATATTAAATTGGAGTCAAATACAATTTTCCCCATATTATATCTTGCCATTTTTAGTACAATGACTGCATTTTTAATGCAAACTGTTGCACAAAAATATACTAGCTCAACTCATGCAGCCATAATTTTAAGTTTAGAGGCTGTTTTTGGAAGTACATTTTCTATTATATTTTTAAAAGAACCATTGACTATAAAGTTTTTTATAGGATGTATGGCAATTTTAATTTCTGTAATAACAAGTGAAACGAAATGGGAATTTTTAAGGGGTAAAAGGATGGTAGAATAAGCCACTGGAGGTATAAAATGAAGATATTTGTTTTGGATAAAAATTCAAATGATATAAATATCTTGAAAAAGATTATACATAATAACAATTTAGGCTCATTAGTAGGGGAATCAAGGGATTTTAATGAAGGTTTAGAAGAGATAATATTTTCTTCTCCAGATTTAGTGGTTATAGATCGCTTAGGAGATGGAACAGACGGATTTCAAATTATAAATGAAATAAAGAGAAAAGGTATAGATATTAAGTTTATTATGATTTCAGAGTTTGCATCTAAGAAAGATATAGAAAAAGCATATGAAGAAGGTGTAGAATATGCTATTTATAAGCCAATAAATACTTTAGAAGTAAAAACTATAATAGAAAAAGTAAAATATAATATTCAATTGGAAGAAAAAATAAGAAAGATTCAAGAAATATTTAAAGAAACTAATCCACATTCTAACAGCACAGAAGAAATAAAGAATTGTGAACGAAATATCAATATAATTTTATTAAAGTTAGGAATTATGGGACAAATGGGAAGTGAGGACTTACTAAAGGTTGTTAAATTTTTGATTTATAACAATATAAAATTAAATGATATATCCATACGGGATATATGTTCTAAGTTTACACAAAATCCAAAAATCATGGAACAAAAAATGAGAAGGGCTATAAATACAGCTATGGTAAATGTTGCAGCTTTAGGAATAGAGGATTATATGAATGAAACTTTTATGGAATACTCCAATACATTATTTAATTTTGAACAAATAAAACGAGAAATGGATTATATAAGAGGAAAATCTAAAGATAGAGGAACCATAAATATGAAAAAGTTTTTATCTGGAATATGTATACTTTGTGAAAACCAAAACAATTAGAAATATTCTGATAACATATTTGAATAATTTTGAGTTTTTTTGAAGTGTCCCCTTTACAATAGGAATAATATAATAAAAGGGGGAGAGGTAATGGATCAATTAATGAGGTTAAATGAAATTATTAATGATTTTGTATGGGGACCGCCAATGCTTATCTTATTGGTTGGAACAGGGGTTTACTTAACATTACGCACTAATTTTTTCTCAATTACTAAACTAGGTTATATTTTAAAGAACACTTTATTAAAGATGTTTGCAAAGGAAGACAAAGGTGAAGGGGAAGTAACGGCTTTTCAGGCAGTTGCTACTGCATTGGCTGCAACAGTAGGTACAGGTAATATAGCAGGAGTTGCTACAGCTATATCTATTGGTGGTCCAGGGGCAGTATTCTGGATGTGGGTTGCAGCATTATTTGGTATGACTACAAAGTTTGCAGAGGTAGTTTTAGCAGTTCAATATAGAGAAAAGACAGATGATGGCAGATTCGTAGGTGGTCCAATGTATTATATTACAAATGGACTTAATCTAAAGTGGTTAGCCTATATATTTGCATTCTTTGGAGCTTTGGCAGCCTTTGGTATAGGAAATATGGTTCAATCAAATTCCATTGCTGAATCACTTCAAGTTACATTTAATATTCCTAAACTATGGACAGGAATTTTTTTAGCAGTATTTGCTGCTATAGTTGTTATAGGTGGTATTAAAAGAATTGGTCAAGTAACTGAAATATTTGTACCTTTTATGGCGGCATTCTATATTCTTGGGGGATTAGCAATAATTATTATGAATATTTCCCACGTTCCAGAGGCATTTGGTCTAATATTTGGTTCTGCATTTACAGGAACAGCTGCTATAGGAGGATTTACAGGCTCAGTTCTTAAACAGGCTATGAGATATGGAGTTGCTCGTGGAGTATTTACAAATGAAGCAGGACTTGGTAGTGCACCTATAGCTCATGCTGCTGCTACTACAGACCATCCTGTACGTCAAGGACTATGGGGAGTATTTGAAGTATTTGTAGATACAATTGTTATTTGTTCCATAACTGCACTGACAATTTTAACTACAGGAGTATGGAAAAATGGAGCAACAGGGGCTGCTCTTACAACAGAAGCTTTCAATGCTGCAATTCCGACAGTAGGTGGATGGATAGTTTCCATAGGTATTTTACTATTTGCATTCTCAACTATATTAGGTTGGGAATACTATGGAGAACGCTGTGCTGAATATTTATTCGGACCTAAAGTTAATATTTTTTACAGAATATTATATATTCCTTTTATAGTTGTAGGAGCTGTAGGTGGGCTTGAGCTTCTATGGGATATAGCAGATACACTAAATGGTTTAATGGCTATTCCAAACTTAATAGGAGTTGCACTTCTAAGTGGAGTTGTTATTAAACTTACTAAGGAATTCTTTGCCAAAGAAAATGCACTTAATAATAAATAGATAATAAACAGATAATAAATAAAATGAGCATATAATATGCTCATTTTATTCTTTTTGCATATCCTCTCTGTATTTTTCCATAACTCCTGAAAATATTTCTGCACTTGTAGGTGGAGTATAAGTTATTGCATTGGCTCCAGCCTCTATAGTTTCAAGTATGGATTTTTCTGTAGGACCTCCTGTTGCTATAATTGGAAATTCCTTTCCTAAATCTTCCCTTATTTTACGTACTAAATAAGATGTTTTAGCACCACCAGATACGTTTAATATACTGGCTCCTGCTTGAATTTTACCTTTATAATCATCACATTCTGATACTACTGTTGCTATAATTGGTATATCAATTCCTTCTTTCATTTGGGCAATTACATCATTTTTAGTAGGAGCATTTACTACTACTCCATAGGCTCCCATTAGCTCTGCCTGAAGAGCAATATTTACAGCTCTTTTACCTGTAGTAAGTCCACCTCCAACTCCAACAAATACAGGAACTGCTGCAACCTCAAGTATGGATTGAGTAATAGATAATTGTGGAGTAAAGGGATATACTGCTATAATAGAATTAGCATTGGAATTTTTAATTATGGCTACGTCAGTAGTAAATAACAATGATTTAATCCTTGTCCCCAAAATTTTTATACCACTTGCCTTATATATGGAAGATGGTACTTCTATTATTCTAGACCTAAGATGTGATTTTACTTCTGGTATATATTTTTCTTTTTCCATATTACACCTCCTAAATAAATTAGATAATTATATTATACCCTATAACCCTTGTTTACCCAATTATTTTATTTATAAGTAAAATTGTTGTGATTAATATGCTATAATGGGTATAACACTATAAGTTACAAAAAAATATAGAGGAGTGAATTGTTATGAAGGGTTTACAAGGCTTAGGAGCCTTATGGGAAACTGCTGCTAGCATTATACCCCTAGCGGCTATATTAGCCGTGCTTCAAATATTTGTACTAAAAAAACCACTACATAGTGTAAAGGATTTTAGTATTGGATTTTTATTATCTGTAGTAGGTCTTCATTTATTTTTAAAGGGGACAACTATGAGTCTGATACCTTTAGGAGATTCTGTTGGTAGAAATTTTGTCATGATTGAAAGAAAATGGCTTATACTAATAATAGGATTTGCAATAGGCTATTGTGCAACATTAGTAGAACCAGGATTAAAGGCATTGGCATTGGAAGTAGAGGAATTATCTTCTGGAGCTATTCCATATAAACTATTAATCCAAGGTGTTGCCCTAGGATTTGGTGGTGGAATGGCTATAGGTTTACTAAAAATATTATTAAATGTTCCATATATAAAGGTTTTAATACCATTATTATTAGTAGTAATGATTTTGGCATTTTTTGCACCAGAACCTTTTGGTGCCATTGCATTTGATGCTGCTTCTGCAACAACTGGTCCTGTGAATATACCAATTAATATGGCTTTAGCTGTAGGTTTAGCATCAGTTATTGAAGGGGTAGACCCATTGATTTCTGGTTTTGGAATAGTGGGGCTTACATCTATAGGTTCTATGATTTCTGTAATGATATTAGGAATATTAACTAAGATTTAAAAATATTGTTACCATAGAAATGAAAGGAGTGTTATTATGATAGAAATAAAATGTATAGTTGCTGTTGTTGAAAGAGGAAAGGCTGATAAAGTTGTAGAATCTGCTAAAAAAGCAGGAGCCAATGGAGCGACTATATTTTATGGTAGAGGAACAGGGGAATCAGAAGTAAAGAAGTTTTTAAGTATTCATGTTGAAGCTTCGAAGGAAATAATATTGATTCTAACAGAAGTAGATAAATATAAAAATATAATGAAAGCAATGGTAGAAGCTGGAGAATTGAAGAAACCGGGTACAGGAATTATATTTACAGTTCCAGTTAATAATTTAATAGGGTTACATCATAGAGAAGAATTTGAGGATTAAATAAAGATATAGGGGAACAGATATGAGAAAAGAATATGTTGAATATATAAAGGATTTACCTATAAATATATTTCTAGCAAATATTATGGAATATCCAATTCATTGGCAGGATTCTATTCAAGTTTTATTTGTACTGAGGGGTACCATAGATGTTGGTGTAGAAAATGAAATTTATACTTTAGAAGAAAGGGAAATAGAAATAATAAATTCAAATGAAGTCTATAGTATAAAATCTAAGGACCCTGATAATTTAGTTTTAATACTTAATATCGACCCGAACTTTTTTGAAAAATATTATGATGATGCAAAGGAAGTCTTTTTTTATACGGATTCTTCAGATAAAAAAGGACAAGAGGATGAGAAATATTACGAATTAAGAAGATATATCTCTATACTGGTATATGAGGCAATATCAAAGATAGATGATTATGAGGATAAAATAGAGGAATACCTATTGGATATGATGTATCATTTGCTTAATAACTTTCATTATCTTTTCTATGAAGGAGAAGAAAGCCTCAAGAAAGATGAAGAACAGCTTGAAAGATACCATAGAATAGTCAAGTATCTAAGCAACAATTATATGAATAAAGTTAGCCTACAAGATATTGCAGACAAAGAGTTTTTAACCTCTCAGTATTTATCTTATAAAATAAAGGATATATTTGGACAGGGCTTTAATGAATACTTAAACCAAATTAGAGTAGAGGAATCTACTAAACTGTTGCTTGACACAGATAAAAATATTTCTGAAATATCGGAAGAAGTAGGATTTTCTCATGTAAGGTATTATAATAAACACTTTAAAAACCATTATAATTGTACACCAATGGCATATCGTAAGAAAAACAAAGTTAATGAAGAACAATTAGAAAAAATGACCAAGATTAATTATCTAAATATTAAAGAAGCATTTCCATTTCTAAATCATTATATAGAGGACTATGAAAGATATAATTATGATAATAAGATAATTAAAATCGATATAGACCTTAAAAAAGATACTGGAGAAACATTTACAAGACCAGATGTAATAGACTTAGGAGATATTTATCTTCTGTTAGAGGAGGAAAATAGAAGGATATTAGAGGAAATACAAAGAGAAATAGGGTTTAAATATTGTATAGTAAATAGATTATTCTCTGAAGATATGGACATATACAGAGATAAGAACCACAAATTTATTAATTGGACTAGAGTGGAAACCATATTGGATTTTCTAAGGGAGCAGGAATTAATCCCAATAATTAGAACAGAAAATGTAGAAAAATATGTAATAGATGATTTTATAGAGCATTTTTCTAATCTTTATGAAGAAGATGTAGAGGAATGGTTGAATATTAAGTTAAAGAATTTAAAACCATATTTTCCTAAAAAGGATATACATGGAGTTCATGACAATTTAGCAATGGTGCCTTATATACTATACAATTATATTCAATTAAATAATAGAATAGTTTTAAATATGGTAGACGAAATATCTAAAGAAATTATTCTTTATAATGATACATTTTTTGGAGATAAAGGAATATTTACATCTAATCATTTAAAGAAACCTTCATATTATGGCTATATGTTATTATCCTCATTGGGAGACACTATAATAGACAGGGGTGAGGGTTATATAGTTACAAAATCAGAATATGGTTATCAAATAATGCTTTTTAATCCTGTAGAATTAGATGAAGAGTTGATATATGGAGAAAGCCCTCTTGAAAAAATTAAGGAAAGAAAAATATCTTTAAATATATTAAATATGGAAAGTGATTTTCAAGTTACAAAATATGTTTTAGATAAAAGGTATGGATCAGTATATGATAAATGGGTAGGACTTAATAAGCCTGAAAGGTTAGATAATGATAATTGGGAGCTTTTAAAGGAGTATGTTCATCCCAATATATCATTCTATTATGGTAAGAAATCTACTGTATATAATACTGTAGCAAATGTAAAACCCTATGGAGCAGTGCTATTTGTTTTAAATAGTGTACTTAATTAATGTTTTTTTGGATTATTTTAAGGTTTTGCAAAACCTAGATTTATTTAAAAGCCAAAAACAATCCAAAATAGATACTAAAGAAGTGAATGAAAAGAAACCTCCATTTATGTTAACATAATAGAGCAACATAAATGGAGGTTTTATTATGGGTAAAAACAATAAATTATTCGGAGAGGAAAAGATCGGGAAATTACTCCTTAGATTCTCTATTCCAATAATAATTTCATTTTTAGTATCGGAATTATATAATATGGTAGACACTTTGTTTGTAGGCAGAAGTGTAGGAGGATATGGAATAGGTGGATTGGTACTGGTATTTCCTATACAAAGAATAATAATAGCATTAGGTGTAATGATAGCAGTAGGAACATCTACAGCATTTTCTAGAGCAAATGGAGAAAAGAATTTTGAAGAATCTAGAAAGATTATAAGAAATGGTTTTTCCTTATGTTCTTTGATAATGTTGGTACTAACAGCTATTATATATATTTTTTCAGAAAAGGTACTTATAGCACTTGGTGCCAGTGAAAGGATATTACCCTATGCAAAGGAATATTTAGATATAATAATATTTGGGTCAACTTTTTTAACCTTAACAACTTTTATATCCAATATTATGATTGCTGTAGGGAATAATAAAGTTTCAATAATAAGTACTAGTATAGGAGCCATAGCAAATATAATACTAGACTATATTTTAGTTGTGGAATTTAAAATGGGAGTAAAGGGTGCAGCTATTGCTACAGTAGTCTCTCAAATCATAGGATTTAGTTATGCGTACTATAATTATGTAAAGATAAAAAAAGAATATAAAATACCATTAGGTTTTGAAATAGATAAAAAAATTATAATACCAATTATATTAGTAGGGTTATCTGCTTTTATTATAGAATCAGAAGATGGATTTTTAATGGCAGTTCGTAATCATTTATTAGTTAATACAGTAGGAGATACTGGGATTGTAGTACTAGGTGTTATATCTAAGGTGTATATGTTTTTATTTATAACAATGTTTGGAATAGCTTCAGCTATGCAGCCAATAGCAGCATTTAATGTTGGAGCAAAAAATTATAAAAGATTAAAAACAGTAATGCAGAAAACTACTATATATGCTTTTATCACATCTTTAATAATGTGGATAGGTGTAATGATATTTACACCACAGTTAATTTCCATATTTGTAAAAGAGCAAGAAATAATAGTTGAATCTGTAAAGGCATTTAGAATAATAGTAGCAGCACTACCTTTAGTTAGTATTTATTATGTTTCTATATTTTATTTTCAGGCACTTGGGAAAGCGAGGACATCCATATTTTTATCAATATCTAAACAATTGATACTAACTATACCAATATCTATTATACTGGTAAAGGTATTTAATTTAGGAGCTATGGGGGTTTGGCTAGGATACCCAATATCAGATATTTTAGCAAGTATTGGAGCATATATTTTAATTAGAGAAGAAGGACATGAGTTAAATCTAAAGATTGAAAAGGCAAAGACAACTACAAAAGGAACTATTCCTTTTCCATCAAATTAAGATAAAAAAAGCAAGAACATAATATTATGTTTTTGCTTTTTTTATTTTTATTTATATAATTGTAAAAACTATTGAAAAACTGTACTGAAAGTGTTATTATAAATCTAAGCACACTACATAAGATAAATAAACAATGTATCGATACAAAAAAGAGGGGAGAGATTGAAATGAAAGAGATGAATACAAAAACCATAACTAGAATGGCAGTTTTAATGGCATTGACTACAGTTATGACTATGGTAATTCATATTCCTACAATAGGTACAAATGGATATTTGAATTTAGGTGATATGGTAGTATTTTTAGCAGCTTTAACTTTGGGAAAAAAAGGTGGATTCTTAGTAGGAGGAATAGGTTCAGGATTAGCTGATTTGCTATTAGGGTATAGTCACTATGCACCTATTACTTTCATAGTAAAGGGATTAGAAGGATATATTGCAGGAAAAATACTAGAGACTAAACTAGGTCAAGATAAGCCCATTATAGCTACAGTAGTAGGTGGATTATGGATGGCATTTGGATATTATTTTGCTGAGATATTTATGTATGGAGCAAAAGCAGCGCTAGCATCTGTACCAGGAAATATAATGCAGGGACTACTTGGAGCAGTTACAGCAATAGTTTTATTTGAAGCATTAAAGAGAACTAAAGTAGCAAGTTAATATAAAAAATAAAATCGACCATTTTTAAATGGTCGATTTTATTTATGATGAATTTCTCATAAGAATTTTTTAGCCAGTGTTAGGTTTCTTTCGTTGTAAGGTGGATATAGTATATTGGTATCAATGGTTCCCATAGATTTAAATATACTTTTTTCATGAGAAAAAGTATCAAAGGTATATTTAGAGTGATATTTTCCCATACCGCTGAAACCAACTCCACCAAAGGGAAGATTGGAGTTTGCCACATGGGTTATTAAATGATTTATACATCCGCCACCAAATTGAAGATTATCTAAAATATAATGTTCTATCATCCTATCTTTTGTGAAAAGATATAATGCCAATGGATAAGGATTTTTTCTAACAATATCTACAACCTCTGAAATATCTCCATAGGTTAGTATAGGAAGAATTGGTCCAAAGATTTCTTCCTGCATAATTGGGTGATTTATATTTACTTGGTCTACCAATGTAGGGGATATGAATCTAGTTTCTCTATTATAGTCTCCTCCAACTAATATATTAGTATTATCAAGTAAACTTATTAATCTATCAAATCTTTTTTCATTAATTATCCTGCCTAAATTTTTAGAGTCTTGAGGATTATTACCATAATATTTTTCAATATAGCTTTTTATTTTTTCTATTAAGGTCTCTTTTTTAGATTCATGTACTAATAGATAATCAGGAGCAACACAGGTTTGACCTGCATTATAGAACTTTGCCCAGGTAATTCTTTTAGCTGCTAAATCAATATCTCCATCTTCGTGAATTATTGTGGGAGATTTTCCACCTAATTCTAGGGTGACAGGTGTTAAATGTTTTGCAGATAATTCCAATATTTTTTTACCTACATTCATGCTGCCTGTGAAAAATATATGATCAAATCTATAATTCTCTATTAAAGGTGTAACCACACTAGAGCCAGAACCTTCTACTGCACTAATATAATTATCTTCAAATATATTACTAATAATCTTTGAAATTATTTTTTCTATTTCCTTTGATTGGTTAGATGGTTTTAGGATAATACAATTGCCAGCCGCAATAGCACCTATTAATGGGGATATTGCCAATTGAAAAGGATAATTCCATGGGCTAATTATAAGAACTACACCTAAAGGTTCAGAATAAATATAACTATTGGCAGGTTGAAGATATACAGGAGTAGGAACTTTCTTGGGGTTCATCCAAGATTTCAAGTTTTTGATTGTATGATTTAATTCCTGATATACTACTCCAATTTCTGCTGTATAGGATTCAAAAATAGGTTTACCTAAATCCATAGTTAAGGCATTTATTATTTCCTCTTCATTTTTTTTTATTTCATCTCTAAGATTTTTAAGTTGTTTTATTCTAAATTCATAACTTCTAGTATAACCTTTGTGAAAGTACTCTTGTTTTGAGCTATATAAGTTTTCTGCCATGGAATCAATCCTTTCTATGATTCTATCTTAAATCAATTGTATCACAAAATAAGCAGAAATATTATTGGAATTTACTATATATTAGGGAAACATCTATCTCTGTTTTCCCAAATCCATAAGAGCATCTTCCTGTTTTGCATTGCAAGATTCTTAAGTTCCTCTTTTCCATTTAACCATGCAATGAAAATCATTTGAATGGAATATATTACATAAGGAATTGCAAGTTTTTCGGCTTCTGTCAATTTACAGATACTATCATATCCAGTAATTATTCCTTTTAATATTTCATCCCATTTTTCAAACCTATCAGCAATTGTAGTAGCTTCAGCTAAGATTCCTGTTGCACAGTAACAAGGATCAAAGATTCGTACATTTCTCTCGCTGATTTCAAAATCGACAAATCCACTTACTTCACCATCATGGAACATAATATTAGATGGATTGGGATCACGATGAATTATATGTCTTGGTAACTCATTGTAAAGTTTGCTAAAGTTTTTAGTAAAGTCCTCATAAAATTCATCGGGTAATGGACATTCCCATTGTTCCATAGTTATCTTTGTTTGTGGCAATGCCCAGTCTAATACAGTTTTGAGGAGATTACTGTCATTGACTTCTGAATTTTTATCCTGTTTTTTTAAAATCTTGTGTAAATTCCCAATGGCTTCACCGTATTTTTTTCCGGTTTCAATTCTATTGCCTGCATAACGTTCCTCAGGTGTCAGAAATTTACCTTTGATAGCATTGGTAAGACAGAAGTATCTATCATCTTCAATAACAAAATCCTCATCCTTAATGGTTTTAATAGGAGTTGCTGCAAGGACTCCAGATTTTTCTAGTTCCTTTGAAATGGCAATATGTGTTTTTAAACCTGCAATATTTTTTCCTGTTTTGAAGATATATTTTCCATTAATTAACCATGTATTATGAGATTTAACTGTACCACCTAAAGTAAGGGTATCTTCTATTTCTAAATTTGAGTCTAAATTCCAATTTGACAATATTTGTTTTATTTCTCTCTGTGTTAGCATAATTTTTGCCTCCCTAATTAAATTTACTGTTATTGGCCTTTTAACAGTATTTAGCTTTAAAAACTTTGTAGGAGAGCAACCAAATTCACGTTTAAATGCTTTGAAAAATCCTGCATAGGTATCAAAACCATATAAAAGAGCTATGTCTATTATATTCTTACCGTTTTGAATTTCATAGATTCCATGGTAAAGTCTGCGTTTAGTAATAAAAGCAGCTACAGGCATACCTACATAGTTAGAAAAAATTCGACAGAAATGATATACTGAAAATCCTGAAACCTCCGAAACTTCTAATAAGGAAATTGAAGATTTTAAGTTTTCTTCAATATAATCAATGGATTTTTGAAGCAATTGAATAGTAGTCATGGTTATTCTCCTCTCTGCCCTAGGGTAATATAAGTTTAACATAGGGATGGAGCAAAAATATTTCCTGTGTTGCTATATTAATTTTCTGCTTTAAGTTGTTTTCCGATTTTATGTCCTTTAACCGATAAAGAGTTTTTTTGTCTATCTGATGTTTTATATTTCTTAGTGGGATTATTTAAGTCCTGATTTTCTTTAGCCACAGATAACATTAATTTAATCCTATTTTCTTGATTAACCTTAGTAGCCCCTGGGTCATAATCAATGGGGACTATATTTGCATTAGGATAAATATCTCTAATTTTGCGTATCATTCCTTTTCCTACTATATGATTAGGCAAGCATCCAAATGGCTGAGTACATACAATATTTTCATATCCCATTTTAACCAAATCAACCATTTCAGCTGTTAGCACCCAGCCTTCCCCCATTTTACAACCTTCATTTATTATATCTGTAGACAGGGATTTTAAATGTTCAAATGAAGAAGGGGGGGTAAAATCACTATATTTCTTAACTGCATCGATAATCATATTCTCGTACATTCTAAGGTACTTCATTATTAATGATGCACTTGTTCTTTTAATCTTACTTCCACCATAAATATCAACATCTACCATGGAATTATCTACAGTATACATTGCAAACCCCATAATACCAGGGACCATGATCTCACAATCTTCACCCATAAGAAAATCTTCTAGATGGTTATTGCCTAACTTTGAGTATTTTATATAAATTTCTCCAACAATTCCTACTTTTATTTTTTTCTCGTTGAAAACTGGAATCTCTCCAAAGGATTTGACTATTCTCTCTAAGTTTCTATTTACTTCTTTTATTGTATATCCTTTGTCATGTTCAAATTGCATTCCTAAATGATTAATCCAAAAATCTACCAAATCTTCACTGCTACTCTTAGAGATTTCATAGGGTTTAACTTGATTTTTTAAAAGCATCAACATATCACCATAGGTTAAAGCTACTAATAATTTGTTAATCAAAGGTAAAGTAAGTTTGAACCCACTATTCTTTTCAATCCCCTTAACATTGAAGGAGATGACAGGGATATTCTTATATCCAGCTTTGTTTAAAGCTTTTCTAAGTAAATGTATATAATTGGAAGCTCTGCACCCTCCCCCTGTTTGGCTAATAATGAGAGCCACCTTATCTAAATCATATTTACCACTATTTAGGGCATCTATCATCTGACCAATAACAAGTAATGCAGGGTAACAGATGTCATTATGAACATATTTTAATCCCTCATTTACTACAGAAGGGCCTTCATTTTTAAGTATTTCTACTTTATATCCATACTGTTGAAATACGTTTTTAAAAAGAGAAAAATGAATTGAAGACATATCTGGAATTAAAATAGTATAATCTTTTTTCATCTCTTTAGTAAATACGACATTTGAATCCTTTATGTTAGTATGATCTGTTGTCATATTACCATGACTCCTTTCATTGGTTGAGAGTTTCCATCAGACTGCGAAGCCTGATTTTCACAGCTCCAAGATTTGTTATTTCGTCTATCTTTATTTGAGTATAAATCTTTCCTTCAATCTCTAATATCTCACTAACTTCATCTGTAGTGACTGCATCTAAACCACATCCAAAAGAAACTAATTGTACTAAATTCATATTATCTTTATCTCCAATATATTTAGCTGCAGCATATAGTCGAGCATGATAGGTCCATTGGTTTAAGACTGAAGTTGGAAATTTGGATATATTTCCGCTAATAACATCCTCTGATATAACTACAGCACCTAATTGACATATCAATTTATCTATTCCATTGTTTATTTCAGGATCTACATGGTAAGGACGACCTGCTAGAACTATAATAGGTAGATTATTTTTATTTGCATAATCTATATAATGTTTGCCCATGGTCTGAACCCTTTCTAAATAAGAATAGTATTCTTCATAGGCCTTGCTAGAAGCCAACTTTATTTCGTCTAAAGTAATATCCTTAAAGCTTCTGCCTAAAATTCCATAAATTTTCTTTATAAAATCTTTAGGTCTATGAAGACCAATATAATCATAGATAAAGTTAATATTCTTAATCTGTGGTATATTTGCATTGATGACTTCGGGATAGTATGCAACCACAGGACAGTTATAATGGTTATTTCCTAATCCCTCATCTAAATTATAACTCATACATGGATAGAATATATTGTTAATCCCACTATCTATTAGAGATTCAATATGTCCATGAACAAGTTTTGCTGGATAACAAATTGTATCAGAAGGAATAGTATGCTGACCTTTTAGGTATAAATCTCTATTGGATTTAGGAGAAATAATTACTTCGAATCCTAATTCTGTAAAAAATTTATGCCAGAAAGGTAATAATTCATACATATTTAATACCATGGGTATCCCTATTTTGCCTCGTTTTCCTTTAATAGACTGATAGTTATTTAAGAGTTTTATTTTATAGTCATATATACTTAATTGTTTTTTTCCTTCTTTCTTTGATAAAGGTTTTTCACATCGATTGCCACTAATAAACTTTCTGCCGTCATCAAATGTATTAATAGTCAATCTGCAATTATTGCTGCAAAGTCCACAGGTAGTACCTTGTACTTCATGGGAGAAGGATTTCAGTTTATCTTTTGTTAGAATAGTGGAGATATCCTTAGCATTAGATTTTGCATAAAGGGCTGCCCCATAGGCTCCCATTAAACCTGCAATATTTGGTCGAATAACTTCCTGCTCCAATTCCATTTCAAAAGCACGAAGTACAGCATTGTTCAAGAATGTACCACCTTGAACTACAATATTTTTACCCAGACCCTCTCTAGATGTAACTCGAATAACTTTATACAAGGCATTCTTAACTACTGAAGCCGATAAACCTGCCGATATATCTTCAATGGTAGCTCCATCTTTTTGAGCTTGCTTGACAGAAGAATTCATAAAAACTGTGCAACGTGATCCCAAGTCTACAGGGTTTGAAGCAAAGTTTCCTAGGTTTGCAAAATCTTCAATGGTATAATTCAAGGCCCCGGCAAAGGTTTGCAAAAATGAACCGCAGCCAGAGGAACAAGCTTCATTCAGAAATATATTATCAATAACACCATTCTTTATCTTAAAGCATTTAATATCTTGTCCACCTATATCTATTATAAAGTCCACATTAGGCTTAAATTTCTTAGCACCAGTAAAATGTGCAATAGTTTCTACAATACCATAGTCTATTTGAAAGGCATTTTTTATTATTTCTTCACCATATCCAGTTACAGTACTAGAACTTATGATGATATTTGGAAATTTGTTATAAAAATCTTGTAGAAAGTCCTTTACAATAGATACAGGATTTCCTTTGTTGAGAAGATAAACTGAATTTAGGATATTTTCCTTATCATCGATAATTACCATCTTTATGGTAGTTGAACCTGCATCAATACCAATATAGGCATTTCCATTGTATTCATTAGGATTTGAATATATTACCTTTTCCGCATTGTGTCTAGAAATAAAATTATTATATTCTTCTACACTATGAAATAATGGAGAAGTATGGGCAAAATCTCCATCACTATTTTGATTTTCAATCATAGATATAGTAGATTCTAGATTTATCTTTTGGGATTCAGACATAAAGGCAGCACCTAAGGCAACAAAATATAAGGAGTATTCTGGACAAATACCTTCTGTATTAAGAGTTCTGTCAAAGCTTTTTCTAAGTTCTGATAAAAAGGTAAGTGGTCCTCCAAGATATACCACATTACCTAATAACTCTCTACCTTGAGCTAATCCTGCTATGGTCTGATTTACAACAGCGTAAAAGATACTGGCAGCAACATCATTTTTCTTAGCTCCTTGATTTAAAAGAGGTTGAACATCTGATTTGGCAAATACACCACATCTTGAGGCAATTGTATATAACTTATCATAAGATTTGGCTAAATCATTCATTTGGCCAGGAGTAATATTAAGTAAAGTTGCCATTTGGTCAATAAATGCCCCTGTACCACCAGCACAGGAGCCATTCATACGAACTTCTAATCCATTGGTTAAGAATAGTATTTTTGCATCTTCTCCTCCTAATTCAATAACCACATCTGCTTCTGGCATCAGTTTTCCCACTGCTATACGTGTTGCATATACTTCTTGAACAAAGGGAATTTTACATCTATCGGCAAATCCCATACCAGCGGAACCTGAAATAGATAGATTAACATATTCGTCACATTGACATTCTTCCATAATTCTTTCTAGCAATTCTTTAGTTTTTTTAGTGATTTGAGAATAATGACGCTCATAGGAACTAAAAACTATATTGTCATATTCATCTAATACAATACATTTTAATGTTGTAGAACCTACATCAATACCGATTCTCATTTTTATCGTCCCTTCATTTCTATATAATTAACTTTATTATACTATATCATAGTTTTAATATTATTCAATATTCCGATAAAATTTAACAAACACCTCCCCAAAAATAAAATAGAGGACAGTAAGAATACTGTCCCCTATTTGGAAACTAGGCTGTTTTATTTATCTTTTCTATTATGGTCTAGTTCAGAAAGCTTTTTCTTAATATTAGGAAAAGCATTTTCTAAACGCCTATGAATAAAGCTTTTTTCTTTTGACAATTTTTCATATTTTGTCTTTAATTCTTCCATATGTAGCTTTCTTTCATCTATAATATCTTTAAAATCTGACTTCTGTTCTGCAAGTTTATTTTTCATATTATCTTTAGTTTTAATTGCTAATGTCATGCCTTTATAAATATTCTCACCTACATCTTCCGAATAGGATCTTAATTTTTCAGCTATTTCTTCAAGTATAAGCATATGTTTTTTTATTTTCATGATACCTAAAATTGTTATAAGAAAATCTGCTATAAAATATGCCAAAAGTATAATCAATATAATATTACCAATATTACTATTGAAGATAGATACAAACTTTGAAATTGATGGATGAATTATATCTATCATGAAGACTCCGGCAAGACCCCATATAATCGAAAAGGAGAGACATACATAACCTTTTATATTAAAAGGCATATCGTTATAGTCCCACCATTTATTATTAAATACTTTTTCAAGTATAAATCCTGTAATGAGTTCCAAAGTCGATGTAAGCAAAAATGCACCTAAAAATAATAGAAAGAAATTTTCTGATAGGTCTTCTAAGCAAAATATCAATATTATCATACCGAAGCCATAAATCGGACATACGGGACCGTTTAAAAAACCTCTATTAACAAATTTGCCAGATGTTACTGCGTGATAAGCGACTTCTACACACCAACCTAGGAAAGCATAAATAATAAAGAACCATAAATATTCAAGAATAAAATTTATCATATTATATCACATCACATTACTATATTTTTTTAGATTGGTTAATGATATAATTATAATTCAAAAAATCAACAAATGCAATTTTTTTCAGTAGATTTAAAGTTAATTAGGAATTTATTAATATTTTGCTATAATATTAGTAATGAAAGAGGTGTTTATATGATTAAGATACTTTTAGTAGAAGATGATGCTACTTTGGCAATGGGAATAGAATATTCATTAAAATCTGAAGGGTATGATGTGGATATATCCAGTACTGTTTCTAAAGGAAAAGATTTAGTGGATAAAATAGAGTACGATTTAATAATATTAGACATTGGTTTGCCAGATGGAGATGGATTTGAACTTTGTAAATATATAAGAGAAGATAAAGCAACTCCTATTATATTTTTGACTGCTCAAGATGAAGAAGTGAGTATTGTAATGGGATTAGAGATTGGTGGAGATGATTATATAACTAAGCCCTTTAGAATAAGAGAATTAATCTCTAGAATAAAGGCAGTTCTTAGAAGGACAGAAGGTACTAAAGGAAAAAACGTACTAATATCTGGAGATATTAAATTAAATCTAATGGAATATAGAGTTTATAATAAAGATGAACTAGTTCAGCTTACGCCATCGGAATATAAGCTTCTAAGTATATTGATGAATAATTCCGATAAAGTATTATCTAGAACTGTAATGTTGGAGAAACTTTGGGATATAGATGGAGAATTTGTAGATGATAATTCCCTGTCTGTTTATATAAGGAGACTTAGGGAAAAAATAGAGGAAGATTCTTCAAATCCCATATATATAAAAACCATAAGAGGTATAGGATATAGATGGAATGTTGAGGTAAGGGGGTAGGAATTTGCTTAGAAACGAAGAATTTAAATCTATCATATTAAAATTAATACTGTTACAATTAATGTTTGCAATTATAGGGTTTCTAATTGTAAATGTTTTTATAGATAGTATAAATGAAAAAATAATAGAAAGAGATATGGCTCTAGTTGGAAATATAATAAAGCATTATCCAGAAGTAGAAGATGAAATAATTTCATATATAACTAAAGAGGTAACTGAAAATGATAAGTTAATTGGAAAAGAAGTATTGAAATCCTATGGTTATCATGAGAAATTAGATAAGATTTTTCAACCCATATTGAAAAATACTAATATGGAAATATCCATGGCTCTATTAATCTTCTTTTTTATAATACCTTTAGGTTATATCATAAGAGCTGAATATAAAAAGATATATACTAAAGTACAAGATGTATATAATGTGGCAGAGAAAGTTGTGGAAGGAGATTTTAAAGTATATTTGCCTGAGGAAGGAGAAGGGGATTTTAATATACTCAACCATCAATTTAACCAAATGACAAATAGACTGAAGAATAGTTTGGAAATTTTAAAAGATGAAAAAATATTTTTAAAGAATATAATATCTGATATTTCTCACCAGTTAAAGACACCATTATCCTCTTTAATAGTATTTAATGATTTATTAATTGAGGATGATAATATGCCTTTAGAAGTAAGAAAAAATTTTCTGGAAAAAGAAAGGTCTCAATTAGATAGAATGGAATGGCTTACAATTAATCTTTTGAAAGTGGCAAGAATAGAAGCAGGAGCTATTGAATTTAAAAAAGAAAAAGTATTATTAACTGATATAGTAAATATAGCTTTATCTGCATTAAGCCATAGATTGGAAAATCAGATTGTAGAAATAGAAGGTAATAAAAATGCAGGTTTCTATGGAGATAAAGAATGGACAGGAGAAGCCTTAATTAATATAATTAAGAACGCCATAGAACATGGTAAAGGGCAAATCAATATTTTCTTAGAGGAAACATCTTTGTTTTCTACCATTGCTGTGAGAGATAATGGAGATGGTATAGATTATAAACATTTACCTCATATATTTGAAAGATTTTATAAAGTAAGTAATGAAGTTAAAGAAGATAGTATTGGTATAGGATTGAATTTAGCAAAGTTAATAGTGGAGTCTCAAAATGGGACTATTTCTGTAAAAAGTGAGAAAAATAAAGGTACAGAATTTACGATGACATTTTTAAAAGGAGTAGTTTAATCTTTTTTATATCTAAGAGATTTCTTACTAAACTGTAATCCTTCTATTCATGAAGATGTAAGGTTGACACCATATAATATAAATATGATGTTATTACTTACAGTTAATGAGATAAATATAATAGGAGGGATAAAATGGATGTGGTGAAAGTCGTTGATTTATGTAAATCCTATGGTACAGGAAATACTAAAGTAGAGGCTTTAAAAAATATTAATTTAACTATAAAAAATGGAGAATTTGTAGCAGTAGTAGGGGCAAGTGGTTCTGGGAAATCCACTCTTTTACATTTGTTAGGTGGAGTAGATAAGCCTACAAGTGGAAAAATATATATAGATGGAGTAGATATATATAATCTTTCTGAAAAGGAACTGGCTATATTTAGAAGAAGAAAGGTAGGATTTATATTTCAATTTTATAATCTTGTTCCAGTTCTCACGGCAGAGGAAAATATATTATTACCTTTACTTTTAGATACAAAGAAAGTAAATAAAGAACATCTTGAAGAATTAATAAATATTCTTGGATTAGAAGATAGAAAACATCATTTGCCAAATGAACTCTCAGGAGGACAGCAGCAAAGAGTATCTATAGGCAGGGCATTGGTATACAAACCCTCTATAGTGTTGGCAGATGAGCCTACAGGAAACTTAGATAGTAAAAATAGTAAGGAGATAATAGATTTACTTAAAATATCTGTAAGAAAATATAATCAAACATTGATACTTATAACCCATGATTTAAATATTGCTTCTCAAGCTGATAGGATAATAACCATAGGAGACGGCAATATTATAAATGAGGTGATTAACAATGCAAAGTTATAAAGAAATCACCTATAGATATTTGAAAGGACAAAAAAACAGGACATTACTTACTATATTGGGAATTATTTTATCTGTAGCACTTATTTCAGCAATAGGAACTATAATTGTATCTGTAAGAGGAGCATTGATTGCAGATGCCATAAGAGAAAATGGTTCTTATCATGCTAAATTTAATGAGATGAATAGGGATAGTATAAATAAATTAATAAATCATGTAGAAGTATCAGAAGCAGGAATTGGTAAGTTTGAAGGTTCGGCTATAGTACAGGAAACAACTCAAGGAGAAAGGGAAGAATACAGATGGGACATTCCATATAGATATATAGAAATAGAAGGTCTTGAAGATAAAGCTCTAGAAATGCTTCCTCTTAATATAGATGAAGGAAGGCTTCCAAAAACACCAGATGAAATAGCTATAGAGCATTGGGTGGCTAATTATTTTTATAAAGAGGTACAATTAGGAGATAAGATAAAATTAACAGTTGGAAATAGAGTGATTGGAAATGATGAAGAGACCTCAGACGGAAACATTATTAGAAAAGAAACCTTTGAGAAAACTGGAGAAAAGGAATATACAGTTGTAGGTTTTATAAAACCTCAATATATTTGGAAAGGAAACTTAGTTACTAAAGGGGTTATTGGATTAGATAATAAGACAGAAGAAGGAAGTTATAGTGCTTATATAAAGATTCCAAATGTAAAAGACGCATATGAAAAAGTAACATCAATTGCAAAGGATTTGGGAAAGACAGAAAATGACTTTGAATATAATTATAGAGTATTGAGATTATATGCAGAAAGCATGAGTGAAACATTTGATAAATCCATGGTAATTCTTTTATTGTTTGTAGTAGGATTGATTATAGTATCTACTATAGCAGTTATATATAATGCTTTTAATATTTCAGTATTAGAAAGAATAACTCAATTTGGACTTTTGAGATCAGTTGGAGCTACACCAAGGCAAATTAAAGGGATAGTCCTTAAAGAAGCTATGATTCTTAGTATAATAGGTATTCCAATAGGGTTGTTTTCAGGAGTATTTGCCATGAGAGTAGTTTTATATATCATTAATTTATTAAAAGCAGATATACTTGTTTTTAGTGATATGAAAATAACCATATCAGGAATTGTATTTCTAATCAGTACTGTAATAGGATTAGTTACAGTATTTTTATCTGCCATAGGTCCAGCAATAAAAGCAGGAAAGGTGTCTCCAGTGGAAGCAGTTAGGAATACGGGAAGTATTAGGAAAGAAAAGATTGGTAAAACTAAAAATACTATATTTATCAGAAAAATCTTAGGAGTAGAAGGAGAAATTGCATATAAGAATCTAAGAAGAAATCGAAAGAGATTTATAATAACGGTATTTTCCATGGTTATAAGTATATCTCTATTTATTACATTTTCTAGTTTCTCAAATTTTATGTTTAAGATGGGTGTTGTAGAAAGTAGCAATATGGGAAATTTCTCTATCTATGGGGATATAGATGATAATGCAGAAAAAATATATAGAGAGTTAAAAGATATAGAGGATATAAAGAGAGTATATAAAGTAACCTTTAATAATGGAGAAGTCTTAATCAAAGAAAACCGAATTAGCAAGGATATGATAAAAATGGCTCCTATGTTATTTGAAAATAAGAAAGATGATTTAATTGAGATAAATAATGCTCAAATATTTACTATTGGAGATGAAAATTTAGAGGTTTTAAAGGGATTATTAAAAGAAGGGACTTTAGATATAGATAAACTAAATAAAGAAAATGGAGTATTGGTTATAAATAGTACCTATGCCCATAACCAAAAAACTAAGAGGAATTCTTTGATGGAAGGATATAAATTAAAGGTAGGAGATAAACTACCTTATGCTTCCTATGATTTAGATAAAGAAGGAGCAGATCGTGTTTACAAAGAACTAACAGTGGCAGGAGTATTGGAAAAAGGTATATTAGATATGGAATATAATCTAAATGGCAGTATAAATATAATAACTACAGAAGAGGTATTAAATAATTTATTAATGACAAATGATGAAGAGATTGATGATAGTATAAGTAGATACCGTACAAATATGTATATTGATATGACTGAGGATGGAGACATTGAAAATATAAGGTCTTATTTGGATAAATTAGAGGAAAGAACACCAGGGTTTCATTATATAGATTATGCGGAATCAGCTAAGGAAAATAAGATAGTAAGTATAATTGTAAGTATATTTTTATATGGTTTTGTAGCCATAATCACTTTAATAAGTTCAATAAATATAATAAATACCATAAGTACAAATATTATATTGAGAACTAAGGAAATCGCAATGATTAAAGCCATAGGTATGACTCAATCTGGTATTAAGAGAATGGTAGCATTCGAAAGCCTTTTCTATGGTATATATGCTACGATATTTGGTGGAACAATAGGGACAGTATTGTCATATATATTGTTTAATATATTAATGAGAATTAGAGAATTTCAATGGATGATACCATGGAAGAATATATTCATTGCCTGTATAGGGGCTGGAATAATAGCCTTATTATCTGGAGCATATCCCCTTAAGAGAATCAATGATAAAATCATAGTGGAAAGTATAAAAGCAGAAAATTAAAGTAAAAAAGATAGGGATTTCCCTATCTTTTTTTAAAAGTATCCTCTTTCATATTGTCTAGGATATTTTATATCTAAATTATTATCATAAGCCATATTCAGTACAAAATATGGGTCACGAAGAAGTCCCCTGCCAATGGCTACTAAATCAGCTCTATTATTATAAAGAATTTCTTCTATTTGGTCAGATTCTTTAATAAGTCCTACTGCAATTGTAGGCATATTACATTCTTTTTTTATGATATCAGAATGAGATACTTGGTATCCTGGGAATATTGGAAATTTAGCATTGATTAGTCCTCCAGTACTTACATGAACCATATCTATATTTTCTTTTACTTCATTGATAATATTCACCATTTCATATTTATCAATTCCATCATTGTCATAATCATCAGCAGATACCCTAAGAAGAATAGGCTTTTCTTTAGGCCATACTTCTTTTACAGATTCTAATATTTCCTTTAAAAATCTAGTTCTATTTTCTATACTACCACCATATTCATCAGTTCTCTTATTTGTAATAGGAGATAAGAATTCATGTATCAAATATCCATGGGCTCCATGAATCTCTATGGAATCAAAACCAGCCTCATTGGCACGCCTTGAAGCATCTCTGAAAGCCAATACCAATTTTTTGATTTCTTCCTTTGATAATTCACGGGGTATTCTATATTTTTCATTAAATGGAATTGCTGAAGGGGCTACAATATATTCATCATTGGACTCACATTTTCTTCCTGCATGGGCTAATTGTATGGCTATTTTACTGCCGTGAGATTTCACACCATCTACTAATGATTTTAATCCTTCTATATGTTCATTATTCCAAATACCTAGATCATTACTGGTGATTCTGCCATTGGGAACTACACCAGTGGCTTCAACAATGATTAATCCCACATCACCTATGGCTCTAGATATATAGTGAATTTTGTGGAAGTCCTTAACCATTCCACTTTCATCAGAAGAATACATACACATTGGAGGCATTACAATCCTATTTTTTAATTCCATATCTTTAATTTTATATGATGTTAAACTTTTCAAATATATCACCGTCCTTTAAAGATATACTTACCCATAGTGGTAAAATTATCACTGCATAGTATTTTATATATTCTTTTAATAGTGAATAGAGAATTGTAAAACTATATGGTATAATATATTTAAATAATGATTTACATAATATATATTAGTTGATGTAATAAATGGGGGCTAAATATGAATTTGAAGGAAGAATTAGAAGATCGAATTTTTGATATGGAAAAGGTTTCACAGGTTTTTAATATTGAACCCTTTGATATATATTTTCTAGGAGGATCTGCATGTATATTAGGAGATTATACTGAAAGAGCAACTAGAGATTTTGATTTCATAGATTTAGATTATCCTTCTAAATTAGGTCGAGTTTTTGTACTCTTAAGAGATTTTGATATGCTAGAATATGAAAGTACATTAATATCACCTAAATTTAGAGAAAGAGCTAAAAGATTGGATAAGTTTACATATTTAAATATTTATTTGCTATCAGTGGAAGATATAATTGTGAGTAAAATCATCAGGTTGGCGGAAAAGGATTTAGAGGATATTGATATACTTATTAATATGGCTAATAAGGAATTAATAAATGAAATCATATGTGAAGTTTTATCTAGAAATGATTTGTATAAGTCAAAAAAAGAACAATTTAAAAGACAATTAGTACGGTTTAGGGAGAGATATAATGTATAGGATAGTATGTGAAAGCTATGAGAACTATAAAAATGATTTTTTGCCATATGATAGTGATAACTATCGTTATAAGATTACTATACCATTGGAATTGATACAGGACTTATCTTTATATGAACAAGAAAAAAAACATAATACCCTAAAATATCAAAAATTAGAAAATCTTATATATCTTTTAAAAAATAATATCAATGAATATCCTGACTATAAATCATTCTTATGGAGCTTAGAATCTAGAGGAATATATGGGAAGGATTATGGTGTTATTTCTGAGGAAGAATTTAGGGAATTGACTAAAATTATAAATATGTTTCTAAAATTGTCCTATTGGGGTTAATTTAATAATAAAGGATAAGCAAACTTGCTTATCCTTTATCTTATATATTTATTTTAAAATGCCCAGTTACCATTTTCAAATACTTGTAATTTTTCTCCATCTATAGTCTCACCTATGATTGACATATCTTCTGAACCAATCATAAAGTCTACGTGAGTAAGGGAGTTATTTACTCCGTGTTTTTCTAATTCTTCATCTGTCATATTTTCTCCACCAACTATATTAGTAGGATATGCCTTACCAAAGGCAAAGTGACAAGATGCGTTTTCGTCAAATAGCGTGTTCATAAAGATTATATTGGATTTAGAAATAGGTGAACTAAAAGGAACTAGAGCTACTTCTCCAAGGTGTTTTGCACCTTCGTCTATGTCAAATAAATCCTTTAATACATCTCGACCAACTTTGGCATCATAATCTATAACCATTCCATCTTTAAAGGTAAGTTTAAAATCATCTATTAATTTGCCACCATAATTTAGAGGTTTTGTGCTATATACTACACCATTTACTCCTGTTTTTAATGGCATAGTAAATACTTCTTCAGTAGGCATATTTGGTGCAAAGTATACATCTTTAGAGTCAGTAGCCCCGCCACCAGCCCAAATATGATTTTCTGGCAATTCTACCATTAAATCTGTTCCATTGGATGACTTGTAGTGTAAGGATTTTAATTTCTTATTATTTAAGAAATCAACCTTTTCTTTTAAATTATCCATATGATTTTCCCAAGCTTCAACAGGATTTTCTAAATCCATACGAGTAGCATTAAATATGGCAGCCCATAGTTTTTCAACTGCCTCTTCTTCACTTACATTAGGAAATACTCTTTTTGCCCATGATTTAGTAGGAATAGATACTACACACCAAGGGTTTATATCGTTCATAGTATATTTTCTAAATTCTTTTAATCCAATGGAAGAAGATTTGTTATTTGCAGCTATTTTCTTTGGATCAATTTCTTTAAGTAATTCTGGGTCTTGAGCTGAAATTGAAAGGAAACCTGCACCTTTTTTTGCAAAATCCTCTAAAGAATCAGCATACCATGATGGGAAGTTTTCAAATACTTCCATAGGAGCATTTTCGTATTTTAGTTTTGTAAGGACTTCATCATTCCAGTTTACATGAACTTCACTGGCACCAAGTTCATAGGCATTTTTAGCAAGAAGTCTGACAAATTCAATACCCTCAATTGGAGCATTGATTACTAGGGGTTGACCTTTTTGAATATTGATACCTACTTTAACACATAACTTTGCATAATCATTTAATATCATTTCATGATTTTTCAAAATATCACCTCTTTTATGTATTTACCTATAGTTTATAGGAAATTCAATGATTTGTAAATATATGGTTTAGGAATCTGTAAAAAATAAATCCCAATGAAATTATATATCCATTGGGATTTAAATTAAATCTTTACTTTTCATCAATTTTTACAAATTCACGGGTCTGTAAATACCAGGTTAGTTCAGCTTTAGCTTCTCCTCCTTCATCAGGAAGTTTGAAACAGGCTGCAGTTCCTTTTTTAAAACGAAGGAAGGTTCCTGAAAGTTCTTGGCTCCAAAGTGAAAGGAAGGGTTGCTGACCAACTATAATTGCAGCAGTTTCAGGCTCAATATCAGTAACCAGATCCCTAAGTAAACGAACACTGCCTCCAGTTCCAAGAAAATCTAAGTATATTGGATCTTCTAAATCTAGCTCTTCTGATAACATGTCAGCAGTTTCTCTTGCCCTTAGTTTTGGGCTAGAATAAATTTTTATATTTTTATGATTACCTAGCATTGTCTTAAATCCAGATACACTTTTCTTCAGTAGTTTTTTTCCTCTAAGTGAAAGGGACCTTAAATCATCATCTGTAGATTTTTCCTTATCTTCTGCCATTCCGTGTCTGTAGAGTATAAGATATTTGCTCATGTAAGACTCTCCTTTTTAAATGAATTTGGTTATTAAGAATATTACCCATTTTCGTTAAAAAAAACCATGAAAAATATAGGAGATATTTTTATTTGAAGAAGACAAGTAGATATTAAGATGTTGATTTTATGTAAAAAGATTACTTTATACTAAATAAGCCTGATTTTATGGCTATTCGCCTAATATAAGGATTATACATAGCTGGAGATTTTAAATTTTTAGCCATTAGATTAAATTTAATATTATCTGCCTTACTTTTATATCTATTTTGAAATCCATCAATACCTTTTTCAAGACTTTGAGCTAGATATAGAGAAGTTTTCAGCGCATAGCTGATTCCTTCTGCGGAGCTAGGACTAATGGCTCCAGCGGCTTCGCCAATAAGGGCTATATTATCCATTCCAAGATAAAACTGTGATAATTTTTTGGGTCTGTAAATATATGCACTTTCTCTATGGATACTATTGCTAAAGTTAAAACCTAGATTTTTTAATTTTGCTTTTAGTAGATTATACTTTTCTGCCGTATTGTTTCTAGGTCTAAGGGCAGCTCCTAGTAATAGATAATTATCCTTTGGTATTATCCAAGAGTAGAAATCAGTTATTTCTTCATCGAATATGGCTGTAAAATTATGTGCAGGTATAGGAGACTTATAGGATTCTTGAATTGCTATATATCTTTCAGGCATATGAATATTGTTACTTATTAAATTTCTTATTCTTGAAGATGCACCGTCTGCACCTATGATAATCTTTGTTTTCGCTGAAATTTCCTGTTGATTATGAATATATTTAATTTCATAGCCTTCTGATATTTCAGTGAAACCTTTAAAACATGAATCAAATATTTTATCAACGTTAGATGGAATCATGGAAATTAACCATCTATCAAATTTTTCCCTATCCATATTGAAATAGAATTTTTGATATAAGTTATCTAAATTATTATTCATATCAATAGTTCTTACAGCAAAAAGCTGAGGGTCAACTAATATATTTTTAGGTATTCCTAAACCTAATTTTACAAGCATCTTTTGAGCATCTGGTGCTAATAGACCTCCACAACATTTATGGGAGATTTTTTTGGAATTCTCATTTTTAAAATTCCTTTTATCTATTAATAAAACTTTATATTTATTTCCTATTAATCGTGCAAGGTTTGCCCCAGCAGGACCTGAACCTATAATAGCAATATCATACATAAATTCACCTTCTAGATTTTTAGATTTTCAAATATTTATTATTTAAATATCACTTTTATATTCAAGAATATCTCCAGGCTGACATTCTAATGCCTTGCATATGGCCTCTAAAGTTGATAATCTAATGGCTTTTGCTTTTCCATTTTTCAATATGGAAATATTAGCCATGGTTATTCCAACTTTCTCTGAAAGCTCTGTTACACTCATTTTTCTTTTAGCCAACATTACATCAATATTAATTATAATTGCCATGTTATTCACCTCATATGGTTAAATCGTTAATTGACTTTATCTCTACGGCCTCGTTTAAAAGTTTTTGAAGAACTGCGGAAAACACTGCAATTACCATAGAAGCAAAGCTAATTACTAGGCCTAATACTATAATTCCCGGAGCATCATCTATCTCTGCCATAAGATAAAAGAAGGGAATATTCATAGCATATAATACACTAATTGCAACTGCACAGTATTTTATCTTTTTTAAAGCTTTTACAGATAGTTCTGAGAAAGCCTTATTTTTGTCAATATAGTTTAAAAGTTCAAAGGCTTGATATAGGGCAAAATAAAAAGGTATAGCTGTAGCATATAAATTTGCTGAAATTAAGTATTTTATATAATCCATATCTGGATATAGACTTGCTGCATAGTTTCCTATTTTGGGTATCAAGAATATACATACAAGAAAAATAGGAACTCCTATAAGGATAACAGCAATTTTTAAAAAGAGCGTTGACCCCTTTTTCATAAAAACACCTCCATGAAATATCAATAAATAGATTATAAACAATAATTTATCGAATGTCAATAAATTATTGTTGAGAATAAATGGAAATGTATTGAAATTGGATATAATAAAAAAACTCCCAAAAGGGAGTTTTAAAAATGAATTGGTTTATCTATGGCACCAAAGGCTGCTTCCATCATTGCTTCTGATAGGGTAGGATGAGGGTGGATTCCCTCCTTAATATCGTAGACTGTTCCTTCAAGTTTCATAATCATCACTGCTTCTGCAATCATATCTGTAGCATGACTTGCCATAATATGTGTGCCTAAGACTTCACCATATTTTTTATCTGCTATTATCTTTATAAATCCTACATTTTCTCCTTCAGCTAAGGCTTTACCATTGGCTGATAAGGGGAATTTACTAACTATGACATCATATCCTTTTTCCTTAGCCACTTCTTCTGTAAGTCCCACACTGGCTAACTCAGGGAATGTATATATACATTGAGGTACTATATTGTAATCTACTTTAGATTTCATTCCCATAATGTTTTCAGCAGCTACTATGCCTTCATGAGAAGCTACATGGGCTAAGGCGTATTTACCATTTAAGTCTCCTATGGCATATACTCCATCTACACTAGTTTCCATTCTTCCGTTTGTTTCTACAAAACCCTTGGAATCTAGCTTTAGATTTAGACTTTCTAATCCCTTTAATTGTGGCTTCAATCCCAGGGATACAAGATATTTATCTCCTTTAAATAACTTTTCCTTACCTTTGTGTTCAATTAGAACTCCATCATTTGATATAGACTTTAACTTAGTATTGGTCAATATATTGATTCCTACTTTTTTAAGTTGTCTTTCAAGGGTAGTAGCCATTTCTGATTCTGTAGAACTTAATATTCTATTGGACCTTTGAATTAAAGTTACCTTAGAGCCTAAGGAGCTAAAAAGTGTTGCAAATTCCACTGCTATGACTCCACCGCCAACTACTACTAATTCTTCTGGAATTTCTTTTAAGCTTAATGCACCTTTGCTATTTATAACTTTACCAGATTTAACCATATCTTCTAATCCATTTATGGAAGGAAAGTTTTCCTTAGCTCCAGTGGCTATAATAAGGTTCTGTCCCCAAAGAGTAGTATCATTTACCTTAATTTCATTTTTATTTAAAACAGTTCCCATTCCTTCATAAATATCAATTTTATTCTTTTTCATAAGGGATTCTATGCCAGATACTAACTGATTTACAACTTTATCTTTTCTATTTATTAGAGAATTCCAATCTACTTTTATATTATCTACATCAATACCCACTATGCCAAATTCTTCTCCCCGTAAAATATCCTTATAGAGTTTAGCAGTTCTAAGCATTGTCTTAGTAGGAATACAACCCCAATTGAGACAAACACCACCTAATCTTTCTTTTTCTATTAAGGCCACCTTTGCCCCAAGTTGGGCTGCCCTTATGGCAGCCACATAACCTCCTGGGCCTCCGCCTAAAACAAGAATATCATATTTACTCATATAATCACCTTCTCTTTCTATGACATTAGTAAAAGCATTTCTGGGTTAGATAATAATTGAGTTAGCATATTTAGGAAACGAGCACCACTAGCACCGTCAATTATTCTATGGTCATAGGATAGAGATAGAGGCAGCATATGGGCAATTACTATTTCATCATCTTTTACAATAGGTTTCTTTACAATACGACCTATACCAAGGATTGCTGATTCAGGGTAGTTAATAATTGGGATACCAAATAGTCCACCAATTGAACCATAATTAGTTACAGTAAAAGTACTTCCTTTTAACTCATGAAGCTCTGCCTTATTTTCCTTGGCTCTATTACTTAAATCTTCTACTTCTTTAGCAATCTCTACAATACTTTTTTCATCTGCATTTTGAAGGACTGGTACCATAAGTCCTCTATCAGTATCTGTTGCTATGCCAATATGATAGAAATGCTTTAGGACTAATTCCTGATTTTCTTCATCAAAGGATGAGTTAAATTCAGGGAATTCTTTCAATACTCTTATGACAGCCTTAATAATAAATGGCAAATAAGTTAGATTGATATCTTCGGCTTTAAACTTATCCTTGTGCCTATTTCTAAATTCTACTAATTTAGAAACATCTATTTCATCCATTGCGGTTGTATGAGGTATAGTAAATCTAGATTTAGACATTTGTTCTGCAATAGTCTTTCTAATTCTTGTAAGTGGAATTCTTTCCACCTTTTCATTATTATCATAACTTACTTTTACTGGTTCAGCCTTAGGTTCTTCTACTTTAAATGGTTTAGCATCTTTCTTAGAATTTAAAATATCTTCTTTCATTACTCGACCCTGTGGACCTGTTCCTTCTATAGTCTGAATATCTACTCCCAGGTCTTTAGCCATTTTTCTAGCTATAGGAGTAGCTAATACTTTTTTCTTCTCAATGTTTACATTGACTGAACTTTGACCTTCTGTACTAGATGGAATCACTTCTGAGGAAGCTATGACTTCTCCTACAACCCCAGCAGTTTCTTCTTCTACGACTTCTTTTTTTTCAGATAGTTCATTTAGTTCTTGTTCATTTTCTAAAGAGTCATCAGAAGTATCTATTACAATAAAGACCTGCTCTACTTCAATAGTATCTCCTTCTTCAAACTTCAATTCTAATACTTTACCTGATTTTGCAGAAGGGATTTCTGTAGTGACCTTATCTGTTTCTACTTCGGCTACAGATTGACCTTCTTCTATATTGTCACCTTCATGAACTAGCCATTTCATAAGAGTACCTTCTCTTATACCTTCACCTATATCTGGGAAACGAAATTCAAATTTCATAATATACCTCCTAACTAAAACTTAACTACATCTTCAATTGTTTTTGCTATTCTTTCAGGAGATGGAATATAGTGTTTTTCTCCCCTTGGAAGAGGGAAAGTAGTATCAAATCCTGTTACACGAGTAGGAGGAGCTTCTAAATATAAGAATGCCTTTTCATTTAGAATAGCTACAATCTCTGCTCCTGTACCTAAGGTCTTTGGAGCTTCATGGACTACTATGGCTCTTCCAGTTTTCTTAACTGATTCAACAAAAGTCTCTCTGTCCATTGGAGCAATGGTTCTTAAGTCTATTATTTCCGGATGGATTCCTTTGGCTTTTACCATTTGGGCAGCTTTCTGCACATCTCTAACCATTGCACCCCAAGTTATAATAGTTACATCTTCCCCTTCTTCCACAACTTTTGCTTTACCAATAGGAAGTGTATAAGCGTCTTCTGGAATATCTTGTTTAAAGGCTCTATATATTCTCTTTGGTTCTAGAAATAAAACTGGGTCAGGATCTCTAATTGCTGCTATAAGAAGTCCCTTTGCATCATAAGGGGTAGAAGGGATAACAACTTTAAGTCCTGGTATATGAGCATAAAGAGCTTCCGTACTTTCAGAGTGATGTTCCAATGCCCTAATACCTCCGCCGTAAGGAGCACGAATTACCATAGGCAAAGTATATCTACCTCTACTACGGTTTCTCATTCTAGCAACATGAGATATTATTTGGTTAAAGGCAGGATAGGAAAATCCCATAAACTGCATTTCTACAACTGGTTTTAGTCCATTAACTGCCATACCTATTGCTGTACCTACTATGGCAGATTCTGCAAGGGGAGAGTCAAAGGCTCTCATTTTTCCAAACTTTTCTTGTAATCCAACAGTTGCTCTAAAGACTCCACCTTCAAGACCTACGTCTTCACCGTAAACTACTACAGTTTCATCATTTTCCATTTCATTCATTAAAGCTTGATTAACAGCCTGAACTATATTTAATGTGTTAGCCATATTATTTACCTCCTTCTAAAAAAGACTTGTATTCCAACAATTGTTCCTCTAATTGTGGAGGCATTGTTTCATAGTGATACTTAAATATATCATCAATTTCGGTATCAGATTTATTTTCAATTGATTCAAAAGTAGACATTACTTCAGTTTCCAATTCCTTTTTAGTTTTTTCTTCCCATTCCTCTGTTAATATATTTTTATTTAATAAATATTTTCTAAATCGTAATAATGGGTCTTTATGTTTCCATTCTTCAACTTCAGAGTCTTCCCTATATAAAGTAGGGTCATCAGAAGTAGTATGAGCACCTAATCTGTAGGTAAAGGCTTCTATAAGTGTAGGACCTTCACCATTTCTAGCTCTGTCTATGGCTTCTTTTGTAGCAGAATACATGGCAAATATATCATTACCATCTACTACAATACCTGGCATGCCATAAGCAATAGCTTTTTGAGCTAAGGTTTTACTCTTAGTCTGTTTTTCCCTAGAAACTGAAATAGCGTATTGATTATTTTGGATTATAAATACTACTGGAGCATTAAAAACTGCTGCAAAGTTTAAAGCTTCATGGAAATCTCCATGGGAAGTACCACCATCTCCAATATAAGTTACTACTGCATTTTTCTCTTCTTTAATATTGTTTGCCATACCTATACCTACTGCATGTTGATATTGGGAACCTATAGGAACTGATACAGGAAGTACTTTTACACCTTCTGGCATATAACTTCCCCATTCATTTCCATACCAATATAAATAAATATTTTTAAGAGGAACACCTCTAACTAGCCAAGCCCCTAATTCTCTAAAAGCAGGAACTAACCAGTCTTCCTTATCCATGGCATAAGCACTGCCTACTTGGGCAGCTTCTTGACCAGTGTTAGGAGCATAGGTAAGCATCCTTCCCTGTCTTTGATAGGATAAAGCTTTTTCATCTATTGTACGAGTGTATAACATGGTTTTGTAAAGATATAATAATTCGTCATTGGACAGTACTGGAATATCTTTTTCATTTATAATTTCGCCATGGGCATTTAAAATACTATAATATTTTTCATCTAGAGGGTTATAATCTTCAAATCTCATTTTACTACCTCCTTATATATAAATAACTAATTGATAACTATTATCATTTGTATTTATTTTATTCCCTAAATACAATAAACTAAACATGGAGACATGCTTTAATTTTTATATATTTTGAGATTATTTGTAAATAAAAGTGAACTATGGTACTATATATGCCTATGAGAAAATTTAAAATAAATTATAAATTTATATAAAAATTAATGATGAAAGGAGAGGAAAATATGTCAAGTTTACCAAATTGTCCAAAATGTAGTTCAGAATATACTTATGAAGATGGACATCTTCTTGTTTGTCCAGAGTGTGCCCACGAGTGGAACCCAGATATACAACAAGAGTCTACCCATGAGAAGGTAGTAAAAGATGCCAATGGAAATGTACTTAGTGATGGTGATGATATAATAGTGATTAAGGATCTTAAGGTCAAGGGAAGTTCATCATCTGTAAAAATAGGTACAAAGGTGAAAAATATAAAATTAGTCGATGGGGATCACGATATTGATTGTAAAATTGATGGATTTGGAGCCATGAAACTAAAATCTGAATTTGTAAAAAAGGCATAACTGTATACCTAACATATAAAGACCTATGGATTATATATAATCCATAGGTTTTTATTTATTAAAAAATCTTATTTCTATAAAATAGGCTAATATATTCAAGAGTTAGTAATTGAAACAAAGAGAAGATTTGAAATATGATTCTAACATAAACAAAAAAAGCAAACATATCTTATAAAAAAGAATTGCTTCGGGAGATGATGGGATTGTCTGATTTTTATATAAGTATAGTACAAAATTTTTGTATTGCTTTTGGTGTAGTAGTTGGAGGAAGTGTATTTGCTGGAATAGGAGCAATTATAACTAATAACCCACCCCTTCGGACTATGTTAAACGTAGCAGGTTCTATTAAAATATGGGCTGTTGCCATTGCATTAGGTGGAACATTCTCTTCTTTTATAATAATTGATAAAGGTTTAATAGAAGGAGAGTTAAAATCTATTATAAAACAGATGATATATATATTAATAGCTCTTTTAGGGGCAAATTTAGGATTTTCTTTTATTAAGTTAATTCAAAGGAGTAGTGAAATATGGCTAAAGTAAGAAGTTCAAAATATATAGTATGTCTTTTCACAGGATTTATCTCAGGTATCTTAATGGGGATAGCTGTTTTTACTACTTTAGTTAGCTATAGAATAGATGAATATCATAAAACAATAATATCTCTAGAGAATACAATTGAGGATAGAGATGCCAAGTTGGAAAAATTAGAACAAACCATTAGTGATACTAATATGATACTTAAAGATATAGAGATAAAACTAAACTTTGATGGAGATGAGATGGATAGAATAGATATAGAAAAGTCCATAAAAGAAAAATATAATACCTTAATTGGAAAAGAAGTTAAAAGTATAGACACAGATATACTTTCAGAAGTAATAGATAAAAGAATTTTTAAAATAGAAAAAAAGGAATACAAGCTAAAGGTAGAAAAATTAATATTGACAGAAATATTAAAGATATATGTTAATGTAGAGTTAAAGGAATAATAAGGGAGAATGAAATAAAGGAGAGAATGTAAATAACTTTGTGCTTTAGAGAGAATCGTTCATCTCTAATCTGACAAGAAATATTAAACTGGATAAAACTTACAACTAAATATCTTGATTTTATCTTTGCCAAGACTATTTTATTTTATGCATTAAAATGAATAGTTTTGGCAATAATTTTATATAAGTGATGCTATGACTTTTTACAAATGGATTTTAGCTTTACTTTTATAAAAAACTCTTTTGTTTTTTAAGGAGTTATAGGCTTTAAATCAGTATTACAAGCTATTTAAACGCCCATAATTCCAGATTTAGAAGGTTTTTATATGCCACTCAGTATAATTACATTAAAGATGGACATTTACTCGTTCTTCAAAGAAGATGGATAGTTGATTTATAATTAAATCCCAGCTTTTATATCTTTTGGTCCATTTCTTTATGGTATTTTGACTAGCTAAGTAAAGTATCTTTTCTAGAGCTTGATCAGATGGGAACATAGTTTTAGTCTTGGTTACTTTTCTTAGCTGTCTATGAAAACCTTCTATTATATTTGTAGTGTACATTATGGTTCGAATCTCCTGAGGATACTTGAAAAATGGAGATAGTACATCCCAATTTGACTCCCAACTCTTAACTGCATGTGGGTATTTATCTCCCCATTTCTTTTCAAGTTCCCCAAGGTTTTCAAGAGCTTCTTCTTCATTTATCGCCTTATATACTGATTTAAAATCATTAGCAAACTCCTTTGAATGCTTGTAACTAACATATTTAAAAGAATTTCTAAGCTGATGAATTACACATCTTTGTATTTCTGCATTAGGATATGCTGCATTTATTGCCTCTTTAAGCCCTGTTAATCCATCTACGCTAAATATTAATACATCTTGTAGACCTCTATTTTTCAAATCATTCAAAACTCCAAGCCAGAACTTAGCTGATTCATTTTCACCTATCCAAATCCCTAAAACATCTTTAAATCCGTCTAAATTAACACATAAAACTACATAAGCTGCTTTGCTTTTTATCTGTCCATCTTCTCTTACTTTATAATGTATTGCATCCATAAATACAAATGGATATATTGGATTTAGGGGTCTATTCTGCCATTCTTTTATATGTGGAATTATTCCATCAGTCATTTTGCTTACCATTTCGGCTGATATTTCTATTCCATATATATCTTTTATCTGTTCGTGTATATCTCTAGTTGACATACCCCTTCCATAAAGAGCTATTACCTTTTCTTCAATACCAGAAATATCTCTTTTATTTTTAGGTATTACAATTGGCTCAAACTCACCATTTCTATCCCTTGGTACTTCTAGTGGAATTTCACCAAATTGAGTTTTTACAGTCTTTTGGGTATAGCCATTTCGCCTATTATCTGTTTGTTTATTCTTTTTATCTCCTTTAGAGTACCCTAATTCTGCCTCAAGTTCTGCCTCTAACATCTCTTGAAGTACATCTTTAAACATATCCTTTAGATATGAATGAAGATCTCCTGGTGTTGTTAAATTTCCATCACTAATCATATTTCTTAAAACTTCTTTTGGTAATGTTGACATAAAAAATTCTCCTTTCTGGTTCAAATCATATTTTGATTCTTGCCAGAAAAGAGAATTTTATTTCGTAAAAGCACAGATTATTTTACACTACCGTATCTTAATATAAGAGCCTATTGCATTGCAAAAGGCTCTTATATTAAATTATAACTATTCTTCTTTATTATTAAGTTTTCTTTCAGCTCTTTCTACTAAGTTCACAGTCATAGTACCATCCACAGTTTCTTTATCAGTTAAATCAGCATCTAATTCATTAGCAATTTCTGCTTTCATTTGATCTAAAGCTATACTAGCGTTTCTATCTATTGGTTTTGGCATTAAAATCACCTCTTTTTATTTACTTTTATTTTGTACGAAAAATAAGTTCTAATACAAGGTAATTTATAGATATATCAAATCATAATAATTACATCTATGATATAATTATTATATAAATAAAAATGAGTTAAAGTTTACTATTTAGCAAAGAATAAGGAAGTGAGGTATTAATATGAAAAATTTTAAAAAGGCTAGTATGTTTGTATTTATAATGATTATGATATTTTCTCTAATGGGTTGTGAAGATATTATAGATACTAATTTAGATTCTAATACAGGTGATATTCTAGAGATACACTTTATTGATGTGGGACAAGCAGATTCCATTTTTATAAAAAAGGGACAAGAAGCTATGTTAATTGATGCTGGTAACAATAAAGATGGAAAAACCGTTGTAGAATATATTAAAAATCAGAATGTAAGTAAACTAAATTATGTAATAGGAACACACCCTCATGCAGACCATATAGGTGGATTAGATGATGTAATAGATAATTTAGATATTGATAAACTAATTATGCCAAATGCCATAGCTAACACAAAGACCTTTGAAGATGTATTAGATAGTATAGATAAAAAGGGATTAAAGATTACAAAGCCAAAAGTTGGAGATAGATATACTTTAAATGGTGCAGAATTTATTGTCCTTGCACCTAATGGAGAGAGTTATGAAAGTTTAAATGATTATTCAGTTGTAGTAAAACTTATAGATGGAGAGACTTCTTTTCTATTTACAGGAGATGCAGAGGCACTATCGGAAAAGGAAATGTTAAAAAGTAATAGAAATCTATTAAAATCAGATGTACTTAAAGTTGGACACCATGGTAGTGTAACATCAACATCACAAGAATTTTTAGATGCAGTTGACCCTTATATTGCAGTAATATCTTCAGAAACTGGAAATAGTTATGGACACCCTCATAAGGAAATAATAGAAAGACTAACAGAAAAGAACATAGATATATGTAGAACAGATTTGCAAGGGACGATAATAATTAAAAGTAATGGAAAGAGTTTAGAATTCAATGATAAGGAAATAGTTCTTAATAACAATTCTCCTGTTAATAAGCCAGATGTAGTAATAAGCAATGTAGATAAAATAGAAGAAATAGTAACTATAAAGAATAATTCAAAGGATGAGATTAATCTAGAAGGATGGAAACTTCTTTCTGTAACAGGTAATCAAGAATATATATTTCCTAAGTATGTCCTAAAGGGGGGAGGAGTAGTTACAGTAACTAGTGGTGATAAGGAAGGAGATTTAGATTGGGGAAGTAATAATATATGGAACAATACAAAAAGTGATCCTGCTGTACTTTATGATAAGTCTGGTAAAGAAATATTTAGATTTAATGACTAGGGGTGATTAGATGAAATTTACTATTGATAGATTTGAAGAAGATTTTGCAATAGTTGAACTGGAAAACAAAGATATAATTGAAATCCCAAGAATTATAATTCCAGAGGAAGCAAAGGAAGGAGATATTATAAGTATTACTATAGAAAAAGATGAAACTGATAAGAGAAAAGAGAGAATACAAGGAAAGTTTGATAGGCTATTTTGCGGAGAGTAACTAAGATGAAGAAGGGACTTATAATTGTGATTAAATAAAAGCTTCTGGAAAATTTTGGAGTATATCTATTATTTTATAATCTAATGTATATTTAGGGTATAATCTATAATAATAAATTTAAAATGGAAAGGAGTTTTTTAATGAAAACTATTGCAATTGCAGGGACTTTTGACTCTAAAGGTAAAGAATTTGCTTATGTAAAGAATGTTTTAGAAGAATTAGGGTTAAAAACCCTTACAATACATTGTGGTGTATTTGAGCCTATTTTTGAAACAGATATATCTAATGAAGAAGTCGCAAAAGAAGTAGGAGTTGATATTAAAGAGATTGCAGCTAAAAAAGATAGGGCATTGGGAACTGAAATATTATCAAAGGGAATGGAGAAATTAATTCCTAGATTATATTCAGAAGGGAAATTTCATGGAATAATTTCTCTTGGAGGAACTGGAGGGACATCTTTAGTGACTCCTGGTATGAGAGCATTGCCAATAGGAGTACCTAAAGTCATGGTGTCTACAGTTGCATCAGGTAATACTCAGCAATATGTTGGAACTAGTGATATTATGATGTATCCTTCAATTGTTGATGTATCAGGACTGAATTCAATTTCCACTAAGATATTTACAAATGCTGCTTTTGCAATTGCGGGTATGGTAAATTTTGAACATAAGGAGAAGATTGATAAAAAACCTTTAATTGCAGCTACTATGTTTGGAGTAACTACTCCTTGTGTAGATATGGCTAGAGAATATTTAGAAAAAGAAGGATATGAAGTATTGGTATTCCATGCAACGGGTACAGGTGGAAGGACTATGGAAAGACTTATAGAGGATGGATTTTTTGATGGGGTACTTGATTTAACCACAACGGAGTGGTGTGATGAATTAGTGGGAGGAGTTTTAGCTGCTGGACCTCATAGATTGGAAGCAGCAGGAAGAAATAAAGTCCCACAGGTTGTATCTCTTGGGGCATTGGATATGGTAAACTTTGGGCCTATGGATACTGTGCCTAAAGAATTTGATGGAAGAAACTTTTACAAACATAATCCTACTGTAACCTTGATGCGTACTACTATAGATGAAAATAAGAGATTAGGAGAAATAATCTCTGAAAAATTAAATGAGACAAATGGTTCCACAACCTTAATGATTCCTCTTAAAGGAGTATCTATGATTGATGCAGAAGGGCAGCCTTTCTATGGACCAAAAGAAGATAAAATGTTATTTGATACCATAAGAGATAATATTGATAAAGATAAAATAGAATTAATTGAATTAGATTTTAATATTAATGATAGAGAATTTGCAGAAACAGCAGCTAAGAAGCTAATAGAACTAATGAGGAATAACAAATAATATTGGAGGAATATATATGTCTAGAATTGAGATACTCAAGAAACTAAAAGATGAGGTAACAAAGGGAAATATTATTTTAGGGGCAGGAGCAGGTACAGGTATATCTGCAAAAAGTGGAGAAGCTGGTGGAGTAGATTTAATTATTATATATAATTCAGGAAGATATAGAATGGCAGGACGTGGGTCACTGGCAGGACTTCTTTCCTACGGAGATGCAAATCAAATTGTAGTGGATATGGGAAACGAAGTTTTACCTGTAGTTAAAGAAACTCCTGTTCTTGCTGGAGTTTGTGGTACTGACCCTTTCCGTATTATGGATGTATTTTTAAAACAATTAAAGGAACAGGGATTTGCAGGAGTTCAAAACTTTCCGACTGTAGGACTAATAGATGGAGTATTTAGACAAAATTTAGAAGAAACAGGTATGGGATATGACCTTGAAGTAGATATGATAAGAAAGGCTCATGAATTAGATTTATTAACTACACCATATGTATTTGATACTGAACAAGCTAAGAAAATGGCAGAGGCAGGAGCAGATATTTTAGTTGCCCATATGGGTCTTACAACAAAGGGAACAATTGGAGCAAAAACAGCTTTGACCTTAGATGATGCAGTAAAGAAAGTGCAGGAAATTTGTGATGCAGGTAAATCTGTAAACCCTGATATTATGATACTTTGTCATGGAGGACCTATTGCTGAACCAGAGGATGCAGCTTATGTTCTTCAAAGAACTAAAGGTGTAGATGGTTTCTTTGGTGCATCTAGTATTGAACGTTTTGCTACTGAAGTAGGTATCAAAAAACAAGCAGAAATGTTTAAGGAAATTAAGAAATAAATATAGTTATAAATAAAAAAGCTCTTTTCTCAATATGGAAAGGAGCTTTTTGTATGAGCTAGTATATATTAGATTTCATGGCATCTTCTTTAGTCTTATGGATAGTGCCATGAGGATGTTCAGGAGGTGCATAAATAGCATATAATTTAAGAGGAACGCAGCCTATATTAATTACATTATGCCATTTACCAGCAGGTATAAATATTACATAACCATCATAGACCTTTTCTTGAAAGTACAAATTATCTCTACTATCTCCCATTAAAACAAGACCTTGACCTTCCTCGATTCGTATAAATTGATCATGGTCAGTATGGATTTCTAAACCTATATCATCTCTAGGATTAATACTCATTACAGTAAGTTGTAAATAATTTCCTGTCCATAAAGTAGCTCGATAATTATAGTTTTGTCTTGTAGCTTCTTCAATATTAACTACATAGGGGTTTGGACCGTAGTCACTTAAATCAATACATCTTTCCCAGCAATTGGGAGGCATTACTGGTGGTCTATTACAGCAAGGAGATGAATATCCTAGGTGATTATTATACATGGAATTATTGTTATTTTGTTGATTATATGGATTATAGTTGTTATCCATTATATCCTTCCTTTCATTGGCTTTTTAATAGTATATGTAATATGGATTGAGTAGGTGATAAGCTTGATAGTTAGTAGACAAAATATATTTGTAAAAAATAAAGTATTTGTATTAATAGAACGAATAAAATAGCCTTAGATAATGATATAATAAAAACTATAGATATATTAGAGAACTATCAGATTGGAAGTATTATTACATTTAGGGGGAGATAGAATAATGGAGAACCTGCAAAGAAATTCTAAGAAAGTAAGACTTTGGACTAGGCAAGACATTAGAAGCCTCGAAGATATTAGGAAAAATGGTTTACATAGAATCAAAAAGCGATATATAGAAGAACAATTTCAAGATATTGCTATGTATTATATAAGTCTTTATCAATGGTTTGTAGACAAAGCTAGTAAAATAGTTCCCAAACCAGAAGATGTAGAGTTTCCAATATGGTGTTCAATAAGTGAAGAAAATATGCTAAAGCCTATGGAAGGTACTGTAATATATGTATTAGAAGTAGATAAAGCTGAAGTTATATACTTTGATGGAAGAAAGTGGGATTATGTATTAAATCATCTTTATATTCCTAAAGATGAAGAAGACGAAAAAGATTATATAAAGGATATGGAGAGAAAGGGATTTAAAAATTCATTTTCTTTTATAGAAGGAAAGTATGCAAACTTTTATCCTTTAGAAAAGAAAAGAGTAATGGACAGCTGGATGAGAGTATTTGAAATCTCAGATTGGAACATATTTGATGTACAGGCAAATATATGGGAAATAAGGGAAGATATGATTAAGGATATACTGTATTGGAATGGAAGGATTTAGATTATATCATTAATAAATTATAGGGAACGCCTTGGCGTTCCCTAATTTTATTAATATGCAGTCCATCCTCCATCAACTGCTATACATTGTCCGTTTACATAGCTTGCATCGTCACTTGCCAAGAATACTGCAACTGTTGCAATTTCACTGCCTTTTCCAGTTCTTGGATTGCCAGCTGCACCTGATGTTGCCATATTCATTCCTTCCATATTTATGTTTTTCATAAATTCTCCTGTGCCTATTTCCGTTTCAATTCCACCAGGACATATAGCGTTACATCTAATATTTTTCTTAGAATACATAAAAGCAGTATTTTTTGTTAGACCTATTAAAGCATGTTTTGATGCAGTATATGCTGCTCCAGCTCTAGAACCAAATAAACCACCTATGGACGCAATATTTATAATATTTCCACCGCCATTAGCTAAGAAAATTTCTACAGCTTTTCTCATGGAGTAGAAAGGTGAATATACATTTAAGTTGAAAACTTTTTCAATCATTTCATCTTTTACTTCGCCAACAGGACTGAAATCGTCCATTATTCCTGCATTATTAACTAAAATATCTAGTCTTCCCGATTCTTTATAAGCTTTTTCAACCATGTTTTCTGTGGATTCTTTACACATTAAATCAGCGACAATAGGTATTATTTTTCCTTCTAAATCTTTGGAGCTATTTGCTAATTCTTCAAGTCTTTCTATTCTTCTAGCTACGGCATATACAGTAGCACCTTCTTTAGCAAAATAATAAGCTATATCTTTACCCATACCTGCACTAGCACCCGTTACAATAGCTACTTTATCTTTTAATTTCATAAAATACCTCCTATTATCATAAAATTATGGGAATAACTAACGTATATGTTAATAATATCACAAATAAAGAGACACTTCAACAAATTATATTATATAAATACTTTATTTTCCTATTGCAAATTTATTTTGCATCTGATATACTTTCTTGAAATACAAGAATAAATTCGAAGACAAAGAAGAGTAGTTAATTCTTATCTTTCACAGAGAGCTAAAGATTGGTGGGACTTTGGCAAAGAAGGATTTAACGAATGGACTTTGTAGAAGCTGGTGGAAATCTATGGAGAGTACCCCGTGCCGGAAGCCTACCGTTAACTAAGGACAGGATATGTTAGTATCCCATTAAGAGAGATGCATTTTTGCATAATTTAGGTGGCACCGCGAATTCAACCTTCGTCCTATTGAGGATGGAGGTTTTTTTGTATTTAAATTTAATCTAGGAGGAAGAAGGATGAAAAGAGAAAATGGATTATTTGGAGAATTTGGCGGGGCTTATGTACCAGAAGAATTGAAAGTAGTATTAGATGAATTGGAAAAAGAATTCTATAATGCTATGGAAGATGAAGAGTTTTTGAAAGAACTAGGTTATTATTTAAAGGAATATGTAGGCAGAGAAAATCCACTATATTTTGCAGAAAGACTAACAGAAGAAATAGAAGGAGCTAAGATTTATCTAAAGAGGGAAGATCTAAATCATACAGGAGCTCACAAGATTAACAATGCCATAGGACAAGGGTTACTTGCTAAAAGAATGGGAAAAAAGAGAGTAATAGCAGAAACTGGAGCAGGACAGCATGGAGTTGCTACAGCGACAGTATGTGCTTTGCTTGGACTGGATTGTACAATTTATATGGGGGCTGAAGATACTAAAAGGCAAGAGCTAAATGTTTTCAGAATGGAAATGTTAGGAGCAAAGGTAGTGGCAGTTGAGGAAGGAAATAAAACATTAAAAGAAGCAGTAGATAAAGCATTAGGGGATTATGTAGAAAATAAGGATAATACTTTCTATCTTCTTGGTTCAGCAGTAGGACCTCATCCATTCCCAATGATAGTAAGGACATTCCAATCCGTAATAGGAAAAGAAGCAAGAAAACAGATATTAGAAAAGGAAGGAAGATTACCTAATTATGTAGTAGCCTGTGTTGGAGGAGGCAGTAATGCCATAGGTTTATTTTCGCCTTTCTATGATGATAAAGAAGTGAAGATGATAGGAGTAGAACCAGCTGGAAAAGGGATAGATACTAAAGAGCATGCGGCTAGTATATGTAGAGGTAATATGGGGCTAATACATGGTTTCAAATGTTATTTACTAGATCATAGTACCCATTCCATTGCTGCAGGACTAGATTATCCTGGAGTAGGACCGGAACATAGCTATTATAATGAGATTAAAAGAGCAGAATATAAATCTGTAACTGATAAAGAAGCCTTAGATGCTTTCTTTAAGTTATCAAAAACAGAGGGAATAATTCCAGCTTTAGAATCTTCCCATGCCATAGCCTATGGAATGAAGTTGGCTCAGACTTTGGACAAGGATAATATTATAATAATAAACCTTTCTGGTAGAGGAGATAAGGACGTAGCACAAGTAAGAGATATGATAAGATGAAAAGGATAATTTCCCTTATGAGTTTATAAATTTATAAGGGGAATTATTTATAATATTTGAAGATTATAAATTTTTGTATATAATAGGATTAAAGTATGAAATATTGGGGGGATTGAAATGTTGGGAAAAAAAGAATCACAAGATGCAAAGTACAAGGTATTATTAGTGGCTTATAAGGACTTAACAGAGGAAATGGAGAATGAATTGCACTATTATTTTATATCTAATATTAGGAGCAAAGAGGAAATAGAAGAAAACTATGGTATGGATAAAAGTTCTTCTGGATTATCATTTAGAACTGGTCTTTACCATAAATGGTTTAAAGAAACGATTTTACAAAAAATAGAAGAGGGTTATAGTTTAGGTATTGTAGAAATATCAAAATCTTATGGGGATAGTGAAGAGATGAAATTAAAGGAGCTAGACGAAAAATTTGGAGATAGCATACTAATATTAGAAACTCAGGAACTATAATATAAACCACGGGGTTTAACCCCGTGGTTTATATACTAAAACTTGAACATTTCCCATTAAGAATAATAGGCTATTTATTAAGTTTTTAGATTATTTTGAGGTCTGACTTAAATTTAATTAAGCTTCATATTATGTCCTTTTATAAAAATGAAATAAAAGTTGCTGATAGAGAGGTGAAAATCTTGAATAGCAAAAAGATAAAATTTTTAGTTAAAGAAAATAAAGTAGGTATGGCTCAAAAAATATTAGCTGCCTTGGCTTCAAAAGAAATGAATATTATTACTATGGAGATAAATCCCCCTTATATTTCTGTTAAAGTTGAATGGGAAGGTATAGAATGGGATGAGTTTAAGAGATGGATAAAAAATGAGATTAAGGAAATTTTAGATATAACAGAGCTGGATATGATGGACTCGGAAAAAGCAGCTAAGGAACTTCAGATAGTAATAAATAGTATGACAGATGGCATTATTGCAGTAAATAAACAAGGAAATATTGAATATTACAATTCTAAGGCCAGTAAATTATTTAATATTGAACCCAAGGATAAGGATACTAATATAAATCTCATAATACCAAAAGAAGTATATAATCCAAATGTGGATATAGATGATAAAGCTAATATTGAAGTAAGTACAATGATTAGAAATAAAAAGGTAAATCTTATACTAAATATTAAACTTATAAAAAATAATTTAGGCATTAAGATGGGGGCTCTTTTGATTTTTAAAGAAATGGATGATGTTAGAAGGCTGATTCAAACTATTTCGAGGCCTTCTATGATAAGTTTTGAAGATATAATCGGAGAATCAGATAGTATAAAGAACACCATTTCATTAGCTAAGTCAGTTTCAGTAGCAGAGGCAAATATAATGATATTAGGAGAGTCAGGCACGGGGAAGGAGTTATTTGCCAGAGCAATTCATTTAAATAGCAGAAGAGGAAATGGTCCATTTGTAGCAGTTAATTGCTCTGCTGTACCAGATGCTCTTTTGGAATCGGAGTTTTTTGGTTATGAAAAAGGTGCTTTTACAGGTGCGAATACAGGGAAGCAAGGACTCTTTGAATTGGCCACTGGAGGAAGTATATTTCTAGATGAGATAGGAGAACTACCTATTCATTTACAGGCAAAGATACTAAGAGCCATACAAGAAAGACAAATACGAAGAATAGGTGGAACAAAGGAAATACTCATTGATGTAAGAATAATTTCTGCAACTCACAGAAATTTATCTGCCATGGTAAGTGAAAAGACTTTTAGGGAGGATTTATATTATAGATTAAATGTTATACCTGTTAATATACCACCATTGAGGGAAAGAAAAGATGATATATCAATACTTGCAAAATATTTTACAAAGCTTTTAGGAGAAAGTGCAGATAAACCAAGATTAAAAATAACTGAAGATGCCTTAGAAAGATTGCAGGAATATTCTTGGCCTGGAAATATAAGGGAACTACAAAATGTTATGGAAAGAGCTGTAATATTTGCAGAGGATTCAATAGATGTTAAACATTTATTGATTGCTAATAAATTTGATTCATATGAAACAGAAAAGATAATTTATAATGAAGAGAATATTGAATTTCCTGTAAATCTACCAGAAATAATTAAGGCTGTTGAATATAACCATATTATAAAAGCAAGAAAGCAGTTTAATTCATCAAGGGAGATTGCAAAGGCTTTAAATATATCCCATACTACTGTTATTAAACGTATTAAGGAACATGAAGACTGTAAATAATATTTACAAAAATGTAAAATATAATTCCAGTTGTAAACATTATTTACAATTGGAATTATATTTAGCTTGTTAGAGTAACAATATTATAGATATTCCCCAGATTTTAATATTGGCATTAAAATTGCTAATAACTATATTATTAAGATAGATTTTAAAATAAGGGGGAGTAGTATATGGATAAAAAATATATGCCAGAACCATACAAAGTGAAGATGGTAGAACCACTGAGAATTTTACCGAAGGAGGAAAGAATTGAGGCCATTGAAAGAGCAGGTTACAATACTTTCTTACTTAATTCAAGGGATGTATATATTGACCTATTAACAGACAGTGGAACAAATGCCATGAGTGATAGACAATGGGCTGGGCTTATGATGGGCGATGAGGCCTATGCAGGAAGTGAAAATTTCTATCATTTACAAAAGACTGTACAGGATATAATGGGATTTAAGCATGTTGTTCCAACGCATCAAGGCAGAGGTGCAGAAAATCTATTATCACAAATATTAGTTAGGCCAAATACTTATATTCCAGGTAATATGTACTTTACAACTACTAGAGCTCATCAAGAAATGAACGGTGGTACTTTTGTAGATGTTATAATTGACGAAGCTCATATCTCAGATAAAGAAGATGTACATTTTAAAGGAAATATAGATATTAAAAAATATGAGGATTTAATTAATAAAGTTGGAGCTGAAAATATTCCTTATATCTGTGTTGGTGTAACAGTTAATTTAGCTGGTGGGCAGCCGGTTAGTATGCAGAATCTAAGGGAAGTTCATGCCTTATCCAAGAAACATGGAATCAGAGTAATGTTTGACTGTACCAGATATGTGGAAAATGCTTATTTCATTAAAGTAAGAGAAGAAGGATATGCAGATAAATCTATTGCAGAAATTGTTAAGGAAATGTTCTCCTATGCTGATGGAGCTACTATGTCAGGTAAAAAAGACGGTATTGTAAATATAGGTGGGTTCTTAGCTATGAATGAAGATGATCTATATTTCAAAGCTTCGGCGTTAGTAGTAGTTTATGAGGGAATGCCAAGCTATGGTGGTATGACTGGTAGAGATATGGAGGCTTTTGCAATTGGACTTAAGGAAGCTTTAGATTTCAATTATATTAAACATAGAGTTGAGCAAGTTGAATATTTAGGAAATAAATTAATTGAAGCTGGTGTACCAATAGTTAGACCAATAGGGGGTCACGCAGTATTCTTAGATGCTAGAGCATTCTTACCACATATTCCACAATCTGAATATCCAGCTCAAGTTTTAGCAGCTGAAATCTTCATCCAGTCAGGTGTCAGAACAATGGAAAGAGGAAATATTTCTGCTGGTAGAGATAAGGAAGGAAATGAATACTTCCCTAAATTAGAGCTAGTAAGATTGACAATACCAAGAAGAGTTTACAGCTATGCACATTTAGATTATGTTGCAGAAGCCATAATTGCAACATATAAGAGAAGAGATGAAATAAAGGGCTTGAAATTCACTTATGAACCACCAGTATTAAGGTTCTTCACAGGTAGATTCGAGCATATTTAATATGAGATAGAAGATTGGGACTAGAGAGTTTGTTATGGACTCTCTAGTTTTTTGATTTAAAATATAATAATTTTTGGTTCAGCAGTAAATGAATAAATTGTGGCAGTTATATTTTTAAAATAAAAGACTTCCATAAGATTATCATCAGCAGAATACATTTGATTTAATACTTCATTGTCTTCCAACATTTTTACTTAGGTTTCATGTCTTTGATGGTTTGACATAATTATATGGAATATAAAGATAGGAAGCAAATGTAAAGTTTATTTAGAAATTGAGGTGAAAAATGAGGAAATTTATAAAAACAAGAATAAATTGTAGAATATATTTTAGAACCTGAAAAATTTGGTAAATAAAGAAGGACTTTTTGGCTTTATGTAGAATCTATAAATTATGGAGGTAAAGATAAAATGAAAAAATAATCACTTTTTTAGGTACTGGAACTATGATGAAACTGTAATTATAGATAATTTAAAGTATGTTATAGAAGCAGCAGAGAGACATCTTGCAAAGATAACTAAACAGTTAAATGAATGTAAAGACTATGATGAAAAGAATAGTCTATTTAGCTTTAGCAAGAATATCCATTGATTTAGACGATGGAATTAAAGTAAATTATGATAAAATTCAAACTGACGAAAAAGGAGGGAGATATATGAGAAAGGTTGAAATTAAGTTAAAACTTATTACACAATTGATAAGTTTTGGTGCAGATCAAAAAAAGAAAGAATTTAGAGTTACAGAGTTAAAAGCGCTTTTACGTAATACTTTTAGAGAATTATATTATTTTAAAGATTTGGAAGATATAAGAAATAAGGAGGCTTATTTGTTCGGAAACACAGAAAACAAAGCACCTGTTTCTATAGTGTCTGATGGCAATAATGTAAATAATTTGAAAGAAAAGGAAAAAGAATTCAATGAAGGTACAGAGTTTATAATTTACTTTATAGAAAGAAAAAAGAAAGATAATAATATGGATTTTTTAAAATTTTATATTAATTTATTAATTCAATCCTCAATAATAGGTGGAATTGGACAATATGTTTATCTTGGGAAAGGTGCATTTGAAATTTTAGAAATAAAAAATTTATCTAATGAAAAAACAGAAGACTTTAACATATTAATTCCTCATAATACTGGATCATTAGTTAGAAAGTTATGTGACATTGGAGAATTGTATTTAGATAATAATAATAATAAATCGATAACAATAAGAAAATCTAAAAAAAAAATAATGTAATTGAATTTAAAGATTTAGAAAGTTCTTTAGACTTCCCCTATGTAGAAAGTATAGATATAATTGAGTTGAAAAACTCCGGAAAAATTAAGGAATTGAAGGAAATGAAAAAATAGAATTTGCTGAATTTGTAAAAAAATTTCTTATTTCTACGAATAAATGGAATAAGAAAAATGGAGATAAGTTGAATAAGAAAATTGAAAGAATCTGTGAAATTTTAGATTGTCAAATTTAAGTAGGAGCATTTTGAAGTAAGTATGTCCATGGCAGAATTAAATTTAAATCAAATCGAAGATAAATTAAATTTCAAATTTAGCGACGATAACCGTAAATTTGTTTTCTGGTATGATAATGGAGAATTTGTTGAAGATATTAAAAGTTTAGAATTATAAAATGCCAAGATTCATTATCTAACTTCTACTAAGCTATTTGAAACAGGAGAGGGTAAGAAGTATATTGCTGTTGAAGAGATAAATAATATTTGGTTCTTTGGTGAGGTAACTTCAAATAAAACTTTGCTAGACTTTGTATCATAGAAAGAAAAATGTCTACATTCAATGATTTTGAAAATGAATTCAATGGGAAGTTAGACACGGTAATATTAATGTAAGCTATAAACGGCTTACAAGACTAGAATTATATAAAATTCAAAAACATATTACTGAAAACAAGCCATACGAAGGACTTGTAGCGAGATGGTAGAATGTTTATGATATTATTTTATGATTTTGGAGAAAAAAGAGTAGGTGAGGCTTTAAAGGCTTGTAGGAAATATTTAACATGGGTTCAAAATTCTGTGTTTGAAGGTGAAATTACAGAAGGTAATTTAAGGAAGTTAAAGTATGAGCTTGCATCTAAAATGAATAAGGAAGAAGATTCATTGATAATATACACCTTTACAAATATGAAATACTCTAATAGAGAAGTAATAGGTATAGAAAAAATCCCCAATCAATATTTCTTTAAAAATTCGTCGAACCTTAATGGTGTAGAAAACTATAGGGGTCGACGAAAATAAGAATGACTTAATAAGTTAATTTCACGAAAAGATATAAAAGAGCAATAGAATATGATAAAATATAAATGTAGCAGTAGTGCTATGTGTACGGGTACATAGATTACCTATAAGGAATTGAAACCCAAACACAATTCGGATTAAATCTAAGCTATCTCCTAGGTACATAGATTACCTATAAGGAATTGAAACCCTCCTTAGCTTTTTCTATAGCTTCATTTGCTGTACAGTACATAGATTACCTATAAGGAATTGAAACGCTTTTATAACTGTTTCATGTTTTCCTTCTATCTCAGTACATAGATTACCTATAAGGAATTGAAACCTAAGTCTAAATAAACAATACATTTTCTTGTATTCGTGTACATAGATTACCTATAAGGAATTGAAACGCATTAATTAAAAGTGCAATAAGTCCAGCCGAATTTAGTACATAGATTACCTATAAGGAATTGAAACGAATATTAGAGGGTGAAGTAAATGGCTTATAATACTAGTACATAGATTACCTATAAGGAATTGAAACATATCTTGGAGGAAGGATTGTTTTTAACTCCTCTTTCGTACATAGATTACCTATAAGGAATTGAAACACACCTTTAGAAGTGGATTATCTTCTTTTTTAACTTCTTGTACATAGATTACCTATAAGGAATTGAAACTATGGATAAAACTACTAACTATGGCCGGGAAATGTAAGTACATAGATTACCTATAAGGAATTGAAACATACTCTAGATTGTTTACATCATGATGATAAGCTAACGTACATAGATTACCTATAAGGAATTGAAACTTTGAAGCCAACTTCCTCACCTCCCATGAATGTGTTCTGGTACATAGATTACCTATAAGGAATTGAAACCTATTCATATCTTTGTCCTCCTTCATATCAATAAAAGTACATAGATTACCTATAAGGAATTGAAACTTTCTTCATCTTCCGAATCTATAAATGTATAGAATCTTGTACATAGATTACCTATAAGGAATTGAAACCTTGGATTGGAATGATTTCCTCTTGTGCTAATTGAGTACATAGATTACCTATAAGGAATTGAAACATGGATGAGGAAAAGATAGGCAAATTAATAAGTGAACGTACATAGATTACCTATAAGGAATTGAAACCAAAAAGTAGTAATGATGATTTGAATATCTATATAGTACATAGATTACCTATAAGGAATTGAAACACATGACACAAGCAACCTTAGCAGAATATGCAAGGCGTACATAGATTACCTATAAGGAATTGAAACCTGATTCAGCTAATGAATCTCTAAACTTATCAACTGGGTACATAGATTACCTATAAGGAATTGAAACTATAACGTTAAAGGGTGATAATATGGCAAGACCGAGGTACATAGATTACCTATAAGGAATTGAAACGAGTGTACCTTTGAACCCTTAGGTAAATCTATTAACGTACATAGATTACCTATAAGGAATTGAAACGGCAATCTATCACCTTCTTTACATCAAGGGGGATTTCGTACATAGATTACCTATAAGGAATTGAAACTTGAAAATCATACTTTTGATTTAGCTCAAGAATATCTGTACATAGATTACCTATAAGGAATTGAAACTCTAGTATTTCATTATTAATTTTTAATTTCACTTGTACATAGATTACCTATAAGGAATTGAAACTTTCTAATATCTCCTAATAAAATAAGATTTCTATTGTGTACATAGATTACCTATAAGGAATTGAAACGACATAACAGAGGCTAGGAAATATTACGTAGGTAACGTACATAGATTACCTATAAGGAATTGAAACTCTTTTTGAATGTAAACACCAATACCTACTACTTCGTACATAGATTACCTATAAGGAATTGAAACGTGGTAAATATCTTCACTCCAATATCCTCCTCACTAAACGTACATAGATTACCTATAAGGAATTGAAACTAATGAGTACCTTTATCTACTTCTATAGATATTATATTGTACATAGATTACCTATAAGGAATTGAAACTTGCATAGTACAATATAAATACAAAGATTGCATAACGGTACATAGATTACCTATAAGGAATTGAAACCTGAAAATGTTGATTTGCATTTGCCTTTTCCCATATCGTACATAGATTACCTATAAGGAATTGAAACATACAATATTTTGATGTGGCTAGTGAGAATATGAATCCGTACATAGATTACCTATAAGGAATTGAAACCTAGATATGTGGGAAAATAAAGGGGTGTAATATTATGTACATAGATTACCTATAAGGAATTGAAACTAGTAGGGCTGTTTCATGATATAGGAAAGGCAGCATGTACATAGATTACCTATAAGGAATTGAAACAAAATAGAATTTAAGACGTTGGTCGCATTTTGCACCGTACATAGATTACCTATAAGGAATTGAAACTCTAAACAAACACCTATTCCATTTAACGGACAAAAGTACATAGATTACCTATAAGGAATTGAAACCTGAACCGAATCCAATTTTCCCATCTTCGAGTTCCTTCGTACATAGATTACCTATAAGGAATTGAAACCAATAAGATACGCTACATTTTGAGGTTTTCTTCTTTTGTACATAGATTACCTATAAGGATGGATAGGTTACACTAGATAGGACAGTTTTTCTCCGAACATGATATAATAAAACTAGGAGGAGAAAATCATGTCAAGAAAATATTATGAGGAAAATTTCAAGAAGCAATTAGTTAACATATATAACCAAGGTAACCATACCTATAGGGATCTACATGAGCAATATGGGGTCTCTCCATCTACTCTAAGACAATGGGTAGTGAGGTACAATAAAACTGAATCCTTCAATGCTAAAGATAATATGACGGACCAGGAGAAGGAATTAATTGAACTAAGAAAAAGAAATAAACAACTTGAGATGGAGAATGATATTTTAAAGCAGGCAGCACTACTACTAGGCAAAAAGTAGACCTGATTATTTCTAATAGAGGGAAATATAGTATTAGTGCTATGTGTAAGCTTTTAAAGGTCTCAAGAAGCCTAGTATATTATCATCTAAATAATAGGGAAGCTAGTTCTTCTAACAAAGATTCGGAGATAGAGAAACATATAATGAAAATTTTCCATAGAAGTAAAAATAATTATGGTACTAGGAAAATTAAAGTAGAGCTTCAAAAGCTAGGTTATCAAGTTTCACGAAGAAGGATAGCTAGGATTATGAAAGAAAATGCCTTAGTATCTAACTACACTGTAGCTCAATATAAGGTCCATAGCAGGGGCTGTAATGAATCTAAAGTCTCTAATGTAGTTGATAGACAGTTCGATAATAGGGCTAAATTAGAGGTTGCAGTAAGCGACCTTACCTATGTCAGAGTAGGTAGTAAGTGGAACTATTTATGTACCTTGGTAGATCTATCTAATAGGGAAATAATAGGCTATTCAGCTGGTCCCAATAAAGATGCTTCTCTTATAGAAAAAGCACTTTTAAGCTGCCGTTATCCTTTAAAAGATATAAAGATATTTCATTCAGACCGTGGTAAGGAATATGATAATATAAAAATAGATAATATCCTAGAAGCCTTTAACATAGAACGTTCTCTAAGTAGGAAGGGGAATCCCTATGACAATGCTGTAAGTGAAGCTACCAATAAAATCCTAAAAGTAGAGTTTATATATCAAAATAGATTTGAAAGTCTGGAAGTGCTTAAATTAGAGCTTGCAGAATATATTTACTGGTATAATCACATAAGAATTCATGGATCTTTAGGATACATATCACCAATTGAATATAGAAATAGAGCTAGCTTTGATTTAGCAGCTTAGGCAGTATTTAGAAAGTATATTCTTGTTCGGAATAAATTTGTCTAAAAAAGGGTTGCCTTTCCAGGAATTGAAACTTGTACTTCCTGTATTTTGGTTCAATCCCCAGCATTTGTACATAGATTACCTATAAGGAATTGAAACTAAAACTGCTTAAAATCCAAGGCTATTCACCTCCTAGTACATAGATTACCTATAAGGAATTGAAACAAAAATGATGCCGAAACTTTATCATCTTTTATAACTAGTACATAGATTACCTATAAGGAATTGAAACAGGATGTCTATATACTTAGTAATTCTTTTTTCTTTTCAGTACATAGATTACCTATAAGGAATTGAAACCCCAAAGTGTTGATAGTAAGAACCAATAGGAATAAGTACATAGATTACCTATAAGGAATTGAAACCCTAGTAACTGAAGCAGAAGCTACTTTCGGTGATGGGTACATAGATTACCTATAAGGAATTGAAACTCAGATTAGTGAAGTAGATATAATTGCTATATATAGTACATAGATTACCTATAAGGAATTGAAACGAAATAGTTTATGATGATATTCCTCCTGAACCACCAGTACATAGATTACCTATAAGGAATTGAAACTCTTCTTCTAAAGACCAATTCTTTCCTCTAGCCATCTGTACATAGATTACCTATAAGGAATTGAAACCTATTTTATTGTCTTTTTTGGCAACTATATAGGCATTAGTACATAGATTACCTATAAGGAATTGAAACGATGTATATCTATTCATTCCTAATATTGTAAGTACCGTACATAGATTACCTATAAGGAATTGAAACATAACCTACGACAATTAGGTCAAATCCTAAATCTGTACATAGATTACCTATAAGGAATTGAAACGCTTTTCTCTGCTCTTCAAATTTTTCTTCTAGTCCTGTACATAGATTACCTATAAGGAATTGAAACATTTATTATTAAAATTAGAAGAATTAAGAGAAAGAACGTACATAGATTACCTATAAGGAATTGAAACGGGTGGAAAGGCAACCCTTTTTTAGACAAATTTATTCCGAACAAGAATATACTTTCTAAATACTGCCTAAGCTGCTAAATCAAAGCTAGCTCTATTTCTATATTCAATTGGTGATATGTATCCTAAAGATCCATGAATTCTTATGTGATTATACCAGTAAATATATTCTGCAAGCTCTAATTTAAGCACTTCCAGACTTTCAAATCTATTTTGATATATAAACTCTACTTTTAGGATTTTATTGGTAGCTTCACTTACAGCATTGTCATAGGGATTCCCCTTCCTACTTAGAGAACGTTCTATGTTAAAGGCTTCTAGGATATTATCTATTTTTATATTATCATATTCCTTACCACGGTCTGAATGAAATATCTTTATATCTTTTAAAGGATAACGGCAGCTTAAAAGTGCTTTTTCTATAAGAGAAGCATCTTTATTGGGACCAGCTGAATAGCCTATTATTTCCCTATTAGATAGATCTACCAAGGTACATAAATAGTTCCACTTACTACCTACTCTGACATAGGTAAGGTCGCTTACTGCAACCTCTAATTTAGCCCTATTATCGAACTGTCTATCAACTACATTAGAGACTTTAGATTCATTACAGCCCCTGCTATGGACCTTATATTGAGCTACAGTGTAGTTAGATACTAAGGCATTTTCTTTCATAATCCTAGCTATCCTTCTTCGTGAAACTTGATAACCTAGCTTTTGAAGCTCTACTTTAATTTTCCTAGTACCATAATTATTTTTACTTCTATGGAAAATTTTCATTATATGTTTCTCTATCTCCGAATCTTTGTTAGAAGAACTAGCTTCCCTATTATTTAGATGATAATATACTAGGCTTCTTGAGACCTTTAAAAGCTTACACATAGCACTAATACTATATTTCCCTCTATTAGAAATAATCAGGTCTACTTTTTGCCTAGTAGTAGTGCTGCCTGCTTTAAAATATCATTCTCCATCTCAAGTTGTTTATTTCTTTTTCTTAGTTCAATTAATTCCTTCTCCTGGTCCGTCATATTATCTTTAGCATTGAAGGATTCAGTTTTATTGTACCTCACTACCCATTGTCTTAGAGTAGATGGAGAGACCCCATATTGCTCATGTAGATCCCTATAGGTATGGTTACCTTGGTTATATATGTTAACTAATTGCTTCTTGAAATTTTCCTCATAATATTTTCTTGACATGATTTTCTCCTCCTAGTTTTATTATATCATGTTCGGAGAAAAACTGTCCTATCTAGTGTAACCTATCCAGGGTATTCTGTCTTTATTAGAGAGCTTATATCCTCATGTACATAGATTACCTATAAGGAATTGAAACCTCCAAGTCCCTATATCTACATTGTCCCTATTCCAAAAGTACATAGATTACCTATAAGGAATTGAAACAACGTAGAAGCATATAGGGAATTTGCAAAATTAAGGAGTACATAGATTACCTATAAGGAATTGAAACTTTCTTCATCTTCCACGATATTGACCATCGTTTCATATGTACATAGATTACCTATAAGGGATTGAAACATCTGTTCTCTTGTTTCTTTTGCTCCACATACAGTTTCGTACCTAGATTACCTATAAGGAATCGTAACACATATCATCATAATCTATATAATTATTCTTACTTTGATATGTAACACTGAGATGTTTATAAAGTTTATTTTTTATATAAGATCAGAGGTAAAAGGCAATAGAATTAATCAACATAATAAGATTATAAAATATTTGAGAGAAAAAATGAAATGAATATTTCTGAAGGAACTGAATTATTGAAACTATCAGAAACTTGGATAAATGAGGTATTAAAGAAAATGATGTAAGACAGTATTATTTTAAAAGAGAGCAACAGTAGGTTGACTAAGTATATAATAAATATAAATAATTCAGTTATACTATATTTTGCATAAACACTATAGTGTAAAATTTTATTTCCATAAATAATTTAGACTACAATTATAAAAAGAATAATATATAGTTGATATGATTTTAAAACCCTTAGTCGATGAATATTATATAATTCATAGCAAAAACCTTCCTAAAGATATTGACAAAAAAGAAGGAAATTTTAGATTGAATGTCGAATAATATTAATTACTATGAAATATAATGATGGAGGATACAGTATGCATATAAAAATAAGTTTTACCAGCGAAAAAAATATAATTCTACCTATTCAATATAACAGTATCATACAAGCTTTTGTTTACAATAATATTGATGAAGGATTATCAGAATTCTTACATAATAGTGGATATATTAATAACGGTAGAAGTTTTAAATTATTTGCATTTTCTAGGATAATTAACAGAGCAAAAAAGGAAGGGGAGAGGTTTAATTTTGGAAGAAAAATGAATTTAGTAGTTTCTTCACCATTAGATAATTTCTGTAAATCAATTGCAAACCATATGTTGCAAAAAGATGATTTATATATTGGACAAAACAACATAAAAACTGATCAGATACAAATTTTTAATCATATAGTTGAAAAGGATGAAATTCTGATAGACACATTGTCTCCAATTGTAGCATATAGTACACTATTGAAACCAGATGGGGGAAAATATACTTGTTACTTTATGCCTAGAGAAACTGATTTCGATAGAATTATAACAGAGAATTTAATTAAGAAATATAATGCTTTAAATAATACAAATTTAGCTTTTGCAAATAATATAGAATTGACTCCTATAGGACAAGCTAAACAGAATATTGTATATTACAAAAGTACAGTAATAAAAGGAGCAACAGGTAAATTTTTAATAAAGGGGGATAGAAAACTTTTACAAATGGGCTTAGATGCGGGATTTGGAAGCAAGAATAGTCAAGGATTTGGATGTGTAAAGCTTTTATAGAGAGGGGGGATAAAGTGGAATATAGAATTGAAGTAAGAAATCACTGGTGGTTTGATGGAGGGATAGCAGGATTATATTTTGTAGCAGATAGAATTAAAAAAGAAGAAAACTATAATATTGATTTAAGTTTTGATTCAGACGGATTAACTATTGGAGCTGAGGATGAAGAAAAAATAAGAGAATTCTTAGAAAGTTGTTATAGTTTGTTAGCATCTTTATACTGGAATGTGTCTACAAAATCACAAAAGGATAAACTAGAATTAGTTATGTATGATGAAGAGACTAAAGAGTTTTCATTAGCACCAAGAAGACAACCAACACCAGTAGTTGGGAAATTTGTTAAAGGTACTAGTTGGAAGGCTCATTATATTGAGTATGAAGATATGGATGATATACTTAAAGGCAAAACAGATGATTTTACTAAAGAGAACAAAAGAAGTTTATGGGGTGGGAAAAAAAACAGACTATTGTTTTCGCTACCAGAATGTCAACCAGATGTAAAAATATTACCAAAAGAAAACATTAAAAAGCAATTAACTTGCTCAGTATGTGGAAAACTAACTAGTAATTTAAGTGAAATATCTCAACCATCATTTTTATTATTCGCATCGAAGAGTGCGGCACAATCATTTCATACACAGGGAAATAAGGCAGCTAAGATTTGCTGGGAATGTGAACTTTTATCCAAGTTTACGATGGATACTATCAATTACAAGAAAGATGGTTCGACCTTATCAATACTCCTATTAAATTCACCAAATTTAGAACACAATATAAACAATCAAAAGAAAATTGGTAGTAGCTCTGTACTTCGTAGTATTGATAATGACTATTTTTATAAAAATATAGGATTTGAAAAGGATAGTCTGATTAATAAATCAAGGATGTCTTATGAATTATTGTGGGCATATTTTGTAGATACCTATTCTGTTTTAAAGAGTAATACTGTAAGTATAGAGACTGATGGAAATGATATATTTGCAGAATTACTGGGAGACATTATATCCAACCCAATAGAGATTGTAGTTATAGCTCTCGATGAAATGGGACAAACATTCATTACTAAGGAATTAATTTTCTATAATGATGTTAGTTATGCTTATCGATTAATAGATTGTTTTTTTCATAAGTCTCTGGATCTGAAAAATATTTATAATGCATTGTTTGAAAAAGATAACAAAAACAATCCTAAACCATCTAGAAATAATATTCTCAGAAAGATATTGAACAAACATTGTATATTAACTGATATAGAATCCCTTACTCTTAGAAAGGTGTATGATAATAAATTTATCAATGTATCAAATATGCTCGATTTTTTAATAGAGTATTATTTGATAATAAAGGAGGATATCATGAATAGAGAACAAATTGATGTAGCTGTGAAATTGGGAAAACAAATTGTAAATCAAGCATATAGAGTTGCAGGTGAGGACAAAAATATACTAAAAAAGATTAAAGGGGATTTGTTCACACTAAGAAAAACTAGAACAGTAACAGATTTTATTATTCAGTTGAATACACTCCAATTTAGATATGGGATATCAGTATCTAATTCAATTTTAGAAGGAATATTAAACGAAGTGCCATTTGAAGATTTTAAGGGCTATTGTATTATGGGGGCACTTAATAGCTATAACTTTTTTAACTCAAATGTAAAGGATAAGGGGGAAAATGAAGATGAGTAAAGCTAAATCACTAACAATTACCTATCTAACCAAGGCAACTTATGCATCATTAAATGGTTCTGACAAAGAGGTTGATAATATTTCTAGCGTCAAGAAGATAAGAAAAAATGATGGAAAAGATTATCCATATTGTTCTTCTCAAGCAGTTAGGAGGGCGTTAAGAGAACAACTATCAGTAATGGGATTTGAATTGTCTGAGGGAGTGACAGGGGAGAAAGAAAAAGGAGCTGCTACGACTAAATGTGATCCACAAGCATATATAGATGATGATCTTTTTGGATTTATGAATGCTTCTGCAACTACTGTAAAGAGAACAAGTCCTGTTAGAGTTTCTCCTCTAGTAGCTATTACACCTTATTTGGGAGAGCTTGATTTTGCTACGAATTATATGTCAGTAAGTGCAGGTGGAAATCCTAATATATTTGAGACCGAGATACATTCTGGATATTATTGTGGTACTATTTTAATTGAACTAGATAGAATTGGTGAAAAATCAATTGGTGATAAATATGAACTTGAACTTAGTGCTGAAGATAAAATTAAAAGAACTTTAGCATTAGTGGATGCTATACAAAATTTATGGACAGTAGGTAGGCAAAGTAGATTTTTATCTGATGTTTCTCCTAAATTTGTGTGTGCCTCGCTTATGACTGTAAAAAATCCAATATTTATGGAAAGCATTAGAATAAATGATAAGGATGAATTAAATGTTGATTTAATTAACAACACTACTAAAGATTTTAGCAATCAAATAATTCATTCATGCATTGGAGAGAGGAAGGGATTTTTCAGTAAAGATACTGATGAATTTACAACCCTTGGGGAGTGTTTTGAAAATATTCGTGGATGGATAAAAGATACTTACAGTAATAAGCAATAGAAAGAGGGATGTCAATGAAAGGAATAATTGTATCACTTTATGCTACGACAGCTTCCTTTAGAGACCCTAATACTCACCTATATCAAGAGACTATACTTGTTCCACCACCTACTACAATAGTTGGAATTTCAGGAGCTGCGTTGGGGATGGAATTTAGAGATGCGTTAGAATATTTCAAAATTAACAGAATTAGTGTAGGTTGTATAGCAAAAAATCAGGGAATAGGCAAGGACTTGTGGAATTACTCAAAAATTAAAGGAAAAGAAGTGATTAAATCTATATTGATGAGAGAATTTCTATATGGCATTAATGCAGATATTTTCTTTACATGTGAAGATTCTATAAGAATTGAAGAATTATATAATGCTTTTAAAAATCCCTGTTTTGCACTAACTCTAGGAAATAGTGATGAACTAGTAAAGATAACAAATATTGAAATATATGATGAGATATTGATTAGTGAATCAAAAGACATACAAGATACTTGGATATATGGTAATTATATTAAAGATTTTGAGCTAAATTGGGATAAAGTAAAGGAATTACCAATAAAATCAACAATAAGACCTCCAGTTGTAAAGAATTTACCAATAGATTTTAGTTTTAATGATAATGAAGAAAGAGAAGCTACAAGATTAAGTAAATTTACTTTCCTAGCAGATGTTCACTTGTTGAAAAAATCAGTAGTTGTTTATTCATTTAAAGAAAGACTGGTTCCTTTATTTACTTTTAGTGAAATATAAAAGAGGTGCAACTATGTATTATGCTAAGCCAATTGAAGGATATTTAGGTAGCTATGAATACCATGTGAAAAAATGTGTAGAAATATTTCATGGTGAGTTATCTAGGAACAGAGAAGCTTTAACTAATATCATGGATAGCATTAATCATAATATGGATTTCTTTGAAAGAAATTCATATTTAGCTATTTCCATGCATGACATAGGCAAGTTATCATATATGTTCCAGGATCAAATGGAAAAAATTATTAATGGAGAGAAAGGATTTTCATTTTTCAGACATGAGCTTTTATCTGCTGTATATATGATAGTTGCCACTCAGAAATATATCAAAGAAAACAGTGGTGATTTTCCGTATCATTATTATGCAGTACTGTCTCATCATAAGAAATTAAATATCAATTTAGATGAGTTTGATAGGGAAAGAGATAGGATTGAAAAATGGCCAGAATTGACTGAAGAAGAATATCATTATGGATTGAATTTGGTTATGGAACTTAGTAAAAAGGAATTGAATCTTGTTGATAGCATAGGTAGTTATAAGATTAAAAAAGAAACTATATTAAAATATTTTGAATCTCGTATGCAAGAATCTTTTTTAGTGAAGTTAGAGTTAGGAAAAAGTGATATTAGGATGCTTTATTCCATATGTAAGGGGCTTTTACAGTATTGCGACTGGATTGGATCTTCAGATAAAGAGCCATTACAACAAACTTTAACACAAGATGAATTAATTGAGAAAATAAAATATAAGGTTGAAGCTGAGGGAAATCATTATATTGAAAGAATATTTCATAAGGAGTGTGCTACGGCTAGAGAGGATGTAGTAGCCATAGCACCTACTGGTGCAGGTAAAACGGAGGCATCACTTTTATGGGCTATTAAATCGGAGAAGGCTAAAGTAATATTTCTTATGCCTACCATGGTAACATCTAATAGTATATTTTCTAGATTGATTAAATCGTATTTTAGAAGTGAATATTGTGGATTAACTCATTCAAGTTCAGATGTTTATTTTGCCATAAATGATGAATTTAAAACTAAAGATAGCTCTAAATTAAGGTTTGAGTTATTACAGTACAAAGCATTTATACCACCAGTAATGGTTTCAACAATTGATCAATTGCTTACATCAGGGTTTAATCTAGGATATTGGTCTTTAAAAGAGTATGCCCTAGTTGGTAGTTCTATTATTTTTGATGAAATTCAAGCATATGATACATTTACGCTGGGATTGATTACGGAAACTATAAAAAAGATAAAGAAACTCCAAGGTCGCGTTATGATTATGAGTGCAACTATGCCTAAATTTTTATTGAATCATTTTAGTGAATTATTAGAGATAAAATCACCTATTATTGCTACAGAGCTTATGGAAAGAAGGCATAACAAATGGAAATTTATAGATAATCAACTTGAAGAAATTATTGATGAAATAAAGAGCTATATTTATAAAAAGAAAAAGGTTGCGGTTATTGTTAATAATATTGAAAGAGCTAAACAAATTTATGAAGACATGTCTAAAGAGTTTAATGCATTATGTTTACATTCAGAGTTTACTATGGAGGATAGAATGGAAAAAGAAAAACTTCTTGAGGAGGATAATGACTATGAAATAGTGATTTCCACTCAGGTGATGGAAGTATCTTTAGACATTAGTTTTAATATAATGTTTTCAGAATGTGCCCCAATAGATAGTTTAGTTCAAAGGGCAGGTAGATGTAATAGGCGTGGTGAATATGATGATTCTGAGTTTATAGTATTTGATTATTCTGAGACCTCTGAGAAATATGTATATAGGAGACATACAGATGTGCTTAAGAAATCTAAAGAGGTTGTCCAAAAGAATCAAAAATATCTATCTGAATATGAAATATCAGATATGGTGAATGAGGTATATGCCGAATTTAATATGTATGATAATAATTATGATGAGGCAATAAAACTATATTCTAGAATCGAAGAAGAGGAAATTATATTTGATCTAGGTTATGATGAAGATAAATTTAAGACAAGACTTATTAATAATACAAAGATTTCAATTATTCCATATGATTTCAAGGAAGTAGTTGAGGAATTGTTTGAAAATCAAGAATATGCAAAGATATCACTATATGAGGTGCCGGTTAGTATTGGTAGGTTTAATAAATATATATTAATAAACTATTGTGAGAATAAATACAATCTACCAATTTATACTGTTAATTATAATAGTGATATAGGCATCATTTATAATGACAATACTTTTGATATGATATGATGTGAGGTGCTATGAGTGGAGATTAATGGAACCTTAATGTGGTATTACAAAATTTGCAAAAGAGAAGTTTGGATGATGAGTAGAAATATAGTGCCAGATCAAAAAGATACTAATATTGATATTGGAAGATTTATTCACGAAACTGTTTATAAAAGAAATAAGAAAGAAATAGAATTCGGAAATGTTAAGTTTGATGTTTTAGTAAATACCAAAGACGAGTTAGTGATAGGTGAGACCAAGAAGACTTCAAAGTTTCAAGATGCTTCTCAGATGCAGTTACTTTATTATCTTAGAGAATTAAAAAAAGCAGATATAAATGCAAAAGGTGTCCTCTTATATCCAGAAGAAAGGAAAAGAATTGAAGTAGAGTTAACAGAAGAGAATATTTCAGTATTAGAAGAGGCAGAGAGAGAAATTAAAATAATTATGAGCAATGAAATACCACCACCGGTTATAAAGAATAAGTATTGTAGAAGCTGTGGATATAGAGAATACTGCTATGCTTAAGGGGGCTAAGTATTGAAAAGGGAGATATATGTATTTAATGATGGAGAAATGAAGAGAAAGGATAACACTCTGCTATTTGAAACAGAAGAGGGTAAAAAGTATATCCCTGTTGAAGAGATAAATAATATTTGGTTCTTTGGAGAGGTGACCATTAATAAAACTTTTTTAGATTTTGTATCACAAAAAGAGATTTGTCTACATTTCTTTAATTACTATGGATACTATAGTGGAAGTTTTTATCCAAGGGAACACCTTAATTCAGGTTATGTAATACTTAAACAAGCAGAGCATTATTTAGATTATGAGAAGAGGATGATATTAGCAAGAGGAATAATTGAAACGGGTGTCAAAAATATCCTAGTAATACTGAAATACTATAATTCTAGGGGCGTGGATTTAGAAAGTGTAATTATTAGCATTGAAAATAAGATTGAAAAAATGAAAGATGCTAATAGTATTGAACATTTAATGGCCTTAGAAGGAAATATTAGAGATGAATATTATGGGTGTTTTAATCAGATAATTAAAAATCCCGACTTTGAATTTAGGATAAGAAGTAAAAGGCCTCCGCTTGATAACATTAATTCACTTATTAGCTTTGGCAATGCTATAATGTATACAACTATACTCGGAGAAATATATCAAACACAATTAGATCCAAGAATAGGCTATTTACATTCTACTAATGAGAGAAGATTTACTTTAAATCTTGATATTGCCGAAATATTTAAACCTATTATTGTAGATAGAACTATATTTTCATTGCTTAACAAAGGATCCATAACTACAAAAGATTTTGAAAAGGATTTCAATGGGATATTAATTTCTGAAAAGGGAAGAAAGAAATTTTTGGAAGAATACAATGGAAAACTAGATACAGTAATTAAGCATCCTCATCTTAATATTAATGTAAGTTATAAGCGACTTATAAGATTAGAATTATACAAAATACAAAAGCATATTACAGAGAACAAGCCATACGAAGGATTTATAGCGAGGTGGTAAAATGTTTGTGATATTATTTTATGATTTTGGAGAAAAAAGAGTAGGTAAGGCTTTAAAGACTTGTAGGAAATATTTAACATGGGTTCAAAATTCTGTGTTTGAAGGCGAAATTACAGAAGGTAACTTAAAGAAATTAAAATATGAGCTTGCATCTAAAATGAATAAGGAAGAAGATTCATTGATAATATATACCTTTGCAAATATGAGATACTCTAATAGAGAAGTATTAGGAATAGAAAAAAATCCCCAATCAATCTTTCTTTAAAATTTTGTCGACCCTTAATGATGTGAAAATTCCCAGGGATCGACAAAAGTAAAAACGACTTAATGAGCTGATGTTATAAAAAGATACCCCAAAATAATAAAATGTGATAATATATAAATATGGTAATAGTGCTATGTGTACGGGTACCTAGATTACCTATAAGGAATTGAAACCATCTATAGTATCAGCTGTAATTTCAATTCCTCCGGTACCTAGATTACCTATAAGGAATTGAAACTACGTATGTCGACTTGGAAGGACCTATTGGTCCAAGTACCTAGATTACCTATAAGGAATTGAAACCTTAATATCAACTCTTTTAATAGCTTTGTCGGCATAGTACCTAGATTACCTATAAGGAATTGAAACATCTTACATTCTCTAACCTTAGTGATTTCAATGTATCCTTGTACCTAGATTACCTATAAGGAATTGAAACAAAATAGAAATGATATTCTTCATGCCAATACCAAAATGTACCTAGATTACCTATAAGGAATTGAAACTAAATATACTTTCTAAAATACCTAACTATCCTCTAGAGTACCTAGATTACCTATAAGGAATTGAAACGCGAGACAAGTTATCAAGAGTATCAATGAACTTCATAGTACCTAGATTACCTATAAGGAATTGAAACTATACAACTATAGATACTTATGCAAGTGTAATATCAGTACCTAGATTACCTATAAGGAATTGAAACTACCTATAGAAGTATCAAATCCATTAACAGTATTTGGTACCTAGATTACCTATAAGGAATTGAAACATCTTTTCGTCCTTACCAACAAGCTCATCTCTAATCAGTACCTAGATTACCTATAAGGAATTGAAACTTTTTTTTCATACAAACACCTACTTAGAAATTCTATCGTACCTAGATTACCTATAAGGAATTGAAACCACTAATTTTAGGCTGTAAAAGCCTCGCACATAGAAAGTACCTAGATTACCTATAAGGAATTGAAACAAGAAATTCTATAAAGAAAAAGATACTATAATTCTTCGTACCTAGATTACCTATAAGGAATTGAAACCACTATCTTTTAGAATATACCTACTATCATAATATTGTACCTAGATTACCTATAAGGAATTGAAACAAATAAATGTTCAAAACGTTCATTTAGCAGAAATAACGTACCTAGATTACCTATAAGGAATTGAAACATTTACAAAAGACAGAGGAATGGTCAAAAACTCTAACGTACCTAGATTACCTATAAGGAATTGAAACTTTTTTCATAAGGTACTGGTGGTGTTTTATCTCCTTCGTACCTAGATTACCTATAAGGAATTGAAACTGATTCCAACAGCAGAAGAATTTGTTCAAGAAACAGGTACCTAGATTACCTATAAGGAATTGAAACACGCCTAATGTAGCTACAGGTGATTTATATGGAGAAGGTACCTAGATTACCTATAAGGAATTGAAATAACACCCATCTCTTCCAGGTATTGATATTAGTTCTATGTACCTAGATTACCTATAAGGAATTGAAACCAAATGTAGCTACAGATGCTGAATCAACAGCATATGTACCTAGATTACCTATAAGGAATTGAAACAACCAATTGGCTTGGAGTGGAATGGCTGTAACAGAAGGTACCTAGATTACCTATAAGGAATTGAAACTTGGTAAAAGTATTAGAATTATTTTCAAAATTATAAACGTACCTAGATTACCTATAAGGAATTGAAACCTATCTAAATGACGAACAAATAGCTGAAATAAGCAAAGTACCTAGATTACCTATAAGGAATTGAAACCCCATAATAGCAATCCAACCAGCTTTTTCCCAATCAGTGTACCTAGATTACCTATAAGGAATTGAAACCAATATCACTATCTGTCCATACATATTCAACCAAGCCGTACCTAGATTACCTATAAGGAATTGAAACATATTCACTAAAAACTATACAAGCTTAAATCTACGTACCTAGATTACCTATAAGGAATTGAAACTAGAACTCTAGAAATATCTCTTGCTGATAGATATAGTACCTAGATTACCTATAAGGAATTGAAACTTAATAAAATTCAAGAAGCTATGAATTATCATATAGCGTACCTAGATTACCTATAAGGAATTGAAACATTGAAAACGTAAAAATAAGGAGACAAAAAGATTATTGTACCTAGATTACCTATAAGGAATTGAAACTTCCTTTATCTTCTATTATGTGTCTATTTGGAGATAGTACCTAGATTACCTATAAGGAATTGAAACTAGCCCTCTCATATGCTTCTAAATCAGTGAAACCATAGTACCTAGATTACCTATAAGGAATTGAAACTCATGATGCCTTTGTATATGAAAACAAAGCTAAAGGGTACCTAGATTACCTATAAGGAATTGAAACGTGGTATCTGATTTTACTTCATTCATTTTATTGACACGTACCTAGATTACCTATAAGGAATTGAAACTGTCCACATGGTCTAGTTCTTGCTTTTCATTTAAAAGTACCTAGATTACCTATAAGGAATTGAAACAGGAATTAGCAGAGAATCCAGAAAAGAAATTTGTAAGGTACCTAGATTACCTATAAGGAATTGAAACTAAACTTTTCTAAGTTATGCAATCCATTTATTTCTAGGTACCTAGATTACCTATAAGGAATTGAAACATAGTACATCATCTATATTGGGTGTTACTTCTGTTGTACCTAGATTACCTATAAGGAATTGAAACATGTTGTATTGACTAATTTAGAATAAGTCATATATAGTACCTAGATTACCTATAAGGAATTGAAACCCGAGTAGACGCCATGGCTTCGGAGATTTATTGAAAGTACCTAGATTACCTATAAGGAATTGAAACCTAGAAAGATAAGAGATTATATTAAGGATTTTGAAGGTACCTAGATTACCTATAAGGAATTGAAACGTTGAAAGGTTTGGAGCAATCCCCGAAAAAAACAAAGTACCTAGATTACCTATAAGGAATTGAAACTCTTTGAGTCCTGTATATTGTCCCACTGTTTCCCTAGGTACCTAGATTACCTATAAGGAATTGAAACCCATATAAGGGGACAAACTTAAAGGAGGAATGAGAAAGTACCTAGATTACCTATAAGGAATTGAAACATATTAGAAAGTGAGAGAGAATAGAGGTGTAGATATGGTACCTAGATTACCTATAAGGAATTGAAACTATACATATTCTTTAGTATTCCCTATGACCTCAGCGTACCTAGATTACCTATAAGGAATTGAAACGACAGTTTGAGAATAGGGACTGTATTTCTTGGTCGGCGTACCTAGATTACCTATAAGGAATTGAAACATGCTTGTCCTATGTAATTACCTATGATGATATTGTACCTAGATTACCTATAAGGAATTGAAACTCTATTGTCTGAAAGAGGATACTCAAAATTATTAAAAAGTACCTAGATTACCTATAAGGAATTGAAACTCAGCCAGTCAAAGTTAGCTTTCCAATTTCTTTTAGTACCTAGATTACCTATAAGGAATTGAAACATGATTTTCTTGATTCATATGCTTCATATAATGCTTTGTACCTAGATTACCTATAAGGAATTGAAACCCTGAAATAATACAAGCAGCAAGAATGATGGATACCTTGTACCTAGATTACCTATAAGGAATTGAAACCAGTAATTAATATAATCATGAACAATTAAAAAATAAGTACCTAGATTACCTATAAGGAATTGAAACTTCGTAAAGCCTAGTTTATTCCACAGTATACTTATCGTACCTAGATTACCTATAAGGAATTGAAACTGGTATCAAAGATTAAGTCAAAAAGTGGTACTGTTGCGTACCTAGATTACCTATAAGGAATTGAAACATAACTGATTGTATTTCCCTTTTAGCTTGTTCAAGTACCTAGATTACCTATAAGGAATTGAAACATCTTCTTCAGTATCTTCATCTTCCCAAACCTCACTTGTACCTAGATTACCTATAAGGAATTGAAACTTGCACCACTATCTCTTATAGATTGAGCGGTGATAGTACCTAGATTACCTATAAGGAATTGAAACGTGATATTTGCAGGGAATTTGCAATCAATGAAGATTGGTGTTTATGTTAATCTAAAAGTAGACCACCATAATAATTGAAAACTGGTCCACCTTAAAATATAATACCCCTTGAAGATATCTTTTGAGGGGGGACAAGAGGTGATAAAGCTGGATCAGAAAGCAGAAATACTAATGAAATATTTTAGAGAAAATATGTCTCAAAGAGCAATAGCTAGAGAGATGAAGGTTTCTAGAACTACAGTAAGAAAATATATTAATAATTATGAATCTAAGTGTGAAGAAATAGAAGAACTAGCTAAGGATAATAATATTACTAATAGTGATACTTTAAATCTTGTTTCAGAAATGGTATCAGCACCTAAATATGATACTAGTAAAAGGACTAGAATTAAATTAACAGATGAAATAATAGAAAAGATAAATGAATTAATAAAAGAAAATGAGAGAAACCGGTTACTCGGTAGACATAAGCAATTAATGAAGAAAATTGACATACATGAAAAATTGATTGAACTAGGATTTGATATTAGCTATCCTACAGTTTGTAATTACATAAGGGATAATCATGAGAAAAAGGAAGCTTTTATCAGACAGGAATATGATTTAGGGGAAACACTAGAATTTGATTGGGGTGAAGTTAAAATTACAATAGGTGGTAAGCCTACAACTTTTCAAATGGGTCTTTTAACTACAGCCTGTGGTTCACATCACTATGCAAGACTTTACCAAAATCAGAAGATGGAAAACTTTTTAGATATTCATGTTAGGGCCTTTAATCGTATGGGTGGGGTCCATAGAGAATTAGTTTATGATAATCTAAAGCAGGCCGTAAGAAGGTTTGTTGGAAGAAATGAGAAAGAAGCTACAGAGGATTTAATTAAAATATCAATTTACTATGGGTTTAAATACAGGTTCTGCAATGTGGCTAAAGGAAATGAAAAAGGTCATGTAGAAAAAGGGATTGAATATGTTAGAAGAAAAGCATTTTCAAGTCAAACTGACTTTGAGTCTATAGAAGAAGCAAATACTTACCTTGGTGAGAAACTATTAGAACTTAATTCTAAAAAAAGAAACTGGTTACAAAATCAAAGTCCCTTAGATATATTAAATCAAGAAATGGCTTATCTAATACCGTTAAAGCCACCCTATGATGCCTCTAGAAGAGTTGAAGCAAGGGTTAATAAGTATAGTGTAATAACCATAGATCAAAATAAATACTCAGTACCAGATTATCTAGTAGGTAAATTTGTAAATGTAAAAATATATCCAGAGATAATAGAAATATATTACAAAGATAATAAGATAGCTGAACATAAGAGGTCATATCAAGCCCATTATTGGAGTATAGATATAAATCATTTTATTCATACATTAAAAAAGAAGCCTGGAGCATTACACGCAAGTGTTGGTAGACACCAGCTTAGCCCAGAGCTTCAAGAAACATATCAAGAATATTATACCAGTAATCCAAGAGATTTCATAGAACTTTTGGAATTAATAAAGGAAAAAGATTTAGACAGCGTATTAAAAGCAGTAGAAGAATTAAGGAAAATAAAGAAAGAATTAGTAACAACAGATAATATTAAAAATATAATTTTCAAACTTCCAATGGATAAAGAATCCTTAGAAACTAAGGATATATCAATACAAAATGCATCATTAAAGCAAATCTCAATATTAAATGATTTGTTTAACTTAAAACCAATAGGGAGGTATGAAAATTGAATGAAATATTACAAGAAATTAAAAAATATGTATCAGAACTGAAGATTCCAGGTGTGAATCAAGGGTTAAAGATGAGCATTGAAGAAGCATACAAATTTGATAAACCCTATGAAGAATTCTTAAGAGATATCTTAATAGAAGCCTATGATATGAGAAAGGAAAATGGCAAGAAAAACAGAATTAAGAATGCTAGATTTCCCTACAAAAAGTATCTAGATGAACTAAGGGTAGAATATTTACCAGAAGACTGTAGAAAGAGGCTTAAAGAGCTTAAAACACTTAATTTCATAGAGGAAGGTAGGAATATAATACTAGCAGGAAATCCAGGAACGGGTAAGACCCATCTTTCAATAGGACTGGGCATAGAAGCCTGCAATACGGGCTATAAAGTGTACTTTACAACAGTAGCATCCCTAATAAATGAATTGAAAGAATCCAGAAGTGACAAGAAATTATATACTTTTGAAAAAAGATTTGAAAAGTATGATTTAATCGTGGCAGATGAATTAGGATATATTTCTTTTGACAAAGAAGGAAGTGAATTACTTTTTACATTTCTCTCCCTCCGGGCAGAGAGAAAGTCTACAATAATAACTACTAATTTATCATTTGATAGATGGAATGAGATATTCAATGACCCAGTTTTGACAGCTGCATTAATTGATAGATTAACCCATAAATCTTATGTAATAAATATGAATGGTGATTCTTATAGGATTAAAGAAACTAGGGAATGGTTAGAAGAAACCAATTAGTTTACATTACCAAGTGGTACAGTTTTCGATTATTATATGGTACACTTTTCAGTTGACAAATACAATTGGTACCTAGATTACCTATAAGGAATTGAAACTTGTTCGGCAGAGAAGAAAACTATATAGGTAATCTAAGTACCTAGATTACCTATAAGGAATTGAAACGTTATAGCACTGTAAGGTTTCTTAGTAGCTTTATTAAGTACCTAGATTACCTATAAGGAATTGAAACAATAATACCCCCATGGAAGATATAACATTCTCTGATAGTACCTAGATTACCTATAAGGAATTGAAACCAAAGAAAATATTTCCTTTTTGTGTTTTAGTAGGTAAGTACCTAGATTACCTATAAGGAATTGAAACTAATTTGCTCTATGGCCGTGATATAATTAGTGCCTTGTACCTAGATTACCTATAAGGAATTGAAACATTTTTCTTCCTTTTCATCTTTTATTTCTTCTTTCTGTACCTAGATTACCTATAAGGAATTGAAACATATATAAGAAAGATAAAGATATAATATTAAAAACAAGTACCTAGATTACCTATAAGGAATTGAAACTAGTCCTCATACCATATATACATTTAAATTCCTCCTAGTACCTAGATTACCTATAAGGAATTGAAACTAATGATATAATAAGAAAAAGAGCCATAAGAGGCTCAGTACCTAGATTACCTATAAGGAATTGAAACATGTTAGTTGCAATTCTAGTTATGGCAATGACTCCAAGTACCTAGATTACCTATAAGGAATTGAAACTGTCAAATAACAAGGATTTTATGTAGTAATATTAATTGTACCTAGATTACCTATAAGGAATTGAAACCTACATAACTATTGCTACCTACTCTAGAATTATGGTTAGTACCTAGATTACCTATAAGGAATTGAAACATATTAACAATGATTTTAGGTAATTTAAATATTGTTGAAGTACCTAGATTACCTATAAGGAATTGAAACAATATTTTTCTGCTCTTTCAAAATTCTCTTTGTAATGTACCTAGATTACCTATAAGGAATTGAAACGCACCTAGCAAACTAGATACACACTATACCGACTTACCGTACCTAGATTACCTATAAGGAATTGAAACTTATTAATTCATTGAGTAAATTTAGCTTTTCCAATTGTGTACCCATAGGCATCCAACTTCAAAGTTTAACTATTTATAAAAACTTTCTGCATGTACAATAGTGTCAACGACAATCTAATTCTACATAAAAAAGTCATTTAAAAAGTGCAGAGAATTTATTTATTTAAAAGAGTATTTGTGATTTCTTTTCTAGAAGACATATACTCTTTTCTATCTTTTAATCTGTATGATTCTCCTTTAATATTAACTACCGTTGCGTGATGAAGTATTCTATCTAAAATAGCAGCCGCTATTGTATTATCTGAAAATACTTCACCCCACTGTGAAAATGACTTATTTGAAGTAAATATAGTTGAACACTTTTCATATCTTTTAGCTATTAGTTGGAAGAATAGGTTAGCCCCTTGAATATCCATAGGAAGATACCCTATTTCATCTATTATCAATAGCTTGTACTTAGCGTAATGTTTGAGTTTCTTTTGAAGTTGGTTTTCAAAGTGTGCCTTATTTAGTTCTGATATTAAGTCCTGACAACTAATATAATATGTTAAATGCCTATTCTTAGCTGCTGTGATACCTAATCCTATAGCTAAATGGGTCTTACCAACTCCAGGTGGTCCTAAGAACACCACATTTTCAGCATTATGCACAAACCTTAATGTAGATAATTCTTCAACTAATCGTTTATCAACTGAAGGTTGAAATTCAAATTCAAAGTCTTCCAAGGTTTTTCTATATGGAAAACCTGCTACATTTACCTGTATTTCTGAAGCTCTTGTGTCTTTAAATTTAGTTTCTTGATCTAAAAGATAGTCTAGTATATCTACTATATTGGTTTCTTCTTTTAAGGCTATTTCCAAATAGTTATCTATTATTTCATTTATTTTTGTTAGTTTTAGCTTTTCTAAGTTATTTTTAATTCTCTCATAAGCTACATTACTCACTTTTTCCCTCCTCATAAATTTCATCATATGTTGATAAATCTCTATCTTCTACATCAAAAGAGGGATTAACATTTGTTTTAATCAATGTATTTTTACCATATCTTTTTGGAGATACTATACCTATAGATTCATAATGCTCTTTTAAGACTATTAGTTTATTCCTATCAAAGCATGTGCTATGAGTTGATATTAATGAGCTATTATGATAAATTTTAACTAAGTTGTCTGTAGAGAATACTGAAACTTCTTTTCCTATATATTCTGGTGGGACAGAATATTTATTACCCTTAAAGGAAATCAAGCAGTCTTTCTCTACTTTTCTTTTTTCTTCAATACTTAAAACATATTCTCGATCGAATTTATTTAACTTTTCTTTTTGCAGCATTTCATAAGGAATTTTATTTGTAGTTCCGTGGACCTTTCTATTTATCTTTTCACACCAGGAGAGAGCTTCATTATTTAAATCTATTAGGTTAACAAATTTAATACCAGTAAAGAAGTTATCCCTTACATATCTGACTGTTCTTTCAATTTTACCCTTAGTCTGGCCTCGGTAAGGCCTACATAGTATAGGTTTTATTCCGTAAAATCCTGCAAAGTCCTCAAATAATGGATTTAACTTAGAATCTTCTTGCTTTATCATTCTTTTTACAACAACTTGCTTCATGTTGTCATAGAGTATATGCTCTGGATATCCATTAAAATATCTAAAAGCATTATTATGACATCTTATTAGAGTTTCTGTGCTCATCTCTGTAACAAATTCTATATATCGCATTCTCGAGTACCCTAAAATCATTAAAAAACAATACAGTTTATGTTCTCTTCCTAGTTCATCCATGAATGTTCCAAAATGAGCCCAATCAACTTGACCCTGTTTCCCAGGTAAAGTTTCGAATCTGACTGTAGCTTTTGTATTTAGCTCTTTCTTTTTAGTTCTAACATAGTTTTTAACTATACCAATTTTACCATCAAACCCTTGATCAGTTATTATTTCTAATATCCTTACAGCACTATATGGGGCTTCCTCTAGTAACTCATCTATCATAGGTTTAAAGTCATCTAACTTAGAAGGTTTATCTTTAGTTAATGTATATTTTGGCGTCTCAATAGCTGCTGCATACTTTTTAGCTGTTCTCCAATTGATATTATATTTTCTTGATATTTCTGAAATGGATAGCCCCTTAAGATAATCATTTCTTATATCCATCCAAAGTTCTCCTTTCATATTCACACCACCTATTATTTTTTATTCTTTAGGTAGTGTTCCCTCTTTGATTAAGAACTCTGTACTTTTTGATTACCTTTTATCTGTATTTTATCATTGTCCTTTACAATAGATTTCATTTTATATTTTAGAGAATTAAGTTTTTGGTAAACTGATGAAAAATCATTAAATAATTCATCTTCAGAACATCTGGCTACTGTTTGATGAATTATATTTTTAACTCTTGACCATACATTTTCTTGAGGATTTAATTCTGGAGAATATGGCGGAAGATATATTAGCTCAATTCGCTCAGCATTGCTCTTTGAAAATGCCTGTATACCTACTGATTTATGAGACTTGGCATTATCAAGAATAACATAAACTTTTTTGGTAGGATTTTCTTCTAATAATCGCTCTAATAGCTTTTGTACTTCACTAGATGTTATAGATTTTTTGTGAGAATAAACATCAGCATAAGTTTCAAATGTACTTAGTATTTCTGTGGCTCCTATAACATTAACTCCTTTATGTGAGCCATTAGATTCTAGTGCAAGGGGTTTCCCTTTAGGGCTCCAACTCCTGTAGTTATTAGGTTCATTTCTCACATATGTTTCATCGAGTGCATACATTGCTATTTCAGAAGAATTTTCTACAGTATTCAGTAGTTGTTTCATTTTTTTTAAAAGCTAATTGTTCTGATTCTTTAGCTAAAGAGGACTTTCGCTGTGCTTTTTTATATGTGAAATTTTCAGCTTTAATTATTCGTCTTATCCACTCTCCAGAGTACTGAATGTCATATTTGTTTTTAATATAATCTGCTAATAGATTGCAAGTCCATGAATATGAATTAAAGCCATGGTCTATAGGCTTAGTCTCTACTAAAGTTCTTAATAAATCATCTTTCATTTCATCAGTAAATGTCCCTATAGATCCTCCTCTATGGTCTTCAGTAGCCTCAAGGCCATACTCATTCCATTTATGAATATATTTAAGGATTGTAGGTCTAGACTTACCTAATATATTTTCTATTGTTTCGGACTTAATACCTTGATAACGCATCATAATTGCAAGTATAATTTCTTTTTTAAAATTATCATCAGTTTTTTCTCTAATATCTTTTAATTGCTCTATTGTGTATCCATGTAAAGTTTTAACTTCTACGGCTTTTCTTCCCATGCTAATTCTCCTTTGTTAATTACTATAGAATTAGTTTGTGGAAAGAAATTTACTTTATTCACTGATTATTTTAATGTATTGAGTTGGATCCCTATAGATTACCTATAAGGAATTGAAACTATCAATCTCTTGTAACTGCCCTGTAAAGACTCTAACGTACCTAGATTACCTATAAGGAATTGAAACTACCTTTTGTGGAAGACAAGGACACCAAACAATTTGTACCTAGATTACCTATAAGGAATTGAAACATATACTCCACATAAACTCCACATTCACTTCCTTGAAGTGTACCTAGATTACCTATAAGGAATTGAAACTATCTATGGACAAGTGATAATAAAGGTGGAACATCGTACCTAGATTACCTATAAGGAATTGAAACATGGTAGAATGTGAAATAATCGGAGAAGTGCATTTAGTACCTAGATTACCTATAAGGAATTGAAACTCTATAGAAAATAACTATTTTGTACTGGAAGTGATACTGGTACCTAGTGGAGAGGTTACACTTAGTTAGGCAGTAGAAACTCGGACATGATATAATAAATAAAATTATCTTGGAGGTTAATCATGTCTAATAGATCCAAAAGGTATACAGAAGAATTTAAAAATCAGATAGTTGAATTAGTTAAGGATGGTAAAAGCCCATCTGAAGTAGTAAAGGAATATAATATTGCCAGATCAACTGTTAATAAGTGGATCAATGACTATACTACATCAGGTTCTTTTAAAGCTAAGAAAAGAAAACCAGAGACTAAAAATGGAGAATGATATTTTAAAGTAGGCGAAGCTGATAATAGGACGAAAATAGCTATTATTAAGGCTAATAAGCATAAGTACAGTATCAGAGCCATGTGTAAAGCTTTAAAAATAAATAGGAGAGTTGTACTATAATTCTACAGAAAAATCTTGTTATAGTAAGCTAGAAAATGAAATAATAGCTATCTTTAAGAATAGTAGAAATAATTATGGTACAAGAAAAATAAAAAATTAGATAAAAAAGGTTACCAAATTTCTAGGAGGAAAATTGGTCTAATTATGAAAAAATACGGCTTAGTATCTAATTATACAGTCAAGCGGTATAAGGTTCATAAATCCAAGTGTAATGAAGAAAAGATCAATAAGACCGTTAACAGAGAATTTGATAGAAAAGAAACTTTGGAAGTTGTGGTAAGTGACTTAACCTATGTAAATGTTAAAGGTAAGTGGAATTATATATGCATATTATTAGATCTGTATAATCGTGAAATTATAGGTTATGCTTCTGGCAAGAATAAGGCTTCAAACCTTGTTTATAGAGCTTTTACAAGGATTAACAGACTTCTAGAAGATATTTAAATATTACATACTGATTAATAGGGGTAATGGATTTAAAAACAATGTGATAGATGGCTTATTAACTGCATTTAATATAAAACACTCCTTAAGTAAAAAAAGGCTGTCCTTATGATAATGCAGTAGCAGAAGCTACCTTTAAGGTTGTTAAAACAGAGTTTGCTTTTAATAAAATATTTGAAAGTTTTGAAGAACTTGAATCTTTATTGTTGATTATATAAACCGGTACAATAACCACAGGATTCATGGTTCCTTGTACTATTTTAACTCTGTGGAATATAGAGAATATTTATGTTCAACAAAAAGGTGTCTAAAAAAGGGTTGACAATCGACTAGACAGTCAGAGGATAACATATTATTAATAGAATATAAATTACATAAGAATATTGATACAAAATCCAAACGCATATTATCTGATCAATCAAATATTAGACAGAAATCACAAACAATTTTTTTCACTTACCTATGTTCTAATACTTTTCAATTCTTCATATTATACATAGATATTTATCTTTTAAAAGGGTCAAGGTTAGACCTTAGCTTACGTAAGCCCTTGACTTCAGCTAACTTCTCCTTTTCATATATTTTCTGTCAGATATCAACAGATATAGTATCCTATATAATTACTTATATTTTACTTTTCTAGAATTTACCTTACCTATACATCATCATCTTAAAGCTACTTAAACACCCGATTAATCTCCTATTTAGCTTTGTATAAAAATCATAACAAATCAATAGAAATTCATGGTCTAGGAAGCTTTTAAAAATGAGAAATTTGTGAAGGCTTACTTAATGATAATAATTCATCAAAAATATTAAGTTTCTCTATAACGTTGTTTTAATTATAAGAAAAAACTATTTGTGTTAGGGAATAATGTTCTATATTATATATTTGGTAGTTGGGCAGTTAATATATTAAAAATAAGGAAGTGTAGATATGTATGATTTTGATAAGATTATAAACAGATATGGAACTAATTCCATGAAATGGGATGGCTTAAAGGAAACATTTGAACAAGATAATCTACTTCCCTTATGGGTGGCAGATATGGATTTTGAAGTTTCCCCTGCTATTTCAAAGGAGCTAGAGAAAAGAGTTAAACATCCTATATACGGATATATGCATTGGTCTGATGAGTATTATAAATCTGTAATAAGATGGATGAAAAGAAGACATGGATGGGAAATTCATAAGGATTGGATTGTATTTACTCCAGGAGTCGTTCCCGCTGTTAGTTATGCCATTAAAGCACTAACTGATATTGGAGATAGTGTTATAATTCAAACTCCTGTATATCATCCTTTTAAAACAACCATAGAGAGTAATGGTAGAAATGTAGTCACTAATCCTCTAATATATAAAGACGGTACATATTATATGGATTTGGAAGACTTAGAAAGAAAGATAGATTCAAAGACTAAAGTTCTAATACTATGCAGTCCTCATAATCCTATAGGAAGAGTATGGACTAAAAAAGAATTAAATGAATTGGGAGAAATATGTTTAAAGAATAATATTATAATAATTTCTGACGAGATTCATTTTGATTTAATATATAAGGGAAATACTCATACTGTAATGGCAGATATTTCTCCAGAAATTAGAGATAATTGCATAGTTTGTACATCACCTAGCAAGACTTTTAATATAGCTGGATTACAGGTTTCCAATATAATAATACCAAATGAGAAATTAAGAGAAAAATATAGTATGGAATTAGAAAAGGATCATATTGGAAGAGCAAATGTATTTGGACAGGAAGCTTTAATTGCGGCCTATAATGAATCAGAGGATTGGCTAGATTCTTTAATGGAGTACCTAGAGGAGAATAAAAACTTCTTCATAGATTTCATAGAGACAAGAATTCCTCAACTTAAAACAATAAGACCAGAAGGCACTTATTTACTTTGGATTGATTGTTCTGGACTTAATATGAGTTCTGATGAGCTAAATGAATTCTTCTTAAATAAATGTAAATTAGCCTTAAATAGTGGAGAGATGTTTGGAGAGGAAGGAAAACTATTCCAAAGAATTAATATAGCCTGTCCTAGAGCAGTATTACAAGAGGCATTGATAAGAATTGAGAAAGCTGTGAAAGAGAATATATAGACAATTGTTTGATTAGATTAAAAAGGAGGAAACAAAATGAAATTTAAAAAGACTTTAATATCTCTATTGATATTTATATTAGGAATTGGAGCTGTGGCTTGTGGAAATAAGCAAGATCCAGCAGATACATCAGGACAAGCAGAAGGAAAAGTAAAATTAGTAGTAGGAACATCAGCATCTTATAGACCTTGGGCTTTTCAAGAAAATGATGAAGTTAAAGGATTTGAAATGGATGTATGGAAAGAGATTGCAAAAAGAAATGACTATGAATTAGAATTTAAACTTGGACAATTCAGTGGATTAGTAGGAATGCTTGATGCAGGAGAAATAGATACTGTTGCACACCAAATGTCAATTACAAAGGAAAGAGAAGAAAAATATAATTTCTCTGAACCATATGCTTATAGTTATTATGATTTATTTGTAGCAGAAGATAGTGATTATAAAACTAAAGAGGATTTAAGAGGTCAAAAGGTTGGTTGTTGGTTAGGTGGAAATGGAGAAGCTACTTTAAGACAAATAAATGAAGAATATGATTTAGGATTTGATATTGTAACTTTTGATGGGACATCCATAGAAGGTGAATTAGCCATAGGAAGATTGGCAGCTTTATGGCAGGGAGAGATCAAAACAAAAACAACTATTGAAGAAAATAACTTAGATATTAGACAATTAAATGAAAAATTAGTTTATGAAATCAATGCATATCCATTTAGAAAAGATGAAGCGGGAGAAAAATTCTCTAAAGAAGTTACAGAGGCATTAAAGGCTATGAGAGAAGACGGGGCTTTAGAAGAATTATCTATAAAATGGTTTAATATTGACACTACGAAATCAGGAGAATAGGTGATTTAGGTGAACTTTGATTTTGAATTTATGTTTAGAATAGTACCTATTATGCTTAGATATAGCACTGTAACTTTAAAATTATCTTTTTTAGCTATATTATTAGGACTTACTATTTCCTTATTTATTGCAATAGTTATAACTGCTAAAGTACCGATATTGAGTAAAATTTTTAAAGTATACATTTCTTTTTTTAGAGGAACACCTTTAATGGCACAATTGTTTTGTTTTTATTTCGGTATATTACCATTATTATCTAAATTTGTTTTGAAGGTTTCATCTTTTCAAGCGGCATTGGTAATTTTAAGTTTGGCAAGTTCTGCATATATGGCTGAATCCTTACGAGCAGCTATTTCATCCATACATAGAGGCCAGATGGAAGCTGCTCAATCCATAGGAATGACATATATGCAAGCGATGATTCGAATTATATTGCCACAAGCTATTAAAGTAGCAATCCCAACACTTTTTAGTAGCTTCATAAATATAGTGAAGGATACTTCTCTTGTTTTTGCAATAGGAGTTAAAGAGATGATGGCAACAGCTCAATTAGAAGGGGCTTCAGGATACCGTTATTTAGAAGCATATGTATGTGTACTATTTGTTTATTGGGGAATAACATCAATAATGGGACTTGCACAAAAACGAATAGAAATAAGACTTGGAAAGTCAGTAGGTGAGACATTGTGATAAGGCTAAAAAACATTCAGAAAAGATTTGGGGACTTAGATGTAATAAAAGGTATAGACCTAGATATTAATAATGGTGAAGTTATATCTATTATAGGCCCTTCAGGGACTGGAAAATCAACATTATTACGTTGTATAAATTGCTTGGAAATCGCCGATCAAGGTGAAATACAAATAGATGATTATTCAGTTAATATAAGTAAAATAACAAACAAAGATAAGCAATGGATAAGACGTAATACAGCAATGGTATTTCAAGGATTTAATTTATTTAATAACAAAACTGTGCTTCAGAATATTACTGAAGGCTTAATAGTAGTAAAAAAAATGAAAAAGTCTGAAGCTGAAGATAGGGCTTTAAAAATACTGAAAGATGTGGACATATTAGAAAAGAAAGATAATTATCCATCTAGTTTATCTGGAGGACAGCAGCAACGTGTTGCCATTGGCAGAGCATTAGCTCTTGAACCTAAGATTCTTCTATTTGATGAACCTACGTCTGCCTTAGATCCAGAATTAGTAAGTGAAGTCTTAGTATTAATGAAGGCATTGGCGAAGGAAAAAAGGACTATGCTGATTGTTACCCACGAAATTAATTTTGCTAGAAATGTATCTGATAGGGTGTGCTTCATGGATCAGGGGATAATATTAGAAGAAGGCGCTGCAAAGGAGATAATTGATAATCCTAAAAATGAGAGAACCAAACAATTCTTAAATGCAATTAGGTATAGGGAATAGCTACTGTACATTATAAAAATACATATTTTTTATAAGTAAAGGAACACTATTATATAATACTCATATATTTTAAACATTAGACGAGGTGGTGATTTTTATATGGAGATTAAAGAAGGTGTAATGGTTCCTTTGGGATATGGAAAATTTGCTCGTTCTGATAAAATTATTAGTCTTGAGCCTATTGAGGATGATCGTGGACCAGGGAGGAGAACGGTTGTATATATTGAGGAGGTTAAGTCTCCAATAATAGCATCTAAAACAGAGAACTCTATATTAGCGAGAATGGTGGAAATACCAAGAAATGAGTTAGAGGCTTCTGCTGCTTTAGAGCTCTTATATGACATAGGAGACGATATTGGGCAAATCGGACCTATGCTTAGAAAGAGTATAAAAAAAGAAGCAAATTTTGATCTTGATAGGATTGAAAAACGTATAAATGAAATCATTCAACATGAAATTGAATTTGATGAAACACATTAATATATATTTAACTTCAGAACTTAATAATATAGGTACTAGGTTGCCAACCTAGTACCTATATTATTTTTTAAATTTTCAATTTCATAGACCAATAGATTTAGGAATAATCATACATGAACTCACTGTCATTAGCTGTGTTAGAACATTCCCCACAGTTTCACAACTCAAATCTATTTACTAGTATTCTTCATAGCCAAATATTTATTTAAAACATATTGTATGAATTATAACTATATTTGGCAAGGTATATTATATACTTCTTGCTACTTCAGCTGCTTCTGCCACTGCATTAAGTGCTCTACGTGCCCTTACAGCGTCACCGATTATATGATGAGGAATATTATTTTTTTCACAGTATTCCACAATATCAGTGGAAGCACGAGATCTTGCTCCTATAGCAATTACAACTGAATCAGATGGAATTTCTTGTAATTCCCCATTATTTTCTATAACTACAGCATTTGCTTTAATTTCAACGCATTTTGAATTTACAAATGTTTTTATATTATGCTGGTATATGCTTTCCATTACACAAATTTTGCGTAGCTGACCAAGATCTTTTGCCACTTGATCTAGCATTTCTACTACTGTAATACTATCTGCTGATTCCACAAGATATTCTGCAACCTCTAGTCCTACAAGACCCCCACCTATAATTACAACATTTCCTTTAGTAGTTGAGTGTCCTGACAGTATATCATGGGAGTTTGTAACATGAGGTAAATTGCTTCCAGGAATATTTGGATTAAGTGGTTCTGCACCTATGGCTATTATAACCTCGTTAGGTGCTATTTCATCAATAACTTCTGGAGTAACAGAGGTAGATAGTCTTATTTCTATACCCTCTCTTTTTGCCATTTCACCCATAGCAATAGCCGCATCCTTCAATTCTTCTTTTCTTGGAGCTTCTCCAGCTAGTGCAAATTGACCTCCAAGAGATTTACTAGCTTCACATACTATAGGGTTATGACCTCTTCGTTTTAGAGTGATTGCAGCTTCAAGTCCTGCAACGCCACCACCTGATATTAGTACTTTTTTAGGAGTTTCAGTTTTTACAAGCTTATATTCAGCTTCTTTACCTAAAGCTGGGTTTCTTAGACAAGTAATAAATGGTGCTTCTGGATTTATAAAGCTGTCATAGCAACCTTGGTTACAGCCTACACATTTTACTATATTATCCACATCACCATCTTTGGCTTTGTTACAGAATTCTGGGTCAGCTAATTGTCCACGACCTATAACTACCATATCTGCCTTGCCACTTTCTATTATTTCATTTGCTTGTTCAGGATCATTTATACGTCCTACTGCTATTGTAATCATTCCTGTTTCTTTCTTGATTCTCTCAGCATTAGATACATTGAATCCTCTTGGTAGGTCAACAGGAGGTACTTCATATTTTATAGCTGCAGATGAGAAATTTCCTCTAGATACATTAAGTACATCTACACCTGCTTTTTTAGCTAAATTACAGAATTCAATGGTCTCTTCAATAGTTATACCATCTTCTAAATTATCATCATGAGCTACAATACGCATAAACAAAGGCATATCTTCAGGTATATTGCTACGAATTGCTTCTATACATTCAATTAAAAATCTTACTCTATTTTCAAAGGAGCCACCATATTGGTCAGTTCTTTTGTTAAAAGCTGGACTTAAAAATGCGTGTGGTGAGTAATTATGTCCAGCATGAAATTCTACACAGTCAAATCCAGCCTCCACTGCACGTTTAGCAGCATCTCCAAAGGATTTTACTATTTCTTTAATAGTTTCTATACTTGCAGCAGGAATTATTTCGCTTGTTCCATACATAGGAGTATCACTAGGTACTACTATGTCATGGTTCTGGTAACTTGCTGTAGCCATTCCTCCCTGCCAAAGCTGTATCCCAGATTTTCCACCTGCATCATGTATTGCATCACTAAGTTCTTTTAATTTAGGAATATATTTATCGTCTCCAATTGAGAGAAAATGAGCTGGAGTTGATGGATCATGTACACCACAAACTTCGGTAAAGTTTAATCCACATCCACCTAAAACTCTTTCTACATGGTAATCTATGATTTGGTCTGTAACATATTTATCTGCTGTTGGCATTTTGGTTCCCATAGCTGGAAAAACTATTCTGTTTTTCAGTTCCATACCTCTAATTTTTATAGGACTAAAAAGACTATTAAAGGCCATAAAGAATCCTCCTTTTAATATTAGTTAAAATTTTATTTTAATTATCTAATTAGATTATATGTTATTTAACAAACCAAATCAATATGTTTCAAACAAAATGTTTTAATTGTCTTTATTTAACATATCTACCACATAAGTAATATATTTTAGTCTTTCCTCTTTGTTACCCATAGTCTTTTCATTAAAGTTTGCTATGTCAAGATTAAGAGGTGGATATAATATTGAAGATAGAAAAATCATTTTATTATACTGAAAATCCTTAAGGTTCTTATTAAAAAAATTTGATAAAGCTTTGTCTAGTTTTATATTCATACGATCAGTTACTTCTACTATTTTAGCATCTATTTCACTACAGGACTTTCTACTTCTGGCTTCCTTTAAAATAGTAAGAACTCCAGGATATTTTAATGTGTATTCTATTATTTCATTTGCACAGAGAATAATTTTTTCCTTATTATCATATTCATCATTATCTAATATGGAATAGGCGGCTATGGTATTATCTATATAAAATTCTTTTACTAGAAGTAACATTTCCTCCTTAGTGCGGAAATAATAGTTTATGGCACTTACATTTACACCTGCTTCCTTAGCTATGGTTCTTATGGGGACATTGAAAGTACCAATTTTTCCAATAAGGTATAGGGTTTTATCTAAAATTTTTTCTTCAATACTTGTTAAATCTCTCATTTTATCCTCCTACATTTAGGTTTTAAATTCTTATTTATTAATATAACAGTTATTGCTATTATATCAAAAGATAAAAATAGTAAATTCATATATATAATAATCCACCTAATATTAGGTGGATTATTATATATATGAATTTATATTATAGATGATAATACATGAACCTTTGATACAATACCTTTGAGATTACCATTATCCACTACAGCTATGGGGAATCTAGTTTCTGTTGCCATTTCCATTATATCACTTAATAAGGCATCGGGAGATGTGGTTTCTATATCTTTTATTAACACATCTGATATACTTAAATTTTCTTTATGGGCGTTAATAGTATCATCAATAGTAATTACGCCTTCCAGTTTCATTTTTTCTGATACTACATAAGCACTGGATACTCCGTTTTTCCTCATAATGTTTATAGCATAATTAGGATTATCCTTTAGCCTAACTATACTATTTGGAGTAATCATCACATTTCTAACACTTATGACTTGAGTTTTATCTGCACTGTCAATAAATTGCTTAACATAATCATTGGCAGGGTATTCACTCATATTTTCTGGAGTATCTACTTGAATTAATTCACCATCTCGCATTATGGCTACTCTATCTCCTAGTTTAAAGGCCTCATCTATATCATGGGTAATGAATATTACGGTTTTTTCTAACTTTCTCTGAATAGTTAATAATTCAAACTGCATATCCTTTCTAACTAAAGGATCTAAGGCCGAAAAAGGTTCATCCATTAGTAGGATTTCAGGATCATTAGCAAGAGCTCTTGCTATTCCAACTCTTTGTTTCATACCTCCTGAAAGGCTAGATATAGGTTCGTTTTCTAGTCCATTAAGTCCTACCATATTGAGCATTTCTACGGCTTTTTTCTGTCTTTCTTCTTTAGGTATTCCCTTTATTTCAAGGCCATATTCTACGTTGCCAATTACATTTCTATGGGACATTAGTCCAAAATTTTGAAATACCATAGAAATTTTATTTCTTCTATATTCTTCCAACGATCTCTTATCTAATTTATTTATATCTTCATTTCCATATAATATGGTACCAGATGTTGGCTTATTTAATCTATTAAAACATCGTACTAATGTAGATTTTCCAGAACCAGACAATCCTATGATTACAAATATTTCCCCTTTTTTTATATCCATAGACACATTCCATAGGGCTACGGTAACGTTGGTTTTTTTATAAATAGTATCTTTATCCAGTCCAGATTTTTTTAACTTTATTGCTGTATTTTTATCTAAACCATATAGCTTAGATAGATTTTTTACACTTAAAATATTACTAATGGGAATTCACCTCCCCATTTTTAACTAGTCCTTGAGTTATTCTGTCTAAAATTACAGCTATGATTACAACTGCCGTTCCAGATACTAAACCTCTACCAATTTCCACACGGTTAACACTAATTAGTACTTCCATACCAAGTCCTGTGGCTCCAATCATAGACGTAGTAACTACCATAGCCATGGCCATCATTAGAGTTTGATTTACACCTGTCATTATGGTAGGCAGGGCTTGAGGAATTTGCACCTTTACTAGTGATTGAAGTTTAGTTGATCCAAAAGCAATAGATGCCTCGACTATTTCCTCATCAATTTGTCTAATTCCATGATTAGTAAGTCTAATAATTGGAACTATGGCATAGATAGTTGTAGCTATTACAGCAGGAGGTTTACCTAATCCAAAGAATAAAAGAGCTGGAATAAGATAAACAAACACTGGCATTGTCTGCATGGTATCTAAAATAGGTCTAACTATTTTATCAGCTTTATCACTGGTAGATATTAGAATTCCCAAGGGGAATCCTAATACTAATGACATAGCAACTGAAGCTAGGACTATTGCTAAGGTTTCATTCATAAGATCCCATAGTCCTAAAGTTCCTATGAAAAACAATAAGGCTCCATATAATATTCCTTTACTTATTTTTTTACTTATTCTCCAAGTAATATAAACTACAGCTAAAATTGTGATAATCCAAGGAATAAAGCTTAATATAGAATGTATGATGTTGACAAAACTAATTAGAAAGTTTCTAATACTTCCAAAGAATATATCATACTTCACACTAAAATCTCTTACATATTTATCAATGGCACCAGTATTAACTGGAATCTTAAAGGGGAAATTAAACAACCAATCTGAATTCATATAATCTCCTCCTAATTTAAATAATCTCTCATGGTTTTAGCATTTTCTTCATTTAACCATTCATCTAATAAATAATCGTATTCTTTTAAGAACCATTCTGCTGTTTCTATATAATCTGCGTTTGTGTCCTGCATATATGCTAAAGCTTCAGAAGTCATTTTAGATGATGTTTTATAATTACTTAAGAAATCAACTATTTCCTCATTGGAATCATAAAATTCATTACTCATGCCTATTGTAACTGTTACTGCTGGTAATTGAGTTTTACCTTCTTTATAAGTTGATTCATCATAGGGTTCATCTTCCAATAAAACAAAGTCATATTTACCCATTAACCAAGTTGGCTCCCAATAATAAGCAACTATTGGTTCTCCCTTATCATAAGCAGATGTAAGGGCAGCTGATAAAGCAGCATCTGAACCTGGTCTAAAGTATATAAAATTTTCATCTAATCCATAGTTAATATATTTGTTATGAATTATTTCATCCACTTCCCATCCAGGAATAGCACCATAAATTCTTCCCATTCCTTTATTTTCATCATCTGGAAATATATCAGGATAATCTTTTAAATTCCATACATATTTTAAATCAGGTGCTAAGGCTTTTATTCCTCTTTCACTATCTCCTTCAATCACATATCTAGGAACATATAGGCCTTGATAATCATCATCAAAGTTTATACTTAATTCCTTTACTTTACCTTCTGCTAAATCTTGTTCATATGTTGCTAAGTTATCTGTCCAAACCTCCATATGAATATCAACTTCTCCTTTTAAAAGGCCTTCATGTAATACTGTTGTTGATCCTGGTATTTCTCTCCATTTGTATCCATAGACCTTTTCTGCAATTATTCCTGCCACTGCATTATGGAATTTGTTACTATCCCATCCTGCATCTGCAAAAGCAATTTCTTTCCCTGTACCCATGGTTGTATTAGATGCACAACCAACCATAGTAATAATTACTAATATGGTGAGTATTAATAAACCAATAAATTTTTTCATTTCTCTACACCCTTCCTTTAAAAAAATACGTCGACTCTTTTATGGTAACATCATTTTGACAAAGCTGTCAAATTACACGTTCCCTAAAAGTGATATATAAAATGGATGTAAGGTGCAATATAGCAATAGTTAGAAAGGTTTAAAAAAAAGTTTATTTTTGTTGTATATTTACTAACTATCTGGTATAATATTTGGCCATTATATTTGATTATTTAAAGATCATAAGAATTTCTTATACATGCAATAACAAAGATATATTTTACATATAAGTACTAAGTTGTTAAACTTGAGAGGTAAAGGAGAGATGTATATGAAAGAAAACAAACTATGGAAACTTTTCATTTCAACCTTCACCTTAAGTGCATTTACATTTGGAGGTGGATTTGTAATTGTTTCCTTATATAAAAAGAAATTTGTTGAAGAATTAAACTGGCTGGAAGAAGATGAGATGTTAGATATTTCTGCTATTGCACAATCAAGCCCAGGTCCTATACCAGTCAATGCAAGTGTAATCTTAGGATATAGAATACATGGAATTTTAGGAAGTGTAGTTGCCATATTAGGTACAATTATTCCACCTTTTGTTATTATTTCATTTATTTCAATTTTCTATGAGGAATTTAAGAGTAATCAAGTAATAGCAATAGCATTGCAAGTAATGAGAGCGGGAGTAGCCGCTGTAATATTAGATGTAGTTGTAAATTTAGGGAAAAATGTGATTAAGACAAAGAATATCATATATATGGCTGTTATGGTAGTTGCTTTTATTGCAACATATTTCTTTAATTTTGGTGCTATGTACATTATATTTTTCTGTTTAGGTATTGGATTGATTTCCGTATTTTTAAACTATAGAAAGGAGAAAGCAAATGGAACTTCTATGGACTCTATTCATTAGTTTTATACAAGTTGGTTTATTCAGTGTCGGTGGGGGATATGCGGCAATTCCACTTATTCAAGAGCAAGTAGTTCATACCCATAAATTACTAACTATGGCTGAATTTACAGATTTAATCACAATTGCTGAAATGACACCAGGACCAATTTCAATTAACTCAGCTACATTTGTTGGGCAAAGAGTATATGGTACTTTAGGTGCAGTATTGTGTACCATAGGAGTTATTCTACCTGCATTTATTATTTGTTTAACTTTAGCTTATTTCTATTATAAATATAAGAATTTTTCAGGAGTTCAAACTGTATTAGGAGCTCTTAGACCTGCTGTAGTAGCTTTAATTGCCAGTGCTGGTATGTCCATTTTGGTACTGGCTTTATTTAACACAGATTTCAACAACGTAGTGCTTAGTGAATTTAGATGGATTGAATTTATACTATTTATAGGTGGGTTTATAGCTCTTAGAAAATATAAATTAAATGCAGTAACAGTAATTCTAGGAACAGGAGTTGTTGGAACTCTTCTACAACTTGTTATTAATACAATCTAAAATTTTAGATATAAAAACATTGTCTTTTTGATTTTTATTATAAATATATCTTATGGAACGTGTACAACTATAATCTTCAAAATTTAATTGTTTTAACCTTTGGGTTTTTATTGCTTCATCAGCAGCTATTTTAGAAATAATGGTAAAACCATATTTATTCTCAACTGCCTGCATAACGGTTTCTAGATTTGTTGCTCTAAATACTACCTGTGGGTAAATTTTCATTTCATTCATTTCGATTTCAAATTGATTTCTATGACGACTTCCTTCCTCACGAGAAATCCAAGGTAATTGTTCTAAATCTGATAATTTATTTATGCTCTTATTAAGAGGATAATCGTAACTGATTACGGCTATTAATTCATCTTGTAAAATTTCAACCTCAACTATATTTTTAGAATTGATTTTGCCCTCCACAATGGCAACATCAATTCTATTATTTAATATAAGGTTTTCGATTTCCGCTGTATTGTTAATCTCCACTTCAAGGTCTACATTTGGCATTAAGGATTTTAAACTTTCAAGATAATCATTTAATAAATATTGACCAACTGTAACACTGCTGCCAATACGGACTGTCTTATTCTGACTAAACATTGCCTCATTCATTTCTTTAAAATCAGCCATTATTTTTCGTGCATATTTCTCTAATTTTATCCCTTCAGGAGTTAAATAGAGTTTGTTAGAAACGCGATTAAATAATCTAGCTGAATAGTGATTTTCTAAATCCTTAATCATAAGTGAAATATTTGGTTGTGTAGTAAAAAGTTTGTTAGCTGCAGAAGCCATTGTTTTATTATCAATAACAGCTAAGAAAGCTTCTAACAATTTTATATTCATATTTTACCTCCATATGCTGCTCTTAATGTTATTTATATTTTATCATAATTCAATGTAAAATAATATATGGTACTATGTTTCGTAATAGTACATAGGGGAAAGTACATAAATAATATTAAAATTTTGTACATGAGAAAGTTAGGGATAGTTTTTAATGGATATAAATGATAAAGTAATATAAATAGCATGATTATTTTTAATCAGAATAGTTGTATTGAAAGGATGGTTTAAATGAGAATTGCCAAAATTGGTATGAGAACTGTTAAAACTGTTATAGCGGTCCTTTTAACTCTTGGGGTATCAGAAATATTTAAGTTAAGCAGCCCACTACTGGCTAGTATAGCAGCAATAATGACCATAGAAAGTTCAATTGCTGAATCTTTCACTACAGGGAAAAATAGAATATATGGAACTATATTAGGTGGTATAATAGCGTTAATTATGTCCTATATTGTTCCTCTTAACTTCTTCTTTATTGGCATTGGTTTAATCATACTTATAACTATATGTAATATGTTTAAGTGGAGTAAAGCTGTTAGAATGGCAATGATAGTATTTTTATCAATAGCCTTAAACTACGAAGGTATAGCTAGATTTAATTATGCTTTTGATAGAACTTTAGATACACTGGTTGGAGTAATAATAGGAGCTGCCATAAACTATTTCATAAGACCTCCTGATACAGAAGAAAAAATTAAAGATATAATAAATTCTACCTATTTGGATATTAAAGATATATTAGAAAAACTAATATGGAATAAAGAAATAAATAAACTAGAAGATTTAAAAAATGAGATAACAAATATAGAAGAAGGGTATAAAATATTTACAAAGGATTTGAAGTTTTATACTGGTAAAAATAGCAATGAAATCTATTACCAGAAATTATTTAATTCCTTTGAAAAAATCCACAATCATTTAAGTGTAATCTACTCTATAAAAGAATTACCTGTTATTAATGATAATAATAAAGACGTAATAGAAAGTTATTTTAATAAAGAGATACCAGATATAGAATACGATGAAAAGGATGATTTGGATTTAATATATAATTATCATCTAGAAAAGATACTGTCTGAGTTGGCTATTGTAGATTCAATGATATAATAAGCCTAAAATGACAATAGAACCAAGGAGGAGCTTATGTTAAAGGACTTTAAAGAATTTGCAGTAAAAGGAAATGTAATGGATTTAGCAGTAGGGGTAATTATTGGTGGAGCATTTGGTAAAATAGTTACATCTTTAGTCAATGATATGATAATGCCAATAATGGGAGTACTAATTGGAAAAGTAGATTTTACAAATTTATTTATTAGTTTAGATGGTACAAAATATCAGTCTCTATCAATGGCAAAAGATGCTGGTGCAGCAACATTAAATTATGGTGTATTTATCAATACTATAATTGAGTTTTTAATTATATCATTTTCCATATTTATAGTGATTAGGCAATTGAATAAGTTTAATAAAAAACAAGAAAATGAAGAACCAAAACCAAATACGAAAACTTGTCCATACTGTTATACAGAAATTAATCCAAAGGCAACAAAATGTCCTAACTGTACTTCAGTAGTTAATGAATAATAAATAAATTTATAATGACCTAAAAATTAAAGGTGTAGACCTTAAGTCTACACCTTTAATAAATTTCTAATTATAAAAACTATGTCCTCCTATTTTAGTTACATAGGTCTTATTCTTTACAATCCAAGTACCAGCTGATTTACTGGGATTAAAGAAGTATGTTGAATTGCCTACAGGTCTTACTCCATTTAAAGCATCCTTAGCTGCCTTTATACTTTCCTCTGATGGTTTGTTATAAATTGTGCCTTCAGCAACTGGGCTAAATTGAGGAATGTTTTTATAGTACTCAAAAATCACACCATATATAGTATTAGGAAATTCCTTAGAATCAACTCTGTTTAAAATTACATTACCAACTGCTACTTTTCCTTCATAGGATTCGCCACTTGCTTCAGCTTCAATAATCCTAGCTAACCACAATAAATCCTCATCACTATAATTTCTAGAGGAACTTCTTAAAGTGCTTGTACCTCTTGAAACAGTAGTAGATTTATTATATAGAGCATTTTGCGTTTGTTTTCCAGCAATACCATCAATAATTAACTTATTATCTTTTTGAAAATTAATAACAGCATTTTCTGTTACAATACCAAAGATACCATCTATGGAAATATTATAGTATCCAAGTTTTTTTAACTCTTGCTGAAGTTTAGAAACTTCATTTCCCTTACTTGTAAATTCTAACTTTACATAGCTTTCACTTGCAAATACTTCAGTTATTGGTGATAATACCAATACTAAAGCTGATAAAATTGATAAAACTCTTTTTTTCATTTTACATATACACTCCTTCCTTAATAAAGCTTCCGAAGTTAGCTGACGGGTTCGGGATAGAAGGCTCCCTACCACAGATATATGTGGATTAACCCCTGAGTTGGTTCCTCCGTACCTAATAATATATAGGATTCAGCAGTTATAATGGTATGCAATATTGACATTATACAGAAATGTACAAGCCATGTAAACCCAAAATGGAGATATACCAGAATTTACATATTTATAAAATTACAGAAATACATAAAAAAATACCATAATATAGGTTAAGAAATAACCTATATTATGGTATTTATAATACTTATTAATAAGTTTCTACGAAAAATTCAAAATGTCCTTGTGGGTGGATACAAGCTGGACATAGTTCAGGTGCATTTGAACCTTCATGTACATATCCACAGTTGCCACATTTCCATAGTACTTTTTCAGTTTTTTCAAATACTCTATTGTTTAATATATTATCTGCAAGTTTGTTGAATCTAATTTCATGAGCTTTTTCTGCATCAGATATTGCTCTAAAAGCAAGGGCTATATCCTTAAATCCTTCTTCTTCGGCAATATCTGCAAAAGTAGGATAAAGTTCTGTCCATTCTTCATTTTCTCCACTTGCTGCTGCTTTTAAATTATCTAAAGTATTTCCTTGAGCAACAGGAAAATCAGCCTCTATACTAATAGTTGCTGGAAGTTCATCTAATCCTGCAAGTAAAAATTTATAAAATCTTTTTGCGTGTTCCTTTTCATTATCAGCTGTTTCGATAAATATATTTCTAATTTGTTTATATCCTTCTTTATCAGCTACAGAAGCATAATATGTATAACGGTTTCTAGCTTGTGATTCTCCTGCAAAGGATTTCATTAAGTTTTCTGCTGTTTTTGTTCCCTTTAAATTATTCATTTTTACCTCCTAAAAATTCCCTTTAGATTAAGGATGATTTGTGTAATCGTTGCCTATTTGTAATAATTACAGTTATATGCTAACATTAATGTCATAAAATGTCAATCATATGCTCTAGGGAAGTAGATTAAGGAGGTCTCTTTTAAAAATATGAATTCAAATATTAATTTATTTAATTTTTTATAAAGCATAATACATGGCTAATTATACAAATGTGAAAGAGATTAATAGTAGAATAAATATATAAATATATTTTAAATAGGTTGACAAATATAAAATATTGATGTAGACTATGAAACATAATTTAATAAGGCCTCATCTTTTTCAGGTGAGGTAGAGGAGCAGTATTTAACAGTCCTTAATGGAGCATGAGAAAGCTACGATATTAAGGAGAAGGAAATGTTGCCGAAGTGTATAATATTCTCAGTATTATATGCTGGGTCTGCAGTGAATAATTGCAGGACTGTCTCAATAAACTTTCCCAGTTTATTGAGTTGTGCTATCTCATTTTGGGAGAAGGAGGGGAATTAGGTACTACTATGTCTATTAGGATCTGAGTTCATCTCAGGTCTTTTTTTGTTACCCAAAATAGTGCAACTCGCATACAAGGTGGTAAGTTTAAGATTTTAAATTGTTAAATTAAACTTATTATGACAGAAGGAGAGAAGTGGATATGAAAAGAAAAATATTATTATTAGTAGGAATTGCCTTAGTAGGGGTTATGATTTTAGGAGGATGTGGAAAAACATCAGATGATAATACATTTAAAATAGGACTTGAAGCAGGATATGCACCATTTAACTGGACACAAATGGATGATTCAAATGGTGGAGTAAAAATAGATGGAAGCAGAGAATTTGCTGGTGGATATGATGTTGAAATTGCAAAGAAAATTGCAGAAGGACTTGGAAAAGAATTAGTTGTTGTAAAGACCGAGTGGGAAGGTCTCATACCGGCCTTAATATCAGGAAAAATTGATGCTGTAATGGCAGGAATGTCACCAACAGCAGAACGCTTAGAGTCCATTGATTTTTCAAGCAACTATTATAAATCAGATTTAGTTATGGTTGTAAAAAAAGGTGGAGCATATGAAAATGCCACTTCAATAGATGATTTTAAAGGTGCAAAAATAACTGGACAGCTAAATACATTTCATTACTCCGTAATTAAACAAATAGAAGGTGTAAATAAGCAGACAGCAATGGATAACTTTCCAGCCATGAGAGTTGCCCTTGAGTCAGGAATAATTGATGGATATGTATCAGAACGTCCAGAGGGAATAAGTGCTGTTTCTGCCAATGATAAATTTGCAATGGTAGAATTTGAGAATGGATTTAAAACTTCAGATGATGATACAGCCATTGCTGTAGGTCTTATAAAAGGCAGTAAATTAAAAGAACAGATAAATAGTATATTAGATAAAATTTCAGAAGATGAATTTAAAGATATTATGGACAATGCTATTATAAATCAACCTTCAGCTGAATAATGTTTGTTTAAAGGAGTGAAGAAAGTGAGCTTTCAATCAATAATAAAAATAATGTCAGAATACTATCCCATGCTTCTTAGGGGTGCAGGTATAACACTTTTAATATCTATAGTTGGTACAGTTATAGGATTTGTCATTGGACTATTAGTAGGAACTATACGAACTATTCCAATACCTAGAAATAGAATAAAGGCTTTTATCCTTAAAATAGTAAATGTTGTTTTTTCTATTTATATAGAAATATTTCGTGGTACACCTATGATAGTACAGGCTATGGTAATTTACTATGGTTCTGCTTTGGCATTTGGAATAGATATGGATAGAATATTTGCAGCCATACTTATAGTATCTATAAATACTGGAGCCTATATGGCAGAAATAGTTCGTGGTGGTATATCATCAATTGATAAAGGACAGTTTGAAGCAGCACAAGCAATAGGAATGAATCATTTTCAAACCATGACTAATATTATATTGCCACAGTTAATTAGAAATATATTACCTGCAACTGGAAATGAATTTGTTATAAATATAAAGGACACTTCAGTGCTAAATGTAATTTCTGTAACAGAATTATTTTTCCAGACAAAATCTATTGCAGGAAATAATTTTAAATACTTTGAAACATTCTTTGTAGCTTCTATTTTTTATTTTGTAATGACCTTTACAGTAACTAGAATTTTACGTTTTTGTGAAATGAAAATAGATGGTCCTGAAAACTATACTATAAATATAGAGGACATATCAGTAAACAAGTCTGAAAAGTTACTTCCTAGAGTAAAAGACACTAGTGTAAAACAATATTAGGAAGGAGATAGAATATGGAAAAGATAATAGAAATTAAACATTTGAATAAATCTTTTGGAAATCATGAGGTTCTGAAAGACATTAATTTTTCAGTAAATAAAGGTGAAGTAGTATGTATTATTGGTTCATCAGGTTCTGGTAAATCTACTCTTCTTAGATGTATAAATCTCTTAGAAGTACCCAGTGGGGGAGAGATTATATATAAAGGTGAAAATATACTAGATGATAATCATGATATTTGTCTATATCGTAAAAATCTAGGCATGGTGTTTCAACAGTTCAATTTATTTAATAATCATGATGTTTTAGGAAACTGCATGGTGGGACAGAGAAAAGTATTGAATCGTTCTAAAGAAGAAGCAGAAAATATATCTATGAAGTATTTAAAAGTAGTAGATATGGATAAATATATCAATGCAAAACCAAAACAATTATCAGGAGGACAAAAGCAACGGGTAGCAATTGCAAGAAGTTTATCTATGGAACCAGATGTAATATTATTTGATGAGCCAACATCTGCTCTTGATCCTGAAATGGTAGGAGAAGTCCTTAAAGTTATGAATGAACTGGCTAAAACAGGACTTACAATGATAATAGTAACTCATGAAATGGAATTTGCAAAAGATGTGGCAGATCGTATTGTTTTTATGGATAAAGGTGTTATTGCAGAAGAAGGAACTCCAGATAAAATATTTAATAATCCAAGTAAAGAACGTACAAGAGAATTTTTAAGACGTGTAATATAATAAAACTAGTTGCAGCTTTTATGCTGCAACTAGTTTTTTGTTTTATGAGGGGTTAAAAGTGTTCTTATCATCATTGGAATGTTGTTTTTTTCCTGGTGCTATATTTTTAGTCATTCCCATGGAATTTGCCATAGTGGTAAAATCATAGCCCAATTCATTGGCTATTTCTAGTTTCATTTCCTCAAAAGCTTTCATAGCATTTTCATTTATTGGTTTTTTAACCATTAGAATCACCTCATGTATATTATTTATCTTTATTTTATATACTTAGAGGATATTTCATACTAGGTAATTAAATGAAAGTTTTTAGCTAATGGCTTCCTTTAGTGTATGCCATGCTAAAACGGCACATTTTACTCTAGCAGGCATATTGGAAATATTTTGAAGAACTATGGCATCTTCTAACTTTTCCAATTGATCTTCATCTATGATTTCTTTTTTAATCATAGATAGAAATAGTTCTACTAAGCTTAAAGCTTCTTCCTTGGCTATTCCTTTTATTAAATCTATCATCATAGAAGTAGAAGCTTGAGATATGGCACATCCCACTCCTGTAAAGGAGGCATCTTCTATTATATTTTCATTGAGTTTAATCTCTAAAGTAATATCGTCACCACAGCTAGGATTGTGACCTCTTTCTCTTATATCTGGCTCTATTAAGGCTTTTTTATTGTGTCCACTTCTATTATGTTCCATAATTAGTTCGGTATAAATAGAGTTAAGATCCATAGCCAAACCACTTCCTTACATTTTCAATTCCTTCAATAAATCTATCTATATCTTCCTTTGTATTATAAAGGTAGAAACTAATCCTTGAAGTTGCAGGTACATTAAGATATTTCATTAAAGGTTGGCAACAATGGTGTCCTGCTCTTATGGCTATACCATAAGAGTCTAAAATAGAAGCTATGTCATGAGGATGAATATCATCCATAGTAAAGGATATTATACCGCCACGCATATTTAAGTCTTTAGGTCCTTGAATATTTATATATGATAAAGGAAGCATCTTATCTAATGTATATTCCATTAATTTTTTTTCGTGGGATTTAATATTATCTAATCCAATCTTTTGCAAATAATCAATGGCTGATCCTAATCCTACAGCTCCTTCTACATTTTTTGTTCCACTTTCAAACTTAAAGGGCAATGGAGCAAATGTAGCATCTTGTTCATAAACATATTCTATCATATCTCCACCTAATAAAAATGGTGACATGGATTCAAGAAGTTCTATTTTACCATATAATACACCAATTCCCATGGGACCTAACATTTTATGTCCAGAAAAAACAAAGAAATCTGCATCAAGATTTTGGACATCTACTGGCATATGGGGAGTGCTTTGCGCACCATCTACTATGACTACTGCTCCCACTTTATGGGAATAGTCTATAATTTCTTCTATTGGGTGAATAGTTCCAAGAGTATTTGACATTTGTGCAACAGCTACTATTTTTGTTTTATTAGTTATTTTTGATTTAATCTCTTCTAGAGAAATCCTTCCTTCTTCATCTAAATACATATATTTTAGGACTGCACCTTTTTCCTTTGCCACTCTTTGCCAAGGTAGGATATTACTATGATGTTCTGATATGGCAAGAACTATTTCATCGTTTTCTTTAATGAACTCCATACCATAAGAATAAGCAATTAAGTTAAGAGACTCTGTAGCATTTTTAGTAAATATAATTTCTTCTATATGTTTGGCATTTATAAGTTTTTTTACTTTTGCTTTAGATAAATCATATAACTCAGTAGCTCTTATACTAAGTTCATGAGCTCCCCGATGGGGGTTGCCATGAGAAGTTATATTATAATCACTAATGGCGTTTATAACATCTATAGGTTTTTGGGTTGTAGCACCATTATCTAAATAAACTAAACTATTCCCATTTATTTTTTGATTAAATATAGGAAAATCTTTTTTTATTTCTAAAGGGTCTAATTTATTCATCCATAAGTCTCCCTTCAATTTCCTTGTTAATAATAAGTCTAAAGTCTTCAAAGGGTATTTTGTCAATTATAGGTCTAAAAGATGATTCTATAATCATTTTTTTTGCTTCTCTTTCATTTAAACCTCTACTCATAAGATAAAAAAGTCTATTTTCATCAATTTGTCCTGCACTGGCAGCATGTTCTCCTTCCACATCATCTTCTTCACATAATAAAGCAGGAATGGAATCAGATTTTACAGTAGGGTCAAGTAATATTACATATTCTTCTTCAACACCTTTAGAATGTCTAGCACCTCTTTTAAAATCCAGATTTCCTCTAAAGACTTTTTTAGATTTATCTTTAAGAACTCCTTTAGTTTCAATACTGCTTAAACTTCTAGGACCTTTATGAATCATAGAATATCCTAAATCCATTTTACGTTCTTTATCTCCTAAATAAATAGATGAGAGATTGGACTCACTTGCTTCTCCTTCTAGAAATGTAGAGTAATTTGTACCGCTAATACTACTTCCTAATTCTACAGAAATCCAGTTAACATTTCCTTGTCCTTCAACAAAGGCAAAGTTTGAATCAAAATTTAAAGATAGATCATTCATTCTTTGAATTTTGATTATATTTATTTTTGTATTATCTTTTGCATATACAACAGTTAGTCCATTATGAAAAGCTTCTGCTTCTTTTATAGAACTATAGTCAAATATAATAGTAGCTTCGCTACCAGATTCAGCTACAATAATATTTTTATCTATAACCATAGGATTAGCCATGTCCATATTAAATTTTATTATTATAGGTTCTTTTATTTTTACATTTCTAGGAAGGGATAAATCTATGCCGCTATTATAGCATTCTTTAGAAAATGAAATAAATCTATCTCCTAATCCTTTAACATCATTCATATCTATATCTAAATCTATATTCCTAGGATTATTAGTTAATTGGATTTTATCTGAAATATTATTAATATCAATATATTCTTTGTTGTAACTTACTACATTGGGAAAATCAAAATGTTCTAAATTAATTCTTTTCCAAAGCATTGTATCCCTCCTTATCCAATAGAACCTTCAAGTTCTATATTAATTAAATTATTTAATTCAACAGCATATTCAAGAGGAAGTTCTTTTGTTATTGGTTCAACAAATCCTCTGACTATCATAGCTTTAGCTTCCTCTTCACTGATTCCTCTACTCATTAGATAGAAAATTGCTTCATCGCTGATTCTACCTATTTTAGCCTCATGTCCTATATCTATATTATCATTATTTAATTCAATAATAGGTAGAGTATCGGATTTAGAGTAATTATCAAGCATTAAAGATTCACAAGATACAGTGGATTTGCATCCATAAGCATCTTTAGCTACTTTGAGAAGTCCTCTATAAAAGGCATATCCACCATCTTTTGATATGGACTTAGAATTTACAGTAGAAGTAGTATGAGGTGCTGCGTGAATTACCTTTGTACCAGTATCTAAATATTGTCCCTTTGCGGCAAAGGTAATGCCAGTAAATTCAGATTTGGCACCTTCTCCCCTTAATATGCTCATAGGATATAACATGGAAACTTTAGAACCAAAAGAGCCAGAAACCCATTCTATGGTTCCATTTTTATCTACCACAGCTCTTTTAGTATTTAAATTGTACATATTTCTAGACCAGTTTTCTATTGTACTATATCTAAGGGCAGCATCTTCTTTTATAAATAACTCAACACAGCCAGCATGAAGATTATTTACTTTATATTTTGGTGCAGAACAACCTTCTATAAAATGAAGTTTTGCACCTTTTTCAACTATAATTAATGTATGTTCAAATTGTCCTGCTCCAGGTGCATTAAGCCTAAAGTAAGATTGTAAAGGAATATCTACTTGAACTCCTTCAGGAACATAGACAAAAGAACCACCAGACCATACAGCGCCATGAAGGGCAGCAAATTTATGGTCATTAGGCGGAACAAGCTTCATAAAGTATTCTTTAACTATATCTTCATATTCTATTAATGCAGTCTCCATATCCATATAAACTACACCTGCATCCACTAATTCTTGCCTGATATTATGATAAACTACTTCTGAATCATATTGTGCTCCTACTCCAGCTAAAGATTCTCTTTCTGCTTGAGGGAGTCCCAATCGCTCAAAGGTGTCCTTTATATCATCAGGAACATCTTCCCAGCTATTTTTCATATCTGAATCTGGCTTAATATAGGTAATTATATTTTCCATATCAAGATCAGATAAATCTGCCCCCCATGTAGGAATAGGTTTGTTATTATATATTTCTAAAGATTTTAGTCTAAAGTCAGTCATCCACTTTGGTTCATTTTTTTCTCTAGAAATTTCCATTATTATTTCAGGAGTTAATCCCTTATCAGTCTTATATTTATAGGTAAATTCATTTTTAATATCATAAATTCCCCTATCTATATCTTCAATAACAGATTTTTTTCTTTCCATATTTCTCACCTCTATTTATTGGAAAATTCATTTCTAATATTTTCATATCCTTTTTTATCAATTTCTTGAGCTAGTTCTAATCCACCGGTTTTTACTATCTTTCCATCAAGTAAAATATGAACAAAATCAGGTTGAAGATATTCCAGTAATTTATTATAGTGAGTTATTACTATTATAGATTTTTCTGTATCTTGAAGTTTCTTTACACCTTCAGCTACTATTCTTATGGCATCTACATCAAGCCCAGAATCTGTTTCGTCTAGGATTGCAAGTTTTGGTTCAAGAATAGACATTTGAAGAATTTCATTTTTCTTTTTTTCTCCACCAGAAAAACCTAGATTTAAATATCTTGAAGCATAATCTTCTTTCATTTCCAATTGACTCATTTTTTCCTTTAATAATTTTTTAAAAGGAATAATTTTCTGCATTTCTCCAGATACAGAAGTTTTAGCAGTTCTTAAAAATTCCTCTACTGTAACGCCTGGAATTTCTTCTGGATATTGGAAAGATAAAAATATACCTTTTTTAGCTCGTTTATCTACTTTCAAATCATTTATTATTTCTCCATCAAACTCTATATTTCCGTCTGTAATTTCGTATTGAGGATGACCCATTAGAGTATATCCTAAAGTAGATTTACCGCCGCCATTAGGTCCCATGATTACATGGATTTCTCCTTTTGCTACTTGAAGGTCAACACCTCTTAATATTTCCTTGCCTTCTATATTTACCTTTAAATTACTTATATTTAATAAATTGTTAGTCATACAAACCCTCCTATATATGAAATACCTTATCAATTGATAGGTGTTATCAGCTTTATATATTTATAATTATATACTTATAATTTAAGAAAGTAAAGCTACTAATTTAGTAGGAATTAATTATGACTTTATCCTATAACAAAGATATATTAGATATAATTACAAAATCATAAGAATACAATAGATAGAAAGCTTGTTTAGGATATAAAGGAGAGGATTATATGTGGCAAAATGGACTAATATTAGTATTATCTATTATTTCATCTACTATGATTGCTGAACCAAATCAAGAAATATTAAATAAAGTTAATATAAATACTGAAGAAAACATAATAGAAGTTCAAGAAGAAGTTGAAGAAACAGAAGAAACAGAAGAAGTTGAAGAAACAGAAGAAATAGAAGAACAAAAAGAAATCATAAAATTTGTACCAGATAAATTAAAAATAAGAGAAGGTATAGCATCAGAAGATGTTATAAGGATTAAAAGATTTTTAAAGGAAAAAGGATATATGGATATGGCTAGTGATTATTTTTATGATGGGAATACAAAATCCGCAATAGTAAAATATCAAAGAGATAATGGATTATCACCAGATGGAATAATTGGAAACCATACATATGAAAAGATAAACCAAGACATGGAGAACAATAATATAAGTATATCAGAAATAGAAATAGAATTTACGAAGGATACACCTAATGGAAAATTTATAATAATAAATAAAGATAGTAATACTTTATATCACTTAAATGGAAAGGAAATAATAAAGAAATATCCAGTAGCAACAGGAAAAGAACCTGAATATACCCCCGAAGGAAAGTTTAGTATAATCGTTAAATATGTAAACCCAGCGTGGGGTGGAGCAGGTAGAAGTAAGCCCATAAAAGGAGGAGCACCTAATAATCCCTTAGGAAAAAGATGGATGGGATTAAATATTAAAGGTGGAGGAGTATATGGAATCCATGGAAATTCAAATGAGCATAGTATTGGAAAATATATTTCTTTAGGATGTATTAGAATGTTTAATGAAGATGTGGAGTATTTATATAATATAGTAGAAAAAAATACTCCTGTATGGATAGGAAGTGAGGAAAAACTCAAAAGTTTTGGTGTGGTATTTAAGTAAATCCTAGACTTGTAAAGAAAGGATTAATTTGATAAACTAACTATATAGATTTATTGTAAAAGGATGGCTTCTAGTGGAAAATCCACCATGTTGCCATATCTTTTTATTTTTTTGCAGTATTTCTTAAATAGGAGGTAAAAAATGAATAATGAAACAACAGACAAACTAGGAAAAGACAGTGTAGGAAAACTATTATTTAATCTGGCAATGCCGGCAATTATAGCTCAGCTTGTGAATATGCTATATAATATTGTTGATCGTATTTATATAGGACATATACCAGAAATAGGAGCAGCAGCTTTAACAGGTGTAGGAGTTACATTTCCAATTATTATGATAATTACAGCATTTAGTGCTCTTATAGGAATGGGAGGGGCACCAAGGGCGGCTATAAAAATGGGAGAGAAAAATCACAATGAAGCTGAAAAGATATTAGGAAATTGCTTTGTACTTTTAATCCTTATTTCTATTATCTTAACAGCTTTTTTCCTAGCAACAGGTGAAAAGCTGTTGATGTTATTTGGAGCCAGTAGTGATACTATTGGTTACGGACTTAGTTACTTAAATATTTATGTTGGCGGAACCATATTTGTGATGATAACTTTGGGACTAAATAGTTTTATATCAACTCAAGGTTTTGCAAAAATAAGTATGATGACAGTTTTAATAGGTGCTGTAATCAATATAATTTTAGATCCAATTCTAATATTTGGATTTAATATGGGTGTTAAAGGGGCAGCCGTTGCTACAGTTATTTCTCAAGCAGTATCAGCCATTTGGGTTTTAAATTTTATGCTGGGAGAAAAAACTAGATTAAAGATTCGTAAGATAAATATGAGACTAGATAAAAAGGTTATTATTCCAGTTCTTATGTTGGGAATATCTCCCTTTATAATGAATAGTACAGAAAGTCTACTAAATATATCTTTAAACGCATCTTTACAAAGATATGGGGGAGATATGGCAGTGGGAGCAATGACCATATTATCAAGTTTAATGCAGGTCATATTTTTACCAATATCAGGATTGACTCAGGGTGCACAGCCGATAATTAGTTATAACTATGGTGCAAAGAATAATGATAGAGTAAGGGAAACCTTTAAACTACTTATAATATCGGCTATGACTTTTTCTTTTGTAATGTGGGGATTGATGATGATATTCCCAAGAATATTTGTATCTTTATTTAGTAAGGATATGGCACTTATAGATTTTACTTCATGGGGACTTAGGATTTATTTAGGTTTAGGAATTATACTTGGAGCACAAATAGCCTGTCAACAGACGTTTATAGCCATAGGACAAGCCAAAATATCATTATTTCTTGCATTACTTAGAAAAGTAATATTATTGATACCTTTAATATATATATTGCCTCATTTCTTTGCAGATAAAGTATTTGCAATATTTTTTGCAGAGCCTGTAGCAGATTTAATTGCAGTTACTATTACAGTAACAACCTTTTCGATACAATTTAAAAAACTGCTTCGGGAGAATAATTAAATAATTTAATATTAGAATATATTAGGATTATCTGATAGAAAATAAGAAAGCAATGGGATGAATAAGGAAAACTGCCATATGGCAGTTTTCCTTATTCATTATACACTTTAGTTTCATCTTTGTGAAAATATCTATATAGAACTTTCACGAAATTAGGTATAGTTTTAGATACATTTTTTAGCCTTACTTCACTTTCATATTCTTTTTCATTTTTTATAGTTTTAAGAGCATAGTCCAAAATGTTTTTTTCGCTTGATTCTATTCCTGTTTTATAAAAAAACAATTTAGATAATAGTGTTAATGCTTTAGGATTATCTATAAATGCAAAAGAAGCAAATAAGCAAAAACCTAGATTTTCTAAGGTAATTATATATGCGTATAAATAATCTAAATCTGATAATCCGGGTAAATTTATAGTTTTTGACTGAATATCTATATTAAAGTTTTTTTCTTCAACTATGGATGGCTTAGATACCATTTTCTTATATTTTTCTTTTTCTCTAAACAAACTATACATACCATCAGTTTTACTACCTAATACTCTGCCTACTAAAGTAAGATTCTTGACCTCCTCTAAAGCTTTATCCATTTCTTTTATACTACCTTCTATTTCCTGTAGATTAAAATAAAGAGCACAGCTAAAGATGAATTCAATACAATCTATACCTAATTCAAAACATCTATTTGTAAAATTTTTTACATATTGCTTATCATTTATACCAAAACATTCATTCAATGCTGCATATGCTTCACTTTCAGCAGGAGCAGAGTAATAGTCTTCACCTGTTTTAGTATGCCTATTTAAACAACCTACTACGCAAAGAGGAGAACAAGTTCTATTAATTTTAAACGCTGTATCTATATAATTATTTTTGATATTATTGTTGCTATTTAACTCGGACATATCTATATTTTTACCTTGGGATAACATTTTCATTAAAGTAATAGAACCAAGTCCAGGCAAAGCTTTACCACATATAGGATGATCTATAATGATTTTGGATAATTCCTTAGAACATCTTTTCATATTTTCTGCATCATATACTGGAGCGTTGAAATGTTTTTTGTTTTTAACAGTTATGGTCTTTAATCCCTTATATCCAAAAATATCGCCTATACTGTTTCTTGCGCAATAAAAGGAGGGACTTCCTTCTGGATATGTACTAAATAGAGTGGATATTGGTAATAGATTTTCACCTGAAGGACCTATACCAATAACCCCACATTCTTTTCCATATAAGTCTTGTATAATATCTATAGTTGAAGATACATTCATACCTTTAATATTATTTATATTAACTAACTCAATATGATTTTCCTCAATTAATAGTGTTAATGGTATTTCTTCAGTATTTCTTCCAGATATTACAATGGCATCTATATTAAGAGATGCTAATTTTTGTGAGATAGTACCTGCAATATTTGAAATCTGTATTCCTTCATCTTTTGAAGATTTTGTACCTACCAATAGCCTACCAGTACTGGGAGCTAAGGTTCCAGAGAATAGACCTGGGACTAATACTATTACGTTTTCGTCATCAAGTCTGTCAATGTTAGGAGAAACTTCCTCTTTTATAATCTTGGCAATTAAACCTCTGCCATAATCCTCGAAAGCGTTTTGTTTTTTAATTATTTGTTTTTTCGTTAAATCTATATAAAGTAATTTACTCAAATTAAATTTCCTCCTTAATCTTTTCTAATAGATTATACCATTAATTTTTTTCAAACCATCTATAGATTAGTAAAATCTATAGGAAGGATTACAGTATAGATAATCTTTTTAAGAATTGCTAATTAATTGACATTGAAAAAATTATATGGTATATCTTATTTAGATTAATACTTAGATTAATACTGCAATTACCAAGTATTAGAGCAAGATAATATGATGAAAATTAAAGGAGGATTTTAATGAAATTTTGGAAAAGAGGTATTTTATTTCTGTTGGTTTTTGTAATTTCTGTATCCATGGTTGGATGTAAACCAAAGGGTGAATCTAAAGTTGATGAAGAAATAACAGATGCGTCAACAGAAGAACTACAAAATAAAGAATTAGAGCAAGAATCTGAAGAAAGTGAAATTATTATTACAGACCATCTAGGGAGAACAGTAACACTTGATAAAAAGGCAGAAAAAATAGTAAGTGGATACTATATAACTACATCTATGATGATTGCTTTAGGATTAGAGGATAATGTAGCAGGAATAGAGGCAAAAGCTAAATCAAGACCTATCTATTCATTAGCAGCACCTGAGTTTTTAGAACTTCCAAACGTTGGTACAGCAAAAGAATTTAATTTAGAAGGCACAATAGCACTTGAACCAGATTTAGTTATATTACCTATTAGATTAAAGGATGCTGTAGAAAGTTTAGAGAAAATGGGAATAAAAGTTATAGCAGTAAATCCTGAAAATATGGATTTACTGAAAGAAACTCTTAAAATAGTAGGATTAGCTACAGGAACTACAGAGAGAGCTGATAGGCTAATATCTTATTATGATAATAAGTATATACAAATTGAGAAGTTAGCTGGGGCAGAAAAGAAGAAGGTTTATCTAGGAGGTAATAGTGATTTTCTGTCTACAGCAGCAAAGAATATGTACCAAAACCATATGATAGAAGCAGCAGGAGGTATCAACGTTGCTTCTGACATTGATGATACTTATTGGGCTACTATTTCCTATGAGCAATTAATAGCTTATAATCCAGATATTATAGTTATAGTACCAGAAGCAGATTATACAAAAGATGATATAATAAATGATGCTAAATTGGCTGGAATCAATGCAGTGAAAAATAATAGAATATATGTAATGCCAGATACATTTGAAGCTTGGGACTCTCCAGTACCTTCTAGTATATTAGGTACAATGTGGTTAACATTTGTTATAAATGAAGACACTCAAAACTTCGATGATTTTAAAGAAGAAGTGGCTAACTTCTATGAAACATTTTATGATTTTACAGTAGATAGAGAGAAGATTACTAAATAATGAAGATATATTCTTCAGAGGTAAGGAAGACTAATAACAAATATTTCCTTCAATATCTTATGGCAATTATATTATTATGTACTGCATTTGGATTTTCCATAGGAGTAGGAAAGTATCCAATTCCTATTAAAGATATAATAAAAATTATTCTTGGTAAGGAAGTTGATTCAACTGTAAAAATGGTATTTTTCAACCTTCGTTTTCCAAGGACTATTATGGTTATTATGGCAGGAATAGGGCTTAGTATATCGGGAAGTGTATACCAAACTATTTTCAAAAACCCTCTTGCAACACCAGATATTATAGGAGTATCCTCTGGAGCAACTCTTGGGGCTGCCATTGCAATAGTATTTTTATCTGGCGGAACATTTACCATAGCCTTTAGTGCTTTTGCAGGAGGTATAGTAGCAGTTTTTGTAGCTCTTGGACTTACTAGGATGTCAGAAAATAAGGGGATTGCTACTCTTGTATTAGCAGGTATTGTTATTGGTTCAATAACTAACGGACTAATAATGATATTAAAGTTTTTTGCAGACCCTGAAAGGCAGCTTGCAGCAATAGAGTTTTGGTCCATGGGTAGTTTTGCAGGAATTACATCTGATAAAATGTTAGGGATATTACCTTTCTTTTTATTGGGCATTACTATGCTTATACTACTTAGATGGCAGATAAATATTTTATCATTAAGTGATGATGAGGGGAAAAGTCTTGGTCTGAAGATTGAAAGAGTACGCTTACTTATTATTATAGCTGCAACTTTAGTTGTAGCCAGTATTGTAAGTATTACTGGACTTATATCATTTATAAGTTTAATAGCACCACATATAGCAAGGATTATAAGGAAGAGAAATGACTTTAGTACTGCTATTTTTAGTGGATTAATTGGTTCATTAATCCTAATTGTAGCTGATTGCCTAGCAAGAAGTATAGGAAGTAGCGAGATTCCCATTAGCATACTGACTACTTTTATTGGGGCACCTTATTTAGCATATTTAATGAGTCGCCATAGGTAGGAGGAGTATAATGGAGGTATTAAAAATTGAAAATATAGTTGCTAGTTATGGGAGAGAGTTAATAGTTGATGATATTAGTTTTCATATGAAAAAAGGTGAATTCACTGCTCTTTTAGGTTTAAATGGAACTGGAAAAACAACTTTATTAAAAGTGATTTGCGGATTGCTTAAACCGAAAAGTGGAAAATGTTTCATAGATAATAAAGATATGATGAAATATAAGGAAAAAGAAAGGGCAAAGTATATTTCTTTTATGCCCCAACAACATAGTATAATATATGACACAACGGTGTTAGAGGTTGTACTAATGGGAATTACTCCTTATCTTGGCACTTTTAGTCATCCAACTAATGAACATAGAAAAATTGCTTATGATATACTAGAAAAAATGGATATGGAAGAATGTGCTAATAAAAATTTTCTCCATTTAAGTGAAGGGCAAAAGCAATTAATTATTGTAGCTAGGTCTTTAATGCAGAATTCACAATTTATGCTATTTGATGAGCCAAATAGTGCTCTTGACTTCAATAACAGCCATATGATTTTGTCAAAGATAAGGGAAGTAATAAAAAAAGAAAGAAAATCTGGGCTAATAACTTTGCATGACCCCAATATGGCACTGACCTACTGTGATAGGATTATAGTATTAAAAGATAAAAAGAAGTTTGCTGATTTTTATATAAAGGATGCAGATAGTGGATTTATTCAAGAAGTATTTAATAAAATATATGAAGATATAGAGATAATTCATTATAATGGAAAATATATGATAGTAAAATAAAACCAGCGGGATTTCCTACTGGTTTTATTTTTTATATAATTGTATATATTAAAATTATTTGGGTAAGAAATAATAACTAGAAACTATAAAAATATATTGGAGGAAACATGAAAAATATCATATCTCAAGAATGGTTAAAAGATAATATAATGAAAGAAGATTTAATCATATTAGATACTAGAGCTGAATTAAATAATCCTAACTACGGTCTTAATGAATACAAGAAAGGGCATATTAAAGGTGCACAATTTGTGCCTATGGAAGAAATCACCACTGGTGAATTAAGAGAACATGGAGGCAGACACCCATTGCCTAATATGAATGAGTTCATAGAAAACATGAAAAGTTTTGGTATAAAAGATGATTCTACTATAATTATTTATGATGATGGAGATTTGGCCATGGCAGGTAGATTATGGTGGATTCTCAAATACTCTGGAAAACATCAGGTTTATATCCTAGAAGGTGGTATAAAATCTTGGGTAGAAAATGGTATGGAAGTGACTACAGAAATTCCTAAAGTCAAGAAGTCAGATATTCTAACCTTAAACCTAGAGCCATCAATTGAAGTGGATATAGACTATGTAAAAAAAGCCATTGGAAATAAAGATGTGGCTATAATCGATTCCAGAGCTTATGAAAGATATATTGGGGAAGTAGAACCTTTAGATAAAATACCAGGACATATTCCAAATGCCTTAAATTATCCATGGATGAATTTAGTGGAAGATGGATTAAAGTCAAAGGAAGAGCTAGAAGAATATTTTAAAACATTAAAAGGTTATAAGGAAGTAATAGTCCATTGTGGTTCAGGTATTACAGGAACAGTAAATCTAATGTTTATGGAAGAAGTAGGATTGAAGCCTAAATTTTATGTAGGTGGATATAGTGATTGGGTAAGCTATGAAGATAACGAGGTAATAAAAGGAGATAAATAAAACCAGCGGGATTTCCCGCTGGTTTTAAAATGCCCAATTACCATTTTTAAATAATTCTACTTTATTTCCATTTTTTTCATAAGCTGTAATACTTAGTTCAGGACCTCCAACCATAAAATCCACATGGATTAAACTAAAGTTTGAACCCTTAGCTTCCAATTCTTCTTGAGTCATATTTGAACCATTTCTCATGGCATAAGCATAAGCACGACCTAGTGCGAAGTGACAGGAAGCATTTTCATCAAATAGAGTTTCATTAAATAAAATTCCAGTATTGGAAATAGGTGAGTCATCTGGGACTAATGCAACTTCTCCTAAGTATCGAGCACCTTCATCATTTTCCAAAAGCTTTTCAAGAACATCTTTACCTTTTTCTGCATAAAAGTCTACTACTTTTCCATCTTTAAATGTAAATCCAAAATTATCTACAAGCTTTCCATTTAAACTAAGGGGTTTAGTAGATTTAAGAGTTCCATTTACCTTTAGGCGATGGGGAGTAGTAAATACTTCTTCTGTAGGAATATTTGCAACATAGGAATGTCCACTTTGACTTTCCTTTGCACCGCCCATCCAAAAATGGTCTTCAGCTAAATATACCTCTAAATCTGTACCTGGACCTTTAAATACTAATTTATCAAATTGTTTTTCGTTTAAAAAGTTTCTATATTTTTTAAGATTCTTATCATGAATTTCCCATGCTTTTACTGGGTCATCTTGATCAACTCTAGTGGCTGCAAATATTTTCTCCCATAGTTTATCTATTGCTTCTTTTTCATCTAGGTCTGGAAATACAGATTTAGCCCAATCTGGTGATGGCATTGCCACTATATTCCACTTTGTAACTCCTGTCATTCTATATTTCATTACATGGGCCATAGCCTTAGAAGCAGATTTTTGACTTATGGCAATTTTTTCACCATCTACATCCTTTAATAGTTCAGGGTCAGATGCTAAAATAAAAATATGGTGATAATTGTCCTTATACATAGCTTCTAAAGAATTTACTTTCCATTGTGGAAAATTTTCAAATACAAAATCCTTTCCATTTTCAAATCTTATTAAACTCATTTCATCATCATTTAACATAAATTCAACATGTTTTGCACCAATTTCATAAGCTTTTTTCATCATAAGACGAGCTAGGGGTAAAGTTTCTACATTGCCGCTTATTATCAAACCTTCTTTTTCCTTTAAATTAATACCAATTTTTACAGCCAGTTCAGCATATTTTTCTAAGTTATCCATATTTACCTCCTAAAAAAAGTATTACCTATATTTTACCATAAAATGAATATAAGACAGTAAAAACTTATTGATTAGAAAAGATAATCACTGTCAAATCTTTTATTTCTAAATTCCTTAGGGGAAACTCCTGTATATTTTTTAAATTGAGCAGAAAAATAGCTTTGACTGTTAAAACCTATTGATATAGCTATATCTAAAATAGATTTATCAGAATTGCATAAAAGATATTTACTTTTCTCAATACGAGCATAAGCTAAATATTCAGTAAAACTCATATTTAATTCCTTTTTAAATTGAGTGCAAAAATAACATTTACTTAACCCTATATGGTCTGCTGTCATAGATAGAGTCAAATCTTCCCCTAAATTATCCTGGATATAATCAACTGCTTTTCGTATGTAAATATTATCTATAGGGTTTGAAATCTTAATTAATTGCCTGATATATCCATGGATTAGTTGTTTACCAGTATTTAAAATATCCTCTTTAGTTGTGGATTTTTCAATTAAATTTAAGAAGGCATGATATTTAGCTTTTGCACTATAGGCAGAAACCCCTTTTCTAATTACATTATGGCAAATTAAAAGGGAGATAGAAATTATATAACTTTTAATATATTCAAGACTATTATCGTCTATAACATTATAAATAAATTTTCTAGAAAAAAACTCGTCATATAATTTCAATGCTTTTTGTAAATTTCCATTTGAAACTTCCTTTATTAAGTCAATTTCAAACTCATAAATATTATAAAAATCATCTCTATTGGGTTTAGGATAAAACAAATTATTACTAATCAAATTATATGCACTCCTTAAATGAAAATCATTATCAATTAAAAATATAATACCATATTTGTATTGAAAATAAAACAAAACAAAATATATTTAAAAAAATCGAAATATATTAGAGAAATTTAGGAAAATATGAAGTAATATAATCAATATAAATGATAATGATTATCAATGAGGAGGTAAGATTAATGAAAACAAGTATAGTATATTCTTCTTTGACAGGTAATACGAAGAAGGTTGCGGATGAAATTCTGAAAATAATGCCAGAAGGTACAGAGATATATGATTTAAAAGATTTAAATCATTCCTTAGATGATGAGCTTTTGATACTAGGCTATTGGGTAGATAAGGCTAATCCCAATAAAGAAATGTATCAGTTTATGGAAAGTTTAAAGGGAAAGAAAATTATAACCTTTGGTACTTTAGGAGCATATCCAGATTCTTCTCATGCTAAGGAAGTAAAAGAAAATACTGTTAAAATCCTAGAGAAAAATAATGAAGTTTTAGGAACTTTTCTATGCCAAGGAAAGATAAATCCTAAGATAACAGAAATGTTTATGAAAAATGGTGGAGAAAACAATGTACATACAATGACTCCAGAACGTTTAAAAAGACATGAGGATGCGGCTAAACATCCAAATGAAGAAGATTTTAGTAATGCTAGAAGTTTTGTGAAAGATATAATCAATAGTTTATAATAGGAGAAATTAAAATGAAGAAAATTGCTATTTACGGTAAAGGTGGTATAGGAAAATCAACTACTGTATCAAATCTATCTGCCGCCTTATCTAATTTAGGATATAAGGTTATGCAGGTAGGATGTGATCCAAAGGCAGATTCCACTAAAACCCTTATGGGAGGAAATTTTATACCAACAGTATTAAACGTTTTAAGGGATAAAGGTGATGATATTGATTTGGAAGACATAGTATTTGAAGGATATAATAGAGTTTTATGTGTAGAAGCAGGAGGACCTACTCCTGGAATAGGATGTGCAGGTAGAGGGATTATTACTGCATTTGAAAAATTGGAAGAATTAGAGGCTTTTGAGACCTATAGGCCTGATATTGTTATATATGATGTATTAGGTGATGTAGTTTGTGGTGGTTTTGCTATGCCTATTAGAAATCAATATGCTAAAGAAGTATATATTGTGACTTCAGGGGAGATGATGTCCATGTATGCCGCATCTAATATTTCTCGAGCTGTGATGCAGTTTAAGTCAAGAGGATATGCAGAACTAAGGGGACTTATATTAAATGCAAAAAATGTAGAGAATGAGATAGAATTAGTTAATAAATTAAGTGAAGAAATAGAAACTAATGTATTTCACTATATTCCAAGGGATCCAATTGTTCAAGAGGCAGAAAATATTGGACAAACTGTAATAGAAAGTTTTATAGATTCTGATATGTCAACGATATATATTGATTTGGCAAAAAAAATAATGGAGGTAGAATAAATGAAAAAAAATAACTTATTTATGATTTTAATGTTATGCCTTGTATTAAGTCTTGCAGCTTGTACTGATAAAAATAATGCAGTAGATTCAAATATAGAAGATGTTGAGTTAGAAGGAGATGCAGAAAAGGGACAAGATATAGTTGAAGAAATAGAACCTAAGAATATAATAGCTGGTACACTTATGTCAGCAGAATTATTGGATTTATTTGATATAAACCCAGTAGGAGTATTGACTACCGAAAAGAGTTTACCAGAAAGGTATAACGATATAACAAAAATAGGTTCTCCTATGAAACCAGATTTAGAAATAGTAGCTTCTTTAGAACCAGAGCTATATATAACAGATGCTAATTTAAAAGAAAGTCTTGAGGAGATTTTTAAAAGTACAGATTTTGAAATGATGTTTTTAAATAATAATTCCTATGAAGATATTTTTACAAATATTGAAAGTCTTGGAGAATATTTAAATAAAACAGATAAAAGTAATGAAATTATTCTTGAAATGAGAAATAAAGAAAAAGAAATAATAGATTCTATTTCAGGAAAAGAGTCACCAAACGTACTTATTATATTTGGAACTCCAGAAAGTTTTATGATTGCAACATCAAATTCTTATACTGGAAATTTAGTGGAGAAGCTAGGTGGAGTAAATGTGGCAAGTGATTTAGCCAAAGGAAGCCCAACTCCATATTTACCCTTTAGTTTAGAAACTATAGCAGACCTTAATCCAGATGTTATTTTAAGATTGACTCATGTAAGTCCAGAATTAAGTAAAAAAGCTTTTGATGAAGAATTTTCAAAAAGATTTTGGACCAATATAGATGCTGTTAAAAATGAAAGAGTATATGATTTAGATCCAAATTACTTTGGAGTAACAGCTAATTTAAGAGTGATGAAGGCCTTAGAAGCGTTAGCAGAAATCTTATATAATTAGGTGGAGTATCTATGCTTAAATCATTGGGTAGAAATAAATATGCTTATATAGCTTTATCAGTATTTGTTTTAATGTTTATTATTTTACTATCAATAAGAATGGGTAGCGTGGAATTTAGTTACTCTAAAATATTTAGTATTTTATTTAGTTCAGAAATGAATTCAAGTAAAAATGTCCTTTTAAATATAAGATTACCTAGAATAGTTATTGCTGCCATAGTAGGAGCAAATCTATCTGTATCAGGTGCATTACTTCAAGCAGTAATGCAAAACCCACTGGCTGACCCTGGTTTAACTGGGGTTTCAGCTGGTTCAAGTTTGGCAGCAATAATAATTATGTTGCTATTTCCACAGTATAGTTATTTAGTTCCAATGGCAGCATTTTTAGGTGGTACTGTGGCTTGTGCTTTAGTATATTCCTTAGCATGGAAAAATGGAATCAAACCTGTGAGAATTATACTGGCAGGAGTAGCTGTTAATGCCATATTAGGCGGAGGGACTTCTCTATTATCTATTTTATATAGTGATAGGATTCAAGGTGTATTACTTTGGGTTAATGGAAGTATTAGCGGAAAAACTTGGTCTGATGTAAAAGTATTATCTATATACAGTGCTATAGGTATAACGATGGCAATGTTCTGTATAAGGAAAGCTAATATTCTTCAGCTTGGAGATGAAATGTCATCAAACCTTGGTGTAGATACTAATAAATATAGAGTTCTTATTTCCCTTGTTGCAGTATTTTTAGCGGCTGTTTCAACAGCTTTAGTAGGGGTAGTGGGATTTGTAGGACTTATTGTGCCTCATATAGCCAGATTACTAATAGGATCTGATTATAAATATTCATTACCATTTAGTGTAATACTGGGAAGTGGACTTTTACTTCTTGGAGATACTTTTGCTAGAACTGTGGCTAGTCCAATAGAACTTCCAGTAGGTGTTATTATGGCAGTAGTGGGAGGTCCATTTTTTCTATACTTATTAAGGAGGGGAAATGCGTAATGATAGAAGCTAAAAACTTGAAAATATCATATGAAGAAAGAGTAGTAGTTAAAGATTTTTCCTTCAATATAGAGGAAGGAGAAATGGTATCTATTATAGGACCTAATGGCTCGGGAAAATCAACTATATTAAAAACTATATCAAAACTTCTTAAACAACAAGAAGGATTAATTTATCTAGAAAAAGAAGATATTAGCAATATGAATATTAAAAATATAGCAAAGAAGATGTCAACTTTATCTCAACACAACAAAAGTCCAGAAGACATAGAGGTAAAGGATTTAATATATTATGGAAGATTACCTCACAAAAAATGGTATGAAAGAAAAACTAAGGAAGATGAAGAAATTATAAATTGGGCAATTAGTCATACTTCCTTAAATGGATATGAAGAAAAAAAGGTATCAGAATTATCTGGAGGAGAAAGGCAGCGAGTCTGGATAGCCATGGCATTGGCACAAAAACCAAAGATTCTATTACTAGATGAACCAACTACATATCTTGACATATGTCATCAATTAGAAGTCATGGAGCTTATAAAATCTCTCAACAAAGAGCTAGGTCTTACTGTAATAATGGTTTTGCATGATTTGGGACAAGCGGCTAAATATAGCCATAGAGTAGTGGTTATTAAAGATGGGAATTTAGTGGCAAAGGGTAGTCCTTATGACATATTAACAGAGGAGTTAATTAAAGAAGTATATAAAGTAGAGGTATGTATTAGAAAGGATATATTAAAGGGAGAAATTATAATACATCCTCTGGGTGTTTGTAAATCTTGCGAAAAGAGGTGTCAATATGAAGCAATTTAATTTGGAAAAACTATCAAAATTAAGTGAAATAAATAAAAATGAAGATATAAAAGCTTTATCCCATGCCATATTTCCAGGTACTCACTGTCCATTATTTGGAGTTGCTATGATAGCATCATTTATTGAGGATTTAGTAGTAATAGTAGCTGGGACTCAAGAGTGTACATACTATGCTAAAGATTTTGCATATCAGAGACAATATGGTAAGGATAATTTTTATTCAGTAGTTACTAATAAGCACGATATTACATTTGGATGTGAAGAAAAAATAAAAGATGTAATATTTGAAATAGACAAGACTATTAAACCAAAAGCAATAATGATAGTATCGACCTGTGTTTTAGAGTTAATTGGTGAAGATTTTGTTTCCTTAGGAAGTTCTATTCAACATAAGGTAAATGCTAAAATATTAGTAGTACCTACAGAACATTTTAAGTGTAATAGTCATATTCCTGGTATGGAAAGGTCACTGGAACAGCTTGTTACCCTTATGGAAAAATGTCCCATAGATGAAAAGAGTATAAATATTTTAGGACATAGGCAGCATGGAGTAGAAAATACAGAACTTATGAAAATCCTAGTAGAAGAAGGTATTCATATTAATTCTGTTATTCCATCAAAAACAACTATAGATGAATTAAGATTTGCTCCAAAAGCCAGATTAAATATAGTCACTGACTTTGTGGCACTGCCCATGGCAAAGAAGATGGAAGAAAAATTTGGAATACCTTATGTCTATTTTGATAAGCATCTATCTTTAGAAAGAATAAGAAATAGTTATAGAAAATTAGAAGAATTTCTAGGAATAGAGATATTATCTAAGCTTAGTTCTAAGGAAGAAGAACTAATGGACCTTATGGAGGAAGCTAAAAAGGTATTGAAAGGTAAAACCTTTATATATGGAAATACTCCTATGATGGCATTTGAAGTTACTAGTTTCTTATGTGATTTAGGACTTGAACCTATATTGGTACAAGTTAGAGATTTATATGAAAATGATTCAATATATATGGAAGAAATCAAATCTCATGGATATGACCCATATATAAGTAGAATTGCCAATATAGCACCTATGCAGTATATATATGAAGAATGTAAGCCTAGTTTTTACTTTGGACATGAAAATCCTATGAATTTAGCTAAGAGAAATATTATACAGGTTACATTAGACGAAGTCACAAAGAAACTAGGATACGAAATACCTATAGACAGTATAAAGAAAATATTATTATCTTTCCAACAACATGAAGAAATTAAAGAAAAGATGATGAAAATAGCTGCTAAAGGAGGTATGAGACATGGAGTTTTATAAATTTTTTCCTACACCTTCTGATAGAATGGGAACCATATGGACATTAAGTACCATAAAAGATGCTTATATCATTGAATTTGGTCCAGCGGGAACAACCCATTTTGCCATAGAAGGGCTTATGCAGTTAAATGGTGAACATAAAGCTAATGTATATACTACTCATATTAATGAAACAGATATTTCCTTTGGGAAACAAGATAGATTAGAAAATGCTATATTGGAAATAGATGGGCAATATAATCCTAAATATATATTTGTTATGGCATCTTCCATATCAGCCATTATAGGAACAGATATTGAAAGCATTTGTTTTGAAATGCAGTCTAAAGTTAGTGCAAAGTTGATTCCCATAACTACTGGTGGATATAATGGAGATCATACATTGGGTATAGAAAGATCTTTAAATATGCTTTGTAAAGAAGTGGTAAAACCATCTGAAAACAAACAATCTAAAACTTATAATATTATAGGAAACAATGTAGATGTTTTTAATTTCTTATCAGAGATGGAAGAAATTAAAAACATGATGAAAAATGGATTTGATTTTGATCCAAATACTATTTTTACAGCATATACGTCTATAGATGAAATAGAAAAGACTACTATGGGTGAAATTAATCTTGTACTTAGGGGAGAAGGATTAAAAGCAGCAAAAACTCTACAAAAAGAGCATAATATGGATTACTATTATGGCAGGCCATATGGTTTAGAAGGAACAACTCTTTGGTTAAGAAATTTACAGGAAGCACTAGGGATTAATGTTAATGAAGATTATATAAGTAAAAAAACATCAGAAATAAGAAAACATTTAATGAGTTATAGATTTATGATTAGAGAAGTAAGAAATAAATCTGCAATATTAGTAGGAGATTATGATGTAGTTATAGGTTTAGCCAATTTATTGGAGGAATTAGGACTTTCAATAAAGAAAATAATAGTTAAACATAAATTATGTAAGGAAGTTAGAAAGTATATACCTGAAAAATGGGAAGAAATAATTGAGTTTAATTTAAGTGAAAGAGAATTAGAAGAATATTTAAAATCAGCACCTTCATATTTACTTTTGGCTGATGGAGGTACGTTAAAATTGGAAAATCAATCTAGACTCCATCTTCAAATAGCAAATCCCAATTTCTCAAAGTATAGTATTTATCCTTATACCCCCTTCGTAGGATATAACGGCACTTTATATATGGTACAATGTCTATTTGAGTTGGAAAAAAGCAAATCTAAATATTAGCAAGTTTTTAAGGTTAAGGAAAAAGGTTCCCTAAGGGGAATCTTTTTCCTTTTAAAACATTTATATATAAAATATAGTGGAAATCAAAATTAAAGATTTAGCTTAAATATAAGTTTTGAAGATTGGGAAAATAATTCCTTGTTTTATCATACAATTAAAAAAATACAATATATACAGAATATACTGTAAATATGGAAACGTGGTAATCTACATACCTTCCTCAAAGATTCATTAGCCTTTTAACATTTGGCATAATAGTTCCAATATACATTGACGAAATATAAAATAAGGGGGCATGTGTTAAATGTTAGATACAAGGAGTTTGAAATTAGTGGCAGATAGGCTTCATTTAGTAGATACTTTATTAGATGAGAATGTTTATGCAGATAAAGTATTGACAGGTGGTAAAGTTGTAAATGTGATTACTAAAGAAATTTATGAAGCAGAAATAGCCATTACAGGTGAGTATATATTAATGGTTGGAGACTGCTCAAAGCTTAAAGGACCTAAAACTGAAATAGTAGATGTTACAGGAAAATATATAATGCCAGGATTTATAGATGCACATATGCACTTTGAATCAGCAATGCTTACGGCAACTGAATTCTCAAGGCTATCTTTACCTACAGGTACAACTTGTTTAATATCAGACCCACACGAAATAGGAAATGTATTAGGAAAAGTGGGAATGAAGGCAATGGCTGAAGAAGTAGCCACTCTTCCACAGCATGTTTATTTAAGAGTTCCTGCTTTAACTCCAGATTCACCAGGACTTGAAACGGCAGGAAAGAATATAACATCAAAAGATATACCAGAAATGCTTTCTTGGGAAACCGTTACAGGAATAGGAGAAACCCAAGGGGTAACTACTATAAAATTTGTATACGAACATAACTATGAAGTTATAAAAGATACTATAGCTTCTACAGTATATGCCAGATCTATTGGAAAACAAGTTGATGGAAATATTGCAGGATTATTTGGGGAAGAACTAGCGGCTCATATAATCTGTGGAGGAACTGATATATCCTGTCATGAGACAACAACTAAAGAAGAAGCAGTTGAAAAACTAAGATATGGCGTATATGTTCTTATGAGAGAAGGATCTACTCAATATAATATGGCTCAATCTGTACGGGCTATAACTGAGGAAAAGTTAGATTCTAGAAGAGCAATCATTGCTACTGATGATATGTTAGCAGAAGATATTATAAACAAAGGACATATGAATGACATCATAAGAAGAACTATAAAAGAAGGGGTAGATCCAGTTGAAGCTATACAAATGGCTACTATAAATCCAGCTACTTGGTTAGGACTTAGCCAAATAGGAGTATTAGCACCGGGTAAATATGCTGATATAGCAGTTATAGATGGAAAGCTTGAGGATATGAATGTATCACAAGTATTTCTAAAGGGAGAAAAAATAGCTGAAAACAAGGAACTTCTAATTGATCTTCCTGTTTATACTTATCCAGATACAGTTAAGCAATCGGTAAAGAGAGAACCAATAACGGCTGAAAATTTAATGATAGCTTCTAATGATAATAAGGTGCTGGCAAATTGTATAGGACTTATTCCTCTAAACAATTTATCTGAAAAGCTACAGGTAGAATTACCAGTTGAAAATGGATATGTAAAATCAAATGTGGAGGACTTACTTCCAGTTGCAGTAGTTGGCAGACATGGGCAAAAGGATATAGGTAAATCATTTGTAAAAGGATTTGACCTTAAAGAAGGAGCTTTTGCCGAGACAGTATCTCATGATACCCATAATCTAATAGTTATAGGAACTAATTATGAAGATATGGCAGTAGCTGTAAATAGAGTTATAGAATTACAAGGCGGAGTTGTTATAGCTAAAGGTGGAGAAGTGGTAGATGAATTGCCACTTAGAATATCTGGACTTATGACAGATGAGTTAACAGCTTATGAACTTACAGATAAAATGACAGCACTCCATGAAAAGGCAAAAGAAGTTCTAAAATGTTCTATACCTGCACCTTTTATGCACTTAGCATTTTTATCTTTATCTACAAGTCCAAAGTGGAAGATAACTGATAAAGGAGTAGTAGATGTTGAAAACTATAGAGTAATACCATCTATTGAGCCTATAAAATAAGTAGAAATCAAAAAATAATTAGTAGATAATAATATTTATGGCTGGAGATATGTCTCCAGCCATATGTAAGAATTCAAGTGATTTTTATTAACTAAATACCACAAAATAAGAAAGAGGGTATAATATGATAGATGAAAAGCAAAAAATCACTAATAAGACTACAGCTTCTTTTCTTGGACTTATGATAATTTCAATAGTAGGTCTTATTTTATACTTATTATTGTCTAATATTATGATTGTAACAAAATGGCTTCCTTATGAGTCCATAGTAGAGGGCATAATGGAAAACAATATAATATCTAAATTTATTTGGATGATAAAAGATTTTTCTGAAGGACAGTTTTATGGAGGACTATTTGCAAGTATGAGTCTTATTATAGGTGCTATAATACCATGGAGATTAGATGTAAAAAAATCTAAATATGCTGGTATAAATATATCCTATGGCTTAAATATATGGCCATGGATATTTGCATCGCAGATTTTGACCATGTTAATAGCAGTATTTGTATTGGGATATTTGAGTCTTTTAGATAATGACACTTTTTCATGGATTCCTACATTTCTATTATTAGTGGGAGCGCCACAGGCAGTGTTGTGTGTATATGGACCTAGTGTTAAATCACTATTTACAGGTTCAATTTTAGGGGGATTGCTTACAGTTCCCATGGCAAATTGGATTAATAACTATATAATAGTACCTATTGGAATGCCAGGAACTATAGCAAATTACTTTGCCTTAGCAGGGGCTATAACTATAACTTTGCAAGTCTGTAGTTTGCTTCCATGGATGGAGAAAAGGCCATTTAATACCATTGATTATGGACCATCGCCTAATGAAGAAGAAATGTATAAAACTTTGAAAAATCCTCTATGGATTATTAGGAGAACTTTGGCAGATTTTACTGACCCACTTTTCTATGGAAATGAAATAGCTTCTTTTTTTCTAATAGTTGGAGCTATAATAGATTGGTTTCTAAACTCTAAACATGGATTTCTCGGTTCACAAGTTTTTCCAGCAATATTATTGTCTCAATTATTAAGCGGAGGAATAGGGGTATATTTGTATGGCAGAAAACATTTAGAAAATGGTTGGTATCCTACTTATGTACCAGTAGTAAGTATAGCTCCATTTTGTGTTTTAACTTTTGGAACTACTTTGCCTGTAATACTATTTTCTTCAATCTTTGGTGCAATAATAGGTGCGCCCTTTGCTGAATTATTAAACAGAAATCTTCCAGAACATCTTCATGGAGTTATACCAAATGTACTAGCCATGGGTATTACTACTATGTTTACGATAAGTGTTATGAATTATTTACCTTGGTTTTAAGGGTACCCTTTAAGGATACCCTTTTATTTTATTATTGGTAATATAATTTTTAGATTATATGGATTAATTGATTTTCAATAGGGTATTACTAGAATTAGAATATGATATAAAACTAGGAGGATTTATATGGCAAACTTTGAAACTGAAAGTTATTCTAAAATAATTGAATACATTTTAAAGAATCATCACACTCCATTGAAGAAGGAGTTACCTGAGTTGGAGAAATTAGTATATACAATATTTAAAGTTCATTTTGAAGATATGGGTGATGTTTTAGAGAAGGTTCATAAACTATATGGACAGCTAAAGATTACTTTAGAATCCCATATAATAAAGGAAGAAAGAGCATTATTCTTTAACATAAGGGACTATGATAAAGATAAATCAAAGGATTTATTAGAGGAAATACTTAAAGAAATCAAAAGTGTTGAAATGGATAATAAAGAAATAGAAGAACTGGTAAAGGAAATTAGAAAAGCAACAGATGATTATTTAATTCCACCTACCAGTTGTCCTACTTATGAAAATACTTATGATAGATTAAAAGATTTAGAGAAAAGCTTATATGAACATATAGAAATAGAAAATATATTATTTCTTAGATTAAAAGATGAAAAATAGTAGACAAAAATAAACATCTCAAACTGCTTATTAATGCAGTTTGAGATGTTTTATATATACTTAAATAAATTCTACTCTGTTCTTAAAGCCTCTACAGGATCTTTCTTAGCTGCCATTCTTGCAGGAAGCATACCTCCAAGTAATGTAAGAGCTACACTTATTCCTAATAAACTAAGTCCATGCAGTGGATGTAATTGTGCTACATTAGTTAAACCTGTCATGTTTTCAATTACTACATTTACTGGGAATGTAAGAAGATATGCAATGCCTATACCTAAAATACCAGAGAAGGTTCCTATGATAAAGGTTTCAGCATTAAATACACGGGTTATATCTTTCTTTCTTGCTCCAAGGGCACGCAATATGCCTATTTCCTTTGTACGTTCTAAAACAGATATATAGGTTATTATTCCAATCATAATTAAAGAAACTATAAGAGAAATTCCTGCAAAAGCAATAAGTACTATGGTAATGCCATCCATAATGCCACCAGTCATTTCTGTCATAGTGTTTGCAAGGTCAGAATAAATAATTGCATCTTCTTTAGATTTATCTCTATTATATGAATCCAGTTTATCTAAGACAGCATCTTTAGACTCAAAATCAGAAGGATATAGATAAATCATTTGAGGAATGGAATCTCCCCCTATATAAGCTAGAAATGTAGTTTTAGCTGTTTCATCTAATTTTTCCATAGTTATAACATTATGGTCTGCATCACGTTGTGCTTTTACAATTTCAGAATCTTTAGCTAAGTCTATTATGCGTTGAACAAGTTTGTCACTATATGCTATTCCGTTTCCAACAATACCAAAAGTCATATCTTCCTTTAATCGTACAATTCCAGATAGTTTTAAAGGAATATTATCCTTTGAGTTATACACTTCTTTGTAATCGGAACTAGGAAGAAAGGTATTCATTTCAGTCTTAGTATAAAAGTTATCATTGGAAATTAATTTGAATTCTGTTCCTACTAAGTCTTCAAAATCTATACTTTCTATATTGTCAGTGTCAAAGCCTAGATTTTTAAGTACTGAATAATCTATACGATTTTGATTGTCAATAACCAACACTAAGTCTGTTTCATCTTTTGGATATTCACCAGCAAGAAGATCATAATTTTTTTCTAAATAAGATATTCCTGAACTATCCAAAGGTTCAGGATATGATGATAAGCCACCTGTACCTAATGCCATAGGTTGACCATTTCCATTATTCATATTTAAGCCAATAGCCAAGGATACTGGCAATACTTCTCCATCTTTTTCACGAAGTATATTCATGCCTGTCATTCTAGTATATCCAATACTACTTAGGATTTCAGGATCCATATCATTAATATATCTAATATAGTCTTCTGTAATAATATTTTTGTGTGTTATGGTATTCTCAGTAGAGTCATAAAGATAAACTTTACTTGAATTTCTAATCTTAGTATTATTTTCTACATTGTTAGTATGCTCTCCATACATCTTCTCAAGACTTTCTTTATCTGTATCCATAGTATTTTGAGAAATTATAATAGGAAACTCCGAAAGTGCATCTCTTTGAAATTGGTCAATTTGAATTTTGAATCCAGTAGAAAGACTGAGTATCAATGCTATACCAATAAGACCTATACTGGAAGCAAAAGCAGTTAGAGCTGTTCTCCATTTTTTTGTTGCAATATTTTTTCCAGATAGCTTTAGTGCTGTAGTAAAACTCATGCTTGTTTTCTTTATTGAATATCCAGTTTCCTCTTTAATATCTTCATAAGGGTTGGAGTCATCTATAACTTGCCCATCTTTGAATTTCACAATACGATCTGCATATTGCTCTGCAAGTTCTGGATTGTGAGTAACCATAATGACTAGCTTATCATCAGCAATTTCTTTAATAAGCTCCATGATTTGTTTGCTGGTAGAGGTATCAAGAGCACCTGTAGGTTCATCTGCTAGAATGATGTCTGGATCATTGGCAAGGGCACGAGCTATGGCAACTCTTTGCATTTGTCCTCCAGAGAGCTGGTTTGGTTTCTTGTGCATATGATCCTTTAGACCAACTTTGTCCAATACCTCCATTGCCTTTTTGTACTTTTCTACAGAGGAAACACCACTTAAAGTCATTCCCATTTCCACATTATCAATAATACTTAAATGTCCAATTAAGTTATAGCTTTGAAAGATAAACCCTACACTATTATTACGATAAGCATCCCAGTCAGAATCCTCAAATTTCTTGGTGGATTTGCTGTTAATAATCAAATCCCCACTATCATACTGATCAAGACCGCCGATTATATTGAGACAGGTAGTTTTTCCCGAGCCACTTTGACCTAAAATAGCCACAAATTCATTTTGTCTAAAGTTTAAGCTTACATTATCTAAGGCGATTTGTGTAAAATCACCGGTAGTGTAGCTTTTTTTAATATTTTTTAATTGTAACACCATATCCTCTCCTTCGTTATTTTACTGCTATAAGGGAAGTATAATACATTATTATTAACTCAATATAAACTATAGATAACTAATATCATAATAAAAGATACTAAGAGAGTGCATTTGTAGAATATGGAATAGCTCCCAATGAATGAAGCTATAAAAGCCGTTAAGAAATTTATTTGTTTGAGGGAAGCGAGTTATAAATTTTAGGATTTTGTAGCTGAATGAATTGTAGGAGTTATCCATATTCGAAACAGCACGAACGTGTATTTTTTCATTATGGTTTATGTTAGTTATCTATAAAATAATTTTTAATTTTATATTTGTTTAAATTCAGTTAATAAAAAAGAGATATTATAAAAAATAGGATAATGAGTTAAAATTTAAATGTAAGTTTAACTATGATATAATAAATTCAAATTTTACTGGGAGGCTTGAATATGTTTAACATAATGGTTGTTGAAGATAATGATAATACTAGAAAACTAATGGAAGCTGTACTTTTAGAAAATGGATATATACCAGTTTTGGCAAAAGATGGCTTGGAGGCTTTGGAAATTTTAGATAGGCAACATATAGATTTAATAGTATTAGATATTATGATGCCCAATATGGATGGATATGAATTGACAAAAGTACTGCGGGAATCAGGATACAACCTTCCGATTTTAATGGTAACAGCAAAGGAGGAATCTTCAGATAAGAAGAAGGGATTTATCATAGGAACCGATGATTATATGGTAAAACCTGTAGATGAAGAGGAGATGATTTTACGCATAGCAGCACTTCTAAGACGTTCCAAAATTGCCAGTGAGCATAGACTGGTAATTGGAAAAACTGAACTATATTATGATGAACTTACAGTGAGACAAAAAGGGAAAATTGAAGAACTGCCTCAGAAAGAATTTATGTTACTTTTTAAATTGTTATCCTATCAAAATAAAATTTTTACTAGAAGGCAATTAATGGATGAAATATGGGGGCTAGAAAGTGATTCTGATGAACGTACAGTAGATGTACATATTAATAGACTTAGAGAGCGTTTTAAGAATAATAAGGATTTTGAAATCATTACAATACGTGGGTTAGGTTATAAGGCGGTGAAAGGTAAATGAATAGGTTCCGAAGCTTAAATTTTAGTCTTGTGGTTCTTGTATTTGTAATTATGATATTTTCTAGTATATTATCGGGACTTATCTTGTTTATATTAATTAGATGTGATTTTCTTTCCTATATAAGGGTAACTCCAAGACTATTTCTAATGATTGGACTTATTGTAAGTACAATTATTGGAACGATTCTTACTTTTCCCATAGGGAAGCACTTTTTAAGACCTTTAAATCAATTGATTGAAGCAACACAAGAAGTAGCTAAGGGGAATTTTAATGTTAAGGTAAAGGAACTCAAGAAAAATTATGAAATAGATAAACTTATTAGAAGCTTTAACATTATGACAAATGAATTAAGCAGTATAGAAATGTTTCGTAAAGACTTTATTAATAACTTTTCTCATGAGTTCAGAACACCAATAGTGTCCATAAGAGGATTTGCAAGACAACTTAAAAATTCCACTTTAACAGATGAAATGCGTAAGGAATATATTGATATAATAATTAGAGAGTCTGAAAGACTTACAAATATGTCCTCAAACATTTTGCTTTTAACAAAACTTGAAAATCAAGAAATAGTTACAGACAAAAAGTTGTTTTCATTGGACGAGCAGATTAGAAACTGCATACTCTTATTACAGATGGAGTGGGAGAGGAAAGATATTAGTTTTAATATTGAGTTAGACTCAGTTGAGTATTATGGAAATGAAGAAATGTTATCTCATGTTTGGTTAAATTTATTAGGAAATGCAATTAAGTTCAGCCACAATGGGGGAGAAATTAAAGTAAAATGTTGTAATGAGGGTAACTATATTAAAATCAAAATATCTGATAATGGTATAGGAATGAATGATGATACTAGACATCAAGTATTTGAAAAGTTTTATCAAGGGGACTCCTCACGTTCTTCAGAAGGTAATGGTTTAGGGCTTTCTCTTGTGAAACGTACTGTGGATTTATGTGAAGGGAAAATAAATGTAAAGAGCCGCTTGGGAAAAGGAACAGATATTGCTATTAGATTACCAAATTGAATAAAAATGAAAAGTTAAAGAGTATACAATTAAATTTAAATAGACAAAAGAGGTGTGTTTAAGATGGAAATAAAAGCAGCAGTAAATATGAATCAATTAAAGATGATGGAAAAGGAACTAAAGAGATTTTTAATGTCCTATAAGTTTGGACTTGAAGAAGTAAAGACAAAAATCAATATTTTGAATCAGGAATTTCAATACATTCATGACTATAATCCTATTGAGCATGTGAAATCTAGAATTAAAACTCCTGAAAGTATTATAGAAAAATTAAATAGAAAAGATTTAGAGATTTCTTTTCCTTCAATAAAAGAGAACATTAAAGATATAGCTGGGATTCGGATTGTTTGTTCATTTGTATCGGATATATATAAAATAAGTGAAATGCTAAAGCAACAGAAGGATTTGAAGGTCATAAAGTATAGAGATTATATAAAAAATCCTAAGCCCAATGGGTATCAAAGTCTTCACTTGATTTTACAGGTACCGGTATTTATGTCAGATAGGATTGAAGATGTTTATGTAGAAGTCCAGATTAGAACAATGGGGATGGATTTTTGGGCAAGTCTAGAGCATAAAATTTATTATAAATATAATAGTGACATTCCTCAAAGATTAAAGGACGAATTAAAGGAAGCTGCAATTACAGTGTCCCAATTAGATAGAAGAATGGAAAACCTTAGCAAAGAGGTTACAAAGATAAAGGATTCCAATAGTTCAGAGGAAAATTTAATAAATATTTTTGTGAAGGATAGTAACTTATACCTTCCTAATAGTTTTTTAAATTTAGAGAGAGAATTGGAAGCATAAATTTATAAATATAAAAGAAAAATATGCAAATTCTTGACATAGAAAAATAAATATGGTACATTTTTCTTATTAGCACTCTAATGATATGAGTGCTAATTTATTTAAAATAAGAATTGAGAAAGGGAAGATACTATGGAAAAGAGAGAATTTAGGGCAGAATCTAAGCGTTTATTAGATCTTATGGTAAACTCAATTTATACTCATAAGGAAATATTTTTAAGAGAATTAATTTCTAACTCATCTGATGCCATAGATAAAATTTATTACAAGGCATTAACAGATGAAAATATATCTTTCAACAAGGACGACTATTATATCAAAATAGTTGCAGATAAGGACAATAGAACCTTAACCATATCAGATACGGGAATAGGAATGTCTAAAGAAGAGTTAGAAGAACATCTTGGAGTAATAGCCAATAGTGGAAGCTTTGCATTTAAAAACGAAAACCAAATAAAAGATGGGTATGATATAATAGGTCAATTTGGTGTTGGATTCTATTCTGCATTTATGGTAGCAGATAAGGTAACAGTCATAAGTAAAACCTTTGGATCAGAAGAAGCATATAAATGGGAGTCAGAAGGAGCAGAAGGTTATATCATAGAAAATACGAAAAAGGACATAGTAGGAACAGATATAATTCTAAGTATAAAGGAAAACACAGAAGATGAAAAATATGATGAGTTTTTAGAAGAATATAGACTTAGGGGAATCATAAAAAAATATTCTGATTTCATTAGGTATCCTATTAAATTAGATATAACAAAGAGCAGACTTAAAGAAGGCTCAGAAGATGAATATGAAGAATATCAAGAAGAACAAGTAATTAATAGTATGGTTCCTATTTGGAGAAAAAATAAAAATGAGTTAAAAGAAGAAGACTATGAAAACTTTTATATGGAAAAACATTTTGGTTTTGATAAACCAATGAAATCCATTCATTTAAGTGTAGATGGAACTTTAAGATATAATGCTATATTATTTATACCACAGGAAGCACCTTATGATTTTTATACTAAGGAATATGAAAAAGGGCTGGAGTTATATTCCAATGGAGTCCTTATAATGGAAAAATGTGCTGATCTTTTACCAGATTATTTTAGTTTTGTAAAGGGAGTAGTCGATTCAGAAGATTTATCTCTTAATATATCTAGGGAAATATTACAACATGATAGGCAGCTAAAACTAATTGCTAAGAAGATTGAGGATAAAATAAAAGATGAATTAGCTTTAATATTAAAAAATAATAGAGAAGAATATGAAAAATTCTTTGAAAGCTTTGGTAAACAGTTGAAATTTGGTGTATATAGTGATTTTGGTATGAATAAAGAAGTTTTACAAGACCTGCTTTTATTCTATTCATCTAAGGAAAAGAAAATGGTTACATTAGATGAGTATATAAGTAGAATGGCAGAAGAACAAAAATATATTTATTATGCAGTTGGAGAATCAGTTGATAGAATAGATAAATTGCCACAGTCTGAAGTGGTAAAGGATAAAGGCTATGAAATTCTATACTTTACAGATGATATAGATGAATTTGCAATTAAGGTACTTATGAAGTATAAGGAAAAGGAATTCAAATCAGTATCATCAGGAGATTTAGGAATAGAAACTGATGATAATGATAAAGATAATGAAAAGGAAATGGAAGAAAATAAAGATTTATTTGGATTTATGAAAGATACTCTATTGAATAAGATAAAAGAAATCAAACCATCTAAGAGATTGAAAAATCATCCAGTTTGTTTATCCAGTGAAGGAGAACTTTCAATAGAGATGGAGAAGGTTTTAAATATGATGCCAGATAATCCAAATGTAAAGGCAGATAAGATACTGGAGATTAATGTAAATCACCCTGTATTTGAGACATTAAAATCTGCTTATGAAAATGATAAAGACAAATTAAAATTATATACTAATTTATTATATAATCAAGCTTTACTAATAGAAGGATTGCCTATTGAAGACCCTGTAGAATTTACAAATAATATATGTAAGCTTATGTAATATAGATAGATGGTTCTTTTATATAAAAGAACCATCTATACTTTGGAGGAGAAACGTATGAAATTAATAATACCAATTATAGTTGGAGCCATTATAGGATATTTTACAAACTGGCTTGCCATAAAAATGTTATTTAGACCTCATTATGAGAAGAAAATATTTGGCATAAAGATTCCTTTTACTCCTGGGTTAATACCTAAAGAAAAAGATAGAATAGCTAAGAGTATTGGTGAAACCGTAGGTATACATCTATTGTCTCCAGACACCATAATAGATTCTCTCGCTAATAAGGAAATAGACGATGAAATTAAGTCCTTTATTTATAATAAAATAGAGAAATTAAAGGAAAATCAACAATCTATAAAAGAATTTTTAGAAAATGTACTCAACAATTATGATGGATTTGTAGCAGAAATAGAAATAAAAATAAAAGATTTAATTATGATACAAATTAGAAAACAGAAATTCAGAAACTTATTAATTAAATCTATTACTGAAAAAGTCAATAATATGGAATGTGAAAATATTTATAAGGCATTAAATGAAAAGCTAAAGGAAGTTTTAGTAGAATTATCAAGTTCTTATGAATTAAAGAAAAAAATAATAGAACTGATAAAGTCAAAATTAAACAATTTATCAGATGATGAAAGAAAGTTATCTGAAATATTGCCAGAAGAAATAATTATTTCAATGAATAATTATATTGATGACAATAAAGATGAAATCGGAAATAATATAAGAAATGGTTTTAAAGACCCTGTTATACAACAAAAACTTAAAAATTCCATATCTGAATTGGTGTTGAAAAATATAAGTAAGGTAATTATGGCATTTGTAAGTCCAGATACCATAGCTGAAAAGATATTTCATATGATCGAAAAATATATAGATAGTGAAGATACAAACAATGATGTTGTAATGCTTATTAAGTCTCTATTGAATAAATTATTGGATTCAAAGGTTTCAGATATATCTCAAAGGGTATTGGACAGTACTTCTGAGGAAGAGCTTGAAAAAGTAGCAAGTATATTAATTGAATATATTTCTAATGAAGATAATCACAATATAATATTAAATATCTTAGGGGAGAAGCTAAAAAAATCTGAATTGGAAAATAAAGAAATTATAATATCTTATTTAGATGGAAATATAGGTAGGATTTTGGAAAGTGAAGAACTTGAAAAAAGTATAGATTCATTTATAAAAAGTATTATGGAGGAAGTTTTAAACAAATCCATTTCATCTATGGTAGAAAAAATAGATAAAGATAGTGTTTCAAGATTATATAGCTCTCTACGAAGCATATTTGATAAATTCGCCATAAATCAATTGCCAAAAATAATTGAATTCTTTAATATATCGAGAATTGTTGAAGATAAGATTCAAAGCTTTGATGTAAATTTTACAGAAAAGTTAATTTTAGATATTGCTGATAAAGAGTTAAAGGCTATTACATGGCTAGGAGCATTACTTGGTGGAATCATGGGAATACTAACTCCTCTTCTTCAAATGTTATATTAAGATAATTTAATATCTTTGATTTTTAAGATAATATTTGATAAATTGGGTATATGTTGTATATGAAATGTATAATATATACTATATATAGTTATATCAAATAGAGGGGGAGCAAAATGTTACAGGTTGAAAAACGAAATGGAAATATAGTTGTATTTGAAGAAGATAAAATTGTAAATGCCATCAAGAAGGCCATGGGAGAAACAGAATTAGGTATTGATGAAGATCTAGCTAAGGAAATTTCTCATAAGGTCTTTTTAGATTTTAATAAGCTAGAAATTGTAAATATAGAAAAGATTCAAGACTTTGTAGAAATAGAGCTTATGAAATCACGGCCAGATGTAGCAAAATTATATATAATCTATAGAGAAGAAAGAGCAAAGTTAAGAGAACAGGGATGGGTTATGTCTGACCTTCAAAGGGATATATATGAGAAAAAGTATCGCTATGAAAATGAATCTTTTGATGGATTTTTAACTAGAGTTAGTGGTGAAAATGATTCTATAAAAAAGGCCATAAAGGATAAGAAATTTATGCCAGCAGGACGTATTTTAGCTGGTAGAGGATTACACAAACTTGGAAGAAAAATTACACTTAGTAATTGTTATGTAATGCCTAAAGTTGAGGATAATATTGAATCCATATTTGATACTGCAAAATACCTTGCCAGAACTTATTCTTACGGTGGAGGAGTAGGGCTTACTATTTCTAAACTAAGACCAAAAGGTTCCAAAGTAAATAATGCTGCTAATACTACAACTGGAGCAGTTTCTTTTATGGATTTATTCTCCATGGTTACAGGATTAATTGGTATGAGAGGCAGACGTGGAGCATTGATGTTGAATATGGATTGCAATCATCCAGATATAGAAGATTTTATTGATGTTAAAAATGATTTGTCTAAAGTGAATTATGCAAATATATCTGTAAATATCGATGATAAGTTTATGAATGCAGTAAAAAATAATGAGGAATATGAGTTATACTTTAAAGTTGAAGCTACAGGAGAAGAAATAAGCAAGACAGTTGATGCAGGAGAATTATTTGAAAAGTTATCTAGAAACAATTGGAATATGGCAGAGCCTGGTATATTATTTCAAAATAGGATTAACTCATGGCATTTAATGAGTGAAGATAGAGACTTTGAATTTGCAGGAGTTAACCCTTGTGCTGAGGAGACCTTACCTGCGTTTGGAAGTTGTAATTTATCTTCTATTAACTTATCTGAATTTGTAAAAAATCCTTTTACCAAATATGCTTATTTTGAATATGAAAGATTTGGTAAAATGGTAAGGGATGGGGTAATTTATTTAAACGAAGTATTAGATGAAAATATGGAATTACACCCATTAGAGCAGCAAAGAGAAATGTCAAGAGAGTTGAGACAGATTGGTCTTGGAATTATGGGGTTAGCAGATATGTTTATTAAGTTAGGAATCAAATATGGAGGGAAAGAATCTATTGATTTAATTCATAAAATAGGTCATACCATGGTTAATGAAGCTTTAAGACAATCAGCTTTACTGGCTGAGGAATATGGACCATTCCCAAGATATAATAAAGAAGCAATCCTTAGTTCACCATTTCTTATAGATAATGCAACGGAGGAAGTGCTAGAGCTAATTAAGGAGTATGGGTTGAGAAATAGTCAGCTACTAACTATACCACCTACGGGAAGTATATCAACATTAATAGGATGCAGCAATGGAGTGGAACCGATATTTCAAGTGTCCTATACAAGAAAGTCTGAGTCTTTACATCATGTAGACACATATTATAAAGTATTTACACCTATAGTTAAAGAATATATGGATAGAAACAATATTTCTAAAGAAGAAGATTTGCCAGAATTCTTTATAACTACTTCAAACTTAAACTATAAAGATAGAATAGAGGTTCAGGCAGCTTGGCAGCAATATATAGATGCAAGTATATCTTCCACAGTAAATGTACCAAATGAGTTTACAGTTGAAGAAGTAGAAGACTTATATATGTATGCTTGGGAAAAGGGATTAAAAGGAATAACTATTTATCGTGATGGATGTGCAAGATCAGGAATTCTTATTACAAATAAGGAAAAGGAAAATAGATTAGAAAAAATAGATGAATTGAAAAATGAAATAAATAAATTAGCAGAAGAACAAATAAAAGAAGACCCAGATACTTGTCCTATGTGTGCTGGGGATATGATGCACAGTGGAGGATGCTCAGAGTGTCAAGACTGTGGATATAGTCCTTGCTCATTTTAATTATTAAAAAACAAGCTAAATGATTGCCATTTAGCTTGTTTTTATCTTATTTAATTATTCTTTTAATACCTTTATTTTTTTTCCTTTTTAAAGAAAGCTTCTAAAACTGGAACCATAATTCCTGCTACTATTCCACAAGAGAATCCATTATTATAAAGATTTAATCCATTATGTATCTGGAATACATTGGCTACAACAGAAACATGAAGGAAGCCAGCAACTATACCAGCTATACATCCATAAGACCCTGCAATAGGTGCTAATGCTGTACCAAATAATGCTGCCATAATTACAGTTGTTGAAGAAGCATTAAAAATCTTTATTATAGCCGCCAGATATACACCAATAAAAATAGGTATTGAATTTCTAGGATGTTTACCAAAAGGAGCAAATGCCATAACAGTTACTATTCCAGCAACTATAGGTCCATTAAACACACCCTTAGTCAACAAAACATAAAAAATACATATAAGTCCCATTATCCCAATGTTTATATAAGCAAGTCCAAAGCCAAAACGTTCAGTAAAGTCACCTAATGCGTGACCGCTAGATTTTAGAACATCAGAATAACCTTTAAAACTTCGATCATTCATTATATATCCTACAATTAAATAGAAGACAGAAATAAAAATCAATAAATACTTCATAAACACACTATATTCTGTGGATAAAATAGATTGGGTTCTTATACTAAAACCAAATCCTTGAATTAAAGAGGTAATAAGTGTTCCTATTATACCACCGACAAACCCCATATTATATAAATTATATCCAGAATGAAAATGCACAATATGAAGAGCAATAGGAATAATGATAAATCCAATTAGTATACCAGTTCCTATACCTAAAGGAATACTAATGTAATAACTTAAATTAAGACCAAATGCTATTTCACTAACTGCAGGAGCTAGTGTAGTTGCAAAGAGAATAGGAGTCAGAATAGTTTTAAATTCTATTTTTTTATGACGACAATATAATAATCCGCCAACTAAAATAGGCCATACATTTCCAACATTTTTTCCAATAAAACTAAAGCCTATGACAGTTAAAATTGCTGCAATTAAAGGTCCAGTTAGGGAAATCTTTAAAAAATATACGATTGAAATACATAATAGACCTAAAATTCCAGCATTTAGAAAGGTAGCTCCTATGCCACCTACTGCTAAATAATCAGTAAGTAATATATCAGGTGCTATAACTAAATCGTACAAACCTTTAAATATTTCTTTAGGAGAATCAATTAAAAACCCTAGAATAATTAATAGGCAAGGAATAAAAGATAGTAAAATAAGATTAAGATGCTGAGTGGAAAAATAGTATCGTTGTTTTTTCATCGGTACCTCCAAGCTCAAATAGATTATTTATGAATTCATATATTATAATAAGAGAGTTTTATTATAACATAGAATTAAGTTTTTATGCTAGATAAATTTTTATCGAGAACTATATTTTTAATTTATAGGGTCTGAGCATGACAAGTAATAAGTTATTGATTTTATCTTTAAAATAGGTGATACTATAATTAGTAATAAAAAGGTAAATAAATTAATAAAGATGAGGAGTGTACTCAATGCATGAAGAATCACCTACAGTTTTAAAAAAATTAGAAAAGAAGATAAAACATTTTATTCTGTGGATAGAAGTTATAATGGCAATATTTATACTTGCCACAGTAATTGTAAGCTGTAAGGATATAATTGTTCTGATTTATAAAGTATTTATTACAGAGGCCAGTTCTTCTTATGTAGTCTTGCAAGGACTATTTGTACATATATTACTTCTAGTAGTAGGTTTAGAGTTAGCACTTATGTTAATAGGTCATACTGCTGGAAATGTTCTTGAGGTAATTCTGTATGCAATAGCAAGAAAAATGTTAATTAGCAGTTCAAATAGTATAGATATACTTTTAGGTGTAATTGCTTTGGCAATAATATTTGCAGTTGATAAGTATTTACATACAAAAGATGTAAAAAGACATTTATAAATATAATTTATTATTTGAGTTAAAGAGTTAATCTTTAGCTCTTTTTTTAAATGATAATATAATTTGAATTAGGGTAAAAGTCTCATAAGATAAGGTAAAATAAAGGAGAAATCATATGAAGAAAATAAAGCTATGTGCAGATATAAAGCATCCGCCTTATGAGTTTATAAATGATAAAGGAGAAGTAGATGGATTTAATATAGATATTAGTAAAGCCATAGGGAAAGAAATGGATATAGAAGTTGAGGTGGAGTTATTAGATTGGACGGAGGCAATAAAAGCCATGGATAATGGGGAATATGATGGCATTGAAGGAATGTCTTTCTCTGGTAATCGGCAAGAAAAATATGTTTTTGGTCCAGAGTATATTACAGTATTTCATTCTGCTTTTGCTTTGGAAGGTAGGCAAGATATAAAAGATATTATTAATTTATATAAATATAGAGTGGCAGTACAAAAAAATGATGTTGGATTTGAAATAATAACTAGAATGAGTTCCAATAAAAATCCAATATCAATATTTGTAGTATCTAGTCATGAAGATGCACTAAAATTACTGCTAGAAGGCAGAGTAGATTTAGTAGTGGGAAACAAGCTGACAATACTTCACTATGCAGAGAAATCGGGTTTTAAAAATAAATTGAAATTAGTTGGTTCACCAATTCACTTGACTAAGTATGGAATAGCATTTAAAAAAGGAAATGAAGTTATTGCAGATAAATTTACCATAGGTATGAAAAAAATAAAAGATAATGGTAAATATGAAGAAATATATGATAGCTGGTTTAATCACAAAATGGGCTATTTTGGAAAACAAATAATAGAAAATATAGATACAGGAGTAATATATATAGATAGACTAGGCAGAGTTACTGCAATAAACAAGTTTGCTAAGGGAATTTTAAATTTACCATTAGAAAAAATATTATTTAAATCATTTTATGAAACAGATATAGCTAAAATATTTAATACAACGGTTATACATAATATATTAGATGGTGTTGAAGATACTTATTATGCTAAAATAGAAATAGATAATATGGATAATAAAAAATATCTAGAAGTTAATTATACTAAATTACTAGATGATAAAAATATCCTGATCGGTGTATTAATTAATTTTATAGATATTACAGAACGTAAGAAGATGGAAGAAACCTTAATTAGAAAAGATAAAATGGAGTCTTTAGGATTTCTTTTATTGAATATTGCACATGAATTAAGAAATCCCCTTACCAGTATTAAGAACTTTATTGAACTTATACCAGAGCATATTGAAGATAAAGAATTTAAAGAATCTTTAATTTATCATGTTCCAAAACAAATAGATTATATAAATAAACTCTTTACTAGTCTATTAGAATACTCTAAGCCAGATGAAGCCAATATATCCACAGTAAACATAAAGGAATTATTGGAAAATGACATTATGAGGTCACTATGTAAACTTTCCAATGACTCTAAAGGAATAAAATTTAATATAGCCATAGGAGGTGACTTTACACTAAATGTAGATAAAAATCAGATAAAACAAGTATTGATCAATTTGCAGTTGATGGAGTTAAAGATACTGGTAATATAAATATCTACACTAAAGAAAACGATGAGAAAAAGACAATTTTAATAGAAAATGATGGGGATCAAATTTCAGAATCAAATATTTCAAAAGTATTTGATCCATTTTTTACAACTAAGAAAAATGGAACAGGTTTGGGATTGTTTATATCATATAACCTTATTAAAGAAAACAATGGGACTATTGAAGTTTCAAATATAGACAATGGAGTTAGAGTTTCTTTAAATTTTCAGATATAGGAAGTGATAAAAATGGAAAAAATATTAATTGTAGATGATGATGAGCCCATAGTAGAATCTTTGAAGTTTGCATTTAAAAATCAATATAAGGTTTATTTAGCGTATAATTCAGAAGAAGCATTGGAACATTATACAAACAATGAAATATCAGTTACCATCTTAGATTTGAAGCTAGGAAATGAAGATGGAATGGAATTATATTCTAAAATAAAAGATATGAATCCAGAAGCTGTTGTAATAATTGTTACTGCCTATGGCACTATTAAGTCTTCTATTGAAGCCATAAGAAGTGGAGTATTTCATTATTTAACAAAACCTATAGACATAAAAGAATTAGAATTTCTAATAGCCAAGGGTGCTGAAGTCAATAATCTTTATAAACAAATAAATTTTTTAAGTGCTGAATCTAGAGAAAAATATATAAAAGATGGAATTATAGGAGAGTCTGGTTCAATAAAAAGTATATTAAATACTATAGAAAAAATTAAGGATATAGATTCTAAAGTCTTGATTACTGGAGAAAGTGGCACTGGAAAAAGTTTAATAGCTAAGGCAATACATAGACAAGGAAATAGAAGACATAAGAAGTTTTATGCAATAAACTGTGCTGCAATACCAAAGGATTTATTAGAAAGCGAATTATTTGGATATAAAAAAGGTGCATTTACTGGTGCTTTAACAGATAAAAAAGGATATTTTGAATTGGCTCATGGTGGAACATTGTTTTTAGATGAAATAGGAGATATGGACCTAGGGATGCAAGGAAAATTATTACAAGCAATTCAGGAAAATGTAATAACCCCCATAGGTTCAGAGGAACCTATAGTTGTAGATGTAAGAATTATAACTGCTACCAATAGAGATTTACTTAATTTGGTAAAGGAAGAAAGGTTTAGAGAAGACTTATATTATAGATTAAATGTAATCAATATTCATATGCCTGCTTTAAGAGACAGACCAGAAGATATTGTTCCTTTAACTAATTATTTTATTTACAAGTATAGTAGATTATTGAACAAGGAGATTAAAAAAATAGAATATGATTTTATTGAAACTCTAGAGAAATATGAACTAAATGGAAATGTTAGAGAGTTGGAAAATCTGGTGGAAAGAGCCATAGCGCTAGTAGAGGGAGATGTTTTAACTAAAAAAGACATATTATCTCATATAAATAAGGATGAAAAATCAGAGACTTTTATAAATAAGAAACTTATTCCAATATTTGTAGGACAAACTTTAGAAAATATTGAGAAGAAGGTTATTGAATCTACTTACATGGAATGTAATTATAATCAAAGAGAAACAGCAAAAATACTTGGAATAACTGATAGAACCATAAGAAATAAATTAAAGAAATATATAGAACAGAATGATAAAAATCAATAGAATCAGGAAAAAAATACCTAAGAGGAAAAAGATTCCTTTAGGTATTTTTTCTTTTAAATTAAGATAAATAAAAGGATTTGGATTATTGGATATTTTCTAAACACTTCGAGTAGGAAAAAGTTTCTTCTTTTAGAATTGCTACAAAAAGGAAAATACTGTAAAAGGCTACTTTAGACAGCATAAAAGGTTGGCATAAGAATTGCTTTTAATAGATGTATATAATAAAAACTAAAGGAGTGTTAATATGAACTTTAATCAAAGATGGGAGATTATTGACCTAAGCCAAGAGATATATCAAGGTATGCCATTATTCGGTATACATCAGCCAACTTTTATAATGACAAACCAAACTCATGAGGAGAACATGAAGGCTACTGGTAGTGAAACATTGGGATTTTATGCAAGAAATATTTTAATGAGTGAACATGCTGGAACTCACTCAGATGCAGTTATTGAATATAAGCCAGGTGGAGCTCCAATGGAGGAAATGCCTTTAGAATATTTCTTTGGTGATGCTATATGTGTTGATTTAAGACATATTAGATACCCAGACTATATAGAAATAAAAGACATTGAAGAGGCTTTAGAGAAACATGGATTAGAAATCAAGAAAGGTGATATTTTCATAATGTATACAGGACATTATGATAGAACATATCCAGATAATGGATATGGTGGATTAAGTGCAAAACATTCAGGGGTTTCCTACGAGTCAGCAAAGTGGTTAGCAGAAAAAGGAGTAGTAAATATTGCTGTTGATTCACCAGCAATTGACCAAACTCCAGATGATTTAGATTTCTCAGGTCATCTAGTATGTGGAGAATATGATATTACAAATACAGAGCATTTATGTAATTTAGATAAAGTTGTTGGAAAGAGATTTCTATATATGGGATTACCTTTAAAAATCAGGGGAGGTACTGGTTCGCCAGTAAGAGCAATTGCACTATTACCTAAGAACGAATAATTATTATCTCTAGTATAATTTTTTAATGGAATTAGCATTGGAATATCTCATTATGCTATACTTACAAAAAAATTATCATAAATATATTTAATTTATTTGGGAATATATACTTAAATAAGGGAATATATAAATAAATATTAAATATTAGGAAGTAAGAGGTGGAAATAATGGGAAAGTATAATATGGAAGAATTACATGAACAGACTATAGCAATGCTTGAAAGAAGAGGCGTAAAATTAGAAGATATAGGAGAAATAGTATTACTACTTCAGAAAAATTATTATCCTGATTTAACATTGGAGTTCTGTGTAGAGAATATTAAAGCTGTACTAACAAAGCGAGAGATAATCCATGCTATTTTAACAGGAATAGCTTTAGATGAATTGGCAGAAAAAAAACTATTACCAGAACCGCTTCAAGATATAGTTGAATCCGATGAAGGATTATATGGAATTGATGAAATAATCCCTCTATCCATAGTAAATGTTTATGGAACCATAGGACTTACAAACTATGGATACTTAGATAAAGAAAAGATTGGAATCATAAAAAAACTAGATGGAATGAAAGGTGTTGCAGTTCATACATTTTTAGACGATTTAATTGCAGCCATAGCAGCTGCAACTGCCAGTAAGATTGCTCATTCAAGAAAAGATTAAAAATAGGTTCGATTAACGAACCTATTTTTAGTTATATGATTTCTTCAATTATTGCAGCAACCAACTGACTAGTTTTAACTAAATCTTCTATGGATATATATTCATCTACACTATGAGCATTAAACATACCAATTCCAAGGGTAGCTGTTTTGATTCCTTTTCCATTGAATATATTAGTATCAGAGCCACCACCTGTGGAACAAGGTCTATATGAAATATTTAACTTATTCATAGCTTTTTCTATTGTCTTTAACATAGGTTCTTCTTTGTCTAATTTAAAAGTAGGATAAGCATAGTTTACTTCAGTATCTACTGTACCATTGAAAACTTTAGCAGCCTCTTCCATGGTATCTACCATATGTTTAACTTGGTTATTTAATTTTTCTTCATTTAAGCTTCGAGCTTCAAATTCTATTTCAACTAAATCTGCAACAATATTAGTTGCAGAACCACCTTTGATAACTCCTATATTTGCAGTAGTCTCTTCATCTATTCTAAGTAAATTCATTTTATCTATGGCTCTTGAGGCAATTTGAATAGCACTTATACCTTTTTCTGGACTAAGACCAGCATGGGCTGCCTTTCCATGAAATTTTGCAAAGATTTGAGCTTGAGCTGGACCTTGGATATTTACGCCCCCAATTTCTCCACTGGCATCTAATATAAATGCTGTTTTAGATTTTATTTTGGAGTAGTCTAAATATTTAGATCCATATAATCCAACTTCTTCACATATGGTGAATACTACTTCTATATCACCGTGAGGTATATTATTTTCTTTTATATATTTGATTCCCTCTAAAATACCAACTATACCTGCCTTATCATCAGCAGAAAGAATGGTATTTCCTTTAGATTTAACAATGCCATTTTCAATAATAGGTTCAATATTTTCACATGGAGTTACAGTATCCAAATGAGCACAAAACATTATAGGTTCTGCTTCTTTATTTCCCTTTAAATAACCAATAAGGTTGCCAGTGTCTGAATTTGCCTTTATTCCTGCATCATCAATTATTACATCTAAACCTAAGCTTTCCATATCTTCTTTAACCTTTTTAGCAAAGTTTCCTTCTTTATAACTAGGACTTGATATTTTTACATAATCTAAAAATCTTGATAGAATTCCATCTTTATTCAAATTAAAATCCTCCCATCTATAGTATGATTTATATAAATCATACTATAGATGGAAGGTGATTTCAAATATAAGTTTTATTTAACTAGTTTGTTTCCAGAAATTTTATTTACCATAAGAGCTATAGCTCCATCTCCAGTTACGTTTGTTGCAGTACCAAAACTATCTTGGGCAACATATAAAGCTATCATTAGTGAAAGCATAGGCTGTGGGAAACCTAACATAGTTTCCAAAAGCCCTAAAGCTGCAATAATTGCTCCACCAGGAACTCCAGGAGCTGCAACCATAGTGATACCAAGCATTAGTATAAATGGAAAGAAAGATACAAAGCTTATAGCCATGCCATTTAACATCATTATGGCCATAGAACAAGAAACTAAAGTGATTGTACTTCCAGATAAGTGTATAGTAGCACATAGAGGAATTACAAAGTCAGCAATATCATCCTTAACTCCATTTTTCTTAGTTTGGGTCAGTGTAACAGGTATAGTAGCTGCTGATGATTGAGTTCCAATAGCTGTTAAATATGCAGGAATCATATTTTTTAACATTCTTATAGGATTACCTCCAGCTATTGTACCACCAATGAAGAATTGGATAACTAATGTAATTATATGAAGTGCAATTACCATTAGGAATACTTTCGAGAATACAGAAAGAATAGTTACTACTTGACCTGCATAAGTCATGTTTGCAAATATTCCAGCTATATGAAAAGGTAATAAAGGTATTACTATACTGTTTATAAGCTTTTCAATTATCTCTTGGAAATCGTTCATAAATTTCTTTAATGTATCACCTTTAATTGCTGCAATACCAAGTCCTAAAGTAAATGCGAGTAATAAGGCTGTCATAACATCAAATATAGGTGGCATTTCAACTGTAAAAAATCCAGTTAGTAAAGCCTCTTCAGGATTAGCAGCATTTAAGCTTAAACTGCCTGATTTTAAGAAAGTTGGCAATATAATGGAACCTGCAAGGTATGCGAAACTACCTGAAAGAATAGTGGAACCATAGGCAATTCCTGCAGTAATAGCCAATAGCTTTCCAGCTCCATCACCTAGATCACCAATTCCGGGGGCAACAAATCCTATGATTATTAATGGTATAGCAAACCCTAAGAAGTTGCCAAATATGCCATTGAAGGTTGCAAGGACCCTAACGGACCATTGTGGTCCAAAACTTCCTATTAGTATACCAATAATTATGGCAATAATTAGTCTAGGTAGTAAGCCTAATTTTTTCAAAATAATCTCCTCCTTCGTAAGATTTATAATATTATATCACTAATTTCGTTATGTAATACACTACAAATTTTGAAAGTAAACTCATAATATGCAATTAACACAAATAATAATATAAGTATAAGTTTTTAAATTATCTTAAAGGGTACATATATATGAAGAGACGGTTAATAAATATAATTTAATAAAAGAATTGACATAAAGGAGGAAATATGATTAGTTTAGGAGATGTTTCTATACCCATAGCTTTTGGGGCAGGATTTCTGTCTTTTTTTTCCCCATGTATACTTCCGCTGATACCAGTGTATATAATGTATATGACAGGAACTAATATGGAAGAGGAGTTGGAAAAGAAAAAATTCTTTGCTTTGACAAGAACATTTGGTTTTGTAATAGGTTTTACAATTATTTTCATGATAATGGGTACATCTGCCAGTTTTTTAGGGAAGATATTTGTAAGAAACAAAGAAGTCTTTGGAAAAATAAGTGGAGTTCTTATAATATTATTTGGATTAAATATAATGGGAGTATTGAAACTTAATTTTTTAAATTTTGAAAGAAGAGCTAAAGCACCTAAGAAGGTGACTAATTGGTTTAGTTCTATTTTAATGGGCATGGCCTTTGCAGCTGGATGGACTCCTTGCTTTGGGCCTGTATTGGCATCTATACTTATGTACGCAGGAGCTACAGCTACTGTTTCAAAGGGAGTATATTTATTATTAGTATATTCCATAGGAATGGCAATACCTTTTATATTGACTGCATTATTTATAAATGGATTTACTAGATTAATGAATAAAGCAGATAAATTCATGAGATATATGCCTATAATCAGTGGATTTATTATGATTATTTTTGGATTCCTTGTATTTTTCAATAAAGTTATAAATATAAGTAGAATTCTGCAATAAGGAGGAGAATATGAAGAAAATATTGATAATGATTTTAGCATTAATATTATTCGTAGGAGGATGCAGCAAACAAGGAAAAGATGAGATAGATGAAGTGGAAAATAATGTGGAAAATGAAGCTCCTAATGAAGAAATATCAGAGGAAGAGGAAGATGTAAAAATAGAAGCACCAGATTTTACTCTCAAAAATTTACAAGGTGAAGAAGTATCCTTATCTGATTATAGAGGGAAAATAGTCCTAATAAACTTTTGGGCAACTTGGTGTACTTGGTGTGATAAAGAGATGCCAGATTTACAAAAGTTAAAGGATGAAAATGATGATTTAGTAGTTCTGGCAGTAGATGTAATGGAAGATAAGGAAACTGTTGAGAAGTATATTCAAGAAGGAGAATATGATTTTGAAGTAGTTTTAGATGAAGACGGAAATGTGTCTCAAACCTATATGGTAGGAGGATTTCCTACATCATATTTTGTAGATAAAGATGGAATTCTATTAGGTGGAGTACCAGGAGCAATGACTTATGATGATATGGTTAAAATATTAGAAAGTATAAGGGAAGAAAAATAAGACAGGAAATTCTGTCTTATTTTTTAACTAAATCCTTTAATCTATAGCTGCCAGCCGTAAATAATGCTAGAATTATCAATAATACTATAAATACATTTGGAAACAATATGGATTTTTCTAAGCTATCAAATATCCAATATTGTGGAGTAAATTTACCTAGATTTATTATAAACTTAGGAAGGTTTTGATACATTCCTCCTTGTGCAAACATTGCTAAAAGTAATGTCAATATAGAAAATAAAGATGTAACTAAAGAAGCAGAATGTTCATTTTTAAATAATCTAGTCATAGCCAAGGACAAAGTAATGGAAAAAAGACTTGCCAAAACAATATTTATGGTGATAATAGGAAAATTAACTATACTATATCCAGTGAATTTTGTACCTATTAATGCAATTAATATATTTCCTATGACTTGGAAGAACAATAGGGATAGACCTAGGCTTCCTAAAATCACACCACTCTTATTTGGAGTAGTAATGGCTCTTGATATAATATTTTTTTTTCTAAAATCCATTAATTCTGTAACAATAGAAGATGAACCTAGAATTATGAAATATATCAGCATCATAGTTACTAAATTCATATCTCCAGTAACTGCTTTTTTATTTTTTTCAAGTATAGTCTTAGTTTGGGAAATATATAAGTCCTCTTTATCTGAGATTATACCTTTATCCAGAAGTAGTTTTTCTTTGATAAATTCATTTATCTTATTATTTATTTCCATTTCCAGTGGAATTGTTATATTTCCTTCTTCCCTTTTATAAGATTCTATAATTGGCTTTTCATAATTATTTATTTTTTTACTAAAATCAGCAGGAATATTATATACTACAGCAACCTCATTGTTTTCAAGTAATTCCAAGGCTTTTTCTTTTTCATGTTGAAAAATCCATTGAGATTTAGAAGGAGAATCATATATTGTTTCCCATAAACTGCCTCGATCTTCAATATTATAAGCCACATTAACATTTGACATTCCACTAAATGTATTTGTATCTCCACTTTCTAGGAAATGAACAAAGAATATTACTGCAATAGGTGTTACAAGCATAATACCAACTTTAGCAGGGTCTTTAAGCATCCTCTTTATATTTACAACAATCAACTGAATTAGATTCATCTATTTACACCCCATTTCATTTGTATTAATAAAAGATTGACTAAATAAAGTATCATAGATATTCCTAGCATAATGAACAAATAATTATATATGGAAGAAAGATTATTATTTATTATATAATTTCTATAACTGTTTACAATAACAGCATCTGGTTTAAATTTAGCAAAAAAGCTAAAGATTGGGCTACTGTTCCATTTATCTAAAGGACCTATCATTCCACCAAAGATCATTTGAACTACTAAGAAGACTTGTAAAATAGGAATACCATATTTTTTCTTGAATAATGTGGAAATGAGACTACCTATGATTGTTATCATAAGACTTTGTACAAGGACAATTAAAAGCAAAATAGGTAATGATCCTTGAAAAGATAATCTACTAAGTCTAAAAGCTCCCACATAAATTAAATTAGCCACTATTATAGTTAGATAATTTGACATAAAACCATAATTAAAATATTGTATTCTTGTCATAGATGTAGACATTATCCTACTATATAGACCGTTTTCTTTTTCTAAGGAATCTGATGCAATAACTGCCATTAAAAATACAATAAAAGAAAAATTTAAAAAGGTAATAGAATAGTATTCAAAGGAACTTAAACTTTTTCTTACTTCATAAATATTGTTTTCTATTGAATTTGTACTGTATATATTATTTAATATATGATTTATTTCCATCATTAAGCTTTCTTTGTTTTCCTCAGATAATGAATTCCCCTCAAATCCTTTTTCAATGACCAATTTTTGACTGATTTCCAGATTATATTTATCTATTATATTGACTAAGATATTTCCCATAGTAGTAGAAGATTTTTCTTTTGCTTCTATCTTTATAGATGCTGGATTTTTACCAAGTAAGCTATTTCTATATCCTTCTGGAATTCTAAGGGTATAATCAAATTTATCACTATCTGTTGGCTCTATAGTAAGAACTTTAGACATTTCCCCACTACTTAAAAAAGATATTAATCCTTTAGACTCCCCAGTATTATCTTCATCTACTATTATAATTGAAAAAATAGGGTCATTAATTGCAGGAGTAAACATATCCTTTTGTACATATCCCATTACCAATGCAAGTATTATGGGAAAAATTGCATAGGATAAGACAAATGAAGGAAATTCTTTTATTAATCCTTTTAATGCAACTTTTAAATAAGCTAATAATTTCATTGTATCACTCCTAATCCCGTAAATTCTTTCCTGTAAGGCTTAAAAATACTTCTTCTAAATTTGGCTCATCTACATTGATGCTTTTTATTACTGAATTATTTTTCTCAAGGATTTTTAATAATGGCTCTAATTTAAAACTATCTCCCTTTACCAATAGTTTAATTTCATCATGATATACTTCACAATTTATTATAGAATCTAATAATTCAATACTATTGATTAAATCTCCATTGATATTGTCAGCTCTTAAATTAACTTTGTTATTATCACTAATCATAGATTTAACTGTTTTTTTATCTCCATAGGCTATTTCTTTACCTTCATCCATTATAAATATATTGTTGCAAAGATATTCTACTTCTTCCATATAGTGTGAAGTGTAAAGAATAGTGGTATTCTTTTCTCTATTTATAGATTTAATAAATTGAAAAATATGATTTCTTGATTGAGGGTCTATACCCACTGTAGGCTCATCGAGAATCAATATTTTTGGTTCGTGCATTATGGCAGCAGCAAGATTAAGTCTTCTTTTCATTCCACCAGAAAACTTTTTCACTTTATCCTTTCTTTTTTCGCTTAGTCCAGTTATATCTAAGGCATAGCCAATTTTCTCCTTTAAGGCTTTTCCTTTTAATCCATAAAGACTGCCAAAAAACTCTAGATTATCATAAGCAGATATGGTTTCCATTAATGCCAATTCCTGAGGAACTAACCCTAAGAATTCCTTTGCCTTTAATGATTCTTTCTTTATATCGAATCCACCGATTGAAATGTTACCATTGTTGGGATCTAGTAATCCAGTCATGATATTTATCAATGTGGATTTTCCAGCACCATTTGGACCAATTAAACCAAATATATCCCCTTCTTCAATGGTAAAAGAGATATTATCAAGTACAATTTTGTCTTCAAACTTTTTACTTATGTTTTTAACTTCTATAATTTTCATATAAATCCCTCCTATATTTTTATTATATGGTAAACTATGGTTAAATTTAATTGCCGTAGGTAATGAAAAAGTAGTGACTTTAGTCACTACTTAGTAAGATTATTTTTAAAGGCAAAGACTACTATTTGTGTACGATCACGAAGTTTAAGTTTTGATAGAATTGTACTTACGTTGTTTTTAATAGTTCCTTCAGAAAGAAATAGCCTTTCACCGATTTCTTTATTAGAGAGACCATCGGCAATATATTTTATAATTTCATATTCTTTATGGTTTAAATCATACTCTTCAAGGATATTATCTATATTATTTTCTGTTGAACTATGATTAAGAATATCATTTGCGATTTCAGGATGAATTACTATATTACCTTTTATAGCAGCCTTAATTCCTCCATAAATCAAATCAGGAGAGCTATCCTTTAAAAGATAGCCAGATGCTCCATTTTTTAAAGCTTCTTGTATGTACTCCATATCTTTAAATGTAGTTAAAATTAAAACTTTAGTATTTGGAAATTTCTCTTTGATAATCTTTGTACCAATTACTCCATTACATATAGGCATTCGTACATCCATTAAAACTAAATCAATATCATTGGATTCACATATATTCAATGCTTCATATCCATTTTCCCCCATGGAAACAACATCTATATCTTCATAGGTGGAGAGAATGATTTTAAGTCCTTCTTGTATTAATTTTTCATCATCAACAATTGCTATTTTAATTTTCTTCATGATATTTACCTCCATTTACTGCTTTCAAAACTATTCTAAGGAGAAATCCATTATTCTCCCTACTTTCATAACTAATGCTTCCCCCAAGTTCATTTACTCTTTCAGATATACTAGTTAGACCTATGCCTCTATTGATTATATTTGTTCCTACTCCATTATCCTGCAAGGTAAGAATTAAATCATCACCAAAGTGTAGAAAAATATTGATTTTAGTAGCCTTTCCATGTTTGGCAGAATTAGATAAAAACTCCTGTATAGCTCTATATAAAACTAAAGAAGTCTCTTCATTAATTTGCCATTTGTTTTTAGAAAATCCAAACTTAACATCTATACCTGTTAATTTGTTAAAATCTTTTATTAGATTTTCAATAATTAGTAAGGATTCATATTCTTGAAATTCCTTAGGTTTAAGTTCTCTTAAGGCTTTTCTAATTTCTTCAAGTCCATTTTTAGCAAAGTTTTTTAAATTTGAAGCCATTAAAGATGCAGCTTCTCCATTACTCTTTCCTATTTTTTCTATGGCACCTAGTTGAATTATTATAGTAGATAGACTATGGCCTACACTATCGTGAATTTCCCTTGAAATCCTATTTCTTTCTTTAAGTATAGATAAATCTCTAATTGAATCTGCATAAATTTCTAACTCTCGGTTTGTTTTAATCAAATTTTCTTCTGATAGTTTAAGTCTATGGTATAAGTCTTCTAATTTCAACTTATTATTATGTTCTTTTCCGATTATATCTGAAATAAATATTAAGGAAACCATAGAGGCTAAGAAGGATAATAATTGTTCTATAGATAAGTCCTTACCAGCATATAAAAGTATAATAATACCTAAAAAGCTGATGATATACCTACTGAAGTTTTTAATTAAAAATAAGCTGTCTGTTATACCTATAATGAAGTAAGGAAGAAGTAGGCCTTGGCATTTTGTATACAATATATATCCAAATATAAAATCAAAAAAAATAGATAAAAATACAATAGATGAAATATTACTAAAAAGAAAATAACGTAGTTGATTATTTATAATAAAAATCAAAGTTATTATAATGGAGAAAGTAGAAAAACTTTGTACTTCTGTAAGGGTAACTCCAAGTATTATTATACATAAGTTTATATATCTTATAATTAAAAGGTTTTTATTTTTCATATGGTACTCCCGCTTTTTATTTAAGTTTTATTTACATTATATCATTTAGAAATAAACATGGTTTATAAATAATGTAAAAAACAAAAAACTAATTAGAAAACATAGAAAATTCTAAAAAAACTTCCTTAAAGTATTGAGTAAAAGTATAAGGTGTGGTATCATATAATAAATTTAAAATCATATATTAAAATGAAAGGAAGTGGTTCTATGGAAAACAAACCTATAAGACAATGCAGCTACTGTAAAAAAGAGTTAGACAAGAGAGAATACAAATGTTCATACTGTGGTAAAGACAGCAGAAACTTTTTTATGCAGAATAAGGTATTATCGGGAATTATAATAGTTGTAATTATTTTTGTTGTTAGTAGAATGTTTGGCGGTGGTGGTGGCGGAAAAGCAAATGATGATGTGGTACAAGGAATAAATGATGTAAGTGGTGAAATTGTAATTACAGCAGAGGATTTAGCCAGAGCATTTGAAGAAGATAATGATAAGGCAGAGAGTGATTATAAAGGAAAAGTTGTTAGTATAGAAGGTACTATAATGAAAAAGGCAACGGCTATGGGAAAGACATATGTAGCACTTTCTACATATGACGGCGCTGAAGTAAGAGATGTTAGATGTTTCTTTAAAGAGCAAGAAGAAATAGATAAACTAGCAGATGTAAATGAAGGAGATACCATTATAGTAGAAGGAGAAATAACTCAAAAGGCAGTATTTATAACAGTAGAAAATTGTAAACTTAAATAAATTTAAGGGTAAAGATTTGTGCAAATCTTTACCCTTAAATTATTTTATTATTTGTCAATGTTTTTAAATATATGTTCAAGAATTTCAATACAGTTTGTAACAGTTCTTTTATCTTCATTGTCAATTACAGGATTTAATTCTACAAAATCCATAGAGGTAATAAATTTCTCACTTAAAAGTTGAGTGAATACTTCTTTTCCTTCATCTATGGAAAAACCATTGGGAACAGGCGTACCAGTTCCCGGTACTAAACTGGAATCAAGCACATCTATATCAAAACTTAAATGTACTCCGTCTACATTAGATTCTTTTATTTTTTCTATTATTTCTTTTAATACATTTTCTAATCCTCTTTCACCAACTGTTTCCATAGTATACATATTAAGGTTGAGTTCATTGGCAAGAGCTAATTCTCCAGAGTCAATATCTCTGCATCCTAAAAGGTACACATTTTCAGGTTTTACTTTTTCACCATTATAGTATATATTTGTAACACTACTATCTCCTACATTCATTGATGCAGCTAAAGGTACACCATGTAAATTTCCTGAAGGAGAAGTTTCAAAGGTATTTATATCTCCATGGGCATCAACCCAAATTACAGCCATATCTTTAAAAAAATTACTTGCACCTGCAATACTTCCCATACCTAGTGCATGGTCTCCTCCTATTACAAAAGGAAAACCACTTCCTTTAAGTGAGCAGTATACGTTATTAGCTAAGTTGGTATTGATTTCTATTATTGGATTCAAATATTTCATTTTTGGATGATCCCGATACTTTAATTCTTTTGATAGAGTTGGAACATATATATCCCCCATATCAAAAACATTGTGTCCATTTTTTTTAATAATGTCAATAATTCCATATTCCCTAAGAATCTTAGGTCCGAAATTTACACCATCTATATCACAACCATAACTTAAAGGTACTCCAATTACATTAATATCCACTTATCAAGACCTCCTTAATATATAATCTACTATATTATACCATGTATTAAAGAAGAGTGTTAAAAAAACTAGTTTCTCTAGGAAGAAATTATTATGTTATAATTAATATATTAATTATATAGAGGTGACAAGATGGCAAAGTTTTACTATGGAGTAAGAAAAGGAAGATTTCCTGGTATATATGAAACGTGGAAGAAATGTGAGGAACAAATAAGAGGATATTCAGGTGCGGAATATAAGAAATTTCCCACATATGAAGAAGCCTTAATGTTTATAGATGGGGGAAATCAGGCTATAGATTTAGTAGATGAAAAGGATTTGAAAGAAAATGAAGCCATAGCTTATGTAGATGGAAGTTTTGATATTAAAAACTTTACATATAGTTATGGAGTAGTATTTATAGATAGTAACAGAAAAGAAACATATAGTGGAAGAGATAATAATAAAGAATTGGCAGAAATGAGAAATGTATCAGGAGAAATAAAGGGAGCTATGGTGGCCATGGAATTAGCCATAGAAAAAAGAATAAAAACTTTATACCTTCATTTTGATTATACTGGAATAGAACAATGGGCAATAGGCAGCTGGAAAACCAATAAAAATGGAACAAAGGCATATAAAGAGTTCTATGATTCTATAAAGGATAAATTAAAAGTAGTGTTTATAAAGGTAAAAGGTCATTCTGGAGTAAAATATAATGAAGAAGCAGATAAATTAGCAAAAGAAGCTATAATGGAATAAGAATAACTTCGATTTTGGTGCTTTGCACCAAGAATCGGAGTTATTCTATTTTTTGAAAACTAATATTATTTTTATTAAGTAATTCTATGGCATAATCGTCTATTCTGTAATCATTTTTATAATATATACTTTTAATTCCAGATTGGATTAATGCCTTTGTACAATTGAGGCAAGGAAAATGAGTTACATAGGCAGTACATCCTTTTACAGAAATTCCTTCCCTAGCACAATATAATAGGGCATTAATTTCAGCATGAATAGTGGCTATACAATGTCCATCTCTCATGGTATGTCCAACATCATCACAATGAGGATTGCCAGAGACTGAACCATTATATCCGCTAGATACAATTCGATTATCATCATTAACTAATAAACAACCTACAAAAGCCCTATTACAAGTAGAACGTGTTGCTACTAATTCTGTGATTTCCATAAAATATTTTTTCCAAGATTTTCTTCTTTCCATATCTATCCTCCTAAATTTATATGAAATATTATATCATAGAAAACAAGAATAATAACATAAAGTATAGAGGATAATATAAAAGCATAAAGGAGAACTTTTCTATTCATTATAAAAAAATTATAGGTGAAGTTTTTATATTGTTGGGTATATTTAATATAATTAACAATTAATTACAGGAGGATTAAATGAAAAAAAGATTTTATTTACTTATGGCAATAGTAGGTATATTTTTAGGTTTATTTTCTGTTAAAGTTGTAGAAGTTTTAGGAGATAAAAATTATACTATGATTCAAGTAAGGGAAAATGCAGGAGAGGAAATAATAAAAGAAACACCAATAGATGTAGAAAAAGTAGTGGGTTTTACAGAAGAAACAGAGGAGTTTCAAAACCTTAGTATTTCTTTAATAGGGGATATATTAATGGATGGAAGTGTAAAGACATATATAAATAAAAATGGTTTTAATTATCCTTGGGATAATGTACGTGAATATTTTCAAAATGATGATATAACCATAGGAAATTTGGAAACCAGTATTACCAACAAGGGAACAAAATGGCCTAATAAGCAATTTAACTTTCGTTCTAATCCAAAGAATATAAAAGCCATGGAGGAGGCGGGAGTAGATATAGTGTCACTTTCTAATAATCATTCTTTAGACTATGGTTATGATGGACTTATAGATACATTAAAGCATATAGATAACAGCAAAATAAAAAGAGTTGGGGCTGGATATAATAAAAAAGATGCAATTAAAGGTACCATAGTTGAAAGAAATGGAATTACAGTAGGAGTTTTAGGATTCTCTAGAGTAGTACCTGATGTTAAATGGTATGCATCAGGAAAAAGAGCAGGACTTGTGGGAGCATATGACCCTCATGTACAAGAAGTATTGGACAGAGTGAAGGAAATGAAAGAGGAAGTAGATATATTGGTTTTGGCTATTCATTGGGGAGTAGAAAGAAGTGATACTCCTAGAAAGCAAGAGATGGATTTAGCGAAAAAACTAGTTGATTCTGGAGTGGACATAGTAATGGGTCATCATCCTCATGTTTTACAAGGGATAGAGATTTATAAAGGCAAACCAATATTTTATAGTTTAGGCAACTTTGTATTTGGAACATCTTCTGAACTTACATCAAATACTATGATTGCACAAGTAAATTTAGTTGAAAAGAATATAGATAATATTAAAATAATACCTTGCGAAATAGTACATGGTAGACCTGTACCTTTACATAAGGAGAAAAGAATAGCGAAAATAAACTATTTATATAAAATATCTAAAAACTTTGGAACTAATATAGATGAAAATGGGTTAATCAAAATAGTAAAGGAGTAAGGATGTGTTATAAATGTATGGTTTGGTTCTAGAAGGCGGTGGTGCTAAAGGTTCTTATCATATTGGCGTATATAAGGCCCTAAAAGAACTGGGTATAGAAATAAGTGGAATAACAGGTACTTCAATTGGAGCTTTAAATGGTGCAATGATAGTGCAAAATGATTATGAAAGGTGTTATGATCTTTGGTGTGACATAACTTATTCTATGGTGGCGGATGTAGATGATGAAGATATAGATAAGATAATGCAGCTGAAACTAGTAAAAGAAGATTTATCTTTTTTAAAGGAAAAAATAAAAACACTTATAGTAGGAAGAGGATTAGATATTACTCCATTAAAAGATTTGTTGGATGTATATATAGACGAAGAAAAAATTAGAAATTCCAAAATGGATTTCGGAATGGTAGCAATAAATTTAAGTCAAAGAAAACCATTATATTCGTTTATTGAAGATATACCAAAGGGTGAATTAAAAAATTATTTAATGGCAAGTGCATATCTGCCAATATTCAAATCAGAGAAGATAAATGGTGAACGCTTTTTAGATGGAGGTTTTTATGATAATTTACCATTTAAGATGTTAGTAGAAAGAGGATATAAGGACTTGATTTTAATAAGAACTCATGCTATGGGATATACTAGGAAAATAGATTTGCCTCTAGATGTAAATGCGAAAATTATATCTCCCTCTGATAATATAGGCAAGTCCTATGAATATGATGGAAATAAAGCTAAGAGCAATATAGAGCTTGGATACTATGATGGATTAAAAGCTATAAAAGGATTGAAGGGCAATAGATATTATATATGTCCTGAAGATAATAAGGATTATTATCTTGAATTTTTCCTCAGTATTAAAGAAGAAGAAGTAAGAAAGATGGAAAAAATATTGAAGCTTCCAGAGATGTACTATAGAAGGTCTTTATTTGAACATATAATACCAAAAATATGTTCAATGATTGCTATGGATAGGGACTGCAGTTACGAGGAAATATTTATCTATTTATTAGAAAAAAAAGCAGAATATTTAAAGATAGAAAGATTTGAAATTTATGATGTTAAGAATTTATTATCTTTAGTAGAAGATAGTGCAATAGATGTAGATAAAGAAGAATTAGGAACTCTAGATAAAATAATAGAAAAGGTAGATATTCTTCCTGTGCTGAATAAGGAAAGTATATTACTTCAAATTGCAAATATAATCTTTAGGAGAAGAGATTAAAATAAATGATAATTATTATCAAATATATGTTTAGATTGTAAATAGAAGGATATAAATACAATAGTGAAACACATCACGAATAAAATTATAAATTACGGAGGTATAAAATGGATAGAATAGTTGGGAAAAAAGCACCAGATTTTAGGATGAATACTTGCGATGGTCAAACTTGCGATTTTGGTGAAGTAAAGTTATCAGATTATGAAGGAAAATGGTTAGTTATGTTCTTTTATCCACTAGACTTTACTTTTGTATGCCCTACAGAAATTACAGCATATAGTAAGAGAATTGAAGACTTTAAAAAAGAAAATGCAGAAGTATTATCTGTCTCAGTAGATAGTGAACATTCACATAAAGCATGGATTAATTCCAGTTTAGGAAAAGTAAATTTTCCAATGGCTTCTGATATGACTAAACAAGTATCAAAAGACTATGGAGTATTACTAGAAGAAACAGGAGTTGCTTTAAGAGGATTATTTATCATAGACCCAGAAGGAATAGTTAGATATTCAGTAGTTCATGATTTAAATGTAGGAAGATCAGTAGATGAAACTTTAAGAGTTCTTAAAGCCCTAAAAACAGGGGGACTTTGCCCAGTAGATTGGGATGAAGGAGAAGAACTGCTTTAAAATAAAAGGAGTCTAACAGACTCCTTTTATTTTTATCCTTATTTATTAGCCAGAGGAGGAAACAATGGATATAGAAAAGATTAGTGAAATAATTAGAGATAGAACTCCTATGCCCATAGATATAAAAAAGAATTACTCTGTACTTATACCAATTATTGAAAAGGATAATAGGTTGGAAATAATATATGAACTTAGGTCTAAAAATCTAAATAACCAACCTGGTGAAATATCATTTCCTGGTGGAGAAGTAGAGCATAAAGAAACATTTGTAGATGCAGCCATAAGGGAAACTATGGAAGAGTTAAATATAGAAAGAAAAAATATAAATATAATTGGAGAATTAGATTATTTGGTTTCCTATGCAAATATGACCATTCATTGTTTTCTAGGCACAATATCTGGATTAAATGTGGATAATATAGTTCCAAATGTTTCTGAAGTAGATCATATATTCACAGTGCCATTAGATTTTTTCTTAGAAAATGAGCCTGATATTTATTATTTAGATTTAAAAACTGTATTAAATGATGAATTTCCCTATAATTTAATTCCTAAGGGAAGAGATTATAATTGGAGACGTGGCAGACACTCGGTTATGTTTTATCATTATAATAACTATATAATTTGGGGATTTACTGCTAGAATGACTAAACAGTTTATAGATATAATAAGAGGACTAGTTTAAACTAGCCCTCTTATTATGCTCTTATATTGTGGTTTTATCACTATTTAGATTTTTGACACTCCTAGTTACAAAATATATAGTAATTATAGAAGCTACCAAATCTGATATAGGTCCCGCCAACCAAACTCCTGTTAATCCATAGATTTTAGGTAAAATAATTAATGCAGGAATAAGTACTAAAACTTGTCTTGATAAGCTAAGTAACATAGCATGTTTTGGTTTTCCAATGGCTTGAAAATAATTGGAGCTTACCACTTGAATTCCTACAATTGGAAACATTGCCAAATATATTCTCATACCAGGAACGCCTATTTTAGAAATCTCTGTTAGATTTCCACCTTTACTTATGAACATTTTATATAACTGAATAGGAAATAATTGAGTCAGTATAAATCCAGTCGTAGTTATACAAGTAGCGCCTATAATCGCATATTTTAAAGTCTTTTTAACCCTATCATATTTTTCTGCCCCATAATTAAATCCTATAATAGGTTGTGCACCTTGATTTATTCCAAAAACAGGCATCATTACCATCATAGCAATACTATTAATAACAGCCATACTAGAATTGGCTAAGTCACCACCATAGTTTTTTAGACTATTATTTAATAATACAGTTACCATACTACCTGCCAACTGCATACTAAAAGGTCCAAGACCAATGGCAACAATATTTTTTGCTATATCTAATTTTGGTTTTAGATATTCTTTTTTAATAGTAAGCATACTATTTCCACCAAAGAAATACCTCATAACCCATATAGCTGATAAGGCTTGAGAAATAATAGTTGCTAATGCTGCACCGCTTACGCCCATATTAAACCAAAATATAAAAATAGGATCAAGTATAGTATTTGAAATAGCTCCTATTAACATGGTTTTCATTGCAATAGTTGGACTGCCTTCACCACGAATAAAGTTATTCATACCAAGACCAATAGCTTGGAATACAGCACCAATAAGTATGATTTTCATATAATCATAAGCATATTGAAAATTAGAGGGAGATGCACCAAACAAATCGAGTAAAGGTTTTAAAAATATAAGTCCAAATATAGTTATAAGTAATGAAGTAAGTATTAAAAGAATAAATGAATTTCCTGTAACTTTTTCAGCTTCTTCTTTTTTATTTTGCCCTAGCTTGATGGAAACCAAAGTATTTCCACCTATACCTATTAACATACTAAATGCCATTATGATTAAGGATATGGGAGAGCTAATAAATAACCCACCTATGGCAAGGTCGCCTACACCTAAACCGATAAAGATTCTATCAACAACGTTATATAAGGCATTTACCACCATTCCAGTAATTGCTGGAATGGAAAATTTAATAAGTAATTTTCCAATAGGTTCCTCACCGAGCAATTTTCTTCTTTGGTTTTCTTTGTCCATTCTATCACCTACATAAAATAATTAGTCTCCCCAATATTTAGGGAGACCAATTATTATTATACCACAAAAAAGTATATATATTTAAAAAATATTTTTATTTTAAATTAGTTGGTAAACATTTGAGTCCAATAGTTTGTCCCATTGCTTGACTTTGCTAAGCCAACACCTATTTTATTAAAGCTTGGATTCATTATGTTCGCCCTATGTCCAGATGAATTCATCCATCCGTTAACTACAGATTGGGCAGTAAGTTGACCTTTTGCAATGTTTTCTCCAGCAGTATTATATTTGATACCAAAGGATTTCATCATGTCAAAAGGTGAACCATAAGTAGGTGATGTATGACTAAAGTAATTCTTTGATGCCATATCTTCTGATTTTTTTCTAGCTACATTTGAAAGTTCAGAACTTGCTACAAATGGCTGTAAACCTTCTTTTTGTCTTTCAATATTTACAAGCCTTACTACTTCAGCTTCCATTGCTGATAAACCAGGTGTTGATGGAGTCTCAGTTGCTGGTGGAGTAGGTGTAGTTGGGTTTGATGGATTTGATGGTTCTGATGTATCCGGTTTACTTGGTTTTGATGGTTCTGATGTATCTGGTTTACTTGGAGTACTTGGCTTTGGAAGTTCCACAACATTTCCAGGTCTATTTGTTGGTTTAGTAACTACTACAGACCAATTGAATGTAGGGTACTTATCAACCACTGTATTTTGTTGGATATTTGAGTTATTTTTATATTTATTGTTATAATTATAGTTTAAAGTATAACCATTGTTACAGTTAAAATTATTAAAGTCATAACTTGCAGCATTAGCTGTAGATAAACTTAATATAGTACCAGCCAACAGTGAATAAACTACCTTTTTCTTCATACTCTTCATTTTTTGTATCCTCCTTAAAAATCTATATAAATTTAACTTCTTCCACTTGCCTCCTTTCAAATTGGTTACAAATGTATTACAAATGTATTACATTTTTTAAAGTATAACACTTAATACATGGAGAGAGAAACCCTCAGATTATGACAGTTGTGGATAATCATGGAATCATATATACTATATATAGTAGGAAATAATTATGATTTTTGTTGACTAGTATTATAAATTAGAATTATTAAGGAAATAGTGATAATTTGTATAATATCTACATAGGATTATTATCTGCCAAGTAATATAATACTTTTATATTATAAGGATTCAGATAATTTATAAGGAGTGATGAATTATGAATAATATGGTATTGAAAGGTGATATTGCATTTACACCAACTAAGGATATAATGGAAATTCATAAGAATTCATACATAATCATAGAAGAAGGAAAAGTAGTAGATATTTGTAACCAGTTAGATAATTCCTACAAAGGCTATCTTCTAAAAGATTTCACAGGGAAAATAATTATACCAGGATTTGTAGACTTACATCTTCATGCTCCTCAATATCCTAATATGGGATTAGGACTAGATAAAGAGCTTATTCCTTGGCTAGATACTTATACATTTCCAGAAGAGGGAAAATATGATGATTTAGATTATGCTAGAAAAGTATTTTCTAAACTTATAAAGGATTTATGGAGATTTGGAACTACAAGATCTGTTGTGTTTTCAAGCATACATAAGGAAAGTACCAAGCTTCTTATGAATATGTTCATAGCATCAGGATTAGGTGCTTATGTGGGCAAAGTAAATATGGATAGAAATACAGCTGAAGAATTGATGGAAAATACTAAAAAGTCCATAGAAGATACAGAAGAAATATTGAAGGAATGTTGTGAATCAGATTTAGTGAAGCCTATAGTAACCCCTAGATTTGCACCTACTTGTTCAGAGGAAATGCTGTCAAAGTTGGGGGAACTGGCTATTAAGTATGATGTACCTGTGCAGTCACATTTAAGTGAAAACACATCAGAAGTTATTTGGGTAAAAGAGCTTTTCCCTAATTCTAAAAATTATGCTTCAGTTTATGATGAATTTAATCTTTTAGGTAAAACAAAAACTATAATGGCACATTGTGTATATAATACTGATGAAGAAATCGACTTAATGGGTAGAAATAAAGTGTATGCTGCTCATTGTCCTTATTCAAACTATAATTTATCCAGCGGTATAATGCCTGTTAGGAAATATTTAGACAAAGGCGTACCAGTAGGATTAGCATCAGATATTTCTGGTGGAAATAGTTTAAGTATAATGGATATCATAGGAGGCACTATCCAAGCTTCTAAGATGAAGTGGCTAGAAAGCAATAAAGAGCTTCAGCCTCTTACATTTAACGAAGGGTTTTTCCTTGGAACTAAAGGGGGAGGAAGTTTCTTTGGTGAAGTAGGAAGTTTTGAAAAAGGTTATGATTTTGATGCACTTATAATAGATGATAGTTCTTTAATAGGATTAAATGAATTATCTATAGAAGAAAGACTACAAAAAATAATATATACAGGCGATGATAGAAATATAATTGAAAGATATGTAAAGGGAATAAAAATAGAGGAGCCCTTTACATCTTAAAAGGAGTTTTTCTATGTCTAGACAAAATGGCATTAGTATAGAGGATATGTTAAAATTAGAGGTAATGGAATCCTGCAAATTAATTGCAGGATTTCGAGGTGCTAGAAATACCATATCTAGAGTAAATATAATGGCAGACCCAGATATATTAGAATGGACAACAGAGGGAGAGTTTTTATTAACGACTGCATACTCCTTTAAAAAGGATACTATTGAATCTCAGAAAGAACTTATAAAAGAATGTGCTTCTAAAAATTTAGCAGGGTTGGGAATTAAAATATCACCTTATTTAGAAAATCTATCTCAAGAGGTTCTGGATTTGGCTAATGATCTGAGTTTCCCCATAATAGATATTAATTATTCCATACCTCTATCTGATATAATGATGGTAACCTTTAGGGAGATATTTAATAAACAAGCTTCACTACTAGAAAGAATTGAAAAGGTTCATGAAAAGTTAATGGGGGCAATGTTAGAAGGAAATGGATTAGAGAATTTAGTTGAAATAGTTAGGGAAAACATTAAGAATCCTGTAATACTCCATCTAAATTTCTCCAATGAAACTATAAAAGCCTTAGAAGGAAGTGACCCTAATAATATTCATGAGTTGTGCAAAGAGGTAAAAGAGTTTTATGAACACAATAATAATAAAAGTAAATTGAAAAAATTAATTGAAGATAAAGTAATAATCGATGGAAAATATATAAAAAGGATGATAATGCCCATAGTATTGCGAGAACATGTATATGGACATTTATTTGCTTGGGGTACAGATATGCCCATAGGTGGGTTTGATTTGGCTATTATAGAATCTGCATCAACTACTATTGCCCTAAGTATATTACAGGAACTATCTATAAAGGAAGTAGAAATAAGATATAGATCAGAGTTTTTTGAGGATTTAATTTCTATTGACAGTAAGAGGAAGAGGAAAGCATTAGATAGGGCGAGGTTCTTTAATTTACAGCTTGAGGATTCCTATGTTATAGAGGTAATGAGTTTTAAACATAAAAATGAAGATGATGAAAATGAGTTAATGGTAAATTATATACAGGATTTTATAAATCCAATGGTACATACAATAGAGGAATTTATGAATTATTTAAATTTAAAGGGAATTGTATCTACTAAAGCAAATGGAATTCAAATTCTTTTAAGTTTTACAACAACAGATTTTATTCAAGATAAAATTAAAGAATTTAATCAAAAGATACTAGAATCTATTAGAAATAAATCAGATAAGTTAGATGTAAAAATAGGAATAGGAAGAGTATATAAAAAATTAGAAAATGTAGATAAAAGCTTCCAAGATGCAGTAAGAACAGTACGAATAGGTAAGATTATTACAACAAAGGAAATAGTTACCTTTGACGAGCTGGGAATATTTAAAATTTTATCTGAGGAGATATTAAAAGATGAGTTAGAGGATTTTTATAACTCTACTTTAAAGCCTTTAGTGGACTATGATAGTAAGAAATCCACAGAGCTAGTAAAGACCTTAGATGTATACTTTAAAAACAATGGAAATTTAACTAGAATATCGGAACAGCTATTCACCCATTATAATACGGTACTTTATAGAATAAATCGTATTACTGAAATAACAAAAATGGATTTAGAGGACCCGAATCATAGATTAAATCTAGAAATTGCACTAAAAATTAAAGAACTATTAGATAAATAAATGCCAGAGTTTCTCTGGTGTTTTTTTATTTGATTTAAATATTTATCTTTGTATATTGTAGAATTATAGTATAATTAATGGTAGCAAAGGAGAGATAAAAATTGGAGATACAAGTGAGTAATGCTATACTTCATATATTGGATTCTATAAATTCATTACCTGTATATTCTCAGGAAGTTTTAGACTTAACTAATGAAAAGATACAAGAATTTATTGGAAAACATATTGAAAGAATGTTTAATGACCAAGGGGTTAAATTAGGAAGATTTACAGAAAGTTCAAAGATTAAAGATTTAACTATAAATATTAATGAGGACTTTATTGGGACAAGTATATTAATTGCAGAAAAACTATATGAAATTATGGTAAGATATACGGAAATTCCCAGCGGAGATTTATTAATAGCATCATTGATTATAGAAAATCAAAATTATATAATGTTGGTAAAGTTAAACTATAAGGAGGGTTATACCCATTATGTGGATTATGGGGACAATGGGACTGCAAATAAGATAGTTGTTAACAAAGTAATGTTTCCATCAGAAACCCAGAAAAGTATTGAAGCTGCTTTAATTAAATCGGAGGATTTATCCATAAAGATATTTGAAAGGGAATATGATATTGAAGGAGAAAAGATATTATATTTTTCTAAAATGTTTCTAGATTGTGATACTGACCTTTCTATTAAGGAGAGTATAAAGGTAATTAGAGATGTGGCAAAGAAAATGACTAAAGAATACTATGAAGATGATTTTGAAAAAGTATCTGCCATAAAGGAAGCAATATATGATAATCTAGATACTGGTGTTATTGAAGTAGAAGAAGTGGCAAACAAAGTATTTAGCAATAATATTGATATAAAAAAAGAGTATATAGAAAGAATTGAAGAGGCAGGAGTAAGTAAGGTTGTAGATTTAGAAGGAAAGAAACCAGAAAAGAAACTAACTGTACATAAAATAAAAATAGATAATGGAATACAGTTAGATATTCCAGTGGACCTTTATAGAGATAGAAATATAGTAGAGTTTATAAATAATACAGATGGAACCATATCTATACTTATAAAAAATATCAGTAAGATAAAGCAGGGAAATTAGTAGAAGTTCTCAATTAGTTCAGAGAGGAGAGATTATTTTGTTTTCTGAAGAAGGTTTGCATTTGAGGATAAATGATATATTGGACTCATCTTATGATGGGATTTATATAACTGATGGAGATGCCAATACAATAATGGTAAATAAGGCTTATGAAAGGATTGCTGGTATAAAGGTTGAGGAACTAATTGGGAGAAATATGAATGATTTAGTAAAGGAAGGATATATATCTCAATCGGCTACTCTATTGGTATTGAAAGATAGAAAGATAAACACCATTGAACAGAATTTTAAGACTGGAAAAAAAGCATTGGTTACATCTACTCCCGTATTTAATAGTGCAGGAGATATTACAATGGTAGTTACAAATGTAAGAGATATTACTGAATTATATGAACTGAAGGAAAAATTAGATGAAAAAGAAAGCCTTACTAAGAAGTATTCTGTAGAACTTGAAGCTTTAAAAATAGAACTACTAAAGAATAATGATTTAATTGCCATGGATAAAAAGATGTTAGACATTATTCAAATGGCAATTCGAGTAGCTCCAATTGATACAACAGTATTGATAACAGGGGAGACTGGAGTAGGTAAGGAAGAGATTTCAAAATTGATATATAAAAATAGTAGTAGAGCAAATAAACCATTTATAAAAATTAATTGTGGATCTATACCTAAGACATTAATAGAAGCAGAATTATTTGGCTATGAAAAAGGCTCATTTACAGGGGCAAATAGAGAAGGAAAAATAGGTTTATTTGAAGTAGCTGATGGAGGAACAATATTTTTAGACGAAATAGGAGAATTGCCTCCTGATATGCAGGTAAAATTTCTAAGAGTACTTCAAGATGGGCAATTTACTAGAGTTGGTGGAATAGAAGAGATAACAGTAGATGTTAGAATTTTAGCAGCTACCAATAGAAATCTTGAAGAAATGGTAAGAGAAAAGGTATTTAGGGAGGATTTATATTATAGATTAAATATAGTACCAATTATAATACCTCCATTGAGAGATAGGCGAGATGACATTATTCCACTTATACACTATTTTTTAGATAAATTAAATAAGAAATATAAATTTAAAAAAACCATATCCAGTGAAGTGATGAAAACATTATATGCCTATGAATGGAAGGGGAATGTACGAGAACTGAGAAATATTATCGAAAGAATGGTTGTAATGTCTGAGAAAGATATAATCAGTAAATCAGACCTTCCTAAATCAGTATTAGCTTGGAACGAATCTCAAAATATAATCAATGAAAATGAAATAGTGCCATTAAAACAAGCATTAAATAAAGTTGAAAAGCATCTATTAGAAATTTCATTCGATAAATATGGAAATGTACGAGATGCTGCAAAAGCATTAGAAATAGACCCTTCTACTTTTGTAAGAAAAAGACAAAAATATAAATAAGCGTTGTAAAATTGCAACTAATTGCAATTTTACAACATAGATGGAAAGAATAGATAATTAGTATTTTAACCAATAGGATTGATAAATACCTAATATTTCCAGAAAAAAGTTGTTGCAATAATACAACAAAAGAAACTGGAAATATTTCTTTATACAATATAGTTAATTATTTAACGAGAAGAACAGAGGGGTATAGAGAAATGTTAAAAAATTGGCATATTTATTGCAATAGATAATAACAAAATTTAGAAAAGAGGGGTTGCCAAGTGGATAAAACAGTTATAGACATTATGGTGGAAAAGGCTAGAGAAGCACAAAGAGTATATGAAACATTTAATCAAGAAAAAGTAGACAGCATTGTCAAGGCAATAGGAAAGGTAATTTATGATAATGCTGAAATCTTAGCCAAAGAAGCCGTAGAAGAGACAAGAATGGGAGTATACGAAGATAAAGTAGCAAAAAATAGAGGAAAATCCAAGACTATTTGGAATAGTTTAAAGGACAAAAAATCCATAGGTATAATAGATGAAGATGTTGAAAATGGATTAATCTCCATAGCTAAACCTATAGGAGTAGTATGTGCTGTTACTCCTACTACAAATCCAATTGTTACACCTATGTGTAATGCAATGTTTGCCTTAAAAGGCGGCAATGCCATAATTGTTGCGCCACATCCTAGATCTAAAAAATCAAGTACTCATGCAGTAGAATTGATGAATGAAGAAATTAAAAAACTAGGAGGACCTGATAATCTTATACAAATAATCGAAGAGCCATCAATAGAATTAACAAATGAACTAATGCAGAAATCAGATGTTGTACTTGCCACAGGTGGAATGGCTATGGTTAAATCAGCATATTCCAGTGGAAAACCGTCTTTTGGAGTAGGAGCTGGTAATGTTCAAGTAGTTTTAGATAGAGATATAGATTATATAGAAGCTACTGAGAAAGTAATAGCAGGAAGAAAATTTGATAATGGAATTATTTGTTCAGGAGAACAATCCATCATAGTACCAGAAGATAAATATGAGGATGTTGTGAAAGCTATGGAAGCAAATGGAGCTTTCTATGTTGGAGATGAAGAAACTGTAAGTAAGTTTAGAGAAGTTTTATTTAAAAATGGAATGATAAATGGCGATGTAGTAGGACAGTCAGTACAATTTATTGCAGATTTAGCAGGTGTTGAAGTACCAAAGGAGACTAAGGTAATATTATTAGAACCAACAGGAGTTGGAAAAGAAGATTTACTTTGTAAGGAAAAGATGTGTCCAGTAATGATAATAATTCCTTACAATACATTTGAAGAAGCAGTAGAGATAGCTCAAACAAATCTTGAATTAGAAGGTAAAGGACATACAACTGCGATTCATTCCAATAATCAAGAACATATAAAATATGCTGGATTAAATCTTACAGTTTCAAGACTAGTTGTAAATGCACCATCATCTACTACAGCAGGTGGTTCATTATTTAATAGCTTATCACCAACCACTACTTTAGGTTGCGGAACTTGGGGAAATAACAGTATATCAGAAAATCTAAACTATAAACATTTAATAAATGTATCAAGAGTAGCCTTCGTGAAAACAGGAGTTACTGCACCTACAGACGAAGAAATTTGGGCTTAGATATAATAAGGGGGTAATTAAATGAGACAATTAGTTGTAAAACCTGAAATATATAAATTTAATAGCTGTGATGAATTTGTAGAGACGTTTCCAATTACTGAGAAGGATTTGGTGCTTACAAATGAATATATTTATCAGCCTTATTTTGGAGACTTTAAATTACCATGCCATGTTGTATATCAAGAAAAGTATGGATTAGGAGAACCTTCAGATGAGATGATAGACAAAATATTTGCTGATATAAAAGACGTTGACTTTAATAGAGTAATTGCAATTGGTGGAGGTTCTGTAATAGATATTGCAAAATTATTTGTAATTAAGAATGCTTCAAATACATTGGAGCTATTTGAAAAATCTATTCCAATGATAAAGGATAAAGAGTTAATAATTATTCCTACTACATGTGGTACAGGTAGTGAAGCTACTAATATTTCCATAGCTGAATTAAAATCTAAAGGAACAAAGATGGGATTAGCAATAGATGAATTATATGCAGATTATGCAATCATGATACCTGAAATGCTAAAAACATTACCATATAAATTTTTTGTGACTAGTTCCATAGATGCTTTAATCCATGCAATAGAATCTTTAGTTTCACCAAAATCCAATTGTTATACTGAACTATTTAGTATAAAAGCTATTGAAATTATCTTAAAAGGATATTTAGAAATTATTGAAAAAGGTGAAGACTATAGAATTGAAATAATAGAGGATTTCTTAATTGCAAGTAATTATGCTGGAATAGCTTTTGCAAATACAGGGGTAGGGGCAGTTCACGCTTTATCTTATCCAGTGGGAGGTACTTATCATGTGCCACATGGAGAGGTAAACTACCAATTCTTTGTGGAAGTATTTAAGACATATAATAGATTGAATCCAGATGGAAAGATTAAAGATGTAAATAAGATGTTAGCAGATATAATAGGAACTACAGCTGAAAAGGTATATGATGAACTTGAGAAAATATTAAATAATTTACTTCCTAAAAAATCACTTAGAGAATATGGCATGAAGGAAGAAGAAATAGAAGAATTTACAATATCTGTACTTGAAAAACAACAAAGATTATTAGCAAATAATTATACAGAATTATCAAGAGATGAAATAAAAGGTGTTTTTGCTAGATTGTTTTAGGAGTGATTATATGGATTGGAAATTAGAATATAACAATAGATTAGTATCTAAAGAAGAAGCAGTAAAACATATAGAGTCTGGTGATAGAGTAGTAATAGGTCATGCTGTAGGTGAACCAACTTTAATAATAGAAGCCATGGTGGCAAATAAATCTCAATATGAAAATGTAGAAATAGTTCACATGGTTCCAATGGGAAAAGGTGAATATTTGGAAGAGGGTATGGAGAAGCATTTCCGTCACAATGCCATATTTGTAGGTGGATCTACTAGAGAGGCGGTAAACTCAGGGAGGGCAGACTATACACCATGTTTTTTCTCAGAAGTTCCAAGGCTTTTTAGAGATGGCAGTCTTCCAGTAGATGTTGCACTTATAAGTGTTAGTAAACCAGATGAAAATGGATATTGCAGCTTAGGTACATCTGTAGACTATACAAAAGAAGCTGCTAAATCTGCAAAAATAACCATAGCTCAGATAAATGAAGAGATGCCAAGGACAATGGGAGATTCTAATATTCATGTGTCAGAATTAGATTATATAGTGGAAGGCAATATGCCTATTCCAGTTTTAAATCCTCCTAAGATTTCTGAGGTAGAAAGAGCTATAGGAGAACATTGTGCTTCATTAGTTGAAGATGGCTCTACACTTCAATTAGGTATAGGGGCAATACCAGATGCAGTATTATTATTCTTAAAGGATAAAAAGGATTTAGGTATCCATTCTGAAATGATTTCTGATGGTGTTGTAGAACTATACGAAGCAGGAGTAATTACAAATAAGATGAAAACTTTACATCCAGGGAAAATGGTAGTTACATTTTTAATGGGTACAAAGAGACTATATGATTTTGTAAACAATAATCCAGAACTGGAAATGTATCCAGTAGACTATGTAAATGACCCATGTGTTATAATGCAAAATTATAAAATGGTATCCATTAATTCTTGTATCCAAGTGGATTTAATGGGGCAAGTGGTTTCAGACACAGTAGGCAAGAAGCAATTCAGTGGAGTAGGAGGACAGGTAGACTTTGTTCGTGGTGCTTCCATGGCAAAGGATGGAAAGTCAATTATAGCAATGCCTTCTACAGCAGCAAAAGGAAAGATTTCAAGAATAGTACCTATAATAGATGAAGGTGCAGCAGTTACTACTTCAAGAAATGATGTACATTATGTAGTTACTGAATACGGAGTAGCAAATCTTAAAGGAAAAACCTTAAAAGCGAGAGGAAGAGCTTTAATAAATATAGCCCATCCAGATTTCAGAGACCAGTTAATCAAAGAATGGGAAATTAGATTTTCCGGTAAGTTCTAATATAAAGGGGGCATTATAGCCTCCTTATGTTAGAGTTGTTATATATTATTATAAATATATTTAAAAGGAGATGTGTCAAATGGCATTAATGACCAGGGAGGAATATATAGAAAGTTTAAGAAAAATGAATCTAAAGGTGTATTTATTTGGGGAACTTGTTGAAAATCCTGTAGATCATCCAATAATCAGACCTTCTATGAATTCAGTAGCAATGACCTATGAATTAGCACAGCAAGAAGAATATAAGGATTTAATGACTACAAAATCTCATTTAACTGGTGAAGTAATCAATAGATTCTGCCATATTCACCAAAGTACTGAAGATTTAATTAAAAAAATAAAAATGCAAAGACTATTAGGTCAGAAAACTGCATCTTGTTTCCAAAGGTGTGTAGGAATGGATGCTTTCAACGCAATATATTCTACTACATTTGAAATGGATAAAGAATATGGTACAAATTATCATGAGAGATTTGTAAATTACTTAAAATTCATTCAAGAAAATGACTATACAGTAGATGGAGCCATGACAGACCCTAAAGGAGATAGAGGACTTTCACCATCTCAACAGGAAGACCCAGATTTATATCTTCGCATTACAGAAGTAAGGGAAGACGGAATCGTAGTAAGAGGGGCAAAGGCTCACCAAACAGGAGCTGTAAACTCTCACGAACATTTAATCATGCCGACCATTGCATTAAAAGAAGAAGATAAGGACTATGCAGTATCTTTTGCAGTTCCATCAGATGCTGAAGGAGTAATTATGATTTATGGTCGTCAATCATGTGATACAAGAAAGTTAGAAGAAGGTGCAGATATTGACCTTGGAAATGCTCAATTTGGTGGACATGAAGCATTGGTAATATTCAATGATGTATTTGTTCCAAATGATAGAGTATTTATGTGTCAAGAGGCGAAATATGCTGGTATGTTAGTAGAAAGATTTGCAGGATACCATAGACAATCTTATGCTTGTAAAACAGGTGTAGGTGATGTTCTAATAGGTGCAGCGGCTTTAGCAGCAGATTATAATGGTGCAAATAAGGCTAGTCATATAAAGGATAAGTTAATCGAAATGACACATTTAAATGAAACTCTATGGGCATGTGCTGTTGCCTGTTCAGCAGAGGGAAGTAAAACAGCATCAGGAAACTATTTAATAGATTTATTACTAGCAAATGTATGTAAACAAAATGTAACTCGTTTCCCATATGAAATCTCAAGATTAGCAGAAGATATAGCTGGGGGACTGATGGTTACAATGCCTTCAGAAAAAGATTTTAAAGATCCAGAAATAGGAAAATATGTTGAAAAATATTTAGTTGGCAAAACTGGAACTTCAACAGAAAATCGTATGAGAGTGTTAAGATTAATTGAAAATATTACATTAGGTACAGCAGCAGTTGGATATAGAACTGAATCAATGCACGGTGCTGGTTCTCCACAGGCTCAGAGAATAATGATTGCTCGTCAAGGAAACCTTGAATCTAAGAAAGAAATGGCAAGAAAAATTGCACAATTAGATTTAAGTAAAGATAACTAATAAGTTAATAAAATAATCTAGTGGAGGGTTGGTTTTGAACGATATGTTATTGAAGGAAATAGAAGATGTGGTGGAAAACTTTGTAAGACCACAGCTTAAATTACATGGGGGAGACATAAGGGTTAATTCTGTTATTGACAAAACGGTGAGAATAACATTGACTGGTAATTGCCATGGATGTCCCTCTGCTCAGATTACTACTGAGGAGATTGTAGAGAGCATATTGAAGGAAAAACTAGGGGATTCAATAGACAAAGTTATTTTGGTCAATCAAGTTGATGATGAATTATTAGCCTTTGCTAAAAAACTTTTAAATGGTGGTGAATAGGTGAAGGTAGGTATAAAATATTGTGGTGGATGTAATTCCAGATTTGAACGGACTACTATTGCAGAAAAAATAAAAGCAGATTATAAAAACCTTGAATTTAGTTATGCTAAAGAGGATGAAGAATATGACTTTATTATTGTAATTAATGGATGTCATATAGCATGTGCGGGATTACATGACTTAAATTCTAAAAAAGGCTTTATAATTATTAGAGATAATGATTATAAGAATATAAAAATAAGGATAGATGAAATACTATAATATCATACTTCAAAGAAACCCTAGTTAGAATATAATTTTGACTGGGGTTTTTAGTTATAAATAAGAATATATATTTGGGATAAAAATAAATATAAGAATTGGTATGTAGATAATGTATAATGTAACTAGAATGGAAATATTACTATGAAGGGGTAAAGTGGTTAGCAGAAAAAGGAGTAGTAAATATTGGAGTAGATGCACCTGCAATAGACCAAGCTCCTGATGATATTGATTTTTCAGCTTATTTAGTCTGTGGAGAGTATAATATAACCAATACAGAGAATTTGCGTAATTTAGACAGACTAATAAATAAAAGATTTTTATATATTGGATTACCTTTAAAAACAAGAGATAGTACAGGCTCACCAATTAGAGCAGTTGCTTTATTAGAGGAATAAAAAACAATCCAAGGAATATTCCTTGGATTGTTTTTTATTGGCATTTTACTCATCATCACTATTTTCATTTTCTTTTTCAGATATTATAATTTCTTGAGGTTTATTAATACTATCTGCCTTCTCGGAAATATCAGCTAACTTATCTGTTATTTTAGAAATTAGATTTGATGATTTTTGTTTCATATCTGCAAGTTTATCTTCTTTAGCCTTGACTGATAATCCACGACCTTTATCTATTTTTATTTCTGATTTAAGTACACGAGACTCCCCATCAATTTTCATCTTTACAGCATTGATTGCTTTAGCTTGACGTAAATCAATGGACAAAGCTGAAACAGCTGTAAGGCGTTGATTTTCGACTTCTTCCTCTGTCTTTGGTTTATTATTATCATATTGTTCCTTTACTTTTTCTGCCTGTTTTTTCATTTCCTTTGTCATCATTTCAGCAATTTGATTATCTATATTTTTTAGCTGGTCATCATAGGCTTCCAACTGAGATTTTATAGAATCCATTGTGTCACCTTTTTCAAGAGCTCTACTAATCAAAGATTTTCTTTGTTCTGTAATATTCATCTTTTGTTTCATAAGATTTTCTAAGAAATTTTTGCCTTTCCCTGTGGAGAAATTGTAACACTATCCTTCGACAAATTCTTCACAAGTTGCAAAGTATCATCATTGTTATTTTGTCTTGCAATACTTTGATTAACTCTATATACGTTTAGAAAACTATTCTGTCCAACGCTATTGAAACTCACATTCATCTCTACCACCCTCCCTCATTTTAAATATCTTCCTTTATTATAATCTATCGGCTAAAGTTGATAAAATATTAACTTTCATAAAAATAAATTATGATTTATAAATAGATTTTATTAGATGAATTTATAGAAAGATGTATAAAATAACTGAGATAAATATAATTATAGGAATGGCAAGTTTAATTTCAAATTTTCTAATTCTAGGATTCATATAATTATGTCTAATATAGTTCTATTAACTGATAAAGTGTTTAAAACTTTGGATTATGTACTTCATAGAAAAAGGCTAACTGCATTTGGGTTTAAATTTAAGGAAGTCCATAAAGAATTAAATTTAGATGATGCTGAAGATGGAAGGCTAGAAGATTGACACATTGATGAAAGTTTGAGAAGTGATTTACTTTATGTAATTTTAAGGTATGAATGGAATGTTAACTAAACTAATAACTAAACTTAGATTATAATATTAATCTATCTGTCACAAAATGGTAATATTATTTGTTATAATTGTGTAAAGGTTATTTCAATTATTATAATAGGGGGGTAGTTTATGAAGAGGAAAATTAGTTTTATTATGGTAATTGTAATGATGTTATCATTTGCAAGTGGAGTTTTTGCAGATAGTATTTCCAATCAAGAAGTAGTAATGATAACTCTTGAAAATGGTCAGAATGTAACTGAAAGAGAATTTATTGAAATCTTAGAAGCATACGAGGGAGAAGTTTATAAAGTTTCTTCTGAAACAAACTTTTTAGATGATTATACAAAAGAGTTTGTAGGCAATATTGGAACTAGATCTATGGCAATGCCTATGGATGATGTTATGAAGATAATGGCAGGTACTTGGTATATTCCAGGAATCGGAAAAGTAGTAGTAACAGTAGGTGCTATTTATGTAGGTGGTGTTGTTCTTACTAAAGTTAGTTCTTCGATTGCTAGTAAAGTTAAAGACTGGTTAAAAAATAGAGCTATAAATAAACAAATTGATAAGACCATTTCAGAGTTAGGAGGAGTGAATTCAAATAAAGCTAATCATATTTTGCAATCTAAACATAATTGGAGTTCATTAGTACCTGGAGGACCTAAAGATCCTAATAGATGGAATAAAATAAAAAAGATTATTGAGAAGGTTATGAAAGAAGGTTCTGAATCTGCATATGGTAGCGCATATAAAAAGACATTAAGATATAAAGGTGAAGTTGTAGAAGTAACTTATCAAAAGTTAAAAGATGGAGTTATAAAAATATCAAATGCTTGGGTGAAGTAATATGGAAAATATAAAATCTTATTTTAGTTTTGAAAATGAATCTAAATTAGAAGGCGAAGAAATTTACACTTTATTGACTGAAGTTTCTATATTAGAAGCTGAAGGAATTTTATCTGAACAAAATATTGATGTTTCTAATATTTATTTTAAATTATTATCACAAGTTCAATATCTAGAAAATGATTTTGAAAGAAATCAAGATGAAATAGCATATATTTATCATTTAATTGGTTATTATGTTGGATTGTTTTTACATCCATTTAATGGAGATGAAGTTGCTATAAATTATATAAATAGAGCTATTTTGATTGAAAAAAATGAAGAAAGAGTAAACAAATATAAAGAAACCATAAAGATGATAAAAGAAGAACTATAGATATATTTTTAGAACCTGAGCTTATCAGGTTCTTTTTATATTTTCCAACAAGACTAGAGAATGGTTTGGTCTGCTATAATTTTTAGGCGAAGGAGAAATATAACTTTCTATATATCTTTGTTACCTTCGCCTAATTTTTTTATAAAGCAGATGAAATTTAATAAAACAAGGTGGAAATTTTTTTAAGTGGTTTTCTTAAAAAAATACTACCTTTGAGAAAGATTTTAATAAATTGAATAAAGGAAAGACTACCACTTATTCAAGCGGAATTAAAGTTGAATTATTATAGAACAAAGATAAATATTCTGATTATTTTGTTAAACTAATTTGGGAGGATGTCCTTTGTTATCAGGTAACTCAAGAAACCTATAGACCCGACCTATGGACTTTTTATATAAGTGAATCCTCGAAATATTTACAAAACTTTCAAAAAGATAATATACTTGCTTCTAAGAAAATTTATCATTTTCTTATATCAGGAACAAATTTTATATTTGACATATATCCACTGAATATCCAAAGGTTACCTTACAATAAAAAATAGTCCAAGGAATATTCCTTGGACTGTTTTTTATTCCTCTAATAAAGCAACTGCCCTAATTGGTGAGCCTGTACCATCTCTTATTTTTAAAGGCAATCCAATATATAGAAATCTCTTATTTATTAGTTTGTCTAAATTACACAAATTCTCTGTATTAGTTATATTATACTCTCCACAGACTAAATGAGCTGAAAAATCAATATCATCAGGAGTTTGGTCTATTGCAGGTGCATCTACTCCAATATTTACTACTCCTTTTTCTGCTAACCATTTTGCCCCTTCATAGCTTAGTCCTGCATATTCTTTTTGAAATAAATCTGTTCCAAAGGCTCTGTCATGGTGTCCAGTATGAATTAGTACAATATCTCCTTCTTTTATTTCTTGTCCAGAACGTCTTAAAGCTTCCTCCAAATCCTTTGGTTCAAAATAATTAGGATATCTTATATGGGATAAGTCTATACATATGGCTGAACCCCAAAAATATTCTAAAGGCATTTTATCAATAGTAGGTCCATTAGGGTTATACTCCCATACTCCATCACTGTGAGTGCCACCATGTTCACTAATAAGTAAATTCCTAGCAGAAAACCCTAATTTTTTACTTCCTGTTTTCTGCATATTCTCCTCATGGGTCATATTTGTCATTATAAAGGTTTGTTGGTGCATTGGAAAAATATCCATACCTTGATAAATTTCTTGAGATAGGTCAATTAATTTCAATGTCATAAAATCTCCTCCCAATAATATTTTGCTACATCATATATAGATATGTGTATTATTTAATTTTTATTATAACTAATTGTTAATTTAAATCATATATAAAAGATATACAAAAAATTATAAAAAACTAACAAAAAAATTGGTATTAAATTCAATTCTTTAGTATATTTTTATAGTAAACTAACAAGGCTTATTTTTTATTAATGTGTTATTATTAATACAAAATTAATTTAGAAGGGGGAAAAATTATGTATGATGTAATAATAAAAAATGCAAGAATTCCTCAAAACGATGACACTGTACTTACTAATATCTTAGTAAAAGATGAAAAAATTGCTGGATTTCTAGATAATATTGATGGTATAGAGGCAAAGGAAATAATAGATGCAGAAGGTAACTTAACCTTACCTGGATGTATAGATTCCCATACCCATTTTATGTATCAAGGATTTCCTCATAGAGAAAACTTCCTAACAGGTACAGCAGCTGCTGCTCGTGGTGGAGTAACTACAATTATTGATATGCCTTGTTGTTCTGTACCATCTGCAAGAAGTGTGGAACAATTAGAGTTGAAATTGGATTTAGTTAAACCTCAGGCTTTAGTGGATTTTGCCATGTGGGGAGGAGTAACAGGAGAAGATGTAAGAGAAGGGTGGCTAGACCATGTACAAGAACAGGCAGACTATGGAGTAGTAGCATTTAAAGCATATATGACACCTTCAGTACCTACTTTCCCTAGAGTTACAGACCCAGAAATGTACGAAGCTTTTAAAGCAGTAGCAAAAACAGGACTTCCAATAGGAATTCATGCAGAGAATTATTCTATGTGTGACTACTATGTAAATAAATTCCGTGAAGAAGGAAGAATGGATGGACCTGCTTGGGCAGAAGCCAGAATGGAATTGGCAGAAAAAGTTGCCATAGAGTTAGGTATAAGTTTTGCTGAAGATTCAGGAGCAAGACTTCATATAGTCCATATGAGTACAGGAATAGGTGCTAAATTAGTAGGGGATGCGAAGAAAAGAGGATTAAACGTAACATCAGAATCCTGTCCTCACTATTTAACATTAAATTATCAAGACGCTATGACAAAGCATGGTGCTTGTGCAAAAATAGCTCCACCTCTTAGAACTAAAAAAGATAATGAAGAGCAATGGGAAGGAATAAATAATGGAAGTATTGATTTCATAGCCACAGACCATGCTCCTTATGAAATAGAAAGTGAAAAAGCAAAAGAAGGAATGAATATCTGGACTGCATTTCCTGGAATACCTGGAGTAGAGACTATGGTTCCTATTATTGTAAGTGAAGGTTACAATAAAGGAAGAATATCTTTAAGTAAATTAGTTGATATATTAAGTAAGAATGCTGCAATCCATTATGGAATATATCCAAAGAAAGGTGCAATGAACATAGGCTCAGATGCAGACTTTACTATAATAGATTTAGAAAAGAAATGGACCATAGATCCTAAGACTCAAGCATCTATGTGTGGATATACTCCATTGGAAGGTATGGAATTAACAGGAAAAGTAGCTCAAACCATAGTTCGTGGACATTTAGTATTTAAAGATGTAGAAGAAAGTGCATTAAGAGACTTAACAGATGATGAACTAGTTGAAATAGTTCACAACTATCCAAAGGGAATAGAGGAGAAATATAGTAAAATATTTGAAAACTATCCTCATGCCCATAGTGCAGAGTATGAAAAGAGTTATAGAAAAGACCATCCTGAAGTAATAGATAAACACATAAGAGGTATTGATGGAATCATGATTAAACCGGGATTTGGACAATTTGTAAAGAGACAAAGTATTCAAATTTTACCGAGACAAATAAAGTTTTAAGAATATAGGAGGAATATAGATGGCTAGACATGCGATTTTAATAATAGATATGTTAAATGATTTTGCTGATCCAAAGGGAGCTTTATTCTGTGAGGGAACAGCAATAATAACTCCAAAGCTGCAAGAGATTTTTAAATGGGTAAGAGAAAGAAATGCTGAAGGTAAAGATGATGTACAATTAGTTCATATTCAAGAAGCCCATAGAAAAAATGATGCAGATTTTAAAGTAAGACCAGTTCATGCAGTAGATGGAACTTGGGGGTCAGACTTTGTTCCTGAATTGAAGCCTGAGGGAGACGAATATATAGTAAAGAAAAGAAGACATAGTGGATTTGCTTATACGGACCTAGACCTTTTTTTAAGAGAAGAAAATATAGATACTGTCGTTGTAACAGGTACTTGGACTAATGTATGTGTAAGATCAACTGCTACAGACGCTTTAGCTAGGGCATATAAGGTTATTTCACTTACAGATGCCATTCATTCTAAGACTCAAGAAATGCACGAAAATGGATTAAAAGATTTAAGTATATTTACAAAACTGATGACTTTTGATGAATATAAAGAAGCTTGGGAAAAAGGCCTAGACCCATGGACAGGTGGAGGAGATCCAGAAAATAAAGTAGAATAATAATAGGCGGTCTTTGACCGCCTAATTAGTACATAGAAAGTGAGGAAAAAAGATGAAAATAGTAGTTGGAGTATCTGGAGGTAGTGGATCTATTTATGCTATTTCTCTTCTAAAGGCATTAAAAGAATTAAATATCGAAACTCATCTTGTAGTTTCCACCATGGGGGAGTATGTAACGGAACATGAATGTGGAGTAAGCTTAGAAGAATTAAAATCCTTAGCAACATATTATCATGATAATAAAAACTTTGCAGCACCTATAGCCAGTGGCTCTTTTAAGGTAGATAAAATGATAGTATTGCCTTGCTCCATGAAGACATTATCCTCTGTTGCCTATGGCTTTTCTGATTCTTTAATAGCCCGTGCCTGTGATGTAACTATAAAAGAAGGAAGAAAGCTAATTTTAGTACCTAGAGAAACTCCATTAAGCTCCATACACCTAGAGAATATGTTAAAGCTTTCTAAAATGAATGTAACCATATTTCCACTAAGTCCAGGATTTTACAATCATCCAGAAACTATAGAAGATATAGTATTTAATATGACAGGAAGAATATTAGATGCTTTAGAAATAGACAATGACCTAGTTAATAGATGGACAGGACAATAAGTATAAGGAGGGAGAATATAAGTGTTAAGATCTACCTTAGAAACGCTAAGGGCTAACAATTCCCTTTTAGAAACTGATAAAGAAGTAGATTATATATATGAAATGGGAGCAGTTCTAAAATATTTCAATAATAAAGTACCTATGTTATTTAATAACATAAAGGGAAATCCATTGTCTTCTGTAGGAGGACTTTATGGAGACAGAATGTTAATATATGATTTGCTAGGAATTGACCATAACAATAGAATAGAAAGATTTATGAATTCCATAGTGAATCCACAACCATATAAAGTAGTTAGTAATGGAAAAGTTAAAGAAAATATAATAAAAAGAAATATAGATATTCAAAGGATTCTACCTATAAATAAATTTCAGGAAAAAGATTCATCAAGCTTTATAACAGCAGGAGTAATGGTAGTAAAAGATCCTGATACAGGTAAATTTTTTACTTCCATAAGAAGATTACAAGTAAATGGAGGAAATCAACTTTCAGCTCTTATAGCATCGCCAAAGCTGACTAATGATTTTTTAGAACTTGAAAAACAAGGAAAACCCTTGGAAGTAGCCATAATTTTAGGGTACGATGCCCCATTTTTAATGGCTAGTCAAATAAGTTCAGCCACCTATGGTGTAGATAAATATATGGTAGACAGTAGTTTAAGAGGTGAACCTTTAGAACTTGTACCTTGTGAAACAGTAGACCTTCTAGTTCCAGCCAATGCGGAAATAGTTTTAGAAGGAAGAATTGTTCCCAATAAAAGAGAATTAGAAGGGCCTTTTGGAGAATTAATGGGATATTATGGAGCACAAGCACCTCATCCAATAATAGAGGTAGATTGTATTCTTCATAGAAATAATCCAATATATCAAACAGCATTTCCTTGTAGGGAAGAACATGTATCAAATGGACTTATAAGGGAAATGGAACTATACTATCACTTGAAAAATCAAGTAGATGTAGTAGATGTAAATGTAACAGAAGGCGGAGGATATAGATTCAATGCTTTTATTGCCATAAGGAAACATAAAAAAGGTGATGCGAAAACTGCAATATTAGCTGCATTAGGATTAAATAAGGACTTAAAACAGGTAGTAATAGTAAATGAGGATGTAAATATATTTGACCTTCAAGAAATAGAATGGGCAATAACTACAAGATCACAGGCATCTATGGATTATACCATAGTGGAAGGGGCTTTAGGTTCATCGTTAGAGCCATCCCATGATATAAGAGGAGTAACAGATAAGGTTGGAATAGATGCTACTAAACCTTTGGAAGACAATACAGGAAAATTTAGTAGGGCTATTATACCAGAATATGATAATATAGATATAAGTAAATACTTTCCAAATATTTAGAAAGTTGGTGAGGTAAGTGAGAGAAGCTATAGGAATGGTTGAAACTAAGTCATTTGTTGCGGCTCTTGAAGTGGCAGATGCTATGACAAAAGCTGCCAGTGTAAAGATTATGGATTTTCAAATAGTAGGCTCTGGATTAGTTTCTGTTACAGTAACGGGAGATGTGGCAGCAGTAACCGCTGCAGTAGAGACAGGAAAAGAACGAGGTGCAATGGTAGCAGAAGTAGTATCTGCTAATGTAATTCCAAGACCTCATGATGAAGTAGATAAAATATTTGATTTTGATGGTGGTGAATAATTATGGCAAATCCTTTATCTAGAATTGCCATGGGCAATATAATCAATGGAAATAGACCTATAATAAGCAACATGGTACAAAACAAAACTAGTAATGTAGGGAATCTATACGGCGGAGAAAGTAGAATAATCTCAGATATAATAAACAGGGAAAGACAAGTAATAGAAGAAGTAAATGGAGTAAAAGCAATAACCTTAGAGGAAGCAGCGGAAAGAGTAAAAAATAACCGTTAGTAATGGGAGGTGTGAAATGAATAAAGCATTGGGACTTATAGAAGCATTAGGTTTAACTACAGCAGTTACAGCCTTAGATGCGGCTAGTAAAGCTGCTGATGTAACTTTAGTTGGATTTGAGAAAATCATAGGAGTAGGTAAATCTGTGGGAGTAAATATTCAAATAGCAGGAGAAGTGGCAGCAGTTCAAGCGGCAGTAGATGCAGCAGTAACTGCGGGAAATAGAGTAGGAGTAATTTTTTCATCTCATGTAATCCCAAGACCTCATGATGAAGTAGATGCACTAATATCTAAGTTTGCTAAAAATGTAAAAAATAAAGTCAATAAGAAGGAAACAAAGAAAGTGGCAAAGCAAGAAAATAAAGAAGAAAACAAAAAATAAATAAAATATAGAATAAGAAATCCATAAGGAGGAATAAATTATGAGTCAAGCATTAGGATTAGTTGAAACTAAAGGATTAGTAGGTAGTATAGAGGCAGCAGATGCTATGGTAAAGGCTGCAAACGTTACTTTAGTAGGATACGAAAAGATTGGATTTGGTCTTGTAACAGTAATGGTTAGAGGAGATGTAGGTGCAGTGAAGGCAGCAGTAGATGCAGGAGCAGAAGCCGCTAGAAATGTAGGAGAACTTCACTCCGTTCATGTAATACCAAGACCACATGCAGAAGTGGAAAGAGTTATCTTAAAACAATATGAATAACATTGGAGTGTTTTAGATGAAAACAAGGATAACTTCAAATGTATTGGAGGATATATCTAAAAGGCTTTTAAATGGAGACAACAAATGGAATCAAGGAAATAAAGAATCCATAATAGTAGCTTTTAATGGTTCTAATAACAATTTAGACAAAAAGATAGAAGAAATAAAATGTCTAAAAAATAAAGGAATAAAAATATCTTTAGCTTTTTCTTTTATGGCAGAGCAAATATTGGATATAGGAAAGATTACTAATATTTTGTCTCCTAGAAATATTTATGGAGAGTCAGATATTGTAAGGCTAAAAGAAATTTCAAGAAATTATTCTGGAATAATTTGCCCAAATATAACTGTAAATACAATTTCTAAAATATCCCTAGGAATGATAGACTCCTTTGTCCCCAATTTAATATGGACATTTATGTACCAAAGTAAAAATGTATATATGGACTTTGAAGGAGTAAAGAATTATTTAGGAGAAGAAACCAACAATAAAGAGATATTGTCTATACTAGAGGGACATATGGACAGAGCCAAGAAAATGGGGGCAATAGAGATAGAACATAATAAATACACAGAAAATATAGTAATAGGAGTAGAGGATGAAAATATAAAATCAAATTCTAAATCAGAAGAAAATCCAGATAAAAAAGTAATAACAGAAAAAGATATACTAAATTTATCTTCAAATAGCAAATTGATCTTACCTAAGGGAGCAATAGTAACTCATTTGGCTAGAGATAAAGCTTCAGCCAAAAATATAAAAATAGAAATAAGATAAGGAGGCTTAGTATGAAAATCGGTAGAGTAATTGGAACAATTGTAGCCACAAGAAAAGATGAAAAGCTAATAGGAACTAAGCTGATGATTACACAGCCTCTAGATTTAGATTTGAATCCATTGGGAGAATCCATTATTGCTGTAGATACTGTAGGTGCAGGTATAGGAGAATTAGTAGCATTTGTTACAGGAACAGCCTCTAGAATTGCTGCAAGAAAAATGGATTCACCTATAGATGCTTCCATAGTAGGTATAATAGATGAAATAGATATAAATAAAAGCCTATTAGGCAATAAATAGAAGGGAGAGATAGGCTTTATGGATACTAAGTATTTAAAAATGGCAATGGAATACAGAACTTCCATTGATGCCCTAATGGGCAGCAAAGAACATGCAGATACAGTTCTTGTAGGTGGTAATGTAGTAAATGTAATTACTAGAGAAATATATAAAGCTGATATTGCTATTAAACATAAATATATTTTATTAGTAGGAGATTGTAAGGAACTAATAGGACCTGAGACTACAGTTATAGATGTAAGTGGAAGATATTTATCACCTGGATTTATAGATTCCCATATGCACTTTGAATCCAGTATGCTTACAGTAACAGAGTTTTCAAGACTGTCTATACCTTCAGGAACAACAACTTTAGTAGCAGACCCTCATGAAATAGGAAATGCTTTAGGTGCAGTTGGAATGAAAGCTATGGCAGACGAAATAGATCATGTCCCATCTGATGTATATTTAGTGGTTCCTGCTCTTACACCAGATTGTCCAGATTTAGAAACAGCAGGATATGATGTAAATTCAAAGGATATGGAAGAACTACTAAACTATAAAAACATAATAGGCATAGGAGAGTTACAGGGATTCAGTAATGCAAAACATGTCTATAGAAATACACCAGAAATAATAACAGATTTATTAGCATCAACAATGTATGCTAAGTCAAAGAATATGGTAGTAGATGGAAATGCTCCAGAATTATTTGGTAAAGAACTGGCAGCTCATATAATATCAACAGGTGGAAAATGTTCATGCCATGAAACGACAACAAAGGAAGAAGCAGTAGAGAAACTTCGCCAAGGAGTATATCTGTTTATGAGGGAAGGATCTACTCAAAAGAATATGGCAGAATGTATAAGAGCAGTAACAGAAGAAGGAATGGATTCAAGACGATGTATATTGGCTACAGATGATATGGTAGCTGCAGACTTAGAAACCATAGGACATATGAATGAAATAGTAAGAAGAACCATAAGAGAAGGAGTAAGTCCAGCAGAAGCTATTCAAATGGTTACTATAAATCCAGCTACATACTTTGGTCTTGACCATGTAGGCGTACTATCTCCTGGAAAACAGGCAGATATAGCCATAATAGACAATTTAGAAGAAATGACCATAGCAGGAGTGTTCCTAAAAGGAAACCTAGTTTCTCTAAAGAAGGAACTTCTTATAGATTTGCCAAGATATATTTATCCTGGAGTTGTGAAGACTTCTGTTAAAATAGGACCAATCTCTGAAAAGGATTTAGAAATAGAGGCAGAAGGTGAATCGGCACAAGTAAGATGTATAGAAGTTATACCAGACCAAAATTTGACGGGAAAATCAGAAGAAACTCTAAGGGTAAGTAGAGGGGTAGTAGAGGCAGACACTAAAAAAGATACTTTATATATAGCCTGTGTAGAAAGATATAATAGAACAAATAATATAGGAAAAGCCTTTGTAAAAGGATTTGGTATGCAGGAAGGAGCTTTTGCAGAATCAGTAGCTCATGACACTCATAATATAATGGTTGTTGGAAGTAATATAAAGGATATGACCATAGCAGTAAATGCAGTTATAGAAATGGGTGGGGGAATAGCAATCGCAAATAGAGGCAGAGTATTATCTGAAATGAGATTACCAGTTGGGGGACTTATAACAGATGAACTTGACGGACATGAAGTAAGTAGAAAAATAGCTGAATTAGAAAGTGTAATAACGAAAGATTTAGGATGTAAAATTCATGCACCACTTATGCACTTATCTTTCTTAGCATTATCTACTAGCCCAGCTTGGAAAATAACAGATAAAGGACTTATAGATGTAAACAACTTTAAAATTCTTCCTCCAGTTGTAAAATAAGAATTTACTACAGTTATTTAAAAAAATTTAGTATAATACTAAATAGATATAGAAAAGAAAGGAGGATAGTATTTAAAATCAAATAAAAGGAGGAGTATTATGTCTAGTCAAAAAGCTTCAAATGGTGGTTTTTTTGAAAAACAATTTAAGCTAAAGGAAAATGGTACAACTGTATCAAATGAAATTGTAGCAGGTTTGACTACATTCTTTGCAATGTCTTATATCATCTTTGTTAACCCATCAATGTTAGCACAAACAGGTATGCCGTGGGGGGCAGTATTTCTTGCAACAATATTTGCTGCAGTAATTGGTACATTAGTTATGGCATTGTTTGCTAATGTTCCTTATGCGCAAGCACCAGGTATGGGTTTAAATGCACTTTTCACCTATACGGTAGTATTTAGTTTAGGTTTTACTTGGCAGCAAGCATTAGCTATGGTTTTCGTTTGTGGTATGGTAAATATATTTATTACAGTAACAAAGATTCGTAAGTCTATAATTAAATCAATACCTCTTAGTTTGCAAAATGCAATTGGTGGTGGTATAGGTATTTTCATAGCTTACATTGGTATTAAAAATGCAGGTTTCATTAACTTCACGTCTAATCCGGGAGATAATATTATTTTAGATGGTGGTACAGTTATTTCTAATGCAGCTGCAGTTCCAGCTCTTGTAAACTTTAACAATTTAGGTGTTTTATTAGCTTTAATTGGATTAGTTTTAACTTTTGTACTTTTAATATTTAAGGTAAAGGGAGCAATCTTAATAGGTATTATAGGAACTACATTAATAGGTATTCCTATGGGAGTTGTAGATGTTTCTACATTAGGTGCAACTGCTGGAGTTGGTGATTCATTTAAGGAATTAGGTTCAACCATAGGAGTTGCATTAGGTAGAGAAGGAATGCTTTCCTTATTCTCTGACCCTGCTAAAATTCCTCTAGTTCTGATGACAATTTTTGCATTCAGTTTATCTGATACATTTGATACTATTGGAACTTTTATTGGTACTGGACGTAAGAGCGGCATTTTTAGTGCTGAAGATGAAAAGGCTATGGAAGAAAGCACAGGATTCAAATCTAAAATGGATAAAGCATTATTTGCAGATGCTATAGCAACTTCCATTGGTGCATTAATTGGTACTTCCAATACTACAACTTATGTTGAAAGTGCAGCTGGAATCGGTGCAGGCGGTCGTACAGGATTAACATCTGTTGTTACTTCAATTATGTTTATTCTGGCAATTTTCTTGGCACCAGTTGCAGGTATAGTTCCTGCAGAAGCAACAGCACCAGCTTTAATAGTAGTTGGTATTATGATGCTTTCATCCTTTAGTGAAATTAAATGGGATGATTTTGAAGAAGCAATACCAGCTTTCTTTGCAGGTATATTTATGGCTTTATGCTATAGTATTTCTTATGGTATAGCAGCAGGATTTATTTTCTATTTATTAGTTAAAGCATGTAAAAAGGAAATGAAAGATGTACATCCTATTTTAATAGTATCATCAGCACTATTTATATTAAACTTTGTAATACTAGCATTTATTGAATAATAATCATAATTGGTATAACTGTTTACTAAAAAATAATACTTATTAAAAAGCCGCCTCTTTTGGGGGTGGCTTTTTTAAAACAAAAAATCCTATGAGGGGTGAAGATATGACCTTAAAAGAAGTATATAATAGCAGGAGTGTTGAGGAAGTAGTAGGATTATTGGGGGAATATGGAAGTGAAGCAAAGCTCATTTCTGGCGGAACAGATATAGTTATTGAGCTGAAAAATAAGAAAATAACACCTAAAATTTTGATAGATATAAGTAAGATAGAGGAACTAAAAAAGATAAAAGAAGACGAAAATCATATTATATTGGGTTCAGGAGTTACCTTCACTGAAATAACCGAAAATCCATTGTTCAAGGGAAATCTACATGGATTACATAAAGCTTGTAAAATGGTGGGTTCTCCACAAATAAGGAATAAAGGAACCATAGGAGGAAATATAGCAAATGGCTCATCAGCAGCAGATAGCATACCTCCTTTAATAGCTTTAGGAGCTATAATAAAAATATGTAGTATAGAAGGAACTAGGGAAATACCTTTAGAGGATTATTATATAAATAAATTAAAATCAAATGAAATTATAACAGAAATAAAATTTGAAAAACTTAATAAAAATCAAAATCTAAACTTTGCAAAGCTTGGACTTAGAAAAGCTTTAGCCATATCCAGACTATCAATCGCATCTTTAATCGAATTAAATGAAGAAGGACTAATCGAAAATGTCACAATTTCCAGTGGAGCATTGGGAAAATACCCTATGAGAGAAAAAGAAGTAGAAGAATATTTAATCAATAAAGAAATAAATGAAACTACAATAGAAGAAGCAATCACAGTATTACAAAATTCTATGGACGAAAGACTAAAAGGAAGGTCAACTTTACCATATAAAAGAGTAGCTGTATCTAGTATTCTTAGAGAAAATCTTAAGGAATTTATAAAAACTAGAACTGAGGTGGAAGCATGATAAATATAAACTTAACAGTGAATGAAAAATTGTTTGAAGTTTCTGTAAATGAAAATCTGAGGCTCATAGATTTACTTAGAGATGAATTAGGATTAATAGGAACTAAAGAAGGCTGTGGGGAAGGTGAATGTGGAGCTTGCACTGTAATTATGAATGGAGAAACTGTAAACTCCTGTTTAGTCATGGCATTTCAAGCAAATGGAAGTAATATTTTAACAATAGAAGGAATGGAGAAGGAAGGAAAAATCCACCCAATACAACAGGCATATATAGATGTTGGAGCAGTGCAATGTGGTTTCTGTATTCCAGGAATGGTTTTATCCACTAAGGCTCTATTAGATAAAAAACCTCATCCTTCAAAAGATGAAATTAGAGAAGGAATATCGGGAAATCTATGTAGGTGTACAGGCTATAATAAAATGATTTATGCAGCAGAGAAGGCTATTGAATATATGGAGGAGGGAAAATAATGGACTTAAATGTAGTGGGCAAAAACATCATTAGGGTAGATGCCTATTCAAAAGTTACAGGAAAGGCTTTATACCCTCAAGATATATATCTAGAAGACATGGTTTATGGAAAAGTATTAAGGTCAACAAAACCCCATGGAAAGATAAAAGTGGATATTACAGAAGCTGAAAAGGTAAAGGGTATATTAAAAATCTTTACCTATAAAGATGTACCAAAGGAAAATAAATATGGAGTAGTTTTAAAAGACCATGAAGTATTTGTTAGTGAAAAGGTTGTTAGAATAGGAGAACCTATAGCTTTTATAGTAGGTGAAACACAAGAGATTTGTGAGGAAGCATATGAAAAAATTATAGTGGATTATGAGGAGTTAAATGCAGTTTTTGATCCCATAGAAGCTATGAAAGAAGATTCTCCTAAGATTCATGGGGATTCCAACATTATTCTTCACTATAAATTAAGACATGGAGATATAGAAGAAGGAAAGAAAAAATGCAAATATATAGTTGAAAACATATATAAATCTCCTATGGTTGAACATGCTTTTTTACAACCAGAGGCAGGATTAGGATATTTAGAGGAAGATGGTACAGTGGTTGTAGCAGTAGCTACACAATATCCTCACTATGATAGAGAAGAAATAGCCATTAATTTAGGATTATCAGAGGAGAAGGTAAAGGTAATCAATACAAATATAGGTGGGGCATTTGGAGCTAGGGAGGATATATCAGTTCAAATCCATTTAGCATTGGCAGCAATAGTGCTAAAAAGACCAGTAAAGATTATATTTTCTCGAGAAGAATCCTTCTTAGCCCATTCAAAACGCCATCCTATGGTTATGAAATATAAAACAGGAGCAGATGAAAATGGATTCCTTCAATATATGGAGGCAGAAATAATTGGAGATTCTGGTGCCCATGCCTCTTGGGCAATAAACGTACTTAGAAAGGCAGGGGTACACGCAACAGGGCCTTATGTAATACCGAATGTAAATGTAGACAGTTATGCAGTATATACAAATAATCCTTTTACAGGTGCCATGAGGGGATTTGGTGCAACACAAGTATCCATTGCCTATGAACAGCAAATAGATGAATTGGCAGTAAAGCTAGGTATGGATCCTATTGAAATTAGAATGAAAAATATATTTAGAAAAGGATCTATGACAGCAACAGGTCAAATATTAACAGATAGTGTGCCTTTAGATAAATGTATAGAGGCAGTAGATAAGGAATTTCAGTTTTCAAGGAAATTGGAGGTGGAATCTATATGAAAAAAATTGGTAAAGGTATAGGACTTTCATATTATGGAACAGGATATGGCAACGGATTTCCAGATGTATCAAGGGCAATAATCAAGCTTCTGCCAGCAGGTAGAATTGGAATATATTGTGGAGTTACAGAAGTGGGACAGGGTGCTAAAACTTCAATGAGACAAATTGGTGCTGAAGTCCTAGATATAGATATAGAGAATATAGATTTAGTTCATGAAGATACATCTTTAATGCCAGATTCAGGAACAGCCGCTGCAACAAGACAAACCTATAACACTGGAAATGCCATAAAAATAGCATGTGAAAATATGAAGAAAGAATTATTAGAAAAAGCAAAAATAGAATTAAATCTTAATTCAACTTCGGGATTAACCTTAGAGAAAGGTGAAGTTATTTTAAGTTTTTTTCCGCAGAAGAGAATATCGTACAAAAAATTATCTGAAATATATTATAATGATGTTATAATAGAAGCAAAAGGAGAGTTTACTGCTCAAACAACAGAAATGGATAAAGAAACTGGTCAAGGAGCACCATATTGGCCTTATACATTTAATGCTTGTGCAGTAGAAGTAGAAGTAGATACTGAAACTGGTATAGTCAATATTTTAAAGTCCACCTTTGCTCAAGATGCAGGTCGTGCAGTAAATCCAATGTTATTAGAAGGACAAATGGACGGGGGATTTGCCATGGGACTAGGATATACATTATTTGAAGATTTAAACCTTGATAAAGGAATAATGAAGAATAATAGATTTTCAAAGTATTTAATACCAACAGCTATGGACATGGTAGATATAAATAATATTATAGTAGAAGACCCTGAACCCACTGCACCTTATGGTGCTAAAGGTATAGGAGAACCAGTTACAATACCAATAGCTCCGGCCATATTAAATGCTATCTATGATGCAGTAGGTGTTAGAATAAAGGAGCTACCAGTGACACCAGAAAAACTTATAAAGCACCTAAGGGGATGTAAGGAAAATAGATAATACACAAGGAGGAAAATTGTGGGAAAGAGAACTAGGGAGTTTTTTAAATTATTTATTTTGTCAATTATATTTATGGGGATTAATTATTTAACTACTTTGTATTTTAAAGGACAATTCATACAAATTGGACTAACTATATTACTTTCAATAGGCTTATCATTAACTCTATTAAAAGTAAAAGGTAATAGTGGATTAAAAGAAATAATAAATCATTTGTCTAATGTAAATAATTTAGATTTTAATTTTACAGAGAAGACAAATATATCTGAAGAAGCTAGAGAAAAGATTCATGATTTATATAAACAAGTAAGGAATAATTTAAAAACACAAGTAGAAATCTCAACAGAAATATTTAATATATGTGAAAATTTAACTGTTTTAGCCATGGAATCCTTAGGAAGTGCGGAGTTAATAGCCACTTCAGTGGAAGTAGCGGATTCCAATGCAGTAGAACAAAGTCAAATGCTTAATGAAACCAATAATTTAGTAGAGAAAGTTCATTTGTCTATGAAAAATATAGATAAGGATGTAATAGATAAGATTCAATTTATATCAAATTCTATTACTGCGGCTCAAGATGGAATCGAGGAAATAACATCCATAGAAAATAGGATAATAAATTCTAAGTCTATGGTAGAGGAAAGTGGAAAGAAGGTAGTAGAACTAAGAAACTATTTGGATGAAGTAGTAAATTTAGTAGATTTAATAAATAAAATATCTAATCAAACAAAGATGCTTTCATTAAATGCTTCTATAGAAGCAGCTAGAGCAGGAGAAAATGGCAAGGGATTTTCTGTAGTAGCCAATGAAGTAGGAAAACTGGCAAATGAAACAGAAACTGTATCTAAAAAAATAGGGGAAGTAATTAACAGATTAAAGGATGATATAGTATTTATTTCTAAATCTATGGAAAATGAAATGGAATATATGGGCGAAAACTGTGAGATAATAGAAAAGACAAATAAAGAAATTATGTCCATTGTAGAAACATTAAACTTAGGTAAAGAAAGTTTAGAGGGCATAAAGAAATCAACAGGTGAAAATAATTCTATGATTGAAGAAATAGCCACTAATGTAACTAGAATCCATGAGTTTTCGGAAGAAACAACTGCTCAAATAGTACAGACTACAGAAGAGACTACTTCACAACATAATAGATCAAAGGATTTAAATAATGTAGTGGAAGAGATAAAAACATACGTTTACGATATGCAGCAATTCGTAGTAGGTAAAGTAATGGAAGAGAAGATGTTAAAGCAAGCCTATGATGTAAGGGAATATTTTAGAAATAATACAGATATAAATGATAATATGATAAATCAATTAATTAAAGATATAGGAGTAGATGCCGTATATGTTACAAATTCCAATGGAGTAGTAGAATATACTAACGAAAAATCTGCTCTAGGTTTAAATCTATATGAAGCAGATTCAAGTTTTAATGAATTGAAGAAGGGCAAAAAGGAATATATGGTAACTCCAATAAAAAAAAGAGTGGAAGATGGAAAATTGTTTAAATTTTTAACACTGACAGATGAAAAAGGAAAGCTTTACGAAATAGGTCTTGGACTGGATTCCCTTATTAAGACTATATAATAGGAGATAAAAATGATTACAGGAATTATATTAGCCTCAGGCTTTTCAAGGAGAATGAAAAAAGATAAACTTCTAATGGATATAGAGGGAGAAAAAATAGTAGAGAGAGTTATTAGAGCTTGCGTAGAGTCAGATTTAGATGAGATAATTTTAATCTATAGAAAAAAAGAAGTAAAGAAAATAGGAGAAAAGTATAATATAAACACATATTATAATGAGAACGCTCACTTAGGACAGTCAGAAGGACTAAAACTAGGTGTAAAAAATACTTTAAATACTGAGTATATGTTTTTTGTAGGAGATCAGCCTTTTATTACATCAGAATTAATAAATGAATTAATCTATCAATATAGAAGTTCAAATCTACCTATGTTGGTTCCCTACTATAATGGAAATCGAGGTATGCCAATGATTATTTCATCTATATATAGGGAAGAACTGCTACAGATAGTAGGAGATAAAGGTGCTAGAGATATTGTGAAGAGAAATATGTCCAAGGTAAAAAAAGTAGATATAGAAGAAGAAATACTTGGTATAGATATAGATGATGAAGAAGATTTAAGGAAATTTAAAAAATAAAAAATTGAGGGATCACTGTGATTTCCTCAATTTTTTAAATTATATTGATTCAATTTGTTATAAAGATGCCTTTCACTCATACCTAGCATTTGGGCAGTTTTCCTCTTATTATTCTCACAATATTCCAATGTGGCAAGAATAAGTTTTTGTTCTGCAGATTCTATGGTGTCTCCTACATAAATAGGAACACTTTCACTTAAAGAAACACGATGAGTATTTGGTATAAGTTCATTTGGCAAGTCTTGGACTTGAATAATACTTTTATCTGTCAAGGCTACTGCTCTTTCAATAATATTTTGAAGTTCACGTACGTTTCCAGGATAGTCATGATTTTCTAACACTTCTATGGCAGTACGGCTTATACCAGTTACATCTTTATTAAAAGCTTTGCTATACTTATTTATAAAATGTTTTGTTAGAGCTGGAATATCGTCTCTTCTATTTCTTAGAGGAGGAGTTTCAATATTTACTACATTTAGTCTAAAAAACAAGTCTTCTCTAAAATTACCTTTCTTCACCTCAGCACTTAAATTTAGATTAGTAGCAGCTACTAGTCTAAAGTCAACTGGTACAGGTTTTTCACTTCCAAGAGGGGTAATAGTTTTTTCTTGAATAACTCTTAATAGTTTTGCTTGAAGCTGTAAATCCATATCACCAATTTCATCTAGAAACAAAGTCCCTTTATCAGCTAGTTCAAATTTCCCCTTATATTTATTATTAGCCCCAGTAAAAGCTCCTTTTTCATATCCAAATAATTCAGATTCCAAAAGATTATGTGGAATAGCAGCACAGTTTATAATCTCCATATTTTGATTTTTTCGTTTGCTGGTTTCATGAATAGCTCTAGCAATAAGTTCCTTGCCAGTACCAGATTCTCCAGAGATTAAAACATTAATATCTACATCTTTAATTCTATCAATCATTTTAAATACTTCATTCATAGCATGGCTAGAAGATACCATTTTAAGGTCAAATTTATCTTCTTTAATTTTTCGTGTTAAATCTTGAACCTCATCAGATAAAGATTGATATTCCAGAGCTTTATTTATTAAAGATATTAAGCCATTTATATCTAAAGGTTTTGTAATATAGTAATAAGCACCTCTTTGAATGGCTTCAATGGAATCTTCAATGGAGCCATAAGCAGTCATAGCAATTACAATAACCCTATGATTTTGAGATTTAATAGTATTTAAAACCTCTATTCCCTTATAGTCACCTAAATACTGATCAAGTAAAACTAAGTCTATATCCTTAGTGTTAATAATTTCTAAAGCCTCTGGTACATCTGTGGTTGTATATACATTAAAATGATCTTCCAGTGCAAACCTTAAGGCAGTAAGAATTGAAACTTCATCGTCTATAATTAAAACATTATACATTTTTATCATCTCCAATTTCTAGAATCCTGGGCATATAAAGAATAACTTCAGTTCCTTTACTAAGCTCACTATTTAACTTTATTTCTCCATTGTTTTGATTTACTAGTCTATGGGTTACCGAAAGTCCTATACCATAACCAGTTTTCTTAGAAGTAATAAAAGGATCAAATAATTTATTTAACATTTCCTTTGGTACTCCAACGCCATTATCTTTAATATCTATAACAGCTTTGGAGTTTTCTACAGCTCCCGATATTTCTATTTTACCATTATCTTCTATGGCATCAATACTGTTAAGAATAATATTAATGAGTATTTGTTTCATTTGAGGTGCATCTGCGTAGAAATATATATCTGTATCTTTAGTAATAATTTCGATATTTTTTTCTCTAATTTTTTGTTTTAGTAATGTTAAAGTTTCAGATAAAATGTCTTTAAGTATTATTTTAGATGGTTTTGGACTTTTAGGTTTTGAGTAATCTAATAAAGAACTAACTAACTCATCTAATCTTTTAATTTCATTTGGGACTACTTTTATTAACTCATCTCTAAATCTTTCATCTTCATATTTCAAAGGGATTAAGTCAACAAAAGCCTTTATAGATGTTAGAGGGTTTCTAAGTTCATGGGCAATACTGGCAGATAATTTACCCAAAGACTGCATCTTATCATTTTGCATTGCAATATTATTCAAAGCAATTATCTCTTTAGTTCTAATATCCACTTCTTTCTTCAAACTTCTATTCCAATAATATATTATATATATAAACATACTAGAAAATAAAAGGGCTACTAAGGCAGTGGAAAAAAGATTTTTCCATTTCTGATTTATATCAAAAATATCTTCACCAAACCACTTGAGATAAATTTTGTCATATGTCCCGTTAGTTTTAATGGCTTTTAATCCAGTATTTAGAAGGCTTAAAAGTTCATCATCACCTTTTTTAACAGCTATACTATATTTAGTAGTATAAATAGGCTCTCCTACAATTTTAACAGTTTCTGTTAAATCAAAAGTTTGTACATAAAAGATTCCCGTTAGCCTATTACCTATAAAAGCATCCACTTCTCCAGATAATAAAGCTTCTAAAGCTTCCATTTGGTTTACTTTTTCTACAATATCTATATTAGGTATGGATTTAATAATTTCCTTAGTAACATCTTTTGCCTGAATAGCCACTTTTTTTCCATATAAATCTCTAATATCTGTTATATAGCTAGTATCCTTTGTGACAAAAATATTCTGGGAGTTTACAACTATTTCCTCTGTGAAATCGTATATTCTACTACGTTCCGGAGTTATGGTCATACCTTGAATAGCGTTGATTTCTCCATTTTTCAAAGCATCCATAGTATTTTCCCAGCTATTAGGTATTAACTCAATTTCCAAACCCAACTCTATAGCCACAGCTCTTATTATATCCACATTAAATCCTCTAAAATTTTCATTACTATCTACAAACTCATATGGGGGATAATTATTATCGCCACCTATTTTAATAGGTTCCATTTTAATATCCTGTATATCGTTAGTAAATCCAATAGTAAATATGGAAGATATGATTATTAATATAATTAAAATCTTTTTTTTGTACATTTTACACCTCGATTCATTAGAATAGATTCAATATTATTATACTCCTATATGAAAAAATTTCATAGTATGAATTAATTACATGGTTATTATTTCATACCTTTTATGAATTCTATGGTAAAATCCTATATTTCGACAAAAAACACCCATATAAAAACTTGGCACAGGATTTGCTATATATAGTGTTATAAAAAAATATGGAATCGATAAAGATTTCTAAAAAATTAAGGAGGATTATAATGAAGAAAAACGCTTTTATTGCAATTATGTTGATTTTAGTAATTTCACTATCTGCATGTAGTGGTGGAGGTGGAGGAAGCAACAGTTCCACAGAATTATATATAGCATCAGCCAACCCTATGACAGGTGACTCAGCTCAATTTGGTGATATGAAAGTTAAAGCAATAGAACTAGCACTAGATGAAGTAAATAAAGCAGGTGGTATTGATGGTAAACAAGTAAAATTAATTGTTGGTGATGATACAGGAAATCCTAAAGAGGCACCAAACGTAGCTCAAAAGTTTGCAGGAGATAATAAAGTTTTAGCAGTAATTGGTCACTGGAACAGTTCTTGTACATTGGCAGCAAGAGGAATTTATGAAGCTGCTGGTATACCAGTTATTACAGACTCAGTTAATAAACAAATAACTGACGGAAGTACACCTCATTTATATCGTATATCATTAACAGATACTACACAGGCTAAAAACTTAGCACAATATGCTTACAATGTATTAGGTAAAAAAAGTGCAGCAATACTGTTTACAGCAAATGACTTTGGTACAGGGCTTAAAAATGACTTTACAGAAGAGTTTGAAAGCCTAGGTGGAAAAGTTGTAGCATCAGAAACATATTTTGAAGGACAATCAAAGGATTTCAGCCCTCAGCTTACAAAGATTAAAGGTGAAAATCCAGATATAATGTTTGTTGCAGGATATTATGTAGAAACAGCTTTAATAGCACAACAGGCAGGACCAGCAGGATTAAATGTTCCAATGATAGGAACAGAGGGAATTAGTTCAGATGAATTAATTAAACTGGGTGGAGATGCAGTTGAAGGAATAAGATTCGCAGCTTTCTTCCACAAAGATGTAGAGTTCCCAGGAACAAAGGAGTTTGTAGAATCATTTAGAACTAAATATAATAAAGAACCTGATAACTATGCAGCATTAGCTTATGACTCAGCAAAACTTATTCTTGAAGGTATGAAACAAAATGGAGCAACAAGAGATGGCATAACTAAATATTTACAAGAAGTTAAGGAGTTCCCTGGAGTAGCAGGACCAATATCTTTTGAAAATAATGATGTAACAAGAAGTATTCTAATATTAGAAGTTAAAGATGGACAAATCGTTTTATCAGAAGATCAATTAAATTAAAATCATAGGAGGCCCATTAGGGCTTCCTTGACATAAAGGAGAGTGAAAGAATATGTTTATGGAGCATTTAAGTAATGGTATAGCTTTAGGTAGTATTTATGCCTTAACTGCTATAGGATTTACTATGGTCTATGGTATTATCAGACTTATAAACTTTGCTCATGGTGATGTTTATATGATTGGTGCTTTCTTAACATATACAGGATTGACACTATTTAATATGCCAATAGCCCTTGCTTTCTTATTTGGAATGGCTGGTGCATCTATATTTGGTATAGCCATAGCAAAATTTGCTTATAGTCCTGTATTTAAGGCACCTAAGATAAATCTATTTTTATCTGCAGTAGGAATGGGAATATTTTTGGAGAACTTTGCCATGCTTATATGGGGTCCAGAGACTCAATCATTTCCAACTGTAATTAATAATAAGGTGTTTAGTTTTTTAGGAATAAGAGTTAATACTATTCAGTTAATAATTTTAGGTACAACAATTGTTTTAGTTGCAATCCTGACTTATATAGTACAATATACAAGAATTGGACGTGCCATGAGATGTGTATCTCAAGATATGGATGTTTCACGACTTATGGGAATTAATACAAATAAAATAGTATACTTTACATTTGGACTTGGTTCAGCCCTTGGAGCAGCAGCAGGTACTTTAGTTGCAATATACTATAAGGCAGCTTATCCTATGATGGGATATGTACCAGGATTAAAGGCATTTATTGCAGCAGTAATAGGTGGTATAGGTAGTATTCCAGGTGCAATGCTTGGAGGTATTATAATGGGAGTATCAGAAAGTTTAGGTGCAGGATATATATCCTCTGGATATAGAGATGCAATAGCTTTTATAATTCTAATAATCATCCTTATTCTAAAACCTGAAGGACTATTAGGTAAGGGCATTAAAGAAAAGGTATAGGAGGTGGAAAGAATGGGTAATATTTCAAAGGTTTTATTAAATTTAATATTATATTCAGGAATATTGTATCTAGGTATAATTATACTTTCAAAAATATTTGACTTAGGTACAAAGAAATTTATGAACTTAAATAATAAGAATAGAAAATTTGCAGGTTTAGGATTTTTAGTATTAGGGGCATTATTACCTTTAATTTTAGCCAACAATACCTATGCACTAAGAACCAGTGTATTGGTACTTATATATATAGTATTGGCTTTAAGCTTAAACTTTGTTTTAGGATTTGCAGGTCAGCTTTCAATGGGACATTCAGCATTTTATGCTGTAGGAGCTTATACTACTGCTATTCTTACAGTAACTTATAATGTGCCATTTTGGATTGCATTAGTTTGCAGTGGTTTAGTTTCAGCAATATTTGGATTGCTCTTAGGAATTCCTACTTTAAGACTAAAAGGAGACTACTTAGCAATCACAACAATCGGATTTAGTGAAATTTTAAGATTAGTTTTAATTAACTGGGCATCTTTTACAAGGGGACCAGCTGGTATACCAGGAATTCCATCACCTAAGATATTTGGTTATACCATAAGTAGCAATACAGGATATTATTATATATTATACGTATTAGCAATTTTAACTATATTTATATCCTATAGATTATTAAATTCAAGACTTGGAAGAGGATTAGTAGCAGTAAAAGATGATGAAGTAGCTGCTGAGGCTATGGGAATAAACCCAACATTCCTAAAAATCTTAGCATTTGTTTTAGGAGCAGCAATAGCAGGACTTGCAGGAGGAGTATTTGCTTCATTTATCCACTATGTAAATCCAGATAACTTCACATATATGGAATCAGTAGTAATGCTTACTATGGTAGTATTAGGAGGAGTAGGAAGTATTCCAGGAATCATTGTAGGTGCTACTATACTTACAATATTACCTGAGGCACTTAGAGGTATATCCACTTATAGATATGCAATATACGGAATACTTTTAGTAATGATGATGATAGTAAGACCTCAAGGAATGATCAGCATGTCTAGTCTAAAGGGAGGTGCAAAGCATGAGAATTCTAGAAGCTAAAGGAATTACAATGCGTTTCGGTGGATTAACTGCTGTAAATAATGTAGATTTCCATATAGATAAAGGTGAAATAGTAAGTTTAATAGGACCAAATGGAGCGGGAAAAACTACTTTTTTCAATGCTATTACTGGGATATATGAACCAACAGCAGGAGAAGTTGCATTTTTAGGAGAAAAGGTAAAGAAATCTAAACCATATGAAATAACAAAGATGGGTATAGGTAGAACTTTTCAAAATATAAGGTTGTTTAGTACCATGACAGTTCTTGAAAATGTAATGGTAGGTCAATATTGTAGAACATCTTCAAATCTATTGGCTACCATATTGAAATCCCCTAAACTTATAAAGGAAGAGAAAGAAGTTGAAGAGAAAGTAATGGATATTTTAGAATTCTTAGAGCTGACTGATATGAAAGATGAAATAGCTGTAAGTCTTCCCTATGGTTATCAAAGAAGAGTAGAGGTCGCCCGAGCAATGGCTACAGAACCTAAGTTAATCTTACTTGATGAACCAGCAGCAGGTATGAACTCAGGTGAAAAGGTTGAAATGACAAATCTTATAAAGAAAATTAGAGATAGGGGAAATACTATTTTAGTTATAGAGCATGACATGAAACTTGTAATGGGTATATCTGATAGGATTTCTGTATTAGAATATGGAAACAAAATAGCAGAAGGATTACCACATGAAATACAAAGTAATGATAGAGTAATCGAAGCTTACCTAGGTAAGGGGGGTGCTAAGTAATGTTAAAGGTTGAAGATTTAAACGTATATTATGGTGGAATACATGCCTTACAAGGATTAGACTTTGAAATAAAAAAGGGAGAAATAATTACTTTAATTGGAAGTAATGGTGCAGGAAAGACCAGCACCCTAAGAGCCATATCTAACCTAATAAAATCCCAAGGTAGTATAAAATATAAAGATGAAGAAATAAGTAATTTAAGTGCAGAAAAAATAGTTGCTAAAAAACTTATTCATGTACCAGAAGGAAGAAGAATATTTACTGCCCTAACAGTAGAAGAAAACCTTTTAATGGGTGCTTATTTAAGAAATGATAAGGATAAAATAAAGGAAGACCTTGAATTTGTATATAATATGTTCCCTAGATTAAGAGAAAGAACAAAACAATATGGTGGAACTCTAAGTGGTGGAGAACAGCAGATGTTGGCAATTGGAAGAGCATTACTATCAGATCCAGAACTACTAATGCTAGATGAACCTTCCATGGGACTAGCACCAATAATTATTGAAGAAATATTTGAGTCCATTAGAGAAATAAATCAAAAAACAGGTCTTACATTCTTATTTGTTGAGCAAAATGCCAATATTGCATTACAAACCGCAGATAGAGGATATGTAATAGAAACAGGAAAAATTCTATTTACAGGAGATGCTAAGGATTTATTACATGATGACAGAGTAAGAAAAGCTTATTTAGGTGAAGCATAATATAAAGAAACTGCTGACTTTAGAAAGGTCAGTAGTTTTTTTCATTTAAAGTAATTTTATATAATGTTTTCTTAATAATATTAAATTTGCTATAGAAATAATCTATGCAAATGATGATTGCTATAATTATTTTTAATTTGATTTAGTATTATAAATACATTAGTATTATATAGAAAGTTATTGGAATGCTGTATAGATGCCTTAGGAGGTGTGATTATGCATGACATTACAGTTAAAAACATTATGTTTTCATATGATAAGGAGCTTATTCTTGAAAATATAAGTATGAAAATAGATTCTGGGGATTTTGTTTGTTTGCTAGGTCAATCAGGTTGTGGCAAAAGCACTTTTCTTAGATTGATGGCAGGATTATCAGAACCAGATTCAGGCAATATTCTTGTTGGAGATAATGAATTAAAAGGAGCTAGCCTTGATAGAGGCGTGGTTTTCCAAGATTATAGCTTATTTCCATGGCTAACTACGGGAAAGAATATTATACTTTCTTTACAGCAGAAATTTAAAAATGAGAGTAAAAAGGAATTAAAAAAACGTGCTTTATATTATTTGGAAAGAGTAGGATTAGATAAAGCTACATTTGATAAATATCCAAATGAGCTTTCAGGAGGTATGCGTCAACGTTCTGCAATATGCCGCTCCTTTGCATTAGATCCTCCTATTTTACTTATGGACGAGCCTTTCGGTGCTTTAGATGCTGTTACACGGGCTAAGTTACAGGACATGGTATTAGATCTTTGGAGAAAGGATAAAGAAAATAGAAAGACTATTTTTTTTGTTACCCATGATGTTGATGAAGCTTTACTTCTATCTACAAAAATATTTGTTTTTGGTTCAAGTCCTAGCAAAATCATTTATACACATTCTTTTGGAGATGAAGAAAAAGTTGACCGTGATTCCTTATTTAATAATAAGGAAATTTTAGATTTAAGAAACAAACTTATTCATATCATAAACAAAGATATTGAAGAAAAAATTAATTTAAAGGAGATTATAATATGAAACAAAAAAAGAGCCGCGTTATTACACTAATACTTGTTATATTAATGTTAACAGGAGTTATGGGTGGTTGCGGAAATCAAGAAAAGAATATGGTTAAAGAAGACGTACAACAGGTCACAGGAACATCTGAGACACCAGAAACACCTGACAAAAAAGAATTACATAAAATAAATGTTGCATATAATCCGGGAACAGGAAATATTTTAGGATTTATTGCTATTGATAAAGGAATTGCTGCAGAAGAAGGTATAGAAATTGAACTTATTCCGTTTTCTAATTCAACAGATGCGTTGACAGCTTTACAATCCAAGAAAATTGATGTGGCTGTTTCTTTTGGAACTGCTGCACCTCTTACCTATGTTACAAATGGTGCTGATTTTTCAATTTTTGGAGGATATTTATCTGGAGGTATGCCTGTTTATGCCGTATCTGATTTAGAGTATAAGGGATTAGAGTCATTTGTTGGGAAAAAAGTAGCTACTGCAAGGATGTATACTCCTGATATTGTATGGCGTGGTGCTATGATGGAAGCAGGATATGATTTGGAAAAAGATGTAACCATACTAGAATTTAAAAAACCAAGTGAAGTTTTAGAAGCTGTTAAATCTGGCAATGCAGATATAGGAATAGGAACAAATTCAACATATTTACAATCACTTGAAGCAGGTCTTAAAACTATTGCTTGGAGTAATGAGTTCTGGGATCCAGTTCATGTATGCTGTAGACCCGTTGCTAATACAGAGTGGATTAATGAAAATAGGGATGCTGTAAAAGCATTTTTACGTTCATATATACGGGCTGAAAAGATATTAAGGGAAGAGCCAGAGTATGCAGTTCAATTAAATATGAAATACCTTGAACTTGATGAAAAAGATGCAAGAACTATGCTTCTTGAAACGAATCAAGTTTTCGATACAGACCCTAAAAGTGATGGCGTTCGATATATGTGGAATCGTTTAATTGATATGAAATATATTGACCCATCTGATATCGATGTAAATGATCATATTAATGTTAAGATATATAAAGAGGCTCTAGATGAACTTACATCAGAAAATCCAAATGAATCTTTTTATAAAGAACTTCAAGAGAAATTTTCTAACTATAATTCTGAAGGTTTAGATTAGTTGTATAATGGTTTGGATTATGTTTACTACAATAGGTGAGATAAGATGTTAAAAGGTATAAAAAACATTAAAGATTATATTGGGACTATTATAATTCTAATTATGGCATTTTTGATTTATATATTTGCCACGGATATTTATAATATTCTTGATCCAGTTTTATTTCCAGGTTTTTCAAAGATTGGACCCAAATTTTATAGCTCTATGCCTAAACTTTGGAAAAGTCTTATTAGTTCTCTAAAATTATTAATACCAGGATATTTTGGTGCTGCCTTTTCAGGTATATTATTGGGGATTTTAATAGGTACTAATCCAAGATTAAATAAGAATTTAAAGCCAATTATATTTGCACTTAATCCGATTCCACCATCTATGATGACTCCTTATCTTATAGCGATTATGCCAACTTTTTATTTATCATCGGTGGCTGTTATTTTTATAGGATGTTTTTGGCCATTTTTAAATGGTACTATAAACGGAATTGTTTTAATTGACCAAAAATATTTGGACAATTCTAAGGTATTAGAGTTAAAAGGATTTAAGAAGCTATTTAATGTAATCTTACCTGCAGCAGCACCATCTATTTTAGCGGGTGCAGGAACAGCATTAAACTTCGCATTTATTTTACTTGCTATAGCTGAAATGTTTGCAACAAATTCTGGATTAGGACATTTTATTCAATATTATGCCGATTTTTCAGATTATGCAAGGGTAATTTCTGGTCTGTTATTTATGGGAGGCTTTATTGTTATAGTCATGCTTGGATTTGAAAAGTTCAAAAAGAAAATATTATTTTGGACTCTTAATGAGAATAAATAAAAATTATAATGTAGCCACAGTTGAATTTTTTACTGTGGCTATATTTAAAGTGGGAGGGTTATAGGTGAAAAAGATTAGAATTGGATGTGGAGCAGGATGCTCTTATGATAGGCTAGAACCAGCAATAGAACTGGTGGAAAAAGGTGATATTGATTATATTGTATTTGAATGTCTTGCAGAGAGGACAATTGCAAATAATCAACAACAAAAATTAAAGGATCCCTCAAAAGGATATACTCCTATGCTAGAGCCTAGAATAAGAGGTATTTTAAGGAAATGTAAAGAAGAAGGTATAAAAATAGTTACTAATATGGGTGCAGCAAATCCAGAAGCAGCTATTAAGTTAATATTAGAAATTACAAAAGAAATGGATATTACAGATATTAAAGTTGCAATGATTTCAGGAGATAATATAATAGATGATTTAGAGAAGTATAAGGAGATAGTCATGTGGCAAAGTACACATACTCTTGGTGAACTTGAGGCTGAGATAATATCAGCAAATGTATATTTAGGGGCTGAGGCAATAAAAGAAGCTCTTGATAATGGAGCTGATATTGTGGTTACAGGAAGAGTTGCGGATGTAGCCTTATTTGTAGGTCCTTTGATGCACGAGTTTGGCTGGACAGAAAATGATTTGTATAAAATAGGACAAGCAACTTTATTGGGACATCTTTTAGAATGTGGTGGACAAATTACAGGAGGATATTTTGCAGATCCTGGTTATAAAGATGTGGAAAACCTACATATTCTAGGACACCCAATTGCTGAAATAGATGAAACTGGAGATTTTATTGTCACCAAAGTAAAAGGATCAGGAGGCGAGGTATCTCTTAGAACTTGTAAAGAACAGCTATTATATGAAATAACAGACCCATCTTGTTATATCACTCCCAATGCTATAGTAGACTTTACTAAGGTTTGTTTTAGGCAGATTGACAAAGATGTTGTTCTTGTAACTGGAGCTATATCAAAGGGAAGTCCTACTACATATAAGGTCAATGTTGGATATTGTGATTGTTATATTGGAGAAGGAGAAGTAAGCTTTGGTGGGCTAAACTCTCTTCCGCGTGCAAAGATGTGTGCTGATATAATTGAAAAGAGACTAAAAATTGTAGGAGCAAATATAGATGAATATAGAGTTGATTATGTTGGATATAACTCCTTATATAAAACAAATATTTCAGATAGTTTTGCACCTAAGGAACATAGTGAAATAAGACTTAGAATAAGTGGTAGAACAAAGAACTATGATGATGCAATGCTTATAGCTCAGGAATTAGACTATCTTTACACAAATGGGCCAGCAGGTTCTTCTGGAATAGAATCGGGAGTGAAGCAAGTATTATCTGTAGGTGCCATTATTATTCCAAAAGAAAATATAAATGTTCAAATTACTTATTGGGAGGTATAGACCATGAAACTTAAAGAAATAGCACATACTAGAACTGGAGATAAGGGGAATATGTCAAATATTGCAGTTATTCCATACGAAGAGAGAGACTATCATATACTTAAAGAAATCTTAACTGCAGAAAAGGTAGAAGAATTTTTTTCTGAAATATGTTTTGGAGGAGTTAAGAGATATGAACTTGATAATATCTATGCGTTTAATTTTGTATTGGAAGAGTCATTAGGAGGAGGAGTTACGAGAAGCCTTGCAATAGATAAGCATGGAAAATCCCTTGGAATGGCGCTTTTAGAAATGGAAATATAATAGCAATAAAAACAATATTATTTTATTTAAAAGTCTCCTTCATAACAAGGAGACTTTTAAAACTTATTTTGCTGTATTAAACTCATTATAATGAACTTTATCGTAAGGAAGAGTTTCATTATTATGAGGAGATTTTTCTTCATCAGGATAACCTAGGGAAATCATACATTCAATATTATATTTTTCAGGAATATTTAATATATTTTTTACATAATCCTCTACACTTTCGTTTTGGGGAGTAAGTCTTTCTCTTACTTGAATCCAGCAAGAACCCAGACCAAGGGACTCTGCCATTATCTGAATAACAGTGGCTATAATGGAAGAATCCTCTATCCAAATCTCACTATTTTGAGAATCTGCAGCTACAACAATCGCTAAAGGTGCATTTTTTATAGGAGCTGAAGCAGGACCTCTCGAGTCACCTAGTTTTATTAAATTTTCTCTATTATTAACTACTATAAGTTCCCAAGGACGTCTATTTTTAGAAGAAGGAGAGGTTAGTACCCCTTGCAAAATTTTATCTAGTACTTCTTTTTCTATTTCTCGATTCTTATATTTTCTGATACTTCTTCTTTTCATAAGTAAATCTAACATGGTATCACTCCTTATTTTAGTATTGTAAGAATATTATAACATAGATTATTTATAACCAATAGGCAAGTTCTGATTTCTGAAATCTTTGAGTCTCAAGTCAATGACTTTGAAGAAAGCTACCTTTAACATGTTGATATAGACTTTTCTGATAATATGGTATTATAATGTATAATATAAGGATATCTAAATACTAATTAAACAAGATATTTCAGCTTTTAGGATACAAGAGGTCTAATGTATACAAGTATAAATATTTAATAAGACTATTATTAGAAAATTAAACTACAGATAAAAGGAGGCTATAATATGGCAGAAATAAAATATGAAATAATAGAAAAAATAGCAGTGCTTTCAGAAAAAGGAAATTGGACGAAAGAGTTTAACAAGGTTAGTTGGAATAATAGACCAGCAAAGTTTGATTTGAGAGATTGGAATCATGAAGAAGGGAAAATGGGAAAAGGAGTTACTCTTAGTGATGAAGAAGCAAGGATACTGAAGGAAGCATTAGATAAAACATTGTAAATATACTTAAAGAAAAGTAGAAAATCCTTTAGAATTGTGGTGATTAAAAATATAATCTGCGTAAACCATAGATATGGAGATGATAAAATGAATAATTATAAATGTACAGTATGCGGTTACATCTATAGACCAGAAAGAGGAGATAAACTACGGGATATAGACCCTAATACAGCTTTTGAAGATTTACCAGAGGACTGGAAATGTCCTACTTGTAATCAACCTAAAATGGCTTTTGAGGAAGTTAAATAGTCTATATAAATTAAGAAACTACCTTTAATTTAGGTAGTTTCTTAATTTATTAATATTATTCGAAGTCTTTGGCAAATTCCTCCAATGAGTCCTTTAATAAGGTTATGGCATAACCAAGGGATGGGCCGCCACCAAATGCAATTGCAACCATTGCAGCTTCCATTATTTCTTCCTTAGTTAAACCTGCTTTTAAAGCATTATAAGCATGTATAGCTATGCAATATTCACATCTACTATATACAGAAATACCAATAGCCACTAATTCTTTTTTCTTTAAATCAATAGCACCATCTTTAAATACAGTATCTGCAAAATTCCCAAAGGCAGATAATTGCTCTGGATTTGTTGCTGCAATACTTGCCATACCATTATTGAAATCAGCTAAATATTCTCTAGGACTTTTCATATTAAATTCCTCCAATTTAAATTTATAAATATACAAACCAAAAGTTATAATCTACTAATTAATTATACTAAAGTTTAAAATAGCTGACCAATAGAAAAAAATAATAAGCTTACCTATAGAATAAGATAAATTTATAGAAGAAATTTAAAAAATCATATAAAATATAGAGGTAGACAAAAAAAGATAATTTATAAAGGAGATAGGAATATGAAATATTCAATAGAAGGGGATTATCCAATACTCAGATGTGTACTTAATAGAGGAGAGACTATAAAAACCAGTGCAGGAGCTATGTCTTGGATGACAGATGGATTTGATATTGAAACTGCATCAGGTGGTATTATGAAAGGCATAGCTAGAATGTTTTCAGGAGAGAGCATGTTTTTTAATCTTTATACAGCAAAAGCAGATAATCAAGAAATTGTATTTGCTTCATCATTACCAGGAACAATAAGACATATAAAAATGGAGGGTCAAATATTAATAGGACAGAAATCAGCATATCTAGCCTCAGAAACCAGTGTTGAATTTCAAACTGTATTTACTAAAAAGTTTTCCTCAGGTTTATTGGGAGGAGAAGGATTTGTTTTACAAAGGTTTTCGGGATATGGAGATTTATTCCTAGAGGCAGATGGATCTTTAACTGAATATAACTTAAATTCAGGGGAAGTAATGTTAGTAGATCAAGGTCATGTATTCTTATTTGAAGAAAGTGTAAAATATGAAATAGAAACAATTAAAGGGATGAAAAATGTTCTATTTGGAGGGGAAGGATTATTTCTTGTAAGATTAATAGGTCCTGGTAAAGTAATTCTCCAATCAATGCCTATATCAAATTTAGCTGCAAGGATAGTGCCATTTGTACCCTCTAAAGGATAAGAAAGGATGGTTTATACCATCCTTTCCAATATTTTATTAGTAACTTTTTTGGGTATTCCAATAGATTCTACTATTACTTCTCCAGTATATTCTTTAGATTCCAGTAATCCTTTTTTAACTAAATGAAAAGTAATAGTCTTGTTTGCTTTAACAGAAATGCCAAGAGTATTTCCTGTATTACCATCTAACCCAGAAGGAATATCAACTGAAAGGATATTATTGGAATAACTATTAATTAAAGAAATTACCTTTTTAAAGATGCCCTCAATTTCTCGGGTTAATCCAATTCCAAATATTGAATCTATAGTCAAATCATTTTTTACTAGGGAATCTTTAAGATATTCTAACTCCATTTCTCCAGTTACATGAATAAATTTTACTTCCATATTTTTAAGTATGTTTAAATTAATATTAAAATCCTTAGTTCCTTTATCTAAATTTCCAATAATAAATAAATCTACATCTTTTCCATTTGTTATAAGGTGACGAGCTATTGCTAGACCATCTCCACCATTGTTTCCAACTCCACATACTATATTGAAACTATTGGTCTTATTTAAATCAATATTATAAATTACCTTAAGGGCAGCATTTTCCATTAGAACTATACTAGGAATGCCAATTTTTTCTATAGTATAACAGTCCATAGCCTTCATTTCTTCACAAGTAATGGTAAGCATACAAAACACTCCTTTCAAAATTATTATATATCTTATTGTGAAGAGTGACAATAATACATAATCAATGTAGAATATTTTATTTTCTACTAATATATAATTTGTAAGGTAACAAGGAAGTACATTAGGAATTGAAATCGGAGTAAAGGTTCATTGACAATATTTTGTAATATTGGTAATATTTAATCAACTAAAACTTTAGGGGGGATTAGATGTATATTTTTCCAGAGAATCTTTATACAGATGTGAGATTAGAAGAGGTTTCTATCAGTGAAATTACTTATGAGAATAAGGAACTAAGACAAAACTTAAAAAGAAACCATAAGGGTGGATTTATTAGAATATTCGACGGAGAAAGGTGGTACTACAGTTCAACTACAGATATAGATAATATTCAAGAAGAAATAGATAACCTTGCTCTTATGGCTAAGAAAAATGAAAAAATCAATGAAAACCCTGTTGTTAAAAAATTTGAAATCAATACTGGAGAATTTCTATATTTTCAAGATAATGATATATTAAATATTAGTCAAGAAGAAAAACTTACTCTTTTGAAATCATATTTTCCAATTATAAGTAAAACCGAAGAAATAAAAATGTGCAGAGCAATATATGTTGACAGTAAAATCACAAAACAGTTTTTTTCCAGTAAAGGTGCAGATTTAATATTTGATTATCAGACTTGTGCTATTGCATTTAGGTATTCTATAAATGTAGATGGTAAGACTTTAGATAGCAAATATGACAAGACTACCACAGATTTTGATGAACTTAAATTATTACACGAAAAACTTAAAAATAAAATAGATAAAGATATTATTTATACTAAGGATGCCAAGCCTGTTAAACCAGGAAAATACACTGTTATATTCTCACCTATAGCAACGGGAGTATTCACTCATGAAAGTTTTGGCCATAAATCTGAAGCAGATTTCATGGTTGGAGATGAAACCATGATGAGAGAATGGACTATTGGTAAAAAAGTAGGTGTAGATAATTTATCTATAGTTGATAGGGGAGATATTTTAGGATGTGGATTTGTTCCCTTTGATGATGAGGGGACTAAATATAATGAAACTTATCTTATTAAAGATGGAATTCTTTCAGGGAGACTTCATAGTAGTTTAACCGCTGAATCTCTTAAAGAGAATGTAACAGGTAATGCAAGAGCAATGAATTTTGAGTTTGAACCAATAGTGAGAATGACTACCACTTATATTGAAGCTGGAGATAAGACTAAAGAGGAACTAATCTCAGAGGTAGAAGAAGGTATATTAGTTGAGGATATAAGACATGGTGCAGGTATGTCAACATTTACCATAGCACCTAGTATCTCTTATATGATAAGAGATGGAAAAATTGCAGAGCCTGTAAATATTGCAGTTATTAGTGGCAATGTAATGGAGACTTTATATGAAATCGATGGGATCTCAAATGAAATAGAAATTGTTTTCTTTCCATTATCAGGTTGTGGGAAAATGGAGCAATTTCCACTTCCAGTAGGTATGGGCGGTCCTTATATTAGAGTAAAAAATATTACGGTACAGTAAGGAGGGATTTCTATGATTAAGGAAAAATATATTAGTAATTTCAAAGAGATAAGTATAAATATTCTTCAATCAAATATAAGATCTGTAAGAAAAAAGGATATTACTAAAATGGGTTTTAGAGTGTATGAAAATGGATTTATTGGTATTGCAGGGGCTGTGGGAAAAGTAGATGAATCTGAGTTGGAAAAAAGAGCAATTGAAAATTTAAGGCTTGAAATACCTTATCCTTATGAGCCCTCTGCTAATCTTGTAAAAAAAGTTGACTATAGGAAAGAAGTATTATCCCATGAAGAGTTGGTAAAAGAAATAGAGGAGTTATTTAAATTATTAAGAGAAGAGTTTCCAGATTTCATTTTTTCAAATAATATCTATATCCAAGATTTTGAAACTAAGTTAATAAATAATAAGGGAGTTGATCTAACTCATATAGATAGAATAGTTGCAGCAGCAATTATAATAAAAGAAAAGGATTCTGTGAATGTATTTGATGCTTTTTCAAGCTATGTAGATAGGGAATATAGCAGAGAGAAGATCTTAAACAATATAAGGGAAACTTTAACGGCTTATAGAAACAAGGTAGAACTGCCTATTAAAGGAAAGCAGCCTGTAGTTTTTTTTGCAGATGATATGTTGCCTCTAAAGAAAATAATAGAAGAAATGAACGGATATAAGGTGGGAACAGGAGCTTCATTGTTTAAAGATTTCATAGGGGAGAAAAAGTTCAGCGATAAATTTACATTATATCAAAGTGCAGAGGAAGAAGAATTAACTGGAGTTGAATTTTTCGATGCAGAAGGTGTTGTAAATCCTGACTACAGATACACCTTAATTGAAAATGGTAAGATAATAACTCCATATACAGATAAAAAAACTGCCTCAGAATTTAATTTACCTCTTACAGGAAGTGCTTCATCAGAATATGATAAGGTTCCTTCCTTAACACCTAGGAATCTTGTTGTAAAATCTAGCGATAAAACTTTAAAGGAATTATTAAATGGTCAACTAGGTATAGCAGTTCTTATTGCATCAGGTGGAGACTTTACTCAAGAAGGAGTATTTGGGACACCTGTTCAATTGGCATTCTTAACTGATGGAGAAAAGCTATTGGGACGACTTCCTGAACTTACAATATCAGGTGAACTATATTCAATGTTTGGTGATGATTTTGTTGGGAAGTCTCAAAATAAGGGATTATTAGACAATAAGACTATGGTATTTAACTTAGAAGTGGATTATATTTAAAAAGATATAAAAATAGAATTGGTGGATGAAAGGCGTCTATTTTGTAATAAAAATAGACGCCTTAAAATTAGTTAGAAATTAAGATTAAACTACTTTCCGTTGTGCCGATATATAATATAAGGCAGATAATATATGGGAAAGGGTGAGAATATGAAAATAACAGGGAATCAATTTAATACTAATAACTTTATGCAAAATAATAAAAAAAACATAGGATTTAAGCCTTGGAATAGTAAAATTATCATGTCGGGACAGAATATATTTAGAGCAAATATAAGACAAGATAAAAATGAAAAATTAGAAGGACCTCAAAGTTCTGAGGGTAATATGTATAAAGGAATATATGAGTCTATAATATTAGATAAAATAGCTAGGAAAATTGCAAGGGGAGAAGAAATTACAGCAGAAGAAAGAGCTATGATTATGGAAAAAGCTCCAGATAGACTAGAAAAGGCTGTACAAGCCAATAAAAGACGTAAAGAAATAGAAAATAGAGTAAAAGCTGCTAAAACTGAAAGGGAAGCTAGAGATATAATATTGGAATCTAAGGTAGAGGCAAAAATAGCCTTGGACAAAGGTGACCAAATCTATGGAGAATATCTTATGGAAGCAGTAAATAAGGTTGAATCAGATTATAATAAAAATGGTGGTAAAAATAAAGGAAATACCCCTAAAGATATAAATGAGAAAGAGAAAGGAAAAGGTATTGATATTAGACTATAAAATAAAAATCTTCTTATCTTAGATAAGAAGATTTTTATAGTCCAAAGCTAAATATAATAAGTGATTTCAAGAAAAATTGGTGAAAAGAAGGACTTTGGTTTTATTTGTGGAATATATAGATATAGGGATAAAGAAAGAGCAGAATAATTTCATATATAAAAGGAGATTTAGAAATATATATGAAAATTTATAATAAATGGGTATATAAAATATTAGTTGAGAGGGAGACTGAAATGGGTTTCAAAGATTATGATATTACTAAAAATAATAAATTTCAAGATAATCCTTCTGGATATTCCAGCTTTCGTGATACTGAAGTTGTAATGATTGTTATGGAATGGGTAGGGGTAATAACAATATTATTTATACCCCTAATTAATATCATAATGTTTTCTATATGGACATTCGGAAAAAAGTCTAATATGAATCTGAGAAATTTTTGCAGAGCTATTTTAGTAGCAATAGTTATTGGATTTTGTTTAAAAGTTTTAAGAGACATATTTTATTTTTAGAGAAGAGGTGTATAATAAAAAATGATTTAGTATTATAAATATAAAATACTGCCATAAGAAAAAGGTTAAATAAAAGAAATACTTAAAGGAGGATTTTATGAAATACTTATTATTATGTTATCCAAGATGTACTACTTGTACGAAGGCTAGAAAGTGGCTTGATGAAAATAATATAGAATATGAAGAAAGAAATATTAAAGAAAACAATCCAACTGAAGATGAATTAAGGCAGTGGATTATCAAAAGTAATTATCCTATAAAAAAGTTCTTTAATACAAGTGGCAATGTTTATAAGGAGTTAAAATTAAAGGATAAACTGTCAGATATGAACGATGATGAGAAGATAAATATTTTATCTACAGATGGTATGCTTGTCAAAAGACCTATTATAGTAGGTGAAAAGTATGTTTTTGTTGGATTTAAAGAAGATGAATGGAAAAATATATTAGAGTAAAATGAAAATAGACTTCTAGAACAGAAATATATATTGATTGGTAAAATAAATTATGCTTTAGAAAACTTAAATAGTAAATATTTAATGAATGGGGACAATTGTCCCCATTAGTTTTACTTGTTTTTATTTAAAAAAGCTCTTACAGCCTCCACAGCTTCAACTTTAGTTGCCCAGGATGTAACAAATCGTACAGCAGTATTATTTTCATCTACCTTTTCAATAAACTCATATACGAACTCTTTTTCCATCTTTTTAAGTAAAGTATCTGGAAATATTGGAAATATTTGATTTGTATATGGTTCAGCATAAAACGTATATCCTGTTTCTTCAATGATTGATTTTAATATTTCAGCCATTTCATTTGCATGTTTTGCCAATTCAAAATATAAATCATCTTGAAATAATGCTTCAAATTGAATTCCTAAAACAAAGCCTTTAGCAGCCAATGCTCCCCTTTGTTTTATTAAAAAACGGAAGTCTTTTTTTAAATCTTTATTTAATATAATTAAAGCTTCTCCAAGTAACGCTCCATTTTTTGTTCCACCAATATAAAATACATCTACTAGATTGGCAATATCTTTAATATTTAAATCATTAGTTTTACATGTAAGGGCTGAACCTATTCTTGCACCATCTAAAAATAACAATAATTCATTTTTTTTACATATCTCATGAATTGATATTAGTTCATCTTTTGAATATATGGTTCCCAGCTCAGTGCAGTTGGATATATATACCATCTTAGGCTGTACCATATGTTCATCAGAATGATGATTTAGAGCTTTCTTTATAATATCTGGTGTCAATTTACCATCTTTGCAAGGCATAGCCACTACTTTATGACCTGTAGCTTCTATTGCACCAGTTTCATGAACATTTATATGACCTGTATCTGCTGAAATTACACATTGGTGTGGTCGTAAAAATGATGATATTACCAGCATATTGGTTTGAGTTCCACCAGGAATAAAATGTATATCTGCATCTTCTCTTTCAATTAATCTCTTAATATATTCTTTTGCCCTGTCACTATGAATATCTTCTCCATAACCTATATTGGGTTCATAATTCGAGCTCATAAGTAATTCTAAAATTCTCGGATGAGCACCTTCGCTATAATCATTTCTAAAACTATACATATCTATTCCTCCGTTTATAGTATTTTCTTATATATATAATACACCAAATAATTCTCAATTTAAACTTGTTTTAATAGCACTAATAAAATCTATTTATAAACAGTTCCAATACTTAAAATTTATGATAAGATAACAATATAGACATAATAAAAATATCAGGAATGAACTTTGTTCCTGTTATGATGGAAAGGAAGGATGAATGTAATGGAGAAAAACATGAATATAGGAATCATAGGGGCAGGAGTAGTTGCAGAAAGAATAATAAATGCTAGTAACAATCATCCAAAATCAAATATAAAAGGGATATATGATGTAAATACTAGTAGACTAAGAGAAATAACAGAGAAGTATAAGTTAAAAGCTGTAGATTCTTATAATGCGTTATTGGAGGATAAAGATATAGATATTATTTATTTAGCGGTGCCTCCAAAATATCATTATCCCATAGCTATGGATGTATTAAAGACAGATAAACATTTTATATGCGAGAAACCTTTGGCAAATTCAACAGATGAGGCAAAAGAAATGTATAAAACAGCTAAGGATAAAAATATAGTTCATGGAATGAACTTTCCTACTATATATATGAAGGCCTATGAAAAGATAGAGGAGCTTTTAGATGAGGGATTTATTGGTGATCTAGTTAGAGTTGAGTTTCAAGGTTATTTTACTCATTGGCCAAGACTGTGGCAAAAAAACGATTGGATAACATCAAGGGAGCAAGGTGGTTTTGTAAGAGAGGTGGTTACTCATTACATTCAAATGATTCAAAGGCTATTTGGAGATATAGAAGATATAAGTACTTTTATAGAATATCCTGCAAATCCGCAGATTTCAGAAGAAAGCATTATTGCTAGGGGAATGGTAAAAGGAGTTCCAGTGTTAATCAATGGAGTTACTGATGTAGGTATGGAAGAAGAATTATGTTTTAAGATATTTGGTACAAAGGGATCTATATATTTAAAGAATTGGAGAGAGCTATGGATAGCTACGAAAGATTCAGTCTTAGAGAAATTAGATATTAAAGAAGAAAATCATCTAGTTGATTTATTAGACAATGTATTTAAGGCAATAGAAGGAGAAAAGGCTAAGATTGTTGATTTTGAAGAAGGTTATAAAACTCATATGATTATAGAAAAGTTATTAGGCAGAGAATAAGTTTATAAAATAAAAAAAGGAGGGTGAATTCAAATGAACAAAGTGTTATTAGTTGTTGATATGCAAAATGATTTTATAGACGGTTCATTAGGTACAAAAGAGGCAGTAAGTATTGTTCCAAATGTAGTCCAGAAAATTAAAGAATTTGAAGGAAAGATAATATACACAAGAGATACTCACCAAGGAGACTATTTATCCACCCAGGAAGGCAGAAATTTACCTATAGAACACTGTATAGAAGGTACATTGGGATGGGAAATACATAAGGATATTCAAGAGATAATAAGCCCTCAGAATGTTATCTATAACAAAGTAACCTTTGGTTCAAAGGACTTAATTTTAGAACTAGAAGAAATGAATAAGAAAGAACCCATAGATGAAATAGAATTAGTAGGTATCTGTACAGATATTTGTGTAATATCCAATGCTCTTACTATAAAAACATTTTTACCAGAAGTGAAAATCTCTGTGGATGAAAATTGCTGTGCAGGCGTAACTAAAGAAAGTCATAAAAATGCACTAAATGCAATGAAAATTTGCCAAATACAGATTAAATAATATATCTTGCATAAATCTAATAGTTATTATACGATAATATAAATTAATTATTGGAGTGAATAATATGGAACTATTAAAACAGAGAATAAATAAAGATGGAGATATTAAGGAAGGGAATATAGTTAAAGTAGATAGTTTTTTAAACCATCAGATAGACGTAGAGCTATTAAATGAAATAGGTAAGGAGTTTAAATCAAGATTTTCCTTAGAAAAAATAGACAAAATACTTACTATAGAAGCATCAGGTATTGCCATAGCTGTTATTGTGGCACAGTATTTCAATGTACCTGTGGTTTTTGCAAAGAAAACTGATTCAAAAAATCTTGATAAAGATACATATGAAAGTAAAGTATATTCTTATACTAAGGATAAAACCTATACCATAAGGGTATCTAAGAAATATTTAAATAAGGGAGAAAACATACTTATATTAGATGACTTTCTTGCTAAGGGAAAGGCAGCAGAAGGATTAATAGATATAATAAATCAATCTAATAGCAATTTAATTGGTGTAGGAATAGTTATAGAAAAGGGCTTTCAAAATGGTGGCAAAAATTTACGAGATAAAGGTATAAAATTAGAATCCTTGGCTATTGTAGATTCCATAGAAAATGGTAAAATAATATTTAGATAATATTGTGTTAAATTAAAAAGATTATTCTTAAAAAGTTGAAGAATAATCTTTTTAATTTGATATAGAAGGACACAATTCCTAATTTTTTTTATATATAGTATAATTAATAGAAAAAGTATGTCTTTTTAGGACAGATGTCCTTTAAAATGATTTTAATTTACTATATACTTAAAGGAGCGAATTTAGTGAATATAATAGAAATTATCGAGTCTAATAAGATAATAAAAAAGATTCTAAAAGATTGTCCATACAGCATTCTTAATAAATGGGAAAGCATGAACTATACAAAGGGGCAAATAATCTGTCAACAGGGCATAGTATATGAATATTTTTATATTATAGTAAATGGATATGCCAACATATGTATAAATGGGGAGAATGGTAAAAAATATTCTCAAGCTATATATAAAAAGGGAGATTATTTTGGAGAACTGGAGATATTTGATAATAAGCCCTATGGATGTTCCATTGAAGCTTTGACAGATATTCAATTAATACGAATAGATAGAGATAGCTTTCTAAAATGGATAGATAAAGATAGACATTTCTCCCTACATATAATGAAAACATTATGTCATAATTTTTATACATTATCTAAATTAGCAGGAGAAAATACTCTATATTCCTTAAAATACAGAATATGTAATTATCTTTTATATAGAACAGATTCTGGAGTTAAATCGGGCACTGGAATACAAATTGATATAAATAAGGAACAGTTAAGTGAGCAGTTTGCAGTTACATCTAGAAGTATAAATAGAGTTCTTCAGCAGTTAAAGGAAAGTAATTTAATAGATGTATCAAATAATTATATTACCATAATAGATATTAATGGATTGAAACTTCAAGAAAAAACAAGTAAAAATGAATAACTATGAAATAGAATCGAGATAATCGATTTTATATAAAAAATAATATAAAATAAGGAGGTATTTTTCTTGAAAAAGAAACTTACGATTTTTTTAGTACTGATGCTGACAGTATCTTTAGCATTATCAGGTTGTAAAAAAGCTAATGATGTGCCAGGTGCTTCTAATAACTCAGGAGATACAGCTGGAGAAGGAGTAAAAGTAGGATTAGTATTAGCTGGTGGTTTAGGAGATCGTTCTTTCTATGATTCATCCCACGAAGGTGTAGAAAAAGCTAAAAAAGATTTCGGAATTGAGTATAAGGTATATGAATGTAGGAATGATTCGTCTTTATTAAATGATCAAGTAGTACAAGCATCACAATATGGTTCAATTGTAGCAGTAGTAGGTTTTGAATTCTTTGATGTTGTACAAGATGTTGCAAAAGAGTTCCCAGACGTTAATTATATATATGTAGATAATGAAATAGAAGGGATGGATAATTTAATTACTGTTTCTTATGCAGAAAATGAAGGAGCTTTTTTAGCAGGAGCATTGGCTGCTATGCTTACAACAGAAACATCTATAGAAGGTATAGATGACAGTAAACTAATAGGTATGGTTGGAGGAATGGATATTCCTGTAATCAGAAACTACCAAATAGGATTTGAAGCTGGAGCAAAGTATATTGATTCAGAAATTGAAATTCAAACAACATTTGCAGAAGACTTTGAAGACCCTGCAAAAGGTAAAGAACATGCAACAGTTCTTTATGGAAGAGGAGCTGATATTATATTCCAAGCAGCAGGAAAAACGGGAGAAGGTGTATTTGAGGCTGCTGCAGAACATGGTAAATATGCCATAGGAGTAGACTCAGATCAGCGTTATATTAATCCAAATAATATAGTTGCTTCAATGATTAAAGAAGTAGGAAAATCAATTTATGAAACTATAGAAAAAATCCAAAAAGATGAAGTTGAAAAAGGTAAGGTTGTTTACTATGGCCTAGCTCAAGATGGTGTGGGTATGGCTTATGGTACAGATGATATGATGCAATTTGCAACAGAAGATATGAAGAACACTCTTGAAGATATTAAGGCAAAAATCATTAGCGGAGAAATTACAGTACCAACAGGTAAGTAATAATTATTGGAGAAGTAGTTAACTACTTCTCCATTTTAAAACAGTTTTTGAGATTAAGAGGTGAAACTTAAATGTATGAAAAGGTTTTAGAGTTAAAAAATGTGTCCAAACAATTTCCTGAGGTATTGGCTAATGATAATATAAACCTTGATATTAGAAAAGGAGAAATTCATGCAATAATTGGAGAAAATGGTGCGGGAAAATCTACACTGATGAATATATTGTATGGACTTCATGAACCAACTACAGGAGATATTTATTATAATGGGAAACCCATCAAAATGACTAGTCCTTTAGATGCAATAAAAATAGGAATTGGTATGGTTCATCAACATTTTATGTTGGTTCCTTCATTTACTGTGGCAGAAAATATAGTATTGGGAACAGAACCTACAAAAAGAAAAATATTTGTAGATAAAGAAAAAGCTATAGCATCTACAAAAAAGTTATCAGAGACTTATGGTTTAACAGTTGACCCGAAGTTAAAGGTGGAGTCATTATCTGTAGGAGTTCAACAAAGAGTTGAGATACTAAAGGCCCTTTATAAAGGAGCAGATGTTTTAATATTAGATGAACCAACAGCTGTTTTGACTCCACAGGAAACGGATGAATTATTTAAAGTAATAAAAAGATTAGTAGATGAATCGGGAAAGACAATAATAATAATTACCCATAAGCTTCAAGAAGTATTATCTATTTCTGATAGAGTAAGTGTAATGAGACAAGGAAAGATGATAGGCACTTTAGATACAAAGGACGCCAATGAAAAGATTTTAGCAGAAATGATGGTAGGCAGAGAAGTATTATTTAACAAAATAGACAAGAAGCATATAGAAAATAGAAAACATGAAGAAATACTAAAGGTAGAAAAATTAAGGGCTAGAGATAATAGAGGTCTTATAGCTTTGAGAAGCATAGATTTAAGTTTAAAATCGGGAGAAATTCTAGGAATTGCAGGAATAGAAGGAAATGGACAGTCGGAGTTAGTAGAAGTCTTAACTGGACTTAGAGAAAAGGAAAGTGGACAAATATTTATCAATGGAGTTGAAATTTCCAATAAGTCTCCAAGGGATATAAGAGAGCTGGGTATTGCCCATGTTCCAGAGGATAGACTTGCCATGGGTCTATCTAAAGATGCCTCAATTTCAGAAAATATCCTTATGGGAAATCAGCATAATGAACCATATGCTATTAAAGGCATTCATTTGAATAAATCAAAGATTAAATCCAAAAGTAGAAAACTAATAAAAGAGTTTGATATAAGAACTCCTTCAGAAGATGTTTTAGTTGGGAATTTATCTGGTGGAAATATGCAAAAAGTAATTATAGCTAGGGAGTTTTCCTTTAATACTCCTATACTGATTATATCTCAACCAACTAGGGGAGTAGATATAGGGGCCATTGAATTTATTCATAGCCAAATAATTGAGAAGAGAAATCAAGGTTGTGCTATTTTGTTGGTTTCAGCTGAACTAGATGAAATATTTAGATTATCTGATAGGATAATAACTATTTATGAAGGAATTATTACAGGAGAATTTAAGGAAGGCGAAATTTCAAAGCAAGAAATCGGACTCTATATGACTGGAAAGAACATACAAATTTAAAGAAGGTGAATTAAATGGAAAGATTAACTAAGAATAAGAACCTCCAATATCTAAATTCCTTATTTATATCCATATTTGCATCACTTTTAATAGGAGCATTGATTATGATAGCAAATGGCAGAAGTCCATTAGTAGGATATGGGGCTTTATTAACAGGAGCATTTGGATCAAAGTATAATATAGCAACTACTTTTGCTAAAACTGTTCCCCTAGTAATTACTGGGCTGGCAACAGCCATAGCATTTAGGGCTGGAATATCAAATGTAGGAGGAGAAGGACAACTATATTTAGGTGCATTTGCTGCAGCTTATGTAGGTATTACCTTCACTGGATTACCAGGAATTATAGGTATAATATTAGCAATTATTGCAGGTGCATTAGTTGGAGGAGCTTATGGTTTTGTTCCTGCCATATTGAAAGTAAAATATAAAGTAGACGAAGTAATAACCACAATAATGTTAAATACAGTAGCCACACTATTTACTGCATATCTAGTTAATTACCCATTTGCTTCATCTCAAGGTAAAATGGGTGGTACAGAAATGATAGCAGAACAATTTAGATTTTCTCGATTAGTTAAACTATCTACATTGAATACAAGTATATTTTATATGGGGATTATAGCTGTGGTGATTTATTATTTAATGGAGAAAACCTCCTATGGATATGACTTCAAAATAGTAGGACAAAATAGTATATTTAGCAGATACGCAGGAATAAAAGATAAAAATCAAATGGTATTAGCCATGGTAATCTCAGGAGGATTATGTGGAATTGCTGGGGCATTGGAAGTTTTAGGAGTTCACTATAGGTTTTTACAGCATATATCCCCAGGATATGCCTTTGATGGTATGTTAATAGCATTAATCGTAAAAAACAACCCTATAGGTGTAGTATTGATGTCCATATTTTTTGGAGCATTGAAAACTGGTTCTATTGCCATGGAAAATTCCATAGGAATACCATCAGAGCTAGTATCAGTTATTCAATCCATAATAATTTTATTTATTGCAGGAGAAGCAGGTTTTAAAAATATATATAAAAACTGGAAGATGAAAAAGACAGCTAATAGTAAAGTAGGTGAAAAAATTGTTTAAGGAGCTTTTTAACCTAACATTATTACAACATACCATTAGAACAGCTACCCCTCTTATTTTAGCTGCATTAGGGGGACTCCTTACTCAGCAAGCAGGAATTTTAAACATAGGTATGGAGGGAATGATTCTTTTAGGAGCATTTTTCGCAGTAGTAGGAAGTTATTTCTTTGGCAGTTCTCTTGCAGGAGTTGCATTGGCTGCTATTATAGGAATGGTTATAGGTCTAATATTTGCATTATTTGTTATAGACCTGAAATCAGATGAATTTGTAATAGGAATAGCCATAAATCTGTTCGCAGGAGGACTTACTGTATTTCTATTGAGAAGTATATTTGGAGTGAAGGGTGCATTTTCTTCTCCAGATATAGTCCCTTTACCAAAGCTGAATTTTCCATTTATGGATAATATAGAATTTCTAAATATAATATTTAATAATCATACTATATTTATTTATATTAGTTGGATTTTAGTAATATTTATTTATATGTATTTATACAAAACACCCCAAGGAATTTGGTTGCGTGGCGCAGGGGAATACCCTGATGCTTTGGAGACAGCTGGAATTAGTCCAAGAAAAATGAAATATACTAGTTCCATAGCTTGTGGAATACTATGTGGACTAGCTGGTGCTCATTTATCCCTTGGATATTTAACCTTATTTACAGAAAATATGAGTGCCAATAGAGGGTTTATTGCATTGGCAGCCATAATATTCGGTAAAGCTAATCCAATAGGGACTTTTTTAGCTACCTTATTATTTGGGTTCTTTGATGCCTTAGGTGTTAGACTGCAGGTAGTGGGAGTTCCTGCTCAATTTACCCAAATGGTTCCTTATTTGGCTACTATATTTGCTCTAGTAATTGTGACTAAGAGACAGATGAATAAGGGGAAAAAGAATAAGGAAGAGGCGATAAACCTTGGTGAATAAGAAATATGATGTAGTCATAATAGGTGGTGGAATTGGCGGATATTATAGTGCTATGGCTTTAAAAAGAGGTGGGAAAACTGTAGCATTAGTAGAAAAGAACTCATTAGGAGGAACTGCTCTTAGATGGGGTGCACTACCTGTAAAAAAAGCTTTAGATTCTTTTAAAGGTATAAAAGATAAATATAATGAAACTAAAAACATTAGAGAAAATCTTATAAATAAATGGAATGAAGATTTAAAGACATTAGATAGTAAAATTAAAGAAGATTTAATAAATGAAAATATAGATATATATATTGGTAACGGCAAGTTTATAGACTCAAAAAGATTTACAGTAGAAGATGAAATATTGGATGCTCAGTACTTTATTATTGCAACAGGAACTGAACCCCATAGTATAAAGGAAATTTCCATTGATGGAGTAAATATAATAACTCATAAGGAAGCTATTGATCTAACTCATATTCCAAAGAGTATAACTATTTTAGGTGGAAATGTTGAGGGAATAGAATTTGCAGCACTATATGCTGAATTAGGTGTAGATGTTATTGTTATAGAAAAAGAAGATGGTATTTTATCTGGAAACGATGGAGATTTAGTAGAACCTATAGAAACTCATTTAATATCAAAGGGTGTAAAAATAATAAAAGGTATAGGGGCCAAAAGTGCAAAAGTAAGTAAAGGAGCAGTAGAGACACTGTTAGAGGATGGAACTATAATTTCCACTGAAAAAGCATTGGTAACATTTATGAGAAAACCTAATTTTCCATTGGGAATTGAAAATACCAATATAAAAACAAATGAAAATAATATAATAGTCTATGAAAATTTATTGACTGATGAACAAAACATTTTTGCCATTGGAGACATCAATGGAATTTTAGGAATGGCTCATGTGGCTATTCAACAAGGATTAAGTGTAGCAGATTATATATTGAACGGTATACCAGTGGACACATCATACTATATTTTACCACGAGCAGTATTTACTTTACCAGAAATGGCAGGTGTAGGTAAGCAAGAGCTAGAATTAAAAGAGGATGGTATTTCATATAAAATAGGAATCGCCTTATTTAAAGATTCTTGGAGAGGCTGGGCAAAGAATATAGATTGCGGTTTTGTAAAGGTTATATTAGATGAAGAAAATAAGATTCTAGGATTATGGATGATAGGAGAAAATGTATCTGAATATATCGGATTAATAGGTTCTGTGATAAAGGACGGAAAAACAGCAGATGACCTATTATCTAATTTAATTATTCATCCTAGTTTAGGAGAATCAATACGAGAAGCTTTATTACAAGGAAAGAATAGAAGGTGATAAAATGAAACAGCCTCATATATTATGTGAGTCAAAAGATATCTCTGAATATGTAATACTTCCAGGAGACCCAGCAAGGGTTTTAAGAGTAGGAGAATTGTTGGATTCCTATGAAGAAATAGCATATAATAGAGAGTTTAGAACAATTAAAGGCTATTATAAGGGAGTACCTATAACAGTTACTTCCACAGGAATAGGAGGACCATCAGCTGCCATAGCCATAGAGGAATTGATTTCCTGTGGTGCAAAGTATATTATTAGGATAGGTTCAGGTGGTGCAGTTCAATCAAATATAAATATAGGTGATTTAATTATTTGTTCTGCTGCCATAAGAGAAGATGGTGCTACAAATATGTATATAAGTCCTAAATATCCTGCTGTAGCTGATATAAAACTTACTAATTTAATTATAGATACTTGTGAAGAATTAAAATATAAATATCATTGCGGAATAGTGAGGTCACATGATTCTTTTTATACTGATGATGAAAATAAGTTAATGGAATATTGGAATAGTAAAAATATACTGGCTTCAGATATGGAAACCTCTTCTTTATTTGTAGTTGGACAACTTAGGGGAGTAAAAACAGCCAGTATATTAAACAATGTAGTAGAATATAAATCAGATTTAAAAGAATCAGTAGAAGATTATGCAATGAAAGATATAGAGACTATAGAAGGAGAAAAAAGGGAAATCATTTTAGCATTGGAAACCTTCGTAAGACTAAGTAAATAAATAACTCCGATTTTTGGTTATTGTACCAAAAATCGGAGTTATTTTAAATTCTCACTTGATGATATACTTTTTTACCTTTTTTAATCATTATTTTTCCATCTTTGAAATCATCTAATGTAATTTGTTTATCTATGGATTCAACTTTTACTTCATCAATGGATATACCCCCTTGTTCTACTAGTCTTCTTCCTTCTCCATTGGATTTAGTAAGACCTACTTCTTTTAGCAAATCAAGAATACCTATACCATTTTCAAAACTAGATTTATCCATTTCAGTAAATGGAATAGAGCCTTCATCTATGCCACCTGAGAACAATGCTTTAGCAGCTTGTTGTGCTTTATTAGCCTCTTCTTCTCCATGGATTAATTTAGTCACTTCAAAAGCTAATATCTCCTTAGCAACATTGATTTCTGCACCTTCTAAAGCACTAAGTCTTCTTACTTCATCCATAGGGACAAATGTAAGCATTCTTAAACATTTATTTACATCAGCATCTTCAACATTTCTCCAATATTGATAGAATTCATAAGGAGATGTCTTTTCTGGGTCTAACCATACAGCACCTTTAGCTGTTTTACCCATTTTGTCTCCTTCACTATTTGTAAGAAGAGTACAAGTCATGGCATATACTTGCTTACTAGATTTTCTTCTGATTAAATCCATACCTGCAATCATATTTGACCATTGATCATCTCCACCTAATTGCATTTTACAATTATGCTTTTCATTTAATACATAGAAATCATATCCCTGCATTAACATATAGTTAAATTCTAGGAATGATAATCCTTTTTCTAGTCTTTGTTTGAAGCATTCAGCAGTTAACATTCTATTGACAGAGAAATGAGAACCTACATCTCTTAAAAAATCAACATAATTTAAATCAAGAAGCCAATCAGCATTGTTTTCTAAAATTGCTTTACCATCATTGAAATCTATTAATCTTTCTAATTGTTTTTTGATACAGCTTGCATTGTGATTTATGTTTTCTTTAGTGAGCATATTTCTCATATCAGTTCTTCCAGAAGGGTCTCCCACCATTGCTGTACCACCACCAACTAAGGCAATAGGTCTATGACCTGCTCTTTGCATATGAGCCATAAACATCATAGCTATAAAGTGACCTACATGTAGACTATCTGCTGTAGGGTCAAATCCTATATAAAATGTTATACTTTCTTTACCCAACAATTCTCTTATTTCTTCTTCATGAGTAGTTTGTTTTATATACCCTCTCTCCATTAAAATATCAAATACATTATCCATTTTATTCCTCCTAGTAATTTTATATTAAGTTTATAATTTTAATTTATTGACTTTGGTTCTTGTTATGCTTGGTGTGTTAGGGATATTACGCAGTTTCGCAACTCAAATCTATTTACTCGCTACGCTCGTATAGATTTGGTTCTCGTTGCCTTTTTGTCCAATGAGCGTAGCGAATTGTAGACAAAACGGACAGCGTAGGTGCGTTTGACCTACTAAAGCTCACTGTCGTTCGCTAAGTTAGGTCATATCACGCAGTTTCGCAACTCAAATCTATTTACTCGCTATGCTCGTATAGATTTGGTGCTCATTGCGTTTGACCTACATCAACTCACTATCGTTCGTTGTGTTAGGTCATAAAAAAACGGGCATCATCTCGTCTAAAGGACGAGAGGAAACCCGTGGTACCACCTTAATTCGCATAAAGCCTCAGCCACGTAACGTGTGGAAACCGCAAAATTGAACTCTGGAATTGTAATTCACTAATTTAAGGATATAGACTTCTCAGCAATAGTCTATTCTCTGTGGATTTACCTTTAATCAGTTACTTAACTCCTTCATAGTCTACTATATATTTATATTATCTTAATACAATATAAATATGTTGTCAAGGCTAAAATAAAAAGCCTAGAAATCTTCTAGGCTTTACTACTATTCTTCAACTTTAAGTTCTACGCTATTTTCCCATAGTCCATGAATGTTACAATAGGAAGTTGCATAAATTGTACCACATTTTGATGGCTTAAATCTAAGGGATACATTTGGTTCAGTATATAATTCGCTTTCTCCATGAGCTGTAAAGTTAAATGAACCAATTTCTATAGGGAATTTATGTCCTTCTGGTTGATAGTAAACTTTTATCCATGATATGTAATGCTCAAATGTATTTGGATGTGCTATTTCTTCACCAACCATAACCTTAACATCTACTAAATCCCCAAGTTTAACTTTTTCAGGAGCGTGAATTACTGGTACATGTTTTTCACCTTTCCAATCTCCACTTTGATACAAACTGCCTATGCTTTTCATATATAACCCCTCCATAATCATTTTTATAATCTCCTACTATCTATACCCAATTATTTTTAAAAAAATCAATATTAATAGGTAAATATTTTATATTTAGAGTATAATATAGATAGATATGCTTGAAGGAGAGATAAAATGGGAAACATTCAATTAATAGCTACTGCTACCTTTGGGTTAGAGTCAGTAGTAAAAAGAGAACTAATGAATTTAGGATATAATGATTTAGTAGTAGAAAATGGTAAGGTAACATTTACAGGAACAGAAAAAGATATACCAAAAACTAATTTATGGTTAAGAACTGCAGATAGAGTTCTTTTAAAGATGGGTGAGTTTAAAGCATTAACCTTTGATGAGTTATTTGAAAAAACAAAAGCATTACCATGGGATCAATGGATTACAGAAGACGCAAACTTTGTAGTAAATGGCAAGAGTATAGATTCAAAGCTATTTAGTATTTCGGATTGTCAGAGAATCGTAGAAAAAGCGGTAATAGAAAAGTTAAAGACTAAATATAATGTAGAATGGTTTGAGAAATCAGGTGCTAAATATACTATTGAGGTAGCTCTTCTTAAGGATATAGCAACTTTAACTATAGACACATCGGGAGAAGGACTTCATAAAAGAGGTTATAGAGATAGACAGGGTGATGCACCTATAAAAGAGACTTTAGCTGCTGCTATGATACTTTTAAGTTATTGGAATAAAGATAGAGTTTTAATGGACCCATTCTGTGGATCAGGAACTATACCAATAGAGGCGGCAATGATAGGAAGAAATATGGCACCAGGTCTTGATAGAAATTTTGCAGCAGAGAACTGGCCTAGAGTAAAGGAAGAATATTGGAAGGAAGCAAGAAAGGAAGCATTTCAAGCAATAGATAATGAGACTAAATTACACATTCTTGGTTGTGATATAGACAAAAAAGCAATTCATCGTGCTAGAGATAATGCCGCAAATTTAGGATTAGAAGATGATATCGCATTTTTTAATAAAGACTTCAGAGATGCAGAGCTAAAAAACGAATATGGAGTAGTTATAACTAATCCACCTTATGGTGAAAGATTAAGTGAGAAAAGAGAAGTAGAAAGACTTCACAAAGATTTAGGGATTAAGTTTAAAGAGCTAGATACTTGGTCGTTGTATATAATTACTTCTGAAGAGGAATTTGAGAAGCAATATGGAAAGAAAGCAAATAAAAAAAGAAAGCTATACAATGGAAGAATAAAGGTAGACTACTATCAATACTATGGACCAAGACCAGAAAAATAGTTAATAGATTCTAGTTTACTAGAAACTTCCACAACTATTCACTAGATAAACAAACTAAGGGATGCACACAAAATTGAAAACCACAATTTTGGTACCCTGCTTATATTAATTATTAGTTATTAGTTGTTTACTAAATATACGGAGGTGTAGACATGACCATATATACTAAAACTGGAGATAAGGGTTCCACGAGTTTGTTTGATAATAAAAGAGTATCAAAGGATGATATTAGAGTGGAAAGTTATGGAACTGTTGATGAACTAGGTTCTTTTATGGGTTTAGCAAAGAATTATGTAGATGATAAGGAAATGTATGAACTAATTGAATCCATTCAAAACAAGTTATTTACAGTTGCCACAAACTTAGCCACAGAGGACAGTAAAAAGGTAAAGCATCATATACTAGAAAAAGATATAGATGATTTAGAAAAGATAATTGATTTATATATGGGAAGATTAAATAATCCCACTGGTTTTATAGTGCCAGGTTCAGGAAAGAAGTCTGCATATCTTCATGTGGCTAGAACTGTGTGTAGAAGAGCAGAAAGAAGGATTATCACTTTATCAGGTCATGCAGAAGTAGACCCTTTAGTCATAAAATATGTAAATAGGTTATCAGATTGTTTATATGCAATGGCAAGATATTCTGAAGAAAAAGAGACTCATGTAAAATATATGTAAAATTTAGAAAAAGTTTACCGAAATAAAGCAATAAAATCAAAAAAAGGTAGAAATTATTATATAAATAGTATAGAATGTTACAAAGAGTAGTTTTATTATACAAATAAATATTATATGGGTGATAAGCATGCTAAGTAAAGAAGATTTAAGTCCAGTAGAAAAAAAAATAGAAGAATATGGTATGCTAAATTATCATGTGTTAGAAGGTATGGCAGACTGGGTTCGAGTGGTGGATAAAGAAGGCACTATTATATATGCCAATAAAACAATGAAAGAACATTTAGGAGATAATATTGTTGGCATGAAATGTTATAAAGCCCATTGCAAAGTAACTCCTTGTACTTTTTGCATTACAAAAAGAAGTATAAAAACTGGTGAAACTGTGCAAAAAGAAGAGGAAATTAATGGAAGATATTTTTCAGTAAAATCATCACCAGTTACTAATTCCAATGGAGAAGTGTTTGCAGCAGTAGAAGTATTTAGAGATGTAACAAGAGAAAGAAAGCTAGAGTTAGAGTTAATTGATAAAAATAAAAAGATGAGTAAAGACCTTGGTTTTGCTAAGAGAATTCAAGAAAAAATTCTACCTGGTAAAGAAGTATTAGAAAATATTTTCGTTGACTATATATATAAACCATCAGAGATGTTAAGTGGAGATATGTTTGATGTATTTCACATTGATGATGAAAATATAGGGATATATATATCAGACGTGTCAGGTCATGGTATAGCTGCAGCTATGATGACCATGTTTATTAGGCAAACTATGAGGGCTATAAAGGATGATATTTTGGATCCATCAGCTACATTATCAGAACTATATAAAAGATTTAGGACATTGAATTTAGAAGTAGATAAGTATTTTACTATGTTCTATGGTATTTTCAATAAAACCACCTATGAATTTAAATATGCAAATGCAGGACATAATTGTATACCAATTAAGTATAATGATGATGGTATGGAAATGTTAGAAGTAAAAGGATACCCTATGGTTTTATTATTTGATGAGATTGTATATGATGAAGAAGTTATTAAATTAAAAAAAGGTGATAAAATACTATTTTATACAGATGGAATAACAGAAGCCAAAGATAGAACAGGCAGAGAATTTGGTATAGAAAGCGTAATAGATATGATAAGGAGTCATAAAGAAGATATTTTAAATGAAATAAATAATGAAATTATAACCTATAGTTGGGGAGAACAGCAAGATGACTTTGCTCTAGTTCTTATGGAAGTAATTGAATAGATAATAATAGACTGAATAGCTTTGGCTATTTGGTCTTTTGTTATTTAATGATGTATTAATAGAACTAGTACCTACATAATATATAAAAGGTGTTGATTTATAAAAAAGAGTTTGATATGATATTGACAATAATAGCCGTGAATTTACTAAGGGGGGATAGGTTTGAATTGGAAAAGTCTATTATTTAAGAGAGAAGGAAACATTGGAATTTTATCAATCAATAGACCCGAGGCATTAAATGCTTTGAATGAAGCAGTATTAGATGAATTAAATGAAGCAATAGACATAATTAATAATGATGAAAATATTTATATACTTATACTAACTGGTGAGGGTAGGTCTTTTGTAGCTGGAGCAGATATAGGGGAAATGAAGGATATGAACTCTATGGAAGCTAGAAAATTTGCTGAAAAGGGATTATCTGTATTCAGGAAGATAGAGTTAATGGAAAAGCCAGTAATTGCCGCAGTAAATGGATTTGCATTAGGCGGTGGCTGTGAACTTTCTATGTGTTGTGATATAAGAATAGCTTCCGAAAAAGCTAAGTTTGGACAACCAGAAGTAGGACTTGGAATTATTCCAGGATTTGCTGGCACACAAAGATTAGCTAGATTAGTTGGAATAGGCAGGGCAAAAGAACTTATATTTACTTGTGACATAATTGGTGCAGAAGAAGCGGCTAGAATTGGATTAGTTAATAAGGTAGTAGCATCAGAAGATCTAATGAATTCAGCTATGGAAATGGCAAGTAAAATTATATCTAAAGGACAGGTTGCTGTAAGATATGCTAAAACTGCAATAAATAGAGGAATAGAAACAGATTTATCTACTGGAATGGTCATAGAAAAGGATTTATTTGGTTTATGTTTTTCCACAGAAGACCAAAAAGAAGGTATGAGGGCTTTTTTAGAAAAACGTATACCTAATTATAAATTAAAATAATTTCGGAGGTGCTTTATGAAAAATATAGGTATTTTAGGTAGAGGAACTATGGCTTGTGGAATTGTACAAATTTTTGCTCAGAAGGATTACAATGTAACTATGTGGGTTAGAGCCATAGATGAGGAAAATCCAAGAGGAAGCATCAAGTCTATAGAGAAAGGATTAAATAGACTAGTAGAAAAAGAAAAGATTACAAAAGAAAACATGGAAAATATATTAAACAATATTTCCATAACTACCTCCTATGAAGACTTAAAGGACTGCGACTTAGTTATTGAAGCCATATCTGAAGATATGGAACTGAAAAAAGAGATATTTGGTAGACTAGATAAGTTATGTAAGGAAGATACAATCCTTGCTACCAATACATCTTCTTTATCAATTACTGAAATTGCTAACTCAACTAATAGACCAGATAAAGTTATAGGAATGCACTTTTTTAATCCAGTTCCAATGATGAAATTAGTTGAGGTTATAAAAGGAATTGCTACTTCAGAAGAAACAAAAAATATAATTATAGAATTATCTAAAGAACTAGGAAAAACTCCAGTGGAAGTAGAAGAAGCACCAGGTTTTGTAGTAAATAGAATACTTATTCCTATGATAAATGAGGCTGTAGGTATTTTAGCCGATGGAGTAGCTACTGCAGAGGATATAGATGAAGCTATGAAATTAGGTGCAAATCATCCAATGGGACCTTTAGCTTTAGGGGATTTAGTAGGTCTTGATGTTTGTTTAGCAATAATGGATGTTTTATATGAGGAGTTTGGAGATCCTAAATATAGAGCACATCCACTACTAAGAAAAATGGTTAGAGGTGGCTTGTTAGGAAGAAAAACTAAAAAAGGTTTCTTTGAATATTAATTTTAAATAGAATATTAATTTTAAAATACTCTTCAGTTTACTGAAGGGTATTTTTTTCTGTAATTTTAAATTTAAAATTATTTTTTTTGGTTACAATATACTAATAAGAATCCACATTAGAAAGGTGGCATTATATGAGAACTTTTTCAAAGGTTTTTATTCTATCTTTTATATGTTTTTTAATGGCAATATCCATTGGTTCTTATTCCTATGTAAAAGAAAAAGATATTAAACTTGAAACCAATATAGATAATTCCATGAAAGAACAATTAGATATAAGCAAAAAGATTATGGAAAAGCTAGAGACGGAACCAAAGGAACCAGAAGTTTATTCGACTTTAAAGGAAGCAGTAGAAAAAAGTAACAGAATAAATTTTTTAGTAATGGGACTAGAAGATGTTAGAACAGATACTATTATTTTCGCCTCTTTTTGTCCAGATACTAAAAAAATGAATTTAATGAATATACCAAGAGATACTTATATTCATAGAAAAGGATATAATACTGCAGAACAAAGAAAAATAAATAGTATATATGAAAAACATGGCGTAACTGGAGTTAAAAAGACTGTATCTTATATTTTAGATAACGTACCAATACATCATTATGTTATGCTTGATTATGAAGGTGTGGAAAAAATAGTTGATAGTTTAGGTGGAGTAGAAGTCAATGTACCTATTCATATGAAGTATAAAGACCCTACAGGAAAACCACCCTTGCAAATTGATATACAACCAGGAAATCAGATACTAGACGGAAAGAAATCATTGGAATTTCTAAGGTATAGAAAAGGAAATAACAATAAAGGGGGATATAGAGATGGCGATTTGGGAAGAATAAAGGCTCAACAAGAGTTTATGAGTTCTTTTATAAGTAAAGCTTCAGATAATATGCTTACGGTGATTACAAAGGGATTTAAACATGTTAAAACAGATATAAGTTTGGTGGACTCTTTATCTTGGGGAAGAAAAGCCATAGGAATGACAAAGGAAGATTTTGAGATGATAACATTACCTGGCAAACCAGAGTTTAGGAGAATAAATAAAAAAGTTTTATCCTATTTTATTTATGATAAAAAAGAAGCAAGAAAATTATTGGAAGAAATATATAATGTAGACTATAATCGTTAATTAAAAAAGATTCTGTTTTTTGGTTACAATAACCAAAAAACAGAATCTTTTTTAATCTCTTAAATTAGAATTCAACATTCACAATTCTATACTGCTTCTTTTTCTTTGTTTTGGCTTATTATTGAATCTCCAACCATATAAACATTTCCAGCTCCCATAGTTACTATAATATCATTCTCTTTTATATTATCTAATAAATAGTTTTCTACTTCATTAAAGGAACCTAAATAAATGGCATCAGATCCTTTATCAATAATTGCATCTACTAAATCTTTAGAATGAATAAGTCCATTATCTTTTTCTCTAGCAGCGTAAATATCTGTAATTATAACTTTATTTGCATCTGTAAATGATTCTGCGAAGTTGTTTAGTAAAAGTTTTGTTCTAGTAAATGTATGAGGTTGAAATACACAATATATATTACCTTGAGTAGATTTTTTAATTGCATTTAGTGATGCCTTAATTTCTGTTGGATGATGAGCATAATCATCAATTATTTTTATATCGTTGAAATATCCTTTTAGTTCTAATCTTCTATGAACTCCAGAATAAAGAGAAATATTATTTTGAATATCTTCTATAGGCACACCATATATATGTGCTGCGGCAATACTGGCCAAAGAATTATATACATTATGCTCTCCCATTACATTTAGATGAATAGTATATAATCCTTCTCCCTTAATTCTAAGAGTATAGGATGGATACCCTTCTGGAGAAAAGTTAATATTTTCTGCAGTATAATCCCAATCACCATTTTTACCAAAAGTAATTACCTTGGCTTTTGTTTTTTCTATAACTTTTTTTGCGTTTCCATCATCTGCATTTATCAATAATCTACTATGGCTGGAAAGGTTCTCACCATATTGCACAAAAGTATCAAGTATGTGATCCATATTCTTGAAGAAATCTAAATGGTCTGCATCAATATTTAATATAATAGCCATTGTGGGAAAATATTTCAAAATATTTCCTTTATATTCACAAGCTTCTGTAAGAATAAAATCTTTAGATCCTAGTCTTACATTGCCATTGATTTCATCTAATTGTCCTCCTAAAAGAATAGTAGGATTAAGTGTTGAACGATTTAATATAGTAGACAACATACTAGTGGTTGTAGTTTTTCCATGAGTACCAGATACTGCAATAGAATTTTTATAATTCTTCATTAATGCACCTAAAAAAGTTGCCCTATCTATTACAGGTACTCCAATGCTGAAAGCCTTTGTAAGTTCTTCATTATCTTTAGATATGGCGTCAGTATATATTATTAAATCTGCATCATTTACATTATCTTCGTTATGATTTATGTAAATTTTGGCTCCCATATCTCTAAGTTTTTCAATTATTGGACTATCTTTAGCATCTGAGCCACTTACAGAATATCCTTCACTCAATAAAATTTCTGCTAAACCACTCATAGAAATACCACCTATTCCTATGAAATGAACCTTTGAATATTCCTTACTATCTATACAAAAATTGAACATAATATTTCCTCCTATTTAGATACTATATATGTATTATTACCATTCTTATATATATTAATATTATTTTATTCTAATATTATTAAATTGTCACTGATAGATTATATCATAAACCTAAGATATTTAAACATAAATTTAATAGATTATGTAAAGTATATGGTAATTTCATATAAAAAAGTAAAAAAATAAAAAAAATTTCAAAAAAAAGAAGGAGTTTTAAAACTTTTATAGAATATATAGAATATTCAATAGTTTCATGACTTAAATAAAGGGGGCTAAATACAAAATGAAAATCACAGATGTAAGATTAAGGAAAATAACAGAAGAAGGAAAGATGAAAGCAATAGTATCAGTAACTTTTGATGAAGAATTTGTAGTTCATGACATCAAAATAATAGAAGGTCAAAATGGACTTTTTGTTGCTATGCCAAGTAGAAAAATGGCAGATGGGGAATTTAGAGATATAGCACATCCTATAAATGCTGATACTAGACAGAAAATTCAAGAAGCCATATTTGAAGAATACGAGAAATCATTAGCTACAGTATAGCCAAAGCTTCTATATAGAAGCTTTTTGGTAACTTTTGTTTAAATTAATTGAAGTAAATTGAAAATTATTGATTTGAAAAATAAAAAGTAGAATTTTTCTATTTACTATAAAAAGAGTTAGAGGCTCTTTTTTATAAGGGATAGGAATGTTCTGCTTTTTTTATATTTTTAAATTAAAACTTGTTATAGTTTCAAAAAAAGACTTCCTTATATTTATAGGAAAAATATAAATTATATTAAATTTTATATTTTTTTGTAGACTTATATTTTAAATGGGTTAAAATAATAATGATAGACAATTGAAATCGAGGTGTAAAAAATGAATATTTCTATTATATTAGCAGCTGGCGAAGGTACTAGAATGAAATCAAAACTTCCTAAGGTATTACATAAGGTATGTGGAAAACCTATTTTACAATATGTAATAGATGCTAGTAAAGGTGCAAATGTTGAAAAGAATGTAGTTGTAGTGGGTTATGGCGGAGATATAACTAAGGAATATTTTAAAGAAGAACCTATAATCTTTAAAACACAGCCTATTGGAGAAGGAATTCCTTATGGCACTGGTTATGCTGTAATGCAGGCAATAGATCACATAGATGATAATAGTACAATAACAATACTATATGGAGATACACCACTTATTACAGAATCAACTATAAATAAATTGATTAATTACCATAATAAAAGTGGATTCCAAGCTACTGTACTAACAGCTATATTTGAGGAACCTACAGGATATGGAAGGATAATAAGAGAGGACTCAGGAAATATACTTAAAATTGTTGAGCAAAAAGATGCTTCAGAAGAAGAGAAAAAAATAAAAGAGATTAATTCAGGTATATATTGCTTTGATGGAAAGCTGTTAAAATATGCTTTAAGTAAGATTGATAACAATAATGCTCAAAATGAATACTATATTACTGATGTTATAGGTATATTAAAAGAAGAAGGGCATAGAGTAGGAGCCTATATAATTGAGGACTCTACAGAAATTCATGGAGTTAATTCTAGAGTACAACTTAGTTTTAGTGAAAAGATAATGAAAGATAGAATTAACGAAAGGCATATGGAAAATGGTGTAACCATAATAGACCCTTCTAACACTTATATTGAAGATACTGTAAAAATAGGTAGAGATACTATTATTTATCCTGGAGTGAGTTTAGAAGGAAGTACGGAAATAGGAGAAGATTGTATTATAAGGAATAATTCTAGAATTGTAAATAGTATAATATCCTCTAATGTAATTATTGAATCTTCAACTATAGAAGACAGTCAAGTTGGAGAAAATACCCATATAGGTCCCTTTGCTCATCTTAGACCAAATAGCAATATTGGTGAAAATGTTAAGATAGGTAATTTTGTTGAAGTGAAAAATTCAGTTATTAAGGATAATACAAAAGCTGGACATTTAGCATATATAGGAGATGCAGATGTTGGACATGATGTTAATATTGGTTGTGGAGTTATATTTGTAAATTATAATGGAAAAGAAAAGTTTAGAACAACAGTAGGAGATAATTCTTTTATTGGAAGTAATTCTAATTTAGTAGCTCCTGTAAAGGTTGAAGCACGGGGATATGTGGCAGCAGGTTCTACAATAGTAGAAGAAGTTCCAGAAGGTGCATTGTCTATAGCAAGGGCAGCACAAGTTAATAAGATAGGTTGGGTGGAAAAGAAAGACTTAATAAAAGATAAATAAACTTAGGAGGAATATGTAAATGAATTTAGGTAGAGGTGGCATGAAGGTTTTTTCAGGCAATGCAAATAGGGAATTAGCAGAAAAGATTTGTAAAGAATTAGGTATTCCATTAGGTACTTGTGATGTCAGTCAATTTAGTGACGGAGAAATAAATGTAAATATTGATGAAACTGTAAGAGGAATAGATGTATTTATAATACAACCAACTTGTTCTCCTGTAAACGATAATTTAATGGAAACATTAATACTTATAGATGCAGTAAAGAGAGCATCTGTAGGAAGAGTAAATGCTGTAATTCCATATTATGGTTATGCTAGACAAGATAGAAAAACTAAGGCTAGAGAGCCAATTACAGCAAAACTAGTAGCAAATCTATTTACTACAGCAGGTGCAGATAGAGTAATAAGCATGGATTTACATGCTGCACAGATTCAGGGATATTTTGATATTCCAGTAGACCATCTTTCAGGTGTACCTATACTGGCAGAATACTTTAAAGATTTTATAGAAGAGGAAACAGTAATAGTTTCTCCAGATTTAGGTGGAGTAAGTAGAGCCAGAGCTTTTGCTAATCACTTGGATTTACCTATAGCAATTATTGAAAAAAGAAGACCTAAGGCAAATGTATCAGAAGTAATGAACGTTATAGGAGATATTAATGGAAAAAATGTAATCATAGTAGATGATATTATAGATACAGCAGGAACCATAGCTAAAGCGGCATCAGTTCTTAAAAACTTTGGTGCTAAAAAGGTTTATGGATGTGCAACTCATGGAGTGCTATCAGGTCCTGCCATAGAAAGAATAAGAGATTCAGAATTAGAGAAGTTTATTATTACAGATACAATACCTCTTCCATCAGATAAGAAAATAGATAAAATAGAAATAGTATCTGTTGCTCCACTATTTGCTGAGGCCATAAGAAGAATTCATGATAATGAGTCTGTAAGCAAGTTATTTGAATAAAATAATGGGAGATGATTTTTTGTTTGTTGTAGTAGGTCTTGGTAATCCAGGGAAGGATTATACAAATACAAGACATAATGTAGGATTTGATACAATAGATATATTGGCAGAAAGAAATCATATTAATATAAATAAAATTAAATTTAAATCTGTATATGGGGAAGGAAATATAGGAGGCTCCAAAGTTCTACTTGTAAAGCCACAAACATATATGAATAATAGTGGAATTACAGTCAGAGAAATATCTAGTTTTTATAAGATTCCTCCAGAGAATATTATTGTTATAGTAGATGATATTGATATTGACTTCAGTGCTGTTAGAATAAAGAGAAGAGGAAGTGCTGGTTCTCATAATGGATTAAAATCCATAATATACCACCTGCAAAAAGATGATTTTCCTAGAATAAAATTAGGAATTGGAAGGAAAAGGGAGAATCAAGATTTAGCAGATTTTGTACTAAGTAGATTTTCTAAAGAAGAAAGAAAATTAATTGAGGAATCTATTTTAATTGGAGCAGAATCAGTAGAATCTATTATAAAAGATGGTATAGAAGAAGCAATGAATAAATTCAATAATAAAGGAAACAAGGCCCAGGATTAAACCTGGGCTTGAGGTATTTACCTAAGAGGTGAAAAAATGTCAAACTTTTTAATAGATCCGTTAAATAGCTTAGACTCATATAATAAATTAAAACTAGATATAGAAAGAAAAGTTAGTCCTATAGGTACTTATGGTATAATCGATGAAAGTATAGGACATATTATCTATGCCCTAAAAGAGCATACTAAAAAACAAATATTAGTTATTACCTATAATGAAGTAAAAAGTAAAAAAATATATGAAGATATAAAAAATATAGGTAACAATAATGTAGTTTTGTTACCAAAAAGAGAATTGGTTTTCTATGAAGTAGATGCCTTTAGTTATGAAAGGAATAATGAAAGAATAGGAATAGTTTCTAAACTTATGGAAGGTGAAGACTTACTTATAGTTACCTCAATAGAAGCAATACTTCATAAGCTAATGTCTAAAGATATATTTAAATCCTACTCGAAGAATATATCCCTTGGAGATGAGATAGATTTAGACAAGTTAATAAATCTTCTCATAAATGGAGGATATGAAAGAGTTAATATGGTAGAAGGTGTGGGACAATTTAGTATCAGAGGTGGAATTATAGATTTCTTTCCTCCTTATAGTTCAAATCCAATTAGAATTGAATTATTTGATGAAGAAGTGGATTCCATAAGAACTTTTGAAATTACAAACCAGAGGTCCTTGGATATAATGGATCATACACTTATATCTCCAGTAAAGGAAACTTTAATTTTAGAAGACTATAGAGAAAATATTATTGAGAATTTAGACAAGGATTTAAATAGGGCATTATCTAAGACTAAAATCAGTGGAATAGAGAAGGAAAACTTAGAAAATAAGTTCAACAAGTATAAAGAAAGTTTGGCAGAAAAATTGTTTATTTCCAACAGAGAAATGATAATTCCCTATATACCTAAAGAGAACCTATCTTCTATAATAGAGTATTTAAAAGAAGACGCATTAATTTATATGGACGAACCTAAAAGAATAGAAGAAAGTATAAAATTTATGGAGGAGAATTTTAGGTTAAAGCTTACAGACCTTTATGAAGTAGGAGAAATTTTACCTTCTCATTCCAATGTTTTATATGATTATACAGATGTCCTAAAAGAGATAAAGGAAAAAATATGTATTACAAATAGTGCATTATTAAGTGGTACTAATAGCTTTAATCCAAAATCAATTCATGATTTTTCCATTAAAAGTACTCACTCATATCACAATAAGATGGAAATCTTAAAAGAGGATATTAATCATTTCAAATATAGAGGCTATAAAGTAATAATACTTTCTGGAACAGAAGAAAGAGGAAAAAGACTTCAACACACCTTAGTAAATATGGATATAGAGTCTAGTTTTTTAATGGATAAAAATACAGAAATCAAATCTTCTCAAGTGTTTATTACCCCTGGAAGTATTGGAGGGGGATTTGAATACCCTCTTTTAAAATTCATAGTAATAAGTGATAAAGAAATATTCGGAGCAGGAAAGAAAAAATCTCGAAAAGTAAAAAATAAGGGTACTAAACAAGTTAACTTTTCCGACTTAAATGTAGGAGACTATGTAGTACATGAAAACCATGGAATCGGTCGTTATGAAGGTGTAGAACAGTTAAATATTCAGGGTATTAAAAAAGATTATATGACCATAAGATATAGGGGAGAAGACAAGTTATATGTACCTATAGACCAAATGCACTTAATCCAGAAATACATTGGATCAGATAGTATAAAACCTAAGGTCAATAAATTGTCTAGTGCTGAATGGGCTAGAACAAAAGAAAAGGCTAGAAAAGCAGTAGAGGATATGGCCCATGATTTACTGGAACTATATGCGAAACGGGAAGCATATAGAGGATTTGAATTTTCTAAAGATGGAAACTGGCAAAGGGAGTTTGAAGATTTATTCCCCTATGAAGAAACAGATGGTCAGTTGAGAAGTATCTTGGAAATTAAGAAAGATATGGAAAAGCCTAAACCTATGGATAGGCTTCTTTGTGGAGATGTGGGATATGGAAAAACTGAAGTAGCTTTAAGAGCGGCATTTAAAGCTGTAATGGATAGTAAACAAGTTGCTATTCTAGTACCTACTACAATTTTAGCACAGCAACATTATAATACTATAGTAGAAAGGTTTTCAGGTTTTCCAATTAAAGTCGATGTACTAAGCAGATTTAGAACTAAGTCTCAGCAAAAGCTAGCCATAGACAATATTAGGAATGGAGTAATAGATATTGTAGTAGGTACTCACAGACTATTATCTAAGGATGTTTCGTTTCATGATTTAGGTCTATTGATTATAGATGAGGAGCAAAGATTTGGTGTAAAACATAAGGAATCTCTAAAGAAATTTAAGGAGACAATAGATGTACTAACTCTTACGGCCACCCCTATACCTAGGACATTACATATGTCTCTATCTGGTATTAGAGATATGTCTGTTATTGAAGACCCACCAGAAGAAAGATACCCTATACAGACCTATGTAGTTGAATTTAACGAACAAATGATTAGAGATGCTATTTTAAAAGAAATAGGGAGAGGTGGGCAGGTATATTTTTTATATAATAGAGTTGATACCATAGACAAGATAACTTCAATTCTTAGGAAGCTAGTACCTGAGGCCACCTTTGCCATAGGACATGGACAAATGTCAGAAAGAGAACTAGAAAAAGTAATGGTAAGTTTTTTAGAAAATGAAGTAGATGTTTTGGTATGTACTACTATTATTGAAACAGGGCTAGATATTCCAAATGTAAATACCATAATAATTCATGATGCAGACAAAATGGGACTTTCCCAATTATATCAATTAAGGGGAAGAGTAGGAAGATCCAATAGAATTGCCTATGGATATTTTACCTATGAAACCAATAAAGTTTTATCAGAAGTTGCAGAAAAAAGACTTAGAGCTATAAAGGAATTTACAGAATTTGGGTCAGGGTTTAAAATTGCCATGAGAGACTTGGAAATAAGAGGAGCAGGAAATCTACTGGGAGTAGAACAACATGGACAAATTGAAGCCATAGGATATGACTTATATGTAAAATTCTTAAGTGAAGCTATTAGAAAATTAAAAGGAGAAGAAGTAGAGGAAAGTATAGATACTACAGTGGACATTAAAGTAGATGGATATATTAAAGAACGATATATCGAAGATGAGGAACAAAAGATAGAGGTATATAAAAAAATTGCTTCAATTTCTAATATAGATGATTATAGGGAATTATTAGATGAGTTAATTGATAGATTTGGAGATTTACCTAAGGAAGTTGAAAATCTAATGGATATTTCCTATATTAGATACTTAGGAAGTAAAAATAATATTAAAAGTATTACTCAAATAAATAAAGAAATTCGATTAGAATTTAGTGATACAGATAAAATCTCAGTAGAACTACTTCACTATTTATCTACTGAATATGGAAAAAGACTATCATTTAATCTATCTCAAGAACCATCTTTTAATTACAAAATAAAATCTAATGTATTAGATGAATTAAAATCTTTAATTGAAAAGATTCATGGTTTTGATTATAAGGGAAACAATATTTAAAAGGCTTATTACAAATAGATAAGAAAGGATGTTACTATTGAAAAAAATAAATTATAGAAAGATTTTAGTCATGGGATTACTATTAGCAATGGTTTTTACCATAGGTGGATGTACAAAAAAAGAAGATGGATTTGTGGCTAAAGTTGACGGAGAAGGTATAACAACTGAAGAATTTGAAAGTGATTTCCAAGTATATAAGAAAATATATGAACAACGACTTGGAGAAGGAGCCATGGCAGAAGTAGGAGAAGACGGAAAAACCCTAGAAGAGAATCTTAAAAATGAAATAGTTCAAAGATTAATCATGGAAAAGATAGTATCAAAAGAAGCAAATAAAATGAATATAACCATAACAGATGAAGAAATTGAAGAGCAAACGTCAAGCTATGTTTCTATGATGGGTGGACAAGAAAAATTTGATGAATTTTTAGAGAATAATAAAATCTCACAGGAATTTTTCAAAGAAAATTTAAGAAAAGAATTATTGTTTAATAAACATAGAGAAACATTTATGGCTGAAACTGATGTAACTGAGAAAGAAGCAAAAAAATATTTTGAAGCCAATAAGGATGATTTAGTTGTAATAAAGGCAAGCCATATTTTGGTAAAGACAGAAGAAGAAGGTAAAAAGGTTTTAGAAAGATTAAATGCAGGTGAAAAATTTGATGTATTAGCCCAAGAAGTGTCTATAGATAAAGCTTCAGCCGTAGAAGGAGGAAATTTAGGATACTTTACTAAGGGCAGTATGATCTCCGAATTTGAAGAAGCTGCATTTGATTTAAATATTGGAGAAGTCAGCAACTTAGTAAAAACAGAAGTAGGATACCATATAATACATCTTGAAGATAGAAAAGATACCTTTGAGGCTTTGAAAGATGATATAATCAAACTGTTAAAGGAACAAAAATATCTGGAAGCTATTCAAGGTTTAAGGAATAGTGCTAAGGTTAAAGTATATTTAGATTTAAAGGATTCAAAATAGAGCAATTAATTAATAAAAAAGGTTAACAACTATGTTAGAGCCGTATTTTGCAAATATACTAAAATAGCGTTATTTTACCTTATATTAAAGTAGTTAATGTAAACACTTTAACATAAAGTAACAAAGATGAATAAAATTTTCCTTTTGGTTGAATAATAATTTTACTACACAATTATTGTTTAAGGAGGAAAATAATGAAGGCCACAGGAATCGTTAGAAGAATAGATGAACTAGGCAGAGTTGTAATTCCAAAAGAAATTAGGAGAACTCTTAGAATTAGAGAAGGTGACCCTTTAGAAATATTTACTGATAGGGAAGGGCAAGTAATTCTTAAAAAGTATTCACCTATAGGAGAACTAAATGAATTTGCTCAGGAGTACTGTGACTCTCTACATGAAAGTACTAACCATACAGCTTTGATTTCAGATAGAGATTATATAATAGCAATATCTGGAGGTTCTAAAAGAGAATACTTAGAGAAAAGGATTAGCCCTGAATTGGAAAAGTTGACTGAAGGTAGAAGCACTTATACAACTAATGCCGATAATAATCCTATGAAGATAATATATGAGGACCCTAATTTAGATAAGTATTCAGCTCAAGTAATTGCACCTATAATTATGCAGGGTGACCCAATAGGTTCAGTTATACTTATATCAAAGGAACCAAATTCTATTATGGGAGAATTAGAAGTAAAGTTAACGGAAACAGCAGCAGGATTTTTGTCTAAACAAATGGAAAATTAGCAACCTACCCATATAGGGTAGGTTTTATCTTTTATTTGTATTATTTTACTAAATTAAGTGATATAATATAAAAGATTATGTTATAGGGGGAAAATTAATGACTAAGAAAAATAATTTCCTAAAAGGTGCCGTTATTTTAAGTATAGCTGGAATAATTGTAAAGATTTTAGGTGCAGTTTATAGAATACCATTATCTAATATAATTCAATCAGAAGGTATGGGATATTATTCTACAGCATATCCTTTATACTCTTTATTACTTTCTATATCTACAGCAGGTTTTCCTGTAGCAATAGCTAAGTTGGTATCAGAGAAAAGAGCAGTAAAAGATTTTAAAAGTGCAGAGCGAGTTTTTAAAGTTGCATTAACAGGGCTTTCCATAGGTGGATTACTTACATCTTTATTCTTATTTTTTACTGCTGGTAGTATGGTAGAGAAAATGGGTAATAGCAATGCCTACTATGCTCTCATTGCATTAGTACCAGCTTTATTTGTTGTTCCTATTATGGCTGTCTTTAGAGGATATTTTCAAGGACGCCAATTAATGACCCCAACTGCATTATCACAGATAATGGAACAGTTATTTAGAGTAGGGTCAGGACTTTTACTAACATATTTTTTATTAGATAAAGGAATTCCCATGGCAGCAGGAGGGGCATCCCTTGGTGGCTCCATAGGTGCTATAATGGGAACCCTTACTATGATATTCATTTACTTTTATGGTCGAAAAGAAGCAAAAAAAGAGTTGGAAAATAGTATATATACTGAAGAGTACAAAATAGGCACTATAATAAAAGACCTTCTTATAATAGCAATTCCTATTACTTTAGGTTCAGCCATTGTTCCAATAATGGACACCATAGATGTGGCAGTTGTATTAAAAAGATTACAATCCATAGGATATTTAGAATCAGAAGCCAATGGATTATATGGTAATCTAAAAGGAATGGCTCAAACGGTAATTAATTTACCTCAAGTTTTCTCCTTGGCGATTTCCATGAGTTTAGTGCCAGTTATTTCAGATGCCAATGCAAGAAGAAAAAAGAAAGAAATAGAAGCTATCTCTGCCTCTGGTATTAGAATGACACTATTAATCGGGTTACCTTGTGCATTTGGTTTATTTGTATTGGCAAGACCAATAATTGGATTATTGTATTATAAAAATGATTTAGAAACCATAATTAATATAGGGAATTTACTATCAATTTTATCCTTTGGTGTAATATTTTTAACTTTAGTTCAAACTTTGTCTGCAATCCTCCAAGGTTTAGGTAAACCAATAGTTCCAGCTATAAATTTATTTATAGGAGCCATAATTAAAGTAATACTTTCATATACTTTAACTGCTGTACCCAGTATAAATATTTATGGTGCTGCTATCTCAACTGTAGTAGCCTTTGGTATTGCAGCAATTTTAGACTTAATAAGTGTGAGGACTTTAGCTAAGGTAAAGCTAAGTTTTAAAGATATATTTATTAAACCTTTCATTTCATCCTTATCTATGGCCATAGCAGCTTTTCTTTCTTATTTATTTTTAATGGATATAATTGGAGAAAAGTTGGCTACAATAGTTGCAGTATTAGTTGGAGTACTTGTATATGGGGTATTTTTAATTATAACAGGAGCTATTACAGAAGATGACTTTAACCTACTGCCTAATGGTGTTAAAATAGGTAAAAAACTAAGTAAATTTAAATTATTTTAATAGAAGTATACAAAGGAGAAAGACTATGGGAAAGATATATATAATAGGATTAGGACCTGGAAGCGTAGATTCCCTTACATTAGGGGCGGTCGATAGAATAAATTCAGGAGATAAAAATTTTTTAAGGACTGAAAAACATCCTACTGTTGAATATTTTATAAATAAGAATATACCTTATAAATCTTATGACTTCTTATATGATAAGGAAGATGATTTTAAAGATGTATATGAAAAAATTGCTATGGATTTAATAGAGGAATCTAAAAAGAATTCTCAAATAAATTATTTTGTACCGGGAAATCCTTTAGTAGCTGAAAAAACTGTAGAAATTCTAATGAATGAGAATATAGATATAGAGATAGTATCTGGTATGAGCTTTATAGAACCTATGATAGAATTAGTGGGGATAGATCCTATAAATGGACTTAAAATAGTAGATGGAGTAGGATTTAATAGCTTGATAGTAGATATAAATTCGGACACTATAATTACTCAGGTATATAACCATAGAATATTATCTGAGGTTAAGCTTATATTATCAGAAATATACGGTGATGAATATGAAATATATTTAATCCATAGTGCTGGAATAAAAAAAGATGAAAAAAAGTACTTTATACCTATTTATGAATTGGATAGAGTTGAAGAAATAGGAGCATTAACTAGTATATATGTGCCTAAAATGGTAAAAATAGATAAGAAAGTATTTGACTTCAACGATTTATTAGGTATAATGAAAATATTAAGATCTGAAAATGGTTGCCCTTGGGATATAGAACAGACTCACGAAAGTATAAGGCAATGTTTAATTGAAGAAGCCTATGAAGTAGTAAATGCCATTGATGAAAATGATATTGATGGACTGGTGGAAGAATTGGGAGATTTATTACTTCAAATTATCTTTCATGGAGAAATTGCCTCTGAAGAAGGAGAGTTTACTCTATATGATATAACGTCAACTCTTGCTCAGAAATTAATTTATAGACATCCTCATGTTTTTTTAGAAAAAAGTGTGGAAAATAGCCAAGAAGTAGTATATAATTGGAATATGCTAAAGTATGCCAAGAGAGATATTCATAGCTTTACTGATAAATTGAAAAATATACCTAAGTTGCCGGCTTTAATGACTAGTTTTAAGATTCAAGAAAAAGCAGCAGAGATTGGATTTGACTGGGAAGACATAAAAGGGGCATTGGATAAGGTAATGGAAGAATATCAAGAAGTAATAGAAGCTATGGAACAATTCGGAGGTGGTGGCGAAGAAACAGAGGACGAAATAGGAGACCTACTTTTTGCTGTAGTCAATCTTTCTAGATTTTTAAATGTAAATCCAGAAATAGCTCTAAACAGGACCATTAATAAATTTATTAATAGATTTGAATTTATTGAGGATGGATTAAAGAAAGTGGGCAAAAGTATTGAGAATGCAAATTTAGATGAAATGGATAGATTATGGAATGAGGCAAAGATACATAAAATCCATTAAAATGCTAACAATTATATAATATAAAGAATGGTTTTAAATTTGCAAAGAATTATTATTTAAATAATAAAACTACGAGGAGGAATTAATTATGAACAAAGCTGAATTAGTATCAAGTATAGCAGAGAAAAGTAATTTAACTAAGAAGGACGCAGAAAGCGCACTTAACGCATTTATGAAGACAGTAGAGGAAACATTAGCAGGTGGAGATAAAGTTCAACTTGTTGGATTTGGAACATTTGAAGTAAGAGAAAGAAAAGCTAGAGAAGGTAGAAACCCAAGAAACCCAGAAGAAATAATTAAAATAGCAGCATCTAAAGCTCCAGTATTTAAAGCTGGAAAGGCTTTAAAAGAAACAGTAAATAAATAATAAAATCAGGTCTTTGACCTGATTTTTTTGTAGGAGTGGTTTTATGAGAATTGATAAGTTTTTGAAAAATGCCAGAATCATAAAAAGAAGAACTATTGCCAAGGAAGCTTGTGAACAAGGTAGAGTATCCATAAACGGAAAAGTGGCCAAGCCTGGGGACGAGGTTAAAGTTGGAGATAGAGTTCAAATTGCTTTTGGAACTGAGCCAATGAATTTTGAAATATTAAATATATCGGATAATGTAAAAAAAGATGATGCTCTAGGGCTATATAAGAAGATAGAATAAAAAAGACTTTGTAATAAAAGTCTTTTTTTATTCATAAATATTAGTGTATGACTATATAAGAAATAGGAGGGATATAATGACTGAAAATAAAATTAGATTTAAAAATCAAAATATAATGGTTGAAGATAGGGATAAAATGACTGTAACAGGAGTAGAGCAGGTAGAAAGTTTCAATGACAATACAATTATATTGACAACGATTAAAGGTGGTATGATAATAAAAGGAGAAGGGTTAAATATATCTAAACTTAACTTAGATGATGGTGGAGTAAAAATAGATGGAAGAATCAATGGACTACATTATACAGATAAGGACCCAAACCCAAAGAATATAATGAGTAAGCTATTTAAATAATTTATAAGGAGAAAAAAATGGATACTTCACTAATATTAGAAATACATATTTTTCTTACAGTTATTTATAGTGGCTTAATGGCAGGATTTATTTATGACTTATATAAAGCCATAAGGTATTTTTTAAGGCCTAATAAAATTATAACTTATTTAGGGGACTTATTGTTTTGGACAGCTATAGCTTCCATATTTTTTTACACTATAATAAAGACCAATTGGGGTGAAATAAGAGGATATATTTTACTTGGTTTTTTTCTAGGAATAATTATATATTATAAATTATTTAGCAAATATATCTATGGACTATGTATTAAAGTTGGAAAAGTCATAAGTACATTTATTAAGGGAATCATTTCTCCAATTTTATATCCTTTTAAACTTCTAAAGAAGAAATCATTGCCAACACTTAGACGAATAAAAAGAATTCCGACGGAAATCATTCAACAAACAAAGAAATACAAAAAAATAATTTCTTCAAAAAAATAGAGGAGTTTTTTGATTTTTGTAGAATAAGTATATATGGGTGGTGAAATAATGCAAAAGAAAAAGAATAAAAAAAGACTTAGTTTATTAAATCTTATTATTGGTTTTTTACTTATATATGTAGGACTTACACTGTGGAATCAAAGGAGCTTAATGAAGAACCTAGAAGCGAAGCGGAAAGAAGTCCAAAAAGAAGTACAAACTCTAGAGAAGGAAATAAATGTCCTAAGTAAAGAAATAGAGGATAGTGACTCTTTGCAATTTGTAGAGAAAGTAGCAAGGGATGAACTAGGAATGGTAAAACCAAGGGAAATTATATATATAGATAAAAATAAAAATAAAAATCCTTTTTTAAATCCTATAAAAAATGAGAACTAATTGACATTAAAAGAGTTCTAATATATACTAAATTAAGAAAACTATTTTTAAGGAGGAATCATTAATTTATGCCAGTATCTGTGGGAGCAGTAGTTGATGGTACTGTTACAGGAATAACAAACTTTGGTGCCTTTATTCAGCTACCAGAAGGTAAAAGTGGACTTGTTCATATTTCGGAAATATCACATGATTATGTAGAAAAGGTAACTGATCATCTGAAAAAAGATCAAAAAGTAAAAGTAAAAGTTTTATCAATTTCAAATGAAGGAAAGATTAGCCTTTCCATCAGACAGGCAAAGCCAAAAACTACTAAACCAGTAGAAATTGAATGGAATAAGCCTGATGATAAAATGAAGCATATGTCTTTTGAAGACAAAATCAGTAAATTTTTAAAAGATAGTAATGAAAAGCAAGACCAATTAAAGACTAGAGATAGTAGTAGAAGAAGTACAAAGCCCAAGAAAATGAGTGGTATGGATGTATAAAACCGGTTTATCCGGTTTTTTTTATTTTGAACCTTTTATGACTGAATGAAGTTTAAAAAAAGACTTTCTTAAAAATAATTTTATAAAAAACTTTTTTATTTTATTCTTTAACTCTAAAAACTACAATTTTCTACATTAACTATGAAATTAGCCACATGAAGCTCTAACTCTTTGAAATCCTCTGTTTTAAAGTTAAAGTAAATTATATTAAGTTCTCCTTATGAAAAGTTAAGGTTATGGGAAATACAAATGATTTATGTCTTAAAATTCTTCAGTTTAAGTCCTTAGATTTGACAAATTACTATGACCTCTTTTGTTAATATGTATCTAAATACAAATAACAGGAGTGATTTTTATGATGAGAACGGATTCTTTAAGGACTCAAGGTCATTGGTATGGAGTAAATCTCAAAATGGATAAGACAACAATAATAACTATAATTATTGGATTTTTCTTAGGAAGGGCAAATTTATTAAATAAACTTACTCCCTTTGGATTTGCATTTTTAACTGCATACATTATAATGAAGAGTTTAAATGTGCCTATGTTATTATCCATTATTATTGGAACTCTAACTTTTCAAGGAGCCAAGGGAATAGGCTATGTTTTATCTTATTTATTGATTTATGGATTTTTCTCTCTATTTAAGGAAGAAAAGACTTATTCGTTAATAAAAGCATCATTAGTATCTTCTATTATATTTACAATTTGTAGGGGAGTAACTGTCCTGATAAGCAAACAACTATTTATTTATGATTTGTTTATGGTGCTATTTGAAGGTATTATTGTTTTTACAATGATTTATATATTTTCTTTTAGTTTACCTATTGAAAAAATAGGTAGTGCAAGTTTTAATAATGAAAAGACGATTTGTTCCTTTATTACGTTGGCATTAGTTTTAGCAGGGGTTAAAGATATAATTATATTGGGAGTTGGAATTAAAAATTTAATTAGTGTAATAATTATTCTATACTTATCCTATAGTTATGGAGCATTTATTGGTGGAACAACTGGAATAATATTAGGAATGGTAGGATATATATCTCAGCCAGAGATGCCTTTTATTATAGGAATACTTGGTATCTCAGGACTTTTAGCAGGTATATTTAAAGACATAGGAAAATCTGGTTCAGCCTTAGGATTCATACTTGGAAATGGAATTATTTCCTTTTATGTCAATGGATTAGGAACTAGTTTCTTAGGAGTGAAAGAAATTGCAGTTGGAATAATATTGTTTTTAATAAGTGCAAATAAAGTAAATGAAAAGTTCTCTGAAAGCTTTGTTTTTGATTTAGATACAAAAAAGGATTACAATCAAAAAAGAGATGATATTATTATTAAAAAGTTAAATAGAATGACAGAACTTTTTAATAATTTAAGTACTACCTTTAAAGAATCAGCAGCGGAAAGAGATTTTCATTCTACAGGTGAGGTATATAGCATGGTAGATAGTATTGCCAATGGAATATGTACAAATTGTCCTAAATATCAAGAATGTTGGGAAGAAAACTACTATAGCACATACCAAAACTTTTTTAATTTAGTTGGTATGGTGGAAATGAAGACGTCAGATAATGAAATCGTTTATGAAGAAGCCAAAAAGTTTTGTATTAAAAGTAGTAGCACTATAGAATTAATTGATAGAGCAGTAGAAAAACTTAATATAGACCATAACTGGAAGCTAAAACTAAGAGAGAATAGACTTCTACTGTCAGAACAACTAGAAGAAATAGGAAAAGTAATACAAAACATGACTAATGAAATATATGTAAATCCAAAATTTAATGAAGAAATAGAACAAAATCTTTATAAAGACTTAAAAAATAATAGATTAGATATAAAGGATATATCTGTAGTACAAATAGGAGAAGAAGAGTTTGAAATATTTGTAGATTTAAATACACCTATAAATTCAGAGGGAAAACTAAAAAGAGCAATAGCACAAAGTTTAGGACACGAGGTAGTAGGTGACACTAATTTTAATAGTATATCTAACAAGAGTCAGAGATTTAAGCTTTTAAGGACAAATCGGTTTAGTGCTATGACCAAGGTGGCCACTATGCCTAACTCAGAAGAAAAAATATCAGGAGATAGTTTTACCTTTGGAGAAATGGAAAACACCCACTTTTCAGCATTAAGCGATGGGATGGGAATTGGAAGAAAGGCTAATGAAGAAAGTAAGGTTGCTATTTCTCTATTGGAAAGACTTATGGAAGCAAATGCAGATAAAGATATAATTTTAAAGACTATTAATTCAGTGCTTAGAGTAAAATCCAATGAAGAAATGTTTGCTACCTTAGATCTTGCATTTATAGATTTATATGCAGGGAAGCTGCAAATGATAAAAACAGGAGCACCAGCAACTTTTATAAAGAAAAAAGATAGAGTAGATATGATTAGTGACGGAACTTTACCTGTGGGAATACTAAGAGATGTGGATTTCAATCTTTACGAAGAGTATATTGAAGATGGTGATATTATCATTATGATGTCAGATGGGGTATTAGATGCAAATAGATATATATATGATTCAGAGGATTGGATGAAAAATATAATAATGAACATAAACAGTATAAATCCTCAAGTTATAGCCAATGAAATACTGGCTACAGTTAGAGGAGTTGCATCTATTGATACTGATGATATGACAGTTCTAGTAACAAAGGTTTGGAAAAATCTTTAAAAGGGAAATACTTAATAGTAAATAGTTGCTTGTAGGCTAGCTTTGCTAGCCTAAACTTTTGTCTTAAATTTAAAATTAGTTGACAATTAGGTTATAATAAGGATATAGTTCATATATAAATAAAATTTAAGGTGATTTGATGAAAGAAAAGGTATTGGCTGCAATTAAAGAGTATAATTTAATTGAAGAAAATGATAATATAATAGTAGGGGTTTCAGGGGGACCAGATTCCATGGCCTTATTATATAGTTTATTGGAAGTTCAAAACTCTATTCCATTTAATGTACATATTGCTCATGTAAATCATGGTGTAAGAGGAGATGACGCTGAGTCAGATCAACTATTTGTAGAAAGAATTGCAAAAGAGTTGAACTTACCCTATTATACAAAAAATGTAGATATGGTAGGGTATGGGAAAGAAAAGGGTATATCTTCAGAGGAAGCAGGACGGGAATTAAGATACGGATTTTTTAGGGATATTCTCTTAAAAGTAGGTAAAGGGAAAATAGCAGTAGCCCATAATAAGAATGACCAAGCTGAAACTTTAGTTATGAGATTTTTAAGAGGTACAGGGATAGATGGCTTGAAAGGGATGGAATTTAGAGTCGAAGATATAATTCGCCCTATACTGGGTATAGATAGAAGGGAAATTGAAAGTTACATAGAAAAAAACAAGATAGAAACTGTATTAGATAAGACAAATTTAGAACCTATATATAGTAGAAATAAAGTAAGATTGGAATTGATACCATATATAGAAGAAAATTTCAATCCTAATATAATAAATACACTGTGGAGAATGTCTAATATAGCTGCAACAGATGGCAGATTTCTCGAAGAATATTCTAAAGAAAGATTTAATATTATAGTGAAAAATAAAGATAAACATAGTATAATTTTAGAGAGTGGTAAATTCTTGAAGGAACATAAATCTATTCAACAACGAATTATACGAGTGGCTATAGAGAATCTAAATGGAACTTTACAAGGAATTACTGAAACACAGATTAATATAGTATTACGCCTTTTTTTGGCCTTAGAAACAGGGAAGGAAGTTCATTTATCAAATAATATAGTAGCCAAAACCAGATATAATGATTTAATTATTGCAAAAGACCATGAAAGAGATGTAGTTAAATATTTTTATAAGCTAGGTATAGGAGAGACTAACTTAGAAGGTATAGAATATTCTTTTAAAGTTCGTGTATTTCCAAAAGAAAAGAATCTTATATTAAACAAATCAAAGAATACTAGATATTTTGACTTTGATATGGTCAAAGGAAGTCTAGGAGTACGAAATAGACTTGATGGTGATAGAATAAGACCCTTTGGAATGAAGGGTACTAAAAAGCTTAAAGACTATTTTATAGATGAAAAAATACCAAAGGAATTAAGAGATAGGATTCCACTAATTGTAGATGAAGAAAATATTATATGGGTAGTAGGATATAGAACCAATGATTTATATAAAATAACAGAGAATACAAAGAAAATCCTATCAATATCATATAATTAATTATATAATACATAAAAGGAGGATTATAATGGAGAAAATAATTAAGACTGTATTAGTCAGTGAAGAAGATATTGAAAAAAGAGTAAAAGAACTTGGAAAACAAATTACTGAAGATTATAAGGATAAGGATTTGATTTTAGTAGGCATATTAAAAGGTGCCGTTATTTTTATGTCTGACCTGGCTAGAAATGTAAATATGCAGATAGGATTAGATTTCATGGCTGTATCTAGCTATGGCAGATCATCTACATCTACTGGAGAAGTTAGAATAATAAAGGATTTAGACTTTAGTGTAGAAAATAAGGATATACTTATTATAGAGGATATTATAGACACTGGATATACACTTGCATATTTAACAGATAATTTAAAGAAAAGAGGAGCTAGATCAGTTAAGGTTTGTACTCTTTTAGATAAACCTGAAAGAAGAAAGGTAGATGTTCCAGTGGATTATTTGGGATTTGCTATTCCAGATGAATTTGTAGTGGGATATGGATTGGATTATGCTGAAATAGGCAGAAATTTACCTTATGTAGCAGCTCTTAAGGAAGAAGTATATAGCAAGTAGAAGGTTGAAAAAACCATGTAATTGTGTTATAATGTGTAGATATTATCTGCTCATAAAGAGGAGGGAGGACTTGTATTGAAAAGATTTTTCAAAGGTATTAGTATGTATTTACTAATAGTAATCATTATAATGTTTCTAGTAACAACTCTTGGAAATGACGTGGAACAGATCAAAACAATAGATGTAACTGAATTAGTAGAACATTTAAATAGCAATAAAGTGGAAAGTATCAAAATTGTAGGCAGAGAGGTCACAGGAAAACTAAGGGATAAGACACAGTTTACGACTATTTTGCCTGTTCAAATGCAAGATACATTCTTTGATAATTATTTAAAAGATAAAGTGGATAATAAGGAAATTGCTTTAAGTTCTGATTTAGAGCCAACGCAACCATTTTGGATAAGTGCAATTCCAACTATATTGATGATTTTAGTCATTGGAGTTTTTTGGTTTGTATTTATGCAGCAATCCCAAGGTGGAGGTGGCGGCAAGGTAATGTCTTTTGGTAAGTCTAAAGCAAGACTTCATAACCAAGAAGATGGTAAGATTATTACTTTTGCTGATGTAGCTGGATTAGAGGAAGAAAAAGAGGAATTAAAGGAAATCGTAGATTTTCTAAGATCTCCTAGAAAGTATATTGAAATTGGAGCAAGGATACCTACAGGAGTTCTAATGGTTGGTCCTCCAGGAACAGGTAAAACGTATTTAAGTAAAGCAGTAGCAGGAGAAGCAGGAGTTCCATTTTTCAGTATATCAGGTTCAGACTTTGTGGAAATGTTTGTAGGTGTAGGTGCAAGTAGAGTTAGAGATTTATTTGAACAAGCAAAGAAAAATGCACCTTGTATAGTTTTTATAGATGAGATTGATGCTGTAGGTAGAAGAAGAGGAGCAGGTCTTGGTGGTGGCCATGATGAAAGAGAGCAGACTCTAAATCAACTTCTAGTAGAAATGGATGGATTTGCTACTAATGAAGGTATTATCGTTATGGCGGCAACCAATAGAGCTGATATACTTGACCCTGCATTACTTAGACCAGGTAGGTTTGACAGAACTGTTTATGTTGGGGTACCTGATGTAAGAGGTAGAGAAGCAATACTAAATGTTCATACAAAAAATAAGCCTTTAGATTCAGATGTTGATTTAGGAGTAGTTGCTAAGAGAACTGTAGGATTTACACCAGCTGACTTAGAAAACTTAGTAAACGAAGCTGCAATTCTTTCAGCTAGATACGGTTTAAAAACAATACCTATGCATTTAATAGAAGAAGCGTCTATAAAGGTTCAAGCTGGTCCTGAGAAAAAGTCTAAAGTTGTAAGTGAGAAGGAAAGAAGACTTACTGCATATCATGAGGCAGGTCATGCTCTTACTTCTAGACTTACTCCAGATACAGATCCAGTACACATGGTAACTATTATTCCAAGGGGAATGGCTGGTGGATTTACGGCTTATATACCAGAAGAAGATAGAAGTTTTCTAACTAAAAAGCAAATGGAGGCTAGATTAGTTACTCTTCTAGGCGGAAGAGTGGCAGAGGCATTAGTTTTAGGAGATATAAGTACAGGAGCACAGAACGATATTGAAAGAGCTACTAAAATTGCTAGATCCATGGTTACGCACTATGGTATGAGCCAGAAACTTGGACCTATGACTTATGGTACTGATGATGAAGAGGTATTTGTAGGCAGAGATTTTGGCAGAGCTAGAAATTACAGTGAAGATGTGGCAGCTGCCATAGATAAAGAGATGAGAGAGTTAATAGATACAGCTTATAATCAAGCAGAGAAACTGTTAGCAGAAAATATGGATAAACTTCATAAAATAGCAGAAGTTTTACTAGAAAAAGAAACGATAGATGGCAAAGAATTTGAAGAAATATTTATAGGTTCATAAGGAAAGTAGGAGAATTTCTCCTGCTTTTTTTTATGAATAAAAAGAAATAAGGGAAAGATTTATATGAAAATATGCAATATAACATTCATTTTTAAAATATATTGAAATATATGTTGCAAAAAACATCCAATTGTTACTATAATAGGGTAGGTAGAACTTTTTATAAAGATTAGAAATTACCATAAATAGGAGGCAAGAAAATGTTTGATGATAAAAAGATCAATGAAATCAAATCATCAGTTGATCAATGGGAAAAAGAAGTGGTGGAGAAGTCCATATCAAGATTTCCAGAAAGGAAAGAAAAATTCACAACAGGATCAAATATAGAAGTTAATAGACTATATACTCCTGTTGATATAAATGAGCTGAACTATAATGAAGATTTAGGCCTTCCGGGGGAATATCCATTTACCAGAGGTGTTCAATCTACTATGTATAGAGGTAGACTTTGGACAATGAGACAATATGCTGGATTTGCATCAGCTGAGGAGTCAAATGGAAGATATAAATATCTTTTGGAACAAGGACAAACTGGGCTTAGTGTTGCCTTTGATTTACCTACACAGATAGGATACGATTCAGATGACGGTTTATCTGAAGGTGAAGTTGGTAAAGTTGGAGTAGCCATAGACTCATTAAAGGATATGGAAACTTTATTTGATGGAATACCTTTAGATAAGGTAAGTACATCTATGACCATAAATGCACCTGCATCTGTTTTACTTGCCATGTATATTGCTGTTGCAGAAAAACAAGGTGTATCAAAGGAAAAACTAAGAGGAACTATTCAAAATGACATTTTAAAGGAATACATAGCAAGGGGTACTTATATATTTCCGCCAGAGCCATCTATGAGATTAATTACTAATATATTTGAATATTGCTCAAAAGAAGTTCCAGGATGGAATACCATAAGTATTAGTGGATATCACATAAGAGAAGCAGGTTCTACTGCGTCACAAGAAGTTGCATTTACATTGGCTGATGGTATAGCCTATGTTGAAGCTGCTATTAAAGCAGGACTTGATGTAGATGATTTTGCACCAAGATTATCATTCTTCTTTAACGCTCATAACGATTTACTAGAAGAAGTAGCGAAATATAGAGCAGCCAGAAGACTATGGGCTAAGATAATGAAGGAAAGATTTAATGCAAAAAATTCAAAGTCAATGCAGCTAAAGTTCCATACACAAACAGCAGGTTCTACTTTAACAGCACAACAACCGGATAATAATATAATAAGAGTTACAATCCAAACTTTAGCAGCAGTTCTAGGAGGAACTCAATCTCTTCATACGAATTCAAGGGATGAAGCATTAGCACTACCTACTGAAGATTCAGTTAGGATTGCCCTAAGAACACAGCAGATAGTAGCTCACGAATCAGGAGTAACAGAAACAATAGATCCGTTAGCGGGATCATATTATATAGAAAACTTGACTAATAAAATAGAAGAAGAAGCTTTAAGATATATAGAAAGTATAGATGAACTAGGTGGAGCACCTAAAGCTATTGAAAAAGGATATATTCAAAAAGAAATTCAAAATGCTGCTTACAGATATCAAATGGAAGTGGAATCTTTAGATAGAATTGTTGTAGGAGTAAATAAATTTAAAATCGAAGAAACAGATAAAAAAGAGTTATTAAAAGTAGATAAGACAGTAGAAATAAGTCAAAAAGAAAAATTAAAAGTATTAAGATCAGAGAGAAATAATGAAGATGTAGAAAAAGCATTAAATACATTGAAAGAAAAGGCAAATACTCAAGAAAATCTAATGCCATTTATCCTAGATGCAGTAAAGACATATGCAACTTTAGGTGAGATATGTAATGTATTAAGGGAAGTATTTGGAGAATATCAACAATCAGTAATACTATAGTCAAGGGAGGCTTGACTAACTGTGAATATTGAATTGTGAATTAAAACCATGAATAGAATTGGGATTCTGAATTTCACTTTAATTCGACATTCAAAATTTAAAATTCAAAATTCGTGAGTTGTACTCACGCTGGGAGGTATATATATGGATAAACCAATTAGGGTTTTAGTTGCAAAGCCTGGATTAGATGGACATGATAGAGGTGCTAAGGTAATAGCAAGAGCTTTAAGGGATGCAGGAATGGAAGTAATATATACTGGACTTAGACAAACTCCAGAACAAATAGTAGCTGCTGCAATCCAAGAGGACGTAGATGCCATAGGTATGAGTATATTATCAGGAGCACATAATCACTTGTTTCCAAAGGTGGTGAACCTACTAAAAGAACAAGGAGTAGATGATGTGTTAATAGTAGGTGGCGGAGTTATTCCAGAGGACGATATTCCTTTTCTAATAGAATCAGGTGTAGAAGCAGTATTTACTCCGGGAACACCAACAAAGGATGTAGTGGATTTTATCACAAATAACCTAAAAAGGTAAATAGGTGGTGCTTTATTTGGATATTCGTGAAAGAATTTTAAAGGGAGATAAGAGAGCCTGTGCCAGACTCATTACAATGATAGAAAATAACAATGAGGAAGCAATAGATATTTTAAAAGAGTTATATAAAAATACAGGCAATGCTTATGTCGTCGGTATAACTGGACCTCCAGGAGCGGGAAAGTCTACTTTAACAGATAAATTGACTAAGGAACTTAGAAAGCTTAATAAAAAGGTAGGAATAGTAGCAATAGACCCTACTAGCCCCTTCAGTGGTGGTGCAATATTAGGAGATAGGATTAGGATGAATGACCTTTCCTTAGATAAAGATGTATTTATAAGAAGTATGGGAACTCGTGGTTCATTAGGTGGTATGTCAAATTCCACTTGGGGTGCAGTAAAAGTATTAGATATATTTGGTTGCGACTATATTTTCATAGAAACAGTAGGCGTAGGTCAATCGGAGGTAGATATAGTAAAGACAGCAGATACAGTACTTATGGTTATGGTACCTAATCTAGGTGATGATATTCAAGCCATAAAGGCGGGAATAATGGAAATTGCAGATGTATTTTCCATAAATAAATCAGACCTTGATGGTGCAGATAAAACTAAGGTGGAAATAGAAATGAACTTAGATTTAAATGAGCAGAAGGACTATAGACCACCAGTAGTTAAGGTATCAGCTGGACAAAATAAAGGTATAGATACTCTGTTGGAAAAAATTCTAGAGCATAGAGACTATCTAGAGCGAACAGATAAGCTAAAAGAAATAAGAACAAGAAATAATAAATTAGAGTTGTTAAAGATGGTAGAGGAAGATTTAATGAAAATAATATTAGATAAGGCAGTAAAAGAAGATTTACTAGAAAATTTAGGAAAGAAAATTACATCAAAAGAAACGGACCCATATAGTGCTAAAGATGAAATAATTGCACTGATTAGAAAATAGTAATTCACAATTTACAATTCACAATTAAAGTAATTTCAAAAACTTGCTTATCATCAGTGTATTGTGAACTGTACATTGTATGATGAAAGGAGAAAATATAATGGTAGGTAAAGTGGACCATATAGGAATTGCAGTAAAGAATTTAGATGAAACTCTTAAGTTTTATGAAGACATATTGGGCATGAAATGTGTAGATAAAGAAGTAGTAGAAGAGCAAAAGGTAAAAGTTGCTTTTTTACCTATAGGAGATACTGAAGTAGAATTACTTGAATCAACAGAAGAAGACGGTCCTATAGCTAAGTTTATTGAGAAAAAAGGTGAAGGAATCCAACATATTGCCTATAAAGTAGATGACATAGAAAAATCAATAGAGGAATTAAAGGCAAAAGGTATTAAGATGATAGATGAAAAGCCAAGATATGGTGCTGGTGGTGCTAAAATTGCGTTCTTACATCCAAAGTCAACCTTTGGAGTTCTTATAGAACTTTGTCAAAGAGATTAGGCATTTTAAAAAAGGAGGGTAAATATGAAGGAAAAAATTGAAAGGCTCCTGGAAACTACTAAGAAAATAGAACTTGGTGGCGGGGAGCAAAGAATTGAAAAACATCATAAGTCAGGGAAACTTACTGCTAGGGAAAGAATCAACCTATTATTTGATGAAGGTAGTTTTGTTGAGGTTGATAAGTTTGTAGAGCATAGATGTACAAACTTTGGTATGGAAAAAGTAGAAGCAGCTTCTGATGGAGTAGTAACTGGATATGGTACAGTAGAGGGAAGACTTGTATTTACTTATGCTCAGGATTTTACAGTGGTGGGAGGTTCTCTTGGAGAGATGCACGCTGCGAAAATTTGTAAGGTTCAAGATATGGCATTAAAAATGGGTGCACCAATTGTAGGATTTAATGATTCTGGTGGAGCAAGAATTCAAGAAGGTGTAGACGCCTTATCAGGATATGGAAAAATATTTTATAGAAATACTATTTCCTCTGGAGTAATACCTCAAATATCAGTTATAATGGGACCATCAGCAGGTGGAGCAGTTTATTCACCTGCACTTACAGACTTTATATTCATGGTAGATAAAACTAGTATGATGTTCATAACAGGACCACAGGTAATTAAATCTGTTACTGGAGAAGAAGTAACTCAAGAGGAACTAGGTGGTGCAAGTACACATAGTAAAATATCTGGTGTCGCCCACTTTATGGATAACACAGAAGCAGAATGTATAGAACGAATAAAGGAGTTACTATCACTTTTACCTTCCAATAATCTAGAAGAAGCACCAGTTTATACAATGGAAGATGAAATCAATAGAATAGAAGAACAACTAAACGAGATAGTTCCAGTCAATCCTAATAAACCTTATGATATGAAGGAAGTTATAAAACTTATAGCGGATGGAGGATATTTCTTTGAAGTTCAGGAGAAGTTTGCTCAAAATATATTAACTGGATATATAAGATTAAATGGAAAAACCATAGGAGTAGTTGCTAATCAGCCAAAAGTATTAGCAGGATGTTTAGATATTAATGCCTCAGATAAAGCTGGAAGATTTATAAGAACTTGTGATGCTTTTAACATTCCTTTACTTAACTTAGTAGATGTTCCAGGATTTTTGCCAGGGGCAACTCAGGAATATGGTGGAATAATAAGACATGGTGCAAAGATGCTTTATGCTTATAGTGAAGCGACTGTACCAAAGGTTACACTAATAGTCAGAAAGGCTTATGGCGGAGCCTATCTTGCAATGTGCTCTAAAGATTTAGGGGCAGACCAAGTATTTGCATGGCCAAATGCAGAAATAGCAGTTATGGGACCAGATGGAGCTGCAAATATTATATTTAAAAAGGATATTGAAAACTCTGATGACCCAATAGCAACTAGACAAGAAAAAATAGCTGAATATAGGGATACTGTAGCTAATCCATATATAGCTGCTCAAAGAGGATTTGTAGATGATGTAATAGTTCCAAGTATTACCAGACCAAGACTTATTTCTGCCTTTGATATGTTAGAATCAAAGAGAGAAAATAGACCTGCTAAAAAACATGGTAATTTACCAGTATAAAAGAGGTGAGATAATTGGGTGAATATGTTAGTTTTGGGGAAAGTATAGTAATTACAATATTTAGTATGGTAGTAGTATTTGTAGGATTAATTGTACTTGCAATGCTAATATCTGTATTAAAGGCAGTAGGAAACAAAGCAGATAAGGGTGAAGTTGCTAAAGAAGCAGTGACAGCAGATAGGGTTGAAAAAACTGTAGTAAAGGAAAATATAAATAAAGCAGAAAAAGATATTGTAAATAATGAAGAAATAGTTGCAGTTATAGCAGCTGCTATAGCAGCAAGTTTAGGTATTAGTGTACCAGAAGTAAATATAAAAAGTATTAAGAGAGTACCACAAAAGAACTTAGCTTGGTCTACAGCTAGTAGACAGGAACAGATAAACGGAAAACTATAAAAATTATTAAGGGGGAGAAGTCATGAGAAAGTTTATGATAAATGTTAATGGTAATTCTTATGAAGTTGAAGTTGAAGAAGTAGGAGTAAGTGGGACGTCACAAAGGTCAGTAGTATCAGCACCGTCAACACCAGCACCAACACCATCAGCTCCTAAAGCAGCTCCAAAAGAAGAAAAGAAAGAAGTTGTAGTATCAGCAGGGCAAGAAGTAGTAGAAGCACCCATGCCAGGAAATATTTGGAAGATAGATGTTAAAGAAGGAGATACAGTTAAAGCGGGAGATATATTATTGATACTTGAAGCAATGAAAATGGAAAATGAAATTTTGGCTCCAAGAGATGGAGTAGTTGCAAGTATAAATACTACACAAGGAGCAGCTGTAAATACAGGAGATAAATTAGTAGTATTAGACTAATTCCATTAAGAAAGGAAGGTAAATTTCATGAACTTAGGACAGATATTGCTGGAATTTTTCCAGAGCACAGGAATTGCAGCCATAACCTGGGGACAGGCTTTGATGCTTTTGGTATCCTGTATACTGTTATACTTAGCAATTGCTAAAGGATTTGAGCCTCTATTACTTATTCCCATTGCTTTTGGTATGTTATTGGCGAATTTACCAGAAGCGGGATTAATGGCTCCGCCAGTTGTACAGATTGCCCCAGACACTATAACTGGAGAACTAGTTTCCACTACCATAGAAAATGGAGGACTTCTATATTATCTATACCAAGGTGTTAAATTAGGTATATATCCACCACTTATATTCCTTGGAGTAGGAGCGATGACAGACTTTGGACCATTAATAGCAAATCCAAAGAGTATATTACTTGGTGCAGCAGCACAATTAGGTATTTTTATTACATTTATAGGAGCTACCTTATTAGGATTTACAGGACCAGAAGCAGCTAGTATTGGTATCATAGGTGGAGCAGATGGACCTACGGCATTATTTTTAACATCTAAACTAGCACCACATTTATTAGGACCAATAGCAGTAGCAGCATATTCATACATGGCTTTAGTGCCAATTATTCAGCCACCAATTATGAAGGCATTAACAACTAAAGCCGAAAGAGAAGTAGTAATGGGACAGTTAAGACCAGTGTCTAAAAAAGAAAAAATTATTTTTCCTATTTTAGTTACATTGTTGGTTTCTTTATTATTACCATCAGCAGCAGCCTTAGTAGGTATGCTAATGTTCGGTAATCTATTTAGGGAGTCATTAGTAGTAGATAGATTGTCAGAAACAGCACAAAATGAGCTGGTAAATATAGTTACAATATTCTTAGGAACTACTGTAGGAGCAACGGCAAATGCAGAAACTTTCCTTACAGTAAGAACTCTAAGTATAATAGCCTTAGGACTTATAGCATTTTCCATAGGAACAGCAGGTGGAGTATTATTTGGTAAGATAATGTATAAGACTTCAGGTGGAAAAGTTAATCCTCTTATAGGTTCAGCAGGAGTATCAGCAGTACCAATGGCAGCTAGAGTATCACAAAAAGTGGGACAAGAAGCTAATCCAAGAAATTTCTTATTGATGCACGCTATGGGACCCAATGTAGCAGGAGTAATAGGTTCAGCCATAGCAGCAGGGTTATTGCTGAATTTCTTTGGAGGATAGAATTTGGTGTACATCCCTTAGTTTATTTATCTAGTGAATAGTGAATAGTTAAAGAAATATCTTTTAAAACTATTCACTATTCATTTTTCACTATTCACTGTTTTTAGGAGATGATTATATGTATGAAGGTTATATAACTGATGTAGAGGGCATTAAAGTTGGTCACCACCAATCTGAAGAAGGTATGACAGGATGTACTGTAATTATTTGTGAAAAAGGTGCCACTGGAGGAGTGGATGTAAGAGGCTCAGCTCCAGGAACTCGTGAGACAGATTTATTTAAAGCTGAAAAAATGGTTGATAAAGTTCATGCAGTAGTTTTATCAGGCGGTTCTGCCTTTGGTTTAGATGCAGCAGCAGGTGTTATGAAATATTTAGAAGAACAAGGGATAGGGTTTGATGTTTCTGTAACTAAAGTTCCCATAGTGGCATCAGCAGTGATATTTGATTTACATATTGGAGATTATAGAATAAGGCCTGATTTTGAAATGGGTTATAGAGCAGCGAAAAATGCCAATGAATATACTAAGCTACAAGGTAACATAGGATGTGGCATGGGAGCAACCATAGGAAAAATATTAGGACCACAAAATTCTATGAAATCAGGACTTGGTTCTGCCACTGTAAAATCAGGGGAGTTAATAGTATCTGCCTTAGTCTCTGTAAATAGCTTTGGTGATATATATGATTTTACAACTAATGAACAAATAGCAGGTGTTTATGATTATAAAAACAATAAACTTCTTAGTACTATAGACATAATGAAGAATATAAATAAGGACTTAGGTTTTAGCATAAGTAATACAACAATAGGGGTAATAGCCACTAATGGAATTTTAACTAAAGCCCAGGGCAATAAAATAGCAGAAATGGCTCACAATGGTTTTGCAAGGTCTATTAATCCAATTCATACTATGTTAGATGGAGATACAATATTTACCATGGCAACAAATGAAGTAAAGACTGATATAAATCTTTTAGGGACTTTAGCAGCTGAAGCCATGAGTAAAGCCATAACTAATGCTATAATATTTGCAGAAGGTTCCAATGGATTAAAAGCTTATAAAAATATTTAAAGAATTAATAATTAATTTTTATTGAATTAATATGAAAATACAATTATAATAATTGTATCAATTAGCCAATATCAAAATTGAGTTGGACTGGATAAAAGTTAAATTGAATATTAAATCGACTGGTATCCAAAATAATAGGAACTAGAGCGGAGGGATTTTAATGGAAAAAGAAAAGAGATTTACTGTAAGGAAAATGACTATTATAGGAGTATTAGGCGCTATATCAGCAGTGCTTGGAATGACTCCCTTAGGGTTTATTCCAGTAGGACCTACTAGGGCAACCATAATGCATATACCTGTAATCATAGGAGCATTAATGGAAGGACCTGTAGTAGGAGGTTTTGTTGGGCTTATATTTGGTATATTTAGCATTTTTCAAGCTATAACCAATCCAACACCAGTATCATTTGTATTTTTAAACCCAATAGTATCAATATTACCAAGGGTATTAATAGGTATAGTATCTTCTTATGTATATAATAGGCTGAAGAAAATGGGAAAAGAAAAGACAAAGATATTATTATATCTGATTTTAATAGGAATTATATCCTATTTGTCCTACGGAATATATATAAATATTAAAAATCAAAGCAGTATATGGTTAAGTCTAATGAATATAGGACTGATAGCTTTAACCTTAATAATAATTTACTTTACTGCAACTAAGCTTAAAGATAGAGCATTAGACATTATTATATCCACTACCATAGGTACACTGACTAATACAGTTGGAGTTTTAACTATGATATATATTTTCTATGCTGAGAGATTTGTAGGTGCCATAGGCGGTGATATAAATACAGCAAGAAAGGTTATAATGGGAATAGGAGTGGCTAATGGTTTACCAGAGACTATTATAGGAATTATAATAGTAACTTCAGTAGTGGGAGCTTTAAAGAGCAGAAGATAAGGATGGAAGGTGAAAATCATTGTTATTAGTTATAGATGTTGGAAATACAAATGTAGTATTTGGAGTATATCAAGAAGATAAGCTATTATATGACTGGAGAATAGCCACAGAAAAAGATAGAACCTCTGACGAATATGGGCTTTTATTTGAACAGATTTTTAGGTATCATGGATTGGATCCAAAAGAAGTAAAAAATGTTATTATCTCATCTGTAGTACCACCACTTATGCATACTTTACCTGCCATGAGTATAAAATATTTTGGAATAGACCCTATTGTAATTGGTCCAGGAGTAAAAACTGGAATGAATATAAAGTATGATAACCCAAAGGAAGTAGGAGCAGATAGAATAGTAAATGCTGTAGCGGCCTATGAAAAATATGGAGGGCCCTTGATAATAGTAGATTTTGGTACTGCCATTACATTTTGTGCTGTATCAAAAAATGGAGATTATTTAGGAGGTGCTATTACTCCAGGAATTAAGATTTCATCAGAAGCATTATTTATGAGAACTGCTAAGCTTCCTAAAGTAGAAATTGCAAGACCAGAAAAAGTAATAGCAAAGAATACAACAAATAGTATCCAATCTGGTTTGGTATATGGATATATAGGAATGGTAGATTATATAATATCAAAGATGATAGAAGAAATGGAAGAAGATGAAAGAACAGTAAAAATAGTGGCTACTGGTGGATTTTCAAGTTTAATTGCTTCAGAAAGCAAATATATAAATAGAATAGATAAATTGTTGACTCTTGATGGACTCCGAATAATATTTGAACGAAATAAGTAAGTAGCTTAATAGCTACTTACTTTTGTAATGTGTATTGAGGTGAATATATGAAAATAGGAAATATAGAATTGGAAAACAATATATTCTTGGCTCCAATGGCGGGAGTTACAGATTTAGCCTTTAGAATACTATGTAAGGAAATGGGTGCTGGATTAGTTGTATCAGAAATGGTAAGCAGCAAAGGAATGTACTATGAAGATCCAGGTACCAAAACTTTGTTGCAAGTAAATCCTAAAGAACGACCAATAGCCATACAAATCTTTGGTTCTGATTCAAAGATTATGTCAAATATAGTTGAAGAGTATCTAAATCCGAGGAAAGACATAGATATTATAGATATAAACATGGGCTGTCCAGCACCTAAAATAGTTAAAAATGGTGATGGAAGTGCCTTAATGAAGGAACCCAAATTAGTAAGGCAAATATTGAGGGAAGTAATAAGAGTATCTCAAAAACCTGTTACCTTAAAGATAAGAATGGGCTGGGATGAAAGTAGTATAAATGGAATAGATATTGCTAAAATAGCAGATGAAGAAGGAGTTGCTGCTCTTACTGTTCATGCAAGAACTAGGGATATGTTTTACTCAGGAAAGGCAAATTGGGAATTTATAAAAGAGGTAAAAGAAAATGTTAGTATTCCTATAATAGGAAATGGAGATATATTTGGACCACAAGATGCAGTAGAAATGTTTAAACTAACTAACTGTGATGGAGTTGCCATAGGTCGAGGATCCCAAGGAAATCCTTGGATATTTAAGAGAATAAGAGATATAATGGTAGGGAAGGAAGATAGGCCTCCAACAAATGAAGAAATAATACAAATGTGTATTAGGCATTTGGAACTCCTTTGCTCTATAAAGGGTGAAAGAGTAGGAGTAAGAGAAATGCGAAAACATACTGCCTGGTATTTAAAGGGTTTGAGAAACTCCAATGAAATAAAAAATTTAATATATACTATTGTTAGTAAAGAAGAAATAAAGAAAGTTTTATATGAATATATTGCTTCTAATCCATAGAGTTGTAATAATAATAAACTCTCCTCATATAATAAAGTAAAAATTATATAGGAGGGATAGTATAGGACTTATATATATATTAAGTAATGAAAGATATTTGGAGTTTTATAAAAAAGGATTTTCAAAGTATATACCTGAATTTCTATTGCCCAAAATTAAGCCTAAAATAATAGAAGACATTTTAAAGGAAGATAAAGTAATTGGTAAAATAGTAGGAATAAATTTAAAGCCTATGGATTTGAATAATCAAGAAAATCTAGAAAAATTTCTAGAAGCCTTATTAGAACTTAAAGACGAAGACAGCAATACACTATTTATTGAAGGCTATGAGAACTTAAGCTCATTAACATTGGAATCTATACAGGATATTACTAAAATGAAAATTTTTAATGGAGAATATACTAGATTATCTAATATTTTAGTAGTCATTAGAAAAATATTTAGTATTCTAAAGGAAGATTTAGAGGATAAGGAAATTTTAGTTGTTTGTGATGAAAAAGAAATAGCAAAGAGAATAATAAAGGAAATTTCAAAAGGTTTTAGGTTTATAACTTCCATAGGTTGTGAGGAATATAATGATGAAATCTATGAATATATACTAGATGAAACTGGTTTATCTTTATTTTATCCTATAAGTATTCATAAGATTTTAAGTAGATATAGTGTAATAATTAATTATACAGAGAAATTGGAATTTGATATTTCAAAGGTTAAGAGAAATGCCATAGTATTTAATTTCAGTAAGATAGACTTGAAAGACAATAAAAATAGAACACATTTTATAGAGGATTATGGCTTTGATTTTAAAGAATTAGGTATAAAAACTGAATGGATAAACCATAAAATTACTTCAAGTTTATTTGAATCTTTATTAGGAATGGAAAATCATAGCATAAACTATTTAATATCAGGAAATAATTATTATTCATTAAAAGATTATGTTAATTTATTTATAAAGGTAAAAGGAAGATTCTAAGACTTGACATTATAGACTCACTTGATTATAATATCTTGCATACAATAAGGAATTATACTTTTATTTTATTGATTTCATAGCTTATATATAGAAATAATATTACTATACAACTTAAATTACTAATATTTGTTAGTCAAAGGAGAGAGATGTAAATGCCAGAAAAAGATGTTTTTTTAACAGAAGAGGGATTGAAGAGATTAGAGGATGAATTAGACGAATTAAAAAGTGTTAGAAGAAAAGAGGTAGCTGAAAAAATAAAACAGGCTTTAAGCTTTGGTGATATAAGTGAAAACTCAGAATATGATCAAGCCAAGAATGAACAGGCACAACTAGAAGAAAGAATTGCAAAATTAGAAACTATGTTGAGAAACGCAAGAATAATAGATGAAGATGATATTACAACAGATGTTGTAGGTATAGGCTCTAAAGTCTTAGTAAAGGATTTAGAATATGATGAAGATATGGAGTTTATAATAGTAGGTTCAGCAGAGGCGGACCCATATAACGGTAAAATATCAAATGAATCACCAGTAGGCTCAGCACTTCTAGGATGTAAATCAGGAGATACTGTAGAAGTAGTGGTACCAGATGGAAAAATAGAATATCAAATAGTAAATATCACAAGATAGAGCTAGAACAAACTAAGGAGGGAATGCAGTGGGAGATACTGAATTAAATTTAAATGAAATGCTGATGATGAGGAGAGAAAAACTTAAAGAATTAATAGAAAAAGGAAAAGATCCATTTGTAGTTGAAAAGTTTGACTATACTCATCATAGTTCTACTATTAAAGATAAATTTGAAGAATTAAACGGACAAAAAGTAGCTGTTGCAGGAAGAGTAATGTCAAGACGCGGACACGGTAAAGTTAGCTTTATTGATCTTCAGGACAGTGAAGGACGTATTCAGATATTTGCTAAACAAGATGTAATGGGAGAAGAGCAATATAAGGATTTAAGCCTGTTAGACCTTGGAGATATTATTGGAGTTAATGGAGAAGTATTTAAAACACAAGCTGGTGAAATATCCATAAGAGCTGAAGAAATACTTATAATGAGTAAGTCATTACAAATCTTACCAGAGAAGTTCCATGGATTAAAGGACCAAGATTTAAGATATAGGCAGAGATATGTAGACTTAATAGTAAATCCTGAAGTAAAAGAAACTTTTATTCTTAGAACGAAAATAATCAAGGCTGTTAGAGAGTATTTAGATGACAGAGGTTTCCTAGAGGTAGAGACTCCAATTCTAAGCCCTATAGCAGGTGGCGCAAATGCAAGGCCTTTTGCAACACATCATAACACCCTAGATATAGATATGTATTTAAGAATAGCAAATGAATTGTACTTAAAGAGATTAATAGTAGGTGGATTTGAAAAGGTTTATGAAATGGGCAGAATGTTTAGAAATGAAGGGATGAGTCCAAAACATAACCCTGAGTTTACCAATATTGAACTTTATCAAGCTTATGTAGATTATGAAGAAATGATGAGATTAACAGAAAACCTATTTGCATATGTTGCAGAAAAGGCATTGGGAACTACAAAAATAAACTATCAAGGCACAGAATTAGAACTAGCTCCACCTTGGAGAAGATTAGATATGGCAGATGCAGTAAAAGAATTTACAGGAGTAGATTTTTCTACAATAAATACTGATGCAGAAGCCATAGTAGTGGCTAAAGAAAAAGGAATAGAAGTTAAACCTGGTATGACTAGAGGACATATTATATCAGAAATGTTTGAAGAATTCTGTGAAGAACACTTAATTCAACCTACATTTATTACAGGACATCCTGTTGAAATATCACCTCTTGCTAAGAGAAATCCTGAAGATCCAAGAAAGACAAATAGATTTGAAGCTTTTATTAATACTTGGGAATTGGCAAATGCCTTTTCAGAGTTAAATGACCCTATAGATCAAAGACAAAGATTTGAAGATCAAGTTAAGCAAAAAGATTTAGGTGATGATGAAGCTCATCCAATGGATTATGATTTCATCAACTCTATTGAAGTAGGTCTTCCACCTACAGGTGGTCTTGGTATTGGAATTGATAGAATGATTATACTTCTTACAAACCAACCAAGCATTAGAGATATACTTTTATTCCCAACTATGAAACCATTAGATGAATAAGATATAAAGATACGGCAGGATATAGTCCTGCCTTTTTCATATCTATATAGGTATAAAATAAGATAATATGGAAAAAATTATATAAAAGTTAAGAAAGGTGTTGACTTTTATTTGGAAAAGGTGTATTATAGTAAAAGTCAGCTACGACAAATAACTTCATAAATCAACAAATGATTTAAAAAAAGTTTTTAAAAAGTAGTTGACAGCAAATGAAAAATTTGCTATACTGAATAAGTTGCCTCGAGAGAGACAACGTTATGACCTAACACAATGAGCGTAGCGAGTTGATGTAGGTCAAACGCAATGAACACCAAATTTATACGAGCGTAGCGAGTAAATAAATTTGAGTTGTGAAACTGCGATGAACCTAGAAAACTAAACAGTGTGAGAAACTTTGAATTATAAAAAGTAACACATGAAACAACAGTCAGCAAATTTGAGCTAATCAGACTTTTAAATGAGAGTTTGATCCTGGCTCAGGACGAACGCTGGCGGCGTGCCTAACACATGCAAGTCGAGCGAAGTTTTCAAAGCAGATTTCTTCGGAATGAAACTTTGATTATCTTAGCGGCGGACGGGTGAGTAACGCGTGAGAAACCTGCCTTTCACAAAGGGATAGCCTCGGGAAACTGGGATTAATACCTTATGACACTTAAGAGTCGCATGACTTTTAAGTCAAAGCGTAAAGCGGTGAAAGATGGTCTCGCGTCCCATTAGTTAGTTGGTGAGGTAATGGCTCACCAAGACCGCGATGGGTAGCCGGCCTGAGAGGGTGAACGGCCACACTGGAACTGAGACACGGTCCAGACTCCTACGGGAGGCAGCAGTGGGGAATATTGCACAATGGAGGAAACTCTGATGCAGCGACGCCGCGTGAACGATGAAGGCTTTCGGGTCGTAAAGTTCTGTCCTTGGGGACGATAATGACGGTACCCAAGGAGGAAGCCCCGGCTAACTACGTGCCAGCAGCCGCGGTAATACGTAGGGGGCAAGCGTTGTCCGGATTTATTGGGCGTAAAGGGTGCGTAGGCGGCCATTTAAGTCAGATGTGAAAGATCACGGCTCAACCGTGGTAAGCATTTGAAACTGAAAGGCTTGAGTTAAGGAGAGGAAAGTGGAATTCCTAGTGTAGCGGTGAAATGCGTAGATATTAGGAGGAATACCAGTGGCGAAGGCGACTTTCTGGACTTATACTGACGCTGAGGCACGAAAGCGTGGGGAGCGAACAGGATTAGATACCCTGGTAGTCCACGCCGTAAACGATGAGTGCTAGGTGTTGGGGGTCAAACCTCGGTGCCGCAGCTAACGCATTAAGCACTCCGCCTGGGGAGTACGTACGCAAGTATGAAACTCAAAGGAATTGACGGGGACCCGCACAAGCAGCGGAGCATGTGGTTTAATTCGAAGCAACGCGAAGAACCTTACCAGGGCTTGACATGCCCCTGACCGTCCTAGAGATAGGACTTTACCTTCGGGTACAGGGGACACAGGTGGTGCATGGTTGTCGTCAGCTCGTGTCGTGAGATGTTGGGTTAAGTCCCGCAACGAGCGCAACCCTTGCCTTTAGTTGCTACCATTAAGTTGAGCACTCTAGAGGGACTGCCGATGACAAATCGGAGGAAGGTGGGGATGACGTCAAATCATCATGCCCTTTATGTCCTGGGCTACACACGTGCTACAATGGTCGGTACAGCGAGCAGCGACTTAGTGATAAGGAGCAAATCTCTTAAAGCCGATCCCAGTTCGGATTGTAGGCTGCAACTCGCCTACATGAAGTCGGAGTTGCTAGTAATCGTGAATCAGAATGTCGCGGTGAATGCGTTCCCGGGTCTTGTACACACCGCCCGTCACACCATGGGAGTTGGCAATACCCGAAGCCAGTGAGCTAACCTTTGGAGGCAGCTGTCGAAGGTAGGGTCAATAACTAGGGTGAAGTCGTAACAAGGTAGCCGTATCGGAAGGTGCGGCTGGATCACCTCCTTTCTAAGGAGTTCAAAAGGACTCGCACTGATTTTGTTTAGGTTTACACTGAACATTGAAAACTAAAGAATGCAATATAAATAAGTAATTAAGGTCAAGTTATTAAGGGCGTAGGGCGAATGCCTTGGCACCAAGAGCCGATGAAGGACGGGATAAGCACCGATATGCTTCGGGGAGCAGCAAATATGCATCGATCCGGAGATTTCCGAATGGGGAAACCTACTTGAGCAACCCTCAAGTATCATGCACTGAATACATAGGTGTATGAAGGAAGACCAGGGGAACTGAAACATCTAAGTACCCTGAGGAGAAGAAAGAAAAATCGATTTCCTAAGTAGCGGCGAGCGAACGGGAAACAGCCCAAACCAGATTTATCTGGGGTTAAGGACCAGCATAACGGAATAATGAATCTAATAGAAGAGGATTGGAAAATCCCACCAAAGACGGTGATAGTCCGGTATATGAAAGATGAGTTTACCAGCTGGTATCCAGAGTACCACGGGACACGAGAAATCCAGTGGGAAGTAGGGAGGACCACCTCCCAAGGCTAAATACTCCTTGGTGACCGATAGAGAATAGTACCGTGAGGGAAAGGTGAAAAGAACCCCGGAAGGGGAGTGAAATAGAATCTGAAACCCTACGCCTACAAGCAGTGGAAGCACATTATTAGTGTAACCACGTACTTTTTGTAGAACGGGCCAGCGAGTTATGGTAGTGAGCAAGGTTAATGACTTAAGGTCAGGAGCCGTAGGGAAACCAAGTCTTAATAGGGCGAAATAGTTCCCTGCCATAGACCCGAAACCGGGTGACCTATCCATGGGCAGAGTGAAGTTGAAGTAAAATTCAATGGAGGCTCGAACCCGTTAGCGTTTAAAAGCTATGGGATGACCTGTGGATAGGGGTGAAAAGCCAATCGAACTCGGAGATAGCTGGTTCTCCTCGAAATAGCTTTAGGGCTAGCCTCAAGGAAGAGTGAAATGGAGGTAGAGCACTGAATGGTCTAGGGGCGCATAGCGTTACCAAAACCTATCAAACTCCGAATGCCATAATCATACCCTTGGGAGTCAGACTATGTGGGATAAGCTTCATAGTCGAAAGGGAAAGAGCCCAGATCACCAGCTAAGGTCCCTAAATCCAGATTAAGTGGTAAAGGATGTGAGGTTTCACAGACAACCAGGATGTTGGCTTAGAAGCAGCCATACATTTAAAGAGTGCGTAATAGCTCACTGGTCGAGAGACCTTGCGCCGAAGATTTCCGGGGCTTAAATCTGGTACCGAAGCTGTGGGATTCGAAAGAATCGGTAGAGGAGCATTGTGTGTGGGTAGAAGGTATACCGAAAGGAGTGCTGGACTGCACACAAGAGAGAATGCTGGCATAAGTAGCGAGAGGTGAGTGAGAATCTCACCCGTCGAAAGCCTAAGGTTTCCTGAGGAAGGTTCGTCCACTCAGGGTAAGTCGGGACCTAAGCTGAGGCTGAAAAGCGTAGGCGATGGACAACAGGTTGAAATTCCTGTACTAGTTACAAGCGTTTGAGAGATGGAGTGACGCAGGAGGATAAGCTAAGCGTGCCGTTGGTTGAGCACGTCCAAGCTTTTAGGGAGTTGAGATAGGCAAATCCGTTTCAACAATCCTGAGAAGTGATGGGGATCGAAAAACAAGTAGAGAAGTAGCTGACTCCACACTGCCAAGAAAAGCTTCTATCGAGTAAGTAACTACCCGTACCGCAAACCGACACAGGTAGGCGAGGAGAGAATCCTAAGACGAGCGGAAGAACCATTGTTAAGGAACTCGGCAAAATAGCCCCGTAACTTAGGGAGAAGGGGTGCCAGGGAAACCTGGCCGCAGTGAATAGGCCCAAGCGACTGTTTACCAAAAACACAAGTATCTGCTAAGTCGAAAGACGAAGTATAGGTGCTGACACCTGCCCGGTGCTGGAAGGTTAAGGGGAAGAGTTAGGGAAACCGAAGCTTAGAACTTAAGCCCCAGTAAACGGCGGCCGTAACTATAACGGTCCTAAGGTAGCGAAATTCCTTGTCGGGTAAGTTCCGACCCGCACGAAAGGTGTAACGATTTGGGCACTGTCTCAACAATGGATCCGGTGAAATTGTAGTATACGTGAAGATGCGTATTACCCGCGACAGGACGGAAAGACCCCGTGGAGCTTTACTGCAGGCTGACATTGGATTTTGGCATTGCATGTACAGGATAGGTGGGAGGCTTTGAAGCCAGGGCGCCAGCTTTGGTGGAGTCAACCTTGGGATACCACTCTTGTAATGCTGAAATTCTAACCTGGTACCATGATCTGGTATAGGGACACTGTCAGTTGGGCAGTTTGACTGGGGCGGTCGCCTCCTAAAGAGTAACGGAGGCGCTCAAAGGTTCCCTCAGCACGGTCGGAAATCGTGCGAAGAGTGTAAAGGCAAAAGGGAGCTTAACTGTGACACCAACAAGTGGAGCAGAAACGAAAGTTGGACTTAGTGATCCGGTGGTTCCGAGTGGAAGGGCCATCGCTCAACGGATAAAAGCTACCCCGGGGATAACAGGCTTATCTCCCCCAAGAGTCCACATCGACGGGGAGGTTTGGCACCTCGATGTCGGCTCGTCTCATCCTGGGGCTGGAGTAGGTCCCAAGGGTTGGGCTGTTCGCCCATTAAAGAGGCACGCGAGCTGGGTTCAGAACGTCGTGAGACAGTTCGGTCCCTATCCGTCGTGGGCGTAGGAAATTTGAGAGGAGCTGTCCTTAGTACGAGAGGACCGGGATGGACAGACCGCTGGTGTATCAGTTGTCATGCCAATGGCACGGCTGAGTAGCTAAGTCTGGAAGGGATAAGTGCTGAAGGCATCTAAGCACGAAGCCCCCCTCAAGATAAGATTTCCCACTTTTAAAGATAAGACTCCAAGAAGACCACTTGGTAGATAGGTCTCAGGTGTAAGAGTAGTAATACTTTAAGCTAAGAGATACTAATAAGTCGAGGACTTGACCTTTATGACCTAACACAATGAAACTTTGTTGAGTTGATGTAGGTCAAACGCAATGAGTACCAAATCTAATAGATTTGAGTTACGAAACTGTGTATATTGCATTTAATAGTTTTCGTCTGGTGACGATAGCAAGATGGACACACCTGTACCCATACCGAACACAGAAGTTAAGCATCTTAACGCCGATGGTACTTGGTTGGAAACGACCTGGGAGAGTAGGAAGTTGCCGGGCTACATATATATATAGAAGGCTCTATTACGTTGGTCGTAGTAGGGCTTTCTTTTTTTTATGACCTAACCCAATTTGTTCACGTTGTTCACAAATTGATGGTAGGTCAAACGCACCTACGCTGTCCGTTTTGTCTACAATTCGCTATGCTCATTGGACAAAAAGGCTAAGACTTATTCTATTATAAACTAATAAAAGTCATATTGTATTACTAATCTATATAATATATAATTGAAAATAGACAGTTTTGGAAAATATGAGGTGATAAAATGAGATATGAAGGTTCACTATATAGGCCACCTAGTGAAGCCTATAGTTTAATTGTTCAGGCAACCATAGGATGTACTCACAATAAATGTACTTTTTGTTCCATGTATAAAGATAAGCAATTTAGAGTAAGAAAATTAGATGAAATAATAGAAGATTTTAAAGTTGCTAGAAGAAAATATAAAAGTGTAAAAAGAATATTTATTGCAGATGGAGATGCTTTGGCAATTAGAAATGAGGAATTAATAGAAATATTTTCTTTTATAAAAGAAAATTTTCCAGAATGTGAACGTATAGGTATTTATGGCTCGCCAAAGTCTATATTATCTAAAAATCAAGAGGATTTAAAAAGATTAAAGTCATTGGGATTAGGAATTATATATCTTGGAGTGGAATCAGGATCAGAAATAATCCTTAGAAATATAAATAAAGGTGTAACTAGAGAAGAAATGATTCAGGCAGGAAAAAAAGTAGTAGAGTCAGGTATAAAACTTTCTATAACCCTTATTTCTGGTATAGGAGGAAAAGAGAATTCTTTAGAACATTCTCTAGAATCAGCTAGAATAATAAACGAAATAAATCCCAGTTATGTAGGACTTCTAACTTTAATTGTTGAAGACGGAACTCCCCTATATGATGATGTACACTTAAATAAGTTCAATCTTTTAAGTCCACGAGAAATTCTTTTGGAAACAAAGAAAATGGTGGAAAATATAGATGTAGATAGTTGTATTTTTAGATCCAATCATGCTTCAAATTATATTTCTTTAAAGGGAACTTTGCCTCAAGACAAAGATTTAATTTTATCTCAAATAGAAGAAGGTCTTGAATTATCTAATTTAGAAGAAAAAGATTTATTTAGAAGGCTTTAGAAGGCCTTCCTTTTTTTGTAAGAAATATTCTGCAAAAAAACATTGTACAAATTATTAAATGGTGATATAATATTTTGGATGACGGATGAGCCGTCGCAGTTTCGCAACACAAATCTATTTACTCGCTTTGCTCGTATAGATTTGGTGCTCATTGCGTTTGACCTACATCAACTCACTAGCGTTCGTTGTGTTAGGTCATAAAAACTTTTAAATCAGTCCTGTGAGGCTGGAAAGGGGAGAAAATAATGATTAATAATGTAATCAAAAAGTCAGTCATGTCAAAATCAGAAGAAATATCTTTATTAGGTAGCTCAAAAAAGGTAATATTAGCTCTTCAACATCTTATCGCCATGTTTGGTGCAACTGTTTTAGTTCCCATATTAACTGGATTAGACCCATCTATAGCTTTATTTTCAGCAGGTATAGGTACTCTTATATTCCATGCTTGCACTAAAGGAAAAGTTCCTGCATTCTTAGGCTCATCTTTCGCATTTATCCCAGTAATTATATCAGTAAAAGAACTATATGGTGATTTAGCCTATGCCCAAGGCGGTATAGTAGTAGCAGGATTAATTTATGTAATTATATCCTTTATGATTAAGAAAATTGGAATGGAGAGAATAGAAAAGTATCTTGCACCTCAAGTAGTGGGGCCTATGATTATAGTAATAGGAATGAATATGATACCAACAGCTTTTGGAATGGCTAAGGAAAATCTTTTAATTGCAGCAATAACCTTAGGTACAGCACTACTTATAAACTTCAAAGGAAAAGGATTTATAAAACAATTATCAATCTTAATAGCAGTTATTGTAGGATATGTGATTTCTTATAAATTTGGATTAGTAAACACACAAGCAATAAAGGAAGCTTCAATAATAGCAATACCAAACTTTAGATTACCTAAATTTGATTTAGGAGCTATAGCAATTATTTCACCAGTAGTATTAGCAGTATTTATGGAGCATTTAGGAGATATAACTACTAACGGTCAAGTGGTAGGTAAAAACTTTATAGAAGATCCAGGTTTAAATAGAACCTTATTAGGCGACGGCTTAGCATCTACAGTAGCAGCACTAATAGGAGGACCTGCAAATACCACTTATGGAGAGAATACTGGGGTATTGGCTATAACTAAAAACTATGACCCATCAATCCTTAGACTAGCAGCAATTTTTGCAGTGTGTTTAGGATTTGTGGCAAAAATAGGAGCTTCACTGTCTACTATACCACATGCTGTAATGGGTGGAATATCATTGATGTTATTTAGTATGATTTCTTTAATCGGTGTAAAAACCATAAAAAATCAAGAAGTTAAATTTAACTGGAAAAATATTATCATAATGGGTACAATCTTAGTTTTAGGTTTAGGTGGAGAATATCTGTCAAAGATACTAGGATTTACAGTAGGAATTTCCATAAACGAATCAGTTAAAATATCAGGACTGAGCTTTGCAGCTTTAGTAGGTATAATAGTAAATGCGGTACTAAATAGAAAAACAAATTAATAATATATAAATAATATATAAATAAACAAAGCCTATCAGATATAATCTGGTAGGCTTTTATGTATCTTTTTTATTTGGTATAATATAGTTATCTAAAGGGGTGGAAGAGATGAGAAAAATAGATGAAGTTTATAGGGCAGCTCTAAAACTACAGGAAGTAAATCCATTAGGTGTATCAGCTATGGAAGTGGCTAAAATGATAAAATTGGATAGGTCTAATGTTAGCAGATATTTAAATACTCTATATAAAGATAACAAGCTTATGAAAATAGATGGTAGACCTGTTCTATATAAACCCATATCTTTCCAAAGCTTAAACGAAGATATAAAAGAATATAATTTGAATAGCTTAGATAAGTTAGCAGGTGCAAAGCAAAGTTTAAGTGTGCCTATTGAAAAAGCAAAGGCTGCCATAATATATCCTCCAAAGGGACTTCACTCCTTAATTTTAGGTAGTACAGGTGTAGGGAAGTCTTTATTTGCCGAGCAGATGTATGAATATGCAAAAGAAATAAATATACTAAGTCCAGATTCACCATTTATCAGATTTAATTGTGCTGACTATGCAGATAACCCAAATCTATTGACTTCTCAAATATTTGGAGTAAAAAAGGGAGCATATACTGGTGCAGACAGAGATAAAGAAGGGTTGTTAAAACAAGCTAATAAGGGGATATTATTTTTAGATGAAGTTCATAGACTGTCGCCCCAAGGTCAAGAGATGTTATTTACATATATAGATAAGGGGTTCTATAGACCTTTAGGTGAGACCGAGAATCTAACTTATGTTGATGTAAGAATAATTGCTGCTACAACGGAAAATCCATCATCTTACTTGTTGCAGACATTTTCTAGACGTATTCCTATGGTAATATCATTACCAGATTTATCAGAAAGGACTTTATCAGAAAGATATTCTCTAGTAGAAACTTTTGTAAAAGAAGAATCTCATAGAATAGGAAAAAGTATATATATAAATAAAAACTCTATTATTTCTTTTTTACTCTACAACTGTTCCAATAATATAGGTCAGTTAAAATCCGATATTCAATTGGCTTGTGCTAAAGCTTTTTTAAACTATAAAGCCAATGATCAAAAGTATTTGGTTATAAATCAAAGAGATTTACCTAACCATGTTAGAAAAGGAATGCTACATATTAAGGAATATAGAAAAGAAATAGATGAGTTATTAAACTCAGCAGAAGATATTCTTAAATATAGTAAAGATGATGAGCCTTTTTTACAATTGGTCCATGAAGAAGAAATAATAGGAGAAGATTTTTATAGCATTATAGAGGAAAAAATAGATTCTCTTAAAGTATTGGGCATGGAGGATAATGATATAAATGAAATATTAAATTTAGATATAGAGTCTCATTTTGAAAAATACATAGGAGAAATTAGTAAAAGATTTAGGAAAGATGAGATACAAAATATAGTAGATAATCAAATTTTAGATATTACAGAAGAGATACTAATGCTAGGAAAGACAAACTTAAATAGAGATTTTGATGAAAAGATATATTTTGGTTTAGCACTGCATTTAGAAAGAAGTATAGAGAGAATTAAAAAAGGAGATAAGATATATAATCCAAAACTAAATTTTATTAGAATTAATTATGAGGATGAATTTCTCTTTGCAATGAAAATAGCAAAATTAATAGATAATAGATTTAGTATTGAAATTCCAGTTGATGAAATAGGCTATCTATCTATGTTTTTTACTAAAGAATCATCTCAAGTTCAAAAAGAAAAAATTCCTCAAATAGGAATAATAGTGGCTATGCACGGAAGAAGCACTGCTAGTTCCATGGCTGAAGTGGTAAATGATTTAATCGGAATAGAATATATAGTACCAATAGACATGCCATTATCTATGAAACCAGAAAGTATTTACAATATAGTAAAAGAAAAAGTTAAAGATATAGATAAGGGATACGGAGTTATATTAATGGTGGATATGGGTTCTCTTACAAATTTTGGAGCTATGATTTCAGAAGAAACGGGAATTAATATAGGAACAATAGATATGGTAAGTACACTTTCAGTTTTAGAAGTAGCAAGAAAAGCAATGATGAACTATGAAATAAATGAAATAATTCATTCTATATATAGTGGACCATCTATTCATAATATGAAGGTAGATAAGAAAGGTAAAAAAAATATTATCCTTACTGCCTGCTACACAGGTGATGGTTCTGCAAAGATAATTGGAAATATAATCAATAAACGGATTCAAAACAAAAATATAGAAGTTAAATATATAAATATAGTTGACGAGAGAAACTTGAAAGATAGAATTAGTGAAATAAAAGAGGATTATAATATTTGGGCAATAGTAAGTATGATAGATTGTAATATAGAGAGTATTCCATTTATATCTGCCCTTGAATTATTTAATAAAGATGGAGAAAACATATTGGACAAAATAATTCAATATGGAGAGATATGTGATAAAATAAGTGACTCTATGGAAGAAAACTTAATTAATATTAATGGAAAAAAAGTATTAGACCATACTAGAAATATTATAATAAGGGCAGAAAAGGAATTAAAATTAGAAATACCTTGTGAAGTAAAGATTGGGCTGACTTTACACATTTGTTCTCTAATAGACAATCTTGTATCTAGAGGAAATTCAAAAAAATTTCCTGAATTAGTAGATTTCATGAATAATAATATGGAGGATATAAATATAGTTAGAAAGCTATTTAAAGATATAGAAGAAGAATACAAAGTAAAACTTAGAGATGACGATATTGCTTTTATAGTGAAATCTCTTAAGGGGAATCAAATACTGTGTAATACTGTGCAATAATATTACACAGTATTTTTGCTTTATATAGTTATTTTACACATTAAAATTACACTTATTCCTTTATGAAGGTGTAAAATACTTACTTAAATAAAATGAAAAATTTAAAGTACTTGGCATGAATATTGCTTCATATAATAGTACACTGGTACTAAGATAAGAAAGGGGGGATTAAATTGTATAGTATTTTACTAGTATGTTCTGGAGGTATGTCTACTAGTCTATTAGTAACAAAAATGGAAAAGGCAGCAGAAGAACAGGGAATAGAAGTAAAGGTAAAGGCTATAGCAGAAACTGACTTACAAAATAACTTAGATGGAGTTCAGGCTGTATTACTGGGGCCTCAAGTAAGGTATATGCTTACGAAGATAAAAGCAGCAACGGAACCTAAGGGAATACCTGTAGATGTTATTTCCAGTGTGGATTATGGAATGATGAAGGGAGAAAATGTATTAAAACAGGCCATATCTATGATCGAAAGTAAATAATTAGTTTTCTAAATTAATTAAGTGAGGGGGATAAGTATGAGTGGCTTTATGAAATGGATGGAAGAAAAGTTTGTTCCAGTAGCAGGAAAGATTGGTTCACAAAGACATTTAGCAGCGATTAGAGATGGATTTTTTGGTATTATGCCTATTGTTTTAGCAGGATCTTTTTCAGTTTTACTGAATAATACCCTAGGTGCTTGGGTAGAGCCCATAGGAAAAATATTGACTCCTATAAATGGTAATGTGTGGTGGGGAACTTTTGGAATGCTTGCTTTATTGGCTACGTTTTCCATTGCATATAATCTAGGGAAAAGTTATGGAGAAGATGGATTAGCAGCAGCATTAGTTTCTATGGCATCATTTTTAATTACTTTACCACAAGCTCATGGAGATGCAGGATGGGGATACTTACACTGGGGATATTTAGATGCTAGGGGACTTTTTACGGGAATTATAGTAGCATTAATTGCAACAGAAATATTTGTAAAACTTACTAAAAAAGGATTAACTATAAAAATGCCTGATAATGTACCACCAGCAGTAGGTAAAGCCTTTGCCTCAGTAGTTCCAGGATTTATAACACTATTTGTATTTGGTGCAATAACTTATGTAATCAGTATTTTGGGATGGGGAAGTTTATACGATATAATATTTAATGTAATTCAAAAACCTCTTATGGGACTTGGTCAAGGTATGATTTCAGTAATCTTAATTCCTGTGTTAATAAATCTATGTTGGTTCTTTGGTATCCATGGTGGAAACATATTTGAGCCAATTATGCAGAGTATTTATTTACCAGCTTTAACTGAGAATTATGATGCTATAATGAATGGATTACCAGCGCCACATCTTATTACAAAATCATTTTACGACTCCTTTGTACACTTAGGTGGTGCAGGAGCAACTTTAGCACTTATAGTTGCTGTTCTAATTGTAAACAAAAAGAAAAAAGAATATAGAGAAGTAGCAAAGCTATCTTTAGCACCGGGAATTTTCAATATAAATGAATCAGTTATGTATGGTCTTCCTTTAGTATTAAATCCAATATTGGTTATTCCATTTATATTGATACCGGGAATACTGTCTGTTATATCCTATGTGGCTACAGTAGTTGGAATTGTTCCAGTTACTTATGTTGCAGCACCATGGATTACCCCTGTAGGTATAGGAGCATTTATGGCAACTGGAGCTAAAGGAATTGGAAGTGTAATGGCTGCACTTTTAGCTGTAATCAACTTCATAATAGCAGTCTTAATCTATCTTCCATTTGTTAGGATTGCTGAAAAACAAGCAATTGAAAGAGAAAAGGTAAAAGGTTAAAATATGGAAGGGTTATCCCTTCCATATTTCTACATATAAGATTTATTTTATAATAAAATACTTGCATAAAATAAGGAGTGATAACATGGATTTAGAATTAATAATAATGAATATAATTAATTATAGTGGAGAAGCTAGAAGCCTTTGTATGGAAGCCATTGAATATGCTAAGGATGGAGAGTTTCAAAGAGCAAAAGATTCTATAAAGGAAGCAAATGAAAGACTATCTGAAGTCCATAAAATTCAAACAGAGTTAATACAAGAAGAAGCTAGAGGAGAAGGAAAATCAGTATCTCTATTGTTAGTTCATGCTCAAGATCATTTAATGAACGCTATTACCGTAAGAGATATGGCAAATGAATTTATAAATTTATATGAGGTTCTTATGGAATTAAAAGGGGAGAAAAGATATGACTAAATTAGGGGTTTCTATCTATCCACAAAAATCTAATTTAGAAGATAATAAAAATTATTTAAAATCAGCATCGAAATATGGGTTTAGTAGAGTGTTTCTAAACTTTTTAACTGTGGAAAATAAAGAGGATTTAGATAATTTTAAATCTATCGTTAGCTATGCCAATAAATTAAATATGGAGGTTATAGCAGATGTTGCACCTGTAGTATTTAAGGATTTAGGTATAAATTATAATGATTTAAAAGTATTTCATGATATAGGACTTGCAGGAATTAGATTAGATATGGGGTTTAGTGGTAATGAAGAAAGTATAATGTCATTTAACCCCTATGACTTAAAAATAGAATTAAATATCAGTAGTGGAACTAAATCTTTAGATAATATTATGAGTTATCTACCAAATAAAGATAATATAATTGGTTGTCACAATTTTTATCCCCATAGATATACAGGTTTATCTAGGGAACATTTTATAAGAACAACAGAAGAATTTAAAGAATATGGACTTAGAACTGCTGCTTTTATTTCATCAAATAATGCAAGTTTTGGACCTTGGGATGTAAACGAAGGTTTACCAACTTTAGAAGAACATAGAGATTTACTTATAGAAGTTCAAGCTAAAGATTTACTAAATACAGGTTTAATAGATGATATTATAATATCCAATTGTTTTCCATCAGAAGAAGAGCTTAAAGCTTTAGGCAGGATGAATAAGGATATATTAGAATTAAATATAGAAATAAATAAGGATATTTCCAATATGGAAAAAGATATATTATTAAAAGAAATTCACTTCAATAGAGGTGATGTTTCAGAGTATATGATTAGGTCAACACAATCTAGAGTCAAATATAAGGGACAGGAATTTAAATTAATAGACCCCAAAGATATAACAAAGGGAGATATTATTATAGAGTCCAGCCTATATGCTCATTATGCCGGGGAAATGCAATTAGCTTTAAAGAGTATGAAAAATAGTGGAAAATCTTCAGTTGTAGGAAGAATTGTAGATGAGGAAATATTTTTGCTTGACTATATAAAACCATGGCAAAAATTTAAGTTAAAGTTAAAGTTAAAGGAATAAAATATAGAGGAGGTAATAGTATGATTACAAAGGAGATAGTACTGTTAAATGAGTCTGGATTACATGCTAGACCAGCTTCCATGTTTGTAAAAGAGGCTTCTAAGTATAAATGTGATATAAAGGTTATAAAGGATGGAAAGGAATATAATCCTAAAAGTATAATGAGTATATTAAGTATGGGGGCAGGAAAAGGAGATAGTATCATAATACAGGCTGAAGGAGAAAATGAAGAAAATGTAGTTAATGAATTAGCCAATTTCATTCAGAATAAGATAAAAGATTAGGAGGAACCTTATGGAAGGATTAGGAACTTCAGTTGGTATTGGTATAGGGAAGGTTTTAATATATAAAGAACCTAAGATGGATATAGTTAAAGAGAATATTTTAGACTTGGAATTGGAAATGAGTAGGCTAGAAAATGCCCTTAAAAAGGCTATAAAAGAAATAGAGCATATATATAATACCACATTAACTACAGTAGGAGAAAAAGAAGCGGAAATATTTACGGCCCATAAAATGATTCTTGAAGACCCAGAATATATAGGTAGTATAAAAGAAAAGATAAGAACTGAAAATATAAATAGTGAATGGGCAATTAAAGAAGTGACTAATTTTTATATAGAGATTTTTAATAATATAGAAGATGAATATATAAAAGAAAGAGTTCAAGATATAAAGGATGTGTCCAATAGAATTCTTAAAATTTTATTGAATATAGAAGCTAAAGATTTAACATCAATCACTGAAAAAACCATAATTGTAGCCCATGATTTAACTCCTTCTGATACAGCTCAAATAAATAAGGAAATGGTAGTTGGTATAGTAACAGAAATAGGAGGTAGAACATCTCATACATCTATTATGGCTAGAACTATGAATATTCCAGCCATAAGTGGAGTGGAAAACATTATTAATATGGTGGAAGATAATGATGTAATGATTGTAGATGGTAGTACAGGGGATATATTAGTAAATCCCATTGATGAAGATATAATTATTTATGAAAGTAAGCAGAAGGAATTTATAGAATTAAGAAAAAGATTAGAAGAAATGAAGGGAAAAGAAAGCATATCTAAAGATGGCTATAAAGTTGAAATTGCAGGAAACATAGGCACATTAGAGGATATAGACAAAGTAATTGAAAATGATGGAGAAGGTGTTGGGCTATATAGAACTGAATTCCTTTATATGTATAGAGATAGACTTCCCACTGAGGAGGAACAATTTGAAGCGTATAAGGTAGTTGCTGAAAAACTAGGACAAAAACCTTTAGTTATAAGAACTTTAGATGTAGGTGGGGATAAGGAAATTCCTTATTTAAATATTCCAAAGGAAATGAACCCATTTTTAGGATATAGAGCCATTAGATATTGCTTAGAGAATGCAGAAATATTTAGGACTCAATTAAGAGCCATATTGCGAGCCAGTGCCTATGGAAATATAAAAATAATGTTTCCGATGATTTCTGATATAAAGGAAGTAAGGGAAGGAAAGAAAATAATTAAAGGAGTTATGGAGGAGTTAAGAAAGGAAAATATATTATTTAATGAAAATATAGAAATAGGAATAATGGTTGAAATACCTGCTGTAGCAGTACATTCTAGAGTATTTGCAAAGGAAGTAGACTTTTTTAGTATAGGTACAAATGACTTGATACAATATTCCTTAGCAGTAGATAGGGGTAACCAACATATATCTCACTTATACAATCAATTTCATCCGGCAGTATTATCTTTAATCAAAATGACCATAGATAATGGACATAAGGAAGGTATTTGGGTAGGAATGTGTGGAGAAGTAGCAGGAGATGAGAAGTTAATTCCATTGCTTTTAGCCATGGGATTAGATGAATTTAGTATGAACTCTTCATCAATTTTAAAAGCAAGACATTTAATTAGAAATATTTCAAAGGAAGAAATGGAAAGTATACTAGATGAAATATTATCTTTACCTACAGCAGAAGATGTAGAAAAATTTATTGATGAAAATATAATGATTAATATACTTCCTATATAGAGAAACTAAGAGAAATCTTAGTTTCTTTTTGTATAAAATAGACAAAACTATGTAAAAGAGATAAAATATAGTTAAGTAAATTTTATAAAGGAGTTTATTATGAGTAATAGAATAATAGTTATAGGTGGTGGAGCTGCAGGAATGATGGCAGCACTAGCTGCAAAAGAACATGGCAGTGAAGTTTTAATTCTAGAGAGAAATGATAGAGTAGGAAAAAAACTTTTAGCTACAGGAAATGGAAGATGTAATTATACAAATATAAATTTAAATATAAATAACTATCATGGAAATAATCCTAAGTTTTCTTATGTTGGGTTATCTGAATTTAATGTGGATAAAACAATAGAATTTTTTGAGAAATTGGGCATAACTCCAGCCATAGAGGAAAATGGAAAAGTATTTCCACTATCTTTTCAGGCATCATCTGTATTAGATGTATTGAGATATGAAATAGAGGATAGGGGAATTGAGTTAATAACAGAAGCACAAGTATCAGAGATAAAAAGGAAAAATGGATTTAGTGTAATATTAAAGGATAAGACCACATTTATAGGTGATAAGGTAATTATAGCCACAGGAGGTATGGCATTACCTTCCAGTGGTTCAGATGGCAGTGGCTATACAATATGTAAAAAGCTAGGACATACAATTACTGATATATTTCCTGGATTGGTTCAATTAAAGCTTGAAAGCAATTTTCTTAGGTCTTTAGATGGAGTAAAGTTTTTTGGAATAGCAGGTATTTATATAGATAATAAATTGGTTCTAGAAGACAAGGGAGATATTTTATTTACGTCATATGGTATATCAGGACCACCGGTTCTTCAATTAAGCAGAATAGCCTTAGACTATTTAAATAAGGGGAAAAATGTAGAGTTAAAGGTCTCGATAATTCATACTAAAACTGAAGAAGAGTTATTTGAATATCTATTAAATAGATTCAGCTTCATGCCTAAAAAAGCCATAGAAGCTGGACTAATAGGATTGATAAATAAAAGATTGATTATTCCAATTCTTAAAGAAATCAATATAGATAAAGAAAAAGTAATATCATCACTATCTAAAGAAGAAATAAGAAAATTAACTAATATACTTATATCTTGGAAATTTAAAGTTGTAGGCAGTCAGTCATGGGGTAATGCTCAAATAACAGCAGGTGGTGTAAATACTGATGAAGTAGATAATAAAACTATGGAATCCAAAATAGTTAAAGGAATATATATAGTAGGAGAACTACTTGATATAGATGGAGATTGTGGTGGATTTAACCTTCAATGGGCTTGGTCATCAGGATATATAGCTGGATCAAATGCAGCTAGAAACTAAAGATAATGGGGGACAATATGATAGGTTTAAATAATAAATTAAATAAGCTTCAAGAAGATAATAGAAATATAAAGGTCTCAATCATTGGTGCAGGACTAATGGGGAAAGGTTTAGTAAGTCAAATGATGCTAGTAAAGGGTATGATTCCTTCTTTAGTAGTCAGCAACAAAGTATCCGATGCCATTGAAGCCTATACCTTGGCAGGAGTATCTAAAGATGATATTGTAGTAGCAAAAACTCTAAATGAAATAAATATAGCCATGGAAAAGAATAAATATGTGGCAACAGACATAACAGAATATGGAACTAAGGGAAATTTAGTAGATGTAGTAGTAGATGCTACAGGAGTACCTAATACTGGTGCAAAAATAGCCATGGATGCAATAAGTAATAAAAAACATATTGTAATGTTAAATGTGGAAGCAGATATAGTAGTAGGACCAATACTTAATAAATTGGCTAAAGAATCAGGAGTGGTATATACAGGTACAGCAGGAGATGAACCAGGATCAGTTAAGGAGATTTTTGATTTTGCAGAAGCCACTGGATTTGAAGTATTAGCCATAGGAAAAGGCAAAAATAATCCTATAGATTATAATGCTACTCCTGATAGTGTAAGGGAAAACGCCTTAAAATCTAAGCTTAATCCAAAAAAGTTAGCATCATTTGTAGATGGAACAAATACAATGGTGGAGATGGCAGCCATGGCAAATTCTACAGGATTTATTCCCGATATAAGAGGGGGATATGGACCAACAACAACTGTAGATGATTTGCCTACAGTATATAGTTTAAAGGAAAATGGAGGACTATTAGATAAGTATAAAATAGTGGATTATGCTCATGGTATAGCTCCCGGAGTATTTGTGGTTGTAACCACGTCTTTACCTCAAGTACATCATGAAATGCAGTTTCTAAAAATGGGAACAGGACCAAATTATGTACTTTATAGACCATACCATTTAACAAGCTTAGAAACACCAATTTCCATTGCAAGGGCATATCTATATAATGAACCTACTATAGCACCGAAATATAACAAGCTAGTAGCAGAAGTAATTACAATGGCTAAGAAAGATCTAAAGGCTGGAGAAAGACTGGATGGTATGGGAGAATATACAATTCTAGGAAGTATAGATACTTATGAAGTAGCAAAAAAAGAGAATTTAGTTCCCATAGGACTTATAGATAACAATACTATAGTTAAGAAAGATATTAAAAAAGGTGAGTTTATTACCTATGATATGGTAGAATTAGACACTACAACGGAGATATATAAGTTAAGACAAATGCAGGAAGAAAACAGCTAAAAAGGAGCATTTTCATATGCTCCTTTTAAATATTCTAATATAATAATTTAGGTTTTTCACCGTCTTTGAACCTTTTGCATTTATCTATTGCAGCACAATTAAAACAAGGTCGTGATAATTTGTCAGCAGTATAAATTATCCTACTTATATTATCAGTATTTTCTTTAGAACGATGATTTCTAATGGCAGTTAATATCATGTGCTTTTGTTTTTCAGTAAATTCATATTTATTTAAAATGTTTTCTGCTAAATCTGCACTGGCAATTTCATGGTTTATGTTCATTTCATATTCTTGCCATCTTCCAATATCATGAAGAAGAGATGCGGCATATACTACTTCCTTATCTAAGTTTAAATTTTCTTCTAAATTTAGTATCCAAGCAATTCTTGAAACATCTAAGAAATGAGTTATATCATGATGACAAAAAATCCTGCATTCTTCATTATTTTTATTTTTTTCTAAATATGAAATATATTCTTCATCTGAGAGAATAGAATTAATCTTTTCCATATCATTGACTACCTTATATACTTTTTCGTCATTTATGTCAAAAAGGATATCCTTAATAGGTTTTCCATTAATAATCATATCTGGAGCAATTTCACTAAGAGGAACTATAACAAAAGCCCTTTCAAACATTCTAGGATGCGGAATAGTCAATTCTTTAGATATTATTTCAATATTAGAATATAAAAGAATATCTATATCAATAATACGAGGTCCATTTATTATGGTTTTAACTCGTTTCATTTTCATCTCTATACTTTGCGTAAAATCTAATAGTTCTTGTGGTGAAAGATGTGTTTCTCCTTCAATTACCATATTTAAAAACCAGTCTTGTTCTTTATATCCTACAGGTTCTGTTTTATAATAGGATGATTTATTGGTCATATGGATTTTTTCTTGAAGAAAAACTAAAGCATTATTCATATTTTGCATTGTATCTCCAATATTACTTCCTAAACCCAGAAACACTTTACTCTTCATAATCAGACCTCTTTCTATCTACTGATACAGCAAAGTAATCAAAAATACCTGAAACAGGTGCTTCTGGTTTACAGACTTCCAGTTGAATTCTATGGATTTTATTAAAATTGTTAAAAATGGTGATACAAATTTTTTCTGACAAAGCTTCTAATAATTTAAAGTTTTCTTTTTCAACTATGAATTTTATAATTTCATAGATTTCTCCATAATTAACAGAAGAATTTAAATCATCGTTTATACCTGCTTCCTTGAGATCCAAATATAATATAGCAGTAATAAAGAATTTTTGACCCAATTTTTTTTCCTCAGGAAATACGCCATGGTATCCATAGAAAGCCATGTTTTTCATGATAATTTTATCCATTGTAATTACTCCTAACTATGGCATCAGCTACTTTAGCAGCTCTAAGATTTTCTTTGACATCATGTACTCTGACAATATCTATACCTTGATTTATTCCCAAGACTGTTGTTGCTATAGTTCCTTCTACTCTTTCATTGGGAGGTAAATCTAATATTTTACCTATAGTAGACTTTTTAGACGTACCTAATAATATAGGATACTTTAATTTCTTAAATTCTTGGAGCCTGCTTAATACTTCAATATTTTGTTCAACAGTTTTTCCAAATCCAATTCCAGGGTCTAAAATAATATTGTCACTATTAATTCCTGCATCAATGGCTATTTTGATGGACTTTTTAAAGAAATCTATCATTTCTAAAATTATATCCATCTTATAGTCTGTTCCATTTTGATTGTGCATAATAATAATAGGAACATTATATTTAGCAGCCACCTTAGCCATTTCAGGATCCCCTTGTAATCCCCAAATATCATTTAATATATTTACTCCATTTTTTATACCTTCTTCTGCTACTTCTCCATTTCTTGTATCTAAAGAGATAATAGCATCAGTTTTGTTTCTAAGATTTCTGATTATAGGGATTACCCTTGATAGTTCTTCATCTATGGAAATTTGAGTATGACCAGGTCTTGAAGATTCTCCACCAATATCAATAATATCAGCACCTTCTGCTAACATATTTAGGGCATGGGAAATGGCAGCATCAGTATATACATATTCTCCCCCATCTGAAAATGAATCAGGAGTAATATTTAATATTCCCATAATATATGTTCTGCTTCCAAAATGAAAAAGGTTATTTAGCATTTTAGTCCTCCTATTATTAACAATTATTTATCATAGATAAAACTTCTGCCCGTGATTTTGCATCTGTTTCAAATACACCTCTAACAGCAGATGTTATGGTCTTAGAACCTGCTTTTTTAACGCCTCTCATTGTCATACACATATGTTCCGCTTCTATTATAACGATTACACCAAAAGGCTCTAAAGTGTCCATTATTGTATTAGCAACAGTAGAAGTGATTCTCTCCTGTAGCTGAGGTCTTTTAGATACTGTTTCTACTACTCTGGCTAATTTACTTAGACCAGTTAATTTTCCATCCTTTGGTAAATATCCTACATGGGCCTTTCCAAAGAAAGGAACTAAATGATGTTCACATATTGAATAAAAAGGAATATCTTTTACTAAAACTAATTCTTCATGTTTTTCTTCTTGGAAGTAAATTTTTAGATGCTCTGTAGGGTCTTGATTTAATCCAGAAAAAATTTCTTCATACATTCTTGCAATTCTACTAGGTGTATCAATTAAACCCTCTCTATCTGGATTTTCTCCTATGGCAAATAGAATTTCTCGTATGGCTTTCTCTATTCTTTCTTTATCCATTTTGTATCCCTCCATAAAATGACTTTTGGTAAATGCTGTTATTACTTGAAATATACGTTATATTTTATATGAAATAAAACTTAATATCAAGTTAAAGAGGTGCTTATATTAATAGGTAAGATAGAAATATTTAGTCTATATATAGATAAAGAAAAATCTAAAAGATATAGGAGGAATTCAAACCAGAATATGCAGATAGTTGTATAATATATGATAAAACTTATTTTGTGAGAAATATGAATATAATTATGGACGGTCAAGATATAAATACATTGAGAAAAGAGGATAAAATGAAATTTTATCCTTGACAAATAATTGTAAATAAAGTATATTATTATACAAGTAAAAATGTATGCTTTGATAAGGACAGTAACAAAGTAAATTTATTAAAGAGAGATAATCATTTGGTGGAAGATTATTATAAATTATTTTGCGAAAATCACCTTTGAGCATAATACCTGAAAAAAGTAAGGTATTACGTGAAGACGTTATACTTATTAAGTGACAAGAAATATTTATATTTCTTGTAATTTGGGTGGTACCACGGAAATTTCGTCCCTAAGTCTTTTTTAGACTTAGGGAATTTTTTATGACCTAACCCGATTTGTGTTTTTTGCAAATCGATGGTAGGTCAAACGCAATGAAAACCCAATCTATACGAGCGTAGCGAGTAAATAGATTGGTGTTTGAAACTGCGTAACACAACCGAGGTTCAAAATCAATTTAAATAACAAGATGGTAGGTCAAACGCAACGAGTAAATAGCTTTGAGTTACGAAACTGAGATTGAAATTTTATATTGAGAGGATGAGAAAAGTGAAAAGATTTAATGAGTTATCAAATGAATCCGTAAAAGTGCGTGAGCATAATATAAGCCAGTACTGGGAAGAAATAGATTTGCTTCATAGATCTGTAACTACAAGAGATGAAAATAAACCTTATGTATTCTTTGAAGGGCCTCCTACAGCCAATGGAAAACCAGGAATACACCATGTAATGTCTAGAACTTTAAAGGACCTAACTTGTAGATATAAGACTATGCAGGGATACCAAGTAAAAAGAAAAGCAGGATGGGATACCCATGGACTTCCAGTAGAAATTGAAGTAGAGAAAAAGTTGAATTTAAAGAATAAACATGATATTGAGTCCTATGGATTAGAAGCATTTAATAAACAATGTAAAGAGTCTGTTTTCCAATACGAAAAACTTTGGAGAGATATGACAGAAAGAATGGCGTATCTAATAGACTTAGATAATCCTTATATAACTTTAGACAATAATTATATTGAATCAGTATGGTGGATTTTAGATAAATTCTATAAAGAAGGCCTAGTATATGAAGGACACAAAATACTTCCATATTGTTCAAGATGCGGTACAGGGCTTGCGTCCCATGAAGTCGCACAAGGCTATGAAGAAATAAAAACTGAAACTGTAATAGCAAAGTTTAAGCTAAAGGATAAAGATGAATACTTCCTAGCTTGGACAACAACACCTTGGACATTGCCTTCCAATGTTGCTTTAACAGTAAATCCAGAAGTAGACTATCTAAAGGTAAAACAAAATGATGAAGTTTATTATGTAGGTAAGGATTTAGCAAATAAGGTATTAGGTGAAGACTATGAAGTATTGGAAGAAATGAAGGGTAAAGACTTAGAATTAATAGAATATGAACAATTGATTCCATTTATAAAAGTAGATGGAAAAGCATTCTTTGTAACTTGTGCTGACTATGTAACCACAGAAGACGGAACAGGAATAGTTCACTCTGCTCCAGCCTTTGGTGAAGATGACTACAATATTGGAATGAAATATGGACTATCAGTTATTCAACCAGTATCTGAAGATGGTAAATTCACTGAAACACCATGGGAAGGTAAATTTGTAATGGACGCTGACCCAGATATAATCCTTTGGTTAAGAGAAAATTGGAAGTTATACAAAAAGGAAAAAGTAGCCCATAATTATCCACATTGTTGGAGATGTAAGACTCCCCTTCTATACTATGCAAAACCTTCTTGGTATATAGAAACAACTAAATTAAAAGATAAATTAATAGAAAATAATAATGGGGTAAACTGGTATCCGGATTTTGTTGGAGAGAGAAGATTTGGAAACTGGCTAGACAATTTAAATGACTGGGCAATTTCAAGAAGCAGATATTGGGGTACGCCTCTACCAATTTGGAGATGTAATGACTGTAGTCACACTACTTCCATAGGTTCAAGAGCTGAACTTGCAGAAAAAGCCATTGAAGATATAGACGAAACTATAGAGCTTCATAGACCATATGTAGATGATGTTCATTTAAAATGTGAAAAATGTAATAGTACAATGACTAGAGAAAAAGATGTAATAGACGTTTGGTTTGATAGTGGTGCTATGCCATTTGCACAACATCATTATCCATTTGAGCATAAAGATGATTTTGATTCACTATTTCCAGCAGACTTTATCTGTGAAGGAATCGACCAAACTAGAGGATGGTTCTATTCACTACTTGCTATATCAACATTTGTAACAGGTAAAGCGCCATATAAAAATGTATTGGTTAATGATTTGGTATTAGATAAAGAAGGAAAGAAAATGTCTAAATCAAAGGGAAATACTGTAGATCCATTTGATTTATTCGATAGATATGGTGCCGATGTTCTAAGATGGTATGTAATCTATGTATCTCCGCCATGGACACCAACGAAATTTGATGAAGATGGACTTAGAGAAGTGGAAAGTAAATTCTTTAGATCCATAAGAAATGTATATAATTTCTTCTCATTATATGCAAATACAGATGGTGTAAATCCAAGAGAATTCTTCATTGAATATAAAGATAGACCAGAAATCGACAGATGGATATTGTCAAAATATAATAGTTTATTAAAAGAAGTAAAGGCAAATATGGACATCTTTGAATTAACAAAAGTAGTAAGAGATATTCAAGACTTTGTAATAGAAGATTTATCTAATTGGTATATTAGAAGAAATAGAAGAAGATTCTGGTCTACTGAATTAGATGACGATAAAAAAGCTGTATATAATACAACTTACGAAATACTTGTAGGAATATGTAAAATGGTAGCTCCATTTGTACCATTTATTTCCGAGGAAATATATCAAAATCTGACAGAAGATGAATCAGTACATTTAGCATATTATCCAGAAGTAAATGAAGAGTTAATAAATAGAGAAGTAGAAGAAAAGATGGATTTAGTAAGAGATTTAGTAGGGCTTGGCCGTGCATCTCGTGAATCAGTAAGAATAAAAGTACGTCAACCACTTAAAGAAGTAGTTATAGATGGAAAATATGAAAAACAAATCAAAGATTTAGTTCCGTTAATTATGGAGGAGTTAAATGTTAAAGAAGTAGTATTTGAAAGGGATTTATCTCAATTTATGAATTACTCTCTAAAACCAAACTTTAAGGTAGCTGGTTCAATACTTGGAAAGAAAATTAAATCCTTTGGAAAAGCTTTAGGAGAACTTAATGCCCATGAAACAGTAGAAAAGCTAGAATCAGGTGAGAAACTAGTATTGAACTTAGATGGGGAAGATGTAGAAATTGAAAAGGATTATGTATTAGTTACTATATCATCTAAAGAAGGCTTTGATGTTGCTATGGAAAACAATCTATTTGTAATTCTAGACACAACTCTTACTCCTGATTTAGTAAATGAAGGATATGCCAGGGAATTTGTATCCAAAATTCAACAAATGAGAAAGAATAATGGATATGAAGTTCTAGATAATATCAATATATTTTACGATGGCAGTGATGAAATTAAGGCAGCAATAGATGAATATAAGGAATTCATTAAATCTGAAACTTTAGCTAAATCTATAGAAAGAGTATCAGAAGAAGATTTAGAAAAACAGGATTTAAATGGACAAATGACAGGAATAAGATTAGAAAAAACGGAATAGAAATAAAAACAAGGTAGATAGCGAGAGTTATCTACCTTGTTTGGTATATAGATAAAAATAAACCATAGAAAAAGAAGGAATTTGGAAGGATTTGTAGAATTAGTATATAAGATAAAAAAGGATTGAGTCCATAGGTGTATGATACTAGTAACTTAGTATTTTTGATTATCTAAGATGTTTTGGAGTGTGATAATATGAGAAATAGAAGTAAAATAATATCTATAGTTATAATAATACTAATAGTAGCAATTACATTAGTATTATCCAAATACAATCAAAATCAGAAAAAATATAAAGAGTACACAAATGAAAAACTTAATCAGCACTTTTATACAGTTTGTGATTATATGATAAATTCCAATGCAATCATTGAAAATGCTATTAAAAATCAGTATATCTTTGAGAATGATTTAGAATATCTAAATCGTCGATTTTATGTATATTTACAAAGTCTAGATGAGATTAATGAAATATCAATGAAATTTAAAGAATTTAATTTTTTTAGTACGAAAAAAGAATATGATTTTAACAGGGAGTATTCTTACTTCTACTATAATATTGGTGATTTATTTAGTAAGGAACAATATGATGGCTATTCCACGAAAAAATATGAGTTAAGTGAAAGGGATTTAGATGTATTTAAACAATCTTATGAGTATACCAATAAAACTGTTAATATTATGAAAAAACATATTGAATACTACAATATGTTTGATATAGTAATTACAGAAATTGAAGGAGAAGAAAGAAGCAACCTAATGAAAATATATAAAAAAGAGTATCTTATTCCTTGGGCTGATAACCAAGCGAGTAGTGAAGTAACTATGACAACTATTGAAGATGGAACTATAACTGAAATACCAGCTAGATATGATTATCCAGAAAAGCCTTTTATGAGTATAGACAGCCAAGAGTGGATAAATATTTATAAAGATATTTATTTACTTAATATTAATAAATAAATTTGATTAGGAAATGTGATAAATACTAAGATATATAGGAGTAGTTGTCATAATCCAATGAGTTCATTATCAATAAAAATGATTTTGAATATCAGTAAAAAGTTAATTTTGGGGATGAATTATATAATTAAGGAGTGGATATAGTTGTTTAAAGTAGATAAACTTAGTTTAAAAGCTATTGAAAATTTAACATATGATGATAGTCCAAATTTTTCAGGAATTGTTGCTGGAGAATGTAAAGGTGATATGTGGGTTGATGACTTAGATAATCCTAATATTGCATTGGTGTATTCATTTGCAGCAGATAGTTTTTCAATATTAGGAGAACCTAGTAATATTCAGATATATAATAAATTTAAAGATTTTTTACTAGATAATATGTTTCACCAGTTAAAGGGTAAGGGTATTGATTATTTTGAGTTTTCTGTTGAATCAGAAAAAACAAAACCATATATTTTGCACATATTTAATAATCAAGTTATTCAGAGTGAAGATGAATATATACTTCGAAAGACTGATAAATATAATGGAAATAATATTGTTCCAGATGGATATGAGATATTTAAAGTTGATTATGAATTTTTAAAGAAGTTAGAAAGTGGTCTATTTGAAAATAAGGATTTTTTAGCTGAAAGATTATTAGAGTCTTGGGGTACTTATGATAATTTTTTAAATAAAAGTATAGGGTATGTAGCAGTTAATCAAAATGAAATAGTTGCTGTTATTCTTGGAACAGCTAGGTTTAAAAATATAATACCAATTGATATTGAAACTGAAAATAGTCATAGAAAGAAAGGATTAGCATTTGCCTTAGCATGTTATTTCGTAAATGAATGTATAGATAATGGAGTTATAGCACAATGGGATTGTATGGATTCTAACATAGCTTCAAGAAAAACAGCTGAAAGAGTTGGATTTCAGTTCTTTAAAAAAAATAAAGTTTATTGGTTTGACATTTAAATGAAGTATGATAAACTATTTAAATTAAATTGGAGATAGAAGATAGATTGTTGAGGAGGAACCATAATGGAACGAGTTACATTTAGGAATTCAAGGAACTTAAACTTAGTTGGGGACCTATACCCATCTACTTCTGAATCAATAATTATAATGTGCCATGGCTTTATGTCGAATAAACATTCAAAGGGACGATTTGAAAGACTTGCTACAGCATTTAATAAATCAGGTTACAACGCTTTACTTTTTGATTTTAGTGGATGTGGAGAAAGTGATGATGATATTTTGACTGTTGAAAAAGAAGCAGATGATCTGAAGTCTGCAATTCAATTTGTAAAGTCAAAAGGATATAAAAAAATTGCACTGTATGGTCATAGTCTTGGAACTCTTATTTGTTTAAAAAATTATACTCCTGAAATAATAACAATGGTGTTATCAGGTGCTGCAACCGATTCGATGAAGTATAACTGGTATGAATTTTTTACAAAAGAACAAATGGAAGAACTGGAGGAAAAAGGATATTTGACACAGTATACACCACAAGAACAGAGAAAGAAGACTATAATTGACGAAAGAATTCTAAAAGATTTTGAGTTGATTAATCAGAGGGAGCTATTAAAGGATGTTAATTGTCCAGTTCTAATAATCCATGGAAATAATGATGAGGAAGAAAAGTTACTCTATGATAGGTCCAAATCAGCAATGGCATTGCTTTCAAAGGACTCAAAATTAGAAGTTATTGATGGAGCAGATCATAGTTTCCTTGAGCATTTTCATATAGTAATAAAATTAGCTACGGAATGGTTTACAAAACATCTTGGTTAATATTGTTATAATGATGGAGTAGTTAAATGACTTTAAAATTAAACTAGTCAATAAGGAGGAAAATTATATGAGAGAAATTGTCAGAAGTGATATAAACCAAGACTGGGTACATTCAGGAATAGTTGAAGCTGGTGATTTTGCTTTTATAAATTATTGTGTTGGCAATATTGGACAACCCATAGAAAATCAGATTAATGGTGCATTTGACCATTTGGAGGAAAGATTGAAATCAATTGGTTTGACATTAGAATCAGTTGTAAAAATTGATTGTATGTTTAGAGATATTTGGAATATACCAGTGTTAGAAAAGGTAATAAAAGAAAGATTTAATGGAAAATATCCTGCTCGAAAATCAATACAAACAGAATTTGCTCATGGCGGTGGAAAGGATGGACTTCAATTTCAACTTGATGCTATAGCATTTAAGGGATAATCATGGGATCTGATGTAAGAGTTTATATATAAAAAAGTGAGATTAATATACGAGGATATTATATGAATTTTGCTTAATCTTTGATAAAACAAGGCAAAGAGATAATACTATTTGCCTTGTTTTTGATTTAAGATAGTATTGAAAACGTTATATTTTAAATGGAAGTCATTTTTGACTTCCATTTATTTATATCTTATGGATTATACTAAGTTGTCGAGATAAATAGAGTATCTATGGTGTAAGTATTTTTTATCTCTAAACAACTCATAGCTTGAATCCGATAAAATCAATCTAAGGTTTTCTACAAGTGACTATTACAAGATTTTAATTATCTTTTAACTTAATTGGAATAAAGGCTTCCATTTGAGCCCAGCCTTGAGCTTCAATAACTTCAGGAGGAGTAATAATATGTCCCATGGAATAATGATTTGGTCTTATGTCTAGTTCAAAGACCTCGGATTCTTCAATATATTTTAAAGCTTCATTATAGAGTTTTGTCCTAATATCGTCATCGCCATCTTTGTATGCGTATGTCAGGTACAAACCTCCGTCAAAATCAATTACTTCATTTCCACCACTATCTATATCTTCGCTAAGTGCAAATATCCATATAAGTCCCTGTTTTTCTTCATCAAAGCATAAGAAATCTCGTGGCAAAAAACTATCCCTATCAGATGGTTTGATGATAGAAAAATAGTCATTGAATTTTCCCAAAATACCTGATGGAGAAAAATCAAAATTTTTATCCACACCTGATGAAGCTGCTTTAAATGCTGGCAATGATATAATCCTAAACTTCATACTATAACCCCCTATTTTAATGGTAATTAAAAGTTTAAATTCTTGTTTTAGCCATCATACCATATTTTCAGAATATTGTCACCAGTTTTATATAAGCGTTATTTAGACCATATTTTATATAAATGAGAGATATTATTTGCTTTGTTTTTTATTGAAAAGGATTTAATGATAAAAGAAGGAGTTTAGAAAAAATTGTAGAATATTATATTGTTAGAAATCTTGTAGGAAAGTCAGATAATAGATTGAATTTTAATATTGCGTATTAAGTGAATTGTGATATTATACTGACCTTTAGATAGGTACTATATGAAAAACTTAATATAAGGAGAGATGTTTATGGATGATTATACCCTTATGGAGTTATCAGAGGAACAAGCTAAAGAGATTTGTAGTTGGAAATATGAAGAAAAATATTCAATATATAATTTTTCAGACTGGGAAACTGTAGTAAAGAATAGATGGGAACTGTCAATAGAAGAGAAAAGGAAATCAGAATTTGTTTCTATAGTTTTAAATAGTAAATTGATTTCTTATGGTAGAATAAGCCTAAAAGATGATAAGGTATATATAGGAATTGGACTAAAACCATGTTGTTGTGGAAAAGGATATGGAAAAGATATTATGAAATTGTTAATCGAAGAATGTAAAAGAAAGTTTCCTAATAATAGGATAGCACTTGAAGTAAGAAGTTTTAATAAAAGGGCAATTAATTGTTATATAAATGTTGGTTTTAAAATTAAAGATAAATATATAAAAAAGACTTTTGATGACTCAGAAGATGAATTTTATTATATGGAATATATTGGACAATATTAGTTGGTATCTTAGATTTATTTGAAAAAATAAAGGCTAAAGACGATGAAATTAGGCAACTAGATGAAGAAATTAAGAAACTTAAAGAAGATAAGTAAAACTTAATTATTCAGTCAGTTGAAATGGAAGAACTTAAAGATGAAAACAAAATATTAAAAGAGCAACTAGGAAAATTAAAAAGTATTAAATAAGTCGCAATAGTAAATCTTAGCGTCACATCAGTAAAATAATGCAAATTAAATGGAGGATATTATGGTAGGAAAGTATAAAGTAATAACTTTGTGTGGGAGTACGAGGTTTAAAGATGAGTTTTTGAAAGTACAAAAACAATTAACTCTAGAAGGGAATATAGTTATTTCAGTAGGATTGTTTGGACATGCAGATGGTGAGTTTGAAAATGTCATAACTCCTGAAATTAAAGTAATGCTTGACGATATACATAAAAGAAAAATTGATATGTCGGATGAAATTTATGTGATTAACAAAAATGGATATATAGGCGAAAGTACAAAAGGTGAAATAGAATACGCTATAAAGACTGGAAAAAGGGTTGATTATTTAGAGTGCCATAATGCTTAGTCTGTTTCGCAATATTCTTATATGAGAATTATTAATAAATTTATTAACATGTTATATACAGAAAATAGTATAAAAAGAATGGAGGCAAGCTTTAGTAAGGATACTTATTATACACTCCCTTACTAAAAAATAGACTATGAAAATGGAAGAATTAAAATATAATATTTATAAATTAGATGATAAAGACCTTATACCCTTTGAATTATTATTATTAGCTGATCCTTCTAAAAATGTTATAGAGGATTATTTATATAGGGGAAATTGCTTTGTATATAAAACAGATGAAATAGTTGGAGTCTATGTATTAATAAAGACTAGACCAAATACTATGGAACTTGTGAATGTTGCAGTAAGGGAAAATATGCAGGGAAAGGGAATTGGAAAAAAATTAGTTTTACATGCAATATTTATGGCTAGGAAGGAAGGGGCGAATACATTAGAAATTGGAACAGGAAATTCAAGTTTGCAGCAACTTGGATTATATCAAAAATGTGGGTTTCGTATAATAGGTGTGGATAAGGACTTTTTTACGAAACATTATGAAGAAGAAATTATGGAAAATGGAATTGTTTGCAGAGATATGATTCGATTAAGTATGGATTTATAGTTTGCTTGAGGAGCATTGGAATTAGTACATTACTTAATGGGTATATTGACCATGATTCTAATATAGGGAGGAATAGTGGTGATAGTTTGTTTATCAGCTTCAAATATAAAACATGTAGGTAAAAATAGTACATCTTTAAAGATTTGTGAACTAATCAAGGAGATGGTTCAAAGAAAAAATAATGAAGATATTGTTGTAGAAATAGTTTCACTTGTTGAAAATGAACTTACACCGTGTATAGGCTGTGGTAGGTGTTTTGATGAAGAAAAATGTATTTTAGATGAAGGCTTTAATAGGATATATAAGAAACTTATAAAAGCAGAAGCTTTATTTATAGTCTCTGCTCATTATGCTCCAATACCATCTAAACTAGCCATATTACTTGAGAAAATGGAACAATTAGCATTTTTAAAAAGGTTTAATGATGAATTATACCGTTCTCCTTTATATAAAAAGCCAGTTGGGATTATAGGACATGGAGGAGGAACAGCGGAAATCATCAAATATTATAAGGGACCAGTAATAGATTCAATATGTAATGCCTTATCTTACCCTATAGAGATGAATATAGTGAGTGGAAATGATGAACAGGTAAGAGGAGTTTTGTTACCGGTGAAAGCTGTCAGGAAGGTGAAAAACTCAATATTTCCATTACAAGAATATGATTGGAATGATATAGAAGATAGGCTGAATCCATTAGTTAACAATGTCTTAAAGGAAATCAGAATGACTAAAAATAATAAGTAATAGTAATATCCACTGCCATGATGACTTTCACTCTAGTAATATATTTATATCCATTAGATTCACTAAGTAATTAAGATGTAGATAGGAGGACAAGAATGGAGAGTATAAATCATGAATATAAAGTTGTTGGTAAAGGGAATACAATACTTGTCATAGATGTAGGAATAGGTAATTCATTTTATGATTTGTATCCACTTATTGAAGAGATAAAGGATTATTTTACAGTTATTATTTATCATAGACAAGGATATGGTAAGAGTAGCCTTCCAAAATCCCCCAGAACAACAAGAAATATAGCATACGAATTAAATACAATGCTTAAAGAAATTGGAATCAAAGAAAAATATATTTTAATGGGACATTCTTTCGGTGGACTATGTGTACAACAATATGCAAAAATGTATCCCAATGAAATTAAAGCTATAGTACTATTGGACTCAACTTCATATAACTTGGCACAATTAGATAACCTAGATACTCCAATAATAAATTCTCATACCTCAATAAATAAGATGGCTGATTTATTTAATGAATTATCTTTGGAATCCAGAGAAGAGCTTATTAGTCAAAATACAGATATGGTCTCTAAATATGAGAAGTATGTAGGTAGTGAAGAGTTACAAGATGTTGTGGAGTTTTTTGGCAACCCAAATCTTTATAAGACAGTGGCAGATGAATTTGCAAATTGGATACATGATGGAGAAGATATTAAAAGCATGGATACATTCCCAGATGTTCCTTTAAGAGTAATTGCTAGGGATAAGATGGCATCTGTTAGAGATTGGATGAAATATGATATTCCAGAGGAAGAAGCAGTTAGACATGAAAATAAATGGCGTGAATTACAAGAAGAATTGACACTATTATCTAATCAAGGGGAATTGATAATAGCTTCGGATAGTGATCATCTAATATATATAGATAGGCCAGATATAGTAATTGAGTGTTTAAAGTCCTTAATTTAAAAACGTAAGACAGAAAAAGAAATATTGTTATTTATAGGAGGATTTATGAAAAGAGACAAGCTAGTTGAAATTGCCAAATTAGAAGCACAAAAGTGTTTTCATGGAAATGTTATGGGGCTTGAGTCCAACATTGAGCCAATAATTAATTTATTTTCTAAATGGACGTCGCTGGAAAATTATGATAGCTATATAGTAGTCGCTGAAGGAAATATCAATAATGTATCTGGAACTGTAAAAAGGAATAAGAATAAAAATATAAGGGGATATATCAGAATACCTGATGACTATAACTTTATAAAATAATCAAAGCCAGAAAATTATTCTAAGTGAGGTGATTTTATTGAAATATGAGATTAGAAGAGCTGTGATAGATGACGCTGAATCTCTAGCAAATATTATCGTCGAAAGTTGGAAATCAGCTTATTCTAGTATTATACCTGCTGATGAGATGGTTAAGTTTTTAGATAAACAAAGAAGACAACAGCAGTTTGAAAAATTGATTCAAGATAGACAAATTATTTTGATTGGAATTTGCCGGGGGACACCTTGTGGTTTAATATTTGCAAATAAAGATAATGATGAGCAATTAGAAGAGTGTGGTTCTATTTATTCAATGTATTTCCTTGAAGAATACTGGGGAAAAGGATTAGCCGTTAAGTTAATGAATAAAGCTATAAGTATATTAAAAGATGAGGGTTGCAGAAGAATTTTACTATGGGTTTATGAAGAGAATGAGAGAGCAATAGGATTTTATGAAAGGTACGGTTTTATATTTGATGGCACTAAAAAGCATAGTCAGTTTTCCAATAAACCAATTGAACTAAGATATATATTGGATATATGAGAAGAATGATAATTAAATGTATATTTTTTACAAAACTCTATTGACTTTGACGTCGTGTTGTACATTATACTTACTTTTAAGTAAGGAGGAATTTATTATGGAATTAAAAACAATTAGTCAAGTTTCAAATGCTTTTAAAATTTCTACAAGAACACTTCGATATTACGAAGAAATAGGGCTTTTAGCCAGTTCCAAAAAAGAGGGATATGCCTATCGCAGCTATGATGAGAATGCAATTTTACGGTTGCAACAAATTGTCATTTTGAGAAAGCTACGTATTCCATTAAAACAAATTGGTGACATATTGAATAATGAAGATGTTGTTCAAGCCATTGAGGTACTTAAACAAAATATAACTAATTTAGAAAACGAAATAGCGGCATTATCAACAATCAAAGTGATTCTAAACCGTCTTATTGAAACTTTGCAGAAGAAAGTAAATCTTAAATTGAAACTTGACATATTAGGTGATGATTATATACTTGATGCAATTGATTCCTTATCCTTACAAAAAATTAGTTTTAAGGAGGAAAAGTCAATGGAAGATTTAAACAAGGCAACAGAAAGCTTATCAACACTTAAAAATGTCAGAATTGTTCATTTACCACCATTTACAGTAGCTGCAAGTCATTATATCGGAGCAAATCCTGAGGAAAGTGCAGAAAAACAATTAGAACACTTTATAAAAACAACTAATTTATATGAAATTAAACCAGATGCTCGTGTATTTGGATTTAATCATCCATGTCCATCTAATGATAGAACTGATTATGGGTATGAATTTTGGATTACAATTCCTGAAGATATGGAAGTGCCAGCCCCTCTTGAGAAAAAATATTTTAATGGAGGACTATATGCTGCTCATATGATTACCTTTGGAAACTTTCATGAGTGGGAGTGGCTATCAAGTTGGGTTAATGTCAACAATCCTAAATATGAGGCAAACTACGCTGATGATGGTGGAGAATGTATGGCAGGTCTGCTAGAGGAATCACTTAATTACCTATATCGTTATAATCGCAATTGGTCAGAAAATGATGAACATCAACTTGATTTATTGTTTCCAATAAAATTGAAAGAACAAAAATAGGATATGAGGGATGTGGATACTCCCTTTTATGCTATTTATATTTAAAATAAATCTTAGGGGGATAAAGATGAAAAATTTGTTTAATATGACGATGCCAGATTATGATAAAAATAGTAGAGTTTTTATTGAATTACCTTTCAATGTATGGAACTTATTCAACAAAAAAGGTGCAATAAGAGTTAAAGGGAGTATAAATGAAGTGAAGTATGAATGTGCTCTTATTCCAAGGGGAAATGGTGTTTATTTACTTCCCATAAGTAAAAAGATAATTGAAAAATCGAGAATAAGTACTGGGGATACTTTAAACATATATATGGAATTAGTTGATAATAATGAAAAAAACAAACCAAAAATCAATGAACTAATTGAATATAGAAAGATAGAAACGATAAACTATATTGAACAGCCTAATCCTAGAGCCTGTGGACAAGCATGTATAGCTATGCTTGCAGGAGTGGACGTGGAAGAGGTAATGAAGGCTATGAATACTAAAGGGTCAACAAGTATTGGACAATTAATCGAAGCTTTAGATTTTTATAAAATAAAACATTCTGGCACTAACAAGAGAATTTCTAAGAAAAATCCAGATTATTCAGAAGTATGTATTTTAACTGTTCATATGCCAAATTATAGTCATTGGGTTTTGCATTTCAAAGGTAAGTTTTATGATCCAGAATTTGGAGTTCTTGAAGGGTGCCATCCAGATGGAAAAATAACATCATATTTGGAGATATATACGGAGTGAAAGTTTAACGAATGACATTCGTATCTTTAGAATTTTCTATATAGAATATTATAGGTTTTGCTAGTGGTTAAAAGGGGTTGCAGAAAGCTTTTTTCAATTGTAAATGATAGATGTCCAGCCAATAGATTAGATGATAAAACTATAATTGTTGTACAGGTTTAAGGACTATTTCAGTATATTTATGTTAAAATATAGTAGAGATTTAAGGAAGGAGTGGTAATATAGAATCAGTAAATATAGAAAGACCAGAAATATTATCATCTGTAATCGCTAGTATTCCTCATGGTTCATCTTGTATTACGTCTGAAATGGAAAATAGCATGATACAAAATGTATTACTTACAAATAATGATTGGTTTTTAAATGACCTTTATGATTTTTTATATAAACTAAATATCACAAAAATATCGGCTAACTATAGTAGATATGTAGTCGATGTTAATAGAAATATTAGTAAAAAACATATGGAAGAAGACTATACAAAATCTTTAATTTATCATAAAACTACATTTGGTAAACATATTTATGAAAACTCTTTACCTAATAAAGTGATTGAAAGTAGGATAAAAGTATTCTACGAACCATATCATACTTGTTTATTAAATGAAATAAACAATATCTTAAAAGAAAGAAACAAAGTTTATTTACTTGATTTACATAGTTTTTATGTACAATCCACAGCTGATATTGTACTAGGAACATGTGGTGGAAGTACATGTTCCCAGGAATTTTTGAATATTGTCTATAAAGTTTTTGTTGATGAAGGCTTTACTGTAAAGGTTGACGAAAAAGGTCTTAAAGGAGGATATATAGTATCACATTATAGTTCAATAGAAAATATTGAAGCTATACAAATTGAGATACGATATACTACTTACATAGAGGATAGATATTTTGGAGAAGAAGAAATACACCATAGAGATGATATATTATTTAATAGAACTAAAGAGCGTTTAGAGAGAGTTTTTAAAAACATTGTGAAAATGGTGGACAACTAATAATTAAATAGAAAATAGTTTCAAATAAAGATATATTAGATGTAGTATATAATAAAGGATTAAATTATTTATAGAGGTGAAAAGAATGAAAACAATTGATATGCACTGTGATACAGTTTTAAGAATGATGGAAGATAAGGAAAATATAGGATTATATGAGAATGACTTTAGTATAGATATTAAGAAGTTGAAGAAAGGAAATTCATTAGCTCAATTCTTTGCTATGTGGGTAGATTTAGAAAAAGCTGTAAATTCATTGGAAGTATGTTTTGAAATGATTGATAAGTTTTATATAGAACTTGAAAAAAACGCCAATAATATTTCTCTAGCAACCAATTATGAAGATATAATAAAAAATCATGAGGAAGGTAAGATTTCTGCCGTACTTGCCATAGAAGAAGGGGGAACTATTAAAGGAGAAATACATAATTTAAGAAATTTCCATAGAATAGGAGTAAGAGCCATAACTCTTACATGGAATACAGCTAATGAAATAGGTTATCCTAATATAAAGGAAGACTATAGAGGTAAGGGTCTAACTAGTTTTGGTGAGGAAGTTGTATATGAAATGAATAGATTAGGTATGCTTATAGATGTTTCTCATCTTTCGGATAAAGGGTTTTATGATGTATCTAGATTAAGCTCTAAGCCATTTATAGCATCTCACTCGAATTCAAGGGTAATGAAGGATCACTCTAGGAACCTTACAGATAATATGATAAGGATTTTATCAGAAAAAGGTGGAACTATGGGTATATGTTTTGAAAGAGATTTTTTAGGTGAAAGTAAAAATGCAAGGATAGAGGATATGGTAAGGCATATTAAGCATATTAAAAATATAGGCGGAATAGATGTAATAGCATTAGGTTCTGATTATGATGGGTCTCATCCAAATTGTGAAATAGACAATATAGGTGAAATAGAAAAGTTAGCATTTGCATTAAAGGACAATAAATTTTCAGAAGATGAAATAGATAAGATATTTTATAAAAATGCTTTGAGAGTAATTAAGGATGTATTATAATTTGTTATAAAGATGAATATTTGTGATTGTAAAAACAAGTTTTGCTTATATTCATATAGAGGTGAATTGATTGAAAGATTATAAAAAGATGATTTTTGTTTCTTTAGTAGTTGCAGTAGCGTCTCAGGTGGGGCTTGGACTTATTAGTAGTGACTTTATAGTCTCTGCAGGAATAATATCTTTCATGCTATTTCTTTTTTATTATGAAGATTTAAAGCCTATTCCAACAGGAATATTATCAGGGATAATGGTATATCTTCTTAGAGTACTAGTTCATTACTTAGGAAAAGGAAATATTATGGATGCCATAACATCCTATCAGCAAGAAATACTATTTTATATGTTTTACTCTATTATATACTCTCTATTAATAAGGAAGGGAAATAAAAATAATATAAATTTTTTATTTTTTACTATGGTAATTAGTGATTTTGGTGCTAACTTTATAGAGGTATATGTAAGAACTTCTATAGATGTTTTTTCTTCTCTTAAAGAAGTGGGAGGTACTTTACTTGTAGTAAGTATAATTCGTTCAGCTATCCTGTGGCTAGTATTAAATGCTTTAAAATATTATAGGATGTTTCTTATGAAGGAAGAGCATGAAAGAAGATATAAAAGATTATTGTGGCTAACTTCCCAATTAAAGACAGAGATGTATTGGATTGAAAAGAATATGGATCATATTGAAAAAGTTATGTCTGAGTCGTATAAGCTATTTGAAAAAATAAATCTTAATATAGATAATGAAACTTGGGCTAATCTAGCATTGTCTATTGCTAGAGATGTACATGAAATAAAGAAGGAAAATGGATTAGTAATTCGTGGAATAAAAGAGATTACAGAGAATCAACTTAATGATAAGGGTATGGATTTTAAAGATATTATCAATATACTTTCTGAAACCATGAAGAGAGAAATAAAAAGAGTAAATAAAGATATAAACCTTACATTTAATACAGGGAAGAATTTCTATACATCTAAGCACTATTATCTCATGTCCATATTTCGCAATCTTATAATGAATAGTATGGATGCTATGCCAGAGGATAAAAAAGATGGGGTAATAATTGTGATCCATGAAGTAGATAAAAATAATCATAGATTTACAATAGCCGATAATGGAACTGGTATTGATGAAGAAGGCTTAAATCATATATTTTCACCTGGGTTTTCAACGAAGATAAATTATAGTACAGGTGAAATAAATAGAGGGCTAGGATTAAGTATAGTGAAGTATATAGTTGAGGAACAATTAAATGGGAATATAAGTGCTAGTTCTAAAAAAGGAGAAGGAACTGACTTTTATATATCTATTCCCAAAGAATCATTGGAGGAAGAAGTAGAATGAGAATATATATAGTTGAAGATGATGAAAATATTATTAGAATTCTTGAAAGAATTATTATAGATAAAAGTTTAGGTGATGTAATAGGAAAATCAGGCAATGGAAATAGTGGCATAAATGAGATAGAAAGATTGAAACCAGATATTGTATTAGTTGATTTACTTATGCCGGGGAAAGATGGTATCAGTTTAGTAAGAGAGGCAAAAATGATTTATCCGGATGTACAATATATTATGATCTCTCAAGTATCTTCTAAGGACATGATTTCAAAGGCTTATCAAAGTGGTGTAGAATACTATATTTCAAAGCCAATAGATGCCATAGAAGTTCAGACTGTTATTAATAAAGTAAAAGAGAAAATTAATATGAATAAGAAATTATCTCAAATCCAAAGCTTATTTTCAGGTGAAGAAAAAGATACTAAAAAGGTGTCTAATAAGTCTCAAGATATAGAAGGGGTAAAAAGAGTTATGCAAAGAATAGGATTAATAGGTGAACTGGGAAGTCAAGATATACTTGATGTGACTAAATATTTAATAGATACAAGTAAAAGTATGTCTGATTTCACAGTAAAAGAACTTTGTAGCAAGTTCACTGATAATCCTAAAACTATGGAGCAAAGAATCAGAAGAACAGCAACAGTGGGAATGATTAATTTAGCCAATATTGGAATTGAGGATTATATGAACGAAATATTTACTGAGTATTCCAATGGATTATATAATTTTGAACAATTAAAAATAGAGATGGATTTCATTAGAGGAAAAACAAAAAAAAGAGGAAAAGTAAATATTAAAAAGTTTATAGATGGAATGGTATATTACGGAAAGCTACAATAACATAAAAATCTGCATAAGATATTATCTTATGCAGATTTTTTATTGCTACAAGATCAACTATAGAAAAATTTAATAAAATTTTATTTGAATTTGAAACTTTTAATAACTATTTGAAGTTCATAGTTTATAATGAGTTTGTGAATTAGAAAACTAATTTGCATTGTGTGAGTATTAAAATTAATAGCAAAATTACTTAATAACAGGAGGTTATATTAATGGAAGTAGTAAAAACTATAGTTGGTTTTGTAAACACTATACTATGGGACTATGTATTAATATTTGGTCTAATAGGTGTTGGAATTTATATGACAGTGAGACTTAAATTCCCACAGTTCACAAGATTATTTCCAGCATTAAAAGAAATGGTAGCAGGTATAGTTAATAAAGAAGAAGTTGAAGAAGGAAAGATGACACCTTTTCAAGCTTTGTCAACAGCAGTTGCTGCACAAGTTGGGACAGGTAATATAGTAGGGGTAGCCACAGCCATAGCGGCTGGAGGACCAGGAGCAGCATTTTGGATGTTAATATCAGCATTCTTTGGAATGGCTACAATTTTTAGTGAATCAGTTTTAGCTCAGAAATATAGAGAAACAAAAGACGGAGAACTAGTAGGTGGACCTGCATATTATATAAAGAATGGTTTAAAATCTAAAGGTTTAGCAATATTTTTCTCTGTAACTGCAATTATTGCATTAGGTATTGTTGGTATAATGGTACAATCCAATTCAGTGGCAGGATCTGTAAGTCAAGCTTTTGGAGTACCAGTAATCGCAGTTACCATTGGACTTGCAATAGTAGTAGCACTTATATTGATGGGTGGAATGGGAAGAATAGCATCCTTTGCAGAGACAGTAGTGCCAATTATGGCAGGTGCTTATATATTAGGTAGTTTAGCAATTATAGTAATGAATTATGCTAATTTTATTCCAGCAGTAAAGAGTATATTTATAGGAGCATTTTCACCTGGAGCAATTGGCGGAGGTGTACTAGGTATAACTGTTCAGCAAACGGTAAGATTTGGTCTAGCTAGAGGACTTTTCTCAAACGAAGCTGGGATGGGTTCAACGCCACATTCCCATGCCGTGGCAGATACGAAACATCCAGCTGAACAAGGATTTACAGCAATGATAGGAGTATTTATATCAACATTTTTAATTTGTACATCAACAGTAATGGTAAATATTGCATCAGGAGCATATAACATAGGTATATCGGCAGCTGAAATGACTCAAGGAGCAACTGTAATGACTCAGAATGGATTTGCAGCAGGATTTGGATCATTTGGAGGAATGTTTTTATCAATCTGTTTATCATTCTTCTCACTTACTACAATAGTAGGATGGTACTTCTTTGCAGAATCAAACGTTAAGATGGTACTAAATGCTAAGCCTGTAACTATAAATGCTTTTAAAGGTATTGTTCTTACTGCATTAGTAATAGGAACAGTAATAGATCCAACATTTGTATGGGAGTTAGCAGATATGTTTATGGGTATAATGGCTGTACCAAATATCATCGCTTTATTCTTATTATCTAAAGAAGTTAAATATATATTAGATGACTATGACTCAAAAGTAGCAGTTGGAAAGCTTCACTGGGAATATGAATATCAAAATATTGAAGAAAAGAAAAATAATAAAAAATCAGTATTAAGAAAAGGTTTAAGTACAACAATAATAAAGTAATAATCCTCAAAATTGATGTAATAAATTTTATGACACAGGGATAATATCCTAAAGTAAAAAGGTAGACAGCAAAAGCTGTCTACCTTATTTATGTTTTTGGAATTAAATGTTACAATCCTATTAGGAGGTGTTAGATTTGAAAAATAAAATAATTACGGAAATTTGTGTAGATTCTATAGAATCGGCTTTAGCAGCTGAAAGAGGAGGAGCAAATAGAATAGAGCTTTGTGATAATTTAATAGGCGGTGGAACTACGCCGAGTTTGGGAATGATGGAATTGGTTAGAAAGTATTTAGCCATTGATATTAATATAATGATTCGACCAAGAAGTGGTGATTTCTGTTATTCTTCTTTTGAATTTGAGGTAATGAAGAAAGATATTGAACATGCTAAACAATGTGGAATGAATGGTATAGTAGTTGGTATCTTAAATCAAAATGGTGAAATAGATATGGAAAAAATGGGGGAATTAATAGAATTATCTAAACCTCTTAAAGTTACATTTCATAGAGCTTTTGATATGGTTAAAGACCCTTTTAAGACTTTAGATATATTAATTGAACTTGGTGTAGAGCGAATACTAACATCTGGACAAGAAAATAAAGCCATAGATGGAATAAACTTAATTAAAGAATTAGTCAATAGGGCAGATGGAAAGATAATTATTATGCCAGGGGCAGGAATTAATAAAAATAATATAAATACAATAATTGAAACCACAGGGGTAAAAGAAGTCCATTTATCTGCGAAAAAAAAGGTAGAAAGTGTTATGAAATATAGAAATCAAAGTGTAAATATGGGAGGAAGCATAGCAATTCCCGAATATGATAATTACTTTACCTGTGAAGATACTGTAAAGACTATAATTGAAATTTTAAATCCATAGGAGGAATAAAATGAAAAATATAGCGTGTTTTGATATAGGGGGAACTTTCATAAAATATGGTATATTAGATATAAATGGCAGTATCTTATTTAAAGAAAAGTTTCCTTCGCCTAAAAGAGATTGTAAAAAGGAAATCCCCTTAGAGATAGGCAAAAAGATAGAAGAACTCAAGAATGATTATACTATACAAGCTATTGGAATAAGTACTGCAGGTAAGATAAATAGTAATAAAGGTGAGATTATATTTGCAAGTCATAATTTGCCAGGATATACTGGGGCAAAACTATCAAAGGATATAAAGGAATTAACAGGATTAGAAACTTTTATAGAAAATGATGTTAATGCAGCAGCCTTGGGAGAGTATTGGAAAGGTGCTGGACAAGGCATAGAAAACTTTGTATGTATGACTATTGGAACGGGAATAGGATCAGCAATAGTGATTGATGGAAAACTACATAGAGGAGTTGGTGAGGGTTCGGGAGAATTAGGTCATACAATTATTAATGAAGATGGGGTAAATTGTAACTGTGGCAGTAATGGATGTTATGAAAGATACGCCTCCACTTCTTCTCTTGTTAGAGAATATGAAAGAAAAGCCAATCTTTTAAGTGGTTCAATTACTGGAAAAGATATAATGAATAAGGTTAAGGATAAAGAGATTTTAGCAGTAGAAGTTTATAATAAATTTTTAAACCATGTAGTGACTGGACTAGTGAATATCACTCATATATTGGATTTAGGATTAATTATAGTTGGTGGTGGTATTTCAGAGTCGGGGGATTTGTTTTTTGAAGAGATAAATAATATTTTTTCAAAAAAAGTAATGCCTTCCTATAGTGAATATACTAAAATTGTACAGGCGAAGTTAGGAAATGATGCAGGTTTAGTAGGCGTTTGTTATAGTGTATTAAAAAAATTAAATTATATAAAATAGGAGGTATATAATGAGCTGGGGAATAATAGGTACTTGGAGAATGGCTTTAGAAGGAATAGTAGAGGCAGAAAAACTTTTAAAAGATGGACAAACATCAATAGATGCTATTGAACTGGCAGTAAAGATGGTAGAGGATCATCCAGAATATAGGTCAGTAGGCTATGGAGGATTGCCAAATCAAGATTGTGAAGTTGAACTTGATGCAGCTTTTATGGATGGAGATACCCTCTCTATTGGGGCAGTAGGAAGTATTAAGGATTTTAAAAATCCAATTTCAATAGCAAGAAAACTAATGGATGAAAAATATAATATATTTTTAGTAGGGCAAGGTGCTGAAAAATATGCACATACCATGGGATTTGAAAGAGTAAATATGCTTACAGATTACTCAAAGAAGGAATGGGAAAAAAAGAAAAGTCAGGTGAAATTAGATAAACTTAAAGCATATGATGGACATGATACTGTTGGAGTAGTTGGACTAGATAAAAATGGGAAGATAGTTGCTGCCACATCTACCAGTGGGCTTTTTATGAAAAGACCTGGAAGAATTGGAGACTCACCATTATCAGGTTCAGGATTTTATGCAGACAGCGAAATAGGAGCTGCCAGTGCCACTGGAGTAGGTGAAGATATAATGAAAGGTTGTATCTCATATGAGATAGTACGTCTTATGGAAGAAGGACTTCATCCACAGGATGCTGCAGAAAAAGCTGTAAATAAATTAAATAAAAAATTGATTTCAAAAAGAGGAAAAGCAAAAGATATTTCTGTAGTATGTATGAACAATAAAGGACAATGGGGTGTAGCAACAAATATAAGTAAGTTTTCTTTTGTTGTAGCAACTGAAACTGAAAAGCCTACAGTATATATTGCATCTTTTAACGAAGGCAAAACCACTTATGTGAAGGCAACCCAAGAATGGATTGATACTCATACAGAGTAGAATAATAAAGAAATCATTATATAAATTTAAAATCGATAAATTGGGGCAAGAAAAATCGAGATTATTTTTTATGATTAGTATATTATATAGTCTAAAGGAGGAAATAAGTACAGTGGAATGGATTGAACGTGTTAATAATGTTGTCAATTATATAGAAGAAAATATTGATAAAGAAATTTCCTATGATGAAATTGCAAAACTTGCAGTATGTTCTGTATATAATTTCCAAAGGATGTTTTCCTATATTGCAAATCAATCTTTAAGTGAGTATATTAGAAACAGAAGACTTACACTAGCAGCTTTTGATATTCTAAATACCAGAGAAAATATAATTGACATAGCATTAAAGTATGGATATAATTCTCAAGATGCTTTCACCAGAGCATTTAGAAGGTTTCATGGTGTGCTTCCATCTAAAGTACGGACAGAAGTGGTCAGTCTCAGAACATGTCCGAAGATTTCCTTCCAAATAACTATTACAGGAGGTAATCATATGAATTATCAAATTGAACAATGGGCAGCATTTACTATTTCAGGAATAAGAAAAAGAATTGAAACAGAAAAAGCATTTCAAGTAGTTCCTAAGATTTGGCAAACAGCAGGGAATGATGGTACAATGAACCGATTATTTGAACTTTTGAGTCAAGCAGATATGCGTCCAGTAGGACTCCTTGGAGTCAGTGCAGGAGGACAATGGGGAGATTCAGAGGAAATGGATTATTATCTAGGGGTGACGACTTATGTGGATGTACCTGAATGTACTAAAGTAATTACTCCTGAAGATATGGATGAATTACAATTACCTAAAGCTACATGGGTAATAATTGAGGCTAATGGAGAATTGCCAGATTCTATTCAAAATGTGTATAAAAACTTTTATACAGAATGGCTGCCTAACTCAGGTTATGATTTAGATGATTTGCCTGTAATAGAATGTTATTTACAAGATAATAGACAAGAAGTATGGATAGCAATTAAACCAATCTGTAAATAAGTTGGGTCAAATAAAATATAGAAAGATGTTTTAATTTCTTTAGAGGAAAGGAAGTCATATATGAAAAAGAAAGTTTTAATAATGGGTGGAAGTTATTTCATAGGTAAGAAAATAGTAGATGTTTTTTGTGAAAATAAATATGATGTTTTTACTCTAAATCGTGGAACTAAAGTTAAGGATTTAGATAATGTGCATAACCTAATATGTGATAGAAATGATATGAAACAAATGGAAAATATCCTTTCCCAATATAAGTTCAATATTGTTATAGATGTATCTGGTTTAAATAAAGAACAGGGAGAAATCCTATATAAATCTCTAAATAAACAAGAACTAGAATCCTTTATATTTATTAGTTCAAGTGCTGTATATGATGTAGATATCTTGGAGTTTCCTTTTAAAGAAAGTGATTTGTTAAAAGAAAATACTTATTGGACATCCTATGGAAAAAATAAAATAGAAGCTGAAGATTATTATATTGAAAATTTCAGAGATTCCTCTATAGATCTTATTATTTTACGACCACCTTACGTTTATGGAGAAAATAATTATGCTCAAAGGGAAAGTTTTATCTTTGATCATATTTGCAAAGATAGACCGATTATTATCCCAAATCCAAATACTTATCTGCAATTTATTTATACAACAGATTTGGCTAATATTATTATAGAATTGCTTAAAGCCAAAAAAGAAAAAGTATCTATATTCAACGTTGGGAATAAGAAGCCCGTTACTATTAAAGAATGGATCGAATATTGTGCAGAAGTAGTTGGTAAAGAGGCTAAAATAATTGAGTATGATTATAAGTCTAAAGGACGTAAAGAAAGGGACTTTTTCCCCTTTTATGATTATAGCAATGTATTAGATGTAGATAAAATCAATTATATCTATAGTGAAGAAACAGATTTTATAATGGGATTAAAGAATAGTTATAACTGGTATTTAACAAATAAAGACAGCATATCTTTTAAAGAAGATATTATTTGTGTTGAAGAAGAGATTTTTAAGGAATTAGGAATTAATACTAATAAATAAAATTGGAGGTAAAAAACATGAGTAAAGTTTTATCTAAAAAATTCAAATTATCTATTTTAATTATATTAGTATTATTAGTTTCAACAGGTTGTATGCCAGGAGATGGGTCGTATAATTCACAAAAACCTGCTAATTTCTTATCAGGTATATGGCATGGATGGATAGCGCCGATTTCATTGATATTTTCAATAGGTAAAAGTAATATTAGAATATATGAAACAATAAATACTGGATTTGGGTATGATTTAGGGTTTTATATAGCCATAATAAGTGGATTTGGTGGATTATCTTTATCTAGGAAAAAAAGAAAAGGAAATTAAAAATTAGATAAGATAAAAAAGATAGATGGAATAACCCATCTATCTTTTTTATATATAAACAAAGTATAAATTTCTGATTATCTTTTTATATATTCTTATATGCTGGCATAGCTTTATTCTAAGACTTTTCGAGCATTTTTACTATCTGTAGATACTTCACATTTCCTTTATATATTTTCTTATGTCTTGGCTGTCAAAAGTGGTAAACAAGTAGGAAATTCAATTATTACTACTAAGCGACAAGTTGTTACTGTTACTTACTTCGTTCCATATATATCACCTCGAGCTTTTATATAGTTTAGACGGGTTTGTTGTGAACAATCTCATATTTTATCCCATCTAAATCCTTGAAAAAAGTCGCATAATAGTTTGGTCCATGTTCAAGAAATATTTGGGGGGGATATACTATGTTTGCTCCAATAGCTTCAATTTTTTGATACAGTTCATCAACTTCTTTTCTTGAATCAGCTCTAAAACCCAAATGATGAAATGCTCCAGGTTTACGTCTGTGAACAGTATCGTTTATATAAGCTGTTCGCGGAGAGCAGATTGCAAAATCTATATTTTCGTGCCAATACTCTATAACATATAGATCATGTTCTTCAATTATGGCACTTACTTTTTTTTAAAGGTCAAATCCTAAAATTGGCATAAGCTTATCATAAAATTGTTCTGCCTGTTTGATATTTTTCACTGTTATTTGAATATGGTCTATGATAGGTTGCATAATTACCTCCTTTATTTTGTTAACCAGTATTTTGAGCCATCCTGTGTACGTTCCATAAAACCATACATAATTAAATAGCGTCTAATGCTTATATAATCCTCAAAAATTGGTTTTAAGATTTGATTAACTTCTTTTTCACTATAATTTTTACCTTTTTCAAATTGCTCAGCTATCTTAGTAAGAATAACAACCTTTTTCTTTTCTTTGGGCGAAAAAGCTTTCAGAACAAGGGGGGATAGACTACTGAAAAATGTATCTAAAATATTCTGTTTTTCTTGCTCTGTAATTAAATAACGATCATCTACATATATAGCATTATTATGAATAGGAACTATAGCATTTTCTACAGGTGTTTTTGTTTCAAAAACTTGCTCATATATAGATAAATATAATTTTGCCTGTTTTGCTTTTTCTCGGAACGTAAAGCGTTGCCTTCTAATAGTTGCCTCTGTAATCCCTAATTTTTTTGCCATATCCTTATCAGACATTCCAGAGCTAAAGAGAGTTAGCAATTCTTTTTGATTCTGGGTTAAAGTGTTGTATTTTGTTTCGGAAGTAATTAATTGTGATAAATTACTTCCATGGGTGGCTTTTATGTGTTTAGCAGCAGCGTGTTCGGCCACATAAAAATTGTTGTCAATTGAAAAAATCTGTCCAACTTCAAAGCGTTGCTCACAATAGTTGCAAATATAGGTATCACTTTCTTTATTATACCTATAACCTTTCTTCAACTCATCTAATGTAAGTTTTCCGTAATCCATATCTATGGTTCTCCTTTTACATTTATAAACATATTGTAATATTGTTTATAAATATTGTCAACAATTAATTTCATCGTAACGTAATATGAGGAAGATATTATGAAACTTTCACTACCTATTTTTAATAGATAAATACTTTATTACAGTGTAGATAAGTCATATGCTCAATAACTTATCTACACTATTGGCTATATCATTTAATTATTTTTCAGTTACCTTCACTATTTCTAGCACCCAATCAAATTGTGATACTTGCGTTGCTTTGGTCTGCTAGTCGAAATACTTCACTGCTAGCAAAGCTCATTCATAAGTAGTAAATTAGTAGTCAATTGAGAGGTTTTGACCTTGATAAAATGTGATAAGTCCAGTGCTTATTCGGATAATTAGATTTTTATACTATTTTTAAATAAAAAAATTCTATAAAAAGAAGGAATTTAATAAGAGTTATAGAATAAAGTAATAGATAGATTTTCTATAGAAGCTTTTACTAAATGTATGAATATTGGATATGAAGATAGTGGCATTACATTTCATATAATGCATCCACCTTTGACTGATACAAAGTCATCTTCGCCATTTCCAATTCCGAAAGAATTTAAAGCATCTTCTGAGAAAGTAGGAAAAGGGTTTATTAAAAATATAGACAGCAAGAAATTTATCATTACTCCTTCATTTGCTGATAAAATATCAGTAAGATTTAGTTATGCTTTTTCATTACCAATGGGAAAAATTCTTGTGAAAATGACGAAGAAAGCAACAGTGGATTTAAAGTAAAAAGTTAGATAATATATTATACCAAGAGATCAAGAGAAAGGAAGTATGTTAATGACAAAATTAATTTTTGTTAGGCATGGAGAACCAGACTATTCAAAGGTAAGTAAACGGAAATATATAGGACATGGAAGAGATTTATCAGAACTAACTTTACTTGGAAAAGAACAAGCTAGAAAAGCAGCTAGAGATAGGTTATTAGATGGTTCAGAATTGATAGTTTCTTCTCCATATACAAGAGCTTTACAAACAGCAGCAATTATTTCTAAAGAACGAAACTTAGACATTGAGATAGAGCTAGATTTACATGAATGGCTGCCGGATTTAACATTTACATTTGATTCAGATGAATTTGCAATAAATGCCAGTAGACAGTGTGCAGTTCATAAAGGTATATGTCCTGAGAATATAGAAAAGAAGTGGGAGAATCTAGAGAATTTGTTTATTAGAGCTAATCATAGTTTAAAGAAATATTTAGAGTATAATAAAATTATTGTTGTAAGTCATGGGATGTTAATGAGACAGTTTAAATTTGAAAGACAGATACCTTATTGTGGAATTATTGAAGTAGAATATGATGAAAATTTTAAATGGTGTGGTTTTATAGAGGATAATTAATATATTAGGATAAAATGATGGCAGTAAAAAAGGAAGTGTTTATTTGAATGTATTAAAACATATTTATCAAGAATTGTCATTACTAGGACTATCTCATGATAAAATAGATAATTTGAAAGAGATTAGAAATCAAAATGGAGTTTATCTCTATAGGATAAAATATAAGAATAAAGATTTAGTGATTAAGTATTTTGAAAAAGATGAATTTAGAAGGGAAATTAAGTATTATGAAATCTTAAAAAGTCTAGATATACCTATAATAGAAGTAATGGGATATACGGAAAATACTTTATTAATGGAAGATTTGGATAAAAGTCTACATTATCGCCTAGGGATTGAATCTGATCTTTCAGACATAGAGGTAGCAAAAGCTTTGGCATCATGGTATAAAAAATTGCATTATGAAGGGGTAAAGTTTTTAAAAAACAATGATAGGAGGTTCTATAAGGAGATTGATTATATAACAAAAGAGAATCTAGAATTGATTATGAATAAAACAAATACTAGAGATAATAAAGTATGGCAGCTTTTAATCGAACATTTAGATTTAATATTTCTAAAGATTGAGGAATTTGAGGAAACTTTTACTTATAATGATTTTTATTGGACTAATCTAGTGGTTAGAAAAGATAAGAAAGAGGCATTTATGTTTGACTATAATATGTTGGGAGTAGGATTTAGATATAGTGATATAAGAAATGTCTGCTCTTCTTTATCTGATGAGGCTGGTAACATATTTATAAGTGAATACGGAGAAATAAATCAAAATGAAAAGAAGATAGATGAGGTTATTTCAATTTTGGTTAGTTTAATACAAGCCTGCAAGAGAGATATATTTCCAAATTGGGCAAATGAGGCATTAGATAAAGTTGACAATGGGGAATTGTATAAGGGGATATTAAATATACTTTAATTTATAGAGATAATTCTAGAGTAAGAATAGAAATGTATAAGAACATAGTATCTGAGAAGATCTAAATGAATAGTAAAAAATTTAAAGGAGGATAAACATGAAATTAAAAGAAATAGAACAATATATATTAGGATTATTTACTACTGGAGACAATGAAAACTTTCATGAAGAAAGTGGGATAACAGTAAGAGGTACAGAAGATATAAAAAGAGTTGGGTATTGTACAAATTTAACACTTGAAACCATTGAAGAAGCAAGAAAGAATAATGTTGATTTAATAGTAACTCATCATGATGCCTGGGAATTTATATATGGGCTGAAAGAATCCTGCAAAGAAAAGCTTTTAGAATATAGTATCTCACATTATTTTAACCATCTTCCATTAGATGATTCCGACTTTGGAACGAATAATTCTTTAATTGAAAAGTTAGGATTAGAAATTATTGAAAAGACTCATAAAGAAGAAGGATTTTTCTGCGGAAGAGTTGCTGAATTTAGAGAACCTATCAATTTTAAAGACTTAGTTGAGAGGATAGAAATCGTATTAGAAGAACCAGTACAATCATGGCAATTTAATGATAGAGAAATAAAAAGAGTAGGTTTAGTTTGTGGTGGTGGAGGCTTTACTACAGATGTACGAGAAGCAGTAGAAAGAAATTGTGATGTTTATATAACCGGTGAAAAAGTATTATATACAATTGAATATGCAAAATTCGTAGGGATAAATTTAATAGTAGGAAGTCATACTTTTACTGAAGTATTTGGAATCCAAAGTCTTGCTAAGAAGATTAAGGATAAATATAAGGATATTGAAATAGTTAGATTAAAAGAAGAACACTTAGAAACAACCCAAAATTCAATATAGGTATAATAAGAAAATATATATTTCAAGTAAATTATGAAGTATCTAGAAATAGAAAAGACGAATGGAATCCAGTAGCAAAAATTAGAAAATAGGTTCAAAGAATAAACGGGTTAGGAGATAAGTATGAAGAAGATAATAAAAAGTAAGAATGAATTTACTAAAATCATGATTCTATCTTTAATTATACTGGAGCAGGGGATTAAGATAATAGTCAAAGCTTACTATGGTGTGAAAGCTCCAATAATAGAAAATATATTATACTTTGCACCTGTTTTAAATGACAACTATTCATATATAAACTCATTATTTAATTTGGGTTGGGGTAGGATTTTTCATATACTTCTTGTAATATTTGTTTTGTTTTTTAGTTACTATGCTTTTAAATATTTAGAAGCTAAAGGTACAAAGAATTCAATGATTAATACAATGAAGATATTTTTATTTGCAGGGACTATATGCTCATTAATAGACAAAGTTTTTTGGAATGGGAGTCTAGACTATATATTATTAAAAGGATTCTTTGTATTTGACCTAAAGGATTGTTATTTAACTATTTTTGAAGTATTAGTAATTATACTAATAGTAAAAGATAGGAAAAAGGCTTCTAAAATCAATGATAAAGAACTGTTAAAGGATTATATTAAATTTATTAAAAATGATTTTCTAACAAGAGGAGAATAGTTAAAAAAGTTGTAGAAAAAACTCCTACAACTTTTTTAACTAATTAAGATTATTTTTTAGTATAATAGACTAACATTTCATATTTTACCATTCAATGGAGATCATGGATTTATTGATGGAAGTTAAGTCTTTTGCACCAGTTAATATCATAGTTTGAAGAAGTTGGTTTCTCATATCTTGAATTGTCAAAGAAACACCTTCCCTATAGCCACCGAAAGCACCAATAACAATAGGTCTGCCTATTAAAATTCCATCTGCACCTAAGGCAATCATTTTAAACACATCTACTCCTGTACGGATTCCTCCATCTACAAGAATCATTATCTTCCCTTTAACAGCTTCAGCTATTTCAGGTAAAACTTTAGCTGTAGACTGTGCATGATCCAATACTCTACCTCCATGATTTGATACTACTATTGCCTTTGCACCAACTTCCACAGCTAATAGAGCTTCTTCTTTTGTCATTATACCTTTTAATATAAAAGGCAAATTAGTAGAGGATATAATTTCTTTTAATTCTTCTACAGTTTTAGGTCCAACTGGAGTACCTTTTAAAGCCATAGTAACAAGTCCAGCACCATCAATATCCATTCCAGCTGCAATGGCATTGATATTTTCTGCTTTCCTTAATGCTTCTATAACAACTTCATTTTTTTTAGGTTTTATAATAGCAACACCTTTACCATGAACTTTTCTAAGAGCGTCAATGCCAGAATCATATAACTCTGGAACAGCAGAATCTCCAATCATGGCTATAGTACCAGCAGTTAAACTGCCATTTACTACACTATCTATATACTCATCCTCACTTAAAGCACCACCCATATTAAATTCAGTACCAGTTATTGGAGCACTGATTATTGGCGCATCAAGTTTTATATCAAAGAAATTAAAATCTAAGTTAGGTTCTTTGGCCTCATGAATAGTTTTAAGCCTTACTTTAACCTTATTTAAATCCTCTATATTAGATTTGAAAGCAGAGCCTGTCAGTGAACCTCCCATTCCTGGAACTTCTCCTGCACAAGCAACACCATTACATACAGGACATACTCTACAATATCCCTTCATTTTTTCTTTTGCAATTTTTCTAACTTCATTTATATTCAAATTCAACCCCTCCTATTAGTTATAATTAATATAATAACAATTGTATTATACAGAAGATATACAAAACTTTAAAGTTTGTTTAAAAACAATAAAATATTATAAAGTTAAGGTCTAGTAATAAGGTCAAGCTCAATAGGCTTACCTATTTCAATGCTATTATCTTTTACAATGGAATCATATATAAGTACTTCAACTCCATTTTCTTTAGCAAGTTTTAAAGCTTCAGAAAATTTACTATCCATCTCCCAATGAGGTCTAAATAAATCGGGACCTTTCATTTGCACTAGAAAAAATATTATTCCTCTATAGCCTTCCTTTGTTGCTAAAATCATTTCTAATATATGTTTAGTCCCTCTTTCAGTAGGTGCATCTGGAAACATAGAAATACCTTGATGTTCTAAAGTAACTCCTTTTACCTCAATAAATCCTTTTTGATTTTCAGATTCAAAATATATATCAAACCTAGAATTGCCAAAACTAACTTCTCTTCTGACTTTGCTTAAATCTGTAATTTCAGGGATTTTATTTTCTTTAAGGGCTTGATAAACAACTGCATTAGGAACTTGAGAATCCATATTTACTAACATATCTCCTTTCCAAACAGATATAAGAGAGTATTTAGTTTTTCTATTTGGATTATCACTGCAATCCTCCAGTATAACTTTTGCCCTTGGTAAAAGTAATTCTCTACATCTTCCAGTATTTTTAACATGAACAGTTTCTTCTTTTCCATCTATTAAAACCTTAGCTACAAACCTATTAGGTCTTTCTAAAAATATTCCTTTTAAGATTTTTTTATACTTCATATTTTCTCCTTTTACAACTAGTATTTAATATATTGATTTTATCATCATAGACTATATATATCAAATTTTCCATTTTAAGTACTCATGAAGATATAGATAAAGATATTGAAATCAACAGCAATTATTTCTAGAAAATAAAAATTAGGTATTGAGATAATATAAATTTAAAAAGGTTGCCAGTACAGTAGGTTCATATTTCTCGAATCCCTTAAAACATACAGAAAGATTAAAGAAAATAAAGAAATATTCAATAAACTACTAAAGTTGATGAAAGGAAAATCCTATAGAAGAAAAGAAGGAATTTTGAAACAAATATAGAATATTATAATATATTATATTTTTTATAAAGGAGAATTCTAATGAAAAGATTTGAAGAAAACAGAAATTTTATGAAATCAGGTTTTATGGAAGATATTTTGTCTGACCAGAAAAAGCAACTTCCCCAACCACCACTTCAAAAACCTTATGATAATGATTCCGAAATAATTGATTTACCAGAAATAAATAGAGAAATTATATCTAAGAAAGATATACACAATTGTATTGCAGATAGGAAAAGTCATCGTGAATATACAACTGAAGCTTTAACTATAGATGAATTGTCATATCTTTTATGGGCTACTCAAGGAGTAAAGGAAATTAGAGGAGATAATTATGCAACAGTAAGACCAGTGGCATCAGCTGGAGCAAGACATCCTTTTGAAACTTATTTGGCTATTCAAAATGTACATGGGCTTAAAGAAGGAATCTATAGATACCTTTCATTGGAACATAAACTTTTATTTTTATATGAAGAAAAAAATATAAAAGATAAAATAACAGATGGAACTTTGGGACAGAAATTTGCTGGAAGTGCTGCAGTAAATTTTATATGGAGTTGTATACCATATAGAGGAGAGTGGAGATACGATAAACGTTCTCATAAGGTAATGTTAATAGATGCAGGACATGTGTGTCATGCCTTATATATTGCTTGTGAAGTGCTAGGATTAGGTACTTGTGCCATAGCAGCATATGACCAAAATCTTATGGATAAAATGATAGATGTAGATGGAGAAGATGAGTTTGTAATTTACATGGCTCCTGTAAGTAAAATTTAATTGTTTATAAACATTATTAAGTCATTACATAGCCTCAAGTAAGGAAAACTTGAGGCTATATAAATTTAAATTATTATAATTATTTTAAATAATGAAAGGTTTTGAGAAAAAATCTTGATTTCATCAGTATATATATGGTATCATAAGACAATTTACTTTTGAAACTTATGAGGTGATATTTATGGTAAATAAAAAGATAAGAGATTATGGAATAAATATAGGTACTTTCTCAATAGGTAAAAATAACTCTATTACTGATGTAAAGGGAGTAAAGGTAGGACATACAACTTTAGATAATGGGGACATAAAAACTGGAGTAACAGTGATACTACCCCATGATGGGAATATATTTAGAAAAAAGCTAATAGCTGCCAGTCATATTATAAATGGATTTGGAAAATCTACTGGTCTTGTTCAGATTGAAGAACTTGGTACTATAGAAACACCTATAGTCTTAACTAATACCCTTAGTGTAGGAGTTGCACATGAAACCTTAATAAGATATATGCTAAAGCAAAATGAAGATATTGGAGATACAACAGGTACTGTAAATCCTATTATATGTGAATGTAATGATGGTGTAATAAATGATATTAGAGGTCTTCATATAAAACAAGATCATATCTTTGATGCCATAGAGAAATGTGATGTTGAATTTGCTGAGGGAAATGTTGGAGCTGGTACAGGTATGATTTGTTATGGTTTAAAAGGTGGTATTGGTTCATCATCTAGGATTATTGAATTAGGAGATAAAAAATATACAGTGGGAATATTGGTTTTAAGTAATTTTGGCTCATTAGAAGATTTTATTTTAAATGGAGAACATATAGGACCTAAACTTGTTGAAAAGATTAATCAAAAAAATTCAACAGAAGAAAAAGGGTCTATAATTATACTATTGGCTACAGATATTCCCCTATCTTCAAGACAGCTTAAAAGAATTATAAAGAGGGTATATCCTGGTATATCAAGGACTGGTAGTTATACAGGCAATGGAAGTGGGGAGATAGTCATAGGATTTTCAACAGCTAATATAATTAAGCATTATGAAGAAGATAATGTAGTTGATATTAAGGTAATTAATGAAAATAAGATAAATAAAGTTTTTAAAGCTATAGTTGAAGCCACTGAAGAGGCAATATTGAATTCATTAATATGTTCCACTAGTTCTGTTGGTAGAGATGGGAAGAAAGTATATTCATTAAATGAATTGATATAACTATAGAAAGGATGAATCAGTATGAATATAAATATAAGAAAAGCAGAAGAGAAGGATTTTGAAGATATATGGAATATATTTAAAGATGTTGTAGTGAAAGGGGACACCTATGTATTCTCTCCAAATTCTAGTGAAGAAGTAGCATATGACTATTGGTTTGGAAATAAGGTTATATCCTATGTTGCAGAATGTGATGGAAAGATTCTTGGAATGTATAAATTAATTGCTAATCAACCTGATTTAGGCTCTCATGTATCAAACGCATCATTTATGGTTTCGTCTGAATCTCGAGGAAAAGGACTAGGCAGACTAATGGGAGAACATTGTTTAAAGGAGGCTAAAAAAGCAGGATTTAAGGCAATGCAGTTTAACTTTGTAATTTCTACTAATACTAAAGCTGTAAATTTATGGAAGGGTTTGGGATTTGAAATTGTAGGTACACTTCCTAAAGCATATAGACATTTAGAATTGGGATATGTAGATGTATATGTTATGTTTAGGGATTTAGATGATATAGAGGTATAGTTTTATTCAAGTCTTTATTTAAGGAAAAATTCATGTAATGTAAGTGCTTATTATATGAACATAAGGAGGAGAGTTTGTTGTACTACGGAGATAAAGTAAAATTAAGAGCATATAAAAAAGAAGATATTAAGTTGGCTTATGAATATATGAATGACAGTGAGGTAAAGAAGTTATTAGTAAATAAAATACCCTATCCCATGATACTTGAGGAGGAAGAAAAATGGTTTGAAAGTCTTTTGAATTCTAAAGATACTTATAATTTTGCCATAGAAGATTTAGAAACGGGAAAATATATTGGAGGCTGTGGAATAAACAATGTTAATTGGTTAAACAGAGTAGCCATAATAGGAATATATATTGGAGATAAAAACTATTGGAGTAAAGGATATGGTACAGATTCAATAAGGACTTTAAATAAGTTTATATTTGAACAAATGAATATAAATAAGATTAAATTAAATGTATTTGCATTTAATGAAAGGGCAAAAAAATGTTATGAGAAATGTGGATTTAAAGTTGAAGGAATTTTAAAGCAAGAACTCTTTAGAGATGGTAAATATTGGGACGAGTATTCCATGGCTATACTTTTTGAAGAATGGAGGAATCTTGAATTGAGTAACTTATAATAATAGTGTTAAAAACATATTCCAACTAATAAGGGGTGAAGTAAATTGAATCAAGAGGAAAGAATGTATGTTGTTGGAAATCAGAAAATAAAAGTAGAAAGAGAACTGACGGGACAATGGATTTTAGATATTGGCGGAGGTGGAGAAGGGATAATAGGATTATGCTATGGTAATAGGGTAATTTCCATTGACCCAAGGATAGATGAGTTGGAAGAAGCTCCTGAAGAACCCCTAAAAATAGTTATGGATGCAAAAGAATTGTCTTTTTTAGATAATACATTTGATTCTGTAACATCCTTTTTTACATTAATGTATATAGATAATAATTATCACGAAAAGGTTTTTAAAGAGATATATAGAGTATTAAAGGATAATGGAGAATTTGTTTTGTGGGATGCCATGATACCAGAATATGATGGTGGTATAAAAGATATTTTTGTAATCCAGCTTGAAATAGAAACTCCTATTAGATTAATTAAAACTGGCTATGGGATTTCAAGAAAAGATAAAGTTCAGGATATTGAATATTTTATTGACATTGGAGAAAGTATTGGATTCAACGTAATAAAAGAGGAAGTAAGAGATAAGGTGTTTAAAATAATATTTAAAAAATAAATCGCAATCATTTAAGTAATATATATTTAAGAGGTGAAAATCATGAAAAAAATTGGAATTATAGGTGCTATGGCTCCAGAAATTGAGTTATTAAAAAATAAGATTAATATTAATAAAGAAGATAATATTGCTGGATTTGATTTCTTTTTAGGTTCTATAGATGATAAAGAGGTTATCATAACCCGCTGTGGTGAAGGTAAAGTAAATGCAGCCTCATGTACACAAATTTTAATCGACAGATTTCAAGTAGACAGTATTATAAATACAGGAATTGCTGGAGGATTACATGAATCAGTTAAAATATGCGATGTAGTAATATCTAACAATGTAACACATCATGATGTAAGAAAGGGCTCAGATGGAAAATTGTTTTCCCTATAGAGATTGTTTTGAATCTGATAAAAAATTAATTGAAATTGCTGTCAACGCATGTAAATCACATTATAGTGAAAATTGGAATTATCATATTGGAAGAATAATAAGCGGAGAAAGCTTTATTCAAGATAGCAAAATAAAGAAAAATCTACTTAGAGACTACTCACCACATTGTGTTGAAATGGAAGGATCTGCAATAGGACATGTTGCTTATATAAATAATATACCTTTTGTGGTCATCAGAAGTATATCAGATAATGCTGATGATGAGGCTACAATTAGTTATAATGATTTTGAAACTATTGCGGCTAATAAATCAGCAGAAATCGTTTTGAGTATGCTGCAAATGTTGTAATATTATATAGTTAAGGAATATTCTAAGGAATAATGATTGGAGTGAGATATAATGAAACAATTAAAGTTGAAAAATGGACAAAATCTAACTATTAGGACAGCAAAAAAAGAAGATGCCTTAAATCTAATAAGATATGTAAATAAAATAGGTGGAGAATCAGATTTTCTTACATTTGGGGACAATGAATTTAACATAACCATTGAAAAGGAAGAAGCTATACTTGAAAGTCATATAGGTGTAGAAAATAAAATATATCTTATAGCTGAGATTGAAAATGAAATAGCTGGAAGCTTAAATTATAGTGGACGGGCTAGACAAAGAACTAAACATACAGGAGAATTTGGCATTAGTGTTGCTAAAAGATACTGGGGGCTAGGAATAGGAAAAGAGTTAATTAAATATATGATAGACTGGGCAGAAAAAGGGAATGTAGTAAGGAAAATCAATTTAAGAGTAAGGGAGGATAATGAAACAGCTATAAATCTATATACAAAACTAGGCTTTAAAAAAGAAGGAATTATATCTAGAGAATTTTATATTGATGGTAAGTATTATAGTTCCATATTTATGGGATTAGAAATTAATTAGACATGAGAGATTAGAGTGAGTTAGCGGTTTTTTATATAATTTTTGAATTGTAAAATGGGGGAGATTATCATGGGTAAGAGAATAGATATTGGAGTTAAGGCATTAATCTTCAAGGAAGGAAAATTCTTAGTGATGCACAATAAAGGAGTAGAAGAAAACCTGTGGGAACTACCAGGTGGACGAATGGAATTTGGTGAAACAGCAGAAGAAACTTTAAAGCGTGAAATGATTGAAGAGACAGGGCTAGTTGTTAAACCAATAAAATTATTAGATACATGGAATTTAATTAGAGAGGATTATCAAATAACAGGGATTATATACTTATGTGAATTTGAAGAAGGCGAAGTAAGATTATCAGATGAACATGATGGATTTCAATGGATAGACACAGACGAAAAGTCATTGCAAATGATGTACGAAGTATTTAGAGTAAAAATGATGAAATGGAATTGGGATGACATCAAAAGTAGTTGCAATAAAATATAAGGAATATATATGTATATAGGCTTTAGAGAGATAAACCAGGATAACTGGATTTGAAGATACTGATAGAATTATTGATGATGAAATTGTATATAGCTTATCTGTTAGGTAGTAGTAGACGAATAAAGAATAGAAAGAATTTATAATAAAGGGGGTTAATTTATGTTACATAAACTGTCTGATAAAATCTTTTATATGGAACATAAAGATGAAACTGATAGACCTATATTAGGGGTAATATCAGGTAAAAAATATAGTATGATTATTGATTCTGGAAATTCTCCAAATCATGCAAAGGAATTTTTGAAAGAACTGGAACAAGTTGATATAGCACCTATTAAGTATTTAGTTTTAACTCATCATCATTGGGATCATGTGTTAGGAATAAAAGAGATGAATTTAATAACTATTGCACATGAGAATACAAAAGAAGAAATTGATAAAATGAGAGATTTAAAGTGGGACGATGAGTCCTTGGAAGAGCATATTGAAAATGGAATATTATCTAAGTTTTCTGTTGAATGTATAAAAAAAGAAATTGAGGATAGAGAAGACATTGAAATAGGGGAAATTGATATTACCTATAAGGACAGTTTAGAGCTTGATTTAGGTGGAGTGAATTGTATTATTAAAGCAATAGGAGGGCCTCATACAGATGACTCTACTATGATATATATTCCAGAAGAGAAAACCATGTTTTTAGGAGACTCCATATATGGTAGAAGATATGATAGTTTATATGGATATGATAAAGACAAATTATTTAATATGATAGACCTTATAGAGGGATATAATGGTGTAGAGTATTATATAGCATCTCATGAGTCCCTATGTGATAGAAAAGAAATCACTGATTTTTGGAATGATTTAAGAGTGGCTAGTGAAATAGTGGGAAATAACAAATCTAATGAAGATGGAATAAAGAAATTCATTGATAAATTTAACAGAGAACCTTCTGAAAATGAAATTTTCTTTATTAATTGTTTTGCTGATATGAATAAAGTTAAAAGATAGAATAAAATATTATTTAAGCAAAATAGGTGGGTGATAGTAAATGAAATTGGTTATAGTATTTGGACCACAGGCAGTTGGTAAAATGACTGTTGGACAGGAGTTAGCAGAAATAACTGGACTAAAGCTTTTTCATAATCATATGACCATTGAACTGGTATCTAATTTTTTTAGTTATGGTTCAAAGGAGGGAAAAAGATTAGTTAGTTTATTCCGTCAAGAAATATTTGAAGAGGTAGCAAAAAGTGACTTAAAAGGATTAATATTCACTTATGTATGGGCCTTTAATATGCAGGAAGATTGGGATTATGTAGATAGTGTTTGTAATATATTTAAGTCAAAAGGCGGAGAGATTTATTTTGTAGAGCTTGAAGCAGAATTAGAGGAAAGATTGGAACGTAACAAGAGTCCTCTTAGATTAGAGCATAAACCTACTAAGAGAAATCTGGAGTTTTCAGAAAATGAGTTAATAAGTTCTATGAAGAAATATAGATTAAATTCAATAGATGGTGAGATTAAAAATGAAAACTATATTAGAATAAATAATACAGCATTAGAGCCATTGGAAGTAGCAGAAATGATTAAAGAAAGATTTAAGCTATAATAAATATTAGAATTTGAGTGAAAGAAATGGAGAGATAATCAATGTTTAAACATATAATTGATAATGATATAGAATTAAGATTAGTTGATGTGCAATATGCTGAGGAAATATTCAAATCAATAGATTCTAGTAGAAAACATTTAAGGAAGTATTTACCATGGGTTGATACTACAAAATCTGCAATTGATACAAGAGCATTTATAGATAACAGCAAAAGGCAATATGCTGAAAATAAGGGATTTGATGCTGGAATTTGGTACAAAGGAGAATTCGCGGGAGTTATAGGTTTTCATAATATAAATCCAAGTATAAAAGGAATAAGTATTGGTTATTGGTTAAACGAAAGATTTGTAGGTAAAGGAATAATGACAAAGGCATGTAGAGTATTTGTTGATTATGCCTTCAATACTTTGGAATTAAATAGAGTAGAAATTAGATGTGCAGAAGATAATTTTAAAAGTGGAGCTATTCCAGAGAGATTAGGATTTACTAAAGAAGGTATAATTCGAGATGGAGAGTTGCTGTGCGATGGTTATGTAAATTCTTTGGTTTATGGAATACTTAAACGAGAATGGAAATGATATAGAAACTATGAAGGGAAATGATAATATTGGAAATATCCAATAATCAGGATACTCATCAACCTGAATTTATCAATATAGATAGGAATTTACGCTTAAGAAAATTTGATGGTAAATTTAATTTTGCTCTAGATTGGTATAGGGATAAGGAAACAGTAGAACTAGTTGATGGGAAAGATGCTGAATTATATACTATTGATAAACTTAAAAGAATGTATGATTATTTAAATAATAAGGGAGAACTATACTTTATTGAAATTAAGGAAGAAAACAAATATATTCCAATAGGAGATGTAACATTTTGGAAAGAGGATATGCCCATAGTAATAGGACATAAAGATTATCGTGGCAAGGGAATAGGATATAAAGTCATTAGAGCATTAATACAGCGAGCAGAACTACTTATGTTTGATAAGATATATGTCAATGAAATATATTCCTATAATATAAGCTCACAGAAGACTTTTGAAAAGGCAGGATTTAAAAAATATAAAGAAACTGAAGATGGATATTCTTATGTTTTGAGATTAAGGACATAGAATACTTAGGAGTAAAATAGATGGCAATTGCCATCTATTTTGTTATTTGTTGAATAATGTAAAAAGAAACTGTTAATAATTGTTTATAACATAATGGAAAGGCGTTGTTATGAATGCTGTTTAGTTATATTATGAAGAAGATTGTATTGTGGCAACATTATAATAAAGAAGAACACCACGATGCAGATTATTTAGAAAAAGATATATCCATGAGTTTAGCTGAAAATATAGAGTTTTTTAGACTAATCTTAGGTGATAGCAATGATATAAAAATACATGAGTTTATATTTGGCAGCAACTGTGAATTCAGCGGAGTGCTTATATATATTGATGGACTTGTAGATAATCTAGAGATTACAGAGAGCATATTAAAACCTATTATATTAAATAAGAATTTTGAAGAAAATGCAATAGAGAACTTTACCATGATGAATTTGAAGAAATCTATTATTTGTTTAGGGGATATTACAGAAAGTAGTATATATTCAAATTTATTTGAAGGATGTCTTTCTGGAAATACTATATTATTAGTAGATGGACTTTCTACAGGACTAGTTATTAGTACAAAAGGCTGGGAGAAAAGAAGTGTAACAGAACCACAGACAGAGTCTGTAGTCAGAGGTCCAAGAGAAGGATTTACGGAAGACTTTAGAACAAATACCTCTCTTATAAGAAGGAGAATTAAGAGTCCTAAACTTAAAATGGAAAATATGATAATTGGAAGAAAAACATATACTAATATATGTATTGCATATATAGAAGGAGTAGCAAAACCAGAAGTGTTGCAAACTTTAAGAAACAGGTTAAGAGCAATAGATGTAGACTCTATAATGGACTCCGGTTATATAGAACAATATATTGAAGATTATCCCTTTTCTATATTTCCTACAATAGGATATAGTGAAAAACCTGATGTTATTGCCGCAAAAATACTTGAGGGACGTATTGCAGTTGTAGTAGATGGAAGTCCTTTTGTATTAACGGTTCCCATGTTATTTGTGGAAAGTTTTCAAAGTGCAGAGGACTATTATGTAAGGCCAATATACGCCTCTCTTATTAGACTAATGAGATTTTTTGCATATTTTATTGCAATATATGCAGTTCCAGGTTTTATTGCATTAACAACTTTTCATCAAGAATTGATTCCAACGACTCTTTTGTTTACAGTAGCAAAAGCCAGAGAGGCAACTCCATTCCCTGCTATAATAGAGGCACTAATAATGGTTATATCATTTGAAATATTAAGAGAAGCAGGACTCCGACTACCACGTCCTGTAGGTCAAGCAATTAGTATAGTAGGTGCTTTAATCATGGGAGATGCAGCAGTTTCTGCTGGAATAGTAGGAGCACCTATGGTAATAACAGTTGCAATAGGTGCTGTATCTGAATTTATAATACCAGATCAAGGAGATTCTATTTCTATACTTAGGATAATTATGATGTTTCTAGCGTCTGCATTAGGTGGATTTGGATTATCTGTAGGATTTTTAGGTGTGCTTATACATTTAGCCATATTAGAGCCTTTTGGTATACCATATTTTGCCTCTGTAAAGTTTTCAAGGGATCAGCAAGACAGCTTTGTCAGATTACCCCTATGGGTTATGGAAGATAGACCAAAAGGATTATCTTATATAGATGAAAAAAGGAAAAAGACTTTTATTCCTCCAAATGGAAAAAAATAATAATATAGAAAAATAGAGGTAAATATATGGTAATTAAAAAGCTGATATTATTTAAAATTATTGTAATTATACCAATTACTTTTATTTTAACAGGATGTTGGGATAATAAGGAGTTGGATACTATTTCAATAGTAACTGGTGTTGGTATAGATGCAACAGAGGATGAGGATAAAATTGAATTTATATTACAAATAGAGAGGGTAAGTCAACATAACACTTCCCCTTTGGAAGGGGCAAATACTAATGATAGTTCAATCATTTTAGAGACAGAAGCAAAGGGAATATTATCTGCCATAGAAAAACTTCAGAAACAAGTTACTAGGGATTTGTTTATGCATCATAATCAGGCAGTTATATTTGGAAAAGAACAAGCTGAAAAAGGAATTAAACCTTATATAGATGCCTTTCTTAGACAGCAGGATATGCGTATGGAAACATTAGTTTTTGTTGCAGAAGGTAAAGCTAAGGATATTCTTCATAATAGTATGGAGCAGGATAGTGCGTTTTCTTCAGGAATTACTAGGATGGTTGATGCCACTAATAGATATAGTGAGTCTTACTCAGTAAGAGTACTGGATCTAGTTTCTATGATAATAGAAGAAACTACAGCACCTACAATCCCAATTGTAAGATTAGAGGAGCACGAAAAAGAGTTAAGATTACTTTTATCAGGACTGGCTATTTTTAATGATGGAGGACTTATTGGACAGTTAAATGAAATTGAAACTAGGGGATATACTTGGATTATGGATAAATTTAAAACCACTTTTATAGAGATTGATATAGAAGAGGGGTTTTCAAATTTAAATATAAGTAATATTAAATATAATCTAGAACCAGAAATTAATAATGAAAATAAGCTGATAATATCATTGGAAATTATTGGAGATATTGTAATTTCTGAGATACAGGGATTTGATAATATGACAGTTAAAGCAGTAACAGATACATTATTAGAAGAAGGCAAAAAAGTTATAAATAGAGAAATACAAACCTGCTTCAACAAGAGTAAAGAATTGAATGCAGATTTTTTAAGATTTGGTGAAGAGTTCCATAAGAAGTTTCCTAAACAATGGGAGGAAATAAAAAATAATTGGAACGATATGTATCAAGAAGTTGAATTATCTACTAAAATAGAATTAAATTTAATTGATACTGGTAAAATTGTAAATTCTTTAAATATGAAAGAGGAAAATTAAATGAAAATAGATAAAGGAAAAATTTCAGGGATTCAATTTATGTTTACAGTGGCTTGCTTTTTACAATCTTCATCTCTATTGACATCTTTTTTCACATCCATTACAAAACAAGATTCCTGGATAGTTACAATATTAGGTTTTATAGTTTCAATACCTTCTCTGTTAATATACACATATATTATGAAAATATTTCCAGATAAAAATTTAGTAGAAGTAAACGATATAGTTTTTGGTCCTATTATAGGAAAATTATTTTCAATAGTGTATCTATGGTTTTTTATGACACTATCATCCTTAAATATAAAAGATTTAGGAGATTTTGTACATAAGACAACTATGCAAAAAACTCCTGCCATAATTATTTTAGGAATATTCATGTTGTTATGTGCTTGGGCTGTAAGAAATGGAATAGAGGTTGTAACTAGATACAGCATGTTTTTCACATTAATTGCAATATTCATAGTTATTTCCACAAGTTTTCTAACTATGAATCAAATGAAAATAGATAATTTTTTACCTATGCTTAATCAACCGAGAATGATATATATTCAAGGAGCTCATATTATATCAACTATTCCCTTTGGTGAGGTTATGGTATTTTTAATGATTCATCCAAATTTAGAAATTGAACCTAAGCAAAGAAGAAAATATTATACTTACGGTTTTATAATAGGGGGATTGACTCTATTAACTATAGTTATTAGGGATACAGCAGTACTTGGGAATACAATAAAGATATTCGCTTTGCCTCCCTTTGAAACTCTTAGGCTCATAAGTATATATTCTGGATTAAGCAGGATAGAAGTCCTGTTTGCAGTTAGTTTGATTATGCTTATGTTTTTTAAAATTTGTATACTATACTATGTTACAGTTATGAGTATTGCATATATTTTCAATTTAAAATCCTTTAAATCCTTAGTTATAAGTGTAGGAATAATTATTATTATGTATTCCTTTAGTATATATCCTTCAATAATAGTACACATGAATTCAGCAAGCAAAACAGCACCTTTTCAATGGTTTATGTTTGAAACCATATTACCATTTATTACAATCATAGTTGCAAAAATTAGAAAGTTGCCTAAACTAAAAAAAGGGATGATTTAATGGTATATGTATTAATAGTATTTACAATAGTAGGATTAATGGATTTGGGAGATTTAATAAAAGCAAATAAAAATAAAGAACTTAAAGTAACTATATTTCTAATGATAGTAGCCTTTATTTTATCAACTTTGTATGTATTAGACTACAGACTACCAAGTATTATGCTTGCCTTAGATAAATTTGTCAGAGACGTATTAGGATTAGGATATGAGTAAATAACTATAAGATTTGATTATCAAATTTTATAGTTATTTGTTTTTTATGGTTTTTATTAAATTTTCTAACAATTATTGTTTAAATATTGTATAATTTATATAACAGTTGCTTCAGCTTATTAAGGAGGGGGTTTTTAATGAAGATACAATTACTTTCAGAGGCATTAGCTTTAGCCTATGTACATAATCCATGCAGGATTCAAGCTACTGCTTTGTGGAAAACACTTGAACAGATTAATAATTTTTATAGCGATTATACTATGGAAAAAGCTGAGCTTAAAAGTTTAAAACTTTGGAATGATAATATGTTATATACATTCTGGAATAAAGATAGGAATCATATAAATATAGATGAGGAAGATTTACAACTATTTAATATGATTATAGTCCATGAGTCTCAAATTAATGAGAGTATAAAAAAACAATTTAGGAGCAAAAAATCATATTTTAAACTAATACATAATAATAAAGATATTGTAGATATTCAGATACCAGAAGATTACTATATTAGAGATGTTGATATTAATACAGAAGTATCTATGGTTTCAGATTTAATATGTAATTGCTATGATGATATAAAACCAAATATCAATGAAGTAACTAAATGGATAAATCATGCTGTATTTCGTAAAGATTTATGGATATGGATAATAGAGAAAAAAACAGAAAAACCTGTTGCCCTTGGAATAGCCGAATTGGATATGAATATAAAGGAAGGCGCTTTGGAATGGATTCAAGTACTTCCATCTTATCATGGTAAGAAATTGGGCAAGGTATTGGTTACAGAGTTATTAAAAAGATTAGAACCTTATGCTAATTTCACTATAGTTTCAGGGGAAGTAGATAATACAACGAATCCAGAAAGATTATATAGAAGCTGTGGATTTACTGGAAATGATATTTGGCATGTTTTGAGGAAGTAATATATAAACTTATACTATTAGAGGGGGATATTATGAGTAATCTAGCAATAAAAGTAAGTAACTTTACAAAAACCTATGGAGATTTTATAGCTGTAGATGGAATAAGCTTTGAAGTAAATAAAGGGGAGATTTTTGGGATACTAGGACCTAATGGAGCAGGGAAAACAAGTACCCTAGAATGTCTTGAAGGTTTACGAATTCCTGATGGCGGAACAATTGATATTATGGGAATAGATCCGTCAAAGAATTCTAAGGAATTAAAGAATTTAATAGGGGTACAGCTTCAATCATCGGGATTACCATCAACAATAACTGTAAAAGAAGCAATGCAGTTATTTTCAGCCTATCATAATGTGCAGCCGAGATATGATTTGATAAAGAGAATGGACCTTTGGGATAAATTGAATATTCAGTATAGCCAGTTGTCTGGAGGTCAGCAGAAAAGACTATTAATAGCCTTGGCAGTATGTCACAATCCACAGATACTTATCTTAGATGAGCCTACAGCTGCATTGGACGTAGAATCTAGGGTGGAACTGCATACTTTGATGAAAGAATTAAAGAGCCAAGGAACTACTATAGTTCTAGCAACCCATGATATGGCGGAGGCTGAGAAAATGGCTGATAGAATCGCAATCTTATTGAAGGGTAAAATCATGATTATAGATACACCTAAGAAGATAGTAGCTTCTGGCTCATCGAAGACTAAGATTTCAGTCAGAACAGTGGGAACTTCCTTAGTGGACCTTACAGATATAGTTGTTGATGAATATTATGTTTTTTATTCTGATAAACCTGGTACTAAGGTAATGGAATTAATGAATGTAATAGAAGAAAAAGGAGATAGTTTAATCGATCTTAGAGTAGAAAGACCATCTCTAGAGGAAAGATTTTTAGAGATAACTTCAATAGGAGGGATACAATGAAAGCCTTTTCAATACACTTTCTATTTAATTTAAAATCGGGTTTAAGGGACAAGGAGCTACTACTTATGAATTATATATTTCCCCTTGGATTTTATTTTGTAATCGGAGCTATTATGCCAAAACTAAATCCACAGTATATTAGTATTTTAATACCATCAATGATGATATTCAACATATTGGTCAGTACAGTTTTAGGGATGCCAAATATTTTGGTAACATCAAGAAACAGTGGTATTTTTAGATCTTATAAAATCAATGGAGTATCTAAATTATCAATGCTTGCTATACCAACTGTTTCTACTATATTACATACAATAATAGTAACTGCTATAATACTAATAACAGCTCCAATCTTATATAATGCTGAATTACCAGTGAATATTTTAGGCTTGATTATAGTTTTTATAGCTTCTGCCATAACATTTTCTGGTTTAGCTCTTTTAATTGGTATTATAGCCGATAGTACATCTTTAACTGTAATTTTGGCACAGGCCTTATTTTTACCCTGTATGCTAATAGGGGGATTGATGTTTCCATCTAGTTTTTTACCAGAATCTGTAGGAAGATTTAGTAAGCTTCTTCCTACAACTTATGCAATGGATGCCTATGAAGCATTGGTAACAAAAGGGAGTTTTTCCTTTAGCCCTATAATTTCTTTAGGATTACTTATGGCTTCTGGTATAATAAGCTATTATTTATCTTGGTATTTATTTAAGTTGGATAACAACAATACATCAAAATCTAAAGGAAAGATATGGGCTGTAGGTGCAATACTTCCATTTATCTTAGGTGCAATATTTTTATAAGGATAGGAAGGCGAAATCATAATCAAAGATAACTACTGAAAAAAGGCTTAGAATATAAAAAATATGGAGGTATCCTATGATAATTTGGATTAACGGAGCATTTGGAAGTGGAAAAACAAATACAGCATATGAATTAAATAGAAGAATAGAGAATTCATATGTATACGATCCAGAGGAAGCAGGATACTTTATTCGAGATAATATACCTAATAAATTAAAGTTAAGCGATTTTCAAGATTTTACCATTTGGAGGGATTTTAATTATCAAATGCTTGAATATATGAGTATACATTATGATGGGATAATTATAGTTCCTATGACAATAACAAGTGAACTATACTATACTGAAATACTTGAAAGATTGAGGAGAAAAGATATAGACATTAAACATTTTACTTTAGTAGCTAATAAGGAGACTTTAATAAAAAGACTGAGAAAAAGAGGTGATAGCAGTAATTCATGGGCTGCTAAGCAGATTAATAGATGTATAGAAGATTTATCTAATCCTATTTTTAAAGAGTATATTGATACAAATAAAATGACAATTTATGAGGTGGTTGATTATATAGGTGAATCATGTGATATTGATTTATTACCTGATGAGAGAAATCTAGTTAAGAAAAGGCTAGATAAAACTAAAATATGGCTTAGACATATTAGAATATTGAAGTGATATTATAGATTTACTTATGAAGATTATCTGTTGAATAAGTGGAGGATAAGGCTTATGAAAGCATATATTGGAATTAAATACTATGAAGACTATAGAAACAAGGAAATTATTAATAAGATTTCATCAGCCCTTGAAAGAAATGGGTATGGAACTAGTTGTATTGTCAGAGATATACAAAATCATCAAGTTAAATATAATCCACAGGAATTAATGAAATTGACATTTAAAGAAATTGATGAATGTGATCTAGTTGTTATTGATTTAAGTGAAAAGGGGGTAGGTCTAGGGATTGAAGCAGGATATGCCTTTGCACGGAATATACCAATTATCACCATAGCAGACATAAGGGCAGACATTTCTGAAACCCTAGAAGGTATCTCTAGAAAAGTAATTTTTTATAATAATATTGAAGATATAGATAGTTTACTTAGTAAGCTTTAGAATATGAATGTAGTATATATTTTAACTAAAGCTTATGGGAGGAGAAAATGTTGGAATACATGGGAAATAAAGAATATTGGGATGAAAGATTTAAGCAAAGAAATGATAAACCCTTAAGTCCAGAAGGTGTATTGATAGACAATATTAATTGTTTTAAAAAAGGTTCTGTTTTAGATATAGCATGTGGAGATGGTAGAAATGCCTTGTTTTTTCTTGAAAATGGGTTTAAAATTACAGGTGTTGATTTTAGCCTTAATGCCCTAGAACGTTTAAAAAGATTTGCAGAAAAATCAAATCATTCTATAGAAACACGGCAAATAGATTTAAGTAAACCCAGTGGATTAAAAGATATTGGTATATTTGATAATATTGTAATTAACCACTATAGATTGAGCGAGGAAAATCTTGTAGATATTGAAAGTCATATATCAGATGATGGAATTTTATTTATATCTGGTTTTGGGTATAAACACAAGGTAGATGAAAGAATAAGAAAACAAGACTTGATTCAACCGATGGATATTGAAATGCTAAAAAAATCATTTCAATTGATAAAATATATTGAAGATGACAGTAAAAGAGGTTTTTTAGTAACTTATATTTTAAAAAAGAAAAGCAGTGAGTTTAAAACAACATAGGAGGCAGAGAAATGAAAATATATATAACTAGACATGGTGAAACTCAGTGGAATAAAGAAGGAAGAATGCAGGGATGGAAGAATTCCAATTTAACTGAAAAGGGTATTGAAGATGCGAAAAAATTGGGAGAACGATTAAAGGATGTTCAATTTGATTATATATACTCTAGTCCTTTAGAAAGAGCAGTGGATACGGCAAAATATATCAAAGAAGATGAAGAAATAATCTTAATGGATTCCCTTAAAGAGATGGGATTTGGAAAATGGGAAGGTATGGAGCATACTACAATAGAAGAACTATATCCAATAGAACATTTTAATTTTTGGAACAAGCCCCATCTATATAATTCCATTGAAGGGGAAAGTTTTGATGAATTATTCAAAAGAGTAAAAGATGTGTTAACTAAGATAGTAGACAATAAAGAGGCAGAGAATATCTTAATAGTTTCTCATGCTGTGGTTATTAAAGTCATCTATGCTATCATAAAGGGATATGCCTTAGAAGAACTATGGAGTCGAGAACCCTTTTTACATGGTACTTCACTTACAGTAGTAGAGGTAACAGATGATAAAATCAATATGATACTAGAAGGCGATATATCTCATTTAGATTAGTAGAATAGGAGAACAGAAAAATGTTTTTTGTATTTGGAATTTCCACAAAGGAAAAAAATATCGATTTTGCACAGACCATAGTTTGTACAAGTTGTGGTTCTTATGGAAGATTAGAGGTATTTATGACGTATACATTCTTTAGTTTATTCTTTATTCCAATTATTAAATGGAATAAAAAATATTATGTAAGAAGTGTATGTTGTGGTAGTTTATATACTATAGACAATGATTTAGGCAAAGCAATAGAACGAGGACAAAAAAGTAAAATTGAAGAATCTGAATTAAAACCTCTGAATGTTAATTATAGCAAAGAAAGGTTTTGTTCTAATTGTGGATATATTATAAATAATGATTTTGAATATTGTCCTAAATGTGGGAAAAAACTTTAATAGATTGGGGATACAAAAATGTGTAACAATTTAGATAAACCCTTAGCTCATACTGAGGAAACTACTTGCCCTATTTGTGGGGAAAATAATAATTGCAAGCATAATGAGAAATGTTGGTGTTTTAGTGTTACAATTCCAAAGGAGCTTTTAGAAATGATTCCAGAGGAAAAAAGAGGAAAAGCGTGTATTTGTAAATCTTGCGTTGAAAAATATAGGAGTGAATGATTTGACTATAGATAAATTAAAAAAAATTATAGATAGCAGTGACAGTATAGTATTTTTTGGTGGGGCTGGTGTATCTACAGAAAGTAATATACCAGATTTTAGGTCTGCAACAGGATTATATACTACATCTAAAAATTCAAAATATCCTCCAGAATATATGTTAAGCCATACTTGTTATAAAAGGGATACTGAAGATTTTTATGAGTTTTATAAGACTAAAATGATTTATAATAATGCAAAGCCTAATATGGCTCATATTGCCTTAGTAGAATTAGAAAAGAGAGGAAAACTTAAAGCAATTATTACACAAAATATTGATGGACTTCATCAAATAGCAGGTTCACAAAATGTATTAGAACTTCATGGTTCAGTACATAGAAATTATTGTGAGAAATGTCATAAGTTTTTCCCCTTAGAATATATACTTTCTTCATTGTCAGTTCCATTATGCGATGAATGTGGTGGAATTGTAAGGCCAGATGTAGTTCTTTATGAGGAAGGATTAGATATGGATATATTAAATAAATCCATAGAATATATAATAAATGCAGATGTTTTAATTGTAGGTGGTACATCTCTAACTGTCTATCCAGCAGCAAGTCTAATTGAGTATTATAGAAAAAATAACCTGATTTTAATCAATAAATCAGAAACACAATATGATAATAAAGCAATGCTTACATTTAATAGTAATATTGGAGAAACATTAAACAAAATATTATAAAAGGTGGAATAAATGATAAAATACATATCAAAACTATCCTGAGCTAAGAGTAATTCAATATGTAAAACCATTTTTAGAATTTAGAATAGTAATTATTTGTGAGATATAGAAGATAATATATTTATGAAATTTATCATAATTAATAAATCAAATAAATACTAAGCAATTTCCTCATATATATCTAATATAATAATTATAAATATTATATTAGGAGTGATATAATGAAATATATGTATATAGTAGACTATAAAGATGGTTCTGCCATTAAAGATAAGGTAGACACTTGGATAACTGAAAATGAAGAAAATATATTGGAGATTGTAGATATTGAATATAATCAGGAGGGAAATGTATTTTTTGCCATAGTAACATATATAGAACGAGCAAAGGATTAATCTAGACAATAATTGGACTATATAGTAAAATTTGAAATAGACGTAAAATGTATGTAATAAGCTAGTGAGTTTTCATTAGCTTATTTTAAATAATAGGAGAGATAAAATGGATGATATAAAAATTTTACTTGATGAAATTATATTGAATAATGAAATTATATATGGGGTTATTAGTAATTTAAGAAAGAAAGGTGAAGATGGCTTTACTAAGGTAACCATGAAGCCTGTTCTTATAAAAGATGATGTGAAATTACAATTTACTTATGAATATAAGACTAAGGTAATACATAAAAATCTTGAGTTGAACGAATCCATAAAAGAAATAGGAAGGCTTTTAGATGAAGAATTTAAACAAGGAATAATATTTACAAAAAAAGCAGATTATCAAATACTAATAAGCAAAAAAGGTAAAGTAAATATATTGAAGAAAAAACCCACAAAAGAAGATTTAGATTTATCCCATAATAGAAAAAAATCTTATATAATTCAAGAAGGAGAACCTGTTGATTTTCTTGTAAGACTTGGGGTTATGACTGAAAAGGGAAAGGTAGTAGCCAAGAAGTATGATAAATTTAGACAGATAAATAGGTTTTTAGAAATGGTAGCTGATGTGATTCCAAAGATGAGTAGTGAAAATACCCTTAATATTATAGATTTTGGATGTGGAAAATCTTATTTAACATTTGCACTTTACTACTATTTAGTTAATATTTTAAATTTAGATATAAATATAATAGGGCTAGATTTAAAGGAAGATGTAATTCTTTTTTGCAATCAGGTTGCTAACGATTTAAATTATAATAAATTAAAGTTTATCCATGGTGATATTAGAGACTATGAGGGGATAGACAAGGTAGATATGGTAGTAACTCTGCATGCTTGTGATACTGCCACAGATGCAGCCTTAGTCAAGGCTATAAATTGGGGAGCAGAAACTGTACTTTCAGTTCCTTGCTGTCAACATGAATTTTATAATAAGATTGAGAATGAGATATTGGAACCTATGCTGAGTCATGGAATAATAAAAGAAAAACTATCATCCTTAGTGACAGACAGCCTTAGAGCCAATATACTAGAAATTTTAGGCTATAATGTTCAATTACTGGAGTTTATAGATATGGAACATACACCTAAAAATATTTTAATAAGGGCTACTAGAACCAATGATAAAAATAAGGAAGAAGCCATAGATAAATATAGAAAGTTTAAGGAATTTTGGAATTTAAAGGACTTATATATTGAGAAAGAATTAAAGGAAAACTTGGATAAATATATCTAAAATACTAAATAAATATAATAATTTGTCGATAATAGTAATATTGTTTTGAATTAAAAATAGAAAGAGGGGAAGCCATTGAAAAAAATTAGTACAAGAATTGTAGTGACTGTTTTAATGTGTTCCATAGCTATGTCTTTAGTAGTAGGAGTCACCAGTGTATTTAAAAGTGTCAGTGTAATTCAAGAAGAGGCAAGAAAGAATCTTGTTGGTACAGCACAAATATATGCTGAAGAATTTAATAAGGACTTAATTTTATATGAGGGAACTCTAAACAGTTTACACCAATTAGTTAGTGGGACTATAGATACAAATAGATTAAATGAAGAGGACTATTTAGCTAACTATAGTGACACTATTTTAAGACCTGTTGTCAGAGGAACATCTAGGACAACTAAGAAATGTGCTGGAATATACATAGCCATAGATCCAAAATACACAGGAAAAACAGAAGGGACTTGGATTGGGATAGATGATAATGGTACTTTGGTTCAAGGGCTACCAACAGATATAGCAGGTACGAGTCAAGATGATGCTGAAGCTGCATTCTATTATAACGCTATAAAAGCAGGAGAAGGAATATGGGGAGACCCTTATTTAAACCATGGAAATATTAATGTAATGACCTACTCAGCTCCTATTGTTGTAGATAATGAAACATTAGGAGTAATAGGGGTAGACTTACGTGTAAGAGATTTAATAAAAGGTATAGAAGCAATAGAATTATATGATACGGGATATGGATTTTTACTTAATAAAGATTATGACTATTTAGTTCATCCTACTTTAGATAGTAGCAGCAATTTTAAAACTATAGACGGTGGAATATATAGCAGTATAGCTGATGAGATTGGAAGCAATGATTTTGGAACCAAAGATATGCAATTTGGTGGAGAAAGTAAAATCATGGGTTTTGCTAAACTAAATGATGGAAAGATAATAGTCTTAACAGTTCCTAAAACTGAAATATTAAAGGAGATGTACAGTACAGTTTATGTTATTTTAGGGGTTGTATTGGTAGCATCTATACTAGCTGCTATTATATCCTTTGTTATGGGAAAAATGATTTCTAACCCAATAGTATTTATTACTGAAGTAATAGAGACTACATCAAAATTGGACTTAACAGATATTGAAGAGACCAAGAAGATAAAACTTTTATTTAATAGAAAAGATGAAGTAGGTTCTATTTTTAGAGCTACTGGGCTTTTAAGAGAAGAAATGAGAAGAATAATAAGTGCAATAGAAGAAACCACAACAAATATTGTTGAGAACACTAATAGTTTAACTTCTGCTACAGAAGATACTGCACAGTCTATAAGTGATGTGGCTAGAACTGTGGAGGAATTAGCAGAAGCCTCTATGGGACAAGCATCGGATGCAGAAACAGGCTCAGAGAAACTATATAAGTTAGCTAATGAAATAAAAGAGGCAGTAGTAGATGGAGAAACAGTAGTTGGAAGTTCTATAAAAGCTCAAGAGATGAACCAACATGGATTAAAATCAATGGATGAAATGATAGAAAAGTTTAATATAACCAATGAGTCTACTAATTCTGTAGTAAAGAATATTGATTCTTTACTAGAAAAGTCTAAATCAATAGGAAACATTTTAAATATTATAACTGGAATTTCAGAGCAGACAAACCTTTTGGCCCTAAATGCGGCTATAGAAGCAGCTCGTGCAGGAGAAGCTGGAAGGGGTTTCGCTGTAGTAGCTGAAGAAATCAGAAAGCTATCTGAACAAACAGGAAATGCTACTAGGGACATAGAAGGAATATTAAGTATTATTCAATCTGAAGTAGAAAATACAAAAGAGAATATGGACGAATCTGAAATTGCCTTAAATGAGGCTAATGTAACTTTATCGGAGGTTAAGAAGGCCTTTGAAGAAATCAATTCAGCCATAAGTATATCTATGGAGGCGATTACTCAGTTAGAACAAAGATTAGAGATTGTAGATAATGATAAGGAAGATGTAATATTGGCTATTCAGAGCATATCTTCAGTAACAGAAGAAACAGCAGCCTCAACGGAAGAATTATCTGCATCTATGGAAGAACAAGCTGCAACTATGGAAAATATATCAAATAACACAGACAATTTAGCTCACACAATAGAAAAATTAAATGAATTAGTTAATAGATTTAAGTTATAATAAAAACTGAATAGGATTTCCTATTCAGTTTTTTTATGGCAACTATTTATGGGTTTCAAGAAAATCTGCATTGTTAATATTTCAATATAAGCTTTTTTATATTAATAAAATTTGTGATATAATAAATTAGAAGGAGGGATTACAATGTATTTTTCTTTTATAGGATTAATAGTTCCAATATTTTTTATAGTTATATTTGGAATATTTATATTTACTGCTGTAAAGGGAATTGGACAATGGCATTCAAATAATCAGCAACCAGTTTTAACAGTGGCGGCTAAGGTGGTATCTAAAAGAACCAATGTAAGTAGGCACAATCATACGAATGACAATAATATTCACTCAACAGCAGATACTACTTATTATGCTACTTTTGAAGTAGAAAGTGGAGATAGAATGGAGTTTCATATCTCGGGGAAAGAATATGGAAAGTTAGCTGAAGGCGATATTGGAAAGCTTACATTTCAAGGAACAAGATACCAAAATTTTGAAAGGATAAAAACTAGTTATGAAGAGTAATTTATTTGTATCACATCAAAAGAGAAGAAGAAATGTTTTTATTAGAGAGGTAATAAGTTGGTTAACAACAATTATTTTAACAATTATAATAGCCTTGTTTATTTCTGGAAATATATTTTCATTAACTGGAATAAAGGGACAGTCAATGGAACCTACTTTTTATGAAGATGAAAGGGTAATTAACTATAAATTAGGATATAATTTTACAGCACCTAAAAGAAATCAAATTGTTATTATAAATAGATATGAAGGACAAGAAAGAGGAATAGTTAAAAATATCATTAATGAAGGTAAAGATATTATAACTAATATATTAAATAAGTTTACTAATAATATAGATGAAAAATATATAATTAAGAGAGTAATAGGAGTACCTGGAGATATTATTGATATTAAAGATGGAGATGTTTACCTAAATGGACATAAGTTAGAAGAAGATTATATAAAAGGAAATACCTTTGCAAGAGAAGATTTAGGCTATCCTTTGACTATTCCAGAGGATAAAGTATTTGTATTAGGAGATAATAGAGAACATAGTCTTGATAGCAGAGACTTAGGATTAATAGACTATAGTCAAGTAAAGGGCAAAGTAACCTTTAGAATTTGGCCATTAAAGAGCATTAGTAAGGTATCATAGATTTGAAAGGAAGTTTTACATGAGATTAACGAGAGAATTCTATGAAAGAAACACTATTTTAGTTGCTAGAGATTTACTTGGAAAGACTTTAGTATATAATGATAAAGGAAATATATATAAAGGAAGAATAGTGGAAACAGAGGCTTATATAAATGCTAAAGATGATGGTGCTCATTTTAATAAGGGCATTACTGACAGAACCAAAATAATAGATGAAGCTGGTGGACATATTTATATTTACACAATATATGGAATGTATCTTTTATTTAATATAGTTGCAGAAAAGAAAGGTATTCATGGGGCAGCATTAATTCGAGCTATAGAGCCAATAGAAGGTATAGATAAGATGTATGAAAACAGATATAAAAAGGAATTTAACAATCCTCCAAGAAAAGAAATAATCAATCTAACTAATGGACCAGCTAAGTTTGTAATGGCATATGGTATGACTAAAAGTGATTATGGCTTAGATTTAGTAACAAGTGAAAAGATTTGGGTAGAAGATTCACCAAGACTATCTTTAGATAAAATTGTCAGAAGTAAAAGAATAAATATAGATTATGCAACAATGGCAAAGGATTATTTACTAAGATTTTATATTAAAGATAATCCATTTGTATCAAAAAAATAATCATCAAAACATTAGAGCAAAATTATTTTGCTCTTTATTTTTTTATGGGAACTTTTATACATATAAATACATCTAATTAGTAGAGGGAAAGGAGGGATAGGTATAATTAAGCTGAGTAATAAAAAATTAGTAAAAAAAATAAAATCAAGAGATATGGAAAATCTAATGACTTGGGTTATGGAGAGACAAGATAAGTTTTATAAAATAGCTTGGTCTTATGTCTATAATCATCAAGATATTGAAGATATACTTCAAAATACTATGATAAAAGTCTATGAAAATATTAAAAGTTTAAGAGATACTAATCTCTTTGAAACTTGGTTTACTACTATTTTAATTAACGAATGCAGGCAGTGTTTAAGAAAGAGAAAAAGAGAAGTTCTCCAAGAATATATAGAAATACACGGTCATTATAGTGATGAATATAATTTTTTTCAGGAAATCCATTCTGTTGATGAAATATTTAGGGAGGTCATTATACTTAAATATATAATAGGATATAGCCAAGAAGAAATATCCAATATATTAGATATTCCAATGGGTACAGTAAAGTCTAGGATATATAGGGGGGTAAAGGCACTTAGAAATTTAGTAGAGGAGGAATAGTATGGATTGTAATTTCATAGGAGAAAAAATCATTGATTACATTGATGGAAATTTAAGTAAAGAAGATAAAGAAAAAGTAAAATGCCATTTAGAAAAATGTCCTCAGTGTAATAAAGAATACAACGAAATTAAACTAACCATAGAGAAATTATCAGAAAAGAGAAATATGATTAATACAAATAAGGAAATAAATTTAAAATTAAAGAAATCTGAAATTAAACCAATTAGAAGTATAAGAAGAACTATACTTATTGCGGTTATACTTACTTTTACTTTAGTAATGACTGCCATTGCAGCAGATAATTTTGATTTTCTTAAAAGTTGGAAAAAACAAAGTGAGGTAACAATTACTGCATGGGAAAAATTACTTGATGCTGGAGTTGGACAGAAGTTAGATATATCTGTAATAGACAATGACATTAAAGTTACTGCAGAAGGAGTAATAGCGGATGAATTAAATACTGTTATATTTATTAAAGTAGAAAATTTAAAAGACAATTTAAGATTATCACCACTTGTTTTTGCTAATCAAGATCATGATCCGATTAAAATAGGTGGAGATATTGAAAATATATATACTAAAAACAATACATTAACTCCAGAGCGTCAAGAATCGAGTTCAATGGTTGCTTTTTCAAGTTTATATACGGAAGATGAAAATTCCACTAGATTTATGATAAATACAGATACTTTAATTGGAGAAGAAGGCAATATAGATATTAATATTAGTAATTTATATACTATGTTTAATAAAGATGAGGAAAGTATCTTAGATATAGAAGGAGACTGGAATTTAAAGATTCCTGCAAAAAAAATAAAATCCAAATCATATTATCCTAATGAAAGTATTGAATTTCATGGAAATAAGGTTGTCATAGACAAGATTACAATAGCTCCTACGGCAACTAATATAAATTATAGGATAAAAAACTATAACGAAGAAAAGAAATACTATATAAATCAAGTAAGATTTTCTATAAAAAACAAACTAAAAAAATATAAATATTCTTCTTTATATTCGAAAAGTTCTCTTTCACAGAATAATGGATATTTAACAACAAATGCAGGACTAGAATCCTTATATCTTGAAGACCCTAAAAAGATAAGCTTGATAATTGATAGTTTTGAATATACCACAAAAAATAGGGAGGTTTATGATATAGATGTAGATAAATTGCCTCAAACCATAGAATATAATGGCAACGAATTAATCATTGAAGATATTATATACAATAAGGCCAATACTGAGGTTATATTAAGAGAAGATAGTAGAAGGAACAGAAAGTATAATGACTCGAGTTTGGAAATTACGGCAAAGGACAAGGCTAAGGATCTTGTTCGCATGTATACGGAAATATTAGATTTTGAATATAGAAATTCAAAAGGAAAAGTTCCTAAGGAATTAGATTATTATGTACGGAGTATATCCAAATTAAAAAGGTTAGTATTAAAAAATAGGGATGAAGAACCTAATAATGATAAAATAATTCCAGAAAAGTTAATTATACATGGTCAAGAATATACTATGTATCCCAATAAAAAAATAAAGATTAAGTTAAAGTAGTGGTATCCACTACTTTTTTTAATACTTATGATGCAATTGGGTAAGAATACCAATAATTACAATATCAATATATAATAGAGGTGTTTATATGGAGAAAACTTTTATAATGATTAAACCTGATGGAGTTCGTAGAGGGCTTATGGGTGAAATCATAGGAAGAATTGAGAGGAAAGGTTTTAAAATCACAAAGGCAAAGTTGTTTAAACCTAATGTAGAATTAGTAGAAAATCATTATATGGAGCATAGGGAAAAAGATTTCTTTAATGAGCTAGTAAATTTTATTGCTGAAGATTTAGTTATGGCAATGAAGGTAGAAGGGGAAGCAGTAATTGAAGTTATGAGGCTTATGATAGGTCATAGAGATTTTAAAGTAGCTTCTCCAGGAACCATTAGGGGAGACTTTGCTAATACTATTACACAAAACATTATACATGGTTCAGATTCTTTAGAGTCTGCTAAAAGAGAATTAAATCTATGGTTTGAGGAGTTTTAATTAAGTTTTGCTGAATAAAAAGTTATTTTCATCTTTCATAAAAAAGTTCACAATATATTAAATATAAACTATAATATATAGTGATATTAAATATAGACTATATATTATAGTGTCAAAAATAGTAATAACTGAATAATCATATAATAAGTGAATATAGAATTTTGATGGAGTTGAAGACGATGAAAATAATTGTTCAAAAATTTGGTGGAACTTCTGTAATTAATGAGGAACGAAGAGGATTAGCCATAGATAAAATTGAAGCTGCTATAGAAAAGCATTTGAATCCTGTTGTAGTAGTATCTGCCATTGGAAGGTCAGGAGACCCTTATGCAACTGACACCTTAATAAACTTAGCTAAATCAACAGGAATAGAACCTAATACAAGAGAACTTGATATTCTAATGTCCTGTGGTGAAATAATTTCGGCTGTAGTTTTATCTAATACCTTAAAAGCTAGGGGATATAAGTCCTCTGTATTTACTGGAGGGCAAGCAGGAATCATAACGGATAATAATTTCTCCGATGCTAGAATACTTAGGGTAAATCCTCAAAAAATACTAGAAGCCTTAGAAAATGGAGAAATACCTGTAATAACAGGATTTCAAGGAATTACAGAAAATGGAGATATTACAACTTTAGGAAGAGGAGGCAGTGATGTTACTGCATCTATAATGGGAGAAGCTTTAAGTGCCGAGTTAGTGGAGATATATACAGATGTAGACGGAGTAATGACAGCAGACCCTAAAATAGTACCAGATGCTAAAGTAATGGATACAATCTTTTATAATGAAGTATTTCAGATGACAGAATATGGTGCAAAAGTTCTCCATCATAAAGCGGTAGAAATAGCTATGCGTTCCAATATACCTATAGTTATTAGGAATACTACTTCTGATTACAATGGTACATTGATTACAAACTATCATAGAACTAGGTCGTATATAGATGAAAATACAAGAATAATTACATCTGTTGCAAATATAAATAATAGAATTCAAGTAAAAATAACTCCAAGAAAAGACGATTATGATAATCATGAATTAATATTTGACAGTATAGCAAATGTAGGAGTTAGTATAGATATGATAAATATATATCCAAATCAAATCTTTTTTATTATAGATGAAAAAGATAAGAAAAAGCTAGAAGATGTATTGGAGAAATTAAGATTTAAATATGAATTGCTGGAAAACTGTACAAAGGTAACTCTTATTGGAAATCGAATGCGTGGAGTACCTGGAGTAATGGCGAAGGCAGTTGCTGCATTAGCTAAAGAAAATATTGAGATATTACAAACCTCAGACTCACATACTACAATATCTTGCTTAATAGAATCAAAGTATACAAATAGAGCAGTAAACGGATTACATGGATATTTTGAGTTAGGTAAATAAAGTGTTTTACAGGAACGATTTTTTTATTGTTCCTGTAATTTTTTGTCATATTTATTTATAAGTATGGTATAATGGACTATAAAATAATGTTAGGGGGAGAGTATGAAAGTAAATTGGAATTCTAAATATACGACTATATCGGTATATTCATTTCTAGTGGTTTGCGCAAGTGTTATATTTTATTTAATTGCATCAGAAATAAGTTCATTTCAAATTAAGGTAGGAGAAAGTGTAGCAACTTTTATGCCTTTTATAATAGGTTTTATTATGGCATATTTATTTAATTTTATATTGAAGTTTTATGAGAATAATATGCTGAAATTAGATTTTTTTAATAAGAAAAGTCATAAGTTTAAAAGAGCCATAGGATTATTATTGACTTATGCAACTGTAGCATTACTTGTATTCTTATTTTTTAATTTTGTATTTCCACAACTACTATCAAGTATAATGGGGTTAGTTAATGATATTCCTTCTTATGTAAGTCAGGCAACTGATTTAGTTAATGATTTCAATGACAAATACGAAATACAAGAAGAATATTATAATTTACTATTGGAAAGATGGAATACATATAAAGATAGTATTATAAAATTCGCAACAAATCTTATACCAGTTTTGGGGAATTTTGTAAAGAATACTCTATCCTATGTATGGAATATAGTAATTGGTCTTATAGTATCTATATATTTATTGATAGATAAAGAAAGATTCTTTGGAATGATTAAAAAGATAAATAGAGCAACATTTTCTGAAGGTACTGCAAATAGACTGGCTGAGCTAACAAGTAGATCGAATTATATATTTGGACGATTTTTATCTGGAAAGATATTGGATTCATTTATTATAGGAGTATTGACCTTTGTGGTCATAACCATATTTAAAATGCCCTATACAATACTAATATCTTTTATAGTAGGAATAACTAATATAATTCCTTTCTTTGGTCCATTTATTGGTGCTATACCTTCTGCAATAATAATTCTATTTGTATCACCAATAAAGGCATTATGGTTTATAGTTATAATACTTATTATCCAACAAATCGATGGTAATATAATAGGGCCTAAAATTCTAGGAGATTCCCTTGGAATATCTGCATTTTGGATTTTATTCTCCTTATTAGTCAGTGGAAAGATTTTTGGATTTATAGGACTAGTCATAGGAGTTCCCCTATTTGTACTTATATATTCCATAGTTAAAGATATAGTAGAAAATAGGTTAAAGAAAAAGAATTTACCTTATGAAACTGATGATTATATGTAAAAAGTGGTGAGTAAAACTCACCACTTTTTTAATCTATTACTTCTTTTAGTTTTTCAATAAACAATCTATTTTCATCCATAGTGCCTATGGATACTCTTATAAAGTCTCCACCCATAGGTCTTATGATAACTCCTCTTTTCTGCATTTCTATAAAGACCTCTTGTCCATTTTTACCTACATTAACAAATATATGGTTTGTTTCTGATGGTGGATAATAGAATCCTAGTTTATCAAACTCACTATAAAGGTAATTCTTACCTTCAAGGTTAAGATTATAACTTTTTTCCAAGAATTCTTTGTCCTCTAATGCTTTAATTGCTGCCACCTGTGCTAAAGTATTTACATTAAATGGACCTCTAACTTTGTTTATAGTTTCTATAATATCTTTATGGCCAATAGTATAAGCTACTCTAATGCCAGCTAGTCCATAAGCCTTTGAAAAAGTTCTCATAACTAAAAGGTTAGGATAATCTTTTAAAAGTTTTACAGTGTTATGTGGATAATCATCTCTAGTAACATATTCTCTATATGCTTCATCAGATATTACTAAAACATTAGAAGGTATTTTATCCAAGAAATCTACAAATTCTTTTTCTGTAATCATTGTACCTGTAGGATTATTAGGATTACATATCCATATAATTTTAGTCTTATCCGTGATTTTACTCAAGATTCCGTCTAAATCAAAGGTAAATTCCTTTAAAGGAACTATAACTGGAGTACCGCCCATCATCTCTGTAGTTTGTATGTATCTTGGGAAAGTAATATCAGCCATGATAATTTCATCGTCTTTGTTTATATATGCCTTTGCTATTGTGTCAATCATTTCATCTGAACCACTACTAGGCAATACTTCATTAACATTTATTTGATGTATTGATGCTAAAGCTTCTTTTAGTTCAGTACAATTTCCATCTGGATATATTCCTAGTTCATTTACGGCGTTTACTATTGCCTCTCTAACCTTTGGAGAACAACCTAATGGATTTTCATTTGAAGCAAGTTTGATAACTTGTTGAAGACCATATTCCTTTTTTACATCTTCTATTGGTTTACCTGGTTCGTATGCCTTTAAATTTCTGATTTCCTCTCTAAAACTAATTGACAATATAAACATCTCCTTTCAGTATACACTAATATTAGTGTATCAATATGTAGAGGATAAAAAAAGACTATGATAATAATATGTCTTATGATATAATTAAAAGAGTAACTACTTTTTTAAATTTCTTTAAATGAAATTAACTAAAAATTTTGTCAAATGTGTAAAATAGGTATAAAGATTTTTAAAATCTTTTAAATAAATATGCTGGTTAAGGGGGCAATGTATAATGAAAACATATTCAGCTGATAAAATCAGGAATGTAGCATTATTAGGGCACAGTAGTAGTGGTAAAACAACTTTAACTGAAGCAGTACTATTTGCAACAGGAGTAACAAAAAGACAGGGAAGAGTAGACGACGGAAATACTGTATCAGATTTTGATAAACAAGAAATTGCACGAAAAGTATCCATAGGTACAACTGTTATTCCAGTTGAATGGAATAATTTCAAATTTAATTTATTGGATACACCAGGATACTTCGATTTTATCGGTGAGATGTATGGTGCAAAGAGAGCATCTGAAGGTTCTATATTATTGGTAGATGCTTCTGCAGGTATTGAGGTTGGTACAGAAAAATCATGGAAAAACTTAGAAAAATATATAACTCCAAGAATTATCTTTGTAAATAAAATGGATAAAGAAGAAGTTGATTTTGATAATTTAGTATCTGAATTAAAATCAAAATTTGGAGATAAAATAATACCATTTACACTACCAATAGGAGTGTCAAGTGATTTTAAAGGAATTATAGATGTAATAGATGAAAAAGCATATGAATATAACGGAACTCAAAGAAAAGAAGTAAGTCTTACGGAAGATCAAAAATCGGAAATAGAATTTATAAAAGAAGAATTAGTTGAGAAAATAGCGGAAACAGACGAAGCTTTAATGGAAAAATACTTTGAAGGAGAGGCTTTTACTGCTGAAGAGATAAATAAAGGATTAAAACTTGCAGTTAAAAATGGAGATTTAGTTCCATTATTAATAGGATGTACAGAAAAAGCCTTAGGTGTAGACATTTTATTAGAAGCAATAGAAAAATACATACCATCACCAATGGATGTAGAGCCAGCTAAGGGATTAAAAGATGGCAAAGAAATAGAAAGAAAACTGGATTCTTCTCAGCCATTTTCAGCAGTTGTATTTAAGACAATTATAGACCCATTTGTTGGTAAATTAACTTTATTTAAAGTTATGTCAGGTAAAATAACTAAAGATATGGAATTATATAATTCCACCAAAGATAAGTTGGAAAAACTAGGGGGATTATTCTTACTTAGAGGTAAAAACCAGGTGGAAGTTAATGAAATACAGGCAGGAGATATTGGAGCCACTGCGAAATTAAACTTTACTCAAACAGGAGATACTCTTTGTGCTAAAAATGACCCTATTCGTTATGAAGAAATTAAATATCCTCAACCAACATTATTTTTAGCTGTAGAACCAAAATCTAAAGGTGATGAAGAAAAAATTGGTACAGCATTACAAAGATTAACAGAAGAAGACCCTACTTTTATAGTTCAAAGAAACTCTGAAACTAAACAACTTCTAATAGGTGGTCAAGGCAATATGCAGTTAACTGTTATTGTGGATAAATTAAAAAATACCTTTGGAGTAGATGTAAATTTAACTAATCCAAGGATTGCATATAGGGAAACAATAAAAAACACTTCATCTGTTCAAGGAAAACATAAGAAACAATCTGGTGGTGCAGGTCAATATGGAGATGTTCATATAAGATTCGAGCCATGTGAAGAAAGCTTTATATTTGCAGAAGAAGTATTTGGCGGTGCAGTTCCTAGAAACTACTTCCCAGCAGTAGAAAAAGGACTTTCAGAATCCTTGGAAAAAGGAGTATTAGCGGGTTATCCAGTAGTAAATGTAAAGGCTACTTTATTTGATGGATCTTACCATCCTGTAGACTCTAATGAGATGGCATTTAAAATAGCTGCTTCCCTTGCATTTAAAAAAGGTATAGAAGAAGCAAAACCCATATTGCTTGAACCTATAATGAAATATGAAATATCTATACCTGAAGATTATATGGGCGATGTAATGGGAGATATGAATAAACGTAGAGGAAGAATATTAGGTATGGAACAGCAGGATGACGGAAGTCAGAAAGTTACTGCAGAAGCACCTCACTCTGAAATGTTTGAGTATGCCATTGATTTAAGAGCTATGACTCAAGCTAGAGGAAGCTTTACAATGGAGTTTGCAAGATATGAAGAAGTACCATCTAATATTGCAGAGAAGATTATAGCGGAATCAAAAATTGAAAAAGAATAGAAATAATTTGTCCAGCCTATTGTGGCTGGACTTTTTACATAAACTATTGTAAATAATATAAAATATGATTATAATAAAATTAAGAGATTGAATATAATATACTAAAAAAAGTAAATTTAAAAGTTAGCATGATAAATGATAATAAATAGTATAATAGTGGTAGATAATCTTAATATAATAAATATTTGCTCTAACGAATTCTTAGAGCAAATATTTTAAAAGGAAGGTCAGAGAAAGTCAAGAAGAGGAGAATTGATATGTCTGGTTTAAGCAATATAATTGAAAGGTTTATTAAATCTATGATAGAAGCAGCAGAAGATAGTACAATTGAAATTCAGAGAAATGAGCTAGCTGAAAAGTTTGATTGTGCTCCTTCTCAGATAAATTATGTATTAACAACTAGATTTACACCCTATAAAGGATATTATATTGAGAGTAGAAGAGGTGGTGGTGGGTATATTAAGATTATAAAAGTAGGAATAGATATAAATGAAGACATAAATAATATTATTTCACATACTATTGGTGAATCCATTACCAGAAATAAGGCATATCATATAATTGATGGGTTAGTGGAAGAAGAATTTATAAGTGAAAGAGAAGGAAAAATTATAAAGTCTGTAATGGAAGATAGGGCTTTAAGTGTGGAAACTGCAGAGAATAGAAATAAATTAAGGGCAAATATATTGAAGAATATTTTATTAATTCTTATTTAAGTAGGAGGTGGTTTGATGTTATGTCAATCATGTAATAAAAATAATGCTACTATACATTTTACAAAAATAATCAATGGAAATATAGAAGAGACTCATTTGTGTGATAGTTGTGCTAAGAAGAAAAATGATTTTGATTTAGATTTCCCATTTCCATTTCAAAAAATTTTCACAGGACTTATAGGTTCAGTTCAGGAAGGACAACAGGAGTTTAAAAATATTACTTGTCCAAAATGTGGATTAACATATAAGAAGTTTTTAGAGGCAGGAAGATTTGGGTGCGATAAATGTTATGAAGCCTTTGAGGAAGATGTTGAATCCTTAGTAAAGGGAATTCATGGTCATACGGAACATAAGGGAAAGATACCAGCTGGTGCAAGTAACAAAATTCAGCATAAAAAAGCCATTGATTCTTTGAGAAAGGAATTAGAAGAATCTATTGTTAAAGAAGATTTTGAAAGAGCTGCCTTTCTAAGAGATGAGATAAAAAGATTAAGTTGTAATATCAGTCAAGGATGTGATGAATATGACTAAATGGCTAGAAAGTGTAGGTACAGATGAAGATGTGGTAATTAGCACTAGACTTAGAATAGCAAGGAATATATCAAATTATAAGTTTCCAGATTTTATGACTATAGACGAAGGTCAATCTGTTACAGAAGAAGTTTTAAATGCTATGAAAGACAATAAGGATATATATAAATTCTACAGAATAGAGGATTTATCTCAATTGGAAAAGACTCGATTTGTAGAAGACCATTTAATAAGCCCTAGTTTGGCAACAACTACTAAAAGTGGAAGCTTTCTTTTGAGAGATGATGAGAAATCCACTATAATGATTAACGAGGAAGATCATATACGTATACAAGTTTTATTATCTGGTTTAAATACCTACGAAGGATGGGAACTTTGTTCAGAAATAGATGATTATTTGGAAAAAAATATTGAGTATGCTTTTCATGAGAAATTTGGATATTTAACTTCTTGCCCAACTAATGTAGGTACAGGTCTTAGAGCTTCAGTAATGGTTCATTTACCTTGTCTATCTATGACAGGACATATAAATACTATAATAGATGGTCTAGGGAAAATAGGGCTAACCTCTAGAGGGATTTATGGAGAAGGCTCTAAAGCATTGGGGCATTTATTTCAAATATCTAACCAAATTACCTTAGGAGAAAAAGAAGAGGATATAATTAAAAAATTAAATAAAGTAGTTTTACAAATAGTAGCAAGGGAAAGAAGTACTAGAGGGTATATGTTAGATAGAAAAAAGATAGAGTTGGAAGATAAAGTATTTAGATCCTTAGGTATTTTAAACTATAGTAGACTTATATCATCTACAGAGGCAATGGCTCACTTATCTAATGTTAAATTAGGATGTGATGTAGGTATAATAAGTGGTATTAATCCTAAGGATATAGTTAAACTAATGATAGACATACAGCCAGCAAATATACAAAAAAGTTCCAATAAGGAAATGATGAAAGATGAAAGAGATGTATATAGGGCACAAATAATAAGGAATAAATTCATAGATATGGAGGGGTAGTAATATGGCAATGTTTGGAAGATTTACAGAAAGAGCACAAAGAGCAATACTATTATCTCAGGAGGAGGCAAAGAGCCTAAAGCATAATTATGTAGGTACAGAACATTTGCTCCTAGGTCTTATTGCAGAAGGAGAAGGAGTAGCTGCAAAAGCATTATCCAAACTAGGTGCTACATTAGATAGAGCTAGAGGCGAAGTGATTTCCGCCATAGGTCAAGGTGAATATGGAGCAGATATTTTAGGATTTACTCCTAGAACTAAAAGGATATTTGAATTAGGATTTGTAGAGGCAAGAAATCTTGGACATAATTATGTAGGTACAGAGCATCTATTACTTGGATTATTAGAAGAAGGTGAAGGTGTTGCTATAGTTGTATTGAAAAAGTTAGGAGTAGATATAGATAAACTAACGGAAATGATTCTTAGTATGATAACAGATGCAAATCAAAAAGGAGGACAAAATACAGAATCTAGTAATCCTAATACTCCAAATCTGGCTAAATATAGTATAGATTTAAATAAAATGGCTCAAGCAGGAGAAATAGATCCAGTAATAGGTAGAGCAAAGGAAATAGAAAGGGTAATCCAAATTTTAAGTAGGAGAACAAAAAATAATCCAGTTTTAATAGGAGAACCAGGAGTAGGAAAAACAGCCATAGCTGAAGGATTAGCACAAAGAATAATAGAAGGTAATATACCAGAAATCATAAAGGATAAAAGAGTGGTTACATTGGACTTACCTGGAATGATAGCTGGAGCAAAATACAGAGGAGAGTTTGAAGAAAGATTAAAATCTGTAATGAAAGAATTGAAGGAAGCAGGAGATGTTATTCTTTTTATAGATGAACTTCATACAATAGTAGGGGCAGGAGCTGCAGAAGGGGCTATAGATGCTTCTAATATTTTAAAGCCAATATTAGCCAGAGGTGAACTGCAAGTAGTAGGAGCAACTACTATAGATGAATATAGAAAGCATATAGAAAAGGATTCTGCTTTAGAAAGAAGATTTCAGCCTATAATGGTTGAAGAGCCTACTATAGAAGATACGATTAAGATATTGGAAGGATTAAGGGATAAATATGAGGCCCATCATAGGGTTAAAATAACAGATGAAGCTATAAAAGCAGCAACAGAACTATCTAGCAGATATATAACTGATAGATTTTTACCTGATAAGGCAATAGATTTAATAGATGAAGCTGCATCTATGATTAGAATAAATTCTTATGTTGCTCCAGATGAACTTAAAAGTTTAGAGGAAAGATTAGAAGAACTGTCACAAGAAAAAGAAGAGGCAATCAATACTCAAAACTATGAAAAAGCAGCAAAAGTAAGGGATATGGAAAGACAAGTAAAGGAAGAGCTGGAAAGCAACAAGGTAAAATGGCATCAAGAAAAACAAATATCAAGTATGAAGGTCGGATATGATGAAATTGCTAAAGTTGTATCCAATTGGACCGGAGTACCAGTGACTAAGATGACAACAGAAGAAAGTGAGAGACTGTTAAACTTAGAAAAGATATTACATGAGAAAGTCATTGGCCAAGAACAGGCAGTAAAGGCTGTAGCAAGTGCAGTAAGAAGATCTAGAGTAGGACTTAAAGACCCTAAAAAGCCAGTAGGAAGCTTTATATTTGTAGGGCCTACAGGAGTAGGTAAAACATATTTAGCGAAAGCATTGGCAGAGGCTTTATTTGGTGATGAAGAGGCTATGATTAGAATAGATATGTCAGAGTATATGGAAAAACACTCAGTATCTAGATTAGTGGGTTCACCTCCAGGATATGTTGGTTATGATGAAGGGGGTCAATTAACAGAAGCCATAAGAAGAAAACCTTATGCTGTGGTCTTATTTGATGAAATTGAAAAAGCCCACCCCGATGTATTCAATATGCTTTTACAAATATTAGATGATGGACGACTAACGGATTCAAAGGGTAGAACTGTAGATTTTAAAAATACTGTAATTATAATGACTTCAAATGTGGGAGCTACATCTATTAGAAAGCAAAATGTATTAGGTTTCTCTGCTGGTAAAGCTGATAATAGAGAAGAATATGAAAAGATGAAAGAAACCATAACGGAAGAACTAAAAAGGACTTTTAGACCAGAGTTTCTAAATAGGCTTGATGAAACCATAGTATTCCATAGCTTAGAGGAGAAACACATAAAAGAGATTGTGGAAGTTATGATAAAGGATTTAGAAAAACGTCTTTCAAGTATAGGTGTAAAAATAAATGTATCCGAAAACACAAAAAATTATATTGCAAGTAAGGGATTTGATCCTATTTATGGAGCAAGACCTCTTGAGAGAACCATAAGAAGAATGATAGAAGATGAATTGGCAGAAGAAATCTTAAGGGGAAATGTATCTAAAGACGATAGTATTATAATTGATTATGAAAATGATAAATTAGCATTTAAAATTTAGATAATGTATAAAGGCGGTCTTTGACCGCCTAAAATATGTATTAGGAGATAAATATGAAAAAAAGGATTATATATAGATGTGAAAATTGTGGTTATCAAAGTAGCGGACATTTGGGAAGGTGTCCTGAATGTAGTGCTTGGAATAGTATTAAAGAGACTTTGATGGAAGACAAAAAAGAAACTTCAAAATCTAAAATAAAAGCAGAAAGAAAACCAATTAAAAGGTTACAAGAAGTAGCGACTACAAATAGTCATAGGATTGTAACCAGTATAAATGAGTTTAACAGAGTAATGGGTGGAGGAATAGTAAAGGATTCAATTACTATACTTTCGGCAAAGCCAGGAGCGGGTAAATCAACTTTATTGTTACAAGTAGCCAATGACTTAGCCAATATGAACTATAAAGTTCTATATGCCTCAGGAGAAGAAAGTGAGTCTCAAATAAAAAGCCGTGCTGATAGAATTATAGAAAAAATTAATGATGATGTATGGGTAATATCTGATAATAGTATGGATAATGTTTTAGGCATTATAAATGAGGTTGACCCTGATTTAATAATAATTGATAGTATTCAAACTTTTACTTTAGATGAATTTCCTAGTTCTAGAGCAGGTTCTCCTACTCAGACCATGGAATGTGCCAATGCTTTAGTAGAGGTGGCAAAAAATATAGACAGGCCTAGAGCAATTATTTTAGTTGGACAGATGACTAAAGAAGATGAAATAGCAGGTGTAAGAGCATTAGAACATTTAGTAGATGCAGTCCTTATTATAGAAGGTGAAAGTGGAGAAGAATTAAGGACCTTATTAACTACAAAGAATAGATATGGCTCCACTGGAGAAATGGGTTTCTTTTATATAACAGATAAAGGCATGATTTCTATAGATAATCCTTCTGAGTATTTTATGACATCAAGAGAAGGCAATAAAGTTATGCCAGGAAATGCAATTACTGTAGTTAGGGAAGGAACTAGACCTATTATTCTAGAAATAGAAAGTTTAGTTTCAGATTCATTTACTCCTTATCCTTCAAGAATAGGGGAATGTCTAAAGAGAGAGCAATTAAATACTTTAGTATCCATAATAGAACAGAGAGGTGGAATGAAATTTTATGATAAGAATGTAGTAATCAAAACTACTGGAGGTATAAAGCTAAAGGAACAGGCATCTAATCTAGCTGTTCTCATGAGTATTATATCTTCTGTGAAATCTGTTGGGATACCTAATGATACTGTTTTCATAGCTGATGTTGGTTTAACAGGAGAGCTAAAAAGAGTGCCATCTCTTGAAACTAGACTTAGAGAACTGGATAGAATGGGATTTAAAAAGGCATATGTAGCCCCTCATAGTGGAAAGGGGATAAAGACTAATAATTTAAAGATTATAGAATTAGAGACTTTAAGAGATGTTATAAGAAGTATTTTTAATTAAGAAAACCAAGCCTAAATACTAAGCTTGGTTTTTTAATTATAATTTTAAATTGGCATAGCCATTTTATGGCGAATATGAAAGTTCTACAGTTTTATATTTTATAAAGAACTTTCAATTAATGAGTATCAACAACAGATACATTTAATGTTTTCACATAAGCTTTTGTTATTTTAAGCTAAATACACCTAAGGTTTTAATTGTATTATATTCGCTTTTTAAGATTTCATCTAAATCCAAATCTAAAGAGTTACAAAGAGCAGCCAAGTAAAAAATATAGGAACCAATTTCTCCACTAAGAACTTCTTTGCAACTATTACAAATTTCCCCATTAAGGTGGTTCTTAACTGAATCTAGCATTTCTTCAAAACTATCGTTGCTGAAGTCTTGCTTACTTGCATTGATAGAAATACATCCGCAAGAAGTAACTGATTTTGCCACTGCTCTATTAATTCTGGCATTATATTCATCAAGCTTGGTAGTTATATCTAATATACTTTTATGCCTAATAAGAACTTGTGAAACTTGTTCTTGAAGATCCTTACATAATGAATTTTTATCAATATTTATATTATTACTCATACTCTCCACTCCCGTCAAAATTTTTTGCTGTTATAGTTCAATTATACTTATGGAGACAAGCAGTTGTCAAATATTTCTATCAATTATTTAAAAAATATAATTTTTATAATTCGTTGAAAAAAACATAATAAAAATGATTGACAACTGAAATGAGACTATGATACAATATAAACTTTACAATTTCAGCATTTTAAGGTATAATATAAAGAGAAAAGGTGAATAGGAGGTAGTGGAATGTTTAATATTGGTGATAAAGTTGTATATCCTATGCATGGTGCTGGAATTATTGAAGGTATTGAAGAAAGAGAAATATTGGGAGAAAAAAGAAAATATTTTATTATGAGAATGCCCATTGGAGATATGAAAGTTATGGTTCCTGTAGACAATGTAGAAGAAGTAGGAGTTAGGGAAGTAATTACTAAAGTGGATTTAGAAAGGGTAATTTCTATACTTAAAGGTAATAAAACATCTATGCCTCAAAATTGGAACAGAAGATATAGAATAAATATGGATAGGATAAAATCTGGTGATATTTTTGAAATTGCAGCTGTTGTTAGAAATCTTTTGATGATGGATATGGAAAAAGGATTATCTACGGGAGAACGTAAGATGTTAATTTCTGCTAAACAAATGTTGCTTTCAGAAATGGTTTTAGTATCAGAGTATGATGTTGAGCAAGTTGAAGAAGTAGTATTAGAGGCTATTAAACATGAAGAAGAGGAAGACATTACAGAAAAATAATTGTCAAAGTATAAAGAAATGGTTTATTTTTAGAAAAACTGGCAATAAATATATATAGGAGGTGAATAGATGATTGGTAAAATTTTAAAAGGGGCAATAGGAATACTAGGTATGCTAATAGGATATGGTATTTTATCTTTATTCATCAGTTTAGAGATTATACAGATTAATAAGGCAGGATGGCTGAATTTAGTCTTATATTTAGGTGTATCTATTATATTCGGAATTATATTCTTTTCCTTATCATCTAAAATAATTGACAAAGGAAGAAAGTTAGTTAGATTGATTGAAAACGAATTAGAAAAGTTTTCTGCATATGATATTGCTATATCAGCTGTTGGACTTATTCTTGGACTTATAATTGCATTTTTATTAACTCAGCCATTAAACAATTTAGGCATACCTTATGTGGGAGTTCCAGTATCCATAGCTCTTTATGTTGTACTTGGATATTTAGGATTATCTATACCAAATAGGAAAAAGGATGATATAACTTCAACTTTAGGCAACATTAGAAAGACACCAAGAGATAGGGCTAAAGCCCAAAATAGAACATATCCTAAAGTACTAGATACATCTGTTATAATCGATGGTAGAATAGCAGATATATGTAAAACAGGATTTATTGAAGGACCTCTTGTTATACCAGAATTTGTATTGTCAGAATTACAGCATATAGCAGATTCTTCTGATTCCCTAAAAAGAAATAGAGGAAGACGAGGATTGGATATATTGAATAAAATACAAAAAGAATTAGACATTGAGGTAATAATTCATGACAAGAAATTTGAAGATGTTCCTGAAGTAGATTCAAAACTATTAAAATTAACTCAACTACTTAAAGGGAAAATAATAACAAATGATTACAACCTAAATAAAGTAGCAGAAGTACAAGGAATTGATGTGCTGAATATAAATGAATTAGCAAATGCAGTTAAACCAGTTGTACTTCCAGGAGAAGAAATGCTTGTGCAGGTAGTAAGAGATGGAAAAGAATTAGGTCAAGGTCTTGCATATTTAGATGATGGAACCATGATAGTTGTAGAAAGCGGTAGAAAGTTCATAGGTGAAACCATAGATGTAGTAGTTACATCAGTACTCCAAACATCTGCGGGTAGAATGATATTTGCCAAGCCAAAGTCAATGGTAGATAGAGCAGTTTAAGACCCTTAGGGGTCTTTTATTTTTGGTATAAAAAATAATATATTTATTTATAATGTACTATGTTATAATACTCTAAGAGGTGAGATGATGTATAAAGACTACTATGTATCTGTAATCATAGCTGCTGCTGGAATGAGTAATAGAATGGGAAGCAAAATCAATAAACAATTTATTGCAATAGGTGGCAAGCCTATATTAGCTCATACAATAGAAAAATTTGAAAGATGCAGATACATTGATGAAATAATTTTAGTAGCAAAAGAAGAGGAAATTGAATATTGTAGAAAAGAAATCGTTAGAAAATATAAATTTAATAAAGTTGCTAATATAATAAGAGGTGGAAAGGAAAGACAGGATTCGGTATATAATGGTATACTAGCCTTAAATGAATGCTCAAATATAGTGCTTACCCATGATGGTGCTAGACCTTTTGTAAAAAATGAAAATATTGAAGATGGTATAAGGGGTGTAATAGACCATGGGGCTTGTGTCATAGGAGTACCTGTAAAGGATACAATAAAGATTGTAGGCAGTGAAAATAATATAGATGATACTCCACCAAGAAATCTAATCTGGGCCGCCCAAACTCCACAATGTTTCTTTAAAGAAATACTTGTTAAAGGCTATGAAAATGCAATGTCCACTGGATTTTTTGGAACTGATGATAGTTCAATTGTTGAGGAAATTGGTTATAATGTTAAGATGATTATGGGAAGTTATGAAAATATAAAGATTACTACCCCAGAAGATATTATTCTTGCAGAGTCCTTAATCAAAGACAGGGATATGATTTTTAACAGAAGAGAGTTTGTATTTCAAAGTAGATAATAGAAATAGGTGATAATATGAGAATTGGATTTGGTTATGATGTTCATAAACTTGTAGAAAACAGAAAGTTAATACTGGGTGGTGTAGATGTGACCTTTGAAAAAGGTCTATTAGGTCATTCTGATGCAGATGTTTTAGTTCATGCTGTAATGGACAGTATTCTAGGGGCATTAGCTTTAGGTGATATAGGCAAACATTTTCCAGATACTGATAATAAATATAAAGATATATCAAGTATTTATCTTTTGTCTCAAGTTTACGAACTTATGGAAGAAGCAGGATATACTATTGGAAATATAGATGTAACTGTTGCGGCTCAAAGACCTAAATTAGCTCCTTATATAGAGGAAATGAGAAAAAATATTGCCAATACTTTACATACTTCCATAGACAATATAAATGTAAAAGCCACTACTACAGAATGGTTAGGCTTTGAAGGAAGAGAAGAGGGAATATCTTCCTATAGTGTTTGTATGCTTAAAAAAGAAAATAATTGACACAATATAATAGTACTAGTATAATATGTATAATATCCTAGCAAAGAAGGGAAATAGTAAGTATTATAGGTCCTAGAGAGGAAGTTAAATGGTGGAAAACTTCTGTCCTTCCTAATATTGAACCTACCCCAGAGCATTTAAGCCAAAAGCTTAAACGGTTGTGCGTTATAACTATTGAGTGAACCTGTTTAGGTTTATTAGAGTGGTACCGCGGAATTTAACCTTTCGTCTCTTACAAAGAGATGAAAGGCTTTTTTTATGACCTAACCCGATTTGCGTTTTTTGCAAATCGATGGTAGGTCAAACGCAATGAGAACCCAATTTATACGAGTGTAACGAGTAAATAAATTGGTGTTTCGAAACTGCGTAGTCACTGCATCAAACAATCCAACTCAACGAAGTCAACAAACTGTAGGTAGGTCAAACGCAACGAGAACCAAATTCATACGAGCATAGCGAGTAAATGAATTTGAGTTTCGAAACTGCGTAGCCACCGTGTCAAACAATTGAATTTAACGAAGGTAACAAATCGATGGTAGGTCAAACGTACCTACTCTGTCCGTTTTATCTACAATTCGCTATGCTCATTGGACAAAAAGGCAACGAGAACCAAATTCATAAGAACATAGCGAGTAAATAAATTGGGATTTCGAAACTGCGTAGTCACCATATCAAACAACTGAATTTAACTAAGTCAACAAATTTATAACCTAGTCAACATTTTTAATTTTTTATATAAATATAAGGAGAGTGATTTTTATGAGAATGTCAAAATTTTATATACCTACTTTAAGAGAAATGCCATCAGATGCAGAAATAGCAAGTCATAAATTACTTTTAAGAGCAGGTATGATGAGAAAATTAGTTAGTGGTGTGTATTCTTATCTTCCAATGGGATATAGAGTAATAAGGAAGGTAGAACAAATAGTTAGGGAAGAAATGGATAGGGCAGGTGCTCAGGAATTATTGATGTCTGCAATTCAACCAAAGGAAATATGGGAAGCTTCTGGAAGATGGGAAAATTTTGGTCCAGAAATGTTTAGACTTAAAGATAGAAACAGTAGGGAATTCTGCCTTGGACCTACCCATGAAGAATATTTTACAGATTTAATAAAGGATGAAGTAAAATCTTATAAACAACTTCCATTAAATCTTTATCAGATTCAAACAAAATATAGAGATGAGAAAAGACCAAGATTTGGCTTAATGAGATGTAGAGAATTTATAATGAAAGATGCCTATAGCTTTGATGTAGATGAAGAAAATATGAAAACATCATATCAAATAATGTGGGAAGCTTATGATGAAGTATTTACAAGGCTTAAACTGAAATATAAAGTAGTTCAAGGAGATACAGGAGCCATGGGAGGAAAAATATCTCACGAATTCATGGCAATGTCAGAAGCAGGAGAAAGCTTGGTTGCTTATTGCGATAATTGCAACTATGCAGCTACTGATGAAAAGGCAGATGTAGTATATAAAGTAAACAATGAAATAGAAGAAGAATTAAATATGGAGCGAGTTCATACTCCAAATGTAACTACTATTGAATCTTTAGTAGAATTCTTTGGCATTGATCATGGCAGATTTGGAAAAGCGTTGGTATATAATATAGGAGAACCAATAGTTGCAATCATCCCAGGAGATAGAGAACTAAATGAAACTAAGTTATGTAATTATTTAGGAATAGGAGAACATGATTTAGAATTAGCCAATGAAGAAATTATACTAGATATAACTGGAGCAAATAAAGGCTTTACAGGGCCAGTAGGAATTAAGAAGGGAGTTAAAGTTCTAGTAGATTCTAGAATTGCCAAAATGAAAAATTTAATAGTAGGTGGAAATGAGACAGATTACCATCTAAAAAATGTAAATTATGGTAGAGACTTTACAGGAGAAGTAGTAGAAGATTTACTTTTAGTAAGAGAAGGAGATATATGCCCTAAATGTGGTGAGCAGCTTAAAATGGAAAGAGGAATTGAAGTAGGAAATATATTCCAGTTAGGTACTAAATACTCATCAGCTTTAGATTCTAACTTTTTAGATGAAAATGGTAAGGAAAAGCCATTTGTAATGGGATGTTATGGTATAGGAGTTTCTAGGTCAGTGGCAGCAGTTGTAGAACAATATCATGATGAAAATGGTATAATATGGCCATTAGTTGTAGCTCCTTATCATGTAATTATAACTGTAGTAAACACAAAGGATGAAAGTCAAGTAAACTTAGGTGAAAAGTTATACCAAGAATTAGGAGTATTAGGTGTTGAAGTTATAATAGATGATAGAAATGAAAGAGCAGGAGTTAAATTTAAAGATAGAGATTTAATAGGAATTCCAATTAGAATAACTGTAGGAAAAAAAGCAGGAGAATCTATTGTAGAATACTCAGTTAGAGGAGAAGAAGATAAACAAGAAGTAGAAGTAGATAAATTAATATCTTTAATAGAAGAAGAATTTACTAAAGAGGGTTTGAAATTATAGTATGATAAAAAGATAGTCCAAGGGGACTATCTTTTTTATTATAAAAGAAGGAATTTTTTAAATTATGTCGAATATATATAAGTATAATATTTCAGAAGATTCAAACATGGAGAAGGCTAAAAAATATCTAAAATAAAACATTGTTTTCAAGCATTTAAGTAATTTCTAAGAAATATAAACATAAGGTAAATAATAAAAATATATTATAATACTAATGAAAGGTGAGGGAGTTATGAATGTAGGTTTAGAATTGGCTAAGGTATGTGAAGAATTTATTTGTATATTAGAGGTACTGAAAACAAATGATTTAATAACAGAAGAAGAATTTATACTACACTCAAAGATAAAAGAAAAGTTTATAGAAGAAAAATCCTCTTTAGAATCTTAAAACCATAATATTTTTAAAATGGGCAATACTATAGTAAAATCTTTTCAAAGATTTTTTACTATAGTATTTTTACTTATTTAGATAGAGAGTTTACAGTAATGAACTGGTGATATATAATATAATATAATTAATTTAAGGAGGTAACAGTTTTGAAAGAAATTAGATTAAGATTTGCCCCAAGTCCAACGGGTTTCATACATATAGGCTCTATTAGGACTGCTTTATACAATTATCTATTTGCTAGACGCAATAATGGAAAGTTTATTTTGAGAATAGAAGATACTGATCAAACTAGATTTGTTGAAGGAGCTATAGAGAATTTAATAGAGTCTTTGCATTGGGCCGGAATAGAATATGATGAAGGAATATTTGTGGAAGATGGAAAGATTGTTCAAAAAGGAGATTATGGTCCATATATTCAATCTGAAAGATTAGATATATATAAGAAATATGTAGATGAACTTATTGAAAAAGGTCATGCTTATTATTGTTTCTGCTCTAAAGAAAGACTTGAAAGTGTTCGTGAGGAACAAAAAATTAAGGGTCTAGTTCCAAAATATGATGGATTCTGTAGAAATATTTCTTTAGAAGAAGCAAAAATAAGAATTGCCAATGGTGAAGAATATGTTGTTAGATTAAAATTACCTCAGAACTATGATATAAAGTTCCACGATTTAGTTAGGGGAGATATTGTAATAAATACTGACGATATTGACGATCAAGTACTACTGAAGTCTGATGGATATCCAACTTATCATATGGCTGTAGTAGTAGATGACCATTTAATGAAAATATCCCATATAGTTAGAGGAGAAGAATGGCTGCCTTCTACACCAAAACATATTTATTTATATGAAGTATTTGGATGGGAAAAACCAACATATGTGCATTTACCTACTGTTTTAAATAAAGACAGAAAGAAATTAAGTAAGCGTCAAGGAGATGTTTCTGTAGAAGATTTTAGAGATAAGGGATATTTACCAGAGGGATTAGTAAATTATTTAGCATTGGTGGGATGGAGTCCAGAAGATAATGAAGAAATATTATCTATGGAAGAATTAATAAACAAGTTTTCCTTTGAAAGAGTATCAAAAACAGGTGGAATTTTTGATAAAGATAAATTAAACTGGGTAAATGGACATTATATAAGAAGTTCGTCTGTGGAGAAAATCACAGATTTGGCTATTCCTCATTTAACAGAAGCTGGTTTAATTGACAAATCTTTTACTAGAGATAAATATGATTGGCTTAAATTATTGGTTCATACTGTTCAAGAGAGTTTAGATACTATAAGTGATGTAGTGGAAAAAGTAGAATTCATATTTAAAGATCATGTAGAGATAGTCGAAGAAGATGCGTTGGAAATAATAAAAGGTGAACAAGTAAGCTCTGTACTTACGGCTATTAAGGAAGAGTTAAACAATGTAGAAGTAGTAGATGAAGAATATGCTAAAGGATTTATGAAGCTAATCCAAAAAGCAACTGGAGTAAAAGGCAAAAATTTATTTATGCCAGCAAGAGTAGCTTTAACAGGAACAGCACACGGACCAGAGTTTGTGAATATACTAGTTTTACTAGGGAAAGAAAATATAATAAAGAGAATTGAGTATGTAGAGAAGAATTATATTTAGTGAAAAGAAAAAGACCCTTCACTAAAAAAGAAGGAGGTTAGGTATGAGGATTTATAATACTTTAACAAGAAAAAAAGAAGAATTTATACCAGTAGTGGAAGGACAGGTTAGTATGTATACCTGTGGACCAACGGTATATAACTATATACACGTTGGAAATGCTAGACCCATAGTAATATTTGATACTTTAAGAAGATTTTTTATGTATAGGGGATATGAGGTTAAATATATTTCAAATTTCACAGATATTGATGATAGAATAATAAGCAAAGCAAATGAAGAAAATACTACATTTAAAGAAATATCCGAGAGATATATAGAAGCTTTTATGAATGATACAAAAGGCTTAAATGTATATGAAGAAAAAACTATACATCCGAAAGCTACAGAATTTATTCAGCCAATGATAGAATTTATAGAAGCTTTGATAGAAAAAGATGCAGCCTATAATGTAGATGGAAATGTTTATTTTAATATAAATAGTGCTAAGGATTATGGTAAATTATCCAAGAAAAATATTGAGGATTTACTAAGTGGTGCTAGAGTTGAAGTAAGTGATGAAAAACAAAATCCTATGGATTTTGCATTATGGAAAAAGGCTAAAGAAGGAGAACCATCATGGAAAAGTCCATGGGGATTAGGTAGACCTGGATGGCATATAGAGTGTTCTGTAATGGCTAGGACTTTAGTAGGAGATACAATAGATATACATGCAGGTGGAGATGATCTTCAGTTTCCACACCATGAAAATGAAATTGCTCAGTCTGAGACGTTAACGGAGAGGCCCTTTGCTAATTACTGGATGCATAATGCTATGTTAAATGTAGAAAATCAAAAGATGTCAAAATCCTTAGGTAATTTTTTTACTGTAAAAGAAGTTGGAGAGGAATTTGACTTGGAGATTCTTAGATTTTTCCTATTATCTGCACATTATAGATCTCCTATAAACTTTACTAGAGAAATAATGTATCAAATGGAAAATGCTTTAGAAAGGCTATATAATGGCAAGAAAAATTTAGAATATTTATATGACAAGGCTGAAGATAGAGAATTAAATGAAGAAGAAGATAATCATCTGAAAGAAATCGAGAAATTTAAAGAAGAATTTATAGAGAGTATGGAAGATGATTTAAACACTGCAGATGCTATTGCAGCAGTATTTGAGCTAGTAAAATATGCCAATACCCATGTAAATGAAAAGAACTCTAAAGAATTGATACGAAAAACTTATGATCTTCTTATGGAATTATGTAATGTTCTAGGAATATTAAATAAAAAGGAAGAAATCCTAGAAGAAGAAATAGTAGAATTTATTGAAAAAAGAACTGAAGCAAGAAAAAATAAAGATTTCAAACTAGCTGATGAAATTAGAAATATATTAAAAGAAAAAGGAATAGTTTTAGAGGACACCCAAGAGGGTGTGAAATGGAAACGAGTGTAGATTATGGAAAAAGACAATTTATTTAGAAAAACAAACCAAAAATTAACTGCAGAGGATATAGCTATGCTGTCTCCTTTGCAGCTTGCTTATATAGGCGATGCAGTATATGAATTATTAGTGAGAACTTATTTACTGCAAAAAAAACTTCCAGTAAATAAACTGCATAAAGCAACAATTGAATATGTAAAAGCTAAGGCACAAGCAAATATTGTCCATATATTGGAGGAAGACCTTAGTGAAGAAGAGCAAACAATAGTAAAAAAAGGAAGAAATGCTAAATCACATACAATGCCTAAAAATGCAAATATGATAGATTATAAATATGCTACAGGATTTGAGGCGTTAATAGGGTATCTTTATTTACAAAAAAAGGATGAAAGAATATCTGAAATATTTGAAATGATTTCAAATATGGATATTGAATAAATAGAGGGGGGTTGAAATGTTAAAGGTAAAACTTTTAAGATATACACCTGATGGTGAAAAGTTAGTTGCATCAGCTGCAAAACTATGCTACTCTCCTGTAGGGATTGATGAAATTGAAGAAAGTTTAGACGAAGAAAAAGTTGAGTCCTTTTTATCTCTCTTAATGGATTTAAACCATGAAAGTCCAATAGAACATATTAGCTTTACATTCGGAATTGAAGGAGTATCACGGACATTGACTCATCAATTGGTGAGACATAGAATTGCAAGTTTTTCTCAGCAATCCCAAAGATATGTAAAACTTGAACAATTTGAATATATAATACCACCTAATATTTCAAGTAATAAAAGTGCTAAAGAATTGTTTATAAAGGCAATGGAAGATGACCAAAAGTATTATAATGAAATAACTGAAATATTATTTCAAGAACATTATAATAAATATATAAACCAAGGATTTTCAGAAAAGGAATCTAAAAACAAGGCAGAAAAAGAATCTATAGAAGATGCTAGATATATTTTTCCAAATGCCTGCGAAACCAAAATAGTAATTACTATGAATGCAAGGTCATTGCTTAATTTCTTTAATTTAAGATGCTGTAATAGGGCTCAATGGGAAATAAGAAGTCTTGCAACATCAATGTTAAAAGAAGTTAGAAAAGTATATCCAATACTATTTAAAAATGCAGGTCCTAGATGTGTGAATGGACCTTGTCCGGAAGGAAAGATGAGTTGTGGAAAAATGGTTGAAGTTAGGGAAAGGTTTAGAACCAGTGAATAGTTAAAACATAGTGAAGAGTGAATAGTGAAAGGTGAATAGTTAAGAAACAGTGAAGAGTGAAAAACGAAAGATATGTCATTCTTGGAAAAGGTAAGTCAATAGTTTCAAGTTCGCTTGAAACTACCACAACTATTCACCATTAGTTATTAGTTATTCACTGAATTAAAGAAAGGTGTGAATAAATGGATTTTCAATATGTTGTAGGAAGAAATCCTGTTTTAGAAATACTTAAAACAGACAGAGAAATAGAAAAACTATATATTTTAAAAGGAGAACTCCAAGGCTCCATAAATAAAATAATTGGTATGGCAAAGGATAGAAATATTGTAATTCAACAAGTGGATAAAAATAAACTTGACTCTTTATCAGAAGGTAATGCACATCAAGGGGTAGTTGCTTTAGTTACCTCCTATACCTATGTAGATATAGATGATATATTAAATAAGGCTAAAGAAAAAGAAGAGCCACCCTTTGTTGTAATCTTAGATGGATTAGAAGATCCACATAATTTGGGTTCCATAATTAGAACAGCAGAATGTGCAGGGGTTCATGGGATAATTATTCCTAAAAGACGTTCTGCAGCAGTTAATCAAACGGTATACAAAAGTTCTGCTGGAGCAGTAGAGCATATGCTTGTGGCAAAAGTAAATAATATTGTCAATGCAATAGAGGAGTTAAAAGAAAAGGGCCTATGGATTTATGGTGCAGATATGACTGGTGCTGATTATTATAAAACATCTTTAAATGGTGGAGTAGCATTGGTAATAGGCAATGAAGGGAAAGGGATTTCCAGACTAGTTAAAGAGAAATGTGATGTACTAGTTAAAATTCCAATGCTAGGTAAAGTATCTTCTTTAAACGCTTCTAATGCGGCATCTATATTAATGTATGAGGTAGTAAGACAAAGCAATGGCTAAAAGAAATAAAAAGATTAAAGAATATCTTTTTGTTGACGGATATAATATTATTAATTCATGGGACAGGTTTAATAATCTAAAAAAAGCGCACCTAGAAGAAGCACGCAATGAACTCATAGAAATTATGATGGAATATAAGCATTATTCTGGTATTGAAGTAATAGTTGTATTTGATGCACATTTAGTAAAAGGGAATTATGGAGCACAGGAGAGCCACAATGGGTTGGAAGTAATATATACTAAAGAAAATGAAACAGCAGATCAATATATAGAGAAAAAACTAGATGAAATAGGCAGAATAAAAACAGTACGGGTAGCTACATCAGATTGGATGGAACAACAGATTATACTAGGTCGTGGAGGCACTAGAGTATCTGCAAGAGAATTGGAGATGGAAATATTCAACCAAAAAAAACTGATGAAACGAAAAAGAAGCAATGAAAATAAGAAAAATGATTTATTACTAGGTAGATTAGATGAAGAAACTATAAAAAGATTGAATAATCTAATTAGTAATTCAAATGACCTTGACTAATAAAAAACTATTGAATATAATAAAGTTGACAGAATTTAACATCTATGCTGGGGGGATTATTGGTGCATTTAAGTTTGTATAACGACATGGAATTAACCACCTATATGAATATGAGTGATGAAGAAATAGTGGCATTTGCTAAAGCTGATAATGATATGGCATTGGAATATTTAATCAATAAATATAAAAATATTGTAAAATGCAAAGCTAGATCTTATTACTTAATAGGTGCTGACAAAGAAGATATTATACAGGAAGGCATGATAGGTCTTTACAAGGCTATTCGCGATTATGATAAGGACAAGCTTGCTTCATTTAAAGCCTTTGCAGAAATTTGCATCACGAGACAAATTATTACAGCTATTAAAACTGCTACTAGACAAAAGCATATTCCATTAAATTCTTATGTTTCTCTTAATAAACCTATATACGATGAGGAGTCCGACAGAACTTTACTAGATATTGTTACTGGTGTAAATACATCAGACCCAGAAGAGTTAATGATAGGTAGGGAAGAACTAGATTTTATGGAAGGCAAAATAGGAGAAATATTATCTGAACTAGAATGGGAAGTTTTAATGTCCTATGTAGATGGAATGAGCTATCAAGAAATTGCAGCAAACTTAGACAGACATGTAAAGAGTATTGATAATGCTTTACAAAGGGTAAAAAGGAAATTAGAGGGAATACTAGAAAATAAGATGTAAATGGCTTGACAATTTTAAAGGTAAATAGTAAAATAACAAACAGTGAGTGAAAATGCCCACGTAGCTCAGGAGGTAGAGCACTTGCATGGTAAGCAAGAGGTCACCGGTTCGAGTCCGGTCGTGGGCTCCACATTTTTTTTACAAGTCATGAAACACCAGGACGAGTTTTCTTAGAATGTTTCTAAAAAGACTTAAAGTAAAATTATTAAAATATAAATATTAAGGAGGAATACCGAAATGGCAAAAGCAAAATTTGAAAGAACTAAACCCCACGTAAACATAGGAACAATAGGACACGTAGACCATGGTAAGACAACATTAACAGCAGCTATAACAATGGTATTAAACAAAAGATTTGGTTCAGGAGAAGCAATAAGCTATGACAACATAGATAAAGCACCAGAAGAGAGAGAAAGAGGAATCACAATATCTACATCACACGTAGAATATGAAACAGCAAATCGTCACTATGCACACGTAGACTGCCCAGGTCACGCTGACTACGTTAAGAACATGATAACAGGAGCAGCACAAATGGATGGAGCAATCTTAGTAGTATCAGCAGCAGATGGTCCAATGCCACAAACAAGAGAGCATATCCTATTATCAAGAAACGTAGGAGTACCAAAGATAGTAGTATTCTTAAACAAACAAGATATGGTAGATGACGAAGAGTTAATCGAATTAGTAGAAATGGAAGTAAGAGAATTATTATCAGAATATGACTTTGATGGAGATGGAACACCAATCGTAGTAGGTTCAGCATTAAAAGCAATAGAAGAGCCAGACGGACCATGGGGAGACAAAATAGTTAAACTAATGGAAGAAGTAGACGCATATGTTCCACAACCAGAAAGAGATACAGACAAACCATTCCTAATGCCAGTAGAGGACGTATTCTCAATAACGGGAAGAGGAACAGTAGCAACAGGAAGAGTAGAAAGAGGAATCGTAAAAACAGGAGACAACGTAGAAATCGTTGGATTAGCAGAAGAAGCAAGAACAGTAGTAGTAACAGGAGTAGAAATGTTTAGAAAACTACTAGATGAAGCCCAAGCAGGAGATAATATAGGAGCCTTATTAAGAGGAGTTCAAAGAAACGAAATCGAAAGAGGTCAAGTATTAGCAAAGCCAAAATCAATAAACCCACACTTAAAATTTGAATCAGAAGTATATGTATTATCAAAAGAAGAGGGTGGAAGACATACTCCATTCTTCAACGGATATAGACCACAATTCTATTTCAGAACAACAGACGTAACAGGCGATATCAAATTAGAAGAAGGCGTAGAAATGGTAATGCCAGGAGATAATGCAAAATTCACAATAGAATTAATTACTCCAATAGCAATAGAAGAAGGATTAAGATTCTCAATTCGTGAAGGCGGAAGAACAGTAGGTTCAGGAGTTGTAACTAAAGTTCTTGCATAATAAAAAAGACTAGGTCTTTTGACCTGGTCTTTTTTCTGGATAAAGTTAGAATAATACTTTAATAAAAAAGGAATAATGTTTAAAAGAAAGTTATATAAAATTGATTTGAGCTATATGGTTTGAAAAAAAGTTATATTATAATGCTTTGATAGAAACTTTTTTTATTGACATAGTTTTTAATTTATGATAGTTTATATTAGTAACGTTGTTAAAGATGGGGAAAAGTACCCGAAAGCGATAGCTTAACATATATATAGCGTTTGTAGGAGGTGTTTTAAGTGAGAGATAGAGTCACATTAGCTTGCACAGAATGTAAACAAAGAAATTACAATACTACTAAGAATAAGAAAAACAATACTGAGAGAATTGAACTAAAAAAATATTGTAAGTTCTGCAAAAATCATACTGCTCATAAAGAAACTAAATAATACTATAACAAGGTAAGGATGTGAGTGTTATGACAGCGCCAACAGGCACAAAAAAAACAAAGATGTCCACCTACTTCAGAGGCGTTAAATCTGAAATGAAAAAAGTAATTTGGCCTAGTAAAAAAGAATTAATAAACTATACAGGAATAGTTATAATGATTAGTGTTATTGTAGCTATTATTGTATGGGTACTAGACTTAATAATACATGGTGGTCTTCAATTTATAATTTAGTTACAAGAGGGAGGGAAGGAACAATAGGTTCCTGAATTTATGACGGAGAAAAGTAGGGAAGAAAGGGCTATGGATGCAAGATGGTATGTAGTCCATACTTATTCAGGTCATGAAAACAAGGTTAAGGCTAACCTTGAGAAGATGGTAGAGAATAGAGGTATGAGAGATGATATATTTGAAGTAGCTGTGCCTACTGAAGAATATATGGACAGCAAGGGCGGGAAGAAAAAACTTAAAGAAAGAAAACTTTTCCCTGGATATGTTCTTGTGAAGATGATTATCAATGATGAATCATGGTACTTAGTTAGAAACACAAGAGGAGTTACAGGATTTGTAGGACCAGGTTCTAAACCAGTTCCGTTGACGGACATAGAAGTAAAGGCATTGGGAGTACAGGAAGCTATATTGCCTACAATGGATTTAAATGTAAATGATGTAGTAAAAGTATGCTCAGGTCCTTTTGAAAACTTTATGGGAAATGTTGACAGTTTAAATGTGGAAAAGAGAAAAGTAAAAGTTTTTGTATCCATGTTTGGAAGAGAAACACTAGTTGAATTGGATTTTGACCAAGTTGAAAAGTTATAAGTTTTTAAAAGCAAAATGCTTTTTAAATATATATAATTAAGTGGGAGGGTTTTATCCCGCCAAACCACAAAGGACACGAGGAGGTGGAAGTATTATGGCAAAAAAAGTTATGGCTTTAGTTAAATTACAAATTCCAGCTGGTAAAGCAACTCCAGCCCCACCTGTAGGAACTGCATTAGGACCTCATGGAGTAAATATTATGCAATTTACAAAGGAATTTAATGCTAAAACTGCAGATCAAGCAGGAATGATAATACCAGTTGTTCTTACTGTTTATCAAGACAGATCTTTTTCTTTTATAACAAAAACACCACCAGCTGCAGTATTAATTAAAAAAGCTGTAGGTATAGAATCAGGTTCAGCTGAACCAAATAAGAAAAAGGTTGCTAAACTTTCTCAAGCTAAGGTTAGAGAAATAGCTGAATTAAAAATGCCAGATTTAAATGCTGCTTCAATTGAAACAGCTATAAGTATGATTGCAGGAACTGCAAGAAGTATGGGAATCACTGTAGAAGAATAATTATTAGGAAAATAGTGGGAGGAAATTCCGTTATAACCACAAGGAGGTAAAGTTATGCCAAAAAGAGGTAAAAATTATACAGAAAGTATGAAATTAGTAGATAGAACTACTCTTTATGATGTAGATGCTGCTATTGAATTAGTACAAAAAACAGCAAAAGCTAAATTTGATGAAACTATAGATTTATCAGTAAGACTAGGAGTAGATCCAAGACACGCTGATCAACAAGTAAGAGGTGCTGTAGTATTACCACACGGTACAGGTAAAAGTAAAACTGTACTTGTTATTGCAAAAGGCGATAAAATAAAAGAAGCTGAAGAAGCTGGAGCTGAATATGTAGGTGGAGAAGAATTAGTTGCTAGAATTCAAAATGAAGGCTGGATGGACTTTGATGTAGTAGTTGCGACACCAGATATGATGGGACTTGTTGGTAGAATAGGTAGGATCCTTGGACCAAAAGGATTAATGCCGAATCCAAAGTCTGGAACTGTAACTTTTGAAGTAGCAAAAGCTATCGATGAAATTAAAGCAGGAAAAGTTGAATATAGAGTTGATAAAGCTAGTATTATAAATGTACCTATAGGAAAAGTATCATTTGGTGCAGAAAAACTAACAGAAAACTTCAATGCAGTTATGGATGCTATAATTAAAGCAAAACCTGCTGCTGCTAAAGGAAGATATTTAAAATCAGTTGCTATATCCAGTACAATGGGTCCTGGAATTAAAATAAATGGACAAAAATTAATGGATTAATCTATTGACAATATAATTGTAAAATGATATAATTTTTATGTTAATTAAATAGATGCCGTAGACAGTAGGTACCCAAGGGTTTAAACTCCTACCGAGGTGAGAACGAACTAATTATAAAATTGAAATTAGGGTCTCTCTGTGTCTACGGAGGGACCTTTATTTATTGTCCTATGGGAGGTGAATTCAGTGAAGGAACAAACCCTTCAAGCTAAAAGCCAAAATGTAGAAGAGATTAAAGGAAAGATTAGCAAAGCTCAATCTGTTGTATTAGTTGATTATAGAGGACTTAATGTTGAACAATTAACTGAATTAAGAAGTAGATACAGAAAAGCTGGTGTTGAGTATAAAGTTTATAAGAACACTATGATGAGATTTGCTTTTAAAGATTCAGGTCTTGAAGAATTCGATGAGTTTTTAAAAGGACCAAGCGCTATTGCTTTTGGATATGATGATCCAGTTCAAGCAGCTAAAATTACAGCTGATTTTGCTAAAGAGCATGATAAACTTGAAATAAAAGCTGGTGTTGTAGATGGTAAAATAATAGACGTTAATGGTGTAAAAGATTTAGCAGATCTTCCACCAAGAGAAGTACTTATTGCACAAGTACTTGGAGGATTTAATGCACCAATTCAAGGATTTGCTAATGTACTTCAAGGTACAATTAGAAGCCTTGCAATTGTTTTAAATGCTATTCAAGAAAAGCAACAAGCCTAAAAAAATAAAATTACTGTGGAGGGATATATAAAAATGGCAAGTGAAAAAGTATTAAATTTAATCGAAGAAGTTAAAAATTTAACTGTATTAGAATTAGCGGATTTAGTTAAAGCATTAGAAGAAGAATTTGGAGTAAGTGCATCTGCACCAATGGCAGTGGCAGCAGCTCCAGCGGCAGGCGGAGCAGCAGCTCCAGCAGCAGAAGCAAAATCAGAATTTGATGTTATCTTAGCATCAGCTGGTGCAGAAAAAATCAAAGTTATCAAAGTTGTTAGAGAAATAACTGGTTTAGGATTAAAAGAAGCTAAAGAATTAGTAGATGGAGCTCCAAAGCCAATTAAAGAAGGTGCTTCAAAAGAAGAAGCTGATGATATTAAAGCTAAATTAGAAGAAGTTGGAGCACAAGTAGAAGTAAAATAATTATAGTTAATAAAAAAGGCTTTCAAATTTAAAGAAAGCCTTTTTTACATTTATACATAAGAAATGCCTTGACATAAGAGCTATATTATGGTAATATATCTAAATGCTAATAGAGAAAAATATTGTCTATTGTATAAAATTACAATTAATTGACAATATTATAATATATTTGTTTTGAAAAAGATTTACCAAAAGTATTTAATGCTTTTGGATATTTTAGTTTAATAAGGGGTGAATTTTAATGGTACATCCTGTAACTTATGGAAAGCGTGTTAGAATGAGTTATTCACGCATTGACGAAGTATTAGATTTGCCTGATCTAATTGAGGTACAGAAATTTTCTTACCAATGGTTTGTAAATGAAGGGCTAAGGGAGGTCTTTGAAGATATTTCCCCAATTCAAGATTATACTGGAAACTTAATACTTGAATTTGTTGACTATCATATTGGAGAAAATATTAAGTATGAAGAAGATGAGGCTAGAGAAAGAGATGCTAATTACTCGGCACCGCTAAAAGTGAAGGTAAGACTTATTAACAAAGAAACTGGTGAGGTAAAAGAACAAGAAGTATTTATGGGTGATTTACCTTTAATGACTGATAAGGGTACCTTTATTATTAATGGTGCTGAAAGAGTTGTTGTTAGCCAGTTAGTTAGATCTCCTGGTGTTTATTTTGTAGAGGAAATAGACAAGACAGGGAAAAGATTGTATTCTTCTACACTAATACCTAATAGGGGAGCTTGGCTAGAATATGAAGCGGACTCTAACGATATAGTATATGTTAGAGTGGATAGAACAAGAAAAGTACCTATTACAATTTTATTGAGAGCATTGAAGTTACAAAGTAACTCTGAAATCATAGAGGTACTTGGTGAAACCGAACAATTGTTAAATACCTTGGAAAAGGACAGTACTACTAATGAAGAAGAGGCATTATTAGAAATATATAAGAGACTTAGACCTGGAGAGCCACCTACTGTGGATAGTGCTAGAACTCTTATTAACAACTTGTTCTTTGATCCTAAGAGATATGATTTAGCTAGGGTAGGAAGGTATAAGTTCAATAAAAAATTAGCTTTATATAATAGGATATATGGTAAAAGAGCTGCTAATGATATTCATAACCTTGAGACTGGTGAGATTTTGGTGTCACAAGGAGATAAGATCACTAGAGATCAAGCTATAGAAATTGAAAATAGTGGTATAAATGTAGTTGATATATTATTAGAAGATGGAAAAACCATAAGAGTCTTAGGAAATAATTTTGTGGATTATAAAGCTTTTGATTTACCTTTCTCAATAGAAGAATTTGGACTTAAAGAAAAGGTATACTATCCTCTTATGAAGGAATTAATAGATACCTATGAAGACCAAGAAGAATTAAAAGTTGCTATAGGTGAAAGAGTAAAAGAATTGTCACCTAAGCATATAATCATAGACGATATAATTGCATCTGTAAATTATGAATTCAATTTGTTCTATGGTATAGGTGGAACTGATGATATAGACCACCTTGGAAATAGAAGATTAAGGTCTGTAGGAGAATTATTGCAGAATCAATTTAGAATAGGTCTAGCTCGTATGGAGAGAGTAGTTAGAGAAAGAATGACAATACAAGATATTGATGTGGCTACTCCTCAAGATCTTATAAATATAAGACCTGTTGTTGCTTCAATTAAAGAATTCTTTGGTAGTAGCCAGTTATCTCAATTCATGGATCAAACCAATCCACTTGCAGAATTAACACATAAAAGAAGAATGTCAGCCTTAGGACCTGGCGGACTTAGTCGTGACAGAGCAGGATTTGAAGTAAGAGACGTTCACCACTCTCACTATGGTAGAATGTGTCCTATAGAGACTCCTGAGGGACCTAATATAGGGCTTATAACATCACTAACTACTTATGCTACTATTAATGAATATGGATTTATAGAATCTCCTTATAGGAAAATCCAAAAAGGTGAGGGCAGAGTAACAGGTGTAATTGATTATTTAACTGCGGATGTGGAAGACGAGTTTATCATAGCTCAGTCTAATGAGAAGCTTACAGAAGATGGAAGATTTGAAAGTGCGAGAGTTGTAGCAAGGGGAAAAAATGGAGTAATAGATATATTCCCAATTGAAGAAGTTGATTATATGGATGTTTCTCCTAAACAACTTGTATCAGTAGGTACTGCCATGATACCATTCTTGGAGAATGATGATGCCAACAGAGCACTAATGGGAGCTAACATGCAGAGGCAAGCTGTACCACTTCTAAAAACAGAGTCTCCTATTATTGGAACTGGAATAGAATATAAGGCTGCAAAAGATTCTGGAACAGTAGTATTGGCACATAATTCAGGAGTAGTATTGAAAGTAAGCGCATCTGAAATATTAGTAAGAAAAGATGAAGATAATAAGGTAGAGAAGTATAAGCTGCTGAAATTTAAAAGATCTAACCAAGGAACAACCATTAACCAAAGACCTATTGTTGAAGAAGGAGAAAAGGTTGTTAAAGGTCAGGTAATAGCAGATGGACCAAGTACAAATTTAGGTGAAATAGCTTTAGGTAAAAACATATTAATCGCTTTCATGACATGGGAAGGTTATAACTATGAGGATGCTATTTTAATAAATGAAAAATTAGTAATGGACGATGTTTTAACATCTGTTCATATTGAAGAATACGAATCAGAAGCAAGAGACACTAAGCTAGGGCCTGAAGAAATAACTAGAGACATTCCTAATGTGGGAGATGATATGTTAAAGGATCTAGATGATAGAGGCATCATAAGAATAGGTGCAGAGGTAAAGCCAGGAGATATTTTAGTTGGAAAAGTGACTCCTAAGGGAGAAACTGAATTAACTGCTGAGGAAAGATTACTTCGTGCTATATTTGGTGAAAAGGCTAGAGAAGTAAGAGATACTTCCTTACGTGTTCCTCACGGTGAAGCTGGTATTATAGTGGATGTAAAGATATTCTCTAGAGAAAACGGAGATGAACTTCCACCAGGAGTTAATCAAATGATCCGTGTATATATAGCAACTAAGAGAAAGATAAACGTTGGAGACAAAATGTGTGGACGTCATGGTAACAAAGGGGTAGTATCTAGAATAATGCCAGAAGAAGATATGCCTTACTTACCAGATGGTACACCAGTCGAAATAGTTTTAAATCCTCTAGGAGTACCATCTCGTATGAACTTGGGTCAGGTTTTAGAAGTCCACTTAGGGCTTGCGGCTAAGAAATTGGGGTGGCATGTTGCTACACCAGTATTTGATGGAGCCAATGAAGAAGATATTATTCAAGCATTGAGAGATGCAAACTACCCAGAAACTGGAAAAATATATTTAAGAGACGGCAGAACTGGAGAGGCTTTCAATAATCCAGTAACTGTAGGATACATGTATATGTTAAAACTTCATCACCTTGTTGATGATAAGATTCATGCTAGGTCTACTGGTCCATACTCTCTAGTTACTCAACAGCCATTAGGTGGTAAAGCACAATTTGGTGGACAAAGATTTGGAGAGATGGAGGTTTGGGCACTTGAAGCATATGGAGCTGCTCATACATTACAAGAGATATTGACAGTTAAATCTGACGATATTGTAGGTAGGGTTAAAACCTATGAGGCCATTGTAAAGGGAGAAAATATACCGGAGCCAGGTATTCCTGAATCCTTTAAGGTTCTAATAAAAGAACTTCAAAGTTTATCATTAGATATTAAGATTTTAACTGAGGAAAATCAGGAAATAGAAATTCAAGAATCTGCAGATGATGAATTTTCAGATTTAGAGAATATAGGTGAAGAGTTAACTGGAGAAAAAGTATTCTCAAACAATGAAGAAAGAGAATATGAAGATGAGGATGAAGAGGAGGTAAAATCAGAAGAAGATGATTTGCCTACTGGATTTATCCTAGAAGAAGATAGTGAAGAAACAGATTTAGATATTGATTTGGATATTGACGAAGATGAAGAATATGAAGAATATGATGATTTTTAATTAATTCCTCGGGCTTATGCCCGGGGACAATATGAAATTAACATTCTTATATAATTTTATTATAGAAAGGAGAGAATGCTCCTTGTTTGAATTCAATACATTTGATTCAATTAAAATTGGGCTAGCTTCACCAGAGAAAATTAGACAATGGTCTAAAGGAGAAGTAAAAAAACCTGAGACAATAAACTATAGAACATTAAAGCCTGAGAAGGAAGGACTATTTTGTGAAAAGATATTTGGACCACAAAAGGACTGGGAGTGCCATTGTGGTAAGTATAAAAGAGTAAGATATAAAGGTGTAGTTTGTGATAGATGTGGAGTAGAAGTAACAAAATCTAAAGTTCGTAGAGAAAGATTAGGTCATATTGAGTTGGCTGCTCCAGTATCTCATATATGGTATTTTAAAGGTATTCCTAGCAGAATGGGACTCTTATTAGATATGTCCCCAAGATCTCTTGAGAAAATATTATACTTTGCCTCCTACGTTGTTATAGATGGTGGAGATACTTCTCTATATGAAAAACAACTTTTAACAGAAACTGAATATAGGGAAGCTTATGACAAATACGGAAATAAATTCAAAGCAATGATGGGTGCAGAAGCTGTAAAAGCTTTATTGGCAAAGATAGATTTAGATAAGGAAGGCAAGGAATTAAGACAACAGCTAAAAGATGCTTCAGGACAGAAGAAAATAAGAATAACTAGAAGACTTGAAGTAGTAGAAGCTTTTAGACAATCAGGAAATAGACCTGAATGGATGATTTTAGATGTTGTTCCAGTAATACCACCAGATTTAAGACCTATGGTACAATTAGATGGTGGTAGATTTGCTACATCTGACTTAAATGACTTATATAGAAGAGTTATTAACAGAAATAATAGATTAAAAAGACTTCTAGATTTGGGAGCACCAGATATTATTGTTAGAAATGAAAAGAGAATGCTTCAAGAGGCAGTAGATGCTCTTATAGACAATGGACGTAGAGGAAGACCAGTAACAGGACCAGGTAATAGACCTTTAAAATCTTTATCAGATATGCTTAAAGGTAAGCAAGGTAGATTTAGACAAAACTTACTAGGTAAGAGAGTAGATTATTCTGGACGTTCTGTAATAGTAGTAGGTCCTGACCTTAAATTCTATCAATGTGGTATACCAAAGAAAATGGCTTTAGAACTATTTAAGCCATTTGTAATGAAGAAATTAGTAGAAGAGGGTCATGCTCACAATATTAAATCTGCCAAGAGAATGGTTGAAAGAGTAAAACCGCAGGTATGGGATGTATTAGATTCAGTAATAAAAGACCATCCAGTACTTCTAAATAGAGCTCCAACTCTTCATAGACTAGGAATTCAGGCTTTTGAGCCTGTATTAGTTGAAGGTAAGGCTATAAAACTACATCCATTAGTATGTACAGCATATAATGCTGACTTTGATGGTGACCAAATGGCAGTTCACGTACCTTTATCTACTGAGGCACAAGCGGAAGCAAGACTTCTAATGCTATCTACAAATAATATTCTTGCACCGAAAGATGGTAAACCAATAACTACTCCAACACAGGATATGGTTTTAGGAGCTTATTATCTATCAGTTGAATCTCCTGGAGAACCAGGGGAAGGAATGATATTCAAAGATTATGACGAAATGCTTCATGCTTATTACAATGGCTCTGTAGGTCTGCATGCAAGAGTAAAGGTTAGAATGAGACTTAATGAAGATGATAAAGGTCAATTAGTTGAGTCTACAGTAGGTAGATTTATATTAAATGAACATCTTCCTCAAGATTTAGGATTTGTTGATAGAACTAAAGATAAATACTCTTTAGAAGTGGATATGTTAGTAAATAAAAAAGCTTTAGGAACTATTATAGAGAAATGTTTTGCAAAACATGGTAATGCAGTTACTGCAACGGTACTAGATCATATTAAAGAAACAGGATTCCATTATTCAACTTTAGGGGCTATATCTATTTCTATGAACGATATAATTATTCCTGACTCAAAGGGAGAATTATTAAAGAAAGCCCAAGAAGAAGTTGATAAGTTTGAAAGATCATATCGTAGAGGTTTAATATCAGATGAGGAAAGATATGAAAAGGTTATTGAAATTTGGAATAAAGCTACAGATGATTTAACTAGTATATTGATGGACGGTCTAGACCCAATGAACAATATCTATATAATGTCTCTATCTGGAGCAAGAGGTAGTGTAAACCAGATTAGACAGTTAGCAGGTATGAGGGGGCTTATGGCATCTGCATCTGGTAGAACCATAGAAATTCCTATAAAGGCTAACTTTAGAGAGGGATTAGACGTACTTGAATTCTTTATTTCTACCCACGGTTCTAGAAAGGGACTAGCGGATACTGCTCTTAGAACTGCTGACTCTGGATACTTAACTAGAAGATTAGTTGACGTAAGTCAAGATGTTATAGTAAGAGAAGTTGACTGTGGTACTGATGAGTATTTATTAGTTAAACCTTTTACTGATGGAAGAGAAGTAATTGAAGAGTTACATGATAGAATTGAAGGAAGATATGCCTTTGAAGATATATTACATCCTGAAACTGGAGAAGTCTTGGTTAAAGAAAATGAAATAATCTCAAACAGTAAAGCAGAAGAGATTCAAAATCTTGGAATAACAGAAGTTAAGGTACGTTCCGTTTTAGGCTGTCAAGCTAAATATGGAGTTTGTGGTCACTGTTATGGTAGAAACTTAGCCACTGGAGATGAAGTAAATATAGGAGAAGCAGTTGGAATTATTGCAGCTCAATCAATTGGTGAGCCAGGAACACAGCTTACAATGCGTACTTTCCATACAGGTGGAGTTGCTGGAGCAGATATTACTCAAGGTTTACCTAGGGTTGAGGAGCTATTTGAGGCAAGAAAGCCTAAGGGTCTTGCTGTAATTTCTGAAAATGCCGGAGTCGTTAGCATAGAAGAAAGTAAGAGAAAGAAAGAAGTTATAATTACTTCTTCAAATGGAGAATCAATGAACTATAATATAGTTTATGGCTCTAGATTAAAAGTGAGGCCAGGAGATATAGTTGAAGCTGGTGATGAACTAACAGATGGTTCTGTAAACCCTCATGATATTCTTAAAATCAAAGGAGTGCAAGGGGTACAAAATTATTTAGTTAAAGAAGTTCAAAGAGTTTATAGACTACAAGGTGTAGATATTAATGATAAACATATTGAAGTAATAGTTAGACAAATGTTATCTAAGGTAAAAGTTGAAGAAGCGGGAGATACTAATATGTTGCCAGGTTCTTTAGTTGGGGCTCATGATTTTGAAGCAAATAATCTAAAAGCTATTCAAGAAGGATTAGAACCAGCAGAAGGTAAAAAGACTTTACTAGGTATTACAAAGGCCTCATTGGCTACAGACTCATTCTTATCAGCAGCTTCATTCCAAGAGACTACAAGGGTTCTAACACAAGCTGCAATAGAAGGAAAAGAAGATTTCCTTCTAGGATTAAAAGAGAATGTTATCATTGGAAAACTGATTCCAGCAGGAACAGGAATGAAAAGATATAGAAATATAGAAATTTCTGGAGATGAAAATATTCAAATTTTAGAAGAATTAAATGTTGACAGTGAAAATAACTGATGGTAAAATGTATTAGTGTGTAAACTTAGAAAATGCTCTGGATGACATAAAGATTATGTGGGTTTAATATCCACATAATCTTTAAGATGTTTAAAGGAGGAGACGATTTTATGCTATCAAAACTTAATACCGACAAAAAAGTTGTTGGTGCTAAGCAAGTAAAAAGGGCTTTAAACTCTTATGAAATTGAAGTAGTTTTTATTGCAAAGGATGCAGAGAATAAGGTTACAGACGAGATAAAAGAAATTTGCATTGTCAAACACATTGAACTTATCCTTGTGGATAATATGAAAAAGTTAGGCGATGCCTGTGGCATTGATGTTAGTGCAGCAACTGCTGCATTATTAAAATAACATACAAAATAGAAGGAGGTGCCTTGATGCCAACTATTAACCAATTAATTAAAAAAGGTAGAGAGAAAGTTCTTTACAAATCAAAATCTCCAGCTTTAGGAGTAAACTTAAATACTCTTAGAAAAAAGGAGACAGAAGTTAATTCACCACAAAAAAGAGGGGTATGTGTTGCTGTTAGAACAGTTACACCTAAGAAACCAAACTCAGCTTTGAGAAAGGTTGCAAGGGTAAGACTTACTAATGGTGAAGAGGTTGCAGCATATATTCCGGGAATTGGACATAACCTACAAGAGCATAGTGTTGTTCTAATTAGAGGTGGAAGAGTTAAAGACCTTCCAGGAGTTAGATATCACATTGTTAGAGGTACCTTAGATGCTTCTGGCGTTGACAAAAGAATGCAAAGCAGATCTAAGTATGGTGCTAAGAAGCCAAAGGTAAAAAAATAATAGTGCTTAAAATGCAGGATTAAATCCGTTTATATATAATATAGATGCATTTTGGCGCACGACGGTAATTTTAAATTACCGAGTACCAATGAATCAACTTTATATAGTTAAGGAGGGAAGTAAAGTGCCAAGAAAAGGACATATACCAAAAAGAGAGGTTATGCCAGATCCGATTTATAACGATATGGTAGTAACTAAATTAATCAATGGAATCATGTTAGATGGTAAAAAAGGAATTGCTCAAAACATAGTATATGGAGCGTTTGATTATATAGCTGAAAAGTCAAATGAAGATCCATTAGAGGTATTCTATAAAGCTATGAACAATATAATGCCAGTACTAGAAGTAAAGGCAAGACGTATTGGTGGAGCAACTTATCAAGTACCAATAGAAGTAAGAACAGAAAGAAGAGAAACTCTTGGTCTTAGATGGTTAGTAGACTATTCAAGAAAAAGAGGAGAAAAAACTATGGTTGAAAAATTAGCAAAAGAAATCTTAGACGCTTCCAATGGAATGGGCTCAAGCGTTAAGAAAAGAGAAGATACACACAAGATGGCTGAAGCTAATAAAGCTTTCGCACACTATAGATGGTAATATATATTTAAGTAGTATATCGTTGTTAATGTGTGGAGGGGGACCAACAATCAAGAAGAAGGAGGAAAAATTGTGCCAAGACAAATTTCATTGGAAAAAACTAGAAACATCGGCATAATGGCCCATATTGATGCAGGAAAAACAACCACCACAGAGAGAATTTTATTTTACACTGGTAAGATACACAAAGTAGGAGAGACCCATGAGGGTGGAGCCCAAATGGACTGGATGGAGCAGGAGCAAGAAAGAGGAATCACAATTACATCTGCTGCAACAACTTGTATGTGGAGAGAGCATAGGATTAACGTTATTGACACACCAGGACACGTGGATTTTACTGTAGAAGTAGAAAGATCTCTACGTATCCTTGATGGAGCAGTATCTGTATTCTGCGCCAAAGGTGGAGTTGAACCTCAATCTGAAACGGTTTGGAGACAGGCTGATAAATATCAAGTACCTAGATTAGCATTTGTTAACAAAATGGATATTCTTGGAGCTGACTTTTATAGAGCAGTAGATATGATTAGAGAAAGACTTAAAGCCAATCCAGTACCTATACAATTACCAATTGGAAAAGAAGATGACTTTCTAGGAGTAGTTGACTTAGTTAATATGAATGCTAGGGTTTATTTAGATGACCTAGGTGAGAAACTTGAAATAAGAGAAATACCATCAGATATGGTGGATTTAGCTAATGAATATAGAGAAAAAATGCTTGAAAATATAGCAGAACACGATGAAGAGTTAATGATGAAGTATTTAGATGGAGAAGAATTAACTGTTGAAGAAATCATGAGAGGTATCAGAAAAGCTACAATTAGCGTAGGTATGACACCAGTTTTATGTGGTTCTTCATATAAAAACAGAGGGGTTCAGCCTCTACTAGATGCTGTAATAGACTATCTACCTTCTCCAGTAGATATACCAGCAGTAAAAGGTATGAATCTAGACACTGAAGAAGAAGAAGAGAGACTGGCGTCAGATAACGAACCATTCTCAGCATTAGCGTTTAAAATAGTATCAGATCCTTTCGTAGGAAAACTTGCATACTTTAGAGTGTATTCTGGTAGTTTAAAATCAGGTAGTTATGTAAAAAATACTTCTAAAGGCAAAAAAGAAAGAATAGGTAGAATTCTACTTATGCATGCTAATAAAAGAGAAGAAGTGGATGAAGTTTTTGCAGGAGATATAGCGGCTGCAGTTGGTTTAAAGGATACAAGTACAGGTGACACTTTATCAAGTGATGAAAATCCAATAGTGTTAGAAACTATGGAATTCCCTGAACCGGTTATTCACGTTGCTATAGAGCCAAAGACAAAAGCATCTCAAGACAAAATGGCTGCTGCTTTAGCGAAATTAGCTGAAGAAGACCCTACATTTAAAACTTATACTGATGAAGAGACAGGTCAAACAATAATTGCTGGAATGGGTGAACTTCACCTAGAAATAATTGTTGATAGACTTTTAAGAGAATTCAAAGTTGAAGCAAACGTAGGTAGTCCACAGGTAGCATATAAAGAATCTATTCAAGCTTCTGCTGAAGCAGATTCTAAATATGTAAGACAGTCAGGTGGTCGTGGACAATACGGTCATGTTAAATTAAGAGTTGAACCACAAGAACCAGGTAAAGGTTATGAATTTGTAAACGCTGTAGTTGGAGGAGCAATTCCTAAAGAGTATATGAATGCTATAGACAATGGAATTCAAGAAGCCTTAGAATCAGGTGTTATTGGTGGTTATCCAGTATTAGATATAAAAGTTACTGTTTATGATGGATCATATCACGAAGTAGACTCTTCAGAGATGGCATTTAAAATAGCTGGTTCTATGGGTGTTAGAGATGCAATTTCTAAAGCAAAACCAACATTACTTGAGCCGATGATGAAAGTTGAAGTAACTGTGCCAGAAGAGTATATGGGTGATGTTATAGGAGATATAAACTCCAGAAGAGGTAGAATAGAAGGAATGGAGCCTACAAATGGTGTTCAGATAATTAGATCATTTGTACCACTATCAGAAATGTTTGGTTATGCGACTGACCTTCGTTCAAATACTCAAGGTAGAGGATTATATTCTATGCAGTTTGACCATTATGAATCAGTGCCAAATAGTATTGCAGAAAAAGTTACAGGTAAAAAATAATCTATAATTAAGGAGGAATACCGAAATGGCAAAAGCAAAATTTGAAAGAACTAAACCCCACGTAAACATAGGAACAATAGGACACGTAGACCATGGTAAGACAACATTAACAGCAGCTATAACAATGGTATTAAACAAAAGATTTGGTTCAGGAGAAGCAATAAGCTATGACAACATAGATAAAGCACCAGAAGAGAGAGAAAGAGGAATCACAATATCTACATCACACGTAGAATATGAAACAGCAAATCGTCACTATGCACACGTAGACTGCCCAGGTCACGCTGACTACGTTAAGAACATGATAACAGGAGCAGCACAAATGGATGGAGCAATCTTAGTAGTATCAGCAGCAGATGGTCCAATGCCACAAACAAGAGAGCATATCCTATTATCAAGAAACGTAGGAGTACCAAAGATAGTAGTATTCTTAAACAAACAAGATATGGTAGATGACGAAGAGTTAATCGAATTAGTAGAAATGGAAGTAAGAGAATTATTATCAGAATATGACTTTGATGGAGATGGAACACCAATCGTAGTAGGTTCAGCATTAAAAGCAATAGAAGAGCCAGACGGACCATGGGGAGACAAAATAGTTAAACTAATGGAAGAAGTAGACGCATATGTTCCACAACCAGAAAGAGATACAGACAAACCATTCCTAATGCCAGTAGAGGACGTATTCTCAATAACGGGAAGAGGAACAGTAGCAACAGGAAGAGTAGAAAGAGGAATCGTAAAAACAGGAGACAACGTAGAAATCGTTGGATTAGCAGAAGAAGCAAGAACAGTAGTAGTAACAGGAGTAGAAATGTTTAGAAAACTACTAGATGAAGCCCAAGCAGGAGATAATATAGGAGCCTTATTAAGAGGAGTTCAAAGAAACGAAATCGAAAGAGGTCAAGTATTAGCAAAGCCAAAATCAATAAACCCACACTTAAAATTTGAATCAGAAGTATATGTATTATCAAAAGAAGAGGGTGGAAGACATACTCCATTCTTCAACGGATATAGACCACAATTCTATTTCAGAACAACAGACGTAACAGGCGATATCAAATTAGAAGAAGGCGTAGAAATGGTAATGCCAGGAGATAATGCAAAATTCACAATAGAATTAATTACTCCAATAGCAATAGAAGAAGGACTAAGATTCTCAATTCGTGAAGGCGGAAGAACAGTAGGTTCAGGAGTTGTAACTAAAGTTCTTGCATAATTTTTAGATTTAGCAGGGGTTATAAAATTTTAAGCCCCTGCTAAATATATAAATATGTAAAAAAACAAAAAAACTAAGATATTTTGAAAAAAAGGCTTGAGTTTTTATTAATCATGTTATAAAATGTATTAGTGTTCAAATTAAGACATTGCGATGATGCAAAAGGTGGCTGTTAAAAGCAGGGAATTTTTGCTGAGAATGTCCGGTTAAAAATCGGGCGACTGGAGTTGTCATGGGTGAAAAAGTTAAAAAAAAATAACAACACACCCGGAAGTGTGTATCGGCAACCCCACGTCGCATGTAAAAAAACAGCATGCGATAAAAGGAGGGAATTAAATGTCAAACAATGGTAAACAAAAAATAAGAATTAGATTAAAAGCTTATGATCATGAACTTTTAGATGCATCAGCTCAAAGAATAGTTGAAACTGCTAAAAGAACAGGTGCTACTGTATCAGGTCCAGTACCGCTACCAACTGAAAAAGAAATAATAACAATATTAAGAGCTGTTCATAAGTACAAGGATTCTAGAGAGCAATTCGAGCAAAGAACTCATAAGAGATTGATCGATATCTTAAATCCAAATCAAAAAACTGTAGACTCACTTATGAAATTAAATTTACCTGCAGGGGTAGATATTGAAATAAGATCATAATTGTTTATATGATTACGTAAGTAATCCGCTGTAAGATAATAGGAGGTGCAAGTATGAAAAATATGATAGGAAAGAAGATTGGTATGACTCAAATCTTCAAAGAAGATGGATCTATTGTTCCAGTAACTGTAATTGAAGCTGGTCCATTGGTTGTTGTGCAGAAAAAAACTGTTGAAAATGATGGATATAACGCAATCCAAGTTGGATTCCAAAATATAAAAGAACAAAGAATGAATAAGCCAGCAAAAGGTCATTTTGACAAAGGGAACCTTGAATACAAAAAATACTTAAGAGAATTTAGAGTGGAAAATCCAGATGAATTTGAAATAGGTCAAGAAATAAAAGCGGATGTATTTGAAGCGGGAGACTTAATCGATATTACTGGTACTTCTAAAGGTAAAGGAACTCAAGGTGTTATAAAAAGACATGGATTTGGTAGAGGAAGGGAATCACATGGTTCTAAATTCCATAGAGCGCCAGGTGGTATGTCAGCAGGTACTTATCCAGGAAGAGTATTTAAAGGTCATAGAATGGCTGGAAGAATGGGTAATGAAAGAGTAACTGTTCAAAATCTTGAAATAGTTAGAGTGGATGCTGAAAAAAATCTAATACTTATAAAAGGTGCAGTGCCAGGACCTAAAAAAGGTTTAGTAACTATAAAAGAAACGGTTAAAAAGTAATAATTAAGGCGGAAAGGAGGATGCAAAATGCCTAAGGTAAAAGTTTACAACATGTTAGGAGAACAAGTAGAAGAAATCGAATTAAATGAAAATATATTTGGTATTGAAGTAAACCAACATGTAGTTTATGAAGTAGTAAAGAATCAACTTGCTAATAAGAGACAAGGAACTCAGTCTGCTAAAACTAGAGCAGAAGTAAGAGGCGGTGGAAGAAAGCCTTGGAGACAAAAAGGTACAGGTAGAGCTCGTCAAGGAAGTATTAGAGCCCCTCATTTCTCAGGTGGTGGAGTTACATTTGCACCGAAACCAAGAGATTATAGCTATAAAGTACCTAAAAAGGTTAAAAGACTTGCAATGAAGTCAGCTTTAACTTCAAAAGTTTTAAATAATGAGATAATAGTAATTGATGATATAAAATTTGATGCACCGAAAACTAAAGATATGGCTAATTTCTTAACTAAAATCAATGCAGATAAGAAAGCGCTAATAGTTATGGGTGAGAAAAATGATAACGTTATAAAATCAGCGAATAATATTCCAAATGTACAAACTGCTCTTGTTAATACTTTAAATGTTTATGATATATTAAAATACAATTCATTTATTATAACTAAAGATGCAGTAAGAAAAGTGGAGGAGGTGTATGCATAATGCGTAATCCACACGATATTATAATTAGACCAGTAATAACTGAAAGAAGTATGGATGATATGGCATACGGTAAGTATACTTTTGTTGTTGATAAAAGAACAAACAAAGCTGAGGTTAAAAAAGCTATAGAGACTATATTCGGTGTTAAAGTTGAAAAGGTTAGTACAATGAATATGCTTGGTAAAGTAAAGAGACAAGGTGTTCATTCAGGTAAAAGACCAGATTGGAAAAAAGCTATAGTAAAACTAACTGAAGATTCTAAGAGAATAGAGTTCTTCGAAGGAATGGAATAAAAGTTTTATAGAAGGAGGGAAAACGATGAGCGTTAGAAAATTTAAGGCAACTTCCCCTGCACTTAGACAAATGACAGTATCTTCTTTTGAAGAAATAACAAAAAAAGAGCCTGAAAAATCACTATTAGTGGATTTAAATAAAAGCGGTGGAAGAAACTCTCAAGGTAGAATTACTATTCGCCACAGAGGTGGTGGAGCTAAGAGAAAATATAGAATAATAGATTTTAAAAGAGATAAAGACGGAATACCAGGTCGTGTAGCAGCTATTGAATATGATCCAAATAGAACGGCTAATATAGCTTTGATAAATTATGTTGATGGTGAAAAAAGATATATTCTTGCACCTCATAACTTAAAAGTTGGAGATATGATAGAATCTGGAGAAAATGCAGATATTAAAATAGGTAATGCGATGAAATTAAAAGATATGCCAGTTGGTACAAATGTTCATAATATTGAGTTGAAACCAGGAAAAGGTGGTCAACTTGTTAGATCAGCTGGAACATCGGCTCAATTAATGGCAAAAGAAGGTGAATTTGCACAACTTAAACTTCCATCAGGAGAATTTAGATTAATTAGAATGGAATGTCGTGCAACAATCGGTCAAGTAGGAAACATATCTCATGAGCTTATTACAATTGGTAAGGCTGGAAGATCTAGACATATGGGAATTAGACCTACTGTTAGAGGTAGTGCCATGAACCCAGTAGACCATCCACATGGTGGTGGAGAAGGTAGAGCGCCAATAGGTATGCCTGCGCCATTAACTCCATGGGGTAAACCTGCATTAGGATTAAAAACTAGAAAGAAAAATAAAAAATCAGACAAATATATCGTGAGAAGAAGAACTAAATAGTTAAATATCTGAAAGGAGGAGTAATCATGGGTAGATCTCTAAAAAAAGGACCATTTTGTGATGATCATCTTCTTAAAAAAATAGAAGAATTAAATAAAAGTAATGATAAAAAAGTTGTAAAAACATGGTCACGTCGTTCAACTATATTCCCGGAAATGATTGGTCACACCATAGCAGTACATGATGGAAGAAAACATGTTCCTATATATATAACTGAAGATATGGTAGGTCACAAACTGGGTGAGTTTGTTCCAACGAGAACATTTAGATCTCATGTTGATAAAAACGAAAGGTCATCTGGTGTAAGATAAGAGAGAAGGAGGGAAATATAGTGGAAGCTAGAGCTATAGCCAAATATGTACGAATTTCACCACTAAAGGTAAATTTCATATGTAAAGAAATTAGAGGCAAACAAGTAGATGAAGCTTTATCAATTTTAAGATTTACACCTAAAAAAGGTGCTAGAGTTCTTGAAAAAGTACTAACATCTGCAATTGCCAATGCTGAAAATAACTTCAATATGGATAGAGAAAATCTTTATGTGGATAATGCCTATGCAAACGATGGTCCACATATGAAAAGATTTAGACCAAAAGCAAGAGGAATGGCTTATCCAATAATAAAGAGAAGTAGTCATATAGGAGTAGTTGTAAAAGAAAGAGACTAGAAAAGGAGGGATAGTTAATGGGTCAAAAGGTTAACCCACATGGATTAAGGGTCGGAATAATAAAAGATTGGGATTCAAAATGGTATGCGGATAAGAAAACTTTTAATGAATACCTAGTTGAAGATAATAAAATACGTGAATATGTAAAGAAAAAATTATTTATTTCTGGTGTTTCTAAGATTGAAATCGAAAGAGCTGCTAATAGAGTTAAAGTTACAGTTCATACTGCTAAACCTGGTATGGTTATAGGTAAAGGTGGTTCAGGAGTAGAAGAACTAAGATTAAATCTTGAGAAATTAACAAAGAAATCTGTAGTTATAAATGTTGAAGAAATAAAGGTTCCTGAGTTAGATGCTCAACTAGTGGCTGAAAACATAGCTTCTCAACTTGAAAGAAGGGTTTCATTTAGAAGAGCAATGAAACAAGCGATTCAAAGAACAATGAGAGCTGGAGGAAAGGGAATCAAAACTGCAGTGTCAGGAAGACTTGGCGGTGCAGATATGGCTAGAACTGAAGGATATAGTGAAGGAACAATACCTCTACAAACATTAAGAGCGGACATAGATTATGGTTTTGCAGAAGCGAACACTACTTATGGTAAGCTTGGAGTAAAAGTATGGTTATATAGAGGTGAAGTTCTTCCTACTAAAAAAGAAGAAAAAGTAGAGAAATCTGTGGAAGAATAATATAAATTCCGTAGGAAGGAGGAAATAAAAATGTTAATGCCTAAAAGAGTAAAATATCGTAGAGTTCATAGAGGAAGAATGAAAGGTAAGGCTACTCGTGGTAATACAATTACTTATGGAGAGTTTGGATTACAAGCTTTAGAACCAACTTGGATTACTTCCAATCAAATAGAGGCTGCTAGACGTGCTATGACAAGATACGTTAAAAGGGGCGGAAATATTTGGATTAAGGTATTTCCAGATAAGCCAATTACTGAGAAACCTGCTGAAACACGTATGGGTTCAGGAAAAGGTTCACCAGAATATTGGGTAGCAGTTGTTAAACCGGGTAGAATTTTATTTGAAATGAGTGGAGTATCAGAAGAAGATGCTAGAGAAGCAATGAGACTAGCTGCGAATAAATTGCCAATAAAGACAAAATTCGTTACTCGTGAGGATGCAGGAGAAAAGGGTGGTGAAGCTAATGAAGATTAAAGAAGTACGCCAATTATCAGAAGCGGAATTAAATAATAAATTATCAGAACTTAAAACTGAATTATTTAACTTAAGATTTCAATTGGCTACTGGTCAATTAGACAATCCATTAAGAATAAAAGCAGTAAGAAAAGATATAGCTCGTGTAAAAACAATAGTTAGAGAACGAGAATTAGGTATAGGAAAGGAGGTTTAATCTTAGATGGAAAGAGGAAATCGTAAGGTTAGAATAGGCAATGTTGTAAGCGACAAGATGGATAAAACTGTAGTTGTTGCTGTTGAAACTTTCGTAACACATCCTTTATATAAAAAGCAAATAAGACAAACCACTAAGTTTAAAGCTCATGATGAAAATAATGAGTGTGGAATCGGTGATGTTGTTAAAATAATGGAAACCAGACCACTTAGTAAAGATAAAAGATGGAGAGTAGTAAATATAGTAGAAAAGGCTAAATAGGCTATTCAACTCAGAAGGGAGGTATTCGCATGATTCAAACGGAAAGCCGTATGAGAGTAGCTGATAACTCTGGAGCAAAAGAGGTATTGGTTATTAGAGTATTAGGTGGAACAAATAAAAAGTACGCAAGAGTTGGAGATATAGTAATTTGTACTGTAAAAACAGCAACACCTGGTGGAGTTGTTAAAAAAGGTGATGTAGTTAAAGCAGTTGTTGTAAGAACAAAACATGGTGTTAGAAGAAATGATGGCTCTTATATTAAATTCGATGATAATGCAGCTGTTATTATAAAAGACGATAAAAACCCAGTGGGTACTCGTATATTTGGACCTGTTACAAGAGAACTTAGAAGAGGAAACTTTATGAAAATAATTTCCTTAGCACCGGAAGTACTATAGGAGGAGGTGTAGACTATGCACGTAAAAAGTGGAGATACAGTAGTTGTTATCGCTGGAAAAGATAAAGGAAAAAAAGGAAAAGTATTAAGAGTATTTCCTAAAGATAGTAAGGTAATAGTTGAAGGCGTAAACATGCTGACAAAACATAAAAAGCCACAAGGACCTACAGCTCCAGGCGGAATAGTTAAAATGGAAGGTCCAATAGACTCATCAAATGTAATGTATTTTTGTGATAAAGACAAAAAAGCAGTAAGAGTAGGCCATAAAATATTGTCAGATGGCAAAAAGGTAAGAGTTTGTAAAAAATGTGGAGAAGCTTTAGATAAATAATTTAATGCAGAGAGGAGGTAATAGGAATGGCTTCCAGATTAATAGAAAAGTATAATAACGAAGTAGTAAATGCACTGATGGAAAAATTCCAATATAGCAATATAATGGAAGTGCCAAAGCTTGAAAAAGTAGTAATTAACATGGGTATCGGAGAGGCAAGAGACAACCCTAAAATACTTGAATCAGCAGTGAAAGAGTTAGAAATGATAGCGGGACAAAAACCTGTTATAACTAAGGCTAAAAAATCAATAGCAAACTTCAAACTACGTGAAGGTATGAGTGTTGGTACGAAAGTTACTCTAAGAGGAGATAGAATGTACCACTTTTTAGATAAACTTATGAATATTGCATTACCAAGAGTTAGAGACTTTAGAGGTGTAAATGCAACTTCCTTTGATGGTAGAGGCAATTATGCATTAGGAATTAAAGAACAGTTAATATTCCCTGAGATCGAATATGATAAAGTTGAGGCTATTAGAGGTTTAGACATCATAATCGTAACTACAGCAAACACTGACGAAGAAGCGAAAGAGTTCTTAGCACTAATGGGAATGCCCTTTAAAAAGTAAAGAAGGAGGGAAAGTTTTTGGCAAAGAAATCTATGGTTGTTAAACAACAAAGAAAACAAAAGTTCAGCAGTAGAGAATATAATAGATGTAAAATATGTGGAAGACCTCATGCTTATTTAAGAAAATATGGAGTTTGCCGTATTTGTTTTAGAGAATTAGCGTATAAAGGTCAAATACCTGGAGTTAAAAAGGCGAGCTGGTAGTAAGAAGTATATGAAAGGAGGTAGCTAAATTATGATGACAGACCCAATAGCGGATATGTTAACGAGAATAAGAAATGGAAATAATGCAAAGCATGATTCTGTTGATATTCCTGCTTCAAATATAAAGAAAGAATTAGCTCAAATCTTGTTAAGTGAAGGATTTATAAAGGGCTTTGACGTTATAGATGATGGGAAACAAGGTATTATAAGAGTAGATTTAAAATATGGAAAACATAATGAAAAAGTTATATCTGGAATTAAAAGAATTTCTAAGCCAGGACTTAGAGTTTATGTAAAATCTGATGAAATTCCAAGAGTGTTAGGTGGTCTTGGAATAGCAATACTTTCTACTTCTAGTGGTATAATGACTGATAAAGTTGCTAGAAAAGAAGGCGTGGGCGGAGAAGTTATTTGTTACGTATGGTAATAAATAACTAAATTACGTGAAGGAGGTGCACTCATGTCAAGAATAGGTTTAAAACCGATTAATATTCCAGCTGGTGTGGAAATTAAAATAAATGATAATAATATAGTTGAAGTAAAAGGTCCAAAAGGACAATTAGCTGAAAAAATAAGTTCAGATATGGAAATCAAAATAGAAGATGGTGTGCTAACAGTTGCTAGACCAACTGATAACAAAAAACATAGATCTCTACATGGTTTATCAAGAACTTTAATTTCAAACATGATAGTAGGAGTTACAGAAGGCTATTCAAAATCTTTAGAAATCGAAGGTACTGGATATAGAGCTGCAAAACAAGGGAAGAAACTAGTACTTACTTTAGGATATTCTCATCCAATAGAACTAGAAGATCCAGCAGGAATAGAAGTAGAAGTACCTGCTACTAACAAGATTATAGTTAAAGGTATAAATAAACAGCAGGTAGGAAACTATGCAGCTAACATAAGAGAATTTAGAAAACCTGAACCTTATAAAGGAAAAGGTATTAGATACTCTAACGAAGTGGTTAGACGTAAGGTTGGTAAGACTGGTAAGTAGAAGGGAGTGAAAATACGTGCTTAAAAAGATAAATAGAAATGAAAATAGAAAAGCAAGACATGAAAGAGTAAGAAAAAAAATCAATGGCACTCCTGAAAGACCAAGACTTACTGTTTATAGGAGTGGAAACCATATTTATGCTCAAATAATTGATGACTCAATAGGAAATACACTAGTTTCAGCTTCCACATTAGACAAATCTTTAAATCTTACTTCTACAAAAAACAAAGAAGCTGCAAAAAATGTTGGAGAAGCTATTGCCAAAAAAGCACTAGAAAAAGGAGTTTCTGAAGTAGTATTTGATAGAAGTGGATATATTTATCATGGAAGAGTAAAAGAACTTGCAGAAGCTGCAAGAGAAGCTGGACTTAAGTTCTAATAGAAGGAGGGGAATCAATGGAACGTTCATATAAAGACGGAAGTGAATTAGAATTAAAAGAGAGAGTTGTTAGTATCAACCGTGTTACTAAAGTTGTAAAGGGTGGTAGAAACTTTAGATTTAGCGCTTTAGTAGTTGTTGGAGACGAAAATGGCAACGTTGGAGTAGGAATGGCTAAGGCATTAGAAGTACCTGAAGCTATTAGAAAAGCTATACAAGATGCTAAAAAACACATAATATCAGTTCCGCTTGTTGGAACTACAATACCACATGAAATAATTGGAGAATTTGGTGCAGGAAGAGTATTACTTAAGCCATCTAAAGAAGGTACAGGAGTAATTGCTGGAGGAGCAGTACGTGCTGTATGTGAGTTAGCTGGTATTAGAGATATAAGAACAAAATGTTTGGGAACTAATAACCCAAGAAACGTAGTTAATGCTACAATGGCAGCGCTACAAGGATTAAAAAGAGCAGAAGATGTTGCGCGTCTAAGAGGAAAGACTGTAGAAGAAATATTAGGATAGGGGGGATTTAAAGTGACTATGATCAAAATTAAATTGGTTAAAAGCCCTATCGGCAAACCTGAAACTCACAGAAGAACCATAGAGGCTCTTGGATTAAGAAAAATTGGTCAGGTAGTGGAAAAGAATGATACCCCTCAAATAAGAGGTATGATACATCAAGTAGACTACATGGTTGAAATAGTAGATTAAGCAAAGAAGGAGGTGTACCTATGAAACTAAATGATTTAAGACCAAATGCTGGTGGAGGAAGTAAACCTAAGAAGAGACTTGGTAGAGGTATCGGTTCTGGTCTTGGTAAAACTTCTGGTAAAGGACATAAAGGTCAAAATGCAAGATCAGGCGGTGGAGTTAGACCAGGCTTTGAAGGTGGTCAAATGCCACTATTTAGAAGAATTCCAAAGCGTGGATTTACTAATATATTTGCAAAAGAATATGCTATAGTAAATATTGAAGAACTAAATAGATTTGAAGAAAACACAGTTGTTACTCCTGAGCTTTTATTTAGTGAAGGAATAGTTAAAAAAGGTAAAGCAAAAGATGGAGTTAAGATACTTGGAGACGGAGAAATTAGCATCAAACTTACTGTACAGGCACAAAAATTTAGTAAAACTGCCGCTGAGAAGATTGAAGCTGCAGGAGGAAAGGTAGAGGTGATATAAATGCTTTCAACCTTAAGGAATGCCTGGAGGATACCTGAGATTAGAAAGAAAATTATATTCACATTATTGATGTTATTGGTTTTTAGATTAGGATCTAGTATACCAGTACCATATATGAATAAGGTCATCATAGCAGATTTATTTGAAAAGTCTAGAGGTGGAATTTTAGAATTCCTTGATTTAATGGGCGGTGGAACCTTTAGTAACTTTAGTATATTTGCAACGAATATTTATCCATATATTACTGCATCCATAGTAATTCAACTTCTTACTATAGCTATTCCTAGATTAGAAGAATTAGCTAAAGAAGGGGAAGCAGGAAAAAAGAAAATAACAAAATATACTAGATATACTGCTATTGGCTTGGCATTAATTCAAGCTGTAGGATTTACATTTGGATTATTTAGTACTGCATTAGAAACTACTAATGCTTTACAAAATGTAATAGTAATAATCACCATGATAGCTGGTACTGCGTTTTTAATGTGGTTAGGAGATATGATAACTGAGAAGGGAATAGGAAATGGTATATCCCTTATTATCTTTATAGGTATAATATCTAAACTACCTACAGACCTAATAAATACATTTAGATTAGTAAGAATAGGTCAATTAAATGTGATAAAAGTAGCTATCTTTGGTATAGTTTTCTTATTTATCATAGCTTTTGTAGTTGCATTACAAGAAGGAGAAAGAAGAATTACTGTCCAATATGCTAAGAGAGTTGTTGGAAGAAAAATGTATGGTGGTCAATCCACACATATACCTGTAAAGGTATCAATGGCTGGTGTAATGCCAGTAATATTTGCATCATCTTTACTAGCATTTCCACAAACAATAGCATTATTTACAAAAGGAGCTCCTTCAGAATGGATAACTAAATATCTAACACCACAAGGAAGCGTTGGAGTGTGGATATATTCTATATTAAATATAGCATTAATAATGTTCTTTACGTATTTCTACACAGCTATTCAATTTAATACTGTAGAATATGCGAAGAATTTACAACAAAATGGTGGATTTATTCCAGGGATTAGACCAGGAAGACCAACATCAGAACATCTAGGTAAAGTTGTAAATAGAATTACTTTTGTTGGTGGATTAGCTTTAGCAGTTTTAGCATCTTTACCAATTATTTTATCTAAAATATTTGGAATGAATGTTAATTTCGGTGGAACAGCTATAATAATCGTTGTAGGTGTTGCATTAGAAACAGTTAAACAAATGGAAGCTCAGATGTTAATGAGACACTATAAAGGATTTTTAAATTAAACTATAGGAGACGATTGTTGTGAGATTGATTTTATTAGGACCACCTGGAGTGGGTAAAGGAACTCAAGCATCAGCTATAGTTAAAAAATATGATATACCACATATTTCAACAGGAGATATATTTAGAGCCAATATAAAGGAAGGTACTGAGTTAGGTACAAAGGCAAAAGAATATATGGATAAAGGACTTTTAGTTCCAGATGAACTTGTGGTTTCAATTGTCAAAGATAGATTAACTAAAGAAGATTGTGAAAAAGGTTTTCTTCTAGATGGATTTCCAAGAACTATTAACCAAGCAGAAACTTTAGACAAGGAACTTACAAAAATGGGTATAAAACTTGATAAAGTTGTTAATATTCAAGCAAGTAAGGAAATTTTAATTGAAAGAGCTGTTGGTAGAAGAATATGTAAAAAATGTGGTGCTTCCTACCATATTACATTTAATCCACCTAAAGTTGAAAACATATGTGATATAGATGGTGGAGAACTATTCCAAAGAGATGATGATACTCATGAAACAGTTTCTACAAGAATAGAGGTATATGAAAATCAAACACAACCTTTAATTGATTATTATGAGAAAAAAGACATAATACTTAATGTAGATGGGACTAAGCCCATAGACAAAGTATATGAAACTATAGTAGAAGCTTTAACTAATAGGTAATGAGAAAGGCATAGCCTTTCTCTAAAGGAACCAGCGGTAAATAGGCTATTATAAAGAGGTGAATTTATAATGGATTTAAGTGACGACATAGCCATTGGTCAAGTGGTTAAGTCGAGAGCTGGAAGGGATAAAGGCAAAGTTTTCTTAGTATTAGAAGTCATAGATAATCAAAATGTATTGATTGTAGATGGAAATTTAAGAAAGCTTGACAACCCAAAACAGAAGAAGTTGAAACACTTAATTGTTTATAATACAGTTTTACCCGAATTAGGGTATAAATTAGAAAACAAAGTAAAGATAAATAATGCGTACATTCGAAAATTGTTAGAACCCTTTAACAAGGATTTCTAAATTTGCTTGAACAGGAGGTTAAAAAACCTAATGTCTAAATCTGATATTATTGAAGTTGAAGGTACAGTAGTAGATGCTTTACCTAATGCTATTTTTAAAGTAAAACTGGAAAATGGTCACGAAATATTAGCCCATATTTCTGGAAAACTAAGGATGAATTATATAAGGATACTTCCTGGAGATAAGGTAACAGTAGAACTGTCACCCTACGATTTAACTAGAGGTAGAATAACCTGGCGAAACAAGTAGCATAGGAGGGAATTAAATGAAAGTAAGACCATCAGTTAAAAAGATATGTGAAAAATGTAAAATAATCAAAAGACATGGAAAAGTTATGGTTATTTGTGAGAATCCAAGACACAAGCAAAAACAAGGCTAGTAAATAACTGGTTGATTTTGCGATGAATTATATTAGGAGGTGTAAACATTAATGGCTAGAATAGCAGGTGTTGACTTACCAAGAGACAAAAGAATTGAAGTTGGTTTAACATATATATATGGTATTGGTAGACCAAGATCAAATGAAATATTAACAAAAGCTGGTGTTAACCCAGATACTAGAGTAAAAGACTTAACAGAATCCGAAGTAGCAAGTTTAAGAGCTGTTATAGACGGTTACCATGTAGAAGGCGATCTTCGAAGAGAAATAGCTCTAAATATTAAAAGACTTAGAGAAATCAATTGTTATAGAGGAGTTAGACATAGAAGAGGACTTCCAGTAAGAGGTCAAAGAACTAAGACTAACGCAAGAACTAGAAAAGGTCCAAAGAGACTTGTATCTAAGAAGAAGTAGGTAAAGGAGGGGAAACTAAGTGGCAGCTAAAAAAGGCAAAGTGACTCGTGTTAGAAGAAGAGAACGTAAGAATATAGAAAGAGGTCAAGCACATATCTCATCAACATTTAACAATACTATGGTTACCTTAACAGATTTACAAGGTAATGTATTGTCATGGGCTAGTGCAGGACAGTTAGGTTTTAGAGGTTCAAGAAAATCTACTCCTTACGCAGCACAACAGGCAGCTGAAGAAGCAGCTAAAAAAGCTATGGAACACGGATTAAAGAGTGTAGAAGTATTCGTTAAAGGACCAGGTTCAGGAAGAGAAGCGGCTATTAGGTCCTTACAAGCAACAGGATTAGAAGTAAATATGATTAAAGATGTTACTCCTATTCCTCATAATGGTTGTAGACCACCAAAACGTAGAAGAGTTTAATAGGAGGTGTAAAATACATGGCAAGATATACAGGTCCAGTTTGTAGATTATGTCGTAGAGAAGGTATGAAACTTTTTCTTAAGGGAGATAAATGTTATACTGAACAATGTGCAATAACTAGAAGAAACTATGCTCCAGGACAACACGGACAATCAAGAAAAAAGGTTACAGAATATGGAATGCAGCTTAGAGAAAAACAGAAAGTTCGTAGATTCTATGGAATTTCTGAATCTCAAATGGTTAAATATTTCCTAATGGCAGATAAAGCTAAAGGAATCACAGGTGAAAACTTACTTAGATTACTTGAACTAAGATTAGACAATGTAGTATATAGAATGGGTTTTGCATCATCAAGAGCAGAAGCAAGACAATTAGTTACACATGGTCATTTTTTAGTTAATGGTTCTAAAGTAGACATACCATCTGTAATCCTTTCAGCAGGAGATACAATTCAAGTAAAAGAGAAATCAAGAAGTAGTGAAAAAATAAAATCACTAATTGAAAATCATAATGGCAACACTGTTAAATGGATAAGTGTGGATCTTGATCAATTTAAGGGTAGCATAGTAACTGAGCCAACTAGGGAAGATATAGATATACCAGTAGAAGAACACTTAATCGTTGAGTTATATTCTAAATAATAGTATTCATAATAAAATCAGTTGCCCTCGTACTTTAACAAACCAAATTTTAAGGAGGGTTAATGTTAATGATAGAAATTGAAAAACCAAGAATCGAAATTCTAGAGTTGAGTGATGATGAGAGTTATGGAAAGTTTATGGTAGAGCCTCTAGAGAGAGGCTATGGTACAACTTTGGGAAATTCCTTAAGAAGAGTGCTATTATCTTCACTACCAGGTGCAGCTGTATCATCAATAAAAATTCAAGGAGTACTTCATGAATTTTCAACTATACCAGGGGTATTAGAAGATGTACCAGAGATAATTTTAAACATAAAAGGTCTTGCTGCAAAAATATATGTTGATGAACCAGTGACTCTAAAAATAGAGGCACAAGGTTCTCAAACTATAACAGCAGGAGATATTATTACAGGTCCAGATGTTGAAATAATCAACAAGGACCATCATATTGCTACCATAAATGAAGACGGTAATCTATATATGGAGCTTGAATTAGTAAAGGGTAGAGGGTATGTAGTAGCTGATAGGAATAAAAAAGAGGGGCAGCAAGTAGGTGTTATACCTGTTGATTCCTCATTTACTCCAGTTACAAAAGTGAACTTTACTGTGGAAAATACGAGAGTAGGTCAAATCACTGATTATGATAGATTGATTCTAGAAGTATGGACCAATGGAACCATGAATCCAGATGAAGCTACATCTTTAGGAGCAAAAATACTTACAGAGCACTTAAATCTTTTTATTGGGCTAACTGAACATGTTAGTGAAGTGGAAATAATGGTAGAAAAAGAAGAGGACAAGAAAGAAAAAGTCCTTGAAATGACTGTGGAGGAGTTAGATCTTTCAGTTCGTAGCTATAACTGTCTGAAGAGAGCAGCTATAAACACAGTGGAAGAGTTAACACAAAAGACAGAAGAAGATATGATGAAAGTAAGAAATCTTGGTAAAAAATCCCTTGAGGAAGTACAAAGAAAACTTGCTGAATTAGGATTAGGTCTCAAAAAATCTGATGAGTAACAAGGCATGAAGGAGGGATAAATGTGACAACATTAAGAAAACTTGGTCGCCCTACAGATCAAAGAAGAGCAATGCTTAGAAATTTAGTAACATCTTTATTGAGAACCGGAAAAATAGAAACAACAGTTACTAGAGCTAAGGAAACAAAAAGAATGGCAGATAAAATGATTACCTTAGCAAAAAGAGGGGATTTACACGCTAGACGTCAAGTACTAGCTTATGTATATGACGAAGATGTAGTGAAGAAATTATTTGATGAAATAGGACCAAAGTATCAAGAGAGAAATGGTGGATATACAAGAGTATTAAAAGTTGGACCACGTCGTGGAGATGGGGCAGAAATGGCTATAATAGAACTAGTATAAATGTAGGGGATTAAGTTTAAACTTAGTCCCTTTTATTTTATGACCTAACACAGCGAACGACAGTGAGCTGATGTAGGTCAAACGCAATGAGCACCAAATCTATACGAGCATAGCGAGTAAATAGATTTGAGTTGCGAAACTGTGGCAAATGACCTAACTTAGCGAACGATAGTGAGCTTTAGTAGGTCAAACGCAACGAGAACCAAATCTATACGAGCATAGCGAGTAAATGAATTTGAGCTTCGAGACTGTGGAAAATGACCTAACACAGCGAGCAAACCAATTTTAGTTTTAAAATATATTGGTAAACTTATGCCGTAAATCTATAAGATTATGAATTGTAGATTGAATTAAGGGTATCCTTATGTTATATTATAGTATGAAAATAATATAAAAATAGAGGTATAACAATGAGTGATATAATGATAAAAGCAGATAATGTAACCTATGAATATAAATCCTTAATAGATGATAATATACATCAGGCAGTAAAAGAAATAAGTTTAGAAGTAAAAAAGGGTGAATTTTTAGTTATACTTGGACATAATGGTTCAGGTAAATCTACATTGGCCAAGCTTATGAACGGTCTTATTATGCCTACAAATGGTAATGTATATGTGGCAGGTATGGATACTCAAGATGAAAAAAACATATGGAATATACGAGAAAAAGCAGGTATGGTGTTTCAAAACCCTGATAATCAAATAGTTGCTACAATAGTAGAAGAAGATGTGGCATTTGGTCCAGAAAACTTAGGTATTGATCCTAAAGAAATAAGGGCTAGAGTAGATAAAGCACTAGAAGTTGTAGAAATGACTGAATACAAAAAACATGCACCTCATCTATTATCAGGTGGTCAAAAACAAAGAGTAGGAATTGCAGGGATTTTGGCAATGAATCCAGATTGTATTATTTTAGATGAACCTACAGCCATGTTAGATCCCATAGGCAGAATAGAAGTAATGAATACAATAAAAAAGTTAAATAAAAATGAAAATAAAACCATAATATTGATTACTCATTATATGGATGAAGCTGTAGAAGCTGATAGGATTCTTGTTATGGAACAAGGACAAATAGTTATGGAAGGATGTCCAAGAAATATATTTAAACAAGTCGATAAAATTAAAGAATTAGGGTTAGACGTACCACAGGTAACAGAATTAGTATATGAATTACGAAAAGCAGGGATCAACTTAAAAGATGATATAATATCTATAGAAGAATTGGTGGAATTACTATGATTATGAAAATAAATAACTTAAATTATATATATAATCCCAATACTCCCTTTGAAAAAAAGGCATTAGACAATATAAATTTGGAAATAAATGAAGGAGAATTCATAGGGCTAATAGGTCACACAGGATCAGGAAAATCTACATTAGTTCAGCATTTAAATGGACTAATAAAGCCAAGTTCTGGAGCTATAATAATAGATGGAGTAAATATTACAGATAAAGATGTTAATTTGAAGGAAATAAGACAAAAAGTTGGTCTAGTATTTCAATATCCAGAACATCAATTATTTGAAGAGACCATATATAAAGATATTGCCTTTGGACCAAAGAATTTGGGGCTTAGTGACGATGAAGTAGATAAAAGGGTAAAGGAATCCATGGAGCTAGTAGGATTAGATTTTGAAGCATTAAAGGATAGGTCTCCTTTTGAACTAAGTGGTGGTCAAAAAAGGAGAGTTGCCATAGCAGGTGTAATAGCTATGAAGCCTAAGATACTGGTTTTAGATGAACCTACAGCAGGATTAGACCCTCATGGTAGAGATGAAATTCTAGGTGAAATTCAAAAACTTTATGATAAGGAAGGGATTACTATAATACTTGTATCCCATAGTATGGAAGATATAGCAAAGCTTGTGCAGAGAATTTTAGTAATGCACAGGGGAAAGCTAGAAATGGATGGAAAGCCTAGAGAGATATTTAAAAAAGTTGATGAATTGGAAAACTTGGGATTAGGAGTTCCACAAATAACTAAATTTATGAAGATATTTAAAGAAAAAGGAAACCATGTTAATGATGACATATTAACAGTTCATGAAGCTAAAGAAGAAATATTAAAGTTTTTAAGGAGAAAAAAAGATGCTTAAAGATATAACCATAGGGCAATATTTTCCTGGAGACACTATAATTCATAGACTGGATCCAAGAATAAAGATAATTATAATTTCATTATTTATAGCATCATTATTTTTTGTAAATAGTTTTATACCCTATATATTCATAGTAGCATTTATCCTCCTAACAGTTAAAATATCAGGAGTGCCATTAAAATTCATTTTAAAAGGTATAAAACCTCTTTTATTCATTATATTAATAACCTTTTCGATAAATATATTTATGACTAAAGGAGAAGTACTATATGAGTTAGGGCCATTGACAGTTACAAAAGAAGGAATATACTTGGCTACCTTTATGGCTCTTAGATTAATTTTTTTGATTACAGGAACTTCACTTCTTACTCTTACTACATCTCCCATAGCCTTAACAGATGGAATAGAGAAGCTATTATCTCCATTTAAAAGAATTGGATTACCTGCACATGAGCTGGCTATGATGATGACCATAGCTTTAAGATTTATCCCTACTCTATTAGAAGAAACAGATAAGATAATGAAGGCACAAATGGCAAGAGGAGCTGACTTTGAATCTGGAAATATCCTTAGTCGAGCAAAAAATCTAGTGCCTCTTTTAGTTCCTTTATTTATAAATGCCTTTAGAAGAGCAGATGAACTTGCTACAGCCATGGAAGCAAGATGCTATAGAGGTGGAGATAATAGGACTAGATTAAATGAGTTAAAGCTCAAGAAACTAGATATAGTGTCATTAATATCTATGACTATATTCTTTGGTCTTATTATAAGTACAAGGTATATATAGGAGATAAAATGAAAAACATCAAGCTTACTATTGAATATGAAGGAACTAATTATGCAGGATGGCAGAGACAAGATAATGTAATTACAATTCAAGAAAAACTTGAAGGAGCTTTAGAAATATTAACAAATGAAAAAATAAAACTAATAGGGTCTGGACGAACTGATGGAGGAGTACATGCCTTGGCACAAGTTGCTAATTTCATAACAAATGCGACGATTCCGGGAGAAAGATATAAATATGCACTAAAATTTTTATTACCAGATGATATAACCATAATGGATTCAGAAGAAGTGGATATAGGATTTAATTCTAGATTTAGTGCCACTAAGAAAACATATAAATATATAGTATACAATGGAGAACTTCCAAAGGCATTATATAGAAATTTTTCTTATTATGTGCCTTATGATATAGATATTGATAAAATGATTGATGCTTCAAAATATTTAATAGGTACTCATGATTTTGCTTCATTTATGGCAGCTAAATCAAGTGTGAAAAGTACCATAAGAACAATTTATAGTATATCAATAGAAAAAGAAAAGGAAAATGAATTAATAATTTTTAAAATAGAAGGGAATAGCTTTCTTAGAAATATGGTAAGAATAATAGTAGGTACTTTATTAGAGATAGGATTTGGAAAACTTAATGTGGAGGATTTATGTAAGATAATTTCAGAGAAAAATAGGGAATTAGCAGGACATACGGCACCACCACAAGGATTATTTTTAGAAAAGGTTTTTTATTGACAAAAAACGTCTTGACATAGGTAATTACTTGTATTAGAATATATTAGAGTGTTTTAAAAAAGCCCCGGAACTTTTTTAATTTTTTATTGCTCAACGCTGTGATAAGGAGGGAAAATGATGAAAAGCTTTATGGCTAAAACAAACGAAGTTGATAGAAAATGGTATGTAATAGACGCAGAAGACAAAGTCTTAGGAAGATTAGCTACAGAAGTAGCTACAATATTGAGTGGTAAAAATAAGCCAATATATACTCCTCATGTAGATACAGGTGACTTTGTTATAATAATAAATGCAGAAAAAATCAAATTAACTGGAAAAAAATTAGAACAGAAAACTCATTTCTACCATACTGGGTACCCAGGAGGAGGAAGAGAAATATCATACAAAAGAATGATGGAAGAAAAACCAGAAATGGTTATTGAATTAGCAGTAAAAGGAATGCTTCCTAAAAATAGTTTAGGAAGAAATATGATTAAGAAATTAAAAGTATATAGTGGAGCAGAACATAATCACGAAGCTCAACAACCTGAAATATACGAATTTTAATGCTCACGAGAAAGGAGGACTGTAAGTGGCTAATATACAATTTTTGGGAACAGGAAGAAGAAAGACTTCTGTAGCAAGAGTTAGATTAGTGCCAGGTAATGGTAATATTGTTATAAATAAGAAAGATATAGAAACTTATTTTGATTATGAAACTTTAAGAGTAATTGTAAAAGAACCACTAGTTATTACTGAAACTTTAGATAAATATGATGTTTTTGTTAATGTTCATGGTGGAGGATTTACAGGTCAAGCTGGAGCAGTTAGACATGGTATAGCTAGAGCTCTTATTGAGTCAGATGAAGAATTAAGACCAATACTTAAAAAAGCAGGACATTTAACTAGAGATTCAAGAATGAAAGAAAGAAAGAAATATGGTCTTAAAAAAGCAAGAAGATCACCACAATTTAGTAAGAGATAGTATAATTGTCGACTTACAAAAGAGTCGGTTCAAAATTACAAAGTTTGTTCACGAAAGATACAGAGCGTCAGACTGGGAAACCAATCTGGCGCCTTTTATTTGTGCAGAAGTAGATCCCCCCGCCACAAACATTCCCGAAATCCAACAACCAATAATCCCCCGTAGCCCAGTGAAATCAATATATATAAAAATATAAGTAAATACCTCCCCTATGCATATCGCACTTACATCTCATATAATTGTTCCTATTTTTCCACGAGCAAACTTTGTCATTCTTCACTGCTCACGAGCAAACTCGCTTGTCATTTTCTCATTTTTTATCTCTTTTTTTCTATTTTTTAAGTAAATGCAACCCACGAACAAACTTTGTCACTCAAAGTAAGTTATGGGCGATAGACCTTGCAACCACTCGCTTACCATCCGAGCAAACTTTGTCACTACGTGAGCAAACTCGTGTGTAATTGGACATAGTAGAAAAAATAATAAATATAAAAATAGAGTGAAATTCTGAAAAAATTTCTAATATTCATCCCTTTGTTTTTAGCCAAATAATTGAATAAGTAAGAATTTAATAGATACTATATTGAAAACTTTTATGTTCTGCGTTAACATCACATCCAAGAAGTATGAAAGAAAGGAAGATTTATATGGCGAAAAGAGATACTACTTGGACAGTGGCTAAGTATAAAAGGTTTTTATCTAAAAATCGTGGTAGTGGTGAGTTAGCCTCTTACAAGCCTTGGCTTTCAATACAAGACTTTCCGTCAAAAGGCAGGGTATCACGTGTGAAAGGCTGGAAAACTAATAGAATACATCATTTCTTTTCAGATATACAAACGAGATGTTTCTATATGTTCGAATGGGACAATGAGGTAGTAGATATTAGAGAACATTATCCTCTTTTAGATTTAGTAGAGGTAGTGAAAGAGAATAAAGACCTTAAACAAGATTTCTTTACTAATGAAGAGCCTCCATATATTCTTACTACTACATTCTTGCTTACTTTGAAGAATCATAAATATGTTGCAAGAACTGTAAAATCATCAAGTGAGTTAGAGAAAAAGTCTGTATTAGAAAGGTTGGAAATAGAAAGGCGATACTGGGCAGCAAAAGAAATTGACTTTGGAATAATTACTCAAAAAGAAATCCCTATTAAAATGGTAAAAAATATAGAGTGGATACATCAAAGTTTATATACCTATGAAGAAAGAGGTTTAACAAAAAGTTTACTGGAGAATTATTGTACCATTCTAATTGATAAATTTAGAGACAGTAATTATTCAATAAGAAAGATAACTTCAGATTTTGATAAAGAAAATAATGTATCAGATGGTACAGGCCTATACATATTTAAATACCTTCTAGCATCTAAATTAATAACCATTGAAATGAATGAATCTATAGATATAACAAAAAGTAATCCAAAATTAATCATTGATTGGGGTGCAAGATATGCTTCCAACCAATAGTGTGATTTTATTTGAAACAATTCAGGGTAAAAGATATGAACGAATTCTATACCGTTACAAGGATATTATCTACCTAATTGATATTTACGGTAATTCAATGCCTACTACAGTCTCGGAATCCTTTATTCAGAATGGGTTAAATGATGGCACAATATTTGTTTTAGAAAATGAACCATATATGATAATTAAAGAAGAAGAGGATATTCTACCAAAACACAAAGCCATAAGAGACAAGGCTTATAATGCCATTAAAGACATTGTTACATTTGAGCCTGATATATACATCCCTGATAAGAGAGTTAAACTTGTCAGAGAATATATTGATAATATTCACGAAGCAACAGTTATGAGATATCTGAAGCGATTTTGGCAGAGAGGTATGCATAAAAACTCCTTACTTCCTGACTATTATAAGTGTGGAAAGACACAAGGTGATAAAGTAATCAATAATACTTTTATTATTACCCCCGAGACGGTAAAAATTTTCAATGCTGCTCTTAATAGATTTTATTATAATTCATCACAGAAGACATTGACATTAACCTATGAACTTATGATTAAAGAATACTTTAGTGAAAATGGAATAGTAAATGATGAAATTCCTACCCTAAGACAATTTAGATATTGGTTTAATAAAGAAAGAAATATCAAGAAGGAAGTATCAACTAGAAAAAGTGCAAAGCGATATGAGTTACAACATAGAGGACTTACAGGGTCTGCTACTGAAGAAGCATTTGGTCCGGGAGCAATATTTCAAATAGATGCAACTGTAGGGGATGTGTATTTAGTGTCCCAATATAATCGAAATTGGATTATAGGAAGGCCAGTTATATATACTGTTATGGATGTGTTTTCACGTTGCGTAGTAGGAATTAATATATCTTTGGAAGGACCTAGTTGGATTGGAGCAAGTATTGCCTTAATTAATGCTGCTACTGATAAAGTGTCATTTTGCAGGAAGTACGATATAGAGATTAATAATGATGAGTGGAATTATTGTAGTACCTTACCTGAAGCAATTATAGCAGATCGAGGTGAATTAGAAGGACAGAATATAGAATCTTTAATAACAGCCTTTGGAATAAAAATATTAAATACTAGTCCTTATAGAGGCGATATGAAAGGAATTATCGAAAGGTATTTTGATACACTAAACCAACATACTAAGCCATTTTTACCCGGAGCAATCAAAAGCCAATACCGTGAAAGAGGAGAGCAAGATTATAGGCTTTCAGCGACTCTTGACTTGAAACAGTTTACTCAAATTATAATTAAATGTGTATTGTATCATAACAATCATCACTATTTAAAAAAATATACCAGAAGTGAAGATATGATTGCAGACGGAGTAGAGCCCATACCCAAGTTAATTTGGGAGTGGGGTGTTGCTAATAGAACAGGGCGGTTAAGAACTGTCGATGAAGACTTATTGAAATTAAATCTACTACCAAATGACAAAGCGACTGTAACACAGCACGGGATAAAATTCAAGGGGATGTTCTTTGGTTCTAAAATTTCAGTAAAAGAACGATGGTTTGAGAAGGCTAGAAGCAATGGGGCTTGGAAAGTTGACATATCATATGATCCACGAGATATGAGTTATATTTATATTAAGTATGAAGATGGTAGAAAGTTTGATAAGTGTTTTTTACTAGAACATCAGTCAAGATACAGGGAAAAAGCAATTGAAGAAATAACCTATCTACTAGAATATGAAAAGATGCAGGCTAAAGCCTCAAAGAAGGTAGAACTGCAAAATAAGATTAATTTATTAGAAGACATAGAGAATATTATAGAGCAGGCTAAAGATGATACTAAAAATGAAGTTAAAGAAGGTATAAGTAAAAAGAGGCGTATCCAGAATATCAGAGATAATCGGAATTTCGAGAAGCAGCAGGAGCGGAAGCAAAATATTATCGAAATAAGACCAAAAGAGCCTAAGATAGTAATTGAAGAAAAGTCCTATGGTGATACAGACCAAGATATGATTGAATTACTATTAAAAGCACAGAAAGAGGGGAAAGACCGTGCAGGAATTGATACATAATGCAGAATATAAGGAACAGATTATTTCAGAGTATAAAGATAATCCATTTATAGAAGCATTACCTAAGATTTCATCGCCAAATGAAATAGTATCAAAGTTAGCATATTTTCCTCCCTATGATAAAGAGGAAAGACAGTTAGATAGTCAATATAGAACACATCTTGTTGGACGTCTATATGACGTTTTTCAGCCTCTAAAGATACATTTAGATTTGGAAAGTAGAATTAGTAGAGTTTTAAGGCAAGGATATATAGGAAGAAATATATTGGATAAAGCCTATGTTTCAAACCATTATCGTAGCACTGCAGGCTCTTTCACACTTTTAGGAGTGTCAGGTATGGGGAAAACCACTGTTGTAAATAGGATATTAACAATGTATCCACAAGTTATTGTCCATAGCAAATTTAAAGATAGAGAACTTTCAAGATATCAGGTAGTTTTCTTAAGACTAGAATGCTCTTACGATGGAAGTATTAAAGGCTTATGTTTATCATTCTTTAATAAGGTTGACGAAATATTAGGAACTGACTATTATTCAAGATTTGGTAGTGGAAAACTTTCAGTTGATAATATGCTTGTCGCTATGACTAATATTGCTAAAAATATTTCATTGGGACTTTTAGTAATTGATGAGATTCAAAACCTTAGTAAGTCCAAGTCTGGTGGAGCCGATAGGATGTTGAACTTCTTCGTTACCCTAGTTAATACTATAGGATTACCAGTTTTGTTAATTGGTACTCCTGAGGCTATGGGGGTATTACAAGGAAAGTTTAGACAGGCAAGGCGCGGCTCAGGACAAGGAGATTTGGTGTTTGAAAGGTTAGATAATGATATTAACTTTAATTTACTTATAAACGCAATATGGGGCTATCAATGGACTAAAAAACCTACTGTATTGACAGACGAACTGATAGATACCCTATTTGACCAATCCCAAGGAATAATTGATATAACGGTAAAACTTTATGTCCTTGCTCAAACAAAAGCAATTTCAAGTGGAAAAGAGACTATAACCCCTGAATTAATCAAACAAGTGGCTGACGAAAGTTTAAGGTTAGTAAAACCAATGTTAAATGCATTAAGAACAGGCAATGTAATGGAAATAGCAAAATATCCTGATATTTATACAGGGAGCATAAATTTAAATTATGAAGAGCCTCCTCAAAATAGGTTTGTAATACCCACTACTCCTAAACCATCTGTAGTAGAGAGTAATGATAATCCAGTAAAAATTAAAACAAAGAAGATACCTCCAAGTGCAGAAAATGATATTAGAGTTATAGTACAAAGTGGTGCAGGAGAAGGATTAACTACCTATGAGATATTAAAAAATTACGGAATAATTAAAGGATTTGAAGTTGTATGATGACATTCTTTCCTACACCATATCAAGATGAAATACTATACAGTGTTTTTGCTAGATATCACGATAAAAGTCCAAATTTCAATGGTAGTGAAACTGCAAGGGATCTATTTAATGTAAATCGTATAGTGTGTAGTCTGGAGTTCCCAACACTATTGGTTAATTTGCTCCAAAATATGCCCTTAAACAGTCCTTTTGATGCAGACAGGCTAATAGTCGAACATACACTATTTCCGTTTTATACAGCCTTTTTAAGCCTTAAGAATAAGAATATAATAAGACAGTATATGTTATATGGAGATGTTGAGATATATAATAAAATTACAAGTATTATAAATCCATTGGCTGAAAATAAATTCTTAAGATTTTGCCCAAAGTGCAATAAAGAGGATTTGGATATATATGGCGAATTATATTGGCATAGGATTCACCAGATAAGAGGTGTTTATATTTGCCCCATTCATAAAACACCTATTTATGATAGTAGTGTATCATTTGAAGAGAATAAATATAAATACGTAGCAGCGACTGAGAAAAACTGCATTGTTGAAAGTGAGATTGTGTATGAACATAAAATCTATGAGAAATTACTGCTCATTGCAGAGGATATGCAATGGATTTTGAATAATCCTCAAATTAAAACAAACATAAAGAACCAATACCTAAATCAGTTGAAGATATTAGAGTATGCTACAGTTAATGGAGGTATACGCCAGAAAAATCTTATTACTGATTTTGAAGCCTTTTGGAGTGATGATATACTTCAAATGACACAAAATACAATCACTAAAACTAATAATTGTAATTGGCTTTTTAAGATGGGATGGGACAAGGCAACTATAGAAGACCCATTAAAGCATATATTATTTATGAGGTTTTTAAGTCTAACTCCAGATGTGCTATTTAACCATAATATAGAGTATCTTCCTTTTGGTAAAGGACCATATCCTTGTTTAAATCCTGTTTGTGTGCAATATGAAAATGAAGTAATTGGGAATGTAGAAATTAGGAATAGTTATAAAACTAAAAGTCCAATTGGATATTTTACTTGTCCAGAATGTGGTTTTTCTTATTTAAGACGTGGTCCAGATAAGAAAATAGAAGATAGATACAGGTATTCTAGGATTGTAGATTATGGGGATTATTGGAGAGAAGAATTAATGCGGTTATTAAAGTATAACAGCGTGCCAAAGGTTGCAAAATTAATGGGGACAACACATACTACAGTTTATGATTATATAAGGCGATTGGGAGTTAGAAAGTAATTGAAGCATTGATTTTACAAATATCTCAAAAAATATTGATATAAATATTTGACAAATGAAAAATGTCGAGTTAATATTTAAGCATAAAAAACTAGAGATTTCATAATTAATGATTTATTTGTCAATAGGTTGATAAATAACTTTATAAGATATGTAACTAAACTGTAATGTTACTTAGCAAGAAATTGTGGTAATATATATAATATACAAAGCAAAATATTTTTTTATCGATTAGGTACAGACAATTAAATAATTAATAATTATAGAATTCTAACAGAGCAAAATGTATTCAGTGTTATTTGACACTGGTATTTTGCTCTGTTTTTGTTTTCTTAAAAGGAGGTGCAACCTAATATGAAAATATAAATGTTGTGACTGTTTGGAAAGGAGGTTGAATAAATGGCAATTATCTATGCTAATGAAAAAACAGGGGTCATAGCAAGAGCATCAGATTTAACTGGTATTAAAGAATTAGCAGAAGATCTTGGTTTTAAGATACTGATTAATAATTATAGGTCTTTCTTCTATGGGATCTATAGAAGATTCAACTCTGAAACTAAGAAATTTGAATTCAGAAAAGTATCTAAAATAAACGAGGAAAAAGAACAAGTGCTCTTAAATGAAGGATTCGAAAAGATAAAAGATGCTTATAGTAATCAAATTCCAAAAGAATTCTTATGGAATACCCATATTAGAAAATAGAATCTAAGGAGGAGTTAAATGTCTAGCAAGGTTTATGAGTATGTAAAAAAGGAAATTAAGATGTTTAATTTTCAAAGTGGACAATCTTGGATGAATGAAGAAAAAATTATTAAAGTATTAGGAAAGAAGTTCACAAACCAAGATTTATATGAAGTATTAATGTGGAGATTTGTAGTTGAGGAAAATAAAATAATTGCATATGATTTGGAAAACAGAAAGAGAATCATTTGTAATATAACAGATTATGACACATTAGAGGGTGTAAGAGAAGACTTTATTTCAATTGCAGGATGCTACTTATGGGGTGTTTTTTATGATGAACAAAATCGTCCAAGGCTAGAACTATATTTAGATGAGATACACAAGGAATCAGGATTACTGGATTTTATATTTGCTTTGCTGCAGACAAGTGTAGAGTCTTGTTTAAGAAGTAGAATTTAAAGGAGGTTAATAAATGGAGGAAAACAGATTCATTTTAAAAGATATTGATTACGATGAAGAGATAGCAAAAATGAATTTACAGAAAATAAGAAATTTAAGTGACTCTCCATATGAATACACTACATCCGAAGATTTTTGCTATGAATATGGCTACTTCTTTGATTTTTATGAATGAAAATATTAATAAATGTATATTAATTTGTGTTGTATTTTTGAAAGGAGTGTTTTTAATGAGAAAAATAATTAATAAGAAAGTGTATGACACTGAAACTGCTGAATTCGTGGCTGAATACCATAATGGTTATTTCAGAAGAGATTTTCGTTATGAATATGAAGGATTATATAAATCAAAAAAGGGGCAATTTTTCATTCACGGTATTGGGGGAGCATTGTCAAAGTACAGTGAGTCATATGGGAATGGTAGAACAGGGATAGAAACAATAGTTTTGTTAACTAAGGAAGAAGCCCTTGAATGGTTATCAGAACATAATAAATTAGAAGAAATCGAGAAATATTTTTCTGATAACATTCAAGAAGGATAAGTACTAATCACAAATATTAAATATAAATAAATCATTATAACAGGGCAAAAAATGAAATATCAATAGTATGTAACATAATACCAAGAAAGCATTCTAATAAAGCATAAAGAAAAAACAAATAATAGTATTCTAACATAGCAAGCCCTTTGTTTAAAAACAAAGGAGGTATTGTTAATGGGTAAAAATGAAGAGTACAAGGATTTAATTAAGGAAATGGGCCTGCCAGATCCTAATGATAGTAGTTATTTTAGAGAATCAAGTATAAAAAATAAACAAAGAATAAATGGGAAGTATAATGTAAGTGGTGATAAAGTACCTGAGTGGGTTCAAGTAAGTGAGAATGGGAAAGTTACAATTAATACTGGATTATTGGCAGATTACTTAATAGATAATATCCCTGCTATTTATGTAGCAAATCAATTTTATATTTATGAAAATGGTGTATATCGTAAAAGTTTAGAAGATGAGGATTTAACAATTGTTAAAGAATTGATCGATAGTAAGTATTCAACGATGTATAGGATTAAAGATGCTGCTGCTCAATGGAAAACTGACAGAAAAGTTAAGATATTTCCTCATCAAATTAATTATAATCCATATATTATCAATTTAAAAAATTGTCTCTATGATTTAAGAGATAATCAATGTTATAAACATACATCTAATTATAAGACTACAATCCAACTAAATGCAAATTACAATCCGAATGCTAAAGGAGAAACCTTTGAGAGATTTATTAAAGAGGCCATTCCAAATGAACTCAATCGAAAAATTGCACAGGAGATTTTAGGATATTGCTTAACATCTTTTACTGAAGCAAAGAAGTTATTTATCTTATTAGGGAAAAAAGATACAGGTAAATCAACTTTTTTAAGAATTATAGAAAACTTAATACCTGAAGAAAATGTTTCACACGTAGAACTTCAAGCAATCAATAAAGATTATAATACAGCGCAATTATTTAATAAATTAGTTAATATTTTTGCTGATCTTCCTGATCAAGGAATTAAAGATGTAGGGTTAATTAAGGCTTTGACTGGTGAAGATACAATATCTGCAAGGCATATATATGGAACACCATTTGATTTTATAAATAAGGCAAAAATGATTTTTTCTACAAATAATATGCCGCCTAATTATGGAGATAAAAGTGATGCATTTTATGAAAGACTCATTATACTTCCTTTTAATCAACAAAAAAAGGATGGAGAAAAAGACCCACAATTAAAATATAAACTAGCAGAAGAAAATGATTATATCTTTATGTGGGCTTTAGAAGGTTTAAAACGTTTGATAAAGCAAAATTTTATATTTACTTACTCACCTGAAGTAAGGGCATTAATTAATGAGTATAAAACAAGTTCTAATAGTGTTCTTCAATTTGTAGATGAAAAGTGCATTATAAATGAAAATATGTGGGTTTATAGGAGTTTACTATATAAGGAATATAGAGAATTTTGTCAAGAAAATGGATTACTACCTTTAAATTCAACAAAGTTTAATAAAGAATTGGAAACGAACCTTAGTCTCAAAAGGAAACAGATGGGACCAAAAAGGTTAAGGGCGTTTATAGGGCTCGGATTAATAAATAATGATAGAGGAGAGTAAACACTCTCCTTTTTTAAAAGGAAAATATGAAAAACGAACAAAATCTGAACGATAATAAATAGCGAATTTTAAACATTTGAACGAGATGAACTATCTATTGTTTTAAATTACATAAGTATTAAAACTACATAAGTGAAATAGCAGTAATTTTAATCAGGTTCAATTTAAAAGTCGTTCAACCCGTTCAAGTTAAGTAATACAATTGTTTTAGTAAGGATGTACTGGTTCATTTATTATCTTTGACGTGAGGGGTTATACAACTATGACTAAAGCAAGATTACGGAATGTGATATTTTTTATGGGGTAAACTCCGGGATAAGTTCTGTTTCTAGAAAATCTAATGCTCTAAACCATATATTAAGCAATTTATTGTGGGTGTCCTCATTTAACTGTGCTTCATTAGTTAATTTTTGCTCAGTAATTTCTTTGTGTAATTGGTCTATTGTCAAGCGTTCTTCTTCTATAATCTTTAAGGCACGGCGATTTTCAATATACGGTTGAACCAAATTGAACCTCTTTTCACAATATGCATCAATAGATTTTATATAATAGTGAAGACTGCAGTAGAACCATCCAGAGATGATTATATTGATATAGTTAACTCTTTTTCCGTCATCATCTAATATAATTTTTAGTAATTCTATAGCCCATTGAATGGAATCGTTTATGAAATCAAGATCATTTTGTTCTATTATTCCATCTTTTAATACCGACTTTAATATATTACGGCTATAGTTTAATTTTTGATAATGTAGTTGTAAAAATTCAACCCAAAGCATACGCTCTTCTGAAAATAACTTCTCATTTCTATCAAACTCTAAGACAATATCTTCCAGTGATGCTAGCAAACAGAAGCACATTTTACGTAAATGATATTCCTTAGATTTGAGCAAATCTAAAGTAAAATTTTCAACATTGATATAATCTTTTATATCTGAAACATCAATTGGAAATCCCATAGGATGAAAACCGCCTCCTTTGTTGTATTATGCGTTACATCATAACATTTTAGAATTAGGATATCAAGTTTTAACATATGGCCCTGAAAATGTAACTAGAAGATGGTATACTAAAGTAAAAAATGGAGGGATTCTATTGAAAATAAAAATATTATTAATATTGCTAATGCTTGTAGCAGGGATAGTAGGTGGAGTAGCGGGAGTAATAGAACTATTTGATATATTAGAAGGGAAGAAGGCATTTCTTACATTAGGGCTAATCTTAGTATTATTCTTATTTCCTACATTAAAATGTTGGATGAACTTAGAAAATCATAATTGAGGGGCTGCGTATTCGTTTTGATCTTGATATAATTAATATAGTAGTTACTGACATTCCTTTCTTTTGTTTAATATAGATTTAGAGAACCACTGTGAACTTTGTAGTGATGCCTTGTGCAGATATATCGAAAGTTCCATAGTGGTTTTTCTATTTAATAACAGATAATAACTGTTATTAATAAATAATAATGGTTGTTAATGATTATTAAAATATACAATCAATAATAACTAGTAATAACAGTTATTAATAGATTATCAAGGAGTTAAATAATAAAGGCTTAACTTCTTTACAAGACATTTATCAGGATTTAATAACTAATAATAACTATTAGGAACAGTTAGCAATAATTAATAATAGATAATAAATATTATTATTGGTTATTAAGATAAAGATATAATTAAAGTGCTATATCGAAAAAAGAGAAAGATTATATTTTTTTCGTAAGTAAAGAATAATCAATGAAAAAAATAGAAATAAAATGAATTAATTAGATATGATAGCGAAAAGAAGCAAATATAGTATTTATTCATTAAAAATAGCATTAATCAGTTTAATTTCACAAATAATCAGTTTCATATTATTATTAAATTTTCGATAAAAAGTAAAAAAGCATTCAGTATTTAATGGGATATGTATAAATTTTTCGTGATAATATAGAAGATTTTACTAAAATCATTTTTTTCATTTATTTCGTCACGAAAAAAATACCTACTAAAGGACTCATAATAGCAAAAAAAATAAAAAAAAAGAATTAAATAGGAAAATATATGGATATGCATAACATTTAATCATAATGAGTGTATATCGCAATATTTGAAGTTATTTCAGGTATTTTGGGATAATCGCATAAAAAATAAATATGATATTAGAATTCTGAAAAAGCAGGAGTTTAAGTTGATTTGTTTAAGAGATAAGTATGGATTATACACTTATGATAGAGGGTTTATGGAGTTATTTAAGGTTATAAATATCCATAATCTCTTTTCCATACAGATAGCATAATCTAGAGACAAATTAACTAGGGGGTGTTACTATAGTATAAATTATAGCATTATTTATTGCAGTGGTTTGAGTGGTGCAAATCATTTGTAGAATTAAGTCTGACGGTAGTTATAATCAAAGTAGTGTCATATGTGAAATTCCTTTAATATTAAGATGTAGCCGGCTCTTTAGCCGGCTACATACTTTTTTAGGGAAATAATCTATAGTAATAGTGTCAATTCAATAACCTAAAATACTGAATGAAGATTATTTTAATATAAACAAGGAGTAGCACTAGTTTTATTGAATAGGTAAATATGAATAAATTACTCAAGAAAGATAGAGGAACATAAAGGATATTAATCCATATTATGATTCCTCTTTTTATTTTCAAATTAGAAAGAAGGGATGATAACTTATTTAGGTTCTAAAATGTTCTATCAAAAATTAATCAGGTTCCATTAGGAACTAAAAACAAATGAAAGGGGATTTTTCAAATGGAAGAAAGCAATAACATTATAATTGGTATTGACCACGGCAATACCAGCATTAAAACAAATACTGGGTTTGAATGCAAGTCAGGTTTTACTATTCTCAACGATGAGCCTATTACTCAGAGGGGATTACTAAATTATCAATCTAAGTACTATTCCATAGGAACTGAGAGGCTACCTGTAAAAATGGATAAAACAAAAGATGAGGACTTTTTTATTATAACCCTTGCTGCAATAGCAGAGTCATTAAGTTACGGATCAGAATATATCTCAACTATAGAAAAAGATATTACACTTTCAGTTGGACTGCCTATAGTAAATTATGGGCATTTAAAGGAGAGATTTAAGTCTTATTTTATTAAAGATAATGTTTTTTATGAATATGAGGAAAAAGAGTATCTGATAAATATTAAAGATTGTTTTGTTTTTCCACAATCATATTCAGCATTACTCACAAGATATTCTGAATATAAAAATGTCCAACTTATCAATGTATGCGATGTAGGTGGTGGAACTACAGATTGTTTTAAGATGGAGAATGGGATAATTGACATTTCATCTTGTTTTTCCTTACCACTTGGAGCAGTTCATTTATTTAACGCTATTGTTCAAGAAGTTCTTGCAAAAGGATACTATTTAACTGAATCTCAAATACAACAAATTATTTTAGGAATGGAGCCAGTTTTCGATGAAGAAGGTATTAGTAAGATTGCAAGAGAAGAGACTCAACAATTTACAAATAAGTTGATCTCAAACATTATTGAACACGGGCTAGAATTAAGGATTAATCCTACAATTTTTGTCGGCGGAGGTTCAATTCTCTTAAAACAGTATATTAATGATATCAAAATTGGTTATGTAGAGATTATTGAAGATACATTTGCTAATGCAAGGGGATTTGAGATGCTTGCTAGACAAATATTATTAAAAAGGTGATCGTATGGATTGTATCAAGAGAATAAATCTTAGTTTTGATTTAAGAAGGGATAGGGATAGGCAGGCATATAATATATTAGTTCAGGTTCAACATAAGACAGCATTTATAGTAGAAACTGTGCTCTATTATGAAAAGGACAATCAAAATAAATTTGACAAAAGTACTATTAAACAAGCACTAAAAGAAGTTCTTAGTGAAATTAACTTTACAATAGATAAGAATAATGAAGATGGAGAAGATGAAATTCCAGATGAAATATTTGATCTATTTGAGCAATTATAATCAAAAATATGCCATTACAAAGTGGCATATTTTTTGTTGCATAATAAAGTTGACGGCTTGGTAAAACTTGTATTTACTAATGAAAAAAGTGACAACTTATGATATCATAAACTTATATTGTATTACGGAACTATTATCATTTCAATGGGGAGGAATGGGAATTGAATATAAGTGAGAGTAAAACGGAATTTATAAATATTATAGAAGATTTTAAGAGGGAAATTGAAGATACCTTAAATAGAAGCATTTATTCAAGCGACATAGATGAATTAAGGCTTGGCTATGAGGGAAAATTTAGTAAAGAACGCTTTAAAGAGTATCTGGTTAAGAAAAACGCTTTACATATAGTTTTTAAGTATATTTTTATAAGGATGATGTCTGAAGGAGAAAGATTAGTGAATCCTAAACTAAATAAAGAAGGTATTACTAATTGGAAAGAGATGAGCAAAAACTATCGTGGAGATTATTTAATGCTTTTTAAAATAGCCAGTGAAGATTTAAGAAGAATAGAAAAGACAAGAGATTTTTTTGAACCAACTCTTTATGATAAATACTTAGATAAATTAGAATATAGTATTTTTAATAAAAACAATGATAATTTTATAGAAAAATTAAGGGTTTATGATTTTAGAACTTTAGATCCAAATACGGCTGTTAGTTTATTTGATAGTTTATATCCTAGTGAAGACAGAGAAAAATTACAAGGATTTTTAGATGAATCTCATATAACAACATATTTAATGACATCACTAGGATTGATGTAAGGGGTGAAAGGATGATTATTGAAAACACATTTGATAAATTAAAACTTATTTCTGAGTTGAAAGAAATACATATTGAACTTGTGGAAGTCTATAAAAAGATATTTGATTATAAATATAGGACAAATGCAGATTTTGAAGCGTTTATAGACAAAGAATATAAGGAAAATAAAATAAGTGACGGAGAACAACAGGTGTGGAATGATAATTTTTGCCATAGAGCCTCTTATACTCTTTTAAATAAAATATTATTTATAAGAATATGCGAAGATAAAGGGTTTATGTTGAATCCTGAGGACTATGTGGCAGGTGAACCTAAGGATCCACATATAGGCAAAAAATTATCTAGAATAGGTCTTCAGAAATGGGCTAATCTTGTAACAAATTATACACTAGGAGAACTAGTTAAATTAGCCTTCTTAGATATGAAAAAATCTTATGGTAACATTGCGCTCTATAAAGATGATAAATATGAGATGCTAACCCCTACAACTGAAGAATTAAGCCTCAAATACTTAGATGGTGATGAAGAAGCACAGAAATTAGTATTGCAATTTGAAAACGCACTAGGCAATATTGTCGAAAAGTTGGATACAAACAACTATAATTTTAATAGTACAGATGGCAATATATTGGGTGATGTTTATGAAAAGTTTATGGATAGAGAAACCCGTAAGGCTATTGGACAGTTCTATACCCCAGAATTTGTTATTGAGTATATATTAAATAATACAGTTGCGAAGGCGGATGTAGTAGAAAATCCTTTTGTAAGCGTTGCAGATATTTCTTGTGGTTCAGGGCATTTTTTAATTATGGCTTATGACATATTAAGAGAAAAGTTTATTAATAATTTAGAATTATTAAGGGACAAGTATGCTGATGAAGTATACACTCTTAAAAAGAACGGGAAAGTAGTAGAACTAACTGGAAAGGGCTATTGGAAAGAGGAACATATTCATTATCATTTATTAAAACATTGTATTTATGGGGCTGATATTGATAGTTTTGCAGTTCAGTTGACTACTATTAACCTATTATTAAAGGATTTAGATAACTTTACAGATGAACTAAACATTGTAGAATGTGATAGTTTAATAAAATGGGAAAAAGACTATGATTGGAAAGAACTGAAGCAACAATTGGGAGAAGAGTTTGAAACGATTGAATATACGCAAACTAATTTAATTGGAGAAGAAGAGAAAATTGTAGTTACTAGTAAGAAAGAATTATTTGAATTAAGATATAAGGATATTATTGGAGTTGAAAGAGTTGAAATGGTTGATAGAGAAAGAGCGCAGGAATTAATCAACTTATGTGAATTTTGGGATTGTAAGTTTGATTATGCAATTGGGAATCCACCCTATGGCTCTAGAAAGAGGATCGATGAAAGCAAGAAAATTTACTATGGTAATAAGTATTTTGAAGAAGGTGACTATGACACCTATATGTTTTTTATATGGCGTTCTATTGAACTGTGTAATCTTAAAATTGGGTTTATTACACCTAACGGTTACTTTACAAATATTTACAATAATAAATTAAGGACATTCATACTTAATAATACTCATCTTGAGGAGATAGTTAATTTAAAAAGTAATGTTTTTGAAGATGCAAATGTGGATACCGTTATAACCATATTTAATAATAAAGAAATAGATAAAGAACAGATTTTGATAAAAGCAATTGAAAAATTTAATACAAGTATTTATGATTCTCAGTTTAATAATTTTTCTATCTATTATAGTGAGATACTAAAAGATCCTAATAAGATGATATATATCAATAGCAAAGAAGGATTAGAGTTAGAAAAAATTTTGTTTAGAAATTCTAAAAAATTAAGAGATATTGCGTATTGTGGACAAGGAGTTATTGTTTATGGAACAAAGGAAGAAAGTAGAAGAGGAGGGTACTTAGAAGTTACATCGGAGACAGGTTTATGGAAAAAAACTCTAAAAGGCAGGGATATTGGAGACTTTTATATTGAATGGAAAGGCTTAAAGGTTAAATATGGAAATTGGCTAAGAAGGTCAAGAAATGAAGAACACTTAAAATCAAATAAAATTTTGATTCAAAGATTAAGAAATCAGAAATTAAGTAGGAGATTAGTTTGTGCATTAGACGAAGAAGGGTATTATGTATTAAATAATCTTAATTATGTCATCTCAGAAAATAAAGATTATGATTTAATATATTTATTAGGCATACTTAACTCAAATTTATTAAACTATTATTATGCAACAAAATATACTGATGTTAATATTAAAGAAGAATATATAAGAAACCTTCCTATAAAAAAAGTTAACAGTAAAAGCGAAGAAATAATTCAAGTAGTAGATAAAATTAATAGATTAAGAAAATACAACTTTAAAAAAAATATAGTTGATTCCTTGATAACTAAAACTTTTACTGAAGAAAAATTAAGTAATATTATTAAAAATAGTTTGGAAATAAACGCACTTTTAAATGAAAATCTAGTTTTGCTAAACATGTTAATATATAACTTATATGAAGTTGATATAGATATAATTCAAGATGCTGAAGTACATGTTTTAGGATACTTATCATTAGAAAGAAAAGAATTATTCCTAGACTTTCTAGAACTATCATTTGAAGATGCAAATTCAGCACTAAATAAAATCAAGATAGATTCATACAAAGAATTAGTTAAGTATTTAAGTAAAGATGAATTATATGAAAGACATGTAATTAACAATGAACCTTTGGAGCAAATTGCTACAAGTTATAATTGTGAGTTATTTACATTAATATATTATATGGAACAAGTCATACAATCAAATCCTAGCCAAATATGGGATATTATTAACTTTAGTGAAATTTATCAAGCAATAAATGAGTATATTAGTATAAAGTGTACTACTTTATTAAGAGATAATATTGAAGTAACAGATATAAGTCAAATAAAAGATTGGTTTGTTAATAATGATTGTAATTACAAAATCATCTTAAAAATTTTTAGGAAAGATAACCACACTAAACAAGTAATAGATTTATTTAAAGATGCTTTAAAGGGAGATATGTATACTTGGAATACATACAGAAAAGCAAAGACTGAAGGGAAAAATGATAAAGTATTTATCAAGTATGATGCGAATAATTATGGTCTAGCAGAATGGTCAGACGAAATCCATAAAAATTACTTTTTAGATGCTATTGAAGAATACACGGTAAATAACCCAAATGAAAAGAAAGCAAAAGACATACTTAAACTATTCGAGGACTTAGACATAGAAGACAAGCAGGACTATATTGAAGTTATTGAAGAAAAAATTAGAAAAACCTTTAAGTAAGGGGTGAGAAATTGAATATACAATCAATATCAGAAAAAATACCTATAGAGGAAACAATAAAAGGAATTGAATTTATTAAATACGAAAGAAGTATAGAAAAACTAAAATCTTATATGGACGATATAATGCCATTTGGTGAGAAAACTACTGTTAAATATAGAAATAAATTTTTTCAAAGATTTGTAGAAACTGAGGGAGAGGAAATTGCTTATACTCCACTTTTGAAATTCATTAATAGTGCTGATAGTTTTCAAACTAAAAAAGAAGTAATTTATTTCATAGTTTGTGAAACATCAGATGCAGTAGGTGAGATTGTCAAAGGTTTTTATGAAGGTTCTATACCAGAACAAATAGAGTCAGATCAATTTATTGAAGTTTTTAAAGCAGCAATGCCCGATGCAAAAGAAAGTTCTATTAAAAAAACTTATAGTGTAGTTACTACAATCCTTGAGGATTTTGGGATATTGAATTCAAAAAAGGATGAGGTTACAAAGAAAAAGGTATTTCTTTTAAATAATAATATCAGATCTTCCAATGAAGGAATCCTATTTAATTTGTATTATGAGTTCATAAAGATAAAAGGAAATAAAATGCCAGAGGAAGAATTGGTTTTAAATTGTGATACCTTCAAGTATTTCATAATGAGCGATTTAATGAAAAAGAGGCATTTAAAATGGATGTTAGATCAAGGATATCTTGAACATTATGTAATGGGTGGGAATTCTAAATATCAGTTTTCTTATGATTCACTAGATCTTCTTGTAGAAAAGGTGATTAAAAATGATTGAACGTATTGAGAGTACACTAGACAGTATGGGGCAGAGAAGGATGTTATTTATAATCGGAGACCATTTAAGTGGGAAAACGAAATTGGTTAAGGATTGTTTAGTTAGTTGGTTTGGACAAGATTCAGAGAGCCATTATGTAGATGTAGGCTTGTATATTAAAAACAAAGTTGCTGATGAATATTTAGATATTTATAAAATTTATCCAGAAGAATTTAGAGAAGATGCTGAAGGTTTTTTTAACCAACTTATAGAAGAAAAGTATAAGGATAACAGACTGGTTGTATTTGATCATATGGAATATTTGCTTTCTGAAAAGTATACTGGATGGATTAGGCTTCTTGATAAAGTAACTTTAAAAGATAATACTGCCATCATAGTTGTACCAACTGAATATGAAAAGAGTTTGCCACTTTTGGCGTACAAGTATTTAAGAGTTGAATGAGAATGGGGGGAAGGAAATGAAGATTAGAGAGATTATTGAAGTACCTAAGATTGATAAAATTGTTAGGCTTACAGATAATATGTCTGATCAAGCGGATAAAAAGAAACTAGAGGACTTACTTAAAGGCTATGTCATTACTGAAAGTGTTGAAAAGAATCTAAGCAATTTTTTCTACAAAATAACTAATTTTAAGGATAAAGGTCACGGATTTCTCATATCGGGGCTTCCCGGATGTGGTAAGTCTCATTTTATGTCTGTTTTAGGATTGCTTGTTAAATACAATGAAACATTTAATATAATGAGAGGAAAAAGCGAATCTATCGATAGTGCAAAAACCTTTTTTGAAAAAAGAAAAGTTTTTGTTGTACCAATTATGGCAGAAGAGGGTGGACCTGAGATTTCACTAGAAGAAATGTTTTTCAATGCTGCAGAAGATATAACAGGTTTTCCTTTTACTGATGATAGTTACTATATAAAACAGTTTGAAGAGGCTATTGTAGCAAATTCTAATTATGAAAAAAAGGTAGACGATTTTGTAAGAATAGATTCAGAGGGAATGTTCTTAACGTGGGCTGATTTCAAATCAAAGATTAAGAGTAGCAGAACTATAACAAAATTGATCAAAGCCTTTATTGATAAATATGAAATTACATTTTTCAATCCTAATAGAGGTAGAAAGGATAGATTAGATTATCTTTATAAGTGGTTAGATGAAGAAAACTATGATGGTGTACTTGTATTAATTGATGAATTATCAGAATACTTGAACGACAGAGGGGTTAGGGCAAGAAATGATGCACTATTTCTTAAAGTATTCCTAGAAAATGCTGAGAAGGAGAGAAATGGGAAGGTTATTCCTGCTTGGATTGTAGGAGCATTTTTATCTTCATTAAATGATATAACAGTACCTGATGTTTATGACTTGATGAAGGACAGGTTTCCAACAGAAAATCAATTTACATTAAAAGTAGATGATGTTGAGGAAATAATAGATCAAAGGCTAATCATTAAGAAAAAGTCAGATAAAATTGAAGAAGCCTATGTATTATTAAAAAATAAATATAATGCTTTTGATAAAGTGGATAAAAAGACATTTCAACAAGTATATCCTCTTCACCCAGAAACTCTTAATATTCTTTCAAAATCTGTTCGGTTCTTATCAAGACAAAGATCAATTGTTGATTTTGTATTAAGTGAAGTAAAAGGTAATTTAGATGAGGGCGGCAAGACAAAAGGGATAATGGATGAGGATTTTTTAAGACTTGTGACTCCAGATAGAATACTTAATCATTTTCAAGAGAGAATCAGAGAATTAAGCGATAAGAGAGAATACTTTGAAAGCATTTATTCTTATTATATGGGCCCTGAAGGTTTAGGAAATGGGAAAATCAAAGAGTTATTTAAAGACGGAGATACTGATAGGGAAACCGCTTGCAAGTTAATCGATGTTATGACACTTTTGAAAATATTAGATTTAGAGAAGGAGTACAATGTCAGAGATTTAACATATATGATTCAATATCCTAAGATGCAGGGAGATTTTGCTGAAGAAAAAGTAAATAAAATTCTTCTAAGGATGTATGACAAAGGAAGATTCATTGAAATTGACCCAAGTAACAGCGATAGTAATGTAGGAGACAATAAATACTATATAAATAAAGATGTAAGTCTTTCCACTAAAATTAATCAAGATTTAAAGAAAAAACTAGGATTACTTGAAGGAGAAAGTGTAGTTTCTATTGTTCCTGAAATTGCAAAAACATTAACCCAGGAACCTTTAAATATAAGTAGTTATTTTAATGAACCTACTCCATATAGAATAAATTGGAACAACACAGCAAGAGAAGGAGTAATTATATTCAATCAAATAGAAAAGATTGGATCAAAAGAATACTTATCAAAGTCACTAAATGACTTAAAAAATTCAGAGAATGATTTTTACCTATACATTGGTACAATTTTTGAGTATGAGCAGCAAAAGAATTTCATAGATAAATCCCTAAAAGAGGTAAGTAGTAATACTAAACAACAATCTTTATTATCTATGTGGTCAAATTATGAAGATGAATCTTCAAAAGAGATTGAAAAAAGGCTATCTAGGGCTATAGTATATTGGCTTCCTTCAGATGAACTAGAAAAAGAAGAAGGAAAGGACAAGTTACAAAGATTAAAGGAGTATTATGCTTATTTAGAACTTCGTAAGGAATATAAGAAGAATAATGAGGATACAAATTCAAAAGAGAGTATCCAGTTACTAGGGAAAGTAGACGAGAAGATATTAAACTTAGAGGATGAAGTTTTTCAAGTACTGAAAAGTCTTTACCTAAATGGCAATTTCTTCAACATAGATGGAAAACTAGACATTAACATTTCTTCTTATGGCAATGAGTCATTAACTAAGATTATAAAAGCAGTTATAGGTAATGTACTTCAACAAGTATATAGCAGCAACAAATTTATTTGTCCTGATGAAAGTCTAGGCTTAACAGATAATGTGACTAATAAATTTTTAAACAATTATATATTTGGTGGAAAAACTGATCCAACGGGCATAGATGTCAGTATAATTAAAAATATAGTTAAAAAATTTGGAGAAGCCAATATAAAAATAGATTCCTTTAAATTTACTGTGGATTCAAAAAATAATAGTCTTGTAAAACTAATAATAGAAAGTGTAGAAAATAAGGATGAGGTAATTTTTAAGAATCTATATAATAAAGTTAGAAAATCCTCATTTGGTCCAGATAGAAATATGACTGAGATTCTTTTTGGAATGATGATAAAAAAAGGCTTCCTTATACCTGTTAAGAATGATATGCCAGTTGGAATAGCAAATGTGAAAGCACCTTTAAATACTTCTGTTACAAAGTTTAAAATGGGTGAATTTGTTGATGATAAGTATACTGAAGGATTGATAAGAATAACAAAACTCTTCTTTGATAGGAAATTTGAGAAACAAGATCTTTCATTTCAAGAAGAACTTTGGGAAGATTTAATTGAATTTAAAAACAATACAGTATCTACAATAAATAACATATTATTCGAAGTATCCAATTTTAGAAAACCTTTAGATATAGAAAAGGACTGTTTTACTAAGACATATGATATTGTTGATACAATTAAAAGAATATTAGAAGACATTGTAGAGTCTAATGGTTCTAAAGATGGTTTAGAATATTTTATAGAGGAAAATAAAGATAGTATTACCAAGGGTGATTTAGAAAGTCAGTACAAAGACTTTGGAATGATAGTTGAATGGATTAATTCAGAAGTCCCTATGGGTATTAGAAGAGTCAATGTAATGCTTAAAGGATACAAAGAATTTATTCCTGATAAGGAGGAATATAAAGATTTAATTAAACAGTATGAAGATATATATAATCTTCTAAGTAATGGAGATGAGTTCATATTTGGGTCCGTTACAAGTGAAATGAATAAAAAATTTGATATTTTTAAGAACAGTTTTATATCCCTATATGTAGAGGAACATAATAGAGAAAACAGCAAAGAAGAATTTGAAGAACTGAGAAGTATCTTAGAAGATGATAATTTTAAATTCCTATCCAAATTGAGTCATATTGAAAGAATTAATATGGATTATGATTACATCAATATTAGAAATGATATAGATAAACAATTAGAGGGGCAATGTAAGGAATCACCGTTGAAACATATTAATGGCGGGGAGAGTAGTTGCATTTGTCATTTTAAACTAGGGCAGAAGAAATATGTTGATAGTAGGGATTATTTTGACAGTGCAATTGATAATGCTGTATTGGGTTATATAGATGAACTGAATACAAATGCCAATAAAGAGAAGGTATTTAAGTATATTAATGACCTTAGAGAAATAGGAGAGAAGAAAGATGTAATTACTTTAGTGGAAAAGATGTATGAGATACCTCTTGATGATAATAGGGTATATAAATATAAGCAATTTTTGACAATAAATCCTGAGGTTATACCATTCATTGATAGAGCCTTGAAAGTAAATATTAATTTTATACAAAGAGATATCAACAAGTTAATAGAGGTTTTTAAAGATAAGGCTTACTCTAAAGAAGAAATGATACAGAAGTTTACTCAAGTAGTTGAGGGACAAGACGACATCAAACCAAATCTTTATATTAAGTTTACAGATTTTAGAAATGATGATTAGGTGATTATAATGGGTGAAATGTATAGATATTATCTTCAGAAATATTTAGAAAAGATGACTAACTTAGAAAGCCATCTGTTGGTGCTCCAAGATAAGAACAAACTATTGGATGATATTAAGGATATAGAGTTATATCTATATCCTTATAAAGTCATTTTTGCAAACGAAAATGTTGTATTTAGGGCTCTATATGAAGATATAAAAGAAAACAGAGGAAATTATTATATAATAATCTTAAAAAATGAAGATATACAAAATAAATTATTAGATTTCATCAAACGATCTGAAGGCGGAACAGTAAAAGAAATCACTATGCAGTCACTACTTGAGTGTGTTGAAGAAGATCTTAAATGGAATGAAGAAGTTAACGAGTTTGGTAGTATAGATATTAAGAAAAAGTTCAATGAATTAATTTACTATCGAAAACTTATTAGAAAAAGAAATATAGAGAAACTCGAGACCGATAAAGTGATGTTATCTTCATTACTTGAGTTAGATGCTGTTCATATAAATGATGAGGCAGATTGTTATTTATATTATAGAGATATAAGAGATTTATATGGTGGAATTGGAAACTTAAAATTTAGGACTGATGTAAAAGGCTTGATTCGAAAGATATTTTTAGAATATGGCTCAATTTTATCGAATGTAATAGAAATGAATTTATTTGAAGAATTTGAGCGTTTCCTATGGGTATGCTGCGGATTGGATAGTTTTGATAGACTTTCTGATGAAAATTTAAAAATTGTTCTAGAGGATGAGTACGAAAAACTGAATGCCTTTACTGAACACTTAGATAAATTGGTGGAGTTTGCAAATCTTATAGGTAAAAAAGATAAAAAATATTATATACAAAAGAAGGATTGGGCTGAAAAATTAATACTAAATGCAAAAATAGATATTCTCTCAAGTGAACATAGTTATAAGGAAATACTTAGAGAGGGAACTGGTTCTCTAATTAATGTTCTTGAGAGTATAAAAGCCGTGCTTAAGGACTATAATTTGGAAGGGCTAAAGAAGGTATTTAAGTATAATTTAGATAACCTTTATGAACTAAATGTATTAATTAAAGAAAATGTTAATTATAAGACTGAAAATATTAGTAAATTAACAGATTTATATGATTTAATAATCAATTTCTTTAGTAGAGTGGAATATGCTGAAAAACAAATATATTTTGCCGACAGCATAAGTAGTTATAGTGAATGGGAGTCTTTTTATAAGAATTATCTTTATGATTTGCAATATAAATTATCAGAATTGAGATATTTAGATAAACAAAACTTAATAGATGAGCATAGATACGTTTTGGTCGATAAACGCGTGAGTAATATATTAAATAGGTATAGGGAGAATTTTGCAAGATTTCTAGAAAAAGATTATGATTATTGGATCAATAGTCCTTACGGGGTATCAAGGCCTTTGTTAAATAGCGATATTCCTAATATACTCAATTTAGATTCCCAGAAGACATATATTATTATTTTTGATGGTATGAGATATGATGCTTGGGAATATATTGTTAGACCTTACTTTGAAAAAGTATTTACAGTTAGAAATACAAAATACAGGAGTTCTTTTGCACTTCTACCAACTATTACTTCAATTTCAAGAGAGGCTATATATTCAAGTATTCTAAAGGAAAATAAGAATGATACCACTTTCCTTACTAAGCCAGAAAGTGTAAAAAAAGAGGAACAGTTAAAAGAGATAATATTACAAGATAAAAAGATAAATATATTAATATTTAATATGTTCGATAATGACGGACACAAAGCAACAGAAGATTTCTATATATTCTACGATAAACAGAAAAAGGTTTTTGAAAATAGTATAACAGAACTATTAAAAATGATTACTGAAGATTCAAATATTGTAATTGCTTCGGACCACGGATTAATGCGTGTTGATGAAAATATTAATATGAAGGACCAAGAAGGAATAGTAAGCGTTAAATCAAGATATTTAAAAACCAATGGAGAACCTTATTTAGGTAGATGTATAAATATCAAAGATAGTATTGCATTGTCGTACGATAATAAAGGATATTTTGTAGGTGGTGGTGAAAAGGATTTTTACAGTCACGGTGGTGCAAGCATTGAGGAAGTAATTGTTCCATTTATAATTGCAGAGGCAAAAGTAACAAAGAAGGATTCTATCTTTATTGGGGAAAATTCTTTATCATCTACATATTCAGAGATATTGCAATTAGATCAAGATACCAAATTAAAGTTAAAATTCAAATTAAGTGAAAAGGAAAGAATTATACTTACTTCATTATATGGATTTAAAAATCAAACTATAAGTAATAGGGATATTGAGAAGATATTAAAAAACAAAACAGGATCCGCAGGATTAGTAAGTGCAATAGTAAGAAGACTTATTAAAAAACTACAAAAAGACGGACTAGATATCATTGAAGAATCTGCTATGGGTGATTTAATTATGTATAAGTTTAATCACGATAGATTGGAGGAGATACTATGAAGAATGAACTTCTAAAAGATATTATCGACGCTCTGAGGAATGGTACAGTTCCAGCAGAAGGGACAGAGAATATTGCAGTTGGTATAGATGAGGAATTATTAGAAATTGATATACAACTTGATAATGTACAAAAAGGTAAATCTTCATTTAAATTTGTTATTGGAGATTATGGTTCTGGTAAAACTTTTTTTAGTACAGCAGCGAGAGAGAAGGCATATGATAAAGGGTTTGTGGTTTCTTCAGTAGTTATATCACAAGAAGCCCCACTTCATAAGTTTGAAGAACTTTACCGAAAAATTATGGACGGTATGAGAATACCAGATAATAAAAAGATTCCTGCATTTACTCTTATCCTTGAAGAATGGCTTCTAAACATAGAAGACAAGATAATTGAGATAGAAGGAATAGATCCTGAAGAGGATATGGAAAGATTTTCACAAGAAATGTACAAAAGAATTAATGAGGAACTACAGATAGTTGGTTCTATTGCTGCTTCTTTTGCTAATGCAATTAGGGGGTTTTATAAAGCAAAATATGAAGGAAATCAAATTCTATCTCAAGGGGCAATTGCGTGGCTTAAAGGTGAAAATGTAAGACCAGAGATTAAAAAAGGCTTAAATGTAGCAGGTTCGGTAACTAGAGAAAACTCATTTGAATTTTTCAAGGCATTACTTCATATGATAAAATCTGCGGGATATCAAGGATTAGTAATTTTACTTGATGAGGTAGAAACAGTGCAGAAACTAGTGAGAGCAGATATGCGTAATGCTGCATATGAGAATCTTAGGTTCTTTATCGATGAGGCAGACAAGAATAACTTTCCAAATTGCTTTTTCTTATATACAGGAACCACTGATTTAATGGAGAGTGAAAAGGGATTTAAATCATTAGAACCTTTGTATCAAAGAGTTAAAGTAAAAAGAGATAAAACATTTAAAAACTTAAGGCAGCCTGTAATGTTTTTAGAGGGGCTTAATAAGAAGAAATTAAATGAGGTTGCAAAAAAAGTTAGGAGTATTCACGGTGAGGTATATTCTTGGACTCCAAATGAAAAAGTCAGTGATTCTTTTATAGAAAAACTAATTGATGATATGGCTACGGGTTTTGGTGGAGAAATAAGTATTGGACCAAGAGGTTTTTTAAGAACATTAGTAGATATACTTGATAAGAGCCAAATGTATGACAATTATGTACCAGTAGAGCAGTTCGTATTTAATGATGAAATTAGAACAATGGCAGAAACAGTTGAGAATACTGCTGCACATATTGTTAACTTTTAGGTGGTTAATATGTCAAATTTTCATATGCTTTGTGAACCTATAAAAGAAAAGATTATAAACAAACTTGGTTGGAGAGAGTTAACACCAGTTCAAGAAATGACTATTCCTGAAATAATAAATGGGAAAAATTCAATAATTCTTGCACCTACTGCAGGCGGAAAGACTGAAGCAGCATTTTTTCCTATTCTACATACTATCCATATAGAGGATATAATAGGAACATCAGTGATTTATGTATCTCCAATAAAGGCATTACTTAATAATCAGGAAGAAAGGCTTAAGAATCTTTCTTCTTTTGTATATGGAAGTGTCTTTAAGTGGCACGGAGATGTTGAATCCAGTGAAAAGATTAAGTCATTTAAACAACCACCTAATATACTTATGATTACACCAGAATCATTAGAGGTAATTCTAATGAATAAAAAAATAGATAAGAATAATTTTTTTAAGAATATTAGATTTGTTGTGGTTGATGAAATTCATTCTTTTGCAGATAGTGAAAGAGGAGTTCATCTAATGGCACTTATAGAAAGAATACAGGATTATTCACAATATGATATTCAAAGAATTGGTCTTTCTGCAACTGTAGGTAACCCTAGAACTATTGGTCAATGGATGCAAGGAAGTAGCAATAGAGAGTTGACTATAATAGATCCACCTAGACAAAATAGTCAAAAACTTATTGAGATAAAACTTAACAAGAAAAATGAAGACTTCGGTGCTGAAGTATGTAAAAGAATTTATGGAAAGAAGGCTCTATTTTTTTCTAATAGTAGAAGTGCAGCAGAAGGATTAAAAAAATCTATCGAAGATTATGGCATAGAAACTTTTGTTCACCATTCATCAGTAGATAAAAGATTTAGGGAAAAGGCAGAGGAGAGATTTAAGATTGGCAATAATACTTGTATTATTGCTACTAGTACATTAGAGTTGGGAATTGATATTGGAGATTTAGATATTGTTTTACAACTTGATTCTCCTAATACAGTCTCATCTTTTTTACAACGTATGGGAAGAACAGGTAGAAGAAAAGGTACAATTGCTCATTATGTATTTTTCCCGACGAAATCTAATAAATTTATCTTAGCAATCGCTATATTGAATCTTGCAATTAAAGGGTTTGTTGAAAATGTATACGTTAGTAAGATATCATATGATTTAATGTTTCATCAAATATTAACTATGTCTCTTGCAGAATTTGGTATCAATAAAGATAAAGTTTTTGAAGTGCTAAAAGGAACTTATTCATTTTCAGGAATTAGTAGAGAAGAATATGAAGATCTTCTAGGATATATGATAGATAAGAAATTTATACAAATGGAAAAAAATAATATATATGTAGATACTCAAACCGAAAAAAGTTTCGGAAGACAAAACTTTATGACATTATATTCTGCCTTTGAAACTAATAAGGAATTTACAGTTAAGTATAGAAACAGAAGCATAGGTACATTAGAAAGATGGTTTGTTAATGCATTGGGAGATAACTTTCAATTTATTTTAGCGGGTAAATATTGGCAGACAGATAAGATAGATTATGATAAATCAATAATACACGTAGTAGAAACAAAAACAGCATTGCCTCCAAGGTGGATGAGTGGAGAAGGCTTTTATTCTTATGAGTTATCCCAAGAAATACTCAAAGTATTAAGCACTGATGAAGATTATTCTTTTCTAAATGGTTATGAAAAAAATGTACTAAATGAAATTAGATATGAAGAGAAGGCTTTCGGGCTTAAAATTGGGAAAGTGATTATCGAGGAGATTAAAGATGGATATCACTTTCATACCTACGCAGGAAACCGTGTGAATTATACACTGGCTACTGCTTTAAGTTTAATAAATAAAATGATTGATATAAAAAGTATTACGTGGAGTGGATTTAAGTTAGTTGTGGTAGATAAAGATTTTAGACCAACAGATAAAGAAATCTTAGATGAAATTCACAATATGAAAAATGATGAGGATTATTTTAATTGCATTTATGATGAACTAATCAATCGTGTACCGGACATTTCACTATCTAAATATCAGAGATACTTGCCAGATACATTAAGAAAAAAGATGAGTGCAGATTATGCATATGATGTAGAAAAAACTAAGGAATTCACTAAGAATGTTTCAATAGAAATATTAAAGATATATTAATGTTGGGAAGGGGGAAGAGTTTTGCCTAGTTTTAATAATTTAAAGGATTTAGAAAATTATCTAAAGAAAAATCCTGAAATAGTACTTGAACAAAATATAGGTAAAGTAATCGAATATGAGTGTCCTAAATGTAAAACAGTTGAAAAGATAAAGATTACTTCTAAGAATAAGGGAAGATGTCAAAAGTGCAATAGTGATATTGAAATCACAATGGTTATAGAATAATCTAAGGCTATTTTAATTTTAGGGGAGTTTTTACAATGAAAGATAATAATTCAGTAGTTTTTACAAAAGATAGAAAGATGAATAATCGTAATTTAACAATCGGAAAGAAATATAGGCATTTTAAAGGAAAGGAGTATCTTGTTTTGCATATTGCAAGACATTCAGAAACATTAGAAGAACTTGTTGTTTACCAAGCATTATATGGCGAAAAGGGTATCTGGGTAAGACCACTTGATATGTTTTTAGAACAGGTTGAAGTTAATGGGATGTTAGTAAATAGATTTGAAGAGTGTGAGGAATAACAAGGAGAGATGGGTATGACCTCTGTAAAAAGATCAGAATGTATAGATGATATAACTTTACACGAAGCAATCAAAAGAGTTATAAATGAATACGGTTCTACTACAGTTGAAGAAATAACTTTAAGAGTTAATGAATATGGTCTATATGAAAGAAAAGATAAGAAACCTATACCTAAAAATCAGGTAAGTGCTCGAATTAGAAAATATCCTGATCTGTTTATAATAGAGGATGGGAAAGTGTACCTAAATTGTAAAAACAATATTCTATCCATTGAGGCATTTGTAGGAGGTTATTTTGGAAGTTCTTATCAAGTGTCAATAGACTTAGAAAACAATACTGCAACTTATAAAAAACTTGAAGATGGTTATGAGATTATTAATGATAGAGAAGTTGTGATAGAAAATACTGAAATTGAAAAGTTTCGTTCGGAATTAGAAAGTATCCGTATTTTAAAATGGGAGAAGGAATACTTTGCTTCTGTTTTAGATGGGACAAGTTGGTCAATTATTATTAAAACCGCAGATGGGGAATTTGAAAGTAGTGGTTCCAATTCTTTCCCAAGAAATTGGAATAGGTTTTGTAGTAGCATAGAGAAGATTATTATGAGTGAGTTTAGGTGATTGCAGTATCTAAAAGTAAGGGTAAAAGAAGGTGAATTATATGCTATCTAAACAAGATATTAAGAAAATGTGTGAGGCTCCTGCTGATAATAAGGCATATTATAGGCCAATCATCTGTAAAGGTGAATTATCTAAAGTTGATATTTTCTTTGTAGGCACCAATCCTGCGACTCCGATTTATCCATTAGATATGGATTTGGATACATATGTAGATTTACTTATGAATTATGAAAGATTTATTGAGTTTTATAAGATGTACAGAGTAAAAAAAGGTAAACAAGAAGTTTCTCGAACTCGTACTGGTATGAAATCTTTTCTTAATTGGCTCTCAAGTAATACTTGTGAAGCAATTGCTGAGACAGAAGTTATCCCTTATCCAACAGAAAGCCTAAAATTATTAAAAAAAGAACCTGACTTTATAATTGAGCGAGGTAAAGAAGTGTTCTATGAGTTACTTATGGAAATTAAGCCTCGATTAATTATTCTTCACGGAAAGAGAACTGTTGAATATTTTGATGAAATATTAACTGAAAGAGGTGCTATACCCTCAAAATCTATTTGCTTAGATAAAACTATTGAAGATATAGAAAAGCAACTACCGTTATATAGATTTAAATATCAAAATGGAAAGATTGCGAGTATTATGGCTTGTAGACACTTTATGTATTATGGTATGAAAGGGGAATCATTTAAGTCATTTAGAGAAAATATCTTAAAGGTATTAAAAGATAATATACATCAATAATATTTGTTAAGAGTAATTTAATTTTGAAGGTTTTATAATATAAGTTTAATAGAAATTAAGTGAACAGGTAATTTGGAATTCGTTAGATAATGATTTAATGCATTCCAAACTATCTGTTTTTTTATTTTGAAAATTGTGATTAAATTTATAAAAAATGCTTGACAAATTCAATTTTTGTTTATAAAAAAGTTTCCATAGACAAAAAAGATGAAACTGTAATGTAACTTTTTCATCTTTTTCATCCTTTTTTGCATAAAAGAAGAGATACATAACAGGAAATGAGTTAGAAAATGGTAAATTTGGAATGATTCGAATAAAAAATTTTGCTTTTAAAAAGTGGTCTCAAACTCAGTGATGGTGATGTGTTAGCAATTTTTATCTACGAAATTACGGAAATAAACTTTAATAGTAATAGTTTACAGCCTTTTAAGCCTTTCGATATAATTATATTATAAAGAATAACGGCCTTTATTTCTTTTATAAACTGAAACTTCAATTAAGTTCAAAGATATTTTTTAAAAAATTTATAGTTTATTGTTTTATTAGGTGAAAGTTGCAACTATGTGCGATCTTATAAGTAACACTGCTAAATATAAAAGGGAGGAATAAAAATGCAAATTTTAAAAGAACGTATAAAAAATGCTCAAAATGGTGTGGAAACATTAGAAATGCTTGATAAATATATTAATGATTACCCAATGGGAGAACCTTTAACAGGTTATGAGTTTGACTTTGCAGCAACTCTAATTAAAGAAGAAGAGTTTGTTATAACCGAAAATGGATATAAGGTTGGTTTTGTAAAAGGAAGGTCTTTCGCTTATTTTATCTATTACAAAGAGATACCTTCTTTATATGAAAAAATTAGCGGTATTGATAGGAATTTTTTAATCCATCAGTGCAATACTCTTTTATTTATTATTAATATTCAAGAGTTTTCAAAAAGAATACTTCATTTTTTTGAGAATATTAATGATAGCATAACATCAGAAGGTTTGAATACATTAATTTGTAATTATCTAACTCTTGTTTATGGTAGTGTGGAAAATTATCAAAAGAAAAAACAAGAATTAAGAGAATGGTATGAGGAAAAAATTGGGAAAGAGAGTGGAGAGTAATCTCCATTTCTTTTACTATAGCCTAGGGGTACTAGAAAAATATATTTCATTTAATATCCTCAACATAATATAAATTATGCTGCCGTTGTCCGCTTTTACCCGAGGATCAAGAGATGATTAATACAAAATATCAACATAGTTTAAGAGGAAATTGCAGTATTATTTGAAGACATAATTTATGGAGTGTTATTTAGTAATAAAACATCTGTTAATGATAGAAGTTTCAATGTAGTTAACACAGTTTTATCGCTATTGATTAGCAGCAGTTGTTAGCCATAGAATTGCTAAAACAGATTACACCATAATATGGTATTATAAAGAAAATATCATTTATAAGGGGGAGAAAGGATGTCGATTCCAAATTTGCAAATTGTGCTCAAAACAATCAGAGAAAATTATAATTGCTCGCTAACAACCATTAAAGGTAAACGAATTATGTTTGAAGGAGTGAGCAATAACAAGAAATTAGTTCTTTGTACTCCATCTTCAAAGTTGCATTCTCAAGGTAAAGGCTGGTTTGATCTCACAACTAAACAAGTCGAACTTCTAGATGATTCAGACATTTCGATACTTGCAGTTCGGTTAGAAGGAGGAAAAGTATATTATATTAACTTTAAAGATCTTAGAAGGTTAATGGAACCAGAGATGATACTTGAGAACCCAAGAGAAGGTAAACACTGGAAGTTTTATGTTTGGCCAAGTTATTTAAAAGTTCAAGGTAATGAAAAAGAATTTCATATTCAACCTGAAGTTGTTTACTAAGAAGTAGATACCCTTCCATTTGATAAAATTTATAAGAGTCAGGTGATAATCCTGACTTTTGTATTTAAATAATTTTCTATTCGAGTGTAACACAATTAAAAAAGAGTTAATCTCATAAAATGGCTGAAAGCCTTGAAAAATAAACATCCCTTTAATAATATCATAATTTATGTCTTATTAGTGTAACATATTGGGCTGCCTTATAACAGTAAGCGTGATATAATGAGACTAGAAAAAATTTCTGGAGGGAGTGTTTACCATAGAATTAGTTCAGCCAATAAAAGATATGGATAAGATTATTGAACTCAAAAGAGAACTGCTGAAGCGCAATTATAAGTATTATATGCTTTGTATTATGGCATTTAACACAGGAATGCGTATTGGAGACATAATTTCTCTAAAAGTTTCAGATGTAAAAAATAAAACTCATATTGTTATTAGAGAAGAAAAGACAAATAAAACAAAGTTGTTCCCAATCAATGAACAGTTAAGGCAGGAAATTAATAGTTACATTGTTGGAATGCAAGAAGAAAATTACTTATTTCCAAGCAGGCAAAAAAATGCGAATGGGGTAAAATCACATATTACTAGAGTACAGGCCTATAGGTATATTAAAAATGTAGCAGAGAAATTAGGAATAGAGAACTTTGGAATGCATTCGTTTAGAAAATCATTTGGCTATTTTTACTATCAACAAACAAAAGATATTGCAAAATTAATGCAGATTTTCAACCATAGTTCTCAGGAGGTAACTAAAAGGTATATTGGATTATCACAAGAGGAAATCGACGAAAGTTTGCAGAATTTCTTTTTATAACAATTATAGATGTAATATTCCTAGGGCTAGAAGTTTAGATTTTATAATGGAGGGAGATATATGCCAAATACTGATTGGTCTTTATTAAACACATTGCAATTAGGGCGATATGCTGAATATTATGCAAAAATGGAATTTGCTTCTTATGGTCTAGAGATATATTCATCTGAGGTAGATGATCACGGAGTAGATTTTATTGTAAAAGATAAAAATGGTCGTTTTTGTGAAATACAAGTAAAATCTTTAAGAAATAAAGGGTATGTTTTTGTTCAAAAGAGCAAGTTTGATATAAGTAATAAAAATTTGTACCTTACATTATTGTTATTTGAAAATGGAAAGAGTCCTGATATGTTTATAATTCCATCAGGGGTATGGGAAAAACCTAATGAAGTATTTGTTGATAGAAACTATGATAAACCCGGGCAAAAAAGTGCTCCAGAGTATGGAATTAATATATCACTGAAAAACTATGATATCTTGGATATATTTAGGTTTCAAGAAGTCATTAGAGAATTTACTGAGAAAAAATTATGTTAAGAGAAATTAGAGAGTAAAATTAATGAAACAAAGCGTCAGACTTGGAAATAATCTAGTGCATTTTATTTTTGTAAATGAACACTCATCCGCTAGAAAGAAATCCAATATTATTTTAGATCAAATAGAAGACGATGATTAATATTAGTCAGTCTTCTATTTTTTGTGGCAAGAATTTACAATATCATATATAATTATAGTAATAGATTTGTCGATACCAAGTATAAAAGTATAACTATGATATCACTATGTTGTATTGGTCGGTATTAATTCTTCATTTTATTAGAACAAGATGTATGAATGAATGCAAAAAAGAAGTAAGGAGGGGTTGGGTAGGATGGTACTAAGCAAATATGAAGTTGTAAGAATATTAAAGCCAGGAAATAACAGTTATTCAGAGGTATCTGAGATTAAAGATATATCCACAGAGAAACATTATGCTATGAAAATAATTAAGGGAATTAATACTCCTTTACATAATGTTATTTTTGAAAGAGAAGTAGGGGCATTAACTAAATTAAGAACGTGTAGTAATATCGTCAGATTAGAACATTATGATATTCATAATGATGATAATTATGGAAAATGCGGACGAGTATTTCTAGAGTATATTGAAGGGGAACAACTGCAAAAAATTGATGTCCTAGAATTAAATACTATTGAAAAAGTCAAAATTATAGAGCAATTGATAAGTGCTATTCAGACAGCACACGAAAATAATATAATACATAGAGATATAAATCCTAAGAACATAATGATTACTCCAGATAAACAAGTTAAATTAATTGATTTTGGAATTAGTAAAATAAAAGATATGGTAAACTCTGATACTTTATTTCAGTTTGCCACCAATAAATATGCTGCCCCAGAAGTTCATACTCATAGTGAGAATGCTACAGAAAAGAGTGATATATATTCATTAGGAGCAGTATTATATTTTATATTTACGGGAGAAGAGCCACCAATAGCAAATGAGTTTGAAACAAAGTTAGAAAAGACTGGTGGAATTGATATTGAATTTAAAGAAATAATCAAAAAAATGGTAAAGTTATCGCCTGAGGATAGATACGATAATATTTTTGAAGTTAGAAAGGAATTAAAAAAGTTATTTAATAGATTTACTAAGCAAAATAGAACTTATATCTTTTCAATTGATTCAGGTAAAATAGTACATATGAGAAATCTTTCTTTAGTTCCTAATAGTGATAATTTTGCTGATATAATAGAAAATTACATTAATGAAGATTTTTTGGAAGCCTATATATTTATTGAAAATGATGATGAAGAAGATAAAATAGAGGAGTTATATACGCTTTATGGTATTCACTATTATTTTGAGTGTTATTATGATGATAAGAACCAGATATTCCGTATTACTAAAGTAGATAAGTTACAACCTTATAAAAGAGAGCAAATTAAGAGAAAAGCAATGTATGTTAATGGGGATGTTAAGTTTATTTTGGGTGGAAAAAGAATACCTTCTAATAATAATTTTGAATTAACAATTAGTACTAAAGATAGCAAAAAGGACTTCTTATCTTCTTCTAATGTCAATAACGAATACACGAAGAAGTTTTTCGCGTGGCATAAATTACTAGATATAATGGAAATAGAATATAAGAAGAATGTTATTAGAGTAAACTATGATTCATTTAAAATAGAAGATAATGTTTGTGTTTTTTCTATTAATGAACAGGATTATTATTTACTTGATGAAAATAAGGATGAAATTACATTTATATATGAAAATACGAAGGGCAAAAGAAATAAGGTTGTTGAGATAGGAAATCTAAAGAGTATTTATATTGATAATGAAAAATTCTATTTAAAACTAAATAATATAAATACGGGGTTGAAGTCAAAGTTACCTAAAATTGGAGTTATATGTGAAGATTATAGAAGAAATCTTTCTTTGATTAATAGAGAAAAAAAGGCCTTAAATTCTTTTAATAATGAAGACTATGTAAGTCCCTCAAATTTAAAAAGCATCTTTTCTGGCATACAATCAGCAAGTTTTTTTAATGCACCTACAGGAAGAGTTTATTTTAACGAATTACTAGATGGAACGCAGAAAAAAGCAGTTACTAAAGCGTTAAATTCTCAAGATATATCACTAATACAAGGGCCACCGGGTACAGGAAAAACTAATGTAATAATTGAGATTTTAAGACAAATACTTGAAATGAACAACCAAGGGCAAATATTTAAACAGAAAATTTTGCTAGTATCTCAAGCACACGCTGCTGTGGACAAGATGCTTGAAGATTTAGATCAAACTTCTAGTGATAATATAAAAGTTATTAGAATAGGAAGAGATGAAAATTTATCAGATACTGTTAGGGAGAAATATGCCGTAGATTATGCACAATCAAGATGGGTTAATAGAATTATTGACGGTAGTAATAATTTTGCAAAAAATTTGTTATCATCTTTAGAAATTGATAAGGAAGAGTTCGATAAGTATTGTGAAGCGATTATGGAAACTAAGTTTTCTAAGGGAGAAGATGAAAAATTATATGAAAGTGCTATGTCTTTTATAACATATTTCGAAGAAAAGTATAAAGAACTATTAGAGACAAAGGACTTTAAATCTCTTCAAATACAAAAAGATTGGGTAAATAGAATTGTTGGTAGAATGGATATTCAGCAGCACTTTATAAAAAATGCTGAGATTGTTTCAGGAACTTGTACAGGTGTTATATCCAATTATGTAATAAATGATATGGTATTTGACTATGTAATAATCGATGAAGCAGCAAAAGCAACATTTCCAGAATTATTAATATCCATCATTAGAGCAAAAAAAATTATAATGGTTGGCGATCATAGGCAACTTCCACCAGTATTGGACGAAGAACTAATAAAGAATAGTAAGCAAACATTTATTGAGAGCAACTTAGATTTTAATACATTATATAATAGTATATTTATGAAACTATTTGAACATCTTCCTAGTGAAAATAAGCAAGTGTTAAATACACAATATAGAATGCACCCCACTATTGGAACAATGATAAGTCAACTTTTTTATGATAATCAAATTTTAAATGGAGTTTCAATAAAAGATAGAAAGCATAATATCAAGAAGTATATGGACTTAGCCATTGTTTGGCTAGATACCTCAAAGTCACCAGATAGATTTGAGGAGAATATTTCAACTACGTATAGGAATATGCTAGAGGCAAATATTGTAAAAGAACAATTAAAACTTATAAATAACAGTATAGATAGTTCTGAGTATGATGTAGGGGTTATTACACCATACAGTGGGCAAAAGAATTTAATTCGTAATGAAATACAGCAAAATACCTATGATAACATAAATAGTAATGTAGTAGTGAATTCAGTTGATGCTTTTCAGGGCGGTCAAAAGGATATAATAATTTATTCTACTGTCAGAAGCAGTGATAAACACAAAAATATTGGATTTCTAAAATCCGAAGAAAGATTAAATGTTGCATTTTCAAGAGCGAAAAGACTTTTAATAATAATTGGAGATGCTGAGTTTTTAAGTGATACAAGCATTAATGACAACAAGTTTCCATTAATAATAAAATATATAAAGGAAAATCCGGAACATTGCAGGATCATTGATTATCTTTCTTTAAATGCAGACGGAAATAGGGAGGTTTAAATATGTGGAATATTGCTTATGATTTAAATAGATTAATTCCTCCTATAAAAAGTGGCTATAACTTTATTAAATCGATAAAGTTATATATACCGTATAAAGAAATAGGACTTAAGACATTGGTTAGAAAAGAACAACCATTACCCTTTTTTTATGAAATAATACTGAAGTTAGTTGACTGTAAATATAATGAAATACATAATATTTCAGAATTGACTGGTGTAGAAGAAGAAATTTTAAATGATGTAGTAGGTGAGATGTCAGGGAGCGACTTATTATACATCAAGAGTAACATAATTACTTTAACACCTAAAGGAAAGGAATCATTGAATAAATTAAAAAGGACTGTTATTGAAAAAGAGGAATTAAATAGGATTTATATAAATGCTATTACTGGTGAAATCAAGGATTTAGATCGTACATATAAAAAACCTGATTATATGTGTCCTTGTTTAGACGAAAAAATTAAAATTACTGATGAATTTATTACAAACCATTTTAGTGATTTTGATGAATATTACCAAAAGAGACAGGAAGACTACGAAGTTAAAGAACAACATAATAGTATCAGAAATGAAATTTACCAGATAATTGGGAAAGAATATGAAAAATTATGTTATATTGAAGAAAGAGCATTTATATATAAGAATATTAGAGATAATGATTTATTATTTGAATGTGAAAATGACCCAGAGAATATATATGGAAATACTCTTGCAAGACAAATTTATGACTGCACTGGTGCAAGAAGTTTTTTAGTTCCTCCTTTTAATTGTGGCAAATATTTAGACATACAAGTTAGTATAGATGGTGAAAAAAAGGAAAACACTGAAAAATTAGTGCAGGTTTTATCGAATAATACTACTTTAGATAATAAAAGTAAGGAAGAGATAGAAGAATACTATTTTACGGATAGATATTTATTAGAGAATGAGTATTTCGATATTCTAACTTCATTAAAAAATATTAAACCATCTGAAGTTGTAATATCATCAGGAGAATTATCGAAGATGTTAAATGATGAAGTTATTTCAGCATTACAATCAATTATTAATAAAACTAGAATTTATATTATATATGATAAGAATGAATATAAAATTAGTCAACTAAAGAGTAAATTAATGAATTATATGAAGAAAAATCGAAATAGGATACAATGGATTGAACAAGAGAACATTACTCAAACTGATATAGTATTATATCCTCAATGTTTAATTAACATTAAATATAACCCCATTCCAGTTGGAAAAGACTATTTGATAGAAGAGGTTCCAGAGATAATTTTTGATAGAGAAAAGATAAAGATTCAGAAAGATAGTCTATTAACCAAGAATAAATGATTTTTTCTGTTAATACTTAACAAGTAAAATACTGGTTGAGGAGTGAAAGATGATGTCTCAGATAAACAATAAACCTTTATTGATGACGTCTGATAAATATGTAATGTTGAGACAGAAGTACGACTATAATTCGCCAGACTGTAAATTAGAAATTGTGAAAACAGGTAACATATATAATGTAGGAAAGTTTATTGGAATATTTGCAAGAGAAGTACCAAATGGAAATCCTAATGGTATAAATATTAGAAGATTTGAAAGTATTGTACAAGAAGTATTTCAAGATTGCTATGCTGCATTTATCTCCAATAATCTTACAGATAATCATATAATAAATTTGAAGCAAATATCTTCAGCAATTGTATACTGGAAAATGACAAGTCAAGGTGGGCGTGCTAAATTAAAGATGGACAATGTCTTGGCTAAGTGGAATGCTGACACGGTAAATCAGTTAATGAATGCATATGAGAAAAAGGATATGTCACTTTTCCGAATTGGAGGAGTTAGAATACCTACAGCAACAACATTTATGCGGTTCCTGTTTCCAAATGATTTTGGAGTGATGGACTCCCGTGTAGTAGGCAATCATACACAACCTAATGGTATAACGGCTCTTAGTTTAAGAAAAGATGGTTATATAAATGATACTAAGCAGAATGTAATAAAGTATGAAACTGAATATACAATATTTCTCAGAAGTCAGGCAGCATATCTTAATGAGTTGGGTATTAAATTTAAAGATGTTGATGATCGGGGGAAAATATTTTTATCAAAATTTCGTGCTTCTGATATCGAAATGAGTTTATTCTAAACGATAATTATCAATAGGATAATGTTTAAGGCGAGAACAAGTGAAAAGGGTGTGAAAACAATTAAAGATATAGTTGAAGTTAAGAATATGATTGAGACAGACCAGAAGCAAATAAATACAGAAGTGAAATTTTTAAAAGATGGACAACATACATATCGATACCTGTTAAAAAAACAATGGAGTGAAGGTAAAAATACCGCAGCAGTCATAATGTTAAATCCTAGCAAGGCTAATTCTCTAAAAATGGATCAAACGGTTATGAATGTTATGAATTATCTTGTTGATAATGGATTTAGTGGTATGTCCATAGTTAATTTGTTTTCATATATGTCTACTAATCCTGATAATTTAAAATATAGAAATCAAGATTATGAAAGTGTTAATATTGAATATATAGAGCAAGCATTTGAAGATTCATCAATAATAATCATTGCTTGGACAAGAGGTGGACAGATAAATGAGAAGAGAAGAATTAAAGGTATATTAAAGAAATATGAACATAAGTTGAAATGTTTTAAAGATGGTAATGATAAAATAATGAGGCATCCGAGTAGAGGATTTAATGATAAGTGGACCTTAGTAGATTATAATTTTAACATAGAAGGATTATAAATTTCTATCAATTTAATGAAGGATAAGCAATATCTTTAGTATACGAAATGGAGAGTGAGTAAATGACGCCAGAGAAAAGTCTACATTATACAATGATTAAATACTTAGATATAGAAGGTGAAACTCAACTTAGTAACTTTATCAAACATTCAAAAATAGTATATGATAGGCGTTGGGATTATTCAGGTATAGTGTCGAATCAAAGAAAGATGTTCATTAATATTAAAACACCTATTGAGTTTAAAAAGACTTTAGAAGATAATCTAGAGAAGTTAGAGAAAATCTGTTTCGAGATTTATGAAGATGATGAAGAATATGCTGCGGTAGGTGTTTATATAAGTACATTAGCATATAACATAACAAGTGTAGAAATTGATGAAATTGAAAATGAAATTGTGGAGGATTCCATTTATCGGAACTTTATGTTGGAAATCTCAAGTATGGATATTGATCAGATTGAAAAGAGATATTTATATGAGGCTTGTGAATGTGGAATAAGAGATAATAGATTAGCAGCGAGTACAATGCTAGGATGTGCTGCAGAATACCTATTAATTAATCTTAGCAATGCATACTATAAATATTTGGAGAACAATGGAACGTCTAACGAAATTGAAAATTTCAAACGCAAAGTTATTAATGCAAAATCTGCTTATGATAGACTTGATGAATTTGAAAAAAGGATAGAATCAAATATAAGTTTATTTCAAGAATTAGGGTTTGAAAATCCTAAATTGAATTTTAACTTTCTAGATATTATCCGAAAGGTCAGGAATCAATCTGGACATCCAACAGGGCTAGAGGTTTCTGAAGGAGATTTAAAAATGTTCTTCGGCAATTATCAGCACTTTATAAAATTGGCCCATAAACTAATTGATGTATTTCCTACATATAGTGTTGAGGGGTAGATTTATTTGTTCGTTGTCGACTTATAAGTAAATCAATTCAGAATTACAAAATATGTTCACGAATAAAACCGGTATAAATAAAGATTATATATGGGAGTGGAAGAACTATGGTTGAAGGGAATTCAGTACAACCTGTTAAGATTGAGTTAGAAGTATTAAATACACTAGATGTAAACGATGTTTTTAGTCGGAAAGAAACCGAAATAGATTCTCAATTAATTGATGGGTTAATAAATTTAGTAAAGTCTAAAGATAATTTTTCTTCAATTAAGGAAGCCCCTGAAAATGTAAAAGATCTGTATGAAGTGGTTATTAAACCACATCTTCAGGAAGGAATAGATTCAGGAAATTTAGAATGGAATGGTGTTAGTGCTCAGATACGAAACAAGAAGAATGGGGAAATAGCAGGAAATATTGAACTATCAAAATACGAATTAGAGCAGGTGGTTCCCAATAAAAGTGCAATAAGTAATGCAACCAAAGCCATATGCAGTGTTGCAGGACAAATGCAATTAGTTGAAATTACGCAAAGATTAGAACAGATATCAGAGAAGATAGATTTATTAATAGAAAATGAAAGAGATAAAACAAACGCAAGACTAACTGGCACTTTAAAGACTTTGCAGAAAGCATTAATGATTGATGACAACAGTTCCTTTAAATTTGCTAGAATCGACAGATGCATTGATAGATTGCAGGAGTTAGTAGATTATTTTGAAATAAAAATTGATAAGGACTTAAACAAAGAAATAAAAAGGGGTATGCTAGAGTCTATTATTGACAGTTTTAAACCTTCAAATAGGCAAGATATAAAATTTTACGATTCTATGAAGAAATGGTTGGATAATAGCAATTATTATATTCAAGGGTATGTTTACTCTAAATTAGCATTAGCAAAATGCTATGAGGTTATCGAGGGCATTGAAGAAGGTCAGAGAGAACTTTATGAATGCAAACAAGTTTACAATGAATATCTTTTACGAATAGGTGAAAAAGTTACATATTTGCTTAAGGAGAAAGGATTATCAGTATCTGAAAGTCAAGACATTAATCAAGTTATTGATTACATAAGTAAAAGGCAAAAACATTCAAGGATAAAAACGAATCTGATTAAATTAAAGGAAAATACTGTTAAAGGTAATGATGATATTAGCAAACTTGATACTCAAGGAACAGGTTCAATTATTTTGGAATTGCAGGATATACAAGGTCTAGATAAGGAGGATTAAAATGCTTGAGGGATTCTGTTCAAATTGTCAGAAGAAGTCTTATTTTACCCATATAAAAAACAACACATATAAATGTAGTTTTTGCGGGATTGAATTTAAAAAGTGTAAAAACAAAAAGCACAATTGCTTAAATATGATAAATATTAAAAATCCTTCAGGATATTGTGATGACTGTATTAATAATGGGATAAAAGTTGGTAGAGTAGGACCAATTGCTGTTCTTGGTGGCATAGGTGTCTTTGCTTGGAAAAATAAAGGCAAAATTATTAAAGTTGCATCTAAAGTTATCAAAAGAGTATAAAAAATAGTAGATATAAAAAATTAATACGTTTGCTCATAAGGAGAGGGAAAAATGTATTAACTATATTAGAAAGGAGGAAAACATAATATGAAAGAACAATTTGAAAGGTATCTGATAGATTGTGGATATAAGCAAATAACTCCAAGTGGTAATCCTAGCACGGTTTATGATTATATCAAAAGAATTGATAAGATTTGTGAATGGGAGAATATCTCTTGGGAACAACTGGCTACTAATATACATATAATTCTACCGCAATATAATGTTGGAGGTAATAAAGAGGATTTGGGGAAAAAGTCACACAATGCAGTAATAAATGCTTTGAGACGTTTTTCAGATTATGTAATCCAAAACCTTTAAAAGTACGAAGATAAATAGAAGTCTGGAATTTGGGGAATTAAATTAAAGGTTTCTGAGACGATTCTTCTGAAGAAGTATGGACATTTTATAGATTTAAACGTATATCTAAACCTCTAATTTGGAAAGACGAATATAGCACACATTAAGTAAAATATTATATAGTATATTTAGGTCAATAAAATACCCTATATATAATGTAGGAAAAATTTTATTAATAACTAAATATATTAATTATAATTTATTACAATAGGCTTATTTGTTCATTGTCGACTTACAAAAGAGTCGGTTCAAAATTACAAAGTTTGTTCACGAAAGATACAGAGCGTCAGACTGGGAAACCAATCTGGCGCCTTTTATTTGTGCAGAAGTAGATCCCCCCGCCACAAACATTCCCGAAATCCAACAACCAATAATCCCCCGTAGCCCAGTGAAATCAATATATATAAAAATATAAGTAAATACCTCCCCTATGCATATCGCACTTACATCTCATATAATTGTTCCTATTTTTCCACGAGCAAACTTTGTCATTCTTCACTGCTCACGAGCAAACTCGCTTGTCATTTTCTCATTTTTTATCTCTTTTTTTCTATTTTTTAAGTAAATGCAACCCACGAACAAACTTTGTCACTCAAAGTAACTTATGGGCGATAGACCTTGCAACCACTCGCTTACCAGCCGAGCAAACATTGTCAGTGGATGAGCAAACTCGTGTGTAACTGGACAATAATAATATCAAAATCCCTCAAGTATTTATATTTGAGGGATTTGTTGCTTTTATAATAAAAAAAGGAAGATTTACACCTTTTATTCTAAAGGCTTTTCGTAGATGATTTCCAAGAAAATTTGTTTTGGGAATTCCAATAGTGCTAATAAAGAAAAATAAACCATAAAAACAACCTAATAAATCGGATAAAAAATAATATAAAAAGCCTAGAAATCATACGACTTCTGGATCTCTTATATTATTTTTTTGTGTATAAATCATTGTGAAAAAAATAATAAATTTAATTTTGCTGTTTATAATTTCTAAAATGTCATTAGTATACTTGATTGCTTTAAGAGTCAATTTATTCAAGTTTTATAGGGTCCTAGAATTGGAATTTGATACCCTTTTTGTAGAATAATAAAAGCTTAATAATTACTCTTTCCTAGGAATATCCTTTGAATAAATACAATATATTTCTATAGGAGGGGATAGAATGAAGCTAATAATCATAAAGAAGAAGTATCTGCAAATACTCTGCATATTATTAATAGGAATTCTGATTTTAGGATTCTTTATATTAAAAAAGTCAAAAACAATGCCTGTTACCTATTTACCTATAGCGAATAAGGTTATTGCCATAGATCCAGGACATGGCGGGGTAGACCCAGGTGCAGTAAGCAAAAATGGAATCAAAGAAGATGAAATAAATTTACAGATAGCACTGAAATTGAAGCGATTAATAGAGCAAAGTGGAGGTATAGTAGTAATGACTAGATTTGAAGATGAAGGTTTATATACATCAGAATCTAAAACATTACGACAAATGAAAAGAGAAGATTTATTCAATAGAAAGGAAATAGTAAATGGAAGTAACAGTGAAATATTTATATCAATACACTTAAATAGCTTTATTAGACCTACATATTATGGGGCACAGACCTTTTATAATAAGGATTCAGAAGGAAGTCAACAACTGGCCTTGATAATACAAAAGGAATTAAAAAATATATTAGATAAAGATAATAATAGACAACCTCAAGTTAGGGATGATATTTTTATATTAAATGAAGTTAATATACCCTCTGTATTAGTAGAATGTGGTTTTCTATCAAATTCTAATGAAGAAAAACTCTTAATTAATGAATCATATCAGGAAAAAATAGCTTGGGCAATTTATGTAGGCATAATGAATTATTTCAATGAGTTAGACTTAGGATTTGATTATTGAATGTGGATAATTATTGTGGATAACATAAGGATATGTTAGTAAATAAAATACATTATTTACTAAACTTTAAATATAAAAGATTTAATTAAATTATAAGTTTACATAACTTATCCACTGCTGATTGTGGATAATGTTAATAAAGTGGATAAGTAAATGGAGTAATATTCAAATACTTCATTTATTTGTACATTCGACAAATTAAACTTATTAAAAACTTTATATTTCCAAAGAAATGTATTTTTCGACAATGGAATTTATTTACCATATATATGTAGAAAACTGTCAAATTATAACCTTAATGTGTTGTGACAAAATAGTCAATAAAAGGATAAAAGTATAAGAAGTAAATTTTAAATCAATGATAAAGTAAAAAGGTTAGAGAATTATAATGTAATTTATTTATAGACAAATTTTTATCAATCATTGATAAATACTTGTAAAACCAGAGAATATCAGATATACAAGGAATGATTGTTAAATAATTTGAAAAATAACAGTATTGCATAATTTTTCCTACTCTTGTATAATTAAAGCGTACTACAATATTATAATACTTAATACTATATATATAAAAACTGGTTTGAATTATAAATATTAGGGTAGCATATATGTAGTATGAAAAAATAAGGGAAGGAGTGGTAAAATGGAAGCAAAGAAAACCCCATTATACGATGAACACGTAAAACTTGGAGGAAAAGTAGTTGACTATGCAGGATGGTATCTTCCAATACAATACGAGGGTTTAGTTCCAGAACATGAGGCAGTTAGAAATAAAGTAGGATTATTTGATGTATCCCATATGGGAGAAATCACAATAAAAGGTAAAGATGCTTTAGCGTTTGTAGATTATCTTATGACAAATGATATATCTAAAGTTGTAGATAATCAAATAGTTTATACTTTTATGTGTGCACCAGATGGTGGAGTAGTAGACGACTTATTGGTTTACAGATTGGCTCATGATGACTTTTACTTAGTAGTAAATGCTTCAAATACAGACAAGGATTATAAATGGATTACAGAGCAAAAAGGTAATTTCGATGTAGAAATCGTTAATATTTCTGATACTGTTGGAGAAGTAGCAATACAAGGACCCTTAGCCCAAAAAGTACTACAAAAATTAACTAATACTGACTTAAATACAATTACCTTCTTTACTTTAAATAGAAAAGTAGATATTAATGGAGTAGAGTGTATGGTTTCAAGAACTGGATATACTGGAGAAGATGGATTCGAAGTATATACTACAAATGAAGGTGTAGTAAAGGTTTGGAACGATATACTTGAAGCAGGAAAAGAAGAAGGCATAAAGCCATGTGGTTTAGGATGTAGAGATACACTTAGATTTGAGGCTTCATTACCATTATATGGACATGAAATGTCTGATGTAATATCACCATTAGAAGGTGGATTTAAATACTTTGTTAAACTTGACAAAGCATCAGACTTCATAGGAAAAGAAGCACTTAACAAACAATGGACAGAAGGACTAAAAAGAAAATTAGCTGGATTTGAGATGATTGGAAGAGGTATTCCAAGAGAAGGCTATGAAATACAAAAAGATGGTAAAGTAATAGGACATGTAACTACAGGATATATGTCACCTACACTTAAGAAAAATATAGGTAATGCACTTATAGCAACTGAATATACAGAATTAGGTACAGAAGTGGATATAATGATTAGAAATAAGCCTGTTAAGGCTAAAATAATTAGCAAAAAATTCTTAAGCAAATAATATAAATTAGGAGGGTTAATAATGAAAGTACAAAAAGGTTTACATTATACAAATGATCATGAATGGGTTAAATTAGAAGGCGATGTAGCAGTTATAGGTGTTGCAGATTATGCACAACATCAATTAGGAGATATAGTTTATGTAGAACTACCAGAAATTGATGATGAAATTGAAAAAGAAGAAGCTTTTTCAGCTGTAGAATCCGTTAAGGCAGCAGCAGATATTTATATGCCAGTAAGTGGTAAAGTAGTGGCAATAAATGAAGAACTAATAGATGACCCTGCTCTTTTAAATGCTGATCCATATGAGAATTGGATGATTAAAGTAGAAATGACTAATAAAGCTGAATTAGACGAATTAATGACAAGTGAGGAATACGAAAAGTTTTTAGCTGAGGAGGAATAAAATATGTATCCATACATTCCAACTACTCGTGAAGACGAGCAGGAGATGCTAAAGTCCATAGGGCTTAACTCTCCAGAAGATCTTTTTAGTGACATTCCAAAGGACTTACAATTAAATAGAGAATTAAATCTACCTAAGTCCAAATCTGAATTGGAAGTTAGTTCATATTTAACAGCTTTAGCTAATAAAAACTGTTCTATAAGTGAATTAACTTGCTTCCTTGGAGCTGGAGCATATGATCATTATATTCCTTCAATAATAAATCATATTATTTCAAGGTCTGAATTTTATACATCATATACTCCATACCAGCCAGAAATAAGTCAAGGAACACTACAATATATATTTGAGTTCCAAACACTTATATGTAATTTAACTGGAATGGATGTTGCAAATGCTTCATTATATGATGGAGGTACAGCAATTACTGAAGCGGCTTTAATGGCTGCAGCACATTCTAGAAAAGATGAAATAATAATTTCTAAAACAGTGAGACCAGAATCAATTCAAATTTTAAAAACTTATGCTCATGTTCAAGGACTAAAAGTTATAGAAGTTGATATGAAAGATGGAGTTACTGATTTAGAAGCATTAGATGGTTTAGTAAATGATAATACTGCAGCAGTAGTGGTTCAAAGTCCAAACTTCTTTGGTATAATAGAAGATTTAAAAGCTACAAGTGAAATTGTTCATAAAGCTAAAAAGGCTAGTTTTATAGCATCAGTTGACCCAATATCTCTTGCTGTCCTGAAAAAACCTAGTGAATTAGGGGTAGATATTGTAGTGGGAGAGGCACAAGGAATGGGAATACCTGTATCATTTGGTGGACCATATCTAGGATTTATAGCTGCAAGATCTGAATATATGAGAAAGTTACCTGGTAGAATAGTTGGACAGACTGAAGATAAAAATGGTAAAAGATCTTTTGTTCTAACTCTTACAGCTAGAGAACAACATATAAGAAGAGAAAAAGCTACTTCCAATATTTGTTCAAACCAAGGTTTAAATGTTTTAGCTGCAACTATATACATGGTTACCATGGGTAAAGAAGGACTTAAAGAAGTTGCACTTCAAAGTACTAAGAAAGCACATTATGCTTTTGAACAACTTACTAAATCTGGTAAATATAAGCCAGTTTTTGATAAACCATTCTTTAAGGAATTTGCTGTTACATCAGATTTATGCCCTGAAAATATTACTAAAGAATTAAGAAAAGCTAATATTATAGGTGGCTATAACTTAGGTAAAGATTATCCCCAATTAGAAAATGCTGTCCTTTATGCAGTAACTGAAAAGAGGACAAAAGATGAAATAGATAGATTAAGTAGTGTATTGGAGGGGATAAAATGAGAAAGTATGATAAATTAATATTCGAATTATCTAAACCAGGAAGAAAAGCATATAATCTTCCAGAACTAGATGTAGAAGATAAATGTATAAAGAATTTTATTCCAGAAGAATTTTTAAGTGATAGTGAAGTTAACTTCCCAGAACTATCTGAAGTTGATGTAGTTAGACACTATACTAATTTATCCAATAAAAACTATGGATTAGATACTGGATTTTATCCACTTGGATCTTGTACAATGAAATATAATCCAAAGATTAATGAAGATACAGCAAGATATGATGGATTTGCCAATATCCATCCTTATCAATCAGAAGACTGTGCTCAAGGAGCATTACAGTTATTATATGAATTAGATAAATCACTTGCTGAAATAGCTGGTATGGATAAAATGAGTTTACAACCAGCAGCTGGTGCTCATGGTGAGTTAACTGGTATAATGGTTATAAAAGCATACCATGAGAACAATGGAGATTTCAATAGAAATAAAATCATAGTTCCAGACTCAGCTCATGGTACTAACCCGGCTACTGCAGCAATGGCAGGATATAAAATAGTAGAAGTTAAATCAACTAAAGAAGGTTTAGTTGATATAGAGGCTCTTAAAGCCGTAGTTGGAGATGATACAGCAGGTTTAATGCTTACAAATCCAAATACTTTAGGTATATTTGAGAAGGATATTAAAGAGATTGCGAAAATTGTTCATGATGCTGGTGGACAACTGTATTATGATGGAGCAAATGCCAATGCAATTCTTGGCCATGCGAGACCAGGAGATATGGGATTTGACGTAGTTCACTTTAACCTTCATAAGACTTTCTCAACACCTCATGGTGGTGGAGGACCAGGAGCAGGACCTATAGGAGTTAAGAAACACCTAGAGGAATTCTTACCAGTTCCAATTGTACAAAAAGAAGGAGAAAGATACTTCTTAGATTACAATGTTCCACATACTATAGGTAAAGTTAAAGATTTCTATGGACACTTTGGAATATTAGTTAGAGCATATACTTACATCCTAACAATGGGTAGTGATGGATTAAAGAAAGCTAGTGAAATAGCAGTATTAAATGCTAACTATATGGCTAATAAGCTAAAAGAACATTTCTATTTACCAATAGATACATTATTCAAGCATGAGTTTGTATTAGGTGGATTAAAAGATACATTATCAGAAGTAACTACATTGGATATAGCCAAGAGATTACTTGATCTTGGTTATCATCCACCAACAGTTTACTTCCCGTTGATTATTAATCAAGCAATAATGATTGAGCCTACAGAAACTGAATCTAAGGAAACTCTTGATGAGTTTATTGATGCTATGATTCAAATTTCTCAAGAATCAAAGGATAATCCACAAATATTAAAAGATGCACCTAATAATACTAGAGTAAGTAGACCAGATGAAACTAAGGCAGCGAGAAGTCCAATTCTTAAATATGAAGGGTAGGTGTACTATTTGACTAAAACTATTGCAGTTATAGGAGCTGGTCCAGGAGGCTATGTAGCGGCAATAAGAGGAGCTCAACTTGGTGCAAATATCATCTTAATAGAAAATAGAGAAGTAGGGGGTACATGTCTCAACCGAGGCTGTATCCCTACTAAAACATATTTTAGAAATGCAGAAATAATGTCTAATTTCAAGAGAGCAGAAGAATTTGGCATTACAGCAGGAGAATTTAAGATGGATGGAAAAGCACTTCAAGAGAGAAAAAATAATGTAGTAGGTACTTTAGTAAAAGGTATCGAACAACTTATATCTTCTTATAAGAATATAGAATTCTATAATGGAACAGCTAATATAAAAGACAAGAATACTATTTCCATAGATTTAAAAGATGGTACTGAAAAGACAGTTACTGTAGATAATATAGTAATTGCCACAGGCTCTAAACCTCAAATGACTGAAACCAAAGGGGTAGATTTAGATGGAGTAATTACATCTGATGAACTTCTGGAGATGGAAGAGATTCCAGAAACCTTAATTGTAGTAGGTGGTGGAGTTATAGGATTAGAGTTTGCAAGTATTTATCAAGAATTAGGCTCTCAAGTAATTCTTTTAGCATCAAGAATATTAAAAGATGCAGATAAAGAAATTTCAAGAAGATTAACTCCTATACTGAAAAAACAGGGTATTGAGACATATATAGATATAAGGGCTAAAGAAATCACTAAAGAAGGAAATAAATTAAAAGTTTTAGCCAAGTATAAGGAAAAAGATGAAGAAATAGAAGTAATAGGAGATAAAGTACTTATTGCATCAGGTAGGGGACCTGTATTAGAGGGACTAAACCTAGATGAATTAGGAATCAAATATGATGACAAAGGTATATTTGTAAATCAGGAATTTGAAACCCACATAGAAGGTATATATGCTATAGGAGATGTAAACAGGGGAGTACAGTTAGCCCATGTGGCATCAGCTCAAGGTGTATATGTAATGGAAAAAATAATGGGTCATACCCCTGATATTAATATGGACATATATCCTAATTGTGTGTTTACAATGACTGAAGTAGCCCATGTAGGGTATACTGAAGAAGAACTAAAAGAAAAAGGAATACCTTATAAAGCTAGTAAGTTTATGTTTGCAGCCAATGGTAAAGCCTTATCTTTAGGAGAAGGAGAAGGTATAATTAAAATCCTTGCTGGGGAAGAAGATAAGAAGGTTTTAGGAGTTCATATTCTAGGATCTCATGCAAATGATTTAATACATGAAGGCGCATTGGCTATATCTAATGATTTAGATATTAATAGTATAATGAGAACGATTCATGCCCATCCAACTCTTTCAGAAGCATTCTTTGAAGCTACATTAGGATTGGAAAATCAAGCAATTCATATAGCACCACCAAGAAAAAGAAGATAAAAAGACGGGGAATTTTTCCCGTCTTTTTTGTAACTAGTAGGAGGAATTATGAGTAAAGATACTAAGATTATTATATTAAGCCTTATGATGATTATATTCTTTGCATTAGGGTTAATGGTTAGGGGAAATAGTGAAGGAATTCTTTTTGATGCAAATATAATGGAATATGTGCATAAAGATATTAATCCCAATTTATTGTCTATTATGAGAACTATATCTTTTATTGGATCAGAAAAGTTTTTAATTCCTGCTATAGCTATGGTTATAGTATATACCTTAGTTAAGAAGGAATATTATATATCTAAATTATTATTAACATCTTCATTAGGATGCTATATATTAAATTTTATATTAAAGCAAATATTCAATAGAACAAGACCAATAAAATATTTTTTGGTGAAACAAGGCGGATTAAGTTTTCCTAGTGGACATTCTATGGTTACTATGAGCCTTTATTCTACAATAGCATTTTTATTGGCGAAAAAAGTAAAAGACAAAAGGAAACAAAGGTTAATATACATTGTATCTTTTGTCATGATTTGTATAATGGGTCTAAGCAGGATTTATCTAGGGGTACATTGGCCAACAGATATAATAGGAGGTTTTCTTATAGGATATGTATTCCATTATTTGACTATTACTTTAGTTAAGGAATAGAGGGATATAATTTTTACTTAAATCCTCAAACATTCTGAATTTGCAATCAATGGCATATCTGCTATAATTTAAATAGATACAAATAAAATAAAGGGAGGTATAAAATTGAATATAGATATAGAAAAGATTTTAGACAAGATGACAAAATACTTGGATATACCTAGTCCCACTGGCTATACAAAGGAAGCCATAACAGAAGTCCAAAAAGAATTTGAATATCTAGGACTGTCTACTCAATTGACTAAAAAAGGAGCTTTAATCGCTACTTTAAATGGACAAAATAATGATGAACATGTAATGCTATCGGCTCACATTGATACTTTAGGTGCCATGGTTAAAGAAATAACTAACGATGGTAAGCTAAGATATAATAAAGTTGGTGGAGGTAGTTGGTCTGCTATAGAGGGAGAAAATTGCTACATAATAACTAGAAAAGGTAAAAGAGTCCGAGGATCCATAGTTCCTAAAATTGCTTCAACTCACATTTATGGTCAAGAAAAAGCAAATGTAGCAAGAGATCAAACCAATATGCTTGTTAGAATTGATGAAATAGTAAAATCAAAAGCAGATGTGCTTAAGTTAGGCATTAATGTGGGAGACTTCATAGCTCTTGACACAAGAACAGAAATAACAGAAAGTGGATTTGTTAAAAGCAGATACTTAGATAATAAGTTAGCAGTTGCCATTTTACTAGAAATATGCCGATATTTTAAAGAGAATTCTATAACGCCTAAATATACTACACATTTTTATATAAGTAATTATGAAGAAGCAGGTCATGGGGTGTCTGTGATTCCAGAAAAGACAAAAGAAATGATAGCAATAGATGTAGGAATTGTGGGAGAAGGGCAAGAATCTAATGAGTTTAGTGTAAGCATTGCAGCTAAGGATAAAAAAAGCCCATATAATTTTGAATTTAGAAATAAGCTTGTAGATATAGCTGAAGAAAATAATATAGATTATGTAGTTGATGTATATAATTTTTATAGTTCTGATGCTACCCAATGTATGCATCAAGGAAAAGATGTAAATTTTGCTTCCTTAGGACCTGCAGTAGATTCTTCTCATCATTATGAGAGAACTCATGTAGGATCTATAATAAATACAACTAAATTATTAATTAAATATTTGTATTAGATATTAATATAAAGTAGGTTTTAGATTTATTTTCACCTACATAACCTTCTTTGCATATTCTAAAGTACTAAAGAAATGCAAGGAGGGATATTATGTCCATTGAATTAAATGCTCTACACTATGTGTATCTCTTATTTACATTAATAATATTAGGTGTAATGATTAAAAAGAGAGATACTACATTAGTTTGTATTCTGGGGATATTTATATTAGGGCTTATTGCAACATCTTCGCTGTCACAATCTGTAATGGGTGTTTTTAATTCTTTTATTTATGCCATAGTAGAATTAATGGGAACGATTCTAATAATTTCAGTAATAGTAGGAATGAGTACAATACTAACTAATACAGGAATAAATGAAATAATGATCTCACCTTTTACTAAATTAATTAAAAATCCTACATTGGCCTATTGGACAATAGGAATACTTATGATGATTATATCCTGGTTTTTCTGGCCTTCACCAGCAGTGGCATTAATAGGAGCTGTTATGTTACCAGTAGCAATAGGAGCAGGATTACCTGCTTTGGGAGTAGCTGTAGCCATGAACTTATTTGGTCATGGAATAGCTTTATCAGGAGATTTTATTATTCAAGGTGCACCAAAACTTACAGCAGATGCAGCAGGATTAGCAGTGGGAGAGGTAATATCAGCTAGCATTCCATTAGTAATTACCATGGGAGTAGTTACAACTTCTATAGCTTTTATAATGCTGAAGAAAGACTTAAAAAATGGTAAACTGAAATTAGAAGAAAAAACAAATATAAGAAAATCAGAAGAAAATGAAGAAAATATAAAAGAAGTTCTAAGTATAAAAACCAAGAAAACTTTATCAATAATAATTCCATTATTATTTGCTCTAGATGTTGTAATTATGTTTATAGCAAAATTACAAGGTGGGGATGCTACAGCTTTAATAGGTGGTACTGCAATATTTATACTCATTCTAGTATCACTTTTAACCTTCAAAGGAAAAGCATTAGAAGAAATAACAAAACATCTAGTAAAAGGATTTAAATTTGGATTTGAAATATTTGGTCCTGTTATTCCAATTGCTGCATTTTTCTATTTAGGTGATGATGGCTTTCTAAAAGTTATTGGAGAATTTTTACCTCAAGGTTCGGAAGGTTTAGTCAATGATTTAGGTATAGCATTGGCTAATATTGTTCCATTAAACCCAGGAGTAGGAGCAGCAACTCTTACAACTGTAGGTGCCATAACAGGTTTGGATGGTTCGGGATTTTCTGGAATATCTTTAGCAGGTTCAGTAGCCAGACTTTTTGGGGCAGCCATAGGAAAAGGAGTAGCTACACTTACAGCATTAGGTCAAGTGGCTGGTATATGGGTAGGTGGAGGAACTATAATTCCTTGGGCAGTTATTCCAGTAGCAGCCATATGTGGTGTAGACCCATTTGAATTAACAAGGAGAAACTTTAAACCTGTAGTCACTGGATTAATTGTAACGACAATAGTAGCAATGTTTATAATGTAGATATATGAAATAAATATAAAAAAGGTTTTCTAAAGGATTTATGAGTTAGAAAACCTTTTTTTAAATGAAATGTATATATGATATAAAGTATATGATATAATAATAACAAATTATGGAAAGGGGATTAAATATGAAAAGATATTTTAGATTATTAGTAATATTAGTCATTATAACATCATTAACTATTGGGTGTACTAAAGACACAAATATAAATAAGGAATTAAAAACCATAAGTTTTGCCTATCAAGATGGTACACCAGCATTGACAGCAGCTAAACTTGCTTTGGAGAATGAAACTTTAGATGAATATATAGGTATTGATTATGAGATGGTAAAGTCGCCAGACTTGTTAGTTAGTAAGATACTAAAAGAAGAGGCAGATATAGCCATAGTACCATCTAATTTAGCGGCTCAAGCTTTTAATAAAGGTTTATCCTATGAAGTAGTAGGGACTTCTGTATGGGGATCACTTTATTTAACAAGTACAGAGGATATAAATAATATTGAAGAGCTAAAAGGTAAAGAAATACATAGCTTTGGTAAAGGGTTGACTCCAGATTTAGTTTTTACATATATTCTAAATAAAAATGGTATTGATTCAGTAAAGGATGTAAATATAAGCTATTTAAATGCTGCTTCAGAGGTTGGTCCCATATTTCTAAGCGGAAAAAGTAATTTAGCTATTCTAGCTGAACCATTGCTTACTACAGTAATGATGAAAAAAGAAGATGCTAAAATAGTTTTTGATTTAAACAAGGAGTGGGAAAGGGCAACAGGGGCACAAAATGGTTTTCCTCAAGCTAGTTTAGTGATAAAAAGAGACTTAATAGAAAGTAATCCAGAGTTCGTAGAAAGCTTTATTAGTGCTTATGAAGAAAGTAGAAAATGGGCAGGGGAAAATAAAGAGAAACTTGCTGAATATGCTGAAAAACTTGAAATCAGTGTAAATAAAGAAACCATAGAGAAAGGAATCCTATGGAACAATATAGAGATATTTGGTATTGAAGACTGTAAAGAGGAGTATAAGATTTACTACAATGCTATATTGGATTTTGCACCAGATTTCATAGGGGGAAAAATACCAGATGAAAAGCTTTACTTTGAAAAATAGAAGATTATCTGTTATTTCAAAATTATTAATAATAGTCCTATGGATATTACTATCAAGAACTATAGATAACGAAGTGATATTTCCTACAATAAGTAGTACATTTCATAGTTTTACGGATATAGTTAGAAGACCAAGTTTTATAATTATTATAAGTCATTCTCTAATAAGAACTTTGATTGGATTTGTTATTTCGTTAGTATTGGCAGTTATTATTGGAATATTATCTAGTATTTCTAATATTATATATCACTTAATGATACCTATAATCAATTTTTTAACATCAGTACCAACCATGGCAATCATCATATTAGCTCTTATATGGCTAAATAATGAATTTGCACCAATGTTTGTAGGGTTTATTATGGTATTTCCAATATTATATGAAACAGTTCTAAAAAGTATATTGGATTTAGATAGCAACATTATAGATATGGCAAAAGTATATAAAGTACAAAAGATGACTCTTATAAAAGATGTCTATATACCAAATATCTTTTTAAATTTAAGTTATATTTTCCCTTCTGCATTGGGAATTAATTTTAAAATGGTAATAGCAGGAGAGGCTTTATCTCAACCTAAATACGCCATAGGAACTAATCTTCAATTACAGAAGATGTATTTAAATACATCTGGAGTTTTTGCTTGGATAATTATAATCCTCCTTATGTCTAAGATATTTAAGTATGTATTAGAAGGAGTAAATCATTTATGTATAAAATCAAAAATATAAATAAAAGTTATAAGGATTTAAAAGTTCTTGAAGATATTAGTATTGACTTTCCTAAAAATAAAACCATATGTATATTAGGTTCATCTGGATGTGGAAAAACTACTTTATTAAATATATTATTGGGAATAACCAATAAGGACTCGGGAGATATAATTGGATTTGAAGAAGATATATCTGTTGTGTTTCAGGAGGATAGGCTTATTCCGTGGAAAAACATAAAAGATAATATTAAATTTGTATTGAAAAGAAAAATGGAAAAAGAACAAATAGAAAGTATTATAGATGAGTATTTTGAATTAGTAAATTTACAAGAATACAAATATTATTACCCTAAAAATATTAGTGGGGGGATGAGACAAAAAATAAATATATTAAGAGCATTTCTTTATCCATCAAATATACTTATAATGGATGAGCCTTTTAAATCCTTAGATATTAACAGTAAGGAAGTTTTAATAAACTTTTTTAAGGATTTGAGAATAATTGAAAATAAGACTTGTATAATAGTAACTCATGATATAGATGAAGCAATAGCTTTAGGCCATAAGATAGTAATACTTACAGATAAACCTACTATGGTGAAAAGAGTAATTGAATCAGAGGGGATAAAAGATAAAACTGAATTAAGAATACTTATAGAAGAAGAGTTAATTATAAAAAAATGAAGTATCTAGGGAAACTAGATACTTCGTTTTCTATTGGCTTAATACATCTAAACTTTTTTCCTCAATAAATTGATTAGTATATAAATTATAGTAGTACCCTTTCTTTTTGATTAATTCCTTATGATTTCCCATTTCTTCTATTTTTCCATCTCTTATAACTAAGATTCTATCTGCATTTCTTATGGTAGACAGTCTGTGTGCTATAACAAATGAGGTTCTTCCATCTAGTACTTTGTTAATTGCATCTTGAATGATTTTCTCTGTTTCAGTATCTATAGAAGAAGTTGCTTCATCTAATACAAATAATCTTGGATTTCTAACAATAGCTCTTGCAAAGGATATAAGCTGTTTTTGACCAGTGGAAAGAAGTCCTCCTCCTTCACCAACTTCCATTTCATATCCTTTTTCAGTTTCCATTATAAAATCATGGGCATCTACTAATTTACTGGCTTGAATAACGTCCTCATCAGTAGCATTTAAATTTCCATACCTAATATTATCTTTTATTGTACCACTAAATAAATGTGGAGACTGTAGTACATAACCAAGATTTTCATGTATCCAGTTTTGAGGCATATCTTTGTAATTTATACCATCTATTAAAATTTCACCAGAAGTAGGTTCATAAAATCTACAAAATAGATTTACTATGGTTGATTTTCCAGAACCAGTTTCTCCAACTAAGGCTATGGTTTCACCAGGTTGAATCTTTAGATTGAAATTTTCTAATATAGTTTCACCAGTTTTATAGGAAAACGATACATTTCTAAATTCTATTGATCCTTTAATATCAGGCCAATTTTCCTTTTTCGGATTTAAAAGATCACCATATTTTTCAACTACTTCATCTCTGTCAATTATTTCAGGAACTTCATTAAGAAGAGAAAATACTCTTTCAGCAGAAGCCTGAGCAGCTTGTAATTCAGCAAATATTACAGCTATTTGACGAATAGGTTCAAAAAATTGAGTAGTGTAAGAAATAAATGCAAATAAAGTTCCGTAGGATATAGCATTTAGCATAACAGACTTACCACCATTAGATAATGCTAAAGCTGTACCTACACTACCCAAAGTAAGAACTATAGGTAGGTAAATAGAAGAAATTATTGTAGCATTTATGGATTTATCTCTCATGGAAGTAGTTATATCTTGAAATTCTTCTAAGTTTATTTCTTCCCTGACTAAAGTCTTTGTAGTTTTAGCACCTTGTATATCTTCATTATATGCAGCAGTAATTTTAGAATTTATTTTTCGTACACCTCTTTGAGCCTGTAGGATTTTCTTTTGAAAGTAAAAACTAACTATGGCTATAAGAGGTACAACTGATAATGTAATTAAAGCTAATTTTGCATTCAATCTAACCATAGCAATGGTTACAGCAATCATCATAGAGAATCCCCATGCTAAATCTACTAAGGACCATGATATGGTTTCAGATAATCTAGATATATCAGATGTCATTCTAGACATTAACCAACCAACAGCTTTGTCATCGTAGTAGGATAGGGGAAGAAGCTGAAGCTTTTCAAAACCCATCTTTCTTATGTCATAGGCCATCTGCATTTCTAACTCTCCTGCTTTGGAAATAAATAGATAGACAGTAAGAGCCAAAGCGATTACTGCTGCAAGATATACTATACTAAAGGTCTTTATACCAGCAATAGTATTTTTTTCAACAAAATTATCTATGGCATATTTAGTTAAAAGTGGGAAGATAGAGTCCAGTATTCCTAAAGCTATCATCATTAAAGTAAGTATGGCAAATTGCTTTTTATATGGTTTTAAATATTTAAAGAAATTTTTCCATACACCAATTTGAATTTTATCGTAGTTTAAATTTTCTTTTTCCAAATTAACACCTCCTAAAGATTTATCACTTCATCATCTAAAGAATTTTGGATATTATATACTCGTTTATATAGTCCTTCTTCATTGATTAAGCTATTATGAGTACCCCTTTGAATAATTTTTCCCTTATCTATTACAAGGATTAAATCAGCCTCGGATACAGTTGAGATCCTATGGGATATAATAAAAGTTGTGGCTTTATTTTGTCTTTCTTTTAAAGCTTTTCTAATAGATATATCAGTTTCTGTATCTACAGCAGAAAGAGAATCATCAAATATAACAATAGGGGAATTATTTATTATAGTTCTGGCTATGGCCATTCTCTGTTTTTGCCCCCCAGATAAAGAAACACCACGTTCTCCAACTAAAGTTTCATAGCCTAATTCAAAAGAATTTATATCTTCGTGAATAGAAGCAATTTTAGCAGCATCAAATACTCTTGAATCCTTCATAGAAGGATTAGCAAGTCTTATATTTTCCTTAATAGTTTTAGCATATAGAAAAGGTTCTTGAAGAACTAATCCTACATTTTTCCTAATCCAAGCCTTATCTATAGTATTAAGCTCTATACCATCTATTTTAATTGAACCTTGATTATATTCATATAACCTTGGCAGTAAATGAACTAATGAAGATTTACCAGAACCAGTAGGTCCAATAAAAGCAATGGTTTGACCAGCCTTGATATTAAAAGTAATATCTTTTAATACAGGCTTACCTTTTTCATATTCAAAATAAACATTTTTAAACTCAATATTACCATCAATTTTAGGCTCATGATGGTTTTCCTCTAATACTTCTATAGGCTCCTTTAGTATTTCATCAATTCTACCTAGAGATACAAAGGCTTTACCCATATCAGTTAAAGTTCTACCCATTTGTCTAACTGGCCATATGATCATATTAATGTAACTAGTAAAGGCTATTAATATACCTAAAGATATTTCACCTTTATAAGTTAAATAAGAACCAAATATTATTACACAGCCCACTTGAACCATACTAAGAAAGTCTGATAGAGCCCAGTATAAAGACAAATTTTTAATAAGTTTATAAGTTAAGTTCTTATAATCTAAGTTTTTTTCATCAAATTTATTTACCTCAAATTCTTGTCTAGAAAATGCTTTAACTACTCTAACTCCTGTTAGGTTTTCCTGTAATGTAGTAGTCATCCTAGCTTCAGCTTCATCTGAAGCCTCAAAATTCTTTTTGACCTTCGTAAAGAAAATAAAGGAAAAGAAAAATGTAATAGGTAATACTAAAATAGATACTAAGGTCAACTTAATGTTAAGAGTTAACATTACATAAAGTATAAATACCAACATAAATATAGAACCAGCTACTTCCACAAGTTGAATAGCTAAGAATCTTCTTATGGTATCTACATCAGATGTACATTTTTGTATAAGTTCTCCGGTTTCACTTTTTACATGAAATTCATAAGGCAATCTTTGAATATGGTCATAAAGTCTATCTCTTATTTTTTTAGTAGTATTTTCTGCTGCTTTACTGGCTAAGGTATTTTTCAAGTATAGAAATATGCCTCTTAGTACAGCAACAAAAACAAGAATAAGTCCAATAATCCACAATCTTTCTTTAATTAATTCTTTTCCTCCCAGTAAATTTACAATACTTTGGATAATAGGGGAACTAATGGATTTTTCTCCTATTATACTGTCAACTGTAGTACTTAGAATTAAAGGGGTAACAGTAGTAAGCATTTGAGATATAAGGATTGATATCATTCCCAGTAAATAAATTAACTTATATCCCTCCATAAATTCAAGTAGTTTTTTAAAATTCTTCATTTTCTCCCTCCTTAATAAAAAAACCATAGGGTATAATCCTATGGTTAATTGAAAATATATAAGACGGCATAATCTTAGTATAAAAGGACATAAAAAAACCATAGGCTAACACACCTATGGTAATAGTTTTTACAATGATAAATTAAAACTTATTAATAGGTCGTGCCAAAATTTTTATAAAGTTTTCATTTATTTTAACTGCATAATTAATTCTTATCATCTTCACGACCTCCTTTCATATATTTGCCAATAATACTATTATATACGAAAATTTAGAAAAATCAAGTATTTTTTTAAAAAAATGTTAAACTAAATAATTAAAAGGAATATAGCGGTTTTAACACTATATTCCTTTTAATTATTTAGTTATATATTTAGAAAACCAAGACGTTCCTTTCTTATTTATTACATGATGAAAATCATCTATAGGTATGTCTTCTTTAATACATAATGTTTTTACATCTTCTTCTATGTCACAAGGTATTTTTGCAGCAGTTCCACAACTGGAACTAACTTGCCTTGGCACAGGCATTAATTTTACATCTATATTGTTTTCTTTCATAAAGTTTTCAAAGATTAATGCGTGTTGAGTAACATGAAATGTAACTACACAGTAAAATTCCTCCACCAAATCACCTATTTCTTAATAATTAATTTAAATTCTCCATTATTTTCTTCTACATTTACATTATATCCTTTACCAGTAGCAAATCTAGTAATATTTTCAACGGCAACATGAGTGTCCACTAAGACCTCCAAAGATATATTAGGGTTAGAATCAATTTGATTTTTAGTCATAATTACAGGTTCAGGACAAGACCTACCTCTAGCATCAATAATATTAACCATTTATCTTAACCTCCTTTTTAGAATGAGAATTGGATTTTCTAGTATCTACTATAACTCCATAGGCTATAATTAAAACAAACAGTATACCTATTATAACAGCAAATTTACCATTAGCTGTAACACCCTTAGCACTAGAAGCTAATCCAAAGTTATGAGCAAAGGCGGCACCAGCTATGAGACCTAGAACTGTAACTCCAGCATCAGTATCTCCTTCACTGGCTAAAATAGTTTGTCTAATAGGACATCCACCAAGTAAAACAGAGCAAAGACCTACAAGAACCATACCCAGAAAGTTCCAAAGATGATTGGTGTGAGCTACTGGTTGCTCTATAAATCCTAAGTGGAATTTATCAAAGTTTAATATAAGATTTCCTGCTAAAGCAAATACAAAGATTCCAATTAATCCCCATAAAAAATAAGAGTCTTTAATTAATATTAAATCTCTAAATCCGCCTGCTGTACAAATTCTACTTCTTTGTAGGGCTATACCAACTACTGCTCCTAATACTAAAGCTATAGCAATAGGTGCCGCCATAGAGCCAGGACCTTCACTACTAAATAAAATAAAAGCAGGCCTTACGACTAAGAAAATAAGTAAAATAACAGCTATGATGGGATAAATAAATCCAGCAATCTTTGGCTGGTCTATACTTTTACCGAGGGTATATCCTTTTTTAAGGAATTGAACTCCAATAAATATTCCTGCAACATATCCCACTAATCCAACTAAAGCATTTAAGTCACCATTTGCTAAACGTAAAATCATACGAAGAGGACAACCTAAAAATACAAGAGCTCCTATCATTAAAAAGAACCCTAAAACAAATCTTATTAATGGTGAAGAACCACCTTTAACCTTAAAATCTCCTGTAATATAAGAGATAATAAATGAACCAAAAATTATTCCGATAATCTCAGGTCTGATATACTGAACTACCTCAGCACGGTGTAGACCTAGTGCACCTGCAATATCCCTCCAAAAGCAGGCGATACAAATACCCATATTACCAGGGTTACCTAATTTCATTAAGACAGCACCTATGAGTCCTACAATGCCACCATAGATAAACATTTTACGTTTACCACTCATTTTATAAAACCCCCTTGAAAAATAATTATCAAACTTAATTAGATTATATAAGAGTAGTTTAAAATATAAAAATAGAAAATATCTATGGTTTAATTATAGCCATAGATATTTTCTATCCATAAAATGGAAGTTATATTTAAAACTTATTTTAGCAAACACTCTTCAAGCAATTCTAAGTCAATGATTTTTAAATTATCTTTATAATAGTCAATTATACCATCTTCTTTCATTTTCATCAGTTCTCTAGATAAAGATGGTCTTGGAACATTTAATAACTCAGCCATTTTTTTTCTGCAAAATGGAAGAGTTAACAGTTTACTATTTTGTTTCTCATATTCAATTAAAATAGTATTTGCTATTTTTTTTCTAACACTATCATAAGAAAGATTTGTAATTCTATCGTTTAACATTAGTATACGGTTGGATAAAACTGATACAAAATTATTTAAAACCTTGTCATCCTTAGTCATTAACTTAATTATATCATCTTTAGATATATACATTATTTTTGAATCACTGGAGGAAACTATTGTTGCAGGGTACTTATGTTTACCTGAAAATACTAAAGCTTCACCAAAGACATTCCCAGCTTGAAAATTACTTATTGTAACAACTTTTCCAGAGGGAAAAGGTTTCTGAATTTCTACTGTACCACTAAGTATTATACCTAAACTATTACAATCATCATCCTCAATTGCGATTATATCATCTTTTCCATAATCACTTATATTATAGGATACAGAAGAAACTAAAGACTTTATTTTTTCTATTTCTACATTTTTGAAAAGTATAGATTTACTTAAACTATCTAAATATTTTTCCATCATAAGCTCCTTTCTAAATCTTAATAATAGGAAGGTTATTTGATTAATAATTATATCATATATGGATTAATCTTATAACATAATATATGTAAATCATTGTATTATCTAATTTGGCACAGTTTTAAAAAATTGTGAAGTTATTATAATCAGTATAAATAAAATTAATAATAAAATAATATTTATAAATGGGTTTTGTTTAAAAAATATTGGGTAATAGAATAAAGGATGATTGTAAATTTTGAGAAGGAAAATCTCATAAAATTAAAAAGGAGTCTTTTAAATGAATAAAATCATGTTAATTAGCAGATTAAGTCCAGAGGATTATACAGAGGAAAGGAGAAAAATATTTTTTTTATTAGGTAATAAAAATGATGTTATAATAGAAAATAAAATCATAGATACTATACATAATTTGGGTAAAGTGGATTTAAACGATATAGTTTTAAAATATAATGGAATTGAGTTAAATATTACTACGCAACAAATTCCTGCTATAATTAAACTCCTATGCAGTGAGAATATTTCAATATATAGTGTTTATCAATACTATAATCCAGATTTATAGAATAGCTTAAAGAGGTGAATATATGAAATATTTTGAAGGAATTAAAGGAAAGTTACTATTAATTGCTATTGTGGTAATTTTCATTCTAGGCACAATAGGATATGCTAAGATTTCTGTACAAAGAAAAACCAATTTATTATCTAATAAAGTAGAAGAACAAGTTACAAAGTTAATGGAATTATCAACTGTAAAATATAGTTATACAAATGTAGTGGAATATGAAGATAAGATGCAATTAAGTGGGATAAATCTTCCCTTTACCAATAAAAGATTTATTTTAAAATATAGTGGATATATTAAAGCTGGAATAAATTTAGATACCATAGAGGTAAAAGTAAAGGATAAAAATTCAGTAGAGATAATAATGGAAAATGCAGAAATATTTGAAAATGTAATTCCTGAAGAAGAGGTTTATTTTTTTGATGAAAAAGAATCTATATTTAACAAGCTAAGCTTTAAAGATCTTTATGTAGTTTTAATAGAAGAAAAAGATAAAATGGAAAAGGAAGCAGTAGATAAAGGTCTTTTAAATGATGCAGAAAAAAATGGCAGTGAAATTATAAAATATCTATTAGAAGGAATGGGCTTTAAAAATATAACAATTAGATTTAAATAGAGAACTTCCCATAGAAGCAACCATTTTATAAATTAAGATGATTATAAGTTTAATTTATAAAATGGTTGCATATTAATGTATGGGGAGGGATATTAGTGAATAAAGAAGGGAAAATGTTTATTCTAATAATATTATTGGTTGTTGTTTTTTTAATTCTAGGAAACTCCATACATAGATATTCGTTTATGAAAAAGATTAATTCAGAAGACGTTTATTTAAGAAATAAAGAACAAAAGTATACTATATTAATTGAAGTTGATACAAAACAATTAAAATTAGTAGATAGGGAAAATGAAAATATAGTAAAGACATATCCAATAGCTACAGGAAAACCAAGTTCACCTACTCCCTTAGGAGTATTTCAAATTATAGAGAAGGGAAAATGGGGAGAAGGTTTTGGAACTAGGTGGATGGGACTTAATGTACCCTGGGGTAAATATGGAATTCATGGAACTAATAAGCCAGGTTCCATAGGAGGAAACCTGTCAGCAGGATGTATTAGAATGAGAAATAAAGATGTAGAGGAGCTTTACTCTATGGTTAATCATAATACTATAGTTATCATAACTAACGGTTTATATGGACCTTTAGGTCAAGGATTTAGAGATTTAAGACCTGGAGATAGAGGAGCAGATGTATTGGAGGTACAAAAAAGATTAATGCAAAAAGGATACTATGAAGGTGAATTAGATGGAATATATGGAGAAGGTATGAAATCATCTTTAATTAAATATTTAAAGGAAAACAATATTGAATTAACAGATAAAATAAATCAAAAGATATATAATGCTTTAGATATTATTATTATGGAATAGTAAATTTATGATTAATCATAAGTAACAGGGGTATTATAGAGACGTAAGGAAATATAAAAAAGATGAATATAAATAATGGGGGTATATATTATGGCAACAGAAAAATTATTAGATGCACTTAATGATCAATTTAATTTTGAATTATTAGCAGGATACTATTATATGGGAATGGCGTCATATTGTTCTGATAAAAATATGAATGGATTTGCTCATTTTCTAATAGAGCAAGCTAAAGAAGAATACGAACATGCTATGAAATTCTATGATTTTATTTATGATATGGATGGTAGAGTAAGGACTCAGGCTATGAATCAACCTGAAAATGACTATAATTCATTTTTAGCAGTATTTGAAGCAGCACTTGAGCATGAGAAATTAGTTACATCTAGAATTAATAAATTAATAGAAGTAGCAGAAGAAGAGAAATCATATCCAACTATCCAATTTTTACAATGGTTTGTTGAAGAACAATTAGAAGAAGAAAATAGCATGAAAGATATAATATTTAAATTAGAAGGCATTAAAGATAGTTTCCAAGGATTATATTTATTAGATAAAGAACTAGGAGCAAGATAATATAAATAAAAAAAGATAGACTTAAGTCTATCTTTTTTTATTTATGGATATACTATTTTATAGTTCCACCCATGTTTTGTTGAGCCATTCTAACTAAGTTTTTAGTCATATATCCACCAACATAACCATTTTGTCTTGATGGAAGATTACCTTTATCCATTGAATCATAGTTTGCCATACCTAATTCAGAAGCTATTTCTAATTTCATTTGGTTAAGAGCTTGACGTGCTTCTGGAACAAGAATTTTGTTACTGTTATTGTTATTTGTAGTCATTTTAAATTTCTCCTTTCAAATAATTAATTTTGTAAAACTTTGGTGTAGTAGTATTATGTGTAGAAAATAATTTAATAATCATGTAGTATTAACCAATACTGAAGCTGTTTTCCAGTTTTACCATAAACATCAAATTTTTAAAAGAGATTTTTCTTTTATATTAGATAAAATATCTCCTATATTATAAATGTAGTGTTTAATTTAAGTAGATATTCTTATGATTTCAAATTCTATAAGTATATGATATAATAAGCTGTTTAGATTTATAGAATAGGAGGAATAAATTTGGAAGAATTATTAGTAGGTATTAAAAGTCTTCAATTTAATCAGGTGATTATGTTTTTAGTTGGTGGCGTACTTATTTATTTAGCAATTAAAAAGGATTATGAACCGATGTTGTTATTGCCAATAGGGTTTGGGGCAATACTTACAAATCTGCCTGTTGTTGCAGGTATTCCTGGAATAGCCAGTGATGAAGGAATTTTAGGAATACTTAAAAATGCAGGTATTTTAAATGAATTATTTCCAGCTTTAATTTTTATAGCTGTAGGAGCAATGATAGATTTTTCACCACTACTTCAGATGCCATCTATGCTATTTTTTGGTGCAGCTGCACAGTTTGGAATTTTTATGACTATAATACTTGCAAACAAGTTCGGTTTTGATATTAAAGAAGCAGCATCCATAGGTATTATAGGAGCCGCAGATGGACCAACGTCTATATTTGTAGCTACAAGGTTTGCCAAACATTTGCTTGGACCAATTTCTGTAGCGGCATATTCCTATATGTCTTTAGTACCTATGATTCAACCAGTAGTCATAAAACTTCTAACTACTAAAGATGAAAGAAAAATAAGGATGGAATATAAAGAAGTTAAAATTTCTAAGACTGTAAAGATAATATTTCCAATAGCAGTTACTATAGTAGCAGGTATTATCGCACCTATATCTGTTACTTTAATAGGATTTTTAATGTTTGGAAATCTTATTAGGGAATCAGGAGTATTAGAGAGATTGTCACAATCGGCTCAAAATGAATTAGCTAATTTAGTCACTTTATTATTAGGTATAACTATTGGTTCTACAATGACCGCAGAAGCATTTCTTAATGTAGATACTTTAAAGATAATGGGACTTGGATTAGTTGCATTTATATTTGATACAGCAGGTGGAGTATTATTTGCTAAGTTTTTAAATTTATTTGTGAAGAAAAAGTACAACCCTATGGTTGGAGCTGCGGGTATTTCTGCATTTCCAATGTCTGCTAGGGTAATACAAAAGTTAGCTAAAGAAGAAGATCCTATGAACTTTATTCTAATGCAAGCAGTATCAGCCAATGTGGCTGGACAAATAGGTTCAATTATAGCAGGTAGTATTGTATTGATATTGTTATCTTAGGAGGAATAGTATGGACAATATATTATTGAAACTATTAATCTATGGAATGGGTACTACATTTTTTGTACTGATATTATTTTATTTCGTTATAAGAATCTTGGTTAAAGTATTTCCAGAAAAATAATCCCTTTAGGGATTATTTTTTATTTAATAAATTAATTTCAAAACTTTTACTTGTAACTCTTTGATTTCTTTTGCGTAAGATGTACTGTACAAACTTTTAGGGGGGAAAGAAATGAACAGAGAGTATAATATAGACAATGAACCATGTTGTCCAGGTGGATTAGCAAGAGCTTGTGTTCCTATGCAAATAATGAATGAAGTATTTAGTCCAAGAGAAGCTTTAAAAAATGGTACTCTATTTCCAGAGTTAATTAAGCCTGATTTTACAACAGGAATAGGAGATAGAGAAAGAGGAGGAAGATACTATGGATAGGGCACAAATGGATTTATTATTAGAAATAATGGAAGTATCTTTTGTAATAGATGAAACATCTTTATATTTAGACACCCATCCAAATGACGAAAAAGCTTTAAGGCTTCATAATAACGCATCTCAAAGATATTTTGAATTAAAAAATATGTATCAGGCAAGATATGGTCCTCTAACAAATAGAGATATGAGCAGGTATCCTTGGGCATATATTGATGGACCTTGGCCTTGGGAAATAAATTTTACTAATTTTTAGGGGGGATCAATATGTGGTTTTATGAAAAAAAATTACAGTACCCAGTGAGGGTAGACACAACTAATCCTACATTAGCAGCCATGATAATAGAACAATTTGGAGGAGCTGATGGAGAATTGTCAGCAGGAGTAAGATATTTGACACAAAGATGGACTATGCCCACTAATCAAGGTAAGGCAATACTTACGGATATAGGTACAGAAGAATTAGCCCATTGGGAAATGATTGGAACATTGGTATGGAAACTAGTAAAAGATGCAACAGTAGATCAAATAAAGGGTACCCCTTTTGAAGCACATTATGTAAATCATGGAAAAAGTCCTTTTCCCCATAGTGCAGCAGGAGAAGCTTGGACAGCTTCATATATTGGGTCAAAAGATGATCCGATAGCAGATTTACATGAAGATATGGCAGCGGAGGAAAAAGCAAGGGCTACCTATGAATGGTTAATTCGTGTAAGTGATGACCCAGGAGTAACAGATACTTTAAGATTTTTAAGAGAAAGGGAAATAGTACATTTTCAAAGATTTGGTGAAGTATTGATGATAGTACAAGATGAAATAAATAAGAAAAAATGTTATTAATTAATATATAAAACTAAAAGCTCATATCCTACGTAGATATGGGCTTTTATATGACAAGGTTTTAACAAAACAAAAGATAATTTTAATTATTTGATTAGAACAATGAAAAAATGGATATATAAAAAGAGATTTGAATAACTAGACTTTGTCTAGAATAATATATACAATATACAAGACATATTTTATAAAGGGGGAGTTTTAATGAACGCAATGACAGCAGAAAATTTAAGATCAGCATTTGGTGGAGAGTCTCAGGCACATATGAGATATAGAATATGGGGAGATAAAGCTAAAAAAGATGGTTTCCCAACAGTAGCTAGATTATTCATGGCAACATCAGATGCGGAAGAAGTGCATGCTACACTACATTTTAAAGCATTAAAAGACATATCAGGTGACTTTCTAGTAGCATCAGGAGCAGGATTTGGACTGAGCCATACTTCAGATAATCTTCAAGGAGCAATAGATGGAGAGTTACATGAAGTTAATCAAATGTACCCTGCATACATAGCAGTTGCAGAAATGCAAGGAGAAAAGACAGCAGTATCAGCTATGAGATTTGCAATAGAAGCAGAAAAGGTTCATGCAGATTTATTTACTAAAGCTAAGGAAGCTGTAGATGCAGGTAAAGATTTAGAAGCAAAAGTAATAGAACTATGTCCAGTATGTGGATATATTTCATTAACAGGCGAAGAGGATAATTGTCCACTTTGTAAAGCAAAAAAGGAACTGTTTATAGGATATTAATAAATAATGCTAGACATACGCATATGTCTAGCATTATAATTTTATATAAGTATAAATTTTAAATTTATACTTATTGATGATTTTTACTGTCAATAGATGTAAAGGAGTGCATTATATGGTTACAGAAATTATTACTTTATCCTTACTTCTTGGTAAATTAACAGGTGGAAAGATACGAAACATAGGTAATTTATATATTAACGGATGGTATTTATTTGTTATATCATTTTTAACAGAAATTATATGCCTTTTAATAGCTTCAAAAACTAATGGAAGATTAAGTATTATAATAGAAGATAATTTCTTCTATATACATATATTTGTTTATTTACTATTGATTATAGGACTTATAATGAATTTTCATGAAATAGGACTTAGAACAACATTGGTTGGAGCTATTTTAAACTTTTTACCACTTCTTTTAAACAATGGAAGAATGCCAGTTTCAATTAACGCCTTAAAGTTTTCTAAACTATATACTCAATTATCACTATTAGATGAAGGCAGAATAATGACTCATGCTTTAGTGGATAAGAGTACAAAACTATGGGTTTTAGGAGATATAATACCTATACCAAAACCTTATTTTTTCCCTAAGATTATTAGTATCGGAGATATTTTAATTGCATTAGGACTTTTTATTTTAATTTTAACTAATATGAAGAAAAGATATTCAACTTAAAAAATCATAGAATTTTATAAATCCTAAATTCATTAGGATTTATTTTTTAGAATTCTTTTCTGTGTTTTTGGGAAACTATAAGAAAAGACATAAGGAGGTATTTTTTTGAGACTTAGACTTTTCATTATAGCTGTTATACCTGCTGTGATTATTCTTTTAGGTATATATTTATCAGATAGGCGAGATAGAGAACCTTTAAAAGTTTTGTTATTTACTTATATACTAGGAGCATTAACAGTGATTCCTTCAATAATAGTTGAAGAAATATTAATAGCTTTTAATATATTTCCTGGTATACTAGGTTCCCTTTTTAATGCCTTTATTGTTGCAGGACTTACAGAAGAATACTTTAAGAGATTAGCAGTGTTAAAATACCCATATAAAACAAAATTTTTTGATGAAAAATTAGACGGTATAGTCTATTCTGTTTTTGTAACTATGGGGTTTGCTACTGTAGAAAATATAATTTACGTAGCTTATAGATATACAAATAATCCATTTATAGGATTATATAGAGGAATATTTTCAGTACCAGCCCATGCTGTATTTGGAGTAACCATGGGATATTATCTATCTTTAGCAAAGTTTGATACAGATATAGATAGAAAAAGAAAAAATATGAAAAGATCCCTATATATGCCAGTGATTATGCATGGAATGTTTGACTTTATATTAATGGCAGAAATTCCCCATCTTACAATAATATTTATTCCATATGTAATATTTTTATGGATTTTAAATCAAAGAAGATTAGCAAGTTTTATGTATGATTCAAGATCTAAAATAATGAGTTTTAGAAAAGAAGAATAAATTGTTATTGTATAAGTATTAAACACAGTATAAAATCAAAGGTAGAGGGTTCTCTACCTTTTGTTCTTAGGACAAGTTATAAAGATTTAAGGGGGAAAAGATGAAAAAATTAATGATTATTTTTGTACTGGTAGCTAGTTTATCTATTGGTATACTTGGTTTTACCGTATATAAGGAAATTCTTGTATTTAAAAACAATGATTATGTAGAAGTAAATAAAGATTCAGTGTATGAAGACTTAAAAGTCGAAGAAGATGAAACTATTGAAAGTACTGAAGAAAAAGTATCTACCGTGAAACTATTAACAGTAGGAGATATTATGTTTCATTCTCCACAAAATAAAGCAGCCTATAATCCGGAAACCAAAACCTACGACTTTAATCAATCCTTTAAGTATATTAAAAAATATACAGAAAATGCAGATATAGCTTTAGGAAATTTTGAAACTGTAACGAGAGAAGATGTAAGCTATTCGGGGTTTCCAAGGTTTAATACACCTAAAGAATCATTATTAGCTTTAAAGGAAGCAGGCTTTGATATACTTTCTACAGCAAATAATCATTGTTTAGACCAAGGAAAAAAAGGATTGGTTGATACTATAAATAATATACATGAATATGGAATGAAAAACATAGGAACATATATAGAAACAAATAATATGCTTGTAGAAGAAGTAGAAGGCATAAGAATAGGATTTCTTTCATATACCTATGGTTTAAACGGCATGGATGGTATGTTGTCCAAAGAAGAATTAGACTATATGGTAAATAGAATTGATGAAGATAGAATAAAGCAGGATATTGAAAATATAAAGGACTTACAAACAGATATAATAGTTGTATCTATTCATTGGGGAAATGAATACGAAATGGAACCCTCTAGTTATCAAATGGAATTAGGTGAAAAAATGGTGGATTGGGGTGCAAATATTATTTTAGGTAGCCATCCACATGTAATTCAAAAATCTCAAATAATTAATAAAAATGGTAAGGATAATTTTATCATATATTCCCTAGGAAATTTTATATCTAATCAAAGGAAAAGCACTATGGATAATTCCTATACTGAAGACGGTGTTATGGTTCAATTGGAAATAGAAAAGAATTTTTCAAAAGGAGAAACTGAAATTAAAAACATAGACTATATACCTACATGGGTTCATAAATATAGAAAAGATAATAGATTATTTTATGAAGTTCTTCCTATAAGCGATTATCTCAATGGAGAATTAGAAGTTTCAAATAAAGAAGATATAAAAATAAGATTAGAAAAATCCCAAAAAGACACAATGAGTAAAATGATTGAAAATTAGAGCATTTCAGAATTGAATTAAATTTATTATATTCAATTTATTAGTTCAAATAAGACAATATATATTATATAATAGAAGCAAGTAACAAAAATATGATAAGAGGTGTGATAGTCCTTGCAATTTTTCAAATCGTTATTTTCCAATCTTAGAATAGCTGACATAATAGATATCATAATAGTAGCAGCAGTTTTTTATAAGCTTTTTAAACTAATAAGAGAGACTAGAGCGGAGCAATTAACAAAAGGGATTTTTGCACTATTTATATTTGCCAAAGTTAGTGGACTTTTAAAACTATATACTATTAACTGGATATTAGAAAATGCAATGACAGTTGGAGTTATAGCAATATTAATTGTATTTCAGCCAGAACTACGTAGAGGATTGGAGTATATAGGAAGATCAAGATTTTTTACTAAATCTTTCTTGGAAATTAAAGGAGAAAGTCTTTCAAGAACTGTAGATGAAATAGTGGAAGCTTGTGCTTCTTTATCTAGACAAAAAATAGGTGCCCTAATAGTTTTAGAAAGACAAACAGGTTTAAATGAAGTTGTAGAAACAGGAACCAAAATCAATGGACAGGTATCTAGTAATTTACTCATAAACATATTTATTCCAAATACCCCATTGCATGATGGAGCAGTAATTATAAAAGAAGATATGATTAAGGCAGCAGCTTGTTTTTTGCCTCTTACAGAGAATATGAATATTAATAAGGAATTAGGAACTAGACATAGGGCAGCATTAGGCATATCAGAAAGGTCTGATAGTCTATCTATAATTGTTTCAGAAGAAACAGGGGCAATATCTATAGCAGAAAATGGAGCTATAGCAAGACATTTGGATTCTCAAACACTTAAACAAATATTAACAGATATGTATAAGCCGAAGGATTCACAGGAAGCATTTATTATAAAATGGAGGCGAAAAGATGAGCAAGGAGAAGAATGATTTAACCTTAAAAATCTTTGCTTTTGCTATAGCGATTGTTTTGTGGAGTTATGTTATGAGTATAGAAAACCCAGATATATCAAAGGAATATAGAAATATAACATTAACATTAAACAATATTGATGAATTAGATAGACAAAAATTAATAGTTATGGAGCCAAAGGAAGCTACTATATCTGTAAAAGTAACAGGTAGAAAGTCTGATATGGCAAACTTTTCACCTGATTTAATAAAGGCTCAAGTAGATTTATCTGGTTATAGTGAAGGCAAGAAGAAAGTACCAGTAAATGTAAGTTTAAATCAACTTAACAATGTAAAAATAGTAAATTATGAACCTAAAGAGATACTATTTACATTTGACAAATTAATAACTGTAGATAAGCCTGTTACTGTTAAAACAGTAGGTAAGTTAGAACCCAACCATGTAATAGGAGATATAACAATAAAGCCTGGCTCAATTTTACTGAAAGGTCCTAAAACTTGGGTAAATGAAGTGTCAGAAGTAATAGCAGTCTTAGATGTAACTGGAAGAAAAGGTGATATTCATGAACAAGTACCTATACAATTAATAGATTATGAGGAAAATGATGTTCGAGGAGTAGATAAAGAACCTAGTGTAGTAGATGTTTATGTGCCTGTATTTAGAACTGTAACTGTACCAATTGAACTTAAAACGGAAAATCAACTTCCGGCTCAGTATGAAATTACTAATATTACAATAAATCCTAGTACCGTAAGTTTAAAGGGTGATAGTAGTATAGCTAATTTAAAATCTATTCAGACTAAGGCAATAGATATAAATTCGTTGGTAGAAAATACAACTCAATTAGTAGATTTGGATTTACCAGCAAATGTATCCCTTTTAAATCCAAACGAAAAGATTAGTGTTTCCTTAAATATTGAAGAAATTTCCACTAGAGTATTAGAATATACTTTAGAAGATATAGGTATAACAAATTTAGATTCAGACTTAGTTATAGACAAAGAATATTCTAATGAGCCTATATATGTGACAGTAAAGGGGAACAAGCAAATCATTGAAAGTTTAAGTAAGGAAGATTTAGAGTTGAGCTTAGATTTACTTCATCTTGATGAAGGAATTCATAAGGTGAATTTAGGAGTAAATGTGCCAACAGGAGTTGCAGTTAAAGAAATTACACCACAGACTGTGGAGTTAAAATTAACTAAATACTAAGGGGGAAAAAGATGGAAAGAAAATATGTATTAGCAATTAATCCAGGATCTACATCTACTAAAGTAAGTCTATTTGAAGAGAATAAAGAGTTAAAGACCTTTAAAATAGACCATAAAAAGCAGGAGTTAGATAATTATAAAAGAATAGCTGACCAATATGATTATAGATTGAATTTAATCAAAGATTGGTTGCAAAGAGAAAATATTAACTTAAGTTCTTTGAGAGCAGTAGTAGGGAGAGGTGGGTTATTAAGACCTATGCCTGGTGGCACATATATAGTTTCTGATTTTATGATAGAAGATTTAAAGATTGGAATACAAGGGGAACATGCCTCTAATCTTGGTGGAATGTTAGCCAAAGGATTGGGAGATTTGGCGGACATACCTTCTTTCATAGTAGATCCTGTGGCGGTAGATGAGTTTCATGAAGTCGCTAGAATTTCTGGTTTAAATGAAATCTCAAGAAAGTCATTGATTCATGCACTAAATATAAAAGCAGTAGCCCATAGAAGAGCTAATGAAATAAATAAGGATTTAAAAGATATGAATTTAGTAGTTGCCCATTTAGGTGGTGGAATATCAATTGCACCAATTGAAAACGGAAAAATGATTGATGTAAATAATGCTAAGGAGATGGGTCCATTTTCTCCAGATAGAACAGGTGGACTTCCTATGGGAGACATAGTTAAGATGTGTTATTCAGGAAAATACACCTTAAATGAGATGAAGCTCAAGGTTCAAGGAGAAGGAGGATTATTTTCCTATTTAGGTACTATGGACGGTAGAGAAGTTGAAGATAGAATAAATCAAGGTGATAAATATTCAAAGCTTATATATGATGCTATGGCTTACCAAATTGGAAAAGAAATAGGAGCATATTCTACTGTACTCAAAGGTAAAGTTGATAATATAATACTTACAGGTGGACTAGCTTATTCTAGTTATCTTATGGAAAAGATAAAAGAAATGATTGAGTTTATAGCAGAAGTAGTGGTTTATCCGGGTGAAGATGAAATGGATGCACTGAATAAAGGTGCGTTAAGAGTTATCAATGGCTATGAAGAAGCAAAAATATATGAAACAGAGGTGGACATAAATGGCTAAATCATTTAAAGATTTATTAGAATTAGCTAAAACTAGAGGACCAAAGAAGGTATCAGTAGCTGTAGCTGAAGACAAAGACGTATTATCTGCAGTAAAAGAGGCTACGGAATGTAAAATAGCTGAACCTATATTAGTAGGAAACAAAGAAAAAATATTAGAAATATCAAAGGAAATAAACTTTGATTTATCAGGTACTCAAATAATTCATGAGGAAGATAAGGTTCTTGCTTGTAGAATAGCTACAGAATTAGTTAGTAGCGGAAAAGCTGATGTTTTAATGAAGGGACTTATAGATACTTCTGTAATAATGAAACAAGTATTAGATAGTGAAATTGGACTTAGGACAGGTAATGTAATATCTCATGTAGCTGTGTTTGATGTGCCTACTTATCATAAAGTATTTATTGTAACTGATGCAGCTATGAATATAGCTCCTGACCTTAACCAAAAGAAAGAAATTATTGAAAATGCTGTAGTATTAGCAAGATCATTAGATATAGAAATGCCAAAAGTTGCAGTTTTAGCTGCAAAGGAAAAAGTATCTCCAAAAATGGAAGCAACAGTCCATGCTAAGGAATTGGCAGATATGAATAAAGCTGGTGAAATTAAGGATTGTTTAGTAGATGGACCTTTTGCTTTAGATAATGCCATATCTAAAGAATCTGCAATTTTAAAAGGAATCCATAGTGAAGTAGCAGGAGATGCAGATATACTTTTAGCACCTAGTATTGATGCAGGAAACGTACTTTATAAATGTTTAGCATTTTTAGCAAATGCAAAATCAGCAGGACTTATAGTAGGTACTAAAGCTCCAATAGTTCTTACTTCTAGAGCTGATAATGAAGAAGCAAAATTAAATTCAATTGCCTTAGCAGTATTAATGGCTTCAAAATAGGAGGGTAAAAATGACTAGACTTTTAATTATAAATCCAGGTTCTACTTCTACAAAGATAGCAGTATTTGATGATGAAAAAAGTATATTTGAAGAAACCTTAAGACATTCAGTTGAAGAATTATCTCCTTATGAGAAAATATATGACCAATATGAATTTAGGAAAAATATTATTGTAAATATATTAGAGAAAAATGATATTACAATAGATTCATTAGATGGAGTAGTAGGGAGAGGTGGGCTTCTTAACCCAATAGAAGGTGGAACTTATGAAGTAAATGACTTAATGTTAGAAGATTTACGAATAGGTAAAAAAGGAGAGCATGCTTCAAATCTAGGCGGTATAATAGCTTATGAAATAGCTAAGGAAGTAGGAAAACGTTCATTTATAGTAGATCCAGTTGTAGTAGATGAATTACAAGATGTAGCTAGAGTATCTGGATTAAAAGAAATTGAAAGAACATCTATATTTCATGCACTAAACCAAAAAGCAGTGGCGAGACGTCATGCTAAAGAATTAGGACAAAATTATGAGGATTTAAACTTAATAGTAGTCCATTTAGGTGGTGGAGTTTCAGTAGGAGCTCATGAAAAGGGCAAAGTAATAGATGTAGCAAATGCTTTAGATGGAGAAGGACCATTTTCACCTGAAAGAGCGGGATCTTTACCAGTTGGAGACATGATAAAATTATGCTATTCAGGAAAATACACATATAATGAAGTAAAGAAAATGCTTACTGGAAATGGTGGAATTGTTTCATATTTAAAGACTAATGATGCTAGGGAAGTTACAGAAAGAATTGCAAATGGAGATAAATATGCAGAACTAATATATAATGCCATGGCATATCAAGTAGCAAAAGAGGTAGGAGCATGTGCTGCAGTTCTTAAAGGAAAGGTAGATGGTATTCTCCTTACTGGGGGAATAGCATATGATAAGTTGTTTACTTCATGGGTAGAAGAAAGCGTAAAGTTTATTGCTGATGTAACTATTTATCCTGGAGAAGATGAACTTACAGCTTTAGCAGAAGGTGGATTGAGAGTTTTAAGAGGAGAAGAAGCAGCAAAAGTTTATAAATAGGATATGGTGACTATGTTAAATAATGATAAAAGAATAAGAGTTATAATTGGGCATTATGGCAGTGGAAAATCTGAATTCAGTGTGAACTATGCTGTGAAATTAGCTCAGATGGGGAAAAAGGTTGCTTTAGCTGATTTGGATATAGTAAATATGTATTTTAGATCCAGAGAGAAGGCTTTGGAAATGGAAGGTGTAGGCATAAAAGTAATTGGAAGTCAAATCAATGCACCAGCCATAGAAGTACCGTCTATATCAGCAGAAGTATATACACCATTACAAGATGAAAGTTATAATTTAATCTTAGATGTAGGTGGAGACCAAGTAGGAGCTAGGGCATTGGGAAGATATGTAGAGTATTTTGAAGAAGGTAAATATGATATGTTTTTTGTCCTAAATGCTAATAGACCTGAAACTCAAACAGTAGATAAAGTACTTGAATATATGACAAAAATTCAAGATGTATCTAGAGCTAAAATAACAGGTATTATAAACAACACTCATTTACTAAAATCTACAACCTATGAAGATGTATTAAGAGGGCAGCAATTGGCTTTAGAAGTTCAAGAAAGAACTGGAATAAAGCTTAAATATATATCTGTACTAGAAGAAGTAATACCAAGTCTTCCTAATAACTTAGAAGGCGAAATATTCCCCATAAAATTATTTATGAGGGATGAATGGATGCTATAAAATAAAAGGAGGGTTAAAAATGGCTAAAGGTAAAGTAACATTTAATGAAGACATCTGTAAGGGATGTGGACTTTGTACAACTGTTTGTCCTGTAAAAATACTTGCATTAGATAAAACAAAAATAAATGCAAAAGGATACCACCCAGCATCAGTAACAGACCCAGAAAAATGTATCGGTTGTGCAAACTGTGCAACTATTTGTCCAGATGTAGTTATTACAGTAGAAAGATTCTAACTATACTTTAAAAAAGGAGGTTTTAAAATATGACTAAAGTTCTTATGAAAGGTAATGAGGCTATAGGTGCAGCAGCAATTCAAGCAGGATGTAAGTACTTCTTTGGCTACCCTATAACTCCTCAATCAGAACTACCAGAATATATGTCAAGGGAGTTACCAAAGGTAGGAGGAGTATTCTTACAAGCAGAATCAGAAGTAGCTGCAATAAATATGGTTTATGGTGCTGCAGGAGCAGGTGCTAGAGTAATGACATCGTCATCAAGTCCTGGAATGGCATTAAAACAAGAAGGTATTTCATATATTGCTGGTGCAGAATTACCTTGTCTTTTAGTTAATATAATGAGAGGTGGTCCAGGTTTAGGAAGTATTCAGCCTTCACAAACTGACTATTTCCAAGCAACTAGAGGCGGAGGAAATGGAGACTATAGAATGGTAGTATTTGCTCCAGCAAATGTTCAGGAATTAGTTGATTTAATTATAGAAGGATTTGATCTAGCAGACCAATACAGAAATCCAGTTATGGTTCTTGGAGATGGTATGATTGGACAGATGATGGAGCCAGTTGAATTTAAAACTCCAACAAAAAGAGATTTACCAGAAAAAGATTGGGCTACAGTAGGTACTGGAGATAAGAGAAAACCAAATATAATAAACTCTTTATATATAGCAGCAGAAGATTTAGAAGCTCACAATATTAGACTTCAAGCTAAATATAAAAAAATGCAGGAAACCGAGTGTAGAGTAGAATCATATAATATAGAAGATGCAGATGTGGTTATAGCAGCTTATGGAACTACATCAAGAATAGCAAAAACAGCCATAGCAAAATTAGAAAAAGAAGGATATAAAGTAGGACTAATTAGACCTATTACATTATGGCCATATCCATTTGATGAATTTAAGAAAATAAATCCAAACTGTAAAGGTATACTAACAGTTGAAATGAATAATGGACAGATGATAGATGATGTTAAAATAGCTGTTGAAGGTAAATTTCCTGTATCTTTCTATGGAAGATCAGGAGGAATGGTACCTACACCAGACGCAATAATTGAACATGTAAAGAAAATCTATGGAGGTGATAAATAATGACTATAGTTTTTGAAAAAACCAAAGGATTAACAGATGTACAAACTCACTATTGTCCAGGATGTACTCATGGAATTGTTCATAGATTAGTAGGAGAAGTATTAGTAGAATTAGGGGTATTAGATAAAGCCATAGGAGTTGCCCCAGTAGGATGTTCAGTATTTGCATATAATTATTTCAATTGTGATATGCAGCAAGCTGCACATGGTAGAGCACCAGCAGTAGCTACAGGAATAAAAAGAGTTCATCCAGATAATTTTGTATTTACTTATCAAGGTGATGGAGATTTAGCTTCCATCGGTACAGCAGAAATAGTTCATGCTGCTCATAGAGGAGAAAAAATTTCAACAATATTTATAAATAATGCTATTTATGGTATGACAGGTGGACAAATGGCACCTACAACACTTATAGGACAAAAAGCTACAACTGCACCTTTAGGAAGAACTGAAGAACATAGTGGTAGACCAATAAAAGTAAGCGAGATGTTAGCTACAATTCATGGAGCAGCATTTGTAGAAAGAGTTGCAGTAAATAACCCAGCAAATATAAGAAAAGCTAAAAAAGCTATAAAAGAATGCTTCCAGATACAACTTGAAGGAAAAGGATTTGGAATTGTAGAAGTATTATCCACATGTCCAACTAACTGGGGATTAACAGCTCCAGAGGCTATGAAATGGCTAGAGGAAAATATGATGCCTTATTATCCTCTTGGAAACTATAGACGTCCAGAGGAGGTTGAATAAAATGGAAGAAAGAATAGTAATTGCAGGATTTGGTGGACAAGGTGTAATGGCATTAGGTCAACTTTTAACATATTCAGGCATGACAGAGGATAAAAAAGTATCTTGGTTACCTTCTTATGGTCCAGAGATGAGAGGAGGAACTGCAAACTGTAACGTTATTATATCATCAGATGCAGTAGGTTCTCCAGTTGTTATAGATTCAACTTCAGCAATAGTAATGAATAGACCATCCTTAGATAAATTTGAAGATTCAGTAGTACCAGAAGGAAGACTGTTTATTAACTCATCATTAATAGATAGAAAAACTACTAGGGAAGATATAGAAGTATATTATATTCCAGCTAATGAAATAGCTAATGAAATTGGTAACCCAAGAGTAGCCAATATGGTAATGTTAGGAGCATTTTTAGAAGCTACAAAGGCAGTTGAGGTAGATACTATATTAAATAAAGCATTTACAGCAGTATTTGGAGAAAATAGAGTTAATTTACTTCCAATAAATAAAGAAGCATTGGAAAGAGGAGCAGAATTAGTAAAAGAGCAAAGAAAATAAATTACTATGAAAATAAGACCAGTTATAACACTGGTCTTATTTTATAGCATAGATTTAATCTTTGTTTGCTGAACATGGGAATTTAGGATGGCATCCTCCAGAAGTATCAGTTACTGCGGGAATTTGAACTTGCCTATTTTGTAAAACTTTAACTGTAAATTCTATAACCATTTTTTCTTCTATTCTGTTAAAGAATTTTTCCTCAATTGGGAACTCAGCACCACAAGGGCGATGACGACCAATGAATTCATCAAATTCAAAAATTCTTGCATTAATTAATTCGCAGAATGGAAGTTCATTGAAATTTTCAATTATAATCTGATTAAACTCCGATAAATCTCCAGATAGTAGTTTATCTTTTTCAGCAAAATGTTTATCCGGTAAATTACTAACCTTAAAGTATTCAAATTCAGTACTGGAATTTACAGCAAGTTCTTCTGGCGGAGTATAGAAAGTAAGTGGTGTTGAACATTCAAAAGGAACATCTATTGTACAATGATGTAGTTCTCCACATATACCTTCCATATTTGCACAATTGCCTGTAGTATAGTCAATGTTTTTACGGATAAACCCTTTAATAAACAATATATTAGTGGGTTGAAGTAAAAGACATTGAGTGATTTTTACTTTTTTCTTTATATTTTTAACATCAAGAGCTAATTCTGGTAATTTAATTAGTGAACTAAGATGAAATTGTACAGTTAATTCAGCTAATACTACTGGAATTTTAGCTATGACACCTGTAGTTATACCCACTGGAGTAATTGGTGTATTAGTACAACTATCTAACATATTAGTTTGAACTTCTACGCAAGAGTGGGGATATTTTGAATTACTACTACATTCCGAAATTGAAGGGCTATAGTTACCTTTTGTTCTTCCATGGGTATTATCAAATACTCGTACATTACTAATATTTGTACCTTCTACTGATCTATACATATTTTATTTCCTCCCTATATAATTAGTCATTAATAGCTTGTATTGTCTGTACATACTATAATATATTCAGATCGTCCAATTAGGTGATAGTAAACAACAGAAAAATAAACATTAAAAAATTATAGAAAATTAAATTATCAAATTTTTCCAGAAAAGGGTTTTTGCAAAAAAATGGTTAATATGGTATAATAATTCTAGTCTCGAAACGAATAATGCTTAATTCGATTTTTGAAGCGGGGGAACCAATTTTTTTGGGGTGAATCCATTATAGGACGGGCATAACCCTTTAGCCCGAACCCGACAGCTAACCTCGTAAGCAAATAAAGGGGGCATGAAATCTGTTGATTTCAAAACTATGGAAGCCCATAGTTTTTTTTGTCCCTCAAATCCAGTTAACATAAAATGAGACAAAAAATTCAAGGGGGATGATTAAATGCTAGGATTAAAATTTAGTATTATAGGTGCAGGAAATGGTGGAATTGCAATGGCAGGTTATTTAGCCATGATAGGATATGAGGTAAATTTATACAATAGGACATTAGAAAATATACTATCTTTAATAAATAATCCAACAATATCTCTAACGGGAGAAGTAACAGGAAAAGGCAAATTAAACAAGGTAACTAACATAATGGAAGAAGCTATAGATGGGGCAGATATAATTATGGTTACAGTACCTGCAATGGGGCATTATCAGATGGCTATAGAAATGACACCATATTTAAAGGATGGGCAAATAATAGTTTTAAATCCAGGTCGTACAGGTGGGGCATTGGAGGTATATGAAGCATTAAGACAATACAACTGCAATAATAAGGTAGTAGTTGCAGAAGCTCAAACTTTTATATACGCTTGTAGAGCCACTTCACAAAATAGTGCCCATATATTTCAGGTGAAAAATGAAGTAACCATAGGAGCTATACCTTCATCTAAAACAAATCATGTAATCAACTTACTTAAATTTGCTTATCCACAATTTATTCCTGCTAAGGATGTTCTTGAAACAAGTATAAATAACTATGGAGCAATATTTCATCCAGCACCAACATTATTAAATAGTGGGCATATTGAAAGAGGGGCAGCTTTTGAATATTATATAGAAGGCATAACTCCATCCATAGGAGATTTTTTAGAAAAAATGGATCATGAGAGAATGGAAATAGGAAAAATTCTTCAAATAAATACTTTATCTGCTAAGGAATGGTTATGCGAATCCTACGGAGCAAAAGGAAAAAATCTTTATGAAACAATTCAAAATAATTCTGCATACAAAGGACTTCAGGCACCAAAGGGGTTAAATATTAGATATATCTATGAAGATGTACCTTATAGTTTGATACCTATGGCATCTATAGCTATAGAATTAGGGATCCAAACTCCAGCTATTAATTCCATTATAAATATTGCAGAATTAATAACAGGAAGGAATTTTTATGTAGAAGGTCGAACTATAGAGAAATTAGGATTAAAAGGACTATCAGTATATGATATGCATAAAATTGCACAAATAGGAGGAATAGACAAAAAAGATAAAAAAGGTGAGGAAGGTGTTGCTTAGTGAAAAAGATTATAGCGGGAACTTTAGGTAACTGTGTACATGTGGCAGGAATAATGAATTACTTAAATTTAGCAGATCAAGAGAAGTATTATACTGATTTTATAGGAATAGGTAAATCAGTAGATGAAATAATAAATTTAATCAATGAAAAAAAGCCTGATATAGTAGCTTTATCCTATAGATTAACTCCAGAGCCACTTTATCAAATTCTAGAAGAACTAAAAGAAAAGATAATTGAAAATAATATTAAAGATATAATTTGGTTATTTGGTGGAACAGAACCTACATCATTAGTGGCTAAGGAGTATGAAATTTTTCATAAAGTATTTGATGGCAGTGAAGATATTGACGAAGTCATAGCATATCTAAAGGGTCAAGATTTATCAAAAGAAGAATCTTATCCAAAAGACCTAATAAACAGAATAAAATCTAAATATCCGTATCCAATATTAAGACATCACTTAGGATTACCAACTATAGAAGAAACCATAAAGTCAATAGAAAAAGTATCAGAATCAAAAGTAATAGATATAATTTCTATTGCACCAGATCAAAATGCTCAAGAATTTTTCTTTGACCAAGAAAATATGGATGAAAGACTAAATGGAGCAGGTGGGGTACCCTTAAGAAGTAAGGAAGATTTTAAGGAAGTTTATAATGCAGCACAAAGGGGAAATTTCCCACTATTACGTTCCTATAGTGGGACAAAAAATATAATACCTTTTGCCGAATTGTTAAAAGAAAGCATAGATAATGCTTGGTGTGCAGTTCCATTATTTTGGTATAGTGAACTAGATGGCAGAGGACCAAGAAAATTAATAGATGCCTTAAAAGAAAATCAAGAAGTAATGAAATGGCATGGGGAAAGAAATATTCCAGTAGAAGTAAATGATCCACATCATTGGAGTTTAAGAGATGCCCATGATTCCATAGCTGTGGCAGTAGCATATATTGCTGCCTATAATGCAAAAAAAATGGGAGTAAAAGATTATATAGCTCAATATATGTTTAATGTACCAGCATCTATTTCTCCAGAAATGGATTTAGGTAAGATGTTGGCAAAGATAGAATTAGTAGAAAGTTTAGTAGATGATGATTTTAATGTATATCGTCAAGCAAGGGCAGGTTTAGCAAGCTTTCCCACTAATCTTTATCAAGCTAAGGGGCAGTTGGCGGCCTCAGCATATTTAGCCATGGGAATTAAACCTCATATATATCATGTAGTAGGATTTTGTGAAGCTCATCATGCAGCAAAAGCTGAAGATATAATAGAGTCAGCTATGATAGTAAGGGGAATACTAAAAAATGAATTCTTAGGCTCAGTAGATATGACTAAGGACAAAAATGTTCTTGAAAGAAAAAACACACTGATAAAAGAAGCGAAGGTAATAATAGATACAATAGAATCTCTAAATTTAAGCGTAGAAGATCCATTAATAGATCCAGCAACTTTAACTGAGGCAGTAAGAGTTGGAATACTAGATGCACCTCATTTACAAGGCTCTAAAATAGCCAAAGGTACTCTTAAAACCAGAATGGTAAGTGGAGCATTATATGCCTATGATGAAAAGCAAGGAAAGATTATAAATGAAGAAGAAAGAATAGATATAATTTTAAAAGAAGCTATTAGCAAACAATAAAAAGAGTATGATAAACCTTTAAAAATCTTAATAACTATAAAAGGATTAAGAAATTTTCTTAATCCTTTTTTAAATATGGATATTTACTCTATAGCAAACAAAAACTCTCCTTCGCAAGCAAGTTCATCTCCAACGTAGGCCTTACCTTCACCAACTCCTACAGAACCCCTAACTCTAGTTAGAATCACTTCCATTTTAAGGGTGTCTCCAGGTACTACTTTTCTTTTAAATCTTACTTTATTTATTCCAGCAAAATAAGGGGTTTTTCCTTTATATCTTTCATCTGATAAGAGAATCACAGCTCCAACTTGAGCCATGGATTCAACAATTATTACTCCAGGCATTACAGGCATATTTGGAAAATGGCCTTGAAAAAATGGCTCATTTATAGTTACATTTTTATATCCCAATCCTTTAACTCCAATTTCTTCTATTAAAACTTTATCTATAAAGAGAAAAGGATACCTATGAGGAATAATCTCTTTTATTTCTTCTATATTTAACAATTTATCCATAAAATCGCTCCTTTTTTGATTTTTATAGTGAAAAATTAATGATTGCTTATTTTATTATATTCATATATACTAAATCTTAAAGTTCTAATTATATTATAGTATTAATATTAATCTAAAGAAAACTAATTTGCAAATATTTTTAAGGAGGTGGTAGATGAAGAAGAGGAAGGACAAATCACAATTAAATATGGAGGTGGAAAATGAAAAGTATTTATGTAGGTATCTCTGGTGTAGGTAGTTATGTTCCTGAAAGAGTTGTTACTAATGATGCTCTATCTAAAATTGTAGATACATCTAATGAGTGGATTGTTGAAAGAACAGGAATTGAAGAAAGAAGAATAGCAGAGGATGATACGGCGACTTCTGACTTAGGAACATTAGCAGCTAAAAGAGCTTTAGAAGATGCAAAATTACAACCAGAAGATATAGATTTAATTATTGTTGCAACAGTTACAGCTGACCACGCTTTTCCATCAACTGCCTGTATAATTCAAAAAAATATAGGAGCGATGAAGGCAGCAGCATTTGATATAAATGTAGGATGTTCTGGATTTGTATATGGTTTATCCATAGGGGAGAGTTTCATTAAATCAGGAACATATGAAAAGGTGTTAGTTATAGGAGCAGAAGCATTATCCAAAATAGTGGACTGGCAAGATAGAAATACTTGTGTATTATTTGGAGATGGTGCAGGAGCTTGTGTATTGGAAAAATGTGAAGAAGGATTTGGAATTCTTTCTAGTGAACTAGGCTCAGATGGTACAAATGGGCAAGTATTAAGTCAACCAGCAGGAGGATCTAGATTACCAGCCAGTATTGAAACTCTAGAAGATAGACTTCACTATGTAAAGATGGATGGAAAAGAAGTATTTAAATTTGCCGTTAGAGTTATGGAAAAAACATCAATGAATGCTTTAGAAAAAGCAAATTTAAATTTAGCAGATTTAGACTTTTTAGTTCCTCATCAAGCTAATATGAGGATTATAGACGCAGCAGCTAAGAAATTAAAACTTGAAAAAGATAAGATTTGTATAAATTTAAATAAATATGGTAATATGTCTTCAGCCTCTATTCCAGTTGCCCTTGATGAAGCAGTTAAGAATAAAAAAATTAAGAATGGTGACAATATACTTTTAGTAGCATTTGGAGCAGGACTTACTTGGGCTTCAATGACCATAAAGTGGAGTAGGAGGAAATAAAATGTGGAGGACTAGAATAACAGATATTTTTAATATTAAATATCCTATACTACAAGGGGGAATGGCTTGGGTGGCTACCCATGAATTAGCGGCAGCTGTATCAGAGGCAGGTGGTTTAGGGATCATTGGAGCAGGTAATGCCCCAGGAGAAGTAATAAGAGAAGAGATTAGAAAGCTAAAGGAATTGACAGATAAACCTTTCGGTGTAAATATTATGATGATGTCACCTTTTGCTGAAGATATTGTAGGTATAATCTGTGATGAAGGAGTTCCTGTTGTAACTACAGGTGCAGGAAGTCCAGGAAAGTATATAAAGAAGTTAAAGGAATACAATGTAAAAATCATACCTGTAGTACCTACTGTGTCTTTAGCAGTGAGATTAGAAAGAGAAGGCGTAGATGCCTTAATCGTAGAAGGAACTGAAGCGGGAGGCCATATTGGAGAATTGACTACTATGGCATTAGTTCCTCAAATAGTAGATAAAGTTAATATTCCTGTTATAGCAGCAGGAGGAATTGGAGACGGAAGAGGATTTTTAGCAGCTTTAAGCCTAGGGGCAGAAGGCGTTCAACTAGGAACTAGGTTTGTATGCTCTACTGAAGCAAATGTTCATATAAATTATAAAGAGGCCATAGTAAAATCTAAGGATAGAGATGCACAAGTAACTGGGAGAAGTACTGGGCATCCTGTTAGAGCATTGAAAAATAAATTTACTAGGGAATTTTTAGAGTTAGAAAAAAACAATGGATCTCTTGAAGAACTAGGGTTATTAGGTTCAGGAAGATTAAAGTTAGCTGTAGTAGATGGAGATATAGAAAAAGGATCTTTAATGTCTGGACAAATTGCTGGATTAATAGAAGATATTAAACCATGTAAGGAGATAATTGAAGATATAGTTTCATCTGCAGAAAAACAATTAAATTCATTGTACTCCCTAGGAGGTGAGAACAATGAAAAAAAATAAATTAGCTTTTATATTTCCTGGTCAAGGATCACAATACGTAGGAATGGGCAGTGACTTTTATGAATCCTTTGCAGAATCAAGAAAAGTATTTGATGAAGCAAATGAAGTACTAAATATGGATTTAAAATCCATATGCTTCAATGGAACTGAAGAAGATCTAAAGAAAACGGAAAATACTCAACCAGCTATATTGGCAACAAGTATTGCAATACTTAAGGCTATGGAGGCTAGAGGTATAGACTGTGAATATACAGCTGGACTAAGTCTCGGAGAATATAGTTCCTTAGTTACAAGTAAAAGCTTAGAATTTAAGGATGCTCTAAAGGTTGTAAAAGAAAGAGGAAGATTTATGCAGGAGGCAGTTCCCCTAGGAGTTGGTGGAATGGCTGCAATTCTTGGATTGGATAAAGAAAAATTACCTTTGATTATACAAAAAACTAAGGAATACGGAATAGTTGAAGTCGCTAACTATAATAGTCCAGAACAAATAGTATTATCAGGAGAAATGAAAGGTCTAAAAGTTGCCTGTGAAGAGGCAGTGAAACTAGGAGCGAAAAAAGCAGTGCCGTTATCTGTATCTGCACCATTTCACTCATCATTACTATCTTCAGCAGGAGAAAAGCTAAAGAATGAATTATCTAAGGTGGATATAAGAGAAACTCAAAAAAAGTTTATTTCCAATGTAGATGCTAAACTTAGTTCTAACAGAGATGAAATAAAGCCTAAGCTAGTAAACCAAGTAAGCAATTCAGTATTATGGCAGCAGTCTGTAGAATATATGATAAATGAAGGTGTAGACACATTTGTGGAGCTAGGACCAGGAAAATCTCTATCAGGCTTTGTAAAAAGAATCGGAAAATCCATGGGAAAAGAAGTAAAGGCATTAAGTGTAAATGATGTTAATTCCTTTGAAGAAACAATTAAATATATAAAATCAGTAAAAGATAATGAATAGTGAAGAGTTTCAAGTAGACTTGAAACTTCCATAACTATTAACTATTAGTTATTCACTATATACAGGAGGGGGTGAACAAGTGAGCCTAAAAGATAAAGTAGCCCTAGTAACTGGAGGATCTAGAGGTATAGGAAAAGAAATTGCTTTAGAACTAGCTAGAAATGGTGTTAATGTAGGAATTACCTATGTTAACAATGAAGAAAAAGCTAAAGAAGTAATAGACGAAATAAAATCCCATGGAGTAAAGGGAATTGCCATAAAAACAAATGTATCCATAGAAGAAGATGTATTACAAATGATAAAATCCATGGAAGAAGAACTAGGGACTATAGATATATTAGTAAATAATGCAGGAGTCACAAAAGATAATCTCATTATTCGAATGAAAGAGGAAGATTGGGACGAAATAATGAATGTAAACCTAAAGGGAACATTTTTAACTACTAAGGCAGTAACAAGGATAATGATGAAGAAAAGATATGGAAAGATCATAAATATTACTTCTGTAGTTGGTATAATGGGTAATGCTGGTCAAGGAAATTATAGTGCTTCAAAGGCTGGAGTTATTGGATTTACAAAATCCATGGCAAAGGAATTAGCCAGTAGGGGTATTAGAGTAAATGCCATAGCACCAGGATTTATAGAAACCGATATGACTGAAGTATTAAAAGAGGATATAAAGGAAACAATGCTAAAAGCAATACCACTAAATACCTTTGGTAACCCAAGAGATATAGCAAACCTAGTAGTATTTTTAGCCAGTGAAAAATCAGACTATATAACAGGCCAAGTAATAAATGTAGATGGTGGAATGGTTATGACCTAACACAGTGAACGATAGTGAGCTGATGTAGGTCAAACGCAACGAGAACCAAATCTATGAGAGCGAAGCGAGCAAATAGATTTGAGTTTCGAGACTGGGAGGTAGATAAATTATAAAAAACGAGTCTCCAGTTCAAGATTTGTGAAATATCACAACACAGAAAAAATAGTTTTGCAAACTCTCTACGCTCAAACAGTGCAAAATTTACGATTTTTTTCCTTAGTTGGATATTTCAATCAAATCATTCACAGTCGAGTCTTATTTTTATAATTTATCTAACAGAATTAAAAATATAGGAGGAATGTAAAAATGATATTTGAAAAGGTTGTAAATATAATAGCAGAGCAATTAGGAGTAGATGATATAGAAAGTATTACAATGGAGACTTCTATGATGAAGGATTTAGAAGCAGATTCATTAGATGCAGTAGAAATTATGATGGCTTTAGAAGATGAGTTTGGGATTTCTGTACCAGATGAAGATGCCGAAAACTTTAAGAACATTGGTGATATAGTAAAATATGTAGAAAAAAAGGCAGAATAATACCTTATATTGGAGGTAAAAAATGAAAAGAGTTGTAATAACAGGATTAGGAGCAGTTACTCCTATAGGTATAGGAAAAGAAAATTTTTGGAATTCCTTGATACAAGGTAAATCAGGGGTTGGACTTATAACTAGATTTGATACTACAGAATTTGATACAAAAATAGGTGCAGAAGTTAAGGATTTTAATCCATCTGACTATATAGATAAAAAAGAAGCCAAAAGAATGGATAGGTTTACACAATATGCAGTAGTAGGTTCAAAACTAGCAATAGAAGATGGAAATATAGATTTAGATAAATTAGATTTAGATAAAGTTGGAGTTGTAATTGGAGTTGGTATCGGTGGTATGGAGACTATGGAAACAGAGTATGAAAAACTAAGGGATAGAGGACCAAGTAGAGTTAGCCCACTTTTCATACCAATGATGATTTCCAATATGGCACCAGGACAAATATCCATGACCTTTGGATTTAAAGGACCAACAATGACAGTAACTACGGCCTGTGCATCAAGTACCCACGCCATAGGGGAAGCTTTTAGAATGATAAAATCAGGCAATGTAGATATGGTAGTAGCAGGTGGAGCAGATGCGTCTATAACACCTATTTCAGTGGCAGGTTTTTGTTCAATGAAAGCTCTTTCAACTAGAAATGATAATCCTACAAAGGCATCTCGTCCATTTGATAAAGAGAGAGATGGATTCGTAATGGGAGAAGGAGCAGGTATATTGATTTTAGAAGAGTTGGATCATGCACTTTCTAGAGGAGCAAATATATATGGTGAAATTGTAGGATATGGCTCTACTTCAGATGCTTTCCATATAACTCAACCAGACCCAGAAGCAAGAGGGGCAACAAGAGCTATGGAATTGGCATTGGAAGAAGCAGTAGCTAGTTACGAAGATGTGGATTATATAAATGCTCATGGTACATCAACATACTTTAATGACAAATTAGAAACTTTAGCAATAAAAAATGTCTTTAAAGACCATACAAAGAATATAAACATAAGCTCAACAAAATCAATGACAGGTCATTTACTAGGAGCTGCCGGTGGAATAGAGGCTATAGCAACCCTTATGGCAATAAAGGAAGGAATCATCCCTCCAACCATAAACTACGACAATCCAGATGAAGAGTGTGATTTAAACTACACACCAAATATTGCCGTAAAAAGAGATATAAAATACGCCATATCCAATTCATTAGGATTTGGTGGACACAATGGAACAGTATTGTTTAAAAAATATATAGATTAAACAAAAAGGACTTTGATTTTTCAAAGTCCTTTTTGTTTCGAGATAACTTTAACAAGTTTTAGGACAATAAATTATTTATATGATAATATAGAGGTAAGGAATAATAGGGGGTATAAAATATGTTTACAGTTAAGGTATTACCACCGTTATCATCATTAGTAATTGGATGGATTGTAATTGCAATAATAGTTTTAGTAGTTATAGCTATACCAATTTTTGGTTTTGTTAGACTAAAAAGAAAAATCAACAATATAGAAAACTCTCTTAATGAAATAAAAGAACAATTAGATAAAGATATATAGGTAAAATAAGATTGAAGAAATAAAATATAATTAAAAAGTAAAGATGATATAATATGTAATTTTATAGAAGGTGGTATTCAGTGTTAAGAATAGCTATATGTGATGATGAAAATTCAATATGTAATCAATTAGAGGAAATTTTAGAAAGATTTCAAAAGAAATCTTCAAAGGAATTACAAATAGATATTTTTCATTCTGGTGAGGAATTATGTTTATATTTATCTCAAGATAATCATTATGATATTATTTTCCTTGATATTGAACTAAAGGAAATGAATGGCGTAGAAGTGGGACAAATAATTAGAGATAAGATGTTAAACGAAACTACTCAAATTATATATATTTCAGGGAAAGAAACTTATGCAATGGAACTTTTTAAAGTAAGACCCTTAGATTTTATTATAAAACCTTTTAATTATAATAAAATACAGAAGGTTCTTGAGATTGCTTTAAGGATTATACAAAGAGATGAAAAGGTCTTTCAGTATAAAGTTGGACATACAACATACAATTTACCAATAAGAGATATTATATACTTTGAAAGTAAAAACAGAGAAGTTATAATACACACTATAAATGGGTCAGAAGTATTTTATGGAAGATTAAAAAATATATATGAGGATCTAAATCAATCTAAATTCATTCATATTCATAAATCCTATTTAGTAAATTATAATCATATTATAAAACTTGAATATCATCAAGTTACTATGTCAAATAAAGTGATTTTGCCTATTAGTCAAGCAAATAGAAAGAAAGTAAGAGAATTACAGTTAGAGTTAGAAAGGGATAGGATATGGCATTAAATATTTATGACTATTTTTATTTAATAACTAATATTTTGAGGGCATATACTACATATAAATTCATGGATATATTCTTTGATACCAGAAATACAAATAAAAAAGTAGAAATCTTTTCCTATACATTTTATTTTATTGTAATTAGTTTTGTATATTTAACTATTAATACTCCTGTAGTTACATTTATAAGCAATATATTATTATATTTTGTTTTAACATTTAACTATAAATCATCTATAAAACATAAGATTATATCCATTATGAATATATATATGATTTTAATGTCTATAGAAAGTATAATCGTCTTATTATCAGGATTTATTTATACTAATGGTTTCAGTAGCAATCCATTATATTCTTCAATTATAGGAATGATTGCCATAAATATAATTTCATATATGATTGCACTAATAATGGGGGGATATAAAAATATAAAGCAAGGTATAGATATTCCAAATGTTTATTGGTTATCTATATTTTTAATACCATTAGGAAGTTTATATATTATCTTGACTCTTTTACAGAACTTTAACTTAGATATATACAAAACTGTAGCTTGTATTATTATATTATTTTCAATAAACATAATTATTTTCTATTTATATGATACTTTAAGTAGAGCATTTAAAGATAAAATAGAGAAAATAATACTTGAAGAACAAAACCACTATTATCAAAGACAGCTTGAAGTTATAGATAGTTCCTATGAGAATATAAGTTCTTTGCGTCATGATATAAAGAATCATTTAATAGCATTAAAGGGATACATAGAAAATGGAGGAGAAGAGAAGGCTATTGATTATATTTCACAAATAAATGAAAGCCTCTATGAAAAGGAACAATTTTCTAAAACAGGTAATATAGAAATAGATAGCATTTTAAACTATAAGTTGCAAGAGGCCAAATTAAAAGGAATTTTAGTATCACTGGAACTAAAAATTCCATCTAAATTGAATATCTCTCCATTGGATACAGTAGTGATCTTAGGGAATTTGTTAGATAATGCAATAGAAGCTAGTGCCAAAGTTGAGAATAATAAGACCATTGATATTAGAATTAAATATAAGAATGATATACTATTTATTTATATTAATAATTCTTTTGATGGCTCTATTGTCTATGAAGGAGAAAAGATAAAAACAACGAAAAAGGACAAAGAAAATCATGGTATAGGATTAAATAATATAGAAAAGATTTTAAAGAAATATGATGGTACCATGAAGGTATATCATACTGAAAATAGATTTCATGTTGATATATTAATGTATAGAGTTTAATGGATTAGATAGTTGGGACTTTGAGAAATCAAAGTCCTTTAATATTTTAATGATAAATATACAAAAATTGTAAGTTTCAACAAAAACATATATAAGTTTCAACAAATTCTCAAAGACCTATTATTTCTTATTGTATAATGAATATACAAAAAATAACAAAGGGGATGATTCGTTTGAAGAAAGTTATTTTAAGATTTGGTGGAGTTCTTGCAAGTTTAGCATTGATGGTAACATCTATGAATGTAAATACAACATGTATGTATCTTGCTCATCAGCCTGAATTGCCAAAAGGTGCAGAAAAACTTCGTAAAAATTAATGGAAAATAATATGATTGAGAAAATAACAAACTACTTTGTTGTTAATGAGCTAATAAAAGATGAGGATAAAGAGATTTATGCCTATGGATTACATCAAGGACTTTTAATACTAATAAACATCATAACAACGATCTTAATAGGATTTATATTTAAAGCAGTCTGGGAAAGCATTTTATTTATAATAGTGTATACTCCGCTTAGAGCTTATGGAGGAGGGTATCATGCTAAAACTGAAGTTAAATGTTATTTGTTTTCTATAATTTTAATTTTAGTAGTATTATTAGGAATAAAAACTATTCCAGAGACAGATGTGATAATCCTAGCTTTAACAGAAGTAGGAGCAATTATAATCTGATTTCTAGCATCTGTAGAAGATAGCAATTTGAGTTATGGTTAAAAAAATTACATTTAAATATGAGATAATAGCAATTAAAATCAACTTACTAGCTGAATCATTGTGTTGTAAATTTATTGAAATTTAAAATCTTGGAGGTTTTTATGAATAATAGAAATAAAGGTTTTCTTCTTATTTTGAGTATTCCTTTAATATTAGCTTCATGCTCAAATTCAGAACCTGATAATGAATATACGAAGTTAACAGATACAGAACTTGCTTATATTGAAAATTATTCAACAGATACAATTATAAAAGAACTGCAAAGCAAAATTCAAAAGCCTATTTTGGAATTTGATAATATAGAAATAAAAGAATTAAATGTCTATGAAGATAAGCTATTAATGAAACCCAAAGAGAATAAGAAAGAGTTTGCAAATATATTTATAGATGCATACTTAATATTAGATAAAAGTTTAAGTTTTGAAGAAGCTACTAATTTAAGTGAAGAATGTATGGATAAAATAACTGATATTTTTAGAGAAAGGAAGGGTGGAGAATTTAGACTTTCTACAATATCTGTTGTATTTGAATCTGAAAACTTTAAAGAAATTCTAAAAGAAAATATACACTTTCGAGATATTGATAAAGATATAAATGTATTGAGTCTAAAACAATCAGAAGAAGACTTTAATATTCAGACAATCATATTTAATGAATTTTCTAAAGATAATGAAGTTGATATTTTAAGATTAGGGCTAGAAGATATATCTAATAATTATATTATAGAAATAAATATATTTGAAGTAACAAATACTGAGACTTATATTGATGATATAGATTCAAAAAATGATGAATTAATAAAAATATTCTCCAATAATGAAGACGTTAAAAAATACTTTAAAAGTAATTCTGTAAATAAATTAAAACTAATTTATAATATGCCATGGCATAAAGAACCACAACTTATATATGATTTTGAACTTTAAATAATATGGTGCATAAATTAGTTTATTTATTTAATATATTATACAAGGGGGAAAAGAAATGAAAAAGGTTTTATCAGTTTCATTAATTATCATGATGTTATTAACTGGAACACAGGTATTCGCTATTAAGGATATAGGTGTGAAAGAATTCTATGGTGATTCAATGGATAAGTTAAGGCAACAAGTAGGAGAGACAGAAATTCGTGAAGCTATAAGAAAGCCACAGATGGAGAGAGGACCGGGTAGTGGATGGATGTATACTAGTACTGACAGATATATACTTTCTCAACAAGGGATTGATTTAGCAACTTTAAGAACTCGTGTCAAATGGGAAGCAGATGATAGGGGAAATATACTTGCTTATACTTATGATCTCTTTGAATTTTCAAATGTTAAATCAGGTGTTAATACAATTAGAACATATAGACATTATGAGCCAATGACTGGTATTGCTAGACTAACATTAACAGGAGAGGCTGCTGCAGGAGGAGAATCATTTGGATTAAGAGATGCAGTTGACCATGTATATCATGTATATGCAGATGGGAAATATGCGTTTTCAAGATATACAGAGTAAAACTTAATATAAATCTACTAAAACAATATAGAGTATAACTATAAATAAAGGGGATGTTTCATAATAAATAAGCCCTAAAATAAAAAAAGGTCAAAGATGAACAGACTCCCATTAGTTAGAACAAAACTCTAACTAATGGGGGTCTGTTTTAATTGATTTGTCCTCCAAAAGTTGAACATATAATAAGGATTGAGTTCTATATGGAGGAGAAGAGAAGGCTATTGATTATATTTCACAAATAAATGAAAGCCTCTATGAAAGGGAACAGTTTTCTGAAACAGGTAATATAGAGATAGACAGCATTTTAAATTATAAGTTACAAGAGGCTAAATTAAAAGGAATTTTAGTATCACTGGAACTAAAAATTCCATCGAAATTGAATATATCTCCATTGGATACAGTAGTGATCTTAGGGAATTTATTAGATAATGCAATAGAAGCTAGTTCCAAAGTTGAGAATAATAGGATCATTGATATTAGAATTAAATATAAGAATGATATACTATTTATTTATGTTAATAATTCTTTTGATGGTTCTATTGTTTATGAAGGAGAAAAGATGAAAACAACGAAAAAGGACAAAGAAACTCATGGTATAGAATTAAATAATATAGAAAAGATTTTAAAGAAATATGATGGTACCATGAAAGTATATCATACTGAAAATAGATTTCATGTTGATATATTAATGTATAGAGTCTAATAGATTAGATAGTTAGGACTTTGAGAAACCAAAGTCCTTTAATAATTTAATGACAAATATACAAAAATTGTAAGTTTCAACAAAAACATATATAAGTTTCAACAAATTCTCAAAAAGCTATTATTTTTTATTGTATAATGAATATACAAAAAATAACAAAGGGGATGATTCTTTTGAAGAAAGTTATTTTAAGATTTGGTGGAGTTCTTGCAAGTTTAGCATTGATGGTAACATCTATGAATGTAAATACAACATGTATGTATCTTGCTCATCAGCCTGAATTGCCAAAAGGTGCAGAAAAACTTCGTAAAAATTAATGGAAAATAATATGATTGAGAAAATAACAAACTACTTTGTTGTTAATGAGCTAATAAAAGATGAGGATAAAGAGATTTATGCCTATGGATTACATCAAGGACTTTTAATACTAATAAACATCATAACAACGATCTTAATAGGATTTATATTTAAAGCAGTCTGGGAAAGCATTTTATTTATAATAGTGTATACTCCGCTTAGAGCTTATGGAGGAGGGTATCATGCTAAAACTGAAGTTAAATGTTATTTGTTTTCTATAGCTCTAATTTTAGTGGTATTATTAGGAATAAAAATTATTCCAGACACAGATTTGATAATCCTAGCTTTAACAGAAGTAGGAGGAATTATAATCTGGTTTCTAGCACCTGTAGAAGATAGCAATAAGCCTTTGGATAAAGAGGAAAGGATTATATATAAAAAGAGGACAGGTATTATTCTCACTACAGAGATAATAATTACCATATCTTTATTAGTATTGAATTTTAAAGAAATAGCATTGGTTATGGCCATATCAATATTTGTAGTAAGTTTAATGTTGGTTTTGGGGAAAAAAGTTAATAAAGATTAAATATATTATTTTAGTTATGTATTCAAACTTCGCACATAAATATTCCCTTGTAAACCTTGAAAATTCAATATTTGATCAGAACTATATATACCTTATATTGCTTTTAAGAACATAAACCCTAAAAACACTTCGTTTTGATTTGTATGACACCTTACAATTAGATTTAAGGATAGCAAAAAATAATATCAGTCCGACAAAACCTATGTTTCGTGCTATATTTGTCGAAAATAGGCGAACGAAATAAGTGGACTTTACCATTCTTGTATGTTAATTTATATACAAGTTAGCCTCATAGATTTATTGAGTATTTCCAAATTTCATTGTTTAAGATATATAAATCTTGTATAGGTTAAAACACACTTGTGTATCTATAAACTTGAAGTTCTATAAACTTGAAGTTCTATAAACTTGAAGTTCTATAAACTTGAAGTTAAGTTTAGTCAACTATTGAAACTACAAGGTTTGACTAGGAAAATCAACTGCGAAGTATGAGTTATGTATTAGAAGCAAAGCCCTATATAAATAGGAGGTGATACCAATGAATATGCTAACTCACAAATGACATTAATTGGTGAAGTTACATTTAGAGAAAGTGGTAGTACCTATAGTATATCATTGTATAAAACATCTACTGTACCTAAGAGATATACTTGCAGAGTTTCATCGGAGGTAAAGACATATAGTGGAGCTAGTAATGCAACTAGGAGTTTAGTAAGTAGTGGGGTAAAATATTAGAATTTATCATATTGACGTTTCTATCAAAAGTGTTGCTTTCTAGACATACTATCAACAAAACCATACAAAGCATAAGGCTTAATGCTAATACTAGAAATCTCTATTCTTCCACTACAAGTAATTAATTTATTAAAGAATATAGGGGTGTTTCTATTCAGTATAAATATGAGGAAAACATGTTTTTAGGCTTAAAGTCAATATGAAAATTTTATTTGTCAAATAAAGTTATTAAGATTTCTAGATTAAGCTAACATATTTAAAAGTTATAAAGATTTTGAAAGAGCTGTATTACACTTTTTATCATATTAAAAAGGAACCTAATATAAGGATTTTAACCATAAATAAGTTAAAAAATACGAGAATATAAGTATATAATTAAATTATGGAGGTTTTATAATGAGAAAAAGAATATGTACATTATTAATTATTGCAATATTAGCCACATCTGGTGCAGTATTTGCAGAAACGCAGCAAATAAATCCTAAGAATATGAGTTTAAATGAGTATGCAGACTGGATAGAAGAAAATGTTGAACCTAGAGAGTATGAAGGCATAAAAAAAGGAAATAGAGAAATAAGAGAATGGTTATATACAGGAGAGGAGTATAATACTATATATAATGGGTTATACGATTATATAGGATGGATGGCTACAGAGGCTAAATGGTTAGTAAATGAAAGACTTCAAGTTCTTGACTATGGAACAGTAACTTTTAGGCATGGTAAAGCAAGAGAATCAATTACAGCACATCCACATTCTGATTCAGCTTGGATAGCTAATGATAATGTAAGACTAATTTATCAGGTGGACTTTGTAGAATGGTCGGGGGATCATTATATAACACATATGTATAACTTACATGGAAATGGAAAGGTTTCCCTTCGTGTTATTAATTAAGGTTATCGAGTACGACTTTGATTATTCTATATCCAATATTAATATAATATAGGTATTATGAGTAAGAGGTAATCAATAGCCTCTTACTCATATTATTAAAGGGAGGTAAGCTTAACTATGAAAAAAATAAATTATTATATTATTGGAATAATTTTACTTTTGTTGGTAACATCATGTGGCTCTGGTAGTATATCTAAGGAAGATATAAATAAAGTAAAAAATATTAGTTATGATGAGGTTGTAACAAATCTTTCAGGTATAATTAATGATTTTTTACATGGGTATGATTATTATACTGTTTCTAATTTGGAATTTATAGAAGATAAATTAGCCATAGATAATATTAATGAAGTAAAAAAGTTTAATAATATAAAAATACTACTGGATATAGAGGTGGATTTAGATAAATTTTCTACTGATTTAGAAAAAGACAGGACTATAGCAGAAAAAGATCAAGCTTTTAATGAACTGGCAAAAAATACCAATAAGGATTTATTAGATATATTACATAAGGAAAGTCCTATTGAATATTCAAAAGTTGGAAGATTGGAAATATTATATACAGATACAAAAAATAAGTTAAAATATAGTTCAAATATAAACAATTCAAGGGATTCCCAAACAATGATAACTTTAAGAAATGAAGAGTCTAAAGGCGAAAAATTAATATTGGAAGAGATATTTGATTATATAAGACAGTATAAGAAAAACTATGAATTAAAAAGATTTGGTAAAGACAATAATGAGCTAATTATAGAATTTGATTTATATACAGTTAATGAAATACATAATCAAGAAATTGAAAAGATAAGTAATGAATTATTTGAGTTAATTATGGAGAATGAAAATACTAATAGATATATAAATGATGGGGAGGTTAAGTCTATGAAGATTGTATTTAATAAAGAAGTAAATGATATGGATCCAATTGTCTTTGAAAAAGAGATTTTAATGTAATTTATAGTGGACATATAAGGTGATTATATGTATGAAAGGTAAAATTAAAAAATTTCAAAGTAAAATTGCAATTACTATAATTATATTAATTTCATTTATTTTTGCATATTCTGTTATTAACTCTTTCAGTGAAGATCATTTAAAACGATACATTCCTCATTATACTGTTGATATTATTCTAGCCATAATTTCTGCGATTATTTTCTTATATATGTTTATAAGAGAAGAAACAAATATTTTGAATAATAGTCTTTCGTTTTTTATGTTTTTTTTATTAAATCTAGCTACAATGGTTTTGCTACATCGAAATTTTACATCATCAGTTAAATATCTAGATGCTACTGGTTTTGGTGGAAATGTAATATATGGTTCATTGGCAATTGTTGCATTTATACTCTGTATTATTTCTCTAATAAAATCAATATTTATTATATACAATAAATATAATTAAAGAAATAAAGATTAAGACAGATATAATATAAGATCTCACAAAGTAATTCTATAAATAAATTAAAACTCAATACTAATTTACAATACAGAATATAACCACAAAGAAAGGCATTGGAATGATTTCCAATGCCTTTCTTTGTATAAAAAAACTTGTCTGCCACAAATACTATGATATACTAAAATAAGATGAAATATTGGAGTGATAATATGGAATGGAATATTCCAGAGTATGTAGATAGAATTATAGATAAGCTTGAAGCTAATGGATATAGTGGATATATAGTAGGCGGATCTGTTAGGGATATTTTAATAGGAAGAGAACCTTCAGATTTTGACATAACTACAGATGCTTTGCCAGATGAAATAGAAGAAGTTTTCAAAGAATATAAGACTCTTGAAGTAGGCAAACAATTTGGAACTATAGTTGTAGTTCAAGAGGAAGGGATTGTAGAAGTAACTACATTTAGAGCAGATGGAGAGTATGTAGATGGAAGAAGACCAGAAAGAGTATATTTTTCAAAAAATATTATAGATGATTTAAGTCGTAGAGATTTTACTATTAATTCAATGGCATATAATAAAAAAGCAGGACTAATAGATTATTTCCAAGGAAAAGAGGATTTAAAAAAAAGACAGATAAAAACTGTAGGAGATCCAAAAGAAAGATTTAGTGAAGATTATTTAAGAATAATGAGAGCACTTAGATTTGCATCACAGCTTGAATTCTCAATTGAGGAATCTACTTTTCAAGCTTGTAAATTATATAGTGAATATATTTTAAATATCAGCATAGAAAGAATTAGAGAAGAGTTTTTTAAGATTTTACTATGTAAAACCCCTTCAAATGGAATTAGGTTAATGAAAGATACAGGAATGCTTTCTATAGTTTTGCCAGAGATAATGGATACAGTAAGATTTAATCAACACACTCCTCATCATGACAAGGATGTATTTGAACATATACTGTGTGTACTAGATAATACAGATCCTATTTTAGAATTAAGACTTACTGCACTTTTACATGATATAGGAAAGCCTCATACATTGACTATAGATGAAAACGGCATAGGACATTTTTATAATCATGATAAAGTAGGGGCTAAAATAGCTGAAAAAATATTAAAAAGACTAAAAGCTTCAAATGAACTAATTGAAACTGTTAGTTTATTAATATATAAACATATGACACAGCATGATAATTTAGGAGAAAAAGGGTTAAAAAGACTATTGGCTATCATGGGAGAAGAAAGGATATTTACACTATTGGAATTAAATAAAGCTGATAGGCTATGTTCAAATAAAGATGCAAATATACAGGATTTAATAGAGAGAGAAGAGAAAATAAAAAGAATTATAGAAAATAAAGAAGTATATGAAAAAAAACAATTAACAATTAATGGTCATGATGTGATAAAATTAGGATATAAAGAAGGAAAAAAAATAGGAGAAATATTAAATTATCTATTAGAAAAGGTATTAGAAAATCCTGAATTAAATGATAAGGAAAAGTTGATTGAAATTATAAAAGAAAAGTTTAAAGCTAGTGAATAGTTAAAACGACCAATGGATTGCTGTTCTCAATTAAATGAGGAATTTTTGTTTTAGTTATTCACTAATGGGGAGGTTTATAATATGGGTAAACTATTTGGTACAGATGGTATTAGAGGAATTGCAAATAAGGACTTAACTCCAGAGTTAGCCTATGAAGTAGGGAGAGCAGGTGCTTATATATTAGCTAAAGAAAAAAAAGGTATAGTAATAGTAGGAAAAGATACAAGGGCATCAGGTGATATGTTAGAAGCTGCCATAACAGCAGGTATTTGTTCCATGGGATTAGACGTTATATCCGTAGGAGTTATACCTACTCCAGCAGTGGCATATTTAATAAGAAAATATAATGCTCTATCAGGGGTAGTTATATCTGCGTCTCATAATCCAGGTGAATATAATGGGATTAAATTTTTTAATAACCAAGGATTTAAACTGCCAGATGAGGTAGAGGAGGAAATTGAAGACATTATATTAAATAAGAAAGAATTAGATATAAGACCAATAGGAGAAAATATTGGTAAGGTAATAAAAGAAGAAAACGGACCAAAGGATTACATAGATTATTTAGTATCTACATCTAATATAGATTTAACAGGAGTTAAAATTGCTATGGATTGTGGGCATGGTGCATTATATAAAATTGGTCCTGAAACTATAAAAAGACTTGGTGGAGAAGTGGTAGTAATAAATACTGAACCAGATGGAATGAATATAAATAAAAATTGTGGTTCTACTAATCCTAAGATGATTCAAGAGCTAGTATTGAAAGAAAAAGCAGATATAGGTATCTCTTTTGATGGTGATGGAGATAGGATAATAGCCGTAGATGAACTGGGAAACGTATTAGATGGTGACCATATATTGGCTATTTGCGGACAATATCTTAAAAAACAAGGCAAACTTAAAAACAACACTATTGTAGGTACTATAATGACTAATATGGGGTTAGACACCTTTTTACAGGAAAATGGTATGAATATAGTAAAAACTAAAGTCGGAGATAGATATATATTGGAAGAAATGATTTCTAAAGATTTTGTATTAGGTGGAGAACAATCAGGCCATATAATCTTTCTAGATTATAATACTACAGGAGATGGTTTGGCCACTGGACTTCATTTACTTGAGGTAATGAAAGCTACAGGAAAAGTTATGTCGGAATTAAATAATCTAATGACTGATTTCCCACAGATATTAGTAAATGCAAAAGTAAGAAATGAACTTAAATATAAATATTATGAAAATGAAGAAATAAGAGAAGAAATAGAAAGAATTGAAGATATGTTTAAAGGTCAAGGAAGAGTAGTCATAAGACCTTCAGGTACAGAACCTTTAGTTAGAGTAATGCTTGAAGCTAAGGAAGATATAGGGCTTTTAAAAATAGCATCTGATTTAGCAGAGTTTATTGAAATAAGATTAGGAAATTAAAAAATGTGGGGTGATTAGATGAATTATAAAATTGTAGCAGATAGTAGTTGTGATTTAAATGAAGAACTAAAGGAAAATCTTAATATAAGCTTAGTTCCATTTAAAATAGATGTAGACGATAAAAAATTTATTGATGATGAAAGCATGAATCCTATAGAATTAATTCAAGCTATGAGAAATAGTTCAAATCCAGTAAAGACTTCCTGCCCTTCACCTGGAGATTTTGTAACTGAATACAGAAAGGCAGATAATATTTTTGCTGTTACCATCTCAAGTCAGCTAAGCGGAACATATAATTCAGCATTGTTGGCAAAAGAAATGGTACAGGAGGAAGATCAAAATAAATTTATTCATGTATTTGATTCAAAGTCTGCAAGTATAGGAGAAACTTTAATATCTATGAAAATACAGGAATTAGTAGAAAAGCAGTTAAGTAACTTTGAAATAGTAGAAAAAGTAGAGAGTTACATTAATGGAATGAAAACATTTTTCATTTTAGAGAGTTTAGATAATTTAATTAAAAATGGAAGGATTTCAAAAACAAAGGGATTAATAGCTAATGTATTAAACTTAAAGCCTATTATGGGATCTACTGATGACGGGGAAATAAAATTAGTTGAAAATGTAAGGGGTACCAAAAAGGCTTTCAAGAGACTAATTGAGATAATTGGAGAAACTGGAGAAAAATTTGAAGAAAAGATTTTAGCCATTTCCCATGCAAATGCTCTGGACAAAGCTGAGGAATTAAAGAGAGAAATTCAAAGTAGATATAATTTCAAGGACATAATTGTAGTAAAGACAGCAGGTCTTAGTACGGCATACGCTTATGATGGGGGAGTAATACTTGTCTTTTAAAAAAATATTGACAAGTAAAAACAACATGGTATAATAATAAAGTGAGTTAAATTTATTTTATTTATGCGGGAGTGGCGGAATTGGCAGACGCGCTAGACTTAGGATCTAGTGTCATTGACGTGGGGGTTCAAGTCCTCTTTCCCGCACCATGTTAAAACCAGTGGATTTGGACCATTGGTTTTTTTACTATGTTTTTGTGATTTATAGTGTTGGATATTGTTATTTGTTATGTTATAATTTTATGATATAATAGGTTAGTTAAAATGGATAAATATACTGGAGGAGGAAAATATAAATGAAAGCTGTATTAGAAAAAAAAGAGAGTAATAAAGTTAGTTTTACCATTGAAATACCAGAGGTAGATTTTGAAAAAGCAACGCAAGAAGCGTATATAAAAAACAGATCAAGATTCAATATTCCAGGATTTAGAAAAGGAAAAGTACCAAGAAAGATTATAGAACTAAATTATGGTCCAGAATTTTTTTATGAAGAAGCTATTAATCTTATTTTGCCAGAAGCATATAATAATGCAGTAGAAGAATTAAAGCTTGAACCAGTTGACCAACCAGAAGTAGATATTGATGAAATAGAAAAAGGGAAACCTATTGTTGTTAAAATAGAAGTAGTAGTTAAACCAGAGGTAAATATTGGAGATTACAAAAGTATAGAAATCGAAAAAATAGAGTATAATGTAACAGATGATAATATAACAGAAGAATTAAAATCAGTTCAGGAAATGAACGGAAGAATAATAGATGTAGAAGATAGAGCTGTTACAACTGGTGATATATTAAATATTGATTATAAAGGATTTGTAGGAGAAGAACAATTCCAAGGTGGAACTGCTGAAGCACAAGAATTAGAAATTGGTTCTGGAAGATTTATTCCAGGTTTTGAAGAACAATTAGTGGGTAAGAATAAAGGAGAAGAAGTAGATGTAGTAGTAACTTTCCCAGAAGAATACCATGCAGAAGAGTTAAAAGGCAAAGAAGCCATATTTAAAGTAAAGATAAATGAAATAAAAGAAAAAGAATTACCAGAACTTGATGATGAGTTCGCAAAAGATGTATCTGAATTTGATACTTTAGAAGAATATAAAAATGATATTAAAGAAAAACTAGAAAAAGAATTCAAAGAAAAAGAAGAAGTAGAAAATGAAAATAATCTAATTGAAAAAGTAATAGAATCTTGCGAAGTGGATATACCAGAAGCTATGATAGATACTCAGTTACAAAATGAATTATCTGATTTTGATTATAGAATGAGAACACAAGGAATCAATTTAGAGCAGTATTTACAAATAACTAATTCAACTATAGATAGCTTAAAAGAACAGTTAAGACCTATGGCGGCTCAAAGAGTTAAAGGAGACTTAGTTCTTGAGGCTATTGCTAAGGCTGAAAATATTACTGTAACAGAAGAAGATATAGACAAAGAATTAGAAAAAATGGCTGATTCCTATAAGCAAGAAAATAAAGAGAAATTTATTGAAGATATGAGAAAGGGAGATTTATCTTTCTTAGAAACAGCTATTACTAATCAAAAGGTTATTGAATTGCTTAAATCAATCGTTAAATTTAAATAATTAATGGAGGGATGTAAAGTGACTTTAGTTCCTATGGTAGTAGAGCAAACTAACAGAGGGGAAAGATCTTATGATATTTACTCTAGATTATTAAAAGAAAGAATAATATTTCTAGGCAGTGAAGTTAATGATGTCAGTGCAAATCTTATAGTTGCACAATTATTATTCCTAGAAGCAGAAGACCCAGAGAAAGATATTCAACTTTATATAAATAGTCCAGGTGGTTCAGTAAGTGCAGGATTTGCTATATTTGATACTATGCAATATATAAAACCAGATGTATCAACTATATGTACTGGTATGGCAGCATCTATGGGTGCATTTTTACTTGCAGCAGGAGCAAAAGGTAAAAGATTTGCTTTGCCAAATGCTGATATTATGATACACCAGCCTTTAGGTGGAGCTAAAGGTCAGGCTGAAGATATAAGAATTCAAGCTGAAAAGATTATTGAAATAAGAGAAAGAATAAATAGAATATTGGCAGAAAGAACAGGTCAACCATTAGAAAAGGTATCTAAAGATACAGACAGAGATTATTACATGACAGCAGAAGAAGCAAAAACATATGGAATAATAGACGAGGTAATATCAAGAAAATAATATAAGTGAGGTGTCATCGTGGTAAAATATGATGAAAGACAGCTTCGTTGCTCTTTCTGTGGGAAGCCCCAAGAACAAGTCAGAAGGCTTATTGCAGGGCCAAATGTTTATATATGTAATGAATGTATAGAATTGTGTCAAGAAATAATTGAAGAGGAATTCATTGATAGTTTCGATTATGAAATGCAAGATTTACCAAAACCTGCTGCCATAAAGGATACTTTAGATGAATATGTTATAAAACAGGATAGAGCTAAAAGAGCTTTAGCCGTAGCAGTTTATAATCATTATAAAAGAATAAACAAGAAACCCACAAAGAGTAACGATGTGGAGCTACAAAAAAGTAATATTATTATGTTAGGGCCTACAGGTTCTGGTAAAACATTATTAGCACAGACTTTAGCAAAGATATTAAATGTACCTTTTGCAATAGCAGATGCTACTTCCTTAACAGAAGCAGGATATGTAGGAGAAGATGTAGAGAATATAATCTTAAAGCTTATTCAAGCAGCAGATTATGATATAGAAAGAGCTGAAAAAGGTATAATATATATAGATGAGGTAGATAAAGTAGCTAGAAAAACTGAAAACCCATCTATTACAAGAGATGTAAGTGGTGAAGGAGTACAGCAGGCACTTCTGAAAATACTAGAAGGCACAGTTGCAAATGTCCCACCTCAAGGTGGAAGAAAACATCCTCATCAAGAATTCATTCAAGTTGATACAACGAATATATTGTTCATAGTTGGAGGAGCTTTTGATGGTTTAGATAAGATAATTCAAAATCGTGTAGGTAAAAAAGCTATGGGTTTTGGCGCAGATATAACTTTACAAAAGGAACAAAAGATAGGAGAACTTTTAAAACATCTTCAACCAGAAGACCTTCTTAAATTTGGATTGATTCCAGAATTTGTAGGAAGACTTCCAGTTACGGTGACTTTAGAGGAATTAGATGAAGAATCACTAGTAAAAATCCTTACAGAACCTAAAAATGCACTTGTAAGACAATATAAAGAATTATTCAATATGGATGGAGTAGATCTTGAATTTGAAAACGAAGCTTTAGTATCCATAGCTAAAAAAGCTATAGAGAGAAAGACAGGAGCAAGAGGACTTAGAAGTATAATAGAAGAAGTAATGCTGGATATTATGTATGAAATTCCTTCTAGAGATGATGTAGAAAAATGCGTCATAACTAAAGAAACAATAGAGAATAAAGTAGAACCTACTTTAGTAATTTCAGATAGAAAAAAGAAAAGTAGATCTAATAAAACAAATAACAAGGAATCTGCATCTTAAAGGCTCACTTTTTGTGGGCTTTTCCTTGTATTTATACATATTGCAGTTTATTGGAGGGATATTAGAATTGAATCAATATAATATAGAGAAGAAAACCCTGCCATTAATACCACTAAGAGGCATATCCATGTTTCCGCATATGGTGGTTCATTTTGATATTGGACGAGATAAATCCATTAAAGCTTTAGAAAAGACCATGATGGATGATTCTGAAATCCTTTTATGTACTCAAAAAGACCCTAAGGTCAATGAACCAAGTATAGATGATTTTTATCATACAGGAACTATAGCAAAGGTAAAACAAATGTTAAAATTACCTGGTGGAAGTATTAGGGTATTGGTGGAAGGAGTAAATAGAGGTAAAGTAACAGATATAATCCAAGAAGAACCATATTTTATAACTGAAGTAGAAGAATTAAAATATGAAGAAGAAGATATAGAAAAAGATTCTACTACAGAGGCAGCCATGAGACTTGTAGTAAATGATTTTGAAGAATATATCTCCTATAATGATAGAATATCTTCTGAAATCTTAATTACCATAACAGATATAGAAGATCCAGGAAGGCTTGCAGATGTTATAGCCTCTTATATATATTTAAAACCAGAAGATGACCAAAAAATATTAGAATCCTTTGATTTTTATGAACGATTGGAATTACTTCATATAATGCTTCAAGAAGAAATAGAAGTGTTAAAAATTGAAGATCAAATAAATCAAAGAGTAAAGAAACAAATAAATAAAGTTCAAAAAGAATACTACCTTAAAGAACAAATAAAAGCTATTCAAAAAGAATTAGGTCAAGATGATGATATAATAGTGGAAGCAGAGGAATATGAAGAGAAAATAAATGGAATAAAGATGCCTAAAGAAGTAAAAGAAAAGGCAATGAAAGAAGTTGAAAGACTTCTCAGATTATCATCTCACTCACCAGAAACAGGAGTTATTAGAACTTATTTAGACTGGATAATAGACCTTCCTTGGAATAAGGAAACTAAAGATAAAATAGATATTAAAAAATCTAGAGATATATTAAATGAAGAACATTATGGATTAACTGATGTAAAGGAAAGAATACTAGAGTTTATAGCAATTAAGAAGCTGACTAATAGTATGAAAGGGCCTATAATCTGTTTAGTAGGACCTCCAGGAGTAGGAAAAACGTCCATAGCAAGGTCAATTGCTAAATCTCTCAATAAAAAATTTGTTAGAATGTCTTTAGGTGGAGTAAGGGATGAAGCAGAAATAAGAGGTCATAGAAGGACTTATATTGGTTCTATGCCAGGAAGTATAATTAATTCCATGAAAAAAGCAGGAACTAAAAATCCAGTATTCTTATTTGATGAAATTGACAAATTAAGCAGTGATTATAGAGGAGACCCAGCCAGTGCATTATTAGAGGTTTTAGACCCTGAACAAAATGTAACATTTACAGATCATTATTTAGATGTACCTTTTGATTTATCTAAAGTGCTATTTATAACTACTGCAAATACTACAGCTACAATTCCAGGGCCACTTTTAGATAGAATGGAAGTAATTAGAATATCAGGATATACAGAAGAAGAAAAGTTGCAGATTGCATTAAATCACTTGTTGCCTAAACAAATAAAAGAACATGGTTTAAGTGAAGATAATTTAATAGTATCAGAATCTGCCGTTAGAAGTATAATAAATAATTATACTAGAGAAGCAGGAGTTAGAAATTTAGAAAGAAATATAGCCAATATATGCAGGAAATCAGCAAAGAGAATTGTAGAGGAAAACAAAAAGAAAATTAGAATAAATAATAACAATTTATCAAACTATTTAGGGGCTGAAAAATATAGATTTGATACCTTAGAAGAGGAAAATCAAATAGGGGTAGCAAATGGATTAGCTTGGACAGCTGTAGGAGGAGAAACACTTTCTGTAGAAGTAAATAGTATGAAAGGCACAGGAAAAATTCAACTAACAGGAAAATTAGGAGATGTAATGAAGGAGTCAGCCATGGCAGCAATTAGTTATATTAGAGCTAATTCCAATACTTTAGGTATTGAAGAGAACTTCCATAAAGAAATGGATATACACATTCATGTTCCAGAAGGAGCAATACCAAAAGACGGTCCATCTGCAGGAATTACCATTGCTACAGCAGTTATTTCAGCACTATCTAATAGACCAATTAAAAGGGAAGTTGCAATGACAGGAGAGATTACCTTAAGAGGTAGAGTACTCCCAGTTGGTGGTATTAAAGAAAAGGTATTGGCAGCTAATAGAATGGGAATAAAGAAGGTGCTATTACCTTTAGAAAATGAAAAAGATTTAGAAGAAATTCCGGATAAAATAAGAAGAAAAATGAAATTTGTTCCTGTAAAAAATATGGAACAAGTAATAAAACAAGCTTTAATTGAAAGAGTTGATAAAAATGAAAATAATTAAATCGGATTTACATTCAATTGCAGTAGGTCCAAAGCAATATCCTCAAGATGACCTTCCAGAAATAGCCTTTGCCGGAAGGTCCAATGTAGGAAAATCCTCTTTTATAAACTCCATGGTTAATAGAACAAATTTAGCAAGAACTTCAGGAAAACCAGGAAAAACTAGAACTATTAATTTCTATATAATAAATGATAGTTTTAGATTTGTGGATTTACCTGGATATGGTTATGCAGTAGCTTCTAAAAGTGAAATCGAAAAATGGGGAGAAATAATAGATAGGTATTTAACCCAAAGAGAAAACTTAAGGGAAGTAGTTTTAGTTGTAGATATACGACACGAACCAACTAGCCAAGACTTACAGATGTACCAATGGATTAAATCCTTTGGATATACAGGTATAGTAATAGCAACTAAGGTAGATAAGATTTCAAAGGGAAATTGGCAAAAAAACGTAAAGATAATTAAAGACAAACTGGGAATCAAGGACACCAACCTTATAATTCCTTATTCATCAGAAAAAAAGATAAACAAGGAAAAAGTATGGCAGGTATTTGAAGAGATTATTTCATAGAAAAAAACAAAGGCTAGTAGTTTAAAAACTACTGGCCTTTATGTAAGGAATATTATCCTTTTTTATTCTTGAGAAAATTGGCTTTTATCTGCACCACATACTGGACACACCCAATCCTCTGGTACATCTGTCCAAGCAGTTCCTGGAGCTACTCCATTATCTGGATCTCCCTCTGCTGGATCATAAACATAACCACATGGATCACATACCCATCTTTCCATTTCCATCCTCCTCTCATTTTGTAATCATGTAGATGATACCCAAATATAAGATTAATAAACTTATAAAATAATAATTATAAAAACTTTTTTAAGCTTATTTATAATGTGGGTTAGATTAAGAAAAATATGGGTAAAATATAAATAGACAATAAGAAGTTAAATATTTAGATGGAAGTGATGACATTGGATTTTAAGTACAGTGGCACTGTATGCAGCGACTTAGAAATGATAAAAAACTTTATTGATGATATTTTAAAGAAATTAAACAAGATAATATCGAACAGAGATACTATGTTTGACATAAAACTAATACTAAATGAACTAGTTATTAATGGAGTTTTACATGGTAATGATAGTATTATATCCAAATGTGTTAAACTATCTTTAGAGGTAGAAGAAGATAAAATAACAATTCAGGTGGAAGATGAAGGAAAGGGTATAGACTATGACTGCAAATCCTATGATCCTACTGATCTAAAATGTTTTGGAAGAGGATTAGTTATTGTAAATGGTCTTTCAGATGAGTTTTATATACAAAAAAATAAAGTTACAGCAATAAAACGAATAAACTAAAGATTAAAATCAATAAATCAGGTCTTATTTTGAAGACTTGATTTTTTTATTATAAATATTTAAGTAAGAAAAATAATACAGAAAAAAGTTAAATTTTCAGACAAGGTTCGACAAAAGAACAAATATATATATGATATAATAGATAAGATATTAAAACTTTATATAATGATATGAAATATACTATCTATTTGATTTAAGAAGAAATAGTAATGGCAACTGTAAGACATACATTACAAGCGTTAGAATATAGAGAATAAACATCAAAAGATTATGGTAAAATAGAAACTATAAAGGAGAAAACTATGGATCATGAAATATATTCATTTAACTTAAAAGATGCAATAAAATCCTTCAAATCATTTCCAAAGGTATTTAAGTTGCTGTGGAATGTTAAACGAACATATTTAATATTAATAACGATATTTTATATAATAAATGGCATACTTCCAGCGGCTTCAATACTTGCTACACAATCTTTACTAAATTCAATACAAACCAGTATAGGGAAAGAATTTACCTATGTATTATATCCATTGATAATATATTTAGCTTTAAATTCTTTTGGATATATAATTTCACAACTCAATTCATATTTACAGAATATATATAGAATAGATTTAAACTATAAAATGAGTGTAATGATATTAGAGAAAGCTAAAATCCTTAGTCTAAGTGATTTTGAGAATTCAGAAGTCTATGATAAGCTAAGGAGGGCACAAAATGAGGCAATAGAAAGACCCTATGCAGTATTCTCCATAGTACTAAGTTTAATAAGCCAATTTTTAGGCTTTATATCATCCTTAGCTATATTATTATATTGGAAACCATGGATAATACTTTTAGTAGTAGCTATTCCATTTATATCAACAATTTATATGGCTAAAATAGGGCATTTACAATATAAAATAGAATATGAAAGATCACAGGAAAGAAGAAAAGCTTGGTATCTTAATTATCTAATGACAAATGATATAGCATTTAAAGAAATAAAGATATATAGATTAGGAGATTACTTTATTGAAGGATATAAAAAACTAAGTAATAGTTTTATTAAACAAGATAAAAAAATAATCAAAAAAAGAACATTTACATCATTTATATTTGAAATATTAGACCAAATAATAGGAGGATTTATACTATATCTAATAGTACAATCTGCTTATATAGGAGAAATACTACTAGGAAATACAGTAGCGTACATAAGAAGTCTTTCAAACATAAAAGGAAACATGGAAGGGTTACTAGGCTCAATATTAGCAATGTATCAAAACAACCTATATATAAAACAGCTATTTGACTTTCTGGAAATGCCGGTAAAAGAAGAACTACCAATATCAGATAGTATACCAATAGAAGAAATAAATACAATAGAATTTAGAGACGTTAGTTTTAAATACCTTAATAGACAGGAATATGCCTTAAGAAATATAAGCTTTAAAATAAGAAAAGGAGAAAATATTTCTTTAGTGGGAGAAAATGGTTCAGGAAAATCTACATTGGTAAAGTTAATATCGGGGTTTTATTATGATTATGAAGGAGAAATATTAATTAATGGAGTATCAATAAAGAGAATAGATAAAAAAGATTTAGGCAATAAAATAGGAATTATATTTCAAGATTTTAATAGATATGAATTAACTTGCAGAGAAAATATAGGATTAGGAAATATAGATTTAATAGATAATGATATAAAACTACAAGAGGCAATAGATAAGGCTTATGCAAGAGGGATGGTTAGTAATTTGCCAAAAGGAATAGATACACAGCTAGGAGTATGGTTTGATGAAGGAGTTCAATTATCGGGAGGACAGTGGCAAAGAATAGCATTGTCTCGAGCATTTTTAAGAGATGCAGACTGCTATATATTAGATGAACCAAGTGCATCTTTAGACCCAATATCAGAACATGAAATATTTAAAAGAGCTTCGGATTTATCAAAAGATAAAATAAGTATATTTATATCCCATAGATTATACAATCTAAGAAAAATATCTTCTAAAATAATGGTATTAAAAGATGGAAGATTAATAGAGTATGGAACTCATGAAGAGCTTATGAACTTAAATAAACATTATAGATATCTTTATGATCTACAAAACACTATTGATATGCAAGATGAAATAAAAACGACTGCATAGTAACGATAAAATAAAATCTGATATATAAATATCAGATTTTATTTTGTTTTATTCTTAAAGTATGATAAAATGAATTCTGTTAAAGCTATAGATAAGAATTTTAAATATGAAAGGACTTGTTGTATGAAGATCAAAAGAAACGATATAAGAAATATTGCTATAATTGCCCATGTAGACCATGGAAAGACAACTTTAGTTGATAGTTTATTAAAGCAATCAGGAGTTTTTAGGGCAAATCAAGTAGTAGAAGATAGAGTAATGGACTCTAATGATATAGAAAAAGAAAGAGGTATAACAATACTTGCAAAGAATACTGCAATAAATTACAAAGATGTTAAAATAAATATAATAGATACTCCAGGGCATGCGGATTTTGGTGGAGAAGTGGAACGTGTTTTAAAGATGGTAAGTGGGGTAATCTTAGTGGTAGATGCTTTTGAAGGACCAATGCCTCAAACTAAATTTGTTTTGAAAAAGGCATTTGAACTAGATTTACCAGTAATAGTATGTATCAATAAAATTGATAGACCAGAAGCAAGACCAAATGAAGTAATAGATGAAGTTTTAGATTTATTTATAGAACTAGGTGCAAATGAAAGTAATTTAGATTGTCCATTTTTATTTGCCTCTGCTAAAAAAGGTATAGCTACTTTATCCTTAGAAGATGAAGGAGAAAATATGGATCCATTATTTGAAACTATAATCGAAAATATACCTGCCCCAGAGGGTGATATAGACGAGCCTTTACAGGTTTTGGTATCTACAATAGACTACAATGATTATATAGGAAGAATAGGAATAGGGAAAATTGAAAGAGGAAAAATAGCTGCTAATGATGAAGTGTTAATAGTAAATATTGAAAGTCCACATAAGCAGCAAAAAGTTAAAATATCTAAAGTATATGAATTTGAAGGATTAAACAGGGTAGAAGTAGAATCGGCATCAGTAGGAAGTATCATTGCCGTAACTGGAGTAGAAGATATTCATATAGGAGACACATTATGTGATATTGATAAATCTGAAGCCTTACCTTTTGTAAAGATTTCAGAACCAACTATTGCCATGACTTTTTCAGTAAACAATAGTCCTTTTGCAGGAAGAGAAGGAAAGTTTGTAACCTCTAGACAAATAAGGAACAGGTTGTTTAAAGAACTACAAACAGATGTAAGCCTTAGAGTAGAAGAAACTGAATCTACAGATGCCTTTAAAATATCAGGCAGGGGAGAGCTTCATTTATCAGTTTTAATTGAGAATATGAGAAGAGAAGGATATGAGTTTCAAGTATCTAAACCAGAAGTTTTATTTAAAGAAGAAAATGGTAAGAAAATGGAACCAATGGAGAAGGTAACAATAGATTTATCTAATGATTTTATTGGAGCAGTTATAGAAAAATTGGGACAAAGAAAAGGTGAGCTAATTAGTATGACTGAATCCAACGGCGGATATGCTAGACTGGAATTTTTAATACCAGCTAGAGGTTTAATAGGCTATAGGCAAGAATTTATGACAGACACAAAGGGTAATGGAATACTTAACTCCGTGTTTGAAGGATATGCAGCTTATAAAGGAGAAATTCCAAGAAGAAAAGTAGGCTCTCTTATTTCATTTGAAACTGGTGAATCTACAGCCTATGGACTTCACTCAGCGCAGGAAAGAGGAATATTATTTATAGGTGCTGGTATACCAGTATACACTGGTATGATAGTAGGTTCTAACCCTAAAGGATTAGATATAGATGTAAATGTATGTAGAAAAAAACAACAATCAAACGTTAGGGCCTCTGGTTCAGATGAATCATTAAGACTTTCACCACCAAGGGATATGTCTTTAGAAGAGGCTTTAGAATTTATCGAAGATGATGAATTAATAGAAATAACGCCTATTAGCTTTAGAATAAGAAAAAAAATATTAGATAGCAGCAAGAGATATAAAGCAAAGAAAAATAATTAATTTCTAGGGGGGAAATATGGAATTTCTGTTTACATCTTATGGATGGATATTTAGAAATATATTATGGTTAAATATTTTATTTGCTATTTTACTTGTATTCTTTGAAAGAAGAAATCCTACTTCTACTTGGCTTTGGGTAATGGTTTTAACATTTTTACCAGGAATAGGTTTTATTTTGTATCTATTTATTGGTCAAGATCTAAGCAAGAAAAGATTATTTAAAATAAAAGAGGAAGAAGATTATTGTTTTAAAAATTTGGCATTGAGCCAAGAGGAACAAATGATAAATGATGAATATAAGTATAGGGACCCAAATTATACCAGATATGAAGATTTGATAAAAATGCACTTAATTAGTTCAGACTCGTTTTTTACCCAAGATAATAATGTAGCCATATATTTTGATGGAAATGAAAAATTTGAAGCATTATTGGAATCCATAAAAAGTGCAAAACAATATATTCATTTACAATATTATATATTTAAATCAGATAATCTAGGAATTAAAGTAATAGATGCCTTATGTGAAAAAGCTAAGGAAGGAATAGAGGTAAAACTTTTAATTGATGGAATGGGAGGCAGAAATTTTTCAAAAAAATATATCCATAAATTAAAAATGGCTGGTGGAGAAGTTGGAGTATTTTTCCCACCATTTGTTCCTTTAATAAGTCTTAGAATCAATTATCGTAATCATAGGAAGATATGTATAATAGATGGAAAAGAAGCTTTTATAGGTGGTTTTAATATAGGTGATGAATATATTGGTTTGTCTAAAAGATTTGGATTTTGGAGAGATACTCATTTAAAAATAAAGGGTTCTGCTATATCATCTTTACAGTGGAGATTTTTTCTTGATTGGAGATTTGCTACAGGTAAAGAAATAACTAGATGTCAAACATATCTTGCAGCAGAAGATGATTGGGGAAATACTGGAATTCAAATAGTTTCTTCAGGACCAGATTCAAAATGGCCCAGCATTAAAGATGGGTATCTTAAGATGATTTCTAATGCAAAAGAAAAGATATATATAGAGACTCCCTATTTTATACCAGATGACAGTATATTTGAAGCCTTAAAATTAGCAGGATTATCTGGATTAGATGTAAGGGTTATGATACCTTGTAAACCAGACCATCCATTTGTCTATTGGGCTAGTATGAGTTATATTGGGGAATTACTTCAAGCAGGAGTAAGATTCTATACTTATGAAAGAGGTTTTCTTCATTCAAAAGTGGTTTTAATGGATGATTTCATTTCCTCAGTAGGAACAGCAAACTTAGATATTCGTAGTTTTAAATTGAATTTTGAAGTTAACGCATTTTTATATGATGAATCTATAAATTTAAAATTAACAGATAAATTTATAGATGATTTACAGTATTGTAAGGAAATAACTTTAAATGAATATAGAAATAGGAGCAATATAGTAAAAATTAAAGAATCTTTTTCTAGATTATTATCTCCTATTCTTTGATAAAATAATTACCTCTGGAAATAATAATCTAGAGGTGATTATTTTGAAAAGAGTTAAATTATCTATATTATTCATAGCAATATTGTTTACGTTAAGTGGATGCAAAATAACTAAAAATCAAAGTGCAAAATTTGAAAAGAAAGATAAAGCACCAAACTATCTAAGAGATATAAGTGGAGAACTTCAAGATACACTCAAAAATATAGAAAAAATTGAGAAAATCTTAGATGGTACTTATGTCGAGGAAAAGCCTAAGGAGAATAATCATAAACATCAAGAATCTACAGGAGAAAAAGGTAAAGAACAAGGGCAAAATCAAAATTCTAGTAATGAAAAATCAGGCGGCCAACAAGGGCAAGGGAATAGTGAAGGTGGAAGTAGTAAGGAAGATGTGAATAAAGAAAGTACAAAAAATAAAGAGCAGGAAAAAAAAGAAAAAGATAAAGAAGAACTTTTAAAAAACTGGCAGGAAATAGATAAGAAGATAGAAGATATACACAAGAATTGGAATGATTACGAACCAGAAGGAATAAAAAAAGGAGCTACTACAGAAAAGACTGATAGTTTTAGATCTAGTTTAAATTTATTAACAAAAAGTGTTGAAGAAAGAAATATAAGAAAAGTTTATAACTATGGCAGTCAAACTATGTTAAACCTTGTACCTATTATGAGTTTATATAGAGATGAGGTGGGAGGAGAAATAAATAAAATTAAATATGCTGTATATCAAGCATATATAAATTCGTTAGAAGGAAAAAATGCTAAAGCTTCTGATTTATTAAAAAGTGTAGAAGAAGATCTAGATAAAATGAGATTGAAATTTGAAAAAGATGATGATAAAGTAAAGATATTAGAGAAAATCAACTTATCTATAGAAGATATGCGAAAGTCATTATCACAAAAAAGCGTAAAGCTAATTAGAATTAAGAAGGATATAATTATAAACAATTTGGAGGAAATAGAAAAGTAATATATAAAAGGGGGATAAAAATGAAGAAAGAAGCAATTAAAGATTATGTAATTTTAAACGGAAAGATTATAAAAACAGAAGAAATCGAAATTTTTGAGAAAGTAGAAAAGCCACCTATATACGAAGTTATAAGAACTATAGATGGAGTTCCTCTTTTTTTAGAAGATCATTTAGAAAGAATGTTTGAATCAGCCAATATAATTGGATATAGAATAGATAAAGATATTTACGAAATAAAAAATGATATTAAAAAACTCATTTTAAAAAATAATATAGATAAATTAAATATAAAACTTTTATCTACTGATATTGAAGGAATAGGAAAAGTATTTTTAGTTTACAATATAGAAAGCTTTTATCCTCCAGAAGAATATTATAAAGATGGAATACATACTACAATATTTCATCATGAACGTAACAATCCCAATGCAAAAGTATTATTTACATCCTTTAAAGAAAATGTGACAAAGAAATTAGAAGAAAACAAGGCATTTGAAGCATTACTTGTAAATAAATCAGGTTATATACCTGAAGGAAGCCGTTCCAATATTTTCTTTGTAAAAGGTGATAAAGTTTATACAGCAAAAGGCACAGATGTACTAATAGGCATTACGAGAAAACATATATTTAATATATGTAATAAGCTAAATATAAAAATAGTGGAAGAAAGTATTCATATAGATGATATAAGAAAAATAGATGGAGCATTTATGTCAGGAACATCTGTAAATGTATTGCCTATATCAAGTATTGATGATATAAAAATAGATTCTATTAACAATAAAATTATAAGAGAGATAAAGAATACCTATGTAACTGAAATGAATAATTATATATCGAACAATAAAAAACAATGGAAATAGTTATTCCCATTGTTTTTATTGTTAAAAGTATATTATAAAATTGTAAAAAGGATTTTTTAAGACTCTAATTATTATATTATTTATATAAATAATATAAAAGATGTGTTTAATATAAATTAAACTGGATATAATACAATAAAGTATTAATTGGATGAACCTTTAATGAATATCTAGAATTGCAAAGATAAAATCTACGTTCCAAATTTTATTTTAGTAATATTTTTGATAATAGAAAGGTTGTGAAGCCATGGGTGAAAATGTAAGATTAAAGGAAGTAAGAAATGAAATTGAACAAAAAAGAAAAGAGTTAAATGAGATTATTGTAGAAGGTATAGATAAAGAAAAGATTGTAACTTTCAGCCAAGAGTTGGATGTACTTATAAATAAATATTATTTCTTGAAAGTAGAGGAGTGACAAAAAATAGCAGATTAATCTGCTATTTTTTTATCCCAAAGTAACATCTAGTATCATCATAATAACAAAACCAATTATGACACCATAAGTAGCCTCACGTTCATATCCATTATTGTGAGTTTCAGGGATTATTTCATCTGATATAACGAATAACATTGCACCGGCTGCAAAGGCTAAAATAAATGGCAATATAGGCTTAAAAACCGACACAAGTCCAATACCTAGTATACCACCTATTGGCTCTACTAGTCCTGTTAATAGTGCTACTAAAAAAGCTTTTTTAACATCGTATTTTTCTCTAACTAAAGCCAAGGCTACAGCTAGACCTTCAGGAATGTTTTGAAGTCCTATACCTAGGGCAATTGATAAGCCGTTTCTTATATTATCATCACCAAAACCAACGCCTACAGCCAAACCTTCAGGAAAATTATGAAGGGTTATTGCAATGATAAATAACCATATCTTTTTTAGAGATGTACTAGCTCCTTCAGTTCTTTTATCTAAAAGATGAACATGGGGTGAATATTTGTCTGTTAAATCGAGAAATATAGCACCTACTAATATTCCTAATGCAGTTATAAAAGCACCTTTAACAGTACCACCTGAATATTCTAAGCTAGGCACTATGAGGGAAAACGAAGTAGCTGCTAACATTACACCAGCAGCAAAACCTAGTAAGGTATCTAACATTTTTTCAGAGATATTTTTTGTGAAAAATATAGGAATAGCCCCTATACCTGTAAATAGACCGGCTATGGTACTGGCTAATATACCTAATAAAAAAGTATTTTCTAGTAAAGTCATAAATATCCCTCCTTTATATTAAGTATAAGAAGGTAAAGTTAGTAAGTCAATACTTAAACTAAAAAAGGAATACCTATTAAACAAATAATCATTAAAATTAATATTGCAATTATCCAAAATAAAGTTTTTTTCTTAATAAAGAATAATTTCATGAAATTCAGCTCCTTAAAATAATAGTAATATAATCTATTTAAAAAATAAAAAATATATTCCATTATTTTCATTTTATTGTTAATTCTATTTAAATAATGTTGTATAATATTATAGAGGGAGGGATATAAAAGTGGGAATAAAAATATTAAGTGATAGTGCTTGTGATTTACCAAAAGAATTAATACAAGAATATAGTATAGATATTTTACCTATTGTTGTGATTAAAGATGATAAGGAATATTTAGATAATATTACAATAGAATCTAAGAAAGTATATGATGATATGAGGAATGGTGAAGTATATAAAACAGCACAGATACCACCTAGTGTATTTCAAGAAAGGTTTACAGAATATGCTCAAAATGGGGACAATGTTATATATATAGCTTTCTCATCAGGATTATCTGGAACTTACCAAACATCTTTATTTGTAAGAGATGAAATTTTAGAAAAATATCCAAAGTTTCAATTGGATATAATAGACTCTAAATCAGCTACTGTTGGTTTTGGATTGATTGTACTTGAGGCAGCAAAAATGGCGAAAGAAGGAAGAACAAAAGAAGAAATCATAAAGGCAATAGAATTTTATGTAGAAAATATTGAACATATATTTACTGTAGATGATATTGAATATTTATTTAGAGGAGGGAGGGTATCCAGAACTCAAGCTTTTTTTGGAGGATTATTAAATATTAAACCAGTTCTTCATGTAGATGATGGTAAATTAGTTCCATTAGAAAAAGTAAGAGGGAAAAACAAAGTATTTAAAACTATGTTGGATATTATGGAAAAGAGAACCTCTGAAGTTGAATTAAAAGATCAAATTGTTGGAATTAGTCATGGTGATAATATAGAAGGAGCTATGAAATTAAAAGAACTAATTTCCGAAAAGTTTGGAGTTGAAACTTTTATTATAAATACCATAGGTGCTTCAATAGGTGCTCACTCTGGTCCAGGAACATTAGCAATATTTTTTCTTAGAGAAAGATATAAAGACAATTAAAGAAATAGAAAGCTAAATAAATTTTTATTTAGCTTTTTTTATACTTGATATGAGACAATACATTTGTGACAAGTAAATATGAAAAAAGGAAAGACCTCTGATATAATGTTGTTTACCATAACAAACAAAAATCGGAGGGATCTTTCCTTATGAAAACAATTATAACAGAAGAGATGAGATTTCGTCAAAGGGTAGTTAAATATGCAATTAAACATGATAATAATGCTAAGGCAGCTAGAAAATACCATACCAGCCGTCAGCAAGTTCAACGCTGGAGAAAAAGATATGATGGTGATGTAAAATCCTTGGCCAATAGAAGTACAAGACCAAAGTCACATCCTAATCAACATACTCAAGAAGAGTTAGATTTAATAAGATATAAGCATCGATACCATCAGCATGAAGGTTATGCACAGATATATCGTAAGTTAAGAGATGCAGGGTATAAAAGAACCTATGATTCTATGTGTAGACAGATAAGAAAAATGAAATTAAATGTAGCAAAGAAAAGAGTGAGCTATCCTAAATCTAACTATCATAAAAACCTTGCTACTTATCCAGGGGAAAGAGTACAAATAGATGTAAAGTATGTTCCAAATGAATGTATTGGCTTTGCAAGTAATCATAGCAGATACTACCAAATAACAGCTATTGATGAATATTCAAGAAAGAGATATTTAGAATTAGTTAATGAACTTAGCACATATAGTACATCTAACTTTTTAACACGATTAGAAGATAAATTAGGATTTAAAGTTGAATTGGTTCAAACTGATAATGGAATCGAATTTGTTAATGATCAAGATATTACAAATAAGAAAACTAGATTTGAAAAGTATTTAGAAAAGCTAGATATAAAACACAAACGTATTCGTCCATATTCACCATGGCAAAATGGTATAGTAGAGCGTAGTCATAGGATAGATAATGAATTATTCTACAGCAGAAGACGGTTTAGTAGCTATAAAGAAATGGAGAAGTCATTTAGAAGATATAGTAACAAATACAATAACATAGCAAGGAAAATTCTTAACTTTAAGACGCCAAATGAAATAGTTGAGGAGTACTTCTCTAAAAATGCTGCTTAAGATGGTATTACTAATAATTATTTAATCAAGGATCGCTATCGCTTTCCTCCTTGACAAAATAATTACTAGCAATTTAAGAAAACCACAGCATTATTCAGAGAAAATTTTTCAGAGGTCTGTGTCACATATGTTTGACTTCTCTAGAATTTTTATTTAGCTTTTTTTATACTACTATAGACAAATATAAACTATAGTAGTATAATGATAATGTTAATTAGATTTGCACCTTTAGCTCAGATGGTAGAGCAACTGACTCTTAATCAGTGGGCCCAGGGTTCGAGTCCCTGAAGGTGCATTATATAAAAAAAGAGTTATTTCATAACTGATTTATCAGTTATGAAATAACTCTTTTTTTATATCAAAGTTGAGAACTAAGTTATATAAATTTATATAAATATTAAATATATTTTTTCTAGATTAATTTAGGGTGTATGAAATAAAGATTAGATTTTTCTAAACTTTTTTTATTTATATTATTTTGCTTTCTAAATTGCTTCTTTATATCTAACAAAATCTAATTTATCTGCCTTTATTTTACTACTTAGTTTTCTTATACTTATTGAAACACTTAATAACTTTACTTCTGAAACCACTTTTTCCATCTAAAAAAGGGGCTGTTTCAAAATAAATAACCCTTAATAAAAGAAAAAGAGTTCAGAAAGCGATTGCTCTCTGAACTCTTTTTTAGTATGATTTATCTGCTATGAATATACATACTAAAGTTAATCATAAAGCAAAAATCAAAAAAATGCAACTAACTTTTAGTTTTGATTTGACTAATAATTTTGATATGGATGATGAGGTTTTCCTGGTGCACAATATTATTGAGGGGATGAATTTAAAGTTTTTAGATAGTGCCTACTCTAATAAAGGTAGAAAGCCAGTTGTAGAATCAAAGACCATGTTGAAAATTCTAGTTTTTGCATACATAAATAGAAAATATTCAGCTAGAGATGTTGAAGATGCCTGTAAGTATGATCTTAGATTCAGATGGCTTTTAGATAATGGAAAACCCCCTGATCATGTAGCCATCAATAGATTTAGGAATAAGATATATTCCTTCATGGATGAAATATTACATCAACTAGTAAATCTGCTAGTAGAACAAGGAGAAATAGATTTAAAAAGTATATACATAGACGGAACGAAAATTGAAGCAAATGCTAATAAATACACATTTGTGTGGAAAAAATCTATACTTAAATATCAAGAGAAACTAATGCAGAAAATACTAGAATACTTCGGAATTAATAAAAATTTATCTAGTGAAGATTGTAAAAAGCTTGTTTTACTTGAGTTCAATAACATAAGAAACATTTGCAAATCAAAAAATATAGTATTTGCTTATGGTAAAGGGAAGCGAAAATTAGAAGAACAAAAGAAATATGAAATGTTGGAAGAGTGGCTTGATAAGCTAAATATATATGAAAAACATTTAAATATACTTGGTGAAAGAAATAGCTATTCAAAAACAGATAAAGATGCAACTTTCATGAGATTAAAAGATGATCATATGAAAAATGGTCCTTTAAAACTTGCTTACAATATTCAATGTGCAACGAATGGTGGGTATATTGTAGACATAGAGGGATTTAGTAATCCTACAGATGTTAGAACCTTAACTCCTTTTATGGATAAACTTTTAAAAAAATATGATACAAAAATAAATAGAATTGTAGCAGACTCAGGCTATGAAAGTGAAGAAAATTATCTTTACCTAAGAGAAAAGAAAATAAACCCATTCATAAAACCCTTAAATTATGAAGTGAAAAAGACAAGAAAATATAGAAATGACATATCAAGAAAAGAGAATATGACTTACTGTAAAGCAGAAGAACATTATCTTTGTCATAATAATAAAAAGCTTAAATTTGAAAAGATAATATATAGAAAAAATAAATATGGATTTAAAAGTGAGTCTAAGGTTTATCTATGCAATGACTGTCTAAATTGTACATATTCTAGTGATTGCATAGATATGAAAAACAAGACTGGATTGAAACGCATATATGTTTCTGAAAGATTTGAAGAATTAAGAAAAGAGTCAGAAAAAAATATAATAACAGAAGAAGGAATTACAGAAAGGCTTAATCGTTCAATTCAGGCAGAAGGAGTATTTTCATATATAAAATCAAGAATGCAATATTTAAGATTTAAACATAGAGGTATGGAAAAAGTTGTTTCAGAAATAAAGCTACTAAGTGTTGCAATAAATATAAGAAAACTAAGTAGTAAAATAAAGGCAGACAAATTAGGTTTTGTTAGATATAAAGAAATAATTTAGGAAGGAAAAATAATATAAATAAAAAAGTTTAGAAAGATCTAAGCTTTATTTCTTGTACCATAAATTAATCTAGAGAGAGTATATTTTATATTTATAGAGATTTATATAACTTAGTTATCAACTTTGATATAGGGAAAGAGGAGTTTCATAACTGATTTATCAGTTATGAAACATCCCCTTTTTTATCTAGTTTAAATATTCCAAAAAAGGAATATAAATAGGAAAATATTAATACCCTTAAATTAACCATTTTGAAACAATCTTTTTTAATTTTTGATTCAATTATTTACTATATTCTATATTTTAAATTTTAAATTTATAAAGAATTGCTTGACTATTCCGTGAAAGAATATATACTATATATTAATACAAATTAAAAAATTCTATTGAACTTGTATTAATAAATTTCATTGTAAAGCATATTATTTATTAAGCTTATATTTTGAAAAAACATTTAGTAAGTATATAAATTTCAAGTATATAAAGAGTATATAGAATATAGATTCTAAACAAAAAAGTTAGATTTTAAAAAACTATTGAAATTATCTGTAAAATGTATTAAAATATAAATAATTATTTTAATGATTACATTTCAAAGTATTACGCTACGTTGTTTTTGAAAAGTAATATGGGAAACCATATTAGCTTTTTAAAATATAATAATTACAAGGGGGAATGAAAACAATGATGAAAAAAAGTATTATTTTTCTATTAGTTTTGACTTTAGTACTATCAGCATTCCTAGCTGGTTGTAAACCTAAAGATACAGCAGTGGATACTCCACCTGATGTAGCTGATGATAGTAACAAAGATGAACCAAAGGAAGTTTATCCAGGTTCTGAAAGAGGAAATGTGTTAACAGTTGGTGGAACAAGTCCAGACGGAATATTTAACCCAATTACATACTCAGCTACTTATGACTATTATATGATTGAGTTAATGTTCAATTCACTACTAAACGTTGAAAAAAATGGTGCACTTACAACTGAAGGTGCATTGGTTAAAGATTATACTGTATCAGATGATGGATTAAAATATACTTTTAATCTAAGAGAAGGGATAAAATGGCATGATGGCGTTGAAGTTACAGCTGATGACGTTGTATTTACTTTCAATGCTATATTTGCACCAGATTACAAAGGTAGAGGATATACTCTAGTAATGCAAGACATCGTTGGTGCTAAAGATGTTAAAGCAGGTAATGCTGAAACAGCTGAAGGTGTTAAAGCATTAGATAAATATACAGTAGAAATTACTGTAGAACAAGCTAAAGCTACTACCCTTAGAGGTTTGGCTATAATGCCAATACCAAAGCACTACTACGGTGATAAGACTGCAGATGAAATGGCAGCTCTAAATCGTGACCCTATAGGAAACGGAGCTTTCAAACTTAAAAAATATGAAGCTGAGCAATATGTAGAGTTAGAGGCAAACCCAGATTACTGGCAAGGCGCTCCAAAGCTTGACGGTATAATTTGGAAAGTTATAGCTAATGTTGACGAATTATCAGAATTTGAAATAGGTGCAATTGATGCTGTTAACTTCGAAGGTTCTATAGAAAACTATGAAACAATCGAAGGTGATGCTTACAAACATGGTACATTAATTAACAATATGAACAATGGTTACGCATATGCTGGATTTAACTTTACTAATCCAATATTCCAAGATAAAAACGTTAGACAAGCACTAGCATATGGTCTTGATAGAAAAGGATTTATTGAATCCTTCTTTGGTGATAAAGGTGGTTTCGTAGCTCATACACCTATTTCTCCAGTATCATGGGCTTATCCAGATGAAAGCCAACTTAATTTATATGAATATAATAAAGATAAAGCTATTGAATTACTTGAAGCATCAGGCTGGAAGCTTGGAGCAGACGGTATAAGAGAAAAAGATGGTAAGAAATTAGCATTTAAATGGCACTCATACCAAGAAGCTCTTTGGTCAACTAAGATAACTGCTTTAGCAGCTGAACAATGGAAACAAATTGGTGTTGATTGTGAAATCGTACTAATGGACTTCAACTCCTTATCAACATTGATTTCTGATCCAGGAAATAAAGACAAATATGATATGTGGAACATGGCTTGGGGATTAGGAGCAGACCCAGATATGTCAGGTGTATACTCTAAAACTTTATTCCCTCCAGGAAACAATAGAGGATACTTTGACAATGAAAAGATAGAGCAGTTAATGAAAGATGGAGTAGTTGAGTTTGATGAAACTAAGCGTAAAGAAATTTATCAAGAGTTAGCAAGAGAGTTTAATGAAGAACTTCCATACCTATATATTTATATAAGAATGAGTCCATGGTTAGTAAATAAGAGAGTTAAAAACTTTAACCCATCAGAATTTATTTACTGGTCAAGAGACGGTCATTTAATAGAAATAGCACAATAATATAAGTTTTCAAAGTCATAAAAATAACAAACTTAATATAGCCTAGCTCGACTAGGCTATATTAAGTTAAAACTATTTTGATAAGGAGGAATATAAATGGGTAGATTCATTACCAGACGTTTGTTACAGCAAATTCCCATACTTATAGGTGTAAGTATATTGGTATTCTCCATAATACAACTTGCACCAGGAGATCCACTTGCTAGTTACACTCAGGACCCTAATATGACTAAAGAGACACTAGAGGCTCTTAAAGAGGCTCATGGATTGAACAAGAGTCCCGTATTACAATATATAGATTATGTTAAAAATGCTTTACAAGGGAACTTTGGATTTTCATTTCAATTAAAACAACCTGTAGAAAAATTAATAGCTGAAAGATTATGGCCAACATTTTACATAGCTTTTGGTTCACTAATTATTAGTATTATTATTGCAATACCTATTGGTGTTATTTCGGCGACTAAACAATATTCAGTTTTTGATTATGCAGGTACAGTATTTGCTTTAGCAGGAATTTCAATACCAGCTTTCTTCTTAGCCCTATTACTTAAAAAATGGCTTGCTATAGATCTCAGACTATTTCCACTATCTGGAATAGAAACACCAGGGGCAATGTATACTGGGTTTGCTAGGATGATGGACTATTTAAGACATACATTTATACCATTGATTGTTCTTGGATTAACTGGAGCAGGTGGACTTATGAGATATACTCGTTCCAGTATGCTAGAAGTAGTTAGACAAGACTATATAAGAACTGCAAGAGCAAAAGGTTTAAAAGAAAGAGTTGTTATATATAAACATGCTTTAAGAAACGCTTTAATACCAGTTATTACTTTATTAGGATTTACTTTACCAACTCTATTTTCAGGAGCAGTAATTACTGAAATCATGTTTGCATTGCCAGGAATGGGTAAATTACAACATCAAGCAGTTATGCAAAGGGATTATCCAGTGTTGATGGGGACAAACTTATTCTTAGCTATATTTACTCTATTAGGGAACTTATTGGCAGATATTTCTTATGCCTTAGTAGACCCAAGAATTAGATTAGATTAGGGGTGAGATTTGATGATAAAAGAAAAAGGACAAATAAATGAAAATCAAGAAGAAAATCTAGCCACCAGCAGTAAAGTGGAGAGTCCCTGGACAATTGTAGGGAGACGTCTTAGAAAAAATAAACTTGCTATGATAGGTTTAGTTGTAATTACAATTTTATCTTTAGCAGCAATATTTGCACCTTTTATAACAGGTATTCCGAGAGATATTACTAATTTAGCCAATACAAATGCTCCTCCTAGTAGCGAGCATCTTTTAGGTACAGATTCACTGGGAAGAGATATGTTAACGAGGTTAGCCTATGGTGGTAGAATATCTTTAACTGTAGGATTTGTATCAACATCACTAAGAATATTAATAGGGGTTATACTTGGAGGTATAGCTGGATATTATGGTAAAGGCATAGACAATGTTATAATGAGAATAGCAGATATTTTCTCCTGTTTACCATTTTTACCTATAGCTATTACTTTCGTAGCAGTATTAGGACCAAGTATATACAATATAATGATTGTATTGGCGATTTTAGGATGGCCTGGAATTGCTAGGATTGTAAGGGCAGAGATATTATCTTTAAGGGAAAGAGAATTTATGGAAGCTGCCACAGCATTAGGAATTGGTGACTTTAAAAAAATTGTTTCTCACTTAATACCAAATACAATGGCTTCAATTATAGTATCAGCAACAACTGGTATAGCATCTGCTATACTTACTGAATCGGCTTTAAGTTTCTTAGGGTTAGGAGTTGCGCCTCCTACACCAACATGGGGAAATATGATGTATGATGCACAGAGTCAATATGTACTTAAGAATCGTTGGTGGCAATGGGTTCCACCTGGAATAATAATTTTCCTTGCAGTAATAAGCTTGAACTTACTAGGTGATGGACTAAGAGATGCTCTAGATCCAAGACTAAAACAATAAGCTAGGGGTGATTATATGAAATACTTATTAGAAGTGAAAAATTTACAGACTCATTTCTTTACAGAGGACGGAATAGTACCAGCTGTAGATGGAGTTGACTTTGAATTAGAACCTGGACAAACTCTAGGTATAGTAGGAGAATCTGGATGTGGTAAGTCTGTTACGTCCGTATCTATTTTACGATTAGTTCCAAATCCTCCTGGCAGAATTGTAGGTGGAGAAATATTATTTGAAGGCAAGGATTTAGTTAAGGCTACAGAATCGGAAATGCAGAGTATAAGAGGAAATGATATAGCAATGATTTTCCAAGAGCCTATGACTTCATTAAATCCTGTTTTCACCATAGGAAAACAAATTTCTGAGGCAATAATGCTTCATCAAAAATTGGACAAAAAGGCAGCAAAGGAAAGATGTGTCCAAATGTTAAAATTAGTAGGTATACCTAGAGCAGAACAAGCAGTAGACGAATATCCTCACCAATTTTCTGGGGGTATGAGGCAACGTGCTATGATTGCCATGGCACTATCTTGTAATCCAAAGCTATTAATAGCTGACGAACCTACTACAGCTTTAGATGTAACTATTCAAGCACAAATCATTGAACTTATGAAAGATTTAAAGGAAAAACTAAATACAGCTATAATGCTTATTACTCATGACCTTGGAGTTGTAGCAGAAATGTCAGATCATGTTATAGTAATGTATGCAGGTAGAGTTGTTGAAGAGGCAGATGTAATAGATTTATTTAAAGACCCAAAACATCCTTATACCATAGGTCTTATGAAATCAAAACCCAGCTTAGATGGTAATGCAAAGAGATTAGATGTTATTCCTGGAGCAGTACCTAATCCATTGGCAATGCCTAAAGGATGTGCTTTCCACCCAAGATGCTCACATGCAATGGATATCTGTAAGGAGAAAATGCCAGAGTTAAATAAATTTGGCGACAACCGAAAGATACGTTGCTGGCTGCATGAAAAAGAGGGAGGGGAGAAATAGATGGCAGAAAAACTTATAGAAACTAATGACTTGTTAGAAGTTAAAAATCTGAAGAAATACTTCCCTATAAAAGGTGGATTTTTAAAGAAAACCATAGGACATGTTAAAGCTGTAGAAGATGTTTCATTCACCATTAAAAAAGGGGAAACCTTGGGTATAGTTGGAGAGTCAGGCTGTGGTAAATCAACTACAGGACGTACTTTACTTAGATTATTAGAAAAAACTGATGGTGAAGTATATTATGATGGTCGTGAAATATATGGATTACCAAAAGATGAAATGATAAAATTACGTACTAAAATGCAAATAGTATTCCAAGACCCATACAGTTCATTAAATCCACGTAAAACAGTATCACAAATATGTGGTGAGGCTTTAGTGGAGCATGGTCTTGCGAAGAAAGGTAAAGAAGTTAATGAAATAGTAAGTGATGTTATACAAAAATGTGGATTAGCACCATATCATATAAGAAGGTATCCACATGAGTTTAGTGGAGGACAAAGACAAAGAATAGGTATTGCTCGTGCGTTAGCTTTAAATCCAGAATTTATAGTATGTGATGAACCAGTATCTGCTCTTGACGTTTCAATCCAATCACAGGTAATAAACTTACTTATGGATTTACAGGAGGAAATGGGTTTAACATATCTATTTATATCCCATGACTTATCTGTAGTAAAACATATTAGTGACCGTATAGGTGTAATGTACTTAGGTAGCTTAGTTGAGTTAGCGCCAAAGGATGACTTATATGCAGAGCCACTACATCCATATACACAGGCTCTTTTATCTGCTATACCAATTGCAGATCCAACATATAAGAAAAAAAGAATTATATTAAAGGGAGATATACCAAGTCCTGCAAATCCACCATTAGGATGTCGTTTCCATACAAGATGTCCTTATGCTATGGATAAATGTAAGACTGAAGTACCAGAGTTTAAGGAAGCTAAACCAGGACATTTTGTGGCTTGTCATTTGGTTTAATTTAAGATATAATAAGGTTATTGGAGGGATATTATGTTTACTGATCCATATAGCAATAGAACTGAAGCTCCAACAAACAAGAATACTGTAGACGATGTTGAGGTATCTTGGAAAGACATATTGGCTATGATTATTGCTGCATATCAAGTAATATTTCCCTTTGTAGCCATATTAGCTCTTTCTTTTGCAGTAATTGTTGTTATATTTAGATTATGGGTAATGTAACAAAAACGGTGATTTAATTAAATAATATAAAATCAAAAGAAAGAAATCGGTACTGATTAAGTGCCGATTTTTTTATGGAATGATTTAATGCTAATTGGGTATAACTTATATAATAATAAAAAAAGTAAGGATGATATTATGAAAAATATAGCTGCATTTTTTGATATTGATGGTACAATATTTAGAAATTCTTTGATGATTGAACATTTTAAGAAACTCAATAAATATGAAGTTATAGACCCTGCTATTTGGTATACAAAAGTAAAGAAAGTCTATGAAGAATGGGAAAAAAGATTTGGAGACTTTGAGCTTTATTTAGAAACATTGGCAGATGTATATATTCAAGAATTAAGAGGAGTAAATAAAACCTATATAGAATTTATAGCAAGTCAGGTAATCAATGTTAACGGTGATATGGTATATAAATATTCTAGAGATCAAATAGAATGGCATAAAGATCAAGGGCATAAGGTATTTTTTATTTCTGGAAGTCCCGATTTTTTAGTATCAAAGATGGCAGAAAAATACGGTGCTACTGAATATAAAGGAACAGTATATAAGGTAGATGAAGAAAATAAATTTACAGGTGAAATAATTAGAATGTGGGATTCAGAAAGTAAGCAAAAAGTCTTAAGGGACCTTATTGAAAAATATAATGTCGGGTTAGATAGAAGCTATGCCTATGGAGATACTACAGGAGATTTATCAATGCTTAGGATGGTAGGAAATCCAATAGCAATAAACCCAAATAAGCCTTTATTTCTTGCCATAAGAGAAGATAAAGAATTATCACAAAAAATATCCATAATAGTAGAGAGAAAAAATGTAATATACAAACTAAATCCAGATGTAGACATACTTTAATTTTAGGAGTTATTTATATTTTAAACAGTAGAATCATGTTTTTATTATGGTCAATGTTAGTTATCTACAGACTTAAAGAAATTTTGTAACTCTATCGTAACGACTTTTTTAATAAAATATATTATAATAAAAATAAAAGGGGATATAATCTATATGAATTAAGAATGAATAATTTAAATATAGGAGTGATAATATGAAAAGGACTTTTTATTTATTATTAGCATTAGTAATGACAATTTCTTTATTCGGATGTAAAAGGGTTATATCTAAAGAACAAAATAATGCAAATGTATCTAAAGAAGATGACAAATTAAATAAGGATATTTTAACAATAGAGGACTATTATCCTTTTAAAGAAAACCTTGTTATGAGCTATGAAGGCATAGGAAATGAATATGCAGAACAGCAGGTATTTGTAGAATTCATTGAGAATAAAAAAATGCAAATAAAAATTATGAATCCTGGAACAGTATTTGTAAAGGTTTTGGAATACAAAAATGGTGAACTAACAGAGGTATTTGGAGAAGGCGAATTTTATCATATTGAAAATATGTTAAATGCCAATACAAATAGCCAAAACATCATATTAAAAGAGCCCTTAGAACTTAATAACACTTGGAAAGATGATCAGGGTAATACAGTTAAGATTACTAGTCTAGATAAGCAAATGGAAACCCCTGCAGGAACCTATAATACTTTAGAAGTAACTACAGATTTTGGAGAAGGCAGAACTAATAAAGACTATTATGCAAAAGGTGTTGGATTGGTTGCAAGAATTTATATAGATGGAGAGATGGAAGTAAAAACCTTATTGGAAGAGGTAAATACTAAAAAACAAGAAATGGAAATATTAGCTTATTATCCAACATCTGATGATATTTCTACCGAATATGTTAAAGAAAATATAGAATTTGGTACAAATGATAATATTGAAAACATTTTAGAAAATATAATGAAAAATCCACCAAGTAATAAATTAATATCTCCAATTTCAAAAAATACTAATATAAATAAGATTCACTTAAATAGAGATGCTTGGACTTTAGAAGTAGATTTTTCTAAAGAATTGATAGAAGAAATGAATGTAGGTTCTTCTTTTGAAATGGAGATTTTAAAATCTGTAGTAAATACATTGGGTAAGTTTTATGATGTGGAAAAGGTATATATAACTGTTGAAGATAAGCCTTATGAATCAGGTCATTTTGGTATAAAAAAAGATGAAGCGTTTGAAGTTGAAACTTTAGATATAAAAGAATTAAATGAGTAAATAAAGATCCCTTTAAAAGGGATCTTTATTTATTAGTGACATTATCTATCATCGTTTTTGTTTTGTTCTCTGTTATCATTATTGTTTTGATTTTGTTCTTGGTTTCTATCTTGGTTTTTGTCTTGATTTCTTTTTGAATTGTTCTTATTTTTAGCCATTGTAAATTCCCTCCTTATATAAAATTTACTTTTTCATATATAGTATTACAAATAAATTAAATTTTACTCATAAATTTAGGAAAAAGTTTTAAATGGCTATATTAAGCTTTTTTGTTCTGTAATTCTAATAAAAATCGTGATGGAGAAACAGATTTATCTCCTATATTATGGGGGGTAATTAAAGATAGATGATGTTTTGCTCTGCTCATTCCCACATAGAACAATCTTCTCTCCTCTTCTATTAATTCATATTTTCCTTTTTCAGAAGCATCAACACTTGAAGAAGAAGGAAAATCACCGTCTATAAGATCTATCATATACACTCTGTCAAACTCTAAACCTTTGGCAGAATGAACTGTGGATAGTGTTACTGAATTTTTTGTATTAGGAGAACTTCTGCACAAATTGTCTAAATATCTTAGTCTATTTAATAACTCATTTAGATTTTCAGTATTATTTGCTATAAGTTTTAAATAGTATAATATAGTTTTTAAGGAATCATAAGTATATCCAAACCTCATGGAATTTTCCTTCAGATACCTTTCATACTCTAAATCATACTCTATGAATCTAATTGCTTCAGATGGACTTAGTTTGGAAAGCTTTTTAAAGTCTAATTTTAAATCCATAAGAGTTGATTTATAAAAATTTGATAGACCAGGAAAATCCATTATTCTATCAAATACTGAAAGGTTATAATTAAGAGTCTTAGCATAGTTAATTTGTTTTTTAGATATATATCCTCTCTTTTTATAATAAATATTTTCATATATATTCATATTACTTGTATCACCAGAAAATATAATAAAGTTTATTATATCTTGTATAAGCCAGTGGTTAAAAAACTTAACTTTAATATCACGCATATAAAATGGAATTTGATTTCTTTCAAAAAATTCTATAAGTCCTATGGAAGACAGATTATTCCTATATAAAATGCAGCATTTAGATAATTCTCTGTCTTTTAAATCATCTATTATATATTTATATTGTTGGCTAATAGAATTAACTTTTACTATATTAATAGGTTCAATAAATTTATTATAGGTTTTAATATTTTTATTATAACGTAATTTGTTTTTCTTAATAAATTCATTACATACTGATACAATGTTTTGGGAAGATCTATAATTATCCTCCATAAAAAATAATTTACCCTTAGGGTAAATATTATTGAAATTAAGCAAACCCTTTGGATATGCGCCTCTAAATCCATATATGGACTGGTCATCATCTGCTACTATAAATAAATTATCTTTAGGCTTTGATATTAACTTTATTATTTCCATTTGAACCTTTGAAGTATCTTGCCCTTCATCTACTTGTAAAAAGTCATATTTACTACGATAATTGTTTAATATATGTTTGTTTTCTGTAAGGATTTCTAAAGATAAAGTTAGCATATCATCGAAATCGATTAAGTTATTGTCTCTTTTATGTTTTTCATATGTATTGTATATGGTTTTTAAATTTTCAATATCAGTTTTATTGTTTTTTAAGAACTCATCTACTGTAATCATCATATTTTTAATATACCCTATGGCATTTAGTAAAGATTCTAATTTTTCTTCAGTAATATATTGGTGATTTATATCAAGATATATTTTTTTTATTAAATTAAATTTATTTAATTCTTCCTTTTCACCTTCAATTAAAGTATATTTAATTTTATTAATATAAGCATATTCTCTAATTAAGCTAAAACAAAAGCTATGAATCGTGGAAAATTCAATGGGAATAGAGGTATATCCAAAAAAACTATCAAATCTTGACTTCATATCCCTAGCAGATGCCTTACTAAAGGTTATGGATAAGATTCGTTTCGGATTTATTTTATGATTTAAAATTAAATTAGCAGTTCTATGGATTAGAACTGTAGTCTTACCTGCACCTGGTACGGCTAATACTAAAGCAGGACCTTCTAAATGTTTTACTGCATTTTGCTGTTCCATACTTAAATTCATCTCTACACCTACTTTTCTAATAATCATTTATATTCTAACATAAAAAATATATAAGTAGTATAATTATATAAGTCTATAAAATTATAAACATCTGGGTAATAATAATTTAATATAGTAAATTTAGTAAAGTTCACAGAGGTGAAGATATGAAAGATAAATTGAAAAAGTTTGATGATTTTCTTATAAATTTAATTAATATAAAAATGAGCCACAAATACTTAGATACTATAATGTCTAGAGCTACAAACCTAGGGGGAGTAATATTTTCTTCTCTTTTAGTAGTAGTTTTAATACTAATAGGAAGCAGTCATATAAAGCTTATGGGTTTTGAACTTTTAGGAGTTTTGGCTATTAGCCAAATTATAGTTCATACTTTAAAGATGCTTCTAAGTAGAGAAAGACCATATAATATTATAGAACATTTAAATACCTTTGGTATAGATTTAAAAGACTATTCCTTCCCATCAGGTCATACTACTGCAAGTTTTTCCATGGCGGTAACCATAGCTCTAAATATACCTAGATTATCCATATTAGTCTTTATCATTGCCATGGTGGTTGGAGTTTCTAGAATATATTTAGGAGTTCATTATCCTACAGATGTAGCGGCAGGTATGTTTGTTGGTTGTTTTACATCTATTCTAGTACATTTTTATTTATTAGAATTTGTATATAATATAGCAGAAGCTCTAGGGCTAAAATGATAGATTAAAAAACTATAAAAGTGGTATATATTTCATAGATTTATATTATCTAAGGGGGTTTTTTATATGTTAATGACTAATTTTTTAAGGGAAAGGAAATCTATAAGAGAATTTAAAAACAAAAAAATAGATGTAGATGTATTAGCTGAACTTAAATCCTATTTAAACTCAATAGAAAATGATGATGGCAGTGGATATATAAGATTTAGATTATATGAATATGGTGAAAATTTATATAAGGAGCTAAAGGGGATTGGCGGATATTCAGGAGTTATGATTGAAAGTCCCCATTATATAGGTCTGGAACTAATAAATAATCAAGAGGATACCATTATATATGGTGCATATTATATGGAGAAGATAATAACTAAACTAAACTCTTTAGGTATTGATACTTGCTGGGTTAGTATAGGAGATGCAGATGAAGGACAAAAAGAGAAGATATTTGGAGAAATAATAGGTAAAATTAACTATATCTTAGCCATAGGATATGGAAAACCAAGAAATCCTTTTATAAATGAGTCTATTAGCCATAGAATCGGTGTGGAAGACTTAGTTTTTGTTGATAAAATAGGAAATTCTCCAAAAGCAGACGAATTGGAAAATAGAGGATTAGATGACTTGTTTTATTATATAAGATTTGCACCATCAGCTTTTAATAATCAACCATGGAGATTTTTACTTAAAAAAGACAGAGTAAGTTTATTAATTAAATATAATGATAAAGAAAAACCAAGTCTTATGGATGCAGGAATAGTAATGTATTATTTTGAATACTTGGCTAATTCCATTGGAATAAATAGCAAATGGGAGTTAATTAAGGATATGACAGTAGAAGACGAAAATACGCACTACAAATATATAGGAGAATTTAAGCTATAATAAAAGCACTGAAAAGTGCTTTTTTCTATTGACAAAAATTAAATCCCGTCATATAATTATATTAACATATGAATGATTGTTCATATGTTAATATGTAATATAGGGGGACAGGAAATATGAAGCAGATTGAATTGGAATTAAACGGTCTAAATTGTGCTGGTTGTGCAGGAAAAATAGAAAAATTGTCTAATGAATTAGACGGAGTTGAAACTGCCAACTTAGATTTTGTGTCTAAAAAATTAAAGGTAAATGTAAGGGAAGATGAAAAAGCAGCCATAATAACAGAGGAAATAAAAAGAATAGTAAATAAACTGGAACCTCATGTGAAAGTAATAGATAAGGCAGAAAGCCATGATCACAATCATGAACATAGTGATGGCTGTTGTGGCCATGACCATGGTGGGGAAACAAGTAAAAAGGAAATCATAAAGTTAGCTATAGGTGGATTATTATTTATACTTCCTTATCTTTTAAAATTAGAGGGAACACCAAGGCTGATGGTTTATGTTCTTTCTTATATTATAGTAGGTCATGAAGTTATTTTAATTGCAGTTAAAAACATATTGGCAGGAATACCTTTTGACGAAAATTTTTTAACGACCATAGCTACCATAGGTGCCTTTGTAATAGGAGAATATCCAGAAGGCGTTGCAGTTATGTTATTCTATCAAGTTGGAGAAATGTTTCAAGGAATGGCAGTTAATCATTCAAGAAAGTCCATATCTTCATTATTGGATATACGTCCAGATTCAGCTAATTTAGAGAGAAATGGAAAGATAATAGTAGTAGATCCTAATGAAGTAAATATTGGTGATATTGTGATCGTAAGACCAGGTGAGAAAGTTCCTCTAGATGGAATTGTAGTAGAAGGAGAATCTTCCTTAGATACTTCAAATATAACTGGAGAATCTGTTCCAAGAAATGTAGGAATTAATGATAATGTTTTATCTGGAACTGTAAATAATCATGGATTATTAAAAATTAAAGTAACAAAGAAATTTGGAGAGTCTACAGTATCCAAGATACTTGATTTAGTGGAAAATGCCTCAAGTAAGAAGGCACCAACAGAAAAATTTATTACAAAGTTTGCTAGATATTATACACCTATAGTGGTGTTTGCAGCATTAGCCATAGCCATAATACCTACTGTATTTATGGGTGGAGATTTAAGGGAGTGGGCATATAGCGCTTGTGTATTCTTAGTTATATCCTGTCCTTGTGCTTTGGTTATATCTATTCCACTAGGTTTCTTTGGAGGAATAGGTGGCTCATCTAAGGCTGGAATACTTGTAAAAGGTGGAAATTATTTAGAGGCTTTAACTGGAGTAGATACAATAGTATTTGATAAAACAGGAACTATTACTAAAGGGACATTTAAAGTGACAGAAATAATTTCTTATGGAGAATATTCAAAGGAAGAAATATTGGAATTAGCAGCTTATGGAGAAAGCCATTCAAATCATCCTATTGGTAAATCAATATTAGAAGCATATAATAAAGAGATAAACAAGGAATATATAAAATCATATAAAGAAATAGCTGGAAAAGGTATAGAAGTATCTATAGATGGAAAAGAAATTATACTGGGAAATAAAAAAATCTTTGATGAAAAGGGTATAAAGGTAAAAGAAAGTGATTCCATAGGTACTGTAGTATATATAGGAAAGAGTAATAAGCATATAGGAACAATTATTGTATCTGATGAATTAAAAGATAATGTAGTGGAAGATATTAAAAAATTAAAGTCTTTAGGAATCAAAAGAACTATTATGCTTTCAGGAGACAATGAAAGTACTGCTGAAAAAGTAGGAGAGCTAGTGGGCTTAAATAAAGTATATGGAAATCTTCTTCCACAAGATAAAGTAAACAAATTTGAAGACATAGTTAGAGATAGCAAGGGGAAAGTAGTTTTTGTAGGTGATGGAGTAAATGATGCACCAGTTCTTGCTAGAGCAGATGTAGGTATAGCCATGGGAGGTCTAGGCTCAGATGCTGCCATAGAAGCCTCAGATATAGTTATTATGACAGATGAAGTAGGAAAAATTGCCACAGGAATTAAAATAGCCAGAAACACTAAAAAAATAGTTACTCAAAATATTGTATTAGCATTGGGATTGAAAATAGTAGTTTTAGTACTGGGGGCTATGGGAATGGCTACTATGTGGGAGGCTGTATTTGCAGATGTTGGTGTATCTATTATAGCCATATTAAACTCAATAAGGGCATTAAAAATAGAGGAATAATAATTCCTCTATTTTTTTTAGTATAAAATGTGGTAGACTATAAGTAGTATATAACTTGAGAGGTGGGTTTATTGAGTAAAATAACCAACAATAATAAACAATATAATTATATTTTATTGGCAGAAAACTTTTATTTAAACAATGATAAAGAAAAGGCAATTAGTTTTTATAGAAGAGCATTAGAATTTACAGAGGAAATAGGAGAATATACGTCAATATTATATAATATTGCTGAAATATACGATGAACTGGATTATATGGAAAAGTCTTTATATACTTATGCAAACATAATAAAAATTAATCCAAAGGAAGCAGGAGCTTATTATGGTATGGCGATGATATATGAAAAGATGAATGATTTTGATAAGGCATTAGTATACTATCATAAAGCTATAGATATAGACCCGAATTATGATAGAGCATACTATTATTCTGCAAATATATTTGATGAAAAAGGTAATAAGGATAAAGCTATTGAGTATTATAACAAGGTAATTGAATTGGCACCTAATGACTATATAAGTTATAATAATATAGGATCTATATATGAAGAATTAGGACAATATAACAAGGCATTAGAATTTATACAAAAAAGTTTAGATTTAGAGCCTGAATACTATAAAGCATTATTTAATATGGGAGTTGTTTCAAAGGCATTGGGAGATAATAAAAAAGCTTTAGAGTATTATTATAAGGTTATAGATATTAATCCTGAATACTCCTATTCATTTTTAAACGTATCTGCAATTTATATAGAGGAAAATAAATATAGAGAAACAATAGATATATTGACAGAAGGAATAAATCATAATCCAGATGCACATGATTTATACTATAATAGAGCTTGTTGTTATTCTTTATTGAATAATGATAGAAAAGCTATTAGTGATTTAAGAAAAGCTGTAGTTTTATTACCAAGTATAATAGAATATATAAAGACAGATAAAGATTTTATAAATCTGCATGAGAATAAAGATTTTATAAAATTAATAAATAGGTGAAATAATAATTTATATAGAAAAGAAAGGGAGATTATATGATTATATTAAAAACACAGGAACAAATGGAAAATATGAAAAAAGCAGGAGAGATATTAGCCAATCTACATAAAGAAATAGCTAAGATGATAAAACCTGGAATATCTACTATGGAAATCGATAAATTTGTAGAAAAGTATTTAGAAGAACGTGGAGCATATCCAGAGCAAAAGGGCTATCATGGTTATCCTTATGCAACTTGTGCATCTATAAATGATGAAATCTGCCACGGGTATCCTAGGGTAGAGCCATTGAAGGATGGGGATATAGTAACTATTGATATGGTAGTGAACTTAAATGGATGGCTTGCAGATTCTGCTTGGTCCTATGCTGTAGGCGATATATCTGATGAAGCAAGGAAGTTGTTGGATATAACGAAAGAAGCCCTATATAAAGGAATAGAAAAAGCTGTAGTAGGAAATCGACTAGGAGATATAGGCCATGCTATACAATCTTTTGTAGAATCCCAGGGTTACTCTGTAGTTAGGGATTTTGTAGGTCATGGAATTGGGAAAAATATGCACGAAGACCCTCAAGTACCTCATTATGGAGTACCAGGTAGAGGGCAAAGACTTGTAGAAGGTATGGTTATAACCATAGAGCCAATGATTAATATGGGAACATACCATATGAAAATAGATGATAATGAGTGGACAGCAAGAACAGTGGACGGAAAACTATCAGCCCAATATGAACATACCTTAGGAATTACAAAAGATGGACCAATAATTTTAACAGACCAAGGAGAATAAAAAATAAGGCTTTTAAGAAAGGATAGGTGAAAGTATGAAAAATGAAAATCTAGTTCAATTGTTAAGCAAGAAGTATACAGTGAAAGAGGAAATAGCCAATGGTATAACCCATGGATTAGGGGTGTTGTTTGGTATAGTATCTTTAGTTGTATTATTGATGTTATCTATACAAAAAAGACAAACGATTTCTATAGTTGCATTTAGTATTTATGGTTCATGCTTAATTTTAATGTATCTGGCATCTACATTGTACCATAGTATTCCTTATGAAAAGGCAAAACAAATACTTCGTGTATTTGACCATTCATCTATATTTTTATTTATAGCAGGAACATATACCCCAATAGCACTTCTTACTATGACAGGAGCATTGAGAGTTGGAATATTGATTTCAGTATGGTCCATAGCTATACTAGGAGTTGTATTTAAAATATTTACCTTTGGAAAATTTGATAAGTTTAAAGCAGTATCTCTAATTATGTATATAGGTATGGGATGGATAGCAGTATTTACAATAAAGCCAATTATTAGAATGGCTTCTTTAGGATTTTTCATGTGGATATTGGGAGGAGGACTACTTTATACACTGGGAACTATATTCTATAGTACAAAAAAAATTCCCTATAATCATGCAATATGGCATCTATTTGTATTGGCGGCTTCTGTGTTACATTTTGTAGGTATTGTAATATATTTAGCATAATAATACCTCCGATTTTGTTGACCCAAAATCGGAGGTATTGAATATTCTGAAAGGAGAGAATCACCATGATCAGAGTTTTAATCGTAGATGATCAAAGTCTAATACGAGAAGGTCTTAGAATGATGCTAGGGATTTATGATAATATATTTGTAGTAGACGAGGCTATTAATGGAAAGGAAGCCATAGAAGCATTAAAATATAAAGAAGTAGACTTAATTTTAATGGATATACGAATGCCTATAATGAATGGAGTAGAGGCTACAAAGATAATAAAAGAAAATTATCCAGATATAAAAATATTAATACTAACTACTTTTAATGAAGATGAGTACATATTTGAAGGACTAAAAAATGGTGCAGACGGATACTTGTTAAAGGATATATCCTCCCAAGAGTTGGTTGGCTCAATAGAAACAGTTTATAAAGGAAATGTACTTTTACAGCCTGATGTTGCTAAGAGAATATTAGGGTCTATAGGAAATAATAGAACCATACAAAATAATAGAAATGAAGATATATTTAAAGACCTGACTAAGAAGGAATATGAAATATCTCTATTAATTGGAGAAGGAAAATCCAATAAGGAAATAGCAAAAACTTTGTATATAGCAGAAGGAACTGTGAAAAATCATATAACTAAAATATTAGATAAATTAGATTTAAGAGATAGAACTCAATTGGCATTACTTATTAAGGACGGAAAAAGCTATGATTAATTAATCATAGCTTTTATATTACTTTAGTAATATAAAAATATGACCTTAGTTAGATTTAGAATATTCAATATTATTATATAATTAAAGTATTGGAACCTTCTGTTTCCTAAATATAAATAGGCTATGGGGTGATACTATGGTATCTAATAAAGTAATTATTTTTTTGGCTAACCTATATTGTCAGATAATATTACCATGTGAATTAATATATATGATTTTTACTGTAAGGTATGACACAGTAAGTGAATATATTTTATTGGTTATATATGTACTAGTAATGTTCTTTTTTCATTTTTCATTTTTCTATTGGGGATATACTAGTTTTTATTTGAGATATGTATATAGCTTTTTTATAATAATTGGTACTTTTTTAATTATCTATAGAATTATATTTATTCAAGATATTACATTTGGGCAATTAAGTGATTTGATAAATAGTTTCAGAAGGATTATTTTTATTATAGTTTTTACCATAATTGATATTAATATTATTTTAAGTAAAAGGAAAAAGAAAAATTGTTTTGATTTAACATTCCCTTTTAAAAATGGTAGATTTTTAGTTATTGATGGTGGAGACGGTAAAAAGTCATATTTTACTAATTATCATTATTATGGATGGAAAAGAAAAAACATAAAAAATTACTATTCTATGCGATTTGCTGTAGATTTGATTAAGTTAAACAAATGTGGCTTTCAAAAAGGTAATCTACTGTCATCTTATAATAAGGCTTACAATATTTATGGAGAAAAAGTATATAGTCCCATAGCAGGTCAGGTAGTAAAAGTAATGGGAAATCTAGATGATAATATTCCACATAGTAGATTCCCTAATAATACAGGAAATCAAATTATTATTAGAAGCAACAATTATTATATATCTTTATATCATTTTAAAAAAGATACTATTGTAGTAAATCTTGGTCAAAATCTAGAAATAGGTGATTATCTTGGGGAGGTGGGTAACTCAGGTTACTCAATAATACCCCATCTTCATATTCAGGTTGTATACTCTGAAGACAGTGATTATTGGTTAGGAGAAAGTATTCCAATAATATTTGATAATATATACCCCGTTAAGAATTATGTAATTAAATCTTAGGTTGTTTCTAAGAAAAATATAAATAAATTTTATAGCTTAGTATTCAAATTTATTATTAGCATTAATAAATATATTAAGAAAATAGGGTATATAGACATGTATAGTAGCAACAGAAAATAATAATTATAATGGAGGTAATACTATGAAAGAGCTGAGAAAAACCATCTATTTTATATCTTTTTCATTATCCTTTATAGGTAATGGTGTAAGAATATGTAGAAATATGGGCAAAAATAGTGGAAAAAGTTTTTAAATTACCATCTGATATGTGTTACAATTAGGATAAACAGTTCATGAACAACAATCTAAAAAGCTTATATAATTTCAAAAAGATATAAAACTTTTCAAATCATTCAAATCATAGGAAAAAACATTAATAGCTATTTTAGAAAGTAATATAACATTATATTTATAAATCAAATATAATGTGTTTTTGTTATACAATTATGAGCATTTTGGAGGAGAGTGTGTATGAAACCATTTATTCATCTTTTTAAAACACCTAAAAATTATTATTTTTACGATGTAAATAAAAATGAAAATGTAAGAATTGAACACAGCTTATATCAATATTTAAACAATATGATGTCTGGTTCTAATAAGATTGATATTAATAATGAATTAGAGGACAAACTAAAGGATTTAAAAGAAGGGGGGTACTTATCAGATAATAGGGTAAAAGAAATAAAACATCCAACTACTGATAGTTTGGGTTTATACTTAGAACGTCAAACTGATATGCTAATATTACAATTAACACAGTCTTGTAATTTACGTTGTAGTTATTGCAACTATACTTCTAATAATGGTACAGAGAGAGTGCACAACAGTGCAAATAAAATGTCATGGGATTTAGCGAAACAAAGTATAGACTATTATATAGAGAAATCTGTAGATTCACAACAAATTACGATTAATTTTTATGGTGGTGAGCCATTATTGGAGTTCGAGTTACTAAAAAAATGTGTTGACTATGTAAATCAAGTATTTAAAGGTAAAGGTCGAAACTTTCATATGACAACAAATGCAACGTTGTTGGATGATGAAAAGGCAAGATATTTAAATGATAATAATTTTAATTTAGTTATTAGCCTTGATGGAACCAAGACAATAAATGATAGAAATAGGAAATTTGCTAATGGGAAAGGAAGTGTTTTTGAATCTGTCATAACAAATATTGAAAATATTAGTAAATATTATCAAAATTTATTTTCTAATTTATGTATTAACATGGTTTTAGACCCAAGTGCTACATTTGAGAATTACATTAAGGTTTTTGATGAATTTGAGTTTCTTAAAAGTGTTCGGGTTATGAGTAGCATTGTTGATGATAGTTCATTAGTGAATAAAAATCAAGTGTCACTTGAATTTATTGAGTCGTACGATTACTATTCATTTCTTAGTTATTTACATATGCTGGGAAGAGTAAATTTGAAAGATAAATTCTATTTACTAAGCAATTATCTAATGCAATGTACGGAGGTTTTAGAAGGTCTTACTAATAGTGTAAGATTAGGTAAAGTATATGCTCCAAGTGGCCCTTGTCTGCCTGGAAAACAAAGGCTGATGGTAAATGCAGAGGGAAAGATGCTTCCGTGCGAACGTGTTAGTGAAATAATAGAAAAAAACCATCTTGGAAATATTCAGAACGGAATAGATTTGGAAAGGGCACTAAGAATTTTAAATGTTGCCAAATCTAATGAAGATACATGTAAAAATTGTTTTGCATTTAGACATTGTTCATTGTGTGCTAAGGCATATGAATGTGCTTCAATAAGCAAAGATATTCTTAAGGAATCATGTAATAGGTGTAGAGATTCTTTCCATGATAAATTGGTAGATATGGAAATATTAAATGAAATTAGGTATGATAATCTATTATAGAAAAAATATTCTTAGAGAAGGTGATTATATGTTGACAAAGGATGATAAAATTTTAATTTATCCATTTTCTTATAAGGCTTTTTCAATAGTAAAACTATTAGTTGAAAATAAATTTAATATTATAGTAGCAACAGAAGATGGAACTGGTCTAATAGGAAAAGACATAGCTTTTTCAGTAAACAGAAAGAAATCTGATGTATCAGTATTAAAATACTCAGATGAACTATTAGAAGAAGTTGATCTTTTATTTATACCCGAGGGATATATTGGTGATCCAATAAATGAAGGAACAAAAGATGTTCTGCAAAAAGCAATTAAAACAAACAAAAGAATAATTTCATCACTAAAGTTAGATGAAGAAAATAAACACCTTTTAGAGTATAGCAAATATATTGACTTGTTAACTACAAAAAATTTAAAGATAGATTCATATCTAACAAGGATAAAAGAAAATAGATTATCTTTCTTTATACCAAATATTCCAGTGATATATGTAGGTGGGGTTTTCGATATTGTCGATAATAATTACATTACTATTTCTTTAAAGCAAAAATTTAAAGAAAATGGATATAGAGCATGTTGTATCATGGCAGATAATTCTGGAAAATTATTTGATTGTCTTACGTTTCCTAAAAACTTCATAAATAATGGGTTATCCATTGAGGATAGAATAATGGAGCTTAATAATTATATTAGAGCATGTGTAGAGTTAATAAAACCACATGTAATAATAATTCAAATACCATTTGGTATGATTAGATATAATAAGTATTTTGAAAACTCATTTGGTAGTTATGCATTTATGATATCTCAGGCAATAAAAAGTGATTACTTTATATGTGCTTCAACTCCAGAATTAATAGATAGTAGATATTTTAAGGAATTGTCGTCTATTTTTGACAGACAATTTAACAGCGCAATAGATGCTTTACATATATCAAATTGTGAACTAGATATACCAATGATTAATAGGGCAAGTAAGGTAGAGGTTATTTTTAGTAATGAATCAAAGATAAATGATATAATTGGTAATCTGAATAAAGATTTAAACTTTAAAGTATTTAATGTTTTTATGGAAAAAGATTTAGAAAATTTATTTCAGGATATAATAGAACAATTGGGATAGGGGGATTTTATGGAGACTATATTAAATGATGTTTGTAAGATAGTGTCAAATTTATTTAATATATCGTTAGATGATGTAAAAAACAATGAAGAAAGATGTTTATTTAGCCAACCTTTTTATTTTAGACCTACGGAACTATTGTTTATATTTTTCTATCTAGAAGAAAAATATAATATTCACTTTGATGAAAAGGATGTGTTTGATTTTTCATTTATCAGTATAAGAAGTATTGCAAACAACGTAAGTAATCACATCAATAACTAAGTTATTAACTTGCACATAGATGTTGTTTTAAGTAGCTATTACTTTGTTATTTTAGAAAGGGGAAAATAATATGAAATCACTTAATAAGAGAAAACAAAGCCTAAGTAGTGCGAGAGAAATTGCAAATGCATGTGCATGTAGTAGGCATCCTTGTCATTGTTATCCTACCTTCGATGCTCATATTGATAGTAGTGAGAGTTTATATGCAGCTTCAAGAAATATGTCAGTAAGGGGAGTAGAGCCTACGTCTATTAATAAGATATAAATTTAATGTGATTCGCTGATGTAGTATAAATAAATACGTTATCGTCTATGTGCTAGTTAATTAATAAATTTTTTTATCTGATTAAAGCCTATTTCTAGGAGGTAGAGAATGGGAAAATACATATGGTTTGAATTTAAGAGACAAATTGGTCAAGCTAGAACATGGTTTTTAATTTTATTAATTTTTATTTTATCTTTTCAGAAAATATTAGACTATAAAACCAAGTCATTAACAGAGACTTCTGCAATCAACTTTGATTCGCTTGGGAGATATATGGAAAACGCTGGTAGTAGATTGTTAGATGAATATAAAGATGGACCAAAAGAATCTCAGAATGCTTCTAATGTTCTTATTGATATAGGAACACAGATGAGAATTGCTGCAAAAGAGGAAGATTATACGGAGTGGGAGCGATTAGCATCATTTGGATATTTAATAAGAGGTAAAGCTGCAGTACAAAGGTTTGGTGGTTTAAGAGAGGAAAGCTTTCGTATAAAATCCATGAAATTTTGGGATGAAGTAAATGGTGGAATAGAGTATGAAGATATAGATTTTAAATTTGGAGTACTAGGTTCTACAAGAGAAAAAGTAGATACTTATTTAATTACAGCTAAATATTATAATATTTTATACAAAAACAATCTTCAGCCAGTTGAAAAGTATCATATGGATAGCATGATGTTTTTATATCATTATTTTAACCATATAATACCAATCGTAATAGGTTTTATTATACTTGCAATTATTTTTAATAGCATTAATGATGAGTGGAATACTGGGAGTCTAAAGCTTATTCTCACACAACCTTTTTCTAGAAATAAGTATTTGGGTTCTAAAACTATTGTAGGTATATTGATTTCTTTGTTTATAATCATTATTCCAGCATCAATTATTTCTATAGGATATGGAGTTATAGATGGGTTTGAAAACTATAATTATCCAGTATTGTTTATGAAAGATACTATGATAACTTTTAAATCATTACCTGACTACTTAGAGAAAGATATAGAAACTAGAGGATATAATGACTCCTTGGGAATTAGTTTATATGCCAGTGCAGAAGGTGGAGATAGAGATATAAATAAAAAGTTAGACTTTATTTCCCTATATAAATTACTATTGTTGGCCTTAGTGCTATTAGTATCTTCTGTAATATTTTATGTTACTTTAAACTTATTTATATCATCCATAGCAAAAAATCCAGTAATAGGTTTTGTTTTTTCTGGATTAATAACCTTAGTTGGAACTATTTTAAGCAAAAAATGGACAATAAAAGGTGGATACAATTTAAGTCCATTTTATATGAATAATCCTGTGAGGATATTAAATGGAACATATAGAGTGACAGCTTTAGCTGCATTGTCAGTATTATTAATTACAGCCTTATTCATATTTTTATGTAATGTTATATACTATCGAGGAAAAGATTTATAGTTTAGATTAATTATAGTAGGTGATTTTATAATGAATAATAAATATGTAGTAGTTGTTGAAAACTTAAACAAAACCTATGGAAAAAGACATATATTAAAAGATGTATCCTTTAAAATTTCTCATAATGAAATTGTAGGTTTTATTGGACCAAATGGAGCAGGCAAATCAACAACAATGAAATGTTTGTGTAATTTAGTAATTCCTGATAGTGGGAAAATTCAAATCTGTGATGTAGACTTATTCAAAGAAAAGGAAAAGGCTTTAAGTTATCAAGCTTCTTTAATTGAAACTCCAGGACTTTACTTAGATATGACTGGGAGAAAAAATATTCACCTCATATCAAAAATGAGAGATATCACAAAAGAAAGAGTTAAAGAAATTGAAGACTTTATTGGATTAAGGGATAAATTAGATATTAAGGTATCTCAATATTCTATGGGAATGAAACAAAGGTTAGGGTTAGGAATTGCACTTCTTAGTAAACCTAAGTTTTTGATTTTAGATGAACCTACCAACGGATTGGATCCTAATGGAATTATTGATTTGAGAAATACACTACAACAGTTAATTAAAGATGAAGATATTTCAATTTTATTTTCTTCCCATCAATTAGGAGAGGTAGAAAAATTAGCTGATAGAATAATATGTATAAATAATGGAAAAATCATAGAAACTCCAGAAGTTATTTCCGAACGATTTAGTTACATCTTACAACTCTCAGACTTAGAAAAAGCAAGACCAATTATAGAATCTATAATTGATAAAGAAAAAATACAATATATTTCACTAGATAATGTAAAGGTTTCCTTGGAAAATCAAAAATTATTATCAGAATTGTTGTCTGAATTATTAGAAAAAGGAATATTAATATTAGATATTAATAAAGCAGAAATAGATATTGAATCAGTCTATCAACAGGTTTATGGTGATAAAAATGATTAAATTAATAAAAAGTGAATGGAGTAAATTTGTAGAAAGTAGGAAAAATAGAATTGTTTTGTTATTATTAATTGGTTATTTAATAGGTCTAGTATTTTATTATGTAAAACTAGATAGAGAGTTTTTTAGTATAATGGAACAAAATATGAGAATTCAAAGCTTTGAAGCTAATCAGAAATCAAATATAATTTCTATACTTGAAGAACATGTAGAAGATTATGAAAAGAACCCAAACGAAGTAGCATTTTTAGCCATAGAAGGTCGTACATCTACATTGTTAGAAGATTACTATAAAGCTCCGAAAGTTAATGATTGGCGACACAACCTTGAACTTGAAAATAGCAAATTTAAAAATTTAATTTTCGGAGAAAAAAATGAATTTATACAAGAAACCATTTTAAAAGCTAGGAATCAACATCCAACTAAGTTAAAACAGCAGATAATGATGAATGAATTTTTACTAGAAAATAGTATGGAGCCTTATTTATCACCATATAAATTGAATGGGGTACAGTTTTTAACCTTTTTATTAAAAAGACATAATCCAATGATATTAATTATATTTTCTATTATATTATCAATAGATGTTTTTATGGGAGAGATTGAAGAAGGAAGTTATAAATTATATTTTACCCAACCTTATTCTAGAAAGAAAATATATTGGTCAAAGTTATTGAGTATTCTACTTTTTTTAATAGTAATAATGGTATCATTGATATTAATCTTTTTTATAATAATAAGTATGATTTATGGAATAGGAAAGGGAGACTTTCCACAAGTAATAGGTTCTACAAAGATCCTAATTTCTTTAACTAGTAACGTAGATAATCTTGGAAATTTTCAAGTCATATCTACAAGTGGATATTTAATATTAGGATATGTTTTGTTACTTTTCAGTGTGATAATGTCCATACTATTAACTGTAGCTTTTTCAATTTTGATTAATTCTATTTCAAGGACTTTAGGATTAATCACAGGTCTAATTATGCTAAATTATGTATTTGAATCTTTTTTAGATAATAAATCTATGTTACGATTTTGGTTACCATTATCATATCTAAATATAGAGCAAGTAATAAAGGGTGAAGTTAACGCATCTTATTTATTGGGAATAACAATTACTGTCTTTTTATCCATAATACTAACTGCCATTAGCTATGGTAAATTTATAACGGATGACTTATAAGGAGCAAAAAACTAATGGATAGGAAAATATCAATACTGTCAATAGGAGGACAAGGGCAATGAAAAAGAAAAGAATTATATTGGCTGTGATTTTATTAATATTATTTCTACTATTGTGTTCCTGTTCAAAAAGAAAATCCATAGATTTAGATCAGTTAAAGCTTCCAGAAAAAGGCGAAGAAGTGATTGTGATGAAAACAGATTTAGGTATTATTAGGATCAGACTATTTCCTAATGTAGCACCAAAGGCTGTGGAAAACTTCAAAGGCTTAACAAAGAAAGGATATTTTGATGGTCAAAGTTTTTATAGAGTCAGAAAAGATTATTTTATCCAATCAGGAGATCCTACTGGAGAAGGTAAGTATGGGGAAAGCATTTGGGGAGATGAATTTGAAGATGAATTTAGCTTAAATTATCGACATTTCTATGGAGCCTTATCCATGGCAAACAGTGGACCTAATACAAATACTAGTAACTTCTTTATTGTTCAGGGAAACGATGTTGATAATGATATAATAGAGCTTATGAAAGAAATAGGAGAAGAAGGTGGATATACTGATGAAGTGATTAAGGCCTATGAGACATTGGGTGGTGTTTATGATTTAGATAATAAACATACTGTTTTTGGTCAAGTATTTGAGGGAATGGATGTAGTTGATGCCATAGCTAATACAGAAATAGATACAGTAGTAGGCCAACCTATTAAATCAATAGTCATAGAAAAGGTGGAACTTGTATCTTATTAAGGGAATAATCTCATGAGGAGAAAATAATATGAAAGAGAATACATATAAAAAAACTAAAAAATCCATAAAACCAATAATACAATATATTTACGAAATCTCTCCAATTTGTCATTTTTTAAAGTTGTAAAGATGGTGGCAATAGGAAAGGATTTAGTAGGAGGTATAGTAGCTTATATAGAAAGTTTAAGTGCTATACAGTCAAATGTAGCTAGTTTTTTAAATAGTGTATCACAAATTTATAATGATATTTTATAAGTAGAACAATTTTATAAATTATTAGATTTGGAAATAAAGGCTAATGAGAATAGGATAATAAAAATAAAAGAAATAGAATTCAAAGAGGTATTTTCTTTAGTAGGTGATGGTATTGAGGAAGAACTGATAAAAAGTTGTGAAGAATATATGGAACTGTTGGAACTAAAAAACAATATAACTAATCTGTATTTTTTTGATGAAAATTATTTGGAAAAAGTGAAATCTAACATATTACTATAGTCATAGAAAAACATGACCATGATAATGACATTAGATAGATTTTTTATTTTCAAATTTCCTATACACTTAAAATAAGAATATATAGGAGGTTTTTTATTATGAGAGGATTATACAACACCATCTATTTTATATCTTTTCCATTATCCTTTATAGGATTTATATTTCCAATATATGCCTCATCTATAGGGGCAAATGTTATCCAAATAGGGTATCTTTATTCTATTTTTTCAATAATAAGCATTATCATAAGACCAATAGTAGGAAACCTAATAGATAAAAGGGGAAGAAAGACAGGAATATTAATAGGTACTATTCTGTATACAGTAGTTAATGTGTTTTTTATAATGGCTAGAGATTTTAAGTATTTATTAATAGGAAGAATAATTCAGTCCTTAGGAGCCTCCTTTTTATGGATAAGTGTAGACACATTTATTTCCGATATTAGTGATAAAACCAATAGAGGACAAAATTTTGGATTATTAGATCAGTGGATGGCTAAAGGTGAATGGATAGGCAGCATTATTGGATTTACTATTCTATACAACAATTTTACTGATAATCCATTTAGATTAATATTTATTATTTTTATGGTTACTAGCTTAGCATCTGTTTATTATACGATTAAAAATCTTCCAGAGACTGTTAATATTAAAAAGGGGTATGAAGAGGGTAATATTAAAAATAAGAAAGAGTTGAAATATTTCCTGGGAATAATAGGAGTTATTTCATTGATAATCAGTTTAACAGCACCAATATATTTATTATATTTACAGGAACATATTACATATGACCTTAGTCTAATAACTTTCTTATTTATTCCAGCATCTATTTTAGCTCTTTTTTTACCAAAGAGATTTGGAAGTTTCTCAGATAAATATGGGAGAGAAAAGATAGTTATAGTTGGAATGTTTATAAATGCCATACTTCAAATATTGATACCTTTTAATAAAGGGTATTATAGTTTTATGATTTTATATACTTTGATTTCTACTATAGTAATGTTCTATAGTCCTGCATTTTCTTCATTGATAATTGATTTTGTGGGAGAAGATAAAAGAGGAAGATCCTATGGATTATATAGTTTTGCCAGTGGTATAGGTGGAGCAATAGGGTATACAGCTGGTTCTTATATATACGAAAATATAGGAAATGATATAGTGTTTTATACTAAAGGAGTACTTTTACTTGTAATGACTTTATTTATCTGCTATCTTTATATTAAGAATATAAGAGTGAAAACAGAAATAGAGATAACTAGAACAATGAGGTAATATAGATGAATAAAATTTACAAGTACAATCGTTATTTGTATAAGGCAGTACAGATTCTTATAGGGATGGATGTTATTTATCGTTGTAGAGACAATAATATTAAGGCATTAATTTGCTTTGTATTATTTTTAGTAATAGTAATAAATGATTATCTAAGAACAAAATATTTTTATAAAACTATAAAAGAATATTATTCATCTATATCTTTAGCAATGATAATAAACTTAATATTATCATTGCATGTAGAGGGATATATCGATATATATTTTTATCTGATTTTGTATGAATTAATTTTATATGGAGAAGGAAAAATTTCAAGATTATTCATATCATTAGAAGTAATATCTCTTCTAGGTCTAATTTCATTTAGAATAATATCGGATTATGATAATATAGATTATGATAATATATTAGGTATTATTATGGTATCAACTGGAATATGTTTCTATTTAGTAAGTTTATTTGGATATAAAGCTTTAAGAAAAGAAAAAAAAGAAGTAGATAGGCTAAATAAAGAATTGGCATTATCCTATGAAAAGCTAAAGGAGCAATCAGAGAAAATAGAAGAATTAACTATAAGTAAAGAAAGAAGCAGGGTGGCAGAAGAAATTCACGATAATTTAGGACATAATCTTATAGCTTTAAATATGAATCTAGATGTGACAGAGAAGATTATAGATAGAGACATAGATAAAGCTAAAGAGCTAATTAATAAATCCCATATATTGACCAAGAGAAGTATGGATGATTTGAGAAAAGCGGTTTATGCCTTGAAAGAGAAAGTCACTAAAACATTTATAGATTCCTTAAAAGAAATAGTTGCTAATATAGAGGATACAGGAAAGGTTAAAATAATATTAGATGTGGAGGAAAGTATAGAGGAGATTTTACCTGAATATAAAGATATAATATATACTTCCATAAAGGAAATCATAACTAATAGTGTAAAACATGGTAAATGTAGTGAAATAAATATAAGTGTCAAGGCTTATATCGAAGAAATAAAGATTATAGTATCTGATAATGGAGTAGGATGTAATGAGTTCATTAAAGGAAACGGATTGTTGGGAATTGAAAAAAGAATTTTGGATTACAGAGGTAAAATTAATTATGATAATAGTATAAGCAAGGGATTTAAAATTGAATTAGTGTTGCCAAATATATAATCAATTAGGTGGTGAATAATGTGTCCAATATAAAAACTAATGCAATGAGAATTTTAGACCAGATGAAAATAGATTATAATACTATTACTTATGATAAAAGTGATGATAGAATAGATGGAATTTCGGTTTCAGAAAAAATTGGGAGAGAACCAAAATTTGTTTACAAAACATTAGTAACTCAAGGTCATAGTAAAAATATTTATGTTTTTCTTTTACCTGTACATAAGGAACTAGATTTTAAAAAAGCTGCAAAATTAGCAGGAGAAAAAAATATAGATATGATACCGGTAAAAGATGTATTTAAATTTACAGGATATATAAGAGGCGGATGTTCTCCCATAGGAATGAAGAAAAGCTATAAGACTTTCATTGATGAAAGTGCTTTAGAAATAGACAATATTATTGTAAGTGCAGGAAAGATCGGTGTTCAAGTGGAGTTACAAGTAGTAAAATTGGTTCAATTGGTACAAGGAGAGATTGGAAATTTTATTGTTGATCATTAGGGGGAAATAAAGTGTCAAAAGTAAAAGATGAAATAAAGATTCTATCACCTGAAATTCCAGAGAAATTGGAGCAGTTGGATATAGGAAATAAAACCATAGAAGATGAAGATTTTTTTAGTATGGGTATTATTAGTGATTGTTATATAGAAGAACAAAGGGCAGATAAGGTAATATTTGAAAAGGTAATATTTAAAAATGTAATATTTGAAGATGTATTTTTAAATGCTCTTGAGCTAACAGATGTAAAGTTTATTAATTGTGATTTATCCAATATAGATTTAAGCGGAGGAATTATACATAGAGTAGAATTTGTGGATTGTAAAATGATTGGAGTAAAATTAACTAATGGAACATTGAGAAATGTACTATTTACTAATTGTAATCTTAATTATTCTATTTTTAGATTTTCTGATTTAAAACAAGTAAAATTTATAGAATCTCTATTAAATAATGTAGATTTTCAAAATTCTAAGTTTTCGAAGATAGGTTTTACAGATATTGATATGAAAAGAATACAAATGGTTGGAGTAGCATTAAAAGGCATAGATTTAAGAACCTGCAATATAGAGGGAATAGGAATAAGGATAGAGGATTTAAATGGAGTAATAGTCTCAAATATGCAGGTAATTCAATTAGCAGGATTATTGGGAGTTGTAATTAAGGAATAAAGTAGATAAAAACAAACTAAATCACAAATCCACCATTGGGACTAATTATTTGTCCAGTTATAAAATCAGCATGATGAGATGCCAAGAAAAGTACACAATTAGCAATGTCATAAGGAGTTCCTAATCTCATTAAAGGAGTATTTTCTTTAAGGACATTTAATTCATCTTCACTATAAGAAGAAAGCATATCAGTTTGAATAACACCAGGTGCAACAGAATTTACTTGAATATTTGAAGGACCTAGTTCTTTTGCTAAGGCTTTTGTTAATCCTATTATACCTGCTTTAGTAGCAGAATAGTGAACTTCGCAAGAAGCACCTATGATACCCCATATAGAAGAAATATTGATGATTTTTCCTTTTTTATTGGGAATCATATACTTTAAAACTTCTTGTGTACAGTAAAAAACACTTTTAAGATTGACATCTATCATATTATCTAAATCCTCATCAGTAATATCTGTAAATAATTTTGATTGACTTATTCCTGAATTGTTAATAAGTACATCAACATTATGAAACTCTTTAATGCAAAAATCTATCATTGAATTTACTTCATCTCTTTTGGAAACATCTGCTTTAAATAATCTTACAGATAGACCTTTGTTTTTAAGCTTATTATATAAATTAAAGACATTTTCTTCGGATTTATTAAAGTTAATTAAAACATTATAACCTTCATTGGCAAATAATTCTGCTATAGATTGTCCGATGCCTTTAGAAGCACCAGTTACAATTGCAGTTTTTGAAAAAATCATGAATAACCCACTCCTTATGTATAACAGTTTATATTAATTTTATAATCTATTTTTATATAATAATAATTATACTCTATATTTTAAGTTAAGGAAATATATAGAAGAACCAAAAACAATATATTAAAGTGAGATTGTTATATGATTATTGAAAACAAAATAATAAAATTTAGAGGTCTAGAATGGGTACTTCCTTGTCTTATTATTAAAGAGGAAGGACTGTATACACAGGAAGTAGGTAAAACATAATAACAACAAAAGGGGAAATAAATAATGAAAATAGATAGGCTGCTTTCTATTATAGTTATATTACTTAATAAAAATAATATAACTGCTAAAGAATTGGCTAATAGATTTGAAGTTTCATTAAGGACTATATATAGAGATATAGAAACTATTAACTTAGCAGGTATCCCTATAGTATCTAACCAAGGCAGAGATGGAGGATTTAGAATTTTAGACAACTATAAAATGAGCCATCAGCTACTGACACTGGATGATATGGCTTCAATTGTAATTGCGCTAAAAAATATAGAGAATTTTTCACATAATAAAGACATTGACTTAACAATTGACAAAATAAGTAATATTGTACCAAGAGATAAAAGAGAGGAATTCGATTATTATTTTAATGAATTGATAATATGTGACTTGCCTTGGGGATATAGAATTGATTCTGGAGATAAAGAGAAATATAATATTATATATGAAGGAATAAGCAAAGAAAAATTATTATATATAGGCTATAGAAATCGTGATGGAAATATAACAGAAAGAAGAATAGAACCTATGAGTCTTGTATTGAAAGGACTTAATTGGTATGTTTTTTCATATTGTCTTTTGAGAAATGGATATAGGTTTTTTAAGCTTTCTAGGATACATAGGATTCATTTATTAGAGGAAGGCTTTAATAGAAGAGAAATGAGTTATGAGGAATTTAAGTATAAAAGTATTCCTAAAAATAATATGGTAGATTTAGTTCTAAAGTTTTCTTCTAAGGTACGGCAAAGAGTAGAAGAATTTTTTTATGAAGAAGATATTACCATAGATGAAGATGGATCTATAATAGTTAGAACTTCATTTCCAGAGGATGAATGGGTTTATTCCATGATATTAAGCTATGGTGAATATATAGAAGTAATTGAGCCGTTTTATATTAAAGATATAATTAAGAAAAAATCACGAAAAATTTATGAAAAATATTAAATATGACATACTGTTGACAAAACATAATGGTATCATAAGATAAATAATAGAAATAAGGGGGAAATCTTATGAAACAAGAATATTGTCAAAGCTGTGGGATGCCAATGGAAGATACTAGTCTTTATGGTACAGAGAAAGATGGGAGTAAAAGTCTGGATTACTGCACTTATTGTTATGAAGATGGAAGTTTTAGAAAGCCAGAGGAAACAATGGAAGAAATGATAGAAACTTGTGTACCTTTTATGAAAGAAAATGGAATGGCCGAGGAAGATGCTAGAGCAATACTAAACAATTCACTTCCACATTTAAAACGATGGAATAAATAATCATTATAGCTTAAAAACTCTTATATAACAAATATGTTACATAGGAGTTTTTTTATTGACTTTACCTGCTTACTTTGATAAAATCAACCTTACGCTTTAAAAATGGAGAGGGGGTTTAGTCATGGTTATTGTAGCAAATCAGTTGTCTAAGGAGTATAAAATAGGACAGAGAAAGTCAGGCATAGTAGGAGGATTACAAAATATTATACACAAGGAATATAAAATAGTAAAAGCTTTGGAAAATATATCCTTTGAAATAGGTGAAGGGGAACTAGTAGGATATATTGGACCTAATGGGGCTGGAAAATCTACTACTATTAAAATATTATCTGGAATATTGACACCAGATTCAGGGGAGTGTAAAGTATTAGGGAAAGTTCCATACAAGGAAAGAATAAATTATGTAAAAGATATAGGAGTAGTATTTGGACAAAGAACTCAGCTTTGGTGGGATTTACCTGTAATCGATTCTTTTGAGCTCTTAAAGGATATTTATAAGATTCCAAAGGGGGATTACATAAAAGTAAAAAAGGAACTTATAGAATGGCTAAACTTAGAATCCTTTATAAACACTCCAGTAAGACAATTGAGTTTAGGTCAAAAAATGCGATGTGAACTTGCTGCATCATTACTTCATTCTCCTCAAGTACTTTTTCTTGATGAACCTACCATAGGCTTAGACGCCATATCTAAATTAGCAGTTAGAGAATTTATAAAAAAGCTTAATAAAGAAAAAGGAGTTACGGTAATTCTCACAACTCATGATATGGATGATATAGAAACTCTATGTAATAGAGTAATGGTAATAGGAAAGGGACAAATTCTTTTAGATGGTTCCTTAGAAACCCTTAGAAATACAGTATCTAAAGATAGAAGAATGATTTTAGAAACTTATGAAGGTACAAACGGCTTTTCCATAAATGGAGCAACTCTAATTGAAGAAGAAAAAAATAGGCTTATGATAGATTTCAATCCTGATATAATAACTCCTGCAGAATTAATAAATATTTTATCAACTAAATATAAGATAAAAGATATATTAATAGAAAACACTCCTATTGAAGAAATAATTGCTAAATTATATGGAGAATTAAATATATGAAGCCATTTATATCTATTATAAAAATTAGATTTAATTTGATGTTACAATATAGAGTGGCTGCTTTTGCAGGGGGAGTCACTCAATTTTTCTTTGGAATGGTTATGATAATGGTTCTATATGGATTTTACAATTCTTCAAGTGGAGAAATTCCTATTGATTATAAAGTGGCAGTTACTTATATATGGATTGGTCAAGCTATGCTTGGTATGTTGCCTTGGAATGGAGATAGGGAAATTCAGGATTTAATTAGAACAGGAAATGTAACATACGAACTTGTAAGACCTATGAATTTGTATAACTATTGGTTTGCAAGGGCATTTGCTTTGAGAACTGCTCCAACTTTGCTTAAATCCATTCCTCTATTTATAGTAGTTTTATTACTGCCCAAAGATTATAGTATGGAATTGCCATTAAATATGTTATCTTTCATAGGATGGATAGTGACTACCTTTGGAGCACTTCTTATTTCTTGTACCATAACAAATATTATAAATATAACTACTCTTTACTCTATTTCAGGAGATGGTATTCAAAGATTACTATCATCTATTGTCACCTTATTTTCAGGAATGATAGTACCATTACCACTTTTCCCAGATAAATTGAAACAAATATTAAATTATTTACCTTTTAGCGGTTTAGTAGATATTCCCGCTAGATTTTTTACTGGTGAAATTCCCTTTTATCAACTGTTTAAATACTTCTTATTTCAATGTATTTGGGCATTGATAATCTATATATTGGGACAATGGATACTAAATAGAAAAATAAAAGATTTAATAGTACAAGGAGGCTAAAGATATGGAAAGTATTAGATTATATTTTAAATATGTTAAATTAAGTATAGAATCTCAGCTTCAATATAAGGCTTCCTTTATTATGATGGTCATAGGTCATTTTTTAATAACATTTATTGAATTTCTAGGTATATGGGCATTGTTTCAGCGATTTGGGAATATACAAGGTTTTACTTTTGAGGAAGCAGCTTTATTCTATGGAATAGTTCATATTGCATTTGCTATTACGGAAGGATGGACTAGAGGATTTGATATTTTTCCTAGATTAGTTAGGCTGGGTGATTTTGATAGAATACTACTTAGACCTAGAACAACAGTGTTGCAAATTTTAGGATATGATTTTCAGATAATGAGAATAGGCAGACTTTGTCAAGGTCTCGTTGTCCTTATATGGGCTGCAATTAGATTAAATATAAAATGGACAATAGGTAAGACATTATTATTATTTGGATCAATTATAGGGGGAAATTTCTTGTTTTCAGGGCTTATTGTACTTCAAGCTACTTTATCCTTTTGGTCTGTTCAAAGTTTGGAAATAGTAAATTCTTTTACTTATGGAGGAGTTCAGGCGGCACAGTATCCCATATCTATATATAAGCCTTGGTTTAGAAAAATACTTATATATATTATTCCACTGGCTACAGTCAATTATTTTCCTGCCATGAGTATATTGGGAAAGACAGAACTATATAATTATCCCATATGGTTGGGATGGATTTCACCTTTAGTTGGAACAATGTTCTTTTTATTATCTTTACTAGTATGGCAAATAGGAGTCAAACATTATACTTCAACAGGAAGTTAGAAGCGAATAAAGTTCTATTATAGCTTTCAAATATCTTGATTAATTTTATTTTTTACTATACAATTATTTAGAGTTACTAAACATAAATTTATTAATTAGCAAAGGGAGATTTATATGCAAAAAAATATTAACTTAACAGAAGGAAATATATCCAGTACCCTTACTAAATTGGCTTTGCCTATTATGGGTACATCTTTTATACAGATGATGTATAATTTAACAGATATGATGTGGCTAGGCAGACTTAGTACCAATGCTGTAGCTGGAGCGGGAACAGCAGGATTCTTTATGTGGTTTGGTATGTCTCTTGTACTTATATCCTCAATAGGAGTAAGTGTAGGGGTTGCTCAAGCCCATGGAAGGGATGATATGGCTGATGCAAGGGAATATATATCAAATGGATTAAAACTAGATATATTTGTAGGACTTATGTATTCTTTAATTCTATTGGTATTTAGAAATCAAGCCATTGGATTTTTTAATTTAGGAGATGCAGAAGCTATTCAAATGGCTACTGATTATTTAGTAATTGTGGCTTGTGGATTTATATTTAATTTTGTAAATCCAGTATATTCTGCTATATTCAATGCTTCAGGAAACAGTGTAACACCTTTTATTATTTCAAGTATTGGATTGGTGGCGAATATGGTTTTAGACCCAGCTTTAATCTTTGGATTTGGGCCAATTCCAGCCATGGGAATAAAAGGGGCAGCATTGGCTACTATAACTGCACAATTTATAGTTACATTGATATATATAGTTGTTTCAAGGAAAAATAGAGTTTTATTTTCACATTTAAACCTATTTAAGTTGCCTAATATGAATTATATTCAAAGAATATTTAAGTTAGGATTTCCATCTTCTCTACAATCAGGGGCTCATGCCTTAATATCTATGGTACTGACAAAAATATTAGCAAATTGGGGTCCAACTCCAGTTGCAGTATCCTCCGTAGGTTCACAGATAGAATCAATATCATGGATGACTGCAGAAGGTTTTTCCACTGCCATAGCAGCTTTTGTAGGGCAAAACTATGGGGCAAAGAATTATGATAGAGTAGAAGAAGGTTATTATAAGGGACTTAGAATAGTAAGTATTATAGGTATGTTTGCTACATTCTTATTGATATTTGCAGGAGGACCAATATTTAAAATATTTACTCCAAACGATGTGGTGGCAATAGAAATGGGAAAAAAATACTTGTGGATATTAGGATTATCACAATTCTTTATAACTATTGAAATAGCTTCTACAGGAGGATTTAATGGAATTGGAAAGACATATATTCCAGCTACTACAGGAATTATCTTGAATTTACTTAGAATTCCTGGAGCATTGGTATTATCAGCTACTGCATTGGGAATGGCAGGAGTTTGGTGGAGTATGAGTATTAGTACTGTATTTAAGGGAATAATTTTAACAGGATTATTTATATATACTTTAAAGAAAGGGCTTCATAAAGAATAACTCCAATTTTTGGTACTTAGCACCAAAAATTGGAGTTATCATAGACTATTTACTTTTCGAGCTGCTACTACATCTACGCCAGTATTTAATATATTCTTTATAATAATATCTCCCTTTTCTACAGGAGCAGATACTTCAGCTATTTTAATTATTTCCATACATTGTTCTACTAGTCTTTCAGGAATAATGTCAGTGGTCTTTACTGGAAGTCTGCTCATAGGACCATTTTTTAAGAGTACTCTAGATGTAAGGATGCGTGAAGGTTCTATAATTTCTTTTATGCCATATTCTTCACCTCTATTACATCGATTGCCTTCAACGAAGTATTCATTATTGTCATTGGTGATTTTAAGATTACATCCTACTGGACAGACTTTACATTGTTTTTCAATTATATTCATAGGTATAACCTCCATTATTATTTACATAATTATTATAACACAATATAAAAATAAGAATAAATATAATATAATAAAATAAAAGGAGTGGTAAAATGGATGTATTAAAAGCTATTATGACTAGGAGAAGTATAAGACGATTTACTGGGGAAGTAATTACTAATGAACAGATAGATACATTACTTAGAGCAGGATTTCAAGCTCCATCTGCCCACAATATGCAGCCTTGGCATTTTGTAGTACTAAAAAATAAAGAATTACTTCAAGAAGTATCTGAATTTCATAAGTATGCACAGATGTTGCCTAATGCTGGATGTGGAATAGTTGTTTGTGGAGATGAAGAAAAACAACCTGCTAGAGGATTTTTAGTAGAAGACTGTGCTGCAGCTATACAAAATATTCTTTTAGCATCTCATGGAATTGGATTAGGAGCAGTATGGTGTGGATTATATGATTCATCTGATTTAGTAAATTCTATGAAAGAGGTTTTAGGGCTACCAAGTAATATAATTCCCATAGGAATGGTAGTAGTAGGAAATAAAGATGAAGAAAAAGAACCATCTAATAACTACCATGACGGCAAAATTCATTATGATAAATGGTAAGAGTATATATACTTTAAAGGAGCTGCTTTCATGATTTCAAAAGTTGAGATAATTGGAAGGCTTTTACTATCTGCCATAGTAGGTGGATTAATAGGTGTTGAGAGAGAAGCAAATAATAGACCTGCAGGACTTAGAACACATATTTTAGTAACATTGGGGTCTACCTTAATTATGCTTATTTCTATAGATGGTTTTTTAAAACTTAATGATAGTGTGCCTAGAGGAGACCCAGCCAGACTGGCGGCTCAAGTTGTTAGTGGTATAGGTTTTCTTGGTGCAGGAACTATTATGAGAACAGGAAACAATATTAGCGGACTTACGACTGCTGCCAGTCTTTGGGTTTGTGCTGGTATTGGATTAGCCATAGGTTCTGGCTATTATTTAGGTGCAGTTGTTACTACAGTCATAGTTTTAACTACTTTAACCAGTGTAGGAATTTTTGAAAATAGAATATTGGTAAAGAAATATAAAACTATTGAAGTAATAGCCACAAATAGACCAGGTATTATCGGTCAGATAGGAGTCCTTTTTGGCAAGTATTATTTATCCATTAAAGATATTATTATATTAAACAATAGTGGATATGATGAAGAAAGTGGAATAATGGAGATTCGTTTTATAGTTAAAACACCTAATAATTTTAACATTAGCAATCTATATAAAGAAATTTATCAAATACATGGAGTTATAAGTGCAAATTTTGAGGGAAATATTGTATCAGATAATAATTAGATGAACTAATACGACTATATAAAACCATAAAATTATGCTATATTATTAACTAGGAGATGGAAAGATGTATAAGCTTAATAAAAGAATTATGCTAATATTGTTTATTTCTTTTGTTGTATTATTTGCAGTAGGATGTAAAGGTAATGGAGATACTGAAGTAGAAGATATTGATCAAAATCAAGGAGGAAATGTGATGAATTTAGAACAATTAAAGATGCCTAAGGATGGAGAAGAGGTAGCTATTATTAGTACAAATTTTGGAGATATTAAAATAAGATTATTTCCAGATGTAGCACCAAAGGCAGTAGAAAACTTTAAAACTCATATTGAAAATGGATACTATAATGGAATTATGTTCCATAGAGTAATCAAAGATTTTATGATCCAAGGGGGAGACCCACAAGGTACAGGTGCAGGTGGGGAAAGTATATGGGGAGCACCTTTTGAAGATGAGTTTGATTCAAACTATCATAACTTTAGGGGAGCATTATCCATGGCGAATGCAGGACCAGGTACAAATGGAAGTCAATTCTTTATAGTTCAAAACTCAGCTGTAGATAAGAATCTAATGAACCAAATGAAAGAGCTAGGAGAAAAATCAGGTTTTTCAGAAGATGTAGTAAAGGCTTATGAAGAGTTAGGTGGTACTCCATGGTTAGACTTTAAACATACTGTATTCGGTCAAGTATATGAAGGGATGGATATAGTAGATAAGATTGCTAATGTAAAAGTTGGAGCTAATGATAAGCCAGTGGAACCAGTTATAATGGAAAAAGTAGAAATTGTAAAATATAAATAATAAAAGAACCTCATTTACAGTAAAAAGTGATTACTGTAAATGAGGTTTTTATTTTAACTTTTTAACCTTACCATTTTCTAAATTTATTTTCCAATATGGAAATTGCTTTGTACATAAATACTGATATAACAGCTAAAATAAATATGCTCATCATAACTATATCCAATTTAAACACTTGACCACCATAGACTATTAAATATCCTATACCAGCTTTAGATACTAGAAACTCCCCTACGATTACTCCTACCCATGATAATCCAATATTGATTTTTAATGTATTTATAAGTGTAGGAATAGATGATGGAATTATTATTTTTTGTAATATTTGCAACTTAGTAGCACCAAAGGTATTTAATAGCTTTATTTGATCGTTATCCACTGATATAAAACTTTCAAACATATTCATAATTGTAACCACTATAGACACTGTAATTGCAGTAACTATAATACCGCTATATCCTGCACCAACCCAAATAATTATAATAGGTGCCAAGGCAGTTTTAGGAAGACTATTTAACATTACTAAATAGGGGTCTAATACCTTTGCCCAAAAATCTGACCACCAAAGACCAATTGCTATAATAACGCCTAATAAAGTTCCACCTAAAAAGCCTATTATAGTTTCCATGACAGAAATCCCAACATGGTAAAATAGATTACCATGCTTTATATAAGTCAAAAATAGTTTCCAAATTTGCGATGGATAACTAGTTAAGAAAGTATCTATCCACTTAAAATGTGCTGCTACCTCCCATAATAAAAGACCTAGTATCAAAATACTTATTTGAGTTAAGAATATATTTCTATTTTTTTTCTTTAAGTTAATTAAATACTCTTCATGTTCTTTAGAAGGTTTTTTATTAGACATGTATATCCAACTCCTTCCATATCTTATTGAAATAATGCCTGAATTCAGGTGCTTCCCTACATCCTAAAGGAGTTTCTTTCCCAATTGGACAGGTTAGTTTAATATCTACAATTTCTTTGATTGTTGCAGGCCTGTTGGAAAGGATTACAACCCTATCTGATAAACTAATAGCCTCAGCTATATCATGAGTTATTAACAATCCTGTTTTTTGTTCCTTTTTTAGAATAATACCGATCTCGTCTGCTATGGCAAGTCTAGTTTGATAATCTAAGGCAGAAAAGGGCTCATCTAAAAGAAGTAACTCAGGCTCTAATAGAAGAGTTCTAATCAATGCAACTCTTTGTCTCATACCACCTGATAACTGTCTAGGATAGGAAGATATAAATTCTCCTAGTCCATAACTGTGAAGCATGGCTTTGGCATTATCATAAACTTCTGGAGTTAATTTTCTTTGAATTTCTAATCCAAGGACTACGTTTTCTAAAATATTTCTCCACTCTAAAAGCTGATCTTTTTGAAACATATATCCAATATTACTATTAGATTTACTTACTTGTTTTCCATTTATTAATACATTCCCCTTACTTGGAGTTATAAGTCCTGCTATTATTGATAATAAGGTGGACTTTCCACATCCACTAGGCCCTACTATTCCAACTATTTCCCCTTTGGATATATTTAAATTTATATCTTTAATGGCTTCCGTTTCACCTTTTAAGCTGTGATAAGTCATTCCAATGCCGTTAATTTCAACTAAAGGTTTCATATAAAAAACACCTCCTGCAATAAATAATATATAGTAATTTATTGTATTCCCAAGGAATGCAATATGTGAGATTACAAAATATTAATTTTGTCCAAAACCATAAAAAATGGTATAATACTTCAGTAATAATATTAAGGAGGAGTTTATTTTGCATCAATACAAAGGAAAGCTAATTATACATACAGGGTCCATGTTTTCAGGGAAAACATCAAGTTTAGAAAAAGACGTAAAAAGATTTAATATAGCAGGATATAAAACAATAGCCTTTAAACCATCAATAGATACTAGGTATCCTAAATCAGAAATAAGAACTCATGACAATACAACATTAAATGCAGTTATGGTAAATAATATATTTGAAATCTGTGAATACTGTAAATCTTATGACTTAGACGTTATAGCAATAGATGAAGTACAATTTCTAGGAGGTAAAATAGAAGATATTGTAGATACAATCAATAAGTTTTTAGAAAAGGGAAAAACAGTCATACTTGCAGGACTTGATATGGATTTTTCAGGACAAGCTTTTGAAATAGTAAAGGAACTTATGCCTATGGCAGATTATCTATATAAACACCATGCAGTATGTGTTAAATGTGGTACAGATGCTTGGGTAAGTCATAGAAAGACTAAAGCTCAAGAACGAATAGTAATAGGAGCAACAGACGAATATGAACCTCTTTGCAGAAAATGTTTTTTGGAAGAGCAGAAAGGACAGTGATATAAGTGGGAGAATATATAAAATTTGAACCTTCAAAAGAGCCACTATATGGTGAATATAAGAAGTGGAATATGTATTTATTTCATAAAGATAAACTTCTGGTAAAGATAGACGGAGATAAGTTTATTATACCTAATGGAGATGATATAAAAAGGCTTAAATTAGATGTTTATCATCTTCAATGTTTAGGAGCTTATGAAAAGACCGATTGTTACTCAGGAGAAATAGAAGAAATTAAAGATGATGAATATAAGTTTATAGATTTAAGAACTTATTCTAAAAATATAAGTCATGATGAATTTTTAGTGGGAGCGAAGGCATTACTTCTATTGGATCATGTAAGAAATAATCAAAAATGTGGAGTATGTGGAACTAAAATGATTATGAAAGTCAGTGGAAATGATAGAGCCATGATTTGTACCAATTGTGATAATATGGTATGGCCTAAAACTGCTCCTGCTATAATTGTAGCAGTTACAAAGGAAGATAAAATATTATTAGCCCATAATAAAATGTTTCCAGAAGGAACATATAGTGTACTAGCAGGGTTTGTAGAAATGGGAGAGACTTTTGAGGATTGTGTAAAGAGGGAAGTATTTGAAGAAGTAGGTATTAAAGTACATAATATTAAATATTTTGGCTCTCAGCCTTGGCCATTTCCAAATTCCATGATGATTGGATTTACGGCAGAATATCTTGAAGGCGAAATTAAGGTAGATAATGAAGAAATTGTAGATGCTAAATGGTTTTCAAAAGAAGAAGCTAGAAAAATATCTAGAAAATCCATTAGTATCAGTAGTGATTTAGTAGAATGGTTTGTTAATAGATAATTTGAAGATTTTCTTGCAAAATAAGATAATTTGTGATAATATTTAATTAATTTAAATAATAGAAAAGGATGGAAACTAGAACAATGAGAATATAATCCCTTTATTAAAAGAACAATTTGATTTGAAAAAATAATACCTAGTATACTTAGGTTTATTTTAGTTTACAAATGTTCTGAAGGTGATTATAATGGTCTCTTATTCTTAAATTAACCTATATGGTTGATTTATTCCTTTTGCAATAATAAAGACATTAATCCCTTCAGACAAAATTAGGAGGGATTTTTTTATGTTAGTTTTAGATATAAATAATTTAAAAAAGTATTTTGAATATAGACTTGTATTAAATATTAAGGATTTAAAAATATACTCAGATGATAAGATAGGTCTAGTTGGATTAAATGGTTCTGGGAAAACTACATTATTAAATTTAATTGCAGGAGAAATTAACCCAGATTCTGGAACCATAAGAACAAATATTAAGCCATTCTATATTAAACAGCTAGAAGATAGTTCAAATAAGGAAGTAGATGGTGAATATATAGGTAAATTAGGACTAAAGGAAAAAAATAAAGAATTTATGAGTGGGGGAGAATTAACTAGACTAAAAATCGCTGGATTTTTAACTGATAATGGTAAGTTTCTTCTTGCAGATGAGCCTACTTCAAATCTTGATTTTGAAGGAATTGATTTTTTAATAGAAAAATTGACTAATTTTGAAGGTGCTATGGTTATAACTTCTCATGATAGAGATTTACTAGATAAGGTATGTAACAAAATAATAGAACTTGAAGATAGTAAAATTAAAATATATGATGGAAACTATTCTCATTATAAGGTTCAAAAAGAATTGGAAAGAAAGACTCAAGAGTTGGAATATGAGAAGTATATAAATGAAAAAAGAAGGCTAGAAAAGGTTTTAGTTGATACCAAGACAAAATCAGATAAAATAAAAGGACCTCCTAAGAGAATGGGAAATTCTGAGGCAAGACTTCATAAAATGGGGGGACAAAAAGCCAAGAAAAAGCTGGATAATAAGGTAAAAGCAATAGCTTCTAGAATAGATAAATTAGAGGTAAAAGATAAATTAAAGGAAGTAGATAAAATAAAAGTGGATATTAGTGGAGAGGAGATATTTTCCAAAATAGTTATTGAAGGTAAAGAATTGACTAAATCTTTTGGAGAGAGAACTTTATTTAAAGACTCTAATTTTCAAATATATAATAAATCTAAGGTTGCATTAATTGGTGGAAATGGTAGTGGAAAGACTACATTACTAAAAATGATAATGGAAAATGAAGATAATATTAATATTTCTAAGAAGGCAAATATAGGATATTTTAGCCAAGACTTAAATATTCTAGATGAAAGCAAAACCATACTAGAAAATTTATTGGAAGTAGGTCTGGAACAAGATGCAAGGGATATTTTAGCAAGATTTCTCTTTAAACGAGATGATGTATATAAAAAGGTTAGTGTACTAAGTGGAGGAGAGAGAGTAAAGGTATCTTTAGCAAAGATATTACTTAGCGATTTTAATATATTGATATTAGATGAACCTACTAATTATTTAGATATATATTCAGTTGAGGCAGTGGAAGAAGCACTAATAAGCTATAATAACACATTATTATTTGTTTCCCATGATAAAAGATTAATTGAAAATGTAGCTGATACTATAATGTATATTGAAAATGAAAAAATAAATACTTTTCAAGGAAACTTAAATGATTACAATAAAAATAAAGACAATGATTTTCAACATAAGGATATTGCAAATAGAAGGGCTATATTGGAAAATAAATTAAGTGAAATAATAGGGCTTATTTCCATTGCAAAAAAGCCAGAGGATAAGGAAAAACTTGATTTGGAATATACAAATATATTAAAAGAATTAAATAAAATTAGATAAAATAAGGTGATAATATATGAAATATGTAACCAGTGATATACATGGCAAATTAGATAGGTTAAAAAGGTTAATTGAAACTATTGAGCTTTCTGAAGACGATAAACTTTATATAATTGGAGATTTAGTGGATAGAGGTGATAAACCTATGGAAACTATAGAATTTGTCATGAATTATCCACAGATAGAAGTAATTATGGGAAATCATGATGAGATGATGCTCTATGGACTTAAATATAAAGACGAAAAACAAACAGAAAGATGGAGCAGAAATGGTTGTGAGCCTACTATAAAAGGATTTAATAAAAGAACCTCAGAAGAACAAGAAAAGATTTTATCCTTTATAGAGGGATTGCCATATTTTAAAATAGTGGATAATAAATATTTACTTGTCCATGGTGGATTTGAACCAGAAAGACTAATTGAGAGTTTGAAAGAAAAATCACTAGAAGATGCTTTAACTGAACAAAGAGATAGACTTGTTTGGGTAAGAGATGATTTTATAAAAAATAAAGCTTTAGATAGTTTAATTACCATATTTGGACATTCCCCTAGAAGATATATAGATAAGATATTTGAGGTAGAATCAAAATTACCCTATGAAATTTGGTTTGATAAAATCTATAATGACAAAATAGGTATAGATACAGGAAATTGTTATGATGATGGAAGAATGTCTTGCTTAAGATTAGATGATTATAAGGTGTTTTATATTGAGTAAAAAATGTGACAGGTAATTCAAGATTACCTGTCACATTTTTAAGTTAGTTTTTGAATTGATCCAATGCCTTTAAAAGCTCAGGATAAAAATCCTCTATTGTAGGGTATTTATCTCGATTGTCTTCATATTCTTCTAGTTTATTGTATAGTGCTTCTACATATATAAAGTTTTTTTCCTCTTCTGCTTTGAGAAGATTCCTGCCTTTAGTTTTATTTTCATGAGAAGCAAATCTTGAAGTCAAGGCACGAATTATATGCTCATTTAAGCAGGTTTCCCATTCTGCATAAGCAAGGTATTTCATTTCATCTTTTATAGGCTCAAAGAGTTCCTCATAAGAATTTGCTAAATCCAGATTTTTTGAAGTTGTTGGATTAATAAACGAATGACTAAATTCGTGTTGTTGGAGATAATTAAAGTAGTCTATAGTTCCAAAGGAGGGATCAAGATTTCCGTTTAACATCTGACATCCTATAATACTATAAATTTCAACATCTTGGTTTTTATTAGATATACTAGGTCCATATGCTCCTGCTCCGTATAATGAGGATAATACTATGTTGTAACTTTTATTTTGCCAACCGTAGTAGCCTTCTAGATGATTTATAATATCAAATTCATCATCTATTAAGAAAAGAGTATTATCAATAATAGTATTGTAGTATTCTATATTATCATTAAAAAATGAAGTAAAATCAGAGATTGAAGCAAAGTCCTCAAGAAGATTATAAAGTTTAATTATATTTTCACGGCTACCAGCTCTTCTGGCTATATAATCAGTTAATTCTACATCTTTTCTTACTTTAAAATTATTGTCCATAAAAAGCATTGAAGTTGGAGGAGCATCAAAGGTAAAACCATTTTTAGAAATTTCATTAAAAAATTTTATAGCCTCATGTTTTCTAAACTCCATAAAATGCTTTCTTACTTTGTCTTTATACTCAAAACTTTCCATAGTAATCAATCCACTGGCAATTGTATTATAATTACTTAGATATTGGACTATTGATAACAATTCTATTCTCGGGTCTACTGAAATATTTAAAGAATTTTTTGTTTTAACTATTGGTTCCATAAGAATAACACTATTATCAGTTGATGTTTTTATAGAACCACAAGCAGTCATTATATTTGATATTACAATACAGATAACTACAAATAAAATTAAAGATTTTCTATTCACCTTAACCCCTCCATAACTAATAGTTATTTACTAAATCTAACATTTCCAGATGAAGTACTAATATCAATAGATTTTTCCCCTGAACCTATTGTAGCTCTAAATCTGCCTTTATCGTTTTCTTGTATATTGATATTTCCAAATGTAATAAAATCACCTGAAGAAGTAGTGCCTTGGATAGTGTAACTAGGATTATCACCTAAACTAATAGATATATCACCAGAACTAGTGGATAATTTCATATTTTCTTTTGACTTTTCATTATCTAAAGAAATATGACCAGAGTTAGTAGATATTTTAAGTTCACCTATACAATCTTCTAACTCTATATCTCCAGAAGTAGATGATAAGTCTAATTTTTTGCCTTCAACATTTTTATACCTTTGTTCACCAGAATTAGTAGACACTTTAATCTCGCCTACACAATTTTTTAATTCTATATCTCCAGAACTAGCTGATAAGTCTAGTTTTTGACCCTCAACATTTTCAAATCTTTGTTCGCCAGAACTAGATTTAGATTCAACTTCACCTATGGAATTTTTTAATGTAATGTCTCCAGAAGTAGCAGTTAAAGTTAATTTATTGCCTTCAAGATTTTCCAGATGCTGTTCGCCAGAATTAGAGGAAATGTTGAAGTTTTTTCCAGCTAAACCTTTCATATAAATATCTCCAGAAGTAGCAGTGACATGAAAGTTACCATTATAAGATTTCGGTACAAAAATTTCTAAAATAACATCAGAAGTTACTACAGAATAATTATTCCTATTTGTTTTAAGTTTAATATCTAAACTATTAGACGTTTTGTCTACATTTAAAGTTGGTACTATATTGGTTTTCATTTTACCATAATAATGAATACCAACATCATCTCTTTCCTCAGAAGTTATCTTAACATCAATAAAATCAGGAGAAACTATTATAGTATCTATTCCAGTTATTTCAGCTTGAGTTTCTTCATCGATAGTTTCCCATTTTAAATTTCTGGAATTTATACCGAACCAGTTCCAGTTACTAAAAAATGATTTGTTTTTTTCCTTAATATTAACACCATTTAAGCCAATAGAAACCTGTTCATCTCCATCCTTAACTTTGACTCCATCCCAACCAATAGAAACACCATTCTTTCCATCGTTGACTTTAATGCCGTTCCAACCAATGGAAACTTGATCATCCCCATCTTTAACTTGTATTCCATCTTCATCTATTTTTACTATTTCATCATTAGATCTAACATTGACCCAGTTAATAGAATTAGAGCCTATAAACTTATAATTGTCATTATATCTTAAAGATAATATGCCTACTCCAAAAGCAACTAAAACAACTACTGCTAAAATTGAAACAACTTTTTTAGTATTCATTTTCTAAACCTCCCAACTTATTGATTAGTTCTAAATTCCATTTAATATATTTAATTGTAAGTTGATATAATAGTTTCGTTAAATATACAGATAGTATAATTCCCAATGTACCTAATGCAAGTAATCCTATACCAAAAGCTATGGAAGTAAGAATATGAGGTGTAGGTATTGGAGTAAAAATACTAATTGGAAAACCAAATAAAACTACAAATCCACTTACTATAATACTGATACCAACTCCATAAAAACTAAGAAGGACACCTGCTAAACCTAAATAAGGTCCTGCTACTATTATTATATTAAAGGCTATTAGTCCTATGGTAACCAGTAGTCTTTTTGTATCATTACTGGAATAATTTGTATTATCCATATTTTGGGTATCATTATAGCCATATATTGTTTTGTAATTATTGGCAACTTCCATAGGGTCTCCTAGTTCTTTTGATATTTCTTCTTCCGATTTGCCTTTTGAAATACCCATACGAAAGTGTTCTTCATAGTCTGAAAAAATATCTTCTAGCTCAGATATAGGTAATCCTTGAAGATAGTACATTAGTCTATCTAAGTATTCTTGTTTATTCATGATAAATCACCCCTTAATATATTATTTACCCCGTCAATAAAACTTTCCCATTCAATGACTAATTCTTCAAGAACTTCCATACCCCTTTCAGTTAATTTATAGTATTTTCTCGGAGGTCCTTCTTGAGATTCTTCTAGGTAATTTGTGACATAGCCTTCAGTTCTAAATTTCCTTAGTAGAGGATAGATGGTTCCCTCTGAAATATCTATATATTGAGAGATATGTTCTACTAGTTCATAGCCATAAAAATCCTTTTTCTCTAATAAGGAAAGAACACAAAGCTCTAATACACCTTTTTTAAATTGAATGTTCATTGGCATATCTCCTTTTATTTTCTTAACTACACTATATCATATGCTACCTTTCATTACAAGGTACTAAAATAAAAAAATAGAGAGGAATTAAAAAGTTAATTCTTCTCTATGAACACTTATACTTAAAACTATACCTATACAAATCATATTAGATAGCTGGAAAGTTCCTCCATAGCTCATAAAAGGAAGGGGAATACCTGTTATTGGCATAAGCCCAATGGTCATGCCTATATTTTCCCATATATGGAAAAGAAACATTGCAGCAAATCCGATTATCATTAATGAACCAAATAAATCCTTAGATTTTCTAGATATTGCAATAAATCTATTAAGTAGTATAAAATATAGGATAATTAGTCCAAAACCCCCCATAAATCCCAGTTCTTCTACAATTACAGCAAATATATAGTCAGTTTGTTTTTCAGGGATATAATTAAATTGAGTATATACTCCTTGAAATAATCCTCTGCCAAAGATTTTCCCTGAACCAATGGCAACTCTACCCTGCATAGCTTGATATCCAGAATTAGGTAGATCTCTTTCAGGATCTATAAAGTTAAATATACGATCCTTCTGATATTGATCTAGCTTAAACCATAGAACAGGAAGACTTAAAAGCCCTAAAGATATTGCATAGCCAATATACCGCCATTTCACTCCAGCAATAAACAACATAGCAGCTATAAAAAATATAAATACCATTGCAGTACCAGCATCAGGCTGCATAAGAATAAGAACTACTGGAAAAAAGGCAAAGCCCAATATCTTTAACAATATAAAAGGTTCATTTATACTATCTTTATGATTATCTATAAATTTAGCTAGGGATATAATTAAACCAATTTTTACAAACTCTGCTGGTTGAAACCTAACAGGTCCAATTTTCAGCCAAGACCTTGCACCCCATTGATCTTCTCCAATTCCAAATATAAGAACAGCCACAAGAAGTAGATTACATATTACATAAATAGGTATATAAAGTTTTCCTAGAAATTCATAATCAAGTAGAACAAGTATAGCAATTACAACTAGCCCTAAAATTGTAGCTATTCCTTGAGTTTTGACATTACTCATAGTTTCGTGACTTAAAGTAGCACTCATTATCATAAGCAGACCATAAGCACAAAGTAATAGCATAGTGAAAAATAAGGTATAATCAAAATTTTTGTAGGCTTTTTTCTTTAAATTAAACATAATATTTCTCCCTTTCTCAACACTAATGAATATTATAACATATTTTAATCTATTGAAGTAGTTAAAAATAAATGACAATGTGGTATTATATATAAAGAAAGGGTGATAAGATATGTTAAATATTGGCTGTCATTTATCCATTTCAAAGGGATATTATAATGCAGCATTAGAGGCAGTATCCATAGGAGCTAATACATTTCAATTCTTTACTAGAAACCCTAGAGGGGGGAAGGCAAAAGAAATTGATATAAAAGATATAAATAAACTTAAAGAGTTGATGAATGAATATAAATTTGCACCACTTTTTGCTCATGGAGCATATACTATGAATCTTTCCTCAAATAAGGAAGAAACTAGGGAATTTGCAAATATGATTTTAAAGGATGATTTGGAAAGGCTAAGAATAATTCCAAACACTTATTATGTATTCCATCCAGGTTCTCATGTGGGGCAGGGCAGTGAAAAAGGTGTAGAAATTATAGTAGATGCCTTAAATAATGTCATAAGTGAGGACAATAATACAGTGATTTTATTAGAAGGAATGTCAGGTAAGGGAACAGAAATAGGCAGAAATATGGAAGAGCTTAAATCCATAATAGATGGTGTAAAATACAATAAAAACCTTGGCATATGTATAGATACCTGTCATTTATATTCTGCTGGATATGATATAGTTAATAACTTAGATGGAGTGCTTCAAGAAATAGATAATATAATTGGTATAGATAGAATTAAGGCAGTACATCTAAATGATAGTAAAGTAGAATTTGCTTCTAATAAGGATAGACATGAGGTTATAGGAGAAGGCACCATAGGTTCTGATACTATAATAAATGTTATAAATCATCCATTATTAAAAGATTTACCCTTTAATTTAGAAACCCCAAATGAATTAGATGGATATAAGAAAGAAATTGAAATTCTTAGAAGGGAATATAAATGGGAGAACTAAACCAATATATATTAGAAAAATCTAAAGAGCTAAATATAGATATTTGTGGATTTACAGATTCATTGCCCTTATATAATTTAGAAGAGTATCTACTGTATAGGGAAAAAAATAATGTAAAGACTGAATTTGAGGAAAAAGATATAAATAAAAGAATAGACCCGAGACTTACTATGGATAATTGCAAATCAATAATAGTTCTTGGACTATCCTATAATATAGATTATGATGAAAAACCAGATTATCTGTTAAGAGGAAAATTATCAAAATCAAGTTGGGGAATTGACTATCACTTAGTTTTAAGGAAAAAGATAGAAAGTCTTGTTGAAGAAATAAAAAAGAAAATAGACTTCCAGTATAAATATTTTGTAGATACAGGGCCTTTAATAGATAGAGAGCTAGGTAGAAAATCTGGTATTGGATATTATGGTAAAAACTGTTCCATAATAAATAAAGAATACGGTTCTTTTATATTTTTAGGATATATATTAACTAATTTAAATTTAGATATAAGTAAAGAGGCAGAATCTGAATGTGGTGATTGTAATTTATGTATCAATGCTTGTCCTACAGGTGCTTTAGAAGAACCATACAAGCTAAATCCTAAAAGATGTATATCATATTTAACTCAAACAAAGAGTAATATACCTATAACTTTGAGGGAAAAGATGGGGATGAAAATATATGGATGTGACACCTGTCAATTAGTTTGTCCAAAGAACAAAGGTATAAAAAAATCCAATCATGAAGAGTTTATTCCGATACTGACTAAGGGTTATATGAATCTAGAAGAATTACTTACCATATCCAATAAAGAATTTAAAAGGAAATATGGAACTATGGCAGGAAGCTGGCGAGGGAAGTCTATATTAAAAAGAAATGCCATAATAGCTTTAGGCAATATGAAAAGAACAGAGAATATTCAATTGTTAGTAAATTTGTTAAAGGATGAAAGCCCTGAAATAAGAGAATATTCAGAATGGGCCATAGTAAATATTTTTTTAACAATCAGTCAAAAATCGATTTAATAAATATAAAAGATGTGTTATAATATATCTCGAAAGAAGAAATTTAAGGAGGTTATACTATGTCTAATATTCATGAATTAAGTTATTTAAAGGAAAAGATAGAAGAACTGAAGAAGGATGGAGTATATAGAACGTTGCCAGTGATGGAAACAGCAAGTGAGGCAGAAGTAATACTAAACGGAAAAAAAGTTATAAACTTATCATCAAATAACTACCTTGGATTCGCTAATAATGATAGAATAAAAAAGGCAGCTATTGCAGCAATAGAAAAGTATGGTGCAGGTTCAGGAGCTGTTAGAACTATAATAGGAAATATGGATATTCATGAAGATTTAGAGAAGCTTTTAGCTAAATTTAAAAAAGATGAAGCTGCATTTTTATATCAATCAGCTTTTAATTGTAATGCTGGTACTATTCAAGCTATAACTGAACCAGGAGATATTATAATATCTGACGAATTAAATCATGCTTCAATAATAGACGGTTGTAGATTATCAAAAGCTTCAAAAACTGTTTTCAAACACTCTGATATGGACAGTTTAGAAGAAGTTTTGAAAGAGTCAAGAAAAAACTATAAAAATATCTTAATCATTACTGATGGTGTTTTCAGTATGGATGGAGACATAGCTAAACTTCCTGAAATAGTAGAATTAGCGGAAAAATATGAAGCTATGACATATGTAGATGATTCTCATGGTTCTGGAGTATTAGGTGAAAGCGGAAGAGGTACTATAGACCATTTTGGATTACATGGTAGAGTAGATTTCTCAATGGGATGTCTTTCAAAAGGAATCGGAGTAATGGGTGGATATGTATCAGGTTCACAAACTATGTATGATTGGTTAAGCCATAGAGCAAGACCAGTACTATTCAGTACATCATTACCACCAGCAGTTGTTGGAGCTGTTACAGAAGCAGTAACTATGTTAATGGAATCAACAGAATATACAGATAAACTTTGGGAAAATGCAAGATATTGGAAAGAAAAAATTGGCAGCTTAGGATTTAATACAGGACATAGTGAGACTCCAATTACTCCAGTAATTATAGGAGACGAAGCAAAGACTATGGAATTCAGTAGAAAATTACTAGAAAATGGGGTTTTCGTATCAGGTATTGTATTCCCAACAGTTCCAAAAGGAACAGGAAGAGTTAGATGTATGGTAACTGCAGCTCATACAAAAGAACAACTAGATAGAGCAGTTGAAGTGTTTGAAAAAGTAGGAAAAGAAATGAATATATTAAAATAATTAAGGGGAGAATAATTCTCCCTTTTTCTTTTACATAAAAATAATATAGATTAGGAGATAATAAAATGATAATAGGTTCTTGCTCATTGAAGATAATAATATATGAATCTAATTCTCTAAAGGATAAGAGACAAGTAATTAAAAGCATAATGGGAAGACTACAATCAAGATTTAATATATCCATAGCAGAAGTAGATTTAAATAATAGTTGGCAATCTTCCATAATAGGATTTGCCTGTGTAACAAATGATGTTAATCATGCTAACGAAATTTTATCAAATGTAATTAAGTTTATAGATGATGATGGTAGGGTAGAAATAGTAGAGCATGAAATAGAAATATTGTAGGTGATAAAATGAAGAAGATGTTATCAAAAGAAGAAATAAAAGTAGTTTTAGAAAAACTAGACGAAAGGTTTCCAGATGCAAAGGCAGAGCTAAACTATACTAATCCATTTGAACTATTAATAGCGACTATACTTTCAGCACAATGTACAGATGTTCAAGTAAATAAGACTACATCCGTACTATTCCAAGAACTTAAAACACCAGAGGATTATATAAAGTTATCAGAAGAAGAAATAGGAAAAAGAATCAAATCCTGCGGATTTTATAAAACTAAGGGAAAGAATATATTGGAAACTTGTAGATTACTTATAGAAAATCATAATAGCCAAGTACCTGATACTATGGAAGAACTGACTAAACTCCCAGGAGTAGGTAGAAAAACTGCAAATGTAGTATTATCAAATGCCTTTGATATACCAGGCATTGCCGTAGATACTCATGTTTTTAGAGTGGCTAATAGAATAGGATTAGCTGATAGTAAAAATGTTTTAGATACAGAAAAGGATTTAATGGATAATATAGATAAACAAATATGGTCAAAGGCTCATCATTTACTAATCTTTCATGGAAGAAGAATTTGCAAGGCTAGAAAACCTTTATGTGATATATGCCCCGTAAGGGAATATTGCTTTTATTATGAAAGGGAAGTTCAAGAATAGATGAATATTAGTTTAGAATATATAGATAGACCTTAGATAATAATAAAATGAATAATAATAAATCAATTTATGAGTAATAAACATTGAAGCCATATAAATATAATATATAAGAATAAATTTATGTAAAAATTGATTATTATAATTCGGAGGTAATATATGAAAAAGTCCATAATTATATTATTATCTATTTCTATAATATTAGTGGCTACAATCTTAGGAGCAGGAATTTATGTTTATAAAAACATTTTAAATATAAACACCATTTATAAAGGTGTAAAAATAGATGGTTATAGTGTAGAGAACAAAACAAAAGAACAAGCCTTAGAGTTTATAAAGAAAACAAAAGAAGCTGAAATTCAAGAAAAATATATGAATTTGTTATATGGTGGAAAAATATATAAAATAAATTTGAAGCAGATAGGATTTTCCTATGAATATGATAGTGCTGTTAGTCATGCTTTTACTTTAGGCAGAGAAGGAAACTTTATCAAAAGATTAAGGGATATAAAAAAGTTAAAGACAGGTCTGGATATTCCTCTTAAATCCTTTTATAGTGAAGATAAGATAGAAAATATATCAAAAAACATTTCCCGGGAAATAAATATAGAACCTATAGACGCTAAGATAAATTTTAATAAAGGAAAAATTACAGTTACAGATCATACAGTTGGAAAAAAAGTTGTTTTGGAAGATTTAGTCACTTTAATAGATAAAAATATATATGAATTAAAAGATATAGAGATTCCAGTTAAAGATATAGTGCCTAATCTTACAAAAGAATTTTTAAGTAGAATAAATGGAGTAATAGGGGAATACTCCACGTCTTTTAAAGGAAGTAGTAAAGGAAGAATAGAAAATATTAGGTTATCAGCTGAAGCAATTAGTAATAAACTTATTTTACCTGGACAAGAATTTTCATATAATAATACCACTGGACCAAGAACTCAAGAGTCTGGATATAAAGAAGCAAATGTAATTATAGGGGGAGAATTAACTCCAGGGCTTGGTGGGGGAGTTTGTCAAACTTCAACTACCATGTATAACGCATTATTATTGGCTGACCTTACGATTATAGAAAGAAGTCCTCATTCAATCCCAGCAAGGTATGTACCTTATGGTCAAGATGCAGCAGTTTCTTATGGATATTTAGATTTGAAATTTAGAAATGACTTTGATTTTCCAATATATACTTATTCAAAAATAACAGGAAATCAAATATATATTTATATTTATGGAGATATAAATACTAAGAATTATCAAGTAAAAATAAATCCACAGATTGTAGAGACTATACAACCTAAAACTGAAACAATATATGATGGAAAATTGTCTCCAGGTGAGAAGATAAATATACAAAAAGGCAGAACAGGATATAAAGTTAATACCTATAAGACTATTATGAAAAACGGAAAAGTGGTGTCTAAAAAACAAATCACCACGGATCATTATAGAAAAAAAGATTATATATATAAAATAGGGCCTTACTTACCTGCCAATTCTAATAATTAGTGATATAATATAATTAGGTATAATTATAGAAAGGTGGAGTAGTAAGTGTCAGAAACCAATGAATTATTTGATAAAAAAGTGAATTGTCCTATATGTAAAAGAGAATTTACAACTAAAAAAGTAAGGACATCGAGATTAAGGCTTATAAAAAGGGATGAGGACTTTTTAAATCATTATAGCACGGAAAATCCTATAAAATATAGTGTGTTTGTATGCCCCCATTGTGGATATGGAGCTTTAGAAACTAGATTTGAAGATATTAAACCTAGCGAAATAGAAATAATTAGAAAGAATATATCTCCTAAATGGTATAAAAGAGATTTTGGTGGAATAAGGAATTTAGAAGAATCAATAGAGACTTATAAATTAGCATTACTTGCTGCAAATTTAATAAATGCAAAAAAAATTGAAATTGCAAATATTTGCTTAAATCTTGGATGGCTATATAGATTAAGTGAAAAAAATGATGAGGAGATAAGATTTCTAACTTTAGCAAGAGATACTTTTATAGATGTATATAATAATGAATCTTTAATAGGAACTAATATGGATGAAAGTAAACTATGCTATTTAGTAGGTGAGTTATCTAGAAGAATAGGTGAGAAAGATAAGGCTTCATCTTGGCTTCGCATTTGTATAGAACTTCCAACTACAAAAATGAATCCAGGCTTAGATGATATGGCTAGGGAACAGTGGAGATTAGTTAAAGAGATGGAATAATGAAAAAGGATCATTTTACAGTTAAAAAGATAATTAATATATCTATTTGAAAAATACTTAATACATAGAATACAAAGGGGATTGGGAATATGGAAGCTGAAAAATTTAGAATGAAACTACTGACGACAGTCAATGATAATATAAATATTTTGCAAACCCATAATAAAGATTGGACAGTGAAAGGATTTATAGATATATATAAAAATATATATACAATTTCCGTTGATACAAAAGTAGTAAGCAAGATTATGGAGTTAATGTTGTTTCCTATTATACATAAGTTTGCAGTTGATAATGACTTAAAGATTGAACTTGCAGAATACCAGAATCATTATCCCGATATAACTTTTATATGCAAAGATGGGACAAAATATGCATTAGACATCAAATCAACTTATAGAACAAGTGATACTACTGTAAATGGATTTACACTGGGAGCATTTACTGGATATTTCAGAAATAGACAAAGTAATAAAAATATACTTTATCCTTATGAACAGTATTCTAAGCATTTTGTATTGGGTATTATTTATACTAAGCAAGATGGAGCTATAGATGAAAGAGAAATATATACTTTAGAGGATATAGAAGATATTCTTTCAGTAGTGACGAATATAGAATTCTTACTACAGGAAAAGTATAAAATAGCAAATACACGACCTGGATCTGGAAATACAAAGAATATTGGAGGAATTACCAATATAAAAAAACTTAAAGAGGGAGAAGGACCATTTTCAAAGCTAGAAATAGATATATTCGATGATTATTGGATGTATTACATGACAAAAGATATGATGGAAGAAGGTAAGCCACCCTATAAAAACTTAAAAGAATATATAGAATATAAGAAAAAGTCTCCCAATCTTAGTGTTGAAGATGTTGAAGAAGAAGATTTAATAGTGGAAGATGAGGAGTAAATTAGGAAGGTGATTTAAATAGAGCAGTTAATACTTAAAGGAGTAGAAGAATTTGAAGATGCAAATAACAGTCAAAGCTTTGAGAACTATTATTTCCCTACAACAAGATTTCAAGGTAGTAAGGCAAAGATAATAGACTGGATATGGTTTAACACTAAAGATTTTAAATTTAGGACTGTATTAGATGCTTTTGGTGGAACAGGCTGCGTCTCTTTTATGTTTAAACAGCAAGGAAAGCAAGTGTATTACAATGATATATTAAAATTTAACTATATAATAGGAAAAGCATTAGTTGAGAATACACATGAACAACTAGAGGAAGATGATATTGAATATATATTGGCAAAACATGATATTAAATATCCATCTTTTATTCAAGATAATTTTAAAGATGTTTTTTTTCTAGAGGAAGAAAATCAATGGTTAGATATGGTTATCACAAATATAAGAAATATAGACAATGAATATAAACAAGCAATAGCATGGTTTGGATTATTTCAATCATGTATAATAAAAAGACCTTATAATCTGTTCCATAGGGCTAATCTTTATGTAAGGACAGATGAAGTTAAAAGGAGCTTTGGCAATAAAACCACATGGGATAAATCATTTAAAGACCATTTTGTTAATTTTGTAGATGAGGCAAATAGAGCAGTATTTGATAATAAGCAGAAATGTAAATCCTTGAATTATGATGTTTTAGAGTTACCAATTGAGGACTATGATTTTGATTTGGTCTATATAGATAGTCCTTATATTACATCTAAGGGCGTGGGTACAGATTATTTAGACTACTATCATTTTTTAGAAGGAATGTTAGACTATGACAATTGGGAAAATAAAATTCTTCCAAAGTATAAACATAAGCCATTAAAGGGAAAAGGCGAAAGTCCATGGACTAAAAAGAATGAAATACTAGATGCCTTTGATAAGTTATTTAAAAGGTATAGAGATTCAATTTTAGTGGTATCTTACAGGTCAGATGGAATTCCATCCTGTGATGAAATATTAAATTTACTAAAGAAATATAAAAAAAATATCAGAGAATTAAAAAAGACTGATTATAAATATGCATTATCACATAAGAAAACTGAAGAGATTTTATTTATAGCAGAGTAGGAATTAAGAAAAGAGTAGTATAGTATCTACTCTTTTTTGTTGTTTAAATTCCATAATTCAGCCTAATAATTAAGAGGTAATGTCTAGTTTTGTCGATTGGATTGAAAATAATATAGCCATATGTTAGCTTAATAGTACGTAGTGTTAAGATATTAAAATCTAATTAAGAAAAGAGGCCATAGATATGGAAAACAATATTGAACCAATTAAATATTTTAAAAGAAAAAATATCAAAGCAATAGATATGATTAAACTATTTATATATCAACATGCTGTTGTTTATACAATTTTATTATTTTTAATTATAATTGAATTCATATTAAATACTAAAGGATATTCAATGTATAAAGGTATTCTATATAAAGTTGATAAATCCGCTATTAGCATTACGTTTTGGACAGGTGTTCGTATTTGTTTGATTTCGCCATTTATAGAAGAATTTGTTTTTAGAGATTTAATATTAAGATTACTAAAAAAATATGGAGTCAAATTTGCTATAATAACTCAAGCATTAATATTTGGTATTCTTCATAACAATATAATTACAATTGTACATACTACAGTATTCGGGATATTATATGGATATATTGCAGTCAAAACCAATTCAATTGTAGTAACAACTATTTTACATATAATGCAGAATTCATTTACTGTTTTCATGGGTATGACTATATTAAAAAATGTAGTCAATGTAGACTTAGCACAAATCCTCATGGCTATAATATATCTTATAGTAGCAATAATAACTTTATATCACTCTAACTGGAAAATTAGAGTAGGTGATGAAATAAATATTGATGTAAAAGAGATTTTATTAAAATATAAATCAAATAAGTAATGGGGTGTATATTTTTAATATAATAGTTAATAAATATATACAGTTGCTTAATATTTTAAATAACTTCAAAAGATAAAAGTTACTTTTAAATATAAAAAAAATAACTTTTTACATTATGACAAAATCCGACAAAGTATTTACTGTCTTTATGATATACTAAACTTATTGAAAAACAAAATATTATCAATGATAATAAATATTTCTCAAGAGTAGGTGTATATAATGCATATAGCCGTCTGTGATGATGAAAAACTTTATAGGAACAAAATTAAAAATTATTTAGAAGAATACATAACCTTATATCCAGAAATGAGTATAGTAGAATTTAGTTGTGGAGAAGATTTGATTAATGCCTATGATGATGAGCAAAAAATTGATTTTCTTTTTTTGGATATAGAAATGAAAGAAATAAATGGTATAGACACTGCACAAGAAATAAAAAAAAGAAATAATCATATAATAATCTTTTTTATAACAAGCTATGTGAATTTTGTGTCAGACACTTTTAGGATAGGAGCTTTTCAATTTCTTATAAAGCCTATTGATAAAGATGAATTTAGAAAAGATTTTAATAGAGCGATTGAACAATATAAGGTCAATAATTATAGGTACATAGTTAAATACAAGGATTCTACTGCTACATTAGAAATTAAAGATATAATTTATATTGAGGCATATAATAGACATTTGTTTATATTTGATGGAATTAATAGATATGAATGTATAGGTAAATTAAAAGATGAGGAGAAAAAACTATCATTTTATGGATTTGTTCGTTGTCATCAAGGATTTTTAATAAACATGGCATATATAAAGATTATTGATAAAACCTTAATTCTACTAAAAAATGGAGATAATGTTCCAATTAGCAAAAGATTAAGATCAAAAGTAATGGAAGATTTTAATAGATTTATTACGAGGAATATAGTATGAATAACTCTAGAATATTAATAGATACTGTAGGATTATTTCTTGAGACAGCTATAACATATTATTATATGAGAGCATTACTAAAAGACTGTAAGGTGAATAAAGAAATAGAACTGTTATCTTATTTTATTATGATGAGTCTTACAATTATTACAACTATATATTATAAAAATACAATTGTATTTCCTATAATTTATTTTATATTGCTTATGTTTATATCTATGCTATATAAAGGAAAACTGTTATTAAAGATAATACTAAATTTAATTCTTATTATTTTTCTAGTATCAGCCGAAGTAATAGTAATTGCAATTCTTGTTGCTTTAACTGGTGAAAACCCACAATTTATTTTAAATAATATAATATATTATCTGCAAGGGCTACTTGTATCTAAGTTATTAGTACTTATTATAGTAAAGATATATGAATATAGAAGAAATAATAATTATTCTTTAATCTATCAAAAAATATTATTTTCAATAATATTAATGCCTATTTCAAGCATTTTAGTACTATTTATTATTACTGAGAAGATTTTTGCCACTACAAATACATATATTGCTTTATTGATTGTTTTAACTATTTCATTATTAATTATAGCCAATATTTTCGTTTTTTATTTATTTGAAAAACAATTGAAGTATGAAAGTGAAAAGCTTAAACTTGAATTTTTCAGGCAGCAGATCAAAGATCAGAAAAAACATTTTGAAGAATTAACTGAAAATCAAAGAAGGATTAGCATAGCAATTCATGATACTAAAAATCAGCTACTAGCAATATTAGGATATATAGAGAATAATGAAAATAAAATAGCCATAAAAAACTTAAAATTATTATGTAAGGATATTGTTGGAGGCCAAGGTTTCATTAATACTGGTAATGTAGCTGTGGATTCATTAATAAATGCAAAGATAAAAAGAATAAATGAATTAGGTATAAATTTAGAGACTTCTATTTTCTTAGAACAAAATACTCAAATAGAAGGAATAGATTTATGCATAATACTAGGTAATCTATTAGACAATGCTATTGAGGCTTGTGAAAAGATACAACTGAAAGATAATAAAAAAATTCAAATTAAAATTATTCAGGTAGAAGAGTATTTATCAATAAAGATAAGTAATTCAATATTTAACAAAGTTAAAATTCATAAAGGCAAAATTCCTACTACAAAAAAAGATAAGCTATTTCATGGATTTGGACTAGAAAGTGTAAAAGAAATGGTAGAAAAGTATAATGGACATATAAATTATGAGCAGAAAGAAAACAATTTTATAGTTAATATATTATTGCAAAATTCCGCAACGAGTCCAATGTTGCAGAAATAATGCCCAGTTTTGCAGAGTATATTGAAAGGAATATAACAAAATGATACTTTAATAGGCAGGAAGAGTAATTGAATTAATTACTTAAATGCCAAATAAAGTATCATTTTTTATACCTTATTTAACTTAGTAGGAAGATTTGTAAAAAAATATGATGAAATTACATTTCAGAGCTAAAAAGGAGATATATTAAATGAAGGACAAATCTTATATGCCTATAGTGGTACTTATAATAACTTATATAATTACTCGAGTTATTTATAAATTAACAGGATTTAGTTATAGTTTTTCTGAAGGAATATTAAATATAAAGCTGTTAATAGACGTAAGTCTATGGATTATAATATCTGTATTGATTAATACCATTTTAAATAAGATATTATTAAAATCTAAGGAGTAGTTTAAAAATAATAAAGAAAAATAGTAGAGCTATTGACATTTTATATAACAAGATTGGATTTTAGACAAGATAAATATATGTTTTTAAATGTGCGAGCTGTAATAAGAGGATATTAATTAAATTTTCGGGATAAAAAAAGGAGGACGCTATGTCAAAATATGATGAATTTGATTTAGATATAAAAAGTATAGGAATGGATAATGAGTATAGTACAAATGGTTGGAGTGATGGTTGGAAGTGTAAAGCTTCAGAGGAAATTATAAAGTATATTACAGAAAAAGTAACAGATGCTGCAATTGAAAGTGTGAAACAAGGTTGTGGTTCAGATAATTGTCATGGGCCTAGAACATCTATGCATAGTATAGTTGTAAGAGAATACGAATAGTATATTTGTAGGAAAATAAGCTAAATAAAAATTACAGCTCCACACATTTAATTTTATAGATAAGGAGAACAACATGAGTTTATATTCGTTAAATGAAATGGAAAAAGATTTAAATAAATTAGGATGGGTTTATTTAAAAGGTAGATCTATGATTTTGATAGTAGATTTTATATTTTCTTTAATTAGTGCATTATTATCCTCAAGTGGAAGATTATCAGTAATAGAAAGTAGTTATTTTATTAATATTCGTATTAATATATCCTTTTTATGCTTATTTTTAATGCTATTATTTCATTATAGAAAGGAAAATATATTATCTAAAGACATATTTAATATTGAAGGCATAGGATTAATGACCATAATTAAAGCTTTTATTATTAGTTATCCTATTATGATGATAGGAGTTTATATAACTGATCTAATATTTACGTTTCTAGATTTATTAGGAGTTACATTTGTATTTGACCCTGAAATATTTTCATCAGATAACATTACATCTATAGCAACAATAGTTTCTACTTGTTTAGTAGCCCCTATTTTAGAAGAATCTATATTTAGAGGGATAATATTAAATATTCTTAGAAAGTATGGAGATAAATTTGCAATCATTACTTCTGCATTATTGTTTGCGCTTATCCATGGAAATATATTTCAATTTTCTACAGCTTTTACCACGGGGTTATGGTTAGGCTATTTATTTATAAAAACTAAATCTTTAACCTTAACCATAGTAATGCATGGATTATCTAATTCTTTAGCTTTATCTTATGTAATATTTGAGATACCAGTGATTATTAATATAGCAATTAAAATAGGATTTGGATTAATAGCAATTGTTATATATTTTTATTCAGGCAAGAAGTATAAGTTAAGTAAGAATGTCACACTTTTGGAAAAAAGTGACACGATTTTTTGCAGAGATAAATCTATTGCAAAGAAACAAGAGAAACAATATCAATCAGAAATTCCTTTAGAAATCACTAGTCCATATGAATGTTTTTATGGACAAGTACCTGTTAGATTATTCCTAATGATTGATATTGCCATTATTATAATAGTTACTTCATTTTCTACGAAATAACTAATTTTTTAAAGTTATGGAGGGATTGAATATGTTTGATAAAATATATAATTGTGGAGATTTCTATATGTTGCGAACTCCAATTTTAGATTCGTCAATTTATTTAAATTTAATGGATACTCTAAGTAAAGAAGACACATTAAATAGAATATCTCTATCCAATTTAAAAAATGCTGAAGTGATAAAAGGGTCTTTAGCTATAGCAAGCTTAGATTTATATCATGAAATAAAAAGAACATACGATAAGAACATAAATAAATTGAATCAAAATCTAAGTAATTCTATTATGAAATACTTAATTCGAATGTCAACTAGACCAACACCATATGGAACTTTTTCAGGTGTTACTTGTGGAACATTTTCTGACAATACAAATATTATGTTAGCGTCTTCCAATGAACACATAAAAAGAGCTAGAGCTGATATGATATGGATATATGGAATTGTAAAAGAATTAGAAAAAGATAAGACAATACTTAATAATATTAAAGTAAGATTTAACAATCAATGTTATAGCCATGGTAATCGTATGAAAAATCCATATCGAACCAATTATGGACAAACGTATAATCAAAATGAGATAGATTCCAAATTTGACCAATCTAACATTAGATATACAAGATTAGTAAAATTTGTACAAGAGTTTTCTAAAACACTTGTAAGTTACAAAGATTTGTGCGATTCAATATTAGAAAAATATGATGATGTACCTATTGAAATAATTGAAAAATTTTTAAGAGGGTTAATTGATAATGAATTTCTAATAACAGAGTTACGACCACCGATTTATTGTAAAGATCCATTAGATTATATTATATCATTATTGTCTATGGCGGATTCTAAAAATAATATATTACATAATCTAAAAATAATTCAATATAAAATAAATAAATTTAATCAAGAAAAGATAGGGAATGATTTACAAATATATTTTGAAATAATTAATCTCATGGAAAACATGTATAAATCTAATTCATATTTACAGATAGATACGTCGATTGCCTGCATAAATAATTCGATTTCCAGTATTGTAAAGCAAGAGTTAGATGATTTATCAAAAGTTTTGACTATGATAGCTGAAGAATATAATGAACCGTCATATCTAAAACAGTATAGAGAAAAGTTTATGGAAAGATATGGTGTGGATACTGAGATTTCTTTACTTGAACTTACTGATAATGATATAGGATTGGGTTTTCCTGATGATTATGATTTTAATTATTCGCATATAAGGAGTAATAGATCATTATCTCGTAGAGAAGAAAGATTTAAAAAATTAATTAATGATAAAATTATAAAAGCAATCAAAAAACAAGATAAACAGATTGATATAATAGATGAAGAACTTAAATATGTTAATGAGGAATTTAAGGCAGATAATCTAAATTTTTCTCAGTCATTTGAATTAAATGTAATAATTACTTCGGAGTCCCAAGAGGAAATAGATAAAGGAAATTTTCAACTTAATATTGGACCTAACTACGGATCAGATAAAGCTGGAAACATGTTTAGCAGATTTAGTGATTTGTTGGAAGAGAAATACACTCAGAAATTAAATAATTTATATGAATCCGAAAAAAAGAATTGTAAGGATAACTATATTATTGTAGATATACATGAAATGTATAGAAATGGAAGAATAAACAATATATTAAATAATAGTAGCAATCATGATTACCATATTGTATTATCATCAAATACAAGTTCTCCTGATAGAGAACTAGATATTAGGGATATTTATATAGGGATTGATGAGAATACAAATAGATTTTATGTAAAATCAAAAAAGTTAAATAGCAAATTAAAGGTAATATCTGATAATATGTTAAACACTGCATCATGCAGTAAAATAAATAGATTACTTAGGGAAATATCAAACGCTTATGAAGTACATATAGTGAATAGACTAATAAATATAACAAATAAAGACTATAAATATATTCCTAGGATTGTTTATGGCAAAACAATATTATCAAGTGCAAGATGGACAATCTATAAAGATGATTTTAGAGAAATAGATAGCTTGTCTAAGTTTAAAATAGAGATACAGGAATTCATAAATAGTTGGGATATACCAAGATATGTTTATGAAACAAAAAGTGATAATAGATTATTATTAGATTTGAAGAAAGATGTGCATATAGAGTATCTCTATAAGTTATTAAAGAATTCATTTAATCCTATTATTCTTACAGAATTAGAAGGTAATGGTTTTGATAATTTATGGGTGAAAGATAAAAATAATATGAAATACTTTTCGGAGATCGTTGTACCATTTGTTTTAAATAAAAGATCAATGAAAGGATTGCATCCAAAAGAAAATAGAAATGTATTGGAAACGAAATCCAATATAGGAATAAATAAGAATATAATTTCTATTATTGATAATAAGCGATTAATATGTCCTGGAGATAATAATTGGATTTATTTTAAATTATATGGTACGAGGACAAGGATAAATGAATTAATAGGGATTTATCTAAATGAATTTTTAGAACCCTTATTGGAAAGTGGCTCTATAGATAAATATTTCTTTATTAGGTATGCTGACCCTGAGCAGCATATTAGATTAAGAATAAATGGGTCATCTGATATTAGCATATTTCAACTGCTTCCACAAATTATAAGATGGATTAAAGATATGCAAAGAGATGGATTGGTATCCAGATTTACCATTGATACTTATGAGAGGGAGCTAGAGAGATATGGTGGAGTGGAATTAATAACTTATGCTGAAGAAGTATTTTTTAGAGACAGTATGTTAGTTTCAAGAATATTAGGATTAAAAGAGAAAAAAAACTTTAATATAGAAGACGATATTCTAGGAATCATAGGAATTATGACGTTAATAGATAAATTTATTGATGATGTAGAAATAGAGGAAAACCTTTTATCAATGGTTATTCAAAAAAATGAGTATAGAGATCAATTTGTAAAGGAAAGAAATAAATATATTGATATTGTAAACTCTGTATTAGATTGGCAGGAGAATAATGATTTAATTGAAATAAATGTATTAAGAGATCTTTTGATTTTAAGAGATGATAGTATTTTAAAGTATAGGAGAATGATTAATGAAGTTGATGATCGTGGAAACTTAGCTAATACAAAAACAAATATTCTTTTAACTGTTATTCATATGTTTTGTAATAGATTTATGGGAGATCGAAACTGGGAAAGAAAAATTCTAGCATTAACTCGACATAGCTTATATGCTATAAATGCCAAGAAAAGAAATATGAAAACGTTAGTGGGAGGATAAAATGAACATAAAGCAATTAGTTATTAAAGAAAGTTGTTTTGAACTAAACTCTAGCCGGCTAAAAAAGATTGATAGGATATTAAATAGATATTTTAATGATTTATTAACATCTGTTAATAGATCAATTACAAATCCCTTAGAATTGAATGAATATATAATGACAATTGCGGAAGCTTTTCCGTTGTTTGAGGATAAAGACAAATGGTTGGAAATATCTTATATTATTATGAATGATATAAAAAGAGAGCTAATAAATCCTGCTATTAACAAATCAATATCTTTATTTGGTGGACTTTGTGATACAGGATTTGCTACGTACTTGCTAAATAAAAATACTGGACATTATGGTAAATTTTTAGATAGTATAAATAAATTAATTTTTAATTATATAAAGCAGTATTTAGATTACTGTAATTCTAACTTTAATGAACTAACAATGCAACATTATGATATAATATCTGGTTTAGCAGGAATGGGATACTATATGCTATTAATTCATAAAAATGAACAAGAAAATGAATTGCTTCATGATGTAATGCGATATCTGATAAAGTTATCAGGGAAGCACTTATTAGAAAAAGAAATGATACCTAATTGGCATATTAAATCAAGAAATCAATTTAGAAATGATGAAAAATTAAAATTTCCAAAAGGAAACTTTAATTTCGGATTAGCTCATGGAATTGCTGGTCCCATGGTTACACTTTCAAAAGCTTATGGTCAAGGAGAAATTCTAGAGGGGCATAGAGAAGCAATTGAAAGTTTTATAGAGGAATATAAAAACTATTCCATTACATCCCAAGATGGAAGTATATTTTGGCCAACTCAACTAAGTTTTGAAGATTATATAGCTGGAGTGGCCAATGACGAACTCAGACCAAGAATTGCAAGCTGGTGCTATGGGAATATTGGTATCTCAAGATCTCTATATGTGGCATCAAAGAATATAGGTGATGAAAAAATGATGAAGTTTTCCTTTGAAAATATGGAGAAGATAGCTTTAATGAATATATTAGATTATAATCTGGAGTCACCAATACTTTGCCATGGGTATGCAGGATTACTATCTATACTAAATTTAACTTATAAAGAGACTAAAAATGATAATATTAAGAATGGTATGTATAAAATAATAGATGAATTACTTAGTCTATACGTAGAAGAGTCACGATTTGGTTTTAAAAATAAGGAAACTTTATATGAAGATGGAAAGATTGTTAAGAGAGCTACTGAAAATAATAGCTTTTTAGAAGGGACATCAGGAATTATATTGTCATTAATTTCAATAGTTAAAGATAAAACAGATTTTGAAAATCATTTAATAATAAAATAGATTGAAAAGAGGTTAATATAATGAAAAAGGTATTTGCTTTTACAGCTTCAAATTCAAAGAATTCGATTACCTTCCATTTATTAAATGAGATATTGAAGAATATGCAAATTTTAGATACTAATATAGTTTACGATATATATCACAGTGGATTTATAGATTTAAAACCATGCCTAGGATGTGGACAGTGTTTCAGACAAGGTAAATGTCCTTTGGATAAATTAGATGATATGAGAATTCTTAAAGAAAAAATGTTAGATGCTGATATTATTATATTTGCGTCACCTGTCTATGCTCATAATGTATCAGGAACAATGAAGATTTTTATAGATAGAATATCATATTGGCTTCATTTATTACGTTTAAGTGGTAAACTTGGTGTGGTTTTTGTTACAAGTAGTAATAATGGATGTGAGTATGTTGAATCATACTTAGTAAAGATGTTAACCTATTTAGGGACAAATGTTATTGGTAAATATAGATATGAAACTATTAATAAAAATGCTAGAGAGATAGAGTTTGTTGAGTCAGTATCTAGTGGATTAATTGAATCAATTAAAATGAATAAAGGAAAATCAAACCAGATATTAGAAGAGATATTTAATTTATTTAAATCTACGTATTCCTCTGTTGATAAAGATATATTAGAAAAATCAGAAGACAGTGAAATAAGATACTGGGTAGATACTGGGTTGATTTCTTATAATAGCTTACAGGAATACATATCAGAATTGTAATCACCGAAATATGAAAAAAAATTGACAAAATAGAGTACCAGTTTCATAAGTATTGACCAAAGGAGGAGACTATGAATCAAGAAATATATTCATTTAATTTAAAAGATGCAATAAAATCCTTCAAATCATTTCCAAAGGTATTTAAACTATTATGGAGCATTAGAAAACTTCATCTAATATTAATTAGCATGTTTTATATAATAAATGGTATGCTTCCTGCAGTTTCTATACTTGCCACACAATCCCTTTTAAATGCCATACAAACAAGTAGAGACAAGGAGTTTATGTATGTATTGTATCCATTAATAGTATATTTAAGTTTAAATTCATTTGGATATATAATTTTACAATTAAACTCATATCTACAAAGTATATTTAAAATAGATTTAAATTATAAAATGAGTGTAATGATACTAAATAAGGCAAAAACTCTTAGCCTAAGTGATTTTGAAAACTCAGAAGTCTATGACAAGCTAAGAAGGGCACAAAATGAAGCCATAGAAAGACCCTATGCAGTATTTTCCATAGTGCTAAGTCTAATAAGTCAATTTTTAGGGCTTATATCATCCTTAGCTATACTATTACATTGGAAACCTTGGGTGATACTTCTAGTAGTAATTATTCCAATTATATCAACAATTTATATGGCTAAAATGGGACATTTACAATATAAAATAGAGTATGGAAGATCACAAGAAAGAAGAAAATCTTGGTATCTCAATTATCTAATGACCAATGATATAGCATTTAAAGAAATAAAGATTTATAGACTAGGAGATTATCTTATTGAAGGATATAAGAAACTAAATAAAAAGTTTATTAAACAAGATAAAAAGATAATCAAAAAGAGAACATTAGCATCATTTATATTTGAGATATTAGATCAAATAGTGGGAGGATTTATACTATACCTAATAGTGAAATCTGCTTATATAGGAGAAATCCTATTAGGAAATACAGTTGCGTACATAAGAAGTCTTTCAAATATAAAAGGAAATATGGAAGGTTTACTAAGCTCAATATCAGCAATGTACCAAAACAATCTATATATAAAACAACTATTTGACTTTCTAGAAATGCCAGTAAAAGAAGAACTATCAATATCAGATAGTATACCAATAAAAGAAATAAACACAATAGAGCTCATGGATGTTAGTTTTAAATACCCTAATAGACAAGAATATGCTTTAAGGAATATAAGTTTTAAAATAAGAAAAGGAGAAAACATTTCTTTAGTAGGAGAGAATGGTTCAGGAAAATCCACATTGGTAAAGCTAATATCAGGATTTTATCATGATTATGAGGGCGAAATACTAATTAACGGAGTGTCAATAAAGAGAATAAATAAGGAAGATCTGGGCAGTAAAGTAGGGATTATATTTCAAGACTTTAATAAATATGAATTAACCTGTAGAGAAAATATAGGATTAGGAAATATAGATTTAATAGATAATGATATAAAACTACAAGAGGCAATAGATAAGGCTTATGCAAGAGAGATGGTTAGTAATTTACCAAAAGGAATAGATACACAGCTAGGAGTATGGTTTGATGAAGGAGTTCAATTATCAGGAGGACAATGGCAAAGAATAGCACTATCTCGAGCATTTCTAAGAGATGCAGATTGTTATATATTAGATGAACCAAGTGCATCCTTAGATCCAGTATCAGAACATGAAATATTTAAAAGAACTTCAGATCTAACAAAAGATAAGATAAGTATATTTATATCCCATAGATTATATAACCTAAGAAAGATATCATCTAAGGTACTTGTATTAAAAGAGGGTAAATTAATAGAAGAGGGAACCCATGAAGAATTAATGAATTTAAATAAACACTATAGATACCTTTATGATTTACAAAATGCCATTGATTTAGTAGATGATATTGAATCCATTGCATAAAAAAATAAATTTACTTATAGTATTGCGGAATTATTCAAGTTCTAATTATAAAATACTATGATAGAAGAAATAAGAAATGATTTGAGGTTTAAATTAAATAAAGATTTACATTGAAATCCATAAAGACAAGAATATCATAGTGATTTTTATAATGACCAGGTAATTTAAATGTATAGATAGAGCTAATAAATTTTAAAGTGTTTTTAAATGTGTAGGGTATGTTGGATATGATATGAGGATACTAATCAATAGAATTTATAAGATAAAAAGGAGGATACTATGTCAAAATATGATGATTTTGATCTAGATGTAAAAAGTCTTGGAGTAGATAATACTTATAAGCAAATAGATTTACCATGTATATCTGCTTCTGCTTCAGTTACTTGTGAGATATTTAAAAGCATAATTGAAAGATGTGTATCAGATAATTGTTCAGTAGGGCCTTGTACATCTATGAATAGCATAATTGTAAGAGAATAAAAAAATAAAGTTAAATTAAACCCACAGCCCTACACTTTTAATTTTACAATAGCTTTATCTAGTTTAGATATTACCTTAGCAAGTTTTACATTATATTTACTTTATATCATAATATATCATCTTTGCAAGGAGTAATGAATTAAATGTATTTATCACCATTATATTTGAAAATTTAAGGAGGGGATAGAATGAATAAATATGATGATTTTGATTTAGATTTACAAAATATTAAGATTGAAATTGATAATTCTAATAAAATTGCAACTATGCTGTGTACAGCAAGTACATGTTCATGTATATCATGTGGCATATTATGCTGATTGTGTCCTGTTAGGTTATATTTTAGATTTATGATTCACAAGATTTAGATTGTGAACTTGAATTACAAATAGTCAATAATAGGTATATAATTATTTAATCCAAATTAACGGTGAAAGAGAGATCAAATATAGAAACTTACAGCTTCACACATTTAATTTTATAAATAAAGGAGAATAACATGAGTTTATATTCATTAAACGAAATGGAAAAAGATTTAAATGAATTAGGGTGGGTTTATTTAAAAGGTAGATCTATGATTTTAGTAGTAGCTCTTATATTTTCTTTAGTCAGTGCATTATTATCTTCAAGTGGTAAATTAACAGTAATAGAAAATAGTTATTTTGTAAATATTCCTAGTAAAATATCATTTATGAGTTTGCCTTTAATACTATTATTTCATTATAGAAAGGAAAATATATTATCTAAAGATATATTTAATATTGAAAGTATAGGGTTAATATCCATAATTAAAGCTTTTATTATTAGTTATCCTATTATGATGATAGGATCTTATATATCTGTTATGATATTCGCATTTTTGGACTTATTTGGATTTACTTTTGAATTTGACCCTGAAAAGTTTTCATCAGATAACATTACATCTATAGCAACAATAGTTTCTACTTGTTTAGTAGCGCCTATTTTAGAAGAATGTACATTTAGAGGAATAATATTAAATATTCTTAGAAAGTATGGAGATAAATTTGCAATCATTACTTCAGCATTATTGTTTGCACTTATTCATGGAAATATGTTTCAATTTTTTACAGCTTTCACGGTGGGGTTATGGTTAGGTTATTTATTTATAAAAACTAAATCCTTAGTCTTAACCATATTAATGCATGCCTTATCTAATTCTTTAGCTTTATCCTATGGAATATTTGAGATACCAGTAACTATTAATAGAACAATCGAAATAGGATTTTTATTAATAGCAATTGTAATATATTTTTATTCAGGCAAGAAGTATAAGTTAAGTAAAAATGTCACACTTTTGGAAAAAAGTGGCACGATTTTTTGCAGAGATAAATTTATTGCAAAGAAACAAGAGAAACAATATCAATCAGAAATTCCTTTAGAAATCACTAGTCCATATGAATGTTTTTATGGACAAACACCCATTATATTATCGCTGATGATTGATATTGCCATTATTATAGTAGTTACTTCACTTTCTATGAAATAACTAATTTTTTAAGCATTATAGATACCTTTGTGATCTACAAAATACTTTTGATGCAACAAATGATATTTAGCTAACTCTTAAAATATAAAAAAGTTACTTTAAAATTAAAGTAACTTTTTTATATTGAGTTCATCGAAAAAGTAAAATATTTTTAAGAAAATCCTAAATTCAAAAAGGATTTTCTTTTTTTATGTCGTATATAGTATATGAGGTGATATATTATGATGACAAGAGGCAAAAGAAAGAATCAACAATTTGAATTGGAATTAGTAATGTTAGAACAGTTAGTAAAACCAGATCATGACTTAAGAAAAATAGATAAACACATTAACTTTGACTTTATCTATGACTTAGTTGAGCCATATTATGCAGAAGATAGAGGTAGACCATCAATTGACCCTGTAGTATTGTTTAAAATGTCACTTATTCAAGCACTTGATGGCATCCGTTCCGAAGAAAAGCTAGTAGATGCAATACATCATAATATGGCTTACCGTTGGTTCTTAGGATATGGATTAACTGAATCCATACCAGACCATTCAACCATAAGCCATAATAGAGCAGTAAGATTCAAAGATTCAACAATATACGAAGATATATTTAACGAAATAGTACTAATGGCTATAGACCACGGATTTGTAGAGGGAAAAATTGTATATACCGATTCGACACATGTAAAGGCTAATGCTAGTAACTCAAAGTTTGAAAATGTAACAGAAGAACGTGTAATAGAAGAAGATGAGTCGTTACTAATGTTAATAAACGATAAGCGAATTAGTAAAGATCAGAAAGCCTTAAAGCCAGCAGATTCTAAAATAGAAGTTCATTCAAGAAAAGTAAGTAAGACCGATCCTGATAGTGGATATATGCATCGAGACAGAAAACCAATAGGATTTTATCATTTGGTTCATGGCACAGTTGATAGCTCAAATAATATACTACTAAGTGCACACGTAACACCAGGCAATGTTCATGATAGCACAGTATATATAGATAACCTAGAGGACATGTTTAAAAAACTAAATTTAGCTCCAAAGTATGCAGGTGCAGATGCAGGATATTTTAATCTAGATATAATAGAAGAACTAAGTACTAAAGGAATAACACCAGTAATTGGACCAAGAAAATATGCAGGAAAAAAAGGTAAAAAATCAAAGTATTGGTTTGAATACTACCCAGAAGAAGATATATATCGTTGCTTTGAAGGAGAAGAATTAAAATATAAAACTACAACACGACAAGGTTATGTGGAGTATGAAAGTGATAAAAACATTTGTAATAAATGTCCTAAACGCGATAAATGTTTATACGAAAGTAATACCACAGGAGAAATTTCCTCAGAGCAAACAAGGATAATTAGACGACATATCAAAGAACATTATGCCGATGAAGTTCGCTCTTTCATGAAGACAGAAAAGGGCAAAAATCTTTATCAACGAAGGAAAGAAACCGTTGAAAGGGCATTTGCAGATTTAAAAGAATTGATGGGTATGAGATATGCACATTATCGTGGGTCACATGCAGTAAAAGCTCAAGTCCTAGTGACAGGGGCTGCTTATAATGTCAAAAAGATTGCAAGACTGCTGGACAAGCAGGAAAAGGAATAGTGATAATACCAGAAAAGCCATTAAATATAGGGTAACTTCAATTAAAATTTAATAAATTTAATTATATAAGGAGAAAAAAGCCTAATTTCTTACTTTTCTTAAGAAATTAAGGCTTTTTTCGATAGTCTCAATATAAAAAAGTTACTTTAAAATTAAAGTAACTTTTTTATATTCTGATTCCTTCAAAATTTGATAAAATATTTACTATATCTATGATATATTTAAAGATATGGTAGAGATGAAGGTCAAAGTAGTAATTATTCTTTTATTTATTAAAAGATACTATTGTAAGAATACTTATCAATATAAATAAGGAATTTTTTTGATAAAGCTAGAATTGAAAAAGACAGGATTTGACTACAAAAAAGACAAGCTGTTTCACGGATTTGGTTTGGAGAATATAAATAAAATAGTAGATAAATATAACGGGTATATGAATTATGAACAAGTTGAAAATACATTTATAGTTAAAGTATTGTTACAGAATTCCTTAACTAGTCCTATATCATAAATAAAATTTATGATAAAATACTTATAAGATTTAAATTTAAATACTAGGAGATGAAAAAAATGAATCCAAAATATTACTCATTTAATTCACCCATAGGAAAACTAACAGTATATTTTATTGAAGAAGGAGTTATAGGTCTTTCCTTTGCAGAAGAAGGGGACAATTTGAAATATATGAAAAGATACTACGGTACTCCTGTAGAGGTAGATAAAAATGATTATAATTATCATGATGAAATAATTAAGTATCTAGAAGGAAGTCTAAAGGAATTTACTATACCTTTTTTATTTAAAGGAACTCCTTTTCAAGAAAAAGTATGGAAAGAGCTAATAAATATTCCCTATGGTGAAACTAGAACTTATAAAGAAATGGCTGAAATAGTAGGATGTCCAAAGGGACCTAGAGCTGTAGGAAGTGTATTAAATAAAAATCCTGTGGCTATAATTGTACCTTGCCATAGAGTAGTTGGTACTAATGGAAAGTTAGTAGGATTTGCAGGTGGAATAGATTTAAAAGAAAAATTATTGAATCTAGAAAAGAATAACATTATATAATTAACTTGAATATCCTAATATAAAAACAGAAGGGAGAATGATTATGGATTATCCTATTGTTTTTATACCAGGACTTTTTGGCTCCATGGGCGATGATGTAATAAATGGAACTGGAGATTTTTCCTTTGGATTTGCAGAGAAAATCTATAGACCATTTATTGGAATACTAAACTCTATGGGTTATGAAGAAAATAAAAACTTATATATATCCTATTATGATTGGAAAAAACCTGTATTGGAAATAGTAGAAAGGTATTTGATTCCCACTATTGAGGAAGCCAAAAGAAAATCAGGAATGGATAAGGTAATTCTTATAGGGCATAGTTTAGGTGGATTAGTGGGAAGAGCCTATATGTGCTATATATATCCTTTAACTATAGATAAACTAATTATGATAGGTACTCCAAATTTAGGTTCTGTAAATGCCTATTATTTTTGGAGTGGAGGGAAATTGCCTTATTCTAAAGTAGAAGATAATATTTTATATAATGCAGTGAAATTTGGGTTTATATTATACTATAGTTTGTTTCATAGGGTAAACTATATAGAAGGTTTAAGAAAAATATTTCCAGTGGTACAGGATTTACTTCCAAGTTATAAATATGGAGACTATTTATTATTTAAAGATAAAGAAGTTATGAAGACGGTCTCTGTCGAGGATATGATTGTTAGTAATCCATTTTTAAATGGACTGGAAAATATTATAATGGATAAAAATAAAACGTTCATTGTAAGTGGTACAGGAGTAGCTACAAATAATGAGTTTATAGTAAACATAAATAAAAGAAAGAAAGTATTATGGTCAGATGGAAAGCCTATAGATACAATTAAAACAAGTTATGGAGATGGCACAGTAACTACAACTAGTACATTGGGATATTTAGGTGGGAATCATATAGTATTAGAAGGAAATCATACAAATATCTTATATAAATCCAAGAATTATTTGGAAGATATATTAGGAAAAGTATCTTCAATGGAAGAAATAACTGAGGAACAAGTAGAAAAGGTATATTTTATTATAGCTGACAACTGTAATGCCATAAATATTCAAACTTCAGAGTCCAATCAAGTGTCTAGTAAATCAATAAACATTGTTGATGATAAAATTCAAGCTATAAAACTGTCCCCTAATAGATTTATGATAATGATTGCAGGAGATAAGGATTTAAGTTTTAAAATCAATATAGATTCATATATAAAATCTAAGGCTGAAATTCATATGTTTATTGTTGATAATAATGGTATTAATATGGAAAGGGACTACTTGAAGTATATAATGTAATATGATATTATTTTTTTACAATGTAATAGCTTTATAGGTGTTTCATACATTATTATGAAACTTAATAGGGAAAGTGGTGAAATGCCACTACAGCCCCCGCTACTGTAAATGGGTACGAAACCAAAATAGCCACTGGGAAACTGGGAAGGCATTGGAACTAGGATGAACCATAAGTCAGGATACCTGCCTATATTTAAGCCTCGGAGGGAGGGATGAGATATAAAAAACTTATCCTTAATAAAGGCTTAAGTTTTTTTGTTTTCAAAGAGGCAAGTTATTGTAGATAATAAAAAACAGGAGGAAGAAAATGAGAAGAATTAAAGGGTTAGCATTATTATTATCATTGTTATTAGTATTTTCAATAGTTGGCTGTACTTCTAAGGAAAAACCAAATGAAGAATTGTCATTAGAAGATATAGATTCACAGGGTAGTGAAGTAGATGAAGAGATAGTATCTTTTCCAGTAGAAATAGAAGATAGCTTTGGAAACAAAGTAACTATAGAAAAAGAACCTACTAAAATAGTATCTTTAGCACCAAATAATACAGAAGTGTTATTTGCTTTAGGATTGGGAGATAAAGTAATAGGAGTAACATCTTATTGTGATTACCCAGAAGAAGCTAAGACTAAGGAAGTTGTAGGAGATTTTAGTGGAAATAATTTGGAAAAAATAGTGGAGTTAAACCCAGATTTAGTTTTAATTTATGGTGCTGGAAATGAAGAAGATAATAAGATACTAAAAGAGGCAGGAATAAAAGTTCTTGGATTTATGCCTGAAACTATAGATGCTGTAATGAAGGATATAGAAACAGTAGGAAAGGCTACGGGAAAAGATAAAGAAGCATCTGAATTTATAAAATCTATGAATAATAAGAAGAATGAAATACTAGATAAGGTAAAAGATCAAGAAAAAATTAAAGTATTTTATGAAATATGGCATGATCCATTAATGACAGCGGGTAAAGGTTCATATATAGATGAGTTAATTACTTTATCTGGAGGAGAGAATATAGCACAAGATGCAGATGGTGCATATCCACAATATGATTTAGAACAATTAGTTGAAAGAAATCCAGAAGTTTATTTAACATCAGCAGATACTGAAGATAAAACTGTTGAATCTATAAAATCTAGACCAGGTTATGAAAATATATCAGCCATAGAAAATGATAGAATCCATATCTTTGAAGGAAATGAATCAAATATCATGTCTCGACCTGGGCCAAGAATAATTGAAGCATTGGAGTTAGTGGCAAAATCCATTCATCCAGAATTATTTAAATAAAGTTGGGGTTTAGATGAAAAAAGACATAAGTAAGACAAGATATAGTTTGATTATAGTTATATTAATATTGATCCTAACATTTGCCATAGCTTTTTTTTCCGTAATAGGTACTGCAAATATTGGTGTAATAGATACATTTAGAATTGTTATTTCAAAGATACCTATTATAGAAAGATGTATAGATATTTCAGATATTTCTAAGTCACATGAAACTATAATTTGGTCCATAAGACTTCCTAGAGTATTGTTAGGAGCTTTAGTTGGTGCTAGTCTATCTATGACAGGTGCTGCTTTCCAAGGAATATTTAAAAATCCAATGGCTGATCCTTATGTAATAGGAATTTCATCAGGGGCTGCACTTGGTGCTTCCATAGCAATAATACTTGGAATAAATATATCCTTTATGAATTTATCAACTATATCTATATTTGCATTTATTGGGGCCTTATCTGCAGTTTTTACAGTATATAATATAGCAAGAATAAAAAACAAAGTTCCTGTAACTACTTTACTTTTAGCAGGTATTGCCATAGGTCAGTTTTTAACTGCAATAATGTCTTTTTTAATGGTTATTTATAGTAAAGATATGGCAAAGATAATATACTGGACCATGGGAAGTTTGGCGGGAAAAGGGTGGACACCTTTAATAAGTATAACTATTCCTGTAGTTATATCAATGACGGGTATCGGCTTTTTTGCAAGAGACTTAAATATTATGCTAATAGGAGAAGAATCGGCCCAAAGTCTAGGGATAGATGTGGAGAGAACGAAGGTATATATACTTATACTAGGAAGTTTCTTGGTTTCCATGGTAGTATCTGTATCAGGGATCATAGGATTTGTAGGACTTATTATACCTCATATAGTGAGAATAGTATTGGGGCCAGATAATAGAATATTACTTCCATCATCGGCTTTAGTAGGAGCTATATTTATGATATTTGCAGATACCATAGCTCGTACAATAATTTCCCCAGTAGAAATTCCAGTTGGAATAATAACTGCTTTATTTGGAGGTCCATTTTTTCTATATTTGCTGCGAAAGAGTAAGAAATAGTGAGGTGTTGCTATGTATACTTTAGAAGTTAAAGATTTAAGCTTTAGTTATGGAAAGAAAGCAGTATTAAAGAACATATCTCTTAATATAGAAAAAGGAAACTTTATAAGCATAATAGGTCCTAATGGTTCTGGGAAATCCACTCTTTTAAAAAATCTTAATAATTTATATAAACCTGATAATGGAAGCATATTTTTAGATGGACTAAATATAAAGAAAGTAAAACCTAGGGAATTGGCCATGAAAATAGCTTTAGTGCCTCAAAATACTGTTATTGATTATGACTTTACAGTGGAAGATATAGTTCTTATGGGAAGACATCCTTATAAGGGAAGATTTCAAAAGGAAGATGAAAGCGATTATAGGATTGTAAATGAAGCAATGGAAATGACTAATACCCTTTATTTAAAGGATAGGATAATTACAGAGATTTCAGGTGGGGAAAGACAAAGGGTTATAATAGCCAAGGCTCTAGCCCAAAATCCTTCTATTATACTATTAGATGAACCTACTTCTCATTTAGATATAAATCATCAAATAGAAATACTAAATCTATTGAGAAAATTAAATCAAGAAAAAGGTACAACTATAGTGGTAGTAATCCATGATATAAATCTGGCATCAAGGTATTCTGATGAGATTATTCTGATAAAGGATGGTCAAATAAAAGCTACAGGTAGTCCTCAAAAGGTTATAACGAAGGAAAATATTGAATTTGCATATAATATTAACGTTGAAATAGACATGAATAAGTATTCAAATAGTTTATATTTAACACCAATTAATGAGTGAAGATTAAATATAAAAAAACAAACTAGTTTAAACTAGTTTGTTTTTTTATATTTAATTTTTTTATTTGTTATGTTATATTAAATAATTGAGGAGTGATAAAAATGAAATATAAATTAGTTGCAATAGATATGGATGGAACACTTTTAAATAACAATAATGAAGTTTCTGAAAGGACAAGGAAAGCTATAGACAAAGCCAAAGAAAAAGGCGTTCATATTGTTATATCTACAGGAAGGGTTCTCAAATCAGCTTTATACTATGGGAAGTCATTAAATTTAAAAGCCCCAATAATTGCATGTAATGGTGCCATTATTGCAGATGAATCAGATAATATTATTTATAAAAATTCTATAGATAAAAATTTAATAAAGTCAATAATTGATATTGCAAAAGAGAGAAATATATATTATCATTTCTATGATGAATCTAGATTTTATTCTCATGTTAAAGTTGAAGAAGTATTGAAATTTTATAATGAAGGAAACAAAGAAAATAGTATAGATATAAAAGTATTTGAAAATATAGAAGAAATTATAGAAGATAAAGATTTGAATGTATATAAATTTATATTTATAGATGAAAATAAAGATAATCTACAGAATTTAAGGCGAGAATTGGGTAATATAGATAATATAGGTATATCCAGTTCGTGGGCAAACAATATAGAGGCAATGGGATGTAATGTGTCAAAGGGAGAGGCAGTAAAAGAATTATGTACAAAGCTTAATATTAAACCAGAAGAAGTAATAGCCATAGGTGATAGTGAAAATGATTTACCCATGTTACGTTTTGCAGGTTTAGGAGTTGCCATGGGAAATGGAAATGAAATAATAAAAAAAGAGGCTGATTATATTACAGATACAAATCAGGAAGATGGAGTAGCTAAGGTAATAGAGAAATTCATACTAGAATAGGAGAGTAAACAATATATGTCATTAAATATAGTACTTGTGGAACCTGAAATACCTTCAAATACAGGAAATATCGCTAGAACTTGTGCTTTAACAGGAACGGTACTTCATTTAGTAAGACCTTTAGGTTTTTCAGTAGATGATAAGGCACTTAAAAGAGCTGGACTTGATTATTGGAATCTAGTGGAAATCCATTATTATGATAATTTTTTTGAGTTATTGGAAAAATACCCTTATGGGGATTTTTATTATGCCACAACTAAGGCTAAAAATAACTATACAGAATTTAACTACAATGATAATTCATTTTTTGTTTTTGGTAGGGAAACGAAAGGGTTATCAAAGGAAATATTAGAAGATAATTTTGACAAAGGTATTAGAATACCTATGAAGACAAATATAGCTAGATCTTTAAATTTAGCTAACTCAGTAAATATAGTATTATTCGAAGCTTTAAGGCAATTGAATTTTCCTAATATAGAATAAAGTTAAAAAAAACGATAATAACCACAATAAATGTGGTATTATATATTTAGAATAAATAGGTTAATAAATTTACTTAGGAGGTTAACTTATGGATATAGCTCTGCCAGTACTTGGTGGACTTGGATTGTTTCTTTATGGAATGAATCTAATGGGTACAGGTTTACAAAAAGCAGCAGGTGAAAAATTAAAGAAATTAATTGAAGTTTTAACTAATAATAGACTTATGGGCGTAATTGTAGGAGCACTTGTAACTATGGTTATTCAAAGTAGTTCTGCTACTACAGTTATGGTAATAGGATTTGTAAATGCAGGTCTTATGTCGTTATCTCAAGCTGTTGGTGTTATTATGGGTGCTAATATAGGTACTACAGTGACAGCTCAGCTAATTGCTTTTAATTTAACAGATTATGCACCTTTAGCAGTGGCAATAGGTGTAGGGATTTGGATTGCAACTTCAAAGAAAAAAGCTAAGGATATTGCTGAAATACTTATTGGATTCGGTATTTTATTTATTGGTATGGACATGATGAGTGGTGGTCTAAAGCCATTGGCAGATTTACCAGCTTTTACTAATATTATGATTAGCTTAAATAATCCTGTTCTAGGTATGCTAGTAGGATTAGGACTTACTACTATTGTTCAAAGTAGTAGTGCTTCAATAGGTTTATTACAAGCTTTGGCTAGTCAAGGATTACTAAATATCAACATTGCATTTCCAATTCTTTTTGGAGACAATATAGGTACAACTACTACAGCTATGATTTCATCAGTTGGAGCTAATAAGACAGCAAAACGTGCAGCTATAATACACTTTTTATTTAACTTAATTGGTACAATTATATTTATGACAATTTTAAAAAATCCGATACAAGATTTGGTAACTAAAATATCTCCTAATGATGTTCAAAGGCAAATAGCCAACGCCCATACATTCTTTAACTTAATAAATGTAATTATTCAATTACCTTTTGCTGGATTACTGGTTAAGGCTGCCACAGCTATAGTGCCAGGAGATGTAAAACAGGATGCTCAAGAATCAAAATTCCTTGATTTTAGAATTATAGAAACTCCTTCTATAGCATTAGGACAAGTAAGAAAAGAAATTGCAAGAATGGGTGACTTTGTAGAAGACAACTTAGATAAAGCTAAAAAGATATTTGTAGATAATAAATATAAGGAAATTGACTCTGCTTTAGAACAAGAACAAAAAATAAACAAACTCCAAAGGGAAATTACCGAATACCTAGTTAGGCTTTCTAATGCTCCTATATCTGATGAAGAACATAAACAACTAAATGTACTTTTCAATAATATAAATGATATCGAAAGAGTAGGGGATCATGCTGAGAATATAGTAGAGCTTGCCCAAGAAAAAATGGAAGGTAATATGCAGTTTACAGAGGAAGCTATTGAAGAACTAAATGAAATATTTGGTAAATGTCAAACTGCATTTAAACAATCTATGAATGCTTTTAAAATCAATGGAGAAAAAGAAGCTAGAGAAGTTTTAGTTTTAGAAGATGAAGTAGATGCTTTAGAAACAAAAAATAGAACAAATCATATAGATAGATTGAACAAAGGATTATGTTCTACAGGACCTGGGATAATTTTTCTAGATTGTATAAGTAATTTAGAAAGAATATCAGACCATTGTTCTAATATAGCCTTATATGTATTAGATAACTATAAGAGTAAGCCTAAACATTAATAAAAAAAATTAATAGTTAAAAGGGTTGTATAATTATATTTTATGTATTATAATACTAATTGGATGTGAAAAAAGTATCAAAATAACTGATTTTGCATACCATAACATTAAAGAAAGACATAATTTTAAAATTTAATTGTCTGGATGATTAATGCGGAAGAGACCATATATTATGGCGCCGAAGGAACAAGTTGATGGGTTAGCCGATCCACAATGAAACTCTCAGGCAAAAGGACCGTATTATGACAGAACTCTGGAAAGCGCAAGCACCGAAGGAGCAACCCCAAAATGGGAGAATCTCTCAGGTAAATGAACAGAGTAAGTAGGCCTTATAGACCTATTTATTCTGTTTTTTATTTTTGTATTTCTAGAGAAAGTATAAAAAAATATTGATTTTTTAAATTTGTATGACTATAATTAGGGTAATATGTTAATATGGCGGATAATATTTCTTTTAACCATAAAATTTTAGGGATATTATTAGTGATATTTGGCAAAAATGCAATACTAGACAACTACATAAATATATATTAAGGGAGGAAAACAAATGATTTATGATGTAATAATCATAGGAGCAGGTCCAGCAGGATTAGCAGCAGGTCTTTATTCATCAAGAGCAAGACTTAACACTTTAATCATTGAAAAAGATGGAGATGGAGGACAAATAGCTACTACTGATGAAGTTGCTAACTATCCAGGTTCAATTGAAAATGCAAGTGGACCATCTTTAATTGCAAGAATGGTGGAACAAGTTAATGAATTTGGTGCTAAAAAAGTAAATGATGAAATTAAATCAGTAGAATTAAATGGAGACATTAAAGTTTTAAAAGGTGCAAAAGAAGAATATCAAGCTAAAACAGTTATTATAGCTACAGGCGCTACACCAAAACCAATAGGTTGTCCAGGAGAGAAAGAATTAACAGGTAGAGGAGTTTCATACTGTGCTACATGTGATGCAGCTTTCTTTGAAGACCTAGAAGTATTCGTAGTAGGTGGAGGAGATTCAGCAGTTGAAGAAGCTATGTACTTAACAAAATTTGCTAGAAAAGTTACTATAGTTCATAGAAGAGACGAGCTTAGAGCAGCTAAATCAATCCAAGAGAAAGCATTTAAAAACGAAAAAATGAACTTCATGTGGGATACTACTATTACTGAATTAAAAGGTGATGGTATTCTTGAATCAATGATAGTTAAAAATGTTAAAACTGGTGAAGAAAAAGAAATATTTGCAGATGAAGATGATGGAACATTTGGAGTATTTGTATTCGTAGGATATAACCCAGCTACAAAATTATTTGATGGCATAATTGACATGGAAGATGGGTATATAAAAACTGACGCAGATATGAAGACAAATATACCAGGAGTATTTGCTGCTGGAGATAACAGAGTTAAATCACTTAGACAAGTAGTTACAGCTACAGCAGATGGTGCAATAGCAGCAGTTCAAGCTGAAAAATATATAAATGAGCATTTTGAAGACTAATTTAGATTAAAATTAAATTTAGGAGGTATAATAGAAATGTTAGAACTAAACAAAGATAATTTTGAAGAAGAGGTATTAAAAGCAGAAGGTTATGTTTTAGTTGATTACTGGGGACCAACATGTGAACCATGTAAAGCACTTATGCCACATGTTCATGCTTATGAAGAACAATATGGTGATAAAATTAAATTTACATCATTAGATATTACAAAAGCAAGAAGACTTGCAATTGGACAAAAAGTTATGGGATTACCTGTAATTGCTATTTACAAAGATGGAGAAAGAATAGATGCTGTAGTAGCTGATGATGCTACAAAAGAATCAGTAGAAGAGTTAATTAAAAAATATTATGCTTAATTAACTAAATTGACATTGGTTTTAATTCTGGGCTAAGGCCCAGGGTTGAGATATAGATATTTGCCAAAATAAGAGGAGGTGAATTTTATGCGTCTGGAATTAGGCCATGTGCTAATTAAAGATGTTCAGTTTGGTAATGAAACCAAACTTGAAAACGGGGTGCTAACAGTAAATAAAGATGAATTAATCAACTTGATTAAGGAAGATGAGCACCTTGCATCAGTAGACGTTGAAATTGCAAAACCTGGTGAAAGTGTTAGAATTACACCTGTTAAGGACGTAGTAGAACCAAGAGTTAAGGTTGAAGGTCCAGGAGGAGTTTTCCCAGGAATATTATCAAAGGTTGATGTTGTAGGTTCAGGAAAAACTAATGTATTAAAAGGTTGTGCTGTAATGACAACTGGAAAAATCGTTGGTTTCCAAGAAGGTATAGTAGATATGACAGGACCTGGAGCAGAATATACTCCATTCTCCAAAACTATAAACTTAGTTATGAAATGTGAACCAATAGAAGGATTAAAGCAACACGATCATGAAAAAGCTGTTAGATTTGCTGGATTTAAAGCTGCTGCTTATTTAGCAGAAACAGCAAAAACATTAACTCCAGATACAGTAGAAGTATACGAAGTAGATACATTCTTAAAAGGAATTGAAAAATATCCAAATCTTCCAAAAGTAGGATATGTTCAAATGCTTCAAACTCAAGGATTACTTCATGATACTTATGTATACGGAGTAGATGCTAAGCAAATAGTACCAACTATAATGTACCCAACTGAAATAATGGATGGTGCAATTGTAAGTGGTAATTGTGTATCAGCTTGTGACAAGAATACAACTTACCATCAAATGAATAACCCAGTTATTCATGACCTTTTAGCAGCTCACGGTAAAACAGTAAACTTCGTAGGTGTTATAATCACAAACGAAAACGTTTACCTAGCTGATAAAGAAAGATCATCAAACTGGTCAGCTAAACTTGCTGAATATCTAGGACTTGATGGAGTTATAATTTCACAAGAAGGTTTTGGTAACCCAGATACAGACCTTATTATGAACACTAAGAAAATAGAAGCTAAAGGTATCAAAACTGTAATCATCACTGATGAGTATGCAGGTAGAGATGGTGCCAGCCAATCTCTAGCAGATGCGGATCCTTCAGCTAATGCAGTAGTTACAGGAGGTAATGCTAACGAAATAATCGTATTACCACCAATGGATAGAGTAATTGGTACTTTAGATTATACTGACATCATTGCAGGTGGATTTGATGGAAGTTTAGCTGAAGATGGTACAATTACTGTAGAAATCCAAGCTATTACTGGAGCAACTAATGAAGTAGGCTTCAACAAAATGTCAGCAAGAGGATTTTAATTTAAACATATAAATATATATGTGAAAAATACGAATTATATACTAATGAAGAAGAAATAAAATTAAGAAAGGAAGTGGCGAAATGTCAATATTTAATGAAAACTCAAAAGTTATCATTATCGGGGACAGAGATGGTATACCAGGACCAGCTATGGAAGAATGTATAAAAACCACTCCTGCAGAAGTAGTATTTTCAGCAACAGAATGTTTTGTCTGAACGGCTGCAGGCGCAATGGACTTAGAAAATCAAAAAAGGGTTAAAGATTTAACTGAAAAATACGGTGCAGAAAATATGGTCGTATTAATTGGTGGAGCAGAAGCTGAATCAGCAGGATTAGCAGCTGAAACAGTTACAGCAGGAGACCCTACTTTCGCAGGTCCATTAGCAGGAGTTCCGTTGGGACTTAAAGTTTATCATGCAGTAGAACCAGAATTCAAAGAAGCAGTAGATGCTGATGTATATGATGAGCAAATTGGTATGATGGAAATGGTTCTTGAAGTTGATGAAATCGTTTCAGAAGTAAAAGGTATGAGAGACGAACATACAAAATATTAATATATAATATCCCGATACGCAATACATGAGAGGAGGGAAACAAATGGGGAAAATTAAAGTAGTACACTATATTAACCAGTTTTATGCTGGAATTGGTGGAGAGGAAATGGCAGACCATAGACCAGAAGCAAGAGAAGGTGCTATGGGACCTGGTTTAGCTATTCAAGCAGGATTTAAAGACGAAGCAGAAATCATAGCTACGGTTATATGTGGTGATGGATATTTTGGCGAAAATCTAGAAGATGCAAAAAAAGAAGTACTTGAATTAATTAAACAATATAACCCAGACCTAGTTATAGCTGGACCAGCATTTAATGCAGGTAGATATGGAGTTGCAGCAGGTACAGTTACAGAAGCTGTACAAAATGAACTAGGAATACCAGCTGTAACTGGTATGTATATAGAAAACCCAGGTGCTGATATGTTCAAGAAGTCAGTATATGTTGTTTCTACAAGAAACTCAGCTGCTGGTATGAGAGATGCAGTTAGTAAATTAGTGCCATTAGCACTTAAAGTAGCTAAGGGTGAAGAAATAGGTTCTCCAGAAGAAGAAGGATATTTAGAAAGAGGAATCAGAAAGAATTACTTCACTGATAAGAGAGGTTCTGAAAGAGCAGTTGATATGCTTGTGAAGAAACTTGCAGGAGAAGAATTTGTTACTGAGTTCCCTATGCCAAACTTCGATAGAGTTGATCCAAACCCAGCTATAAAAGATTTATCTAAAGCTACAATAGCAATTGTAACTTCAGGTGGTATAGTTCCACACGGAAACCCTGATCACATTGAGTCATCATCAGCTCAAAAATATGGTAAATATGATATTGAAGGTGTTGATGATCTTAAAGAAGGAGAATGGGAAACAGCGCACGGTGGACATGACCCAGTATATGCTAATATAGATGCAGATAGAGTTATTCCAGTTGACGTTTTACGTGAAATGGAAAAAGAAGGAAAAATTGGTAAACTACACAGATATTACTATTCAACAGTAGGAAATGGTACTGCTGTAGCAAGCTCTAAGAAATTCTCAGAGGAATTCTCTGCAGAAATGAAGAGAGATGGAGTAGACGCAGTTATCTTAACTTCTACGTGAGGCACTTGTACACGTTGCGGTGCAACAATGGTAAAAGAAGTTGAGAGAGCTGGTATTCCAGTAGTTCATATGTGTACAGTAGTTCCAATATCATTAACAGTAGGAGCTAATAGAATAGTTCCAGCTATAGCTATTCCTCATCCATTAGGAGATCCAAAATTAGATCCTAAGGAAGAGAAAGCTCTTAGAAGAAAATTAGTTGAAAGAGCATTAGAAGCTTTAACAACTGAAGTAACAGAACAAACTGTATTTGATGTTAAAAAATAATTAATAAAAATTATAAAAGGGTGATTTCTATCACCCTTTTATAAGCAAAGTACTAAAAAGTAAAATTAAGGTATCTTTGCTTGAATTCACAGAAGACAATTACATACCAAAATTTATGGAGGTGGACATATGAATTATTCAGTAGTAAAAGGAACATCTTATGTTCTAATGCAAGCACCAGATATGATTATTCACAATGGTACAACTCAAACAACAGAGAGATTACTACACCCAGATTCAGAATATTTAAAGGAATTACCAAAGCATATTCGTAAATTTGAAGATGCTGTTAACTATTTACCAAACCAAGTTTACATTGGAAACCATAAGCCAGAAGAGCTTAAAACAATAGAACAACCATGGTATGATAAAGATGTTCAAGATGCAAAAAGAGATGGTAAATTTGGTGAAATAATGCCACAAGATGAATTTATAGGTCTAATTAAAATAGTAGACGTATTTGATCTTGTGTTATTATCAAAAGAATTCACAACAATGGTTAAACCAAAACTAGATGCACATCCACTAATTAAAGATGAATTTGTTGCAAAATTAAAAGATGGTGCAGAAATAGCAGATATTGAAAAATATATTAACGAGCAAGGTGCAGAACCACTATATCATGATGAAAAAGTAGTAGGTTGTGTAAAGAGAGCTCACGATGTAGACGTTAACTTAACAGCTCACGTTATGTTTGAAAACTTAGTTACAAAAGCATCAGGAGTATTAGCTGCATTACATTGTTTAGCTAAAAATGATTTAAATCCTGAAGAAGTTGAATATGTAATTGAGTGTTCAGAAGAAGCTTGTGGAGATATGAACCAAAGAGGTGGCGGTAACTTTGCTAAGGCAGTTGCAGAAATGGCTGGACTTACAAATGCTACAGGTTCAGATTTAAGAGGATTCTGTGCAGCTCCTGCTCATGCTATAGTATCAGCAGCTTCATTAGTTCAAGCAGGAACTTATAAAAAAGTTATGGTTGTTGCAGGTGGATGTACTGCTAAATTAGGTATGAATGGTAAAGACCATGTTAAAAAAGATATGCCTATATTAGAAGACGTTATTGGTGGATTTGCAATGATAGTTGCAGAAAATGATGGCGTAAACCCAGTTCTTAGAACTGACTTAGTTGGTAGACATACTGTAGGTACTGGTTCATCACCACAAGCAGTTGTTACTTCATTAGTTACAGCTCCACTTGATAAAGCAGGATTAAAAGTAACTGATATAGATAAATACTCAGTAGAAATGCAAAACCCAGATGTTACAAAACCAGCGGGAGCAGGAGATGTTCCAGCAGCTAACTATAAAATGATAGCAGCTCTAGGAGTTAAGAGAGGCGAAGTTGAAAGAACTGGTATAGACGCATTTATTCAAAACCATGGTATGGAAGGATGGGCACCAACTCAAGGACATATTCCTTCAGGAGCACCATATGTTGGATTTGCTAGAGAAGAAATGTTAGAAGGTAAAATGAATAGAATGATGATCGTAGGAAAAGGAAGTTTATTCTTAGGTAGAATGACTAACTTATTTGACGGTACATCAATAGTAATGGAAAGAAATACTGGAAAGTTAGATGACAATAAAGGTGTATCAGAAGAGGAAGTTAGAACACTTGTGGCAGAAGCTATGAGAGATTTTGCTTCTCATCTACTTCAAGATTAGAGGTGATAATATGTCAGATAACAATATAAAAGACATGATTGGTAAAGTCTTTAATGATATTGCCGATGCCATGCAAACTGGACAATTTGGCGAAAGAGTTAAAGTAGGTATTACAGTAGCAGGTTCAGAATTAGGAATTGACAATATAGTAAAAGGTGCTGAAATGGCTCAAGCTAGAGATAAGAGCATTGAGGTAGTATTAATAGGACCTAAAGTTGATTCAGCTCTTACTCAACATAACGTTGAAGGTGAAGATGCTCAACATAAGAAAATGGAAGAACTATTAGACAGTGGAGAAATTGGAGCTTGTATTACAATGCACTATAATTTCCCAATAGGGGTTTCTACAGTAGGTAGAGTTGTAACTCCTGGACAAGGTCGTGAAATGTTCTTAGCTACAACTACAGGAACATCATCACCACACAGAGTTGAAGCTATGGTTAAAAATGGTATATATGGTATTATAACTGCTAAAGCTATGGGGATTAAAGACCCAACAGTAGGTATCCTAAATGTTGATGGTGCAAGACAAGTAGAGAGAGCTTTCAAAGACTTAAATAGCAAAGGCTATCCAGTTAATTTTACAGAATCAGGAAGAGCAGATGGTGGTTCAGTAATGAGAGGTAACGACCTTTTAACAGGAACACCAGATATTATGATAACTGATACATTAACAGGTAATCTTTTAATGAAAGTATTCTCATCTTTCTCAACAGGTGGTTCTTATGAAGCACAAGGCTTTGGATATGGCCCAGGAATTGGTGAAGATTACAATAGAACAATTCTGATTCTTTCAAGAGCATCAGGTACTCCAGTAGTGGCTAATGCAATAGCTTATGCAGCGTCTTTAATAAGAGGAAATGTAACTCAGATTGCTAAAGAAGAATTTGAAAAAGCAAATAAAGCAGGGTTAAAAGATATATTAAAAGGTCTTACAAAAGACACTAAAAAGGTAGAGGCTAAAGAAGAAGAAGTTGTAGAAGCTCCACCAGCAGAAACTGTAACAGGAACTATAAACGGTATAGATATTATGGAACTAGAAGATGCTGTTCAAGCACTTTGGAAAGAAGGTATCTATGCTGAATCTGGAATGGGTTGTACAGGACCAATAGTAATGGTAAATGAAGCTAAGTTAAGCGAAGCTATTAAAGCATTAGCAAAAGCTGGCTATGACGTAGGCGAATCCGATCCATGCTAAGATTTAAGGCTCCAAGGAAACTTGGAGCTTTTATATTGAAAAAAAACTGAATATACATTATAATGTTATTGTAAGAAAATTTGCCTAAAGGGGTAATTATATAATATTATTTAAATAATATTATATAAACAATATTATTTAAACAAATAAAAATTTGGGGGTAATGAAAAGTGAAAAGAAAATTATTAGCATTATCATTAGTCTTAGCATTAGTTTTATCCTTTGCACTAACAGGATGTAAGCCAACTGAGAAGGCTCCGACAGATGATAACAATGTAACAAATGAAGATACTAATACACCAGATGACAATGATGCAGAAGCTACAGATATTAAAGTTGGTATGGTTACAGATGAAGGTGGAGTAAATGACCAATCATTTAACCAATCAGCTTGGGAAGGTTTAGAACAAGCACAACAAGAATTAGGAGTTACTGCAAAATATCAAGAATCACATCAAGAGGCAGATTATGCACCTAACTTTGAAACATTATTAGATGCAGGTAATGATTTAATTTGGGGAATCGGATATAAACTAGCAGATGCTGCATTAGCTGCAGCTGAAGCCAATCCAGATACTAAATATGGTATAATTGACTCTGCTTATGGAGATGATACACCAGAAAATATGGTAGGAGTATTATTTAAAGCAGAACAACCATCATTTTTAGTTGGATACATTGCAGGTAGAATGACAGAAACTAATAAAATAGGTTTCGTTGGTGGTATTGAAGGAGAAGTTATTGGTTCATTTGATTATGGATTCCAAGCAGGAGTTCAATATGCAGCAAAAGAATTAGGAAAAGAAATTACTGTTTTATCACAATATGCTGATTCATTCTCAGATGCAGCTAAAGGTAAATCAATAGCTACTAATATGTATCAACAAGGTATGGACGTAGTATTCCATGCAGCAGGTGGAGTAGGCGATGGTGTTATTGAAGCAGCTAAAGAGCAAAACAAATGGGTAATTGGAGTAGATAGAGACCAAAGCGATATGGCTCCAGACAATGTTTTAACTTCAGCTATGAAACGTGTAGATATAGGTGTATACAATATAGTTAAAGCATTAAAAGATGGAAATTTCCCAGGTGGTACTACTGTAACATATGGTTTAGCAGATAATGGTGCTGTAGATATAGCTCCTACATCAGATAAACATGTTCCAGCTGATATATTAACAAAAGTAGAAGAAATCAAACAAGATATTATAAATGGCAAGATAGAAGTTCCAGTTAATCAAGATACTTATGATGTATTTGTAGAAGGTTTAAAATAATAAAAATAAAGCAGCTCAGGCTATAGTCTGAGCTGTTTAACTCTAAATAGGAGGGAAACCTGTTGACCACTGAAAAAATGGATATAAAAGCAATAGAAATGAAGAATATAACTAAAAAATTTGGTGATTTTACTGCTAACGATAATATAGATTTAACAGTCCATAAAGGTGAGATTCATGCCTTATTAGGTGAAAATGGTGCAGGAAAAAGTACTTTAATGAATGTTCTTTACGGACTTTATACACCAACTTCAGGTGATATTTACATAAATAGTAAGAAAGTAAACATTACTAACCCTAATATAGCAATAAAAAATGGTATAGGAATGGTACATCAACATTTTATGCTAGTAGATACTTTTACAGTGGTAGAGAATATTATTTTAGGTATGGAAACCACAAATGGTGCTGTATTAAACATAAAAGAGGCAACTAAAAGAGTAGAAGAAATTTCTAAAAAATATGGTTTACTAGTAGATTGCCATGCAAAAATACAAGATATTTCTGTAGGAATGCAGCAAAGAGTAGAGATACTTAAGGCTTTATATAGAGGTGCTGATATTCTAATATTAGACGAGCCAACAGCAGTTCTTACACCTCAAGAAATTGATGAATTGATTAATATAATTCATTCCTTAGCAGATCAAGGTAAAACTATAATTATAATTACCCATAAATTGAAAGAAATCAAGGCAGTTGCTGATTACTGTACAATCATTAGAAGAGGTAAAAAAATTGATACAGTAAAAGTTGAAGATGTAAACGAAGAAAATTTAGCAGAAATGATGGTAGGTAGGGAAGTAAGTTTTGTTACAGATAAAAAGCCTATAAATAGAGGTAAAAAGATATTAAATATAAATAATGTTCTTATAAAAGATAATAGAAAATTAAATGCAGTAAATGGATTATCCTTAGAGCTTCATTCAGGAGAGATACTAGGAATTGCTGGAGTAGATGGAAATGGGCAATCTGAACTAATAGAAGGTATTACGGGACTTAGACATATTGAGTCTGGAAATGTAATCCTTGATGGAAAAGATATAACAAATAAAACTCCTTTTGAAATAATAAACTCTGGTTTAAGTAATATTCCAGAAGACAGGCAAAAAAGAGGTTTAGTATTAGACTTTACAATTGCAGAAAATATGATATTGGAAAATTACCATAAAGAACCTTTTTCTAAAAAAGGTAGGTTAAATCATAAATCTATAGAAGATTTTTCAAAGAAATTAATAGAAAAATTTGATGTAAGACCAAATAATCCAAGCCAAAAAGTAGGTGCATTATCTGGTGGTAATCAGCAGAAAGTAATTATAGCCAGGGAAGTAACAAACAATCCAGAAGTGTTAATTGCTGCTCAACCAACGAGAGGACTAGATGTTGGAGCTATTGAATATGTTCATAGATATTTAATAGAACAAAGGGATAATGGAAAAGCAGTACTTCTTATTTCCTTTGAACTTGATGAAGTAATAAATCTTTCTGATAGAATAGCAGTTATTTATGAAGGACAAATAGTAGATATAATAGATGCTAAAGATGCAGATGAAAGAAAACTAGGTCTTCTTATGGCTGGAGGAGGTGTAAATAATGAAAAAAAATAACAAATTTATAGTAACCTTATTCTCAATATTTTTAGGACTAGTAGTGGGAGCTATAATCTTATTTATATCAGGATATAATCCAATAGAGGCTTACCAAGTAATGTTTATGGGCATATTTGGTAGTCCAAAATATATTTCTTATACAATAGTTAGATCTACCCCTATAATAATAACTGGTATATCAGTGGCATTTGCTTTTAAAACAGGATTATTTAATATAGGAGCAGAGGGACAATTTATAATAGGTTCAATATTTGCAATGATAGCAGGATATTTATTTAAATTACCTCCAGTAATTCATGGTTTAGTGGCTATTCTAGTAGGAGCACTGGCAGCAGGTATATGGGCAGGAATAGTTGGAGTACTAAAATCTAAATTTGGGATAAATGAGGTAATTTCATCTATAATGTTAAACTGGATAGCTTTATATATGAATAATTATTTTTTAACATTTCCACTTCTAAGAAGACCGAATTCAGATGCTTCATTTAAAGTATTAGATACAGCAAAAATAAACTTTTTAGGACAATGGAAGGTATCAGAGGCAGGAAAAGCATTTTTGAAGGATAATAAATTTTTAAGAGAATTATTGAACCCACCAGTAAATTATGGTTTTTTAATAGCCATATTATTAGCCATACTAGTATGGTACATACTAAAGCATACTACATTAGGCTACCAACTAAAAGCTGTTGGATATAATAAAGATGCTGCTGAATACGGTGGGATAAATATTAAGAAAAATATAGTAGTATCTATGATGATTGCAGGTGCAATATCTGGGATTGCAGGTGCTACACAGGTTCTAGGAGTAGAACATCAAATAGGAATTCTTGCTGCATCTCAAGGATATGGATTTAATGGCATGGCAGTATCTTTAATTGCAGGAAATAATCCTTTAGCCACTATACCAGCAGGATTATTATTTGGTGGATTGACTTATGGTGGTGGAAAACTTAATTCTTTAATTGGAGCACCGTCAGAAGTAATAAATATAGCCATAGGTTCCATAGTATTCTTTGTGGCTATGCCAAAACTATTTGAAATGTTTGGTAAAATCTTTACTAGAAGAAAAAGAGGTGAAAATCTTGATTAGTATAATCAATAATCTAGGAATTATAATAGGAATATCTTTAATGTATTCAGCACCTCTTATATATACTGCCCTAGGTGGAGTTATATCTGAAAATGCAGGTGTAGTTAATATAGGTCTTGAAGGTATGATGACTATAGGTGCCTTAGTAGGTGCAACAGTAGGTTATTATTCAGGAAACCCTTGGTTGGCATTTTTAGCAGCAGGTATTGCAGGAGGAATTATGGCTATACTCCATGGTATCGCGTCTATTACCTTTACTGCTGACCAAATAGTATCTGGTATAGCAATTAACTTTATAGGACCTGGACTAGCTTTATTCCTTTCAAGATTGTTTTTTGAAGGAGCAACAATGACTAAACCTATTCCATTAGATAATAAAATGCCACAGCCATTTAAAAATATTTTACCAGAAGTTACACAGGTAGAAACCATAAAAGATGCTATGATAAACTTCTTTAGAAATGCAATTTTTAATCAATATATAACGGTTTTTATTGCTTTTATATTAGTATTTATAGTATGGTTTGTATTATATAAGACAAAACTAGGTCTTAGAATCCGATCTGTAGGAGAACATCCAAGAGCAGCAGATACATTAGGTATAAATGTATATAGAATCAAATATATAGCAGTTATTTTATCAGGCGTATTTGCAGGATTTGGTGGTGCTGCAATGAGTATAGCAGTAGTAGCAAACTACAGAGCAACATTAATATCTGGTCAAGGATTTATAGCTTTAGCGGCTATGATATTTGGTAAATGGAAACCTCAAGGGGCTATGTGGGCTTGTTTATTATTTGGTGCAGCTCAAGGTATTGCAATTTATCTTGGAGGTACAGCAATTAAAGTGCCATCAACTTTACTAGCCATGACCCCTTATGTAATTACATTATTGGCATTGATATTTGTAGTTGGAGAAGGAAATGGACCTAAAGCTAATGGACTTCCTTATGAAAAAAATCAAGGTTAAATAAATTATATATTTCAAAAAAGACTTCTTTAAATGATTTTATGGAAGTCTTTTTTTATTTTGTACTTTGTTAATATTCTGATATAATATAATTAAATACAATTTTATTTAGGAAGGTTGAATTTTATGAGACTTAGCTATGATTTAATCCTTGAACAATCTCAAAAGTTAATAATGACTCCAGAATTAAGACAAGCTATAGAATTATTACAATTTAATAGCTTGGAATTAAAAGAATATATTACCAACGAATTAGAAGAGAACCCTATGCTTGAATCAGCAGGTGCCAATGAAGAATTTGAAAACCTAGATAAGTATAAAGATGATAATGATATTGACTGGAAAGAGTACCTAGAAAAGTATGATGATATTAGTTATAGAGCCCAAGTAGATAAAAATGTAAAGGAATATAATTATGAATCCTTTATAAGCCATGGACCTACATTAAGGGAACATTTACTATCACAACTAAGCCTTATTTCCCTGGAAAATAAAGAATATAAAATAGGGGAAAACATTATATATAATATTGATGAAAACGGATATTTAAGTACTTCCATAGAAGATATTGCAAAATTTATGAAATCAAATATAGAAGAGGCAAAAATATTATTAGATATTATACAAGCCTTTGATCCAGTAGGAGTAGGAGCTAGGGATTTGAAAGAATGTTTATTAATTCAATTAAGAGATAGAAAAGATGTTCATCCCTGTACTCAAACAATAATTGAAGATTATTTAGAGGACATAGGATATAATAGGGTACAGAAAATTTCAAAGGAGTTAGGTCTTGAACTTGTAGAAGTGCAAGACATCTGTGATTACATAAAAAACTTAGAGCCTAAGCCAGGTAGGACATTTAGGGGAGAAAGTGGGGATGCAAGATATATAACTCCAGATGCTGAAATCAAACTTGTAGATGGAGAATTTGTTGTTATAATAAATGATTCTACAGGTCCTAAACTTAATATCAATAATTATTATAAGGAACTTATGAAATCAGAAGGAGATAAAGATACGATAGACTTTCTTAATGAAAAGTTTAATTCAGCAATGTGGGTAATTAGAAGTATAGAACAAAGAAGATCAACTATTAGAAAAGTAATTGAGTCTATATTAAAGTTTCAAATGGATTTTTTTATAGAAGGAGAAAAATCCCTAAAGTCTCTTACATTAAAGGATGTAGCAGAAGACATAGAAATGCACGAATCTACCATATCTAGAGCTACAAATGGAAAATATGTGCAAACTCCTAGAGGATTATTTGAGCTAAAATATTTTTTTTCATCTGGAATATTAAGTGAAGAAGGAGAACTATCATCTACTAGTATAAAGGTTACATTAAAGGAAATTATAGATAATGAAAACAACAAAAAACCTTATAGTGATCAAAAAATAGCTGAGTTATTAAAGGAAAAAGGAATAAATATTTCAAGAAGAACTGTTGCAAAATATAGAGACGAATTAAATATACCTTCCTCAACAATAAGGAAAAGATATTAAATGAATATATTATTTAATATTGCATAATATATAAATGTATTATATACTAGAAGTGGTAGAATTTTTATTCTACCATTTCTTTAAAGATACTGGGACTAAAAATGCACTACTGGGACTAAAAATGACCAAGTAGGATAATACTTCCAATTAAGAGGTGAATTATATGGAAATGCTAGAATTATTAAAAAAGATAACTCCAGAAATAGTCGATATAATTGAAAAAAGATATCTTATTTTAAGGGCTATTTCCTATAATCAACCTATAGGAAGAAGAGCCTTGTCTACAGAATTAGGTTTTAAAGAACGAACTGTAAGAGACGAAGTAGGAATACTTAAAAATCAAGGGTTGTTAAGCATTGATTTAATGGGTATGTATATAACCCATGAGGGGAAAAATGTGTTATCAAATCTACATTCAATATATGGCAATCTAAAAGGTATTCCTAAAATGGAAGAAAGATTAAAAGAAGTTTTAAAAATAAGAAAAATAATCATATCACCAGGTAATTTGTCAGAAAACAGCATGGTTCTAAAGGATATGGGTAAAATTACAAATAGGTTGTTAAAAGAATCTTTGTTGGCTAAAGAGGTAATAGGTATTACTGGAGGAAGTACTATGGCAGCAGTAGCTGATGAAGTTACTTCTGATAACAAAATAAGAGATGTAATAGTAATACCAGCTAGGGGAGGATTGGGACGTGAGGTAGAGACTCAATCAAATTCCATAGCAGCAAAACTAGGTCAGAAATTAGGAGGTTCCTATAGGTTATTATATGTACCAGATGGGCTGGAAGAAAAAGCTTTAGAACTTATGTTAAAAAATGAAGAAGTTAAAGAGTCTATGGAGCTAATTGATAATATGAATACCCTTGTATTTGGAATTGGTAGGGCAGATACTATGGCAAAGAGAAGAAATTTATCTGAAGAAAAAATAGACGCATTAATTAAAGCTGGTGCAGTAGCTGAAGCTCTTGGACATTATTTTGATATTAAAGGAAATGAAGTTTGGGAATTTAAAACCATAGGATTATCCCTTGGAAAATTTAAGGCTTTAAATAACCTTATTGGAGTAGCAGGTGGAGAAGAAAAAGCTGAATCAATAATTGCAGTATCTACATTAAATCAAAATATGACTTTGATAACAGATGAATCTGCTGCAAAAAAGATATTGGATATAGTAAGTAATGCTACATAGTAGCCAAAATATATAAATAAAAAAATATAATAAATAGGAGGAAGAGTTATGTCAATGAAAGTTGGATTAAGTGGATTTGGTAGAATAGGTAGAGACGTATTAAGAGCTTATGCAGAAAATGGTGTAGATGAATTTGAAATAGTAGCAATAAATGCTTCAGGAAGTTTAAATGATTTAGCACATCTATTTAAGTATGATACTATGTATGGTAAATTCAATGGTACACTAGAAGTAGTTGAAGATGGATTTATTATTAATGGAAAAAAGGTTAAAGTAGTGGCTCATAGAGATCCATTAGAAATACCTTGGAAAGACCTTGGTGTTGAATTAGTAATAGACTCTACAGGAGCATTTAGAGATAGAGATGGTCTATCTAAACATATAAAAGCAGGTGCAAAAAAGGTTATCATAACTGCCCCAGCTAAGGATGAAGACATTACCATAGTACTTGGAGTAAATGAAGACAAATATGATCCAGCTAATCATCATATTATTTCAAATGCTTCATGTACAACAAACTGTTTAGCACCAGTGGCTAAAGTTATACTTGAGAAATTTGGCATTAAAAAAGGTCTAATGACTACAATCCATGCTTATACAAATGATCAACAAATTCTAGATAAAAGACATAAAGATCTTAGACGTGCAAGAACAGCGGCACAAAATATTGTTCCAACAACAACAGGAGCTGCTAAGGCAGTAGCTTTAGTACTTCCAGAATTAAAAGGAAAACTTAATGGTTTCTCAGTAAGAGTACCAGTTCCTACAGTTTCTATGGTAGATGTAGTGTTTGAAGTGGAAAATAAAGCTACAGCAGAAGAAATAAATCAAGCATTAAAAGAAGCCAGTGAAGGAGAATTGAAAGGAATACTAGGTTACTCTGATGAACCATTAGTATCATCAGACTATATAGCTGATCCTCGTTCATCAATTGTAGATGGATTATCAACTATGGCTATAGATAATATGGTTAAAGTAGTTTCTTGGTATGATAATGAGTGGGGATATTCAGAAAGAGTAGTAGACCTTGCAAAATTAGTAGCAACTAAATAGGCTTACGCCAATTATGAATGTTGAATTTTAAATTGTGAATTAAAACAACTAACAATTTGATACTGAGTATCAGATTGTTAGTTGTTTCATAAATATTGGTGAAGAGGTGTTAATATGTTAAATAAAAAATCGTTAAAGGATTTTAATTTTGCAGGAAAAAGAGTATTAGTTAGATGTGATTTTAATGTTCCAATGGACGAAAATGGAAATATTACAGATGATATAAGAATTACATCATCATTACCTACTATAAATTATTTAATAGAACAAGGGGCTAAGGTAATATTAATGTCACATCTAGGTAGACCAAAAGGTGAAGCGAATAAAAAATATACATTAGAAGCAGTTGCCAATAGACTTAAAGAATTATTAAATAAAGAAGTAATATTTGCAGATGATGATAACGTAGTGTCTAATGCTGTAAAAAAACAAGTAGAGGCTATGGAAGACGGAGATGTTTTATTACTTCAAAATACTAGATTCAGAAAAGAAGAAGAAAAAAATGAAGAAAATTTTGCTAAAGATTTAGCATCCTTGGGAGAGATATATATAAATGATGCTTTCGGTACTTCCCATAGAGGTCATGCATCTAATGTAGGGGTGTCTACATATTTACCATCTGCTGTGGGATTTTTAGTAGAGAAAGAAATATCTATTATGGGTAAAGCCTTAGAATCACCAGATAGACCTTTTGTAGCAATACTTGGTGGTGCAAAGGTATCTGATAAAATAGGAGTAATAGAGAATCTTATAAATAAAGTAGATGCCATAATAGTTGGTGGTGGCATGGCTTATACCTTCCTAAAAGCACAGGGATATGAAATAGGAAAATCCTTACTTGAAGAAGATAAAATTGATTTAGCAAAGAATTTATTAAAAAAAGCAGAAGATAATAATGTAAAGTTAATGTTGCCAGTAGATGTAGTAGCTGCAAAGGAATTTAAAAATGATACTGAATTTAAAACAGTTAAAATAGAAGAGATTCCAGAAGATATGATGGGATTAGATATAGGTGAAGAATCCATAAAATTATTTTCAGCTGCAATTAAAGAAGCAAAAACTGTAATCTGGAATGGACCAATGGGAGTATTTGAAATGGATAATTTCAAAAAAGGTACAGATGCCGTAGCAAAAGCTATGTCAGAAACAGAAGGTATAACCATAGTAGGTGGAGGAGATTCTGCATCAGCAGTTGAAAAATCAGGCTTCGCTGAAAAAATGACTCATATTTCAACAGGTGGAGGAGCATCACTAGAGTTACTTGAAGGAAAGATTTTACCTGGAATTGATGCAATAAGTGAAAAACAGTGAATAGTTATTAGTTGTTAACTAAAGAAATGGAGGAGATATAATGCGAACTCCTATAATCGCAGGAAATTGGAAAATGAACAATACAATTAAAGAAGCCTTGGAGTTAATAGAAGAAATCAAGTCCTATGAATTAAATAAAGATGTGGAAGCTATAGTTTGTGTACCTTTCACATGTCTTTCTGATGTTAAAAAATCATTGGAGAACACAGAAATCAAACTGGGTGCACAAAATATACATTGGGAAGAAAATGGAGCTTTTACAGGTGAGATTTCTCCTAAAATGTTAAATGAGATGGGAGTTGATTATGTAATAATAGGTCACTCTGAAAGACGTCAATATTTCAATGAAACAGATGAAACTGTAAACAAAAAAATAAAATCTTCTCTAAATCATGGTCTTAAACCAATAGTTTGTGTAGGAGAGACATTAGATGAAAGAGAATCTGGTATAGAGAATGATATAGTAAAAAAGCAAATAAACAAAGCTTTTGAAGGTATAGAAGAAAAGGATTTAGACAATATAGTAATTGCCTATGAGCCAATATGGGCAATAGGTACAGGAAAAACAGCATCTGCAAGTGATGCAAATAATATGCTAGGATTCATAAGGGAAACTATTGGACAAAAATATGGAGAAAAGAAAGATCATATTAGAATACAATACGGTGGAAGTGTAAAGCCTAGCAATATAAAGGAATTAATGGATAAAGAAGAAATAGATGGTGCCTTAGTTGGTGGAGCTAGTTTAGTGGCTAAGGATTTTGTAGATTTAATAAATTTTTAATTGGAGGATAATATGAATAAATCGCCAGTTATGTTAATAATACTAGATGGTTTTGGTGTGGGAAAGACATACGAAGGAAATGCAGTAAAACTGTCTAAAACTCCTAATATAGATAAATTATTTGAACAATATCCTAATACTACTTTGGATGCCTCTGGTTTCGCGGTAGGTCTTCCAGAGGGTCAAATGGGAAATTCAGAAGTCGGACATTTAAATATAGGCTCAGGTCGTATAATATATCAGGATTTAACTAAGATAACTAAATCTATAGAAGACGGAGATTTTTTTAATAAAAATGAGTTTTTAGAAGCCATAGAAAATGCTAAAAAGAATAATTCTAAAATTCATCTAATGGGTTTAGTATCATCAGGTGGAGTTCATAGCCATAATAGTCATTTATATGGATTGTTGGAATTAATGAAGAATCATGATTTCTACAATGTTTACATACATGGAATATTAGATGGAAGAGACGTACCACCAACATCAGGTAAAGAAGATATAAAGGAATTAATAGAAAAGATTGATGAAATAGGTGTAGGGCATATTGCTACAATATCTGGCAGGTATTATGCTATGGATAGAGATAAAAGATGGGATAGAATTAAATTAGCTTATGATGCTTTTACTTTAGGTAAAGGCAAAGAAAGTGAGAATCCTTTAATAGCAATAGAAAACTCTTATAACGAAGGAGTAACAGATGAGTTTATCATACCTACTGTTATTAAAGAAGAAGGTAAGCCTGTAGGAACTATAGATAGTGGCGACTCTATTATATTCTTTAATTTTAGACCAGATAGAGCTAGACAAATTACAAGAGCCTTTGTAGATAAAGATTTTGATGGTTTTGAAAGGGAGAAAATAGTGGATACTTTCTATGTAACTATGACGGAATATGATAGGACTATAGAAAATGTTCATGTAGTATATACTGATGAATCTCCTATAAATACATTGGGAGAATATATAAGTAATAAAGGATTAACACAATTGAGAATTGCTGAAACTGAAAAATATGCTCATGTGACATTTTTCTTCAATGGTGGAATAGAAGAACCTTATGAAAATGAAGACAGAGCACTTATTCCATCACCAAAAGTGGCAACTTATGATCTTCAGCCAGAAATGAGTGCTATGGAGGTAAAGGATGAGGTACTAAATAGGCTCAGTATGGATAAATACGATTTAATTATATTAAACTTTGCAAATCCAGATATGGTAGGTCATACAGGAATAGTATCAGCTACAGTAAAAGCTATAGAAACTGTAGATACTTGTTTAGGTGAAATAATAGAACTTCTAATTAAAAAAGGTGGTAAAGCACTAATTACAGCAGACCATGGAAATGCAGAGATGTTGATAAACGAAGCTGATGGTAGCCCTATAACATCTCATACAAATAATAAGGTGCCATTGATTCTAGTGGGAGCAGGAGATGTAAAGTTACAAGAAGGAATATTAGCGGATTTAGCACCAACAATACTAGAACTTATGGATTTAGAAAAACCAAAAGAAATGACAGGGAAATCATTAACTATTTGCTAAATAAAAAGGAGGAATTGTTTTGAGTATAATAACAGATGTATATGCAAGAGAAGTATTGGATTCTAGAGGAAACCCTACAGTAGAAGTAGAAGTATTAACAGAAACTGGGTCTTTCGGTAGAGCATTGGTTCCATCTGGAGCATCTACAGGAGCTTTTGAAGCTGTAGAATTAAGAGATGGAGATAAAGAAAGATTTCTAGGCAAAGGTGTTATTAAAGCAGTAGAAAATGTTAATAATATAATAGCAGAAGAAATAATAGGTTTAGATGTGTTTGAACAAACGGCAATAGATAAATTGATGATTCGCTTAGATAATACACATAATAAAGGGAAACTAGGGGCTAATGCAATTCTAGGGGTATCCTTAGCAGTAGCAAGGGCAGCAGCAGATGAATTAGGTATGCCATTATATCAATATGTTGGTGGAGTAAATGCTAAAACTTTACCAGTTCCTATGATGAATATTTTAAATGGTGGAGAACATGCTGATAATAATGTGGATATTCAAGAATTTATGGTAATGCCCGTGGGAGCAAAGAGTTTTAAAGAAGCTCTTAGAATGGGAGCTGAAATATTCCATAACTTAAAATCAGTTTTAAAATCTAAAGGATTAAATACTGCTGTAGGAGATGAGGGAGGATTTGCACCAAACTTATCTAGTAATGAAGAAGCTTTAAAAACCATAGTAGAAGCAATAGAAAAAGCTGGATATAAACCAGGAGAAGAAATAATGCTTGCATTAGATGTGGCTGCTACAGAAATGTATGATACAGATAAAAAAGTATACAATTTAGCAGGAGAAGGAAGAGTTCTCACAGTAAATGAAATGATTGATTACTATGAAGAATTAGTAAATAAATATCCTATTATATCTATTGAAGATGGATTAGCAGAAGATGATTGGGATGGCTGGAAACTATTAACTGAAAGACTAGGAAATAAGATTCAGTTAGTAGGAGATGATTTATTTGTTACAAATACTGAAAGATTATCTAAAGGAATAGAATTGGGAATTTCAAATTCAGTATTGGTTAAATTAAATCAAATTGGTACTTTAACTGAAACCTTAGATACTATAGAAATGGCTAAGACTCATGGTTATACTGCTGTAATTTCTCATAGATCAGGAGAAACTGAAGATACTACTATTGCAGATTTGGCTGTTGCAATGAATGCAGGACAAATAAAAACTGGTGCTCCATCAAGAACTGATAGAGTAGCAAAATATAATCAATTACTTAGAATAGAAGATATGCTAGGAGAAGAAGCGGTATACAAAGGAATTAAAACTTTTTATAATCTAAAAAAATAATATTTAAACATAAGAAGATTTCATTGTATTTAATGAAATCTTTTTTTATTTTATAGAAATTTAAGAATAAATAAGAAAATCTTTTCATATTCTCTAGTATTAATTAAACTTTTTATATGTTATTCATTTTATAATTAGTTAAATATAGAAGTTCCATAGTTAATATTCTAAATCTATTGTTAAAATTCAAGATATGGTATATAATGGAAATAATTATAAAATTAAATATAAAAATACTTAGGTTCTTTATATAATAGAGATTAAAAGATAATCATGTGTAAATCATGAACGGTCCGGCCACTGTAAATGGAGAGCAATTTTTTGACACACCACTGGAAAAATTCTGGGAAGGTAAAGAAAAGCTACGACCCATAAGTCAGGAGAACTGCCTAAGCTATATTTTCATTAGCCTTCCGGGATTGAGGTTAGATGTAGTGACTATGTGTATTGATATATGATTAAAATGTCTTAACTCCTGGAAGTTAAGACATTTTTTTTATTTAGGGGAGGTGCTATGCAAAGGTGAATGATAAAAATGTTAGTTTAAGGCTTACAGATAAGGAAAAAAATCTTATAGAATTAATAAGAAATACGGAATTTGGAGAAATCAAAATTATAATTCAGAATAGTGAACCCGTAAGAGTGGAAGAATTAAAGAAGTCGATAAAACTATAGAATATGCTGACCAGAAAACTGGAGGCACTACTTGTAATAAGGTAGTGTTTTTTTGTTTTTGTAGAAATTAAGAGGGGAATTTGTATTGAAAAGATTTATACCTTTTACATTAGTTAAATTATGGAGGGGTAAAATGAAGAAAAATATCATAAAAAAATTAATTCTTTTTTTCATCTTAATTACATTAATCATTCCTTTAACAGGATGTTTTTCAGATAAGGCTGAGGGAGTAAGCAGTAATGAGGATTTAGAAATAGACTATTTTATAGAGAACAAAAAAGATGAAGAAAGTTTAAAAGCGACTTCCCTACTGGCACAGATGAGAGAAAAGTTATCATCAAAAAATGAGGATGAAATTGAAATTGCAATAGAGGAAGAAGATGTAGTTCAGCAGGATAAAAAGGAACTATCATTTTGGGAGAAATTAAGATTAAAAAATTCGGAGAAATCTAAAGACGAAGAATTAAGGTTTGTATTAAAAGATAAAGAAGAAGGAAAAGATAATGTAGAAATAAAGCCAGCAGAGGACAAGAAAAAAGATAACTTTTTTGAACAAAAGTTAAGGGAGAAGGAAAGTAAAAAGGAAGAAGAAAAAGAGAAGGAAAAAGAAGAAAAGAAAAAAGAGAAAGACAATAGTAGAAATGAAAATAAAGGGGAAACGGAAAAAGAAAAAGAGCCAGAGAAACAGAAACCAAAGGAAAATACAGTAACCCTTACTATACGTTGTGACACAGCAGTAAATAAAGATATGCATAAAGACCCTAAATTTAAAGGAATAGTACCAGAAAGCGGAGTGATCTTATCTACAACCACATTTAAAATAAAAGATGGAGATACGGTATTAAATGTATTGGAAGTCGCAAGGGATAAATATAAAATACAGATGGCATATAGAGGAAATAAAGAATCAGCATACATAGAAGGGATAAATAATCTTTATGAGTTTGATGGAGGACAATGGAGCGGATGGATGTATTGCGTAAATGGCTGGTATCCTAACTATGGAGCTGGAGTATATGTATTGCAGTCAGGAGATGTAATAGAGTGGAATTATACCTGTGACTTAGGAAAGGATCTAGGTCAAGAATGGCTAGGGAATTAAATAAGAGGAGAATATAATGTCTTTTATTGAACTAAGGAATATTAAAAAAGAATTTAAAATAGGAGAAAATATAGTAAAAGCTCTTGATGGAATCAATTTATCTATTGAAAAAAAAGAAATCATTAGTATTACTGGGCGTTCAGGCTCAGGAAAATCCACCTTATTAAATATTTTAGCAGGATTAGAAAAATCAACAGATGGGGAAATTATAATTGAGGGAGAGCATATTGAAAAGATGGGAGAAAGTCAGAGAATAAAATTTAGACGTAAAAATATAGGATTTATATTTCAGTCATATAACCTATTACCTCAATATACTGCCTTGGAGAATGTAGCTCTTCCTCTGGCATTAAAGGGAATTGAACCAAAGGAAAGAATTGAAAAAGCCAGGGAGATAATGAAACAAGTAGGGATAGAAACCCATGAGAATCATAGACCTAATGAGATGTCAGGGGGACAGCAACAAAGGGTAGGAATTGCTAGAGCACTGATAACAGACCCAGCTATTGTACTGGCAGATGAACCAACAGGTAACTTAGATACTAGAACAAGCATAGAAGTCATGGAATTATTAATTAATCTTTTTAAAGAAAAGGGGACAACTTTCTTACTGGTCTCCCATGATGAAGTAGCTAAAAATTATACTGAAAGAACTATTAATCTACTAGATGGCAAAATCGTAGATATTGAACAAATATTTAGGGGGACAATTTTAACATGAAGAAGAGAAAAATATCCATTCTTTGTTTTATACTAGCAGTTTTTATAACTGTAGCTATGGCTAACTCAGTTTGGGCAGATACAACTACAACACCTGCACCATCACCTGCTAGAAACCAAGATAAGGTAGAAGGATCAGATAAAAAAGCAATAGTAATAGCAGACACAGGTGCATCTGCTGCCTTTGGAAAACCAGGAGAGAACATTATCATAGAACTCCCTCTAGCTGTAAACAGGGAATACTTACCCACAAGAAAGTATGTACTTAGAAATATTACCATAGAACCAATTATACCTGTAAAGCAGGAGGATATGAAGAAGTGGCCTTTTGAAATAAACCAGACAAGCTATGTAAAAAAGATGGAAGATATGACCTATGGAAGCATGGCAGATGTTTTTTATAGCTTCAAAATATCTGAAACAGCCAACAAAGGACTTTATCCTGTTACGTTTTCAATAAATGCAACAGTGTGGAGATTAGATGATATAAATGGAACCGATATAAAAGAAGATATAGAATTTCAGCTTGTGACTTATGTAAATGTACTAGAAGATGGAAGCCAGTCACAAAAGATTAATGAGTTAGGAGCATTGGCAATAGCGTCAGTTGATGAAGATGGAGCCATAATACCTGCCCCTGCAGGAAATGCAGGAGAAAGAGTAAATCTTAGACTTCCCATTGTAAATAATGGAGGAAATCTATCAAATATCAGCATAACTCCAGTTATATCTACATCGTTGGATGAATGGCCCTTTGTAGTGGAAGCAGTAAACTATGGGAAGAGTCTGCCACATATGAAGCATGGGGATATAACTTTCTTAGAATATGATTTCAAAATTTCTCCCAATATATCTGAAGGAGCAAAACCAATTAACTTCAGAGCAACATATAAAGAAAATGACGTATATATGGAGAGCTTGTTTTCAGCATATATCAATGTAGCAAAGGGAAAACCAGAGATAAAGGAACTTCCAGATTCTGTGCCTAAGCTGATAATTACAGGATATAGTATAGAACCAGAGGTAGTGTATGCAGAAGATGAGTTTCAATTGGTTTTAAACTTCCAGAATACCTCTCATAGTTCAACTATAAAGAATGCAGGTATTGTATTGACTTTAGAAGAAAATAGTATCATGCCTGCTAAAGGAGAAAGTGATACTAGGTATATAAATTCATTGAAGCCAAGGGGAACTACAAGTAGTACTTTTAAGCTTAAGGCATTGCCTACAGCCTTAAATTCCACAACTACAATTGCAGTTACTATGGATTATGAAAATGAAAAGGTTGTAAAGGGCACTGCCACCCAAGGAATAGTAATTCCCATTAAACAGAAAATGGAGGTATCAGTAGAAGAGCCTCTAATCTATGATGAGGATACTGCCGTAGGAGATCCTATAGCCGTAAGCATGGCAATTGTAAATAAAGGAAGGACTAAGGCGTTTAATTTAGAAATTGATATTGAAAGTGAAGATATTCTTATGTTTGAAAAATATTATGGGGGAGATTTGATACCAGCAGGTAAACATAGTGCAGATTTTCAAATTATCGGAGGAAAGACGGGAACCCTGACAGGTGATTTTGTAATAACCTATGAAGACATAGATGGAGAGATATTTGAAGAGAGAAAACCTTTTCAGGTGGAAATACTTAGTGAAACCTCTGACACAGATAAGATAATTCAAGGAGAAATTCAACAGCCTAAGAAGAAATCAGCATTGCCTTGGATAGGAGGCACAGGAGGAATAGGAGCCATTGCTTTAGGATATTTATATAGGTTTAAGTGGAGGAAGAAATAATGAAGTTTTCAGATTTTTTTCGTATGGGATTTATAAATCTAAGGCGAAGAAAAGTACGAACTATTTTAACAGCAGCAGCCATGGCAGTAGGAGTAGCCTGTATAGTGGTACTCATATCCATTGGAATTGGCTATAACCAAACATATCAGGAGTCTATTTCTGAAATGGGAAGTCTGACGAAAATAGATGTAACCCCTCCAAGGGAAACCAAGGGAAAAGTAGCTTTACTAAATGATAAAGCAGTATCAGCATTTAAAAAGTTAAAGGGAGTAGAGGCTGTAACTCCTGTTGTACAAGTAGTACCATATTTAAAAGGCGGAAAGTATATAGCTCCCATTAGACTATATGGAATTGATTTAGACACAGCAGGAGACTTTCAGATAACTCCATTGAAGGGACAACTGCCGTTGAAGGGCACAAAGCTTGTACCTCAGATTATATTAACAGATGATGTGGCAGACTCCTTTGCAGATCCTCAAACATGGGAGCAAATTAAGGATATGAAAAACAAACATCTAATAGACCCCATGAAGGGAAATATTAGACTTACCTTTGATTATAATACATTATCAGGACAGTATGTAGAAGGAGAAGATGGCAGAGCAGTACCAAGTGGGAATATCTATAGGATAGAGGTAACAGGAATCACCAGTATGCAAAACTATACATATTCTACTTCAGGATTTATACAGCTTAAAATATTAGAGGAATTAATAGAAGCCAATGAGGATTTTTTGCCTCCTTCCAATACAGCTAATGATATGAAAAATATAAAAACCTACCCTTTAGTATGGATAAAGGCTGATGATATAAAAAATGTACAAAGTATTACAGATGTAATAAGAAAGGCTGGATTTGAGACTTATTCCTTAAACGATATGTTAGAATCGGTAAAAAAGCAATCAAAACAAATTCAGGGGATGCTGGCAGCCATTGGGGCAGTAGCACTTTTAGTGGCTGGTATTGGAACAGCCAATACTATGATGATGGCAATCAATGAGAGAACTAAGGAAATAGGAATACTCAAGGTTCTAGGAACTGATTTAGGAGATATAGTAAAGATGTTCTTAGTAGAATCTGCAATAATAGGAGTTATAGGAGGAACCATAGGACTTTTTGTTAGTCTTATATTGCAAGGAATATTACCTATACTATTGAAGGAGATGGAAGTTCGCTCCATTATACCAATTTGGCTAGCAGGAGGAGCAGTAATATTTGCAGTATTTGTAGCGGTAATATCTGCACTGGGACCAGCAATAAATGCTATGAGAGTCAGTCCCCAAGTGGCCATAAGGGCTGAATAATTAGCAGTTTGGTTAAAGTGTAGTTTATTATAAATAAATCAAAAGATTGGAGGTATATAGAGGACTAGAGAGAAACAGGGAATTACATCCATAGTAAAGACAGGAAACAGTAATCTTAAGGGATAAGCCCATAAGATGAGAGAAAGAGATTTATAAGAAGAAAGGGGATAAGAGTATGTTTAAGAAGTTTAACAACAAAAAAATATTTAGTTTATTACTAGCATTAGTACTAGTATTGGGAATGAGTGTATCATCATTTGCGGCGACATTGACAGATGACGGGATATTAGTAGTAAAAGCAATAGAGGGTTCAAATGAGTATACAGCAGAGATGAAATTTGTAGATGTAGGGGGAGTCACCAGATATACAGGATATATTGAGTTTCCTAATTCCTCAAGTGTGGATTTAAGCGACGTGGAGATAGTTGCCACAATCGCAGGGTCATATACTCTAGAAGTAGATGGAACTCCTTATACTCCAAATATGAGTGTGGATTTTAGTGAGGGGTATGTAGATTTTGTTCTAAAATCAGGCAGTACAGTTTACAGAACTTATCAAATGAATGCTAATATCCAAGGAACAAGTGTTTTGATATTTGTAACCATTGATTTGGAAAATGCAAATGATTGGTTAGATGGAACTTATACAAGTCCTAATACCGGAGGTTATGTAGCTCCTACAGCAGCAGCTTATCCTGCAGCAGCAGCTAGAGTACAGAATGCAGTAACTGGACTGGAAAGTGGTTCATTATTCATACCGGTAACAGCGGAAGTAGGAGAGTCAGCAATGGATGTATTCCAAAAGGCAGTAGATGGAACCAATCTTAATGTAATCGGTATAAACAGCGGCTATGTAAGTGAAATTGGCAGAGGCGCTGACCCGACTTTGCCAGATCTATTATTCCAAAAAACAGAAGGGGAGCCAGATTTCCCATCATGGGATTGGGAGAAGGACAGAACAGGCTGGATATATCTTATAAATGGTGAGGTTGCTAATATAGGAGCATCTCAATATATTATAACAGCTAGTGATAGTACCTTAACATGGGGATATACCTTTGACTGGGGTATAGACTTAGGAGGACCTGAGTGGTAGAAGATGAATAAGGGTAAGGGGCTTGTGCCCCTTACTTTTTACATAAAATAAAAGAATAGGAAGATTTATATGAAAAAATATTTAAAACTAAAAAAAATATTAAGCTTTTTTTTAGCAATTCTAATTTTATTTACATCAGGGAATATTTCCTTTGCTTCAATTAGTGGTAGAGATTGGGTAGTCTATGCTTTTCAATCAATAGAAACTAAAGAGCATTTTAGCCCGGGAATGATTGTTCCAGATAATATATTAAACACTACTGGAGCGATTAGTATAAACTCTACTTTTATCCCCATAAAGGTTAAGGAAGCCACCATAACAAAGGCGAAAACATCTGCGTATAGCAATTCAAAAAATGGAAACTGGAATCAACCGCCATTGGGAGAACTAGTTATTGATGGACAAAAGCGTAACTATGAACTACCTTTAAAGTATCTTTATAGATTTACCTATGATAATGATACTAGGGAAGACTTTATGCCTGTATGGCTTATGGAGAATTATGACAAAAGTCAAAGAGTAGACCCTAAAGATGTAGAGGATTTAAAGGAGGATTTTAAAGAGGCTTTAGATGTAATTCAGTCCTTGGCAGATAAAATTGCCAGACAGGGGGAACCTAAAAAAACTGGGGATTATCACCCTATGCATAAAAATTATGCTATAAATGCAATTCGAGAATGGAAACAGATACTCTTAACAACTACGAATTCCACAGAATTCAGCCAGTTTCTTTCCAGAGAGAAAATAGAAGCATCTATTCCACTGCTTTATGATGTAGTAAAGTATATAGAATCCCATAGGATAAATGAACCTGAGATACTTGATTTTAAAATCGGTGAGTATTCAGGTGTAATTGATAAAGAAAGTTCTTTAGTGAATTTATATGTTCCGGAGGGAATAGAGCCGGATAAATCTCAGGTGGAGATTATCACACCTGATTGGGTAATTGGAAGATATAAATCTGGAGATTTTGAAATAGGGAGTTCTGCAATTTATTCTATAAGACCTATAGATGCGTCCCATGACAAATATATAGAATACTATGGTTTAAAGGATTATAGTCATATGGAAAAGGAGTGGACAGTCAAAGTATTAGAAGAAGAACCTAGACTGCTGATTAACTCTTTAAATTATACCAGCGAATATGGGGAAAAAATAGGTGGGATAATAGGAGAAGATAGCATAGACTTAGATATACCATTTTATATTGATTCACAGGAACTATATCTGGATATCTATCATACAGGTGATGAAGCCTATTATATAGATGAAAATAATAATAAAATTAAAATTGAAAAAAATAAAAATGTAAATATAGAAAAGATAAATAGTATAAAAATCGTAAGGGACGATTTAGAAAAAACATATACCTTAAATGTAACTTTAGAAAGGTCTCATAATAATGAAATTCTTTATTTTGGTATAGATGACTATAATGTAAATATCGACCATGATAATGGAAGGATTAATATTACAGCACCCTATGGAACCGATATTACTGCTTTAACACCAGATATTGGGATAGATTATAGAGCCAGTGTAGTTCCAAAGTCTAAAAAAACACAGGATTTTACAAATCCTGTCATATATACAGTAACATCTGAATCGGGGGAAACTAAAGAATATGAGGTAATAGTATCACATGGTATTGCTTCTTCTGAAAATAAGATATTATCTTTTAAGGTAGGAACCATAGACGGGAAAATAGAAGAAAATAATATTAAAGTGGAAGTTCCAAACACAGAAAATTTAAGTAATATAAAACCCTTTATAGGGATTTCTCCAAATGCAAAAGTAAAACCTGCTAGTTCGGAGGAAGTGGATTTTTCAAAGGGAGAAATTGATTATACAGTGACTTCCCAAAATGGGGAACAAAGAGTATATAAAGTATCCGTAATCCATAGTCAGGAAGAAGCCGTTGGCCCTGATGAAGAATATATGAACAAACTTAAACAATTAAGAGACAATATATACAATAAATATAAAAATGAAGCAACTCATGAAGATTGGGAATGGATGAACATAGGATTATACGAAGGAGAAAAAAATGGCACCTCTGATGGGATAAGGAGAACGACTGAAGATTTGCCTCAACGATTCGACATGTATGATGAAGTAGGAGAATTATCCAGCAGTAAAATTACAGATTTTGCCAGATTTGCTATGACTTTAACTGCTATGGGAGTAGATGCTACTAATCTAGAACCATTCAAAATTTATGGTAAACCCTTTAAGACGGATTTAGGTAGACCTTTCGGGAAAGAAGTTGTCAATATAATGGAGATGATGTATAACGGGGGTATCGGCGGTATAAATGGAGGAATTTATTCCCTTATAGCTTTAGATATGGGGAATTATTCCATACCTGCCAATGCTGATATTACCAGAGATGATTATATTGAATTTTTGCTAAATCATGAATATGGTTCCGATCCCTATGGAATTGATATGGTAGCCATGCTGATGCAGGGATTATACCCATACCAGAATCATCCCGTCTATGGTGATAAAGTAATGGATAAATTAGAAGAAGGGGTAGAGTCATTCTTAGGGGATAAGCGAGGAGGAAAATCAGTTAAAGGAGTAGAGCCATTAAATGATGATTTCTTAGGGATTTCATGGGGAGATGTAAACAGCGAATCCACATCTCAGGCTATCATAGCCCTATGTTCCATGGGTATCGATCCTTTTTCAAATTATAGATTTTCCAGAGGACCAGAGGATAATATGATAGTCAATTGGATTAATAAATTTGCTACTCCTGCAAGGGACGGATTCGGACATACTAATAATAGTTATAATTTCATGGGAACTTATCAAGGAATGTATGCTCTTCAATGGTATATCAATTTTGTAGAAAATGGGGGAAAAGCCTATTCCTTATACCATGATGCAGTTCCATTTGATTTTAGCTCCAATTTCAGCGATAAAGCTGAAATCACCTATTTTGAGTTATTAGGTAAGGAAGGAATGATTGACCATGAAAATAGCACAATAACTATTGAGATTCCCATGAATACTACAGATGAACAGTTAAAGGTAAAACCTATTATAAAGATTTCTAAAAATGCAGTCATTAATCCAGCAATAGGGGTGCTTCAAGATTTTACAAAAGAGATTTCCTATATTGTAACTGCTGAAGACGGGAGTACAAGAAAGAACTATAGTATTATAGTTGAGAAAAAAGAAGATATATTAAGCGGAGAAAAAGAAATAACCTCCATTGGTATAAAGGAATTTCCCACTGCCAAAGTCAATATAGATAACCATAATAGAGAAATATCCATAATTCTTCCTAGCGATACTGAAGAATCCAAGTTGAAAAATCTAGTATTAGATATAGACTTTAAAGGTAAAAGCATAGAAGTTAAAAGCAAAAATCCTAATCCTAGTGAACCACAAGACTTCACTAAAGATGTAATATATATGATAAGGGCAGAGGATAGTTCCATAGCTGAATTTACAGTAAAGGTCTCAATTGAAAAGGAAGACTCATATGAATTTACAAAATTTGTGCTTCGTGGAGTAGAAGGGGAAATAGATACTATTTTCAATAAAATAGTGATAAATTTTCCGAAGGAAGCATCTAGAGATTATCTAAGACCAAATGAATTTGAATTTGAACCAGATGAAGTTAATACAACAGTAAATCCAGGTTATAAGGTAGTAGAGTCTTTTGAAGATGAAGAAGAATATTCAATAAATCCCTATCCAAATTTTCAAGATGGAGTAACATATACTGTAACATTAAACACAGAAATTGAAATTGGAGGAAATAGCGAAATTGAAAAATTCTCTATTGGAAATCATGTGGCGGAAGTAGTCGGAAAATCTATTAAATTAAAAATACCAAAAGGAATGACCAAGACGAAATTTATAGAAAGTTTAAGCGATCAGGAACCGGAAATAGAATGGAGTGGAAAGAGTATTGATCCTATGCCAGGAAGTGAAAATAATTCTTTAAAGTATGAATTCATAAATTCTCAAGGATACAAGGATTATAAAGATGATTTTCTAAAAGATTATGTTCTAACTGATAATGATAATAATGTAAACTTGTATACAGTTGAATTTATTGGCGGAAGTACATCTCCTGGTACAGGAGACGATGAAGAAAATGATGATATAGAAATAACCTACTTTACTGTAAATGGCATAAAGGCGACTATAGATAACGGAAACGGAAGGATTTTTCTAGATGTTCCATTTGAAATGGAAAATTACAAGGTATTTCCCATAATCACGGCAAGTGAGGGTACAAGTGTATATCCTGATTTAAGACAGCCTATAGATTTAAGGCGAAATAATATATTTACCCTTAAAAAGGGAGACACATATAAACACTATACTCTGATAGTAAGACGGGCAGAACCAAAGCCTGCAACTTTGCTTTGGCGATATATGGAAGAGGATTTAAATATACCTTATTATCAATTAGTTGAATAAAGGAGGAGACTATGAAGAATTTTATCAGAGGAGTAATGATATTTGTTTTAGTGCTTATAAACATAATAAATATAAACACAGCATTTGCAGAAACGGAACCAGAAACAATAACATTGACCATAAGGGCAGTTGTAAATGATAAAAAGATAGATGAATTGATAAATGCGGGAATAGTAGTAGAAAAAGATGGAGAGGAAGTATTAAAAAATACCGTAAAAGTAGAACTGGGGACAACAATAACAATAAGGGCAGTAGACGGAAATAAAAGCTTTTTTAAGGAATGGAAAAGACCTACTGGTGTGAATAATTTAGATTTTATTGAGCTATTCGGAGGCTCACATGAGACTCCAGAATTGACATTTGTGGTAACAGAAGAGTTTAAAACAAGAGAGATAAAAACCATAGAAGCCAGTTATAACCATTTTATTGAAATAGATCCAAGCAGAACGGACTTTGGAAAAGGGACTGTTGATATTGAAGTGACAGGAAAGGGAGCTAATCTTTACTCGAAGAATGGATACCCTTTAGGACAAAATAATGATATAGTAAAATTTAAAGCTGATGCAAAATCGGGATATGAATTTGAAAAGTGGGAGTTTATAAGGGCAATGCCCATAATAGGATTAGGGGCGGCATCAAATCAAGATGTGAAAGAAACTGATGCTGAAATAGAAATAATTCTTCCTGCAATACCTAAACAAGGCCCCTCTTTCCCTCAGAATTACCTTCCTGTAATAGCTCATTTTAAAGTTTCTGAAAAACAAAGCTACAGGGTATCCTTTAACACAAATGGAGGAAGCACTATAGAGGAGCAGCTAATAGATGAAGGAGAAAAAGTTGTAAAACCAGCAGACCCTACTAAAGAAGGATATAAATTTATAGATTGGTATATAGATGAGACCTTAGAAAATGTATTCGACTTTGATACAGTTATTTCAGAGGATACAACTCTATATGCAAAGTGGAAGGATAATAATAAAACCTTAGATCCTAGTGATTATATAACCAATATAAAAATTCCTATTAGTCCAAAATCTCCAGACATAAACACAGTTTTTTTTCATAAGTATGAGCTTGTGGATAATAAAATGCTTCTATATATAGGAAAGGATTCTTCTTCTTGGAAAAATCCGACTTATAATGCATTTCTAGGATTTACTGATCCAATTAACGGTATGGGAAGATTGATGAATGATAAGCTTGTTATAGAAACCACAGGTATAAAGGAAATAAAGGTGGATAATCAGGCAGAGAATGAAACTATCTCTGATCCCAAACTCATAAGTATTAAAGGTTTTGGAGCAGAAGCGGATAAATGGAGAGAAGGTATATGGTTTAATGATTTTGGTGCTAAGGTCATATATAAGGACGGTACGGAACTTAATAGATCCAGATTTGATAAGGATAAACCCCCTTTATTTACTTTTATAACAGAGAATGGAGATGAATTTACCTTAACTTGGGAAGCTATCAAGGTAGAGGCAGAAATTGAAGAACTGATTGAACTTACAGTAAAAGCCTCTGATACAACATATAATATTTATGACCCAGAAGTAAAAGCTGGTATTCTGCAAGAGAATGAACTAATAGGATATAAGGAACTTAAAAAAGAGGATAGAGTTAGTATAAAAGCAGAAGATGGTAACAAGAGTTTTTTTACTAGATGGAAAATATGGAGAACGGAAGATATTGATATAGATAATAAATTAAATATACTTTTAGGAGAAGAGATCACAAATAGGGAAATAGAATTTAAGATAGGAGATTATGCCTTTGAATTGGCAAAAAATTATAGATTACAAATTGAAGCACTATATAAGACATATACTATTATAGATACAACTCAAACATCATATGAGGAAGGAAATATAGATATTTTAGTATTTGATATGAACGGAAAGGAAAGGAAAGACTTCAACTCAAAGGACGGTTTCCCTCTTTCAGATACAAAGGATATAATAAAGTTTCGAGCAATACCCGAAGCTGGATATGCCTTTGATAGATGGGAATTTATAACTCCTGGTGTTGCAGGGACAGGTACTAAAAATCCTAATGTGAATTTAAATTCTCCGGTCATTCAGATTGAGCTTCCAGAAATGATTTCGGGAGGTGATCCTGAGAAGAACTATAACCTTAGACTTAAAGCTGTTTTTTCCGAAAATACTAAAAATATTGAAGAAATACTAGATATGGAAGATGAAGAATTCATCCAAGGATATGATAACTATCAATTGCCTTCAACAGTAAAGGTAAGATATGATGATGGAAATGGAGGTTTAGAAATAATAAACTGGAATGAATCCGTAGAAACAGCTATATTAGGAAAGAATATATTTACAGGTACTATTGGAGATACCGATGAAGTAGTAAAGATTAATGTCATCATGAAAAAAATCACAGACATCAATGAAGAAGATAAGATTCAAGAAATAACAGTTTATAGGGATTTCTTTGGGGAATATCAAAGCTATCGTTTGCCAACAACCATTGGAGTGAAATTGAATGACGATAGTGAGAGAAGCATAAATATTGGAGAATGGAAAGGCAAAGATGTATACTATAATGTTAATCATTACAGTATTCGTTACTACAACCACGATACCTATAAAGCAGAGGGTACAATAAAAGGTTTTGATGGGAAAATTGAATTAACATTAAATGTAAAAAGGGAATCGGAGAAGCTGAAACTGAAGGTTGAATTTAATTCCAATGGTGGTAGCTCAATCACTTATCAAGAGATATTAGAGGGTGAAAAAGTAACCATACCCCCTCAGAAACCTACAAAAGATGGGTATAGCTTTGCAGGCTGGTACAAGAATGAAGAATTAACACAAGAATTTGATTTTGATACACCAATTACAGGAAATTTAACTCTATATGCTAGATGGGAAAAGGAACCTATACCTGAAACCCTTGAAATAACATCTGTAAAGCTATTCAAAGATGATAAAGAGATTTCTACAGGAGTAAAGGTGGGAAATACATTTACTCTTACACTTCAAAAGGGTTACAGTGAAGAATTGGATGTAGGTCATATTTTGAAAGTTACAGGTACTGAAGGCTCATGGCTTCAACAGGATAGAGGACATGGGGTTCCTATAGAGGAGTGGACTGCAGGAGGAGTATCTAATAGCATTGTTACAGGAGAAGTAAAAAAATTCACCATATCTAAAGATGGTGAGTCTCGGATTTACTATATAGAAATTAAATCCTTTGAAGAAGAAATACAGAGATATACAGTAAGTTTCAACACCAATGGTGTAAGTAATATCTCTTCTCAAGATGTAGAGAAAGGAAATACTGCTAAAAAGCCTAGCAATCCAAGTAAAGATGGATATAGATTCATAGGCTGGTATATGGATCCAAGCCTAACCCAAGCTTTTGATTTCAATACTTCTATAGATAGAAATATAACCCTATATGCTAAATGGGAAAAAGTTGAAGACCCTAAAGAACCTACTAATGAACTTCCTAGAATTCTAAAATTTTCTCTTTTAGGATATGAAGCCTCAATAGATGATAGAAATGAAAGGATTACTATTAATATACCATATAATATGGATCTAAGCAATCTTGTTCCAAGTATTACAATAACTGACGGTGCATCTATTTCTCCAAGTAAAGACAGTGCAGTAAATTTCAATCGTACTGTTTACTATACAGTATATGGATCAGGTAATACTCAGAAGACATATCGTGTAATAATAAATATACCATCTGATAGAGATTCACGTTACTGGGATGATTATTATGATAATTATAAAAAGGAACGAGACGATTACTACAAGAGAAGGGGAGAAATCTCTTGGTGGGAATTAGCAAAGGAAGCAAAAGAAAAAAGAGCAGAAGAAGAAGAATTGAAAATAAAATCGAAAAGAGATGAAAAGTTAGTACTGACGGAAAGAGCAAAGATTTTAAATGATATAGGTAAGATTGAATCAAGAGCTAGAAATAGCCGCAGCTCTTTGATGATAAATGATCGATTTGATCATATAGAAATCAGACCTACTGTTTCAGATTTCAAATCAGGATTCAGTAATATAATAACCATACCCAAAGATGTTCTGCCAAATTTATTAAAGGGAGAATATGAATTCATAAAATATCATACTGGGGTTGTAAATATAGAGATATATCCATCTATGGAAACAGCATCTGGATTAAAACTAAATTTATGTGACATACCTAAGGATATACGAGAAAAATGGAATAAAGTAAAGGGAAAGGGTTATATATTCCAAGTAGAATCGGATTCTACTAAGGGTGGACTTTCCTATGAAATAAATCTAGAAAAACAGTATCCAGTGGAAAAACTTAGATTTGTAAAATACAATTATATGAAGGGTAATTTTGAAGATGTTTCTCCTGAGAAATGGTATGTATTCAACGGAAAACTTCGTTGTGATAAGGTTTCATCAGGGATTTATGGAATAATATACAAGGACTAGAATATTAATTGAAATATATAGATAGGGAGGGTTAATATATGAAGAATAAAGTCAAAAATTTATGGAGGATTACTTTTCTTATTATATTAAGCTTTAGCCTTATATCATGTACTGTTACAACATCCTCAACAGATTATAATATAGAAGAAAAAATAGCGGAAACAGCTAATTTTATGCAAGAAACTGTACCTGATCCAACAGTGTCCTCCATAGGAGGAGACTGGACTATAATGTCTTTGGCAAGGGCAGATATAGAGATTCATAAGGATTATTTTGAAAACTATTATGATAATGTGGTAAATATACTTGAAGAAAATCAAGGTATACTCCATGAAAGAAAATATACGGAATATTCCAGAGCTATTCTTGCCTTAACTGCCATTGGGAAGGACCCTTCAGATATAGCTGGATATAATTTGCTTGAGAAATTAGCAGATTATGAAAAGGTTATATTTCAAGGGATAAATGGACCCACATTTGCATTACTAGCCTTGGATTCCAAAAACTATGAAATTCCTTTAGTTCCAGAGGTAAAGATTCAAGCTACTAGAGAAATGTATATAGATAATATATTAGAAAGGCAACTACCAGACGGAGGGTTTTCCATAGCAGGTGATGATGCTCCTGCTGATCCAGATATGACAGGAATGGTATTGCAAGCTTTATCAAAATACAAAGATATAATTAAGGTAAAGGACGCTATAGATAAGGCTGTGGAATGTTTATCTAAGCTTCAATTGGAAGATGGAGGATATGAAAGTTGGGGAGCTACTAATTCTGAATCTGTAGTGCAGGTTATTATGGCTTTAACAGAGCTGGGGATTGATCCAAATGATAGTAGATTTGTAAAGAGTGAAAAAACGTTAATAGATAATTTAATGACTTTCTATGTAGAAGGCGGAGGCTTCATGCATATAAGAGAAGGTGAAAAGGAAAATGGAGGAGCACAGGCGGGATTAGTAGATCCTATGGCAACAGATCAAGGAATGTATGGAATAGTAGCGTATCAAAGATATATGAACAATATGAATAGTTTCTATAATATGACTGATGTGAATTAACTATAACTTAGGATATAAATTAAGGTGATAAAAGATGAAAAATAGAAAAGTTAAAATAGGAATATTTGTAATCTTTGTATTGATAGTTACATTGTTTTGGGGTGGAAACAAAACTGTAAATCCTCTTGATTCCAATGAGATTTATGTAGATATTGACATAAATCAGGATGAAATAAATAAGGAACAAAAATTAGAGAAACAAAACATAATAGAAGAAGATAAAAATAATAGTGATGAAAAGGATAAATACTTAACAGACCCAGTTCCAGAGGGAAAGCCAAATCCAGTTGAATGGCAGGATATAACCATAAATAAGGAAAAACAACTGACAGCAACTCTATCTGTTACAAGTAAGACCATATTAAATAATATACATTTATTTAATAAAGATAAACTTGAAGTGCTGCCTGAGGATGGAATTATTTATCCCCCTCAGACAGTAAATTTCTACGAAGGAGAATCTGTATTCCATGTTTTGCTAAGAGAGATGCAGGCAAATAAAATTCATATGGAGTTTGTAATGACTCCAATATACAATAGTCATTATGTAGAGGGAATAAACAATATATATGAGTTTGATTGCGGAGAATTAAGTGGATGGATGTATAAGGTAAATGACTGGTTTCCCAATTATGGATCTAGCAGATACCTATTAGAGGATGGAGATATAATAGAATGGATTTATACCTGTGATTTAGGCAGGGACATAGGTAGCGGTTTTGCTGTTACAGGAGGAGAAGAATGATGTATGATAGTTTTTCTAATTTTCACCCTATAGTAAATTTCATATATTTTTTAGCTGTATTAATCTTTAGTATGTTCTTTATGCACCCTATATTTCAAATAATAGCTTTAATATCAGCTATTACTTATTCAATTATGATAAAGGGATTAAGAAAAGGTATAAGATTCAATATTATATATATGATGCCAATGTTATTGTTTATGGCAATTCTCAATCCTTTGTTTAACCATGAGGGAGTTACTATATTATTTTATCTAAAGGATGGAAATCCAATTACATTAGAATCCATACTCTATGGCATAGCTTCAGCCACCATGTTTATTACAGTTATTATATGGTTTTCTTGTTATAATGCAGTTATGACCTCCGATAAATTTATCTATTTATTTGGGCGGATTATACCTTCATTATCTTTAATTTTTTCAATGACTCTTCGGTTTGTTCCAAGATATATAGAACAAATAAAGGTGATTTCCAACGCACAAAAATCTATAGGCAGAGATTTATCTCAAGGAAATATTATTAGAAGGGCTAAAAATGGAATCAAAGTATTATCCATAATGACCACATGGGCATTGGAAAATGCCATCGAAACAGCGGATTCCATGAGGTCAAGGGGCTATGGATTACCTGGAAGGACTAGCTTTTCTATATTTTCTTTTGATAATAGAGATAAAATAGGAATTTCAGCCATATTACTATTAGTGCTGGTTATTTTAACAGGGGCATTTAAAGGAGAAAACACAATTAGATTTTTCCCATCTATTAAATTTAGTGAAGTAACAGGATTTAGCCTACTGGTATATCTAGCATATTTAATATTATGTATGATGCCTGTAATTATAAATATTCAGGAGGAAGTTAAATGGAAGTCTATAGAATCAAGGATTTGAATTTCACATATCCATTAATGGATAAAAAGGCATTAAATAATATAAATCTTATAATAAATAAGGGTGAATTTTTAACGATATGTGGGAAATCAGGTTCAGGAAAGAGTACTTTGATTAGACAATTAAAAACTATACTTTCACCTCATGGAAAAAAAGAAGGTGAAGTATATTTTTCTGGACAACCTCTACCAAAGGTTGAACATAGGATTCAGGCTTCTCAAATCGGATATGTATTTCAAAATCCAGATAATCAAATAGTAACAGATAAGGTTTGGCACGAGTTAGCTTTTGGACTGGAAAGCCTAGGATATGATAACAAAACCATCCGAATTAGAGTAGCAGAGATGGCTAGTTTTTTTGGTATTCATAATTGGTTTCATAACAAGGTAACTGAGTTATCAGGAGGACAAAAACAAATTCTAAATTTAGCAGGTATAATGACAATGCAGCCTTCTGTATTGATTCTAGATGAGCCTACATCTCAGTTAGATCCCATTGCTGCCTCAGAATTTATTGAAACCATAAAAAAAATCAACCAAGAATTAGGTACAACTATTATAATGACTGAGCATAGATTAGAAGAAATAATTCCAATATCAGATAGGGTTATAGTTATGGATGAAGGAAGTATTATTAGTGAAGGTACACCTGAAGAAGTTGGTAAAGATTTACATAGAAATAACCATCCAATGGTTCATAGTATGACATCAGCTATGCAGATATATGCAGGAGTAAGAAATCAGTTGCCTTATCCTATTACGGTGAATGAAGGAAGACGGTGGATTGATTCGTTTATGGAAGGAAAAGATATAAAGATAAATTCTGTAGAATCTATAAGAGAAAAAAGAGATGTAATAATAAAACTTAAAGATATTTGGTTTAAATACGATAAAAGCTTACCTGATACCATTAAAGATATGTCTTTGGAAGTAGAAAAAGGGGAAATATACTGTATATTGGGAGGAAATGGAACTGGAAAGACTACAGCATTATCAATTATTAGTGGAATATTAACTCCTTATAGAGGTAAGGTTTTCATAGGGAATAAAAACCTAGCTAAGATGAGTACCAGAGAAAAATTCATCAATAATCTAGGGGTATTACCTCAAAACCCTCAACACTTATTTGTAAAAAAGACTCTTGAGTTAGATTTGTATGAAATGTTGTCAGAGTTAAAGATACCTAAAGAGGAAAAGTCTCAAAAGATTAAAGAAGTAGTAGAGCTAACTGAATTGGAGAACCTATTGAATCGGCATCCCTATGATTTAAGCGGTGGAGAACAGCAAAGAGGGGCTCTTTCAAAAGTATTATTACTAGAACCTAAAATATTGTTATTAGATGAACCTACTAAAGGGTTAGACAATTTTTTTAAGGAGAAACTTGCAAAAATTCTTAAAACTTTAAGTAATAAAGATGTAACAACTGTAATGGTGTCCCATGATATAGAATTTTGTGCAAAACATGGAGATACTTGTGCTATGGTTTTTGACGGAAATATAGTCAGTTCTAAACCAACTAAGGAATTTTTTGCTGGGAATAGTTTTTACACTACATCTGCAAATCGTATTTCTAGACATATTTGTTCAAAAGCAGTAACTATAGAGGATGTGATTAGATTATGTCAAGAAAATATTTAGGGGAGAATTTTTTAAAGTCTAGAACTTTAATCTCAGCAATTATTATTTTAGTACTGATTCCAATAACTATTTTTTTTGGAATATACTTTTTAGATGATAGGAAATATTATTTCATTAGTGTTTTGATTATTATTTACACTATAATCCCATTTATAATGATATTTGAGAAACGAGAGCCACGGGCTAGAGAATTGGTTGTCATAGCTGTATTAACTGCCATAGCTGTAGCAGGGAGAGGTGCATTTTATATGCTACCTCAATTCAAGCCTGTTGTGGCAATTGTAATTATTACTGGGGTGTCACTTGGACCAGAATCTGGTTTTCTTGTGGGAGCAATGACTGGATTTGTATCTAATTTTTTCTTTGGACAAGGTCCTTGGACACCGTGGCAGATGTTTTGTTTCGGAATAATTGGATTTTTAGCAGGCATATTATTTCAAAAAAAAATTCTTAAGAAGACCAGATTATCATTATGTATTTATGGTGGGTTATCTACATTTTTCATATATGGTGGAATCATAGATATTGGAAGCCTTCTAATATTTACTTCTAATTTTTCATGGAAAGCTTTATTAGCAACTTATATTTCAGGGTTTTGGTTTAATATTGTTCATTCTATTTCCACAGTCTTTTTTATATTTTTCATTTCTCAGTCTATGATTGAAAAATTAGATCGGATTAAAATTAAATATGGTTTGATTGAGATAGAATAGTATTGAAGTTAAATTTTTATTAGTTAAGACCCTATATATTTGAAAATAATGGGGAATATATAGATTACTATTTAATATGTATAAGTCTATAAACTATTGATTTTATGCTTCTACTATGTTAAAATAGTAATGTTTTAGGGGATATATAAATTGTTGGGAGGTGTAAATATGACAATATTTTTCTCAGTAGTAGTACTTATATCAAGTTTATCATTAATAGTTTCAGTAGTAATGCAGGAAGGCAGTGAAAGCGGTTTAGGTGCCATAGGTGGGGGATCAGAACCATTATTCGGTAAGTCAAGAGGAACAAGCCGTGAAGACATGCTTAAAAGAATAACAGTAATATCAGCTGTTATCTTTATAATATCTACTTTAGTTTTAGCAGCTAAATAATAAAGGAGGAATAAAAGATGAATTTGGCATTAATTTCTGCGCCAGTAGTAGGTATATTGGCGCTGTTATTTGCTTTTTATAAAGCAAACAGTATCAATCAGGTTAGTCCAGGGAACGATAGGATGAAGGAAATTGCAGCTTATATCGCAGACGGAGCCATGGCTTTCCTAAGAAGACAATACAGGTCTTTAGCAATCTTTATAGTAGCACTTTTTATTATTTTATCATTTGCACCAGGACTTGGTTTAAGTACTGCAATTTGTTTCTTATTTGGAGCATTATTCTCTATTGCAGCAGGATACTTCGGTATGAAAGTGGCTACTAAAGCCAATGTAAGAACTGCAAATGCAGCGAAAGAATCAGGTATGACAAAAGCGTTAAACGTTGCATTTTCAGGTGGAGCAGTAATGGGAATGTGCGTTGTAGGATTAGGGCTTTTAGGAGTAGGTCTATTCTATATAATATACGGAGACGCAAATATTATAACTGGATTTGGACTTGGAGCTTCATCTATAGCATTATTTGCAAGAGTTGGTGGAGGTATTTATACTAAGGCAGCAGACGTAGGAGCAGATTTAGTAGGTAAAGTAGAAGCAGGTATTCCAGAAGATGACCCAAGAAACCCAGCAGTTATAGCAGATAACGTTGGAGATAACGTTGGAGACGTAGCGGGTATGGGTGCAGACTTATTTGAATCCTATGTAGGAGCTATTATATCAGCAATTACTTTAGGAATAGTTGCATATGGAGAAAGTGGAGTTTACTTTGCTCTTGCACTTTCAGCAGTAGGAATCATAGCATCAATTATAGGTGTTTATTTTGTTAGAGGAGATAAAGATCCTCAAAAAGCATTAAATAATGGTACATTAGCTAGTTCAGTAATTACTGTAGTAGTTGGTTTCTTTTTAAGCAATTATATGTTATCATCAATTAAACCATTTATTGCAATATTATCTGGACTTGCAGTAGGTCTTATTATAGCTAAAATAACAGAATACTATACATCTGGAGATTATAAACCAGTACAAAGAATTGCGAAAGAATCAGAAACTGGAGCATCAACAAATATTATAGGTGGATTATCAGTAGGTATGATGTCAACAGCTATGCCAATAGTAGTAATTGCTATAGGTATATTAGTAGCTTATTATGTATCAGGTGGATCAAGCGAACCTGCACATGGACTATATGGAATTGCTTTAGCAGCAGTAGGTATGTTATCAACAGCAGGTATGACTATAGCAGTAGATGCTTATGGTCCAATAGCTGATAACGCTGGTGGAATCGCAGAAATGTGTGAGTTACCAAAAGAAGTAAGACAAATTACAGATAAACTTGACTCAGTAGGAAATACTACAGCGGCAGTAGGAAAAGGATTTGCAATAGGCTCAGCGGCTCTTACAGCTCTTGCATTATTTGCTTCCTATACACAAGCAGTAGGTTTAACAAGTATAGACATGACTAAACCAACAGTTATAGCAGGTGCATTTATAGGAGGTATGTTGCCATTCCTATTCTCAGCTATGACAATGGATGCAGTAGGTAAAGCAGCATTCTCAATGATTGAAGAAGTAAGAAGACAGTTTAGAGAAATACCTGGTATTATGGAAGGAAAAGCAACTCCTGAGTATGGTACTTGTGTAGACATCAGTACAAAGGCTGCACTAAGAGAAATGATAATTCCAGGATTATTGGCAGTAATAGTACCTGTAGTTATAGGTCTTGTACTAGGTGCAGAAGCATTAGGTGGATTATTGGCAGGAGCATTAGTTACAGGAGTACTAATGGCTATATTTATGTCAAATGCTGGTGGTGCATGGGATAATGCTAAGAAGTATATAGAAGAGGGAAATCATGGTGGAAAAGGTAGTGAAGCCCATAAAGCGGCAGTTACTGGAGACACTGTAGGAGACCCTTTTAAAGATACTTCAGGACCGTCATTAAATATCCTAATTAAACTTATGACAATTGTAGCATTAGTATTTGCAGGATTATTTGGAAGCGGAATATTTTAATTAAAATCTCTAACATAGTTGCACCCCAAATGTTATATGGTAGACATTTGGGGTGTATTTTTATAGTATAAAAATCTATTTCTATATGATATAATTATGTAGTTGAGGACATAATTATATATAAAAGAGTATAGAAAGGTAGTAATGAAAATGAAAGTAGAAGATACAAAATTAAATTACATAGTAGAAGGAAAAGGAAAAGATATACTTATACTTCATGGTTGGGGAGCAAATATAAATACTGTACTTCCCATAGTAAATATACTTAAGAATAAATTTAGAGTACACGCTTTAGACTTGCCAGGCTTTGGAGAAAGTACTGAACCATCTGAGCCAATAGACTCTTTTAAATATGCAGAAATAGTTAAAACTTACATTGATAATATGGAAATTGAGAAGGTTACTTTAATAGGTCATTCTTTTGGAGGGAAATTATCTATTATACTGGGAGCCAAGTATCCAGAACTAGTGGAAAAAATAGTTTTAGTAAATAGTGCAGGATTAATACCAAAGAGGGGACCTAAATATTATTTTAAAGTATATAGCTTTAAGACTTTGAGATTTCTATATAAAACCCTTTTTTTCTGGATGAAAAATGAAGAAAAAATGGAAAGATTTTATAAAAAATTTGGATCTACTGATTATAAGGATTCATCAGGAATCATGAGAAAAATATTGGTTATAGTAGTAAATGAAAATCTATTGCCATTATTAAATAAAATAAAAGCTCCCACATTACTTATATGGGGAGATAAAGATACAGCAACTCCGCTATATATGGGGAAAATAATGGAAAGAGAAATAAAAGACTCAGGTTTAGTAGTATTAGAAGGTACAGGTCATTACTCATATTTAGATGATTATCAAAGATTTACAGTTATATTGAGGAACTTTCTACAGTATGATGCAATATAGTATATAGTAAAGAGCTTAAAATAGCGAATAGTTAAGAAAGAATAACTATTCACAATATAGTGGGGTGTTTTTATGTTAATTATATTTATTGTTATAGGTATTATTGCTATAGTTTTAATAGGAAACAGATCAAAATATTTATTACATATGATGCAGCTTGAGGGGTATAATTCAGAGCAATTTGAAAAATGGATAAATAACAATAAGAAAAAGGCATTTTCTTGGAAAAACAACACTGGTGATACCAAAAAACCATTAGTATTTACAAATAGGGCTAAGAGGCTATATACAGCTAATTTAGTGGCAAATAGTATATTTATCTTGTATTTTATATTTAAAGTCAGTATATTACGTGAGCTTTCTAATTTATTTATTGCTCTAAATTCAATTATATTAGTAATTCTAATTGGGATACTTTATTACCTACAACCTTTAATGTTCTTGGCAGTAAATAAAATAATCAGTCCCATGGAAAGAAAAATCAATATGAAATTTTACGAAGAAGCTCAAGAAAGGATAAAAAATAGAAAAGATTTAAATATAGTAGGAATTACAGGAAGCTTTGGAAAAACCAGTACAAAGTTTATACTGGGGACTATATTAGGTGAAAAATTCAAGGTATTAAATACTCCAGAATCATATAATACTCCTATGGGTTTATCAAAGGTAATAAACAATGATTTAACAGAAGAACATGAAGTATTTATTGCAGAGTTAGGAGCAAGAAATATAGGAGATATAAAAGAAGTCTCTGAATTGGTTCAGCCTAAAATAGGTGTTCTTACTTCTATTGGACCCACCCATATGGAAACTTTCAAAAATATTGATAATATAATGAAGACAAAGTATGAGCTAATAGAAGAATTACCACCAGATGGTGTAGCAATATTTAACTATGATAATGAACATATTAAAAAACTAGCAGATAAGACTTTCAAAGAAAAGATACTTTATGGATTTGAAAATATAGAACAATTAGACTTATATGCTGAAGATATAGAAGTGTCAGAACTGGGTTCTACTTTTACTGTCAAGGATAAAGATGGTAACTCTATAAGATGCACTACTAAGTTATTAGGCAAACATAATATATATAATGTTTTAGCAGGAGTGGCAGTGGGAAAGGTTTTAGGTTTATCTTTTGAGGAAATTAAAGAAGGAATAAGAAAAATAGAACCAATACCTCATAGATTAAATATAATGAATCCAGGGACAGGAATCATAATTATAGATGATGCCTTTAACTCTAATCCCATAGGAGCTAAGGCTGCTTTAGAAGTATTATCTCAGTTTAAAGAAGGAAGAAAAATAATAGTGACTCCAGGAATGGTAGAACTAGGTGCTATGGAAAAAGCTGCTAATAAAGAGTTTGGTATAAATATAGGAAAAGTTTGTGATTATGTAATATTAGTAGGACAAAGTAGAACAAAGCCAATATTCGAAGGATTAATGGAAGTAAACTATAGTAAGGATAATATATTTATTGTAAATACATTAGATGAGGCAACAGGATATATTCAAAAGATAGCAAGACCAAAGGACATTGTCTTATTTGAAAATGATTTGCCAGATAACTATAGTGAATAATATATAAGGAGGTCCTCTATGTGAAGAAAATCGGTGTATTTTTTGGGGGTAGAAGTGCAGAACATGAAGTATCTGTAATTACAGGTATGCAAATAATAGAAAATATAGATAAAACCAAATATGAAGTAGTGCCTATATATGTAAGTAAAGAAGGAAAATGGCTAACTGGTAGTAGTTTATTAGATTTTAAGAATTATAAAGATGGAAAATTTAAGGATACAAAGGAAATAATACTATCTCCTAACTATGAAGATAACAATGTATATGCCCATCCTGAAATAGTAGGTTTATTTGGTAAAAAAATAATAGATAAAATAGATATAGCCCTTCCTGCATTTCATGGAATGAATGGTGAGGATGGTACTGTACAGGGTATATTTGAACTTATGGATATTCCGTATGTAGGCTGTGGGGTATTGGGTTCAAGTGTGGGAATGGATAAGGTCTTAATGAAAGATGTCTATAAAGCAAATAACTTACCTATAGTTGATTATACTTGGTTTTATAGATCAAAATGGTTAAAAGACAAAGACCTAGTTATAAACCAAATTGAAGAAAAATTATCTTATCCTATGTTTGTTAAACCTGCTAATTTAGGATCAAGTATAGGAATTACCAAAGCTAAAGATAGAGATGGACTTATATTAGCCATAGAAATAGCAATCAAATATGATAGAAAGATAATCATAGAAAAAGCAGTAGAAAATTTAAGAGAAATAAACTGTGCTGTAATGGGATTTGATGAAGAGGTTAGAACTTCTTTATGTGAAGAACCTATTGGTTGGGAAGAAATTTTAACTTTTGAAGATAAATATGTAAAGAGCAATGAAAAAGGTGGAAAAGTCAGTGGAGAAAGAAGAATAATACCTGCTGATATTGATGAAGAAGTTAGAGTGGAAATAGAAGAATTGGCTAAAAAGGCATTTATAACTATAGATGGCAGAGGAGTCTCAAGAATTGATTTCTTATTAGACCAAAATAATAAAGTGTTTATAAATGAAATAAATACTTTACCAGGTTCCATTGCATTTTACTTATGGGAAGGAAAAAATTATTCTTTCACTAAATTAATAGATGAATTAATAAATATTGCAATTAAGGTTCATAAAGAGAAGAAAGATAATATATACTCTTATGAAGCAAATTTATTAAATAGAACTAGTTTCGGTTCTAAGATTAAGTAGGGTGAGCAAAGCTCACCCTTAATCTTTAATTATATAATATAAAGTGGATTATTATTGGAAAAAGGGTAAATACTAAAAGTAAAGAAAAATATAGAATACTCCAAAGGGAGGAATAGAAATGAGCATTAGAGAAATAATTATTGAATTTATGGAAGAAAAAAAATATAGTCCCATGTTAAAAGAAGAACTAGCAGTTCATTTTGACATAGGACGTAGAGAATTAGAAGACTTTTATAATATATTGCAAGGCTTAGAAAAAGAAGGAATAATTATAAAAGCGAAAAATGAAAGATATGGATTAATAGATAATGACTATTTAGTAGCTGGTATTTTAGAAGGACATGAAAGAGGATTTGGATTTGTTGTATCTAAGGATAAAACAAGGCAAGATATATTTATTCCTGCTGAAAACATGAATGGAGCTATGCACGGAGATAGAGTAATTGCTAATCTTACAAAGAGACAAGAGGGACAACGTAGAGAAGAAGGAGAAATCATTAGGATTCTTGAAAGAGGAAATAAAACTATTGTAGGAACTTTTGAGGATAATAGAAACTTTGGATTTGTTGTACCTGATGATCGTAAAATTGGATATGATATATATATTCCAAAGGCTAAGACTATGAAGGCTAAAACTAGTCAAAAAGTAGTTATAGAAATAACACAGTGGCCAGAACCAAGGAGAAATCCAGAGGGTAAAGTAATAGAAGTTCTTGGATACTTAGATGAAAAAGGTACAGATATTTTGTCTATTATCAGACATTTTAACTTACCAGAGGAGTTTCCCAACAGAGTACAAGAAATTGCAGAAAGAATTCCTCAAGAAGTAGAAAGAGATGAGGCATCAAGAAGAGTAGATTTGAGACATTTAAATACCTTTACCATAGATGGAATAGATGCAAAGGATATAGATGACGCTGTATCAATTGAGAAAAAAGATAATGGAAATTATTATCTTGGAGTCCATATTGCAGATGTTGCTCACTATGTTAAGGAAAGGGCAGTTTTAGACAAGGAAGCATTTCAAAGAGGTAATTCAGTATACTTAATAGATAGAGTAATTCCAATGCTGCCAAAGGAACTTTCCAATGGAATATGCTCCTTAAATCCTAATGTAGATAGATTAACTTTATCTGTAATGATGGAAATAGATAAAAAAGGTAAGGTAGTTGACCACGAAATAGTTGAAGGACTAATCAATAGCAAACAAAGACTAGTATATGATGATGTTTCTGACTTCTTAGAAAATGATGATGAGGAAGCTAAGAAAAAATTGGTTAATGTAGCAGATGATCTGAAACTAATGGAAGAACTATGTCATATTCTATATGAAAAAAGAGAGAGAAGAGGAAGTATAGACTTTGAATTTCCAGAAACTAAGATTATCTTAGATGAAAAAGGAGCACCAGTAGAAATAAAAAAAGAAGATAGAAGAATAGCCAACAGATTAATAGAAGAGTTTATGCTAGTATGTAATGAAACTGTGGCAGAAAGATTTTTTTGGTCTCAAACGCCATTTTTATATAGGACACACGAAGAGCCTTCACCTGAAAAGATTGCAACATTTAGTAAATTAATACACAATTTCGGATATACTCTAAAGGGACAAAATGAAATTCATCCTAAGGAACTTCAGCTACTAACTAGAGAAGTAAAAGGAAAAAAAGAGGAAACCTTGATAAATACCCTTATGTTAAGATCCCTTAAAAAAGCAGTATATAGCAGTGAACCAGGAATTCACTTTGGTCTTGCAGCACAGTATTATTCTCACTTTACAGCACCAATTAGAAGATATCCAGACCTTGTAATTCACAGAATAATAAAATCATATTTACATGGAAAACTGAACCATCAAGTTCAGCAAAAACTTGAAGTAACTTTACCTGAAATAGCAGATCATACTTCAATGACAGAGAGACGAGCAGAAGAGGCTGAAAGAGAAGTTGAAGATATGAAAAAGGCTCAATACATGACAAGACATATTGGGGAAGAGTTTGAAGGAATAGTATCATCTTTAACTAGCTTTGGAATGTTTGTACAACTAGAGAATACAATTGAAGGTCTAGTGCATTTTAATAATATGTTAGATGATTATTATCATTTTGATGAAGAAAAATATTATATAATTGGTGAAAAAACTAATAGAATCTATAGATTAGGAGATATAGTTAAAATAAGAGTCATAGATGCTAATGTAATGACTAGAAATATCGACTTTGAATTGATATAGAACATTGACATCACCATGGATATTTGTTAAACTTAATTACAAGAAACTATAATGTGGTGATAATATGAAGAAAAAGGGAACCAATGTAGTTGCAACTAATCGAAAAGCAAGATATGAATATTTTATAGAGGAAACTATAGAAACAGGATTAGTGCTGACAGGAACAGAGGTTAAATCCATAAGACAAGGAAAATTAAATATAAAAGATAGTTACGCATCTATAGAACAAGGAGAAGTATTTATAAACAATCTCCATATAAGTCCTTATGAACAAGGAAATATATATAATGTTGATCCCCTTAGGAAAAGAAAACTATTACTTCACAGAAGAGAGATAAGGAAACTAATGGTTGCCATAACACAAAAAGGCTATACATTAGTTCCCTTATCCGTGTATATAAAAGATGGTCTAGTAAAAGTAGAGTTGGCAACTGCCAAGGGTAAGAAACTTTATGATAAAAGAGATGATATAGCTAAGAAAGATGCTGAAAGAAGAATGCAGCAGCATAGTTCTGAGAAATACCAATAACAGTTGACATAATACTATTAATTTGTTACAATAGTTAAGCAAAATTAAATATGGGGGCGAATTTGGTTTCGACGGGGATGTGGAATCAGGAGTAGCGAGTCGTTGTCGCCAAGCAACGTTAAAAGTGGCAAAATAAATTAAACGCAAACGATAATTACGCATTTGCAGCTTAATTAAGCTGCTCGTTCTACCTAAGTAACCCACGGCTAAGGATAGAACGTCAATCTAGTGGGGCACCGCACTTAGGAAAGCTTTGACCTAAGGACGGAATCTATGAAGCTACTGAAACTTGAACCTTGTCAGTAAGGGTCAAGTAGAGGGAATGTTAAATTACTGACTGCACTCGGAGAAGCTCTTGTGGAAGTGTTTTCGGACGTGGGTTCGATTCAAGTAGGAGTCGCCCTATGGGGTAATCCATAGGTGAAAACTTGGCTTTATCGGTGAAGGCTTTAAAATGCTAATACCGAGGGGTATGTGGAGAAATCCAACAGCCCTGTATCGACTTATAGGCTGCTAAGTCTTATGATATGCAGTACTAGGATGGAAGAGAAAAACTATAATAACTTCCATAATACGCCAAGGAACTTTGAGAAAAGTTTAAGATATAGTCAGTGCCTTTAGGAAACTATTGGATAACATGTCCCACCGCCTCCACCATACATAATTACAAAACCCTTGATTAAGTAACTTAATCAAGGGTTTTATAATTCCATGAAATCTAAATAAAATTATTCTTTTGCTATTTTTTGTTCATTATTATATCTACCATTTCTCAAAGTAACTTCTTTGTACTTAGAAATAATATGTCTTGCCCTAGCTTTTTTCTTCTCTATTACTAAATAAGGTTCGATATTTTGTAAGAGTTGTATAGCTTCGTCATATATTATTGTATATGTATAGGAATTCTTATGTCTTTCTTTATTATAATTTTTTTTAGTAGTAATTTTACCAGACTTTATAGTATTTTTAATCCATTCTAATAGCTCTAGGTCAGTAGAAGAAATTGAAATACATGGAGAATGATATTGATTTTTATGAAATCTAGTAAGCACAATACTACCTTCTCCATCTATTATACCAGCTATATAAGCTTTCTCAGTATTTGTCGTTTTAATTATATAATAAATGGGCATAATAGCAAATATTCTATTTTATTTTAATATATAATATTATTATGAATCCATTTTATGGTAGTTAAATAGGGTTTATGATATAATTTAATTTATATTGATATTCAAGTGAGGTGGCTGATAGTGAATGATAAGCAAATAACTAAAGTTCAGATAAAGGGATATAAGTCCATTAAAGAATGTAATTTAGGTCTTGATATGTTAAATGTGTTTATTGGTTGCAATGGTGCCGGTAAATCAAATTTTATTTCTTTATTTAAAATGTTACAGCATATTATTGATAATAAATTAGAGTACTATGTTACTAGTCAAGGTGGAGTTGATTCTATCCTACACTTTGGTAGTAAAACAACAGAACAATTATTTGTAGATTTTAAATTTGGAGATAATGGATATGGATTTATTTTAGTGCCTACAAAAGATAATAAACTAATGTTTGAAGAAGAATGGTTTTATTGGGAAATATCTGGTAAGAAATATTTAGGTAGTGGTTACCTTGAATCAAGATGGAAAAAAGGCACGGATACAGGCATAGACAATTATGTAATGCCTATTTTAAAAGAACAAAAATGGAGGGTCTATCATTTCCATGATACTAGTGATACAGCACTTATAAAGCGGGAGCACGGTATAAATGATAATATCAGCTTTGCTACAGATGCACGTAATTTAGCTGCTTTTTTATATATGCTAAAAGAAACAGAAAGTCAACATTATGAAAAAATTGTTAAGACAATTAGATTGGTAGCACCGTTTTTTGATGATTTCATTCTTCGACCAAATCCATTAAAAGGAGATAGGATTCAGCTTGAATGGAAAGGAATAGATAATGATATACCATTTACAGCTTCGCAGCTATCAGATGGTACTTTGCGTTTTATTTGCCTTGCTACTTTATTGCTTCAGCCACCTAGGTTAATGTCAGAAACAATACTAATTGATGAGCCAGAACTCGGGTTACATCCATATGCAATTACTATACTTGCATCCCTTATAAAATCTGCATCAAAGAAGAAACAAATAATTATTTCAACCCAATCTGTAGAATTATTAAATCAATTTGATGTTGAAGATATTGTAGTAGTTAATAGAGAAGAAAATAACTCTACATTTAATCGGCTAAATGAAAAAGAATTAGAAATATGGCTTGAAAATGAATATACATTAGGTGAATTATGGAATAAGAATCTTTTGGGGGGGAGACCTGCCAAATGATAAGATTATTTATTTTATGCGAAGGGCAAACAGAAGAACGGTTTGTAAATGAATTACTTTCTGGATATTTATCTAGCAAAGGAATAATAGTAATACCTATAATTTTAGCTACTAAAAGAACTCCAACAAAGAAATATAAAGGTGGTATATCTAGTTATAATAAAATTAAAAGTGAAGTTGAGATATTATGTAAAAGTGATAAAGCTGCATTTGTAACTACAATGTTAGATTATTATGCACTACCATTAGATGTTCCTGGACGTAAAGAACCAATTGGAAAAGATATATATGAAAAAGTATGCTATGTTGAAGGGCAAATGTATGAAGATATAGCTCTTGAGAATTTTATGCCTAATATAATATTACATGAATTTGAAGGACTATTATTTTCAAATCCTGAATGTTTTTCATATTGTGATTCTGATACAAGAAGAATTGAAGAGATTGTTAAGATAAGGGAAGAAAATGAAACTCCTGAACATATAAATGATGGAGTAAGTACAGCCCCATCAAAAAGAGTAGTAAAAATATTTGATAATTATGATAAGATTATTGATGGAATCAATATAGCAATTAATATTGGAATAGATTGTATTCTAAAGGAATGTCATCATTTTGGGAAATGGATAGACAAGCTATGTAAATTGGTTAATGAGGATTGAAAATGAGCATGATTTTAAGTAAAAGAATTATACGAGTTTATTATGGTTTGTATACAGACTAGAATATTGTGTTATTAAAAAAAGCATACTATGATTACTACTAAAAAATCTTGATATGAGACAATACATTTGTGACAAGTAAATATGAAAAAAGGAAAGACCTCTGATATAATGTTGTTTACCATAACAAACAAAAATCGGAGGGATCTTTCCTTATGAAAACAATTATAACAGAAGAGATGAGATTTCGTCAAAGGGTAGTTAAATATGCAATTAAACATGATAATAATGCTAAAGCAGCTAGAAGATACCACACTAGCCGTCAGCAAGTCCAACGTTGGAGAAAAAGATATGATGGAGATGTAAGATCTTTGGCAAATAAAAGCAGAAGACCACAATTTCATCCTAACCAACATACTCAAGAAGAGTTGGACTTAATAAAGCATAAACATAGATACCATCAGCATGAAGGATATGCACAAGTGTATCGGAAGTTAAGGGATGCAGGGTATAAAAGAACTTATGACTCTATGTGTAGACAGCTAAGAAAAATGAAATTAAACGTAGCCAAGAAAAGAGCTAGTTATCCTAAATCTAATTATCGTAAAGATGCTACTACTTATCCTGGAGAAAGAGTGCAAATAGATGTAAAATATGTTCCAAATGAATGTATTGGTTTTGCAAGTAATCATAGTAGATACTACCAAATAACAGCTATTGATGAATATTCAAGAAAGAGATATTTAGAATTAGTTAATGAACTTAGCACATATAGTACATCTAACTTTTTAACACGATTAGAAGATAAATTAGGATTTAAAGTTGAATTGGTTCAAACTGATAATGGAATCGAATTTGTTAATGATCAAGATATTACAAATAAGAAAACTAGATTTGAAAAGTATTTAGAAAAGCTAGATATAAAACACAAACGTATTCGTCCATATTCACCATGGCAAAATGGTATAGTAGAGCGTAGTCATAGGATAGATAATGAATTATTCTACAGCAGAAGACGGTTTAGTAGCTATAAAGAAATGGAGAAGTCATTTAGAAGATATAGTAACAAATACAATAACATAGCAAGGAAAATTCTTAACTTTAAGACGCCAAATGAAATAGTTGAGGAGTACTTCTCTAAAAATGCTGCTTAAGATGGTATTACTAATAATTATTTAATCAAGGATCGCTATCGCTTTCCTCCTTGACAAAATAATTACTAGCAATTTAAGAAAACCACAGCATTATTCAGAGAAAATTTTTCAGAGGTCTGTGTCACATATGTTTGACTTCTCTAGATACTATGATTACTACTAAAAAATCTTTCATTGACTTTTCGTAATGTATAATATAAAATCAACAATAATTAATAAAATTAGAAATTCTAGGAAGAGGAAAGTAATCATTTGAGTTTCTAACAGCGAACAAGAACAGAGTGAGAGTCTTGTAAGAAAGCTTATGGTGAAGAGAGCCTCGGAGAAGATGTCTGAGCAATTGCGAGGATAATACGTTAACTGCGTTAAAGTATTTAAGTGGACTTATGTCAATTTGAGTGGTACCGCGGATTTAAACCCGTCTCAGTTTATGAGGCGGTTTTTTTATTTATGTATATTTTGATGTTATAGTAATAATCCAATTTACTGAAACATCTAATATAGTTAAATTTAAGGAGGGAAGCCATGGAAAAATTAATTAAAATATTAAGTAGGATAGTTGAAGATGCTTTTGAGCAATGTGGATATGAAAGAAATTTTGGTAATGTTACTATATCCAATCGTCCTGATTTATGTCAATTTCAATGTAATGGAGCTCTACCTGCATCTAAGAAGTATAAGAAGTCACCTATACAAATTGCTAATGAGATATTAGAAATATTGAAAAATACTAATGTTTTTAAAGATGTTTTTTCTGCGGGACCTGGTTTTATAAACATAAATATAAAGGATAACTTCTTAGCCGATTACCTAAATGATATGAGTAAAGATAAGAAATATGGTTGTTCTAAGCCAGCAAAACCTATGACAATCATAGTAGATTATGGCGGAGCAAATGTTGCAAAACCCCTTCATGTTGGTCACCTTAGAGCTGCAATTATTGGTGAAGCAATAAAGAGAATTTCTAGATTTCTAGGGCATAATGTCATAGGTGATGTTCATTTAGGTGATTGGGGTTTGCAAATAGGAATGGTAATATCTGAGATTAGAAGGCGTATGCCCGAGCTACCTTATTTTGTTGAGAGTTATAAAGGTGAATATCCTGAGGAGGCTCCTTTTACAATAGATGAACTTGAAGAAATATATCCAGCAGCAAGCTCCTTAGCGAAAAGCAATATTGAAGCAATGGAAGAAGCTAGAAAGGCTACTTTCGAATTGCAAAGTGGGAGAAAAGGATATATAGCACTTTGGAAACATATTTTAAATGTTTCTGTAGAGGATTTGAAGAGAAATTATAGCGCTTTAAATGTAGAGTTCGATCTCTGGATGGGTGAAAGTGATAGTCAGAAATATATTAATGAAATGGTAAATTATCTAGAAGAAAACAACTATACCCATAAAAGTGAAGGGGCATTGGTTATAGATGTTGCTAAGGAAACTGATACTTATACCATTCCACCGATAATAATATTAAAATCAGATGGAGCTATACTATATAGTACTACTGACCTTGCTACTATTTGGCAAAGAGTAAAGGATTATAATCCGGATCAGATAATATATGTTGTTGATAAAAGACAGGGACTACATTTTGAACAAGTTTTTAGATGTGCCAAAAAAACAAGAATTGTAAATGAAAATCTATCCTTTGATTTTATTGGCTTTGGAACAATGAATGGTAAAGATGGGAGACCTTTTAAAACTAGAGAAGGCGGTGTTATGAGGCTACAAGATTTGATTAGAATAATTCAAGATAATGTAGTGAGTAAACTTGATGACAATAAGGGTTTTAGTGAATCTGAAATATATGATATAGCAAGAAAAGTCGGACTGTCTGCATTAAAATATGGTGATTTATCTAATCAGGTTACTAAAGACTATATATTTGACATGGAAAAATTCTCATATTTTGAAGGAAATACAGGACCATATATTTTATATACCACTGTAAGAATTAAATCTATTTTGAGAAAAGCTAGTGAGGAAAAGATGAATAATATAGATGTAATATGTGAACCCTATAGCCAGAGTGAAAGAGATTTAATGCTAAAGCTTTCAAAATTTAATGAGGTGATAGAGTTTAGTTTCTTGGAAAAGGCGCCAAACAAATTATGTGAATATATTTATGATCTATCTAATCTATTCAACAAATTTTATCATGAAAATAAAATTATAAGTGAGGAAAATATTGAGAAGAAAAACTCTTGGTTAAGTCTTATTACCTTAACAAAGAATATTTTAGAAACTTCTCTAGATTTACTTGGAATTGAAGTGCCTGATAGAATGTAAATAACAAAGTCAGAATTGAATAAAGATTTATAGATAATGAACAGGCTAAAAAGTATAGTAAAATATCAAGCAGGGAAGTCCAAGCTGGCTTCCCTGTTAAAGTATTTAGCTAGATTAATATCTTCTGGCAATTTTATAAAGTTAGATTTCGATAATCCATTTAAACGTATTCTTTATTAAGAATAGTATGAAGTTTATAACGAAGTTTTATGAAAGCAAGCTAATATCAAGAAATTCTTGGTAACTCTATGGTTAATAAATTATACCTAGTAAGGATATGATTAAAAATACTAAAATCAATATATTCCTTTCACATATTTCTGATAGTAATATCTCATTTTACCCAAATAATTTTTAAGTCGTTTCTCCATAGTCTTTCTATACATTTCCAATTTCAATACGTTTTCATCTGAAGAAATAGAGTTACTATACTTACTTTTTACAAAAATTTCTGTAATTTCTTTTATTCCTATGTCATCATAGGAATGGAACTTATACGCAATACGATTTGCATATTCATAGTGAGTTTCTCCATATAGCTGTGGACAACCCATCAATTCTTTAAGTCTTAGAATTTGCTGATATAGATAAATAACTCTTTTATTATTGGACAACTTTTTAGCTTTAGCTTCGCCATAGCTATATTGTAATAATCCTACTAAAGATTTTAGAGGGATAATTAATAATAAAAGGACTATAAATAAGCCAATAGTATTACTTGGTAAACCAGTAGATGTATCTTCGTAGTTTTCCTCATAGTTTGGTTTCATTTCATCCATAGCAATTTGGTCACTATCAATAATTTGACCATCAATATCATTTCTATGAGTTCTAATATTTTCCCTAGATTCATTTAACTCCATATTCTTATGAGATTCATTTAGCTGATAATTTTCTAATCTAGATTCTACAGGATAAGCCGGTGTAGGCTCAAAGGTCATCCAACCAACTGGTTCAATAAATGCTTCTACCCATGCATGAGCATTTTCATGTTTCACTTCATATATACCATCTTCAATAAGGTCTTTAGCTAAATAGCCTTCTATATACCTGCTTGGTATTTCTGCTAGGCGAAGCATTACAGCCATAGATGTTGCATAATAAGTGCAGTAACCCCTTTTTTCTTCAAATAAGAAATAGTCTACAAATTCTCGATGTTCTGGTACATATTTCACATCTAAGCTATATTTATAATTAGTTCTAAGATAATTCTCAATAGCTACTGCCTTTCCAAAGTCATTTTCTGCATCCTTTACAATTTCGTTTACTAGATTTCTTATTCGTTCAGTTATTTTTTCATTTGGAATTTGAAGATATATATTCAAATCGGGCAGATACGTCTTCTTATTTTCCATTCCAGTGGAGACAAGAATTCCATAGGGAAGAGGTTTTTGGATTTCAATAGTGTAACTTTCCCTATCATAAACTCCATTTGGGAAAATAATAACATCATCATTATTTACTTTTAATATATGATTATCCTTGAAATTAACTTTACTTGGTTTGTAGGGACTAAAAAGAGTAGTTGATGCAAAATCATTGTTGGTTATTATAATATGTTCTTCTTTATAAAAATATTGTTGTTCTTTATAAGTAAGCTTACTAAAATCTTCCCCTAACTTATAATCATATAAAGGTTTCAGTATGGAATCCCAAGAATCTCCAGTATATACATGTTTCACATTCCCTCTAAGATAAATGCTATCATCTGCATATACAGTCATAATTTTTTTGTTACTTAAATTTACTGGACCTCCTAACTTTGAAATTTTGCTTTGAAAACCTGTAGTAGAGAAATCAAATAAAATTGCCTCTCCTGATTTTCGAGTATATTTATCATAGGAGCGTAAATTTTCAACAAAAGGAAATGCAGTATAAACTTTTTGCTGCAACCAAAACCATTCAATATAGTTGTAATTTTTGGGCAATAGTAAAGCTATAAAAACAATTAATATACTATAGTTAGTTAATATTTTGAGCCATGGAGCATAAAGGTTTTGTATCTTTTTCTTAGAATATTTATCTAATCCCATAAGAATAAAAAAAGCTATTAAAAATATGGAAATCATCCAATATGCTTGATTAAAAAAGTTGTACCAATAGTAAAGGAAAGTACTTATATAAATAGGAAGCAATAGATAAATAGTTTTGCCTCTAAACAAGATAAATGCAGTAAAAAGTGACACTAAAATTATAAGTATTCCCCAGAATAATAGTATATTATCTGATGCAATATTTTCTTTTCCTCGGAAGTTAGCTATTATGTTTTTAGATAAATAAAGGACTCTTTCTACAATGGTAAATAAAATGGGAGCAGCAAAACGGTGTATTAAAATAGTTATTATAGAGCTAATAGCTATAATTCCATATAGGATTAGTGGATTTAGAAGAAAGAATTTAACCATCATACTTCCTAGAAATACTATTAATACTTGTAGCATAATATTTATTTTTAGTCCTATTCCCAAGCCAAAAAGATACACTAGAGAAAATACAAAAGAAGCATATAACAGGTTAATTATCAGATTTTCACTTTTATTAGATATTCTATCCATGGTAAACCTCCAATACTTCTTTAATGCTAGTATTATAATCTAATATATATGTAGGAATTCCTTCCTGTTTTAATCTTTTCATAACCATCTGATCAATATATCCTGTCTTGTTACCTAAGTCAGTTATAGTTATAAACAAAGGATGAAGATTTTTCATTTTCAACTGGATTCCTTGTGCACCCATGGTCTTATCTAGGTTAGGAGTAATAATTATAACTGTTGAACCTTTATTTAAAGTTTCCACCTTTGACATAAGAATAGATTTAAACTCAAGAGCCCCGTTACCTCTAAATCTAGCTAAGGTTTCCAAAAAAGGTTTTAAGTCAGAAGGTTGTTGACCTTTTAATTCTATTTGAGTTTGATTATTTTGAGTTTCTAAATTCACTTCTATGTTTTGACTTAAACAATAATTTACTATGCTAAGAGCAGCATCTACTGATTTATCTTCAAGGTGACGATCTATATCACCTTTAAATAGTTTTGACTCATTGTCTAAGAAAATAATAACATTTGTATCTCCTCGATTTTCATAGTCTTTAATTATAGGAATATCTTTTTTTGCTGACAATTTCCAATGAATGGCTTTAACAGAATCACCTTCCCTATATTCCCTTAAAGAAGCAATTCTGCTCTTATCTTGAAAGTCTGAGGTCTGCACTAGAAGTTCCCCAGACTGATGGCTGGCAGTTATCTTGAAAGTAGAAAGAATAATAGTTTCGGGATAGACTAATAGAGAGGCAGGAGTAGTAATTTTTTTCTTGAAAGAATAAAATCCAAAGACATCTTCAACTGTTACCTCTATTTCTCCAAACTGGTAGTACCCCCTTTTTTTTAGGATCACAGATTCACTACTGTTATAGGATTCTTTTTTTTCCAGTGCTAATGTTACTTTAGGAGAATTAGTTCCTGTTAATTGTCTTGAAATATTAGATTGAATTTCTAAATAGGGTATTGGAAGAATACTGTTGTTTTCTACCTGATAACTTATATTGATTACTTCACCAGTGAATAGAGATTTCCTTGGAATCTCTATAGAACCTTTCAACCTCTTAAGGGTAATTAAGCAGTGAATTAAAGGAAGAATGAATGTGAGCAATAGTATATAAAACAAAAAGTAAGGTAAGGTTCCACCAACTAACAATACGAAGGCAAATATAATTATAAAGAAGATCAGTGGAAGACTAATTTTTATGTTATTCATTTATTATCACCGGTACAAATACATGATTAAGAACTCCCTTTAGGACTTCATCAATACCCTTTCGTTCTATTCTAGCCTCTGGAGAAAGAATTAGTCTATGTCCCAATACAGGTACCACCATTTTTTTCACATCATCATGAATGACATAGTCGCGACCTGCTAGAAACGCCTTGGATTTTGCAGCTTTCAGCAAATCAATAGAAGCTCTGGGGCTAGCTCCTAGACGCAAATCTTCATAGACCCTAGTTGTATTAGAAATACTAACAATATAATCTATAATGTCACTATGAACAGTTATTTCATCTACCATGGATTGCATCTCTAATATATCTTCCTGAGAGACAACTGGCTCTATAAGATTAAGATTTTTTATGGATTGATAATTTTGCAGTATTTCTATTTCAGATTGCTTTTCTGGGTATCCCAGAGATAAACGCATTAAAAAACGATCTAGCTGTGCTTCTGGTAAAGGAAATGTTCCTTGGTACTCTAGTGGGTTTTGAGTTGCTAATACCATAAAGGGTTTCTCTAAAATATAGTGATTTTCTTCTGTAGACACTTCTCCCTCCTCCATAGCCTGCAATAAACTAGACTGAGTTTTTGGAGAAGTTCTGTTGATTTCGTCAGCTAGGAACACTTGATTAAATATTGGACCTTTCTTGAAAGAAAAATCTCCAGTATTTTTATCATAAACACTAATTCCTATAATATCAGAAGGCATTAGGTCTGGCGTAAACTGGACCCTTTTATATGATAAATCCATACTTTTAGCAAGTGCTTTGACTAAAGTAGTCTTTCCAACTCCAGGAACATCTTCGATTAAAAGATGGCCTCTGGCAAATAATGCTATTAATACCTTTTCTAGAACTTCATCTTTACCAATAATTATTTTTTTTAAGTTTTCTAAAATATCCAATGCTTTTTTATTATCCATATTTACCTCCATTACTCTTTTAGAGAGATTAAATTTATTAATAAACTTTATAGTTTTGAGGAATTCATATGCTATGTTAATTATACCATTAAAACTATTGTATTACGCAGAAAATATGAGGAAGATAACCCCCTTGATTAGAGTCATATCTAATCAAGGGGGTTTATTATTTTTGTAATCCATATTCATTAATTTTATTAAATAGCTGACGGGTACTAATATCAAGTCTACGAGAAGCCTCTGCTACATTACCGTTTACTTCATCTAAAACCCACTGTAAATATTTAGTTTCTGTATCTTTTCTAAAGTCTTTTAATGGAACTATAGATTCAAATCTATTTGTACTGAAACCAGATTTATGTTTTCCAATGGCATATAGAATTGGAAGATCATCCTTTCTTATAATGCCATTTTCTGATAATACTACTAGTCTATCAATAGTATTTTTAAGCTCACGAATGTTTCCAGGGTAATCATAATTATATAAGAACTCATTTACCTCAGGTTCAATATAAGAGATTTCACATTTGTTTTCAGCACAAGCTTGTTTTAAGAAAAATTGTACCATATCCATAAGGTCTTCTTTACGTTCTCTAAGAGGTGGAATTCTAATGGCTATGGTGCTAATTCTAAAAAAAAAGTCTTCCCTAAAAGTATTATTCAAAATGTTTTCTTCTAAATCATTATTAGTTGCACAAATAAGTCTAAAGTCTATTAACATAGGTGTATTAGAGCCAATTCTTTCAAATTCCTTAGTTTCTATAACCCTTAAAAGCTTAACTTGAGTAAGTAAACTAGTATCACCAATTTCGTCTAAAAACAGAGTTCCTTCATGAGCAAGCTCAAATTTACCTTTTTTAGATTTCAAGGCACCTGTAAAAGCTCCTTGCTCATATCCAAACAGTTCAGACTCTAAAAGAGTTTCAGTAAAAGCACTGCAATTAACAGTCACCATATTATTTGAAGCTCTTGGGCTACAGGCATGAATATATTGAGAAGCTACTTCTTTACCCGTACCAGATTCTCCTATTAGTAAAACATTAGCATTGGAGTTAGCAACTTTTTCACAGTATCTTAAACTTTCTGCAAAAGCAGGACTTTTAGTATTTAGAAAAAAATTCTTTTTAATATTATTTATTTCTTTATTATTGGTGTATTCACCCATGTAATTTGTCTCCTTATTAGAATATTATATACATAATAAATGAAATAAATTTCATAGTCAAGAAATATATTTCATTTGTTATTGATAATAATAAATAAAATTCATAAAAAAATAATAATAAAATGTGAAAATTGATTTTTATAATCAATAGATGGCTATAATCTTCATACTTAGATATATTATGTAAAATATAGATTAAGTTTAAATGAAATAATGAAATGTGGCAAGGAAATTGCAAATATAACTTAGCAATATAAATTATGTTTTAATATAGAGGGAGGAATGGAGATGAAAGGGTTTGCAATGCTTGAATCAAATAAAGTAGGATGGATAGAAAAAGAAAGACCAATTGCAGGGCCTTATGATGCAATACTTAGACCTCTAGCATTAGCACCATGTGTATCAGATATTTATACTGCATATCAAAGTCAATTAAATTATAGAGAAAATTTGATTTTGGGACATGAAGCTATTGGAGAAATTGTAGAGGTTGGAGAAAAGGTTAAAGATTTTAAAACAGGGGATAAGGTAATTGTACCAGCTATTACACTTGATTGGAAAAGTAATGAATCAAATAATACTTTTGAACAACAGATATTTGGAAGAAGATATTCGAATATAAAGGATGGAGTTTTTTCAGAATATTTTCATGTAAATGATGTAGATATGAATTTAGCATTATTACCAGAAGATATTTCACTAGAGACTGCCATTATGCTTACGGATACAGTATCTACAGGACTTCATGCCGTAGAATTAGCAGAGGTAGACTATAATGATACAGTAGTAGTTTTAGGCACCCCATCTATATCATTGATGTCAGTTGCCGGTGCTAAATTAAAAGGAGCCAGAAGAATTATTGTAGTAGGAACTAATAAGGAGTCAATAGATGCTGCTAAATTTTATGGAGCAACAGATATTATATATCACAAATATGGTCCAATATCTGATCAAATTCTTGAATTAACAAAAGGTGAAGGAGTAGATAAAGCTCTAGTGTCAGGTATGGATTCAGATGCAATTACAAATGCAGTAAAGGTTGTTAAGCCAGGAGGATATATAGGAAATGTAAATCACTTTGGTAGTGGAGAAAGGTTTTCAATTCCTAGACTTGAATTTCCAAGGGATACTAAATTAAGTATCATGGGGAAAATAACACCTGGTGGTAGGAAAAGAATGGAGAAACAGATTGAGTTGGTAACATCTGGGACAATTGACCCTAGTAAAATAGTAACCCATGTTTTTCATGGATTTGAAAAAATAGAAGATGCACTAAATATGATGAAGACTAAGTCTTTGGATTTAATTAAACCAGTAGTAATACTATAATTTTAAATATTCAGTTCTAATGAAATAATATTACTCCTTTTTGTAGCAGTCAGTTAAGATAATAAAAACTGTAACTACAATAAGGAGTATTTTTAATAAAAAGTATAACATTTCTAAGTGATAATGTTTATCATTTAGAAATATGGGCATATATATAATAAGATGATAATACTCAAATTAATATAGATAAAAAGGAGAGATAAAATGAAATTTTTATTACCAGAATTAAAATATTCATATGATGCTTTAGAACCACATATAGATAAATTAACTATGGAAACACATCATTCAAAACATCACCAAGCTTATGTAGATAATTTAAATAAAGCTCTAGAAAGTCATGAGAGATTTCAAGAAATGGAGATAGAAGATATTTTAAAATCTCTAGATGGATTGCCAGAAAGTATTAGAACTGCTGTAAGAAATAATGGTGGTGGGCATTACAATCATACTTTATTCTGGGATATAATGTCACCTGAAGGTGGAGGAAATCCAGAAGGAGAACTTGGAAAGAAAATTGATGAAGATTTAGGTGGATTTGATAAATTTAAAGAGGATTTTAAAAAGTCAGCTTTAGGTCAATTTGGTAGTGGATGGGCATGGTTAGTACTTCACAATGGAAAACTTGAAATAGTTGCCACATCAAATCAAGATAATCCAATTTCACAAGGAAAAGTACCGCTTCTTGGTATAGATGTATGGGAACACGCTTATTATTTAAAATATAAAAATAAAAGAGCAGACTATATAGATTCTTGGTGGAATCTAGTTGATTGGAATAGGATAGAAGAAATATATAATAAAGCTAAATAGTAAATAATATTATTTAAAGAAGTTAGTAAAAACCAAAATAGATTTTAAAATCTGTTTTGGTTTTTACTATTTATAATAAATCAACTAATTGAATCTACAATATTTAACTCCATTGATAAAATTTGAAAAACGATGTAATATATTATTTAGGTATTAGAATAAATATAGAGTTATAGAGAATAGTAAATTAATGAGTATGGCAGATGGAGGAGTATATGGAAACGATTAAGTTGCTATTAAAGAAAAATGGAGCAAAGATTTCAAGAATAATATTTATAATGATTATGACAGTAGTTATAATTACTGGGGGAATAAGGGAATTAAAATCAATAGATTTTGCTAAGACAATATCTATAATCAGGGAATTTCCTATGCCTCTTATATTTATATTTACTATTTTGGGAATATTAGCAGTATCATCAATGAGCTTATATGATTTTGCAATAATAGAATATCTAAATTTTAATATAAAAAAGACAACTATATTTAGTATTACTTTTGTGGCTAATACAATAAATAATATTTCTGGGTTAGGTGGATTAGCAGGTGCTTCCATTAGATCACTATTATTTAAAAAGAGTGCTAACAATAAGGAAGATATTATAGATTATAATTTACTACTAGTTCCATCAACAGGTATAGGTCTTTCTCTTATGATGGTTATTGCACTATTTAAGTATCAATATATAAATTCACTTTTAGAGAAATATAGGTGGATGATTATAGCCATTATTGCTTTTATGATATACTTTGTTATCTATTTTTTCATAGATAAAATATTTAATATCTTAAAGAAAAGTTCAAGAGAAGTGGATAATAATAGAATTATTTTGAGAGTGAAACTACTATTTTTATCCTTTGTAGAATGGATGACTGCCTTTACTTTATTCTTTGTTATTGTTAGACAGTTTAGTCAAGAGGTAAATTTAGATATAGTATTTATTATATTTACTTTAGGATCTATAGCTGGTATCTTAAGTTTATTGCCTGGTGGAGTAGGGTCATTTGATTTAGTGGTGCTACTTGGTTTTCAATATTATGGTGTAGGAACTGAAAATGTTTTAGCCATATTAATATTATATAGAGTCTTTTACTATATACTACCTTTGCTAATAGGAATAAATCTTACTTTAATAATACAATCTCAAAGTGAGGATGAATTAAATAAGTTTATAGATTTTTCAAAGGTAACAGATTTTATCAATAAAACATCTAGTATTACAAATCTATTATTATCAATATTAATATTAGCATCTGGAGTAACCTTATTATTATCTGCATTAGCTCCAGGGGCAATTGAACGAATTAAAATAGCTTCAAGGCTTTTATCATTTCCAATTTTACAGTTATCAAGACAACTAACAATATGTATAGGAATATTGCTGGTAGTTATCTCTAGGGAAATAAGAATGAAGGTAAAGCGTAGTTATAAAATTACTATGTGGCTATTGTTTTTTGGTGCTATATTTGCAATGATTAAGGGGTTTGCTTATGAGGAAGCGATTTTCCTAATATTAGTTCTAATAATATTAAAAATGTCCAAGCATAGTTTCTATAGAAAAAGTTTGCCAATTGATTGGTTTAAAGCCATTATGACTTTGATATTAGCATTTATCGGGATTCTAGCCTATACAAAAATTTCCCATATAATATTGAGGGATTTCATAAGAATTAATTATTTTAAGTCTTTAATCACAAAAGGAATCTCTTGGCCTATACCTAGTGGAGTTATTGCTTATGGTCTTCTCATTATTTTTGTTATCTATTATGAGTTGACAAAGGAGAGGATAATGAATAATCATAGATATGAAGGCGTTGATGAAGAGAGGGTAAATAAATTTTTACAGGAATATGATGGAAATTTCTTAACTCATCTTATATTTTTAAAGGATAAACATTTATTTTGGTCTAAAAATAATAAGGTTTTAATTCAATATGAGATAAGTCATGGTATTGCTGTAGTTTTAGGAGATCCAATTGGAGATCCAAAGTACTTTGGAGAAGCTTTAATAGAGTTTCAGGACTTCATAGATGAATATGGATATAAATCAGTCTTTTATCAAACAAGTGAAAGGTTATTGCCTTTTTATCATGACCACGGATATTATTTCTTTAAACTAGGTGAGACAGGACTAGTAGAGCTTGATAATTTTGACATAAATAGCTCCAAAAGTAGAGATTTTAGAAATATACTTAGACGATTTGAGAAAGATGGTTTTATTTTCGAGATATATTATGAGAACTCCATAGATGAAAATCTGTTTTTAGATTTAAGAAAGGTTTCTGATGAATGGTTAGCTCATAGAGAAGAAATGGGATTTTCACTTGGATGGTTCAGTAAGGAGTATTTAGACAAATCTAAAATTGGAGTTGTAAAGAATAGAGAAACAGGAGAAATAATAGCATTTGCTTCCTTAAGTCCTAGTTATGATGATAGATCGGTTTCAATTGATTTAATGCGTTTTAGAAAGGAAGTACCTAATAACACTATGACTTTTCTTATATTAAATTTGATTTTGACATTTAAAGATGATAACTATAAGATATTCAATCTTGGAATGGCTCCACTTTCAAATGTAGGTATAGCCCAGAATGCTCATATCCAGGAGAGAATTGCACACTTGGTATTTAAATATGGTAAACATTTTTATAGTTTTGATGGTTTAAGAAAATATAAAAATAAATTTGACCCAAGATGGGAAGGAAAATATTTGGTTTATGAGGATTTACTATTGTTACCATCTTCTTTGATAGAAGTAACTTGGTTGATTCATTCGAAGAAGAATAAATCTTAAAGGATGAGTGAGTATATGAAAAGAAAAATATTAAAAACCATAAGTACCATAGATAGTTTAAATATGGAAGAGTTTGAAAAACTCAATATAGGTATTGAAATACAAGATTTTACAGAGCCTAATTTATCATTGGATGAAATTAATATGATAATCCACAGATATAAGACTAAGTTTAAAGAGTTTAAAAATATTAAAGCCTTACATGGACCTTTTTTAGATCTAAAGCCTTCAAGCCCAGATAAATTAATTAGAGAGGTAAGTTATAATAGATATTTATATACTATAAATGTGGCTAAAGAGTTAAACATAGATTACTTAATATTTCATAGTCAAATAAATCCATATTTAAATCAGCCATCCATAAGGAAGTTAAATAATATTCAAAGTAAAGAATTTTGGGAAGAGATATTAAAGGAAGTACCAGATTATAAAGGAATAATACTCTTAGAAAATATATTTGAGGAAACTCCCAGTATGTTAAAAGAGTTAATAGAAACTATAAACCTGCCTAATGTTAAAATCAATCTAGATATAGGACACGCTAATTTAGGTAAGGTTACATTGGAAGAATGGATAAAGGAGCTTGAAGATTATATTTTTTATATTCATATTCATTCTAATGATGGATTATACGATAATCACCAAACTCCAACTCTAGAGGAAATAAAAGAGCTATATTATCTATTAGATAAATATAATATAAATCCAGTATTATCATTAGAATATAAAGTAAATGATTTAAAAGAAGAAATAAAGAAATATAGAAAGGGGTAAAGAAATGACAAATATTATGATACAAGGTACAACATCGTCAGCAGGTAAAAGTTTAATGTGTACAGGTTTGTGCAGAATATTTAAGGAAGATGGATATAAGGTTTATCCTTTTAAATCTCAAAATATGTCATCGAAATATTATACTACTAAAGAGGGGTATAAAATAAGTACAGCACAAACTTTACAGGCTATGGCAGCAGGACTTGAACCTCATCCAAGTATGAATCCGATTTTACTTATACCGAAATCAGATAAAGGGTCTATGGTAGTTATAAAAGGTGAAGATAAAGAGGATATGGAAGCAGTAGAGTATTTTAAGTATAAAAATACTCTTAAACCAATGATACTAGATATATATAAAGAAATAGAAAGTAAAAATGATATTGTAGTTATAGAAGGTGCAGGAAGCCCTGCTGAAATAAATTTAAAACAAAATGATATAGTAAATATGGGTATGGCTGAAATGGCAGATGCTCCAGTACTGTTAGTAGCAGATATAGATAGAGGAGGAGTATTTGCTTCTCTTTATGGCACAGTGATGTTATTAGAAGAACATGAAAGAAAAAGAATAAAAGGACTTATAATCAATAAGTTTAGAGGAGACAAAACCCTTTTAGATCCAGGAATTAAAATGATTGAAGAAATATTAAATATACCAGTTGTGGGAACTATACCTTTTGCACATTTAGAGTTAGTAGATGAAGATAGTTTAATTGACTATGATAAGGAATGTAATATAAATCCACAGACAGAAGAAGAAATGGAGAGGGAATTAAATAAATTAGCCTTACTACTTCGCCAGAATATGGATATGGATTATATTTATAAAATAATGGGGCTGGATTTAGTAAATAATTAAGGAGAATTTAATATGTCAATGAGTGTAATTTTAGGAATTTTATTGGACTTTAAGTTAGGAGATCCTTATAATTTCCCTCATCCAGTAAAACTGATGGGGAGGATAATCTCTTTTGAAGAGAAATTAGTAAGAAGAATTATTAAATCTAAAAATGGACTTAAACTTGCAGGACTTATTATTGTTATAATTAATATTTTACTTGGATTTACAGTTCCGTATTTACTATTAAAACTTATAAAACAATATAGACTTATTTATATCCTAGTAGATACATACCTAATTTATACTTGTATAGCTGCAAAATGTTTAGACTACGAGGCAACTAAAGTATCTGAAGCTTTAGACAGTGGTATAGAACAGGGGAGAGAGAGACTTTCTTATATTGTTGGGAGAGAGACTAAAAATCTTTCAGAAGAAGAAGTCATAAAAGCAACTGTAGAGACTGTGGCAGAAAATACTTCCGATGGAGTTATAGCTCCTTTAATGTATATAATTTTATTAGGAGCACCCGGTGGACTAGCGTATAAGTTTATAAATACTATGGATTCTATGTTAGGATATATGAATGATAAATATATAGATTTAGGATATTTCCCTGCGAAGATAGATGATATATTTAATTATATTCCTGCAAGACTTACTGGAATTTTTATGTGTTTAGGTTCCATAGGAAGGTTTAATATGAAAGATGGTTTTAGAATAATGATAAGAGATAGAAAAAATCATAAAAGCCCCAACTGTGCATATCCAGAGGGAGCTGTTTCAGGACTTTTAGGGGTTCAGCTAGGTGGAAATAATTATTATCATGGAAGACTAGTTGAAAAACCAACTATTGGAGATAATATAAGACCTATTGCAAAAAAAGATGTAAGAAATACAATAGATATTATGTATTTAAGTGAGATATTATTTTTGACTACTTGTATTATAATTGAATTAATAATAATTAATATAAAATAATATTTAACTATAAAAATAACTCTTTTAAATTAAGAGTTATTTTTATAACTAATTTTTATAAAAATTAATATTCAGTTCATATTAGTTTTCTATAATTATATAAGGATTTCGTTAGTACTATTGATTTATTTTTAAAATAATATTGTTAAGAGGGATATATATGATTAATATTCTAGTAGCTGAAGATGATAAGAATCTGCAAAAATTAATTGGAGCTGTATTAAAGCAGCAAGGATATAATGTTTTAATGGCTAATGATGGTATCCAAGCATTAGAAATATTAGATATGGTACATATAGATTTAATTATCAGTGATATTATGATGCCAAACATGGATGGTTATCAGTTAACTGACCTACTTAGAAAATCCAACTATAACCTACCGATTCTAATGGTAACTGCTAAAGAAACCCTTGATGATAAGAAAAAGGGATTTATTGTAGGAACAGACGACTATATGGTAAAACCCATAGATATAGATGAGATGGTATTAAGAGTAGCAGCATTACTGCGTCGTTCTCGTATTGTTAATGAAAATCGTCTAACAATTGGTGAATTAGTTTTGGATTATAATACTTTAGATGTGAATAAAAAAGACATCTCTATAAATCTTCCCAAGAAGGAATTTTATTTATTATTTAAGCTGTTGAGTTATCCCAAGCAAATTTTCACAAGGCAACAGCTTATGGATGAAATATGGGGGATGGATTCAGAAGCTGAAGAACGTACAGTAGATGTCCATATTAAGCGTTTAAGGGATAAGTTTTCTGAATTTGAGGAATTTGAGATTATTACAGTTAGAGGATTAGGATATAAGGCAGAGATAAAAGCATGAAAAAGATTGCTGTAAAATTAGCTTTATTTTTTATTATTATAATTTATAGTTCTTCTTTTCTATCCTTTATTATATCAACTATATTTACTGAGAATATTGAAGATGAAATTAAATTAAATCAATTTAAAATAGCAAACTCTATATTACAGTTATATGAAAAGACAGATTTAAGTATAGAAGAAATTGCAGATATTACGTCTACTTCCACGTCCCATGTAAGTAAAATTGAAAATATTGATTTATTTAAGTTCACAGAAAAAGAGTTAGAAAAAATTTATAATCATGAGCCTGTTTTCTCATATGAAAGTAAGCGAAACAGTCCTGTAGTAGTATTATTTTTAGATGATTCATTTATACAAATTAGCCTATACCCTAAAAATACAATCTTTAAAATAGTAGTATCTAGAGTATGGTTTACCATGTTAGTGTATGTTGCTATAGGGAGCCTATGTATTATACTTTTATCTAAGAGAATAGTCAAACCAATATTGGAACTAACCTCAGCTACGCAAGAAGTAGCAAAGGGAAATTTTGATGTATCTGTTGAAGTTGAAAGACAAGATGAAATAGGACAACTGACCCATAACTTCAATAAAATGACTAAAGAACTAAAAAACATAGAATATCTTCGTAAGGATTTTATAACAAATGTATCACATGAATTTAAAACTCCAATTGCATCTATTCAAGGATTTGCTAGATTATTGCAGAAAGGAAAATTAACGGAAATTGAAAGAGAAGAATATACAGATATAATTGCAGAAGAAACCGTAAGGTTGTCTAAGCTTTCCTCCAATATTTTAAAACTTTCAAAATTAGAAAGCCAAGAGATAGTAGAGAGGAAAACAGAATTTTCCTTAGATGAGCAAATAAGAAAAAGTATTTTACTTTTGGAATATGAATGGAGTAAAAAAAATATTGAGTTTGATATTGAACTTCATAAGGTTAAATATGCAGGAGATGAAGGATTATTTCAGCAGGTCTGGATCAATCTTTTGGGAAATGCAATAAAATTTTCAAGAGATAATAGTGTTATTAGTATAAAACTTGAGGAAATAGATTCAATTATAAGAGTAGAAATTAAAGATAATGGTGTTGGTATGAATGAAGAAGTATTACAGCGTATTTTTGAAAGATTCTATCAAGGGGATAGATCCCATTCTGCTGAAGGTAATGGATTGGGATTACCTTTAGTAAAGAAGATTATAGATTTATATGGAGGAAATATTCATGTTCATAGTATTCCCAATATAGGCTCTGTTTTTACAGTTGAGTTAATATATTAAAATAAAATTAAGGAGTGATTATATGTTATATTCAAGAGGGTTTTATGGATTTGATCCTACAATGATTATTTTGCTTCCAGCAATTATTTTAACAATCTATGCTCAAAGCAAGGTAAAAACAAATTTTGCTAAATATTTAAGAAAATCAACACAGAAGTCATACACAGGGGTTCAAGTAGCAAGAACTCTTCTGGATCAGCATGGATTACACAATATACCAATAGAAATTTCAAAGGGACATTTAAGCGACCACTATGACCCAGGAAATGGTATACTTAGATTATCCCCTGAAGTCTATCAAGGTAATTCTATTGCTTCTGTTAGTGTTGCTGCACATGAAGTAGGTCATGCTATTCAGCATGCTAATGGATATATTCCCTTATCCTTGAGAAATATGATATTTCCTTTGGCTAGTTTTGGATCTTCTACGGCTTGGATTTTTATTGCCGTAGGACTTATGATTCCTAGTCTTGGTGGATTAATGGATATTGGTATATGGATATTTGGAGCTGCTGTGGCTTTTCAGATAATTACCCTGCCAGTTGAATTTAATGCAAGTAGTCGTGCTCTACAACTACTTGATAGCAATGGATTTATTGTAGAAGATGAGATTAAAGGGGCAAAAAAGGTTTTAAATGCTGCGGCTCTAACATATGTGGCGGCTATGGCCAGTGGTATCGCACAGCTATTGCGATTAATATTGATTAGAAATAGAAATAGTAGAGAAAAATAAAATAATCAATATAGAAATTATTATAATATAACCTTATTTAATAAAAAAATTGGTACCATTTTACGTAATTTAAGGGGGAAATAAATGAAACGTGCAACGAAAAATAAGAAAAAGACAACTTTGCGTAAACAGTGGACAAGAAATATAATGATCTTTATAATTGTTTTATTTTTAGGATTTGGATTTTTCGTTTATAAAACAGTGAATATAGCAGCACATCAAATGTTGAATATCTCACTTAATGCTATGATGGGAATTGCCACAAGGGAGTTATCTCAATATGATTTAAAGGAACTTGCAGTGAGTAAGGATGAAAACAGTCAAGACTACCAGCATATTGTAAATACATTAGAAGAAATATCAAGTAAGGCTAAATCCATACTGGAAGATATTTATATATTTACAAAGGATTCCAATAACAAATGGATATATATAGCAAATACATCTAGCAGTGATAAGCACAATATAGGAGAGTATTTATCCTATGATAATGAAGAAATGAACATGGCATATGAAACAGGAAGTACTCATACTGTGGCAATAGATCAGGATTTCCTTACTCAAGAAGCATACTCAGCAGTCTATATACCTATTTCTCAGAATGATGAAGTAACAGCTGTTTTAGGTGTAAATGTAAATACAAAAGCCTTTATAAAATTACAGACTCTATTCTTAGGTATACTAATAGCTATATTGGCAATAAGTTTGTTTTTCATATGGTGGATTGTTCGATTTATAACTATGCGACAAAGCAAATCAATAGAAAGTCTAGTAATTAAGATGCGAGAAATAGCAGAACTAAGTGGAGATCTTACTAAAAGACTGGAAATTGAGGAAAATAACGAAATAGGAGAATTAGCAATATGCACAAATCAAATGCTTGATACAATACAGAGTATATTATTGAATGTAGATGAAAATTCTAGAAATCTACTGGATAATACTCAACAGTTTTCTAAAGCATTTGAAGAGGTTAGTATATCCTTTGAACAAATAGATGATACTGTTGATAATGTAACTGAAAGAATAGCAGGGCAAACAGTTGAAATGTCGAAAATGACTGATTCAATCTCAGGGACACATCAAGCTATTAAAGATATAGCTAGACATTCACAACAAGTAACAGTAGAAGCTACAGAAACTCGAAATAATGCAATCCAAGGAAATGAAGCAATTGAAAAAATGAAAAATCATATTAATGATGTAGGTAAAGTTGTTAATGAAACCACAGAATTAATGATGATGTTAGATGAACATTCAAATCAAATAAATAGCATAGTAGATACTATTACAGGCATAGCTAAACAGACAAATCTTTTAGCATTAAATGCTTCAATAGAAGCTGCCAGAGCAAAGGAACATGGAGCAGGATTTACAGTAGTAGCAGAAGAAGTAAGAACCTTAGCAGAGGAATCATCAAAGTCGGCAGGTGAAATATCTAATCTTTTAGAGGATATACGGGAAGGGATTTTAAATGCTTCAAAGTCCATGCAGGAAGTATCTCAAAAAGCAGCAGCAAGTCATATACAAGTAGATGATGTAATAAATCGCTTTGAAAGTATTACAGAGTCTATACAGAAGGTATCATCTATGGTAGAGGAGGTATCTGATTCTACAGAAGAAATAACTTCAAGTACTGCAATAATATCGGAAGGAATGGAAAACCTAGAAGCTATTTCAGAAGAAAATACTGCATCAGTAGAAGAAATTGCATCTAGCATAGATAGTGAAACAAATACCATTAAAGATATATTACAGATAGTATCTCATATGGAGAATGAAACCTATGAATTAAATGAAAGATTGAGTAAACTCAAGCTAAGATAAATCTTTCACTTTGGTTTTGATTTCTTGATTTTTATCCCTAATCCATTTTGATTAGGGATTTTTTTGTAGGTCAATTAGTTAATTGAACTAGCTTAAAATATAATATTTAGATGCAAAATGATAGAGGCATTATTTTGGCAATAAGGTCATATGATATTAACTATTAGAATTTTTTTATTGGATTTTGATATTAATATTGAAAAAGTTTTTATATAATATAAATAATAGGACCTTTGGAATAATCTTAACAAGATTTTGCTTGACAACGCTTTTAATATTCAATAAAATTATGAATATGAAAATCGTTTCCAAATTACTATTTTATTAAAGGAGACGAAAATACATGAAAGTTAGAAAAAGTTATAATACGAAACAGAAGAAATTGATTATATCTTACCTTCAAGAGAATAAAGATCGTCATGTAACAGTGGAAATGATAGCAGATTATCTGAATAATAAAGGAGAATCTGTAGGACAAACCACTATTTATAGGAATCTGGATAAGTTGGTTAAGGATGGTATTGTTCTGAAATTTATAGAGCCAGAAGATATGCGTTCCCATTATCAATATTTAGAAAAGTCTTATGATAATTCGGATTATTATCACCTTATATGTGTTGGGTGCGGACAGGGAGTTCGTTTGAATTGTAATCATATCAACGAGCTTACAATACATATGCAGGAAAAACATGGATTTAATCTTGATAGGGACAGAACGATTCTATATGGGTATTGTGAAGAATGTAGACCATAGGAAAGGAGAAAGCACAATGAATATAAAACATTCTAATACAAAAAAGCTGATAGTTTTACTTATTATTTGTATAGCTATGACTTTCATTCTTTCTGAATTGTTTATTATCACCCATGCTGCTCATGATTGTATTGGTGAGCATTGCTATGTCTGTGCACAAATTCATACTTTAGAAAATCTTCTCAAGCAACTTAGCATAGTTGGTATTATTATAATGGCTGGTTTCTTTAAATCCCTAACTACTTTTGTATTTGTTAGTGGAAACAAGTCCTATGTAAATATGACACCAATAATTTTGAAAGTTAGAATGAATAATTAAAATATACCTCACAAGGGAGTAATATGTCCTTTTTTAGTAAGGCTTTAGTGTCCCTTGTATTTTTATGCCAAAAACAAGAATAAATGGAGGTTATATTTTTATGAAACGATTTATTTCAATAATATTGGTGTTTTTTATTTTTATATCCATCTTAACTGGATGCAGTAAAAATGAAAATACCATTGCTAGTGATAAAATAAGTGTTGTTGCCACTATTTTTCCTCAATATGATTTTGTTAGGGAAATTGCAGGAGAGAATGTTGAATTGACCATGCTTCTTCCTCCAGGTTCTGAAAGTCACTCCTTTGAACCTACTCCTAAAGATATTACTACAATACAAGATTGTGATGTGTTCATCTATGTAGGAGGAGATTCTGATTCATGGATTAAAGGAATTTTAGAATCTATGGATACAAGCAAAATGAAGATCGTATCACTTATGGATATGGTAGATGTAGTAGAGGAAGAAATAGTAGAGGGAATGGAAGATGATCATGGACACGACCACGATCATGACGATGACCATGACCACGATGATGAACACCATGAGGAATCAGAATATGATGAGCATGTGTGGACATCTCCTAGGAATGCTAAAATTATCGTTCAAGCTATTTCTGAAGTATTATGTGATATAGATAAGGATAATTCTTCTATATACAGACAGAATACAGAGTCTTATGTGGCAAAACTAGATGAATTAAATATAGATTTTAAAAATATTGTAGATGAAGGAGTTAGAAAAACCATAGTTTTTGGTGACAGATTCCCATTTAGATATTTTGCTGATGAATATGGACTTGACTATTTTGCCGCATTTCCTGGTTGTTCTACAGAAACTGAACCCAGTGCTGCCACTGTAGCGTTTTTAATTGACAAAATAAAGACTGAGAATATTCCTGTAGTATTCCATATTGAACTTTCCAACGAAAAAATGGCAGATACAATTTGTGAAGCTACAGGTGCGAAAAAGCTATTGCTTCATGCTTGCCATAATATTGCTAAAAGCGATTTTGAAAAGGGCATAAGTTATTTGGACTTGATGACAGCTAATCTTGAGGCAATAAAGGAGGCTGTTAAATAATATGTCACTTCTTATTTGTAAGGATGCCTCCTTTGCTTATGAGGGGCATACTGTAATCAGTGATTTGAATTTTTCGGTTAATAGTGGAGATTATTTGTGTATTGTAGGAGAAAATGGATCAGGTAAAAGTACGCTCATTAAAGGCTTACTTCGTTTAAAGGTTCCTCAAAGGGGAAGTATTCTAATGGATGAAGGACTTAAATCCAATGAAATTGGTTATTTACCTCAACAAACCATTGTTCAAAAGGATTTTCCTGCCAGTGTCTATGAAGTTATTTTGTCTGGAAGATTAAGTAAGATGGGAATTCGTCCTTTCTATTCAAAATTGGATAAAACTATTGCTGAAGAAAATCTTGTCCTTCTAGGAATTGAACATCTTCGCAATAAATGCTATAGAGAATTGTCTGGAGGTCAGCAGCAGCGTGTGCTGTTGGCCCGGGCACTTTGTGCTACACAAAAGTTATTGATTTTAGATGAACCAGTAGCAGGACTTGATCCAATAGTGACTCAGGATTTATACAAGCAGATTTTTAAAATAAATCGTGAGATGGGAATTGCAATTATTATGGTTTCTCATGATGTTCACAGTGCTGTTAAATATGCTGACCTTATTTTACATTTAAAAGGACAGCAGATATTTTTCGGAAAAACATCTGACTATGTTAAATCCAGTGTTGGATATGGTTTTTTAGGAGGTGAGTAGCATGGTTAATATATTAATTCAAATGTTTTCATATCCATTTCTTGTTAGAGCAGTAATTGTAGGATTGTTGGTTTCCCTTTGTGCAGCATTGCTTGGTGTGAGTTTGGTGCTGAAACGCTATTCAATGATTGGCGATGGCTTATCCCATGTAGGCTTTGGAACTTTGGCTATTGCCACAGCCATGAATGTAGCGCCTTTGACAATTTCCATACCCGTATGTGTTATGGCTGCATTTCTGCTACTTCGGATTAGTGAAAATAGTAAAATTAAAGGTGATGCTGCTATTGCCATAATTTCCACAAGTTCACTTGCCATTGGTGTTGTAGCTATATCCATGACTACTGGTATGAACACCGATGTATGTAACTATTTATTTGGAAGCATTTTAAGTATGAGCCATGCAGATGTTAAATTAAGTGTGACACTGTCCATCTTAGTCTTAGGAATGTTTATACTTCTTTATAATAAAGTTTTTGCAGTAACCTTTGACGAAAATTTTGCTAAAGCTACAGGTATAAAAACTGACATTTACAATATGTTAATTGCATTTTTAACAGCAATAACAATTGTATTAGGTATGCGAATGATGGGTGCCCTACTTATTTCCAGTTTAATTATATTTCCTGCCCTAACATCGATGCGATTTTGTAAGCAATTTAAAACTGTGACAATTTGTTCAGCTATTATATCTATAATCTGCTTCTTTTTGGGAGTAGTAGGTTCTTATGTTTATGCTACACCTACTGGAGCCAGTGTAGTTATAGTTAATATTGGAGCCTTTGTATTATTTTGGTTTGGAAACTTAGTTAGAATGAAGGTAAATGGAGTTAAGTCTATAAATGGAATAGAGAAAAGAGGGATTAAGTAATGAAAAAATACCTTATAATGATATTTGTTTGCCTTATATTATTGACTGGATGTAAGGAGCAAATCCAAGAGGATAATTCTTCTGATGATATTTCAACTATTATACAAGAGACGGACTCACAAAATGATGGAATCCAGCATAGTACCATAGATATTCCCCCTTCTGATATGGATATAATCGAAATAAAGGAAAAAATGTTCATTGCCCAAACCAATGATATTTATATAAATTCTGAAGACTATTTAGGAAAAACTATTAAATATGAAGGTATATTTACTTCAATTTATTATGATGTAAATGATACAAACTATAATTTTGTTATTCGTTATGGACCAGGGTGTTGTGGATATGATGATAATGCAGGTTTTGAAGTAGTTTGGTCTGGTGAATATCCTGATGAAAATGATTGGGTAGAAGCTATAGGAGTATTAGAAGAATATGAGGAGGAAGGAGAAGTGTATTTACGTCTGAACTTATCATCCTTAACTGTTCTTGATACTCGAGGGGAAGAATATGTGTATCAATAGATAACTTAGGTTTATTTAATAAGCTAGTATTCTGAAACAATTAAATTGATAAAAAAGGTCATATTTTAGAATATAAAAATATCTTGTATTAAATATTGTTTTATGATAGCATTAAAGTGAAAATTAAATATAATACATTAGGTTCTATAAATGATTAATAGGGAAATAAGTGAAAGTCTTATACAGCCCCCGCTACTGTAAGTGATGATGAAATCAGTTTATACCACTGGAGAAATCTGGGAAGGTACTGAAAGTAAGATAAATCACAAGTCAGGAGACCTGCCTAGTAGTATTGAAGTGACCTTCGGAGGGAAGGAAAATCTTAACTTTATACTATTTACAATTAAGTCTAGTATAATTTCCATCCCTAATCTATTTTGGTTAGGGACTTTTTATTTCCTTTATGGTCACCTAATTTAGTTATAAAGGAGAGTATTCCTTTAAAAATAAATGAGAGGTGATTTTATGAAAAAAAGATTAATGATGTGGAGTGTATTGTTGCTTTTACTTGTAACTCCACAACTAGGTCATGCAATGCACATTATGGAGGGGTTTTTACCATTGAAATGGGCTATTGTATGGGCAGTGCTATCTTTACCATTTTTAATTGCAGGATTTAAGAAACTAAGTAAAGGTTTAAAGCCAGAGCAAAAAATGTTTTTAGGTTTAGTAGGTGGATTTGCTTTTGTTTTATCTGCACTTAAAATTCCGTCTGTTACAGGGTCTTGTTCTCATCCAACAGGAGTAGGCTTGGGAGCAATAATGTTTGGACCAACGACTATGACAGTAATAGGAACCATTGTACTATTGTTCCAATCTCTATTATTAGCTCATGGTGGAATTACAACATTGGGAGCCAATGTATTTTCCATGGCTGTAGTAGGGCCTTTAGTATCATTTTGGATTTATAAGTCTTTGAAAAATAAGAACAGGGGATTAGCAGTATTTTTAGCAGCAGCTTTAGGAGATTTAGCAACTTATATTATTACATCTATTCAACTTTCTATTGCATTTCCAGATGCAGCAGGAGGATTTTTTACATCTTTAACAAAATTCATATCAATATTTGCAGTTACTCAATTGCCATTGGCAATAGTTGAAGGAATTATAACTTTAATGGTATTTAATCTTATTGCAGAATATAAAAAAGAAGGAGTGATTGAACTTGAAGAGTCTATATAAAAAAAATATTATCCTTTTACTTTTAGCAGTTATAATAATAATCACTCCATTGATCATAAAAAGAGACTCAGAATTTGAAGGAGCAGATGGGCAAGCAGAGGGACTGATTCAAGAAATAAATCCAGAGTATGAACCATGGTTTGAGCCATTATGGGAACCACCAAGTGGGGAAATTGAAAGTTTATTGTTTTCATTACAGGTAGCAATAGGTGCTGGAATTATAGGCTATACATTTGGAGTACTAAAGGAAAGACGAAAAATTGTTGCTAATAGATAAATATGCTTATACAAACAAAATAAGATGTTACTCACCACAGGCAAAGATACTTCTTGCCTGTGGTACTATAATTATATCAAGAATAATCAACAATTATTATTTTGATTTATTGACTATTATACTTATGTCTGTATTAATAGTTGGAATAGCTAAAATTCCTTGTAAAGCCTATTTTAAAATGTTACTTATCCCATTATCATTTTTATTAGTCAGTATAGTAGCAATAGTAATTTCAGTTAATGATGTAAATTATATTTATTGTTTTAAGCTTATAAACAGTTATATAGGTATAACTTATGAATCCTTCAATACTGGAGCTAAATTATTTACCACAGTGTTATCATCTCTAACATCAGTATATTTTCTGATATTAACTACTCCAATAATAGACATTATTAAAGTTTTAAAAAAATTAAAAGTACCTAGTCTATTTATAGAATTGATGGTACTTATTTATAGAAGTATATTTATATTTATAGAAGAAGCAAATAATATTCATATGGCACAAACCATGAAGTTTGGATATGAAAATAAGAGAAATTCATTAAAATCTATATCATTACTTATTAGAAATCTTTTCCTTAGAATATTTATAAAACATAATGAAATGAATATATCCCTTGAATGTAAATTATATGATGGGGAATTTAAACTAGGTGATTAAATGTTAAAGATAAATAATTTATACTATAAATATGAAGATGGTACAAATGCATTAAACAATATAAACATAGATACATATAAGGGAAAAGTAATAGGAATTATTGGAGCTAATGGTTCAGGAAAATCCACCTTATTTTTAAATATTATGGGAATATTAAGACCAAGTAAAGGTGAGGTAATATATAATGATACATCCCTAAAATATGATAAAAAATATTTAAGGGAATATAGAAAGCAGGTTAATATTGTATTTCAAAATCCTGACCAACAGCTATTTTATTCTAATGTATTTGATGATATAGCTTTTTCTTTAAGAAACATTGATGTTGCTGAAGATATAATCAAGGAAAAAGTATTTAAAGCATTGGAAAAGGTTGGTGGACTTGATTTAGTAAATAAACCTGTACATTTTTTAAGTTATGGGCAAAAGAAAAGAATTGCCATTGCAGGAGTTTTAGTTATGGACTCTAAAGTATTGCTATTAGACGAACCTACCTCTGGACTTGATCCATATATGACTAAGCAGATGAAGGAAATAATAAATGAAATAAGTAAAGATAAAACAATTATAATCTCCAGCCACGATATGGATTTAATCTATGATATTTGCGATTATATTTATATACTCAGTAAGGGTAATATCATTGGACAAGGAGAGAAAGAACTGATTTTTACGGAAGATAAGCTAATTGAAGAAGCAAGATTGGTTAAACCATGGCTTGTAAGAATTCATCAAAAATTTGATTTACCATTATTTAAAAATGAAGAAGAATTTAATTTATATAAAGGAAAGGGGATTTTATGAAAAAAGGAATAATAGTAGCTAGTTTTGGAACTACTTATGAAGAGACTAGAAAGTTATGTATAGAAAGTATAGAGGATAGAATAAAGGAAAGGTACAAAGATTATTTGGTACTAAGGGCTTTTACCTCTAGGATAGTTGTTCGTAGATTAAAGCAAAGAGATAATATTAATGTGTTAAATGAAATAGAAGCAATAGAAGAAATGAAGAATCAAGGTATAGAAGAAATATATATTCAACCTTTGCATATAATTCCTGGGCATGAATATGATAAACTTACTAAGTATGATATAAAGGTAGGATTGCCGTTACTTTGGCTAGAAGAAGACCATAAAAGTATTGTACATGATACTGGAGTTAATGAATTAGGAAATAATGAAGCTTTAGTTTTCATGGGACATGGTTCTGACCATGAGGCAGATGAAGCTTATGAGGTGTTGGAAAATACTTATCATAAGGAAGGTTTTAAAAATATATTTATTGGTACAGTAGAGGGAAGTAAAACCATAGAAGATATAGTAATGAAATTAAAAGAAAAAAATATAAAAAGGGTAAAATTAAAACCACTTATGTTAGTAGCAGGAGATCATGCCCAAAATGATATGGCTTCAGAAGAAGATGATTCATGGAAATCAATACTTGAAAAAGAAGGATTTGAAGTTGAGGTATGTCTAAGGGGATTAGGTGAATATAAAATTATCCAAGAAATATTCTTGAAACATCTTGAGCAAATAATAGGAGAGAAATAATGAAAAAACTATATGGAATTGGAACTGGTCCAGGAGATAAAGAATTACTTACCCTTAAAGCTGTTAAAACAATAGAAAAATCATCAGTTATATTTGCTCCAAATAATAAAGGGAAAAATATGGCTATAGATACTGTAAAAGATTTTATTGGAGATAAAAGAGTAGTATTTATAGATTTTCCCATGGGACAAGTTCAAAAAGAAGATTATAAAAATGCAGCAGAAATTATATTGAAAGAGATACCAGAAGATGAAATAGGTTCATTTCTTACAATAGGAGACCCCATGATATATAGTACATTTATATATATTATGGATGAATTAGAAGGAAAGGATATTGATGTAGAAATAATATCAGGAATTCCATCTTTTGTAGCAGCAGCTGGTGAAAGCAAAACTCCTATAACTGTAAAGGGAGAAAATTTTTTACTATGTGATGAGTTAGATAAGTCTCTATTGGAAAAGGTAGACTCCATAGCCATATTGAAGACCTTAAAAGATAAGGAAAGCATATTAAATGGTTTAGAGGAGCAGGATTTTAGTTATAAATACATTAAAAGAGCAACCTTGAAAGAACAAGAAATCATAATAGATAAAGACGAAATATTGAAGGATAAAGACTATATATCATTGATAATAGGCAGAAGGAATTAGGAGGACAACAATGAAAAACAAAAAAATATTATCGCTGTTACTAGTATTTATATTAATGGCAACCATATTAACAGCTTGTAAAACCAAAGAAAATAATGAACCGATAGTGCAAACAGAAGGTGACTCACAACCACTAGAAATAAATGAAGATATAAAAGAGGAATATGGAATAACAATTACAGATAAAACTGTGTCCTTTGTAGATGGTAGGGGAGAAGAAGTTACTTTAAATAAAAATCCTGAAAAAGTAGTAGTTATATATAACTCCTATTTAGATATATGGATGAAAAACGGTGGTAAAGTAATAGGTAAGTTAGAAGATTCTGTTGGTCAAGAAATAATATCAGGAACTGATGATGCTGAAATTGTAGGAGCTCTTGGCTCCATAAGTTTAGAGAAGATACTGTCATTAAATCCTGATTTAGTAGTTTTAATATCAACTCAAAAATCACAAATAGAATTAGTTCCTTCATTTGAAGAGAATAATATACCATTTATAGCAATGGAATACTATGTTAAAGAGGATTATTTTAAATTAGCAAGATTATTTTCTGCTCTTAACGAAAGAGAAGATTTATACGAAGAAAATGTCCTAAAGGTTAAAAATGAAATAGACAGTATAATTGAAAAATCACCAAAAGATAAGGAAAATAAAGTACTTATAATGATGGCCAGTGCTAAATCTGTTACTGCTAGAGGTTCAGATTCTACAGTTGGAGAGATGTTAAAGGATTTGAATACCATAAATATTGCAGATACATCTAATGATATGCTAAGTGATAAAAACTTTAGTATTGAGAAGATACTAGAAGAAGATCCAAATTTCATATTTGTACAAACTACAGGAAATGATATGGATAAGGTAATGGAAAGAATTAAAGAAGATGTGGAGTCCAATCCTGCATGGGCATCTCTTTCAGCAGTTAAGAACGATAGATATGTGATTCTACCAAAGGATCTTTATATGTTTAAACCAAATCATAGATACGCAGAGGCATATGAAGGACTAGCTAAGATTTTATACCCAGAAGTATTTAAATAAAAAGGAGAGGCTATGATTAAATATGCAAAAGAGGAATCTAAGAAAAAGACAATAATTACTGTCTTTATTATCTTATTCATAGTCAGCTTTTTCTTCAGTGTTGGCAATGGAGCAGTACAAATAAGTCCCATAGGAATAATTAAGTCAATTTTATATGAGAAAGGTACAGTTAACTATCAAATAATATGGAATGTAAGATTACCAAGAACCATAGTTGCAGCATTAGTAGGCATATGTTTGTCATTATCTGGTGCTATATTACAAGGAATAATGAGAAATCCCTTGGCAGGACCTAATATTATAGGAGTATCCTCTGGGGGAGGATTTTTTGCCCTTGTTATTCTTATAATTTTTCCAAGCTATTATTATCTCGTCCCCATAGGTGCATTTATTGGTGCCCTGTCAGCTACTTTGTTTATATATTCTTTGGCATGGAAAGAGGGAGTACTTCCTACTAGATTAGTCTTAGCTGGGGTAGCTGTTTCATCCTTATTTAGTGCAGGTACGAATGCTCTTATGACCTTTTTTCCTGATAGAGTTCATGGAGTTTTAGGATTTATGGTTGGAGGTCTTTCGGCTATAACTTGGAAAGATGTAAGGATGATTTTACCCTATGCAATTCTAGGTATGATATTGATATTATTCCTACCAGATAAATTAAATATCCTTATGCTAGGAGACGAAGTTGCTACAGGATTAGGATTAAGAGTTGAAAGGACTAGATTTGTTTTTATCATAATATCCTCCTTACTAGCAGGAGCAGCAGTATCAGTAGTGGGTCTATTAGGTTTTGTTGGACTTATTGTACCGCATATGACAAGATTATTTATTGGCTCAGATTATAGATACCTCTTTCCAGGAACTATATTTTTTGGTGCATCTATTGTGATGATTTGTGATACTTTGTCAAGAATATTATTTGCACCAATGGAGATTCCAGTAGGTATTATAATGTCAGCATTAGGAGCACCATTTTTTCTTTATTTATTAAGGAAAAAGGAGGCAATGAGACAATGAGTATGGAGACAAAAAGCTTACAGGTTAAATATGGTGAAAAGCTGGTATTAAAGGATATCAACTTTAGAGTGAGCAATGGAGAAATAGTTACTATAATTGGACCAAATGGATCGGGTAAAACTACTCTCATTAAATCATTGTCAAGATATATAAAGGCTTATTCGGGAGAGATATATCTTGATGGAAAGGATATATCTCAAATACCTACAAAGAAAATAGCAAGGGAAGTAGCCGTATTACCACAGGTGAAAAATGTATCAGCCGATGTTACCATAGAAAATCTTGTATCCTATGGCAGATACCCACATTTAAGCTTTGGTAAAAGAATAAACAAAAATGATAAAGATATTATTAATTGGGCAATTGAAAAGACAGGACTTGTGAAGCTTAAGGATAGATATATAGCAACACTATCTGGAGGAGAAAGACAGAGGGCTTGGATAGCAATGGCACTGGCACAGAAACCTAAGATATTACTTCTTGATGAACCTACTACATATTTGGATATATCCTATCAACTGGAAGTATTAGAGTTGATAAAGGAATTAAATGAATCTTTAGGTATTACAGTAATAATGGTTTTACATGATTTAAATCAAGCGGCTAGATATTCAAATAATATCTATGTATTGAGAAATGGAGAAATTTGTGAATATGGGAAACCTAGTGATATATTACAAGCTAAACTATTAAAAGATGTATTTAGAATAGATGCACATATATATGAAGACGAAATAAATCGCTGTCCATATTTTATACCACATAAATTGAGTTTGAATTCAACAAATAATGATTTAAACTTAGTTTGAGTCCATAAGATAATATTATATAAAGAAGGTGATGAAGTGGAGCATGGAGGAGACTTGTTATCCTACGAAGACTATTATGATGGAGAATTAATAGATTATAGCAGTAATATAAATCCTTTAGGACCACCAAAGGGATTGGAAAAGATTTTAATAGATAGTTTTAATAGTCTTGAAGCATATCCAGATATTAAATATAGAAAATTAAAGAAATCTATATCTAGTTACTTAAAATGTAATGATGAGAATATTGTAGTTGGTAATGGAGCAGTAGAGCTAATAGATAATTTTATAATATTATCCAATAGGGTATTTGTCTGTACACCTTCTTTTTCAGAATATGAAAAAAGAGCTATTGTTCATGGAAAAGAAGTAATTAGAGTACCTTATAAGGATGATTTTACAATAGATATTCTAGCCATAGGGAGCAAAATACAGAAAGGTGATTTAGTAATATTAGGTAACCCCAATAATCCTACTGGTCTTAGGATAGATAAAATAGAGTTAATAATGCTATATGATTTAATAAAAAAAACTAAGTCATATTTATTATTAGATGAAGCGTTTTTTGAGTTCTGCCCTATGGATTATGATAGTATTGAAGTTTTTAGAAATACAAATTATGAAAACTTAGGCATCATAAGGGCTGCTACAAAGTTTTTTGCATTACCTGGTATTAGATTAGGATATGGATGTACTTCTGTTGATTTAGTTGAGAAAATATCTAATATAGAATTACCATGGAGCATAAATTCGTTGGCGGAATCAGCAGGAAACTATATATTTCACAATGAGGAATATATAGAAGAAAGTAAAGAGTATATAAAAAAAGAAAGAGACTATCTTTTTAAGGAATTATCTAATATAGAAGGAATAAGAGTATATCCTACTGAAACCAATTATATTTTAATTGAATTATTGAATTGGAATGAAGAATATGTATTTAAGTTTTTCTTAGAGAGAGGAATAGTTATTAGAAAATGTTCCAGCTTTATTGGATTAGATAATAATCATATTAGAGTTGCTGTAAAGAGCAGAGAAAATAATATAAAACTTATGGAAATTCTTAAAGAATTGGAGAATAAATAGATGAGAACCGTAATGATTACAGCTCCATCAAGTAATACAGGAAAAACAACTATAACCCTTGGACTAATTAGAGCCATAAAAAATAGAGGTTTCAATATATCTGCATTTAAGACAGGTCCTGATTTTATAGATACAAAATATCTAGAACAAGCCTCAAATAAAAAAGCAGGAAATCTTGATATACATTTAATGGGGAAAGATGGCATAAGAAATTCTTTAGAGATGAATTTAGGAGATTATGGTGTTGTAGAAGGGGTAATGGGGTATTTTGATGGAATATATAATACTTATGAAAACTCAAGCTTTCATATATCTAAGGAGTTAGATATTCCTGCTATATTGGTATATAAACCAGAGGGAGAAATGTTTTCGGCAATTCCCAAAATAAAAGGTATGGTGGAATTTTCTGATTCAAGGATTAAAGGGATTATATTTAATAAAGTGGATAAAAATATGTTTCTTTTATTGAAAGAAAAAGTAGAAGAATATATAAATATAGAAGTATTAGGATATTTACCTAAGGATACATCTTTAGAAATTGATAGTAGATATTTAGGATTAAAACAGGTTCATGAAAATCAACAGTCTGAATATTTAATATCAAAGGCGGCGGAAGCCTTAGAAAACACAGTAAATATAGATCGAATACTTGATTTGACTAATAATATAGAACTGGAGCCATATAACTATCCTGAAAAAAGAAATATAACTGTTGCCTTAGCCTATGATAAAGCATTTAATTTTTACTATAATGAGAATTTAAAGTTATTAGAGAATATATGTAATATAGAATATTTTTCACCTATGAAGGATAAGAAAGTTCCAAAGGCTGATATTATATATATAGGTGGAGGATATCCAGAACTATATAAAGAGGAGTTATCATCTAATGTATTTATGATAAATGATATAAGGGAAAATGCAGAAAAAGGTATACCTATTATAGCAGAGGCAGGAGGATTAATGTATCTTTTAACATCTATAGAAGATATTCCCATGTGTAATATATTTAGTGGAAATGCTATTATGACAAATAGACTACAGAGATTTGGATATGTAAATATAGAATTAAAAGAGGATACAATAATAGGAAAAAAAGGCACTACTGTTACAGGAAATGAATATCACCGTTCTCAAGTAGATACTGACGAACAGCCAGTATTTCATATTACAAAGCCAATGAATAACAATAGATTTTGGGAATGTGGTTATACTTATAAAAATGTATTAGGATACTATCAGCATATTAATTTCCTTGGAAATATAAATGCTTTTAATTATTTGTTGGATATGGCAGAAAACATAAGAAAAGAGGGATAAAATGTATATAAAAAATCCTATGGAAATAGAAAACAAAAGTATGGATATTATAGATGAAGTCATGAATGACACTAGTTTTTCAGAAGAAGAAAAGATAATAGCTAAGAGAATGATTCATACAACTGGAGATTTTGACTATAGAAATATAATAGTATTTAAAAATGATTTCATAGAAGAAGGAAAAAAGGCTATATTCAAAGGAACTACAATTTTTACAGATACAAAGATGGCATATATGGGAATCAATAAACCTGCTCTCAAAAAGGCAAATTGTGAATTGAAATGTTTCATAGATGATGAAAGAGTATTTGAAATGTCTAAAGCATTGGGAACTACAAGGTCGGCTTGTGCAGTGGATTTAGCCATAGAGGAAGGTATAGACATATTTGTAGTAGGAAATGCGCCTACTGCATTGTTTAGGATATTGGAGTTGGTGAAGGAAGGAAAAGCAAATCCTAAACTAATTGTAGGAGTGCCTGTAGGCTTTGTTGGTGCAGCGGAGTCAAAGGAATATTTAAGAGAATTTGACATTCCATCTATATCTACAGTAGGTACTAAGGGTGGGAGTAATGTGGCTGCTTCTATTATTAATGCTCTATTATATATGGTGGTAGGAAGATGACTTTAGATTTGTATGTAGTTAAAGAAGGAAAAAGTTTAAGATGTGGCTATACTACAGGTTCCTGTGCAGCGGCAGCAGCTAAGGCAGCAGCTATTATGCTGGAAGAAAAAGGTGTAATAAACTATGTGGAAATAGATACACCAGCTAATATTAGACTAAAACTTGAAGTAACTAATCCAGTTATTGAAGGGAATAAGGCTATATGTTCCATTGTAAAAGATGCTGGAGATGACCCAGATAATACAGATGGTATAGAAATATATGCAGAGGTTTCTAAGAGAAATGATGGAGAAGTTTTCATAGAAGGTGGAGAAGGTATTGGAAGAATAAAGAGAAAAGGATTATTTGGAGAAGTAGGAGAAGCGGCTATTAATCCAGTACCTAGAAAGATGATAGAAAAGGAAGTAAGGGAAGTTTCAAATAATGGCTATGACATAGTTATATTTGCCCCCCAAGGAGAAGAAATTGGGAAAAAGACTTTTAATAAAAACATAGGTATTGAAGGGGGTATATCTATTATTGGAACTAAGGGAATAGTATATCCTATGAGTGAAGAAGCCCTTATAAAAACCATATATATGGAAGTGGATATGATAGAAGAAGATCAGGGAAAAGATAATATAGTTTTAGTACCAGGTAATTATGGGGAAAAAATAGGAGAAGAATTGGGAATTAAAGAACCAAAGGTAAAAATATCAAACTTTATAGGAGATAGTCTACTATATGTTTATAATAAAGGGTTTAAATCCATGACTTTAATAGGTCATATAGGTAAATTTGCTAAACTAGCCATAGGTGTATTTAATACTCATAGTAAGGTATGCGATGGAAGAATGGAGGCGTTTATATATTATTTATCTTTTATGGGTGCCCCAGTTGAATTGCTTAATAAAGTAAATAATGCAGTAACAGCAGAAGAAGGATTAAATATATGTATAGAAGCAGGTTATGGCAGTGTTGTAAAGCGTATGGAAAAGGGAGCAGAGGAAAGAATACGAAAGTATTTAAAAGATGAAGATTATAATGTAAAAGTAATTATATATTCCATGGAAAGAGGTACGAATATATGTTAATAGTAGCAGGAATAGGCCCGGGGAATCCAAATTATTTAACTTATGATGTAAGAGAAAAAATAGAAAATACCGAACATATTTTAGCCTTTGGAAGAATTGCAAACTCTCTTAAAGATATTAGAGATGATATTGTAGAAGTAAATAAAGTAGAAGAAATATTAAATTACATAGATGATGAAAAAGAAATATTGTTACTTGCCTCAGGAGATCCTAATTTTTTTGGAATAGTAGAATTTCTAAAGAAAAAAGGACTGAGGGTAAAGGAAGTATTGCCTGGAATTTCTTCATTTCAATATATGATGGCAAAGCTTCAAAGATCATGGCAAGAAGGAGTATTTTTGTCTCTCCATGGCAGAAGTGGAGGTTTGGAAAGTATTAAGGACAATAGACTTAGTATACTTCTTATAGATAAAGATAATTTGCCTAGCAAAATATCTAAGGATTTATATAGATTAAATATTAAAGGAAAAATATATGCAGGATTTAATCTGTCTTATGATGATGAAAAAATAATAGTAAGAAACATAGGAGAAGAAATAGAAGATATTTCTTCCCTTGGGGTGGTGGTAATTGAAAATGAAATGGATTAAAGATGAAGATTTCATAAGAGGAAATATTCCTATGACTAAATTTAATATTAGAATCCTAACTTTAGGATATTTAGCCATAGAAAAAGGAGATAGATTTTTAGATATAGGAGCAGGTACAGGTTCCATATCTATAGAAGCAGCTCTTCATGGAGCAAGGGTTTATGCCATAGAGAGGGAAGAAGAAGGAGTAGAACTAATAAAGACCAACAGAGAAAAGTTTGGTGTAGATATTGATATAATAAAAGGACAAGCACCAGAGGATTTACCTAATATAAAGATAAATAAATGTTTTATAGGTGGCAGTGGTGGTCAATTGGAAGGAATATTTTCTTATTTAGATATAAACTTAGAAGATAATGGAATAGTATGTGGAAATTTTATAACTATTAAAAACTTAAATAATTTTATAGAGCTACTTAATAAGTATAGATATAGAGATATAGAAGTACAACTTATTCAAGTATCTACCATGGATAAAATAGGACTTTTAAAGGGACAAAATCCCATATTTATAGTAAAGGGAGTGAAGGATAATGATTAGCTTTGTAGGTGCAGGGCCAGGGAATGTGGATTTAATCACAGTAAAGGGAAGAAGGCTTTTAGAAGAAGCAGATGTTATTATATATGCAGGTTCATTAGTATCTAAGGAGCATCTAGAGTTTTGCAAGGAAGGGGCTAAACTATACGATTCAGCTTCAATGACTTTAGAGGAAGTAATTGAAGTAATGGAAATATCCATAAGAGACAATCTAAAGGTAGTTAGATTACATACAGGAGATCCTACTATATATGGAGCCATAAGAGAGCAAATGGATTTATTGAACAGTAAGGGAATAGGGTATGAGGTAATACCTGGAGTAAGTTCCTTTACTGCTGCTTGTGCTTCCATAAAGAGAGAATTTACATTACCTGATGTAAGTCAAACTGTAATACTTACTCGTATAGAAGGACGTACTCCAGTGCCAAAGGAAGAGGACTTAGAAAGTTTAGCTAAACACAAGGCTTCCATGGCAATATTTTTATCAGTACAGGAAATAGGCAGAGTAGTAGAAAAACTAGTAAAAGGATATGGCAGAGACGATATACCTGTAGCAGTAGTATATAAAGCTACATGGGAAGATGAAGATATATTATTTGGTACTCTTTCTAATATAGAGGAAAAGGTAAAAGAGAAGAATATCAATAAAATGGCACAAATATTAGTAGGCAATTTCATAGAAGGAGAGTATGAAAGGTCAAAATTATATGACCCTAGTTTTACCCATAAGTTTAGGAGTGCATCTCAATGAAAATAGCCTGTCTATCCTTTACCCATAAAGGTAAAGAAATAGGTGACAAATTAAAAACCCTTAGTGAAAAGGGAAAATATCTATTTCATCATTATTCAAATGATGAAATAGAAGGCGGAATAAAAAGTCGATTGGATTATATCTGGAAAGAATATAATGGATTAGTGTTTATTTCATCTACTGGCATAGCCATACGAATGATAAATTCATATATAAAAAACAAAACTATGGATCCAGCAATAGTAGTCATAGATGACTGTGGCAGATTTTCCATATCTTTATTGTCAGGACATTTAGGTGGGGCAAATGAGCTTTCTAATTGGATTGCAAAAGCAATAGATGCTATGCCAGTTATAACTACTGCATCTGATAATAGAGGCATAGAGGCAATAGATATATTTGCTAAGAAAAACAACTATTATATGGATAATATGAAATTGGTGACTAAAATAACTGGAATCATGGTAAATGGGAAGACCTTGGGATTTTATTCTGAAGATAATAAAACAATTAATTATCCCAATATAGTAACAGTTAAAGATTTAAACAATATACCTTCTGAAATAGAAGGTTTAGTTATAGTAAGTTCAGAAAACCAACAGATTGAAAATATAAATATTCCCTATATATATCTAAGACCTAGAAATATAAATATTGGAATTGGATGTAGAAAAGGAGTAGAGGGAAAAAGAATTATTGAATCTGTAAAATCTGCCATGAAGGAATTAAATCTTTCAGAGAATAGTATACAAGCTATTGGTACAGTAGAAGTAAAAAAAGATGAAGAAGGTATTATAGAAGCTGCAAAATATTTTAATTGTCCAATTAAAATATTTACCATAGAGGAAATAAAAGAGGTAGAAGATAAATTTGAGAAATCTCAGTTTGTGAAAGATACAATAGGCGTTTATTCAGTATCAGAGCCTTCCGCATACTTACTTGGAGGAAAATTAATTAAAGAGAAATCAAAATATAATGGTATTACAATATCCATATCAAAGGAGATAAGAAATGGCTAAATTATATGTAGTAGGCATAGGACCAGGCGGTAGAGAACATATGACTTATAAAGCGGTGGAAGTAATTAAAAAAAGCGATTTGGTAGTAGGCTATACTCCTTATATAGAATATTTGGGAGATTTAGTAGAGGGAAAAGAACTTTTTTCCACAGGAATGAAAGGTGAAATAGAGAGATGTAAAGTGGCCATAGAAAAGGTTAGAGAAGGAAAAAATACAGCAATTGTAAGTACAGGGGACTCGGGTCTTTATGGAATGGCAGGGCCGATTTTAGAATTGGCAGAAGACATAGAAGTGGAAATAATACCAGGAGTTACAGCGGCATTTTCTGCAGCAGCAGAACTAGGTTCTCCTATTATGCACGACTATACCTCAATTAGTTTGTCTGACTTACTTACTCCTTGGGAAGTAATAGAAAGCAGATTAGAAAAAGCTGCTGAGGCTGATTTTGTAATTTCCATATATAATCCTAAATCAAAGGGAAGAAAGGAACACCTAGAGAAGGCAGTAAATATAATCTTAAATCATAGAAAAATTGATACACCAGTAGGTATAGTTAAAAATTCAGGTAGAGAAGGGACAGAAATCATTATTACTACTTTAGGAAGTATAGATTATGATAAAGTAGATATGCTTTGCGTACTTATTATTGGAAATTCCAACACTTATATAAAGGGTGATAAAATCATTACACCAAGAGGATACAATATAAAATGATTTGGATAATAGGTGGAACCAGCGAAGCACGAGAAATAGTAAATAGGATAAAAGATATAGATAATTATATTGTTACCATGGCAACAGATGGAGGAAAGGAATTTCTTCATAGTAATAAAATTCTAATAGGGAGAATGAATTATGAGGAAATGATAGAGTTTTCCAAGAAAAACAAAATATCTTTAATAGTAGATTTAACTCATCCCTATGCTAGAATAGTATCAGAAAATGCAAAAAAAGTGGCAAACACTTTAGAAATAGATTATATTAGATATATAAGAGATAAAGTAGACGTAGAAAATAATATTATCTATTTACAAAGCTACGAGGAAGCTTATGAATATATATCAAAGATTTCAGGAACAGTGTTTTTTACAACAGGCTCTAAAAATATTGGAGATTTTGAAAAGATACGAGGAAATAATAGATTTATATATAGAATACTTCCTGCATTAGAAAGCATAGAGGAATGTAAGAAATATAATGTACAGATGAAAGATATAGTTGCAGTATTAGGCCCATTTTCTAAGGAATATAATAAGGTTATGTTTGAGGAATATAATCCTAAATATTGTGTTATGAAAGATAGTGGGCATAGAGGAGGTACTCTGGAAAAGATAAAGGCCTGCAAGGAATTAGATATAACACCAATAGTAATAGGCAGAGGATATGAAAATGGAATTAGAGATTTAAATATAATAGAGAATATAATCAGAGAAAAAAATAATAAGAAAGGAGAGATATAAATGGAAAATTCCTATAGATTTTATAGAAATACTGATTGTGACTATTTTCCATGTCATAAAGTAGAAAATACAGAAGAGTTTAATTGTATGTTTTGCTATTGCCCCTTATATTTATTAGAGGATTGTGGCGGGAATCATATGGAAAATTATGGTGTGAAGGACTGCTCTAATTGTCTTTTACCCCATAGACCAAATGGTTATGATTATATAAATAAAAAGTTAATTGAACAAAATAATCTTAAAAGAAACAAATAAGATAAGGATGTGTACATATGAAACTACTTAAAGATACTTTAGAATTAATAACACCCACAAATGAGGAAGTGAAAAATCTAGTAAGAAATCAGTGGGATGGACTAGTAAAACCAATGGGAAGTCTAGGTACATTGGAAGAAGCAACTATAAAAATAGCAGGTATGACTGGAAAAGTAAACAACAAAATTGATAAAAAGGCAATTGTTGTAATGTGTAGTGATAATGGAGTAGTAGAAGAAGGAGTCAGCTCTGCTCCACAGATATTTACTAAGGTACTAACTGAAAGTATGACAAAAGGAGTAACAGGAGTTGCTACTTTAGGTAAATATACGAGTACAGATATAGTTACTATAAATCTAGGAGTAATAGGAGAAATAGATGACCCTAAAATAATAAATAGAAAAATTGCCAATGGAACAAAAAACTTTGTAAAAGAACCTGCAATGACTTATGATGAAGCAGTTAAATCAATAGAAGCAGGTATAGAAGCAGGGGACAAGCTATATGGTGAGGGATATGATATATTAGGTACTGGAGAAGTTGGTATAGGAAATACCACTACTGCAGCAGCAGTTTTATCAGCTTTAACAGGTTTAGATGTAGATATAACTTGTGGAAAAGGTGCAGGTTTAACTGATGAACAACATTCAAACAAAAAAGATGTAATAAGAAAAGGTATAGAAAAAAATAAACCCAATGGTAAAGATCCTATTGACGTAATAGCAAAAGTAGGGGGTTTTGATATAGGAGGTATGTGCGGTTTGTTTTTATCCGCTGCCAAAAACAAAAGACCTGTAGTCATAGATGGATTTATATCATCTACAGCGGCCCTTTGTGCTGTTAAATTAAACCCTTTAGTTAAAGAATATATAATTCCATCTCATTTATCTGGAGAACCTGGGGCAAAGTATGTAATGGATAAATTAGGTCTAAAACCTATGTTAAATTTAGGTATGAGATTAGGTGAAGGCTCAGGATGTCCACTGGCTTTTCAAATTATAGAAGCAGGATTGTATACATTGGAGAATATGGGAACCTTTGAATCTTTGTCATTAGATGGTGATGCATTAGTAGATATAAGAGAAGACTAAATGGAGTGGTAAAATGATTACATTAGTTACAGGTGGTGCAAGGTCAGGGAAAAGTAGATTTGCAGAAAGTATATATAAAGATACTTTAGATGTGGTGTATATAGCCACATCTAAGGTTACAGATAATGAAATGGCAGAACGAATAAATCTCCATAGGGAATCTAGACCAAAGGAGTGGAGAACCTATGAGGGAAATTATGAACTTCAAAATGCAGTAGGTGAAGAAAAAAATTACTTTTTAGATTGTATAACAGTCCTTACTTCCAATATAATGTTTGATATATCTAAGGATGTGGAGTATATAGACTATGATTTGCAAAATAAAATAGAAAATACTATAATAGAGGAATTAAAAGCCTTAATAGATAAAGTTAGAGAAAAAGATTATGATCTAGTATTAGTAACAAATGAAGTGGGAGATTCCATAGTTCCGGAACATCATATATCTAGAGTATTTAGAGACATTCAAGGAAGGATAAACCAAAGGATAGCTTCAATTTCAGATCAGGTTTATTTGGTATGTTGTGGCATACCGGTGAAAATTAAATGATAAAAGGGCTTATACTTTCTCTGCAGTTTTTTACGAGAATCCCTATCAATATAAATGTAGATTTCAATGGAAAAAATATTAAATATAGTGTATTTTTCTTACCCTTAGTAGGAGCAATAATAGGAGGATTGGCAGGTTTAGTTTATTACCTAATATCACCCTATAATATTCAATTAGCCTCCTTTTTAACATTATTAACTACAATTATATTGACTGGAGGACTACATTTAGACGGATTATCAGATACCTTTGATGGATTTTTATCGGGGAGAGATAAAGAAAGAACTCTAGAAATTATGAAAGATAGTAGAATTGGGGCTTTTGGAGTAATAAGCTTAATTCTTTTAATTTTATTTAAGTTTATCTTGATTTCAAGTGTAAAAAACTTACCTTTAGCCATAACCTTATCCTTTGCAAATAGTAGACTAGTACTTAGTTATATAATATCTTATAAGAAGAATGGAAGACCAGGAGGCTTAGGAGAATTATTTCATAAAAGTAATCCTAAGAATATGATGTTTATAAGTGGAATTATATATATTGCCATATTAATTTTATTAGACATAAAATATATCATACCCCTTATAATTACATTTTTATTTGGAGAATATATGTCCTTTATATCTTATAAAAAAATAGATGGATTAACAGGAGATGTATATGGTGCAATTATAGAATTAGGAGAGGGCATTTCTCTACTTAGCTTTTGGAGTGTGATGATATGGATATAATTATGATAAGACATGGGGAAACAGAAGACAACGTGAAAAAGATATTTAGTAGAGATAATACTAGACTTACAGATAATGGTATAGAACAAATTAAAAAGACTAAAGAACTACTAAGGCATTTTGACTACAGTAAAATATACTATAGTCCCTTAACAAGAACTGTGGAGACTTTAGAAAATCTAGGGTTAGAGGGGATAAAAGAGGATAGAATTAGAGAAATTAACTTTGGTATATTCACTGGAAAAACATTTGAAGAAATATCAGAAATTTATCCTATAGAAAGTAAGGATTGGGTAGAAGATTCAATTAATTATGTAATTTCTCAAGGGGAAAGCTTAATAGATGTATATAATAGACTAAGTGAATTTTTAGAAGAGATTTCTAAAGAAGAAGATAATATTTTATTGGTCTGCCATGATTGTATAATAAGACTGGCATTATGTTGGATATTTGATAATCCCGATTACTTTTTTAGATTTAAAGTAGATAATGGCAGTATCAATGTAATATCAATAGATGATGGATTCAAATATATAAAGAAATTAAATTATAGCTAAAAATCTAAAATACAGTTCTTCAATGTAATAAATGAAGGACTGTATTTTGTAAGTACATAATAATATGATATATAGGGATCCAACTCAATACATTAAAATAATCAGTGAATAAAGTAAATTTCTTTCCACAAACTAATTCTATAGTAATTAACAAAGGAGAATTAGCATGGGAAGAAAAGCCGTAGAAGTTAAAACTTTACATGGATACACAATAGAGCAATTAAAAGATATTAGAGAAAAAACTGATGATAATTTTAAAAAAGAAATTATACTTGCAATTATGATGCGTTATCAAGGTATTAAGTCCGAAACAATAGAAAATATATTAGGTAAGTCTAGACCTACAATCCTTAAATATATTCATAAATGGAATGAGTATGGCCTTGAGGCTACTGAAGACCATAGAGGAGGATCTATAGGGACATTTACTGATGAAATGAAAGATGATTTATTAAGAACTTTAGTAGAGACTAAGCCTATAGACCATGGCTTTAATTCATATTCATGGACTTGCAATCTATTAGCAGATTATATTAAAAACAAATATGACATTCAGTACTCTGGAGAGTGGATAAGACGAATAATTAAAGCTGAAAATTTCACATATAAAAAAGCACAGCGAAAGTCCTCTTTAGCTAAAGAATCAGAACAATTAGCTTTTAAAAAAAATGAAACAACTACTGAATACTGTAGAAAATTCTTCTGAAATAGCAATGTATGCACTCGATGAAACATATGTGAGAAATGAACCTAATAACTACAGGAGTTGGAGCCCTAAAGGGAAACCCCTTGCACTAGAATCTAATGGCTCACATAAAGGAGTTAATGTTATAGGAGCCACAGAAATACTAAGTACATTTGAAACTTATGCTGATGTTTATTCTCACAAAAAATCTATAACATCTAGTGAAGTACAAAAGCTATTAGAGCGATTATTAGAAGAAAATCCTACCAAAAAAGTTTATGTTATTCTTGATAATGCCAAGTCTCATAAATCAGTAGGTATACAGGCATTTTCAAAGAGCAATGCTGAGCGAATTGAGCTAATATATCTTCCGCCATATTCTCCAGAATTAAATCCTCAAGAAAATGTATGGTCAAGAGTTAAAAATATAATTCATCAAACAGTAGCCAGATGTTCTGAAGATGAATTATTTAATGATTTTTCATCAGTTTACCAAAAACTTAATTCTCTAAAATATAAAATGAAATCTATTGTACATGCAGAAAGTTTTTATAAATAGTTAAACTTTGAAGTTGGATGCCTATAGATAACCAACATCATAATAAAAAATACCGTTCCTGCTGTTTAGAATATGGATAACTCCTGCAATTCATTCAGCTACAAAATCCTAAAATTTATAACTCCCTTTGCTCAAATAGATAGATTTCTTTACGGATTTTATGGCTTCACTTATGTAAATAAAGATATTATTTTAAGCACTGAAGTCTATTTAAGGCATTATAATATTTGGGAAATATCAGAAAAGATCGCAATAAGATTTCAGACTATTTTATTTATTGTTTACAATCTCAAATAAATGTGATATTATAAAGAAGCTTATATGTAGTAAATTTGGGGGTTATTATGGTGAATCATATTATTATAGATCAAATGACAAGAGAAATCTGCTCTGTACAATTGAAGCCGATGAAGCATTGTACCGAGCTTAAACTAAAAGCATGAAGCTTTCCATTCATCGGTAAATAGGTTGTTTTAGGCGTATATTGTTACGCTTTGTTTTCGTACCTATTTTCCGAGTAATTATGAGTGGTTTATTGGCCGTGGACAATGTTTTGTCTGCGGCCTTTTGTGTGAGCTCAAACTAAATTTTGAGCCGTAATGTACGTTAATAATACGTACTATTAGGAAGCAGAAGGTCGTGTGTTTTGCACAAGACCTTCTGCTTTTTTTATTAGAAAGGAGTTTTAAACATGAGTTTATTAGAAATTAAAAATTTGTCTCATACTTATGGAGACAAGATATTATATAAAAATGAATCTCTTGCATTGTTCAAGGGAGAACATATGGGTATTGTAGGGCAGAATGGTACAGGAAAAAGTACCTTAATTGGAATGTTGTCAGGAGAAATCATTCCTGATAGGGGGCGTATTATTTGGCAGCCAAATATAAAACTTGGACATCTTGATCAACATGCAGTTGTTCTAGGAGAATATACAGTTATAGAGTACTTGAAAACAGCATTTCAAAATTTATACATCTTGGAAGAAAGGATGAATAAGCTGTACGAGAAATATGCTATTACTGGTAATGAAAAAGATTTATTACAAGCAGCAGAGTGTCAAACCATCTTGGAAGTTCGAGAATTCTATATTATAGAGTCACGAATAGAAAAGGTTATGAATGGACTTGGACTATCTGCCATTGGTGGGGATAAACTGATTTCACAGCTAAGTGGTGGTCAACGAGCAAAAGTAATTCTTGCGAAGCTACTGTTGGAAGAACCAGATGTTTTACTGCTTGATGAACCTACAAATTTTTTGGATAAGGAGCATGTTCTGTGGCTTTCAGAATATCTATCTACATTTCCTAGTGCCTTTGCTGTAGTTTCCCATGATTATGATTTTCTCGAAAAAATTTCTAGTTGTATTTGTGACATTGATGGAGGAGTAATCAGAAAATATACGGGAAAATATTCTAATTTTCTGAAACAAAAAGAACACTTAAGAGAGGAACATATTCGTAGATATTATGCTCAACAGCAGCAGATCAAAGAGACTGAGGAATTTATCCGCAAGAATATTGCAGGTGTAAACAGTAAAAATGCTAAGGGAAGACGAAAACAACTTGAACGTATGGAACGAATAGTCCCACCTTCTGTTACAATTTCAAAGCCAGAGTTTTGTTTCCTAGAAAGTCCTAGTTCAGCACATGAAGCATTAAAAGTAAAAAAACTTGAGGTGGGTTATTACTATCCTTTATTATCACCTTTAAATTTTACTATTGATGGTGGTCAAAAAATTGTGATTACAGGTTTTAATGGAATAGGGAAATCTACCTTGCTTAAAACCTTAACTGGATATATTGAAAAAATATCAGGTGAGTTTATATTTGACAATTCTGTGAGAATTGAATATTATGAGCAGGATATTATATGGGAAAATCCATCACTCACACCCCTTGAGATAATTACTAGATGCTATCCGTCCCTAAACATTAAAGAGGTACGCCGACAACTTTCACGATGTGGCATAAGTAATGATCATGTAATACAGCCAGTGTCAACATTAAGTGGAGGGGAACAGGCAAAAGTGAAATTATGCAAACTAATGCTATCTCCTTGTAACTTTTTAATTCTTGATGAACCGACAAATCATCTGGACTCTACTGCTAAAGAGGCACTTAAAAATAGCTTAAAGAATTTTAGAGGTACTGTATTGATAGTATGCCACGAAGAAGCATTTTATCGTTCATGGGTAGACAAGGTAATAAACATAGAACTAACATAAGTATTGATATTTCAAATTATGAATTTAAGATTAATAGTGCGAACTTCTATATTTAAACAAATATCAAAAATAGGAAATATTAAGTTAAAGGTTTTTTAATTAAATATCTAGTGTGTTATAAATTCCCTCAAACCAATGTTTGAGGGAATTTATTATATGCGAAAAAACAAACTTTAGAGATATTCAGATATATTGTAATTTAATATATATTATAATATGATGTACACAATGTAAAAAAGTAGGAGAATTTATGTGAAAGGCATTTAGAATAAATTTTGCATGATAGTAAAGTAAATTTGCATCTTGGTTTTAGAGGTATTGTTTTATAGTATATGATGTAATATATTGAACTAGGAGGCAGGAATTATGATAATCAAACTAGAGGAGAACCCCAATCAAAAAGAACTTGAAGTGTCTATAAAATGTACAAAAATTGATAAAAAGGTTAAACGTATTGTTTCACTTATAAGATCTGTTGACAATATAATTAAATGTAGTTTGGAAAATCAAGAAACTTGGATTGATGCTTCCTATATTTATTATATTGAAAGTGTTGATAAAAAGACATTTGTCTATTGTGAAAAATCCGTATATCGTACAGAGTTTCGCTTATATCAGTTGTTGGAACAGCTTAGTTCTTGCGATTTTGTACAGATTAGCAAATCATGTATTTTAAATTTGAATGTGCTGGATAGTATACGTCCCCTAGTCAATAGTCGTCTGGAAGCCACACTTATAAATGGGGAGCGACTATATATTACTCGTAAATATCTTGCAGAGATAAAGTTAAAATTACAGGAGAGGTGATGAGAAATTGAGAAAAATAATAACAAATATATTTGCTGCAACAGGACTAACTTTAATTATATTAGCTGTTATTGCAAGTTTATATGGAGGGGAGTTTTTGTTTATTAGTAGTGTCTATCAAGCTCTTGCTGTAAATTTAATTATTGCTTTAGGATTAAATATTATCCAAAATATTGAAAGTAAATATTTTATTATTGAAGTTTTTCGAGATGTTACTTTTACCCTATGTATACTCATCTTTGCAGGTTATCTTTTTAATTGGTACAGCAGTACTCCTATTTTAGTGGTTATTATTATGGGTTTAGTAATATATGTTATAAGCTATCTTATAAATATAATAAAAATTAATGATGATATTGCATTTATCAATAACCGATTAAAAGTAAATAGAGATATAAAGAAAGATTAGGAGAACATTTCTATGTCTAAAATATTGGTATCACAAAGTATAACAAAGGAATTTAACAAAAAAGAACAAATTCTAAAAGGTATTTCTTTAGGGATTGAGGAGGAAACTTTTACTGTAATTTTAGGACCTAGCGGTTCTGGTAAATCAACCCTTCTCAATATATTATCAGGGCTGTTGAAACCTACTTCTGGTAAAGTGGTGTATAGAGGAAAAGAATTAACATTATTTACTGAAAGTCAGTTGGCAGATTGGAAACGTAATGAAGTGGGGTATGTTTTTCAAAATTATATGTTGTTAAATAATCTGACAGCTGAAGAAAATATTAAAATCGGTATATCTCCTAATTCTACGCCACTTCCATTTGATAGACTTACTCGTATTTTAGGAATAGAAAGTATTCTTGATAAATTTCCATCTGAAATGTCGGGAGGAGAGCAACAACGTACTGCAATTGCCAGAGCTGTAATAAAAAATCCAAGTATTTTATTTTGTGATGAAGCTACTGGTTCCCTTGATGAGTCAAACAGTAAAAAGGTAGTGGAACTTTTACATAGTTTAAAGAATATTTTTGGTATTAGTGTACTTTTTATAACACATAATCTTCAAATTGCCGAAACAGCAGATAGGATCATTACAATTAAAGATGGCTTATTGTTCGAGGACATAATTAATCATAATCCAATATCTGCAAGTAATATGATTTGGGGGTGATACCATGTATTTATTTAAGCAAATTACTAGAGAAATAGTGAGAAATAAAATATTTGTATTTTTATTATTTTTACTAAGTGCGTTTACTTCGTTTATGTATTTTTTTGTACAATTTTCAATTGACGGTAATATGAAAATGCTAAAATCTTTATCTGTTTTAAGTGAAAATCAATTACTTTATCAAAAGGCATTAAATTCTAATGTAATTCTTTCTAAAAACTTTCTTATTGTTTTAATAGGTTTAACATCTTTTGTATTTGCTATGTTCTTTTATAGATTTTATAAATCAAATGGAAAGCAAATAGGATGTTTAAGGGCATTGGGGTATAAAAATCGAGTATTAAGGAGTTATTTTGTCAGCTTTACTGCGATACTTTCTCTTGTTGGAGGATTGTTTGGATTTGTTTTCGGTTATTTTGCATCAGATATTCTCATAAATGCAAATAAACAGTCCTATAATTTAGCAGGTCTTATAAAAAATATTGATTTATCAAGTATTATCATTGGCTTACTTGCTCCAATAGTTATATTTTGTATTGTGACATTTTTCAGCTATGGTTTTGTTGGACGTATGGAGGTTGGCAATTTACTTTCTGGAGTAAATAATAAGTACGGATTTTCAGGGATATTGAAATTCGTAAATAGTTTCGTCAAAATTTTGCCTGTTAAAGATAAGTTTCCTTATCGTATAGCATTTAGAAAGCCTATTGCAGTCTTACTTATTATTACTGCTGTTATGGGATTTACGGTTATGTTTATTATGGGTTATTCACTAAACCGCAGTAGTCAAAAAGTATTTTTATCACAGACTGTTGGACATAGATATATGTTTGACACCCATTTTACAGAATTTAAAATAAAAGATGAAGAAAAAGATAATTCCATATATTATCTGATTTCTGATGTTGTTGTTAAATCCCAAAATGGCACAGAGGTGGAACAGCAGATTATCGGTATAGAACAAAATGATAAAATATTAGCTCTTCAAGACAGAAAAGGAAAGTTACTGAATGGTATTAAAAAAGATAAAGTTTATATTTCTCCAGCCTTAAATGAATTATATGGTTTTAATATTGGAGACAAGATTATTCTTACTTTTAGCGAAAAAAACTATCCTGTAATAATTGAAAACATAGCCATTAATGCCAAATCAAAATCAATTTATATATCTAAAGAAAAGTTGGCTGAGATTTTAAACCTCCCAGCAAATGTTTACAATGGTATATTAAGTATAGAAGAGGTATTAAGTGATGAAGGTATAACAACAACCTATGAACAAAAAATCGCCAATCTTGAGAGAGACTCTGTATCCAATCGAAATAGTGCGGTTATCAATCAAATTATTGGATTTATTGTTGGTTCTATTTTACTTTATTTGGCTCTTTTAATAAATTTTCAAGAAAACAAAAGAGATATACTTATTTTACACCTAATGGGGTACAAACCTAAAGCAATAGGAACGTTGCTGATTGATATTTATAGGCCTATTATTGGAATGACTTTCTTGTTAACACTTATGCCAAGTATTATGATTGCTCAATCAGTGCAAAAAACATTATCTATTCAAACTGGTGACTATATGCCTTTTCAGATAAGCTATTTATTTATATTTGTTATTTTTATTTTATTAAATATGCTTTATTCATTAGTGAAGATTACTTTTAGCAGAGAAATTAAGAGTATTATCAAAAGAGAAAATATAACTCATTATACAAATACGAATTAAAACTGGATAATAATAAAAAAATGTTATATATCAATTAATATTTAGCTACAAAAAAATTATCTTGCCACTTAACTTACTTATCTTATATTATGGGAATATCTATTAAATCAATTGGTTTTTCCCATAAACTTGAAAAGAGTGGATATGACTTATTTGGAAGATTTGGTGATGATGTTTTGTATATGGCGAAGAATAATGACGGAAATTAGATAATAATTATCAAGGCATAAAAATAAATATAACAAATACTAATTCAAATATTGTCACCTGATTTAGCATCAGGTGTTTTTTACTTCAAAAACATTAATATCATATTAATCTTATTAGTAGTGCAAGTCATATCAAGTTTTTATTAGTAATGGATGATTGGATTGAAGATAATATAACAGAAAATCCAACTTTGGTTGAAATGTCCAATTATGTTGGGTACTCTCCATTTTATTGTTCAGCAAAATTTCATAAAAATAAATGAATAATGTATTGTATGGGATACACTTAAAGAATAATATGTATCTAGAAGGGGATGTGAGAAGGATATTATTCATGTCTTTAAAAGGTTAAAATTTATCACTTTCTTATTCTTACAAAATTGTTAGGCGATTGTAAGGTAAATTAATGGCAAATGTATGGTTTATATAATATAATTAATTAGTAGAATACGAAAGGAGCAGGTGGAGATGAAAAAGAAAATAATTGTTTTAATTATATGTATTTTTCTCATGGGCATTTTTGCATTAGGTATATTTACAGCTCCGACTATTATTACTGGATATGAAATGTATAAATCTGCTATAGATAACACAAATCTTGAAGATGCAATTAATCAAGTTAGAGATGATGAAAATTATATTGAACTTGATAAAATATCAGATGACTATTTAAAACTTGTTTTAAAGTCAGAGGATAAGCGATTTTATTATCATTTTGGCATTGATTTTATTGCAATAGGGAGAGCTGCATACAATAATTTAAAGGCTGACTCCTTGGTACAGGGAGGAAGTACAATAACTCAACAGTTGGCGAAAAATTTATATTTTTCCTTTGATAAAAAGTATGAGCGTAAGATTGCAGAGGTCTTTGTAGCAATTGATCTTGAAAAGATGGTAACAAAAGATGAAATACTGGAATTATACTGTAATATCGCTTATTTTGGCGAGGGATGCTATGGAATTAAAGAAGCTGCTAATTATTATTACGGAGTAGATCCCATTGAATTATCAACTGAGCAGTCATATGCTTTAGTGTATACACTGAAAAGTCCAAACAATTATAATCCAAATGTTTATAAACCAATAGCAGTCTATGTGTTACCATGGACTCGTGCAATCCGCCCTAAGCAAATAAAAGCTTAAGGCGGATTTTTCATTTCCTTAAACTATGAGTTTAGGGAAAAATTCTTTTGTAAGTATATTCTAGCTTAGAAAGATTAGATATACAAAAATAACTTAAAATATTACGAATTATAGAGATTATATGATATAATACTCTTCTCATATAATAGAGCCATATATTTATTAATATCATGGGCTTTATTTTTTTCTATATATTATATAGAATTAGTGTACCGTCATTTCACCGCTTAACGGCTTATTTTAAATTTATAATTTTATATTGGAGGTGTCTTATGCAAGCTAAAAATCACCCAGAATTTAATATGGAAGACAAATATTTAAAGGATACTTGTGAACTTATAGACAGTGAAATAATTTACCTTGCTGATGAAGTGGAAAAGGCTGATGAGGAATTATTAAAACTTAAAAGGTCTGTAGGTGGTAACTATAGTGATGATGTAATTGTAAAAAATACGATCTATGAAGCAAATAAGAGAAAACTTAATCAACTGAGAAGTGTAGATGATAAACCTTATTTTGGAAGAATTGATTTTAAAGAGCTTGGAAAAGATGAACATGAAACTTTTTATGTAGGAAAAACAAGTTTAACTAAAAAAGATACTAACAAAATGCTTATTATAGACTGGAGAACCCCTATGGCAAGTTTATATTATAGCGGAGAAATAGGAGAAGTAATGTATAAAGCACCTGAAGGGTTGATAATAGGGGATTTGGAGCTCAAAAGACAATATGAGATACAGAAAAAGGAGCTAATTAATATTTTCGATAAAGGGCTTACTCCTATGGATGAATATTTGCAAACAGCATTATGGGAAAAGAAAGATAATAGACTTAAGGATATTGTAAATACCATACAAGGTGAGCAAAATGATATTATAAGAGCTGATAAAGAAAAAGCCTTAATTGTTCAAGGAGTAGCAGGAAGTGGAAAGACTACCATTGTGCTCCATAGAATAGCATATCTTATGTATACCTATCAAGATATATTTGATGCAGAAAAGTTGTTGATTGTAGTACCTAACAACCTGTTTTTAAACTATATTTCTGATGTGCTGCCAGACTTAGGAGTTGAAGAAATAAAACAGTCCACCTTTGAAGATATTGTAATGTCTTTATTAGGTGAAGAATATAAACTTACAGATACAGAAACTAAGTTTTATCAGTTACTAGATTATAAGGGATTATCAGAAGAATATAGAAGAAATTTACAATTAACCTCATATTTTAAAGGCTCCATGACATTGAAAAACATAATAGATAAATATGTGGTAGATTTAACCTTAGATTTAGTTCCTCAAATTGATCTAAAGATAAATGATATTACTATATATTCCTATAATGAAGTACTAAAGATGTATGAAAAAGATTATAAATACCTTCCCGTTGTACCGCGTTCAAAGAGGATACAAAAATATATGGAAGCAAATATTTCAGAAAAAGTTAAAGTAATTCAAGATAAAGTAACTAAAAAATGTGATAGGAAAATACAAGAGATGAAGGATTCTGTAGATGATATAGAAACCATTAGAGGTAAAATTAGACGTATATATAATAAGAGAGATAGAATCAATCAAGAGTTGGAAGGTTCTATGTATAAGGCTGTAAAGGAATATTTTAATCAGTGGAAGAATCTTGATATTCTAACATTATATCAGAATTTACTTTCAGATTCTCAGAAATTGGAGAAATATAGTAATGGTGAAGTTGATAAAGATATATTAGATTTTATTAGCAATTACTCTAAAAAGATATTTGATAATGGAATGTTAGAAAGAGAGGATTTAGCTGCATTGTCATATCTTGATTTGAAGCTAGAAGGACTATCTTTAAAGAGTAAGTACAATCATATAATAGTAGATGAAGCACAGGACTATAGTGAGCTTCAAATGTATATATTAAGACAGCTTAGTAGTAATGATTCTTTTACAATAGTAGGTGATATTTCACAGGGAATACATTCATATAAGGGTATAGGTGACTGGAAGGAACTAATGGAAAATGTATTTAAAAGCTGTGATAAGGAACTATTAAAGTTAAAAAAATGTTATCGTTCAACTATGGAAATAATGAATTTTGCTAATGAAGTCATAAAGAAATGGAAAAAAGAAGAAATAACTCTTGCAGAGCCTGTACTAAGGTCTGGAGATAAACCCTTTATTTTGAGGAAAAATAATGACCAAGAGATTATTAAAGATATAAGTTCAAGATTAAAGGAATTAAAGAAAGAAGGACATAAGTCCATTGCCATAATATGTAAGACTACGGAAGAAAGTACAAAAGTATATGAAATTCTAAAGGATACTTTAATTGATGATATACATTTGATCACAGATAAGGATGTTTTCTATAATGGGGGAGTAGTAGTAATTCCTGCATATTTATCAAAAGGATTGGAATTTGATGTGGTTATGGTGTTTAACTGCTCCAATGATAATTATATTGATAATGAACTTCACATAAAATTACTATATGTTTCAATAACAAGACCTTTGCATAAGCTTTTTATATATTATAAAGATAAGCCATCTGTACTGTTAGATATTAATAGTGAATATTTTAATATCTTATAAAATTTGAACACTGATAACAGCATATTATTTTCTACAGTGTTTTTAGGATAAAATATAAATGACATGGTAATTTAAGTGATGAAGGATTAAAATTAAAATAAGCAATGGGAAAAACAAATTAACATAAGGAGTATTAAATGAATTGAAAAATAGGGAGATTTAAGCATGAGAATATGGACCATACAATCAATTGATGTTTGGAATAAGCTAAAAGAAGAAAAGATTGTTACCTGTGATGAGAAGTTAGCATTTTATTTAAAAGATGAAAATTATTCATTTTTGGAGCAATATAATTGGATTAGAGATAAAATGATAAATAGAATAGGCCATAGCTCTTATAAATCTAATATATATCCTATATGGGGATGGTATCTTTATAAAGGGCAACATAAGAAACCAGATTTAAGACACTCAGCTCACGGGCCATTAGGTGAACAAATGACTTGTATTGAATTAGAGATTCCAAATGAGAAAGTCTTATTAAGTGACTTTGAGTTATGGCATTATGTTTTGAACAATGGATATATAGGGAATAGTACGAATGAAGAAGAACTGGATTCTGAATGTGAATGGTTGGACTCATTACCAAAAGAAAAAAGACGAAATTTAATCGAAGAATCATGGGATAAAATATTCAACATAAAAGAACTGCTTAATAATGGAATTTACTCCTCGGGAGAATATATTCAAGGTACATTTTGGGAGTTGAGATTTGATGAAGTGAAAAAGGTACAAATATTTAAAGCAAGATAAAACTATGTAGTGTTGGAGAATTAATACAGAAGGGTTATTTTTTTCAATCTTGTGATACTAATGTTTGCCGTACAACTGATAAATTCGTTTCTTTTTATTTCTAAATAAATATTGATTGTATAAGTTAGCCTCCATAAAGGATGTTAATAACATTTCCATTAGTAAAGAGATAAAAAACCTTAGAATATTAATATCTTAAGGTTTTTCCTGTAAACAATAATCTATGAATGTGCAAATTGGCTGTTATAAAGTCTTTCATAATAGCCACCACTTTCTAATAATTGACTATGAGTTCCACTTTCTACAATATTACCATTATCCAAGACTAAAATTAAGTCCGCCTCTCGTATAGTTGAAAGCCTATGAGCTATAACAAAGCTTGTTCTACCTTCTACCATCTTCAAGAATGCTCTTTGTATATTGATTTCTGTTCTAGTATCTATGTTACTTGTGGCTTCATCTAAAATAAGCATTGGTGGATCAACAAGCATTACTCGAGCAATGGTGAGAAGTTGTTTTTGTCCTTGCGATAAATTTCCGCCATCATCAGAAATAAAAGTGTTATAACCATGAGGTAAACATTGTATGAAACTGTGAGCATCAGCAGCTTTGGCAGCTGCAATGATTTCTTCATCTGTGGCATCTGGCTTACCATAAGAGATATTATCTTGTATAGTACCTGAAAATAGCCATGTATCCTGAAGCACCATACCAAAATTGGATCGTAGACTGTCACGAGTGATGGTATTGATATCAATACCATCAATAGATATGGAGCCTTTATTAACATCATAGAATCTCATAAGTAAATTTACAAGAGTTGTCTTACCCGCACCAGTTTTACCTACTATGGCAATTCTAGTACCAGGTTTTACATTTAGGTTGAAATTTGTAATTAAAGGATTATCAGGATTATATGAAAAACTCACATTATTAAAGTCTATTTTACCTAGACTATGGTTAATATTAATAGCATCTATGGCATCAGGTCTTTCTGGAGGTAAATCAAGAATATGAAATATACGTTGTGCTGATGCAGCAGCAGCCTGTATTTGAGTAAATATTCCAGTTATCTCATTAAAAGGTTTTGCAAATAAGTTTGAGTAAATAAGAAAACTAGATATTTCTCCAACTGTGATTTTACCTAAAATAGCTAAGGTACTACCAATAATACCTATAATAGCATAGGTGATATTATTTACAAGTCGAGTAGTAGGTCCAGATAATGAACCATAAAATTGTGATTTTACTCCAGAATTATATAAGGTGTTGTTAATTTTTTTAAATTTCTCGAAAGAACGATCTTCATAATTAAAGGCAGTAACAATTTTTTGTCCACTAATAATTTCTTCCACATAGTCATTTAACTTTCCTAAGCTTTTTGCTTGGTTTCTAAACATTTGTTGTGAACGATTAGCAATAAATCGTGCTATTAAAAAGGAAGCAGGAGCAGAAAAAATCACTATTATTGTCATAATTGGACTTATATATAGCATAAATCCTATTGCACCTATGATAGTAACCATGGCTGTAAGCAATGTTGAAAGTCCATGAAGCATTCCATCTGAAACAGTATCTATATCATTTATAAAACGACTTATTGTGTCACCATGAGGGTGACTATCATAGAACTTAAGAGGCAGTATACTAATTTTATCAAAAAGTTGATGACGCATATCATTGACAGTTTTATATGAAATCCAATTTGTTAAATAGGTCAAGAGCCATGTAAATAGGTTACCAAGACCATAGATCAATGCTAAAATGATTAAAGTTTTGAATAGTAATGTAAAATTTACAGCATCTACTCCAATCATATGGTCAATAGATTTACCTATGAGCATAGGACCGATTAAACTTGACACAACACTTAAAAAAGCGGCTATGAAGGAACCAAATACATAAACTTTGTAGTTTTCAATATATTTTAAAGTTCTTTTTAATATATTCTTATTCATATGGAAGCCTCCTCATTTGAAAATTGTGATAGACATATTTCTTTATACACTTTACAATTATCCATAAGTTCTTTATGTGTACCAGTGCCTACAATATGTTTGTTATCAAGTACAATAATTTTATCCACTTCTTTTATGGTGTTAACTCTTTGAGACACTATTATTACAGTCATGTTTTTACTAATATCATTAATTGCTTTCCTTAGTGCTGCATCTGTGGCAAAGTCTAATGCACTTGCAGAATCATCAAGTATCAAAATATCAGGTTTTGAAACTACTGCACGAGCAATGGTTAGACGTTGTTTTTGTCCACCAGAAAAATTTAATCCACCACGTGATACCTGTGTGTTATATCCATCAGGAAGCTTTGAAATAAATTCATCAGCCTGTGCAATTTTAGCTGCTATTATAATCTCTTCATCTGTGGCATTTTGTTTGCCCCAACGAATGTTTTCTGCTATAGTTCCTGTGAATAGCACAGCATTTTGTGGTACAATACCAATTTTATTACGGAGTTCATTGAGCTTATAATCTTTGACATTTATCCCGTCTACAAATATATTACCTTTTGTGGCATCATAAAATCTTGGAATAAGGTTTGTAAATGTAGATTTTCCCGATCCAGTACTACCTATAAGTCCAATGGTTTCTCCAGGATGAATAGTTATTGAAATATTTTCAAGGGCCATATCACCTGTATTATTATAAGCAAAGGAAACATCAGTAAACTGAATTGATGGAGTGTTATTATTTACAATATTGGTAAGAAACTCTGTATTGTCCTTAATTGATGTAGTAATGGCTAACAATTCATTTATACGGTCGGCAGAAGCAGATGCTCTAGTAAATATAATTACAAGATTTGACACCACCATAAGTGCAAGTAGTATTTGAGTAATATAATTGACAAATGCAATAATTTCTCCGTGGGAAAGCCTTCCTGTATTAACATGGAACCCAGCCACCCATAATATAGCTATGATAGCAACATTCATTACAAATGAAGTCATAGGATTAAGTAATGCAGATATTTTACCAACATTAATGGCAGACTCAGTTAAATCATCATTTGCGGCATAAAATCGTTGTTTTTCGTTTTTAGTTCTAGCAAATGCACGGATTACTCTTACTCCAGAAAGATTCTCACGCAATATTAGTCCCATTTTATCCAATTTTTTTTGATATTTACGATAAAGAGGTGAAGATTTGCTTATAACAAAATACAATATAATTGCAAAAATAGGTGTAACAGCTAAAAAAATCAATGATAATTTAAAGTCTAGTATCATGGCCATAATGATTGCACCTATACATATAAAAGGTGCACGTATAACTAGGCGTATAAGCATTGCAACTGCAAGTTGAAGTTGATTTACGTCATTTGTAATTCGATTTATTAGTGATGATGTACCAAAAGTATCTATTTCAGAATGAGAAAAAGAAGATATATGTTTAAAAAGGGTATTTCTTAAAGTCGTACCAAAACCTTGTGATGCACGTGCCGCATAATATTGACATATCATAGAACTACAAAATCCTAGTATTGCCATTAGGAGCATAAGTCCCCCCATTTTAAGTACATAATTTGTATCGTGATTAGCAACACCATTATTAATAATAAGTGCTATAATTGTAGGCAGTAGTAATTCAAGAATTGCCTCCAATAGTTTAAAAGCTGGCCCGATTATACATTCTTTTTTATATGGTTTTAAAAAGACTGCAAGTTTGAACAAATCTATCATCCTCCATCATAATATAATGATTAGAAATATTGCATATTTTCATATCTCAGACTATAATTGTATCATAAGGGTTTCCATATTTAAAATATCTATTTAATATATATAATATATTAAAATCATATATCATTTTGGAGGTTTTTTATGGATTTAAGACAATTAAAATATTTTCTTACAATTGCAGAGGAAGGTCAGATAACTTCAGCGGCTAAAAAACTTAATATGGCACAGCCTCCTCTAAGTCAACAACTCAAGCTGTTGGAAGAGGAGCTTGGTGTAAAGCTCGTGGAGCGAGGCTCACGACATGTGAAACTTACAGATGCAGGGAAAATCCTAATGAACAGAGCACGTCAAATCTTAGAATTGTCCAATTCAGTTGTAAGGGAAATTGATGACTTTAGTAAGGGATTAAAAGGAACATTATCAATAGGCACAGTTTCCTCCTCAGGCGAAACGCTTTTAAGCGGAAGAATATCAGAATTTCGCAGGGAACATTCTGGTATTAAGTTTGAAATATACGAGGGTAATACTTTTACGCTTATTGATCTTCTAAACAAAGGTATTATAGAAGTAGGTATTGCCAGAACTCCATTTAATGCTTTGAACTTTGAGTGTAAATATACAAAGGCTGAACCTATGATAGCTGCAATACCAAAGGAATGTCATTGGGATTCTACTGATTCTACTATATCAGTTAGTGAACTAAAAAATAAACCATTGATCATTTATAGAAGGTTTGAACACTTAATTTATGAAACCTGTATGGAGCATGGATTCGAGCCAGAAATATTTTGTAAAAATGATGATGCTCGAACCACCATTTTGTGGGCAAATGCAGGACTTGGAATAGCTATAGTTCCTAAGTCTGCATTTGAGCTTGCAGCTAATAGAAATCTTATCTACAAAGAGATAGAAAGTGAAAAGTTGAAAACTCAAATAGCTGCAATATGGGTGAAAGATAGATATATTTCTCCTATTGCATTAAAATTTATAGAAAGTTTTGGGAGTCCATAGGTGTTAAAAGTTTTAGAAATCTTATGTATATGTTTAATATTTTTAACTAGAATAATAAAGAAATAAGTTTTAAATCTAAAAGACTTACTTTTAAAAGTAAGTCTTTTTTTACTATTATAAGTTTCATAGGATAACAAATGTATTAGTTGCATTTAGGAATTTTAATTATATTTCTGTAATCGACTAAGAGAATTTTTCGCCCAAATTTTGATTTGCTAATTAAAGTAGGCAGATGCCTACAAATAATAGTTGACAATATTGAAATTTATATATTATGATATGAGTAGGCAATTGATTACTATGGAGGTGATAAATTGGATAACAGAGAAAAAACAAAACTTACAGATACAGAATGGAAAATAATGATGCTTTTATGGGAGAAAAATCCTTTAACCTGTAGACAGATGGAAGATGATTTAAAGGAGGAAACAGGTTGGTCAAGACATACAATTATTTCATTTCTAAAACGTATGCAGAAAAAGAACTATATTCGTATGGAAGAGGCAAACCCTGCAAGACTTTATTACCCTTTGCTAAATAAAGATGAAACCGTATTACAGGAAACACGTTCATTTGTAGAAAAAATATTTGATGGAAAAATGGGGTTACTTGTTTCCTCATTAGTAGATAGTGAGGATATTACAAAAGACGAAATTAATTCCATGTTACAATCTCTTAAAAAGGCGTTAATTGAAAAGGAGGATCAAAATGAATGAAGTTTTGAACTTCTTAATACATAATTCAATCCTTGCATCTTTGTTGATACTACTTATTTTTATGCTTCGATTTATTTTTAAAGATAAGATAAATCCAAGAATACAATATGCTTTATGGATGATCATTGCATTAAGATTGATTATTCCTTTAAATCTTCAATGGGAGATTGAAGTCAAGAATATTTTTCCGCAAATTCAAGCTTTAGACTTTAGACTCGATAATGATTTGGATTTATATGAGAGTAATATATATCAACATTTAGTTAATGAAGATACTACCAGTTATACACGAATATGGAATAATGGATCAGGGGATAATTATGATGGTTTATTTGATATTTTATCTATAGTATGGATTTTAGGAGTTATTTATATATTAGCTGTTTTTGGGATACGCAATGTTTTTTTTCAAAGGAAAATTCTGAAGAGTGCGACATTCTATGATTTTCATGATTATGATGAAGTTGCTGAGATGGCAGGATTGAAACATAATATTCCAGTATATATTTCTCAAAATCTAAAATCTCCTTGTCTAATTGGAATATTTAATCCAAGTATCATTCTAACAGAAAATATCATTCATGATACTAAAGCAATTAAATTTGCACTTATACATGAAATGGTTCATTACAGGCAAAGGGACAACTTTATTCGTCTACTGGGAAATATTCTTTGTGCTTTATATTGGTTCAATCCCCTCATCTGGCTATCCGTAAAGGTGTCAAGGAATGACGCTGAACTATCTTGCGACAGCAGAGTTATTGAAAAAATAGGCTCAAGTGAACATCTCAATTATTGTACTACGCTTCTATCCATAGCTGACAGTGGCAATCAAATAGTTGCTGCTATGTCAACAGGAGGCAGAAAAATGAAAAATCGTATTGAAATGATACTCAAGCCTCCACAAAAATCTAATATTGCTCTTATTGTAGCCATAATTTGTATCTCTTTTGGTGCAGTCTCATTTATCAATATAAATGTAAGAGCGGAGAATTCAAATATAATCGAGGGATTGACTGAATCTATTTCTCTTGGGAATATATATGAAGTTTATCAGCTTTTAACCTCACTTGAAAATCCCAATGACAATTATAAAATCAATACTATTATAATTGACAATAGAGGAAATAGAAAAGATCTGGATGATGTAGGACGAAGTCTGTATTTGGGATATGAATTTTCCAGAAGTGATAGTGTCTCAGGTCTTAAGGATGACCATGTGAAAAGAATAAACAAAAATGCTTTATATCTATTTTCTAACATAGTTGATTTAGAAAATATAACGATTTCTTATATTGATAAGCCTGCCAATTCAGCTATTAAAAATGAAAAAGCACCCATTTCTTATATTTATAAAAGAAGTGAAATTGAAGAACAATATGGTGACTTGTCCGTAGTTGGAATTGATATGGAAAGTTTAAATATTACTCCTAAAATTGATAATAGTTTTTGGCAAAGTATGGGCGGTAATAATGTGATTATCGTATATGGATATTCGGATTTTTTTTCTAGTTTAGGAATTGAAGAAAAGGAATACGAGAAAAATCCAGCAATAGTAAATAAGTTGTTTTCAAAATTAGGGGATTATAGTGACTCTTGGCAGAATAATGTAGGGACACTATATAAATTTTCTCCAAATCCCATATATAGTGAATGGGCAGATTTTATGATTACAATTGATGAACTTGGTAATCTTAAAAGTCATGGAGTTATTTTATCGGATTTAAATTGATAACAGGGGAGGAAAATTAAGATGAAAAGATTTATTTGTTTATTTATAGCAATATCAATTTTACTGGCAGGATGTGCTCCAGCTAAAACAACACAAACAGAAATATCAGAAATACCAGAACAACCAGATGAAATATTGGAAACTCTAGAAGAGTCAGAGGAATATAGGACGTTGCTATCGCCAGAAAATCAGTTGACCATTGTGAGAAAACCTAGTGCGGCAGATTATTCTTTTATTAATCCTGGAAAAATGAAAGAGTTACCAATTTATAATTCGGATTCAGATGAAATGTGGCAGATTGATTTGAGGAGCAGTGATTTAACAAAGCTTGATTTATCAGAAAGGCTGAACGATTTACTTAATGCTAATTTTGACAGTAAAACCCAATGGCCAAATAAATTACCTGAAGGATTTGATCCTGAGATGATAATGGAATTAGGGAAAAACCCTGGATTGGGAATAAGAGAACTCCATAAAAAAGGAATCACTGGAAAGGGAATTGGTATAGCAATAATTGACCAAGGTTTATTAGTGGATCATGTAGAGTATAAAGAGCAATTAAAATTGTATGAGGAAATTCACTGTATTGATGAAGTTGCAGCAATGCACGGACCAGCAGTTGCATCTATTGCTGTAGGTAAGACAGTTGGAGTAGCACCTGAAGCAGATCTTTATTATATTGCTGAAACACATGGAATTTTTGAAAATGGAGGATTTGAATGGGATCTTTCTTGGCTTGCAAAATCTATTGATCGTATTGTAGAGATTAATAAAATACTGCCTAAAGGGGAAAAAATCAGAGTTATATCAATTTCTTTAGGAGTAGGGGGAAACATGAATGGATATGAACAAGTATTTGACTCAATTAAGAAAGCGAAAGAGGAAGGAATTTATACTGTATATGTAGGAAGTAATCCATATTTTGGACTTGGACGTGACCCTTTAAAAAGCCCAGATGATATTAATTCGTTTACAAAAGGAGATTTTTGGAAGAAACAAATATATGAAAATGACCGACTTTTAGTTCCTATGGATTATAGATGTACTGCAAGCCCTACAGGTGTTGATGATTATGTCTTTTATAAAGAAGGCGGTATGAGTTGGACAGTACCTTATATTGCAGGATTATATGCACTTGCATGTCAAGTTAATCCTGATATTACACCTGAAGCTTTCTGGAGAGAAGCATTTAATGCAAGTGATATAATATCTGTTGATAACAATAGTCAAGAGAAACTTGGTAAAATAGTTAATCCAATAAAATTGATTGAAAAGATAGAGAATATAAAATAGTAATAGTGAAATCTATTAGATAAGAAACTTCAACTATTAGGTTAGCCTTGCTACAGCAACACAATAAATTCAATTATTAAGAAAGGGGTGTCTGTATGAAACGCATTACTGCCATAAAAATAATGGTTTCTTTGTTTGTTTTGATAATTATGCTAATGGGGTGTTCCGACAAAACCTTCCTGCAAAGTCTTGGGAAGATAGATGTATATTCTGCTTCCAATGAAAGTAGTGAAATAATTGAAATAGGTATACATAAGACTACAAAGCCTAATCCTGAAACGCATGGAACTTTAGATTCTTTTCCTGAAGCCCCAAATGACAACACTACCAGAATAGATGTTGGGAGCTATAATATAAGTAAGTTGGATATTTCCAAGTATGAAGATTTACTATATTATATTCGGTTTAACACAAAGACTATTTGGCCAGAAAAATTACCAGGAAATTTTGATCCAAATAAGATTATTGAATTAGGGAAAGATCCGGGACTTAATGTACGTGATTTACATGCTCAAGGAATAGATGGAAGAGGAATATCAATTGGGATTGTTGATGTGACATTATTTACAGGACACGACGAATATAGGGATAATCTTATATATTATGAAGATATTCCTAAGAGTGATGCAGAGTGGCATATGCATGGTGCAGCGGTGGCGTCCCTCGCAGTAGGGAAAACCACAGGAGTTGCTCCAGGTGCAAAGTTATATTTTATAGAAGCTTCATGGGATGATGAGAATGGTAAAGAAGGGGATATGACATACAGATATTATGCAGAAGGTATACACAGATTGTTGGATATAAACAAGCAATTACCGAATAAAGAAAAAATAAAGGTAATTTCTATTTCTGCTAATCCTAGTCCAGATTATGGTGTCAGCAACTATGCAGACTATGAAAAAGCTTTGAATAGGGCGAAAGAAGAAGGAGTATTTATTATGGCAGTCTCATCTGATGTGGATTATGGTTTTCGCTTTGGTGGACTTAGTAGAGAACCTCTTGGTGATCCGAACGATCTTAATTCATATTATGCTACTGATCTGAATGAATGGAAGGATGAGGGGCGTATTTTCTTCCCAATGGGTTCCCGTGCCTTTGCTAGCTATGCAGGTGAGAATGATTACACATGGATGCGATCAGGGGGAGCAAGCTGGACAGCACCATATATTGCAGGACTTTATGCTATGGCTTTGCAGGTTAACCCTGAAATTACTCCAGATTTATTTTGGAGTTCAGTTGAAGAAACTGCTGATGTTAAAATGGACTCTGTTTATAATAAAAATATTTTAATTGCTAATCCTGTTAACTTAATTACCAAACTAGCTGAAAAATAATGTTTCGCATTATATCTTATATCTCTCTAAGGATACAGAATTTAAGGATCTTATATTAAAGCCAATGGCCTTTACTTTGTCAACTCCCATGCTTTTATAAGGATTATCTGAAAGTTATATTAGGATGATTACTGGTTAAATATAAAACCCTCAGAATGCTAATAAATTTGGCATTATGGGGGCTTTATATTTTTTTCTCAAATCTAGTATCATCAATATCAAAATATTATAGTTTATATTAAATACATAAATATTGTATAAAAATTATTGACATTTACAATAGGGTGATATATCCTATAATAGAGTTATATATAGAATAATACTATTATATTCAAAATGAAATGGTGATATTAATCAAGTGATTTTAGATAATATTGAATGGAAAGGAGTATATTATGAAAAACCAAAGATATGGAATGATATTTGAAACTTCGAAGAAAAACAATTATTTTTATGATTCAGGAACTGGAAAAGTAGTAGGCTGTGATTTAAAAGAAATAAAATTAATTCATAGAATTCTTAATAATAAACTTTCACTAGAAAGGGCTTGTAAAGAAAATAAAACATTTAAAGAATTTATTGAAAAAGAAAACTTGTTTAAATATCCTGAAAGAATACCTTTTTCTATTCCAACAGTTAAAGAGTTGGAAAAGAGCTTAAATGGACAATGTACACAAATAATTATAGAATTAACGGAGGAATGTAATTTAAGATGTGGATATTGTATATATAACGAACACCATCCTAAATATAGAAGTTTTGGAAATAAAAGTATGCCTTTTGAAATTGCAAAAAAAACATTAGATATTGTTTTAAAAGATTATAAAAGAGATAGATTCTTTTTGACATTTTATGGTGGAGAACCATTAGCAAATTTTGATTTAATGAAAAAATGTATAGAGTATGTTAGGAATAATTATAAAAATATAAATCTAGGTGTTTCATTTACAACAAATTTAACTTTATTAACTTTAGACATGATAAATTATTTCAATACTCTACATAGCGATAACATTAGTGTTAATATTATGTGTAGTATAGATGGTCCTATGGCTATACATAATAGATTTAGAAGGTTTAAAAATGGAAAGGGATCATTTGAAATAGTAATAGAAAAGTTTAATCTATTGATGGATAATTTTTATGAAAAAAATAATGGAAATAAAAATATATCTATTAATTGTGTTATTACACCTCCCTGTAGTGAAGAAAAAATTACACTAATAAAAAAATATTTTGAAAAAGAACTAAATTTACCTAATGATGTTAAGTTTGATCTAGGATATGTTGACGAAGGAGATATGGTTTTTGACTATAATGAAAACAAGAAAATAAATGGAGAAGAAGAGAATAATTTAAAGTCAGTAAATATAACAAATTGGGTGACAAATACTGTTATTAAAGACAATGAATCTTCTATTAAAAGAAGTGATCTTAATTTACTTTTAACGTCAATACAATCAGTATCACATAGAGAGGTTTTAAATAAAGGTGTGTTTAAAGAAAAATTTTTACATGGGAATTGTGTTCCTGGACAAAGAAGACTTTATGTAACAGTAGATGGTGAATTTAAGCCTTGCGAACGTATTGGAAATTGTCCATCTATTGGAAATTATAAAGATGGAATTAATATAGAAGATATTTTGAAATATTATTTTAAAGAGTATATAGAGTATTATGAAGATAAGTGTAGTAAATGTTGGGCTCAGGGGTTATGTAATATTTGTTATTCAAGAAATATGGGGGAAAATGGAATTGATGAAGAAGAAGGATTGTGTGAAGAAACTAAAAAAGAAATAAAAATGAAATTTATAAACTATTATAATCTATTAGAAAATAAAAAATCTGCATTGAAGGAAGTAGTAAATGAAATAATAGTATAGCAAATCTAAAAGAAAGAGGTTAAAGAATGGATTTAAAAAGTAACGATTCAATAAAGAATATAAATAAGTTTTTAAATCTATTAAGTTTGATTTTTCTTGCGTTTATAATTCTTATATTCTTTTTTCAATTTGATATAGTAAGAGGAAATTACATAAAAGATATTCCAAATATTATTAAATATAATAGCTTTCGATTTAACATATCTAATATATATTCTAATGCAATTTTTTATGGAGTAAATATAAAATTTATTATATACCTTATAATATTTAATATCTTTATATTTATCCCCATAGGATGTATTTTAAATATACAAAATATATCTAAGAAAAAGTCTATAATTATATTTTTAATAATATCAATACTTTATGAACTTATAAAATCATTATTACATATCAGCCAACTAGGAATGGATATGGTATTTTTACATTTTATAGGATTATATCTGGGACATGTAGTGACAAGATTCTATGTATACAAAGCAAAAGATAGATTTTTGAAAAAGGGAATATTATTAATCATTTTCTTTTTCATTTTTACGTTGATTTCTCAATTTAGAATTATATATGAATTTTTTTTTATTGACCTAAATAGTACAACTGAGCAAAATTTTATTGAGGAGGTAAGATTAGAAAAACTTTATGATCCGTATGAAAAGTATCTTTATGATTCATACAAAAAATATTTAGAAAGTATAACAGACAATAAACAGATTAAAGGAGATCTTAAAGGCCTTCTATTCAAAGATAATTACTTATTTGTTAATATCTCTGATGAAATTCATAAGTTTAAAATTGATGGAGAAAGCAAAATTATTGATAAACAAGTTTTAGATTATGATCATCATAAAATATATGTACATCCTAGATTAAATGATATATTTAAAGATAATTTAGATGATAAAAATATCTGTAAAATTAATGAAAGATTAGCAACCCTTATAAGTTCTGGAGCTGAAGTTAATGTTATTTTTGATGAAAACAATATATTGAAGTTTTTATGTATATCCAGTGAACTCTACAAAAATGGGGTGAATAAATTTTGATGAAAATTAAAAATAAAATAGTAAATAATAATGGGGAGAAATTACTAAGTTCTAATGAACTCAAAACAATAGCGATTATTTGTATGATTATTCAACATGCTATGTATAGTGGTTTGATTAAAAACTATTATAAATTACCAGAAATTATTGGAACTATAACAATGCCTTTAATTACTTTCTTACTAGTTGAAGGATACATTCATACCAAGAATATATATAAATATTTTCTTCGTTTAGTAATAGCTATGCTTATTTCTGAATTTCCGTATAGATTAATATTTCCTATAATGCCTCAAGAAAGATTTTATTTTGGAAATATAATGGCCACACTTGCATTAACACTTGTTGCGGTATATTTATTCGATACAGTTAAAAATAATTTGTTTTTAATTGGATTTTCATTTACTTTAATAATCATTTTAACAAATATATTGTCAACAGATTATGGTTTTTTTCCTATAATTTTAGCCTTTAATTTTTTCTTTTTTAGAGATAATCCTGCTATAAAACTTATAATATGTTATTTGATTTACATAACTAGATATTCTAATTTTTTAATAGGACTGATAATAATATTGTTAATAGGAATGTTTAATAATAATCTTACAAATAAAGAAAACTTGGCTTTAAAACAAAAAGAAGTTTTTAAATATAGCTATTACTTAATCTATCCATTACATTTTATTGTTTTAAAAATAATCAAATTGATTATATGAAGTGGAAATGAATAAAAATAATTTAGATAAAAACTCAAATAGATATATAAATTTTATTTGGTGAGTTTTACAACTATATAAGTTCAATTATAATAGCGATAATAATGGATAAATGATGCTAGCTCATTTATATCCTTATTATAAATTAAACTTAAAACAGGGGGGAAAAAAGTGAGAATTATTGACGACTTTTCAAACAATGGTAATATTACACCTAATGCAGGATGCATATGTAATGGACAACTGGATAATCAAGCTGATACAAAAGGTTGGTGGGATCCAATTATTCGCTGTAAAGCTTCTTGTATAGGTAAAGAGAATCGTGATGGTAATAAAAATTGTGCTAAAGAAGAAACGAGGACAGCTTATTAGAAGGATAAAGTAAATATACCCTAGATTCATATTTGATTAAATATGAGTCTAGGGTATATTAATGCAAATTTTTATATTCCTATTAAACTTTAAATATTTCAATATACTGCTTATACCCACTGCCAGTCAGTTAACCACTCACCAGCAGTAAGTGACCATAAACGCTTTTGTTTTTTCCCATTAACTGTCCTATAATACCATCTTACTTTTTCATATTGAGGTTCAATAGACTCATCAAATACTTTTGAATATTCCATAAGAGTTTGAATACTTCCTTCACTAGCATAAATAGTATTACTAAAAATAAGTGTACTAAAAATCGTAATTAAAAGTAAAAGTATTTTCTTCTTTTTCATAAATTCACTCCTTATTTTTTATTTTTAATATATAACTATCTCTTTCATATATAAAATCATCTTCTTCTATAAAAATATAATCTTCCTTCGGATAATATATAGGTTTAAATGTAAAAATATATGATGACATAAAAATAGCGATAAATACGAAGCAAAATATTAAATTGTATTTTTTATTTTGTTGCTTATTATTATGATCTAAAACTAGATTAAATCTTTGTTTTAATTTATTATCATCATCATTATATAAAGCAGATACTTGTAAATTATTAATTAAAGCATTACTATTAATATATTTAGTATTTTTTATTATAGCAAGGATGCTTTCTAAATACTTAATACGTTCTTTATCTGTCATATATGATACAGTTCTAATATCGCATTGAATTTCTAATATATGATCTATATCTTTATTTAAAAGATAAATAAAGGGATTCCACCAGAATAATATTTTAAATAATAATATTATTATCTTTTTAAAATTATCCTTACCTTTTATATGATTTAATTCATGAATCAATATATTTCTTAATTTATTTTCCGAAAGTATTATATTAGGTAAGTAGATACTAAATTCAGTTATTCCCACTACAATTGGAATAGTTATTTCATTAGAACGATATAGATTTATATTTTTGTCTATATTCAATTCTTGCTTTATTTTTTCTAATAACTCTAAATCTTGAATGTAACTAAATTTAGATATATTTTTTAAATATATTTTAAATTTATAATATGTAAATATAGTCTTTAAACTTATAATACAACTACCTATTATCCAAATAAATAAAAAAAATGATAATAGAGTTAAATTTGAATCCACATATAGTGGCATTCTCAGCCAATCAATAATTTTAGGAAGGATAATTTTTGAATTAATATTAATAGAATTTTTAAATTCAAAATTAAATAAAGTCCTAAATATAATTAAAATAATAAAAACTATTAGGGAAGTAACATTAAAGTGTTTAATAAATTTGTTTTTATTTTTTAATAATGAAAGAAATAATATGAGAATATTTATTAAACATATAGACATTATTAAAGAAAAAAAAGAAAATTTCAAATTTATCAATCCTCTTTGTATTTTTTAATTAAGTTTTCTAATTCTTCTAAAGTATCATTTTCAATATTTTGAGATTCAATTAAAGCCGAAAAGAAATTTGTTAATGCTGATTTACTAGGTTTAAATTCTTTGAAAGAGTTTTTTAATTGCATTATTTCATATTCGTCTTTTGTCAATGTTGGCTTATAAGTCCTTCCATAACTTTTTCCTGTTCTTACAATATCATCTATTTTAATAGCATCTTTTTCTAAAAGTTGATTTAATAAAATATGAATAGAACTTTCTTTCCAAGTTTTATTGGATGTTAAATCTATTATTTCAGAACGTGTTAATGATTTATTCTCTCTCCATAATGTTTCTAGAATTTGTTCTTCGTTATTAGAAAGTTTAAAATTAATTTTTGACATTTTTTATTCTCCTTTTAATTCATTAATAATAGGGTTATATTATATAATATACTATCATGTATAAGATAGCAATATATAAAATGTATGAATAGTGAATTTTGTTATTAAAAAACAAATAAAGTAAAATTAATAGTAAGCTGTCAAGTATATAATAAAAATAATAAAAAACTTTTATATTAGGATTGCTTCAAAAACTAAGCAATCTTTTTTATTTATATTGACAATACATAGATAATCATCTATATTAATATATAGATGATTATCTATGTAGGAGGTGAAGGATGAATGAATAATTATGATAAAAATGCAAAAATACTAAAGGCTGTTGCTGATTCAAACAGATTAAAGATAATTGATATATTATCATGTGGTGAACTATGTGCCTGTGATATACTGGAGAATTTTGATTTTACACAACCAACACTTTCACATCATATGAAGGTTTTGGCTGATGTTGGTTTGGTTAAGGTAAGAAAGGATGGGATTTGGAACTATTATTCATTAGATATGATTAAGTGTAATAATATAGTTAAATTTTTAAATGATGTATTTCATGAATCTGAAAACTGCATTTGTAAAGTAATTGATAATAAAGAGTGTAAATGTTAATAGGAGGAGATTCAATTGAAGAAAATGGAAATATTTGATCCGGCTATGTGTTGTTCTACTGGAGTTTGTGGACCCTCTGTAGATAAAAATTTATTAAGAGTTGCTACGCTCTTAAATAGATTGGAGAAAAAAGGTGTAAAAGTAGAAAGACATAATCTAACTAGTGACCCAAAATCATACGTGGATAACAGTATTGTAAATAAATTGCTGCTTGACAACGGAGTCGATATTTTGCCTATAACCATGGTTGATGGAGAGGTGGTTAAAACAAAGGAATATCCAACTAATGAGGAGTTTGTAAGTTTACTTGAAATACCTGAGGAGTATATTATGTCTGAATTAGGTGCTAGAAAGGCTAGACACGAAAAACAATAATGTTATACAGAGTGGATATTATTAATATAGGTGAGGAGGAGATAAGATGTTCAAGGATTTTAATGTAAAAGATATGGATTTAACAAAATATTTATTTTTTACTGGAAAAGGTGGAGTTGGGAAAACCTCTACAGCCTGTGCTATAGCTGTTAGTCTAGCAGATAAAGGCAAGAAGATTATGCTTATAAGCACTGATCCAGCTTCAAATTTACAGGATGTATTTGACACAGAGCTTAACAACAAAGGAGTTCCTATAAAGGACGTACCAAACCTAGTAGTTGCAAACTTTGATCCTGAGGAAGCAGCGGCAGAATATAGAGAAAGCGTAATAGCACCATATAGGGGAAAACTTCCAGAAGTTGTTATTCAAAACATGGAGGAACAGCTTTCAGGGTCCTGTACAGTTGAAATAGCTGCCTTTAATGAGTTCTCAGGATTTATAACAGACAAAAAAGCTACAGAGGAATATGATCATATAATATTTGATACTGCCCCTACAGGTCATACCCTAAGAATGCTTCAATTACCATCTGCTTGGACTAATTTTATAAGCGAAAGCACTCATGGAGCATCATGTCTTGGTCAATTATCAGGGCTAGAGGAAAAAAAGGATATATATAAAAATGCAGTAGAAAACTTAGCAGATAAGGAAAAGACTACTCTTGTACTTGTTTCTCGACCTGAAGTATCAGCACTAAAAGAGGCTGATAGAGCATCAAAGGAGCTACAGGATATTGGAGTAAGTAATCAGCTTTTAGTAATAAACGGAGTATTAAAAGAGCATGATGATGAGCTTTCAAAGAAAATTTTTAATAAGCAACAAGATGTGCTGAGGGATATACCAGAAGGACTAAGGAATTTAGAAATATTTGAAATACCACTAAGACCATATAATATTACAGGAATTGAAAATATTAGAGCATTTTTTAATAGTGGAGATATAAAATATTCAGATGAAGAATTAAAACCAGAAGTAATCCCCACTTTAAGTAATGTTATAGATGATTTATATAATTCAAATAAAAAGGTAATTTTTACAATGGGTAAAGGTGGCGTAGGAAAAACCACTATAGCTGCTACAATTGCTAGCGAACTAGCTAAGAGAGGAAAGAAAGTGCATCTAACAACTACTGATCCAGCAGCCCATATAGGCTATGTAATAGATGAAAGCTTTGGAATTACTATAAGTAATATAGATGAAAAAAATGAATTGAAAAAATACCAAGAAGAAGTATTGAGCAAAGCTAGAGAAACAATGAGTGATGAAGATATTGCCTATGTAGAAGAAGATTTAAGATCACCATGTACCCAAGAGATAGCTGTGTTTAGAGCATTTGCGGAAATAGTAGAGCGCTCAGAAGATGAGGTTGTGGTCATCGACACAGCACCTACAGGTCATACTCTATTATTATTGGAATCAACCCAAAGCTATAACAAGGAAATAGCACGTACACAGGGTGATATTCCAGAATCAGTTAAAAATCTGTTACCTAAGCTAAAGAATGATAGTTTGACAGAGGTAATAATTATAACATTAGCTGAAGCAACTCCTTACTTTGAAGCTATGAGATTACAGGAGGACTTAAATAGAGCTGAAATATTTAGCAAGTGGTGGATAATCAACTCTAGTTTTTATGCTACTGACACAACAAACGAGATTTTAAAAGCAAAGGCAAGTAATGAAATACAATGGATAAATAAGGTGAATGAAATCTCTAAAGGAAACTTTGCAGTAGTTAAGTGGACCCCAGAGGAACTAAAGGGAGAAAATCTAAGTAAGCTCTTAAAATAGAGCTTACTTAGCAAAGTTAAATAATTTTAAATGAAAGGTGGAATATTTATGACAAAGGAGAAACTATCACCAGGAATTAGTTTCTTTGAAAAATACCTTACTATATGGGTAGCTATATGTATGATAATTGGAGTGTTAATAGGAGTCTATCTGCCAGGTATTCCCGAATTTTTAAATAAATTTGAGTATTATAATGTATCAGTTCCTGTAGCAATATTAATATGGCTGATGATATATCCAATGATGTTAAAAGTTGACTTTAATAGTGTAAAGAAAGTGAGGGAAAACCCGAGAGGACTTATAGTTACTTGGGTTACAAATTGGTTGATTAAGCCATTTACCATGTATGGTCTGGCATATTTTTTCTTTTTTATATTATTCAAAAATATGATTTCTCCTAATCTAGCTAAAGATTATCTAGCGGGAGCAGTGCTTTTGGGAGCAGCTCCATGTACAGCCATGGTATTTGTTTGGAGTCACTTAACAAAGGGAAATCCTGCCTATACCCTTGTACAAGTTGCGACAAATGATCTTATTATTTTAATAGCATTTGTTCCAATAGTAGCGTTTTTATTAGGTATAAGTGGATTTACAATTCCTTGGGGTACTCTTTTTTTATCTGTAGTATTATTCGTAGTAGTTCCTTTAATTGCAGGAATTTTCTCAAGGAACTTTATTACAAAGAAAAAAGGTGTAGAATACTTTGAAAAGGTGTATATACCTAAATTTAGTAGTGTTACGATTGTTGGATTATTATTAACATTGATAATTTTATTTTCATTCCAAGGTCAAACTATTATTGAAAATCCTTTAGATATATTGTTAATTGCAGTACCATTGACAATTCAAACATTCTTAATATTTTTTATAGCATATTTATGGTCAAAAGCATGGAAACTTCCATTTGATGTTGCAGCACCAGCAGGTATGATAGGTGCATCAAACTTCTTTGAGCTTGCAGTAGCTGTAGCAATATCATTATTTGGATTAAAATCAGGAGCTGCTTTAGCAACAGTAGTAGGTGTACTCACAGAAGTACCTATAATGTTGGCTCTTGTAAGTGTTGCCAATAGGACAAAGTATTGGTTTGCTAAACCAAATAATAACTAATTCTAGTTTTGAGGTATACCGAATTAAGGAAAGAATAGAAGATTTAATTAGGAGAGTAAAGAATAGAGAAATATGAAGATACTTTGGAACATTCCGTGTATTGTAGGTTATAAAATATATCTAACAGGGTATTTAAAAAAGTTTGCTCATTGATATTGCTCAAATTATTTATGATATGAGACAATACATTTGTGACAAGTAAATATGAAAAAAGGAAAGACCTCTGATATAATGTTGTTTACCATAACAAACAAAAATCGGAGGGATCTTTCCTTATGAAAACAATTATAACAGAAGAGATGAGATTTCGTCAAAGGGTAGTTAAATATGCAATTAAACATGATAATAATGCTAAAGCAGCTAGAAGATACCACACTAGCCGTCAGCAAGTCCAACGTTGGAGAAAAAGATATGATGGAGATGTAAGATCTTTGGCAAATAAAAGCAGAAGACCACAATTTCATCCTAACCAACATACTCAAGAAGAGTTGGACTTAATAAAGCATAAACATAGATACCATCAGCATGAAGGATATGCACAAGTGTATCGGAAGTTAAGGGATGCAGGGTATAAAAGAACTTATGACTCTATGTGTAGACAGCTAAGAAAAATGAAATTAAACGTAGCCAAGAAAAGAGCTAGTTATCCTAAATCTAATTATCGTAAAGATGCTACTACTTATCCTGGAGAAAGAGTGCAAATAGATGTAAAATATGTTCCAAATGAATGTATTGGTTTTGCAAGTAATCATAGTAGATACTACCAAATAACAGCTATTGATGAATATTCAAGAAAGAGATATTTAGAATTAGTTAATGAACTTAGCACATATAGTACATCTAACTTTTTAACACGATTAGAAGATAAATTAGGATTTAAAGTTGAATTGGTTCAAACTGATAATGGAATCGAATTTGTTAATGATCAAGATATTACAAATAAGAAAACTAGATTTGAAAAGTATTTAGAAAAGCTAGATATAAAACACAAACGTATTCGTCCATATTCACCATGGCAAAATGGTATAGTAGAGCGTAGTCATAGGATAGATAATGAATTATTCTACAGCAGAAGACGGTTTAGTAGCTATAAAGAAATGGAGAAGTCATTTAGAAGATATAGTAACAAATACAATAACATAGCAAGGAAAATTCTTAACTTTAAGACGCCAAATGAAATAGTTGAGGAGTACTTCTCTAAAAATGCTGCTTAAGATGGTATTACTAATAATTATTTAATCAAGGATCGCTATCGCTTTCCTCCTTGACAAAATAATTACTAGCAATTTAAGAAAACCACAGCATTATTCAGAGAAAATTTTTCAGAGGTCGTGTCACATATGTTTGACTTCTCTAGACTCATTGATATTGCTCAAATTATTTAACCGTTGACTTAATAAGAATTATAATATATAATCTTGCTAATTAATGATTGAATAACGAATATTTGTTGTATTTAGATTATAAAAATAAAAGTTATGATAAGAATTAGTAGCAATCAGTATACCAAACAGAAAGTTACCGTATGATGAGAGGTGCATGGTTAGGGATTGTGAATACATCTTTGAGCTTTGCACCGAAGAGTTTTTACTTAGTAGGCTGCAACGGAAATCAGCTACCGTTATCTTGCTAGGGTATCTCATCTATGATGATGTACTTAATGAGGTAAGTAATGTGAGTTACTTACGAATTTAAGGTGGTAACACGAAATAATCTCGTCCTTTTGGAAACAATGGACGAGTTTTTTTATTGCTAAATTTTATAGGATTTGTGCAGGTATTGAAAATATTATTTTAAGGAGATGTTAAATATGTTAAAACCAGAAGAACAAATGCCAATTATTTTAAAGGGAGTTCATACTTTAATAAATGAGGAAGAATTACTAGAAAAACTTAAAAAGTCCTATAATCAGAATAGCCCCCTAACTATTAAACTGGGACTTGATCCTTCTGCACCAGATATACATTTAGGTCATGCAGTTGTATTGCGTAAAATTAAGCAAATGCAGGATTTAGGACATCGTGTAGTAATTGTAATTGGTGATTTTACTGGAAAAATAGGTGATCCAACTGGGAAGTCAAAGGGTAGAACTGCTTTAACTGATGAGGAAGTAAAGGAAAATGCTAAAACCTATTGTGAACAGATATTTAAAATACTTGATGTAGAAAAAACTGAAGTAAGGTTTAATAGTGAATGGCTTTCTAAACTTACTTTTGAAGATATTATTAAACTAGCTGCCACTACTACAGTTGCTAGAATTTTGGAACGAGATGATTTCCATAATAGGTATCAGAATCAAGTTCCAATAGGAATTCATGAGTTTTTTTACCCATTAATGCAGGCATATGATTCTATTGAGTTAAATTCAGATATTGAACTTGGAGGAACAGATCAAACATTTAATATTCTTATGGGGAGAAATCTCCAAAAGCCATTTGAACAGGAACAGCAGATTGCTATGTTTATGCCTATTCTTGAAGGTTTAGATGGTGTAGAAAAAATGAGTAAAAGTCTCAAAAATTATATTGGTATAAATGAACCCGCTGAGGTAATGTTTAAAAAGGTCATGGAAATCCCTGATAGACTTATTATTAAATATTTTGAGCTGACGACTGATGAGCATCCAGATAAAATAGATAAAATTAAAGCAGAACTAAATAATGGTGCAAATCCTCGAGATATTAAATATCATTTGGCTAAAATTATAGTGTCCCTTTACCATAATCCGAAAGAAGTAGAAAGAGCTATTGTGTACTACGATACAGCATTTAGCAAAAAAGATATTCCAGATGATATTCCAGAACTTTCAATTGATGGGGATAAAGAAACCATTGGAGATATTATTTTAGAAATAGTAAAAATGAATATTGTAAAAAGTAAAAGTGAATTTATTCGATTAATAAATCAGGGAGGAGTTCAATTAAATGGTGAAAAACTAATATCAGAGGATATGAATAGAAGAATTAAACCAGATGATGTCATGAGAATCGGAAAAAAACGATTTTTAAGATTTAAATATAAGTAGTATTATCATAGAATGTAACTATAAACCAATAAAATTAAATGTTATAATATAAGAATATATAACGTGGAGAATATGGATAGATAAATTATCAAGTCAGACTAGTATATAGGAGGCATTGACTATGGCTACATTTGGAATTACAACTTAATTATACAAGAAAATATAAGGAGCCGGTTTAATATTTTGTTTGACTGTAAGTGTAGTTTGCAAGAAATGATACAGGGTGATTCTGTAATAGTAAGGCTGTTCAGAAAATCTATTTAACATAAAACCAATAAAATAGGAGGAGTGTTAAGATGAAAAGAGTTTTGAGTTTATTTTTAGTAATTATGATCTTACTAGTTGGCTGTACTCCATCTAAACCAATTGAAAAGGAAGCATCAGAGTTACTGGAACAACCTGAAGAGGTAATAGAAACATCAGAACAACCAGAAGAAATATCAGAATCAGTAGAACAACCGAAGGAATATAGGACGTTGCTATCCCCAGAAAACACCTTAAGTATTGTGAGAAAACCTGGTGTAAATGACTACTCACTTATTAATCCTGAAAAAATGACAAAGCTTCCAATTTACAATCCAAATTCAAGTGAAATGTGGTTTCAAGTGGATTTAAGGAGCAGGGATTTGACAAATCTTGACTTATCAGATAGACTTAATGACCTCCTTCATGCCAATTTTGACAGTAAAACTCAATGGCCTGATAAAATTCCTGATGAATTTAATCCTCAGATGATAATGAAATTAGGGAAAAATCCTGGACTAGGAATAAGAGAACTACACAAAAGAGGAATTACTGGAAAAGGAGTAGGTGTAGCAATCATTGACCAAACATTGTTGGTTGATCATATAGAATATAAAGAACAATTAAAGTTATATGAAGAAATCCACTATATTGATGAAGTTGCGGCAATGCACGGACCAGCAGTTGCATCTATTGCTGTAGGCAAGACAGTTGGAGTAGCACCTGAAGCTGACCTTTATTATATTGCTGAAACACATGGAACTTTTAATCTTGGGGGCAATTTTGAGTGGGATCTCTCATGGCTTGCACAGTCTATTGACCGTATTGTAGAGATTAATAAAATACTTCCTGAAGGAGAAAAAATTAGAGTTATATCAATTTCCTTAGGAGTAGTAGATTTTAATGGTTATGAACAAGTACTTGATTCAATTAATAAGGCCAGTGAGGAAGGAATCTATACTGTATATGTAGGAAGTAATCCATATTTTGGACTTGGTCGTGACCCTTTAAAAAGTCCAGAGGATATTATTTCATTTACAAAAGCTGATGCTTGGAATAAACAAATGTATGGAAATACTAGAATCTTGGTTCCTATGGATAGTAGATGTACTGCAAGTCCTACAGGTACTGAGGATTATGTTTTTTATAAAGAAGGTGGTCTGAGTTGGACAGTACCTTATATTGCAGGGTTATATGCACTGACATGTCAAGTTAAACCCGACATTACACCTGAAATTTTTTGGAGAGAAGCCCTCGATACAACAGATACCATATCTCTTGGCAGTGGCAATCAAGAAGAACTTAGTAGGATAATTAATCCAACGAGATTACTTGAAAAGATTGAGAAAATAAAATAGCCCATATCTCTCGTCTCAAAATATGTCTTTGAGGCGAGAGTTTTTATTTAATTAGGAAACTCTTACTTTTTTATATTTTATAAATAAAGAAATTTATATAAATAAGTTTAAACTAAAACTATATTTAACACTTAATAAATAAAAGAGGGTCCATTAAATGGTTAAAAACTAACATCAGAGAATTGAAAAGAGGAATAAAGTCAAATGATGCCATGAGTAAAGGAAAATTTCAGACTTAAATAAAAGTCAATACTATAATAGGAAGAAACTTGACAATCACTTTAATTGAATGTTACAATTTCCATATTAATTTCTAAAGGAATTAAAATACGTATTGGTACTAGAGGTGTAAAGTAGTGAGAAGGATTCCAATAGAATATGCCAAAGAGGGAGATGTTTTAGGCAAGACCTTGTATAATGAAATGGGTGGTATGCTATTAAAGGAAGGGTCTAATCTTAATTGGTATATGATAGAAAAGTTGAAATCATATGGTTATTTAAGTATATATATTAAAGATAAATATACGGAAGAAGATATTGAAGAGATTATAAAGCCTGAAGTTGTAAATAGGATATATAGCCTACAGGGGAGTTTAAATAATGTAATAAGAGGTTCCAGCAATGAGAATAAAATAGATAGTAAAAAGGTAAGAAGCCATGTAAAGAATCTTAATGAGATAATAAAAGAGGTGGCTTATGATATTGTATCTAGTAAAAATGTATTGGAAAACTTGGCAAGCATTTCCATTTATGATGATTATACATTGACTCATAGTTTAAATATGATGATGTTATCTATAGTTATTGCTAGAGATATAGGATTTAATATGAATGAGATAAAATCATTAGCAACAGGATGTGTATTTCATGATATAGGAAAAATATTTTTACCTATAGAATTAATTAATAAACCAGGAAAATTTACTGATGAGGAGTTTAGTTTAGTACAATCCCATACTGAAAAAGGATATAGATTTTTGACTGATCATACAGATTTATCTGCTGTTTCAAGAAATATTTCCTTATGTCATCATGAAAGAGAAGATGGATTAGGATATCCTAGGGGATTAAAAGGTGATGAAATTCATATATTTAATAAAATAGCTTCTATATCTGATGTCTTTGATGCACTTACTTCAGATAGACCATATAGAAGAGCTGTACCTTTACACGATGCTATGGAGTATTTATTAGCATCAGGAGGAAATCACTTTGATATAGATTTAATTAAGGTATTTTCCCAATCAATCAATGTTTTTCCTAAAGATACCTTTGTACATTTAAGTGATAACAGAGAAGGGATTGTATATGAAATAAACTCAGAATTTCATACGAGACCAAAGATAAAGGTTTATGGAGAAAACGGTAAAAAAGTAGCACCTTATATAATAAACTTAAAAGAACATAATAATATAGTTATAGAAAAAGTCATACATGTCTTTTCTTTTGATAAAACCAATTAAAAGAAGGTTATCGAAATCATCGATAACCTTCTTTTTTATAATTAATAATAAAGTTTTATTATATAGTACGTCATATAAAATATTTGAGATGGGATAATAGAAATAATTCTATTAGTTGTCCTTGACAAAGCCTTATTGATAGAATATTATAAAAATAAGAAACTTGTTCAACAAGTATATAGTTGTTAGACATGTATAAATGGAGGTATAATATGGCCACAAGAAAAATAAGAAGTCAATCTTCATCTAAAATTCCATCTTATTTGCCTATATATAATATGTTGTACTCTGATATTATCAACGGATTATATGAAGAAGGAACTATACTGCCTAGTGAAAGTACATTAAGTGAAAAGTATAAGGTTAGCAGACATACCATAAGACAAGCCTTAACTATTTTAACAGAGGATGGACTAATACATAAACAACAGGGAAAAGGCAGTATAATAACAAATAAAAGTCAGGCAAATTATAATCAAGAAAAGAATATCTATAATATAATTTTGGAGTGTGCTAAAAAAGAAATTGATGAAATTGATATTAAATATAATTTTTCGCCACCTACAGATGTTGCCATGGAAAGATTGGGTATAAATGCAAATGAGATTGTAATGGCATCTAACAATATATACTATATTGAAGGTAAACCTGTAGGACATGGATTTTTTCAGATTCCAGTAAAACATATTAACCTGCTTCCTATTGATTTAAATAAAGAAAAGGATGTATCAGAATTAATTAATAGAAATATTTTCGATATGGCTTATTCTGCTAAGCTACATGTTAGATTGGTTTTGGCAGAAGATAATATTACTCAATTTTTAGATATAGAAGAAAATGAACCTATAATATATATAGAAGAAATATTAAAAAATGAAAAAGGTGAAGGAATTGCTAGATGTAAATATTACTTTATACCAAATTATTTTGATATAAATTTAAATTTATAATTATTATAGAAATTCATTATGTCTCAAGACTAAAATATATTAAGTTAAGTTGTTTAGTGTAGGCTTATATTAATTATTAAGGAGGAAGATTATGAACAAATACTTTAAAGTAACAACTAAAACCATAGTTGCAACAGGTTTAGGTGCTGCAATATTTATGCTTTTATTTATGTATGTAAAAATACCTTCACCAATTCCTGAAACCAGTTTTCAAACTGCATATGGCATATCTGCATTCTTTGCAACCATATATGGACCTATTGCAGGAGGACTTATAGGATTTATAGGACATGGACTTAGTGATGCTCTTCAATACGGTTCCCCATGGTGGAGTTGGGTAATCGCCAGTGGACTTTCAAGTTTTATCTTTGGATTTGCATATAAGAATACTGGAGTAGAAGATGGTGAATTTAAAGGTCAAGATATTGTAAAATTCAATATAATTCAAGTAATTGGAAACATTATTGCATGGATGATAGTTGCACCAGTACTTGATATTGTAATCTATGCAGAACCTGTAAAGCTTGTATTTGCACAGGGAGGAATAGCTGTAATTATGAACTCTATTAGTGCAGGAGTAATAGGTACATTTTTCCTTATTGCATATTCTGCAACAAGAACAAAGAAAGGTAGTATAAGTAAAAAATAAACCATATCATATTTGGAGGCATATATGAATAACCAACCAATTATCGAATTCAGTGATTTTACATTTCAATATTATAGTCAAAGTGAACCTACACTTCACAACATTAACTTAAAAATCTATCCTGGAGAGAAGATCCTGATAGTGGGGCCAAGTGGTAGCGGTAAAAGTACCCTTGGACATTGCTTAAATGGTCTCATTCCCTTTTCCTATAAAGGGGATATATCAGGTAGTCTAAAAATAGATGGACTTGAGACAAAAGAATTAGATATATTTAAATTATCCAAATCTATTGGTACTGTTTTGCAAGATTCAGATGGTCAATTCGTTGGATTGACTGTAGGTGAGGATATTGCATTTTCATTGGAAAATGATAATGTAAAAAACAGTATTATGAGAGAAAGGGTAGAAGAAGTATCTAGAATGGTAGATATGAATAATTTTCTAACCTCATCTCCATATGATTTATCAGGGGGACAGAAACAACGAACAGCTTTAGCTGGAGTTATGATAGATGATGTAGATGTACTTTTGTTTGATGAGCCTTTGGCAAACTTAGACCCGTCAACGGGGAAAAAGGCCATAGAAATCATTGATAGTATTCATAAAGAATCTAAAAAGACAATTATAATAATTGAACATAGGCTAGAAGATGTACTTCATCAAGATATTGATAGAGTTATTTTAATAAATGATGGACGTATACTAGCGGATATGAATCCACATGAATTAGTTTCTTCTTCTGTACTTGTTGATAATGGAATAAGAGAGCCTCTTTATATAACAGCATTAAAATATGCTGGTGTAAAAGTAAATGAGAAAATGATGCCTGGTTATATATGGAGTTTAAAAATAGAAGATAAGGATAATAAAATACTTAATTGGCATAAATCAATAAAAGAAGAAAAGATAATCCTAGAAAGTAATTCATTTTTAAGGGTTGAGGATATTTCATTTTCCTATACTTCAAAGCGAAAAGTATTAGAAGAAATAAGCTTTGATATTAAAGAAGGTGAAATGGTATCTATAGTTGGCAAAAATGGTGCAGGAAAATCTACCCTATCTAAAATTATATGTGGATTTGAAAAACAGAGTAAAGGTAATATCTATTATAAAAATAATAATATTAAAGATATGACTATTAAGGAAAGAGCAGAGATTATAGGATTTGTAATGCAAAATCCTAATCAGATGATTTCTGAAAATATGATTTATGATGAAATAGCCCTTGGACTTAGACTTAGAAATATAAATGAAGATGAAATAAAGGAAAAAGTAGATAAAGTTCTAAAAATATGTGGATTATCCCCTTTTGTAGATTGGCCTATTTCAGCTTTAAGTTATGGTCAGAAAAAGCGTGTTACCATAGCCACAATTTTAGCTTTAGATCCTAAAATTATAATATTAGATGAACCAACTGCAGGTCAAGATTATAAACATTATTCCGAAATCATGGAGTTTTTGAAGGAAATTAACTCCTTAGGTATAACAGTAATATTTATAACCCATGATATGCACTTAATGTTAGAGTATACTAAGAGAGCCATTGTGTTATCTGATGGTAAAATAATTGCTGACGATAAACCCTCAGTAATTCTTACAGATAAAAATATAATAGATAATGCAAATTTAAAAGAAACATCTCTTTTCAATCTTGCACAAATAGTTGGTATAGAAGATGAAACAAAGTTTGTACAGGGTTTTATTGATTATGAAAGGTCGGTGGGATTCCTAAATGAAAAATAATTTATTTTCATATAATTTAGTAGATACACCAATTCATAGACTATCTGGCCTTACTAAACTAATAGCATTTTTATTGCTGACTTTTGCAGTTATGTTTTCTTATGATATTAGGGTGATTATATGTGTGATGATTTTTTCTTTCTACATATTAAAAGTATCACAGATTAAGTTTTCTCAAATAAAGCTTATGGTAATTTATGTAGGACTTTTCCTAATTACCAATACTATAATTACTTATTTATTCTCACCAGAAGAAGGTGTAGGAATTTATGGGACAAGGCATGAAATAGTACATTTAATTGGTAGATATAGTTTAACAATGGAGCAAATTTTTTATCAGACTACAAAGTTTTTAAAATATGCTTCAGTAATACCGCTGGGAATTATATTTCTATTAACAACAAATCCTAGTGAATTTGCTTCATCCTTAAATAGGGTAGGAGTCAATTACAAGGCAGCTTATGCCGTAGCATTAACTTTAAGGTATTTTCCTGATATACAAAGGGAATATGTAGATATAAGTTTGGCTCAACAGGCTAGAGGTCTTGACTTATCAAGTAAGGCAAAGTTAAAAGATAGATTTAAGAATGCTTTACTTATAATAGTACCTTTAATATTTTCGACTATGGATAGAATAGAACTAATTAGTAATGCCATGGATTTAAGAGGTTTTGGAAAATGTAAAACAAGAACCTGGTATAATTCAAAATCAATGAATAAAGGAGATTTTATTGCAATAGGGATTTCCATATTAATTTTTATAGGAACTATTTTAGTATCTATATTTATTAATAAAAGTAGATTTTATAACCCATTTATTTAAGGAGGAAAAGAAAAGTATGAAGCCAATATTAGTATTTCAAACAGATTTTACGTATAAAGAAGGTGCTGTTTGTGCCATGTATGGAGTTGTTAAAACAGTAGATAGGTCACTTGAAATAATTGATGGAACTCATGAAATACCACAATATGATATATGGAGCGGTTCTTATAGATTATTCCAATCCATGAAGTTTTGGCCAGAAGGAACCATATTTGTATCTGTAGTTGACCCTGGTGTAGGAACTAAGAGAAAAGCTTGTGTAGCAAGAACTTCAGATGGATATTATGTTGTTACTCCAGATAATGGTTCTTTAACCCATTTGAAAAAGTGGATAGGAATTGAAGAAGTAAGGGAAATTGATGAAAATGTAAATCGATTAAAAGGAAAAGACACAGAAGGAGTTAGTATATTCCATGGTAGAGACTTATTTGGATATTGTGCTGCAAAACTTGCAAGTGGAATAATTACTTATGAAGAAGTAGGACCATCATATCCGGTAGAAGAAATAGTAGAACTACCTACACATGAACCAGTAATAGAAAAAGGTTGTGTTAAAGGAATGTTTGAAATAGGAGACCCTAATTTTGGTAACCTATGGACTAATATTCTGTTGAAGGATTTCAATGAAGCAGGCTTTAATTATGGAGATAGAATAACAGTGAAAATAAGCCACAATGGTGAACTGAAATTTGAAGAAACTTTATTATTTGAAAAGTCCTTTGGCTATGCAGAAATAGGAGAAGCCTTAATATATAATAATGAATTGATGAAAATAAGTGTAGCAGTAAGTCAAGGTAGTTTTGCCGATAAATATTCCATAAGCTATGGTCCAAAGTGGACTGTGGAATTCAGTAAGTAGGATTAGGTATGTTAGTTAAAGCAATAGAAAATCATAGGGAAGAAATATTAAACTATTGCCTAGAGGAAGAAGTTTTCAATATCTTTATAATTGGAGATATTGAAAACTTTGGATTTTCATCTGAAATACAAGATATATGGTATGAAAAAGAAGATGATAAAATCATGGGAATAGCACTTAGATACCATACTACACTTATTGTTTATAGTAAAGATTTAAATATGGATTTTTCATTAATTACATCTATTACTGACAATATGAATATAGAAAACATAAGTGGTAAATCTACGGTAATGGATAAACTTTATCCTTATTTAAAATATAATTATAGCAGGAAAGACACTAAATTTTGTCAGCATAGAGATATAAATGCTTTAAAAGAAGTGGAAGAAGATATAAAAATAGCAAAAGAAGAAAATGCCATGGAAATAGCCAATATATATGGTAAAATTCCTGAATTTAAATCTTTATATTCATCTGATGTAAATATTAGATATAAGCAAATTTATAACCGTATTTCTACTGGTGAAGGTAAACATGTATTTATAAAGGATAGCTTAGGAATAGTATCTCATGGAAATACTACAGCAGAAAATAGTAATAGTGCTATGATTGGTGGAGTATTTACAAGAGAAGATAAAAAGAGAATGGGTTATGGAAGTCAAATAGTATCTTATTTAACTAAGGATTTATTAAATAGAAAAAAGAATGTATGCTTATTTTATGAAAACAAAATAGAAGGACAGTTTTTTGCGAAACTAGGCTTTGAAACCATAGGGAGTTGGACTGTACTAAGGAGGGAAAAGGATGAATAAACTTTTAGTATTGCAAAGTGACTTCGGGTTAGTAGACGGAGCTGTAGCAGCAATGATAGGAGTTGCTCATGAGGTAGATATGAATCTTAAAATATATAGTTTAACTCATGATATAACTCCATACAATATATGGGAAGCCTCCTATAGATTATTTCAGTCAGTAAAGTTCTGGCCAAAGGGTACAGTTTTTGTGTCGGTAGTAGACCCAGGAGTTGGCTCTTCAAGAAAATCTGTAGTAGCTAAAACTAAAGATGGACATTTTGTAGTTACTCCTGACAATGGAACATTGACTCATATAAAGAAATATATAGGCATAGAAGTAGTAAGAGAAATAGATGAAAAAAATCATAGAAGGAAAGAATCTGAGCTTTCACATACCTTCCATGGAAGAGATATATTTTCTTATACTGGTGCTAGATTAGCTTCTGAAAAGATTAGTTTTGAAGAAGTAGGAGGAGAACTTCCTGTAGATAAAATAGTAGAATTAGAAGTAGGGAAAGTTACTAGAACTGAAAGCAGTATAAAAGGAAATATAGATATATTAGATGTTCGTTTTGGCAGCCTATGGACCAATATAACTAGGGAAGACTTCTTGAAAATAGGATTTGAATATGGTGATAGAGTAGAAGTAGTTATAAAGAATGGTTCTACTTTAGTTTATAATAATAGAATAACCTTTGGAAAGTCTTTCGCAGATGTATATGTAAGTGAACAGATAATATATGTAAACTCATTGCTTAGAATGGCAGTAGCCATAAATCAAGGAAACTTTGCTAAAGCCTATAGTATAGGTACTGGAATCCATTGGACAATAGAATTTAAAAAAACAAGTTAATATAAAATAAATAAGAGCCTGAAGTACTAGTGTTGCATTAATGTAAAATTTAAGCTTTGACAAAATGGATGCTCTAAATACAGCATCCATTTTGTCAATATTATACTATATATCATATATTTACCATCTATTACGTATGGAAAACCAAGGCTAGAAAAGAAATACTTTTTTTAAAAGCTTAACCACTTAATAAATTTAAAACTGATGATTCTTCTAATAAATTTACTTCAATTATTCTACTTATTGAAATCATAGAAGATTTAATTTTCATTCTTGTCTTTAATAAAGCTAGTATTACATAAGATATTAATGCTGAATATATTTGTATTTTAACAGCATTTTGATTATGGCCTAACCATTTCTTTATTTTTAAGTTTTGCTTAACCCATTTAAAGAAAAGTTCTATTTTCCATCTCAATCTATATAATTCCATAATTTCTTCAGCTTCTATATCAAATACATTTGTAAGAAATCTTATTTCTTTCCCCTCTTCATCAAAGGTTAGAATTTCTCTATATTTATTATGTGTTTTATTTTTACTGTAATCAGTTCCTAAGGTGATTTCAGCATCAAATACTAATTCGTTCTCAACATAAGTTGATCTTATTTCCTCAATTACAGCATTAGTATTTTGTCTTGTAATGAACTTATATCCATTGTCAGTCAAATTATCATACCAATTATAATTATAGTAACCTCTATCAAAGAGATATAATGTATCCTTATCATCAAAAAAGTCATCAATACACTTTCTATCATTAATTTTTGCAGGTACAATATTTACTTTTTCAGGTAGGCTTTGAGATATATTCAATAAAGTACTAATCTTTATTCCTGATGACTTACCTTCAAAAAATAATTCAGGTGCTAAAGAGGAAGCTATTGTAATAACTGTTGAATCAAAAGCCTTAATTTCTTTAAATTTTTCATTAGATTTCTTAATTCCTAACTCCTTTTTAGCCATATTTATCATGCTATAATAAAGTTCTTCAAATATTCTATAGTCTCTATTGGCATTCTTCCTTGAAAGTTGTGAAAGGCTTGGAACATTAACTGTTCGTTGTAATTTTGGACTATAATTTAATTTATCAATTAAGCCTCTTAAGCTTTTCGTATTACTTAACTGAAGATAAAGCATGGAAAAAACATGAGATTTAGTGTTAAAATGTTGAATCCTATAATCTGAATTATATTTATTAATTATATAATTTAACTTATTTCCATTTATTACTTCTATTAATTTACTAAAAACTGTTTTATTATTATATTGAACCATAAAAAAGAACCCCATTTCATTGTTTTCTAGTCAAAAACAATTTAACACAAGGGGTTCTTTTTTTCATTATATAAATTTTTCCATGTCAACCTGTAATTATTTCTTTAATGCAACACTAGTAAGCCTGAAGGCTCTTATTTATTTTATATTACATAACTCAGATGCAATTTGTGCTGCTAGCTTTACATTGTTATATACTAATTGGATATTTGCCTCAAGGCTTTTACCTTCTGTAATCTTTTGAATTTTATCTAATAAGTAAGGAGTAGTTTCTTTTCCTTTTATTCCAAGTTTATCTGCTTCAACAGTGGCTTCTTCTATTGCCTTTGATATATAAGCACTATCCATAGCATATTCCATAGGAATAGGGTTGGTAATAACCATTCCACCTGTCATATTTAAATCTTCTTTTGCTTTCAAAGCTTTTGCTATTTCCGTAGGTGTATCCATTCTATAATTTACATTAAACCCACTTTCTCTAGTATAGAAGGCAGGAAGCTCTTCAGTTTGATAACCAATAACAGGAACTCCTTTAGTTTCTAAATACTCAAGAGTTAATCCCAGGTCTAAAATAGATTTTGCACCAGCACATACAACAGCTACATTAGTATTAGATAATTCTTCTAAGTCAGCAGAAATATCCATAGTAGTTTCTGCACCTCTATGAACTCCACCTATACCACCAGTACCAAATACTTTTATTCCAGCAAGAGAAGCTATTATCATTGTAGCAGCCACAGTTGTAGCACCATCTTCTCCTCTTGATACAAGAATAGGTATATCTCTTCTACTAGCTTTAGTTACATTAAGTCCCTTTTTACCAAGATAATCTATTTCATCAGGTGTAATACCTACAGTAAGCTTTCCACCAATAATAGCAATAGTTGCAGGAATAGCACCATTGTCTCTGACTATTTTTTCAACATTTAAAGCGGTTTCTACATTTTGAGGATAAGGCATACCATGGGATATAATTGTAGATTCCAATGCTACTACAGGTTTATTTTCGTCAATTGCCTTTTGTACTTCGGGATTGATTACTAAAATATCTTTTAAATTCATATAATTACCTCCAATTGTTTTCCATTAAATTTATAATATGTTCTTCTGATATATTTTCAGATACTGTTGAATTAGAATTAATACAAATATAAGAAGCTGATAGACCAGCCTTAGCTGACTTTTCTAAATCAAAATTCTTTAGATATGCCCAAACAACAGCAGCTATATAACTATCTCCTGCACCAGTAGTATTTATAACTTTAGTCTCTATAGGTAAGATATTTCCTTTATGAGTACCATCAGTGTAATAAACTCCCTTAGATCCTAAAGATATAAATAGTCTTTTTACACCTTTTTCAAGAATAATATTAGTTGCCTTTTCTAAATCTCCTATGGTGTTAATTTTCATATTAGAAAGGATTTCAGCCTCAATGATATTTGGCTTTAAGGTGTGAATATTTTGAATGGAATCTTTAATTTTTTCAGTTTTCTTAGTAGAAACTGTATCAAGAAATATAGGAACATTACAATTATTCATCAAATATTTAAGAGATTCTTCAGGTATATTAGTATCAACTACACATACTTTAGAATTATTGATTACTTCAAGTTTTTCTTTTAGATAATTAGGAGTAATATACCTATATATTTCCATATCAGAAATAGCCACTTCCATTTCACCAGATTCGTTAGTGATACACAGGTAGGTAGATGTTCGTTCATTAGGAATAATAAGAGAATGTTCTAAACTAATATTAAGCTTTTTACAACTACTGGTTATTTCCCTAGAGTATCCATCACCTCCCAATACTGTGATAAATTCCACATTAACATTCATTCTACTGAGATTTTCAGCAATATTTCTAGCTACACCACCTAAAGATAAAATAGTTTTACCTGGGTTGGAATCATTAGGATTTAATCCATAATGGGGTGTACCTGTAATGTCAATATTAGCACCACCAATAACAGTTACATACTGTTTTTTCATTTATTCACCTACTTTAAATATACTTGTACATATATATTATACCCTAGATTTTAAATTAGCAATAATGAATAATTATTTAGTTTTTTAAGATTTTAAACAATTAAATTAATCTATAGTAACTCATATAAATATAGAAATATCGAATTTAACTTATGAACTTAAAAATGTTATTCTATAGGTTGGTAGAAAAACATGATTTATGAAAATAAATATTAGAATCTGAATATAGGAATTTGAGGGATTATATGAAAATTATTTTAGAAAATATATGTAAAACATTTGGCTCAGTTAAAGCAGTAAGTAATTTGAATTTAGAAATAGATGATGGAGAATTAATATCTATATTAGGACCCAGTGGCTGTGGGAAAAGTACTACATTATCTTTAATTGCAGGACTTTTAAAACCTGATAATGGAGAGATATATTTTGGAGATAAAAAAGTTACAAATATAGAACCTGAGTATAGGGGAATAGGAATGGTATTTCAGAACTATGCACTATATCCCCATATGTCTGTGTTAAAAAATATTATGTTTCCATTGAAGATGAAAAAAATCCATAAAAAAGAAGCCAATAAAATGGCTATCCAAATGGCTGAACTTACAAAAATAGAAGATTTGCTACATAGAAAACCTTCTGAACTCTCAGGAGGACAACAACAAAGAGTTGCAATTGCTAGAGCCTTAGTAAAAAAACCTGAAATATTATTGTTAGACGAACCTTTATCTAATTTAGATGCAAGGCTTCGTATTGAAATGAGAGAAGAAATCAGACGAATTCAGCAGGAAATAAACATAACTACTATTTTTGTTACTCATGACCAAGAGGAAGCAATGAGTATTTCAGATAAGATTTTATTGATGAAAGATGGGTTGTATCAACAATATACTACTCCAAGGGAAATGTATTCTAATCCTTCTAATAAGTTTGTAGCTAGGTTTTTAGGAAATCCACCTATTAACTTTATAGAAACTGAGATAATGTATAATGGAGAAGTTGTAAAATTACATAATAGTCGTATTATATTAAATCTATCTAGACATTTAAAAGGCAAAGGAATAAAGGAAAACCAAGTAACATTGGGAATTAGACCAGAGGATTTTATTATAACTAATAAAGATGAAGCATTATTTTCTGTAGAGGTAATAGGTATCCAAATCATGGGAAAGGAAATCTATATTATTGCCAATATAGACGAAGGGATAAAGGTTACATTAGTTGCTTCATGGGATTTTAATATAGATGTAGGGGACAGGCTATATTTAGACGCTAAAAACATCCACATATTTCACAGGGGGGATGTTTGTTGAAAAAAATAGATAAATTAAGAAAATCCAATACCTTTAAGGGATTATTATATATTTTTCCTGCAACATTAATTTTAATTGTATTTAAGATTTATCCCATAATTAAATCCTTTACTATGTCTTTTTATACTGACTTTGATTATTTAAGTGGTGAAGTATACAAAAGGGGACTTGATAATTTTCAATATGTATTAAGGGACCCAGATTTTTATTTAGCACTTAAAAATACATTTTATTTTGTGTTGGGAGCTGTTCCTTTATCAATAATACTATCCCTAGGGTTTGCTTTGTTATTAAACTCTAATATAAAGCTAAATAGTTTCTTTAGATCTATATATTTTCTACCTTTTGTTACTTCAACAGCTGCCTTAGCTATTATATGGAGGTGGATTTTTAATGGTGATTATGGACTAGCTAATTATATGGTTTTATTATTAGGAGGAAAAAAAATAAAGTGGCTAACAGATCCTAGCTTTACAATTCCAATCCTAGTCTTATTTAATGTATGGAAGGGCATGGGGTATAAAATAATTATTTTCTTGGCAGGATTACAAAATATTGATAAAAAATACTATTTATCTGCCAAAATAGATGGTGCAAGTAAATGGAATATATTTACAAATATTACTTTACCGTTACTAAGTCCTACTTTATTCTTTGTATCTATTACTTCTGTAATAGGTGCTTTTAAAATATTTGATGAAGTCTTTGTATTATATAACACTGGCACAGGACCATTGAAAAGTGGACTAACTATTGTTTACTATATATTTAATAAATTCTATAGACATTGGCAATTTTCCATTTCTGCAGCAGCAGCCTTTGTACTATTTATTATAATACTTATATTTACTTTAATTCAGCTGAAAATTGGAAAGACCAAGTCTAATTACTAATAAGGATGATATTGATGAAAAGAACATTACAGAAAACTTTAATATATATGATACTTACAGTAGGTGCACTTTTTATACTAATACCCTTTATATGGATGATATCAACTTCTTTAAAGCCCTCCAATGAGGTGCTTATAATGCCACCAAAGTTTATCCCTTCCAAGTTAATATGGGAGAATTACAAGATAGCTTTGGAGGCAGCCCCCTTTAATACATATTTTAAGAATAGCATAATAGTTACAGTTTCTGTTACAGCAGGAGAAATAATAACTACTATATTGGCAGCATTTGCTTTTTCTAGAATAAACTTTAAGGGCAGAGACCTTATATTTACTATTCTTATAGCTACTATGATGGTACCTGGGGAAGTTCTTACTATACCTAATTTTGTGACATTGAGTAAGCTCGGATGGATAGATTCGTATAAGGCATTGATAATTCCTTGGTGTGCCAGTATATACTCTATATATTTGCTTAAACAGCATTTCATGAGTATACCAGATGAGTTATATAATGCTGCCAAAATTGATGGATGTAGTGATTTTAAATTTTTGTGGACCATAATGGTTCCACTGGCAAAACCTGCCATAGTTACCTTGATTATATTGAAAGTAATCAGTAGCTGGAATTCATTTTTCTGGCCTCTTATAGTAACTAATTCTAAGGAAATGAGAACATTACCTTTGGCTTTATCCGCATTTACTGATGAATTTGGAACAGAGTACAATGTTTTAATGGCTGCAACAAATATTATAGTATTGCCTGTAATAATATTTTATACGATACTTCAAAAACATATTATATCGGGAGTATCTAAGGCAGGAATAAAAGGATAATTTAAACACTTAATAAGTGATTAAATAAAATAAAAAGTAGGAGGATATTAAATGAATAAACAGTTATTATCATTATTTTTAGTATTAATATTATCCCTAGGACTTGTGGGTTGTAAATCAAACCCTGTAACTCCAGTAGATAATAATGAAAAAGTAGACAATGCAGAAGAAGTAAAAGAAGATGGAATTTTAACAGAAATTACAAATCCCACAGAAGTCGTATTTTGGCATGCAATGAGTGGTTCAAATGAAGAAGCTTTAACTAACTTAGCAAATAAATTTATGGATGAAAATCCAAATATAAAGATAAATCTTCAATTTCAAGGCAATTATAGAGAATTGTTTGAGAAGTTAATGGCGGCTGCTAAAGCGAATCAATTGCCAACTATGACTCAAATATATTCAAATAGATTATCTTGGTATATTGAAAAAGGATTAGTTGAAAATCTAAATCCTTATATGGAAAATGAAAAAGTTGGATTAAGCAAAGAAGAATTAGCAGATTATCCAGCGTTATTTTTAGATGATGGAATATGGAATGGTAATCAATATGCTATGCCTTTTAACAAAAGCCAAATGGTTCTATACTATAATGTAGATATGTTTAAAGAAGCAGGAGTTGAAGTACCTAAAACATGGGAAGAATGGAAGTCAGTGGCAGAAAAGTTGACTAAAGATACTGATGGAGATGGAGAACCAGATGTATATGGAATAGTATTTGCAAATAATATTTCTACAGATATAGCTCCTTGGTTAAAACAAGCAGGGGGAATGACTATGAATGAGGATACAAATGAACTGTATTTCGATACTCCAGAAACAGCTGAAGCAATTGAGTTTTTAAATGGTTTAATTCAATCAAAAGTAGCTCGTACAGCAGGAGAAGATAAATATGCAAATGTTCCATTATCACAAGGAAGAGCAGCTATGTGTGTAGCATCTACATCAGCTATATCTACTATAGAAAAAGATACATTGGAAGGAGTAAATTTATTTGCAGCACCTCTACCAGGACACAAGACAAATGATCAGTTATATTATGGTACAAACGTAGCAGTATACAATACGGCTACACCAGAGGAAAAATTAGGTGCTTGGTTATTTAGTAAGTTTTTATCAACACCAGAAAATACAGCTTATTTAGCACAAGAAACAGGATACTTGCCAGCTAGATATTCTGCTAGAGAAATACCTGAATACAAGGCATACCTAGAATCAGCTCCAATTAAAGCAGTTGGACTAGAGAGTTTTGATATTGGTTTCCAAGGAACAAGAAATATTGGTGGAATAAATGCACTAGATGTACTAGGAGAAGAACTAGATCTAGTATTTGCTAAAGAAAAATCTATACCAGAAGCTTTAAAAGATGCTCAAGAAAGAGGAACTAGGGCTTTAGAAGAGGCAAGAAAGAACTAATAAAATTGACTTATTTAAACATACCCCTGTCAACTTGACAAGGGTATGTTTAATTTATGTTGATTTTTATAATGATTTTTTTATTTGATCTATTATTGACACTAAATTTTCTTTATGAAAATCTATCATAGGTATGTCCAAATTGTGATTTTCAAATATTTTATATATTTCTTCCATAAATATTCCACTATCTTCTATACTAGAAATAGTATTTATGATACCTTGTATATCAGGGTTAGATCCTATTTCTCCACCCCAATTACCTGAACAAGTTTTATAGATGCCACAAGTAGGGCTTCCATATATTCCCATTAAAGAGACTATTTCAAAACCATTAGATTGATACTCTAATATTTGTTCTAAGACCGGTTCAAATAAGTCGCGACATATTTTTCTATAATGGGGATGATCATATTGTTCTTTTACTTGGCCCCATCTCTTTAGACCATAGCCTTTCAACTCAGGACAAGAAAGCTGAATAATTCCAATCTCATTATCTAAGAGAAATTTTAAAAAATCCATAGTATTTAATTCCGTTATTTTTTCATATTTATCCCATTTTTTTACTTTAGAATATTCATTTAATATGCAATGAGATAATATAATTACCTTTTTAGCTTTAGTCATTTAATCACTCCTATTTACTTTATCAGGCAATTAGGCCAAGCTTCATTATATGTTTTGTTAAAAAAATAGTCAAATTGAAAAATATTATAGATAAGTAAGGGTTTATTAGTAAAGTTAACTAAAAACTATAACTTGTAATAAAGAGTATAATATAATAATATACTTACTATTTTCAACTAAAGGTGATATACTATTAGTAGGTGGTGAGTCAAATGGAAAAGTATCATTTATGTCCAAAGTTTGAAGATGCTTTTGAATTATTAGGTAAAAGATGGACTGGATTAATTATAAGAACATTGCTAAATGGACAAAAGCGTTTTACAGATATATCTGCATCTATACCAAATATGAGTGCAAGAATGCTTACAGAAAGGTTCAAAGAGCTAGAGCAAGAAGGAATAGTAGTACGAAAGGTCTATCCAGAAACACCAGTAAGAATTGAATATGAACTTACAGAAAAAGGAAAAGCACTGCAAACTGTTATGGATGAAATCCAGAATTGGGCTGAAAAGTGGAGCTAATATATAAAAAATCCTCTAATTATTAGGGGATTTTTTATTTTTAATTTTTTAAAAATATGCTTGACATATAAAATTATATATGTAATAATAAAAACATAGCAAGTAATTAAAAGTAAGTTAATAATAAATAGGGAATTAGTATAAAAAAATAATTAAATTGAAAGAGGTGGAAATGTGTTAAGAAAATTAGATAGTACAAATATGGGCAGATCTGACTTAGGATGGTTACAAAGTATATTTCATTTTTCATTTTCATCATACTATAATGTGGATAATATGAATTTTGGGGTATTAAGAGTAATAAATGACGATTTAGTTAAAGCAAATACAGGATTTGAAATGCACCCTCATAAGGATATGGAGATAATATCCTATGTAGTAGATGGAGAATTGACACATGGAGATAGTATGGGAAATAAAAATACTATTACTAGGGGTCACGTACAATATATGAGTGCAGGAACAGGCATATATCATAGTGAACATAACTTAGGAAAAACAACATCAAGATTTTTACAAATATGGATACATCCAGATAAAAAAGGACTTGAGCCAAACTATGGTGACTATAAATTCCAATGGGAAAATAGAAAAAATAAATGGCTTCAAATAGTATCAAGTACCGATGGAGATGGATCAATTAAGATTTACCAAGATGCAAATATATATGTATTAGAGCTAGATGAAAATAAAGAAATTGATTTTAAAGTCAATGAAGAAAGACAGGCGTATTTAGTACAAATAGAAGGAAGTGCAGAAATAAATAATATTTTGTTAAACAACAGAGATGCTTTGGAAATAGTGGAGGAAGATATAGTAATAAAATCAAAGGAAAAGTCTCATATTATAATTATAGAAATGAAAAAATCAAATTAACTGGAGGAATAGAAAATGGCAAAGAATTTTTATGAAGCAGTAGAACAAAGAAGGTCATATTATGGAATTAGTAAAGATATAGTATTATCTGATGAAAGAATTCAAGAAATAATAGAACATGCAGTAAAACATACACCATCAGCATTTAACTCACAAACTACAAGGGTAATTTTATTATTAGGTGAACATCATACAAAATTATGGCATATTACTAAGGAAGCCCTTAGAAAAATTGTACCTGCTGAAAAGTTTTCATCTACAGATGAAAAAATCAACTCCTTTGATGCTGGATATGGTACAATATTATTCTTTGAAGACAATAGTATAGTAGAATATTTACAAAATGAATTTCCAACATATAAAGATAATTTTCCAATATGGTCACAACATACAAGTGGAATGCACCAATTTGTAATATGGACAGCATTAGAATCAGAAGGATATGGAGCATCACTTCAACATTACAATGAACTTATTGAAGCAGATGTAAAAGAAGAATGGAATGTGCCTAGTAGTTGGAAACTAATAGCTCAAATGCCATTTGGTAAGCCAACAGATGAGCCAGGAGAAAAAGAGTTTAAACCATTAGAGGAAAGAGTTAAGATATATAAATAATATAGAAAAATACCTTATGATTAAATCATAAGGTATTTTTTATAATGAATAGGAAAGCATTATTGTTTATTTCTCAAAAAAAGAAATTATTATAACTCCTAATAATATAAATAAAATTCCAAGGAATGTTTTTATTCCAAAACTTTCATCTAATAATAATACTCCTATAATTACACTTGTAATAGGTTCAAAGGTACTTAAAATAGATGTATTTTGAGGTCCTATTGCCTTAATACCAAATTGAAAGAGAGTTACTCCAAATCCTACTGATAAGGATAATAATAATGCCATTATCCATCCTAGGGGTTTCATGTTTATAACAAATGTTTTAGTTATAAGACTAAAAATTAGCATCATAATTGCTGCAATTAAGCAAAGATAAAATGTTAATTTAATGGTACTAATTTTCTTTAAGTCGCTTTTATCCAGATATACAGTATAGAAAGCAAAGGTAATACTGGACATAAAAGAAAGAAATATTCCAGTGAAATCAGTATTTCCTTTGCCATCAAAAAACATTAGAACTCCAAACAAACAGAGTATAACTGCAATTAATTTTGGAATGCTTGGTTTTTCTTTAAAAAATAATATACAGCCTAGTATTACAAAAACTGGATATATAAAATGAATAGTTGTTGCCATACCAGATGGAATATAATTATAGGATAGATATAGTAACAAAGCTGTTGCTCCATATCCCAAAGTAGCCACAAGGGTACTAGTGTTGCATTAATGTAAAATTTAAGCTTTGACAAAATGGATGCTCTAAATACAGCATCCATTTTGTCAATATTATACTATATATCATATATTTACCATCTATTACGTATGGAAAACCAAGGCTAGAAAAGAAATACTTTTTTTAAAAGCTTAACCACTTAATAAATTTAAAACTGATGATTCTTCTAATAAATTTACTTCAATTATTCTACTTATTGAAATCATAGAAGATTTAATTTTCATTCTTGTCTTTAATAAAGCTAGTATTACATAAGATATTAATGCTGAATATATTTGTATTTTAACAGCATTTTGATTATGGCCTAACCATTTCTTTATTTTTAAGTTTTGCTTAACCCATTTAAAGAAAAGTTCTATTTTCCATCTCAATCTATATAATTCCATAATTTCTTCAGCTTCTATATCAAATACATTTGTAAGAAATCTTATTTCTTTCCCCTCTTCATCAAAGGTTAGAATTTCTCTATATTTATTATGTGTTTTATTTTTACTGTAATCAGTTCCTAAGGTGATTTCAGCATCAAATACTAATTCGTTCTCAACATAAGTTGATCTTATTTCCTCAATTACAGCATTAGTATTTTGTCTTGTAATGAACTTATATCCATTGTCAGTCAAATTATCATACCAATTATAATTATAGTAACCTCTATCAAAGAGATATAATGTATCCTTATCATCAAAAAAGTCATCAATACACTTTCTATCATTAATTTTTGCAGGTACAATATTTACTTTTTCAGGTAGGCTTTGAGATATATTCAATAAAGTACTAATCTTTATTCCTGATGACTTACCTTCAAAAAATAATTCAGGTGCTAAAGAGGAAGCTATTGTAATAACTGTTGAATCAAAAGCCTTAATTTCTTTAAATTTTTCATTAGATTTCTTAATTCCTAACTCCTTTTTAGCCATATTTATCATGCTATAATAAAGTTCTTCAAATATTCTATAGTCTCTATTGGCATTCTTCCTTGAAAGTTGTGAAAGGCTTGGAACATTAACTGTTCGTTGTAATTTTGGACTATAATTTAATTTATCAATTAAGCCTCTTAAGCTTTTCGTATTACTTAACTGAAGATAAAGCATGGAAAAAACATGAGATTTAGTGTTAAAATGTTGAATCCTATAATCTGAATTATATTTATTAATTATATAATTTAACTTATTTCCATTTATTACTTCTATTAATTTACTAAAAACTGTTTTATTATTATATTGAACCATAAAAAAGAACCCCATTTCATTGTTTTCTAGTCAAAAACAATTTAACACAAGGGGTTCTTTTTTTCATTATATAAATTTTTCCATGTCAACCTGTAATTATTTCTTTAATGCAACACTAGTACCACAAGGGTTATTTTTTTAAATTCCTCTTTTTCAATTTTTAAAGTTTCCTTGCCATCTTTTTTAATTAATAGATATAAAAAAGGAAGTATTAATAAAAATCTTAAAAATGCTAAGCTTGTGGCATTACCACCAGATTCATAAACAAACTTAGCCATTAAAGGCATACTTCCAAAAATAGTAGCAGAAACAATTACTGCTAAAATTCCCTTGGATTTAGTATTCATAAAAGTTCCCTCCATATAATGTCATATTTCTAGTATATATAATTTTTTTATTATAAACAATTAATATATCTTTAAAGCATGAAAATTCAAAAGTAATAATTCTATAAATTGCAAGAATGAAACAATTAACTTGCAGAAATATATTGAAGTTATTAAAGATATATGCTAAAATTGTTTAAAACATTAGCAAGATGAAAGTTTTAATAAAAGTTTTGTCAATTGTATTGGTGAATTTTTTATAAAAACATAGGAAAAAAGAATTGTGAATAAGTTAAAGAGGCTGTAATTATTTTTATAAAAAATTATGATTAACCATGGAGGTGTAACATGAAAAAGAAATTTAAGAAGGTTTTAGTTGCAAATAGGGGAGAAATTGCCATAAGAATATTTAGAGCTTGTAGTGAACTTGGAATAAGAACTGTGGCTATTTACTCCAATGAAGATAAAAATTCCTTGTTTAGAACAAAAGCTGATGAGTCTTATTTGATTGGCAGAAACAAAGGAGCAATAGAGGCATATTTAAATATAGATGAAATTATTAAATTAGCATTAAAAAAAGGAGTAGATGCAATACATCCAGGATATGGATTTCTATCTGAGAATCCAGAATTTGCAAGAAAATGTAAAGAAGTAGGTATTGAGTTTATAGGACCAACTTATGAGATGATGGATAGTCTAGGAGATAAAATAAGGTCTAAAAAAGTAGCACATAGTGTAGGAGTTCCAACTATTCCAGGAATTGAAAAAGCTGTAGCTTCTGAGGAGGAAGCAATAGAGTTTGCTAATTATGCAGGATACCCTATAATACTAAAAGCTACCGCTGGTGGAGGTGGTAGAGGCATGAGAGTAGTAAAAGATGAAAAGAATTTAATAAGGGAATATCATAGTGCAAAAAATGAGGCTAAGAAGGCTTTTGGTATAGATGATATATTTATTGAAAAATATCTTGAGAAACCAAAGCATATAGAGGTTCAAATCTTAGGGGATAAATATGGAAATATAGTTCATTTATTTGAGAGGGATTGTTCCATACAAAGAAGGCACCAAAAGGTTATTGAATATACTCCTGCATTCTCTATTACAGAGAAACAAAGAAAAAACATATGTGATGATGCAGTTAAAATAGCAAAGGCCGTTAAGTATTGGAATGCTGGAACAGTTGAATTTTTGTTAGACAAACATGGAAACCACTATTTCATTGAAGTGAACCCTAGGATACAGGTAGAACATACTGTATCTGAAATGGTTACTGGAATTGATATAGTACAGTCTCAAATTTTAATAGCTGAAGGATATTCTTTAGATTCTAATGAAATAGGAATAAAAGGACAGGAAAGTATAGAAGTGAGGGGCTATGCTATACAATGTAGAGTTACTACAGAAGATCCATTAAACAACTTTGCTCCTGATACAGGAAATATTGATATATATAGAACTGGATCTGGATTTGGAATTAGACTTGATGGAGGTAGTGGCTTTACAGGTGCAAATATTAGTCCTTATTATGATAGTCTTTTGGTGAAGGTAACTTCTTGGTCTAGAACTTTTGAAGATACTACAAGGAAAGTTAAAAGAGCATTAAAGGAGTTAAAGGTTAGAGGAGTAAAAACAAATATTCCTTTTTTAATAAATGTATTAAATCACGAAGAATTTTTAAAAGGTAAATGTGATACTGGATTTATTTCCAATAACCCAGAGTTATTTGATATTACAGCAAAAACTGATATTGAATTAAAGATTCTAAATTTCATAGGGGAAAAGGTGGTAAATGAAACAAATGGTGATAAACCAGATTTTGATATTCCAAATATACCTAAAGTTGTTAGACCTGAAAGACAATATGGTACTAAACAAATTTTAGATGAAAAGGGTCCGAAAGGTTTAGCAGAATGGATTAAAGACAAAGAATCTCTATTGATAACAGATACAACTTTAAGAGATGCTCATCAATCTTTAATGGCTACTAGAATGAGAACTGATGATATGTATAAGATTTCTAAGGCCCTTTCAGTATTAGGAAATGATTTGTTTTCTTTAGAAATGTGGGGAGGAGCAACCTTTGATGTTGCCTATAGATTTTTAAATGAATCTCCTTGGGATAGGTTGGAAGTTTTAAGAAAGAAGATACCTAATATATTATTCCAAATGCTTCTAAGAGGGTCCAATGGCGTAGGATATAGAAATTATCCTGATAATGTTATTAGAGAGTTTGTAAAGGAATCGGCAGAAAAAGGAATAGATATATTTAGAATATTTGATTCACTTAATTGGCTGAAAGGTATGGAAGTGGCCATAGATGAAGTATTAAAAGTAGGTAAAGTAGCAGAGGCCTGCATATGTTATACAGGAGATATATTGGATAAAAGCAAAACTAAATATGATTTGGACTATTATATAAAGACTGCTAAGGAAATAGAAAAAACAGGAGCTCATATATTAGGAATTAAAGATATGTCTTCCTTATTAAAACCTCAAGCAGCCTATGAACTAGTTAAGGCATTAAAATCTGAAATTAAAATACCTATACATCTTCATACCCATGATACCAGTGGAAATGGAATAGCAACAGTACTAATGGCAGCTCATGCTGGCGTAGATATTGTAGATACTGCCTTTAATAGTATGGCTGGACTAACATCTCAACCTGCATTAAACTCAGTAGTTGCGGCTTTGGAGCATACAGATAGAAGCACAGGGCTCAATTTAGATGATTTACAAATTATATCTGATTATTGGAGTAGTGTTAGACCAATATATAGTAAATTTGAATCTGGACTAAAGTCAGAAACAGCAGAAATATATAAATATGAGATTCCAGGAGGTCAATATTCCAATCTTAAGCCACAGGTGGATAGCTTTGGTTTGGGTCATAGATTTGATGATGTGAAGGAAATGTATAGAGTTGTAAATGAAATTCTAGGAGATATTGTAAAGGTAACACCTACTTCTAAAGTTGTAGGAGATATGGCTATATTTATGGTGCAAAACGATTTAACTCCAGAAAACATCTATGATAAAGCCAAGGATATGGCATTCCCAGATTCAGTAGTATCATATTTCCAAGGTATGATGGGGCAACCAATGGGAGGATTTCCTGAAAAACTTCAAAAACTAGTATTAAAAGGAGAAGAACCCATTACTTGCAGACCTGGAGAATTGCTTCTGCCTGAAGACTTTAAAAAAATTGAAAAGTATTTAAGTGAGAAGTATAATATGGTTCCGCAAAGAAAAGACTTATTATCTTATTCTCTATATCCTAAGGTTTTTGAGGATTATCTAAAGTATGTTGAAGAGCATGGAGATTTTAGTAGGATGGGAAGTCATATATTCTTCTATGGTTTAAGGGAAGGTGAAACAGGGGAAATAGAAGTAGAAGAAGGTAAGACTTTAATTATCAAGTTCCTTGAAATAGGTAGATTAGATGATAAAGGATATAGAACTTTATATTTTGAAGTCAATGATAGTAGAAGGGCTATAAAGATACTTGATAAGGCAAGTAATATTGTAAAAGAAGGATTAGTTACAACACAGATGGCAGATTCTGAAAATAAATTAGAAATTGGAGCAAGTATCCCAGGAGTTGTAGCAAAGATTTTAGTAAAGGTTGGTGACAAGGTTACGGAGGGACAATTAGTTGCAATAATTGAAGCTATGAAGATGGAAACCCAAATTACTGCGGCCACTGGTGGAATTATAAGTTCAATAGTTGTTAAAGAAGGGCAAAATGTAGAGGCTGGAGAACTATTGCTGAGATTGGAATAGAAAATATAAAAGGTTAGACTAATTAATTAGTTTAACCTTTTAATAATTTGTTTTGAAAAAGTATAGCAAGATTAAAGTATATAAAAGTTGTAGATGAATCTTTTATAATTGGACTAAATTAACAAACCTTTATATTATAAGGTTTTATCTAAGTTGGTCTATTTTTGTGTTATAAATTATAAAGAAGCTTTTATATGAAACTCAGAAGTAAGTGAGAACCTTCTTAATTTGTTATAAAAAACATGAACATAACTAGAGGTTATTACAATATATACATGAGAAGCTGATTTATATATAAGTTTTCTTAAATTTAAAGACATCATAAGAATGGGGAAGGAGGGACAAACATCAAGCAGATGATTTATATCAAGAACCCTTTTTAAAACCCATAGAGTTATGTCACAAAATAGATAGAAACAAAAATCCAAAGAGCTTTCTTATAGCTATTGCAGCAAATATAATGTATAGAATTATGGAATGTGATGATATAGAAGTTTTTGCAGACAGGGGAGATTAGTATTAATACAGACTATGAAGGAATTAATGCTTTATTTGACTTGCCCATAGATCCATCAAAAGGAAATTATGAGGAAGCAGAGAAGTACATTCAGACATTGTGAAGAGATGATGAAGAAGTATTAAATGAAGAATTTCCAGAGATAGAAGAACTATTAAAAGATGCCGTATTAATACCAGAATGTGTACAGAAAGTGGTTCCAGACAAAGATGGCATGATTGATTACTACTTTGCTGAACATAAACTTAGGGCAGATATTAATAGTTTATTTGAAGAAGGTCAAGTAGGTTTCTCTAATAGCAGATTTATGGATGAAGAAAATATACTTGTTTTTTCAAGGGATATTGATGGAGTCATTACAGTTATGACCTACAGAAAATAAAAATTAAGGAAGTTTTAAATGGGAAAAGTCTTAATGTTTTTACATTAAGGCTTTTTCTATTTATAGAGATATACAAGCACCTTAAATATTTATATACATAATATATATTAGTCTCTAAATAGTAAACAAAATATTGGAGGGATCATATGAAAATAGTTGTATTAGGTGGAGATAGGAGAAGTATTAAATTGGCAGAATTATTAAAATATGATGGCTATAATGTTCAAGTATTTGGTTTTGATAGATCAGAGGTCAATTCACTAAAATTTAGTGAAAATCTTTATTATGCCATTGAAAATGCAAAAATAATTATAGGACCACTTCCTTGTTCTGAAGATAATATTTTATTAAATACACCATTATATTCAGAGAACATAAAAATAGATGAAGTATTTGAATATATGACAGATGAACAAATTTTTATAGCGGGAAAAATATCTGATGAAGTACTCAAAAAAGCTAAAGCGAACAATATACTCACTATAGATTTATTCAATAGAGAAGAAATGACAGTTTTAAATTCGATACCTACAGCAGAAGGTGCAATTGAAATAGCCATGAAAGAAATGGATATTACTCTTCATGATTCTAAGGCTATGATTTTAGGCTTTGGAAGAATAGGAAAGATTTTAGCCAAGATGCTGCAAGGAATAGGGGCAAAAGTATATGTTGAAGCTAGAAATTATGCAGATTTAGGATGGATACACAGTTATGGATATAATCCAGTACATTTAGATAAAATGAAAGACTTAATTGGGGAAATGGATGTAGTATTTAATACGATTCCTAGTATGATTTTAACTGAAGAGGTTTTATTAGAATTGAATAAAGACGCATTAGTAGTTGATTTAGCCTCTAAACCAGGAGGAGTGGATTTTGAAAAGGCAAAGGACCTTGGAATCAAAACCATTTGGGCTTTGGGACTACCAGGTAAAACAGCACCTACAACAGCAGCTGGGATTTTGAAGAATACTATTTATAATATTATTGAGGAATTGGGGGTATAACTATGTTGTTAAATGGAATAAAAGTAGGTTTGGCTATTACAGGTTCATTTTGTACATTTGATACCATATTAGTTGAAATAGAAAGATTAGTTGAAGAAGGGGCAGATGTATATCCAATAATGTCCTATAATGCAAGTAGTTTTGATACTAGATTTGGTTTAGCAGAAGATTGGAAAAATAGGATAGTGGAATTAACAGGAAAAGATATTATAGAAACAATACAAGATGCTGAAGGAATAGGACCCAAGAATTATCTTGATATAATAGTTGTAGCGCCATGTACAGGAAATACCTTAGCAAAACTGGCAAATGCAATTACAGATACACCAGTATGTATGGCGTTTAAGGCTCATTTGAGAAACAATAAACCTGCAATAGTTGCCATATCCACCAATGATGGACTTAGTGGTAATGCAAAAAATATAGGAGTTTTGCTAGATAAGAAAAACGTATACTTTGTACCATTTGGCCAAGATGATGCCATAAATAAAATTAATTCACTAATTGCTCATTATGATATGATAGTACCTACTATTATAGAAGCATTAAAAGATAAACAAATACAGCCATTGTTGGTATAAGTAATTAAGGAAGTCTAGATATCTAGACTTCCTTAATAAATTTTATATAAAATATTGGATAAAAAGTCTAAAAGAATAGTATAATTAAGATAAGGAAAAAGAATAAATGGAGGATAAAAATGAAAATAGACTTTGAAGAAATAATAAGAAAATTAGAGTCAAAAGCAAATACAATTTATTTTGATACAGATAAGCTTAAACAACTTTTAATTACAGCTAAAGAAAAGGCAGAGGGAAATAAACAGTTAATGGAGATTTGGGAGGATTTAAAACTAATTATTGATTTGGTCAAAGATTGGATAAAAGGAGATTATAAGGAACTATCAAAGACTTCTGTAATAATGATAATAATATCATTATTATATTTAGTAAATCCCTTGGATTTAGTGCCAGACTTTTTACCCGGAGGATTTATTGATGATTTAGCTGTAATAGCATATGTGATTAAGAAGATTTCAGATGAATTAAAAACTTATAAACAATGGCGAAGTATAAACAAAACAGATGAAACCATAGAAATGAAGGCAGAATTTGTAGATGATACAGCAGATGTAGAAGACATAGATGATATATTAAATGAAGATGAAGATACTGATGAAGAAATTTGATTTAGATGAATTGTACTGGGGGGATTGGAAGGAGTTACTAGAAAACTCCAATAAGTTAGAGGAGCTATTTCTTTATATTGAAGACTATGATTCTAGAAGTGTAGAAGAATTATCCCAAATATTAAAACTATATAGCAATCCCTCGGGAGTATTTACAATTGAGTTTGCAGATATAGTTGCTGAACTATATAAAAGCGATAAAATAAAATTTATGAAGGCTTTAAATTTAGTTCAAGATGAAGCCATTAACCTTGTATATATCTTTAGAAACTTACAAATATTTTCAGATGGAGATGAAGAACTAAAAGAAGTACTTAGCAAAGAGAATCTATCACAGAATGAGATAGATACAGCTAGTATATTTTATCAGATGTATAAAAACATATGTAGTTCTTGAGTGTAAAAAAGAGAGAAGGATTCTCTCTTTTTTTACTATTTAAGATATGATTGATTATATTTTGCTTATAAGGTAATATAGTAGATGGAATAATATATAATATATAAAGCATTAAATAAAACATAGAAATAAGGAGTTCATAAATGAAAACAAGCAAAATGGAAAAGTCAATATTAGGAAAACCTAAAGAAATATGTACGAAAGTATTTTTTATAGTTTTAGGTAATTTATTATGTGCCTTGGCAATTAATTTATTCTTTGTACCCAATGGATTATTAAGTGGAGGCGTTGGTGGGATTGCAATTATGATTCAATATTTAACAAATTTACCTACGGGAATATCTGTATTCTTAATGAATTTACCATTGTTTGTATTAGGGGCTAAAATGTTAGATAGAAAATTTGTAGTATATGCCTTTATATCCATGATAGTGTTTTCTTCTTGGCTGACTATAACAAAGGGATTTTCAAAATATTTTATAATAGACGACATATTCCTCGGGTCAGTTTTTGGAGCAGTATTTAATGGAATTGGTATGGGACTAATGTTTAGACATGGAACTTGTCAAGGAGGATTTGATGTAATAGCTGCAATCCTTAAAAGGAAGTATAATATGAATATTGGAACAGGATTGATGATGGCAAATACTATTATAATTTCACTTTCATCTTTATTATTTGGATATAAATCTGCAATGTATACCTTAATAGCAATGTATGCTGGGTATCAAATACTTGATAAGGTACAAATTGGATTTAATATACAAAAAAATGTTATAATTGTATCAGAAAGGTCTCAAGAATTATCTCTTGCTATTATAGAAAGAATACACAGAGGAGTTACTCTCCTAAAGGGTCAAGGAGGATATACTCATGAAGATAGAAATATTATATATTGTACTCTTACCTCTAGAGAAATTGCAAAGCTAAAAGAAATAGTAAATGATGTAGACCCCAAAGCATTCTTTACTATAACCGATGTAGTAGAAGTAAAGGGAAAAGGATTTAAAACAGCAGAAATATAATAACAAATTATTAGTTTTAATTTATAAAAAGAAATAAAATAATGTAAAGATAATTATAAGGGATGTCCTACGACATCCCTTTACAATTGTCTTTATTATTTTATTAAAGCTTAGTGATTTTTTTATCAAAGTTTGATATAATATAAACAAATGGAAGCATTTTATTTAATGAATATCATAATATGTTTATATAGGGGGTGGAAATATGGCTGCATCCGTAACAGCAGTTAAGTTTATATGTAAGGACTGTGGGCATATCTGGGATGAGAACTATGAAGAAGGTATAAGTTGTCTAAAGTGTCATTCTGAGAACACCGAAGAAATAAGTAGAACGAGATATTGATCAAGAGGGTAGATAATACTACCCTCTTTTTTCATACTTATATCTATAAAATTTATCACATAACTAACACATTGAAGATTTATAATATAGATAAGGAAGGATTTCCTAGAAGATATATAGGAGGAGTTTTATGTTTAGGATACTTGTTGTAGATGATGAGGAGAGAATTCGAGAGGTTATCAGAGAGTATGGAGAATTTGAAGGACATCAAGTGTTAGAAGCCAAAGATGGAATGGAAGCTGTGAATATATGTAAAGAACAAGATTTTGATGTTATAGTAATGGATATAATGATGCCTAAATTAGATGGTTTTTCTGCTTATAAGGAGATTAAAAAGATAAAGAATATACCTGTACTTATGCTCTCTGCACGGGGAGAAGAATATGATAAATTATTTGGTTTTGAAATAGGAATTGATGATTATGTAGTAAAGCCTTTTTCACCCAAAGAAATTATGGCTAGGCTAAATGTAATTGTTAGCCGTAATAAGAAAATACAAAATGATAGCAATTCTAATGAAATATATGAATTTGATGGTCTTGTAATTGATATGCTAGGAAGAAATGTGTTTGTTGATGAAGTAAAAGTAGATATGACTCCAAAGGAATATGAGTTATTATTTTATTTGGTTAAAAATAAGAACGTTGCTTTGACTAGGGATAAATTATTAAATGAGGTCTGGGGGTATGATTTCTTTGGTGATTATAGAACCATTGATACCCATATAAAAATGCTTAGAAATAGTATAGAACCATATAGGGATTTTATTGTAACCTTAAGAGGATTAGGATATAAATTTGAATATATAAAATAAATAGAAATGGTGGTAATTTTGAAAAATAGATTAGATGTAAACAGTCTAAAATTTAAATTGTGGACATATTTTGTTTTATTTGCAGCAACTATTATGACCATATTATGGCTTCTTCAAATTGTATTTTTAAATACCTATTATAAGTCAATGAAGACTAATGAGATTAAGAAAATTGGAGACAGCCTAGTAGTAGAATATGGAAAGGATGATTTTGAAGATATTATTTATACAATATCCTTCAGTAAAGGGCTAATTATTCAGATACTAAATGAAGATGGTGTTCCAATATTTCCTATGAATACATCCTTTGACCCTAGACCTCCTAAATTTGATTTTATGGAATCAAGGAAATTTATAGATAAATTAGAGAAAGAAGATCAAGAAAAAATTTTATATACTACAGAAGATTTCAGATTAGGAAGACCAACCATAGTTTATGGTGCTGTATTACAAGGGCAGAATGGAGAAAATCTATATTTATACATCAATGGATTATTAGATCCCATAGATTCCACTACTTTTGTTTTAAAAAATCAGCTTATTATAGTAACTATAATATCCTTGCTATTATCATTGGGATTATCATTTATTATTGCATCTAAAATATCTAAACCTATTACCCAAGTAACCAATGCGGCATCAGTTTTGGCTAAAGGTAATTATAATATTGTGTTTGAAAAAGGTGATTATACAGAAATAGATAATCTAGTTTCTACGTTAAATTACACTACAAAGGAACTATCGAAAGTTGAAGAACTAAGAAGAGAGTTAATTTCAAATGTATCCCATGATTTAAGGACACCACTTACATTAATAAAATCTTATGCAGAGATGATAAGAGATATATCAGGCGATAATCCAGAAAAACGAAAGTCTCATGTAAACGTAATTATAGATGAATCAGATAGACTGACTACACTTGTTAATGATATTTTAGATTTATCTAAGGTTGAGGCAAATCTTAGTCAGATGAATCATGAAGAATTTGATGTAGTTGGGACTACGAAGGATATTTTAAAGAGATTTTTAATTCTTGAAGAAAAAGAAGGATTTACTTTTATTCTAAACTGTGATGATGAAGTAAAAGTATGTGGTGATGAGAAAAAAATAGAGCAAGTAATTTATAATCTAATTAGTAATGCCGTGAATTTCACTGGAGATGATAAGTCGGTATTTATAAATATTAAAGATGTTGGCAGTTATATTAAATATGAAGTAAAAGATACAGGAAAAGGAATTCCTAAAGAAGAGTTAGATCACATATGGGATAGATACTATATGGTAGGTAAAAACCATAAGCGGGCAGTAATAGGGACTGGGCTAGGACTTTCTATTGTCAAAAATATATTGATGGCTCATAACTCAGATTTTGGGGTGGAAAGTTATACTAACCAAGGAACCATATTTTGGTTTCAATTAAAAGCTAATAAATAAATATAACCATAAAAGATAAGATTTGATATGATACTTCCAAAGTAGACAGTCTAATTAATTAAAATTAGACTGTCTACTTGGAGGTATTTTTTATGATCTAATTCAATAAGTCATGCAAAAATACGGAAAATGATTTTCACAAGTATTTCTATTAGTTATCATCTAGATTTCACAAAAGAAATATATCCTTAATCTAGATATAAAATTTGGAGGTGAAAAATATGAATAGTATCAAATATAGACATGAGCATAAACTTTATATAAATTTAGGAGATTACTATGTTATTAGAACTAGACTAAAACATCTGATGAAATTAGATAAAAATTCTAAAGGAGATGAAGGATATTTCATAAGAAGCATATATTTTGATGATATAAATGATAAAGCTTTATTTGAAAAAATAGCTGGTGTAAATCATAGAGAGAAATTTAGAATTAGATTTTATAATAATGATGTCTCTTATATTAAATTGGAAAAAAAGATTAAAAACAATGGACTTACAGCAAAATTCAGTACTTTAGTTTCTGTAGATGAATGTAATAAAATTTTAAATGAAGATATTGACTGGATAAGATATAAGGATGATGATTTATTAAAAGAACTTTATATTAAGATGAAAAGTGAATTATTTATACCAAAAACCATAGTAGATTATAATCGTGAAGCTTATACTTATTCCACAGGTAACGTTAGAGTAACCTTTGATAAATCAATAAGAACAGGTATTTTTTCAAAAAAAATATTTGATGAAGATATTCCCACTGTAAAAGCATTGGATTCAAATATAATTATTTTAGAAGTAAAGTATGATGAATTTATTCCAAATATTATATCTGACATACTTCAAATAGGAGAAAGAAGGATTACTTCAGTTTCAAAATATGCTCTTTCAAGGGCATTTGGCTAAAACTAATAAAATTGGAGATGAAAAAATGAATACAACAAATACAATAAATTTTGGAGACGTTTTTAAATCAAGTTTCTTAGATAAAATAGGCGGAATTTCTGCAATGGATATGATTATAGCTTTGGGACTTGCCTTTGTTTTAGGATTATTTATTATGACAGTTTATAAGAAAACATTTACAGGAGTTATGTATTCTTCAAGTTTTAGTGTGGCACTTATGGCTTTAACCCTTATTACAACACTGATTATATTGGCTGTTACTTCCAATATAGTTCTATCTCTTGGTATGGTTGGTGCATTATCAATTGTTCGTTTTAGGTCTGCAATAAAAGAGCCTATTGATATAGCATTTTTATTTTGGTCAATTTCTGGAGGAATAGTATTAGGAGCTGGGTTAATACCACTGGCAATATTTGGCTCAATATTTATAGGGATTGTATTGGTTTTATTTGTAAATAAAAAGACAAATGAAACACCATATATAATGGTAGTTAATTGTGAAGGTGATAAATGTGAAAAGGATGTTTTAGATATTATAAATAATAGAGTACAAAAATATTTAATAAAATCTAAGACTGTTTCAAAGTATAATGGTATAGAACTTACTGTTGAAATTAGATTAAAGGAAGTTACTACTGATTTTATAAATGAACTATCATATATAGAAGGAGTTTCCAATGTAGTTATGGTTAGTTATAATGGAGATTATATGGCTTAGTGAGAAGGTGATTTGATGATAAAAGAGAGAAGTTTAGCAATCATATCAGTGATTTCTATTTTTCTGGTTGCTATGATACTAATGGTTTCTATGAAAAATATGACTAACAGTAATGATATAGATAGTGCTAATATTAAACAGCCAGACTATGTAAGCAAGATATTTAATAAGAATAAAGTATCAGAAATAAATATTAAAATAGATGAAGAACAATGGACTGATTTATTACAGAATGCCATAAAAGAAGAATATTATAATTGTGATATTACTATAAATGGGGAAACATTTTCAAATGTAGGGATCAGGGCAAAAGGTAATTCTAGTTTAAATATGGTAGCAAGTGATGATACTACAGATAGATATAGTTTCAAGATTAAATTTGATAAATATATTAAGGGACAGGACTACTATGGCTTAGAGAAATTGGCATTGAATAATAATATTGGTGATACTACAAATATGAAGGAGTATTTATCATATGAAATTTTCGATGAATTAGGAGTTGCTGTACCTGGCTTTGCTTATACGAATATTAAGATAAATGGACAGGAGTGGGGACTATACTTAGCAGTGGAGGTAATGGAGGAAAGTTTTATTGAAAGACAATTTGGAAGTCTAGAAGGCAATCTTTATAAACCAGAAACCATGGAAATGGGTAATATGAACAGGAACATGGAAAGACAACCAGAAAAAAATAATGAGGACATAGTAGAACATAAAAATGATACCAAGAATCCAAGGAGTTTTGGTGACTTTAATAGAGGAAATAGCGATACAAATCTAGTATATACTGGAGACGATATTTCTAATTACTCTGGAATCTTTCATAACTCCATATTTAAGACAACTAATGAGGATGATTATAATGTAGTAGTTGAAATGATGAAGAATTTAGATGCAGGTACAAATTTAGAAGAGTATTTAGATGTAGATGAGATACTTAGATATTTTGCAGCAAATACATTTCTTGTAAATCTAGATAGTTATGCAGGAAACTTAAAACATAATTACTATTTATATGAAAGGAATGGAAAGTTTCAAATATTACCGTGGGACTTTAATCTCTCCTTTGGGGGACATGAAATAAATAATGGATCATTGGCCATAAATTTTCCAATAGATAATCCAGTTACAGATACTATGGAAAATAGTCCTCTTATATCTAAACTACTAGAGAAACAAGAATATAAGGAAATATATTATCAATATTTAGAGGATTTAACTATAAATTATATTGAATCTGGGAAATACAAAACATCTATTAGTAGAGTTAATGAATTAATAAAAGATTATATAAAAAGTGATCCTACTGCCTTTTATACCTATGAGGAATATCAAAATTCCCTTCCTGTATTATTGCAGTTTGGGAAAGATAGGGCAGAAAGTGTTATGGCACAGCTTAAAGGACAGCAGCCAACTACTACCTATGGACATATAAAAACTAATATAGATTTATCAGCATTAGGTTCTATGGGGAAAGATGTTGGAAATAATATGATGAATTCAGATAAAATGACTCCACCTGGTAATTTTGGAAATGGAGAAAATCCAGATACTATGTTTAAGGCAATGGAGATAATCAGAGAATTGTCTGGTGAAGAATTGACAGATAAGGAGAGGAGGAAGTTAGAGGAATTAGGGTTAAATAGTGAGCAAATAGAAGAATTACTGAATATAACAAAACAGATGCCAAATAATATGAGAGATAAAACTAATAGAAATATGTCTCAGCAAGGTACTAAAAATAGGAATAATATGGAATATGAAAATAATATAGATACAAAAAAATTAATTATATTTATTGCTTCTATAGTGGCATTAATATTATCTTTAATTTTTATAAGTAGTTTCAAGCGAAAAAAGTATATTAGACCCCTTTAAATAAATAAAAACATTTCTAGAACCATGGCGTTTTGGGAATGTTTTTATAATTATATTGATATTGCCCTAAACTATGGACAAATTAGGTAATAACAAATACAATATAAGAAAAGAATGAAACCAAATCAATATATTGAGGTGATTTTATGAATTATAAAGATAAATACAATAGCTGGTTAGAAAATGATTATTTTGATGAAGAAACGAGATTAGAACTTAGACAAATTACAGATGACAAAGAAATAGAGGACAGATTTTATACTGATTTATCCTTTGGAACAGCTGGACTAAGGGGAAAGGTTGGAGCTGGAACCAATAGAATGAATATATATACTGTATCTTTAGCCACTGAAGGACTAGCAAAAACCATAGTAAATAAAGGAAAGGAAGCTATGAATAGAGGTGTGGCTATTGCCTATGATGTAAGACATTATTCAGATAAATTTTCTCAAATAGCTGCTAGAGTATTGGCAGCCAATGGAATAAAGGTTTATTTATTTGAAGGAATAAGACCTACACCTTTATTGTCTTATACTATTAGAAAGTTAGATGCCATATCTGGAATAGTAGTTACAGCAAGTCACAATCCAAGGGACTATAATGGATATAAGGTTTACTGGGAAGATGGTTCTCAGATTTTAGACGATATAGCAGATGAAATCCTTATGGAAATAAAAAATATAAAAGATTTTTCAGAAATAAAACTTATGGATTTAGATGAGGCTAAGAATAAGGGTTTAATTGAATATATAGGTAAAGAAATTGATGATGATTATGATAAAGATTTGCTTAGTTTATCACTTGATGATGATATAGATAAGGATATAAAGATTATATATACACCTCTTAATGGTACTGGAAATATTCCAGTAAGACGAATACTTTCAAAACGAGGATTTACCAATATAATCGTTGTACCAGAACAGGAGAATCCAGATCCAAACTTTACAACAGTAGGATATCCAAATCCAGAAGATGTAAAGGCATTCGATTATGCTAAAGTATTGGGGAAAAAAGAAGATGCAGAATTAATTATAGCAACTGATCCAGATTGTGACAGGGTTGCTATGATGGTAAGGAATAAGGATGGAGAGTTTAAATTTATTAATGGCAATCAAGCGGGAGTGCTATTAGTAAATTATATATTATCTCAAAGAAATAGATTAAATAATATTCCAGAAAATGGAGTTATAGTTAAATCAATAGTTACTGGAGATTTAAGTAAATCAATAGCCAAAAAGTATGGAGTGGAAACTATAGAAACTTTGACTGGATTTAAAAATATTTGTGGTAAAGCCAATGAATTTGACAAAACAGGAGAGCATACTTTTATATTTGGATATGAGGAAAGTATAGGATATGTATATGGAACTATGGTAAGAGATAAAGATGCAGTAAATACTTCCATGCTTATAGCAGAAATGGCAGGATTTTATAAAAAACAAGGAAAATCATTACTAGATGTATTGGAAGATATATACAAGGAGCATGGATATTATAAAGAAAAACTTATATCTATAGTATTGGAAGGTATAGAAGGAAGTCAAAGAATAAGCAGAATGATGGAAGAAATTAGAAAAAGACCAATAATGGATTTTGATGGCATAAAACTTGAAAAAACTATAGATTACCTGTTAGATAATACAGGAAATCCTAAATCCAATGTTCTAAAATACTACTTAGAAGATGGTTCTTGGTATGCCGTAAGACCTTCAGGTACAGAGCCAAAAATAAAGCTTTATATTTATTCAAAAGATATAAATAGTAAGGTTTCAGAGGACAAAATAAACACTATAGAATCTGCAGTTCTAAAAAAAATAAATTCAATTGAATAATAACTAAGATTATTTAATTCTAAATTAGGTTGAATTAAATATACGGATATGTTAAAATTTTGGTGATGTAAAATAAAATGTTTTATAAATTACTAAAAGTTTTAAAGCATGAAATAAATATATTATTAAGGGGGAAGTACAATTGTATAAAATTGTAGAAAAAGAAATTCTTGCTCCAAATATTTTCTCAATGGATATTTTGGCTCCAAGAGTAGCGAATTCCGCTAAGCCAGGACAATTTGTTATTGTAATTACAGATGAAACAGGTGAGAGATTACCACTTACAATTTGTGACTACGACAAAGAAAAAGGAACAGTACAAATAGTAGTTCAATCTATGGGTAGCTCTACTAAAAAACTTGCAGCATTTGAAAAAGGAGATTCATTAAAGGACTTTGTTGGACCTTTAGGAGTTCCATCAGAGTTTGTAAGTGAAGACCTTGATGAGCTAAAGAAAAAGAAAATGTTATTTGTAGCTGGTGGAGTAGGTACGGCACCTGTTTATCCTCAAGTAAAATGGCTGCATGAGCACGGTGTAGAAGTTGATGTTATTATGGGAGCTAAAACTAAAGATTTAGTTATTTTAGAGGACAAACTAAAATCAGTTGCAGGAAATCTATATGTAGCAACAGATGATGGTTCTTATGGATTCCATGGATTAGTTACTAATTACATAGAGGACTTAGTAAATAATCAAGGAAAACAATATGATGTATGTATAGCTATAGGACCTATGATAATGATGAAATTCGTTGCGTTGACAACTAAAAAATTAAATATTCCTACTGTTGTATCACTTAATCCTATAATGGTAGATGGAACTGGAATGTGTGGAGCTTGTAGAGTTACAGTAGGTAATGAAACAAAGTTTGCATGTGTTCATGGACCAGAATTTGATGGACATCTTGTAGACTTCGATGAGGCATTAAAAAGACAAGGACAATATAAGACTGAAGAAGTTAAAAAAGATGAAGCTTATAAATGTCAACTAGAGGAGGCTAGAAAATAATGGATAAATTTACAAGAACTCCTATTGCAGAGCAAGACCCACAAGTAAGAAACCATAACTTTGAAGAAGTATGTCTTGGATATACAGAAGAAGAAGCAATACAGGAAGCTAAAAGATGTATACAATGTAAAAAACCTTTCTGTAGACCAAACTGTCCAGTTTCTATAGATATTCCAGGATTTATTAAACATATAGCAGAAGGTAATTTTGCAGAAGCTGCTCAAGTTCTAGCAGAGTATTCAGCACTTCCAGCAGTTTGTGGTAGAGTTTGTCCACAGGAAGTTCAATGTGAAAGCACTTGTATCTTAGGTAAAAAAGGAGATGCAGTTGCAATCGGTAAATTAGAGAGATTTGCTGCTGACTGGGCTAGAGAAAATGGAATCGAAGTTGGAAAAGCTAAAGAAAGTAACGGTCATAAAGTTGCTATTATAGGTTCAGGTCCTGCTGGTGTTACTTGTGCAGGTGAATTAGCTAAGGAAGGTTATGATGTAACAATATTTGAAGCTCTTCATGAGCCAGGAGGAGTATTAGTATATGGTATTCCTGAATTTAGACTTCCAAAGGAAACAGTAGTAAAAAATGAAATTGAAAACTTGAAAAAATTAGGTGTTAAAATAGAAACTAACGTTATAGTTGGTAGAACAATTACTGTAGATGAAATATTTGAAGAAGGCTTTGAAGCTGTTTTCATAGGTTCAGGTGCAGGACTTCCTAAATTCATGAATATTCCAGGAGAAAACCTTAACGGAGTATTCTCAGCTAATGAATTCTTAACTAGAAATAACCTAATGAAAGCTTTCAGACCAGAATTCGATACACCAATTAAAGTAGGTCAAAAAGTAGCAGTAGTAGGTGGAGGAAACGTTGCTATGGACGCTGCTAGAACTGCTAAAAGACTTGGTGCAGAAGTATATGTAGTATATAGAAGAACAGAAGAAGAATTACCAGCAAGAGTTGAAGAAGTTCACCATGCTAAAGAAGAAGGAATTATATTTGAACTTCTTACAAATCCAATAGAAGTTCTTGGAGACGAAAATGGTTGGGTAAAAGGACTTAAATGTGTAAGAATGGAATTAGGTGAACCTGATTCATCAGGTAGAAGAAGACCTAGAGAAATAGCAGGTTCAGAATTTGAATTTGAAGTGGATACTGTTATAATGTCCTTAGGTACATCACCAAATCCATTGATTTCTTCAACTACAGATGGATTAGATGTAAACAATCATCTATGTATAGTAGCTGATGAAAATGGTCAGACATCAAGAGAAGGTGTATTTGCAGGTGGAGATGCAGTAACAGGAGCAGCTACAGTAATACTTGCTATGGGCGCAGGTAAAGATGCAGCTAAAGCAATGGATGAGTATATAAAATCAAAAAATAATTAATATAAAAAACAAACTCTCTCTAGGGAGTTTGTTTTTTTGTTTTTCTATGATATAATATTTAGAGTGTCGAACTAAATATAAGGAAAGTAAAGGTGAATTGTAAATGGAGTCTGTTCTTAATAAGAAAGATCTAAGAAATCAAATAGTTAAAATAGCATCGCCTGTTTTGATTGAACTCTTAATGGGAACTCTTTTCGGTATGGTAGATATGATGATGCTTGGCAGATCTGGAGATGCTGCTACTACAGCTGCATCTATTGCTGCAGTCGGTGTTACTAATCAACTGGTATTTTTAGGATTAGCATTAGTACAATCCTTAAATATTGGTGCTACAACTATGGTAGCGCGTTACATAGGAGCAAAACGAGAGGATAGGATTGAATCTGTAGTAAAGCATGTTACTATACTTACTCAAATCCTATTAGTTGTCCCCATACTATTTATAGGTTTAGGTATGACAGATACTGCTATGAAATTCTTTGGTGCTCATGAGGATACTCTTATTATAGGTAGAGATTATTTTAGGGTAATTGCTTCAGGATTTATATTTCAAGCTTTCAACTTTTCTATATTTGCCTCTTTAAGAGGCTCAGGAGATACTAAAACACCTATGAAAATAAATATTATTGCCAATTTATCAAATGTAGTTGGTAACGCCGTTTTAATTTATGGATTATTTGGATTCCCAAGACTAGGGGTTTTAGGTGCCGGAATATCTACATCTCTATCACAGGTAATAGCAAGTATATTATTGATGAGAGTTGTATTTAATCAAAAAAACATAGTCCATATAAATTTGAAGAAAAAATTTAAATTTGATAAAGATATAGTATATAATTTAATTAAAATTGGATTGCCAGCCTCGGGAGAGCAACTTGCTATGCGAGCAGGAATGCTAATATTTACAAAGATTATAGCTTCTTTAGGTACTGTACCCTATGCAACACATCAGATTTGTATAAGTATATTGAATCTATCTTTTACTCCAGGTCAGGCATTTGGAATATCTGCATCGACTTTAGTGGGGCGAAGTCTGGGAGAAGAAGAACCAGATAAAGCAGAGGCATATGTAAAAATGTGTGGTAAAATAGGTGCGATAATAGCAACAGTTATGGGTGTTATATTTTTCTTCTTCGGTTCAGCCATAGCAGCTTTATATACTGATAACAAGGAAGTAATTCTAGGAGCAGGAGCTGTACTGAAATTAGTGGCGTTTATACAACCTTTCCAATGTTCTCAATTGATTATTTCAGGAGGACTTAGGGGAGCAGGGGATACAGTATGGACATTAATATCTACTTTACTAGGAATTTTAATTATTAGATGGATTTGTGCACATATTTTTGTAATAAAACTAGGTATGGGACTTTCAGGAGCGTGGTTAGCCGTATTAATCGACCAAAGTATTAGATGGATATTTATTTCCATCAGATTTAGAACCAACAATTGGAAATATATTACCATAAGATAAATAAAAGCTATGATGGCTAAACCATCATAGCTTTTTGTTTGTTGTTATAAATTAGAAGTGATGTCAAAGATTTACTTGATTATGCTATAATTATATTATCTATAAAATATTCAATACATAGAATAGGAGAGAAGATGATGATAAATATTGCTATTTGTGATGATGATAAATATTTTTTAGATTACATATCATGTAAAATAAAGGAAGTCTTAATAGATGAAGAAAAGATCATAGCAATTAATAAATTCACAGATGGAATAGAATTATTGGAAAGTCTCAAGCAAGAAAACACTAATTTTGATATTATTTTTTTAGATATAAATATGCCTAATATGGATGGCATAGAAGTAGCTGATGCTATTAGGAGGAAGGACAATGAAGTTCTATTAATATTTTTGACTTCTATGGAAGATAAAGTATATCAGACTTTTAAATACAATATATTTAGATTCATTAGGAAAATGTATATTGATACTGAGTTAGTAGAAGCACTACAAAGTACAATGGAAGTATTAAAAGATGAAAAATATATATTTCAAACTATAGAAGAAGAAATACGGTTATATCTTAGAGAAATATTATATTTTGAATTTATAGATAGGGTTGTATCTATTAGAACATTTAGTAGAAAATATAAAACAAATATAAGAAGATTTAAAGATATTGAAGATATATTTTTATCTAAAGGCTTCGTGTCCATTCATAGGGGTTGTATAGTAAATGAAAATTATATAAAGAGCATTGGGAACTTATACATTACCCTAGATACAGAGGAAAAACTGTCTGTAAGTAGATATAAAATAGAAGAAGTAAAAAAAGCTTTCATAAGAGCCGCAAGGAGAGGATAAAAATGGGACAGTCTTTGCTATGGGGATTATATGAATACATACTATGCTTATTTGAAGTGATTTTGTTTTATGATTTTTCAAATTATATGTTAGGTAGAAATAAGGAGATAAAAGAGAAAATATATTATTCGTCCATTATAATACTATCAATACTTATATATATATTAACTAAAATAAATATATATTCAATAGAGAGGACCATATTGTTTTTTCTAATATCTTTATATGGAGTCAGTAAATTATTTAAAGGAAATATAAGAGAAAAATCATACTATACTTCTATGTTTTTTTTCTTGTTAATATTTTCTGATATTGTTACAGCCAATATACTAAGTTATTTCATTAGTAAAGATATTCAACAAATTATTGTAGATCAAACATGGAGCAGAGTGCTAGGGTCACAAATAGCTAAGTTAATATTATTTATATCTTTGAGAATTGTAAAAAATAATTCTAAAGACAATGATACAAATATTCCAAAATATTATTGGTATTGGATATTATTTGTATATTTAGTGTCAGGAGTAAATTTATTAGTGATATTTAAGATAAGTATTATTTTAAATGACTTAAATATAGAAATACAATATTTATCAATCCTAATTAGTTTAGGTTCTCTACTAATAGTTGTAATAACATATTATATATTTATAAAACTGAACCAAGTTTATAAAGAAAGAAGTAACTATAAAATAGTAGAAATAAAGAATGAAATGCTCATAAAAGAAATAGAAGAAAAAGAAAAGATATATACAGAAATTAGAAAGATTCATCATGATTTCAAAAATCATATAGTTTGTATAGATAAACTATTAGAACAAAGGAAAATAGAATCTGCGGAAAATTATATAAATAATCTAAGAGATGAAGTAATTGAAACTCACGCTTGGATTAAAACAGGTAATGATATATTAGACACCATATTAAACCAAAAAAAATTAGAAGGAAAAAAGAAAGGTATTAATATAGATATAAAGATAAACCTTTCGAAAGATATAAATATAAATCCCATAGACTTATGTACAATACTAGGAAATTTATTAGACAATGGGATTGAAGCAAATGAGAAAATAGTTAATAAAGAAGAAAGAAATATGAATATAAGTATAAGTACATATAAGGAGTATCTACATATAGATACATCTAATCCAACACAAATTAACCCAATAAATAAATACGGAAATCTTGAAACCTCAAAGGAAAACAAGGAAAGCCATGGATTTGGAGTAAAAAGTATACAAGCAATAGTAAAAAAATATAATGGAATCTTAAACTATGAGTGGAATAATGGAATATTTCAATTAAATATAATGTTACCTATGGAAAAGTTAGATTAATATTAATCTAGCTTTGATGGAACTGTCCAAATTATATATGCGAGAGTATGTTTTTTGAAAGTTATAAGGTAGGAAATAAAATATAACTATTAAATTATATTATGAGGAGGTAATTTTATGAATAAAAATACTAGGTATGTGGGAAAAAGAAATATGATTCTATTTGGAGTAGGGCTAATTATAATAATATTTGCATTGTACCTTATTGTATTTCCTAAAACTAAAGTAAAAGCTGAAAAGGATATAAATATATCGATCAATAGTATTGTAGCAAAAGAAGTAGTATCTGTAGGTAAAGTTAAATTAGAAAAAAATATTAGTTATAAAATAGATATATCTATGGAATCAGAGGATAAAATATTTGTAGCATTAAGTGATGCTAAAGATATTGTAAATGCTCAAGGAGTAGAATGGAAACAGTATTTTGAAATAACAGGCAAAGAATTACAACATACTTTTACAGGTATAGAAACTGGAGAATTTTATGTTTATGTCGGAAGTAAAGGTGGAGCTTTAGAAAATATAGAAGGCAAGTTATCCATTATATCCTAATAAAATAAAAATATTATTGTTTACAATTAGATTTTGAGGATAGCAAAAAACAATATCAGTCCGACAAAGCTTATATGTTAATCTTTATATAAAATAGTCTCATAGATTAATATTTAAGATATAATATGAAAACAGGTGATATAAAATGTCTGACAATAAAAAAAAGAATTATAGAATGATAATAGTAATTATGATATTTCCATTTTACTTAATTTTTACAATATTTTTTGAGATTATATTAGGTGCTGTAATTGGAGATAAATGGGATAAATTAGTTACTTTGGTTGATGAAAAAATTGATAAAAAAATATAATTAAAAAGTCCCTCACTAGGTATATTATGATGTTACCCCTTAATTCCATATGTGGATTTAGGGGTAACATCGTTAGGATATTTTTAAGTATAAATCATATACTATTTATTATCCTTTCTGCAAAGGAATTTGCTAAGGTTTCTATATTTGGCACTTTTTCTATGGAGCCTTTATCATTGGCAATTGCCATAAGGGAGAAATAGGGTGGAAGTCTAAAGGTTTTATTCATATTTAAACTAGAAATCAGTTGTTTCCCTAAGGCATCTCCACCAGAATAGCCAGATACTATAATGGAAAATATACTTTTATCATAAAATTTAGTTTGTCTATATAAAGCAGTGAGCCTATTTATGGTGGCTACTAAATTTGCAGTTATCATATCATTATAATTAGGGCAAATAAATAATAATGAGTCTGCTTCAAGTATAGCAGGATAAATTTCCTCTACTACTATTCCACCATAGAAACAACGACTTTGATTTCCTAAATGTTTACAGGTCTTATAGGGGCAACCTTTACAATCCAGTACATTTCCATTGCCTACGTTGATTTCATTTATTTCAATATTATGGAGGCTTTTCTTTACCATATCCCAAAGAGTAAGGGTATTTGATACTTGTCTATTACTGGAATGGAGAACCAATAATTTTTTCTTTTTTTCAATAGAGTTAAAATCATCACAGAAAAATCTTTTACCTAATTCCTGACATTGATATAAACAAATATTTTCTAGGGGCATATTATATACTTTTTCCATAGCTATGAAATTTTCTAAATTTCCAGTGGCTTCTACTAAAGGTCTGCCTACAAAACTACAGCCAAGATTATTAGCTAAGAAGATTACAGACTGAGCCATGGTTTTTGTAAACATAGTATAGTTGCTATGGATTAAAACAGTGCCTTCAGAGTCCTTTAAAGAATCTTTTCCCATTTTATAGAGTTTGGAAAAAATATTGTTCAATACATTAGATGTACCAATTTCATTTAATTCCAAGACAAATAATATCCTTTTATTTTGTAAGTTTTCCACTTCATCTGCAGATTTTACTATTGTAAAATCTCTATTATCCAACACGGTAGACATCATCTTAGATAATAATTTACTAGGATTTTCTGGAACTATGACTACTATTTCTTTCATATAATCATCGCCAATTTATTATAAGTTTCTTGAAGTTTACTAAATAGTTCATTAGATAAATCAAGCTGTTCAACTTCAATTCCAGATGGAAGCAATCTACACTTAGAGCCCATATATACTTCCTTCATATATGTAGAGCCATAGAACCAATTACCATTTATAGTAGATATAATAGATAATGCACCAGAAGAAAGGGAAGGGGCCACAAAGGGTTTATATCCAAATCCTCTAACTTCTTTATTTGCGTTTATTGTTTTATCTGTTAAATAATTTGATATTTCTTCATTGTAGTTTTTTATACTATCTGCCACAATTAAACCTTCTCCATGAGGTCCAAATACTCTTCCTTCTTCAATATAATGAATCATTTCAGAAGATTGTTCTGCATAAAAACAAGCTCTACCATTCATTACTCCTAGGCCATATCCTATTATTTGATCGGAACTTAAGCCCTTAAAGTCCATATTTCCCTCATTATCTTTATTACTTTCAAGAAATGCAACCTTACAAAGTAAATCTACAGGATCTGATACTACTGCAAATATACCCTGAAAATTTCTTTCTCTAGCTAACTTTGAATATTCACCAATGATTTCAGAATTAGATTTAAGCTGAGCCATCCGTACATCTGTTATATCACTGCCCACTGGTGGTATGCCTTTAGATGCACAAAATATAAACATATCGCAATCAAATAAATAATCTTCTTCTAAGGGAATAACTTTAGGGAATGCTAGTTCATCAAAGGGACGTCTTATTTGATTTAGCTCGTATTCCCATCTTTTTAATCTATTTAAGTTTCTGTCATAAATACCTATAGTATCTATAAACTCTCCACCAAGAAGCCTTAGGCCTATAAGAAGTGTACTTCCCACATCTCCCAATGCTATAAGGTTTAGTCTCCACTTTTTCTTTATTGGTTTAAGAAGTAAGTTTTTCCAACTAGGATAGTTTGTATTTATGGACATAATTTTTCTCTCATTGATTTTATCTATTATCCAACTTGGAATATGAGAACTATAGTCTACAGAGTCTAATTGTAATATATTTAACCCTTCCTCTTTTAAATATAATAAAGAAGGGGAGGATATAGCAAAAGATTTTCTTGAATTTATAGGATTCATTGGGTTAAGAAAATATATTAAATCACTAATGGATTTTATTTCTTCTTCTGATACTTCATTGAGTTCATTATATTTACATAAGGAAAATAAATAATTATCTCCAAACTTATAGAACTTAAATTTTTCATACATTTATAAAGCCTCCTTATTTATCTTCTGATAATATTTTCTAATCTCATTAGGTATTCTAAATCCATATCTATACAAGCAGAAGGTTTAATATTTCTTGTCGAATTAATATTTCTTGTATCTGGATGTCTCGGCGATACTATTATTTCATCTAAGCCTTTGATATTTAAACTTTTCTGATTTATGGACTGATAAACTTCTTCAATGGATTTGAATATCATAAATGAATTCTTTAAGCAAATCTCCGATAAATTATATATAGCATCATTCTTGGTGTTTTTTATAAATTTTGGTGCTACATAGGGGAGAATCATATTTATACTTGGTATAGAACTTGACTGTAAAATAGTTTTATCTACCATATCACCACCGATAAAGGGGTACTGACTACTTTCGTTAAACCATAATTTTAGATTTGGTATGAAATATGCGTAGTCTAAAGGTAGATTTTTTTCTTTTCCAATTTCACTTCCTCTACCAGAGAGAATACCTAATATAACTTTTTTGATTTCTATTCCCATACTTTTTAAAATAGGTTCTATAACATTTATTCTATATCCTTTGTGAAGTAAATCATCTACCAATATAACAGGTCTATTAAAGGATTTTAGAATTTTAGCCTGTTCTGCTAAATTAAGATAGTGGGGATAAGCTTCAATATTGAAATCAATAATATTTGATTTAAAAACTTTTTCTGTGTGCATAGTCTTAGTGACAGTATTTGGTACGATGCTACTATTTAGTATAGAGCCGAATGGTACACACATATTAGGACCTAAAATTCTCCTTGAGGACTGAATTATACTAACTCCATTTGTATCACATATTTTTTGTATCAATTTGCTATAAGTCATATCCCTATTATAAGTAAGCAAAAGTTCTCCTGGATAAAGATTGACTAAGGCTTCTTTAAGTCTGATTCTGGTGTCTCTTATGGTTTCTAAAACCTTCAAATTTGTACTATAAGGTGGCTTCAACATATTTTCCAAATCTAAATTTAGGGTAATAGGGTTGTTCATATTTACCATGAAAATCGGGCTATTATTATATATAAAATCAGTCATGGCAAAACCCTGTAGTAATAACTGTTTTTCAACTTTAGGATTTATTTCTTTAGTAAGAGAATTATTATAAATTGCATAATTATAATCTCTATTTATGGCAACGGATAATGTTTCATTCAAAACAGTCTCTATTAAATAATCACTATTATTTTTAACGCAGACTCCAGATATTAAAACTATTCTACCTTTTACACTTTGCCTAATATATTCTGTAATAGACGAATTATTAAATTCATCATATAATATGCTTTGACGAATCCAATAGAAGGTGGAAAAACCTAATAATTCATGGCTATTTGCTTCTCTGACTAATAAAATTCTATAGCTTAATTTATTTCTAAGAGATTCTAAATGTTTTATATTTATTACTTCTCCGAATTGTTCTTTTATTTCATTTAAAAGTTTTTCACTTAAATTTCTCGCTACATTAACTTCGAGAGTTTTAGATTGTAATAAAGTTTTGTATTGAGGTTCCCTAAGATAGAGTCCATAGTCATATATATAGGATTCTGCAAGGGGGTCTATAAATTTAGATATGTCCCTATTTAAATCTATATTTTTTCTTATTTGAGAGGAACTAATATCTTCATATTGCGGTGGTAGAGAAAGTCTAATAATATTAGCCCTTATATTTTCAATACTTTCTTCTAGTTTTTTTTCATCATCATCCTTGGATATACTTGACTTTCTATCAAAGATAATATGTGGAAAATCTAGTATGGGACTTTCAATTTTATAAGCAGAGGCATTGACTAAAACATCTGAACCAACTACAATATACACATCATCAGAAGGAAATAGTTCTTTTAATTTATATAAATCATTTGGATTACTAATATTTATTGGTATATCTTTAGGAAATAAATAAATATCATTTTCTAAAGCAATGCTCATATTTATAATATTTCTTCTAAAAATATGAGGTTCTGTTCTCTTGGACCAAGAAAACTCATCTACAGCTAAATATACTTGAAATCCTTGATCCCTTATTTCTATGGCAATTTCTTTGTGGCCTAGAGAAAACGGGTCAAAGCTGCCTGGAAAGAAAGCAATTTTTTGTTTATTAATTTTTACTAAATCCTTATGATAAAATTCATAAAGAGAGATAAATCTATAGATATGGTTTAATGAGGCGGCATTACTGTAGAATAAAAAATCATCCTCTTTGTCTGTATATAAAAGAGTTAAAATCTTTTTCCCAATTCTATCAAAAATATTGAACTTTTCATCTAGACTAAGTGTCTTAGATTCAAATAGATTAGAACTCAAAATCATTAAAGACTCATTCTTAATATCCTTATCATAGGATGCCATAGCAATAGATAATAGACCTAAAAGTCTGTCTCTTCTTTTATAATAAATTTCTTGTTCTTCCTCAAATCTTTTTATATATTCACCATAATTTTCAATAGAAATAACTATAGTATTTAATAATAAAAATACTACTCTTGAACTAACAGTTTTTATTTTATCTTCAAAATCATCTATAATTTCATCTAGCTCATTAGGTGGCAGATAAAGAAGCAGTTGTCCTAAATAATAGGGAATAAACTTTGTAAATTGATAGTTATCCATTTCCAAAGCTCTTAGTAATTCTACTGCCACATCATTTTTTTCTTCAGGGGATAAAAGATGAAATATATTTAGCAGAGTTTCACCGCTATAGTTTCTAATTCTTTCTATGGCACTTACTTTAAGTATATTACATAAGTGCATAGCAGTATGGAGACCTTTACCCTTCGGATTTTTGACTACTTGGTCATATAATATATCTATATTTACTTTCTTTTTCACCCATTCAGTTGCAGTCTTTAGATTTTCTAAGAATATTTCAGAAGTATCATTTTGATTTTCTGCATAATTACTATCTAAAATCTCTTGGTAATTGGGAGATATGTTTATTTTCATACCTATAATATACTTTAGATAATTATCTGCTGGTATAGATGATTTTTGTAAATTAGCTATTATCCAGTTTCGGATAGAGGCAATAAACATTATATTATTAGTTGTGTTCAATATTTCATAAATAATATCCAATGTACTAAGCCTTATTTCTATATTATCTGAATCCAGTTGTTTTAATATATAGGTATATAATTTTAATAATCTATTATTATCTAAAGCTTTAATAGGAATATAATTAATAGTTTGAGATAAATAGAATTGTGCAGCAATAGATAAATCATTATAGTTATCATAATATTTATTTAAAACATCAAAGTATTTATTATAATTTGATCCATGGGATACTTCAAATAAAGATTTTATTATGTTTTTTAAATTATATAGCCATTCTCTCTGAGAATCTGCAACCTTGTGGTCAGGATAAAGAAGTTTATTCAGGAATTCGTCTAGTAAAATTTCAGAGGATTCTTTTGTTTCATAAGATTTCACTGATGAAGGTAGTTCTTTTCTATATTCCTCATCGAACAGTGCTATTAGTCTTCCTATTAGTTCAGCAGCTTCTTTTCGTATATCTTCACCAGTATGAAGCAGTAAATCCCACAGAAAATGTAAGGTAGTTGTTTTTTGTTCCTGTGTAAGGTAAATGGAATATTCCTTAAATATTTGCAAATAGAGCCTAAGTTTTCTCCAATTGGTTTCTCCCCTTGCCATTTCTATTATTGCATTAAAAGAGGAACTGTCTGTTAGCTTAGACATGAGATAAATATTATGTTCTATTGATATATATTTTATATTATCTAATACTTCTTTTTTATTCATTAACTCAAAGGGCTTTTTCTGAAGTTGTATAAGTTGATTATTTAAAGTAGTATCAAGTCCTAGAGATATAATATAATCTTCAAAATCCTTTAGCTTTTTATATACCTTTTTATATCTATTTTCCTTGGCAACATCTACATTATCTAATTTATCTAAAATTACATCAAATGAATCTTCTAAGGAGAATATATACATTTTGTAAACATTATTTTCCACCTTATTTTTAACTCTAAAGTCTGAGTATATAAGAATTAAGGATTCAATAGATAGGTTCTCCAGTTCTAAATCCCAAGTTGAATGGTTAGTGGCTATATGACCGATTTTATCCATATTAAATCTTTTGAACCATTCTTCAGTATAATAATAATGAAGATATGGGACTCTATTTATTTCATCTTTGAGAACACCATATTTACCTATATCATGGCCCAAGCTAGTTCCTGCTACAACACCTAAATCTACAGGAAGTCCTAAAGAATTGAGCTGTCTTGCAATATACATACTTAAATAATTTACTCCTATAACATGATGAATAGTATTGTGTCCAGTAATAGCCATATCTAAATACATTAGTTCCTTAATATAACAATTATAAAATACATCTTTAAAAGTAAAATACTCTGGTGTAATATTATTCATCAGTTCTTCTTCGCTAGTAAGAAAAGTTAGGGGATATTTATTGGTGAAGTCACTATTATCAGTTGATTCTATTTTGTCTAAAGAATAATTTAAAACTTTCAAGAAAAATTCATATATTGGAACTAAATCAAAGTTAAATTCATTTATACCCTTGTGAGGAAAAGACTTATTATTGAGCCAGTTAAATATTTGAACAATATAATCTCTAGAGCTACCTGAATCATACTGATTAAAATAATCTATAAACAAATCAAATAAAGAAAAGACAGAAAAGTCTCTGTCTTTTACATAATTGTCCAATTTAGATTGAAACTTTTCACTATTTATATACTTGTAAAGAGTTTCTTTGTATCTTAATAAGTAATCTTTTTCAATTTCCTTAATTAAAAAATCATATAGTTCTGCTTTCATCAACTGTGAATCCTCCTTCGAAGTGCCTCTCCTGTTGGAGTAGTAGCCACACCTCCTAAGGCAGTTTCTCTTAAAGCTTCAGGAAGTAATTTACCTACTTTATACATAGCTTCAACTACTTCATCGAAAGGAACTAAAGATTTTACTCCAGCTAATGCTAGATCGGCAGAAATCAGTGCATTGACAACTCCAGAAGCATTTCTGAGGGCACAGGGATATTCTACTAATCCACCTATAGGGTCACAAACTAATCCCATTATGTTGACTAATGCAAAAGCAGCAGCATCAAAAGAAGCTTCTGGAGTACCACCAGCCATTTCAACAATTGCAGCAGCAGCCATTGCGGCAGCAGAGCCACATTCAGCTTGACATCCTCCTTCAGCCCCAGAGACAGTTGCATTTTTAGCAATTATTTCACCTATACCAGCAGAAGTAAAAAGTCCTGCTAAAAGTTCATCGTCATTTAAACCTAATTTTTGACCAGCAGATAACAATGCACTAGGTAATATTCCAGATGCACCAGCCGTTGGAGCTGCAACTATTTTCCCCATAGACGCATTTACTTCAGATGTGGATAATGCTTTAGCCATGGCAGAAATAATAAGGTCTCCAGTCAATGTTTTTCCAGAATTTCTATATTCTTCAACTCTCTTTGAATCTCCTCCAGTTAGGCCGCTAACTGATATAATTTCTTTATCTAAAGCAGTAGTAGCAGAGTTTTTCATTACTAATAGAGTTTCTTTCATTCTGCTTATTAATTCATCCTGTGAGATTTCAGAGTTTTTAAGCTCCTTTTCTATTACTATTTCAGATATTTTTTTATTCTTTTCATTACATAATTTTAATAATTCTTCAGCTTTATTAAACATATTATCACCTCTTAATCGGGTTTATTCCTTTAATGTATATTATTTCATCTAGTGTATCCATTTCATTTACAATATCCTTATTTATTTCTGAATCAGTTTCTACAACCATAGTTGCAATATCACTTTCTCTAGTTACTTTCATTGTAGCTATATTAATGCCGTTAGTAGATAAAATGGAACTAATACGAGAAATAACGCCCTTTTGATCTATATATTTAATAAGCATAGTAGGATAATCGCCACTAAATTCAACCTTGTTTCCATTAATATCTGTAATTAGTATATTCCCTCCACCTATAGAAGAACCTATAATATAAATATTTTCCTTATCTTCGAACTCAAATACTATTTTTACAGTGTTGGGATGCTGATAGCCTAAGTCAGCTTCTATAAACTCAAAATCTATATTTTTTGATTTCGCAATTTCAAAGGAATTTCTAAGATCTTCATCAGAAGGTTCCATTCCAAGAATACCTGCTACTAGTGCTTTATCAGTGCCGTGACCTTCAAAAGTTTTTCCAAAAGAGCCATGTAAGTAAAAGGTTACTTTATGAAATTCAGCATCTACAACATCTTTTGCCACTTTAGCTAATCTTGCAGCACCAGCAGTATGGGAGCTTGATGGACCAATCATAACAGGACCTAAAACATCAAATACTCCATAATCTTTCATTATACTACCCCCTTATTCTTTTTAATCAATTCATTCTATCATTATATACCCAATTCTGCAATAAAATTAACCTCCAAGAGTAATATCTTGAACATTGTACCAGTTTAAAGCATCATGAAGATGTTGTGACTTAAAATCAGGCCAATAATCTTCAATTATATAGAAATCTGAATAAACAGATTGTAAAGGTAAAAAACCACTGAGCCTTCTTCTGCCACCCCATCTTATAATTAAATCAACTCTAGAAATATCTCTAGACTTAATTGAACTAAAAGGATTGGACTTGTTTCCCCCTTGGACTAAATAATCTTTTAAATCCCATTGCCATCCATAGTTCACTAAGAAATTAACTTTAATTCCACCTTTACCAAATCTTTGTCTTTTAATTGAAAAAGGTATTAGTTCCTTTGGAAACATATCTGATTCTGTATTACCAAGGACTAATAAATCTGCATTTTCCTTTGATAATAAATTAACTGCATTTATACAAGCCTCTGTAAAGGCTAATCTTTGAAATTTTGGTCTCTTAGTATTATCTACTGTAAATCCATAGTAAGTAATTTCTTTTATTCCAATGTCTTCACAAAGCTTAAATAATTTTAATCCTGGATCCAATCCTTCATCATAGCCTTTATCTTTAGTCATACCATTTTCTACTGCCCAGCGTCTATTACCATCTGGGATTATACCTATATGATTTGGTATTCTCATATTGATACCTCCTAAATTATGTTAAGTTTAGTATTCCATATGTAGTAAAAAAGAATACATAAAATAAGATACAAATAAATATTATGGTAATTATTTCATAAATCAAAACTATAATGTAATAAGGTAATGTAAGTATAAATACATATTACCCAAATTATTAATAAGGAGGAATCATAATGAAAAGGTATCTAGCTTTATTGTTGGCAATAATACTAATTGCCTCGGTCTTAGCAGGTTGTGGAGGAAAAGAGGTAGCACCAGAAACAGAGATCGAGGTTGAAGAAGTAGATGAAACTAAGGAAGAACCAGTTGAAAAGGGACCAACAGTTTATAGGATTGCTGGAAGTAAGACTGCAACATTGAACCCTCATATTTATGAGACAACTGCAGAATCAGATACTATGCTTTTTATTTTTGGTAACTTATTAAAACTAATTTATGATGAAGATATTGATAGCTATAAATTTATTGGGGATCATGCAGAAGGTGTTCCTACAAAAAATGAAGAAGGAACAGTATGGACTTTTAAGTTAAAAGAGGGACTTAAGTGGGAGGACGGCGATCCTCTTAATGCTAATGACTATGAATACTCTTATAAAATGCTTTTAGATCCAAAGCTGAAAAACATGAGAGGACCTCAAGTTTTTGATGCTGATGTGGTAGTAGTAAATGCTAAAAAGTACTGGGATGGAGAATGTGCGTGGGAAGATGTAGGTATAAAGGCTTTAGACGATTATACACTGGAAATAACTATTGGTTTTCCAGTTCCAGAGATGGATTTTTACTTAGGATTTACAAATGGTGGAGCTAGTTCACCAGTACAAGAAAAAATATATGAAGCTGGAATGAATGAAGACAGAACAGAAACTAACTATGGGACTTCTATGGAGACCACACCTTCTTCAGGACCATATAAATTTGAAGAGTGGATAAGAGATCAAAATAAAATATATGTAAGAAATGAATATTCTCCTATAGCAGAAATTTATACTGTAGATAGAATTGAGTCAAGAGTTGTAGAAGATGCTAATACAAGAGTTCAATTATTTGAAAATAATGATATAGATAGCGTAGTACTATCAGGAGCTAACTATGATAAATATTCAGAAGATCCAAGATTAGTATTTTCAAAAACAACTGGAGTATGGTCAATGTTTGTAAATATGACATCAGAAACTAAACCATTTTTAAGAGACGTAAACTTTAGAAAGGCTTTATTCTATGGAATGGATAGAAAAGCTATAGCAGAAGACATCTATAAAACAGCAGTACCAGCACCTTATGTTGTTTCAACTGCTAAAATAGCTGCTCCGTCAAAGGGATTAGCATATCGTGATACAGATATTGGAAAGAATATATTACCAGAAAATAATGGTTATGACTTAGAATTGGCAAAAGAATATTTTGATAAAGCATATGAATCTTATGGAAAGAAAATGGAATTAGAAATTCAATATTTCGATAATAGTGAAAACATGAAAAGAACAGCAGAATTCTTAGAACAAGAATATGAAAATGCTTTTGGATCAGATAGATTAGATGTGGTTTTAAGAGGCGTACCATGGCAAAATGCTTATGATAATATGGAAAATGGAAACTATGATTGTGGATTTGGATCATGGTCTGGTGGAGAATTTAATCCTTGGTCAAGTATGGAAGTTTATACACAAGGATTTACAAGTAAAATTGATCAATTTGGAAACGATGAGTTTGATAAACTTTTTGAAAGAACTGTTAGGGGAGATTTAATATTTAAAGAAGAAGAAAGACTACAAGCATTGGCGGAAATGGAGGAAATGTTATTAGATGCAGTACCTTTTGTACCTATGTATGAACCACAAATAACTTCAATATTTGCAGATAGAGTTCATTTAATTACTAAAGGTAAATATGTACCTGGAATAGGATTTGCTACACTACAATCTGAATATGATCCACTGGATTAAGTATAGATTATCAAGAATTATGAGCTAGGACATAAAATATCAAGTATTTATAACGATAAAAATCGTTATAAATACTTGGTACATAATAAAAAATGCTGATAAAACAGTGAAATTTCTTGAAAGGGGCAAAAACAATGTTTAGGTATACTGCTCAAAGATTAACCTTGTTAGTTATTACTTTATTTATGATAATTTCAGTTTCATTTTTTGTATTACATTCAATGCCGGGAAGTTTTATTACTGATCCTAAAATGCCTAAAGATGTAAAAAAGGCTATTGAAGATAAATATCATCTAAATGAGCCAATGATAGTTCAGTATGGATATTTTCTAAAGGATTTTTCAAAATTTGATTTTGGTTTATCTATAGCAATACAACCAAAAGTTCCAGTAAATCAAATATTAGCAACTAAAGTACCAGTATCGATGCAGCTTAATATTTTCTCCTTACTTCTTAGTTTACCTATTGCTATTGTATTTGGAATCTGGGCAGCTCTTAAAAAGAATAAGCTTCCAGATCATATTATTTCCATTATGATAATAGCATTTATAGCTATTCCTTCATTTGTATTTGCATCTTTATTACAGTATTTTATAGCATTTAAACTAGGATGGTTTCCTATAGTCGTTAGTACAGAAAAAGTACTTACATGGAATAAATTTAAATCCATTATACTTCCAATATTGGCACTTTCATTTGGTTCCATTGCAGGAGTAGCAAGGTATACACGTGCAGAGCTATGTGAAGCACTTAATTCTGAGTATATGCTTCTTGCAAAGGCAAAAGGTTTAACACAAGTTCAGGCAACTACTAGACATGCCATGAGAAACTCATTTATACCACTTGCCAATATTATAATCCCAATGTTTACTGGAATATTAGGTGGTTCTCTAGTTATAGAAAAGATATTTAGTATTCCAGGTATGGGAAGTGTTATGCTTGATGGAATAAATGCAAAGGACTATCCAGTAGCTATGGGAGTATTGTTTTGGTATTCCTTACTAGGATTATTGACTATTTTAATAGTGGACTTGTCCTATGGAATTATAGATCCTCGTATACGTATAGGAGGGAGAAAATAATGAAGAATAATACTAAAAAGAACATAGAAAATAAATTTGAATTTATACAATTAGATGAAATATTAAAGGATGAAAAATTTGAAGGTGAAGCTATTGGTTTTTTTAAAGATGCAATGATAAGGTTTAGAAAAAATAAGGCATCTGTCACCTCTTTTGTTATTATATCATTTTTAGTATTTATGGCTATTTTTGGTCCTATGATGAATGAATATGGCTTCAAGGAGCAAAATTTGAAATTAACTCTTATGCCTGCTAGAATACCTATTATTGAAAAAATGGGAGTATTTGATGGAACTAAGGTTATGAATATTTCAAAAGACAATATAGAAGGAAAATATAAAGGTGCAGTACTACAAGTCATCAAGGAATACAAAGTAAAAGACAGAGAAATGGCTACAGTAAAAGTAGATATGTATAAATATAAAGAGGTAAAAGATAAATATTTTTGGTTTGGAACTGATTCTCTAGGAAGAGATCAATGGACTAGACTATGGAGAGGTACAAGAATATCACTAATTATATCAGTTATAGCCATGTCAGTAAATATCGTTATTGGAGTAGTATATGGAGCTATATCTGGATATTATGGAGGTTTAGTAGACTTAGGGATGCAAAGATTTATTGAAGTATTAAACGGAATTCCATTTTTAGTAGTTATAATTCTGTTTGTTTTATATTATGGACCAGGAATTATTCCTATTGCCTTGGCTTTATGCCTTACTGGATGGATTGGAATGAGTCGAATGATAAGGGCACAGTTTTATAAATATAAAGGAATGGAATATGTATTAGCTTCTAGAACTTTAGGAGCAACAGATAGAACCCTTATTTTTAGGCATATATTGCCAAATGCTTTTGGTATTATTATTACCATGAGTGCACTTGCAATACCTGGAGCAATATTTCAAGAATCCTTTTTAGCATATATAGGATTAGGAATTCAAGCACCAGAACCATCTATAGGTGTATTGTTAGCAGAAGGACAATTGGTATTATTGGAGTATCCGCATTTAACTATATTTCCTGCATTGGTAATTTCAATTCTGATGATTTCTTTTAACCTATTAGGAAATGGTTTAAGGGATGCTTTTGATCCAACATTAAGAGGGCAAGAATAAGGGGGGGCACAGGATGAATAATGGAATTAGTATATTAGAAGTTAGGGATCTATATGTGACCTTTAATACATATGCTGGAAAGGTCCATGCAGTTAGGGGTGTTGATTTAAGCCTTAGAAAAGGTGAGACTTTAGCAATAGTTGGAGAATCAGGTTCTGGTAAATCTGTTACTGCAAGAACAGTAATGGGATTATTAGCTAAAAATGCTAATATCGAAAGGGGAGAAATTCTATATAAGGAAAAGGATTTGACAAAGCTGAATGATAATGAAATGTCAAATATTAGAGGGTCCGAAATTGCAATGATATTCCAAGACCCTATGTCTTCTTTAGATCCAGTTATGAAAATAGGAAGACAGATTACAGAGGCACTTAGGATTAAACAAGGAATCCCTAGTGAAGAGGCTAAAAAGAAGGCATTGGAGTTAATGAAAGCAGTGGGAATTGATGAGGTTGAAAAAAGATTTAATCAATATCCATTTCAATTTTCTGGTGGAATGAGACAACGTATAGTTATTGCCATAGCATTGGCTTGTGACCCAGATATATTAATATGTGACGAGCCTACTACAGCACTGGATGTTACAGTTCAGGCAAAAATACTTGATTTAATAAAGGAAATACAGAAGGAAAGAAATATAGGTGTAATATTTATTACCCATGATTTAGGTGTAGTAGCCAACTTAGCAGATCGAGTTGCTGTAATGTATGGAGGAAAAATAGTGGAATATGGAACTGTAGATGAAATATTTAAAAATCCGAGAAATCCTTATACCATGGCATTACTTTCTGCAATGCCAGATTTGGAAACAGATTCTTCTACAGAACTATATGTCATACCAGGCACACCTCCAAATATGCTTTATCCGCCAAAGGGTGATGCCTTTGCACCTAGAAATCAATTTGCCATGAGGATTGATTTAGAAGAACATCCACCTATGTATAAAGTATCTGATACCCACTATGCAGCTACTTGGCTCCTACATGAAGATGCGCCAAAAGTTGATTTAAATAGTTATAGAAAGAAAACTACAGATGATAGGAAAATTCTAGATAAAATAAATCAAAGACCAAAAGATGAAAAGCCCATAGTAGAAGTTAAAAATTTGAAACAGTATTTTACATCAGGATTTGGTAGAAGAAAACTTGTAGTAAAGGCAGTTGATGATGTAAGCTTCCATATATATAAGGGGGAAACCTTTGGATTAGTAGGAGAATCTGGCTGCGGAAAAACCACTACAGGAAGGTCTATTATTAGACTCTATAACCCAACAGATGGAGAGATTTACTTTAAAGGAAAACTTATATCAAAGAAATCAAGACATAAGGAGATAAAAGAAAATACAAGAGGAATCGCAATGATATTTCAAGACCCTATATCATCATTAAATCCTAGAATGACTGTTAAGGAAATAATAGGGGAAGGTTTGAGAATAAATAAATTATATAATAGTGAAGAAGAAATAACAAATAAAGTGTATGAAATGCTTGAGACTGTAGGGCTTACTAAAGAACATGCAAACAGATACCCCCATGAGTTCTCTGGTGGCCAAAGACAACGTATAGGAGTAGCTAGGGCTTTAATCACAAACCCTGAGCTAGTAATAGCTGATGAGCCTATATCAGCTCTAGATGTATCTATACAGGCACAAATTCTTAATTTATTAAACAATATAAAGAAGGAATTAGGACTTACTGTAATGTTTATAGCCCATAATCTTTCAGTAGTTAAGTATTTTTCAGATAGAATAGGAGTAATGTATTATGGAAAATTAGTGGAAATAGCGAATGCAGAGGAATTATATAGAAACCCATTACATCCATATACAAAATCTCTATTATCGGCTATTCCAATACCAGACCCTGATTATGAAAAAAATAGAAAACATATATATTATGATCCGACGATCCATGACTACAGTATAGAAAAACCTGAAATGGTTGAAATAAAAGAAGGACATTTTATATATGCCTCACCTTCTGAAGTAGAAGAATATCGAAAATCTTTATAGATAGATCATAATTATAAATATATTTAATGATTTTTAAATTTAAAAAAAGATATTTATATATCCTAAAATTACCTTGTATGTAAAGAAAAATAAAACTAAAAATACATACGAGGTGATAAAGATGAAAGATAAACAAAGTAAAGATACTATTGATAAGAATTTCTTTAAGGCTATGAGCTATGAATTCGCTGGAGAAATTGGAGTAGTAGATAATGAAGAAATGAAAAATAATGTAGGACTCTCTTCAGATAAGGATGAAAAAAAGTTAAAGGAAAATAAGAAATAATGGGGCTATTTCATAACTATTAAATTAGTTATGAAATAGCTCTTTTTTTAGGTGAAATTTAAATCATAAAATTTTTATTACTAAATGACCCCTTTATTTTACCATTGGTACAAAAATACATACTATTGGTACAATAATTAACAAATTATTGGAAGATTGTGTTAATATAATTTTAAATAAAATCAATGATGTGAATAAATGTTAGAAAGATTGTATCATCAGTAGCTCAATAAGTCCAAATTCTAATAAATTTGGATTTATCGGTTACTAATATTAGGAAATATAAATAATAGGAGAACAATAACTATATCAATTGTAATTATTTTATTTATAGTAAAGTGGCTGTATGTGCCATAATAAAAATATGTTAAGGGAATTGACCACTGAAGAGAAAGTAGAGGATTATATATATAGTAATCATTATACAAATTTCTGCTGGTGTCGAAATTTGTATAAATAAATCTGTTGACATGGATATTTGCGTATGATTAAATTAAAACTAAAGTCAGAATATTAATTCAATACAGAATTCTTCATATATATTTAGCTGATAATTGATTAAGTAAAAAATATATAAAGGTTATGATAGGGTAGATAATTTATATTTAGATAACTTTAGATTCTTTAACTTTATGAGGTTAAAAATGGAAGGGGGAAAATTTTTGATTAATAAGGTATGGGAACAAAATGGGAAATATTATGTTTATGATGCTCAAAGGGATACTTATCGCAAAATTTCCAGGGGATTATATGATTTGATTTCAGAAAAAAAAGAAGTTTTAAATAATGATGTTATTGGAGAAGAGTATAAAAGTCTTCAGCAGGATGGATTTTTTAAAGATGTAAATATTGAAGAATTTTGTCATCCTCTTACGGATAGTTTGGAATATTATCTAAATAGAAAACTTTCATTAGTAACCCTTCAAATAACACAAGATTGTAATCTTAGGTGTTCATATTGTCCTTATACTGGAAACGACAATGTAAATCGTCTACATAAAAAGAAATATATGGATATTGATTTAGCTAAGAAAGCTATTGACTATCTCTACGCACATTCCATAGATAGTGAAAAGATTACAATTGGATTCTATGGAGGAGAACCTCTCCTTGCTTTTGATACTATGAAATCAGTTGTAGACTATGCACATAATTTGATACAGGACAAGCTCCTTAGCTTTACAATAACCACCAATGCTACTTTAATGAATAGAGAGATATTGGAGTTCTTAAATGATAATAATTTTGATTTAGTCATAAGTATTGATGGTCCAAAAGAAATAAATGATGCAAATCGAGTTTTTGCTAATGTCAAAGATAGTGTATTTAATAAGGTTATGGAGAATATAGAGATTATTTATAGGGAGTACCCTGATTTGTTTAATAGAACTACTATCAACATGGTAATTGACCCTAGATTTAGTCTTGATAAGTATGCAGAGCTTTTCAATATCAATGAAGCTATGAGAAAGATAAAAGTTCAGTCTACAGTTTTAGATGATACTTATAAATCTATTAAAAACCATTTTTCTGATGAATTCATGGAGAGTTACTATCAATATAAGGAGGAGATGGGTAAGTTTTTATTTGAAGGAAATAATCTTTCGGATCGAGTTTCATATCAACTTGGAATGCCTTTATTCAACTCATTATTTGAAAGAATAATAAATGGATTTGATGAAAAATGGGGATTTTCTAAAAATATATGTCCTTCGGGACCATGTATTCCAGGAGCAACACGCTGGATGGTAGATATAAATGGTAATTTCTTTCCTTGTGAGCGTATCAGTGAAACTGTAGAAGAAAATGTAATCGGAAATATAGAAGAAGGATTTAATCTGGAGAAAGCAAAATTCATATTGAATATTCATAATCTATCAAAGGATAAATGTATAAATTGCTTTGCTTTTAGACATTGTGATGGATGTATAAAAAAATATGAAGGTTGCATATCTGGTAATGAAGAACAATTAGAAAATGAATGTAACCAAATAAGAGCTGGATTTGATAACATATTACACGATATTATTAATTTTAATGAAAGGTATGGATATTATGGACAATAAACTACAGTTATACCCAGTAAATAAACATTGTATGCCCTTAGCATATTACTATAAATATACTGATAAATCTATATCTTATTATACAGATGAATTGTCACCTTTAAATGGACAAAATTTAGGCGAGATTTTAAATATAAAGGGTTCATTTGAAACTATTGGGTCATTGGAAAATCTATCAATGAAGGAGAATATATTTTTCAATGATTTAGGTTATGAGGATAATCAGCTTTTGGAGAAAAGATTGCAGTCATTTACTGAAAAATACAAGAAAAGTTTTATTAGAAAATTAAGCGATATTAAATATGAAGATGCAGAATTAATCAATGGAGTAACCAATAATTTAATATCTTTAAATATCAAATTTTCAGAGAGTATAGGACCTATTGTTATTGCAGTTTCTGGATTTTATCAATCTATATATACTAGTATTATTGCATCGGTGTTAAAAGCAAAACTTGAGAAAAATGGAAATAAAGTAGTTATGCTATCTGATAATCCAAGCAATCAATCTATTGCATTACCATTATTTGGTACGAACTTTCAACAATTCACAGGAGTTTCTACAGGTGAAATTTATGAACTCAATATGAAATTAAAAGCAATAGAGATGACATTGAATCCTGATTTTATAATTATAGATATACCAGGAGGAATGATGAGAACTGATGAATTTTTTATGAATGACTTTGGAATTCATCTTTGGTCAGTAATGCAGTCAATCAAACCTGATTTTTACTTCAATGTAGTGCCTTTTACATTATATGATAATGAGTATAGGGAAATTGTAAATAAATATTTATCAAAATCATTCAATATAGATGTGGATTATTTTATTGTAACTAATGAATTTTATAAATTTCAGCAGACAAGAATGGATATATTGCCAGAAGCAGAATTTCGAAATATTTCAGATGACAAACTTTTGCATGATATAGACATTTCAGATAATGTGATTTATGCAGATTCACTTGAAAGGAATATATTGGATTCTTGGGTTAGTAATATAGTATCTTATAAACTTGATTGCATATAGATAAATTATTGGGAGGGATTTTAATGAATAGAAGGGAAGAGAAAAGAACTAATAGTTTTAAGAACATAATGGCAGACTGTTATTGCGATACTAGAGAAAATTGTACCTGTGGAATTGATCGAACTCAACGTACAACTCTAGCTATGAAGTGGATACAACCAATGAGAGAACAAGCTTGGTCAGGAGTTAGACCATCGTCATTATAATAGAAAAAGTAAGAGATATGGAAATTAGTAGAATAATAGGCTAGGATATAATATTTATGAGGATGGAACATGATTATAGTGATTAACTAAAGGTTTGATGCAATCAAGTATAAGATAAGTTATTCACTATTAATTAGCTGTATCCATCCTCCCTATTATTGGATCTTGGAGAAAGGGGGAAATCATGTTAAAGAGTTATGGAATAAGGCAAGTTTTAAATAAGAAAGTATTTTTTATTCTAATAGTGGCTATTATTTTTGTTTGTATTAGTGAATTAAATAATCTTAAATTAGAGGATTTTAATAATAGAAGTACTATAGGAATAAGTAATTCTATTAATGTGATTAAGGGTAAGGAAAGGACAGAATTTGTATTATCACTATATAAAAAAGATGGAATATATATACCAGATTTTAACTTGGCTTTTAAAAGTGCAGAGTTGGCAATGAAGAATATTGAAAATGGAAACTATACAGAGGCTTATAAATATGAAATGATGGTGAAAATTTTAGATTTAAACCTATATTCTCATCTTGAACAAAGAGAATATATAGAGCCAATTGCAAGACCTATATGGGAAGATATAAGTCCAGATATTGAATATCCAGATAATAATGGGGAAGAGTTTGATATTGATAAACCATCAGCTATTAATACCAATGTTAATTTTAAATATTGGCTTACTCATTTACAATATTTATATACCTGTTACAACTTGGGAATTCCATATGTTGAGGATCATAGTGCCAATAATATGGTGTTTTTATATAAAATCATGGATAAAATCATACCTGTATCTATTATTCTATTTATACTTCTATTAACCTACGATACAGTTAGTGAAGAACATAGAATTCATATATCAAGAAATATACTATCTCAACCATTTAAAAGACATACATATTTACAAAAGAAAATCATATCAAATATAGTTGCAATAGTTCCAGCTATAATAATCACAATTATTTTGATATGTATATTTGCTGGAATATACACAGATTCACACTCTTTAAAAATGCCAATTCTAACAACTAATAATCAATGGACAGAATTTCGCCATGATGGAATGAATATAGATAAAGAACAAAATAGTATGTTGTTTTGGAGAAGTAAATTAGGTCCAGTAATTTTTGATGTAGTAGACTTAGTAACAAAATTATTTGATAAAGTTGTATATTTTCCATTTTGGAAAGTGTTACTGATTTATTCTTTGGAGCTGATATTATTTGTTATATTTATACTTGCTATAACAATATATATATCAGCTATGACCAATAAAAAATCTATTTCTATGGTAGTAGGTGTTGGATTTATAGGAGGATTATATTTGGTATATAAGTATTTTCCTAAAATACCTAATCCACTACTTGCGTTAGAAACAAGAAACATAATAAGTGGTGCATCCAATTTTACATTATTATCTCTTACACTTATACAAGTAGCAAGTATATTAATAGTAGTTTTACTGGGAAATTATTTATTTAATAGGAAGGATATAAGCTATTGATATAAAATAGCTCTGCTAATTAATGAGAAAGGGGGAAATCATGTTAAAGATCTATGGAATAAAGCAAGTTTTAAATAAAAAAGTATTTTTTATTCTAATAGTGGCTATTGTTTTTGTTTGTATTAGTGAATTAAATAATCTTAAATTAGAGGATTTTAATAATAGAAGTACTATAGGAATAAACCATTCTATTAATGCCATTAAGTTCAACGAAGGGCTAGAGACCATATTTTTATCCTATGAGAAAGAAGGAAGAGATGGAAAATATGTACCATATTTTAACTTGGCTTTTAAAAGTGCAGAATTGGCAATGGAGAATATGAAACAGGGGAATTATACAGAGGTTTATAGATATGAAATGATGGTGAGAATTTTAGATTTAAACTTATATTCTCATCTTGAACAAAGAGAATATATAGAGCCAATTGCAAGACCTATATGGGAAGATATAAGTCCAGATATTGAATATCCAGATAATAATGGGGAAGAGTTTGATATTGATAGACCATCAGCTATTGATACCAATGATGATTTTAAATATTGGCTTACTCACTTACAATACTTATATACCTGCTACAACTTGGGGATTCCATATGTTGAGGATCATAGTGCCAATAATATGGTGTTCTTATATAAAATCATGGATAAAACCATACCTGTATCTATTATTCTATTTATACTTCTATTGACCTACGATACAGTTAGTGAAGAACATAGAATTCATATATCAAGAAATGTACTATCTCAACCATTTAAAAGACATACGTATTTACGAAAGAAAATCATATCAAATATAGTTGCAATAGTTCCAGCCATAATAATTACAATTATTTTGATCTGTATATTTGCTGGGATATACACAGATTCACACTCTTTAAAAATGCCAATTCTAACAACCAATAATCAATGGACAGAATTTTATCATAATGGGATGGACATAGAGAAGAAACAGGATAGTAAAATATTTGGAAGTGATAACTTAGGGCCTACACTTGTTAATAAGATAGATTTAGTAAAAAAATTGTTTGATAAAGTGGTGTATATTTCGTTTTGGCAGATGATAGTAACTTATTTCTTGGAAATGATTTTATTTATTATATTTATTTTAAGTATAACAATATATATATCAGCTATGACCAATAAAAAATCTATTTCTATGGGAGTAAGTGTTGGATTTATAGGAGGATTATATTTAATTTATAAATACTTTCCTAAAATACCCAATCCACTACTTGCGTTAGAAACAAGAAACATAATAAGTGGTGCATCCAATTTTACATTATTATCTCTTACACTTATACAAGTAGCAAGTATATTAATAGTAGTTTTAGTAGGAAGTTATTTATTTAATAGGAAGGATATAAGCTATTGATATAAAATAGCTCTGCTAATTAATAAGAAAAGGGGGGAAATCATGTTAAAGAGTTATGGAATAAGGCAAGTTTTAAATAAGAAAGTATTTTTTATTCTAATAGTGGTTATTGTTTTTGTTTGTATTAGTGAATTAAATAATCTTAAATTAGAGGATTTTAATAATAGAAGTACTATAGGAATAAACCATTCTATTAATGCCATTAAGTTCAACGAAGGGCTAGAGACCATATTTTTATCCTATGAGAAAGAAGGAAGAGATGGAAAATATGTACCATATTTTAACTTGGCTTTTAAAAGTGCAGAATTGGCAATGGAGAATATGAAACAGGGGAATTATACAGAGGTTTATAGATATGAAATGATGGTGAGAATTTTAGATTTAAACCTATATTCTCATCTTGAACAAAGAGAATATATAGAGCCAATTGCAAGACCTATATGGGAAGATATAAGTCCAGATATTGAATATCCAGATAATAATGGGGAAGAGTTTGATATTGATAGACCATCAGCTATTGATACCAATGATGATTTTAAATATTGGCTTACTCACTTACAATACTTATATACCTGCTACAACTTGGGGATTCCATATGTTGAGGATCATAGTGCCAATAATATGGTGTTCTTATATAAAATCATGGATAAAGTCATACCTGTATCTATTATTCTATTTATACTTCTATTGACCTACGATACAGTTAGTGAAGAACATAGAATTCATATATCAAGAAATATATTATCTCAACCATTTAAAAGACATACGTATTTACGAAAGAAAATCATATCAAATATAGTTGCAATAGTTCCAGCCATAATAATTACAATTATTTTGATCTGTATATTTGCTGGGATATACACAGATTCACACTCTTTAAAAATGCCAATTCTAACAACCAATAATCAATGGACAGAATTTTATCATAATGGGATGGACATAGAGAAGAAACAGGATAGTAAAATATTTGGAAGTGATAACTTAGGGGCTACACTTGTTAATAAGATAGATTTAGTAAAAAAATTGTTTGATAAAGTGGTGTATATTTCGTTTTGGCAGATGATAGTAACTTATTTCTTGGAAATGATTTTATTTATTATATTTATTTTAAGTATAACAATATATATATCAGCTACGACCAATAAAAAATCTATTTCTATGGGAGTAAGTGTTGGATTTATAGGAGGATTATATTTGGTATATAAATACTTTCCTAAAATACCCAATCCACTACTTGCGTTAGAAACAAGAAACATAATAAGTGGTGCATCCAATTTTACATTATTATCTCTTACACTTATACAAGTAGCAAGTATATTAATAGTAGTTTTACTGGGAAATTATTTATTTAATAGGAAGGATATAAGTTATTGATATAAAATAGCTCTGCTAATTAATAAGAAAGGGGGGGAAATCATGTTAAAGAGTTATGGAATAAGGCAAGTTTTAAATAAGAAAGTATTTTTTATTCTAATAGTGGTTATTGTTTTTGTTTGTATTAGTGAATTAAATAATCTTAAATTAGAGGATTTTAATAATAGAAGTACTATAGGAATAAATCATTCTATTAATATCATTGAATGGATCGAAAGACTAGAGAGAACATTTTCGTTATATGAGAAAGAAGGAAGAGATGGAAAAGAAGTACCATATTTTAGATTGGCTTTTAAAAGTGCAGAGTTGGCAATGGAGAATCTTGAACAGGGGAATTATATGGAGGCTTATAAATATGAAATGATGGTGAAAATTTTAGAACTAAACTTATATTCTCATCTTGAACAAAGAGAATATATAGAGCCTATTGCAAGACCTATTTGGGAAGATATAAGTCCAGATATTGAATATCCAGATAATAATGGGGCGGAGTTTGATTTTGATAGACCATTATCTATTGAGAGTAATGTTGATTTTAAATATTGGCTTACTCACTTACAATATCTATATACCTGCTACAACTTGGGGATTCCATATGTTGAGGATCATAGTGCCAATAATATGGTGTTCTTATATAAAATTATGGATAAAATCATACCTGTATCTATTATTCTATTTATTCTTCTATTGACCTACGATACAGTTAGTGAAGAACATAGAATTCATATATCAAGAAATATATTATCTCAACCAATTAAAAGATATACATATTTAAGAGAGAAAATCATATCAAATATATCTGCAATAGTTCCAACCATAATAATTACAATTACTTTGATATGTATATTTGCTACTATATACACAGATTCACACCCTTTAAAAATGCCAATTCTAACAACTAATAATCAATGGGTAAATTTTTATCATAATGGAATGAATATAGATAAAGAACAAAATAGTGAAATGTTTTGGGGAAGTAATTTAGGGCCAGTATTCTTTAATATAGTAGACTTAGGAACAAAATTATTTGATAAAGTTGTGTATATTCCATTTTGGCAGGTGTTACTGATTTTTTCTTTGGAGATGATATTATTTGTTGTATTTATTTTAAGCATCACAATATATACATCAGCTATGACCAATAAAAAATCTATTTCCATAGGAGTAGGTGTTGGCATCATAGGAGGATTATATTTGGTATATAAGTATTTTCCTAAAATACCTAATCCACTACTTGCGTTAGAAACAAGAAAGATAATAAGTGGTGCATCTAATTTTACATTATTATCTCTTACACTTATACAAGTAGCAAGTATATTGGTAGTAGTTTTAGTAGGGAATTATTTATTTAATAGGAAGGATATAAGCTATTGAGAGAGAATAGCTTTGCTAATTAATAAGAAAGGAGGAAATCATGTTAAAGACCTATGGAATAAAGCAAGTCTTAAATAAGAAAGTATTTTTGATTTTAATAACATCATTCATTTTTATTTGTTTTAGTAGGCTTAATAATTTAAAAATGGAAGATTTAAATAATAGAAATACTACTGATTTAAGTTTTTCCACTGTAACAATTCGGGAGGGAGATTTTGTGGAGAGTTTAATAGATAGAACAGAGGGAATGGTAAAAGAATATTTTTCTTTAACTCTTAAAAATTCAGAGTTAGCGTTGGAGAATAAGGATTTAGAAAACTACATAGAGGCATACAGATACGAAATGATAGGAAGAATTATAGATTTAAATGCTGTCTTTAAACTAGAACAGAGACAATATATAGAACCTATTGCAAAAACAATATGGAAGAATATAAATCCAGAAATAGCATATCCAGACAATAATGGACAAGAATATAAACTTGATTATACAGGTATAAAACCAGATCATATTTTAAAATCTTGGGTTTTAGATCTAAAATATCTATATACTTGTTACATCTTAGGAATTCCATATGTAGAAGATGACAGTGCCAATAATATGGTATTCTTATATAAAATCATGGATAAAATTATTCCCATATTTATAATAGGATTTGTTCTACTATTGACCTATGATACAGTTAGTGAAGAAAATAGACAACATATATCAAGAAGTATATTATCTCAACCAATTAAGAGAACTAAGTATTTACATGAAAAATTCTTTTCAAATATAGTAGTTATCGTTCCAACTATAATGATTATAATTACTTTAATATGTTTATTTGTTGCTATAGATACAGGTTCATATTCTATGAATATGCCAATTTTAACAACTAATAATCAATGGAATACATTTATTCATCACGGAATGAATTTGGAGAAACCACAAAACTCTACTAGATATGGAATATATGAAATAAGGAAATTAGGACCTACACATGTTGAGTGGAGGAGTTTAGGTTCAGAACTGTTTCAGAAAGTAATATTTCTTCCATTTTGGCAGATATTATTGGTTTATTCTTTAGAGATGATATTATTTGTAGTATTTATACTTGCTATAACAATATATATATCAGCTATGACCAATAAAAAGTCCATTTCTATGGGAGTAAGTGTTGGATTTATAGGAGGATTATATTTGGTATACAAGTATTTTCCTAAAATACCTAATCCACTACTTGCGTTAGAAACAAGAAACATAATAAGTGGTGCATCCAATTTTACATTATTATCTCTTACACTTATACAAGTAGCAAGTATATTAATAGTAGTTTTACTGGGAAATTATTTATTTAATAGGAAGGATATAAGTTATTGATATAAAATAGCTCTGCTAATTAATAAGAAAGGGGGGGAAATCATGTTAAAGAGTTATGGAATAAGGCAAGTTTTAAATAAGAAAGTATTTTTTATTCTAATAGTGGTTATTGTTTTTGTTTGTATTAGTGAGTTGAATAATCTTAAACTAGAGGATTTTAATAATAGAAATATTTCAGAGCTTAAACATTCAACTAGTATGAATAACAGTAAGGGAAGTTTAGAAAGAACAATATCCATATATAGAAAAGGTGAGAAGGAAGTACCTTACTTTAGATTAGCCATAAAAAATTCGGAGATAGCAATAGAAAATATAGAACAAGGAAATTACATAGAGGCATATAGATATGAAATGATGGTGAGAATTTTAGATTTAAACTTATATTCTCATCTTGAACAAAGAGAATATATAGAGTCTGTTGCAAGACCTATATGGGAGGATATAAGTCCAGATACTGAATATCCAGACAATAATGGAGAAGAATTTGATTTTTATAGTGGTTCGTCTCCTAATAGTCATACTGATTTTAAATACTGGCTTACTCACTTACAATATCTATATACCTGCTACACCTTGGGAATTCCATATGTTGAGGATCATAGTGCCAATAATATGGTGTTCTTATATAAAATCATGGATAAAGTCATACCTGTATCTATTATTCTATTTATACTTCTATTGACCTACGATACAGTTAGTGAAGAACATAGAATTCATATATCAAGAAATGTACTATCTCAACCATTTAAAAGACATACGTATTTACGAAAGAAAATCATATCAAATATAGTTGCAATAGTTCCATCCATGATAATTACAATTATTTTGATATGTATATTTACTGGGATATACACAGATTCACACTCTTTAAAAATGCCAATTCTAACAACTAATAATCAATGGACAGAATTTTATCATAATGGGATGGACATAGAGAAGAAACAGGATAGTAAAATATTTGGAAGTGATAACTTAGGGCCTACATTTGTTAATAAGAGGGACTTAGTAACAAATTTATTTGATAAAGTTGTATATCTTCCATTTTGGGAAGTGTTACTGATTTATTCTTTGGAGATGCTTTTATTTATTATATTTATTTTAAGTGTCACAATATATATATCAGCTATGACCAATAAAAAATCTATTTCCATAGGAGTAAGTGTTGGCATCATAGGAGGATTATATTTGGTACATAAATACTTTCCTAAAATACCCAATCCACTACTTGCGTTAGAAACAAGAAACATAATAAGTGGTGCATCTAATTTTACATTATTATCTCTTACACTTATACAAGTAGCAAGTATATTGGTAGTAGTTTTAGTAGGGAATTATTTATTTAATAGGAAGGATATAAGCTATTGAGAGGTGAGACTATGAAAGGATTAAAATTTGAAGTGAAAAAAGCATTAACACAGAAAAAAACATGGTTTATGCTGGTTTTAGTGTTATTGTATTGTATAGGATTAGTATTCGTTTTAAATCGTAAAGAAAAAGATTTTCTGGCTCAACAACAGAGGTATAATCAAAATACCATAGAAGAATACTCTGGACTTTTAAGTATGGCTAGAATAAAAATTATGGATTTAGAATATAGAGAGCCTGAAAATCATACTGAAATTGCCAAACAAGAAAGAGAAGCAGAATTTTATCAACATCTCTACTCTAAATCCCTTTTATCTGAGGAGATATATAATAAGATGGCATTGAGAAAGGAACTGAGTCAAAGTGAACTTTCAATTTTATTTATGAATAATAAATCTATGGATCAAGTTATTTTAAATGGTTATATAGAGGGCGTTGTTGATGAAAGCTGGATGGAAGAAAGAAGTTTGACACAAGAAAAACTAGAGAAGCAAATTACTGACTATGAAAATATTGAGACTTTAGATATAAAATATGAACCTAATCCATATGTGTTAAATGCTAAGAACTATATTAAGTTCTTCCTCCAGCAGATGAATATATTTATAATTCTTGTCCTGATTTTATTTATATCTATAAATGATTATGAAGGAGAAATTGAAGAAGGTTCTTATAAACTTATATATACCTCCCCATGGAACAGGAAAAGTCTATTATTGTCAAAATATATAGTAAGATCCATTGTAAACCTTCTACTTATTGTGATACCAGTATCAATTGTAATATTGATGATAGGATTAAGTTTCGGATGGGGAAATATGCTATATCCAGTTAGAGTTAGTGAGGAGGCAATGAAACTTTCTCTATTGTTGATATCAAATAATGAAACATATATTTCAACAAGTGGGTACTTAGGATTTCAAACCATAGGATTTATTTTTATAATAATATTTCAGACAATTATAGGAGTTTCCTTATCTGTATTACTAGAAGATAGCTCTACTAGTTTTGGATTGGTTTTAGGTATAATGATTGTATCGTTTATAGGTTCTATGTTAGACAATATATTAGCTGTACAAGTATTTTTTAATCCTTGGATATTTATGGATTTTACTGCTATTCTCAGTATAAATACCAAGGTAAGTATGTACTATGGGGTAATACTTCAACTATTGATTATGATAATAGTTACTATGTATACATCCTATATATTTAATAAAAGAGATTTAATAGGAGGTAAGTCATGAAAAAAAGTATTGTTATTTTAACGGTCGTAATTGCTTTGATAATATCAGGTTGTAAAAATACAGATAATCAAGAGGAAACATACATGGACATAAAGGAGCCAGAAGTAGTAAATTATCAATCTATTCAATGTAGGCAGATAGAAGAAGCATTGAAAGAAGAAATAACTGCAACTATTGAAACCAATTATGGTAGTGTAGTTGTATCATTATTTCCTAAAGAGGCTCCTTTAATGGTAGATAATTTTATTAAACTTGTTGAAGAGAAATATTATGAAGATTTTGGACTTGTAAATGTAACTTCTGTGTCCATAGGAGTAGGAAAAATAGGAGAGCCTGATTATACCTTTAAAACAGCAACAGGAGAAAATATCCCTGTGGAAATAAATGAGGACTTTGGAATGATATATGGTAGTTTAGTAGCACCTCGCCGCATCAATGTAGAAGGGGAAGAATCTTTAAATACAGGGAATTTTGCCATTATAGATAAGGACTTTCTGACAGATGAAGAAGAAAAGGAGCTTATAGATATGGAGATGACACAGGAACTGCGAGAGGCATTTCAAACAGTGGGAGGAAATATAAGAAATCATAAGGACATTACTGTATTTGGTCAAGTAATTAAGGGTATGGAAGTTATTGAGGAAATAAGAAAATTAGAGGTAGGACCATTAAATCAGCCTAATAAGCTAATACAAATATTGAGTATAAAAATTTCAGAGTAAAAGTAGGTGAAAACTATGGAAAAAATTTTAGAAATAAAAGATTTAAATAAAAGTTTCGGAAAAGAAAAGATTCTTCATGATATTAATATGGATATTTATCCAAATGAAATTGTAGGTTTCATTGGTCCAAATGGTGCTGGAAAGTCTACAGTTATGAAATGTATACTTTCCCTTATTTTTCCTGATAGTGGTACTATTACTGTAAATGGATTTGATATAAAAAAAGAACGTTTAAAGGCTTTGGACTGTATGGCAGGAGTTATTGAATCTCCAGGTTTGTTTTTGGATATGTCAGGGGAGAATAATATAAAGCTATTTGCAGAACTAAGAGGAATTGACTCCAAACGTGTAAAGGAGATAATGGAATTTACAGAACTAGGACATAGTTTGAAAAGAAAGGCTGGGAATTATTCCATGGGAATGAAACAGCGTCTTGCTTTAGGAATAGCTTTACTAAGTAAGCCTAAACTATTGATTTTAGATGAGCCTACAAATGGGTTAGATCCTACGGCTGTTATTAATTTGAGAAATGAACTTTTAGAACTAGTCAATAAAGAGGATATTTCTATATTATTCTCATCACATCAATTGGAAGAAGTAGAAAAACTAAGTGATCGTTTAATTTGTATTAATAAAGGAAGAATAGTTCATCCAGAGATAAATGCTTCTTTACAGGATATATATATTATTGAAGTAAATAATATGGAATTGGCAAGAGAATTTTTTCAAAAAAATAATATCAATTATAATACTAATGACAGTAAAATTGAAGTGGTTATTGATAAAGGTGAGATACAAAACCTTATAGTTTCAATGGCTAATGAAGGAATAAATATAAGTAATCTGGAGAAAAAGATTGTTACACTGGAGGAATTATATAAAGGTATATATTGTGAAGTAAAAAATATATAGTTATAAAAAGCACCTTTAACATTTTGGCAATTATCAAATGTAGAGGTGCTTTTTATAACGAATAGTAATTTTCCTACATATACCAAATATTAAATTTTCATTTGACAACCTTTCCATAACAAAATACTATATAGATAAAAGAATACAGCGAGGTGAATAATTTGGTTACTAAGGTTTATGAAAATATATATATGATTGAAGTGGTTCTTCCAGAAAATCCTTTAAAAGCCTTAAATTCATATGTAATAAAGGGTAAAAACAAGTCTTTAATAATAGATACAGGATTTAATAGAAAGGAATGTATAGATGGACTTTTTCAAGGATTAAAAGAATTGGATATAAATATAGAAGATACTGAATTGTTTATTACACATCTTCATGCAGACCACTCAGGAATGGCATCTATATTTAAAGATAGAGGAATTAAAATATATGCTGGAGAAATAGATGGAAGACTAATCAATGAAATGACGTCAATGTCTTATTGGGAAAGATTTGAGGAATTTAAAGTATTATTCGATTTAGAAAGGGATAGAGTTACATTTAGTGAACACCCTGGATATAAATATTGTTTAAAAGAACCAGTTGAATTTACATATATTAGTGAAGGAAAGGGGATACAGGTTGGAAATTATTTTTTTGAAGTAATAGATATACCAGGTCATACTCCTGGACATATAGGTTTATATGAAAGAAATCATAAGCTGTTTTTCTGTGGAGACCATATTTTAGATAGAATTACTCCTAATATTGGATTTTGGGGATTTGAAGAAAATATTTTAGCTGTATATTTTAATAGTTTGGCAAAGATATACTCTTATGATATAGACTATTTATTTCCTTCCCATAGAAATATAATTAGAGATCACACTAGACGAATTACTGAATTATTAGCTCATCATAAGGAAAGATTAGGTGAAATACTTTATATATTGGAAAGTGGTGAGTCTACTGTAAGAGATGTGACTGCTAGAATGGAGTGGAAAATACGGGCTAATTCCTTTGAAGATTTCCCTATTCCTCAAAAATGGTTTGCAGCTGGAGAAGCAATGGCTCATTTAGAGTACTTATATTGTACTGGAAAACTTTATAAGGAATTAAGAGAAGGGAAGTTAATTTACAAATTAAAATAAAGTTCTTTGGGTATTATATATAAGAAAAAGAAATTAAAGGAGATGAATATATGTTAAATTTTAATTATAATATACCTACTAGAGTTTTCTTTGGAGAGGGTAAAATAGAAGTCTTAGGAAAACAAATAAAGAAATATGGCTCTAGGGTACTTCTTACTTATGGTGGTGGAAGTATTAAAAAAATCGGACTATATGATAAAGTAATAAGTATATTGAAAGAAAATAATATTCCGTACTTTGAATTATCAGGTATAGAACCAAATCCAAGGGTTGAGTCTGTAATTGAAGGTGTGAAAATATGTAGAGAAAATAATATTGACTTTATACTGGCAGTAGGTGGAGGTAGTACCATAGATTGCTCTAAAGTCATAGGAGCGGCATATTATTATGATGGAAATCCATGGGATTTAGTTATAGGTAAATCAAAAGTTGAAAATGTACTACCCATAGGCACTATATTGACACTATCTGCCACTGGTTCAGAAATGGATGCAGGTGCAGTTATAACAAATTTAGAAACAAATCAAAAATATGGTATAGGACATTCCGGTATGTTTCCTAAGTTTTCAATTTTAGACCCTACTTACACTTATACAGTTTCAAAATATCAAACTGCTTCAGGTGTAGCTGATATTATAAGTCATACCCTTGAAGAATATTTTAGCAATGTTAAAGGTGCATATCTTCAAGATAGATTAGCAGAAGGAATATTAAAAACTTGTATAAAATATGGTAGAATAGCCATAGATGAACCAACAAATTATGAGGCAAGAGCAAACCTTATGTGGGCTTCCTCTTTAGCCATTAATGGATTAATAGGATATGGAAAAGATTCAGCTTGGACAGTTCATCCATTGGAGCATGAATTATCTGCATATTATGATATTACCCATGGAGTAGGATTAGCCATACTTACACCTCATTGGATGGAACATGTATTAGATCAAGATAATTTATGGAAGTTTGTGGAATATGGAGTGAATGTATGGGATATAGATAGAAATCTTGATGATATGGAAATAGCCAAGAAATCAATAGAAAAAACCAGTGAATTTTTCAAATCCCTAGGTATACCTATGACTCTGAAAGAAGTTGGAATCGGGGAAGAAAAACTTGAAATAATGGCTAAGGCATTAATGGAGTATGCAGAAGGGTCTGTAGGTAATTTCAAACCTTTAGCATATGAAGATGTATTAAGTATATATAAGAAATCACTATAATAAAGGCTTTCATGGAAGAGTTAAATGTAGCTTTTGTTGAAACTTATTTAGGTAATAACAAGTTCAAAGATTTTAAAAAGGAAAAAAGTAGAACTTTCCTATTCGTTATAAAAAAATAGTTGATGGTTAGGGGGTGATAAATGTGATTTTAACCATAGATTTAAATCCTGCCATAGAAAAAAGATATATTGTAGATAATATTTCCATAGGAGATAATATAAAAGCTAGTTCTTTTACTTATAATCTATCTGGAAAAGGAATAAAAGTGGAGAAACTATTAAATATTTTCAATGAAAACTCATTTCTTACTGGATTTTTAGGAGGTATAAATGGGGAATACTTCCATATGAAACTGAAAGATGCAGGAATACCTCATGAGTTTGTTGGTATTAAAGAAGAAACCAGAACTATTATTAAACTAAAGGATATATCGGAAAATTATATTAATATAATGGAAGAAGCTCCTAGAATCACTAGGGAAGAATTGACTAAATTCTATAATTTATCTTCTGACTTATTGGAAAATATGGATATTATATGTGGATTAGGATCAACATTTCATCCAAGTGTACCAAAAGATATTTACTTTGATTTAATAACTTTAGCCAATAAGAAAAGAAAAAAGTTCATTTTAGATGGAACAGAGGATAAAACAAGGTACGGAATAGATGCTTCTCCTTATATGGTAGTACTAAATAAGAGGGAATTAGAAGGTCTAATGAATGTAACCTTAGATTTTGAAAATCAAATTATTAAATCAGGGCAATATATCCTTGATAGGGGAGTAGGTTTTGTAATCATTGATTTACAAGAAAAAGGCAGTATAGTCTTAGGACAGGACAAAGGCTATAGAGTTGAAATTCCTAATTATGAATGTGAATTAGGAACTGATCATAGTGGTATGATAGCTGGATTTGCCCTTGGTATAAATAGAAACTATGATTTAGATATGACTATGAAATTGGGACAATCCTTTAGTATAGTATCCAATATGGATTCCAATTTAGAAACCACTGAAATAAGTGATATAAAAAGAATTATGGGACAAATAGACATATATTCAATTAATTATTAATTATATAGAATACTCCTTTTTTAAAGCCATATATATTTATTATAATGCTTTAAGAAAGGATTTTTTTTGTGAAAATTCATATGGAAAGTATAAAAATACTATTAGATATATTAGAGGAAAATAAAACAGATTATCAAAAACTAGTTAAATTCACTAAGACTAAGGAAGTCCAAGGCTTTATTCAACATGAAAAAATTTTTAATAGAAAAATAAGCGAAGACATTATAATTAAAGAAATAATAAAGCTAAAAACTAGAACTGATTATAAAGATAAATATGATTTTTATATAATAAAAAACAATATAAATATAATAAGGGACAGCTTAAACTATATAGAAACACACCAATATTTAATTATCAAACAGGCTTTAGACAGGATTAAGAATATAGTGCCTGAAAACATAAAAACAAATTCTAATATTTATCTTTACATAGGAGGAATAGATGGGGGATTTTCAATATATGGAAAGAATATATTTATTAACTATATAAAATATTTTAATAAAACAGATGAACTGATTAAAATCTTAAGTCATGAATTATTCCATTGCAGAATTACACCATTTAAAAATAAATTTAGAATTTTTCTATTTTTAGATACTAAAAAATATATATATGAGATTTTAGGAAAGATTTTAGAAGAAGGAATTGCATCATTGATACAACATGGAACAACTTTAGAAAAAGATGACCCTATAGGAACTGTCACTAAGGAGAAAATAAAGAATATAGAAGAAAAATTTCAAGTATTAAATAGTGTATTATTGAAACTGAAAGGTGGAAATATAGATTATTTGCAACTTGGAGAAATAGATATTTATTCCATAGGATATTATATGGTAAGTTTCTTATATAGATATTATGGTATAGAAATACTGAAGCCTTGGATATTTAAATATGACTATAATATATGTATAGAGTCATATATCCATAAGGCTGAAAAAGAAGGGCTTAATTCTGGATTTTCAAAGGAAATAGAAGAGTGGATATTAAATTTATAAAAATAGTTGTTTAAAACATAGACTAGCTTAAATCAGTTTAATATTAGCTAGTTTTCTTTTTATTGGAAATAGGCTAGACAACTATGATATAATTTTAGTACTAAGGCTTGGAGGTGAATTTATGGTTAGATTTATTCATACTGGAGATTTACATCTTGGTTTAAAATTTAGAAATGTATCTTTTGAAAAGGAAAAGGCAGCAGAAAGAAGGAGAGAACTATGGACTACCTTTGAACGAATAGTACAATATGGGAAAGATAATAAGGTAGATTTTTTGTTAATTGCAGGAGATTTATTTGAAGAAGCTTATTTTACCATAAGTGATATTACTAGAATAAGAGATACCTTTAGAAATGCAGAAAATATCAATATAATTATATCTGCTGGAAATCATGATTATAGAGGAAGAAAATCATTGTATGATAAAATAGAATGGACAGAAAATGTAACTATCTTTAATGGGAGTAAAATTCAAAATAAGGAATTTAAAGATTTGAATACTGTAATATATGGGTATAGCTGGGATACTGTAGAAATAAAAGAGAACAATTTGTTTTCTGAAATAACAGTAGATACTACTAAAAATAATATCCTTGTATTACATGGAGATTTAGGACATGGTTCTACATACTTGCCATTAAAAATAGGGGAATTGAATCGATTAAATATGGACTATATAGCACTTGGTCATATACATAAACCACAGATTATTTCAAAGAACATTGCATATAGTGGGTGTCCTGAACCCTTAGACTTTGGAGAAATAGGTGAGAGAGGTATAATAGAAGGGGTAATAGAGAATAAAGAGACAAAAATTAAATTAACACCATTTAGCAAACGAAAGTTTATGGAAACCAATATAACAATAAATGAAGATATGGGGTATATAGATATATTAGAAAGTATAAGAAATTTAGATATAGGTAATAAAAGTATGGATTTTTTTAGAATCAATCTTTCTGGTTTTTTACGAAAAGATTTGGAGATTAAAAACTTAGAAAAAGATTTATATAATGATTTTTACCATTTAGAGATAATAGATAATACTATATGGGATTATAACTTAGATGAGTTGGAAGAAGAAAACAAATATAATATAATTGGGAAGTTTATAAACACCATGAAAGATAAAGGTTTAGATGATCCAGTAGTAAAAGACGCATTATACACTGGACTAGAGGTGCTTTTAAAGGGGAGGTGATAAAATGCTTCTTAAAGAACTGAATTTACTAGGATTTGGGAAATTTCAAAATGAAAGCTTTACTTTTAATAAAGGTATAAATATTATATATGGAGAAAATGAAGTTGGAAAATCAACTTTACATAGTTTTATTGATGGGATGTTCTATGGATTTCTAAGACCTAATGTTAAATCCACATTGTATTTAGAAGAACATGAGAAATATAATCCTTGGAATGGTAATAAATATGCAGGAATCATAAGGTTTGAACATAATGGAAAATCCTATAGAATAGAGAGGAATTTTACTAAAGGACAAGAAAAAACTAAAGTTATAGATGAGGTCACTGGTAAAGATATTACAAAGAATATTGATGTAGGAAAAGGCAGAGTTTTACAACCGGGAATTCATTTTTTTGGATTTAATACTAGAGTTTTCTCTAACACCATATTTATTAAACAATTAGGCGTTAAAACAGATGAAAAACTTGCTAAAGAAGTTACAGAGAAATTGATAAATATTACTACAGCTTTAGATGATAATATATATGTAGATAAGGTAATAGACGAATTAAAGGAACAAATTGCAGAAATTGGTACTGATAAAGCTTATACTAAACCCTATGCTTTAAATCTTAAACATATAGAAGAACTTCAGAAAAGAAGAAAAGATATAATACTAGAGAAAGATAACTATGAATCCTACATAGAAGAAGAGACTAGAGTAAAAAATATGCTTGGTATGGATATGGAAAAACTTTCAAGCTTAAAGGAAAAACTAAATAAGATAGAAGTATTAGAAAAGGCAAAAATAGTTGAAGAAGTAGAAATATTATCAGACGAAATAAAAAATATAGAAAAGAAAATAGAGACTTTAAAAACTTATGTAAACTTTTCTATAGATGAATATAATGAAATCATCAACTTAAATAATTCTATCGAATTTTTAGAGAGTAATATCTTTGATAATAGAGAAGAAATAGATGAAATAGAAAAGAAAATAAAAGATAATCATAGAGAAAAGAATGAAAATAATGATAATGAAATAATTGAAATGAATAATGATTATAATGTCTTTGAAGAAATAGAAGAAGAAAAGAATAAGATTCTATATAATCAAGAGAACAATCAAATTGAATTTTTAAAAAGAGATTATATTGATTATAAAGATAAATTATATAAGAATAAATTGAATAAAATTGGCATAGGTGTACTTTTATTGGTTTTTCTATTTGTCGGAATTATGTTTAAGCAATATTTTCTTTGTATCATTGATATTCCTTTAATTATTTTATTTGTATATCTATCTAATAAATCTAAAAAAATAACATCAGCCATGGAAATATTAAAATCTCAGATAGATAAATATTATATAAGAGAAAAAGAAAAACAAAATAGAATAGAAGAAATAAAAATTCTACAAAGAAAATTACTAGAAAAATATAAAATTGAAAATAAAATGGAGTTTAAAAAATTACTTCAAGAAATTCAAATGGAAAGTTATAGAAATAAGGAAATAGCAGAATTATATAAAGAACTTAATAATAAAAAGGATTTCTTGATGAAAAAGATCAACGGAGAAAAACTTAAGAAAGAGAATGATACCAATAAACTTAAGGAAATTTTATATAAAAATAATGTTGATAATGTAGAAGCGTTCAGAGAAGGATTAGACAAAAAGGCTTTATATGAAAAATATATAAATGAATTAGAAACTAAAAAAGAGCTTTTATTTAAGCTAATGGGGGAAAATTCCATAGAAGATTTCAAAAGTCAACTTAAAGGAATCACTTTAGCATTAGATAGGGAGCTATTAAAAGTAGATAAAAATCAATTAAGATATGAAATTGAAAGAACTGGCGAAAGTATTTCAGATTTTAAAATAGCTCTAAAAGGAATAGAAGAGAATTTAAAAATACTTGGAAAAAATATGGATAAGCTTGTTGAAATTGAAGAAGAATTAGAAAAAAGAGAAAAATATAAGGACAAAATGGAATTTAAAATTAAATCCTTAGAATTGGCAATTAACACTATAGAAGAATTATCAACAAATATTCATTATGAATTTGCACCTAGTATAAATAAAGGAATTAGTACAATTGTTGAAAGGATTACAGGCGGAAAATATAATAAGGTCAAAGTAAGTGAAGATCTAAATATTAGCATTGAAAACCCTATTACCAGGGAAATAATAGGAATAGATAGTTTAAGCGGTGGTACAATAGATCAATTATATTTTTCCCTTAGATTTGGTATAGTTAATTCTATGATTGGTGACAATTATCCTTTGATTTTAGATGATTGTTTTGTTCAATATGATAATAAAAGATTAAAAAATATTATGAAGTTTTTATATGAAATCAGCCATGAAAGACAAATAATTTTATTTACATGTCAGAATCGTGAGAATATAATATTAGATGAAGTAGGAGTAGATTTTAACTTAATTAATTTAAGTTAAAGTAATACTTTAACTTAAAGGATATTGAAAACACTAAGGTCTAGCTTATGTTCATCAACAACATTAAGAGGTGGTATTTTGATATTTGCTATTGGAGATTTACATTTTGATAATACTGGTAAAAAACCCATGGATATATTTGGAGATAATTGGTTAAACCATGAAGAAGAAATTATAAACAATTGGAAAAAGGTTGTAGGAGAAAATGATTTGGTTCTGCTGGCAGGAGATATATCGTGGGCATTAAAACTGGAAGAAGCCTATGAGGATTTAATGAAAATAGAAAGTCTTCCTGGAAGAAAAATAATCATAAAAGGAAATCATGACTATTGGTGGAGTAGTTTGAAAAAACTTAATGATTTTCAATTTAAAACTATTGAATTTATTCAAAATAATAGTTTTATACATGGGAGTGTAGGAATAGTAGGAACTAGAGGTTGGTCTTCAATAGACACAAATGAGTCTGATGAAAAAAATCAACGAATCTTTAATAGAGAACTAAATAGATTGAAATTATCATTGGATTCATTACAAAATAAGATGGAAAAGATCATAGTTGTACTTCATTATCCGCCCTTTAATCCAAATCTTAGTACAAATGAATTTGTAAATATTATGAGAGACTATGATGTGGATATATGTATATATGGACACTTGCATTCTGAAGGACATAAATATGTTGTTGAGGGTAATATAGATGAAATTCAATTTCACTGTGTATCATGTGATTATATTGATTTCATGCCAAAAAAAATATTAGAGGAGTGAAAAAGATGAAAATATTAGTAGAAAAAGATTATGAAGCTGTGAGCAAGAAAGCTGGTGAAATATTTAAAGAAGAAATATCAAAAAAACCAGATATAGTTTTAGGTTTGGCTACTGGAAGTACGCCTATTGGAATGTATAAAGAATTAATAAAGGCTCACAAAGAAGAAGGACTAGACTTTTCAAAGGTTAAAACTTTCAACTTAGATGAATATATAGGTTTATCTAAAGATAATCCAAATAGTTATGGCTATTTTATGGATACTGAGCTTTTTAATCATATTAATATAGACAAGAAAAACACTCATGTACCCAATGGAAAGGCAGAAAATATAGAGGAATATTGTAAGAAGTATGATGAATTCATAGCTGAAGCAGGTGGAGTAGATATTCAGGTATTAGGAATAGGAGAAAATGGACATATAGCCTTTAATGAACCAGAAGAAGCTTTATCTGTAGGAACAAATATTGTTAAATTAACTGAAAGCACTATTGAAGTTAATTCTAGATTTTTTGATTCAATGGAAGAAGTACCTAAGACAGCAATAACCATGGGAATTGGAACTATATTAAAAGCAAAGAAGATAGTGCTTTTAGCCAGTGGAGAAAAGAAAGCCCCTATTATAAAAGAATTGCTAAACAGCAATAGAGTAACTACTAAATTACCAGCATCATTTCTATTACTTCACCCTGATGTAACTATTATAGTAGATGAAAAAGCATATAAAGGTTAATGGAAAGGGTTAATATGAAAGAACTTGAAGTAAAAATATTAAATATAGATATAAATGAGATGGAAACAAAGTTAAAGGCATTAGGTGCTACATTAATAGATAAAGAGGTTCAAGTAAATACATTAATTGATTCTAAGGAAGATTTTATTCAAAATAGTCTAGACAGCTACTTGAGAATAAGAGAGACTAAATCTTTATTAACTAATAACATTAAGTTAACATTAACTATGAAGAAAAACATTAATAGGGAAGGTATTAGAGAAAGTATTGAAATCAATACAGATATAACCGACAAAAAAGCTCTTTTAGAAATATTTAAGTCTTTAGGATACTATGTTTATCAAGAAGGATTTAAAGAAAGAACTTCATATTCCTTAAATAATGTAAGATTTGATTTGGATAAATGGGATGATTTAACTTATCCTGAACCCTATATGGAAATTGAAGTTAATGATGAAGATGAACTTCAAACTATGATAGATGTATTAAAAATTCCGAAAGAAAACATATCTACCAAATCCATTGCTGAACTTAGAAGAGAAAAAGGGTTAGTATAACAAATGTAACCAAAACCCACCTATAAGAATAATATATATTAATCTAAAATAGGGAGGTTTTCATATGTTAAATAATCTGTTTGGTGGCGATAATAATAATATGTTATTAATTATTATCTTAATATTTCTATTACTAGGCAATGATGATTGTGAATGTGGTCATGATCACAATCAATGTGGTGGTTTCGGAGGTCTCTTTGGGGGAGATAACATAATATGGATACTTATATTATTACTTTTCTTAGGTGACTTTTTCTAAAAAACAGCAGATTATCTGCTGTTTTTTTATTTTAATTAGAATAATATTCCAAATATACAATTAATATTATATAATGTTAATTAAATATTCAAAAAAAGGGGGAGTTTCTTTGCTAGATAAAAAAATTATAGAAAATGTACTTTGTGCAGCTTTAGGTAAAGGTGGAGATTTTGCGGAAATATTTGTTGAAGATAAATATAGCTCTAGTATCAAATTAGTTGGTGGACTTATTGAAAATAATATTTCAGGTAGAGACTATGGAGTAGGCATTAGAATTATTGATAAATTAAACTGTATCTATGCTTTTACAAATGATTCAACAGAGGAAAATTTAATAAAAGTTGCAAAAGAAGCGGCATCAGCATTACAAGGAGCATCTATTGATTTAAAGCTAAATTTTATGAAATCAAATGTAACTAATTATAATCCAATAAAAATAATGCCATCATCTATTGAGAAAAAGGAAAAAGTAGATTTAATGAAAAAAGGTTATGAGGCTGCTAAAAACTATGATTCAGTTATATCACAAGTTGCAGTAAACTATCTTGATGAGGAACAAAACGTACTTATAGCTAATACAGAAGGATTAATGGGTGAAGATAAAAGAGTTAGGACAAGATTTACAGTTGGATCAGTAGCATCTAAAGATGGAGAGATGCAACAAGGATTTTATGGACCAGGTGCATCTATGGGTTTTGAATTATTTAATAAGATTAATGTAGAAGAAGTAGGAAAAGAAGCCTCAAGAATTGCTAAAACCATGGCGTATGCAGAGCATTGTCCATCAGGAGTTATGCCTGTAATTATGGATAATGAATTTGGTGGAGTATTATTCCATGAAGCTTGTGGACACTCTTTAGAAGCGGCTTTTATATCAAAAGGTACGTCAGTATTTACAGATAAATTAGGAGAATTAGTAGCTTCGCCTTTACTAACTGCCATAGATGACGGAACAATACCTAATGAGTGGGGAACTACAAATATAGACGATGAGGGGACTCCTACGAAAAGAAATCTACTTATAGAAAATGGTGTCTTAAAATCATATTTAATTGATAAATTAAATGGGAGAAGAATGAATATGGAATCTACTGGTTCAGGCAGAAGACAATCCTATAAATTTGCTCCTACATCTAGAATGAATAATACCTATATAGCCAATGGTGAATCTAATTTTGATGAAATAATATCCAGTACGGAAAATGGATTATATGCTAAAAAATTAGGTGGTGGCTCTGTAAATCCTGCTACTGGTGACTTTAACTTTGCAGTTATGGAAGGATACTTAATTAAAAACGGAAAGATATTAAAACCTGTAAGAGGTGCTACACTAATAGGTAATGGGCTTAAAGTCTTAGAGCTGATTGATATGGTAGGAAATGACTTATCTTTAGGTCAGGGAATGTGCGGTGCAGATAGTGGAACGGTACCTGCAGGACTAGGGCAGCCTCCTCTTAGGGTAAAATCTCTAACAGTTGGTGGAAGAAAGGGGGATGAATAATATGGCTTATAGAGAACTAATTAATAAGATATTTCATAAGGGAAAAGAAAAAATGGAAGATTTAGAGGTATATATAGAAAACTCCAAAGAAATTGAAATTAAAGTATTTAATGGTGAAATAGATAAATATAGTATATCCGAATCTGGAGGATTATCTCTAAGGGGAACGAATAATGGAAAAATGGGATATTCATATACGGAAAAGATAGATGAGTCCTCCATTGATATGCTTATTAATGAAGCTTGTGAAAATGCTAAATACATCGATAGTGAAGACGAAGAAAAAATATTTGTAGGTTCAGATGACTATAAAGAGATTAAATTTCATAGTGAAGGACTATCTACTGCTTCCATAGAAGAGAAAATAGATTTAGTAAAAAAATTGGAAATAGAGGCTTTGTCTCTTGATAAAAGAGTTACTTCAATTCAAGAATGTGTATATAAGGAGTTTGATAAATCTAGATATATTGTAAATACAAAGGGTATTGATTTATCAGACACACTAAATGGTGCAGCAATTTATGTTGCAGTAATAGCAAAGGATGGAGAAGATATTAAGACAGGTATGGGATTTAGATTGATTAAGGATATAAGCCAAGTAGATTATAAAACTATTGCCAAGGAAGCTGTCCATGAGGCGATTTCTAGTTTAGGTGCAAAGCCTATTAAATCAAATAATTATCCATTAGTAATAAAAAATACAATATTTGCAGATTTATTATCTTCATTTGCTTCTATTTTTTCAAGCGATCATGTACAGAAAGGAATGTCTTTATTAAAGGATAAAGTGGAAACTAAAATTGCATCTCCTTTATTGACCATAGTAGATGATCCTTATTTAAAAGATGGCTTTATGTCCCGTTGCTTTGATGACGAAGGAACAAAAACTACTTATAAGAAGATTGTAGATAAGGGAGTTTTAACTACTTATTTGTATAATTGGAAAACTGCTAAGAAAGATAATGTGAGTTCCACTAGTAATGGGACTAGAGGTTCATATAAATCATCCTTATCCATATCACCCACAAACTTCTATATAGAAAAAGGAAATAATACATTTGAAGAATTAATTGGTAGTATAGACAATGGAGTATATATAACAGATGTAGCTGGATTACATTCAGGATTGAATCCAATATCAGGAGACTTTTCTTTATCAGCAAGTGGATATGAAATAGTAGATGGTAAAATCCAAAGACCAATTAATCAAATAACAATAGCAGGAAATTTTTTCGAAGTATTAAACGATATTGATGCCATAGGAGATGACTTAGAATTTGGCCTTCCATCTTTAGGCTATTTTGGTTCACCTTCTATAAAAATAAATAGCATATCTATTTCAGGAGAGTAAAGTTTTTAAATTATAGTAACCACTTATATATCAATTTCATAATATAAAGTGAGGAATAAATATAAGGAGGTTATTATAATGACTGAAGATTTAGGAGTAAGAAGAGAAAACAGAGGTATATTTGGAGGTTGTGATGATATTGATAGTTCATTGTTATTCTTCTTCCTATTACTAGTTGTATTATTTACAAACTCAGGATGTTGGAATGATAGAACAGATGATTCGTTACTATTCTTCTTCTTGTTATTAGTTGTATTATTCTGTGGAGAAGGTTTTTGCTTCTAATTAATACCTAAATGAAAAATCCCGTAAAACGGGATTTTTTTTATTGGATAATATTAAATTCAAATAATTATATGATATAATTATTTGAATTTAATATAGGAAGATACCCAAAATTACCTTTAGGCAGAAGGAATTCAAATGATAGATGGGTCTAGTATAGGAAGTAATGACCCACTCAACTTGTAATGTGAGCAGATAGAGATTCAGGAATACTCAATAACATGGAATATTTTGACGAAAGAAATTAAGCTGTAAAAGTGCTATTTTGATTTTTATAAAAACTGTACATAAATATGGAAAAACTATTTCGATTTGTAGTCAAGGGCCTAGTCAATATCCAGCATTTTTGTGGAAGAAGGAATTGACAGTATAAGTGTTAATCTAGATACAGTGGGATATACAAGGAGATTATTGGTTTCAGTAAAACAAAAATCATGTTAAGAAAACTTAGAAATATATAATAGATAGAAAATATCTATAGTTCAGATATTATTATAGATTAATATTTCATATAATAATTTTTTCAGTTGTCAAAACTATAAGAATATAGTATAATTTATTATGTTGGAAAATATAGAATAAAATCAATTAGTCTGGATTAAAGTATTATTGAGGAACATATATGAAATTATTGGAAGATTATAATGAGTATATGTTCCTTAATGTTATAATGCTACTAATCTAGGAGAAAAATCAAAAGGAGTGATTCAATGTTTAAGAACAAAAAAATTCTATCACTAGTAATTACTATCCTAACTTTATCACTTGTTTTATCTGCATGTGGTGGAAGTAAAGGAATTACTAGAAAGAACCCGGCTGATACTTTAGTTGTTGCACAAGGTGCAGATGCTAAGTCATTAGACCCTCATGCTACTAACGACCAACCATCATCAAGAGTTATGAAGCAAATTTATAACACTTTAGTAGCTTCAACTGTAGACATGGAAATAGTTCCAGCTTTAGCTGAAAGTTGGGAAAGTATTGATGAATTAACATGGGAATTTAAACTTGCTTCAGGTGTTAAATTCCATAATGGTGAAGAATTTAAAGCATCAGATGTTAAGTTTACTTATGATAGAATGTTAGCTTCACCATCTGTATCACACATTCTTGGACCGGTTACGGAAATTAAAGTTGTAGATGATTATACAGTACAAATAATAACTTCTGAGCCATTTGCTCCGTTATTATCACACCTTACTCATACAGCTTCCTCAATATTAAATGAGAAAGCAGTTACAGATTCAGGCGAAGATTATGGACAACAACCAGTAGGAACAGGTCCATTTGCATTTGATACTTGGCAATCAGGAGACAGAATAACTCTTAAGGCATCTGAAGATTATTTCCAAGGTGCAGCAGCTGTAAAAACAGTTATATTTAGAAATGTTCCAGAAGGAAGTAATAGAACTGTAGGACTTGAAACTGGAGAAATTGATATAGCTTATGATGTTGAGCCTATTGATAAAAACCTAGTTGCTGATAATGCAGGACTAGAGTTAATAGAAGGACCGTCATTATCAAGTCAATATTTAGGATTCAATACTCAAAAAGCTCCATTTGATAACGTAAAAGTTAGACAAGCTATTAACTATGCTGTTAAAGTAGAAGAAATCATAGACGTAGTTTTAGAAGGTGCAGGAGAAGTTGCTAAATCACCTTTAATGGAATTAATATTTGGTTCTAATGAAGAAATCCAAGGTTATTCTTATGATGTTGAAAAAGCTAAAGAATTAATGAAAGAAGCTGGATTTGAAAATGGATTCAAGACTTCCATTTGGACAAATGACAGCCCAGTAAGAGTTAGAATAGCAGAAATCGTTCAAGCTCAACTTAAAGAAATAGGTATTGATGCTAGTATAGAAGTTGTTGAATGGGGTGCTTTCCTAGATAGAACATCAGCAGGAGAACATGATATGTTTATCCTTGGTTGGACTACAGTAACTGGAGACGCAGACTATGGTCTTTATGCTCTATATCACAGTTCACAACATGGAGATGCTGGTAACAGATTCTTCTATACAAATCCAGAAGTAGATAAATTATTAGACATTGGTAAAACTGAGGTAGACACAGATAAGAGATTAGCTGCTTATAAGGAAGCACAGGAAATAATAGTAGCTGATGCTCCACAATTATTCCTATATTTCTCAACTCAAAATGTTGGTGAAAACAAAGCTATAAAAGGCTTCCAATTACATCCTGCTGGACATCACTCACTATACAATGTAACTATAGAACAATAATATTGTTAGTTGGATATTGGGAAGCGGGACTTATGTCTCGCTTCCCAATCTATATATGGTAATAAATAACATTGACAATGTCTATTAGATAAGGAGGGAAAGAAGTGCATAAATATATATTACGTAGATTATTGCTGTTAATTCCAGTAATATTAGGAGTTACATTTTTAGTTTTCACAATTATGTACTTTACACCAGGAGACCCAGCGAAACTTATACTTGGTGAAAGTGCGCAACCTGCACAGGTCGAAGCTTTAAGAGAAGAAATGGGATTAAATGACCCATTTATTGTGCAATATGTTAGATTTATAACTAAGGCCTTAACAGGAGACTTTGGAAGGTCATATTCAACTAATAGACCAGTTTTTGATGAGGTTTTTGCTAGATTCCCTGCCACTTTAAAGCTTACGGCAGCGGCTATGTTGATAGCAATTGCAATAGGTATTCCTGTAGGTATTATTTCTGCAACAAAGCAGTATTCAGCCTTAGACAGTATATCTATGATCGGTGCTTTAATAGGAGTTTCCATGCCAGTGTTCTGGTTGGGACTAATGCTTATTTTAGTATTTTCTGTTAATTTAAGACTTCTGCCATCAAGTGGTTCTGAAACAATTAAACACTTAATTTTACCAGCGTTTTCACTAGGTGTTGGTTCAGCCGCAATTATAACTCGTATGACTAGATCCTCAATGCTTGAAGTAATAAGACAAGATTATATAAGAACTGCTAGATCAAAGGGAGTTGCTGAAAAGAAAGTAGTAAATAAACATGCCCTAAAGAATGCACTTATACCAGTAGTTACAGTTGTTGGACTACAATTCGGAGGTCTTCTTGGTGGTGCGGTACTTACTGAGTCAGTATTCTCATGGCCAGGAGTTGGAAGACTTATGGTAGATGCTATTAGACAAAAAGATAGTCCAATGGTTTTAGCATCAGTTGTATTTATATCTGTAACATTTAGCTTTGTTAACCTTTTGGTTGACTTACTATATGCATTTATAGATCCAAGAATAAAATCACAATATAGATAATCAATACTCAAGGTAAGGAGGTAGAATAATGTCTGACAAAGCTGTACAAAAAAATACAAGTAAAAAGAAAAAAGGACAATGGTCAGAAGTTTGGAGAAGACTTAGAAGAAATAAAATGGCCATGTTAGGTTTAACTATAATTTCTATTTTTATATTATTAGCTTTATTCGCTGATGTAATTGCAGATTATGATGAAGTAGCTATAAAGATGAATACTTCAATTAGGCTTCAAGGACCAAGTAAAGACCATATTCTAGGTACTGATGAATTAGGTAGAGATATATTTGCTAGAATAATTCACGGTGCTAGAGTTTCTTTACAGGTAGGTATCATAGCTGTAGGTATTGCCATAATAATTGGTGGTACTTTAGGAGCTATAGCAGGATTCTATGGTGGTAAATTTGATAATATCATAATGAGAGCCATGGATATATTCTTAGCAATTCCAAGTATACTACTTGCAATTGCCATAGTATCCGCCCTTGGTACAAGTATGCTAAATCTAATGATTGCAGTAGGTATATCATCCATACCTAGTTATGCACGTATTGTAAGAGCTTCTGTACTTTCCATTAAGGATCAAGAATATATAGAAGCTGCTAGAGCAATTGGAGCTAAAGATACTAGAATTATATTAAAACATATAATACCAAACTCATTAGCCCCTATAATTGTACAAGGTACATTAGGAGTTGCAAGTGCTATACTATCAACAGCAGGTCTTAGCTTTATCGGTTTAGGTATTCAAAAACCAGCTCCAGAATGGGGAGCAATGCTTTCATCTGGTAAAGATTTTATTAGACAATCATGGCACGTAACTACATTCCCGGGTATAGCGATTATGCTTACAATACTATCACTAAATTTACTTGGTGACGGTTTAAGAGATGCTCTAGATCCTAGATTAAAACAATAAGAGAGGAGGAACTTTTAAATGAGTAATGAATTCTTAAATATTAAAAATTTACACATCCACTATGTTACAGAAGAAGGTACAGTTAAGGCAGTGAATGGTGTAAATATGGAAATAAATAAAGGTGAGACATTAGGTCTTGTTGGTGAAACAGGTGCAGGAAAAACTACTACTGCTCTGGGAATTCTAAGATTAGTTCCGAATCCTCCAGGAAAGATTATTGATGGAGAAATATTCTTAGAAGGACAAAGCATATTAGAGTTGCCAGAAGATGAAATGAGAATGATAAGAGGAAATAAGGTTTCCATGATATTCCAAGACCCTATGACGGCTTTAAACCCTGTTATGACAGTAGGAGAGCAAATATCTGAGGTTATTGAAATACATGAGAAACTATCTAATAAAGAAGCATTTGAAAAGGCAAAGAAAATGCTAGAATTAGTTGGAATTCCAGGAGCTAGAGCAGTTGATTATCCACATCAATTCTCAGGTGGAATGAAGCAAAGGGTAGTTATTGCCATAGCTTTAGCATGTAACCCTGGACTATTAATAGCAGATGAACCTACAACAGCTCTTGATGTTACTATTCAGGCTCAGGTTCTTGAATTAATGAATAACTTGAAAAACGAATTTAACACAGCTATGCTTTTAATCACTCATGATTTAGGTGTAGTGGCAGAAGTTTGCGATAAAGTTGCTATAATGTATGCTGGTGAAATAGTAGAGTATTCAAAAATTGAAGACTTATTTGAAAACCCAAGCCATCCATATACTAGAGGACTATTTGGTTCAATTCCAAACTTAGATGAAGAAGTAGATAGATTAAAGCCAATAAAAGGCCTTATGCCAGACCCAACAAATCTACCTTCAGGATGTAAATTCCATCCAAGATGTCCTCACGCTACAGAATATTGTAAGGAAAATCATCCAGAAGATACAGAAATAGCACCAGAACACAAGGTAAAATGTCATATATATACTGGACAAGTAAAACCAAAGGGGGAAATATAGATGGAACCAATTTTACAAGTCAAAGATCTAAAGAAGTATTTCAATACCCCTAAAGGACTACTTCATGCAGTTGATGGTGTTACTTTTAATATTGATAAAGGTGAAACATTAGGTGTTGTAGGAGAATCAGGGTGTGGAAAGTCAACTTTAGGTAGAGTAATACTTCATTTGCTAGAGTCTACAGATGGACAAATAATTTATGAAGGTGAAGATATTACTAAAATCAATAAAGATAAGTTTAGAGAATTGAGAAATGAAATGCAGATTATATTTCAGGACCCATTTTCTTCTCTAAATCCTAGAATGACAGTTAGTGAAATAATAAGAGAACCTATAATAATTCACAAAACCATAAAAGATAAAAAAGAAATCGAGAAAAAAGTATCATCACTAATGGATACTGTAGGTTTAGCAGAAAGACTTGCTAATACTTACCCTCACGAATTAGATGGCGGTAGAAGACAAAGAATAGGTATAGCTCGTGCATTGGCACTTAATCCAAGCTTTATTGTTTGTGATGAGCCAGTATCAGCACTTGACGTATCAATTCAAGCACAGGTTCTTAACTTAATGCAGGACTTACAAAAAGAATTAAATTTAACTTACATGTTTATCACTCATGATTTATCAGTTGTTAAACATATATCAAATGATATACTTGTAATGTATCTTGGTCAATTAGTTGAAAAATCAGATGCAAAGGATTTATTTAAAAATCCATTACATCCTTATACAAAAGCTTTACTTTCAGCAATTCCAGTGCCAAGTTTAAAACATAAAAGAGAAAGAGTTTTACTAAAAGGTGAGCTTACTTCTCCAATTAATCCAAAACCAGGATGTAGATTTGCACAAAGATGTGTCTATGCTAAAGAAAATTGTCACCATGACAATCCAGTAATAGAAGAAGTATTACCAGGACATTTTGTTTCATGTCATTATGTAAGAGAAATAAATAACTTAAAATAATATCTATTATAGATAAAAAGGCAGATAATCTGCCTTTTTTCTTTTATTAGTTATATAAATATAGTATAATAAAATCATTATAATTTGAAATATGAGGTGAAAGATGATTTATATAATGGTTATCTTTTCCGCTATTGCTGGAATAGATAAAATATTAAATAATAGATTTGGGTTAGGAGAAAAGTTTGATGAAGGCTTTAAATCCTTAGGTGGATTAGCAGTATCTATAATAGGTATTTATAGTTTATCTCCAATTATTGCTAAGGCCCTTGTTCCAATACTTAATCCAATAGCAAATGTTTTAAATACAGATCCTTCTGTATTTATAGGAAGTTTACTGGCTCCAGACCTGGGAGGTTACAACACAAGTGTTGAAATAGCATTAAATAAATCAATAGGAGAATTTAATGGACTTATGCTTTCTTCTATGCTTGGAACTGTTATATCTTTTACCATACCTATTTCAGTGGAACTAATACCTAAAGAGGATTTTAACTACTTTGCTAAGGGTGTATTAGCAGGTATTATGACTATACCCATTGGAATGGTCGTTGCTGGAATCATGATGGGAATAGAATTTATTTACATTGTATTTAATTTGATTCCAGTTATAATATTTTCGGCTTTGATAATTATTGGGATATTTAAAATACCCAATACCATAGTTAGAATATTTAATGTAATAGGTAAAGTCATTATAGCCATTAGTACCTTTGGCTTAATTGTGTCTATTTTAAACTTTATGTTTGAAGTTGAAATAATAAATGGTTTAATCCCTTTAGAGGAAGGGGCAATATTAGTAGTAAAAATAGGAATTATATTATCAGGTGCCTATCCAATGTTTCATTTTATATCTAGAGCATTACAAAGATATTTAACTAAACTAGGAAGTAAACTTGAACTCGATGAATATTCTATACTTGGAATATTCAGCTCTTTAGCTCATAGCATTCCAATGTTAGGAATTTATGATAAAATGAATGAAAAAGGAAAGATAATAAATGCAGCCTTTGCTGTATCGGCTTCCTATGTTTTTGGGGGACAATTAGGATATATTTCATCAGTTTCTCCAGAAAATGTTAATGCCTACATAGTAAGTAAATTAGTGGCTGGTATATCTGCAGTTATAGTAGCCATTTTAATAATAAAATTAGAAAAGACTAGGGGGGTAAAAGATGGTAATTAATGAAAGAGTAAAGAAACTAAGAGAACTAATGAAAGATAAAGGTATTTCTGCATATATTGTGAACACAGGAGATCCACATCAATCTGAATATGTAGCAGACTATTATAAAGGAAGAGTATGGATATCAGGATTTACAGGTTCAGCTGGTATTGTGGTGATTACACAAAAGGAAGCAATTCTATGGACTGATGGTAGATACTTTGTTCAGGCAGAGAAAGAATTAAAAGGTTCAGAGTATAAGTTGTTTAAAATTGCAATACCAGGATTCCCAACTTATACAGAATGGTTAAGGGATAACTTAAATAATGGAGATACCATAGGGTTTGATGGTAAAGTATATTCACAATTTGCAGTTGAAAATTTAGAAAAAGAATTTAAAGGAAAAAATATTAAATTTATTGATGAATATGATTTAGTAGGAGAAATTTGGACTGATAGACCAAGTTTACCTACGGAAGAAGCTTTTATACATGAATTAAAATATACAGGTAAAACTGGGAAAGAAAAAATTGAAGAAGTAAGAGCCGAAATGAAGAAACAAGGTGCAGATTATTTTCTTATAGGAAGTTTAGATGACATAGCTTGGCTATATAACATTAGAGGAAGAGATGTATCAAATAATCCTGTAGTCATATCCTATGCACTAATTTCCACGGATAAATCTTATTTATTTACAGATAAAAGAAAGATAAGCAGTGAAGTTGAAGCTTTTCTAAAAGAAAACGGAGTAGAGATTGCTGAATATAATGAGGTTATTGATTATATAAGTAAAATAGATAAAAAGACAAATATTTATATTGATAAAAATAGAATAAACAGATGGTTATATAAGGCTATACCATCGGAATGTAATATAGTAGAAGGCACAGACATTACAACAAATTTAAAAGGTAGAAAAAACCCTACTGAAATTCAAAATCAAAAAAATGCTTATATTAAAGACGGAGTAGCTTTAGTTAAATTCTTATATTGGTTAGATAAAAATGTAGGAAATATTCAAGTTACTGAAGTATCAGCACAGGAAAAGTTATTAGAATTTAGAAAAGAGCAGGAAGGATTTATTGAACCAAGCTTTGGTACTATATCTGCTTACAAGGCAAATGCAGCTATGATGCACTATTCAGCCAATGAAAATTCAAATGCTGAAATAAAAAGAGAAGGATTATATCTAGTGGATTCAGGTGGACAATACTTTGATGGAACTACTGATATAACTAGAACTGTAGTAATGGGACCTATAACTGAAGAAGAAAAAAGAGATTTTACATTAACTTTAAAAGGCCATATAAACTTAGGAAATGCAAGATTCCTTTATGGTGCTACAGGACATAGCCTTGATGTATTGGCAAGATACCCATTATGGCAAGAAGGTATAGATTATAAATGTGGTACTGGCCATGGCATAGGGTTTTTATTAAATGTCCATGAAGGTCCTCATAGAATTGCACCAATTGTAAATACTGTAGTTCTTGAAAAAGGAATGGTAGTAAGTATAGAACCAGGAGTATATAAAGCTGGAAGTCATGGAATAAGAATAGAAAATATTGTAGTAGTAGATGAGGATATAAAAACAGATTCAGGTCAATTTATGAAATTTGAAACATTATCTTTTGTGCCAATAGATTTAGAAGGTGTAGATGTGGAGTTATTATCTGAAAAAGAAAGACTATGGTTAAATGAATATCATAAAGATGTATATAATAAACTTGAATCCTATTTAAGCCACGAAGAAAGAGAATGGCTAAAAAATGAAACTAGAAGTATATAGAGGCTAATAAATATATAAAACTGCTAAACAATATAATTAGCAGTTTTATATTGTAATATTCTGATTTGTTTTTATATCCAATATATGGGTAAATAAGAAATAGTTTAATATATATCAAGGTATGAAGATTAAGACAATAAAGGTAATAATGTAAGGGGGATGTAAATGAATGTAACAAAGGTTACTGAAGATATTTATCAGCTTTCAGTAAATGTAGAAAATATACTATTTGAAGGATTATGGGAAATACCTAATGGGGTTTCTGTAAATTCTTATATAATAAAAGGGGAGAAAACAGCAATAGTAGATGGAGTATGTGGTTGGGATGGAGTACCAGAGTCTCTATTTAAACTTCTAGGTAAACTAGAGATAGACCCAAAATCCATAGAGTATCTTATAATAAATCATATGGAACCTGATCATTCAGGATGGATAGAAGATTTTAAAAAGATAAATAATGATTTTAAAATAGTTTGTAGTCAAAAATCTGCAGAGTTATTAGATGCCTTCTATAATCATAAAGAAAATATTACAATTGTGAAGGATAATGATACTTTAGATTTAGGTAAAGGTCATGTTTTAAAATTTGCAGAAATACCAAATGTTCATTGGCCAGATACCATAGTGACTTTTGACACATTAACAGGGACTTTATTTTCTTGTGATGCTTTTGGTTCTTTTGGAAAAGTTACAGATTCAAATTATGATGATTTATTAAAACAAGAAGAAATAGAGTTTTATGAAAGAGAAGCTGTTAGATATTATTCAAATATAGTTGGAGCTTTTTCTATGCCAACAAAAAAAGCCATTGAAAAATGTGCACCATTGCCTATAAAAATCATAGCACCAGGTCATGGAATAGTATGGAGAAAAAATCCAAGTAAGATTATTGAAGATTATATTAGATATGTTTCTTATCAAAAAGGACCTGCAAATGAAGAAATTACTATTATTTGGGGTTCTATGTACGGTATGACAGAAAAGGCAGTAAACTATGTAGTTGAATTGTTAGAAAAGGAAAGTATAAAAGTCAAATTACATCAAGTACCACAGGATTCTTGGGGAACAGTACTAGCATCAGCTTGGAATTCAACGGGAATAATTCTTGCTATGCCAACTTATGAATATAAAATGTTTCCACCAATGGCAGCAGTTTTGGAGGAACTAGGAAAGAAAAAAGTTCAAGGGAGAAAAGCTTTTAGATTTGGTTCCTATGGATGGTCAGGTGGTGCTCAAAAAGAACTAGATGAAATAATGAGTAGATACTGTATGAATTGGGATTTTATAGAACCAGTTGAGTTTAAAGGAGCTCCTAGAGAGGAAGATTTACAGCTAATTGGAGATAGAGTTAAGGAACTAGTGAAAATAGTAAAAGAATCAGTAAATAATTAATATGATTTAAAATGCGATACTACTTTTAGTATCGCATTTTAAATATCTAAATACAAATAAATTTGGTATAATAAGAATATAGGTTCTAATTAACAATTTTAAATTTAAAATTGACATAAGCATGAGGTGATTTGATGTTTGATATAGAAGAAGAACTAAAAAAACTACCTGATAAGCCAGGTGTTTATATAATGAAGGATAAAAATGAAGAGATAATTTATGTAGGAAAGGCTATTTCTCTTAGAAAAAGAGTAAGACAGTATTTCCAATCAGGAAAAAACAATCCACCTAAGGTAAATGCCATGGTTAAGCATATATTTGAGTTTGAATATATTATGGTAGATAATGAAGTAGAGGCTTTAATATTAGAGGCTAATTTAATAAAGAAGCATAAACCTAAATATAATATTCTACTTAGAGATGATAAGCAATATCCTTATATTAAAGTAACGTTAAATGAAAAATATCCTAGAGTAATGAAGACCAGACAGGTATTAAAGGACGGAGGAAGATATTTCGGACCATATCCCAGTGTATATGCAGTAAATGATGTAATAGAAATTTTGAGAAATATATATCCTTTAAGAACTTGCAATCGTAATTTAAGTAGCTATACTAAAAAAACTAGACCTTGTTTGAATTTTTATATGGGAAGATGTTTAGGACCATGTCAAGGTGAAAATGTAAATGAAGAGCAATATATGGGAATGGTAAATGAAGTTCTCATGTATTTAAATGGCAAAGAAGATAAATTAATTGGAATAATTGAGGATAAGATGAAAGAGGCATCGAAGAACTTGGATTTTGAAGAAGCTGCAAAATATAGAGACCAAATTAATTCTTTAAATTTACTTCATGAAAAACAAAAGATAGAATCCACTACTAATTTGGTAGATCAAGATATAATAGGAATGGCTAGGGGTATAAAAGAAGTATGTATACAAATATTTTTTATTAGAAATGGAAAAATTGTAGGTAGAGAACATTTTATATTGGAAGATACCTTTGAAGAAGACAGAAAAGAAATTCTTAGTTCATTTATTAAACAATTTTATATTGGTGCTTCTTATATACCAAGAGAAATTATAATAGAAGAAGAAATTCAAGATATGGAAGCTATATCTAAATGGTTAGGAGAAAAGAAAGGAACTAAAATAAATATACTAATACCAAAGCGTGGTGATAAAGTTGGATTAATAGATATGGTTAGAAAAAATGCCTTAGATATGCTGAATAAATATGGTGATAGATTTTTAAAGAAAGCAATGGAAAACCAAAAAGCCTTAGAAGAATTGAAAAGTACCTTAGGCATTAGTAACGATTTAAATAGAATTGAAGCCTTCGATATATCAAATATTAGTGGAGTAGAATCTGTTGGTTCCATGGTAGTATTTGAAAAAGGAGAATCAAAAAAATCAGACTATAGAAGATTTAGAATTAGGACTATAGTTGGTGCAGATGATTATGGAAGTATGGAAGAAATCTTAACTAGACGATTTACTAGAGGTTTAGAAGAAAAACGACTAATGAATGAAAATAAAATAGAAGTAAAGGGATTTTCAAATTTTCCAGATTTGATAATGATGGACGGTGGAAAGGGGCAGGTAAATGTGGCTATTAGAGTATTAAAAAACTTAAACCTAGACATTCCAGTATGTGGACTAGTAAAAGATGATTTTCACAAGACAAGAGGAATAATATATAATAATAAAGAGATAAGTTTAAATGAAGATTCTCTAGGGTTTAAATTAATTTATAGGGTGCAAGAAGAAGCCCATAGATTTGCCATATCTTATCATAGATCATTAAGAACTAAAAGGATGTTTAAATCTGAGCTAGATGATATAAAGGGCATAGGAGAAAAAAGAAAAGTGGAACTACTAAAACATTTTCAAAGTATAGAAAAAATAAAGAAGGCATCTATAGAAGAATTATCAGAAGTAAAAGGGATGAATAAATTAGCGGCAGAAGAATTGTATAATCATTTTAATAAGAAAAAGGAGGGCGAATAAATGAAACAATTATTTTTATCTAATACAGATAAGAAAATATCTGGAGTATGTGGAGGAATTGCAGAGTACTTTGGAATAGATTCTACTCTAGTACGACTTGGATGGGTATTATTATCTATTTTTAGTGCAGGATTTCCGGGCATAATAGCATATATTATAGCATGTATGATAATTCCAAAAAGAAGTTTTTAAATTGTTAAGTTTTTTTAACTATTTCTGCAATTTAAGAGGATAGATATAGAATAACTATAAATCTATTCTCTTTAATTATGTATTCCAAAGATTGACTTTCTACCCAATATTTCATATACTTAAAGGGTAAGAAAATATGGTTATAAAGTATTGAAACACTTTTGATTAGCGAAGTGTTAATTTTTCAACAAACTTACTAGTTTTATAATAAAAAGGAGGTATACAAATGGCAAAAGTAATGAAGACTATGGATGGTAATACGGCTGCATCCCATGTAGCTTATGCTTTCACTGATGTAGCAGCAATTTACCCAATTACACCATCTTCAACAATGGCAGAATTAGTAGACGAATGGTCTGCTAATGGCAGTAAAAATATTTTTGGTCAAGAAGTATTAGTTAAAGAAATGCAATCTGAAGCAGGAGCAGCAGGAGCAGTTCATGGTTCTTTATCAGCAGGAGCATTAACTACTACATTTACAGCTTCACAAGGTCTACTACTTATGATTCCAAATATGTATAAAATGGCAGGAGAATTACTTCCAGCAGTGTTCCATGTTACTGCAAGAGCTCTAGCAGGACATGCACTTAGTATATTTGGAGATCATCAAGATGTTATGGCAGCTAGACAAACGGGTTTTGCATTACTTGCTTCAGGTTCTGTTCAGGAAACAATGGATCTAGCAGGAGTTGCTCATCTTGCTGCTATAAAAGGAAGAGTGCCATTCTTACATTTCTTTGATGGATTTAGAACAAGTCATGAGATTCAAAAAATTGAAGTAATGGATTATAAGGATTTAGAAAAACTGGTTGATTACGATGCACTTAACGAATTTAGACAAAGAGCATTAAATCCAGAAAGACCGTATACAAAAGGTACTGCACAAAATCCTGATATTTATTTCCAAGCTGCAGAAGCTGCTAACCCATACTATGAAAAAGTAGTAGATGTTGTAGTGGAATATATGAACGAAATAAATAAAATAACTGGTAGAGATTATAAACCTTTCAACTACTATGGACATCCAGAAGCTGAAAGAGTAATAGTTGCTATGGGTTCAGTTACTGAAACTATAGAAGAGACTATTGATTACTTAATGGAAAAAGGTGAAAAAGTAGGGGTTATTAAGGTACATCTATATAGACCTTTCGCACCAGAATACTTCTTTGATGTATTACCTAAGACTGTAAAGAAAGTTGCAGTATTAGATAGAACTAAAGAAAAAGGTGCTGTTGCTGAACCACTACATTTAGATGTTAAAAACATATTCTATGATTCAGACATAAGACCAGTTATAGTTGGCGGAAGATATGGATTAGGTTCAAAAGATACTACTCCATCACAGATATTAACTGTGTATGAAAACTTAAACCAAGATAAACCAAAAGATAGATTTACTATAGGTATAGTTGATGATGTAACTAATCTATCATTAGATATAAAAGAAGTTATAAACACTGAACCAGAGGGAACAATTAAATGTAAATTCTGGGGATTTGGTTCTGACGGAACAGTTGGAGCAAATAAGCAAGCTATAAAGATTATCGGTGACGATACAGATATGTATGCACAAGGATACTTTGCATATGACAGTAAGAAATCCGGTGGAGTTACTATTTCTCATTTAAGATTTGGACATGAGCCTATAAAATCTACTTATTTAATTACTGATGCAGACTTTATATCATGCTCAAAGCAATCCTATGTATATCAATATGATTTATTAAAAGGACTAAAAGACGGCGGAACATTCCTTCTAAACTGTACATGGAATGAAGAAGAACTAGATTCACATCTACCAACATCAATGAAAAGATATATTGCAGAACACAATATTAACTTCTATACAATTGATGCAACTAAGATGGCAGTTGATATAGGACTAGGCGGAAGAATAAACATGATAATGCAGTCAGCTTTCTTTAAATTAGCTGAAGTATTACCATTAGAAGAGGCAGTTGCTCACTTAAAGAAATCCATAGTTGACGAATATGGTAATAAAGGTGAAGAAGTAGTTAGAATGAATTATGAAGCAGTAGATAAGGGAATTGATTCCTTAGTTAAGATAGATGTTCCAGCAACATGGAGAGATGCTGAAGCTGAAGTTGTAGAAGATAACAAAGACGTTCCAGAATTTATAGAAAAAGTTCTTAAACCAATGAATAGACAAGAAGGTGATGATTTACCTGTAAGTACTTTCGTTGGCAGAGAAGATGGTTCATTCCCACATGGAACATCAGCATATGAAAAACGTGGTATAGCAGTAGATGTACCAAAATGGATACCAGAAAACTGTATTCAATGTAATCAATGTTCATATGTTTGTCCACATGCAGTTATTAGACCTATTCTTGTAAACGAAGAAGAGAAAAATAATGCACCAGAAACATTTGAAACATTAAAAGCTACAGGAAAAGGATTAGAAGAATATGGATTCAAGATTCAAATTAGTCCATTAGATTGTACAGGATGTGGAAACTGTGCTGATGTATGCCCAGCAAAACAAAAAGCTTTAGTTATGACACCATTTGAAGAAGAATATGAAGTAGAAGCTAAAAACTGGGAATATGCTATGACAGTTAAGGCTAAAACTGATGTAATGGATGAATTCAGTATAAAAGGCTCACAATTCCAAGAACCATTACTTCAATTCTCAGGAGCTTGTGCTGGTTGTGGAGAAACTCCATATGTAAAATTAATTACTCAATTATTTGGTGATAGAATGATGATTGCCAATGCTACAGGTTGTTCATCAATCTGGGGTGGTTCTGCACCATCTATGCCATATTGCAAGAATCAAGAAGGTAAAGGACCTTCATGGGCAAACTCATTATTTGAAGACAATGCTGAATACGGATATGGTATGGCAGTAGCTGTTAGCCAAATGAGAGATAAATTAGAAGATTTAATGAAGGAATTTGTTGAATTAAATATAGATGAAGAATTAAATACTCATTTTAATGCTTGGATAGAAGGCAAGAAAGATGCAAAAGCTTCAAAGGCTGCCACTGGTATGATCCTACCAAGATTAAATAAAGAAGTAGATAACGCAAGAGGAAAAGAAATCCTTGCTGAAATCGAAGAGTTAAAGGACTATCTAATCAAGAGATCTATGTGGATATTTGGTGGAGATGGTTGGGCATATGACATAGGATTTGGAGGACTTGACCATGTTCTAGCTTCAGGAGAAGATATAAATATATTTGTTATGGATACTGAAGTATATTCAAATACTGGTGGTCAATCATCTAAAGCAACTCCAACAGCAGCAGTTGCGAAATTCGCAGCTTCTGGTAAGAGAGTAACTAAGAAGAACTTAGGTCTAATGATGACTTCCTATGGATATGTATATGTAGCTCAAGTAGCAATGGGTGCTAATATGAACCAATTAATGAAAGCACTTAAAGAAGCAGAATCCTATGATGGACCATCTATAGTTATAGCTTATGCACCATGTATCAACCATGGAATAAGAACTGGTATGGGTACAACAATTAAGCAAGAAAAGAAAGCTGTAGATACAGGATACTGGCATTTATTTAGATTTGACCCAAGATTAAAAGATGAAGGTAAAAATCCATTTGTTCTTGATTCTAAAGAACCAACAGAACCATTTATGGACTTCATCAACTCTGAGGTTAGATATACTTCATTAAGAAGAACATTCCCAGAGGTAGCAGATGAATTATTTGATGCAGCTGAGAAAGATGCTAAGGATAGATACGAGCAATATAAAAAAATGGCTGAATAATATATAACAGTAAAAAAACAAGGTTGTGGGGACGCCCACAACCTTGTTTTTTTATATTGTAACATATGACTAAATTGAATTTAAAGTTAACGAAAACAGATAGTTAGACAAAATTCGAGTTTCTTGCAAAATTTGTCTAACCAAATATGTTGATTTTGCTATTACTGTATGTTTTAATGTATATTAATGAACCTTGTTGTACAACTAAAAAATTCTAATGGAAGATGGTATCATTCAATTATGATAACAGGTGAATCTAGGGGAGAATTATTATATTCAGGACATACCAATGACAATTCAAATGAAGTATTAAGGGATACTGGTGAGAGGCAATATAGGATAATAAGATACTAATATATTAGACTATAGTAGGGTGATTTTGAATGAATAAAAAAAAGATATTAATCAGTATATCTATAGTATTTATCATTATGATTTCTATAATTATATATATGAGAAGTCAATCAATTTATGCAAAAAGTGAAAATGGAGAATGGAAAGCTTATTATAGAAGGGAGTTTTTAGACCCAAAAGCAACATGGAGTGGGTATCTTTATTATACAGGACAAGATACTGATATAGAAGTAGCTACTACATTCATTGTAAATGGAAATAAATATGCTGATAACAGTCATTTTTCTAGTAGAGATGTGAATTATACTCCTTCTTTTTTGGAGAAACTTGCATTTGGAGGAAATCCAAAAAAAGTATTTACATTTGCAGTATTTGGAACGGAAAAGAAAGCGAGTGAAGATTGCGAATTAATAATTAAATATAAGGTTGATGGGGATATATATGAGGAGAAACTAGTTTTTAAATAGTAGTTGTATAAATATAAATAAATATTAAATAGAATCTTTTTAGATTAATTTAAGGTGTAGGAAATAAAGTCTAGTTGTTTCTAAATCTCGTGTTATTTACATTATCTTTTATCTTTAAAAATTACTTCTTTATAAATATGAGGGTACTGAAAAAGTATACTTTTTCAGTACCCTCATAAAATTCAATTATTTTTCTTCCATATTAGAGATTATTTTTTGAAACGGCTTACTTTATTTTTAAAATGATATGATAAAAATTGTGTGTATAAGAAACGATAAATGAGTATAAATATAAAAACTGGAATTACTAATACTGTAAGTAGATGGTATAGCATAAAATATGATGAATGGCATGGAAATAATTCTGTATATAAATGGAAAGAATCATCCTATTGGATAGGAGTTGAGGATTTTTATGCCTATAGTATTAGGAATGGAGCGAGATCATATATCTGTGATTCTTTTAGGGAGATAGAAAATAGAGCACGTATAGGAGATGTTGTAAAACTAAAAATTTCTAATGGAAGATGGTATCATTCAATTATGATAACAGGTGAATCTAGAGGCAAGTTATTATATTCAGGACACACCAATGACCATTCAAATACAGAGTTAAGGGATACTGGTGAGAGCCAATATAGGATAATAAGATACTAATATATTATAATATAGTAGGGTGATTTTGGATGAATAAAAAAAAGATATTAATCAGTATATCTATAGTATTTATCATTATGATTTCTATAATTATATATATGAGAAGTCAATCAATTTATGCAAAAAGTGAAAATGGAGAATGGAAAGCTTATTATAGAAGAGAGTTTTTAGACCCAAAAGCAACATGGAGTGGGTATCTTTATTATACAGGACAAGATACTGATATAGAAGTAGCTACTACATTCATTGTAAATGGAAAAAAACTTGTTGATGATGGCTTTTTTTTCAGTAAAGGTAGCAAGTATAACCCTTCTTTTTTAGAGAAGCTTGCATTTGGAGGAAATCCAAAAAAAGTATTTAATTTTGCAGTATTTGGAATAGAGAAAAAAGCTAGTGATAATTGTGAATTGATAATTAAATATAAGGTTGATGAGGATATATATGAGGAGAAACTAGTTTTTAAATAGTAGTTGTATAAGTACAAATAAATATTAAATAGAATCTTTTTAGATTAATTTAAGGTGTAGGAAATAAAGTCTAGTTGTTTCTAAATCTCGTGTTATTTACATTATCTTTTATCTTTAAAAATTACTTCTTTATAAATATGAGAGTACTGAAAAAGTATACTTTTTCAGTACCCTCATAAAATTCAATTATTTTTCTTCCATATTAGAGATTATTTTTTGAAACGGCTTACTTTATTTTTAAAGTGATATGATAAAAATTGTGTGTATAAGAAACGACAAATGAGTATAAATATAAAAACAGGGGTGATATTTATGCAAAGACGGGAAAAAAGAAAATTTATAAAGGAGGGTATAGTTGGATACATACAAAAAATAATAATTGCAGTTATTATAGTTCTTATGATTGCTTTTATAATAAGTTTGCTTACTGATGCAAATTTTAAAAAAGTATTAGGGTTTTCTGCCTTAATAACTTTGACTATGGGCATATTTTCTACTTATGGAAGCAATAGTGCTATTCGACAAAGTGGATATATATTTATAAGGGAACAATCAGGAGGGGCAAATGCAGCAAAACGTAATTTTGAACTGCGCAATGATAGCTATAGATTTTTCATATCCACGGGGATTACAGCAGGTATTTTATATATTATATATTTACTGATATAAAATGTGAATAGTAACAAAAAAGTCGAATTATGTCTAAAAAAATCGAACCAAATTCATTGACAAGGTTTTCTATAGATTAGTATAATAAAGCCAACCTTAATCATAACTTGGGCTATTTACATAGGAAAAGGATAATTACAAAAAAATAATGAAACTTTTCTAAGTATAGGAGGCGAGATAATGAGTCAATGGGGATATTTTGCAATATTTTTAACTATAGCAATTATAACTAAGGGGTATGGATATTATCTTAAAAAGAAAGGGAAAAATAAATGAATAAGATAGTACAGATTAAGAATGTACAGAAAAGATTTGGAGATAATATAGCTCTTGATAATATTAGTGTTGATTTCAATGAAGGATGTATACATGGATTACTAGGCCACAATGGAGCTGGAAAAACAACGTTAATAAGGATTATAGGAGGAATTTATAAGCAGGATAAGGGAGAAGTAGAGGTATTAGGGTTAAATCCAATTCATGATGGATATGAGCTTAGAAAAAACATAGGTGTCTTATCTGAAAATATGTGTATGTATGATAGATTAAGTATTTATGACAATTTAATGTTCTATGGAAAGCTTTATAATATAGAAAAAAAAGAATTAAAAAGCAGAATAGATAATTATCTTAAAATGTTTCAAATTTCAGAGTTTAAAAATAAGCTCATTAAAGATTGCTCTACAGGAATGAAAAAGAAGACAGGAATAATTAGGGCGATTATCAATGAACCAAAATTACTTTTATTAGATGAAGCTTCCAATGGATTAGACCCCATAAGTAAAGACGAATTTCATGGGCTTATTAAGGAATTAGTTAAAATAAAAAATATTTCTGTGGTCTTATGTAGTCATGATTTAGGAGAAGTGACGAAGTTATGTGAACATATCACTATAATAAAAAAAGGAAATGTTGTATATAGTGATAGTGTAAGCAGTTTATCCAGTAATAAAGAGTCTATAGGAATTAAAATAGATACTATTCAAGATTTATTTTCATTTAAAGAACAAATACAGAAGGAATTAAAAGATAATAAAATTGATTACACAAAGTTTAATAGGAACTCAATAGAGATGGAGATTCCCAGCTTAAATGATATAAATATGGTTATAAAGGTTCTTATAAATTATAATTTAAATATTATAAATGTGGAGCATAAAATATTTGATTTAAACAAAATTTATTTAGACAGCCATAGAGAGGAAAATGCAATATGATAAAGGCTATTGTAAAAAAAGAAATGAAAGAGTTATTAAAATCAAAAGAGTTTATTTCATATTATATAATGCTCATTATAGTCATAGGAATTATGATACCTATATCCTCAAAAGAGAGTATATTAAATAGGAACTGGTATGTAATGGGGTTTTTGTTTCAGATTATAGCCAGTGTTATTCCTTCTGGATTGACAGCAGACTCTTTTGCAGGAGAAAAGGAGCGAAAAACAATAGAAACTCTATTCAATTCTCCAGTACCATTGATATATATTTTTTTAGGAAAAGTAATATATATAGTCATTGTGACCTTAATTATTATGACTATAATTTTTGGAATAAGCTATATATTATTTATAATAATGAATTTTATAGAATATAAAAATCTGATTTTCAACTTTTATTCTTTTAAAGCCATATATTTTATATTTATCAATTCCTTAATAGTATGTTTTTTTACAACTTTTTTAGGAGTGTTGATTTCTCTGAGAAGTAAAACTGTAAAGGCAGCTAATCTATTTAATTATTTTATATCAATGCCTATAATAGCACCAGTTTTAGGAAAGCTATATACTGGAACTATGCCATGGTCTTTTATATTAATATATCAGCTGATTTTATTCATAGGCATTGGTCTATTATTAGTTATAATTAAAAACAAATTTAAAATACATTCTATACTGGAAAATATGTAGTTTAATGGTATTGTTTTAGTTTATTATAACTATATTTGAAATAACATCTAAAGAATTGAATTATACTTTTATAGATATACTAACATAAAGATTTTCAATATTAGTTTTCTAAATTATAAATATAAAATAGGCATATTTTTTATAAGAAATATGCCTATTTATTATTAACTATTAATACAATATTCAGAGATGTATGCAACAGAGATTATATCATTAATTTCTTTATAAAAGTAGTTGAATTTTATTATAAATTATATTATGATATATCAATGAAAATATAGATTTAATATGATGGGAGACAATTTATGGAGAGACAAAGTAAAGCTATTAATAAAATTACTGAAGGAGTTGTTTGGAAACAACTGCTTATTTTTTTTATATTGTAACATATGACTAAATTGAATTTAAAGTTAACGAAAACAGATAGTTAGACAAAATTCGAGTTTCTTGCAAAACTTGTCTAACGAAATATGTTGATTTTGATATTACTGTATGTTTTAATGTATATTAATGAACCTTGCTGTACAACTAAAAAATTCTAATGGAAGATGGTATCACTCAATTGGATAGGTTACAATAAACTAGACAATAAAAATAAGGTTATGTAAACGATTAATAGAAAAAGGAGAGAGTTTATATGACAAAAAGAGAAAGAAGAACCTATACCTAAGAATTCAAAGATCAAATGGTAAAACTATACGAAAGTGGTAAGTCTAAGAATGATATTATATCTGAATATGACTTAACACCCACGAAGTACTTATTACTATGAATCAAAAGCTAAAGAGTCTGAAGATGAAATAACACCAAAAGTTATTGCTATATTTAAAGCAAGTAGAAATAACTAGGGCACAAGAAAAATCAAAGTCGAACTTAAAAAAGCAGGCTATGAAGTATCTAGAAGAAAAATAGATAGAATATGAAATAAAATGGCTTAGTATCAAACTATAAAGTTGCCCAGTACAAGCCTCCTGTGGATAAATGTAATAAATCAAAGATAATACGATATTAGAAATGCTTTTTAGTTTCAACACGATAAGTTTTTATCTAATAAATATTCAATATCAAATGCAAAAAGGTGGTGAAGTTTATGGGTAGAAGGCGTAGTGAAGTAAGTATGATAGAATGCTCTAATTACAATTTAGAGGAAGACAACCTATTTTATATGGATATAGAACAAGCAAAAAAATTGATGAGATTAAGAGAAGTTTCTCCTATAGAAATTAGAATATTAAAAGAACTTAATGCTCAAGTGTAGAATTTATAAAATTTTGTTTTACTGAATATTTATATTCTGTATTTAAGATAACTAAACTTATCGTGTGAAATTAATTTAGTAAAGGAGAAATAAGATGGAAAAGAAAGTTATAGAATGTTCAAATTTAAATTACTCATATACTTCTTATGAGAAAAAGCAGGGGTTGAAGGGAACTCTTGCTGATTTTTTTAAAAGAGAAAAAATACAAATTGATGCTATTAAAGATATAAACTTGACTATCTATGAAGGAGAAATAGTAGGTTTACTGGGTTCAAATGGTGCAGGTAAGACCACATTAATTAAACTTTTAACAGGAATATTAGAGAAAAAGAGTGGAGAAATAAGTTGTTTAGGTTCAAATCCTTTTAATAGGAGAAAAGAATATTTAAAAAATATAGGTGTACTATTTGGTCAAAAAAGTCAATTGATTTGGGATCTTCCACCTATGGACACATTATATATGCTCAAAGAGATGTATAATGTAAGCACATCAGTATTTGAAGAGAATATTAAGGAATTATTTAATATTCTTGATTTACATCAATGGAAGGATACTCCAGTAAGAAAATTATCATTAGGGCAAAAAACAAAATTTGATTTAGTATGTACCCTATTTTACTCTCCCAAAATAGTTTTTCTTGATGAACCTACAATAGGTTTAGATATTAATAGCCAAAATCAAATACATAAATTTCTGTTAGAAGTAAACAAAAAGAAAAAAACTACAATTATTCTGACAAGTCATTATATTAAAGATATAGAGAAGTTAGCAGAGAGAGTAGTTATTATTAGCAAAGGTGAAAAAAAAGAGGATTGTTCAATTGCAGATTTGTCCAATAAATTCAAGGTTAAAAATTCATATATAATAGAGAGTAAGAATGGTGAGCTACCTTTTTTACAAGACGAAGAAATGATTGTAAGTCAAATCAATGATTTGACTTTCAAAATAACGCTTTTTAGTGGGACATTAAAGTCAATAAATTTAGATTTGGCTAATATTCTTTCTATTAGAGAAGATACTCCAAATTTAGAAGATATACTTTCTGAAATATTTTTGGAGGTTTGATAATGAATACATATATAAAAATAACCATTAATCAAATTTTAATTGAATTAACATATAAGTTTAATTTTATATTATCAATAATATCTAATGTTATTCAATTGATGACTGGGATTTTTGTTTGGAATAGCATTTATGCATCAAATGTTACAATTGAAAAATATAGTTTCAGTGAAATTGTAATATACCTTATATTAACTACAGCAACAGGATTATTATTTTCATTTGAACCAATATTTAGATTAGGGCGCATGATCCATAATGGAAAGTTGAATGAAATGTTAGTTAGGCCAGTGAGTATATTAGGAGAATCTTTTGCTTATTATACTGGAAAAAAATCAATATTTATATTTATTTATACTATGCTAATTTTAATATTTGGTATTAATGCTATAGAAAAACAACTTTTACAGATAATTATGTTGCTAGTAGTAAATTATATTATGTTTTTTATGTTGATATCGTTAATTTCAACCATATCTTTTTGGATTATTGAAATTTGGCCTTTAAGACCAATCCTAAATGCTTTTTATATGTTGTTAGGTGGAATTTATTTTCCTCTTGATTTACTACCAGATGAGATGTATAGAATAATTAAATATAATCCATTTTCAATAGTTGGACATTTTACAACTAGAGTTATTCAAGGGAATTATGACAGTAGAGTCATTAAAACGTTAACATTAGTTTCCATACTTTATGCAATTATATTTTTTATCCTATATAAAAGAATTTTCAAAAAAGGGTTAAAAAAATATGAAGGAGGTGGAAACTAATGAATTTTAAGATATATAAGAATTTATTATATCAGAGTTTCTCAGAGATGATGTCACATCGATTTACATCGATTTGTATAATAATATTTGGAATAATGTTTATTGGAATTGAATTTATTGCAGGATATGTATACTTTCAGTTTTCAGATTTATTGTTAGGATGGAGTAGGGATGATTATTTTTTACTTATTAGTTCTTTTAATATAATAACATATGGTTATCAATTCTTCTTTATATTATCACATGAGATATTATCAGAATCAATAATTGAGGGTGAACTAGATTATATTCTTATTCGGCCATTGAACTCATTCTTTTTTTACTCTCTATATAGAGTTGATATTCCAAGTATTATAGGTTTAATCATTTCTATAATCACATTTAGTTTTTTCTTGCCAATAAGGTTAGGTTTATTAGAAATTGTCATAGTTTTTCTTATGTTTGTATTAAATATTGTATTTGTATTTTTAATAAATCATATTGTAGTAATAACATCTTTTTGGAGCGAGAAGTCGGAAAAATTATTAGCTCTTCCAGAATATATTATGGATTTTTCTGCAAGACCAAGAAACTTTTATCCGAGAGGAATTAAGTTTATTTTTAGCATAATTATTCCCTCGTTTATAGCCACAAATTCTATTGTTGATTTTATTCGTAAAGAGTTTAATATATTGGAATATATTTGGTTTTTAATTTTTATATTTATTTTAGGAATTCTATCATATTATTTTTGGAATAAAGGCTTGGAAAAGTATCAGTCAGCAAACTAATATGAAAGGTTGAGTGAATGTGAAGAATATAGAAAGAGCCTTAGATACAAAGCAGGCAATTAGATTCGCAAAGGAGCATATAAATAGATTAAATTTAGATCATAGTATTCATACTTATAAATCAAGTAATAAGCATATAAATACAACTGTAGTTAATATTAGTAATTATGATTGGCTAGGTGGCAACTTAATAGGGAATGGGAAAGGATTCGGAGAACAATCACTTGCTAGTGCACTTTTTGAAACTTTAGAACATTATTATTATGCTGAGGATGCTAAGAATTATGAATTTACTAATCTAAAGATTCAAGAAATTTTGGATAGGTGTCCCGTATTAAATAAAGAATTTCCAATAAATTATATTCATAATATGAACATAGATGAAGATATTAAATGCTTTGGATACAAATCATTTAATAAGGCTAGTGAGATTTTTTATCCAGCATTTCTTATAAACGTAGATTTAAATTATACTGTTGATGAAAAGTTGAACAGTGTATTAAAATATGTATCTAATAGTGGTTTTGCAATGGGAATTTGTTTCGAAGAAGCTGCTATACATGCTATTAATGAATTACTTGAACGAGATGCATTATCAATGCATTATATTGATTCTTTTATTAATGAGGAGCCTAGAAGGATAGTTAAAAAGAGTTCTTTGAATGAATATTTATTAATGCTTGTTGATGTAGTAGAAAAAACTGTAGGGGCTGAAGTGGAGATAGTTGATATAACAAGTAATTTAAAAATTCCGAGCTATATGGTATACTTTAAACGGTCAGATTTTAAAATTCCTATAAAGGGGTTTGGGACATCATTAATTGCAGAATATGCACTTGAAAGAGCACTTTTAGAATGCTTACAAGCATTTCATTTATATGATATTGATTTAGAGATAGAAGACCAACAAATACTGATAAATTTTGAAGAATACCCCGTTTATAAAAGAATTGCTCTCTTGGATTACAATATTAATTGTGTAAATGTAGAGATGAAGACAGAAAATAATAATCAGTATACGGTTAAAGAATTATTGAATATTATAACTGAAAAATTAGACTCGAATAATTTACATGTATATTATAGAGTTATTTACGATTCAAACAATGTTTGTTGCATTAATGTAATAATACCTTCCATAGAGAAGTTTTATCTTGTCGGCTTGGGGATGTGTGTCATACCTAATGATAGAGGAATGGAGAGGATAAATGGTGGAAAAAATTACAATTATAGCAGAACATAATGAAGCTTTTAAGAAAATAGTTCATTTTCATCTTAAAAATAATGTAGTATATGATTTAATTCATATAGATGAACACCATGATTTAGGATCGCCTATTGTTAATCAAAATAGCTGGAATCAGCTTATAAAGGATAAAGAGCAAATAGACATAATATCACCAATATTGGATGATATTACTTTTAATCAACTTAAGATATCAGATTATATAATTTCTTCCATTTATTATGGTGCAGTTAACTCTGTTTTCTGGCTCTCTAATAGAGAACTAGAAAAGTATATGGAATTTACATTAGAGACAGAAGCTGTTAGTGAAAGCCATATGTTGATAAGCATTAAACCTGAAATAATAAGTGGAGGAGGAAATAACTTTTTACTTGAGGTTAAGCCAGACACAAACATTGAAGCTTTTATGAAAAATAGAATTATTCTAAGTATTGATTTAGACTACTTTTCGTGCAATGATGTGGTTGGAGAACATGGAAATATTGAGATTACAGAAAATGAATATAAATCATTTATTACAGATAATAATCATAAATTTAAATTATTATTTGGAAGCAAGGTAGCGGCTTATTCTAGGGAGGGTCATTACTTTCTTGAATATAATGAGTTTGATGGGCCCTTAGAGAATAAGATTCGAAATAAAGATGATATAATAATTAAAATAGATCAGATAATAAAATTTTTAATATTTAATAATGTAATAATTGATTATCTAATAATATGTAGATCAAATATCAGTGGTTATACAACTACTGAAGAAGCAATATGGATGGAAACAAAATTAATAGATGCTTTTGAAATGTCAGGACTAATTTAACCTGTTGTGCTAGTAAAACTTACTAATAAAAAACTCTGACAATTATATTATCCTCTTATCATTGATAGCCACAACGAATGATAGGAGGATAATATATGCCAGAGCTATATAAATCTTTAACTATTATAGGAGACAAAGGTTATGGGGTGAAAAGCTAACTTTAGAACTAAAACAAGAAAAAGAAATAGACTTAATTTCTATGAAAAGAAATAACAGTAAATCTCAATTTCCACAGCCGCTTCGACAGTTAATTTTTAAAGCTAGAAGAAGGATAGAGATCTCATTCTCTCAATTGACTGAGCAGCTTAATCTAAATAAAGTTAAAGCTAAGTCTCTATGGTGCTTAATAACTAGACTAAGAACTAAAATTTTAGGTCATAATATTTGGATTATGATTTCCTAAAGATAGTCTAGCCTTATATATTACCAAACTGTTCCTATAGATAATTAATTTTATATAGCACAACAGGTTAATTTAAATAGTAGTGTTTAGTGTATAATTTCAAGATGGAGGTGCTAAATATGAATTATTTTATGCTAATTATAGTTTCTCTATGTACTATTTTATTATCTGGTTGTTCAAAGGGGAAACATATGGAGAGCATAAATGATTTGTTAAAAGAAATAAATACAAGTCGGGTTAGCTCTCATGAAGTTATAGATGATTTAAGTAGATTTATTTATAATTTTAATAAAGACGAAATAGGTTTAAGTAATGAAGATATAGATTTGTTGACAGAGTATGATATGAATTCTCTTGATGAAAAATTTAATCCATATAGACAAATTACTAAAGTCCAAGCCATAAAAGATGTAGATTATTTATTTGATTTTCTAAAATATTCATATGCTCCATATACATTTTTTGGTGGAGACCAAATTTTTAATAATGCCAAATTTAGTACCATCAATACCATTAATGAAATAAATGCGGATACATTAACAGCAGAATATTTTTCAGATATACTAATAGACAACTTAAATTTTATTCAAGATGCTCATTTTTCCATAAATGGACATCAGCTTGTAGATAAAAAGTATTATTTTCATAACGACGAATTAGAATTTTTATTAGATCCTAGAAAAGGATATTATACATATATAGATAATATTAGATATTATCTAAAAGATATTGATAATAGAAAAAAATATGATGACTATTTAAAATTATCTATAAATAAAGAAGGGGATTTAATTTATTATCTAGGTAAGGTTCAATCATTAGGACAGACTTTAACTTTAAATGTAAAATTATTTGATGAAGATAATAGGGAAATACTAAAGACAATAAAATTGAAAGAGGCTAAAATTTTAGACATAGAAAATGATAAAGTTTTCAATGAAAAAATTGAAGGGAATATTCCAATAATATCTCTGAGAACTATGGTAGAGAAAGAAAATAATACTATCTTTATAGAGACACCTAGTGTGATAAATCAATACCCCATTAGTATTATTGATATTAGAGGAAATTCTGGAGGGCAAGATACCCTAGGAATTAAGTGGTTTACTAACTTTACAGGAGAAAGTCCTAAGAAAATTTGTACAACTGCTACTTTATATAGCAAAGTAAACAGTTATATCACTGAGAAATATTTACAAAATATAGATACTGATTATGATGATGAATATATTAAAGAAATAATAGAAAATGAAAAACAAAAAATAGAATCAAATATAAATCAATGGGGTATATCCTTGGGAAGCAATACTAAAATAAAAAATAATAATATTATTTTTGTATTAGTTGATAAAAGAACAGCTTCTTCAGGTGAATCTTTTGTAGAATTTCTATATAATTTAGAAAATATAGTTTTTGTAGGTACAAATACTGGAGGAGTTACATTAAGCGATAGATATGTTGAAGGAAGGCTTTATAGCTCTAAAATAAATTTTCAGTTTGGGCGTGTGTTAAGTATATATGATGAAAAAATCCATAAAGAGGGAGTTGGATTTTTTCCAGATATATGGGTAGGAGATAATGATACTCTTGAAAGGGTTTTATTATTAGTAAATAAATATACTAGGAAATAGAAATTTGACATTTTTATATCATTGATTTTTTTCTAAAAGTAGTTAAATTTTATTATAATTTATAATAAATAGATGGGAGATACTTTCATACTTCTATATTATTTATTTTTTATTATATGAAATTTCTAAAGAAAAAGAATATATAACTATAACTAGGTAGGGCTTATATGCCCTACTTTTTATTGTACATAAACAAAGGATTTTAAGAATATTATAATGTAATGGGTATAAAATAAATTAGTAATACTAGGCTAAATTTGGTACAATAATAAAGATAAAGACAATACACAAGGGGTGATTTACTTGAAAATAAAAGGACTACAAGAAATCTTTGAAAATAAATCTTTTGGAAAAATTTTATTTAATGAACCAATGAGAAATCATACTACCTTTAAAATAGGTGGTCCAGCAGATGTAATGATTATTCCATCTAATGAAGAAGAACTAATAAATGTAATTATATTCTGTAGAGAAAATAATATAGATTTTTTAATCATGGGAAATGGAAGCAATTTACTTGTTAGAGATGGAGGTATAAGAGGTGTTGTAATTAAAGTAAATGAAGGGTTTAATGAATTAACAGTAGACGGAACTAAAATATATTGTCAGGCTGGAGCATTACTATCTACTGCTAGTAAATTAGCTTTAAAACATAGTCTGAAAAACTTTGAATTTGCATCTGGTATACCAGGTACCATAGGAGGAGCAATTACAATGAATGCAGGAGCCTATGGAGGGGAAATGAAAGATGTAGTTAAAATGGTTAGAGTGTTGGACAAAAATAACCAAATTAGGGAATATACAAACGAAGAAATGAATTTTAGATATAGAAACAGCAGAGTATGGGATGAAGGATTAATTGTCCTTGGTGTAGAGTTAGATTTAGAAGTGGGAGAATATTCAGCTATTGAAGAGGTAATGAAAGATTTGACCTGTAGAAGAACATCTAAACAACCACTTGAGCTGCCAAGTGGAGGTAGCACATTTAAAAGACCAGAGGGACATTTTGCTGGAAAATTAATTGAGGATGCAGGACTGCGTGGACTACGACATGGGGGTGCTCAAGTTTCAGAAAAACACTGTGGATTTGTAGTAAATGTAGATAATGCCACTTGTAAGGATATATTACATCTAATATCTGTTATTCAGAAAGTAGTTAAAGATAACCATGGTGTGGAATTAGAAACGGAGATAAAGTTATTGGGAGAGGATTAGATGATAAAACTAATTGGTGATTACCATACTCATACTGTATATAGCAGTGGGTTTAGAAAAGAAGGCAAACATGCAACAGGCACCATAAGAGATAATGCAGAGGTTGCTTTATCTAAGGGACTTAGAGAAATTGCAATTACTGAACATGGACCTTCTCATTATCTTTATGGTCTTAGAGAAAAGAGGATTCCTGCTGTTAGGGAGGAAATAAATAGATTAAATGAGGAGTTTATACCTAAAGGACTTAAAATTTTACTTGGAGTAGAGTCTAATTTAATAGGTTTAGATGGTACTATTGATATAGAGGAAGAATCTCTTAAATATATAGACTTTCTGATTATGGGCTATCACTATGGTGCAACTCCAAAAGGAATTAGAGATGGTTTAGGGTTATATGGATTAAATCCATTATCCAAGTGTTTGTCCATATGCGAAAAAAAAGCTATAGAACTGAATACTAAAGCTTATATAAGGGCATTGAGGAAATATCCTATAGATATGATTTCTCACCCAGGTTCTAAGGCAAAGGTAGATATAGTAGAGCTTGGGAAGGAAACAAAAAAATATGGTACTGCACTAGAAATAAGTTCAAAGCATAGTCAGTTATCGGTGGAGAGTATCAAGCTTTTATTGGATATGGATATAGTCTATATGGTAAATAGTGATGCCCATAGACCTGAAGATGTAGGAAATGTGGAAAATGCCATAAGAAAGGCAAAAGAGGCAAACTTACCTCTTAATAGGATAAAAAATATAGAGATAAACTAATGAGGTGTAATTATGGAGTTTTTATTGATTAGTGGAATGTCAGGAGCTGGTAAATCTCAGGCAATGAAGGTAATGGAAGACATGAGTTATTATTGTATGGATAACTTGCCTCCTGCACTTTTACCAAATTTTGTAGAGTTATGTTATGAGCTGAGAAAAGATATTGATAAGGTAGCAGTAGTAGTAGATATTCGTTCAGGAGAATTCTTTGATCATTTATTTAAAGGTTTAGAAGAACTTAAAACTAGAGGTATAACATATAAGATACTTTTTCTTGATGCAGCTGATAATGTTTTAATAAAAAGATATAAAGAATTAAGAAGACCTCACCCCTTAAATCCAGAAGGAAGTATTAGTGAAGGAATTAAGGAAGAAAGGGAAATGTTAAATGAGGTAAAAAAGAGAGCTGACTATATAATAGATACATCTAATTTAACCTTAGGGATGTTGAAGGAAGAAATGTCAAATATTATTTTAAAGGGAAAGAAATCTAGAAATATATCTATTTCAGTAATTTCTTTTGGATTTAAACATGGAACCTTATTAGATGGTGATTTAATATTTGATGTAAGATTTATTCCAAATCCTTTTTATATTCCAGAATTAAGAGAGTTTACAGGAAAAGATCAAAATGTAAAAGATTATGTATTTGGATGGCCAGAAACTAATATTTTTATATCAAAAACCATAGATATGTTAGAGTTTTTAATTCCTCATTATACGAGGGAAGGAAAAACACAGTTAATTTTAGGAATAGGATGTACTGGTGGAGTCCATAGATCAGTGGCAATAGCAAATAAAATTGCCGAGATACTAACAGCTAATGGACATAGAGCAGCAGTAGATCATAGAGATAATAGATTAAAATAAAGGGGAATATTTATGAAGGATGTAGAAATAAAAAAGAAATTGTCCATGGGACCTAAATTTGTGGTTATAGGCGGAGGTACAGGGCTATCAGTCTTACTAAGAGGATTAAAAGGATTTACATCAAATATTACAGCCATAGTTACTGTAGCTGATGATGGGGGAGGTTCTGGAAAGCTTAGAGAAGACTTGGGTATGCTTCCTCCAGGAGATATTCGTTCCTGTATACTTGCCCTTGCAAATACAGAACCTACCATGGAAAAACTTTTACAATATAGATTTACAGATGGAATATTAAAAGGACAAAATTTTGGTAATTTATTTATAGCGGCCATGAATGAAATATATGGAAGTTTTGAAAAGGCAGTAAAAGAAACCAGTAATGTATTAGCCGTTACTGGAAAGGTACTTCCTATGACATTAGAAGATGTAAAACTTTGTGCAGTACTTGAAAATGGCTCTACCCTTAAAGGAGAATCCCATATACCAATTGATGCAATAAAAGAAGGAAGCAGAATAGATTATATTTATACTGATCCTAAAATATCATATCCCTTAGAGGAATCTGTAGAAGCAATTAATGAGGCAGATATTATAGTTTTAGGTCCTGGAAGTTTATATACCAGCGTTATACCAAATCTTTTAGTAAATGATATAGTGGATACAATCTACAATGCAAAGGCACCTAAAGTATATATTACAAATGTCATGACTCAACCAGGAGAAACTGATGAGTATGATGTACTAGACCATGTAGATGCAATACTAAAACATAGTACTTTAGATTTCTTAGACTATGTAATAGCCAATACAGAAGAAGTACCTTATTATATACTTGAAAAATATGTAATGGATGGTTCTAAGGCTGTTTTAATGGGGGTAAAAGACGAAGAAATATTGAGATCTAAAAATATAAAGCTAATAGGGTCTAAGTTAATAGATATTAGAAAAGAATATATTAGGCATGATAATATTGAATTAAGCAGACTATTAATGGAAATAGCAAAAAAAGAAAAATAAGCAAAGGTGCTTATTTTTTCTTTTCATCTATTAATCTAGATATAATATTTCCAGCAGTTTTTTTAGTCAATGTATCATAATTTACCTGATAGTTTAGTTCACCAGCTAATTTTTTTATAGTTTCTATCTGCCTAGGAGTAGGAGGTTCTTCTGAAGAAATTGGATAATTTTCTTCTCCATCAGATACTACTGATTCCTCAATAGACAATTCTTCCACTGCAGTCATACCTACATTGGTTAAGTCCCTAAGAACCCTAGCTTTAGCACGAGTAGAAGCCATTCTAATTAGATGAGGAGCTAATGCAGAATTAACAGACCGTGGAGAGGCATCTCCTATATCTTGAAATCGTTCATTTTCTGTAGTGGCTATTGCCTTACATATGGCTGTCATATTATTCTCATTAGTAGGTATTTGGATTATCTCTACTTCTAAAGAGAGAAGATTCATTTGATGTGCCAAATCAAGAAGCCCTTCATAAGTTACAAAGGATTTGCCTTGTAAATTTATAATAAATCTTTCATTTACAGTCATAAAATCACCTCTAATTATATATTCCCCAAATAAAAACTTATAATCGTTGGATAATACTGGAATCAAGTTTTTAAAAAATAAACACTGAACAAAAAATATACTTTAGTCCAGTGTTTAATTCATAATGTAAAACTATGTTATAGTATAATTACTTAGTTAAATATGCTATTCCTAATTTTATAGTGCTGTCAATTGCTTCAATATGAGTTCTTTCAAAGCTATGGGAAGCGTCAACTCCAGGTCCAATTAAACCTACCTTAATATCATATCCAGCTCTAAGAGCAGCAGATCCATCAGAACCATAGAATGGATATATGTCTATTTGGTGATTTATATTATTTTCTTTAGCTAGATTAACAAGTCTTTTTCTAAGGTCATAATCATAAGGACCTGTACTGTCTTTAGCACAAATTGTAACTGAAAATTCATCAGAAGTTTGTCCCTCTCCAGGAGCTGCCATATCCACTGCTATGAATTCAAAAGTTTTTTCAGGTATAGAAGTAGAAGCACCATGTCCAACTTCTTCGTAAGTAGATATAAAGAAGTTAGTTGTATAGTTAGGAGTGATATTATTTTCAACTAGATATTTTGCCATACCCAATAAAGATATAACTCCAGCTTTATCATCTAAATGTCTTGATTTAATAAAACCTGATTCAGTAACTACCGCTCTTGGATCAAAGAATACAAAGTCTCCTACATTGATGCCAAGATTCAAAGTATCTTCTTTTGAGAAAACCCTTTCATCTATTCTAATTTCCATATTATCTGCATTTCTTTCAATAGTCTTAGTGCCTTCGCCATGAACGTGTGAGGAAGCTTTAGTAGTCATTATAGTACCAGTATAAGTTTTTCCTTCAATAGTTTCAATAGTTACATGTTCACCTTCTATTGTACTCCAAACATATCCACCTAATTGAGTAATTTTAAGTTTTCCATTTCCTTTTATTTCTTTTACCATTCCACCTAAAGTGTCTACATGGCCAGATAATGTTACTTCTTTATCCTTATTTTTTCCTTCAATTGTAGCTATTAAAGCACCTTTATTTGTTCTTACTGTAGGAATATTTAATTCTCTAAACTTTTCTTCTATAAAAACTATAGCTCTTTCTGTATTTCCAGTGGGACTTGGAATGTTAAGTAGTTGTATCAAGTTTTCAGTTAAATATTTCATGTTTATCTCCTCACTTTCTAAAATGTCTATAGATATATTATATTGCTATTGTAATTATAAGTCAAAATCATTTAGCAAATCTAGCAATAATATAGTATAATTAGATTATATGTTTCTTGGGAATAATTTAATTAATATATTGGGAGTTGGTTTCAATGATGGAAGAAGTAAGTGCTGGAGGTGTGGTAACATTTGGCAACACCATATTACTTTTAAAAAAATTTAATGGTGATTGGGTACTACCTAAGGGAAGAGTAGAAAAAGACGAGACTTTAAAGGAAACAGCTTTAAGAGAAGTTTTAGAGGAATCTGGAGTAAAAGCTGAAGCTGTAAAATATATAGGTATGGTTCATTATAAATATAAAAATTTAAAAGAGAATGAAATGGTTTATAAAACTGTTCATTGGTATTTAATGAAAACAAATAGTATGGATTGTACTCCGCAAAAAAAAGAAGGATTTGTAGATGCGATGTTTGTTCATATAGATAAGGCTAAAAATTTAGTAAGGTATCAAGATGAAAAAAATATTATTATCAAGGGATTAAAGATGTTGTAGATATGAATTGAGGTGATTAAATGTCATTTTCAGCCACAACTAAAAATGAATTGTCTAGAATACCTTTAACGGATCGATGTTGTGCGATGGCAGAACTAGCGGCTCTTGTACGAATGAATGGCACTATACAAATATCAGGAATGAAAAAGATTAATCTAAAATTTACTACTGAAAACGCCGCCATTGCCAGAAGGATTTTTTCTCTATTGAAGGCAATTTACAATACTGAAGTAGAGGTAATGGTTAGAAGAAATAAACAGCTAAAGAAAAATAATAATTATTTAATAATAATCAATAATAAAGATATATCAAGAAAAATATTAGAAGATATAGGATTTATTAGAGATGAGTCAAGTGTTTTTAATCCCAATTTTACAATTCCAGAAGAACTCATAAAGAACAGATGTTGTAGACGTTCCTATATTAGAGGTGCATTTTTAGGTGGAGGTTCTATTAGTAATCCAGAAAAGACTTACCATCTTGAATTTGTAACCAGTAATGAGGAACATGCTATAGATTTATCTAATGTAATCAATTCCTTTGGATTAAATTCCAAAATAGTTATTCGAAAGGAAAACTATGTAGTATATATTAAGGAAGGTGAACAAATAGTAGATTTATTAAATATCATAGGAGCACACCAGGCGCTTTTAAAGCTTGAAGACATTCGAGTATTAAAAAATGTGAGAAATAATATTAACAGAATAGTAAACTGTGAAACTGCAAATTTAAGTAAAACCATAGATGCTTCTATGAGACAAGTAGAAAGTATAAAATACATTAAAAATACTATTGGTTTGGAAAAACTACCAGAAAATTTGAGGGAGGTTGCAAGACTTAGATTAGAGTATAGTGAAGCTAGTCTAAAAGAAATAGGTATGATGCTGGAACCACCTGTTGGGAAATCTGGAGTTAATCATAGATTTAGAAAAATAGAAGAACTAGCAGATAAGTTGAGAGGAGATAGGAACAATGTCTAATTTTATAGTTACAAACAATCCTTATGTATATGAGAAGTATAAGGATAAAATGGATATGATTTATAAAGAGGAACTTAATTATATACAGTTATTGGAGTTCATAAGAGATAAAATTCATGAAGGTCATCAATTACTTACTCATCCACTATCAGGAAGTATAAAGCCTAATGAAACACCTTATAAAACAGTTATGATTTCAAAGGATAAAGGAAGCCTTGATACAAGTGGAATGTTAATAGTTGAAGAAAGTATAGAGACAGCTAAAAAGTTTCAAACTAATAAACCTACTCCTGATTGGGTAGAAAGCGTTTTAGATGATTTTAGAGTTATAGATTTATCTTTAATAGAAAATGTAATTGATAAACTCGGACATAGATAGGATTATATCAATTTTGAATTTTGAATTATGAATTAAAAGATTTCCTCAGTATAGGGAAATCTTTTGTTTTATGATAAGATATATCTATATAAATAATTAGAAAGGGATATAAAGATGTATAAAGATAAATTTAGTCATTTACATGTCCATACTGAATATAGCTTATTAGATGGTTCCATTAGAATAAAAGACTTAATTTCTAGAACTAAGGAATTAGGTATGGAATCCATAGCCATAACAGATCATGGCTCTATGTTTGGAGTTATTCAATTTTATAAAGAAGCTAAGAGACAAGGAATTAAACCAATACTTGGCTCTGAAGTTTATGTGGCTATAGATAAATATACTGAAAGAGAGCCAAAGGATAAGAATCAATACCATTTAGTGCTTTTGGCAGAAAATAAACATGGTTATGAAAATCTAATGAAAATAGTATCAGAAGCATATATAAATGGATTTTATTATAAACCTAGAATAGACCATGATATACTTAAAAAATATAGTAAAGGGATTATAGCTCTATCAGCTTGTCTAGGAGGAGAAGTACAAAAGCATATAATGAATAACAATATAGATAAAGCTAAAGAAATATCGCTATTATATAAAGAGATATTTGGTCCGAATAATTTCTTTCTTGAATTACAAGATCATGGAATTGAAGAGCAAAGAAGTGTAAACAGAGAACTAATAAAAATATCTAAGGAAATGGACATAGGATTAGTAGCCACAAATGATGTACATTATCTAAGAAAACAAGATGCAGAAGTTCATGATATTTTATTATGTATACAAACAGCAAGTACAGTAGAGGAAACCAACAGAATGAAGTTTCCTACAAATGAATTTTATTTAAAATCACCAGAAGAAATGAGAAATATTTTTGGAGACAATTTACAAGCTCTAGAAAATACTGCATGGATTGCAGATAGATGTAATGTGGAGTTGGATTTTGATACATTGCACTTACCTGAATATAAGGTACCAGATGGATATACAAATATAGAATATCTAAAGAAACTGTGTTCTGAAGGATTACAAGAAAGATATAAAGAAATTACTCCAGAAGTACAAGATAGATTTGAATATGAATTTAATGTTATAACTCAAATGGGATATACAGACTATTTTCTTATTGTATGGGATTTTATAAAGTTTGCTAAGGACAATGGCATAATGGTAGGTCCAGGAAGAGGTTCTTCTGCTGGAAGTGTTGTTTCTTATGCTCTTAAGATTATAGATATAGACCCATTGGAATATGGGTTGATATTTGAAAGATTTTTAAATCCAGAAAGAGTATCTATGCCTGATATAGATATAGATTTTTGTTATGAAAGACGAGAAGAAGTTATTCAATATGTTATAGATAAATATGGAATAGACCATGTAGCGCAAATAGTTACCTTTGGTACTATGGCAGCTAGAGGCTCCATAAGAGATGTAGGCAGGGCAATAAATATGCCTTATGGTGAAGTAGATTATATTGCAAAACAAATACCAATGGAATTAGGTATGACAATATCTAAAGCTCTAGAAGTAAATAAATCATTAAAAGACAGTTATGATGAAAATGAAAATGTTCGGAGGTTAATAGATGTGGCTAAGGCAGTAGAAGGGTTGCCTAGACACACATCAACCCATGCTGCAGGAGTGGTTATATCTAAAGACCCTGTGACAAGCTATGTTCCTCTTCTGAAAAATGGAGATGCCGTATCTACCCAATTTAATATGGTAGAATTAGAAGAATTAGGATTATTAAAAATGGATTTTTTAGGTTTGAGAACCTTAACTGTAATTAGAGACGCTGTTAATTTAGTGGAAGAAAATCATGGAATAAAACTTGATTTAAGTAATATAAATCATGAAGATCCACTTGTACTTGAAATGTTTGCAAAGGCTGAAACTCTAGGCATATTTCAGTTTGAGTCCCCTGGAATGAGGGCATTTCTTAGGGAGCTAAGACCAAATGTATTTGAAAACCTTATAGCCGCCAATGCTTTATTTAGACCAGGACCTATGAATCAGATTCCACAGTTTGTTGCATCTAAACATGATTTTTCAAAAATTGAGTATTTACATTCAAGACTTATACCCATATTAGATATGACTTATGGTTGTATAGTTTATCAAGAACAGGTCATGAAGATTGTAAGAGATATAGGTGGTTTTACTATTGGAGGAGCAGATTTAGTAAGACGTGCCATGAGTAAAAAGAAAATGGATGTAATGGAAAAGGAAAGAAAACGATTTGTATATGGTGAAACTGATGAAAATGGAGAAGTAATCATAAATGGTGCCATAAGAAATGGTATAGATGAGAAATCTGCAAATAAAATATATGATTTAATGATTGATTTTGCTAAATATGCCTTTCCTAAAGCACATTCAGCTGCTTATGCAGTAGTAGCATATAGAACTGCATATTTAAAATATTATTATCCAGTGGAATTTATGGCAGCTCTTATTTCTTCTGTTATGGGGAATACTAACCAAGTATCACTTTATATACAAGAATGCAAAAGACTTGGAATAGATATATTGTCACCAGATATAAATGAATCCTACAATAAATTTACTGTATCTAAAAATAAAATTAGATTTGGATTATCAGCAGTGAAAAATGTAGGAGAAAACTTTATAAATGCCATAGCAAATGCTAGAAAGCTAGGAAGATTTAAATCATTTACAGATTTCATTGAAAGAATAGAAAAGGTAGATTCATCTGTAATGAACAAAAGAGCAGTAGAATCCTTGATTAAATGCGGTGCCATGGATAGTCTAGGTGCAAATAGGGCACAATTACTGGCAATATATGAAAAGATAATAGATGGAATTCATGCTGATAGGAAAAGAAATATAGAAGGACAATTTTCCATATTTGATACTATAGATGAAAATGTTTCAAAAGATAATTTACCAGATTTAAAAGAATTTCCTAAAAATATATTGCTTACAATGGAAAAGGAAATGGTAGGAATTTATATATCGGGTCATCCATTAGAACCATATAAATCTGAACTGGAAAAGGTATCAACTACTACAACCTTTGATTTACTAAATATAAATGATGAAATAGGTAAAGAACTAAACGGATTAAAAGATGGCTCTACAATAGTATTAGGTGGGATTATTGTTGAAAAGAAAAATAAGATAACTAAAAACAACAATATGATGGCGTTTATTACTTTAGAGGACTTATATGGTGTCATAGAATGTATAGTTTTTCCTACTACTTTTGAAAGATATAATAAATATTTAAAAGAAGATAATATTATAGTGATTCAGGGTAAAATTAGTATGTCTGAAGTAGAGGAACCAAAGATTATAGTTGAGAAAATATCTGAGTTAAATATTCATAAAAAAGAAAAAATATATGTAAAACTATCATCCAACAGTCATGTTAATATATTAGATAAGATTAAAGCTATTCTAATAAAATATACTGGAGATACACCAGTATATTTATACCTTGAAAAAGAAAGAAAAACTGTAATAGCAGATAGGAAATTATGGATTGATATAAATAATAGAAATGTAATATCAGAATTAAAAACATTACTTGGGGAAGATTCAGTTAAAATTTCTTAAATAATATCAATTGTGAATTTAAAAGGAGTGCTTTAATATGTGGACAGCAGTTCATATGACTACAGGAGTAGAAAATGCTCGAGATATAGAAAAGAGATTGAGACAAGAGGGTTTTTTAGTAAAGATAAAATATTTTACTAAAGAAGGTGAAGACGAACTATATGAAATATTAGCTCCAGAATTTGAAGCGGCAGATATTCAAGAGGCTATGATAGAATTAGGAATTATTTAATTTATATAAGGGGGAATTAAATGAAGACTATAGGAATACTGACTAGTGGCGGAGATGCACCAGGTATGAATGCAGCCATTAGAGCAGTTGTAAGAGCGGGGATATATAATGGATTTAAAGTAATGGGTATAAGACAAGGATATAATGGACTTATTAATGGAGATATATATGAAATGAATCTTTCTTCCGTTGCAGATATAATACATAGAGGAGGGACTATGCTCAGATCTGCTAGATCAGAAGAATTTAAAACAGAAAAAGGATTTAAGAAAGCTTTAAATGTATTAGAAGTATTTGGAATAGACGGGTTAGTGGTATTAGGAGGAGACGGTACACTTAAAGGTGCAAGGGAAATATCAAATGCTTCCATACCAACTATAGGAATACCTTGTACAATAGATAATGATTGTGGATATTCTGATTTTACCATTGGATTTTTCACTGCTGTAGAAACAGTAGTAGATGCCATATCTAAAATCAGAGATACATCCACATCTCATGGTAGAGCAAATGTAATAGAAGTTATGGGTAGACACTGTGGAGATATTGCTTTATATGCAGGTCTTGCAGGTGGAGCTGAAAGTATAATAGTGCCAGAAGTAGAATTCAATATAGATGAAGTATGTAAAAAAGCCATACAAGGTAAAAATAGAGGAAAACTACATCATATTATTGTCCTAGCAGAGGGAGTAGGAAATGCTTATGATGTATCTAAGGCAATTGAGGAGAAAACCGGAATAGATACTAGGGTAACAGTTTTAGGATATATTCAAAGGGGAGGAAATCCTACATCTTATGATAGAATTATAGCAAGTAAAATGGGAAGCAAAGCCATAGATTTATTAAAGGAAGGGAAATCTGGAAGAGCCCTTGGAATTAAATGTAACAGCATAATAGATATGGACATAAATGATGCTTTAAAAGTGGAGAAAAGTTTTGATATAGAAATGTATGATACTACAAAGATTTTATCGATATAGCTTAGATTAATAATATATATAAAATCAAACTAATGGAGGGAAAGTAGATGAAAAAAACAAAAATAGTATGTACAATAGGGCCAGCATCTGAATCTGAGGAAGTATTAAAGGAATTATTTTTAAATGGGTTAAATGTGTGCAGGCTTAACTTTTCCCATGGTACTCATGAAGAACATAAAAAAAGAATAGATACCATAAAGAAAGTTAGAAAAGAACTTAATATGCCTATAGGAATTATGCTAGATACAAAGGGACCAGAAATAAGACTAGGAGATTTTAAAGATGGTACTATAGAAATTGAAGAGGGTAATATATTTACTTTAACTACTAGAGATATACTAGGAGATGATACTATTGTATCTATTTCTTATGATGGACTGCCAAAGGATGTTAAAATAGATAGTAGAATTTTAATAGACGATGGACTAGTAGAATTTAAAGTAATAGAAATAATAGGAGAAACAGATATAAAATGTGTAGCTTTAAATAATGGAACATTAAAGAACCATAAAGGTGTAAATGTACCAAATGTAAAAATCAATTTACCAGCAGTAACTAGAAAGGATACAGACGATATATTGTTTGGAATAGAAAATGGAATAGATTTCATAGCGGCATCTTTTGTTAGGAAAGCATCTGACGTTTTGGAAATAAGAAAGATACTAGAAGACAATAATGCAGATTTTATAGAGATAATTTCAAAAATAGAAAACCAAGAAGGCGTAGATAATATAGATGAAATACTTTTAGCATCTGATGGAATAATGGTTGCTAGGGGAGACTTAGGAGTAGAGATACAGACAGAGGATATACCATTAGTTCAAAAAGATTTAATTAGAAGATCAAATTTAGCAGGAAAACCAGTTATTACAGCTACGCAAATGTTAGATTCCATGATGAGAAACCCTAGACCTACAAGGGCTGAAGTAACAGATGTTGCCAATGCCATTCTTGATGGAAGTAGTGCAATTATGTTATCTGGAGAAACTGCCGCAGGAAAATATCCTATTGAATCTGTAAGAACAATGTATAATATTGCCACAAGAACAGAAGACTCTTTAAATTATGGAGAAATATTAAAATCAAAAACTACTATAGCAGAAGTGTCAACTACTAATGCAATAGGAAAGGCAACATGTACTACAGCAATGGATTTAGAAGCATCTGCCATAATTACTGCAACATCTTCAGGTTATACTTCAAAGGCAATATCTAAATTTAGACCAAAATCACCTATAATAGCAGCTACAACTACAGAATCTGTAATGAGAAGACTATCTCTAGTATGGGGAGTTTATCCAGTGTTATCACCTTATAGCAACTCTACAGATGATGTAATAGAACTATCTATACAATCAGCAGTAGATAGAGGATATGTAAAAGAGGGAGATTTAGTAGTTATTACAGCAGGAATTCCTGTAGGAACATCAGGTTCTACTAATCTTATTAAAGTTCATACAATAGGAAAAGTTTTGATTAAAGGAATGGGAATTTGTCAAGGTTCTACTTTAGGCAGAGTTTGTATTGCAAACAATAAGGAAGAATTGGAATTGAAGTTTAAGGATGGAGATATTATAGTGACGAGAGATACAGATAGAGATATGATACCATTTATTGAAAGAGCTTCTGCCATAATAACTGAGCAAGGTGGACTTACATCTCATGCAGCCATAGTAGGGTTAAACCTTAATAAAACAACTATTGTAGGTGCAGAAAATGCTACAACTTTATTAGAACACGGAGAGATGGTAACGGTAGATAGTACTACAGGACTTGTATACAAAGGAGAAGCAAGGGTTTTATAGAAGTATAAGGGGGATTAGTATGGAAAAGCGAAAACTAGGAAGGACTAATTTAGATGTATCTGTTATTGGCTTCGGAGGAATTCCCATACAAAGAGTAGGTAAGGAATTATCCCATGAGCTTCTTCAAGAGGCCTATAACAGAGGAATAAACTTTATAGATACAGCCAGAGGATACAATGAATCAGAAAGTTTAATTGGAGAGGCCTTGGAGAAAATAGGCAGAGATAAATTTATATTAGCTACAAAATCAATGAAAAGAGATTACAATGGAATGACAGAAGAATTAAATACTAGTTTAAAAAGCTTAAAAACTAGCCATATAGATTTGTTTCAATTTCATAATATTAGAACCTTAGAAGAATTAGATTTCATTATGAGTGAAAACGGAGCATTTAAAGCATTGGAGGAAGCTAAAGAGAAGGAAATAATAAAAGAAATAGGGATTACATCCCATAGTCCAGAAATATTAGATAAAGCCATAGATACAGGAAAATTTTCTACTATACAATGTCCATATAATCCAGTAGAACGTCAGGCAGAAGAATTGTTTAAAAAAGCTAAGGATATGAATATAGGAGTAATAGTTATGAAACCCTTAGCGGGAGGTGCTATTACTAAAGGGGAATTATCCCTTAGATTTATAGTAGATAATCCAAATATATCTGTAGTTATTCCAGGGATGGATACTTTGGATCAAGTAAAATCTAATACAGAAGTAGGAATTAATATAAGAAAGCTGACAGAAGAGGAAGGCAGTATTTTATCAGAAGAAGCTAATTCCCTAGGAACAGAATTTTGTAGAAGATGTGGCTATTGCCTACCTTGTCCTCAAAAAATAGATATACCTACTCAATTTTTGATGGAGGGATATTATACAAGATATAATCTAAAGGAATGGGCTCAAAGCAGATACGATGCCATGGAATATAGGGCGATTCACTGTATAGAGTGTGGGCTATGTGAAACTAGATGTCCATATAATCTCCCCATAAGAAAGATGATGAAAAATGTAGTGGAGAAATTAGGATAGGTTAGTCTGAATAATTCCGATTTTTAGTGATAATACTGAGAATCGGAATTATTATATTTGATTATTTTTTGTATAACAAATATAATAATACTTAATAACAATTTTAAGTAAGGGGTATGATTATGACCGATATTAAACTAGATACAGATAAGATATATGAAATATTAAAATCAAGGATTATACATCTTGAATATGAACCAGGATTAGTTTTAAATGAAGTAGATTTAGCAGAGGAATTTAATATAAGTAGAACACCAATTAGAAAGGTTTTTCAATTATTACATAGTGATAAACTTTTAAATATTGTGCCAAGATTTGGAGCTCAAGTTACACCTATTGACTTTAAACAGATGAAGTATATATTTGAAGTGACTAGAGAGCTAGACCCTTTTGCTTCAAGACTTGCAGTAGAAAGAATAAGTGAAGAAAAAGTAAAAGAACTTGAAGAAATTATGCTAAGGTTTGAAAACTATGATATAGGTAAAGATTATCAAAATGCCATTAATGATGACGAGCAATTTCATAGTATTATACTTTCATCCTGTGGTAATCCGTGGTTACAAGACATCTTGACATCTTTACATTATCATACAGAAAGATTGTGGCATTATTGTGAGCAGTATTTTGATAGTATTGATTTATTTAGTCATACTTTAGGAAAAGTATTAGAGGGAATAAAGGAGAAAGATTTAGATAAAGTAGAACAATATGCTAGGGAACATATAGATGAATTTGTTTTTAAAATAAAAAAAGAAATGTTATAGAATTTTAAAGAAAGCTTCAATTTTAGATGGTTCGGGTCATCTGAAATTGAGGCTTTTTAATTTTTTTGAAGAAAAATTTGTAATTTTATTAAAATACACTTGAAATACAATTAAAAAACATATAGAATGTAATTAAGAAACAAATGAAAAACATATATCAAACAAAAAAGAAAGGAAGTGGCAAAATGTCAATATTTAATGAAAACACAAAAGTTATCATTATTGGTGACAGAGATGGTATACCAGGACCAGCTATGGAAGAATGTATAAAAACCACTCCTGCAGAAGTAGTATTTTCAGCAACAGAATGTTTTGTCTGAACGGCTGCAGGTGCAATGGATTTGGAAAATCAAAAAAGGGTTAAAGATTTAACTGAAAAATACGGAGCAGAAAATATGCTAGTATTAATCGGTGGAGCAGAAGCTGAATCAGCAGGATTAGCAGCTGAAACAGTTACAGCAGGAGACCCAACTTTTGCAGGTCCATTAGCAGGGGTTCCGTTGGGACTTAAGGTTTATCATGCAGTAGAACCAGAATTCAAAGAATCAGTAGATGCTGATGTATACGATGAACAAATTGGTATGATGGAAATGGTTCTTGAAGTTGATGAAATCGTTTCAGAAGTAAAAGGTATGAGAGATGAATATACGAAGTTTTAATAATTAATTCTGTTTAATATAGATCCCAAAAAAACAATAAGAGGAGGGAAATCTATGAAAAATAATATGAGTTATCAAATAGTAACTAATAATCCAAATGTTAAGAAGGACTATAAAGAAGTAATCTTTGTTGAAGGCAGTTTTGAAGATGTATTATTTAAGGTAAGAGACTTAGTGCATACAGGTTTTGAGCTTATTAATCATCCTCTAGGAGCAAGTTTAAGAATGTTTTTCTCCCCATATCGTTCGATTATTGTAAGGGAGAATATAGATAAAACAAATAATATTTATGCAGAAACAATTGAAAATAGTATCGTGAATTACCAAAAACATATGAGTGTTAGAAATGTAGACGTGGTAAATGGTGAAGACTATGCTTTGATTGATGCTGAATTATTGAAATCTGCATTAGATGAATATGAAAGAGTTTATAATTAAAAAATTTAAAATAAAGCGGAGGTGACTTTCCTTGAAACTTGAACTTAGAAGAATCCATATTAAAGATATTCAATTAGGAAATGAAACAACTGTAAAAAATGGAGTTCTAACAGTAAATAAAGAGGAATTGATTAGTAAGCTTAAAGAAGACGAAAGAATTAAAGATGTTAAGCTTGACGTAGCTAGACCTGGAGAAAAAGTAAGAATTATTCCAGTAAAAGACGTTATTGAGCCAAGGGTAAAAATTGAGGGAGAAGGAAATGGTTTCCCTGGAGTATCTACAAAGATGGCTCAATTGGGAGACGGAAAAGTAAATGTGCTTTATGGTGCAGCAATTGTAACAGTGGGAGATATAGTAGGATTCCAAGAGGGAGTAGTTGATATGTGGGGCGAAGGTGCAAAATGGACTCCATTTTCTCAAACCTTTAATTTAGTAGTAGATATTATTCCAGTGGAAGGATTAGCGCCACATGTTCATGAAACAACTGTTAGATTAGCAGGACTTAAAGCAGCTGAATTTGTAGGAGAAGCAGGTAGAAGTGTGGAGCCAGATGAGGTATTAGTATATGAAATGGGCAGCCATGCAGAAGAAAGCAAAAAATATCCAGACCTACCAAAAGTAGCATATGTGGAAATGCTTATTTCTCAAGGATTACTTCATGATGGATATATATATGGTGTTAATAGTCAATTAATATTACCTACACTACTACATCCAAACGAAGAATTAGATGGAGCAGTAATTAGTGGTAACTGTGTTGCGGCTTGTGATAAGATAACAACTTACCAACACCAAAACAACTCAGCGATTCTCGATTTATATGCAGAACATGGAAAAACTATTAATTTCTTAGGAGTAATACTTACTCCAGAACTAACTACTCTTGAAGGTAAATTTAGAACTTGTGATTATACAGCTAAATTATGTAAGAGCTTAGGAGCAGATGGAGTTATTATATCTGAAGAAGGTTATGGTAACCCAGACTCTGATTTATTAATGATTTGTAAGAGATTAGAAGACTCAGGAATAAAGACAGTACTAATAACTGATGAATGTTCTGGTTGGGATGGAATGAGTCAACCATTGGCAGATACAGCAAAAGAAGCAATAGCAGTAGTATCTACAGGAAATGTTAGCCACGTAGTTACATTACCACCAGCAGATAGAGTTATTGGAAATGATAAAGCAATAGCCACTTTAGCAGGAGGATGGGAAGGTTGCTTAGAGGAAGACGGAAGTTTAAAATGTGAGCTAAATGCAGTAATTGGAGCAACATCAGAAATCGGATACCATAACTGTACAGTTAAATTATATTAATTAGCTTGGAAAGGAGGAGAAAAATATGAAATTCAAGGTATTATATTATGTTAATCAATTCTTTGGTCAAATAGGTGGAGAAGAAGAAGCGGGAATGGCACCAGTTTTCAAGAAGGAAAACATTGGACCAGCATTAGGATTTAATGGTCTTCTTGGAGAAGAAGGAGAAGTAGTAGGCACATTAATATGTGGTGATAACTACTTTAATGAAAATAAAGAAGAAGCTTTAGAATATATAATGAATGTAATAAAAGAAAGCAATCCAGACATTGTTGTTGCAGGACCAGCTTTTAATGCAGGAAGATACGGTATGGCTTGCTCAGGAGTTGCTAATGCAGTAATAGATGAATTAAATATTCCTGTAGTTACAGGTATGTATATAGAAAACCCGGGATTAGATTCTTGTAGGGCTAAAGCAATCGTAGTGGAAACTACAGATTCAGCAGCTGGAATGAGAAAAGCGTTACCAGTAATGGCTAATATCGTAAAGAAATTAATGAAAAATGAAGAACTAGGTCTTCCGGCAGAAGAAGGATATATTTCTCAAGGAAAGAGACTTACTGTTTTATCAGATAAAAGAGGTTCTAGAAGAGCAGTAGATATGCTATTGGCTCGTTTAACTGATGAACCTTTTGAAACAGAACTACCAATGCCAGTATTTGATAAGGTAGACCCAGCACCAGCTATTAAAGATTTAAGCAAATCAACTATTGCTTTAGTAACTAGCGGTGGAATGGTTCCACATGGCAACCCAGATAGAATTCAGTCTGCTAGTGCTCAAAAATGGGGCAAATATGATGTAAGTGGCAGAGAGGCTTTAACAGGAGAATATTGTACAATTCACGGTGGATTTGACCCTGTATATGCAAATGAAATCCCAGATAGAGTAGCTCCCCTTGATATGCTTAAAGAATTCCAAAAAGAAGGAGTTATCGGTAATGTATTTGAATATTTCTATACTACTACTGGTACAGGAACATCTGTTGGAAATTCAATAAAATTTGGGACTGAAATTGGAAAGGAATTAAAAGAAGCTGGAGTAGACGGTGTTATCTTAACATCTACTTGAGGTACTTGTACACGTTGCGGTGCAACGATGGTAAAAGAAATCGAAAGATATGGCATACCTATAGTTCATATGTCTACTATAACTACAATCTCAGAATCAGTAGGAGCTAATAGAATTGTTCCAACTATTGCAATTCCTTATCCTGTTGGAAATCCAAATCTTCCAGAGAATGAAGAATATACATTGAGAAAGAAAATGGTTGAAAGAGCTTTAAAAGGATTAAATACAGAAATAAAAGAAGTAACTCAGTTCTAGTTCTATAATTTTTCCATCATTAGAAATAAAAGGGGCTATTGATGCCCCTTTTGACTAGAATAGTTAATAAGGTACTATTAATTTATAGGAGATGATAACTATGGAAAAACAGCAAATAAACTGGGGTAGAACTATGACTTATGCCGGGGCATATATTGCCTTTCTAATAGGTTCAGGATTTGCAACGGGACAAGAAGTTATGCAGTATTTTAGTGCATATGGATACTTAGGAATATTAGGAGTAGTAGTAGCGTTTCTATTATTTGTTTATGTAGCAGTTGAGTTTGTAACAGTAGGTAAAGAACAACAGTTTCCAAAAGGAAGCGATGTATATAAATATTATTGTGGAAATATAATTGGAAACTTTTATGATTATTTCTCCATAGCATTTATTTATATGTCATTTATAGTTATGATGGGTGGAGCAGGTGCTACTATAAATCAGCAATACGGACTACCTACATCATTAGGTGGAATACTTATGGGCATATTAGCAGGAGGTACTGTAATATTTGGTTTAGGAAAGATAGTAGATGTAATAGGTAAGATAGGTCCAGCAATCGTTTTATTAACAATTATATTAGGTATAGCATCTATAATAAAAAATCCATCAGGACTATCTGAAGCTAATGAAATAATACCAAAGCTTAATTTATTAAAGGCATCTTCTAATTGGTTCTTTGCAGCTGGTTCTTATGTAGGATTCTGTATGTTGTGGTTGGCAGGATTCTTAACGCCTCTAGGAGGATCAAGTGAAAGTAAAAAAGAAATTACTACTGGAGTAGTTTTAGGTGCAGCAGGATTCAGTATTTCACTTGCAATTATTACCCTAGGTATTATTGCAAATATTGACCAATTAGCTGGTACAATGGTACCTACATTGATACTTGCAGGTAATATAAATTCAATACTTGCTATAATATTTTCATTCATAGTAGTAGCAGGTATATATACAACAGCAGTACCACTTTTATGGCAAGTTGTTGCAAGATTTTCAGAAGAAAAAACTAATAAATTTAAAATATTAACAGTAGTTTTAGCTGTAATTGGAGTATTTATTGGCCTAAAAGTTCCTTTCGATAAACTAGTAAATATAATATATGTAATAAATGGATATGTAGGTTTTGTACTATTAGGGTTTATGGTAATTAAAACCATAAGGACAAAATTAATAAAGAATTGACATTAAATAAGGAGACAACTCATTTGAGTTCTCAATAGATTTGTAGAAAACTTTTCCCCATGAAGTTTTCTCCTCTATAAATATTTTGGCAAAATATTTATAATCTTAAGTTTAAAATTATGACACATGAAAATATAAGTTAGACCAATTTGGTCTAACTTATATTTTTTTTTATACCTACTTTTCTTTTTTAGAGAAGATGATATAATATATATATGTTTAGCGACTCGAAATATATAGAAAGAGGTGGAATATGAATAAGCAAAATAAAACAGAAATGATTTTAAAAGGAAATATATATAATGTACTTATTACTTTATCAATTCCAATTATAATCAACAGCCTTATACAGACTCTATATAATCTAGTAGATGGTGTATGGGTTAGTAAAATATCTTCAGTTCATTTTGCAGCAACGGCTTTTGTATGGCCTGTAAACTTTTTATTTGTGTCACTGGGTATTGGATTATCTATAGCTGGTACTTCGATTTTGTCTCAATTAATTGGAGGAGATAGAATAGAGGATACAAGAGAATACTCAACTCAATTAATAGCTATTACTATATTATCTTCAATTGTATTTACTGCCTTAGGGTATTTAATAAGCCCGACTATAATTAGATTAATGGGTGGAACTGGAGATTTAGGATTATATGGTAATATTTACTTGAGAGTTACATTTTTAGACTTGCCATTCATGTTCCTATTCTTTAATATTACCTCTATTATGAATGCCCAAGGAAATACCTTAGCTCCAACTATACTTAGTGCTATTTCAGCAATAATAAATGTAGTTTTAGACCCAATATTTATATTTACATTTGGTTGGGGAATTGCAGGAGCCGCTTGGGCTACTTTAGTGGCTAGAGCAGTCTTGGCACTGGCAGGAGTCATTATGCTATTTACTGAAAGTAATAAAATAAGACCAGATTTTAGAGGATTTAGATTTAATAAATCAATAGTAAAAGAAATAATCACTGTAGCATTACCATCTTCAATAGGGCAGTCAGGAGCTTCCTTAGGATTTATTGTACTTAATGGATTTATAGGATCCTATGGAACAGCTACCATAGCAGCATATGCCATGGTAAATAGAATAACATCTTTAGTAATGCAGCCAGCCATGGGAATGGGTTCAGCTTTAACTGCAATAGTAGGGCAAAATATAGGTGCTAATCAAATTGATAGGGCTAGAGAGGCTTTCCATAAAGCATTGAAATTAACAATTCTTATAGGAACTATAGGTTGTGTACTTTTAATAGCATTTGATGAGCCTATTATAAACTTTTTTATGCAGTCAAAAGATGATATTTCAGTTATAGAGCTAAGCTTAACTTATTTATTCTATATATCCTTATCAATGCCTTTAATGGGTATATTCAGCGTACTACAAGGAATATTCCAAGGTTCTGGAAATACCAAGTATTCCATGGCAATGGAAATAGGCAGACTTTGGTTTGTTAGACTCCCAATGATACTTATATTTAAACATTTGACAAATTGGGGGCCTACTGGAATATGGTTTTCCATGAGCTTTAGTAATCTTATAGTATGTCTATATGGTTACTGGGTATATAGAGGCAACAAATGGCAAAAGAAAGTAATCAAGACAGATGATGAATGTCAAAGTGAAGGTGCCTTTGGAGTAATTGAATAAAATAATTATAAAAACGAAGAATTAATTCTTCGTTTTTGCAATTAGAATATCATTAATTTTATGATAACTCTCTTATTTGTGCATGAATGGAGAGGAAAAAATAGCTGGATTATATTATACTTAATTGTAAAGGAGAGAAGAGGATGGAATGGATAGAACGATTAAATAGTGCCATAAGTTATATTGAAGAACATTTGGAGGATGAAATTGATTATGAATATATTGCAAAAATTGCTTGCTGTTCTACATTTCATTTCCAAAGAATGTTTTCTTATATAGCAAATGTACCTCTTGCGGAATATATTCGTCGTAGACGTATGACAATGGCAGCTGTTGATTTGCAAAATAGTAACGAGAAAGTCATCGATATTGCTTTAAAATATGGATATAATTCTCCGACTGCATTTAACCGAGCTTTTCAAAATATACATGGAATTACACCATCACAGGCTAGAACAAAAGGCGTTTTAATCAAGGCATTCCCTCCAATTAGCTTCAGAATAACAATTAAAGGAGATGTGGAGATGAATTATAGAATTGAACAGAAAGATAGTTTTAGAATCATTGGAGTGGCAGAATCTTTACATAAGGAGATTGAGAAAAACTTTGAGATTGTTCCACAAATGTGGCAAAGGGTGGCAGAAGATGGCACTGTGGGAAAACTTGTTTCTATGATGAGTTCTGAGCCCATGGGTGTACTTGGAGTAAGTGCCTGTAATGAAGAAGAAAATTGGAAGTATTATATTGCTGTCGCAAGCGATAAATTTATTGATAAAGAGTTTGAAGAATTCATTGTTCCGGCATCAACGTGGGCAATTTTTTATGGAGAAGGTACTATGCCACATTCTATACAAGAACTTGAAAAGAGAATTATAACTGAATGGCTTCCTACATCAGGCTATGAATATGCCAATGCACCTGATATTGAAGTATATCTATCAGCAGATCCCCAGGATGCAAAGTTTGAAGTATGGATACCTGTTATAAAAAAACATAATTAATATAGAATATTAGATAGAAAGAGGACGGTAGGAATATAAATCTTCACCTTTCGGACAATTGATGGAGGCTATGAAATCATTTGGACAGATTAGTGGATATAATGATATCTTTATTCCTGCCATGAGAAGATTATCTCCTGCATATGTATTTCATTTATCAATATACTACACATATCAAGAGGTAAGGTTGATAAATTATTAGAAAGAGATAAAATTAAGAGTATGGAAAGCTTATGCTAGCCATGCTCTCTTGTTTATATGAAGCTATTTTTACTTTTAAGAGATTGGAGATAGATGTAGATTAGTAAGAAAATTTAATAGAATTTTTAATAATATTGATTTAAATCTATGGAAAGGGGGATAAGTCTATTAAGGTTCCGATTTATCTTTAATTAGAGATAACCATATCTAATTAGAGATAAATTAATGAAGATAGGTCAAAAATAATGAGGCGACTTTATGTAAAAGACAGAACTTAAGAGGAACAAGAAAATATATTAAATTATATGAAAAATTTGGAGGGCTATAATATGAAAAGAAAGATAAAAGATAGAGTGACAGGCTTTAGAACCAAGGATGGAGCAGGAGTAAATTTAGTTAGGGTTTTGGGACATAATACAATTGAAACTTTTGATCCTATTTTGATGCTTGACTCTTTTGATAGTACAAATCCTGATGAATATACAGCAGGTTTTCCGATGCATCCTCATAGAGGTATAGAGACTATTAGTCTAGTAGTTAGAGGTCATATGGTACATAGGGATAGCCTTGGACATGAGGACGGAATTTCCGATGGAGAGGTTCAGTGGATGACAGCTGGTTCCGGAATATTACATGAAGAGAAGCTGCCTGCGTCTGATAGGCTTTTAGGAGTTCAGCTTTGGTTAAATATGCCTAAAAAAGATAAAATGGCTGCTCCAGAGTATCACAGCATAAAGAAAAATGACATAAAAGAAATTCCTATTGATGGAGGGATATTAAGACTTATAAGTGGCAACTATAAAGAATATGAAGGATTCAAGGGAAAATATTTACCACTTGATTACTATCATATAATGTTGCAAGCAAATAATAAATTTACTATTGAAACTGAAGAAAACAAATCAGTATTAGTATTTTTATTATCTGGTGATGCTAAAGTAGCAGATGAAACTATAAGTGAGAAGACAGCAGTTAAGCTAACAAAGGGAGATTCATTAGATATAGAGTCTCTTAATGAAGATATACAGATTTTATTTATAAGTTCAGATAAGTTAGATGAGCCAGTATCATGGGGCGGACCAATTGTTATGAATACAAAGGAAGAGGTTCAACAAGCATTTGCTGAGTTGAGAAATGGAAGTTTTTTAAAAGAAAAGGTTGAATACTAATAAATTCTTAAACATTGAAAATGACAATTTTAGAGAGGATTAAATATCTATTTAATCCTCTCTAAAATTATATTTAAAAAGTTGTTAAAGGTGGTTCTTATTGGAATGAAAGAAAATATAAGCTATAATTAAAATATAGATAATTAAGTTATTTCTAAAGTGTTTTTTTTCAAAAAATATATTATGATAATAAGAGGGATAATATGTGTACAGGTATAAAAATAAATTATAATGATGGCTGTGTCATGGGGAGGACAATGGATTATGAAGTTCCTCTAAATTACAATGTAATTTATTTACCAAAGAAGTATAATTTTTGTAATGATTTAATGGGCAGACCATTGTATTCAAAATATAAAGCATTAGGTCTATGTTTTGAAAATAGAGACCCATTGAAAGACGGTATAAATGAATATGGATTAATAGGGATTACCAATGCTTTTTCGGGATTCAATCTTTATGCTAATCAGGTGAAATCGGAAAAGATTAATATTTCTAGCTTGACTTACTTGACCTATGCACTTACAAGCTATAAATGTGTAGAGGAATTAATTGGAGACCTACCAAATATCCATATGTCTACTAAAAATCATAAGGGAGAAAATGTAATATCACCAGATTTTCATTTTATGTTTGCCGATTCTACTAAAAGATGTATTGTTGTTGAGCCTAGAAAAGGGGAATTGATATGCTATGAAAATCCATATGATGTAATGACAAATTCACCCAGATTTGAATCTCATGTTAGAAGACTGAATCAAATTTTAGATTTAGATAATCTTGAAGGTTTTAACTCTGCTAAAGATTTACCAGGAGGTTACGATCCTATTTCTAGGTTTATTAAAGCATTTTATCTAACTAAAATGAATATTAAACCTAATAGTGCTAAAGAGGCACTTTCATACTCTTATAATATAATGAATGCAATGACTATGCCAAATGGGTTTGTTAAAAACACTAAGTATAATTATACTACTTATACTAGATACATTTGTTCCTATGATTCAAAGAATAAGATACTAACTGTAAAATCTAATACTAATCCAACGGTTTATCAGTTAGGATTTGAAGACATAGACGATAAGGATAAAAGACAAGCATTTTTTTTAGATACAGATTTTATCGTAGAAAAGTTAAAATAATAGAGATTGTAGATTTTCTAGGCTATCAATATCAGAGTAAAACGGAGAATTAATTCTCCGTTTTTTGTTTTGTATGCCCAATATATGTTATAATATTAAGTTAGAAAAACTTAAACGAAAGGGTAATATTATGAATTTAATATCTATAGAAAATTTATCAAAAGCATATAATGAAAAACAGGTACTTAAAGATATAAGTTTAGGAATTAATGAAGGAGACAAAATAGGTCTTATAGGGGTAAATGGTACTGGAAAGACTACATTTTTAAAGATTATAGCAGGAATGGAAGAACCAGATATAGGCAGAATAATAAAAGGCAACAATGTGAATATAGAATATCTATTACAGGACATAGATTTTGACCTCGAAGTTACAGTAGTAGAGCAGGTCTTTAGAGGTAATTCTAAAAATATTCAATTAGTTAGAAGATATGAAGAGGCAATTTTAAATCCAAATACTAAAAGTGAAGAAATATTAAAATTAACAGAAGAAATGGATAATGCCAATGCTTGGGATTTAGAAAATGAAGCAAAATCAATATTGACTAAACTTGGTATTACAAACTTCAATGAAAAGATAGGTAACTTATCTGGAGGACAAAGAAAAAGAGTAGCCTTAGCATCTGCTTTAATCAATCCATCAGAATTACTTATATTAGATGAGCCAACTAACCATTTAGATAATGATACAATAGAATGGCTTGAAGAGCACTTGAAAGGTAGAAAAGGAGCAGTCCTTATGATTACCCACGATAGGTACTTTTTAGATAGAGTGACTAATCAAATAGTGGAACTAGATAGAGGAAGTATTCATCTATATAAAGGTAATTATAATTATTTTCTAGAAAAGAAATTAGAAAGAGAAGAAATAGAATTAGCCAGTGAGAGAAAAAGACAATCCTTATTTAAAAAAGAATTAGCATGGATAAAGAGAGGGGCAAGGGCTAGAACTACAAAACAAAAAGCTAGAATAGAACGTTTCAATGAATTGAAGGAAGGAGGAATAGATATATCAAATGAAAAATTAGATATATCTGTAGGAGGCACTAGGTTAGGTAAAAAAATAATTGAAATAGAAAATATAGAGAAATCATTTGATGAAAAGAAAGTAATAGATAACTTTAGTTATATTATTTTGAGAGATGATAGAGTAGGAATTCTTGGTCCAAATGGTAGTGGAAAATCTACTTTAATGAATATAATTGCAGGAAAACTTAATCCAGATAAAGGTATAGTACATGTGGGAGAAACTGTAAAAATTGGAGTATTTGCCCAAGAAAATTTAAATATGGATAATGATATTAGGGCAATTGAGTTTATAAAGCTGGGTGGAGAATTTATTCAAACCTCTGATGGAGAAAAAATCTCTGCATCTCAGATGATGGAAAGGTTTTTATTTCCTAAAGAACTTCAATGGACACCCATAGGAAAACTTTCAGGTGGAGAAAAAAGAAGACTTCATCTACTTAGAGTATTGATGGAAGCACCAAATGTACTTTTATTAGATGAGCCTACTAATGATTTAGATATAGATACGCTTAATGTATTGGAAGACTATATTGAAGAGTTTCCGGGACCAGTAGTTATAGTATCTCATGATAGGTATTTGTTGGATAAAATAGTGGATAAATTATTTGTATTTGAAGGAAATGGAAAAATAGCAGGATATACTGGAAACTATGAGTATTTTAAAGAAGTATCAAAAGTTGAAAAAGAAAGTCTTCAGACAGATAAAAAATCTGAACATAAAGAGAAGCAAAAGACAAATAGTAAATTGAAATTTTCATATAATGAACAACGAGAATGGCAGGAAATAGATACTATTATTGCTAAATTGGAAGATGATATAGCCAAAATAGATAAGAAAATAGAAATAGCTGCTACAGATTATACTAAACTTCAAGAATTACTAGAAGAGAAGGAAAAGATTGAAAATAAACTAGAAGAAAAAATGGATAGATGGGTTTATTTAAGTGAATTAGCAGAAAAAATAGAAGAGCAAAACAAAAATTGAAAGGATGTTTTTAATGAGTAAATCATTGGTTTTAGCAGAAAAGCCTTCAGTTGCTAGAGATATAGCACGAGTGCTTAATTGTAACAAAAAAGGTAATGGGTTTTTAGAAGGAGAAAAATATATTGTAACATGGGCATTAGGTCACTTGGTTACTTTAGCTGACCCTGAACAATATAATAAAAAATATAAAACTTGGAGTATGGAAGACCTTCCAATGCTTCCAGATAATATGAAACTTGAAGTCATCAGACAGAGCAGTAAGCAATTCTATACAGTTAAGGAACAGATGTATCGTAAAGATGTAAATGAAATAATTATAGCGACAGATGCAGGTAGGGAAGGAGAGCTTGTAGCTCGCTGGATAATAGAAAAGGCTAATGTAAAAAAGCCAATCAAAAGATTATGGATTTCATCAGTTACAGATAAGGCAATAAAGGATGGATTTAATAAATTAAAGGATGGTAAAGCCTATGAAAATCTTTATCATTCAGCCGTAGCTAGGGCAGAGGCAGATTGGATAGTAGGTATAAATGCTACTCGTGCTCTTACCGTAAAATATAATGCTCAGTTATCCTGTGGTAGAGTTCAAACTCCTACTTTATCTATGATTGCACAACGAGAAGAGGAGATTAAAAAGTTTGTACCAAAAGAATATTATGGCATTACTGCAAATATAAAGGAATTAAAATTAGTATGGCAAGATAGTAACACTAAGGACATTAAAACATTTGATAAAGCTAGAACTAATAAAATACTAGATTCTATTAAAGGACAAGATGCTGTAATAGTTGATATAGAAAAGTCTAATAAAAAGTCCTATGCCAAAGGACTATATGATTTAACAGAGCTGCAAAGAGATGCCAATAGAATATTTGGATACTCAGCAAAAGAAACATTATCTATAATGCAAAGATTATATGAAAATCATAAGATTTTGACATATCCAAGAACAGATTCTAAATATATATCAGATGATTTAGTAGATACACTTAAAGATAGAATAAAAGCCTGTAATGTTGGTCAATATGGAAGAATTGCATCGAAGTTACTCAATTCTCCAATAAAGACTAATAAATCTTTTGTAGATAATTCTAAGGTAACAGATCATCATGCTATAATTCCTACGGAAGAAAGAGTATTGTTATCAAATTTAAATGATAATGAAAGAAAGATATATGATTTAGTAGTAAAAAGATTTCTATCAGTGCTTTATCCACCTTTTGAATATGAAGAGACTTCCATTAAAGCTAAAATAGGAAATGAAAATTTCATAGCAAAAGGAAAAAGGGTAATATCATTAGGTTGGAAGGAAGTCTATGAAAATAATTATTACGATGAAGAGGAAGATAATGATGAACAAAATCTTCCAATAATAAATAAAGGGGATATATTGAAAGTAATATCCATAGTACAAACAACAGGAAAAACTAAACCACCAGCACCATTTAATGAAGGGACTTTGCTTCAAGCTATGGAAAATCCCGTAAGATATATGAGTGATGAGAGTAAAACATTGAAAAAGATAATTGGTGAAACAGGTGGAATAGGAACTGTAGCAACTAGAGCAGATATAATCGAGAAGTTATTTAATACATTTCTAATTGAGAAAAATGGTAAAGATATTTTCATAACATCAAAGGGAAAACAATTAATGGAGTTAGTACCGGAAGATTTAAAGTCACCAGCTTTAACAGCAGAATGGGAACAAAAACTTAGTCTTATTTCCCAGGGAAAGCTAAATAAAAATAATTTCATAAAAGAAATGAAAGAATACTCTAAAACAGTAGTAAAAGAAATAAAAAACAGCGATGAAACCTTTAGACACGACAATATGACTAGAAATAAATGTCCGGAATGTGGGAAATTCATGTTAGAAGTTAAAGGAAAAAAAGGAAAGATGTATGTATGTCAGGATAGAGAATGTGGTCATAGAAAAAATATATCTAGAGAAACAAATGCAAGATGTCCTAATTGCAAAAAAAGATTGGAGCTTCGTGGAGAGGGTGATTCACAGATATTTACTTGTCAATGTGGATATAGAGAAAAATTATCTACTTTTAATGAAAGAAAATCAAAGGAAAAGAGTAATGTATCTAAGAAGGAAGTTTCTAATTATCTGAAGCAACAAAATAAGAATAAGAATGAATCCTTAAATACAGATTTAGCAGATGCTTTATCTAAGTTGAAATTTTAGTATAGTGACGTACTAGTGTGGAATATAATAAAAAAAGTATAACACATATATTAAAAAAATATATCATATCTTGTTTCAAATCGTCGAATTATCTGTTATAATATGATTATTAAAATAATATGTATTATAGGGGGTAAATAAAAACAATGGCAACGACAGCAAACTATAGAAGAGAAGATATAAGAAAGGATAATCCGATTTTTTCTTCTATACGTACTACAATTGAATCTACTTTTTATGGTAATAATGTAATTAAAGTTTCTTCATTATCAGAAGCATATAAGTTAGCAGAAGCTTCATCGGGGACAATAGTTACGGATATGCCAGTACATAGACCAACAGAATTAGGATTAGATGAGGGTTCAAAGATTCTTTTATTTAATGATGGTGAAATAACTGGAAGATTCGCAGGAGCTAGAGTTATTATTGGAGAAAATAATGTAGATGAAGGACAATTTGCAGGTATTGCAAGAGAAGCAGTATTTCATACAAGATATAAAAAACTATACCATGCTCAAGTGGTTATAGGATTACATGAAGATTTCATGGTAAAGGCTCATTTATTAATTCCAGAAGGCTATGAAAACACAATGTATAGTTGGATGCTTAATTTCCAATATATAACAGAGGAATATATCAAAATGTATAAAAATTCTACAAAGTTGCCAGAAGGTGATATTTATATATTATCTGATCCAGAATATTACCCACCTACTCACCCAAATGGATTAGCATTATTTGATCCACAGCATAATTGTGCATTATTATGTGGAATGAGATATTTCGGTGAGCATAAGAAAGGAACATTAACTTTGGCTTGGGGTATAGCAAATAGAAATGGATTTGCTTCATGTCATGGTGGAATGAAAAGATATAATTTCTCAAACAATGAAAAATACACTATTGGAGTATTTGGATTATCTGGTTCAGGTAAATCTACACTTACTCATGAAAAACATGACGGAAAATATGATATAACAATATTACATGATGATGCTTATGTAATATCTACTAAAGATGGATCTTCAGTAGCTTTGGAACCATCATATTTTGATAAAACTCAAGATTATCCAACGGACCATCCATCAAATAAGTATTTAATAACAGTACAAAACTGTGGAGTTACTTTAGATGATGAAGGAAAGAAAGTTATAGTAACAGAAGATTTAAGAAATGGTAATGGAAGAGCTGTTAAATCGAAACTATGGGCAGAAAATAGAATAGATAAAATAGATGAACCAGTGGATTCTATAGCTTGGTTAATGAAGGATGCAACTATTCCACCAATAGTGAAAATAACTAACCCTGTACTTGCATCTGTAATGGGAGCTACCCTTGCAACTAAAAGATCTACGGCTGAAAGACTTGCTAATGGTGTAGATATGAATGCTTTAGTTATAGAGCCTTATGCAAATCCTTTTAGGACTTATCCTCTTAAAGATGATTATAATAAGTTTAAGGAATTATTTGAGAACAGAAATGTAGAATGTTATATATTCAATACAGGACATTTTCTAGATAAGAAAATTCCAAAAGAAGTTACCTTAAAATTACTGGAAGATATAGCAACTAAGAAAATAGAATTTAAAAAATTAGGTAACTTTACTGATATTGAATATGTGGAAATAGAAGGATTTACTCCAGATATGGAAAATACTGAATATCAAAAAATGTGGTTAAGTAGTATAAACTACAGAAAAGAGTTTTTAAATAATATGGAAACTTTTAAAGGCGGAAGAGACAAATTACCACAGGAAGCATTAGATATACTTGAAAAATTAGAAAAAGAAGTTTCTAAATAATTAATTAAGGGCGAACTTGGTTCGCCCTTTAAAAATTTAAAATTATTTAGATAAAATATAGTTATTGTGATAAAATAGTAGTAGAAATAATAGGAAAAGGAAGTGAAATATGATAAAAATAGGAAAAATACAGAAATTAAAAATAAAAAGATTCACATCTGTAGGAGCTTATTTGAATATTGATGATAGCAGAGAAGATGATGTATTGTTACCTAAATCTCAAATACCAGAAGAGGCAAAGGTGGGAGATGAAATAGAAGTAATGGTATATAATGATTCCAGAGATAGAATTATTGCTACCACAAAAAGAGCAAAAGCCCAAGTAGGAGAAATGGCTCATTTAATGGTAATTAGTCAAACTAAAATAGGCTCATTTTTAGATTGGGGATTAGAAAAGGATTTGTTTTTACCTTTTAGTGAAACTGTAGGGTCAGTTGAAAAAGGAAAGGAATATTTAGTAGGAGTTTATTTAGACAAATCTGATAGACTTTGTGCTACTATGAAAATAAAAGATATGTTAAGTACAGAGTCTCCATACAAGGAAAATGATAAGGTAAAGGGAACTATTTATAGCATCAATAGAGATATTGGAGCATTTGTAGCAGTAGAAGATAAATATGATGGACTGATTCCCAAAAAAGAACTACTAGGTGTTTATGAAGTAGGGGAAATAGTAGAAGTAAGAGTAACTAAAGTAAAAGAAGATGGCAAACTAGATTTAAGTCTAAGGGATAGGGCTCATCTTCAAATGGATAAAGACTCAGAGCATATTTTATTAAAACTAGAGGAAAGAGATGGATTTTTACCTCTAAATGATAATACTGACCCAGAGAGAATAAAAAAAGAACTGAGTATGAGTAAATCAGGATTTAAAAGAGCCATAGGAAAACTATATAAAGAAGGATTAATCACAATAGAAGACAAAGGAATTAAATTAAAATAACTAAGGATTAGGAGACGATTTTAATGGTGAAGACAATAAAGACTAATTTTGATACAGTGGAAATGATGCTATTTATCTGGCAGTCTATTGCTGATAGAGAGAAAGTAGTAGATTCTTTTTTTATAGATGTTGCAAATAAAGAAGATATGAAATATCTATACGACGAAGAATTTAATGAGGAATCTGTTAGAAAAGTATTATCAGCTATATCCAATAGAGAAATGTTAAATAACTCAAGTAAAAAGGAAAGAAAATTTTGGAATAACCATATGTGGATGCTAGAAGACTTAGAAAACATGAACAATATGGTTAGACCTGTTAAAACATTGAACTTAGATGATGTGAAAGAAAAATTACCAAAAGATGCAAAGTTTGAAGAATTAGAAGTAATCTTTATACCTGGACATGAAGCTGAATATTATGTAGATGGAAATAAACTAATAATCAACTTCTTTAGAATAATGGTAGACCCTATGGATCAAACTAAGGTAAATATATCTGGTAAACCTCTTAAAGAATATGTAGAAGAAAGATTAATGGAAATAGCAAAATAAATTATAGATAAATACCCTTTAAGAAGGGTATTTATTTTTAACATCAAATTATAATGGAGGAAGTTATGGGAATTAATGTTGGAGATAGATTTGAAGGAGAAATAATCGATTTTACCCATGAAGGTAACGGAGTAGTAAAGGTTGATAATTTTACAATTTTTGTTTCTGGTGGAGTAATTGGGGATAAAGTAGTGGGAAAAATAGATGAGGTTAAGAAGAATTTTGCCATAGGTCAGGTAACTAATATTATAGAGCCATCAAAAGATAGAATAAAGCTAGATTTTAATATAGAGGAAGCTAGAGGTGGAATACCTTTAATAGAATATAAATATTCTAAGCAACTGGAGTGGAAGAAGAATAAGGTAAAGATGGACTTTCTTAAAATAGCAAATTTAGATAATATAAAAATTAATGATACTATAGGTATGGATAACCCCTATAGATATAGAAACCATGTTCAAATACCAGTAGGTGAAAAAAATGGAGAAACAGTTATCGGATTTTATGAACAAAATACAAATGATATAGTCAATATGAATGAAACCATACTTCAACCTGAATTGGGAAATAAGATAATAAAAATAATCAGACATTGGATGGATTCATTTAATATAAAACCCTATAATAAAAATACTAAAAAAGGAATAGTACGTCATATAGGTATAAGAATTAATAAAGATAATAAGGCTATGGTGATTATAGTCATAGGTAGTAATAAGATACCCTATGAAAAAGAATTAATAAATATGTTGATTAAAGAAGATATAATCAGTATTTATCAAAATATAAATAAGCTAAACTCATCTACTACATATGGGAAAGAATATATAAAAATATATGGAGAAGATAAATTATTAGATTATATAGGAGAGTATGAGTTTTATCTATCACCTAACTCATTTTTCCAAATAAATAGAACTCAAGCAGAGGTTTTATATAATAAAGCTATAGAATACTTAAATATAGATAAAGATGATATTATCTATGATTTATACTGTGGAATTGGAACTATCTCCTTATATATGGCAGAAAAAGCTAAGAAAGTATATGGAGTGGAAATAGTAAATAAAGCTATAGAAGATGCTAAGGAAAATGCGAGATTAAACAATATAGATAATGCGGAATTTATAGTGGGAAAAGCCGAAGAAGTATTTCCTAAATTAATGGATAAAGGAATAAAGGGTAACAAGGTAGTAGTTGATCCACCTAGAAAAGGTTGCGAAAAAGAAATTATAGAAGCCATTATAAAATTAAGCCCAGAGAAAGTTGTATATGTGTCATGTAACTCTGCTACTATGGCTAGGGATGTGAAGTATTTGGCGGAGAATGGGTATAAGGTAGAGGAAGTTCAGCCGGTGGATATGTTTCCGCATACTGGGCACGTTGAGTGTGTTGTCTTGATGTCAAGGGTTGAGAAGTAGCTCTACTAAAAATACTGATAAATAAAGGGTTTTCAAGGTTGTAAGATTTTCTGTCTGATGTCTGGCAGTCCTCTTAACCTTGGAAATCCTTATTTTTATTTATTGAGGAAACAGGTCGACTGTAAAAAAGTGTGTAGGGTTGAGTTGACAGATTAGATAAAATCGTAGGGTCGAGGAGATAGGATAGATATACATGGGGTTAAACAGATAATTGATTGAGAAAACACTTAGTAATTTAGGACTAAAGAACTTGAAATTATAGCGCAATGCGCTATAATGATAGTAGAAATTAAAACTTAAAGAGGAGATTCACTATGATTAATATAAAGAAAAAGTCGCTTTCTGGTTTTACTTTTATCGATTTATTTGCAGGATTAGGTGGTTTTCGAATTGCATTAGAATCGCTGGGTGCAAAATGTGTTTATTCAAGTGAATGGGATGAACCTGTAAGAGAAGTTTATGCAGAGAATTTTGGAGATATCCCTGATGGAGACATTACTCAAGTAGATGAAAACTCTATTCCTGATCATGATATTCTATGTGCTGGATTTCCATGTCAGGCTTTCTCAATAAGTGGGAAACAGCGTGGATTTGAAGATAGTAGAGGTACATTATTTTTTGATGTCGCAAGAATTGTGAAAGCTAAGAAGCCAAAGGTAGTTTTTATGGAAAATGTTAAGAATTTTGCTTCTCATGATAATGGTAATACTTTGTCCGTGGTAAAAACCATTATGGAGGAGTTGGGGTATACATTCCATCAGAGAGTTTTAAACGCTGCTGATTATGGAATTCCTCAAAAGAGAGAGCGTATTTACATGGTTTGCTTTAGAAATGATTTAGACATTGGAGAGTTTAATTTTCCAAAGCCTTTCCCATTGAAAAAACATGTTGAAGACTTTTTATTAGAAGATGAAAGCCAGGTAGAACATCTATACATACAGAGGCCAGATACTTATTTCAATGGGGTGGAAGATAACAAGTACAGTAACAAACCAATTAGATTAGGAATAGTAAATAAAGGCGGTCAAGGTGAAAGAATATATAGTGTAAAAGGGATAGCGATTACGCTATCGGCTAACGGTGGAGGAATATTTGCCAAAACGGGAGGATACTTAATTAATGGAAAAACCAGAAAATTGCATCCTAGAGAATGTGCTAGACTAATGGGGTTTCCAGATAGTTACAAAATTTGCAAGAGTGATAATCAAGCCTATAAGCAATTTGGTAATTCTGTAGTTATTGATGTTTTGCAACTGATTGGTCAAGAGATAGGAAGTGCCATGGAGGGAGCAAAGAATGAGGGAAATAGAATTCAGACAATGGCTATCTAAAAATAATATATCCAAAAAGATGCAAAGTGATCTTGTGTCGAGATTGAAACGTTTTGAAAAGGCGATAGAAAACTGCGATATTGATGAGCAATATCGCAGTGATAAGTTTTATTACCTATTCTCCCTTTTTCAAAACAAAGGTTTAAATGACAATATGAATAAGTTTAAAAATGTAGATTTGCCAATTGGTAAATACCAGCTTAGTATATTTAAGTATGCACTAAATAAGTATAAGCAATTCATTGAGGACGAGATTACCTCAAAGCCTGAATGAACTCATCTGGTCCAATACCGCTTTTATTTGACTTTAAGTCAATTGAAAAAATGACGTTTGCATTAAATGTATTAGAAAGCTTTCTGATTTCGTATTCAGAGTCTCGTAGAGAGAACATATATTCATAACCGTGTAATAGGAAACGTTGGTTGTGTAAGGATTCCGCTGAAACGACAAAAAGCTTGCCAGCATCTGTTCTTGAGCTTTCAATATTATAGCCATTGGATTTAATATAGTTTAGAACATTGGATATATTACTCTTTCCAACATGACTTGACCCACTGCGTTTAACTCTGTATTTAGCACTAACATTAAAATATTCACTAAATCTTTCAACAGGTAAAATAGTATAGTTATTTGTTATAAAATAGCGAGCACCCTTATTTCTGTAGCTGTCGATAATCCAATTTGAAAAGATTTCAGAACCATTATTCATTACTATATCTTTTCCTGCTGTTCCAGCCTCCTTAAACTCGTCAAATTGGGCATTCATATGTTCAATGATTTGTTTTGCGTATGTATTAATTGGAGTGGTATTTAGACGGCTATAAATAAATGTACTTGATGCAATATCTGGTAGCAAAACAAATTGACCACATTGTGCTGGAGAGTGCTTTGCATCAATGTAAAAAATATTGCCAGACTTAGTTGTAACTTTAATGTCTGGTATAGTGGAGTCAGATCCCCCCTCATGTTTAAAGCTTGCATAATCACCGAATTTTCTATTTAAATATTCGGTACAGTCAATTTCAAAATCTTCCCATATTGATGACATTATATTACCTCCTCTTTTTTAAGATGTTTAATGATACAATCACCTAACTTTTTAATGACATTAACTGTCATTGCATTTCCAGCCTGCATAAGTAAGTGTCTATTTGTAACACTGTCTTTTACTTTTTCTGCATATTGTACAGGAAAACCTTGTAAAAGTAGTGCTTCAAAACCTGTTAGTTCTTTAATGGCATGATTTTTTATGTAAAAGATCCCGTCTCTTTGAGAGCGTAAAGTTGGCACCTTTCCACGGTATAACCTTAAATCTGACATTCTTGTATCGATTATAAGTAATTCTTCATCCAAGAAATCTGTTGGTACATACTTTCCCTGATTTGTTGGGTTTTTTAGGTAATATGTGAATTTTTCAAGATTAATCTCTGATATATCGTTGTTTGAATCAATTAAATAATTTTCTAAACCAGGTACGGGCTCTACTGTTGGCCATTCGAAGCCATCGGCAGAAAGATTCGATTTTTTATCAAATCCAATGAAATATACTCGTTGCCGCATTTGAGGAACGCCGTAATCAAGGCTGTTTAAAACCTTATAAACAACTGAGTATCCAATATCATCAAATTCAGTCATAATCTTTTTAATTGTTGCACCTTTGTCATGGCTCACAAGTCCACGTACATTTTCTAATATGAAACATTTCGGGCGAGTCTCGTTAAGGATTCTTATAAGGTGAAAAATGATCTGCCCTCTATCATCATTAAATCCTGCTTTTCTACCTATGACAGAGAATGTCTGACAAGGGAATCCTGCAATTAGAAGATCAAATGATGGTAGAGTTTCACTTTTAATTTTTTTTAAGTTTCCATAATTCTTTTCATTTTCAGTATCAAACATCTGTTTATATGTTGCTACCGATAGTCTACTTGTATCTGAATAACCGACACATCTTAATCCACTTTGCTCTAAACCGAGCCTTCCGGCTCCGATTCCCGAACAAAAGTCGAAAAATGTATTTATTTTCATAATGACCTCCGTATATTTGCTTAGACTTCTGCTTAATAAGGCTAGTCTTTTATTATTTCAACGATATCGGAAATATCGCAGTCAAGTGCTTTACAAACTTTAGTTAAAGTTTCTGTACTTACATTTTCATTCTTCGCCATTTTAGTAATGGAAGATGAGCTTATTCCTGCAGCTATCTGTAAATCTTTCTTTTTCATATCTTTGTCGATAAGTAATTTCCATAATTTTTTATAACTTATGGACATCAATTTCCACCTCTCAACTTCTACATTAAAAGAAGTAAAGTGGCTTAATAATAGGCCACTTTACAAGTCCTTTTTCAAGTATATCACCTCAAAATGTAAAAAACAATGCTTAAAGCATGAATAATCATGCGATAGCAAGATTTTCATGCAGAATCGATTGAAAGCTCTTTATTGCGATGTTACAATATTATCCAAGGGATTAATAAAAAGAGAGATATTTTAGAAGCAGAATAAATCTTTTTAACATTGATTGGAGAGGGGGATAATATAGTGGCGGGTAATCGTTCTTTTAAAGACTATGTGGCAGATAGGTTCTATAATGAAATATTTGCTACTATACAAAGTTACACCACGGATAACTACGATGATTTAGACTTAAGGCTATACAGGGTTCGAAATATTGGTGGCATAGAATTATCAGATATAGAAGTAAAGTTTGTATCTGTTAATGACTTACCAGGTATGAAAATAGAATTTGATGTTGTTGTGGAAGCCGAATTAGAAGTCCGTGAGTCAGACTATCATTATGATGAATCGGAAAATTGTAGGCAGTGGTTTATGCTGACATGTTCAGGAGATTTGGCTTGCAATTTAGATGACTTTACAATCTCTAGTGTAACTGAGTATACCAGTAAAAATAAGCAGCCCAAACCTATGTCGGACTCTCTTGTCCCTATCATTCATAAGGAGCAACTTGAATCTGTCGCTACAGACTTTCTTCGCAGACATTACCCAGAAGCACTAAAAACCCCAATGGCAATTGAACCACAAGTACTAGCAGAAAAAATGGGTCTTACAGTGGAAATGAGAGAAATTACAAAGGATTTCTCTGTTTTTGGACAGCTATACTTTCATGATTGTGATGCAGTATTCTATGATGAGGACAGTGATGAAATGGTACAGACCCATGTAGATGCCAGAACTATCATAGTTGATCCAAAAGCGTTCTTCCTACGTAATCTAGGATCGGTAAACAATACCATTGTCCATGAGTGTGTTCATTGGGATCAGCATAGAAAAGCATTTGAATTGGAGCGGCTCTATAACAACAGTCTAACACGAATCAAGTGTCAGGTTGTTGGTGGCATAAAAGACAATAGCAGAGATGCAACTGATTGGATGGAATGGCAGGCAAATGCTCTCACTCCAAAGATACAAATGCCACTTGCAATGTTTAAAACCCAAGCGTTTAAGTATATTAAGCAATTTCGTACGGAATTAGGAACGTCTGAACTTATAGATGTAATGGAACCAGTTATTGACGCTTTGGCTACGTTTTTCTGTGTTTCTCGAACCGCAGCAAAAATCCGAATGATTGATGCTGGGTATGAGGAAGCAATTGGAACTTTTACTTACATAGATGGTCGTTACGTCAAACCTCATAGGTTTAAGAAAGGTGCACTTGAAAGAAATCAAACGTTCTCTATAAGTGCGGAGGATGCTGCCATCCAAAGCATAACTAATCCTGAAATGGCAGCTTTAGTTGGAGATGGAAGTTATGTTTATGTAGATTCTCACTTTGTTTTAAATCATCCCAAATATTTAACACAGGATATATTTGGACAGACTGTACTTACTGATTATGCACGAACCCATATGGAAGAGTGCTGTTTGGCTTTTAACTTATCAGTCAAGTCTGGATGTAAGGAAAGATATTATACTGAATGTTTTCTCAACCGAGATAAGACATCAAATATTGATTTCGACATAAAATACTGTAACGGTTTTGAACACGCAACTCCAGAGAAGAAAGCAAAGATACTAGCTGATACACTAGCTGAAGAAACGCGGATCTATAATGAACTGCCAAATAGTTATACAAGCTCTCTTAAAATAGTGCGTGAATGGAAAAATGTAACTTATAAAGAATTAGCTGAACGAATACTGATTAATGAACGTACTATAAGACGAATCGTTAATGGTGAAGAGCCAGGTTCTATCAATTCCATAATCTTAATTTGCCTTGGACTTCATCTACCACCTAATATTAGTAGTCATATAATTCGCAATTCCCCCTTTGTATTTGTCAACCGAAATTTCCCCCATATTTTACTCCAAAATTCCTCTAGTTGGATAAAAAAATTATTGCTCTTCTAACCAAAGCTGTGTTTCTTTAAATCTATAAGAATTTCCATTCATATTAACTATATATGATTTATGTGTAAGCCTATCTATCATAGCAGCTGTCATTACTGGGTCTTTAAATATTTCATCCCATCTTTCAAATGATAAATTAGTTGTAATTATTGTTGACTTCCTTCCTGCTCTTAATGAGAGATAAGTAAATAATAATTCTGAAGCCTCTTTATCAAAGGAGATATATCCTAATTCATCTGCTATTATTAAATCATACTTTTCAAAACGTTTTTCAAAGGCCCTAAGTGTTTTCTCTGATCTGCTTTCTTTTAATTCATTTACAAGTAAAGGGATTGTTGTAAATAATACCTTGTAACCCTTTGTACAGGCTTTAATACCTATTCCTATAGCCATATGTGTTTTTCCTGTTCCAGGATTACCAGCTAATATTATATTTTGCCCTGTTTTTATAAAGTCTAAGGATGAAAATACCTTTACTTTATCCCTTGCGTCTTGTGGTAAGTCCTCTAGACTTAAATCTTCTAGATATTTTTTATATGGAAATCTTGCTTGTCTAATTCTACTTTTTATCCCATTAGTTTTTCTTAAGTCGTACTCATTTTCAAGTATTGATAAAAGAAAATCTTCATATGTTAAATTTCTTATATTTGCTTCATTAATTTCTTCTTCTACACTTCTATTTATATATGGAAGCTTTAGCTCCTTTGCTAGATTTTTAATATTTTCTTTAGCCATATTCTTTTTCATATTATCAAAGCTCCTTTATCAAATTCTATACTTGAATTGTTTAATAGTTTTCCATAATCACTTAGAATTAGCTTTGATTGCTTTTCTATTTCTGTATTTTTATATTTATTTTCCTCCATGGCTTCATTTTTTCTATAACATAAAAGTTTTATTTTTTCTGTATCTATATTTAAAGGACTTATTTTTTCTAATTCTTTTATAATCTTTTCTATTTTCTCTAAATCTTCTTTTGAAATTAATTCAATTAGGTCTATGAAATCTCTTGGATTTTGTGTATAATATTTATTATAGATGTTTTGAAGCTTGGAATTCATTTGACGCATGGCTGTGCTGTTATGAATTGCCCCAGGCTTCTTTTTTAATGTATTTAAATAATGTTTTATTTCTATATCCCATGTACTTAATCCAAAACTTCTTTTATGTTCTGCTACCTTATTATTTTCATGGTAGATTATTATCTTGTTTGGATATACCTTTGTCATTACAAACTTTCCCACTAGATAGTCTGGTACTGAGTATTTATTTTCATCTATTGTTATTACTGAGTATTTATTTACTCTTAATTCTATTAATCTTGAAATATCATAAGTAGGCATAAGTTTTATTAAGTAGGGGACTTCCTCTATTAATATATCTTTTGCTGTTTTGTTTTCATTATATTTTTGTTCTTTTGAATTTAATTTAATTAATTCTTCTTCCAGATATTTATTGGCCTCCTCTAATGTTTCAAATTTATCTTTTTTACTAAATGCTTTTCTTCTTACATACTCTACTGATCTTTCAACATGTCCCTTTTCATTTCCACGTCTAGCATTACAAAATCTATAGTTAAAGCCATAGTACATAGATAATTTTAAAAGTTCTTCTGTTGGTTCTTTTTCAGTTTTTGTTACAAATCTTTTAACTGCCACTTTCATATTGTCATAAACTATTTCCTTGTGAACACCTCCTATATGGTTAAAAAACCTAACATGAGAGTCTAGAAAACTTTCCATTTTTTGATTTTGATAAAGGTATGCAAACCTGTAATTACCTTTAGCTGTTACCATTACAGCCATTTGTATGTTTTTATCTTCACCATCTATTTCTAATTTAACATGACCCCAGTCAAATTCAACCACATGACCTAATTCATATTCTTGTCTGATGTATGCTTCCTTTTTTTCATTTAACTTATTTCTGATATAGTTACAAACCGTTGAATAACTAATATTATGTCCTTCATCAATTAAACAACTATGTATATCTATATTTTTCTTTTGTTGTTTACCCTTACCCGTACTTCTTTTTTCCCGGTTTTCCTCTAGATAGAAATCTATCTTATCCATTATTACTTCAGTTAACTTTATCTTAGTTCTGTTGCTTGAATCATATTTTGGTGACTCTACTATTTCCTCAGTTAGCATTAATTTATCACCTTCCCCACTCAATAATTTAGATCTACTTTCTTCATATTCCCTAATATATTTTCTAATTGTCTTTCTATCAAATCCTGTATTTCTATGAATTTCCCATTGAGAATTTCCTTTTAAAAATCCGTCTATTATTATTCCTTGTTTATCCATTAAACTTATCATCCCCTAACCCCCTATGAATTGTCATAGGGATATTATATATTTCCTCTAGAGGAATTTTCAATTATTATTTGGGGTACTTTTAGGATATCATAAACACCCTTTTCGTTAAACTTCAATAACGATAGTCATATTTGGTATAATTTTGCCCTGACTCACCTATATCCAAAATCGATGGATGAGATTAGAGCGTTTTTACAGGAACATGGTGCAGACCCATTATAAAATTTCAAAATATTTTTGAAAAAGCGGACACGGGATGTCCGTTTTTTTAGCTGTTAGGCACATGAGCCATACATGAATCCTTTTAAGGGTTTGTGTATGGCTTTTTTTATTGCTGTTTTTAGGTGTTTATGAGGAGAAAAGCATCATTTTGAGTATGAAATAACCGGGCATGAGGTGTCCGCCAAGGCTGTCCATTTCTACCTTACAATAATATTAGACGAAGGAAAGGTCCTTCGTAAGTAGCTAGATTAAGACCGTCCCTCGTCTACAAAAAAATATCGAATGCCTGATTTGCAATAAGGGCAGAGGATACATATTGTTTCGCTCCAATCCGTAAGGATTGTTGCGGTGCAATAGAAGTACCTTACCTTATTGCGCTCATTTTCAGGATAAAAAGGTCTGTGTACTTCTGGTACAGGCCTATTTTTGTATCCTTTGCCGCCAATGCAAACCGGCGGAAAGGATGCAAAAACATGTCAAGAGCGTACAAAACAAGTAAAAAAAAGAGAACTAACTACATTTATTACACCGCTGAAGGAACAAAGATTGTAATAACCCCAGGCGAAGATGGAGTCACCGAAGCTGATATCGAGCTTTTACATACTATGGATGATGACGAAGTGGACGAGCAGCGCCGCTATGATTACAGAGTTACAACTCATTTAGATGCCTATCATGATGGTGAAAATGAATTGGCAAATGACCGCAATAAGTATCTTGCGGATGATACTGCGAATCCCGAACATCTTATGCTCCAAGCGGAAGATGAAACTGAGTATCAAGATATGCTGGACAAGTTAACTAAGGCAATGGAATGTCTTTTACCACAACAGAAAGAACTTTTCCAAAAAGTATATCTTGAGAAACGCTCCAACACTGACATTGCAGCAGAAGAAGGTGTGACAGAAGCTGCCATTCGCGGCCGCCTTAAGAAGCTTCATGAAAGACTTAGAAAAATTCTATACTAATTGGGTTCTAAAGAATCTATTAAAAAATCTTTTCTGAAAGGGGGTTCGAAAGAACTCTCTTTTTCGCTTATCGGTGAGGGGAGATAAATTGCCCCGGAAAGGAGAGGGAATATGAGCCTAAAACATAAAGTCACTATTAATGTGGCAAAGCCAAATGGCGAAAAAAGCTCCGTCATTCAAAGTAGTCGTAAGACTATCCGAACTAGAATGCTTGATTTCCTATTTGGAAAGAAAGCCAGTTTGTTAGTAATTACTCCAGGTGACTCAGTTGAGACGGTAGAAATTAAGGAAATAAAGGAAGGAGGTGTAGGACATGAGTAAGATTAAGCTCCTTCTTGATGTAGTGTCAGATCTTCGAGCACTGGCAGATAGTTTGCAGGCTGTAGCTGATGCCCTTGGAAGTAATGAGCCTAAGGAGGATAAAAAGTCAGAGCAGCCAAAACATGAAAAACAGCCTGAAGAAAAGCAAATTACCTTAGAAGAAGTAAGAGCGGTGCTCGCGGAGAAAAGTCATGATGGATTTACTGCTCAGGTTAGAGGTCTTCTAGAAAAGTATGGTGCATCAAAACTTAGTCAGATTGATCCAAGTAAGTATGCTGTACTTCTTGCTGATGCGGAGGAGTTGAAATGAGTAAACATGCAATTCTCTCCGCGTCAGGGGCTCATCGCTGGATGAACTGTACACCATCGGCAAGGCTAGAACAGGAGTTTGATGACAACAGTGGTGAGGCTGCAGCTGAAGGTACAGCAGCTCATGCATTAAGTGAACACAAACTCCGAAAGGCACTTAAGATGAGATCAAAAAAGCCGGTCTCTCCATACGACTCAGATGAGATGGACAATTATACCGATGGTTACGTGGAGTTTGTACTTGAAGTGATTGAGCAAGCTAAGCAAATTTGTAGTGATCCCCTAATCTTGATAGAACAGCGGCTTGATTTTTCAAAGTATGTACCTGAGGGATTTGGAACCGGGGATTGTTTAATTATAGCTGATGGAACTCTTCACATTATTGATTTTAAGTACGGTCAGGGTGTCTTAGTCAGCGCAGAAGACAATCCTCAAATGAAACTTTATGCCCTTGGTGCACTGGATCTATTTGATGGCATTTATGATATCGAGATGGTTTCAATGACAATTTATCAACCCCGTCGAGAAAATGTCAGTACATCCACAGTCTCAAAAGAAAACTTGTATCAGTGGGCTGAAGAAGTTTTAAAACCTAAAGCTGAATTAGCCTTCAATGGTGACGGCAACTTCTGTCCCGGTGAATGGTGTCAATTTTGCAGAGCAGCTGTGAAATGTAGAGCAAGAGCAGAAGCAAAAATGAAACTGGCTACGTTTGAGTTTGCTCTACCACCACTTTTATCTGATGAAGAGATTGCTGACATTTTATCTTCTATCGGTGATCTCACTAACTGGGCAAATGAGATTATAGCCTATGCGACGGATGAAGCAGTTAATCATGGAAAGAAGTGGCCTGGCTTTAAAGTAGTCGAAGGTCGCTCCAACCGTAAATACAAAGATGAAGAAGCGGTCGCAGAAGCGGCAAAGAATGCAGGTTACCGCGACATATACAAACAAAGTCTCATCACCATTACTGAAATGGAAAAATTGATGGGCAAGTCAAAATTCAATGAAGTCCTTGGTGGATTAGTTATAAAGCCACCAGGCAAACCGACGTTAGTACCAGTTTCAGACAAGCGTCCTGAAATGAACACATCATCAGCAAAAAATGATTTTATGGAGGTATAAAAATTATGTCAAAAACAGCAAAAAGAACAAATCCAACAAAAGTAGTTACAGGAGTTGTCAGACTTTCTTATGCTAATGTGTGGGAACCTAAATCAATCAATGGCGGTGCTGAAAAATACAGTGTGAGCCTGATTATTCCTAAGAGTGATACTAAAACCTTAAGTGCTATCAATGAAGCGGTGAATGCTGCAATAGAAGAAGGTAAAGGTAAATTCGGTGGCAAGATTCCAAATAAAGCGGCGTTAAAGCTTCCTCTACGTGATGGAGATATTGATCGTCCAGATGACGAAGCTTATGCAAATAGCTATTTTATCAATGCCAATAGCAATACTGCCCCACAAATTGTAGATAAAAATATCAATCCAATCCTTGAGCGTTCAGAAGTATACTCCGGTGTTTATGCAAGAGTAAGTATCAACTTTTATGCCTTTAACTCCAATGGGAATAAGGGTATAGCATGTGGTCTTGGAAATATTCAAAAAATCCGCGATGGTGAGCCTTTGGGTGGAAGAACTAATGCAGCTGATGACTTTGCCACTGACGTGGATGATGACTTTTTATCATGAGAACCCTCAGCATAGATATAGAAACATATAGTAGCGTAGACCTCGCCAAAAGCGGGGTCTATCGTTACGCTGAAGCACCGGATTTTGAGATTTTACTTTTCGGTTACAGTGTAGATGCTGGGCCGGTACAAGTAGTGGATTTCGCTTGTGGCGAAAAAATACCTAAAGAAATACAGCAAGCGATTTTAGATAATAATGTTACCAAATGGGCATTCAATGCGCAGTTTGAACGGATTTGCTTATCTAAACACTTTGGTATTCACCTAGAACCTGATTCTTGGCGTTGTACGATGGTATGGTCTGCGTATCTTGGACTTCCTCTATCTTTGGAAGGGGCAGCAATTGTAACAGGAGCAGATAAGAAAAAGCTGACAGAAGGTAAAGAGCTCATCCGATATTTTTCAGTTCCATGCAAACCAACAGGGGCGAATGGTGGTCGTACACGAAATTTACCTGAACATGCTCCAGAGAAGTGGAATAGCTTCAAAGAATATAACCTTCGAGACGTTGAAGTTGAACTTTCCATACAGGCAAAGCTTCAAAAATTTCCTATGCCGGAAGAGGAGTGGAAGAACTATATTCTAGACCAGCAAATCAATGATCGAGGTATTCAGTTGGATTTGGAATTGGTAAAAAAAGCGATTCAATGTGATGAAAAAGTAAGAGAAGAGCTAACAAGCAGACTAAAAGAACTAACTGATCTTGATAATCCTAATTCAGTTGTTCAAATGAAGTCCTGGCTATCAGAAAATGGTCTGGAAACAGACAGTCTTGATAAGGCATCAGTTAAGGCACTATTAAAGGAAGCTCCAGAACATCTGAGTGAAGTACTGGAACTGAGACAGTTACTAGCTAAATCCAGTGTAAAGAAATACACCGCTATGGAAAATGCTGTATGCACTGACGGAAGAGCTCGGGGACTACTACAATTCTACGGTGCTAATCGAACCGGTAGATTTGCAGGAAGGCTTATACAAGTTCAAAATCTCCCTCAGAACCATTTGTCGGATCTGGAACAGGCACGATGCTTGGTTAGAGGTGGCCATTTTGATACCTTGGAAATATTGTATGACTCTATTCCGGGAGTTTTGTCTGAATTAATCCGAACCGCTTTTGTGCCAAAGAAAGGATATAAGTTTATCGTTGCTGACTTTAGTGCAATAGAAGCTAGAGTAATTGCTTGGCTTGCTGGGGAGACATGGAGAAATGAAGTGTTTGCAAATGGCGGAGACATTTATTGTGCTTCAGCATCGCAAATGTTTAATGTTCCTGTTGAGAAGAATGGCGTTAACGGACATTTAAGGCAGAAAGGTAAGCAGGCAGAACTGGCTTGTATAGCACATAATAGTCTTGTGTTAACGGATAAAGGACTTGTTCCAATTCAAGATATTACAACAAAACATAAATTGTGGGATGGTGAAGATTGGGTAAAACATGATGGTGTCATTTCAAAAGGTGAAAAGGAGGTTATAACTTATGGAGGACTTACAGCTACAAAAGACCATCTTGTATGGGTCAAAGGGAAATCGAGGCCAATACAATTTGGAGAAGCTGCCACCTGCAAAGCACATCTCATACAAACCGGAAATGGTAGGAGAGCAATACGGCTGGGTGAAAATAATAAGTGCACAGAAAAGATGGAATGCAAAGATGAATCATTGCTATGTCCTAACACAATGCACAGGTTGTCACAGTATACAGTGGCAAAATTTAAACAGCTTAAAATCTGGAAAATCAAAAGGCTGCCAGAGATGCTCTCAACAAAGGAAGATACCTTTGTGGCTACAGAAAAGACTTGCTGCCGCAAAGCAGCGTTGCGAGAATCCAAAGGCAAGGAATTACCATTTATATGGGGGAAGGGGTATAAAATTCAATTTTCCCTCAGTTCTCAGTGCGGGGATATGGATATTGAAAAATGTAGAAAATGTACGCCAAGATTTAGAGATGGACAGGATAGACAACGACGGAAATTACGAAAAGGGCAATATTCGTTTTGTTCCAAGAAGTATAAATCAAGCCAACAGAAGAATATCAGTAATCCCAGATTTCAAACAAGAAAATTGGCCCTATGCAAGAAGTGTTGTTACAAGGATGATATCCAATGGCATGACAAGAGAAGGAATTATAGCATCAGCAGAAATGGCAGTTATAGAACAGAGAAAGAACTGGAGATTAATCCAAGCAAGGTTAGAGTTTATGACATATTAAATGCAGGTAAGAATCATAGATTTACTGTTTCAAATGTGTTAGTTCATAACTGTGGCTATGGAGGGTCAGTAGGTGCATTAAAAGCAATGGGTGCACTTGACATGGGTCTTACCGAAGAAGAATTAAAACCGCTAGTCTATGCTTGGAGGAATGCAAATCCTAATATTGTTAGACTTTGGTGGGATGTTGATCGTGCTGTCAAAGAAGCTGTAACAGAAAGGTGTAGAACCGAAACCCACCGTATCCGTTTTGAGTATCGTAGCGGGATGCTATTAATATGGCTTCCTTCTGGCAGACAACTTACTTATGTTAAACCAAGAATAGGTATTAACAGCTTTGGCAGTGAAGCAGTGACTTATGAAGGAGTTGGTGCCACAAAGAAATGGGAGCGCATTGAAAGTTATGGTCCTAAGTTTGTCGAGAATATTGTGCAAGCTATTTCAAGAGATATTCTTTGCTGTGCCATGAGAAAGCTTGATGAAAAAGGTTTTGATATTGTAATGCATGTCCATGATGAGGTAGTTTTAGAAGTCCCTTTAGAAGTAACCGTTACTGATATATGTACTCTAATGAATCAGACGCCAACTTGGGCTCAAGGACTTTTACTTCGCGCAGATGGATACGAATGCAATTTTTATAAAAAAGATTAATTTGAGGGGGTTCGAAACCTCCTCTTTTTTTGCTTATAGCTGAGGGCATGTCTTATTGCTCTACTACAATAAGCAGGAGGTTCAATATGAACAAAATAACTATATTCAACTATGAAGGCAACACAGTAAGAACAGTAATGAAGGATGGAAATCCTTGGTGGGTTCTAAAAGATGTATGTTCGGTACTAGACATTGGAAACAGTCGTGATGTTATGGCTCGTTTGGACAGTGATGAAAAGGGAGTCGATATTATCGACACCCCTGGAGGAAAACAGGAAGTATCTATTATCAATGAAAGTGGTCTTTATAGCGTGATATTGGTTTCTCGAAAGCCAGAAGCTAAAAAGTTTAAGCGCTGGGTAACCCATGAGGTGCTTCCTTCAATCAGAAGGCATGGCCTTTATGCTACAGATGAGTTACTTGCTAATCCAGACTTTTTGATTCAGGCACTACAGGAGCTTAAAGCGGAAAGAGCTAAAAATGCTGAGTTAACTACTACCATTAGCATTCAAGAACAGCAAATTGCAGAAATGAAACCTAAAGCAAGTTATTACGATGTGGTACTTAACTGTAAGGATGCGGTGTCTATCACAACAATAGCCAAGGACTATGGAAAGTCAGGGCGCTGGTTTAATGAGTATCTGCATAATTTAGGTGTTCAATTCCGTCAAGGGAAGATTTGGCTTCTATATCAAAAGTACGCTCAACATGGATATACGACGACAAAAACCCATACTTACCTTGGAAATGATGGGACGATGCATTCAAAGGTTCATACTTACTGGACTCAGAAAGGACGCTTGTTCATTTATGAGCTTCTTAAGGATCATGGTATTTTACCATTGATTGAACAAGAGTCCGAATTCGAGGAGATGTAACTTATGGATAGATATAACGCTGAAGGCTATCCAGATCCAACTGCAGCAGAAGCCTTGGAAAATATCATGCGTGAAGAAAAAGCAAAAAACTATAAACCTTGCGTTTTTATTTGTTCTCCTTTTGCTGGAGACATAGAAAAAAATCTGAATAAAGCTAGAGAATACCTGAAGTTTGCAGTGAAGCAAGGAACCATTCCTTTTGCTCCTCATCTGCTATACCCTCAAGTGCTAGATGATGGCGATCCTGAACAAAGAAAACTAGGACTATACTTTGGCATGGTATGGCTTAGAAAGTGTGATGAGCTGTGGGTATTTGGTCGCTATATCTCAAAAGGGATGCAAGCAGAGATAAATAAAGCATCGAAGCATCGTATACCTATCCGGTATTTTTCTGAAAACTGCGAGGAGGTGCAGAAGCTATGAAGATAGCGGTTGGTAACAGCCGAATGGATAAAAAGTGGAAGAACAAAGATATCACATGGGAGGACTTTATCTCACGAGTTAAATCTACCATACGAACAACAGAAACTGTATCTGAGTTCCGAAAAATGAGTCGCGCTCAACAGGACTCAATAAAAGACGTCGGTGGATTTGTGGGAGGAGCTCTCCGTGAAGGAAAGCGCAGAAATGGTTATGTCCTCTCCCGCTCCCTCCTGACTTTAGATATGGATTATGCCAAACCGGGGATTTGGGATCAAATTGAAGCGTTACATGATTTCAAATGCTGCATCTATTCTACCCATAAACATACACCAGATGCACCAAGATTAAGACTTATTATTCCACTTAAAAGAGAAGTAACAGAGGATGAATACCCAGCCCTTGGTCGGATGGTTGCAAAGGAGATTGGGATTGATTTATTCGATGACACCACTTATGAACCTTCAAGACTAATGTATTGGCCTTCTACACCGTCAGATGGAGAGTTTGTCTTTAAAGAAAAAGATGGAGAACTGTTAGACCCAGATGGCTATCTTTCAAAATATGAAGACTGGCGGGATACTTCCATGTGGCCTGTATCTTCTAGACAGTCAGAGGTTGTGCAAAGGAAAATAACTAAACAAGCAGATCCATTAATTAAAGAAGGTGTTATAGGAGCATTTTGCAGGGCCTATACCATTGAAGAAGCCATCGAAGCTTTTCTACTGGATGTATATGAACCTAGTACCATGAATGGCCGATTTGATTATATTCCAGCAGATTCTTCAGCGGGCTTGGTAATCTATGACGGTAAATTTGCTTATAGCCATCATGCCACCGATCCAGCATGTGGAATGCTGCTAAACGCTTTTGATTTGGTCCGAGTGCATAAGTTTCGGGACTTAGATGAAAAGGTCGCAGAAAATACACCGCCAAGTAAACTACCTTCGTTTAGAGCTATGACAGATTTGGCTTTAGAGGATGAACGGGTAAAAGAGCAGTTTGCAGAAGAACGAAAGGCTCAGGCTGAAAAAGAGTTTATTGATGAAGATTGGGAAAAGCAGCTGGAACTTGATAAGACAGGAACAGTTAAAAATACCCTTAGAAATTTGATTTTGATACTTGAAAATGATCCAAACCTGAAAAGCATTGTGTTTAATCAGCTATCAGATAGCCTTGAAATTAAAGGTGAGGTTCCTTGGCCACATCCATCAAAGTTCTGGAGAGATGCAGATGATGCCCAGCTAATCAGCTACATTGACACCCACTACGGGACCTTCTCTGCAAGAAACTATGATGTAGCGGTAGCGAAGGTCGCTGACGACAGGTCTTATCATCCGATTCGTGAGTTTATTGATGCACTCCCTGAATGGGATAAGGTAGCTAGAGTAGATACCTTGCTAATCGATTATCTAGGTGCATCAGATAACCCATATGTTCGGGCTGTGACAAGAAAAACTTTATGTGCGGCTATCTCTCGTGTACTGACTCCAGGAATCAAGTTTGATTCCATGTTGGTCTTAAATGGCCCGCAGGGAGTTGGAAAAAGTACTCTTATAGCCAAGTTAGGTGGAGACTGGTTTTCTGATAGCTTGAACTTATCGGATACCAAGGATAAGACCGCTGCAGAAAAGTTACAGGGTTATTGGATTTTAGAAATTGGAGAGCTAGCTGGACTGAAAAAAGCTGAAGTGGAAACCCTAAGGAGTTTTCTATCTCGCCAGAATGATATTTATAGAGCTAGTTTTGGCAGAAGGGCTACTCCCCACTTAAGGCAATGTATATTTTTTGGTACAACTAATGCTGAAAAAGGCTATTTACGTGACACTACAGGAAACCGTCGTTTCTGGCCGGTAAAGACTCCGGGGAATGGAACTAAAAAGTCATGGCAGCTAAAGCAGGATGAAATTCTTCAGATATGGGCTGAAGCTCTTACCTTCGTTAAGGCTGGAGAGAAATTGTACCTTGATGCCAGTCTTGAGAAGCTTGCAAAAGAAGAACAGCGGGAAGCCATGGAATCCGATGAGCGTGAAGGTTTAGTACGAGAGTACCTTGACATGCTTTTACCTGAAGATTGGGACACCATGGATTTATATGAACGCCGAGCCTATATCAATGGAACTGAGTTTGGTGAAAGCAAGAGGGTTGGTGTTTGGAAACGAAAATCGGTTTCTAATATGGAAATTTGGTGTGAGTGCTTTGGAAAGGATCGAGCCAACCTGCGAAGGGTGGATGGTAATGAAATATCGGCGATTATGGCAAGTATCGGAGGCTGGACAGGTCTCGTGAAAAAAGAACGAATCCCGCTTTATGGACCACAATGGGTTTATGTTCCCAAAGAATAATTTAGTTTGGAACACATGGAACAATTTTTTCTCTGGAACAAATTTTACCTGTTCCGGTGAAACAAAAATGGTCATTTGGTACACCTCATCGGAACAGGCGGCAGCCCCTTGTAAAGTAGGCTACTTTATAACCTCTGTTCCATTGTTCCAATAATTATTATTAAAAATAATCCTAAAGACAAAAAGAAGAAATTACCTACAAACGCGTATATACGCACGTATAGAGACTTTTTGGATTTAGGGAACATGGAGGATTTATGAGAGAGAAATTGATTGAACAGCAACTAATAAAATCAGTAAAAGATATAGGCGGCATTGCACTTAAGATTGTATCACCAGGTTTTGATGGAATGCCAGACAGATTGATTCTATTACCTAATAGAAAAGTTGCTTTTGTAGAGGTAAAAGCACCAGGTAAAACCTTAAGGCCTCTACAGGAAAAGCGAAAAAGACAGTTAGAAGCACTTGGTTTTTTGGTGTTCTGCCTGGATCATATAGAACAGATTGGAGGGATACTTCGTGAAATACAAGCCTCATGAATATCAGGTTTATGCCACTGAGTATATCCTCAATCATCCTATAGCAGCAGTGCTCTTAGATATGGGATTAGGTAAGAGTGTCATAACCTTAACTGCTATCTTTGATTTAACACTGGATAGTTGTTTATGTTAATCTAAAAGTAGACCACCATAATAATTGAAAACTGGTCCACCTTAAAATATAATACCCCTTGAAGATATCTTTTGAGGGGGGACAAGAGGTGATAAAGCTGGATCAGAAAGCAGAAATACTAATGAAATATTTTAGAGAAAATATGTCTCAAAGAGCAATAGCTAGAGAGATGAAGGTTTCTAGAACTACAGTAAGAAAATATATTAATAATTATGAATCTAAGTGTGAAGAAATAGAAGAACTAGCTAAGGATAATAATATTACTAATAGTGATACTTTAAATCTTGTTTCAGAAATGGTATCAGCACCTAAATATGATACTAGTAAAAGGACTAGAATTAAATTAACAGATGAAATAATAGAAAAGATAAATGAATTAATAAAAGAAAATGAGAGAAACCGGTTACTCGGTAGACATAAGCAATTAATGAAGAAAATTGACATACATGAAAAATTGATTGAACTAGGATTTGATATTAGCTATCCTACAGTTTGTAATTACATAAGGGATAATCATGAGAAAAAGGAAGCTTTTATCAGACAGGAATATGATTTAGGGGAAACACTAGAATTTGATTGGGGTGAAGTTAAAATTACAATAGGTGGTAAGCCTACAACTTTTCAAATGGGTCTTTTAACTACAGCCTGTGGTTCACATCACTATGCAAGACTTTACCAAAATCAGAAGATGGAAAACTTTTTAGATATTCATGTTAGGGCCTTTAATCGTATGGGTGGGGTCCATAGAGAATTAGTTTATGATAATCTAAAGCAGGCCGTAAGAAGGTTTGTTGGAAGAAATGAGAAAGAAGCTACAGAGGATTTAATTAAAATATCAATTTACTATGGGTTTAAATACAGGTTCTGCAATGTGGCTAAAGGAAATGAAAAAGGTCATGTAGAAAAAGGGATTGAATATGTTAGAAGAAAAGCATTTTCAAGTCAAACTGACTTTGAGTCTATAGAAGAAGCAAATACTTACCTTGGTGAGAAACTATTAGAACTTAATTCTAAAAAAAGAAACTGGTTACAAAATCAAAGTCCCTTAGATATATTAAATCAAGAAATGGCTTATCTAATACCGTTAAAGCCACCCTATGATGCCTCTAGAAGAGTTGAAGCAAGGGTTAATAAGTATAGTGTAATAACCATAGATCAAAATAAATACTCAGTACCAGATTATCTAGTAGGTAAATTTGTAAATGTAAAAATATATCCAGAGATAATAGAAATATATTACAAAGATAATAAGATAGCTGAACATAAGAGGTCATATCAAGCCCATTATTGGAGTATAGATATAAATCATTTTATTCATACATTAAAAAAGAAGCCTGGAGCATTACACGCAAGTGTTGGTAGACACCAGCTTAGCCCAGAGCTTCAAGAAACATATCAAGAATATTATACCAGTAATCCAAGAGATTTCATAGAACTTTTGGAATTAATAAAGGAAAAAGATTTAGACAGCGTATTAAAAGCAGTAGAAGAATTAAGGAAAATAAAGAAAGAATTAGTAACAACAGATAATATTAAAAATATAATTTTCAAACTTCCAATGGATAAAGAATCCTTAGAAACTAAGGATATATCAATACAAAATGCATCATTAAAGCAAATCTCAATATTAAATGATTTGTTTAACTTAAAACCAATAGGGAGGTATGAAAATTGAATGAAATATTACAAGAAATTAAAAAATATGTATCAGAACTGAAGATTCCAGGTGTGAATCAAGGGTTAAAGATGAGCATTGAAGAAGCATACAAATTTGATAAACCCTATGAAGAATTCTTAAGAGATATCTTAATAGAAGCCTATGATATGAGAAAGGAAAATGGCAAGAAAAACAGAATTAAGAATGCTAGATTTCCCTACAAAAAGTATCTAGATGAACTAAGGGTAGAATATTTACCAGAAGACTGTAGAAAGAGGCTTAAAGAGCTTAAAACACTTAATTTCATAGAGGAAGGTAGGAATATAATACTAGCAGGAAATCCAGGAACGGGTAAGACCCATCTTTCAATAGGACTGGGCATAGAAGCCTGCAATACGGGCTATAAAGTGTACTTTACAACAGTAGCATCCCTAATAAATGAATTGAAAGAATCCAGAAGTGACAAGAAATTATATACTTTTGAAAAAAGATTTGAAAAGTATGATTTAATCGTGGCAGATGAATTAGGATATATTTCTTTTGACAAAGAAGGAAGTGAATTACTTTTTACATTTCTCTCCCTCCGGGCAGAGAGAAAGTCTACAATAATAACTACTAATTTATCATTTGATAGATGGAATGAGATATTCAATGACCCAGTTTTGACAGCTGCATTAATTGATAGATTAACCCATAAATCTTATGTAATAAATATGAATGGTGATTCTTATAGGATTAAAGAAACTAGGGAATGGTTAGAAGAAACCAATTAGTTTACATTACCAAGTGGTACAGTTTTCGATTATTATATGGTACACTTTTCAGTTGACAAATACAATAGTTTTCTCGTTCGTAAGGTTCTGGTTATTGCACCACTTCGAGTAGCGAGAGATACATGGCCTGCAGAGATTGAAAAGTGGGATCACCTAAAGGGGCTTAAATACACCGTAGCAGTTGGTTCGGAGGTTCAGAGAAAAACAGCCCTTATGAAAAGAGCTCAAGTCTACATTATCAATCGAGAAAATGTGGAATGGCTAATTTCAAGAAGTGGAATTCCCTTTGATTTTGATATGGTGGTAATTGATGAGCTGTCCTCTTTTAAATCTCATCAAGCCAAGAGATTTAAAAGTTTAATGAAAGTTAGGCCAAAGGTAAATAGGATAGTAGGACTTACTGGAACCCCATCCTCCAATGGATTGATGGATTTGTGGGCACAGTATCGCTTATTAGATATGGGACAGCGATTAGGTAGGTTTATTGGCAGATATCGAGAGGATTATTTTGTACCAGATAAACGTAATCAACAAGTGATCTTCTCCTACAAGCCAAAACCGGGAGCAGAAGAAGCAATTTATAGGCTAATATCTGACATCACTATTAGCATGAAAGGGACAGACTACCTGAAGCTGCCGGAGCTGGTTATAAACGAAGTGGATGTAAAGCTTTCTGAAAAAGAAATGAAAACCCTCGACACTATGAAGCGGGATTTAATTACAACGGTTAAAGGTGAGGAAATTACTGCAGCCAATGCAGCAGCTCTTTCGGGAAAACTCCTGCAGATGGCAAACGGAGCGGTCTATGATGACCAAGGTACAGTCCTTCATATACATGACCGTAAGCTGGATGCACTGGAAGACTTAATCGAAGCCGCTAATGGCAAGCCAGTTCTAATTGCTTATTGGTTTAAGCATGATTTATCTCGAATACAAAAGCGCTTTGAGGTTGAGGTATTATCCACTAGCGATTCTATTAAGAGGTGGAATGATGGAGAAATCCCCATTGCAGTCATCCATCCAGCATCAGCAGGACATGGACTGAACTTGCAAGCTGGAGGTTCAACTCTTGTATGGTTTGGTCTAACTTGGAGCCTAGAGCTTTATCAGCAAACCAACGCCCGTCTTTGGCGGCAAGGACAAAAAGAAACGGTAGTGATTCATCACTTGATTTCCAAAGGCACCATTGATGAACGTGTAATGAAAGCCCTAAATGATAAAAACAATACTCAATCCGCACTGATAGATGCGGTTAAAGCCACACTAAAGGAGGTCTGATAAAATGAACATTGTCTGGCAATATTTAGATAAAAGAGCAGCGGCAATTAATGCCCTAAAAGATTACAGCAGCATGAAGTACATCATAGAACATACCGATGAGGACATTGCAACCCTCAACGAAGAAATGAGTTCCCCAGCTTCTCCAGTTTTAAATGGCATGCCATCGACCCATGATCCAAAAGCTGGAGAGAAAAGGCTCATTGCTTGCATCAATGAAATTGATGTATTGAAAGAACGTTATCGTCAAGCACTGGAATACATGGACTGGTTTCAACCGGCGTGGGATGCTTTAACAGAAGATGAGCAGTATGTGTTAAAGGAGTTCTATTTGGATGATGAACAAAAGCAGATTGATGCAGTGTATAACATTTGTGATCACTTTAATATTGAACGTTCTTCTGCATACAACAAAAAGAATCGAGCGCTTCAGCATCTTGCACTACTACTCTATGGAAAGTAATGAGTAATATCATGGACGATTTTATTAGAAATCCATAATACAATGGTATTGTGAAAAATTGTAGAGAGCCTTCGTGGAAAAACCGCGGGGGCTTTTTGCATGTCCAAAGGAGGTACGAAATGCCAAAGAAACCAAAACGACCATGTTCTTCTCCTGGTTGTCCTGAGCTGACAGATGAACGCTTTTGTCCGGAGCATGCCAAAAAGGAAGCTTCTCGTTATGAAAAATATCAGAGAGATCCTGAAACGAGGAAGCGTTACGGTCGTGCATGGAAAAGAATACGTGACCGTTACATTACAGCCCATCCACTATGTGAAGAGTGTAAAAGACAAGGAAAGCTGACACCGGCTGCTGAAGTGCACCATATCCTTCCCTTGGCACGAGGTGGGACACACGATGAAAGCAACCTAATGGCTCTTTGTACTCCTTGTCACTCAGCTATCACAGCAAGAGATGGAGACCGTTGGGGAACCCGGTAGGGGGAGTCATATCTCCACAGCTATTTAAATGTGCAACGGGCGTGGGGTTTCGTGTGAAAAGTCGCAGTTTCAAACGGGGTAATACCCCCTTAATAAGAAATGAGGTGAGTTAATGGCCAAAGATGGTACAAATCGAGGTGGTGCCCGTATTGGATCTGGTCAGAAAAAGAAAGCACTTATAGATAAAATTGCTGAGGGAAATCCCGGAAAAAGAAAACTGGAAGTTATTGAATTTAAAAATACCGCAGAACTTCAAGGGCAGGAGATGCTACAGCCAAGGGCTATGCTTTCAGCAGTACAAAAGGATGGTAAAACCTTAGTAGCTAGCGAAATTTATGAGCTTACGTGGAAATGGCTTGAGGAGCGAGGGTGTGCACATCTAGTTCTACCACAGCTATTAGAAAGATATGCCATGAGTGCTGCTAGGTGGATACAGTGTGAGGAAGCAATAAGTGAGTTTGGTTTTCTTGCTAAACATCCAACTACTGGCAACGCTATCCAAAGTCCATACGTTTCCATGAGCCATAATTTTATGAGCCAAACCAACAGACTCTGGATGGAAATATATCAGATCGTTCGTGAAAACTGTGCGACAGAGTATTCCGGTGCAAATCCACAGGATGATGTAATGGAACGACTGTTGACTGCCCGTAGAGGTAAATAATGATAAGGAGATGTGAGATGAGTAAGAGATATTTAACAGCAGAAAGTGTATGTGCAGGACATCCTGATAAACTGTGCGATATTATTGCTGACAATATTTTGGATGAATGCCTTAGAAAAGATAAAGCATCACGCGTAGCGTGTGAGGTTATGGCTACTAAAGGAAAAATTATCGTGGCGGGCGAGATCTCCTGCAGCGAGAAAATTGATATCAGAAATATTGTTAAGAATGTGCTTAAAGAACTAGGTTATAACCCTTTGAAATTTTTAATTTATGTATATGTACACAATCAGAGTTCTGATATTGCATCTGGGGTGAATACTGCACTAGAAGCACGAAATGGTATAAACGAACAATATGGTTCTATCGGTGCTGGTGATCAAGGGACTATGTATGGCTATGCCACTAAAGAAACTAGAGAAATGCTTCCTCTTCCCCTTGTCTTATCTCATCGAATTGTAAAGAGACTAGATGAGGCAAGAAAAGGTAAGCTGATTAAAGGTATCCTTCCCGATGGAAAAGCACAGGTAACGATTGAGTATGATGATGATGTTCCAGTGAGAGTTAAAACCATTGTAGTGTCAGTTCAGCATAAAAAGAATAAAACTCAGGAAGAGCTAAAATCCGATATTTTAAATAATGTGTTATGGCAGTGTTTTGAGGATTTTCCTTTTGATGATGAAACAGAAATTCTTATCAATCCATCTGGCCAGTTTGTATTAGGTGGACCTGCTGCAGATACAGGTTTAACTGGAAGAAAGATCATGGTGGACACTTATGGCGGACTTGCATCACATGGTGGCGGAGCACTATGCGGGAAAGATCCCACAAAAGTTGACCGAAGCGGTGCTTATATGGCTCGGTATATTGCTAAACATATCGTGTGGTGTGATTTTGCTGAGAAATGTGAAGTGGCTATTTCCTATGCCATTGGTAAGGCAAATCCTGTAGCCTTTTCTGTAAATACCCTTGGCACGGGTATTGTTTCTGACGAAATATTAACTCTTGCTGCACAGGAGGTTTTCAACTTAAGACCTGCGGCAATCATTGAGAAGTTGCGTCTAAGGAATGTGATTTATTCTGATACAGCAGTTTATGGTCACTTTAATAGTTGTCTGTTTCCGTGGGAAGATGTAAATAACTATAGTGAATTTAGAAAGGCGGTGGAAAAGTATGTTGATAGAGAAGATAAAAACTAAACAACTCATCCCCGCTGAATATAACCCAAGGAAGGATTTAAAACCGGGTGATCCGGAATATGAGAAACTTAAACGCTCCCTTGAGGAGTTTGGATATGTAGAACCGGTTATTTGGAATAAGACCACAGGCAGAGTCATCGGAGGTCATCAGCGTTTGAAAATCCTGCTGAGTATGGGCATGGATGAGATAGAATGCGTAGTTGTTGAAATGGATGAGCAAAAGGAGAAGGCGCTGAACATTGCACTAAATAAAATAAGCGGCGATTGGGATAAGGAAAAACTGGCACTTCTCATCACAGACTTAAATGCTTCAGACTTTGATGTGTCTTTGACAGGTTTTGACCCAGGAGAGTTGGACGATCTTTTCAAGGATTCCCTTAAGGATAATATAAAAGAAGATGATTTCGATGTAGACAGCGAGCTGAAAAAGCCCGCTGTTTCGCATTTAGGGTATATTTGGCTACTTGGACAGCATCGATTAGTCTGCGGAGACAGTACAAAGAAAGACACCTTTGATGTCTTGATGGATGGGAAAACTGCTAATTTGGTAGTTACGGACCCTCCATATAATGTTAACTATGAAGGCACTGCTGGAAAAATCAAAAATGACAACATGGCTAACGAAGCGTTCTATGATTTTCTGCTTGCGACATTTCAAAATACCGAAGCGGTAATGGCAAAGGACGCTTCTATTTATGTGTTCCATGCTGATACCGAAGGACTCAATTTTAGAAGAGCATTCTCTGATGCTGGATTTTATCTTTCTGGCACTTGCATTTGGAAAAAGCAGTCCCTTGTTCTCGGTCGCTCCCCTTATCAGTGGCAGCATGAACCTATTCTCTTTGGGTGGAAAAAGAAAGGCAAGCATCTCTGGTATTCAGACCGCAAGCAGACCACCATCTGGGAGTTTGAGAAACCAAAGAAAAATGGCGACCATCCAACCATGAAACCAGTGGCACTTGTGGCATATCCCATTATGAACTCAAGCCTTAGTAACTGTATTGTGCTCGATCCTTTCGGCGGTTCAGGAAGTACACTGATTGCCTGTGAGCAGACAAATAGAATCTGCTACACCATTGAACTGGATGAAAAGTACTGTGATGTCATTGTAAAAAGGTATATTGAGCAAGTGGGAAATTCTGATGGTGTGTTTCTTTTAAGAGATGGTTCGAAATTCAGATATTGTGACCTACCGGAGGTGAATGCAGATGAGTAAATTGACACTTGGTTCCCTTTTTGATGGGAGCGGAGGTTTTCCTCTAGGTGGTTTGCTTTGCAGCATCGAACCTTTATGGGCATCTGAAATTGAGCCGTTTCCTATACGGGTTACGACTAAACGTATCCCTCAGATGAAGCATTATGGGGATATAAACAAATTAAATGGCGCGGAGCTTCCGCCTGTAGATATCATAACCTTTGGCTCTCCCTGCACGGATATGAGTGTGGCGGGTAAAAGAGCTGGTCTGGACGGAGAGCAATCCGTCCTTTTTTATGAAGCAATCCGAATTATCAAGGAAATGAGGTGTAAGACCAATGGACAATATCCAAGGTACGCAGTCTGGGAAAATGTCCCCGGTGCATTCTCATCAAATAAAGGGGAAGACTTCAAGGCAGTCCTCGAAACGGTCATCAGCGTCAAAGAGCCGAACACCTCGGTGCCTTTACCTGAAAAAGGTCGATGGCCATACGCTGACATCTATATGGGAGACGGATGGAGTGTGGCTTACCGAACTATCGATGCGCAATATTTCGGAGTCCCCCAGCGTCGTCGTAGAATCTACCTTGTCGCAGATTTTGCAGACAGATGTGCCGGAGAAATACTATTTGAGTCCGAAGGCATGCCAAGGAATTTTACGCCGAGCGGCAGCCCGTGGCAAAGAACTGCCGGAAATGCTAAAAACCGCTCTGGAAAAACAGGCGATAGCATAACTTGCCTAAATGACCAAGGCGGAAGAGTGATGTCTGTTTCGAAGGATATTACAGCAACACTTCGAGCAGAGGAACATGGACATCAGCCTTGCGTAATGCAGTCAAGCGGATTTTGTACTGAACACAGTGCCAAGAGCAGAAGTGTAGGATATGAGGAAGAACGTTCCCCTACACTTAGAGCAGGTGTTGTCCCAGGTGCAGTCATGTCCTTTGAACCGGGTGCTGCTTCTCGAGTTGGTGGCCATACTGACGAAAACTTAAGTGGATCACTTCGTGCAAACATGGGAGATAATCAAACAGCTGTTGTCATTGAAAACCATCCAACTGATAGCCGTGTGAAACTCTCGGAGGATAATAAAGTACAGACGCTAACCTCTCGTATGGGAACTGGCGGTGGGAATGTACCTCTTATTATGAATACACCTAAAACATTAAAAATCCGCTCTGGCTGTGAAGGCGGTGGTAAGGGTGCATTGATACAAGATGATAAGTCTGCAACTCTTGGATGCAATAATGATCAGACTGTTTTTGTGCCTACCGCATATGGCATCTGTTCTGATAAAAGCAATTCCATGCAGTCAAGCAATCCACATAGCGGTATATATGAAGCAGATACTTCTCGAACCATTGATGCTAATGGAGGAAATCCAGGATGTAATCAAGGTGGTATTGCAGTAGTTGCTCTGCAAGGCTCGATGATTGGAAGAGAGGATAAAAATGGTCCCAAAGGAAGCGGTATAGATGAAGAGGTTTCTTTTACGCTTAATACCGCTGATCGCCATGCTGTTGCCTATGCCATGACTACCGGAGCCTATGCACAGGTTGAAGAAGATAAAGCACCAACGTTATTGTCGAGAGATTATAAGGATGCTCCTGTAGTGACTCAGCCTTCTTACGGTATTGATAGGGCGGCTTTTAATCAAGGACAGAACGCTCTGTATAAACCTTCTATAGATGAAGAACAGCAACCTACGCTCACAGCAAAAGGCCCTGGAGCAGTGGCACACTCAGCTTCGTTTTATCCTCAGATGAAAGCTGAAAGTCAATGCTACAGACAGGACGGCACATCAAATACGATTATCAATGGCACCAATCCAGGCTATCAAAACGGATTGGTTGAGCCGGACTATATTGTTCGAAGGCTCACACCAACGGAATGTGCAAGATTGCAAGGTTTTCCCGATAATTGGTGCGATGATCTTGGTACAGAAAATCCTACAGAAGATGAAATCTCATTCTGGACGGAGGTTTGGGAAACCCATCGCAAAATCATGGGTAAGAGTAGCAAGCCGAAAACAAGAAAGCAAATTATTAAATGGCTTAACAACCCCCATTCCGATTCAGCTGAGTACAAAATGTGGGGTAATGGTGTAGCACTTCCATGCGTCTGTTTTGTGCTGACTGGCATTGTGTTATCTGCACGGAATACCGCCGATTAATGGAACAGTATTTTCTACAGAAAGATGCCCTAAATGACTTGATATTAACAGCCTTTAGAGTGATATATGTATGTACCGAAAATAGAAAGGCGGTATAAAAATGCAGATAAACTATAATGTCACAGGAGCAAAAAGAAAAGAGTTAGTCAACGCAATCAGCCAAAAACTGAATGCTCCTGTAAGATATCTTGGAGCACCTACATTTGCATATGAGGTGGCAGACTACAATATTGACAAAAATGGAGTAGTCAGAGGACCAGATAATTCTGAACTGGTTGATGCTCTATTAAGCTTTCATGACTTCAAGGCAGCTACGGAAGAATATGACACACCACTTCCAAAAGCAGAGCTTGTTCCTGAAAATATTCAAATTCCCTATGAAGCGGCTCTTGGTGGAAGGGTAAGCCCATATAATGATTACGAAGAATCTCCCGTATACGCCGAGCCAGATGAAATCGAAGATGTTAGATTGATTATTCAAATGCCGAGGGAGGGTTTTACCGAAATCGCACTTGATAACCTAAAAGGATTGGTAGAAAGCAAAGAAACCCTTATAAAGAAAGCACTTGATACTGACTCTATTCCCATTATCGTAAATGAGGAATTTGTAACCTTCCCCTGGTTCCAAAGTGAGTGCTCCGCAGAGGAGGTTAAGGCTTATACCCACTTTGTAACAGCACTTTGCGAAATGGCAAAGAAGCAGACCCGCGTCAACTCGACCGAGAAATCAGTGGAGAATGAAAAGTACGCTTTCCGTTGTTTCCTTCTAAGACTTGGTTTTATCGGGCCAGAATACAAATCAGAACGAAAAATTCTCCTCTCCAAACTGTCGGGTAGCTCTGCCTTCAAAAGCGGAAGTCCCAAGCATGAGGAGGTGAGTGAATAATGAATATCATTCACCCAGAAATGCTAAAGCAACTTAGAAGTTATTACACTCCGGGAACTCGTGTCATGCTACTTAAAATGAATGACCCTTATACCAAACTTCAGCCTGGAACTAAAGGTACGGTTACTAGTGTTGATGACATGGGAACCATCCACGTCAGTTGGGATTCAGGCAGTTCCCTTGGAGTGGTCTTTGGAGAGGATTTATGCAGGAAAATCGAAGAGTAAACATACACATTTTAAGACCAATATGGCAGTAAATATGTAGATTTATATTGCAGAATTGTCTTGCTATATAAGCCTTTTAGAGTGATATATGTACATGCCGAAAGGACAAACACACTTTAAAAGGAGCGAGATACGATGTTAAGTGCAAAATTCGGAATCGAGATTGAATTTACAGGGATTACAAGGGAAAGGGCAGCCAGAGTTGCTGCAGAGTTTTTGCAAGGTACTTATAGTGAAGGCGGGACTTACTACGACACTAAGAAGGTAAAAACTCCAGATGGTAGAGTTTGGAGATTTATGTATGATGGGAGCATTCACTGTCAAAGAAAAGAAGGTAGAAGAAAAGTAGCTGCAGGTAGAGATTATAGCGTTGAGCTAGTTAGCCCAATCCTAACTTACCGGGAGGACATTGAAACTTTGCAGGAGCTAGTAAGAAAGCTTCGCAAAGCTGGAGCCTTTACAAATACATCTTGCGGCATTCACATTCATCTAGACGGTGCTGAACATACCCCGCGAAGTATTCGAAACTTTATAAATATCATTGCAAGTAAAAATGACTTATTTTATAAAGCACTTCAGATTGCACCGGAGCGAATGCGCTACTGCAAAAAGATGGACAGCATTTTGGTTGAGAAGATGAACCACAAAAAGCCTAAAACCATGAGACAAATTGAGGACATTTGGTACGAGGGCTACAGCGAGAGTAGAAGCACTCATTATCACAACAGCCGCTACCATTTCCTCAACCTTCACAGCTTTTTTACCGGAAACCATACAGTTGAACTTAGAGGATTCAATAGCGAACTTCATGCAGGAAAGATAAGAAGCTACATTGTTCTTGCCTTAGCTTTAAACAACCAAGCTTTAACGCAAAAATTTGCCTCTGCGAAGAAGCCTCAAGTAGAAAATGAAAAGTTTGCCATGAGAACCTACCTAAACCGTATTGGGTTTATAGGAGAAGAGTTCAAAAACTGCAGAGAGCATTTAACAGCAGCACTTTCAGGTTCTGCAGCTTGGCGGTTTCGGGCGGCCTGAGCTGCCCTAAGGTCCTAAGCTAGGAAGGAGGAAAACAATGAGTAACAAACTATATCTTGCCTATGGCTCCAACCTTAATCTAAAGCAAATGGCCGACAGATGCCCCACAGCTAAGGTGGTAGGAGCAAGCCAAATCAATGACCACCGCCTATTATTTAGAGGGGCACACGCGGGCGCTGTGGCGACAATCGAGCCTTTTGAGGGTGGCAACGTACCAGTTTTAGTTTGGGAGATTACACCGACCGATGAAGCGGCACTTGACCGTTACGAGGGATGGCCGTTCCTTTATCGAAAGGAAACAATAAAAGTGAAGTTGGGAAGCAAAACCGTCAAGGCGATGGTCTACATCATGAATGATGGTAGACCGCTTGGACAGCCAAGTTGTTATTATTACAGTACAATTTTAGAAGGCTATAAGAGTGCGGGCTTCGATGTGGAAATCCTGCGCAAAGCGACAACCGATTCAGTAGAATCGGAGGAGGTAGCCAATGAATGAGATAATTATGCAACAAATACTTGCCATTCGAGAAACAGGTGAAACGAATATGTTTGATCTTCCGGTTGTGACAAGTATTGCTTTAAGAGCAGGTTATACGGAGCTAGTAGATTACCTTGAAAAGAACAAAGGAGAATATGTCCATTTCATTTTGACAGGGGAAGCGAAAACAGAATAACCTAAACAAATTTTGAAGGAACTCTGCGGGGTTCCTTTTTTCGTAGCCATAAGGAGGTGGCGGCCATACGTAAACTAAAAAAATATAAGCCGACCATCTTTAAGGCAGATGGTTCGGTATATGATAAGGACGCTGCAGACATTGCGGTGTCTTTTATTAATTGCTTAAAACATACGAAGGGAGAATGGTATGGGCAACCATTTGAACTTATAGACTGGCAGGAACAGATTATCCGCGATGTGTTTGGGATTATAAAGCCTAATGGTTACCGTCAATTTAATACGGCATATATCGAAATCGCTAAAAAGCAAGGGAAATCTGAACTTGCAGCAGCGGTTGCGTTACTGCTTACCTGTGGTGATTTTGAGCATGGCGGTGAAGTATACGGATGTGCATCTGACAGACAGCAAGCTTCCATTGTTTTTGATGTAGCAGTGGATATGGTAGAACAATGTCCAGCTCTGAAAGCAAGAATTAAACCGGTACTATCGCAAAAACGACTTGTTTATAAACCGCTAGGTAGTTTCTATCAAGTTTTGTCTGCAGAAGCGTATACCAAGCATGGACTAAATGTGCATGGTGTTGTATTTGATGAACTTCATGCGCAACCAAATAGACAGCTTTTTGATGTCATGACCCATGGCTCAGGTGATGCAAGAAAGCAGCCGCTGTATTTTTTAATTACGACTGCCGGAAATGATACTCACTCTATTTGCTACGAGGTGCATCAAAAGGCTAAAGATATTCTAGAAGGACGAAAGGTTGACCCTACATTCTATCCTGTCATTTACGGTGCTGACGAAGATGATGACTGGACAGATCCAAAGGTATGGGCGAAAGCCAACCCCTCTCTGGGTATTACAGTGGACATTGAAAAGATACAGATTGCTTGTGAAAGCGCAAAGCAAAACCCAGCCGAAGAGAACCTATTCAGGCAGCTTCGTTTGAATCAATGGGTTAAACAGTCGGTGCGCTGGATGCCTATGGAAAAGTGGGATAAATGTGCTTTTACTGTAAACCCAGAAAGTCTTACAGGGCGTGTGTGTTATGGTGGTTTGGACTTATCCTCTACAACCGATATAACAGCATTTGTTCTTATCTTCCCGCCTGAGTATGAGGGAGATAAATATATCATCCTTCCCTATTTCTGGATTCCGGAAGATAATCTGGATCAAAGGGTAAAGCGTGATCATGTACCTTATGACGTATGGGAGAAACAGGGGTTTTTACACACCACTGAAGGAAATGTGGTGCATTATGGTTACATTGAAAGTTTTATTGAGGAACTTGGGATGAAATATAACATTCGAGAAATTGCCTTTGACCGTTGGGGAGCTGTGCAAATGACTCAGAACCTAGAAAACCTAGGATTTACGGTAGTTCCTTTTGGTCAGGGATTTAAAGATATGAGTCCACCTACAAAGGAATTAATGAAGCTTACCTTAGAGGAGAAACTGGCCCATGGTGGACATCCGGTTTTGCGATGGATGATGGATAATATCTTTATACGTACTGATCCTGCTGGGAATATCAAGCCTGATAAAGAAAAATCAACTGAAAGAATCGATGGAGCTGTCGCTACCATTATGGCTCTTGACCGAGCAATCCGCAAAGGTGGATCAGGAAATTCTGTTTATGACGGTCGAGGGCTTCTTATTTTGTAGCAAAGGAGAGTGATGCAGATGGGATTGTTTTCTAATATTTTCAAAGCACGTGATAAGCCGCAAAATCGAACCACAGGAAGCAATTACAGCTTCTTTTTTGGTGGAACAACCAGCGGTAAGCCTGTAAACGAACATACAGCAATGCAAATGACAGCGGTCTATTCATGCGTAAGAATACTTGCAGAGGCTGTGGCAGGGCTCCCCCTACACCTATATAAATACACTGATAGCGGTGGTAAGGAGAAAGCACTTTCTCATCCACTGTATTTTTTATTACATGATGAGCCGAATCCAGAGATGAGTTCTTTCGTTTTCCGAGAAACGTTAATGACTCATCTTTTATTATGGGGTAATGCCTATGCACAAATTATTCGAAATGGCAAAGGCGAAGTCATAGCACTATATCCGTTAATGCCTAATCGAATGTCGGTGGATCGGGATTCCAGTGGCGCTCTTTATTATACTTATACTAAGTATTCTGATGAAGCACCTACGATGAAAGGTATGACAGTCACACTTAGACCAAGTGATGTATTTCATATACCTGGCTTAGGCTTTGATGGACTAGTGGGCTATTCGCCGATTGCAATGGCTAAGAATGCTATAGGTATGGCAATTGCTTGTGAGGAATATGGAGCTAAATTCTTTGCTAACGGAGCTGCTCCAGGAGGGGTACTTGAGCATCCAGGTACCATTAAAGACCCTCAAAAAGTACGGGATAGTTGGAATGCAGCCTATCAGGGAAGCAGTAACTCTCATCGTGTAGCGGTGCTTGAAGAAGGAATGAAGTATCAGCCTATTGGTATCTCACCAGAACAAGCTCAGTTCTTAGAAACAAGAAAATTTCAGATTAATGAAATCGCTCGAATTTTCCGCGTACCTCCACATATGGTAGGAGACTTGGAAAAATCGAGCTTTTCTAATATTGAGCAACAGTCACTGGAGTTTGTGAAATACACATTAGATCCTTGGGTGATTCGTTGGGAGCAGACCATCAGCCGAGCACTTTTAAGGCCAGATGAAAAGAAACTTTATTTTGCCAAGTTCAATGTAGATGGACTGCTTCGAGGTGATTATGTTTCTCGAATGAATGGGTATGCAACCGCGAGACAGAACGGCTGGATGAGTGCCAATGATATTAGGGAGCTTGAGAACCTTGATCGAATCCCACCAGAGCTTGGAGGAGATTTATATCTAATCAATGGCAATATGACCAAACTTGAAGATGCGGGTATTTTCGCAAATAAAGAAGGATTGGAGGGAAAACCTGAATGAAGAAATTTTGGAATTGGGTTCGCGACACAGATACACAGACACGAACCCTCTATCTAAACGGTGCAATTGCCGAGGAGAGTTGGTTTGAGGATGATGTTACCCCAGCTGCTTTTAGAGAAGAGCTAATGAGTGGTGAAGGAGACATAGTAGTTTGGATTAACTCTCCTGGTGGTGATTGTATTGCAGCATCTCAGATATACAACATGCTAATGGATTATAAAGGAAACGTCACTGTAAAGATTGACGGTATTGCTGCATCAGCTGCTTCTGTCATCGCTATGGCAGGGACGGAAGTCTTAATGTCTCCTACCTCACTGATGATGATCCATAATCCCTTTACCATAGCTATTGGCGATAGTGAGGAGATGCAAAAAGCAATCCAAATGCTTGATGAAGTGAAAGAGAGCATCATCAATGCATATGAGCTTAAAACCGGCTTATCTAGAACAAGGTTGTCGCACCTGATGGATGCTGAAACTTGGCTAAACGCCAATAAGGCAGTTGAGCTTGGTTTTGCAGATGACATTATGTTCAAACCAGGAGAGAGTTCACTACAAGACAGCTTTGTATTCAGCAGAAGAGCAGTGACCAATTCACTAATGAATAAACTTCAAAAACCAGTTGTAAAACAGTCAGTAGAGCCGCTTTATGAGCGGCTTAATTTATTGAAATATTAGGAGGAATAAAAATGAGTAAAATTCTTGAACTGCGTGAAAAACGCGCAAAAGCATGGGAAGCAGCAAAGGCATTTCTTGATTCAAAGCGTGGTAGTGATGGGCTTGTATCCGCAGAAGATGCAGCAACCTATGACAAAATGGAAGAAGACATTATTAATCTCGGTAAGGAAATAGCAAGATTGGAACGTCAAGAGGCTCTTGAAGCAGAGCTTAATAAGCCAGTAAATATGCCTCTTACTGGAAAGCCAGCTGTTCCAGGGATGGATACAAAGACCGGAAGAGCCAGTGATGAATATAGGAAAGCATTCTGGAACGTAATGCGTAGCAAAAACCCTCGTCATGATGTGTTAAACGCCTTATCTGTAGGCACTGATTCTGAGGGAGGATACCTTGTTCCTGATGAATTTGAGCGCACCTTGGTTCAAACTCTTGAGGAAGAGAATGTATTCCGTAAACTTGCAAAGATTATTCAAACTTCAAGTGGTGATCGTAAAATCCCGGTTGTGGTGACCAAAGGCACAGCTGCTTGGCTTGACGAAGGTGAGGAGTTTGATGAGAGTGATTCTGTATTCGGTCAGACATCTATTGGTGCTTACAAGCTGGGTACAATGATTAAAGTTTCTGATGAACTTCTCAATGACAGTGTATTTGATCTGGAGAATTATATCTCCACTGAATTTGCCCGTAGAATCGGTGCTAAGGAAGAAGAAGCTTTTTTAGTTGGAGACGGAGATGGAAAACCTACTGGTATTTTCAACGCAACAGGCGGAGCACAGCTTGGAGTGACAGCAGGGTCTGCAACTGCTATTACTGCAGATGAGATTATCGATCTTGTTTACTCATTAAAAGCGCCATATAGAAAGAACGCGGTATTCCTGATGAATGATGCAACAGTAAAGGCAATCCGTAAGCTGAAAGACGGTCAAGGTCAATATCTGTGGCAGCCTTCTTTAACAGCAGGTACTCCAGATACTTTATTAAATCGTCCGGTTTATACTTCAGCTTATGCTCCTACTATTGAAGCTGGAGCTAAAACTATTGCCTTCGGTGATTTCGGATATTATTGGATTGCCGATAGACAGGGACGTTCTTTCAAACGTTTAAACGAGCTTTTTGCAACCACAGGGCAGGTTGGTTTCCTTGCGAGCCAGCGTGTAGATGGAAAGCTTATCTTACCTGAAGCCATCAAAGTTCTTCAGCAGAAGGCTTAATGGGAGGTGTAAATGATGAGCTATAACGCAAAGAACTACACCGAACAAGGTGGAGAAAAAACCGTTATTGGTGGAGAACTTGTCATTGAAGAGGGAGCCAAAGTAACTGGGCTCCCTGTTCTTGAAAATCAACCGGCAAGCACTGCGGATACTGTAGAAGCTCTAGTGACGGACTTTAATGCCTTGCTCAGTAAGCTGAAAACTGCAGGAATCATGAATGGAGATACACCTTAGAAAGGATAGTGATGGTGATGACACTTTTAGAAAAAGTTAAAGCAAATCTAATTCTTGAGCACGATCGCGATGATGAACTTCTTCAGATGTACATCACCACCGCTATCGCATATGCCGAGAGTTACCAGCATGTACCGGAAGGTCATTATAATGAGAACACAATGCCGCCAACTACCGAGCAGGCCGTCATTATGCTGTCATCTCACTTCTATGAAAGTAGGGATGGTAGCACTGGCGGCTTTTTTGCTGATAACGTGCAGGCTGGCCAGCAGGTTTGGAACACTGTAAATTTACTGCTCAGGCTTGACCGGGATTGGAAGGTGTAGAGTATGAGTTTTGGAAAAATGAATACCTTTATCGATCTCATTTCTGTTGAAAGAACGAAAGACAGTGAAGGCTTTGGTAAATCTAAGGACACCATCCTCGCTTCCGTTCGTGCTTATAAGGAAGATCGTCATGGAAATGAAAAGTGGACTAACCGAGCGGCATTTTCTGAAGCAACTGCGCTGTTTCGTTTTCGTAGGATACCTGATGTTGAGGTATCTACCAATATGGTGATTGTGTGTAATGATGGCCGCTATGAGATTACAAATGTTGAAGATGTAAAAGGTCGAGGCATGTATATTGAAGCCTTGGCAAAAAAGGTGGTGGGGTCAAGTGGCTAAGGTACAAGTGAAAATGCCTGAGGATTTTCTTTTAAAGCTTTCAAAGCTTGGCGATAAGACGGATGAAATCATTCCAAAGGTACTTGAGTCAGGCGGGGAAATCGTTTTGGAAAAGGTTAGATCTAATTTGCAAGCTGTAGTTGGTAGTGGAACAAAAGAAAAAAGTCGGTCTACAGGTGAGCTTATTAGTTCGTTGGGTCTCTCTCCTGCTAAAGTGGACCGAAATGGCAATTTCAACGTGAAGATAGGTTTTAAGGAGCCACGAAGAAGCGGCGAAAGTAACGCTAAGATTGCCAATATCATCGAATACGGAAAATCGGGTCAGCCGCCAAAACCATTTTTAAAGCCTGCAAGAAGGGCTTCAAGAAAAGCATGTATTGACGCTATGAAGAAGAGGTTTGAGCAGGAGGTCGAAAACTTATGAGTATATTAAATGAGCTTAATCTCATAGCAGATTTGTGCGGTATCCCAGTAGAAACAGGAAGATTTTCTGGTGTTCCTCCTGATACTTATCTTGTGATTACACCTCTTATTGATTTGTTTGAGGTTCATGCGGATAACACACCGGGATATGAAGTACAGGAAGCCAGACTTTCCTTATTTGTTAAAGGTAGTTATACAGCTATAAAAAATGCAATTGTCCGCACTCTTCTAGGTGCGGATTTTACGATAACGGATCGTCGATACATCGGACATGAGGATGATACCGATTATCATCATTATGCCATAGATGTGGCTAAACCATATGAATTTCAATTGGAAAAGGAGGAATAAAACATGGCTACAATCGGTCTTGATAGACTTTATTATGCAAAAATCACCGAAGATGACAACGGTGATGAAACCTATGATACACCGATGCCGCTGGCAAAAGCAATCAGTGCAGAACTTTCCGTTGAGCTTGCTGAGGCCACTCTTTATGCCGATGATGGTGCCGCTGAAATTGTCAAAGAATTTAAAAGTGGTACCCTAACTCTCGGTATTGATGATATAGGGGTAGCAGCTGCAGGAGATTTAACAGGAGCAACCATTGATGACAACCATGTACTCATTTCAACCAGTGAGGATGGAGGGGCTCCTGTTGCAATTGGCTTTAGAGCACAAAAAGCAAACGGTAAATACCGATACTTTTGGCTGTATCGTGTGAAGTTTGGAATTCCTGCAACAAACTTGGCGACCAAAGGTGATAGTATTACTTTCTCAACTCCGACCATTGAAGGAACAGTACTTCGTAGAAATAAGCTGGATGGTCAGGGTAAGCATCCATGGAAAGCAGAAGTAAACGAGGGTGATGAGGGCGTAACCCAGGCAATTATTAATGGTTGGTATAGCGAAGTGTATGAGCCTACATTTGCTGCTTCTGGCGGAAGTGGAGAATAAGGGGGATTGGAATGGATAACGAAAGAAGTGCAAAGATCAATATTGGCGGGCAGGAGTATGAGCTTATTCTTACCACTAAAGCTACAAAAGAAATTGCTGGGAGATATGGCGGTCTTGAAAATTTGGGTGAGAAATTAATGAAGTCTGAGAACTTCGAAATGGCACTGGATGAAATAGTCTGGTTGATAACTTTAATGGCCAATCAGAGCCTACTCATTCACAACCTTCGAAATCCAGATAATAAAAAGCCGCTGCTTACTCAAGAAGAAGTTGAACTTCTAACCTCTCCTTTGGAACTAGCTACTTATAAGAACGCTTTGACAGAAGCAATGTTTAAGGGAACCAAGAGAAATGTAGAATCTGAAGATGACTCAAAAAACGTGCAAACCGGGTAAACGAGAATGAACTCTTTACCCGGCTTTTATATTACGGGACAGTTCATTTAAATCGTACCGAAGAGGAAACATGGCTTACACCTATTGGCTTGCTTATGGATTTATGGGAGTGCCATAAGCAGTTTCTTGGAATGTCCAAACCAAAACGGAAGATTTACATCGATGACATTATTCCTTATGGTATTTGATCTTTCAAAGAAAGGAGGCGGTAATCTTGGCAGATAATTTTGGTTTAAAAATCGGAGTGGAAGGCGAAAAGGAATTCAAAAATGCACTTCGTGACATTAACCAAGCATTTAAAGTATTAGGTAGTGAGATGGCTCTAGTCAGTTCCCAGTTTGATAAAAATGATAAATCCATCCAAGCCTTAACTGCGCGAAATGAAGTATTAGAAAAATCCATTGATGCACAAAAAGAAAAAATAGAGACACTACGAGCTGCCCTAGATAACGCCTCTACTTCTTTTGGAGAAAACGATCGTAGAACTCAAAACTGGCAGATTCAACTAAATAAAGCTTTGGCTGAACTTAATGGCATGGAGCGGGAACTTGAAAATAACCATAAAGCGCTACGAGACCATGCCGACGCCACAGATGACAGTGCTGATAACATGGAAGATGCCGCTGATGCAGCCAATGAACTTGCAGATAATGTTGATGATGTTGGCGATGAAATGGATGATGCTAGCAAAAAAACCTCTATTTTTGGAGATGTACTTAAAGCAAATTTACTATCAGAAGCCATAATTGGTGGGGTAAAAGCTTTAGGATCAGCCATTGCGGGAATTGGAAAGGCCTTTATAGGCGCTATGAAAGATGGCGTTGAGTACAACGCTCAAATGGAAAACTACACAGCTTCCTTTACCACCATGCTTGGTGATGAGGCTAAAGCTCAAAAGCTGGTTAATGATCTGAAAAAAGAAGCAGCAGCTACACCATTTGGAATGCAGGATCTTGCCCAATCAGCTCAAACCCTTATGAGCTTTGGTATGTCTGCAGAAGAAGCTCAAAAACGCATGAAGCAGCTGGGTGATATATCTCAGGGAGATGCCGAGAAGTTCAAAAGCCTGACACTGGCATTTGCACAAATGTCCTCTACTGGTAAGTTAACCGGACAGGACTTGATGCAAATGATTAATGCAGGATTTAACCCACTAGAGGAAATCTCGCGTAAGACAGGAAAATCCATTGGTGAACTTAAGGATGAAATGTCCAAAGGGGCAATATCTGCAGATATGGTCGCAGAAGCGTTTGCCTCAGCTACATCGGAAGGTGGGCGTTTCTATGGGTCAATGGAAGCACAATCTAAAACTTTTTCTGGGCAAATGGCAACTCTTGAGGATGGGGTTGCATCGTTAAAGGGTCAGCTTGCTGAAGGGTTAACAACCATGCTTTCTGGTACTGTTCTTCCGATGGTTAATGGTTGGATTGATGAATTATCTCAAGCTTTTGAGAAAGACGGTGTCCAAGGCTTAATTGACGTTTTTGGTGGAATCTTAGAAGAAGCTGTTCAATTTATTTCTGAGCAATTGCCAATTGTAGTGGATATTGCTTCTCAAATAATTATCTCTTTAATTCAAGGACTTACCTCTGCATTACCGAAAATAACAGAGGCGGCTGTCATGCTACTGATGACACTAGTCAATGGAATCATTGAAACTTTACCTGCACTTATTGCGGCAGGAGTACAAATGATTGGAACTATTGTAAGTGGAATTGCAGAAGCACTACCGCAGTTAATTCCGGCTGCGGTATCAGCAGTGATACAAATTGTGCAGGCACTTTTGGATAACCTACCAATGATCTTAGAGGCAGCATTTCAGCTTGTGCTTGGACTAACTCAGGGAATTTTGGATGCTCTTCCAGTGTTAATTGCAGCATTGCCAGTCATTATTACTGGGATAGTAGATTTCATTATTGGTGCAATACCTCAAATAATCGAAGCTGGTATTCAACTTCTAACATCTTTAATTTCAGCTTTACCAGAAATCATCACAGTAATTGTAGAAGCGATTCCGCAAATTGTAGACGGGTTAATAACAGCGATTTTAGGTTCAATACCGCAGTTAATTGATGCCGGAGTGCAATTGTTAGTGGCACTGATTCAAAATCTGCCACAGATCATTTCGACCGTTATTACTGCTATACCAAAGATTGTGTCCTCTCTTGTGAATGCTATTATTGGTAACATTCCTCAGATTATTCAGGCGGGGATTATGTTGTTAGTTTCACTGATTAAGAACCTTCCAACGATTATTGTAGAGGTTGTAAAAGCTGTGCCACAAATTATTACAGCGCTGGTTAAAGGTTTTACAGGATCTATTTGGCAAATTGCCCAGGTTGGGACCAATTTAATCAAAGGTTTGTGGCAGGGTATTTCAGATGCCGGAGCCTGGCTTTGGGATAAAATCTCAGGTTTTTTTGGTGGTGTAGTAGATAAAATAAAAAAATTCTTTGGAATTCGATCGCCATCTACATTGTTTGCTGGAATTGGCGAAAACATGGGAGAGGGTATTGGTGTCGGTTTTGAAAAAGCCATGAATAGTGTTAGCCAGGATATGCAAAACGCTATCCCTACTGATTTTGACATTAACCCTAATCTGAATATGAATGGAGCCGGTTTTAGTAGCGGATATGGAACAATTGGAGGGTCATTAATTACGATACAGCAGATGATTGTTCGAAGTGAAGACGATATTCGGAAGATTTCACAGGAGTTATACAATTTGATGCAGACAGGATCTCGAGCACAAGGAAGATTTATAACTGCGTAAAGGAGGGCGATGTATGGGCTTTATTTATAACGGTATTAACTCAAAGAATATGAAGATAAAAGCAAGGCTCACAAGTTGGCAGGCATCTCCCGCATTAAGAAACGCGTATGAGGTTGTTCCGGGGAAGGCAGGGGTTGCTGACTTTGGTTGTGATATCTCAGAGCGGATCATTACGATTAGCTGTAGCATATATCCTCAAAAGAGCTTTGCAGATTTAGTGAGCGTGTTAGATGATCTTGCAGAGTGGCTCAACCCAATGAACGGACTTAAGCAGCTTATATTAGAGGATATTCCGAATCGATTCTTTTATGCTCGCCTCACTGAACAAGTAGACTGCGAGAGATTACTTAGAACTGCAGGTGCCTTTGAGTTGAAGTTTATCTGCCCTGATCCTCACGCTTATGCGCTGACAGATGAACAATTCACGATTTCAAGTGTTGGAACTCATGAGCTCCAAAGAATAACCGGGAATACAGATTCAGAACCGATATATCAACTTAAGGGCACAATCAGTGGATCTACATCCACATATATTTCTATTACCACGAATGGAGAGGAACTTCGAGTGGTTGGAGCTTTGACGGCAGATGAAGTGCTTGTAATTGATAGCGGATTAGTGACAGCAAAAATAACCGATGCCAACGGAAATACACTTCGAAATGGGCTTCCAGTCCTGGATGAGTTAAACTTCCCTGTACTTCACAAAGGTGAAAATGAAATAACAGTATCAGCTGTGGGAGCAACATTTTCGGAGCTGAAGATTCTGGCCAAAAGCAGATGGAGGTGATCTGGTGGCAATTAAATCAATCTTAACATCACAGACGGATTTTACGGGTGAGTTTCCTGTAAGCGAGAAGACAGTTGCTCTGTGGCGATTTAATGAAGCCGCACCAGATAGCAACAACATGCTTACAGATGACTCCGGTCATAACAGAAACTTCTTTGTATCCGGATGGTCAGGCACATCCGCCAACTTGTTATCCGGTAGATTAGGAAGATATTTCAGGCAGAATATCATTAATCCAACAAGTGAAAAGACTCATTTAGTGGCTACCAATGACGGTAGCTTTTTTAGTGATTTAGGTGAAAAGATTGTTGTTGGCGGATGGATAAATCCAACTACTTATTCTGTAGGGCAGACATATATCCCGATTTTTAATACTAGACAAGGGCCTGGTCAGCCAATTTTTTATGTTTCTTTATTTCAGGGAAGGTTGCGATTAATGCTGTATAATGCCTCAGGCTCCTTGATATATGATCAGACCGAAACGCCTACTATTACCCTAAAGAATAACGGGTGGTACTTTATCGCTTCTGTTATCGAGGTAAACAACAAAAGGGTGCAGAACTTACTTTGTGACCGAAGTGATGGGGCTGTCTGGCAATCTCCAGTTCGAACATTCACTGGAGACTTAAATCAATCTTGTGTTGCGGATATAGTGATGGGGATGCATGCAAATACCTATTATTACGCAGGAGGATTTGATGACTGGTTTTATGAAAAAGATTCTTTACTTACCATGGAGGATCTTATTTCCTATTTCAAATTTTCAATTTTGGCAAACGGTGGTGACAGTGCTGCTGATGTAGATGCTCTTGCGGATCCTGGCTCTGTCATGTTGAAAGCAACAAGCGGAGTCTATGCACAAAGTGGTCAGCTTTTTACGATAGCAGCTGCCTGTAGTCTTGCAGGAACGGGCAGGGTATCAGTTACAAGTGAATACACCGCAGGTATAACAGCCATAAGCCTAGTGGAAACTTCTACATCAGACGATCTGTCTAGCTGGACTGAATGGCAGGCCGTTGGAGCAAGCGGGGAACTGCAGTCGCCTAACAGAGAATATATCCGCTATCGAATTACATTATCTACTCAAGACACCAGTAGAACTCCTAAACTTCTTGAAATACAACTACATGATATACCAAAACCACCTTATGAGAGACTTGGATTTGCCAGACCAGTTGTGTTGGATACTAACGGTGCTTGGGAAGCAGTGCTAGAGAATGCCTTTGATATCATAGTGACAAGTGAAGTGAATGGCGCTGATATTCTGGAGTTTAAACTGCCATTTCATGATTCCAAGCGAGTGACATTAGACAATGAAAAACAGGTGCAGATCGTCAATGATGTTTATCGTATTCGAACTATAACAGATGAGAAAAGTTCAGATGGTAGAGTTGTAACTCAAGTATATGCGGAAGCTGCCTTTTATGATCTTTCCTTTAGCGCTGAAAAAGAACCCATGGAATTTGTCGCAGAGACACCGGAAGTTCCTATGCGCTATGCCTTACTTGGTACTGGCTGGTCATTAGGAAATGTCACTGTCAGTACAAAACGAACATGGCAATCAACAGAAAAGAATGCATTAGCTATACTACGAACAATACAGAATATTCATGGTGGTGACTTGATTTTCGATAGTGCCAATCGTTTGGTACACCTTTTGACATTTGGCGGTACGGATAGCGGGGCCTTATTCTGCTATAGAAAGAACATGAAAAGTATACAGCGCGTGGTGGATACAAGAAGTCTAATTACCAGGCTTTATGCTTATGGTAAAGATGGCATGACGTTTGCCTCCATCAATGGTAATAAGGAGTATGTTGAGGATTATAGCTATTCATCAGAAGTCAGAGTAGGAACGCTGGATGCTTCATCAATCAGCAACCCTTATCAGCTGCTTGAGTTCGCTAATATGCGCTTAGCTCAGTATGCGAAGCCACGAATCTCATATGTTCTCTCTGCAATGGACTTATCAGTGTTGACAGGATATGAGCATGAGGCATGGAAACTAGGTGATATAGTAACTGTGGATGATAGAGATTTGAATTTATCTGTCAAAACTCGTGTGGTACGCAGACAATATAATCTCCAAGAACCATGGAAAACAGTGCTGGAGCTATCAACAACGTTAAGAGAACTGGGGGATTCATCTGCTGTTTGGGATAAAGCTGCTGATATTTTATCTTCAGCTGATGTTCTTGACCGTCAGGAAGTAAAAGACTTAGTTCCTTTTAATCATCTAAGAAATTCACGAGCTGATGACGGGTTAACCTATTGGTTAAGTTCAGGTTTTACAGTGGACCCTAATAATGGGGTATCAGGATCAGCTTCTTTTAAAGCTGAGGGAGTTTTAGGAATGACAAAAAGTCTATCACAGACTGTGTATCCTGCTAGTAGAAAGAGTTACACATTTTCAGCGCAGATTGCATCGGAAAATCTACAGAAAGGGCCAAACGGAAAAGTTGGAATTGAAGTTGTCATTGAATATGAGGACGGTTCGACAGAAACTAGGTTTATTGATCTCTATTAGGAAGGAGGTAGCGATATGGCTTATTTTTCACAGACAGCTCATGCTATTACACCGAGAGGTTTTGGCAAGATAAAGTCGCTTACCATCCGTCTTTTCATTACTGATTGTACTGGTGAGGTATTCTTTACGGATATGCTTTTGCAAGGTGGCTCTGTTGCTACGGGCTGGGTTGGTCATGTGTCAGAAATACAATGGACGCTGGATGGGTAGGTGGTGCAAATGTCAGTTGCATTTACCAGATTTACCGAGACGATTCATTGTAAAGAGGATAAACGAGTAGTAAGCGTAACAGTGAATTTACTTCTTGAAGATTGTACAGGTACGGTATATTTTACTGATATTCAAGCACAGGAAGGAAATCACCTTACTGGTTATACAACTAACACAGAGTGCATGCTGCAAAAATATCGAGAGAATGAGACAATTGTTCCTGTTCGCTTTTATAATGGAGTAGTTCGAAGCAGAGAGACGATTATTCTCTTCAATCTGGGTTCAACTTCCGCTGGCCTTGACTGTCATATTTATCCCAACCAAAATATGGCTGCAGGCAGTATCCAATTGTCTCAAGGAGCAGGGGCGCACAAGGTGATATTTAATGAGGCAGTTAGTCCAGGTGATACCTTTTCGCTACTAGCATCAACTAGGCAGTGTTTAAAGAACGGAAACCCAACTGATAAGGAAGGTTTTTTTCAATATACAGCATCCGGTGATAGCAAACATGTGGTGAAGCTAGAGGACAGAAAATCAGCTCGGTTATTGTTCGAATTTCAAGAAATGCAGGAAGGAAGTGAGCGCCCTTGATTGATTACCTAAAAGGTAAGCGGTGCATGGTTTGGAGTTTCATGGGAAATGCCCGCATGTATCAGGCGCTACGAGACTATGGCGATCGAATTGATACGGTGGGTATTTTTACTTTTGAAGTGGATATCACCGGGACCATAACAGAAACAGGAACAAGCATATCCAGTATGCTTACTTACATTAACCGCTGGCCTCATATCAAATGGCTACTTACAATCATGAATCATGGTACGGCTTCTATTTTTACAGCCCTTAGAAATAACACCAATGGTGCAAAGGATAAATTTCTTACTGAGATTATTCGCATCATGAATAAGTATCCTTGGTGTGCTGGAGTGGATATAGACTTGGAACGTGGAGGTGGCTACGAGAACAAGGATGCTGCCAATGCCCTATTTCGTGACATATATAATACTGTCAAAGCCTATGATTCTTCTAAACTCGTTAATATTTGTTTACCGGGAATGACGGGAGTACAAGGCTCGGTTGGTGGCGAAAATTGGTGTGTCTATGAAGACTTAAATCCGTACTGCGATACGGCAGCGATTATGAGTTATGGCATGGCATGGGCTGGTTCTGCTCCGGGACCGGTATCTCCGAGGGATTGGTTGGAAGGTATTTATGATTATGCAGTTCAGGTTATGAATCCTGAAAAAATATTTTTGGGATTGCCCGCCTATGGCTGGAACTGGAGGATACATGATACACCAGAGAACCTTGGAATAACATATCGTGGGATTTCAAACACTTATTATGCAGCAAAGCTTTGGATGACTGGAGGATATAACTTTACTGATGACGGGCCGCCACAACCAATGATACCAATCATTGCATATTGGGATGATTATGATAAGGTGCCTTGGGCCTTGCCCCATGTGTATGACTACATGGAAGGCTGGGATGCAGTTTCAAGAACATACCCATTACTTGAGGAATCCTATAATCGTCGCAGATATTTGACCGCCTATAGTAAGCAGCAAAAAACTGAATTTGGCACAATCTATGTAGATCGTAGTGGTGGAACACCTGATAACTATTTTGGTAGTGTATCAGTTTCATCTCAATTTATTACACTTGGAGATGAAGGTGAAGCCAACTACGAATTTGAAATAGAATCTGCTGGTTTTTATGATGTAGCCATTCGCTTTTCTTTTCCTTTCTGGGACAAGAATACTATCCATGTTTCGCTTGACGGAATGAATAAGGTATTTAGTGAGAGTAGGTTATGGTGGCCATATTGGCGAACAACTTGTTGGCTTTCCTTGGTTTCTGGTGTATTTCTTTCAGCTGGTACCCATACTGTCACAGTTAGTTCCTCAGTAACAGGAGTACAGTTCTATGGATTTCGGGTATGTTCAAGCTTTAGTGAAGAACCTTCTGCTGGAGAGGCTGACTTCATGTTATCCCCTCGCCAGTTTAAAGATGTGAACGGTTTAATGGTTCAGTCCTGTATTTGTCAACCGAAATTTCCCCCATATTTTACTCCAAAATTCCTCTAGTTGGATAAAAAAATTATTGCTCTTCTAACCAAAGCTGTGTTTCTTTAAATCTATAAGAATTTCCATTCATATTAACTATATATGATTTATGTGTAAGCCTATCTATCATAGCAGCTGTCATTACTGGGTCTTTAAATATTTCATCCCATCTTTCAAATGATAAATTAGTTGTAATTATTGTTGACTTCCTTCCTGCTCTTAATGAGAGATAAGTAAATAATAATTCTGAAGCCTCTTTATCAAAGGAGATATATCCTAATTCATCTGCTATTATTAAATCATACTTTTCAAAACGTTTTTCAAAGGCCCTAAGTGTTTTCTCTGATCTGCTTTCTTTTAATTCATTTACAAGTAAAGGGATTGTTGTAAATAATACCTTGTAACCCTTTGTACAGGCTTTAATACCTATTCCTATAGCCATATGTGTTTTTCCTGTTCCAGGATTACCAGCTAATATTATATTTTGCCCTGTTTTTATAAAGTCTAAGGATGAAAATACCTTTACTTTATCCCTTGCGTCTTGTGGTAAGTCCTCTAGACTTAAATCTTCTAGATATTTTTTATATGGAAATCTTGCTTGTCTAATTCTACTTTTTATCCCATTAGTTTTTCTTAAGTCGTACTCATTTTCAAGTATTGATAAAAGAAAATCTTCATATGTTAAATTTCTTATATTTGCTTCATTAATTTCTTCTTCTACACTTCTATTTATATATGGAAGCTTTAGCTCCTTTGCTAGATTTTTAATATTTTCTTTAGCCATATTCTTTTTCATATTATCAAAGCTCCTTTATCAAATTCTATACTTGAATTGTTTAATAGTTTTCCATAATCACTTAGAATTAGCTTTGATTGCTTTTCTATTTCTGTATTTTTATATTTATTTTCCTCCATGGCTTCATTTTTTCTATAACATAAAAGTTTTATTTTTTCTGTATCTATATTTAAAGGACTTATTTTTTCTAATTCTTTTATAATCTTTTCTATTTTCTCTAAATCTTCTTTTGAAATTAATTCAATTAGGTCTATGAAATCTCTTGGATTTTGTGTATAATATTTATTATAGATGTTTTGAAGCTTGGAATTCATTTGACGCATGGCTGTGCTGTTATGAATTGCCCCAGGCTTCTTTTTTAATGTATTTAAATAATGTTTTATTTCTATATCCCATGTACTTAATCCAAAACTTCTTTTATGTTCTGCTACCTTATTATTTTCATGGTAGATTATTATCTTGTTTGGATATACCTTTGTCATTACAAACTTTCCCACTAGATAGTCTGGTACTGAGTATTTATTTTCATCTATTGTTATTACTGAGTATTTATTTACTCTTAATTCTATTAATCTTGAAATATCATAAGTAGGCATAAGTTTTATTAAGTAGGGGACTTCCTCTATTAATATATCTTTTGCTGTTTTGTTTTCATTATATTTTTGTTCTTTTGAATTTAATTTAATTAATTCTTCTTCCAGATATTTATTGGCCTCCTCTAATGTTTCAAATTTATCTTTTTTACTAAATGCTTTTCTTCTTACATACTCTACTGATCTTTCAACATGTCCCTTTTCATTTCCACGTCTAGCATTACAAAATCTATAGTTAAAGCCATAGTACATAGATAATTTTAAAAGTTCTTCTGTTGGTTCTTTTTCAGTTTTTGTTACAAATCTTTTAACTGCCACTTTCATATTGTCATAAACTATTTCCTTGTGAACACCTCCTATATGGTTAAAAAACCTAACATGAGAGTCTAGAAAACTTTCCATTTTTTGATTTTGATAAAGGTATGCAAACCTGTAATTACCTTTAGCTGTTACCATTACAGCCATTTGTATGTTTTTATCTTCACCATCTATTTCTAATTTAACATGACCCCAGTCAAATTCAACCACATGACCTAATTCATATTCTTGTCTGATGTATGCTTCCTTTTTTTCATTTAACTTATTTCTGATATAGTTACAAACCGTTGAATAACTAATATTATGTCCTTCATCAATTAAACAACTATGTATATCTATATTTTTCTTTTGTTGTTTACCCTTACCCGTACTTCTTTTTTCCCGGTTTTCCTCTAGATAGAAATCTATCTTATCCATTATTACTTCAGTTAACTTTATCTTAGTTCTGTTGCTTGAATCATATTTTGGTGACTCTACTATTTCCTCAGTTAGCATTAATTTATCACCTTCCCCACTCAATAATTTAGATCTACTTTCTTCATATTCCCTAATATATTTTCTAATTGTCTTTCTATCAAATCCTGTATTTCTATGAATTTCCCATTGAGAATTTCCTTTTAAAAATCCGTCTATTATTATTCCTTGTTTATCCATTAAACTTATCATCCCCTAACCCCCTATGAATTGTCATAGGGATATTATATATTTCCTCTAGAGGAATTTTCAATTATTATTTGGGGTACTTTTAGGATATCATAAACAAGTCCGATCGAGGATTTAAATTGACAACGGAAGTACTTCGTAGAAAGCCTGATTCAGCACTAATTTGGTATGAGGACTTTCGAGATGAAAATCCACTACCATCCAGCTATTGGACAACATTAAGCGGAGAGTGGGAGGTGTGGCAGAACAAGAATGATCCAGCTACTCGCCCTTATTCACAGCTTGATGGACATGGGAGGTTGGCGTGGAAATATAATGGTTTCTCAGATGTTCATTTAAGAGCGAGATTAGCTTTTCCTTCAGATGGAAGTGGTCGAGCTGGCGTTTTTTGTGGAGAAATCTTTTGCTGTTTAAATATTAATTCACAGCGTATTGAACTATATAATGGTTCTGCTCTAATCGGAAGCTATGCAACCGAAATTTCTAAAACTCCATCATCAGATCTTCGCTCAAATCCAAGAATGTACACCATTGAAATGAGGATACGTAATAATTCTGTAAGGGTTTATTCTGGAGCAAGTAGTGTTTTGCGATTCACAGCGAATCTTGATGGTTATTCAGGTGGTTATGCCGGAGTTCAATCTGATGGACGTATTCTATGTGAATTAATAAGATTAGGAGATGCCTGGACTTATGAACCTTATGAAAGATTTGATGTAATCTTCCCAGATGGAACTAGAACGGAGTATGGGAGACTAGAAAGAACTGGTGTTACATGGGATAGTGAGTTTCAGGTTTTTACAGTTAACAGTGATGTGGAGGAAGCTTCAACAAGAAGTCAGGATATTTCCATGGATTATGATTTTTTTCACTCAGAGCTTTTATCATTGGTCTGTGGAAATGACTATTCAGTAAAGATTGTGCCTAAGGACATTAATGTATGGATTTCACGCCTATTTCTCGGGGATGCTGATGGCTTCTCAATTCTTTACTACCAAGACGTGGATAGCCTAGTCTATTGGGCAAATGAGGCAGCGTATCGATGGAAGCTTAGGGGGATTGCGATATGGTCTCTGGGACAGGAGGATATGAGGTTATGGGAAGCCTTACCTAAACAAATATAATTAACACACTGAACCAAGAGTGTTTGCGATAATGCAGACACTCTTTTTATATATGCACCAATCATGAAGGAGGTAAAAATAATGAAGGAAATTTGGAGTTGGATACAAACTGCATTTACTGTACTTGGCGGACTCTTGGGATGGTTTTTAGGAGGTTTTGATGGATTTTTATATGCATTAGTGGCATTAATGGTGGCTGATTATATCACCGGTGTCATGTGTGCCATTGTTGAAAAGAAGCTATCAAGTGAAATAGGGTTTAAGGGCATCTTTAAAAAAGTGCTCATTTTTATTCTAGTTGGAATTGGACATTTGATTGATACGAACCTGATCGGAGATGGAAGTGTGCTCCGGACTGCCATTATCTTTTTCTATTGCTCCAATGAAGGAGTATCTATGCTAGAAAATGCTGGCCGGCTAGGACTACCAATACCAGAAAAATTAAAAGATATTCTTGTTCAGTTGCATAATAAAGGAGGTAAGGAACAATGAATCTAAGAAAACTTATTCTGACTGAAAATGCATGTTATAAGGCAGGAAAAAAGATTACACCGAAAGGTATCATGGTTCATAGCACCGGTGCCAACAATCCTTATCTTCGTAGATACGTTGGACCGGATGATGGTCTATTAGGTGTAAATCAGTACAATAATCACTGGAATCAGGATAGACCTGACGGAAGACAGGTTTGCGTCCATGCTTTCATTGGAAAGCTTAAGAATGGTTCAATTGCCACTTATCAAACTCTGCCATGGGACCATCGAGGGTGGCATGCTGGAGGAAGTGCAAATGATACACATATTGGCTTTGAAATATGCGAGGACGGATTGACCGATGCCACGTATTTTAATGCGGTTTATAAGGAAGCGGTAGAGCTTTGTGTGTACCTTTGCAAACTCTACAACTTAACTGAAAAAGATATCATTGGCCATTATGAAGGCTACCAAAGAGGGATCGCAAGTAATCATGGGGATCCGAAAAACTGGTTTCCGAAGCATGGGAAGAGCATGGACACATTTCGTGCAGATGTGAAAAAACTTCTAAGTGAAGGAGCTAAACCTGCAGAATCAGAGAAAAAGAAATACTACCGCGTTCAAATCGGTGCTTATTCCGTCAAAGCCAATGCAGAGGCCCAGCTTGCCAAAGCGAAAAAGGCTGGCTTTACGGATGCGTTTATAAAGTATGATTAACACTTTTACCTATGACCTGAGGAGTGTAATAGCTCTTCGGGTCATTTTTTTTTTGACCTTTAGGGGTTCGAATCATTAGGGATTTTTGCATATAGGTGCAGGGGTCTACCTGTAGAAATGGAGGTTACCTATATGCAGATTACTAAAATTACAGATAAACAGGATCTACTATTAAATCCAAAAAGGAAATATCTAAGTGCCGAGGCTCTTCAAAGAGAATTTGATTATTATAGGGCGGAAAAGCTATTACATCAAATGCTTGATAAGGGTCTTATTTCAAAGGAAGAGTTCAACAAAATTATGCTATTAAACCGCGAAACTTTCTCACCTATGTTAGCACAGATAATGCCCTGAAATCGTTGATATATAAGGGTTTCAGAGGTAATATGTGACCTACCAAGAAGGAGGTGAGAGGATGAAAAAGATAACAAAAATAGAAGGAAATCTAGCCAACTCTTTTCTTAAGCCAAAAACACGAGTGGTTGCCTACTGCCGAGTTTCAACAGATAGTAATGAACAGCTAGTCAGCTTGCAAGCACAAAAGGCTCATTATGAGTCCTACATAAAGGCAAATCCAGAATGGGAATATGCAGGCTTATATTATGACGAGGGAATCAGCGGTACGAAAAAGGAAAATCGCTCTGGTCTTCTTAAAATGTTATCAGACTGTGAAACTGGGAAGATTGACTTAATTATTACAAAGTCCATCAGCCGATTTGCGAGAAATACTACAGACTGCTTGGAGATGGTTCGCAAACTGATTGACCTTGGGGTTCATATCTATTTTGAGAAGGAAAATATCAATACGGGGTCAATGGAAAGTGAGTTGATGCTTTCTATATTAAGCGGGCTTGCAGAAAGTGAGTCAATTTCCATTTCGGAAAATACTAAGTGGGCAATTCAAAGACGATTTCAGAACGGAACTTTTAAGATTTCATATCCACCATATGGTTATGACAACATTGATGGTCAAATGGTGATAAACCCTAAGCAGGCTGAAGTTGTGAAGTATATTTTTGCAGAGGTATTATCGGGAAAAGGTACACAGAAAATTGCAGATGATCTTAATCAAAAGGGTATTCCATCAAAAAGAGGTGGTCGTTGGACGGCTACTACCATTCGAGGGATTCTGACCAATGAAAAATATACTGGCGATGTTATTTTGCAAAAGACCTATACTGACCGCCATTTTAACAGGCACACCAATTATGGTGAGAAAAATATGTATCTAGTAGAAAACCACCATGAGGCAATTATCAGCCATGAAGATTTTGAAGCTGTGGATGCCATTCTCACTCAGAGAGCAAAGGAAAAAGGCATCGAAAAGCGCAATAACAAATATCAAAACCGATATTCTTTCTCCAGCAAAATTATCTGCTCGGAATGTGGCAGTACCTTTAAAAGACGGATTCATTCGTCTGGAACAAGAAAATACATTGCTTGGTGCTGTAGCAAGCATATAAGCCAGATAACGGAATGTTCTATGCAGTTCATTCGAGATGATGATATAAAGACGGCATTTGTTACGATGATGAATAAACTCATTTTCGGTCAGAAGTTCATATTAAAACCACTTTTGGATGGGTTACGTAACCAGAATAGTGCAGCGAGTTTTCTCAGAATTGAAGAGTTGGAAACTAAGATTGAAAACAACATGGAGCAGAGCCAGATGCTGACAGGTTTACTGGCCAAAGGATATCTGGAACCTGCTCTGTTTAATAAAGAAAAGATTTCACTGGAAGCAGAAAGAGAAAGACTTCTTGCTGAAAAGGATCAACTTACTCGTTCCATCAATGGCAATTTTGCAAAAGTAGACGAGGTTGACCGTCTGCTTAAGTTTACCACTAAGTCCAAAATGCTCAAAACCTATGAGGATGAGCTGTTTGAAAATTACGCAGAGAAGATTATTGTTTATTCACGAGAGATAGTTGGATTTGAATTAAAATGCGGAATCACATTGAAGGAAAGGTTGGTGAATTAGATGGGTCACATACCCTATGGATATAGAATTGAAAACGGTAAGGCTGTTGTGGATGAAATAGCATCGGAGCGGGTAAAAGAATTATTTTCAGGATACTTGGCAGGACTTTCTTTGAAGGGTGCTGCTAAAAAAGCTGGGATAGACTGCTACCATGCCACAGTAAGTAAGATGTTGCAGAATAAGCACTACCTTGGCGATGAATTCTACCCTCCAATTATTGATGAGGAGACCTTTGAAAAAGCCAGAGTAGAAAGACGAAAACGAGCAGAAAAGCTAGGAAGGATATGGGAGCCTAAAGATGAACCAAAAACGGATTATCCTGTAAAGTTCAAAGCAAAGTCTCTGGTGCAAAAATATGAAGACCCATACAAGCAGGCAGAATATGCTTACAGTTTGATAGAAAGTGAGGTGTAACCAGTGGCGGTAAGTAGGAATGTAACAGTGATTCCAGCAATTAAACGAGTCGGAAATAATAAAAATAGTGAAAGCAAACCCAAAATTCGAGTGGCTGCTTACTGCCGTGTTTCAACGGATAGTGAGGAGCAGGCTTCGAGCTATGACATTCAGATTGAGCATTATACAAATTATATTAAGAAGAACAAGGAATGGGAATTGGCAGGGATTTTTGCGGATGACGGTATCACAGGTACAAATACCAAAAAGCGTGATGAATTCAACCGCATGATTGAAGAGTGCATGGCAGGCAATATTGACATGATCATCACAAAATCCATAAGCCGATTTGCCAGAAACACGTTGGACTGCCTTAAATACATCCGTCAGTTAAAGGATAAAAACATCGCTGTGTTCTTTGAAAAAGAGAATATAAACACCATGGATTCTAAGGGTGAAGTCCTGCTGACCATTATGGCATCCCTTGCCCAACAGGAAAGCCAGTCCTTAAGCCAAAACGTTAAGCTGGGTATTCAGTATCGCTATCAGCAAGGTGAAGTTCAGGTCAACCACAAGCGTTTCCTTGGATACACCAAAGATGAAAATAAGCAATTGGTGATTGACCCAGAGGGTGCTGAGGTTGTTAAACGGATTTACAGGGAGTACCTTGAGGGTGCGAGCCTTTTACAAATAGCAAGAGGACTGGAAGCAGACGGTGTTCTAACAGCGGCAGGCAAAGCAAAATGGAGACCTGAAACACTGAAAAAGATACTGCAGAATGAAAAATACATCGGGGATGCACTCTTGCAAAAGACCTATACGGTTGACTTCCTTTCCAAAAAGCGTGTCAAGAATAATGGTATTGTTCCCCAGTATTATGTGGAAAACAGCCATGAACCTATCATTCCCCGTGACCTTTTTATGCAGGTTCAAGAAGAGATGGTTCGAAGAGCGAATCTCCGAGGCGGTAAGGGCGGTAAAAAGCGAGTCTATAGTAGTAAATATGCCTTATCGAGTATTGTTTACTGCGGGCAATGCGGTGATATTTACCGACGAGTACACTGGAATAACCGAGGTTACAAGTCTATTGTTTGGAGATGCGTCAGCCGTTTAGAGGAAAAAGGATCTGAATGTACGGCCCCTACCATAAACGAGGAGACATTACAGACAGCAGTGGTCAGGGCTATTAACGAACTTTTGGCTAACAAAGAGCCTTTCCTCTCAACCTTGCAGAAAAACATAGCTACCGTACTTAATGAAAAAAATGATAATGCCACCGATGATATTGATAGAAAATTGGAAGAGTTACAACAACAGCTCCTTATACAAGCAAAATCCAAGAATGACTATGAAGATGTGGCTGATGAAATTTATCGACTTCGGGAGTTAAAGCAAAATGCACTTGTAGAGAATGCAGAGCGAGAAGGGAAAAGGCAACGAATAGCTGAAATGACTGATTTCTTTAATGAGCAATCCTGCGAGTTAGAGGAATATGATGAACAGTTAGTAAGGAGGCTTATTGAAAAAGTTACGATTCACGATGGCAGGGTTGAAGTGGAATTTAAGTCAGGCATTAGTATAGACATTGAAAATTGAATAGAAATAGTTATTAGAATCTAACACCTTGCTGAAATGCAGGGTGTTTTTTAATGAGTCAATACAAATTAGTTTATTAGTATTTACAAATTAGTGGTATAATTTGTAATAGAGTAAATAGTGGAGGTGTAGACGGTGAATAAGAGCGTGACCTTTACAGTGGATGCAGATGTGTATGAGAAATTCTGCATCGCATTGAATTTAACAAATGAAATACAAGATGTTGCAGTGGAAAGCTGTATGCGTTGGTATATTGCAAAAACCTTTGAAAAAGCATCACAAGCCTATAACCCAAAAACAATAGCAAGACAGAATGAAGATACAAACAGGGATTTTTACGGAAAAGCAAATCAACGAATCCCAGTATGGGCTATAAAGTCGAATCAATATAACCACAAGATCATCCGTGCTTATTTTAAGGCGGTTGCCGCCACAGGTCGTGCTACCATAGATATGATGGAACGCTTATGCAGTGAAGAAAACAACCCGGAACTGTACGTGCCAACTTTTAAGAATAATTACTCACAGATGAAGTTGGATGGACCTAAAAGTCACGGTAAAGTATTTGAGGATGACGGTGAAACGGTAACTATCTGGCATGAGGTTGAAGATACGCTAATGAAATACAAATCGAGTTTTTGTGATTAAGGGAGCAAATTTATGCTTTAATAAGATAGGGGGATTACATAATGAGTAATCAATTAACAGAACGAGAAGTTTTACAACAATTGAATATTCCGGATTTTCGGTATATTACAAAAGATAAAATTATGACTTTTGCATCCATGCTGCAGAATATGGAGCCAGAAGTTGCAAAGAAAGCGTTAGAGCAATTCCCAGAGTTTGCAAAAATGGCTTTGGAAGTGCTGAAAGATTATAGAAGTGTCATGGAAAAAACACTGGATGGAAATTCAGCGAGTAGCAAGCAGTGCTATGACATATACAATGAAGTCATTGATGCCTTAAAGACTTGTTTGGCGAAGGGTGACTTGCCTTTCGAGGAGAAAAAATATTACATCGAAAAAATGATGGAAATTGCAAAAATGGCCGAAAGTAAGGATACAGAAAACAAAGGATTTAACTGGAGAATGATTTCGTTAGGCACATTGGCAGTCTTTACAGTTGTTGGTATAGGCGCAAGCATTCTTGGTGGTAACACTAATATTAAGTTGCCAAAACCAAAGCTATGATTATAGAAGGTAGGTAGTTAAATGTATGATTTTGACTTGAGAACACCTGATAGAGCGTATGATTTTTTACTTACTTTCTTTAATATGTCTGGAGAAGAATATATTGAAGAGCTTATTATCAATAGTAATAATGAGTTTGAAAAATTTTGGGATCGCAATGCAGCAAAGGTAAATAACATCAATATGGATACTATTAGAATATGGGGATTTCATGTTATAGGGTCTTTAGATGAATGCGGAGAAATTCATAGTCAAGGCTTAAAGAATCTCCAAAAGGTTTTATCTGGGGATACTCTATTAAGCAGAATGCTAAAATCCAATGGCGTATTTTTTGATGTGGAAAGACGTTTATTGTTCTATAAAGGTAAAGAGTACAATGTGGATTATGATTGGTATAGGAATAATGATTATTCAATGTCTCCGGAGAAATATCTCAAGCCGATTGCACATCGAGTTTATTACGACTATTGCGTTAATGGATTTATGATGAATGATGATATTTTTTCCTATGGAACAAATATTCATGAAAGACCAGAATTTTTGATGAAACTTTCCGCTGCTTTTCCGGATTTGAAAAAGATGGAGGAAGAATGGGCTAAACGTAGTAAAGGCTATAAAGTGAATTTTTACGCAACGATAGATCAAATCCATCGGTTCAATTTTGACTTAAATGATACTCAAGAAGAACTGACAGATGAGGAAATTGTACATATAAAACGGTGGATGGTAAGCCGTGCGATTGATCGAGCTAATAATAATTTGATTTCTGAAGTGTTCTTATATATAAAAGACGAAATAGATATTCCGCCTGAGCAAATAACCAGTTGTGAGGAAATATAGATTTTTGAGTACAGATGTTATTATAGACACTAGGATAACTGGAGTTCAGAATCTGTTGAAAGACACGACGGTTTGTTTAGTACTATTTGCGAATGAAGGTGAAAAATAATGAGAATAGGAAGAAATGATCCTTGTCCATGTGGTAGCGGCAAAAAATATAAAAAATGTTGTCTTGGAAAAGCTGATGATGTTTACTATTCTAATCCACTTAATCTTCTAGAAACCTATAAAAAAGTGCGAAAAGAATCGAGAATTAAAAGATGTCTACATCCTAAATCAGACGAATGCTCTGAAAAAATAATCGGGGCACATTCAATCCAAAACAATAAAATAATCAAGCGTTTATCTTCTAATGGTATAGTGTATATGCCTTGTCCAAAATCGGACAATCCATTTGCGCCAATGACTGTGTACGGTAGAAAAGAAGCAACTGTTTTTACAGGATTTTGTGGATATCACGATAAGACGGTATTTCAACCTATCGAGGATGGAATGTTTGACAAAAGCATACAGCATATTTTCCTTTATACATATAGATGTTTTGCCATTGAATATCATAAAAAGATAATTCTTAAATAAGGCAACAATATGACTTTAATATAAAAAATGTAAACAAATACTGTAATTGCAACATATATAATCAGCACCTGATTATTGGATAATATAAAATGGAAATTGAATTTGATATGAGACAATACATTTGTGACAAGTAAATATGAAAAAAGGAAAGACCTCTGATATAATGTTGTTTACCATAACAAACAAAAATCGGAGGGATCTTTCCTTATGAAAACAATTATAACAGAAGAGATGAGATTTCGTCAAAGGGTAGTTAAATATGCAATTAAACATGATAATAATGCTAAAGCAGCTAGAAGATACCACACTAGCCGTCAGCAAGTCCAACGTTGGAGAAAAAGATATGATGGAGATGTAAGATCTTTGGCAAATAAAAGCAGAAGACCACAATTTCATCCTAACCAACATACTCAAGAAGAGTTGGACTTAATAAAGCATAAACATAGATACCATCAGCATGAAGGATATGCACAAGTGTATCGGAAGTTAAGGGATGCAGGGTATAAAAGAACTTATGACTCTATGTGTAGACAGCTAAGAAAAATGAAATTAAACGTAGCCAAGAAAAGAGCTAGTTATCCTAAATCTAATTATCGTAAAGATGCTACTACTTATCCTGGAGAAAGAGTGCAAATAGATGTAAAATATGTTCCAAATGAATGTATTGGTTTTGCAAGTAATCATAGTAGATACTACCAAATAACAGCTATTGATGAATATTCAAGAAAGAGATATTTAGAATTAGTTAATGAACTTAGCACATATAGTACATCTAACTTTTTAACACGATTAGAAGATAAATTAGGATTTAAAGTTGAATTGGTTCAAACTGATAATGGAATCGAATTTGTTAATGATCAAGATATTACAAATAAGAAAACTAGATTTGAAAAGTATTTAGAAAAGCTAGATATAAAACACAAACGTATTCGTCCATATTCACCATGGCAAAATGGTATAGTAGAGCGTAGTCATAGGATAGATAATGAATTATTCTACAGCAGAAGACGGTTTAGTAGCTATAAAGAAATGGAGAAGTCATTTAGAAGATATAGTAACAAATACAATAACATAGCAAGGAAAATTCTTAACTTTAAGACGCCAAATGAAATAGTTGAGGAGTACTTCTCTAAAAATGCTGCTTAAGATGGTATTACTAATAATTATTTAATCAAGGATCGCTATCGCTTTCCTCCTTGACAAAATAATTACTAGCAATTTAAGAAAACCACAGCATTATTCAGAGAAAATTTTTCAGAGGTCTGTGTCACATATGTTTGACTTCTCTAGAGATAATATAAAATGGAAATTGAATTGCACTTGACAAAATAATTTTCATATATTATAATATAAATATCTCTTTGCACTGCATATAAATCTACGGTACAAACTGAGCAGGCGATGAACAATATTGTTCGTGGGGCCGGGCTGGAAACAGCAGCAGATTGAATTATTTCACATCTGTGGGACAGTAAAATGTTTCATAGGTGTGTTTTTTTATACTTATTTGAAACATATAATTAGAATTTGCAATGCCATAGAGCTATCTTAATAATGCTTAAAAAGCAAAAACTGGAGGTAACTTATTATGACAGAACAAAAAAATCAAAATTTAGAAGGCTTGACAAGTGAGCAAGCCAAAAAGTTGCAGGAACAGTTTGGTAAAAACGAACTGGCAACTGTAAAAAAACAAAGTTTTATTAGCAAGGTTATTCACATTGTTTTAGAGCCGATGTTTTTATTGTTAATTGTTGCATCAATCATCTATTTTATATTAGGTGAACCACGAGATGGTGTGATTATGCTAATCTTTGTAATTGGTATCATCAGTATAGAAATAATTCAGGAATGGAAGACAGACAAAACATTAAATGCACTTAAAGATTTATCAGCTCCACATGTAATAGTTATTCGAGATGGAAAAGAGCAGACAATTTTAAGTGAAGACTTAGTCCCAACTGATTTAATGATAATCAACGAAGGCGTTAAAATTCCTGCTGATGGTGAGGTTATCAAGGCAAGTGATCTTTGTGTTGACGAATCATCTCTTACAGGTGAATCTGTAGGTGTTTGGAAAGTGACTGTTGATAATGCCGATAAAAATAATACAGATTATTGGCGCAAGGATTACTGCTATGCAGGTACTCTCGTTACGCAAGGAAGTGCTACAATTCTTGTAGATAAAATAGGCTCTAATACAGAGTATGGTAAAATAGGTATTAATGTAGCATCTGCTCCAGACAGTCCAACGCCTTTAGAAAAGCAAACAAACAGCATTGTTAAGACATGTGCAATAATAGCAGGTATTTTATTTATTCTTGTTACAGTAATAACTTATTTCAATATTCCGGATCATAAATTTACAGATAGAATTATTGAAAGTATTTTATCAGGAATAACTTTAGCAATGGCTATGATACCTGAAGAATTTCCTGTTATATTGACAGTGTTCTTATCTATGGGTGCATGGCGTCTTGCTAAAAAACAGTCTCTTGTTCACAAGCTTTCTTCTGTTGAAACATTAGGTGCTGTATCAGTTCTTTGTGTAGATAAAACAGGTACGATTACAATGAACAAAATGGCTGTTCAGGATACTTGGGCAATTGATGATGATAATTATAACTTATGTGAAATTATGGGGCTTGGCTGTGAAACAGATGCATATGACCCAATGGAGAAGGCAATGCTTTTACATTGTGAAAGCATTGGAATTTCAAAAGACCATTTATTTGGTGGTGAACTGATATCCGAATATGCATTTACAAATGAACTTAAAATGATGGGGCATGTTTGGCGACATGATGGAGAAATTGTTATTGCAGCAAAAGGTTCGCCTGAAAGTATATTGACTATATGCAAATTATCAGACGAACAAAGAAAGCAAATTGAAAATAAAATAAATGAAATGTCAAGGGAAGGTTTAAGAGTAATAGCTGTTGGTACAATGAATCCAAAGAGTGAATCTGACATTCCTGATAATATTACTGATTGCAAGTTAACATTTTTAGGTTTAATTGGTCTTGCTGATCCTCCAAGAGAATCTGTGAAAGAAGATATCAAGATGTGTAATAAAGCAGGGGTTCGTGTAGTAATGATTACTGGTGATAATGGAATCACGGCAAGTTCCATTGCAAAACAAATTGGAATGAAAAACAGCGATAATATTATTACTGGTGATGAACTGAACAATATGACAGATTCTGAACTTATGGAACGTGTCCATGATGCAAATATATTTTCAAGAGTTTTGCCGGAACATAAAATGCGCATAGTTAAAGCATTTAAGGAAAATGGTGAAGTTGTTGCCATGACAGGTGATGGTGTGAATGATGCTCCAGCTCTTAAATATGCAGATATAGGAATTGCAATGGGCAAGCGTGGCTCTGAGGTTGCAAGAGAAGCTGCTGATTTAATTTTGATGGATGATAACTTTTCAACAATTGTTCATACAATTGAAGATGGAAGAAGAATTTATGATAACATCAAAAAAGCTATAGGTTATGTATTTACTATTCATATTCCTATTGCATTTGCATCACTGTTTGCACCTCTTTTAAATATTAGTCCTGCAAGTCTTTTATTGCTTCCTGTGCATGTTGTGCTTTTAGAGCTTATTATTGACCCAACTTGTTCTATTGTTTTAGAACGTCAGCCTGCTGAAAGTAACATAATGGATCGAAAACCAAGGGATCCTAATGAAAAAATTCTTACAGCTGGAGTATTGACAAAAAGTATTCTACAGGGGCTGGCTATATTCATAGCTTCTTTTGGAACATATTATATGCTTATTAAACAACAACCTGAAAATCCACAATTGGCGAGAACAATGGGACTTAGTATTATAATGATTGCAAATTTATTTTTAGTTCAAGTAAACAGTTCAAATTATGATAATGCATTTAAGACGATGAAATATCTAATTAAAGATAAAGTTATGTGGGCTGTTATTATTGGTACTGTTGCAGGTCTTTTGTTAATGCTTTACACTCCTCTTAACAGAATTCTAAATCTTGCACCATTATCATTATCACAGTTCTTTATAGCCGTAGGTATTGCAGCTGTATCAGTTCTTTGGTATGAAATTGTAAAAATTTTCAACAATATGAACTTAAATAAAAACAGTTAGTATATTTTAGTTTGGTTTTCCTCAAAAACCTAAATTAAACAAAAGCAACTTCGCTCTCAATAAAGAAAGTGAAGTTGCTTTATGACTCATTTCAAAGCAAGAAGTTGTTAACATAGAAAGGTACATGTTTAAAATAAAACCGTCATTAGCAGATATACCAGATGAAGATAATCCATATCGTGGAATGCATATGGCAATTGATGATTTTCAGAATGTTAAAAAAATCTTTGATACTGCTTTATTGACTGGTAACTATGATGTGCTTTCTAGTGTTGTGTGGGAGTTTGATCAACCAGTTAGATTTGCGGGTACTGGTTTTGAAGCTATGACACATGATTTGGAAGGGAACAAAATACAAAACTTGCTAAATCCTAATGTTTCAGCAAAGCATATTTTTGTTATGGTGTTTCCAGAAGGCGAGAAAACATATTGCATTATATCTTGGCTCAAGGAAAATGATGCTTTATTTGCAAAGTATAAACAGCAACTCTTGAGTTTGCCAGAAGAAAAGAAGAAAATATATATCAATAATTTGTTACCCATGATTAGTGAAAATATTGTTGTAAACCCTGAAGCATGGGATAATTGGGAAGAATACAAACGTAATGAATTCGGTGCAATAGAGTTTGGAATAGCAACTTTGTTTGAAGCTGAAGGAGACTACTGGGATAGACTCGAACCACCTGTTTATGATTTGTTTGATTTGTAAAAAATTATTGAAATTCTATCTAACTAGCAGACTATAGCTGGTTGACATGTTCCCGTCTACCGATAGTGCCAAAAATGCAGTGGATATGTTTCCGAGAACGGACATACTCAAATGACATTCGTTCTATCCTCTCGAGCCATTGTGAGGTAGTCGTTAAGTTAGAAAAACAATAGGATGTAGTAATATAAATAGTTTGGACCATTGAGTGTGTAGATGCATTCAATGGCTTTTGTGTTTGGGACTTATAGCTTAACTGCTTAAATATAATAATCTGTAAGAAAACTAATTTTAATAAAAATGATAAAAAGCTTGCATATTACGTTACGTAATGTGTTTTAATATAAGTATATGGAGGTGATTAAATGAAAGATGAAAATATATTTTCGATTGGTGAAATTGCTAGACTAACTGGTGTAACCATTCGTACCCTTCAATATTACGATAATATTGGGCTAGTACCCTTAGATAAAACAGATACGCAGGGACGAAGATATTTTAGGGAATCTGATATATCTCGATTACAGCAAGTAATGTTCTACAAATCTATGGGATTTAAAATTAATAAAATTCAGGAACTACTGTCAGAAACAGTGACTCCGCAGCAATTTTTAAATGTCTTATGTGATCAAAGATATATGCTAATTCAAAAGTTGAATGATTTAAATAGTAGTATGGCGATTTTGGAAGCTAGCATAGCCAGTATAGATGAAAATAAGACAATACCTTGGGGAAATCTAATACAAATGATTAATTTATTTAACAAAGAAACAGTACTTGAATATAATAAAGTTTCTTTTGATAATAGAGCTCAAAATGTTTTTTCAGCACATTATAAGAGCATTGATGTGATGCTAAAAGATTATTGGGAATGGAAAACACTTGTTTTAGAAGCTATATCACACACGCTGAACAAAGTAGACCCAAGAGGCAATCAAGGGCAAGTATTTGCGGAAAAGTGGAATAAGATGGTTGGAAGGATTACTAATAACGATGATGAACTTTTAGAAGCACATAAAAGATCTTATGAAAATCGAAATTTATGGCCGAAAGAAGACCAGCGACTAATGGAATTTGCTAATAGTTTTATTGATGATGCAATGAATTATTACAAAATAAATGAGGTGTAACAATGAAAAAGAGATATAAGGTTTTAATTGGAATCCTTGTTATTTTTACCGCAATATCAATCTTACCTTTCCTGTTTCAAGATTCAGATCAATTAGGTAAGTTTAGAACAGTAGAAGGAGAAGGCAAGTATAAAGAGGCTTATGCTAATGCTATGAGACTGCTTCCGGAACCAAATCGAACCCTTGATATTGAAACAGATTATGGTGTGGTAAGGGTCTATGAATTTATAAATTCATCAAATATATTAGAAATACCCATTGTTCTTTTGCCTGGAAGAACATCAGGTACCCCAATGTGGGTAGAGAATTTGGAAGAGCTTTTAAGTCAGCGTACTATCTATACAATTGATATTCTAGGGGATGCAGGAATGTCAGTTCAAAATAAGCCAATAGAAAATGCATATGATCAGGCACTTTGGCTGGAACAAGTATTCAAAGCAATTGAATTATCTCGGTTCCACCTTATTGGACATTCCTTTGGAGGGTGGAATGCTGCAAACTATACTGTTCATTATCCTGACCGGGTGATGTCTTTAAGTCTATTAGAGCCAGTTTTTGTTTTTACAGGTTTGAGATGGGATTTTTATATAAAATCAATACCTGCTTCATTACCATTTTTACCTGATAGTATGCGAGAGAAAATGTTAGCAGATATTGGAGGGACGGCCGAAATTGATATGGATGATCCCTTAGCAAGGATGATTGCAGAAGCGACGGAGCACTACGCAGTGGCATTACCATTGCCAAAGGAGATTGAATCAAAACAATTATCAGAGTTGGATATGCCTGTTTATGTTGCCTTAGGAGGAAAAAGTGTTCTTCATAATTCACAAAAAGCCTATGATAATGCTTCGCAGAATATAAGAGAGTTGACAATAAAAATATGGAAAGATGGAACACATTCATTGCCGATGGAATATTCAGAAGAAGTCAGTAAAGAATTACTTGATTTTATGAGAAATATAGACGATTAAGAATTGTGATGATATATCCCAAATGACTGAAATGATTATCTTATAATATGGAAAAACAATAAATTCTTAATTATTTTAAATATTGGATATCATAATGCAATTAATATGTTTAAAGAAAATAAAAACTATTGAATGTAACTTTAAAATATTATATAATATAATCAGAAAGTGAGAATTTCTGAAAGGAAGATAGCTATGATGATAGAAATACGTGGAAGGTCTCAAATTACTATTCCTTCTGAGATAGTCAAAAGTCTTGGAATAAAAGAAGGAGATAAATTTGAAGTAATTGAAAAAGATGGAGGAATATTTTTATGCCCTGTAGTTGTTTATCCTAAAAAGGAAATGATCCGTATAGCCAAACTAGTTAAGGAAACAGATGCTGAGTATAAAAGTGGTGAATTAAAATTATATGATGATGTTGACAAAATGTTCATGGATATGGGAATCAACCTAGATGAAATTTAAAATTGTTATCACTAAAACTTTTGAAAAGAATTTAAAAAAACTAACTAATGTTGAACAAAAACAGGTGGCATCAAAATTAAAATTATTACAAACAGATCCATACTACCCTTCTTTACGGACTAAGAAAATTAAGGGATTTCAAGATTTATTTGAATGTAGTGTAAATATGGATATAAGGATACTTTGGAAGTATGAAGGAGCGAATATAATAATAACATTAGATATTGGACATCATACTATTGTGGATAAATTATAATTATTATTAGGCCGCTTGTGTGGAAAAAAAGAAAGAAAGCAAATTTAGCTGTAAAAATAAGAATTAGATAAAAGTGAATATATTGCGATAAATAAAGCCTTCAAGATATAGAATTTATTTTGAAGGTTTTATTGTTTGCAATTTGTATGATTGCAGAATATAAAGATTGCTCCCTGCCACCAGGGGGGAAATATCTTAGTGCGACATCATTATTGTCTGCTCAAGGCACGTGGAATGCGTGGTAGGAATACAGAAAATTTAACAGTAGAATTAGACCGAAAAATGGCTAATTATCAACGAAAACGATATGTTATTATGAAATTTACTCATGATGAAAAGCATATCATTTTTAAAGATGTAGGGAAGGGCAGAAGAATAAAAGAGGTTTTTGATGAGGTTGAGGTTATTATTGCTATGATTGCATGAAATACATAGTTTTGATTCTTAGCAAAATGTGGTACACAGTTTAATTAGTAGTGTGGTACATATTCCCCTATTCATAAAACTTGATATCAAGCGAATTTTACTACTCTTATTCTTACGGTCACTCCTGCCATAAGACCTGCTATTTATTTCATAGTATGATGTTCAAAAAAGTCATCTTGGAATTATAGAAAATGAAATGTGGGAAGTTGTGGTAGTTCATTTGGAAGAAAGACCTGGAACCCTACAAATGAATGACTAAAACGAAGGGTGTGACAGTATAATGGGAAATATGAGAAAAAAGGATAAGTGAGATGTAAGAATCAGCATATATATGAAGAAGTTATATATAAAGCATTTGTTTGTAGCTTCAACGCCTTGGGGGAAAACAAAGAGGATTCCATAGAGAAGTGGAAAGCTGAAGATGGAGATGAACTTAGGAGTTTTTTTGAATTGTAGAAGATGGAATGGAATTTGAAGAATTTGATATAGATTCTTATTTCAAAATGATAGAAAAGATGACAGTATTTGAAGGTCGGATAATTATTGGAATGCATGATGTTACAAAGATTGAGTGTGTAATTGAATAGATTAGGGATTGAGTTTAGAGCTAGTTGGGATTAGAAGCCATAGTCCTGACTGGCTTTATTGCTTGTTTAATATGGAGGGGTTTGGTAATATGTAAGTAAGATTAAGGATCTTTTTTAAAAATAAAGGGGGAAAATGGGAATGAAAAAAACTTTAAAGATATTATTAACATTTGTATTAGTTATAGGATTTATAGCTGCATCACCCAAAACTATAAATGCATCTAGTGGTATCAAAGTATTATTAGAGGGGCAAGAATTGAAATTCGATGTACCACCACAAATAATTGAAGGTAGGACATTACTTCCACTAAGAGCAATATTTGAAGCTTTAGGACTAGAAGTAGGTTGGGACGATGCTACAAGAATAATAACTGGAGTGGCAGAAGGTAAAGAGATAATATTAGAACTGGATAGCAAAGAAGTCAAAGTTAATGGCGTAGATAAAACGCTTGATGTTCCTGCAAAAGCCATCAATGGGAGAACTTTAGTGCCAGTAAGGTTTATTGCAGAAAGCTTGGATATGAATGTTGTATGGAATCAAGAAAGTAAGACAGTTAAAATAAGTAAAGATGATATTCTAGAGTGGAAGTACGAAGGATATGAAGGCACAGAACCTTTTAAAGAATATGAAAGAAAATATGTAAATGGTGTAAAATCAGATGAGACTAGATATAATGGTAAGAACCATGTATTTAAAACTGTTAATTTGTATAGTGATGATGGAAGAATTATACCAAATGTAAGAGAAGATAAAATTGCTAATTATGGTGCTGGATGGTATACCAAATCTCCACTTATTGGTAAAACTTATTGGGTTAGAATTGAATCATATGGTAGGTATGCAATAATTAATCCTGATACAGGACAAGAATATTCAGAAAACCTTTTGACTAATCATGATAGAGATGCTCGATATATTAAAATTAGAATTGATGAACATTATTTTGATAAGGACGAGATTTTTAAAGAAAGAGGACAAAAAGTTACAGACGGCAAAGAAATATATCATACAGATACATTAATTAAAGGTGTAATTAATGATGAAATAAAGGCTGTAACTTCAACATATAGAATTACAGGTTTATTAAAAGAGGAGAAATCAGGCGAAGGGAAATATCGTATTTTTGATAAGGATCCAAAAACAATCTTTAAATGGAAAGAATCTGTGTGGAAAGATTTGGGACAGGGGAAAAAGTGGATAGGAATGACCAAAGACATGCTAATTGTACACATGGGTAGACAACCAAACAAAATTAACAGGACGGTTGTAAAATCAGTGACAAGTGAACAATGGGTATATAGCTGGAGTTATGGAATATCAAGTGAATACTACTATTTTGAAAATGATAAATTAGTTGGCTGGCAAGACTAAATTTTATCTTTACTAAAAGGTTATAAACAAGTAATAATTATAAAAAAGCATCTTAAGAAATTAGAAATAATTCACAGTTGAATAATGGTCTTATAACAGAACCAGTTGGGATTTGAAGATATAATTCTGACTGGTCTTTTTTATGCTTATTTAAAGCAATATATTGGATTATTATGGTATAATGGAAATTAAATTGGGAGAAGTTTGAAACGTAATAAATTTTTGTTATTAATTTTGTAAATATGAACCTTATAGAAAACAGTAGGGGGGATTTAAGTGAAAAATAGTGAAATATTTAGAAATTTGCTTAATGAATTATTAATTGAAAGTCCACAGTATAAAAGTGAATTAAAGAATTTTCAAGAGTATTTGAAGGATAGAATGCTCGAGGAAAAGGTTTTCAACTTAAATGTTACTCACATTGACGAGTATTTTGTATATTCATATGATACTAAAATCGGTTCAATACCTTCATTAACTAGTCATATAGCTGCATTAAAGAGATTATTTGATTTTCTTATTAATAGAAAGTTTGATTTCAATACCCTATATGGTTACATAAATACTGTTGGTTTTAAAGAGAAACTAAGTAAACAACTAGAACAGAGTTTTCAGAAACCTGTTATTAATGAGACTTTATTAAATTCTATTTTATATAGGTTTGATTTATACATAAGTGATAATATTAATAATAAATTTAAAACTAAAAGTGAAAAAAATAGATTTGTAAATATATTAATTTCGAGATTATATGCAAAACTAAGTTTAATACTTCCACTTAAGCCAAATGAAATGTTAGAGCTCCAATTATTTGATATAACTGATGGGTTAACTAGAACCATAGAACATAACGGAATTCTAATTAAGATTCCAAATAGCTTAAGGGAGCAAATTATAGAATCAATTAAATTTATAGAAAGACACTATAATAAAGTCTATTTAGATGATGATAAATTGTTCTATTTTCTATATAATGCATTAGATAGAACTGATATAAGTTCATCAAGAATTAGTGAGTCATTTATCACAACATATAAAATACTTGGCATTGATGAAATGCTTAAGCAAAAAAAAGTAGGAAAAAAGATTCATTATGTATATCCACCTGAGAGTTATAAAATAACAGCAATTTTGGACATGCTAAATAATGGAGTAAATATAGTGTATTTGAAAAAATTAACAGGTTTAGATATAGGAACTTTAGTATCCAATTTTAACTTTGAAAATAAGCCTGACCTTAAAGATAATGTATCAATTGATATAAATAAAGGTCTGATGAGTACAGAGTATTATGTTTATCTATAATTAATTATGAACCTCTTTTTGTATAAGCTTATATTAAAATAAATTAGTATTCTAGCTAGAAACTTCAGAAGAAAGAATTAGATAACATTGAAACAAAGAATAAAGATTACTGTAAAAAAATCTTAAGGAGGCTTAATTTATGAAAAAGTCTATGTCTATTATATTCTTATTAGTTTTACTTGTAATTTCTTTTACTGGATGTTCCAAACCGATAAGTTTTGATGAAGCAGTGAAAGAAGCACATAGCATTCAAAAAGAATTACTTTTGACCGACATGACACTGGAAAGTGCTAGATCTAAAGTATCAGATATAATAAGAAGTGTTAAGAATATAGATAATTCACAAAAAGCGAAGCTGAATGAGATGGAGAAAGATCTTGATATGATTTATAGTAGTAAAAAAGATTATAAGGATATTATGGAGGAAATTTCAAAAGAAAATTTTAGTTATGCCTTTTTTAATATGTATGAGGCTGTTGGCACTTATAAAGATAGTTATGGGGATATTTTGAAAGAATGTATCGGTGAAATATATATAATGAACGAAAAAGATTTAGAAAAAGGCATTATAGAAGACATTCAGCAAAATATAGACATATCAGCGTTAAAAGAGAAGGAGTATATAAATGATAACCATATAATAAACTTTGTTAATGCGGCTAATGAAAGACTTAATAACATGGATTATTTTTTTGAACAAATAGGGCAAACAATGTCAAACGATTTAAAACTAAATCTTGATATTCTAAAGCCAAAGGCAGAAGTTGCACTTAATATTACTGATGATTTGCAAGTTAAACAAAAAATAATAGAGGAAGAAGCAAAAAAATTAGCTGAAGAAGAAGCCAAGATTGAGGCTAAGGAAGAAGTAAAAAAATACGAACCTGAAAAGATAGTTGATAGTGATGGGAAACAGATTTGGAAGATATATATATCAGAAGGTAGTTTACATCTTAAAGGCACATATAAAGGTAGTGGGAACTTTATAGTTAAACTTTCAAACTCAAATCAAGAACTGATGGAGGTTTTAGTTAATGAAATTGGAGACTATATAGTGGATAAAACATTTATTGTACCTTATGTAGGTTGGTATTATCTTGAAATTTATGGCTCACAGGGTAATTGGACTTATGAATGGTATTAATAAAGGTAACAATTTAATTAGTTAGGAGAGTATCAGTGGGGCTAGTTAAATTTAAGTATCCATGAGTGCCATATACAAATGTATGAAGGGTTAATGGAATTAGTTTGCATCTAGAATAAAATAAATATAGGAGATCATATTGGATTATTTGAATCTTCTTAAATATAAGAGGATAAACAGGGGGAGATATTATGTTTAAAAACTTATTTAAAGGTCTTAGTAAAAATAATGAAAATATGAGAAATAGAGAAAAAAAGTTGGTGACCAATGCTGTGCCTAAGAAAGAGTTACAAAGCTTAATTACACATGAAAATAACATGTCAATGGATATAGAAAATGAATTAAAGCAACATGTAGATGAGGAAATTCAAATTACTAAAGGTACACTCGTTAACGATGATAATTTAACTCTTGAAAAGCCAGCTAAAAAAACTACTGAAAAGTTTACTGAATATAAACTATTCTACAGGGACAATTTTCTAAAATGTAAAAGTATTAATGAAGTATTAGATACCTATTTAAAATACACAGATTCTGATAATATTATGGATGAAATACGTCTAAGATATGTTAGCATGTATCTTTTTAACACTAGTTTGAGTAATGATAAATTAGAAATCATAGATTTAAAGTCATTACTGACAAAAAGGTTATCAGAAACAGATATAGAAAATGAATTAAAGCAACAAGGGCTAGATGAGGAAATTCAAATTACTAAAGGTGCATCTGTTAACGATGATAATTTAACTCTTGAAAAGCCAGCTCAAAAATCTACTGAAAAACTAATTAAATATAAATTATTTTATAAGGACAAGTTTGTAAATTGTAAAAGCATTAACGACGTATTGGATACTTATTTAAAATACACCGATTCTAATGATATGATGGAAGAAATACGTCTAAGATATGTTAGCATGTATCTTTTTAATACTGGTTTAAGCAATGATAAATTAAACATTAAAGATTTAAAGTCATTACTGGCAAAACGATTATCAGGAGACCGTAAAGTTGATGATACAGTTATGCTAGATGATAATAATATATTAAACGGGAAACTTTATTCTGAAATTAAGTTGCATTTTAAAGATGAAATACATAAGCTACATCAAGCTGGGCAAGATGCGAACATTGACAGACTATTAATATCATTATTTCTTCATTATGAAGTAGAAGCAATTGACTCGGTTGTGTTTCTTAGATCATTACTAAGGGTTATAAAAGACATGGATTTGTCAAAAATAGACACTGAAGATAATTATTTTGGAAGCTACTTGAAACAAAGGATTTTAAATATTAAAGATACAGAATTTTGGCAGGAAGATGAAGAAAGGTTTTATAGGTGTGAAATCTTGATTATTGGAAGATATATAATGGTTAAGACAAAAGGTTTCGTCCATATTATTTCTAATTTAAAAGAAGGGCCTATGTATATAAATGTAACTTCAATTAATAATAATACTTTGTTTAATCTAAATATAGATGGTACTGTATTCGTGACAAATGCATGGGATAGGGATAAAATTCTCAATTATTTTAATTTTGTTAATGACGAAATCCTAGAAGAAGTAAATCAAAAGGTTAATACAATAGTTAAGGAAGTTGAAAATGTATCCTTAGAGTTAATTGCAGTAATTGAAAATTTCCTAAATATAATGCCGTTAAATATTTTGTTAGATAGGGATTTGTATATTGCTTTTGAACATTTAATTTCATTTAATAGTTTTGTTGCACAACAATTACTAGATAGCAATTCGGAACAGAGAGATAATATTATAGACAAGTTAAGGGGAGATGCTAATTTTTATAATAATTTACAAAGTTTTATTGACGAGAACTACAAAAAACTTGTTAAAATTGCAGGTAAATATATTAATACCGCAGAGGAGTATCATTCTTCGGTTATATGGAAATTGATTAGAAAGTCATCTCTTCAATTCATATCTGAGTATTGGAAGAACGAATATGGTATTTATATTAAGGATGATATTCAAGCAACTGACCTGAGTGAATATGTGGATGCATATTGTAGATGCTTAGATATTCCTACTAAAAATATTGTTACTGTAGGCTCTTTTACCTATTATTTAATGGGTAGAGACATGTTTCCAACGGAGATAGAAAGAAATTTTGTACAGTGTAATATCTACCTCATAGAAAAGATATTACAAAAAATTGAAGAACTTGAATTAGAAATATTTGAAAATAGACTTACTAATAGACAGGTACAAAAAAGTGTAAAGTACTCAATTAACGATGTGGATTTAATGGATGGACATGAGTTTGAACGATTTGTTAGTCTCCTTTTTACAAAGATGGGTTATATGACAGAAATAACAAAAGGCTCTGGTGATCAAGGAATGGATGTCATTGCAGAGAAAAATGGTAGTAGAATTGGAATTCAAGCAAAATGCTATTCTAGTAAAGTAACAAATAAAGCAGTACAAGAAATTTTTACATCGTTGAATTACTATAATTGTAACAAAGGAATGGTAATAACAAATAACTATTTTACAGAATCAGCTTTGGAATTAGCTCAATCAAATAATATTGTACTATGGGATAGGGATATTCTGAAAAGAAAAATTGATGAGATATTTAATTAGTATTAATACTCACTTTAACTATTCGATATTTCCGAATAGTTAAAGTGAGTATTTAAGCATAGCTTAAATTTAATTAATAGTAAACAGATTATCTAAACCAAGATAAATATTTTTGGTAACCTTGATGCAAAAAATATCTGGGTTATTTTTTTACCTTTTTTCAAATCTAGACTTCGTAAATGACCCTCTAAATGTGGAAACATATAGAGGGATATTTTTGTTTGAAAAACTTTTTAGATTAGACTTCAAAATCAAGGTTTAAATGTGGAAACAGATAGAAGGGACATCTTTTTAAAAAAATTCCAATTAGACTTGAAAAATCGACTTCAAATGTGGAAACAAGTAAGGAGGTGAATTTTAGATGACAAAAAAATTTAATACAATTGATGGTGAAACTTTAATGACGATGCCACTTAAACCAATTAACTTCATTATTGAAAACCTACTATCAGAGGGCCTTCATATTCTGGCAGGGTCACCAAAGGTGGGAAAGTCTTGGCTTGCTTTATGGTTATCAGTGGCAGTAGCAAAAGGAGAGGAGGTTTGGGAGAATAAGGTTAAAGAAGGGACTACCCTTTACCTTTGTTTTGAAGATAGTCAAATAAGAATTCAAAATAGACTATTTGATATTACAGATGAAGTAACAGACAGGGTAAACTTCTGTACGGAAAATGCAATGCTGGGTGGTGATTTAGAAGAAAGGATAGTAAACTTCATAAAAGAACATCCAGATACTGTTTTGATTATTATTGATACCTTACAAATGATAAGAAATACAAGCAAGGATCATAATTATGCCAATGACTATAATGAGTTAACCATATTAAAAAATCTAGCAGATAAATATGGAATAGCTATTTTACTAATTCATCACTTAAGAAAAGAATATGATAAAGATCCCTTTAATCGTATCTCTGGTACTACTGGAATTCAAGGAGCAGTAGACAGTAGTTTTATACTAATAGAAGAATCTAGAGGAAGTAAAGTGGCAACTTTATCTTGTGTTGGTAGAGATATTGACTATCGAGAAATCAAATTAAAAAGAGATGAAGATAATATTTGGCAAGTAGTAACAGATAGTTTTATAAATAAGGATGTTCTACTAGATGATATTGTTATTCTTCTTTCTGACTTTATGAAAGACAAAGAATATCACAAATCAACTCCTACAGAATTAGCAGAGGAACTATCTAGAAACAGGGACGATAATATTTCTCCAAAGACCCTTAGTAAAAAGATATTACAAAATACAATGGAACTTGAAGAACGTTCAATCTCTGTTGTTATCCGTAAGAGCAATGGTAAAAGATTGATTGAAATTTTTAGAAATAGGGACATTAGGGACGATAAAATGGCTACCCCCTAAGTCCTCAAACTAACGTCCCTGTTGACCCTGAAAGTGTAGCCCTGTTTCGCCCCGTGTACCATTTGAATAGGTATATAGGGTAATTGGTCGAGGAGGGGGATGAAAATCAAATTTTGGGCAAGATGTTGGGGGATGTTGGAACCTTGGTAGTAAGTGATGTTAGTCACATTAATAATAAGAATATTGATTTTAAAAAGCAAATATTCAGTTGAATCCCCTATCGATTTTAGTGCAGGATAAAGGAAGGTGGTCAAAAGATTCCACCTTCCAGCCACATCCCCCGGCAGTGCCGTGGGTTGAAAGAAAAAAGATAGGTGGTCGGAATTAGGGTTTTGTGTCAGCTTAGGTGGTCAGAAATGATGAAAACCCGCATAAACAGGCATTTATTGGTGTCACCTATAGGTGGTCAAAGAAAGTTTAAGGGAAATTATATAAAAGTTATAGATAAGATTGGAGGTTTTTAATGAAAAAGAAATTAAGATCACTATGGAAGAAAATAAAGATAATTTTAAAAGATATAAAAGCAGAAGGGGATATAGAAACAGTAGCAAATATTCTATTTACTCCAGTAGGATATAAATTCTTAAAGAATAATATAGAAAAATATAGTTTACAAATGGGAATGTTAAATCGATTATTAAAAGAAGAATTAATTTCAGAAAAAGAACATTTAACTATAAGGAATAGTATAAAGAGAAAGTACGAAATAAAAGAATAGGGAGAAATAAGTAAATAGAAAGGAAACAATAAAATATATTTGGACAGGCTTATCTTTCCTATTTTACTTTCTGTGTTTATTCTTTCAAATTTCTAGAATAAGTACAAAGATATAAGCTCTGGGACACTGATAATTAGCTTGACTAAGAAGAATCTTCTATCTATAATCCTTGTAATCCCTGGTAGGAATACAAGGATTATAGATCAAAAGAAAGGTTGGTGAAAATATGAGAAGAGTAGAAGTAATTCAAGCACAGAAAGAGAAAATTGATAGAAATACAGGGAAGACATTAAACAAATTGCGTGTAGCAGCTTATTGTAGAGTAAGTACAGATTCTGATGAACAAATGAATAGCTATCAAGCCCAAGTAAACCATTACACAGACCTAATTAAAAAGAATAAGGAATGGGAATTTGTAGATATCTATGCCGATTCAGGAATATCAGGTACTCAGTCAGATAATAGAGATGAGTTTCAAAGGATGATATCTGATGCTAGTAATGGTCTCATAGACATAATAATTACTAAATCCATATCAAGATTTGCTAGAAATACTATGGATACCTTAAAATATGTTAGAATGTTAAAAGATGAAAATGTAGCCATAATCTTTGAAAAAGAGAATATAAACACCCTAACAATGAATGGAGAAATGCTCTTAACAATCCTAAGTTCTCTGGCCCAACAGGAAAGTGAATCCCTCTCTGCCAACACTAAAATGGGTCTAAAAATGAAGATGAAAAGGGGAGAGTTAGTAGGACAAGCTTCATGTTTAGGTTATGATTATGACAAGGAAAAGAAAAAATTAATTATAAATGAAGAAGAATCTAAGATAGTAAAATATATATTTAATAGATATACTAGTGGAATTGGATGCTTTGTACTAGCAAGGGAACTAACAGAAAAAGGTTATAAGACTAAGAAAGGCAATACAACTTGGTCAGATTCATCTGTTAGAGGAATTATTAAAAATGAAAAATATGTAGGGGATCTTCTAATGGGAAAGACCTTTACTCTAGATCCCATAAGCAAAAGAAGATTAGATAATTTTGGTGAAGAAGAAAAGTATTATATAAAAAACAACCATGAAGCTATTATATCAAGAGAGCAATTTAATAAAGCAAAAGAAATATTAGAAAAGAGAAGTAGGAATCATAATCAGGGAAGAATGAAAAAACATAGCTTAAAATATGCATTTTCTAGCATGATGAAATGCGCCTACTGTGGTGGAAATATTACCAGGAGAAGATGGCATAGTGGAACTGATAAACAAAAGGATGTCTGGTTCTGCACAACTGCAATCAGGAAGGGAAAGAAGTCTTGTCCTGAATGTAAGGCAGTAGAAGAAAAGATAATAGAAAATGCCTTTGTAAAAGCCTTTAATATTTTATGTAGGGATAATAAAACAATAGTAGAGGAATTTCTAGAAAATATAGAAAAAGAACTACAGTCAAAAGATAATAAAAAACTATTAAATAAAATAGATGGGGATATAAGAAATGTAGAGAATAAGATAAGTAAACTCCTAGATCTACATCTAGAAGATAAAATAGATAAAGAAAACTATGAAGAAAAATATACCGAATTAAAGAAAGAACTCCAAGAACTAAAAACAGAAAAGAAAGAATTAGATATAGTAGAGGATGAAGAAAAAACTATTAAGGAAAGAATAGCATCTTTCAGGAAACTATTCCAAAGCAAAGAACCATTAGTAGAATTTGATAGGGAAGTATTTAAAACTGTAGTGGAGGAAGTTATCATAGGTGGGTATAAAGAAGATGGAAGTATAGATCCTTATATGCTGACCTTTATATTTAAGACAGGTTTAACTAGCAAAATTGATGGACATAAACAAATTTCTAAAAGTGAGCAAAATGCAGGTTTACAAAAATGCACCTATCAAGAGGACGAGCCACGTTGAAGTCGTAACACTACTTACAAGGAACGTGTCCTGATATAATAAAGTCTTGCTCTTTTAAATAAAGTCCTGCCTTTGTTATAATAAAGTTTTGCTTCCACCAAAATATTCCTTCTTCCTTTTCCTCATAAAAGGAAAAGAAAAGGAGAAACAGAAGAGGAAGTTGGTGTAGAAATTGACAATAATAATGAGAATAAGAAAGGGATAAATAGTTGAATTAAGAAGGAGAAAAACTTTTATTTTCAGCGATTTATCCTTCTTTGTTTCTCTTATACATCGTAAGCGGTTAAGTGTGTCCTGAAGTACCAAGAAATTAGTGGTGCAGGCTTTAAGAGAGATGGGAGTAGGCCTCCCGAAATCGACATCCAGATGTAGGTTTCAAACCACCTTTGGGTGCTGTAGCCAAAAGTTATGGTGCTGAGCACAAAGGCAAAAGGCTGTTGGAACAGTCAGGTATGTGTCATGGAGCTAAACGAAAGTGAAGTGTTCGATGAAGCATCGTTAATACTAAAATACAGTCAAAACCATTTGCTTTGATCACAGATGGGATAAGTTTAGAAGAAATCTGGTTACTGGCTAAACGGCTGTCGGTGTAAAGACTCTAGGAACATGACATAGGCTTTCTTAAGGAACAGGAGAATCCTGTACAGTAATGTTAAGCGAAAATCCAAGCGAGAGAACGACAAGGATGATAGTAGCGATGAACTATACAGGTGCGGAAGAACTCGTAGTAGTGATGAAGTCTTTGTAATGAAGATGGAGCGAAGGGGTTCTATCATTCATAACTCGAAAATTTAACAACCAGAAATGGGAGGATTTTATGAACGAGGGAAAATCGTTTCAAATTTCACAAGGATTAGTTCTAGCAGCATATAAACGTGTAAAAGCAAACAAAGGTGCTAGTGGAGTAGATGGTATCAATTTCAATGAATATGAAAAAGAATTGAAAAATAACTTGTATAAGTTATGGAATCGTATGTCATCAGGTAGTTACTTTCCAAAGGCTGTTAGAGGTGTTGAAATACCTAAGAAAAACGGGAAGAAAAGGCTATTGGGAATACCAACAATTGAAGATAGAGTAGCACAAATGGTAACTCTAATGGTATTTGAGTCAAACGTAGAGAAAATTTTTCTTGATGATTCCTATGGATATAGGCCAAATCGTTCAGCAATAGATGCAGTAGGAGTAACAAGAGAACGATGTTGGAAATATGGTTGGGTCTTAGAGTTTGATATAGTTGGATTATTTGACAACATAAATCATGACCTCTTAATGAAAGCTGTAAAAGCTCACACCAACGAAAAATGGGTGATATTATACATTGAAAGATTTCTAAAAGCGACAATGGTAATGCCTGATGGAAGTATTAAGGAAAGAGTGTCTGGAACGCCACAAGGTGGAGTAATCAGTCCAGTTCTTGCTAATCTTTTTATGCACTATGCGTTTGATACCTGGATGAAACATAATTTTCCTGATAACCCTTGGGTGAGATATGCAGATGATGGAGTCGTACATTGTGTCAGTGAGAAACAAGCCAAATACATATTGTACAGACTTAAGAGACAGATGAATTTATGCAGCTTAGAAATTCACCCAGATAAGACTCGGATTGTATACTGTAAGAGTGACAAGTTCCAAGGAACCTACGAGTATACTTCTTTTGATTTTCTTGGTTATACATTTCGTACAAGATATGTAAGAAGTAAAAATGGGAATTTCTTCAATGCATTTACACCAGCTGTCAGTAATGAATCATCCAAATTGTTTCGCAGTAAGATAAAGGATATTAGACTGAATAGCAAAATTCTCTCTATGGATAAACTAGCAGAGTTGATGAACCCTATTATCAGAGGTTGGATGAATTATTTCATGGTATTTGGTTCTGGAGAAGCACGAAAAAGCCTCGATTACATTAATATATCACTTGTGAAATTTGTCCATCGTAAATATAAAGGTAAAGGAAAATCCATGGGTAAATCATGGAGATTTCTTGGTCGATGGGCTAAGAGCAACCCCTCATTTTTCTACCATTGGGAAAAGGGGATTGTACTTACGATAGGATGATAAGAGCCGTATGACAGGAGACTGTCACGTACGGTTCTGTGAGAGGTTTGAGGTGAAATTCCCCTTATCTACTCGACTAATCTCATGGATTTAAAAGTATTATACAACATGAGATAATATTCTCTACAAAGTACTTTTAATGTTCACAAAATAATTTTTCCAACATTAGAAGTGTAGGGAGGATGATTAATATTACTACTATGAAAACCACAAAGCATGAAATCCTAAGATCACAATGGATTGAAATCATTAAAAAACATAGTCAAAGTGGCCGGTCCATTAGCCAATGGTGCGGAGAGAATGATATTTCAAAAAGTAAATTCTACTATTGGCAGAGGGTCATTAGAGAAGAATCTCTAATTAAAGCTGGGACGCTGGCAGTTACAGGAAAAACCCAATTTGTGGAGGTAAAACCAAGCATCACTGAATTTAAACCTAACAACCAAGGTACTTGTGCCATTCTTCGTTCAAATGGAAATGAAATTGAAGTTCTAAATGGGGCGGATCCAAATACATTGGGAGAATTGCTTAACTTAATTAGAGTTCTATGAAAGTAAAATTCCCTGATGATATAAAAATATACATTGCCTGTGGGAAAACTGATATGAGAAAATCAATAGATGGTCTCTCACAGATAGTATCCCAAAACTTTAAACTTAATCCATTTGAGAATGCATTGTTCCTTTTTTGTGGAGGGAAAAGAGATAGAATGAAAGCTATACTTTGGGAAGGAGACGGATTTCTTCTTTTATACAAGCGACTTGAAAATGGCGTTTTTCAGTGGCCAAGAACTACAGAAGATGTTAGAGAAATTAGTCCTCAGCAGTATAGATGGTTAATAGAAGGATTGACAATAGACCAGAAAAAAGTAATTCAAAAGTTAGATAATAAAATGATAATATAAATGCTTGAAACTATTGAAAAATACGTGGTTTCATGCATCTTTTTTCTTGTTTTTGACTGCTGAAAATGGTATAATATACTTAAATAAAAGCTCGAAAGAAAGGCTAAATTCCAATGACTGAAAACTCTTTAATACGAACTCTACAAGATACAATTGAATCTCAGAATAAAACCATAGAAGCTCTTAGAGAAGAGTTGAAAAGATCTAATGAAAATATGGAATATCTAATACAAAAACTCTATGGTAGAAAAACAGAAAAAACCTTTGCCATAGATGGTCAGCTAGTAATTAATGATATAGAACTAGGTTTATTCAATGAAGCAGAAAGCGAAATGGATCCAGCTGTTCTAGAACCAGTTCCATTTGAAGAGCCAATTAAAAGAACTAGAAAAGGATACAAGAGAAAAGATCTATTTAAAGATTTACCTAGCCACGACCAAGTATTTAAAATAGAAGAATCGAAACAAATATGCCCAACAGATGGCAATAGACTTTCCGTTGTAGGTAATAAATTCGTAAGATCAGAAATCAGATATGTACCAGCAGAAGTATCTGTAGTTAATATATACCAAGAAACATATGAATGCAGAACATGTAAGAAAGAAAACAGACCTGGGATGTTTAGTCCATCTACACCAGAGCCTGTACTTCAACATTCCTATGCTACTGCTTCAAGCGTAGCATGGACAATGTATCAGAAATTTGTCCAAGCAGTACCACTGTATCGTCAAGAAAAAGATTGGAAGCAGATGGGATTTCCATTAAGCCGTGCAACCTTATCTAACTGGATCATAAAAACATCAGAAGAATGGCTAAATCCAGTAGTAGAAAAACTACATGAAGAACTCCTAAAGGAGAAATACTTACATGCCGATGAAACCCCAGTCCAAGTATTTAGAGAAGAAGGTAAAAAGAATACCACAAAATCCTACATGTGGGTCTACTCTACCTCAACCGATTCTAAACATGGAATCAGAATATTTAAATATGCTAAAGGTAGAACAGGCGACAATGCCAAGGACTTCCTGAAAGGTTTCAATGGATATCTACATACAGACGGCTATACTGGTTATGGTAAAGTGAAAGATATTCACCATTGTCTATGCTGGGCACATGTCAGAAGATATTTCAAGGATGCTCTTCCTAAGGATATGGAAAGTCCTGAAGCCACCTTACCTGCAACAGGAATAGCATATTGCAACCAGTTATTCGACTGGGAAAGAAAATTTAAAAGTCTATCACCAGAAGATAGGAAAAAGATGCGTCTGGAAAAGGAAAAACCAGTTTTAGATGCCTTTTGGTCATGGGTAGAAAGTTCAAATGAAAAAGTACTTCCTAAATCCAATATTGGGAAGGCTCTTCAATATGCCCTAAATCACAAAGAAAAATTAGAAACCTATTTAGAAGATGGAAACTGTGTAATCTCCAACAATATTGCAGAAAACAGCATACGCCCATTTACCATAGGTAGAAAGAATTGGACCTTCTGTGGTAGTCCTGAAGGAGCCAATGCAAGTGCATGTGTATATACACTAGTAGAAACAGCAAAAGCCAATGGACTAAACCCCTATAAATACTTAGAATTTGTATTATCAAGATTGCCAGGATCTGATTTCAAAACAAATCCCAAAATCTTAGATTTAATGATGCCTTGGGCTGAACTTATTCAAAAAACATGTAAAGCTTAATAAAAGACTCTATGGGAAGATGATACATCATCTTCCCATAGCTATCAATACATCTTTTATTGTACGCTTACTATACATCTTTGTTTTCCAATATAAATTCATTCTTTATTTTCCTTAATCCTTATTTCTTAATCCTTATTCCTGTTTCTATTCCTGCATTATAAAAACAAAACTTTATTATAATTTTAATAAAGTCTTGATTCAAAATTGAGAGATAAAATGGGGAAAAAGAGAGAAATAAGCAGAACTTTATTATTATTTTTGACGAAGGAATGCAGGTTTGAGGGGGATGAAAAAGCAGAACTTTATTATAAAGGAACATGTGGTTCAGAGGAGAAATAATGGGGTTTCGCCACAACATATAGTGGTTGAAGGACAAAAAATGGGTCAAAAATCGGAGGAAAAACACCGTTTTTTGACCCTTAAAAGTGGGCAAAAATATAGATGACATTGGATAAATTGAGTAGTGCTGGTTTGAAACTGAAAAAACAGGGTCAAAAAGATAGGAGAACAACCTTGACTATAAGAACGATTATTTGTGTAAACAGTAGAAGCACCAGGTAAGAAAGTCTTGAAAATGAAGAATGTTTTCAAGTTTTTTTATTATTTTTTACTATTTTCCATCTGCATATCTCTAAATTTTAAGAAGTCTATAAAATGCTCTAAGTCCTGTTGACTTTTAGGTGATAAATTACTTATATCCTCTAAAAGTTTATCATATAGTGTGATGATTATATTTTCTTTTTCAATAATTTGATTGTTACTGTCAACGACAATCTAATTCTACATAAAAAAGTCATTTAAAAAGTGCAGAGAATTTATTTATTTAAAAGAGTATTTGTGATTTCTTTTCTAGAAGACATATACTCTTTTCTATCTTTTAATCTGTATGATTATCCTTTAATATTAACTACCGTTGCGTGATGAAGTATTCTATCTAGAATAGCAGCCGCTATTGTATTATCTGAAAATACTTCACCCCACTGTGAAAATGACTTATTTGAAGTAAATATAGTTGAACACTTTTCATATCTTTTAGCTATTAGTTGGAAGAATAGGTTAGCCCCTTGAATATCCATAGGAAGATACCCTATTTCATCTATTATCAATAGCTTGTACTTAGCGTAATGTTTGAGTTTCTTTTGAAGTTGGTTTTCAAAGTGTGCCTTATTTAGTTCTGATATTAAGTCCTGACAACTAATATAATATGTTAAATGCCTATTCTTAGCTGCTGTGATACCTAATCCTATAGCTAAATGGGTCTTACCAACTCCAGGTGGTCCTAAGAACACCACATTTTCAGCATTATGCACAAACCTTAATGTAGATAATTCTTCAACTAATCGTTTATCAACTGAAGGTTGAAATTCAAATTCAAAGTCTTCCAAGGTTTTTCTATATGGAAAACCTGCTACATTTACCTGTATTTCTGAAGCTCTTGTGTCTTTAAATTTAGTTTCTTGATCTAAAAGATAGTCTAGTATATCTACTATATTGGTTTCTTCTTTTAAGGCTATTTCCAAATAGTTATCTATTATTTCATTTATTTTTGTTAGTTTTAGCTTTTCTAAGTTATTTTTAATTCTCTCATAAGCTACATTACTCACTTTTTCCCTCCTCATAAATTTCATCATATGTTGATAAATCTCTATCTTCTACATCAAAAGAGGGATTAACATTTGTTTTAATCAATGTATTTTTACCATATCTTTTTGGAGATACTATACCTATAGATTCATAATGCTCTTTTAAGACTATTAGTTTATTCCTATCAAAGCATGTGCTATGAGTTGATATTAATGAGCTATTATGATAAATTTTAACTAAGTTGTCTGTAGAGAATACTGAAACTTCTTTTCCTATATATTCTGGTGGGACAGAATATTTATTACCCTTAAAGGAAATCAAGCAGTCTTTCTCTACTTTTCTTTTTTCTTCAATACTTAAAACATATTCTCGATCGAATTTATTTAACTTTTCTTTTTGCAGCATTTCATAAGGAATTTTATTTGTAGTTCCGTGGACCTTTCTATTTATCTTTTCACACCAGGAGAGAGCTTCATTATTTAAATCTATTAGGTTAACAAATTTAATACCAGTAAAGAAGTTATCCCTTACATATCTGACTGTTCTTTCAATTTTACCCTTAGTCTGGCCTCGGTAAGGCCTACATAGTATAGGTTTTATTCCGTAAAATCCTGCAAAGTCCTCAAATAATGGATTTAACTTAGAATCTTCTTGCTTTATCATTCTTTTTACAACAACTTGCTTCATGTTGTCATAGAGTATATGCTCTGGATATCCATTAAAATATCTAAAAGCATTATTATGACATCTTATTAGAGTTTCTGTGCTCATCTCTGTAACAAATTCTATATATCGCATTCTCGAGTACCCTAAAATCATTAAAAAACAATACAGTTTATGTTCTCTTCCTAGTTCATCCATGAATGTTCCAAAATGAGCCCAATCAACTTGACCCTGTTTCCCAGGTAAAGTTTCGAATCTGACTGTAGCTTTTGTATTTAGCTCTTTCTTTTTAGTTCTAACATAGTTTTTAACTATACCAATTTTACCATCAAACCCTTGATCAGTTATTATTTCTAATATCCTTACAGCACTATATGGGGCTTCCTCTAGTAACTCATCTATCATAGGTTTAAAGTCATCTAACTTAGAAGGTTTATCTTTAGTTAATGTATATTTTGGCGTCTCAATAGCTGCTGCATACTTTTTAGCTGTTCTCCAATTGATATTATATTTTCTTGATATTTCTGAAATGGATAGCCCCTTAAGATAATCATTTCTTATATCCATCCAAAGTTCTCCTTTCATATTCACACCACCTATTATTTTTTATTCTTTAGGTAGTGTTCCCTCTTTGATTAAGAACTCTGTACTTTTTGATTACCTTTTATCTGTATTTTATCATTGTCCTTTACAGTTACAGATACCAAGTAAATAATCTAAACTAGTATTAAACATTTGTGCTATTATCTTTGCATTTTCCAATGTAGGCATTTTTCTGCCATTTTCATAGTAAGCTATTGTACTTTGTGTTAAGTTAAGTTGCTTAGCAAGTTCTTCTTGAGTTAAACCGAGATTCTCCCGGAGTTGTTTTAAACGATATGGAAATATAAAAATCACCCCAATTTTATTATAATATTATTATCATTATTTCATCGAAGTATGACAGAAAAAAATATTATCTATTGAAATAAATGACTAGAGGGCATATAATATAGAATAATGGTATTTTATGGTTTAATTTGTCAATGCCTTATATGGAACCAGTAAGCACTAATAGAAGTTTTTTCTTGTTATTTATCCTACCCAAGAGCGTGAAGGTTATTAAAACACAGATAAAAATATCGAGATGATTGAAAAGATTTAATTTAATTTTAAAATTATAGATTTCAACATTGTTGACAGATACATACTTTCATATTTTAATGAAATATTAAGTAATTTACATATAGAAAATAGATAAATTTACAGGTGATATGATTTAATATAAAACCACGTGAAATACTATATGAGGGGGGAGTTTAGGGAAGTTAAAATCTGTAACAAACAAATTTACCACATTGTCAAATTTTAAGATAGGGGGAAATAAAAATGTTTAAGTTTGGAAGCTTTAAAATTAGTAAGCGTTTGTACTTAGGATTTGGTATAATTTTGGTGCTTATGTACATCGCAGGAGCATTTGCTTTAAATGGGTTACGTACAAATTCGAAACTTATGGACCAGTTATATAATAATACATTGGTAGTAAGGGCTGCTACTTTGGAATCCAATGCTGACATGATTGCAATTAATAGAAGTATGAAAGATGTAGTTTTATCAAGAGATACTCAATCCCTAGATCTTGCAATACAAGCTATTGATGAATCTGATAAAAATATACAGAAAAACTTTGCATTGATCAAAAGCCACTTCCTTGGGGAACAGGAAATAGTAGATAATATATATAAGACATACCTTGATTGGGAACCTATTCGTGACGAAACTATTAAATTTGCTAGAAATGGAGAACTGGAGAAAGCTATAGAAAACATAAGTGGAAAAGGAGCAGAACAAACCGCATCAATTAGAAAAGGTATGGATGAACTAATGGACATCACACAAAAAAATCTAGAAAGATTTTATAATGGTATTAATACTACTACAAAGAATACAATAGTGATATTTATCTTGGTGTTAGTTATTGCTATGATAGTTGGTATAGCAATAGCTTTATTACTTACCCACAGCATAACAAGACCGATTAGTCAGTTTACTGAACTAGCGCAGGCAGTAGCAGAAGGTGATCTAACTAAGGATGTAAAAATAAAAAGTAAAGATGAAATAGGTATACTTGCAGGGGCATTTAACACTATGATTGTAAATTTAAGAACCATAATTGAAAAAATTAATGAAGTATCACAAAATGTAGCAGCTACGTCACAGCAATTATCAGCATCATCAGAAGAGTCAGCAGCAGCTTCGGAGGAGGTATCATCAACAATTTCAGAAGTAGCGACAGCAACAAGTGATTCAGCAGCTGACATAACTGAATCTAGTAACTTGGTTAATGAAATACAATATGGTACAAATGAAATGTTAGAAAATATTCAACATGTAAATGAATCTGCTAATGTTACATTGAAATCAGTTGAAGGTGGATTAAAGTCATCGGAAGATGCAGTTGAAAAGATAAATAATATTAAGAAGTCAACTGTAGAGACTTCAAAAACTATTGGCCGATTAAATGAAAGTTCTAAACAGATAGAGAGTATTATAGATGTTATAAATGCAATTTCTGAACAAACGAACTTGCTAGCATTGAACGCAGCCATAGAAGCAGCTAGGGCGGGAGATGCAGGAAGAGGTTTTGCTGTAGTTGCAGAAGAGGTAAGAAAGTTAGCTGAACAATCCTCTGAGTCAACTGGAAAGATTGGACAACTTATATCGGGGATACAAAATCAAATTCAATCTGCTGTTATTTCTATGGATGAGAATAGTAGGGAAGTTGATTTAGGGGTTGAAATAATTAATAAGTCCAGTGATGAATTCTCAAATATATTTAATGAGATCAATGAAGTTTCTAATGAAATTAATAAGATATCTGATATAGTTAAAGTTATTGTGGAAAATGCAAATAAAGTAACAGATAACTTTGAACATATGTCTGCTATATCACAGCAAACTGCAGCATCAGCCCAACAAGTTGCAGCAAGTTCGGAGGAACAAACTGCTGCAATTGAGGAAGTAGCCTCCTCAGCAACAAATCTTGCAATTATGGCAGAGGATTTAATTAAATCGATTGCAATATTTAAATATTAACAGTACTTTGGCTAGGCTAAGGTATGAGGAATATTTATGTAATTAAGACAACAGGAAAAAGATATTCTTCTACCCTGATCTAGAAACCTCCTAAGAAAGACAAGAAATTTTAATGGAAAGGAGAAGCTATATGGATAGACAATATGTTACATTTAATCTAAGGAATGAAGAATACGGCGTGGAAATAAAAAATGTGCAAGAAATAACAGAACTAAAAGAATATATAAAGATACCAAACTCACCTAAGTTTATTGTAGGTATGGTTAATATAAGGGGAACGATTACTCCTATAATTGATCTTAAAGAACGATTTAATCTAATTAATGAAAATGAGAAAAAGGATAAACGAATAATTATAATTAATTTAGATGGTAAGCAAATTGGTTTTATGATTGATGATGCATCAAGGGTTATAACACTAAGGGATGAACAAATAGATTCGCCACCAGAAGTAATTTCGAAAAGAATTAGTGAATATATTACAGGAGTGGGGAAGTTTGATAAGAAATTAATTCTTATATTAAATCTAGAAAGGATATTAACGATGGAGGAAAAAGAAGAAGTACTGAAAATGGAGGTTTGAAAACTTGGAAAGGCAACACTTATTTAGACAGTTTTTTTAAGGTTATGTAATTTATACTGTCTAGGGCTTAAATATCCTAGTGTTCCATGTATCCTAATATTATTAAACCAATTTACATAATCAGCTAACATAATTTCTAATTGCTCTAGGGTTTCAAAATGATAGTTATTGGCGAATTCAGTTTTAAATATCTTAAATGTTGCTTCGGCTACGGCATTATCATGAGGACAGCCCTTCATACTTAAAGAACGCCTAATATTAAAGGTGTCAAGGACTTCATCTATTATTTTATTTTTAAATTCATTACCTCTATCTGTATGAAATAAAGTAATATTATCTAACCTAGTTTTAACCCTTGCAAAGGCTCTATAAACTAGGGGTGCATCTTTATTAGGACCAGCACTATAACCAATTATTTCTCTGTTAAATAGGTCGACTAAGAAACATACATAATTCCATTTTCTATTAACTCTAACATATGTTAAATCACTGACTACAGCTGAATAAGGTTTATCTGTATTAAATTCTCTATTTAGTTCATTGGCAATTTTTGATTCATTACATTTATTCACATGTGGCCTATACTTGGCGATTGTATAGTTAGATACTAAGCCATTTTGCTTCATTATTCTACCTATTTTTCTTCTAGATACTATATAACCTGCTTTCTTAAGCTCTACTTTAATTTTTCTGGTACCATAGTTATTTCTACTTGCTTTGAATATTTCTATTACTTTTGGTGTTATTTCATCTGTAGGTTCTTTAACTTTCGATTCATAGTAATAAGTACTTCTAGGGATTTGTAGGACTTTACACATTGCTGATATACTGTATTTGTGGGAATTATTCTTAATCACAACTACTTTCGTCCTAATATCAGCGCCGCTTGCTTTAAAATATCATTCTCCATTTTTAATTGTTGGTTTTCTTTCCTTAATTTTATTAATTCATTTTCTTCTGGGGAACGATTATCTTTTTCCTTAAAGGATCCAGTAGTTTGGCTTCTTTTTATCCAGGTATTAAAGGCAGTAGGTGTTAAGTCATATTCAGCTATAATATCTTTCTTAGACTTACCACTTTCATATAGTTTTACCATTTGTTCTTTGAATTCAGGGGTATAGGTTCTTCTTTCTCTTTTCGTCATATAAACTCTCTCCTTTTTCTATTTTTAGTTTACATGACCTTAATTTAGTTGTCTAGTTTATTGTAACCTATCCAGAGGTTCTTTATTATATGCATGGATGGAATTAAACAATAAGGAAAATCCTTTTTATGAATACTATGATGAATTACTAGATATATGTGCAAAATATGATATGACCATAAGCTTAGGCGATGCCTTGAGGCCAGGTAGTATAGCAGATGGTACAGATGCACCGCAGATTGCAGAATTAATGGTGTTAGGAGAGTTAACAAAGAGAGCTTGGGAGAAAAATGTACAAATTATAATAGAAGGACCAGGACATATGAAATTAAATGAAATTGAGGCAAATGTATTATTAGAAAAGAAACTATGTTATGGAGCACCTTTCTATGTATTGGGTCCACTAGTCACTGACATAGCGCCAGGATATGATCATATAACTTCAGCAATAGGCGGGGCTGTAGCTGCAAGTCATGGGGTAGATTTTTTATGTTATGTGACACCGGCGGAGCATTTAAGACTACCTACATTAGAAGATATGAAAGAAGGAATTATAGCTTCAAAGATAGCAGCACATGCAGGGGATCTAGCTAAAGGAATACAAGGTGCAGATGAATGGGATTTAAAGATGAGTAGGGCTAGACAGAGATTAGACTGGGAAGAAATGTTTAATTTGAGTATAGATGATGAAAAAGCTAGAAGATATAGAAAAGAATCTACTCCAGAGCATCAAGATAGTTGTACTATGTGTGGAAAAATGTGTTCTATGAGAAATATGAATAGGATTATGGAAGGAAAAGATATAAATATACTAAGATCCGAGGACTAAAGGTAATATAAAACTAAATATAAAAATCCGAAGAAGCGAAGTACTCTGTTAACTTATAATCCATAGACTTCGTTTCTTTTTATGCAAAAAATAATAAACAAAGTGGTTCTTAGTCAGAGGAAAAGTGAAAGTATACTTTATTTTATATAAAGATAAAGATATAATTATATCAAGACAATGAGATAAAGGGTGTGAAGCTATGGAATATGAAATTATATATTTACCAAAAGAGAAATGGAAGGGGACTGTTATTCCAATAGGATATACAACAGACAAATATTATGATGTTTTAGTTAATAAAACAGATAAAGGATTTGATATTAACATAGAAAAGAAAGATTTTAACAAGTCAGTAACTCATACACCAGAAGAATATGATTTTCCAGATAAGTTATATGAGGATCATTGGGATAATGCTTATGCTTGGGGAGTGTTAGTTAAGGATGAATTAATTGCTGCAATTGAAACGAATCAAGAATTATGGTCTAATCGTCTAAGAATTACAGAACTTTGGGTATCAGAAAAATATCAAAAGCAAGGAATAGGTCATAGGTTAATTGAGATGGCAAAGGAGCAAGCAAGAAGAGAACGACGTCGTGCCGTTATACTAGAAACACAATCTTGTAATGTTAATGCAATAGATTTTTATCAGCATGAAGGTTTTACCTTAATTGGTATGGATACTTGCTGTTACAGAAATAATGATTTGGAGAGAAAAGAAGTAAGGTTAGAATTTGGATGGTTTCCTGAAGAAAAGAAAAGATTAAATAGAGAAGATATAGAAATTAGAATGGAGACAAGATCAGATTGGTATAGTGTAGAGTTGATGACACAACATGCTTTTTGGAATAAACATCATCTGGGATGTGATGAACATTATCTTGTGCATAAATTACGCCAAGATAAAGACTATCTTCCAGAGTTAAGCAGAATAGCAGTAAAAGATGGAGAGGTAATAGGGTGTATAATGTATTCAAAGGCCCGAGTCATTGATGGATCAGATATACATGAGATTATAACCTTTGGACCTCTTTGTGTAGAGCCTAAATGGCAGGGATGTGGAGTTGGTGAGTTGCTATTAAGAGAAACAATGGAATTAGCTGCAAATAGAGGATATAAAGGAATTATAATTTTTGGAGAACCAGATTATTATCCTAGAATAGGATTTAAAACATGTGATAATTTTAATATTACAACTTCAAATGGTAAAAATTTTGATGCATTTATGGGAATTGAATTAGTAGAAGGTAGTATGAAAGATATAAAAGGAAAATTCTATGGATCTGAAGTCTTTGAGAATCTTCCAAAGGAAGAAGTAGAAGAATATAATAAAAAGTTTCCACAACTGCAAAAATTAAGATTTCCAGGGCAGTGGAATTAATTAAATATTAAAATAAGATAAATTAAATGATAAAATGGTAGAAGTAGAAAGGTAAGAAACTATAAAATAGATATTTGGAGGCCCTGAGATGATAAAGATTACAGTAATTCATGGACAATCACATAAAGGGAGTACTTATAATATTACCAAACAAATAATTGATAAAATCTTAGATACTAACAAAGAAATTTATGAGTATTTTATGCCAAGAGATACACCAAACTATTGTATTGGGTGTTATAATTGCTTTAATGAAAGTGAGAATTCCTGTCCACAAGCAGAAAAGGTACAAAAAATTGTTAAGTCTATGGAAATATCTGATATTATTGTTATTGATTCACCAACGTATTGCTTTGAAATGACAGGACAACTGAAAACTTTATTTGACCATTTTGGGTATATGTGGCTCTCCCATCGACCAAAGCAAGTTATGTTTAATAAAGTGGGGATTGTGATTTCAACAGCAGCAGGGGCAGGAGCTAGGAAGGTTACCAAAGCATTAGCACAGCAAATGTTTTGGCTTGGAATACCTAAGGTTTTCCAATATAGTAAAAATGTAAGTGCTTCCAATTGGGAAATGGTTCCAAATAAAGTTAAAAAATCAATTGAACATGATATTTCTAAACTTTCTACGAAGGTACAGTCTAAAGTAGGGAAGGTAAGTCCAAATTTTAGATTAAAATTTATATTTATTATAATGGGAATGATGCAAAAATCAAATAATTGGAATAAGGTTGATCAAAACTATTGGAAAGAAAATGGTTGGTTAGATAAAAAAAGACCTTGGTAGTTAAAATAGATATTATTGTTGCTAGATATTATAAGAATCTAATGGATATAAGGTGTTAAACTATACTCCATTTTCTTGTAGCCAAAATATTCAAGGAACATATCCAATAATGGTGCAAATATTTATATGTAATGCTGATGGAGAATTATTAAACAAAAGTAATGAAACGAAAAATATTAGATGGATGCCGTTAATAGAATTAAAAGGATTATTAGAAAGTAATAAAGGTCTATTTTATCCAATGCACATTACTACTTTAGAAAGATATTTAAAAATGAAATTAAAATATTAATAGTTTACAGTATTCCTAATTTAATGTCATTACGAATATAAATTAAACTAAAGGTACATAGCATAATCACATTTGATAATCATGTTTGGAGAATATAAAACAAATAAAAGGAGGGAAGTTACCAAGGAATGGAGATATTACAAAAGCATTCAAGTTATAGATTTTTGTAAATCTTTGGTAGCGGTAAAATGAATAAAAAGTTATTTGGTAAAAGGAGTACAATGTTATTAGGATTAATGGCATTTATTGCAACTGGAGGAGGCTTAATTATTTCAACAGCAGCTAATGAAGAAAATTTTTATAAGACAGAAATTTTAATAATTTTTGGATGTTTCTTTGCCATAAGTTTAGTAGATCACTTTAAAAATTTAATAGGAAGAGACGATAAAATCGAGGTTAATAAGAAAAGTTTATATGTTTTAATATGTTCATTTATAGGGGTTACTTTAACATGGTTTATAAATCATGAAATGGGATATGGAGCAGTTATTGCCAATGGATTAGTAGGTGTAATGGCTGCCATATTTCTTCCAAACGATTTGGCTGGTATAACATATACATCATCATTTATTGGAATGAGTTCATTGGCAGTGATACCCTCTATGGGGGCAGCTGCACTAGGTGGTTTAATAGTGGGCTTAATTCTTTTAACTACTGTGGAAATTTACGCAGGTATTGGTGGAAAAGGTGGAACTACAGCAGCATTGTCTACAATAATTACGAAAACAATAATCAGAATTTTTAGTTAGGAGGTATTACATGGAAGAAGTGATTATTTTAATAATATCAATAGTTGCAGGCATGGCTACTTATATAGTAGCCAATATTTTAAAGAGAGGTGCAGTTATTGCTTCAGCTATCATAACTTTGGTATCGGGACTTATGCTTCCCTATTTTTTTCCTTTAACGGGTGGTGTATTGGCAACGGCTGCAGCTTGTTCTTCTTATGCTGGAATGATTTCTCTTGAAAATGCACTAAATCTTTTAGAAATGGCTGTAATATCTTTAATGACAGGAATACTCTTTATAGCTGCTAAAAGTGCATATATAGGTATTGGTGGAAGGCTCGGTACAATAGCTGCTATATCATGTTTTGCATGGCTGGGATTTAAAAAAGTATTTGTAGGATTAGATGAAAAATCTGAAGGCTAAACATTTGTTATACAAAGCAGGAAGTATAAATGGTAAAAGGGAGGGAAAATAATTTATGAAAATCAATAAAACAAAGTTAATAGCATATTGTGGGATGATAGCCTTGTTAGCTAGTATGATTGTAGGTTTATTAGGATTTTCAAACAGTACAAAAAATATAAATGATATTAAAAATCAATTGCTAAAAAAACATGTTGAAAATAATATAAATTTAACAATGAAATATATTAATAACTCTTATGGTACATTAACTCAAGGAGATGGAACCTTACTTGATAGTGATGGTAACAGTATAGAAGGTAGATTTGGGGTGGTAGACTCTGTATTAGAAGATTTAGGAGATAAGTCTACTATTTTTGTTAAAGTTAAAGATGATTTTAAAAGAATTTCAACAAACATTATGTCTGATGAAAACGAAAGGGCAATAGATACATTTTTAGGTACTGACCATAATGCGTATCAAACAGTAATAAATGGTGAGTTGTATATAGGGGAGGCAGAAATACTAGGTGAAAGTTATTATACTGCCTACCAGCCTATAAAAGATAAAAATAATAATGTAATAGGGTTATTGTTTGTAGGTATGCCAACAAAAACATTGGATGATATTGTAAAATCACATGATGCAGAAATGAGTAAAATCAACATATTAATTATTGTATTAAGAGCTATTTCACTAGGCTCACTAATTGCATTGGTCGGTGCATCAGTGGTTGGTACAAAATTTAATATTGCCAAGACACATACATCAGAGGAATTTGCTGATATGTCTGAATAACTATCTCTAATTTCAGATGATATAGATAAATAAGACTTAACAAAATCAGCTCAAATTATTCAGTATGGGTGTAAACTGTGAACGTAGAGTATTTATATTATCCTCATATTATTTTTCCAAAACGGAGGGTCTATGAAAAATATTATTGTTTTTGTTATAGCGTCAATTATACTATTCTCAGGATTGGCAACACCAAGTTATGCGTTGTCAGATTCGCAATCTAATTCAATACAAACATTGTTGGATGATGCTTGTCGTATATCAGGTGTTCCAGGAATGTCAATTTCAATACTTGTGAAGGATGAAGTTCTCTACTTTTCTTCAGGATATGCAGATCGTGAAAAGGGACTGCTGGCAAGCGAGAATACTCTATATGAGCTGGCTTCAGTCAGTAAAGCTTTTACTGGTATGGGTATTCTGCTAATGGAAGAACAAGGATTACTGTCAATGACTGACACCATCCAAAAGTATTTACCTTGGTTTACATTAAAGTATCAGGGGAAACCTATTGATATGGGAAGTATTACACTAAATAATTTTTTACATCATACTAGTGGATTAACAAATGAAAGTCACTTTCAAAACATCCCACAAGGAAATACTCCAGATATGTTGCAAAAAACTATAGAAATGCTTGTAGATGCTGAATTGTCTTTCTATCCTGGTGAGCAGTATAATTATGGAACTGTTAATTATGACGTATTAGGTCTGGTTATTGAGATTGTGTCGGGTCAGAGCTATGAAGACTACATGAAAAAACAAGTGTTTCAGCCGTTAGGACTACACCAGACGTATGTTTATAAAGAAGATGCTCAAGCTACTGGACAATTGGCACAGGGCTACCGATCTTCCTTCTTTATGACGACCCCATATGATGCACCAAATTATGCCGGGAATAAACCTGCAGGTTACATCATTTCTTGCACCAAAGATATGGCACGTTGGATGGGCATACAGATGGGTATTGTGCAGGATATACCCAAAGTATTCTGTGATGTCGTTAAGACATCACATCAGGGAGATATGTCAGTTTCGGATGTTAACGGAATGTTTTATGGGGCAGGGTGGTCAGTAAATTCTGACCAAACAATTATTGAACACATGGGAGGTAATCCTAATTTTGCAACTGAAGTGGTAATACTGCCAAACCAACGCACGGCCATATGCTTGTTGACCAATGGTGCAAATACTAACACCAATTTAGTGTTAAAAGTTAAGGAGATATTGGATGGTAATATGTCTCAGTCCTATGAAATAAGCACCACACAGTTTTTTGACATCACTTTGTCGTTTGCCACAATTATTTGCTGTATGTTGGCTGTTCTGTTCTTTCTTTTAGGATTACGCAGAAAGAAAATGAATAAGCAGCAGCCAATACCAAAAAAGAGCATAATCGCGGCTATTATTTGTTTAATAGTTACTATAATATGCTGGGTTTTCCCAATGTTTATGGGATACAATTGGTCAACGATACTTATTTGGCAAACATATAGTATTATTACAGCTTTAATTTCACTGACGTTATTAACAGCATGTATTACATGGTTTGTATACATTTGTCGATATAATGATATATTTAGAAAATAAGGGGTTTATACGTTTTTCTCATGCTAATAAAAGTGAATGTAAATCAGAATTACCTGCATATCAGACACATCTGTGCCTATCTAGCTAGTTAAGGGACCAGTAGCATTTTGTTCATTTCATACATTGTAAACATGCTAAATATTATATGTGAAAATTATATAAAATTAAAACTATAAATGCACTAAGACAAAAAAGTCCTAGTGCATTTGTTTTATATTAATCCAAAACCAAATACTGATAAAATGTCTTGAAAAAGAATAATGAGATATAAACTTGGTTACCCTATGCTTTATATAAAAGATTTTAGAGTTAAAAAGAGATATTTATTTTTGCATTATAAAGCAAAAAATATAGTATAAACAATGGTGTTGTGCTTTTATTATGAAAAGAGGGAATCAATGAATATATTAGAAAGAAAGATATTTGAATCAGTACCAGGAAAACAAGTGACGTTGGCACATATCATAGCAAATCCAGATGATCGAATCTTTGAAAAATTAGGCTTAAATGACGAAAAGTATCATGCAATTGGTATTTTAACCATAACTCCACCAGAGGTTGCAATCATTGCTGTGGATATAGCTAAGAAGACTGCACCTATTAAAATAGGATTTGTTGATAGATTCAGTGGTTCAGTATTTATTTTAGGAGATGTATCAGCTATACAATCTGCTATGGAACAGGTTGTCACTTCTCTAAGAGATCTTATGCAGTTTTCTGTCCCCAAAATAACAAGAACTTAATAGGTAGGTATAAAAAATGAAAAAAATCATGTTAATTGGATCAGTTGGAAGTGGGAAAACCACCCTTTGCCAAAGAATTCAAGGAGAGACAATTAAATATAAAAAAACACAATCAGTTGAGTTCTATTCTCAGATGATAGATACACCAGGTGAGTTTGTCCTGCATAGAAGATTTTATAGTGCTTTGCAAATGATGGCTGCTAGTTCAGATGTTATTGGGTTTGTCTGCAGCGTTACAGAATTAGGACAGACATTTTCTCCCTATTTTGCACAAAATTTTACGAAACCATGTATAGGGATTATTACAAAGATAGATCTAGCACCAAATGAAGAAGCTATTATAAATGCTGAGAAAAGATTAGAGCTAGCAGGTGTTGACAAAATCTTTCGTCTCTCAGCTGTTGAAGATGAAGGAATAGCAGAGTTGATAGCTTATCTTTCTAAAGAGGAGGAATAAATTTGCAAATTTATACTAGAACTGGTGATAAAGGTTATACTAAGATAATTGGTGGTATTCAATTAGCAAAAGATAGTGAACGTATAAAAGCATATGGAACTATTGATGAACTAAATAGTTTCGTAGGATATGCTATTACACTTATAAAGAATAATGATTCTTTGAAAAACGAATTGACACAGATTCAACAGTATTTATTTGATTGTGGCAACGATTTAGCGACACCAGCAGGAAAAGGAATATATAGAGTTACATCTGATTTGACACAGTGGATTGAAAAATGTATTGATGATTATGCAGGTATTCCCAAAGAAGTAGAGTCGTTTATTTTGCCAGGTGGTTCACAGGTAGCAAGTATTTTACATATTTGTAGAACAATTGCTAGAAGGGCAGAAAGAGAGATAGTAACATTCCAATGGACTAATGATATGAATGAAGAGGTTTTGATATTTATTAATCGCTTATCAGATTACTTTTTTTCATTAGCACGTGTTGTAAATGCAAATGAAGGCATAGAAGATGTACTTTATGAAAGAAGTGGAAAGGTATTCCATATAAATTTGAAAAAAGAAGATTTATAATAACTAAAAATATATTTTCCTATGGATTTTTTGTTGGAAAGGAGTAGTAGCTATGCAAAAAATAAGATTTGGAACAACGTTATATATAGGTGAAGAGAGTCTGGAAAGACTATCAGATTTCAAGAATGAAAAGATTTTGATAGTAACCGATTCTTTTATTGCTTCATCAGATTTACTTTCACGCATTAAAAGTTATATTGATAGCAGCACAGAAATAATGGTATTTTCTGAAGTTATTCCAGATCCCCCAATTGATAATATTGTTGCTGGGTTAGAATATAGTAAGGATTTTCCAGTCACCATTTTATTAGCAATAGGTGGTGGCTCTGCTATAGACGCAGCAAAAGCTATGTTTTATTTTGGTAAATTGACCGAGAGATTTAATCAGATACGATTTATTGCTATTCCTACAACAAGTGGAACAGGCTCAGAGGTTACAAATTTCTCCATTATCACCGATGATGAAAAGGGAACAAAATATCCATTGATTACAGATGAAATATTGCCAGACGAAGCTATTTTAGATTCTGGTCTTGTTGCAGGTTTACCACCTAAGCAAACTGCTGATACGGGTATTGATGTTCTTACTCACGCTATAGAAGCTTATGTTTCTACTAGTGCCAATGATATTTCTGATGCTTTAAGTGAAAAAGCTATACGCTATGTATTCACTTATTTAGAGAGGGCTTATAAAGATGGAAACGATAAAGAAGCACGTGAAAAAATGCATATGGCATCAACAATGGCTGGAATGGCCTTTAACATAGCTTCACTAGGGTTAAACCATGGTATAGCACATGCAGCAGGAGCACGTTGGCATATTCCACATGGAAGAATAAATGGTATTTTATTACCAAATGTTATTTGCTATAATGCAGGAGTTATCAAAGGAAATTATACTAAGAATACTACCCCCGCTGCAAATCGGTATGCAGAAATAGCTAAATTTTTAGGATTAAATGCTGGAAATACACAAATGGGTGTACGAAGTCTAGTAAATGCAATTCTTGCACTTGAAAAGAGACTTTCCATTCCAAAGAGTCTTTCTGAATGGGGAGTTAGTAAGAAACAATTTGAATCAGATAAAAATGTAATAGCAGAAGCTGCTTTGGCAGATCGTTGTACAGAAACCAACCCTATTACTCCAACTAGAGAAGATGTAATTAGTATTCTAGGGAAATCATTTATATAAACTTTAATTAAATGAGGTGATTACTTGGAGGGAAATGAAAGAATTATACAGGAATATGTTCCTGGCAAACAAATCACTGTTGCTCATGTTATTGCAAAGGCTGATTTAGAATTATATCAAAAGATGGGGATAGTACAATCTGGAAATGAAGCAGTGGGAATTTTAACTATAACACCAAGCGAAGCATCAATTATCGCTGTTGATATAGCAACAAAGTCTGCTGAAATAGAAATTGGTTTTGTTGATAGATTCTCAGGTGCAGTAGTTATAATTGGGGATGTTTCTTCAGTTAAGATTGCTTTAGAAAACATTTTAGAAACTATGGAAAGTCTTTTAGATTTTACGGTTGTACCTTTATCTAGTACCTAAATTACATTTAAAATAAATATATAAACTATGATAATCATGTCATAGATAAAAGCAAAGGAGCTTAATAAGGGGACAATTATAGACCTTTTATTAAGCGTTTATTTTTTAAAAAAGTTTTTAAATATACAACATATTTAAAGGGAGTAGATAAGATGGCAGAAACTTTATTAAGTGTTGGTATTGATATTGGAACATCAACAACACAATTAATTTTATCAGAACTTTCAATTGAAAACATGGCATCAGTTTTTACAATTCCAAGAGTTTCCATTACGGATAAAAAGGTGATATTTAAAAGTGATATTATCTTTACTCCTATATTAGAAAATAATCTAATAGATTCTGATGGTATAAAGGAATTTGTAGAGCAGCAATACAAAAGAGCAGGTATTACAAAATCAGATATTCAGACTGGGGCAATCATTATAACTGGGGAAACAGTTCGAAGGGAAAATGCCCAGACAGTTGCTAAAGCTTTAAGTGGTTTTGCTGGAGATTTTGTTGTGGCAACAGCTGGACCTGATTTAGAGAGTATTATTGCTGGGAAAGGAGCAGGCACTTATTCCTATTCTGAGAGACAACATACAACTGCGGTAAACCTTGATATTGGAGGTGGGACGACAAATTTAGTAGTATTTAACGATGGTGATATTGAGGATACAGCTTGCTTTGATATTGGAGGTCGTTTGATAAAAGTGGACGGCAATGAAATCATTCGTTATATTTCTCCAAAAGTAAAGGAAATCATTAAAAAAGAAGACTTAGATATTTATCTAAATGAAAAGATGAATCTTAAGGAATTAGATAAACTTTTAGATATATTTGTACAGGTGCTGGAAAACAGCGTTGGATTAGGTAAAAAGAGTCCTTATTTTGACTTATTAATAACTAACAAACCATTGAATACAAATCTAAAAATTAAATGTATTTCATTTTCAGGTGGCGTAGCAGACGGCATTACAAAAGAAAGTTTACAAAATCCTTTTGTATATGGTGATATTGGACTTTTGTTAGGTAAGAAAATAAGCGGTTCACTCCTTATGACAGCTCTTGAGGTAATTCCAACTGTAGAAACCATTCGTGCAACTGTAGTGGGAGCAGGATCACACACCACTGATGTTTCTGGAAGTACAATCACCTATAAAGAAGATATACTTCCACTTAAAAATATTCCCATTTTACAGTTATCCAAAGATGATGAAAGCACGTATAATTGTGGGAATTTAGGAAATATTATTCAAGAAAAAGTAAAATGGTTCATAGTAGACGAAGAAGTACAAATTATTGGATTAGGTGTAGAAGGTGTACATAGTCCTTCCTTCAAATTTATTCAAGATTTAGCAAAAGAGATAATAAAGGGTTTAGATTTATTGATTCATGAGGAATTGCCACTGGTTATTATAGTGAAAGAAGATATGGCGAAGGCACTGGGTCATAGCCTATATGAACATCTGCCTAAAGATTATCCATTTGTATGTATAGATAGTATTCATGTGCGAAATGGAGATTATATCGACATTGGAAAACCCATTGCAGAAGGTTCTGTTTTACCAGTAGTAGTAAAGACATTAGTATTTAATTAAAGATAAAAGGAGGATGTACAATGATTTTAAAGACAAAGCTTTTTGGAAAAACCTATCAATTTTCATCTGTAATGGAAGTTATGGGGAAGGCTAATGAAGAAAAATCTGGTGATAATTTAGCTGGAGTTGCGGCAGAGAGTGCTGAAGAAAGAGTTGCAGCTAAAGTTGTTTTATCGCAATTAACACTTTCAGATTTATTTAACAACCCTGCAGTGCCATATGAAAAGGATGAGGTAACGCGCATTATTATTGATAATATTAATCTTAAAACTTATGAAAAGATTAAAAATTGGACAGTAGCTGAATTAAGAGAATGGATTTTAAATAGTAATACGACAAACTATGATATTCATCGTATATCAAATGGTTTGACTTCTGAAATGGTAGCAGCAGTTACAAAAATCATGTCTAACTTAGACTTAATACTAGGTGCTCAAAAGATTACAATAACTAAGACTGCCAATACTACAATTGGTATTCCAGGAACTTTTTCAACTCGTCTACAACCAAATCATACTACTGATAATGTGGATGGCATCATGGCTTCAGTTATGGAAGGCTTATCTATGGGATCTGGAGATGCAGTAATAGGTTTAAATCCAGTAGACGATACAACTGAAAGTGTAAAGCGTATTCTTCATAAATTTAATGATTTTATTAATGAGTGGGAAATACCAACACAACATGTTGTTTTAGCCCACGTGGCTACTCAGATGGAGGCAATGGAGCAAGGGGCCCCAACAGGATTGGTATTCCAATCTATTGCAGGATCTGAAAAAGGAAATACAGCCTTTGGAATTTCTGCAAAAATGCTTTCAGAAGCAAAGGATATGGCTTTGAAGTTGGGTACTGCAGTAGGTCCAAATGTTATGTACTTTGAGACAGGTCAAGGTTCAGAACTTTCTTCTGATGCACATCATGGTGTAGATCAGCTGACTATGGAAGCTAGATGTTATGGATTTGCAAAATATTTTGATCCATTCCTTGTTAATACAGTTGTTGGATTTATTGGACCAGAGTATCTGTATGATTCTAAGCAGGTTATTCGTGCAGGTCTGGAGGATCACTTTATGGGTAAGTTAACTGGTATTTCAATGGGGTGTGATGTTTGCTACACCAACCATATGAAAGCCGATCAAAATGATGCTGAAAACTTAACAGTTTTACTTGCAACAGCTGGTGTAAACTTTATTATGTCTATTCCAAATGGTGACGATATTATGTTGAACTATCAAACCACAGGCTACCATGAAGGTGCATCAATTAGGCACTTATTGAATAAACGAACAATAAAAGAATTTGACCAATGGTTAGAAAAAATGGGATTCAGTGAAAATGGACGTTTAACTTCTAAAGCTGGTGATGCATCTGTATTCTTGAAGCATTAAATATTTCTAAGAGGAGGGATAACTAATGGACGAATTAAACTTAAAAGAAATGATTAAATCAATTTTAAATGAAATGGTAGATGAAGTATCACCAGTTATAAATGATGATACTACAAAAGCAAGTATAAGTACAATACAATCTATTAAGCCTCAGGAAGTTGAAGAGGGATTTATACCAGACATTACAGAAGTAGATATTCGGAAGCAATTTTTAGTACCAGATCCAGTAGATAAAGAAGGTTATTTAAAAATGAAATCATATACACCAGCTCGCTTGGGATTATGGAGGGCAGGTACAAGATATATGACGGAACCCAGTCTTCGATTCCGTGCTGACCATGCTGCTGCTCAGGATGCTGTATTCTCTTATGTTAATGAAGATTTAGTTAAAGAACTTGGGTTTGTGGAGGTTAGCACCCAATGCAAGGATAAAGATGAATATCTTACACGTCCAGATTTAGGTCGTAAGTTTTCAGATGAAGCAATAAATACAATAAAAAAAACTGTGCAGCCAAATCAGAAGATACAAGTTATCGTTGGGGATGGTTTAAGTTCGGCAGCAATAGAGGCGAATATTAGAGATATTTTACCTTCTTTACGGCAAGGACTTAAGATGTTTGGATTTGATTTCGGAGAGGTTGTGTTTATAAAACATTGTCGCGTACCAGCTATGGATCAAATTGGAGAAGCAACAGGAGCAGATGTAGTCTGTCTTTTAATCGGAGAAAGACCAGGCCTTGTTACATCAGAATCCATGAGTGCATATATAGCTTATAAACCCACAATTGGCATGCCAGAAGCTAGAAGAACGGTAGTCTCCAATATTCATAGACAAGGAACTCCAGCAGTAGAAGCAGGAGCATATATTGCTGAAATTATCAAGAGAATGTTAGATAATAAAGCGTCTGGATTAGATTTGAAGGAAAAATAAAGATTGCCAGATTTAAAAAGGAGGTTTCCTAATGAAAAACGAACGATTAGGTGCAAATGTTCTAAGTGTAAAAATCATTCCAAATGTTGATGATGGATTGGCAAAGGAATTAAAATTAGCACCAAACCAAAAAAGTTTAGGGATTATCACATCTGATTCTGATGATGTAACATATGTAGCACTAGATGAAGCGACAAAGGCATCAGATGTAGCAGTTGTATATGCAAGAAGTATGTATGCTGGAGCTGCTAATGCTTCTACAAAATTAGCAGGAGAAGTTATTGGAATTTTAGCAGGTCCAAGTCCATCAGAAATACGAAGTGGTCTAGACCGAGCTATTGAGGTAATAGAAAATGAAGCTAGCTTTTATAGTGCAAATGATGATAATTCAATAATTTATTTTGCTCATCCTGTATCCAGAACAGGTTCTTATCTTTCAAAGGGAGCAAATGTTAAAGAAGGAGAAGCTATTGCTTATTTAATAGCACCACCACTTGAAGCAATTGTAGCTATTGATGCGGCTTTGAAAGCTGCTGATGTAAAAATGAGTGTATTTTATGGACCACCATCTGAAACAAACTTTGCAGGAGCATTACTAACAGGGTCACAGTCTGCTTGTAAAGCAGCATGTGAAGCATTTGCTAAAGCAGTGGAAGCTGTTGCTGATAGCCCAACCAGTTATTAGGTGGTGGTTAATATGGCTAAAGCATTAGGTTTAATTGAAGTACGTGGAAAGTTAGGAGCAATTCTAGCAGCAGATGAAGCTATAAAGGCTGCAAATGTAATTTTACTTGGAGGAGAAGTAATCCGTGGAGGATTGACTACGATTTATATTATTGGAGATGTTGCAGAAGTAAAATCATCAGTTGAGGCAGGTGAAATTGCAGTGGCAGATAAGAATTGTCTAATCAGTAGCCATGTTATTCCACGTTTGGATGACCAAGTTGAGCAGATGTTGATGAAATCATTTGGTAAAAAAGAGGATAATCCTTCAGATTCAAAAGAATCAAATCAGCCCATTAAAGAAGAAATAGGGAAAGATGAAATAATTGAAGAAAAAAAGGATACTTTACTTGTACCTTTGAGTGAATCAAAAGAAATTTTGCAAGAAAATTTGGAACATGGAAGAGATACAATTATAGATTCATCTTTTAATAAAAGAGAATTAGAAAAAATGAGAGTGGCCGATTTACGTTCACTTGCATATAAATTAAATCTTTCTACCATAAAGGAATCAGAAATTAAATCTGCTAATAAAGCAGTACTTATTGAAGCATTGCTAGATAAAGGAGTTGAGTATTAATGGGATTGATAGATAAAGACCTTGTTTCGGTTCAGGAGACTAGGGATCTGCTGAGGAAAGCAAAAGAAGCACAAAAAGAAATAGCAAAGTTATCTCAAGAGCAAATTGACACCATTTGCAAGGCTATAGCAAAGGCAGCTTTTGACAATCGTGTGAAGTTAGCTAAAATGGCACAAGAAGAAACAGGATTTGGAAGATGGCAGGATAAAGTCCTTAAAAATTCCTTTGCATCAAGAGACTTATTAAATGCAATTAAAAATATGAAAACAGTTGGTGTAATCACAAATAATATAGAAGCTAAATATATGGAAGTAGCTGTTCCTGTAGGAGTGGTTGCAGGTCTTATTCCTTCAACAAACCCCACATCAACAGTCATCTATAAATCACTAATAAGCATCAAGGCAGGAAACGCTATTGTATTTTCACCTCATCCAAGTGCAGTAAATTGTATCAAGGAAACAGTTCGCATTATAAATGAAGCAGGAAAAAGTGTTGGATTACCAGATGGTGCTATTAGTGTAATTACAACAGTTACAATAGAGGCAACAAATGAATTAATGAAAAATGAAAATACAGACTTAATTCTTGCTACTGGTGGGTCTGCAATGGTTCGTGCAGCATATTCCTCTGGAACACCAGCAATTGGAGTTGGGCCAGGTAATGGACCTGCATTTATAGAACGTAGTGCAGATATTCAAAAAGCAGTTGAGCTTATTATTGAATCTAAGACATTTGATAATGGTACGGTTTGCGCATCTGAACAGTCTATTATTGTTGAAGAAATTAGTAAAGAAAAAGTAATTGCAGAATTCAAGAAACAAGGAGGCTATTTTTTATCAAAAGAAGATGCCCTAAAACTTGAAAAGTATATTCTACGACCAAACGGTACAATGAATCCGAGGATTGTTGGAAGAACTGCCCAAGTTGTTGCTGAATTAGCTGGCATTTCTGTACCAGAAAATGCAAAGGTTCTCATTGCTGAAGAAACACGTGTTGGTAATCTTGCACCTTTTTCAAGGGAAAAATTATCACCAATTTTAGCTTTTTATACAGTAAATACTTGGGAAGAAGCCTGCGATCTAAGTATTGAGATTTTAAATTTTGAAGGTGCAGGACACACCATGGTTATTCACACAACAAACAAAAAAGTTACAGAAGAGTTTGCCTTAAGAGTACCAGTTTCACGTCTACTAATAAACTGTTCGGCTACATTAGGTGGAATAGGAGCAACTACAAACCTTATGCCTGCATTGACACTAGGTTGTGGAGCTGTAGGAGGGAGTTCTACTTCCGACAATGTTGGACCACAAAATTTATTTAATCTTCGCCGAGTAGTTTATGGCGTTAGGACATTAGATGAAATACGCGGAGAAGATATATTTGAAGAAGTTAGTTCTATAGCTGTTGGAGATTTAGGACTTAGTAAGGATCAATTGGTAGATTTATTAGTTGAACGTGTTTTACAAAGATTAAAGTAAGTAAAGAAAAGTACAATAACATTGGTAATAAAATGAAAATATAAAAAATCTAGGAGGATATTATAATGGCTAATACAAACGCATTAGGTATGATTGAAACAAAAGGATTGGTTGCAGCAGTAGAGGCAGCAGATGCAATGGTTAAAGCAGCAAATGTGACATTAATTGGAAAAGAACAAGTAGGTGGTGGATTAGTAACAGTTATGGTTCGTGGAGACGTAGGAGCTGTTAAAGCTGCAACAGATGCTGGAGCAGCAGCGGCAGAAGCAGTTGGTGAATTAATATCTGTTCATGTAATACCACGTCCACATATGGAAGTAGATGTGATTTTACCAAAATACGATACCCAATCATAACCAGATTCAAATACTAATGATGAAAGCTTAAAGTTGGGAGATACAAAGTGAGGCTGAGGCATAATAAAAGCTTATGCCCAGCCTTTTCTTTATGGAGGGGAAGTGAATACTAATGGCCATTTTAACGGAAAGTAAAATAAAAAAACTACTCCGTACGACAAAATTAAAAGAAACAAAATTCTTGATTTTAGAACCTGGGACTGTAATTACACCTTCTGCAAAAGAATATCTAAGGGACATTACTATTGAATATATGGAAATACCAGAAGAATCTGAGATTGAGAATCAAGAAGCAGCCTTCCCAATGAGCCAGTTGGAAGTAAGCGAAGCAGAAAATATAAAAGAACAGAAAACATGGAAAAGTCATTTAGCTTATCAAGGTAAATTTGATATTATAATAAGCCATATTCTGACTTTGCAAAAGAAAAGCCATCATATAGGAAAGATGGAGTTAGTAGGGGCTTTAAATACTATCTTAGTTATAGTTCAGACAATGACTATGGAGACTTTAGCTTCAGACAAGTTGGATCTGATACAGGAAATTGAAAATTGGTTGGAAGACAAAAAGTCATATGTTGCAAGTTTATATCCTGAAGGTTCTTTTATTCCAACCTATAAAGATGAAGAATGGGTCATAGATTTATTTAAGTTACATGGATATTTACAAGAACTAGAACATTTTATTTCCAAAGAAATGAAGGATTTTCTAAAATCTGAAGACTATATAAATTGCATTTCAATAGTGACTATTTTAAAGGATTATTGTTGGGTTTTAATGGTACAGTCAAAAGAAAATTCAGTGGAATAGAGGTGAGAATATGACTAAAAACAATATTGATACAATCGTGGATATAGTTGTCTCTCGTATATACGAAGTAATGGACCAAACTTTTGAAATTGAAGCAAGTGGAAGACATATCCATCTAAATAGAGAGGCAATAGATTCCCTATTTGGAGAGGGTTATGAATTACATCCATCCAAATACCTATCACAGCCAGGAGAATTTGCATCAGAAGAACGAGTGAGTATTAAAGGACCTAAAGATACTATTCACAATGTTATAATTCTTGGACCAGAGCGAAAAAACTGTCAAGTGGAAGTTTCATTAACAGATGCACGTCTACTAGGTGTAAATGCTCCAGTTCAATTAAGTGGAAATATTGAAAATACCCCAGGAATTATTTTGATGAATGGTTCTAAGTCTTTTGTCTTAGATAGAGGTGTCATAGTGGCAAAACGCCATGTTCATGTAAAAGATATAGATGCCCAAAGGCTAGGTGTCAAAGATCAAGAAAGGGTATCCGTTCAGGTGTTTAGTGAAAGACCACTTATATTTGATGACGTTATAGTGAGAGTAAGTCCCAAGTTTGAGACTTATATGCACATCGATTACGATGAAGCAAATGCCTGTGGTTATAAGAAAGGCGTACGAGGACGTATTGTTAAGAGGTGACATATATGGATAATGTTGAAATACTAGTTCAAAAAATCACAGATATTATTATTCAACGTTTACAGAAGGAAGAATCCAGAGGGACAGTTACATTTTTAGGGAAAGAATATTTAAGTATTCGAACTTACTACGAAAGAAGAGGTTATGAAATAGTACCAGTTAAAGATAAATTTAATCCAGATATAGTAATTGTTACTGAACTGTCTATTTTAAGTATGAATCGTATAGCACTGGGACTTCCTCAAACAGAAGATGAAGTAACTATTTGGAAACGGTTATTGAATAAGAAGGATGTTATTTTTTTAGAAGAAGGCATGGAGATTCAAACAAGTCAACATGTGGCTCCACGAGCACTGCTACAGGTTCTTGTGAATTATAAAAACCAATTGGTAAGGTATGGTGCTTCTATATTTCCATTAAAGAATTTTGAAGAAAGAGATCAAACTATAAATAAGGAGGTAAAAGATGTAATTCATAAAAGTGATAAGAAGGAACTTCTTACCATAGCAAAAGTACGAAAATTGAACTTACAGGCAGGAGATATCTTTGAAACAGATAAGAACATCATTATTACAGCATTGGCTAGAGATTATATGCGTGATTTAGGTGTTCAAATAGTATAGAAAGGAGCATACTATGTTCATTGGGAAAGTTGTTGGTAGCTTATGGGCTACTCGTAAGGATGAAAAATTAAATGGTTCAAAGTTTCTGCTCATTGAAAAACAACTAAACAAACATGAGGTGGATCCTGCTCTAGTCGTTGCAGTTGATCGGGTAGGTGCTGGAATCGGAGAATCTGTACTGATTACGACTGGTAGCTCTGGTCGTCTGTCTTTTGATGGTAAAAGTATTCCTGTTGATATGGTTATTGTCGGTATTATAGATACAGTGGACTATCCAGAGTAATGATGAAAGTTGCTATTTATAAATAGAATGGAGTGAAATAAATGGGTATAAATGAAATAATAATTTGGATTATGGCAATTATAATGGTCATAGGTGCAATTGACCGTTCACTGGGTAATAAAACTGGTTTAGGTCAACAATTTGAGGAAGGAATACTAGCAATGGGTTCTTTAGCACTTTCAATGGCGGGTATAATTGTTATAGCACCCAAGTTATCAGATTGGTTGAGTCCTATAGTGGTTCCATTATATAAATTGTTAGGAGCAGATCCAGCAATGTTTGCAGGAACTTTACTAGCAAATGATATGGGCGGGTTTTTCTTAGCACAACAGATGACTACTGACCCGCTAATTACACTTTTCTCAGGTGGTATTTTAGGAGCAATGATGGGAGCCACCCTTGTATTTACAATCCCAGTGGGATTAGGTATTATCAGTAAGGAAGATACAAAATATCTGGCACAAGGAGTATTATGTGGTATTGTAACTATTCCAATCGGAGCATTAGTTGCGGGAATTGTAATGGGTATGCCAATAGTTAAAGTCTTTATGAATTTAATACCTATAATAGCTGTAGCGATTTTAATTTCAATTGGGCTATTTAAAATCCCTGAAGGAATGATTAAAGGGTTCAATATATTTGGGAAAATTATAGTAGCTGTTGCAGCCATTGGGTTAGCAATCGGCGGATTAGATTTGCTATTAGGTATTAAGATATTTGAAAATCAAGATACACTTGAAGTTGGATTCCAAACAGTTGGTAGTATTGCCATTACTTTAGCTGGTGCTTATGGATTGGTATTCTTGATTACAAAACTATTTAAGAAACCATTGCTGAAACTAGGGCAATTGTTAGGAATGAATGATGTTGCTGCAGCAGGTCTAATTGCATCTCTTGCCAATAACATCGCCATGTTCCAAACAGTAAAGAGCATGGATAAACGTGGAAAGGTAATTAATATTGCTTTTGCAGTTTCAGCATCTTTTACATTTGGTGACCATTTAGGATTTACAGCTGGTGTTGCACCAGAATTGATTGTTCCAATGATTATTGGTAAGTTAGTCGGTGGTATTTCTGCCATTTTTGTTGCTATATTTCTATCTAAGCGTGTCTTTAGGATTGAATAAAGCTAATACTATAGAGATTTAAGTAGGGATGGAGGCAAGATATTGAATATAGACAGATCAGAAATTGAAAATTTAGTTCGTAGTATCATAATGGAAGAATACAGTAATAAGTTAAATGATTCTTCAAAGAGACATGTTGATCCTAGTGGCGTAATGGCAATCTCGTTGCCGTTGTTTTCTGTAAGTGAAGAAGATCGACTGGACACAGGGAACCCTAACCATAAAGTGTATACAAAGGATTTAGTATCACTTACTGAAAGCCCTAGATTGGGTTGTGGCCTAATGGTAATGGAGGATACTACCTTCGACTGGACTTTAGGATATGATGAAATAGATTATATTATTGAAGGAACTCTGACTATTATCATAGATGGACGGCATATAACTGCCAATGCAGGAGAATTGATTTTGATTCCAAGGGGTTCAAGTATTCAGTTTTCAGTTGAAGGAAAGGCAAGTTTTATCTATATAACCTATCCAGCTGATTGGCAATCATAAATTCTAAAAAGGCAAATTAATGGATTAAATATCATTAATTTGCTTTTTGTTATTAATATTTGTTACAATGGATTTAATAGCATATATTGATTTGGGGAAAAATAAACAGGAATTTATGGAGGAAATTTAAGAAAAATGAATTATAAAATAAAAAAGTTTAGTGAATTAACAACTAAAGAATTGTATGAAATATTAAAAGTAAGAGTAGAAGTTTTTGTTGTAGAACAGAATTGTATATATCAAGATTTAGATTCAAAAGATGAGGTATCTTTTCATGTGTTTTTAGAGGATAATAGTGAAATAATAGCATATTTAAGGGTTCTTCCAAAGGGTATATCATATCCAGAAACATCAATTGGTAGGGTACTGACAAAAAATCCCTATAGAAAAAAAGGACTGTCGAAAGAAATAGTACAAAAAGCAATAGATTTTATTATAGATACTTTGGAAGAAAAAGAAATTAAGATTTCTGCACAGGCATATCTGCAAAAATTTTATGAGAGTTTTGGATTTAAGTCAACATCTGATATATATCTAGAGGATGGAATAGAGCATATTGAAATGTTATATCAAAAGTAGGATTATAGCATGGAGACAAAAATAAGTAGAAAGTCGATAAAATTTGATAATATATGATAGTTTAAGTGATAACAGGGCTATGAATATAAGTAGGATAATATACGGCGAAAAATATGGAGGTTCTTATGTACGAAGAAAAGATAATTAAAGAAATGAAAGAAGTATTTACAGAAATACCTTTTGGGATAGATCATACTCTTAAGGTATTGGAAAACGCAGAAGAAATAATGAAGGGTGAGAATGTAGAAGGAGAAGAAAAGGAAATAATTACAATTGTGGCTATATTGCATGATATTGGTGCAGTTGAAGCTCAAAAAAAGTATAGTTCAATTGATGGCGAATATCAAGAAAAAGAAGGGCCAGCAGTAGCACAAAAAATATTAGAAAAAGTAGGCTATGACAAAAACATTGACAGGATACTATTTATAATTGCTAATCATCATACCCCTTCTAAAATTAATGGGATTGATTTTCAAATACAATGGGAAGCAGATTTATTGGAAAATTTAACAGTTATGGATATACAGAAAGAACAGAATGAAATAAAGAAATGTATTGATGAAAACTTCAAAACAAATACAGGAAAAAACATTGCATATAAACGTTTTATTTTAGAATAGTTGCTATTAATACTTGTTAAATATATATAACTATGCTATAATGCTTTTAATTAATAGAAAGGAGAGTTGCAAGATGGGTATAGCTTCAATAAGAATTCGTAATTTAGTTGTTAAATAAATACAACTAAATAAAATTAATATAAGGTAATCTGCCTAAAAATTAGGTTTTATTTATCATACCTTGTATTAGTGGATTCTAATAGTGAAAAACCCATGCAGCTAACTATATTTTAATTTATTATATCCTTAAAATAGGATATTTTTTGAGCTTTTTTATAACAGCTAAAAGATTATAATTTATCAAGTAAATTTATTATTTGATATAAATTTTGTATAAAAAAATATTGTTGAATTTATAGAGCTATAGATGGATAGTTTATTCATTTATAGCTTTTTTTGTTGTCATGGATTATTCAATATACATGAATCCACATCAAATATTTTTAAGGTGGTGGATTTAATGTTAAATAAAGATAATCAGATAAAATTACAGTACTCACAAAATTTTTTATACAGCAAAAAACTAGTGTCCGATTTAATAGGTCAAAGCAATATATGTAAAGATGATATTGTTATAGAGATTGGAGGAGGTAGAGGTATTATCACCGAACAATTAGTAAAAAAGTGTAAGAAAGTATATGTTATAGAATATGATTTCAACTTATATAAAAGTCTAAAGGATAAGTTCTATGATATAAAAAATGTGGAAATAATTCATGGAGACTTCTTAGAATTTGAGTTGCCGAAAGAATATAGATATAAGATTTTTTCTAATATTCCTTACAATATTACTTCAGCTATTTTATCAAAATTAATATTTGCTGACAATCCTCCTGATGATATATATATTATACTTCAAAAGGAAGCAGCAGAAAAATATGCTGGTAAACCTTATGATGGAGAAAGTATGCGTTCTTTACTTCTTAAACCATATTTTGATTTTGAAATTATAAGGAATCTTAAGAGAACAGATTTCAATCCAGTTACTAGTGTCGATAGTGTATTTTTACAAATTAAAAAAAGAGAGAATAGACTAATAAGAAAGGATAAAGGAAACTTATACTCTGATTTTATTGCATACATCTTTAGTAATACAGGTAAAGATATGAAACTTAGATGTAAACATATATTTTCTTATAAACAGATTAAACGGCTATCCAATGATATAGGTTTTAAAATGACAGATAGTCCAACTTGTTTAAGTTATGAACAATGGTTAAAGGTGTTCCAATATTTCGTAATAGGTGTATCAGATGAAAAGAAAAAATTGGTCAATAACTCATATTCAAAGCTAATGAAAGAGCAAGATAAAATAGATAAATTATATCGCAGTAGATAGATACAGATAGAAAATTAGCTTTATATAAATAAAATTTTAAATAATTGTTAGATACATCAATATGATAAAAATATTATTAGTATTAAATAGGGTAGCTTGTGAAATATTCTAGTTCCATAATTTAACTTGACATGATTATCAAACTAATATAGAATAAAATAAAGGTAATATATTACCTTTATTTTATTCTATGGAGGTTAGTATGAAAGAATTAGAAAAATTATATGATATTGATAAAAGGTATCGTATTTTTGGAATGATATTTTTATTATCCAATAAGCTGGAGACCATTGGAAATAGTTTCCTTGGTGAACTTACTACTAAGCAATGGTTCTTTATGCTGACATTAACAACTTTTTTCGAAAGCCCTCCCACACTTAGTCAATTGGCTAAACAAATGGGAACATCTCACCAGAATTCAAAACAATTGGCCATAAGACTTCAAGAAAAGGGTTTTTTAACTATTGAGAAAGATCAATTGGATAATCGAGCGATACGAATATTTCCTACAAAGAAGATGGAGGAATATGTAAGAGTACGCCAAGATAAAGATCATAAATTTATTGAAGATTTTTTTAGAGTGTTAAAAGACAGAGAGATTAAAGAACTTGATGAAATATTATTTAGGTTGATGGATAGTATCCAAAATATTGAAGAGAAATTATCTTGATTTTGAGGGGAATAGGAGATGATAGTATATGAACAATATAGCTATAGTATATAAATCTAAATATGGCAGTACTAAAAAATATGCTCAATGGATAGCAGAAGAAACTAAAGGAGATTTATTTGAGTGTTCAGAAATAGATATTAATAAATTAAGGACATATGATACTATTATTTATGGTGGTGGATTATATGCAAGTGGAATTGCTGGAATTTCTATCATAACTAAAAATTTTGAGGTACTAAAAGATAAGGAAATAATAGTTTTTACTGTAGGATTAGCCTCAACTGATAGAGAAGAAGTTTTTATTCCAATTACAGAAAAGTGGTTTTCACAGGAAATGCGGGAAAATATAAAATTTTTTCATCTACGTGGTAGTATTGATTATAAGAAATTAGGAATAATACATAAATCCATGATGGCAATGCTAAAGACTGTAATTTCTAGGAAAGATTCTAATGAGTTATCAGACGATGATAAAGAACTTTTGTCTACTTATGGAAAAAAAGTAGATTTTACAGAGAAAAATACTATAACACCTTTGTTATTATTTTTAAAAAACTAAGGTGGGAACTTAATTAAAACAATTTAAGATAGACAGAAAAGATTAGGTTTTATTTTAGTAGTTTAGTATAAATTAAGGGGCAAAATCAGTGACAAACACTATTTTGACCCTTTTAGTTATTGTTTATAGTAAGATAAGATCTATTTTATGGTAGTTTCTGAAATTGACTCATATACAAACTTTCATAAAAACCTTTCTTTATCATTAATTCATCATGAGTACCCTGTTCAACAATAGCTCCATTATTCATAACAAGGATTAAATCTGCATTTCTAATTGTAGATAGACGGTGAGCAATAACAAAGCTTGTTCTGCCTTTCATAATATTCTTCATGGCAGTTTGTAGCATTGACTCAAGTCTTGTATCTACCGAACTTGTTGCTTCATCAAGGATTAAAATAGATGGATCTGCCAAGAACGCTCTTGCTATAGTTAATAATTGTTTCTCTCCAGCAGATATATTGGAAGATTCCTCATTTAATATCATATCATAGCCATCTGGCTGTGTCTTAATAAAGTGATGTACATTTGCCATTTTAGCAGCATTTATAATATCTTCCCTAGTTGCATTTTCATTACCATACTTGATATTATCAGCAATACTTCCATTAAACAACCATGTATCTTGTAAAACCATACCAAAAATAGAACGAAGTTCATCTCTGCTCATATCTTTTATGTTTACACCATCTACTTTAATAGCACCACTATTTACATCATAGAAACGCATTAAAAGGTTAATCAGTGTTGTTTTCCCAGCACCTGTAGGCCCTACAACTGCTACCATTTGACCACTTTTAACATCTAAATTCAAATCCTTAATTAATATATTATCTTTCGTATAACCAAAAGATACATCTTCAAAAGTAACATTTCCTTTTAAATCTTTAATTTTAAGAGGTTTAACTAACTCTGGTATTTCTTCTTCTGCTTCAAGAAAATCGAAGACCCTTCTTGAGGCAGCAATGGCAGACTGAATAGCTGATGATAGTTGAGTTACTTGTTCCAGTGGTTCGTTTAACTGCCACATATAACGTATAAATGCTTGAAGCTGTCCCACAGTTATTGCACCAGAAATTACAAAAGTTACTCCTACAAAAATAACTGATACCATTGCAATATAAGTAACTAAGGATATTAATGGTGACATAAGCCCTGATACAAATTGTGCCTTAAATCCATTTTCGGCTAGATTATTATTAATTTTTTTAAATTCCTCAATAGATTCTGCTTGTTTCCCATATAATTTAATCTCTGTTAAACCTGTATATCTTTCTTGAATATATCCATTTAAAGTTCCTAAGGCATTTTGCTGATTCTCAAACATAACATTAGAACGTTTTACAATGAATCTCATTATAAAGATACTACATGGAACAATTAAAATAGCTATTATAGCCATAGTAGGATTAATGTAAAACATTAAGGAAACAGCTAAAGTTATGGATAAAACCGAACTTAATATTCTAGATAAAGATTGCTGTAAGGCATTTGATATTGTATCTATATCATTAGATATAATACTTAAAATATCTCCAACTGTACGATTATCAAAATAACTAATTGGAAGTTTTGTAATCTTCTTTTGAACTTCATTTCTTAAATCACGCATAGTATTTTGAATACCATCAGTTAAAAAATATTGAGATAAAAATCCACAAGTTATATTTCCTATATAGATAGCAAATAATATTTTTAAAATCTTAAGGATATAGGAAAAACTAATGGCTGCTCCAGGAATATTATTAGCAATATTAGCAACATCATCCTTTAATCTAGTTGTAATCAATCCTTCTACCATTGGTGCTGCTGCTAGAAAGCCTGAATATATAACTAAGAGAAGAATTGAAGCTATAAAAAATTTCAAATAGGGTTTCATATAAGGGTATAATTTTTTCATTGCTCTAATTCCTCCTTTCTTAACTGTGATTCTGCAATTTCATAATATACATTACATGTTTTCAATAATTCTTTATGAGTTCCTATTCCGACTATTTCACCTTCATTTAGAACAATTATCTTATCGGCATTCATTATTGTACCAATTCTTTGTGCCACTATTAATACAATAGATTCTCTTGTTTCTTCCCGTAAGGCTTTACGCAATGTAGCATCTGTTTTATAATCAAGTGCTGAAAAGCTATCATCAAAAATATAAATTTCTGGCTTTCTAATAATTGCTCTTGCTATGGAGATTCTTTGCTTTTGTCCACCAGAAAAGTTTTTAGCACCTTCACTAATATGCTCTTGTAATTTATCTGGCTTATTTTCTATAAAATCCTTTGCTTGAGCTATTTCAATAGCATGGTTCATTTCTTCTATTGTTGCATTTGGATTACCAAATTTTAAATTATCCTCTATAGTTCCACGAAATAAAAACGCTTTTTGTGGAATAAATCCAATATTTTTACGAAGTACGTCTATATCGTAATCTCTAATATCCATATCATTTATTTTTATTGTTCCCTTTGTAACATCGTAAAATCTTGGAATTAAATTAATCAATGTACTTTTACCACTTCCAGTACTACCTATAAAAGCAATTGTTTCACCTTGATTTGCTGTAAATGATATATCTTTTAATATAGGAAGCTCACCATTAGGATATTGAAATGTAACATGGTCAAATTCTAATTTTATTTTGCCATTTAAATCTCTTGCTCCATTATTAGAATTTGTTATAGTTGGTTCTTCACTTAATAGTTCCTGAATACGATTTGCAGAAACTCTGGCTCTAGGATACATTATAAATACCATGGAAAATAGCATAACAGAGAACAAGGCATGAAACTGATAGTCTAAAAATGCAACCAATTGACCAACTTGTAGAGTTCCTTTATCAATCATAATGGTAGAAACCCAGAACACTGCCATCATAGATAAATGTAATAAAAAGAAAAATGCTGGTTGCGTAAAGGAAATTATTTTAAATAAATTTTTTGAACTAGAGGCATATCTTTCATTTACTGCTGCAAAGCGTTCTGTCTCATATTTACTTTTTCTAAAAGCTCTAATAACCCTAGTTCCCATTAAATTTTCTCTTGAAATCCTATTTAAACGATCCATTCCTCTTTGTTGTCTATCAGAAATGGGATTAGTTACTTTAGCAACTATAATTACACCTAGAATAATAAATGGAAAACTTGCCCCAATAATTAAAGATAGGCTTAAACTTGTTTTCATTGTCATAAATACACTTATGAAAATCATAATTGGTGCTAATAATGCTGTTCTAAAAAGCAAGTTCGAGAATAACATCAATTGAAATGCGTCACTAGTTGTACGTGTAATCATTGATGACACACCAAATTTATTATATTCTGTATGAGAGAATTTCTGTGATTGTGCAAAAACATCATTTCTAATATCACGAATCATATATGTTGAAATTCTTGAAGAAGCATAAGAAATCAAAATCGTTCCTGCACCACCTATAATACTTACAAGTAGCATGACCATTCCCATTTTCTTAACATAATCGATATCACTGTTACCAATACCTTTGTCAATCATTGCTCCCATTATTGTAGGAATGCCTAATTGAACTGCAACAAAGCTAAATATTCCCAAGATATTTAATAGAATTAATTTGGGATATTTTTTAAGATACTTTAATATTAACTTCATAATAACCTCCATTTAATAACATTGTTTTAATAATATATTTTAAGATTTCTTGATTTTAAGGAACACTTGAATTATTATAAACTATAAGGTTGTATTATAGTCAAGATAAATTCATAAAAATAATAATGATTTTAAGGAGGTTATGATGTCCAATAATAAAAATGAATATTTGAGCAAGAGTAAAATAAAAGATAAAAAACTAATTTCTTTATAAATATAAAGAAATTAGTTTTTTATTGAATATTCAGGTTACCTATATATTAAAATACTAATTTTTTCATTTTATTAATAAAATTCATATAAAAAGTATTTCTATTACGTGTATCAAACTTTTCTCCGATACTTAGTGCTTGATCTTTACAATAATTGATAATATCATCAACTAGATAGATACCGCTTTCTTTATAAAATGGAGTATCTTCCGGTAATATAAGTTTACATTGCTCTCTTTTTTCCTTGAATTTAAAACTTTCCCATAACATCCATGCCCCTATATAGAAGTTGAAATTATCGTCTGCATTATTTGATGATAATGCCCATTTCAAATGTTTAGTAAAAATTTTCACTCCCTTTTTAGGTTCGGTTATTGCAAAATATATAAATTGAATTCTCATATTACTAAGATAAATCTCATCCTTACTTATAAGTCTATACATCTTTTCCCTATACTCTTTTGCCTCTTCCAACATATTATTATTTATATAATATTCAAGAAAATGTTCGTAGGTAAGGGGAAGAGCTGTAGTGCATTTTTTTTGACCTTTAAATATGGGATCAGCTAACTCCAATGCCTTCTCATATTTATTTAAAAACAGTTCATATTCCACTTCAAACCTTAATTCGCAAACTTCACAGTCACTAATCTCATCTCGAGGACAGGACTTGAATTTTTCAAATGACTCTTTTACTTTTTCTACATCTTCTAAATCCATGTAAGTAAGGGTCATATATTTATAATATACTCTCAATGAATACCCATATTCTATACACCTTACTTTGTACTCCTCTATTATTTCATTTAATTTTTCATACTCAATTTGATAGTAATCATCACATGTATACATCATACTCTCTAGTACCCATACTATATAAAATTGTACATATTTTCTCTGTTTATTTGATTTTTTAAGATATTCATCTCCTGCCCATAAGAGCTTAGGAAATGTTAATATACCTTTAAATCCATCACCAGTAAACTTATCTATACGTATGATTTCTTTTCTTCCTTCAAAGGAATATAACATATTATTTTCTGAATCTGCTACTTTTACTAATTCTTCACAAATTAAAAGCCTTTCTTTAGAATATTTTGGTGACTTATTCATCATATCTATTAATCTATCTAACCTTTCACTCATTTACTAAGTCCCCATTCTATCAAAGATTCTATACCATTATTTAAAGTTTTCATTTCATTATTTCTAAGAGGAAAGTGTCCTATTAAAAGGGCTTGTACATATATTAATTTTATACAGTTACTAAGAGCTAATTTATCTTCTAAAGATATAAGTTTATTTACTAAAGGATTATTTATATTAAAATATAGTTTTGCATAAGAGTTGTTTTCCATTTCTTTTGCAAATCCATCTAATATGCTTACAAAGCTGTTGTCTATATCTTCCTTGTCTTTTAATATATTTCTGTATGTCATAGCATCTTCATTTATTGTGTATAAAACCGGCAATTCCTGTGGACTGAATTTTTTTATATCAACTTCACATTTAAATTCATTAAGAGTAATATTTGCAATCTTTAAAAGCATATATGATCTCTCTTGTTCTTCAAAAGTTATATCTTCCATAATTTCATATAAATCCATACCTATTATAAGTTCTACAGATACATCATTAAATAGAATAGGCAGCTTTTCTAGAAGCTCCTTATCATATATATAACCTGCATTTACAAGTAATTTATTTTGTGCTGCAAATATACTAGACATCTGCCTGAATTCGTCAACAGAATAAGTATATATTATCTTTTCAGAGGATGTTCTCAGTTCATAGCCCGTTTTATTTCCTTGAGACGTAGGAAAGGTTAAGTAGTCTATAAATGCTTTATACACCTTATCCTCCTCTACCGCTAATGATTTAATAGCTAAACTATGTATATCTATAATATAAGAAAGTTTTTTAGGTGCTATTTTAGATAATCTCGATAAATAGTTAATTATACATTCTCCTAATTCTTCTCTGGTTTTATCTAAAGTTTCATCTTCACAAAAGCTTTCTCTAGAAGCTGTAGGAGTTAATTCATTTGCATTTAAGGTACATTTAACAAAAAATGCCCAATTTGGAAGTAGATCTTGACCTTTTTCTGTAAGTAACATGTTTTTCAAATATATTCGATGTGTTCTATTCTCACTACTCACTACTTTACGAGGTATAATATAGGCAAATCCATTAATTCCTCCAGTTTTAGAGTGTATTGGAATATAATCCAAAAATTCTTCTGAAAATATATCTTCTCCGAATTCTAATATTTCTTGAGGTGATAAGGTCATATCATCCCAAGGGGAGATTTCGATATTTAACTTTATATCTTTACCGTCTACATTTAAATAGATAGGTACTGGTAAAAGAAGCCCATAATATTTTAGTAAACTAATAAGTTTATCTTTCGTGAAATATTTTTCATTTCCTTTCTTACATTTAAGGTAAATTGAAGTTCCAACTGCTATACTGGTTTCTAACTTATTTAAAGTATAAGTTCCATCTGGTTTTCCTTTCCAATGATATGAAATATTATCCTTTATAGACCTAGTTATAACATCTATTTCATCAGATACCATAAAACAAGATAATAGACCTATTCCAAAGTGGCCTATATAATTTGCATCTACTATACCTTCCAGTATATCCTTCTTGGAGGATTCTCCTATTATGGAAAGAAACTTATGTATCTCAGCTTCAGTAAGCCCTGCTCCGTTATCTTCAAATACAATAGTATTTGTATCTTCACTTTGCACTAAGCTGATACATACCTTTCCTTCAGTCCAATTTTTTTCTATTAGTCTTCTTGCATTTATAGCATCTACACTATTTTGAAGTAGTTCTCGAATAAATACATCTTGACTACTATACAAATGATTTCCTAATATATCAATCATTCCACCTAAGTTTACTTTAAAACGAAATATATCTTGCATAATTCACCTCTGTTTTCTGTGATTATAAATATAAGAGACAGTCTTATATTTATAATTCAAAATAATTTTTAATAATAGATTGACATTTCACTTAGATTATTTATCGACACAATTATCTGTAACTATAGTCTAATATTAGATAAAAGATGAATATTTAAGATTTTGAGATGATTATTTTTCAATAGAAGTGTAAATTAAGGATCTTATTAAAATAGTTTGAAATTAAATCTCTTGTTAATGCTAGATATTATTATAAATTGTTTTATTTTTGAGCTTGTTTATCTATAGGCATCCAACTTCAAAGTTTAACTATTTATAAAAACTTTCTGCATGTACAATAGATTTCATTTTATATTTTAGAGAATTAAGTTTTTGGTAAACTGATGAAAAATCATTAAATAATTCATCTTCAGAACATCTGGCTACTGTTTGATGAATTATATTTTTAACTCTTGACCATACATTTTCTTGAGGATTTAATTCTGGAGAATATGGCGGAAGATATATTAGCTCAATTCGCTCAGCATTGCTCTTTGAAAATGCCTGTATACCTACTGATTTATGAGACTTGGCATTATCAAGAATAACATAAACTTTTTTGGTAGGATTTTCTTCTAATAATCGCTCTAATAGCTTTTGTACTTCACTAGATGTTATAGATTTTTTGTGAGAATAAACATCAGCATAAGTTTCAAATGTACTTAGTATTTCTGTGGCTCCTATAACATTAACTCCTTTATGTGAGCCATTAGATTCTAGTGCAAGGGGTTTCCCTTTAGGGCTCCAACTCCTGTAGTTATTAGGTTCATTTCTCACATATGTTTCATCGAGTGCATACATTGCTATTTCAGAAGAATTTTCTACAGTATTCAGTAGTTGTTTCATTTTTTTTAAAAGCTAATTGTTCTGATTCTTTAGCTAAAGAGGACTTTCGCTGTGCTTTTTTATATGTGAAATTTTCAGCTTTAATTATTCGTCTTATCCACTCTCCAGAGTACTGAATGTCATATTTGTTTTTAATATAATCTGCTAATAGATTGCAAGTCCATGAATATGAATTAAAGCCATGGTCTATAGGCTTAGTCTCTACTAAAGTTCTTAATAAATCATCTTTCATTTCATCAGTAAATGTCCCTATAGATCCTCCTCTATGGTCTTCAGTAGCCTCAAGGCCATACTCATTCCATTTATGAATATATTTAAGGATTGTAGGTCTAGACTTACCTAATATATTTTCTATTGTTTCGGACTTAATACCTTGATAACGCATCATAATTGCAAGTATAATTTCTTTTTTAAAATTATCATCAGTTTTTTCTCTAATATCTTTTAATTGCTCTATTGTGTATCCATGTAAAGTTTTAACTTCTACGGCTTTTCTTCCCATGCTAATTCTCCTTTGTTAATTACTATAGAATTAGTTTGTGGAAAGAAATTTACTTTATTCACTGATTATTTTAATGTATTGAGTTGGATCCCTATATATATAAGATTTCTTGATTTTAGGGAATACTTGAATTATTATAAACTATAAGGTTATATTATAGCCAAGGAAAATAACTCATAAAATATTATGAGATTTTTGGAGGGTGATCATGTCTAGTAGTAAAAACGAATATTTAACCACAGGTGAATTTGCTAAACTTTGTGGTATTCCAAAACATATTTTATTTCATTATGACCAAATAGGATTATTTCAACCTGAAATTATTAAAGAAAATGGTTATCGATATTACTCATTTCGTCAATATGATACCTTTTCTATTATTACAGCTTTAAAAAGATTGGGTATGCCTTTGAAGGAAATTAAAGAATTTATGGATAGGCGAAATCCAAATGCTTTAATATCTTTATTAGATCAAAAATCAAAAGAAGTTGTGGAAGAACTTGTTAGGCTAGAGCAAATTAAACATGAAATTGATGCCTTAAAAGATTTAACAGAAGAAGCCTTAAATTTAGAATATAATAAAATTGAATTAGCTTACCATAAAGAAGTATATGCTCTACGAAGTTCATTGATGGATAATGGGATGGATGATTCTTATCCTGATTTTATTTCTTCCATAATTGCTTTTCGTGAAAGTAGTAATGCTAGTATGATTGATTTTCTAGGGGGAGTTCTTACTATTGATAATATTCTTGAGAAAAGATTTAATAGCTTTTCTTATTTATATACTAAAGGTGAAAATATCCATGACAAAGATACTACTTTAATACGGAGAGAAGGTTGGTATCTTCAGGTTTATTATAAGGGAAGTTATCAAAATATTAGTGAAATGTATAACAAGATTATTGAATATGCTGAAAAACATCAGATTAAGCTAGGAAAACATGCTTATGAAGAATATCTTATTTTTGAGATTGGTACAAACAATCGAGATGATTACGTTACCTTGATATTGGTTGAAATATTAGAATAAACTTTTCTATAAATAGTAAATTGTAAAGGAGAATGTAATGAAAACAAAATATGTAGTAGTAGAAGATTATAATCCAGAATGGAAAAATGAATTTGAACGTATAAAAAACGAATTATTAACAGTTTTGGCTGAAAAAATAAATTCAATTGAGCATGTGGGGAGCACATCTATTGAAGGATTAGCTGCAAAACCAATTATCGATATAGACATTGTGATTGACAAAAATTTTGAAGAAGTAAAAAAGGCATTAGAATCTATTGGATATATATATGAAGGAGATCTAGGTATATCTGGTAGAGAAGCATTTGATTATAAAAATAAACCACATTTAATGGTACACCATTTATATGTATGTAATAAAGACAATAAAGAATTGTATCGTCATATAACATTTAGAAATTATTTAAGACAGCATAAAGAGGATAGAGATAGATATGGTTCAATAAAAAAAGAGATGGCTTTGAAATATCCAGAAGATATAGATTTGTATATTAAAGGAAAGGAATCTGTAATTCTAGATATTTATAATAAATGTGGCTTATGCAAATAAATTTCCTTAGACTAATGGTTAATAAAAAAGCAAACCTACAAAACCCGTTAAAACCAAAATCAGTATAGGATTTAGTTTGTACTTTCTCAATAAAAATAAAGAAATAATAAATATAATTATAGCAGTAATATTTATGCTAATATCTTTAATATTGTAAGATGAAGTCCCGAGAAAAGCAATTAAAACAATAGTTGATGCAGCAGAAGCAATTAGTCCCACAGAACTAGAACGTAATCCTTTTAATATATTGGAAATACTATCTATTTCTTTATGTTTTTTAAAAAACTTATATAAAAAGATAGAAATAATGAATCCAGATATAATACTTCCTAAGGTAGCCAATATGGCCCCAGATATTCCAGCTATACGTATTCCTACAAAAGAAGCAGTATTCACAACTAAAGGTCCAGGTGTCATTTGGGAGATTGTGATAATATCTGTATATTCTTGAAGCGTAATCCAACTATGATAATTTACTAACTGTTCCTGTATCAATGGTATAATAGCATATCCACCACCTATACTGAATGATCCAATTTGTAAAAATGTAATAAATAATGTAAAAATAGTTTTATTCATCTTGGATTCCTCCTTGTCTGCTTTTTATATAAGTTTGGATAAAACACAAAATAGAACAGAAAATAATAATAACTAATACATTGATATTAAAAATAAAACTAGCTAAAAATGCAATGGGAGCCATTAAAGTTAACAGCAAATTTTTTTCTTTTAAAATTCCCTGACCCATATCAATTACTAAATCTACAATTGTAGCAGCAACTCCTGCCTCCATACCTTTTAAGATTGCAGAAATAACCCTATTATCCCTAAAAGATTTATAGAATGAGGATATAACTGATAATATTAACAAGGGAGGTAAGACTGTTCCAATACAAGAAATAATTGCACCTATAATTCCAGAGATTCGATAACCCACTAATACAGCAATATTAACTGCAATAGCACCTGGAGTTGATTGTGCAATTGCAGCCATATCTAGTAGTTCCTGCTCACTAATTAACTCTAGGCCATTAACAAAATACTTACGCATCATAGGAATAACTACATATCCTCCTCCAAAAGTAAAAGCACTAATAGAAAATGTGATTCTAAAAAGTGAAAGATATAACTTCAATTTTTTTATCTTCATAATAGTGAACCCTCCAATACATTTATTTTCAACATTGTTTATTATATACCTTGAATCAGTATAAGTATAATAGTATTATTTTATATAATACATAACTAAATGATAATGAATAAGGGGTTAAATATGAAAATAAGACATTTACGTATTTTTAAAATAGTGTGTGAGGAAGAAAGTATCACAAAGGCAGCAGAAAAATTATTTATGACACAACCAGCAGTTTCTAGTGCAATTAGTGAATTAGAAAGCTATTTAGGGGTTCATTTATTTGATAGAATTTCAAGGAAGATTTATTTAAATGAAACAGGTAAATTATTCTTAACAAAGGTAATAAAATTGTTAGATTTATATGATGACTTAGAACAAAATATTAAAGAGTTAGAAGATAATGCAACTATTAAAATTGGATCAAGTATAACTATAGCCAACTTTATTTTACCTGAAGCAATAGTAAAATTTGAAAAAATTTATAGGAATACTCCAACAAAAGTTATAGTTGGAAATGCTGGAAAAATTGAAGAGATGTTATGTAATAATGAGATTGATTTAGGTTTAATTGAAGGTGTTATTTATAATGAAGAATTAATAAAAATTCCATTTTCGTCATATGAATTAGCAATAATATGTTCTCCCAAACATAAATTAGCTTTAGATGAACCTATAAATATCAATAAGTTAATCCAAGAAAGATTATTACTTAGAGAAAAAGGCAGTGCAATCCGTGATGTTTTTGATAGTGCATTGTTATTACATAATTTAAAAGCAAATCCAGAATGGATAAGTATAAATTCACAAGCCCTTATTTATGCGGTAAAACAAAATTTAGGAATAAGTGTGCTGCCTAAAATTCTAATAGAAAGAGAAATCGAAAGTGGTGGAATCTTTGAAATAAAGGTAAATGATTTTGAATTAATTAATGTAAATCATATTGTATTCCATAAAAATAAAATTCAAACAAAGAGTTTTAAAACATTAATTGAAATAATTAAGAATAACGTAAGTGGCAAGCGATCATAACCATGATTGTATTACAATCATGGTTATGATATTATATAAATTAACAAAGTTAAACATTTTAATATTAATAAATTAAAGACTTATATAACTGATCTTGAAAAATTTGGAGTTAAATCTCCAGTTAGAAGAAAAATATTCTAATAATTTTCATATCATAATAAATTAATACAGAATAAGAAAGTCAAAAGAGGAGGCGTAGAGATATGACAACTGATTTATATAATCTTAGTGATAAAGTAAAACTTTGGACAAGACAGCATAAAAATGTTCTTAAAGAGTTAGAAAAATATGGAGTTTATAGAGTTAAGAAGGAGTATATTCTAGAAAAGATGGATACCATATCAGATTATTACTTAAATCTATATGAATGGTATGGAAGAAATGCAGCTAAAGTAGTGCCTAAACCAGAAGGTGTAATATATCCTATTTGGCTTTCTATATCTTCAGATATGATGCTGCAGCCTACAGAGGATACTATTATTTTGGAAATAGAAGTAGATAGAAAAAATGTTATTTATACTGATGTAGATAAATGGGGATATGTAGTGAACTATTTTTATTTACCTATTGATCCAGAGGATGAAGAAAGACATAATGAAGAGCTAAAAAAATTTGGTATAAGTGATGAGTCTGCTCTAATTACAGGTGATAAAGGTAATTTCTATCCATTACTTAAAAATAAGATAATCAAAAGTTGGGAAAGACTATTTGAACCGTTAGGTGAGGAAAGCACACTAGTACAAGCAACTATATGGGAAATAAAAAAGGAATGGGTAGTAGATATTATACATGGATAAATGGTAAATTTAAAAGATGGGGGTAGATGTCTCAATTGAATAAAAAGATAAAGTTATATACATCTCAGAGGGAAATAGTCTTAGATACTATTAGAGAAAAAGGGATATACCATGTTAAAAAAGAATTCATAATTAAAAAATATGAAAATGTAGCTAATGTCTTTTTAGAACCTTATAATTGGTTTATTAGAAAAGCAGTAAATATAGTACCTAAGCCAGAGGGGGCAGAATATCCCATATGGCTATTTACGGATTTAAGATATGTTGAAAACCATGAGGATAGTAAAGTTTTAGAGATAGAGGTTGATATTGAAAATGTAATTCTATTTGATCCATTCAAATGGAATAGAATATTAAATTTAGCTTATATACCGAAAGATGAAAAGGATTGGGCGGAATATAATGACTCTCTAGAAAAACAAGGAATTAAAAATGAAGCTAGTATTTATATGACTAATTTTTATCCTCATTTGAAACAAAAGGTAAGAAAAAGCTGGGATTTTTTATTTGAGGATAATATAGACTTATCAAAGCCAAATCAAGCTGCTCTATGGGAGTTGCGAAGGGAATGGATAGTATCAGAGTTTTAATTTTATAAAAAAGTGTTGCACTTGATACAAGTTTGCAACACTTTTTAATTTTTTGTATATAAGCTTACATTAGAAATTAAAGTATAGTAAAAAAAATCTTGACATATACAGTTGAACTATATATAATAACGATATACAGTTATACTATATATTTAGACTGAATACTATTAAAGTTTAATTTTATTGAGGAATTCAGTTAAGTATACGATATCAAAATATTAAGGAGGTTAGTTATGAAGCGTGATAAAAATTTACCACTTACGGAAACAGTATATTATATTTTACTTTCATTATTTGAACCATTGCATGGGTACATGATTATGCAAAAAATTGAAGACATGAGTAATGGACAGGTCCGTATGGCAGCGGGAACACTGTATGGTGCTATTGAAAATCTACTAAAGCTTAAATATATACAGCCAGTTTTTTCTGAGGATAAAAGGAGAAAGGTTTATCAAATTACAGAGAAAGGTAAAGAAATTTTGTTGATGGATATGAGTCGTATGGAACATATGATAACTGTTACAAAGCAGGCTTTAGAAGCAGGAGGAAAAGAAGATGAAAAAATTTAAGTTATTTTCAAGTTATTCAGCAGAAGAAAAATGGTTAAATGAACAATCCAATTTAGGTTGGAAATTGGTGAAAAAAAAGTTATTTTATACTTTTCATAAAAACACACAAAATTCATCAGTATATGCAGTTGATTATCGTATTTTTAAAAACAAAGATAGTTATCAAGACTATCTCAATCTTTTTCAAGATTCTGGTTGGATACATGTAGCGGGAAGCCGTTTATCTGGAGAGCAGTATTTTATTTCCTTATTAAATGAAGACAAAGATGTATCCATCTTTTCAGATAGAGAGTCTTCCCAGTATCGTTATAAAAAGAAGATGATAAATAGTATTCAAGGAATAGGGTATCTATTAACTTACTTGGTTGTAGCAATACTATATGGATATTTTGATATAAGAATGATTATGGAACCTAGATATGCTTTTCTTACACCTGGTCTCTGGGAGAAAAGTGGCATGGAATTTTGGAAAGCATATTTATTTGAACTACCATTTGCTCTTATTTTCCGTATACTTCCTGTGATTTTAATCATAGGTTATATAATTTTAATGGTCACTTATTTACTTTGGGCATTTTATAGCCAAAATAAAGAAAGGAAGTTTGAAAATGAAAATTAAAACTAATTATGACCATTGGATGTTTGGGGTTTACGGTTAAGGCAAACCTATTATATTAGAAAAGGAGAATGAAATGGCAAATCATGAATTTGGAATTATGGAAACTACTCCTAAAGAGAACCAAAGGTTTGATGAATATGATCCAAAAAAATATAAGCATATTAAAATAGATGATGATTTCATTGAGCCATTGTTGGCTGAATTTCAGAGTATCCCTTGTTATTGGCATACATTAAAACACCCAGAAACTAACCTTGCATATTATGGTATAACACTAATACCCCCTGAATCTATGGGTAACTTTATATCTGTTTTTAACAGTCAGCCTTCAGAACAGTATAATGAGATAATTGAATTATTTGAGCAAGCCAAAAGAAAAAATAAATATATTATTCACTTTGGAATTTAAACAGGAACATACAATGCCTTCAAATAAATATTGATTTGAAAGTTTTACTTTATATGTTGATAGATTAATAGATGAATTATATGATATAATCTATATAAATTAAGAATTATTTATATTATAGTGTATAAGAATTATTTATTTAGATGGAGGATAGTTATGAAAATAAATACTATAAAAGAAAATAATATTGACATTGCTGTTGTAAATAGTAAGGATATATTAATAACAGATGTTCAGTCAGCATTGGATTTTATGATGACGATACAGTATAAAACTAACTGTAATCGTATAGTTTTGAACAAATCGGCAATATGTGAAGAATTTTTTAATTTAAGTACAAAAATTGCTGGTGAAATACTACAAAAATTTGTTACTTATCAAGTAAAAATGGCTATTGTAGGAGATTTTTCTGAATATACAAGTAAGAGCTTGAGGGATTTTATCTATGAATGTAACAAAGGAAAGGATATATTTTTCTTATCTGATGAAAAAGAAGCCATTAAAAAATTAAGTATGGTATAGTATTTACTAATACAAACAAATAGACAATAAGAATTTATTATTGTAAATAGCTTGACAAAGAAATTCCACTTTGATATTATACAAGGAAAATGAATAGATCTCATAGTATTATTCTCGCCGGAGAATAATACATCTATAAAGAGATAAAAGAATCGCATCGGTAGGCCTGAGGTTGCGTCAGGTCTACCTTTTTTATTTATTTTTTTTATTTATATTCTAAGAGGAGGAGAAAGTATGAAAAATAATGAAGTAGCAGTTAAAAATCAATCAAAGAACATGTTTAGGTTATTACTGTCCTATATTGTACCTGGAATAGCAGGGCTTCTATTTAATTCCCTATATATTGTTGTTGATGGTCTTTTCGTGGCAAGGATGCTTGGAAGAGAACCATTGGCGGCAGTAACTGTTGGTGTTCCTGTTGTAGAAATACTGTTAGCTTTAAGTATGCTTATATCAGTAGGAGCAGGTGTACTGATTTCTAGTAAAAATGGTAAAGGAGAATATAAAGAAGCAAGAGGTATTTTTAATATATCCGTTAGACTATTAGCTATAGTGTCTATATTAATAGCAGTAGGTGCATTGATATTTATACGTCCTATTGCAAAGATGCTGGGGGCTACTCCTGATATAATGGATTTGGTAGTTGAATATATGAAATATTTCTTTGCATTCAGCCCTGCTTTCATGTTTAGCTATGCCATGTGTACATGGTTAAGAAATGATTCACAACCGAAACTTGCAATGTTTGCTCAGATTGTTGGAGCATTATCAAATGTGTTTCTTGATTGGTATTTCATGGGACCTTTAAAAATGGGAATAGGTGGAGCAGCATTAGCTACTGGCTTGGGTCCTGTATTCAGTATGACAATAATGTTGCCACATTTTATATCAAAGAAAGGTAATTTATATTTTGAAAAAATAAAAATGGATTTTAAAATCATTTCTGATATGTTATTAAAGGGTATACCATCATTTGCTATGGAATTTGCTTTGGGTATAACAACATTATGTGTTAATATTGCAATTGGAATACACATGGGAGCTTTAGGGTTTGCCGCATTCGGTATAGTAGGATATATAGCTTTAATAATTTTATCATTATTTTTAGGTATGGCAGAAGGTTCACAGCCATTAATAAGCTTTTACCATGGAGCCAATGAAGATAAGAATATGAAAGTAATTTTAAAAATTAGTTTGCGTATATCAATAGCTATAGGAATAATAGCATACTTACTATTGTTTAAATATACAGAAGTTCCAGTATCTATATTTGCCGATAATGATATTGAGCTCGTTAAAGCTGCTACCACTGCAACCATTTACTATTTCCCAGCTTTATTTGTATCAGGTATAAACATTCTTTTAGCATCGTATATGCAATCCATAGGACATTGGAAGGAGTCTGTAGCAATATCTCTATGTAGGTCCTTAATTTTATTGCTTCCATTATTGCTAGTATTACCTAAATTTTTAGGAGATAATGGTATATGGTTATCAGTGCCATTTGCAGAAATATTAACATTACCTATAGCTTATATATTGTGGAATCCAAAGAATAGTATAATAACACAATCATCTATATCTAGATAATGGTATAGAAATAAAAAGAGATTAAGTTTCTAGGTCAACTTAAAAGACCAAATAGACTTAAGCTCTTTTTTTATTACGTTGACAAAAATTCAATACAAGAATATAATTAGTATAACAAGTATGAAAAGTAATACTGAAAGGAAGTGTACTATGAATAATAAAAATCTGGAAGAAAAATATATGGGGTCTGTTAAGGTAGGTTCAAAGGGTCAGATTGTTATTCCAAAGGAAGTTAGAGATATGTTTAATATATCTCCAGGAGATACTCTAATTTTACTGGCAGATGCCCAAAAAGGCATTGCAATAGAAAGATATGATGTGTTTTCTAAGATTGCTGATGCAATTTTTGCAGGTAAAGCACAGGAAATTTATCCATCAGAATCAGAAGAAGATTCACTTATCTTTGCCAAAGAAATAAGAAAACTGACTGAGTCTGGAGAAAAGGACAATGAGTAAAATAGTATTTTTCAATATCCCAGCTTATGGACATACTAATCCTACCATAGCAGTAGTAGATGAATTGGTAAAACGGGGTCATGAAGTTTGGTATTATTCATTTTATGAGTTTCAGGAGAAGATTGAAAATGTAGGGGCAAAATTTATACCATGTGATGAGTATTTGCCAGAATTTACTCCAGAGGTAGAACGGAAAGTTGGAAAGGATTTCGCAGCCCTTATTGAGATGACAGCAGATACAACAATGAATTTAGATGAAAAGGTATGTAGAGAACTTAAAGAATTTAATCCAGACTGTATTGTATCTGACTCCATATGTATATGGGGGAAATTATTTGCAATAAAATTAGATATACCTTATATCTGTTCTACTACGACCTTTGCAATGAATAAATACACTGCGAAACTGATGAAGCAAAGTCCAAAAGAAATATTCCGTATGTTTATGGGCATTCCAAGAATCAATAGAAAGATAAAGCTACTTCAGAAAAAAGGATATAAGGTAAAAAATATTATAAATATTATTCAAAATGATAATGATACAGATACAATTGTCTATACATCTAGAGAATTTCAGCCTATGGTAGAAACATTTTCAGAGAAGTATGCTTTTGTAGGACCTTCTTTTCAAGTTCCAGAAATTAAAGAAACTCAAAAGAAATATCCACTGATTTATATTTCATTAGGGACGGTGCTAAACCAAAACAGAGATTTTTATCAAAATTGTATTCAGGCATTATCTGATGTTGATTGTGAAGTTATTATGTCTGTTGGAGACAAGACGGATATTTCTAGATTTGGTAAGTTGCCAGACCATTTTAAAGTTTATACTAAAGTTGAACAATTAAAAGTTCTACAGCAGACGGATTTGTTTATTACTCACTGTGGAATGAATAGTATAAGTGAAAGTTTATATTTTGGCGTTCCATCTATTTTGTTCCCATTGCATAGTGAACAGCTCATGGTGGCAAATCGAGTAGCAGAATTAAATGCTGGAAAAAGATTAAATTCATGTACTTCGAATAGTATTAGGGAAATCGTTTTAGAAATGTTGAATGACATATCCTATAAAAAAAATGCAGAAATAATTTCAAAAACCTTGCAGCAAGGAGGAGGACCCAGTGCAGCTGCAAATAAGATAGAGAAGGTATGTAGCTGATGATATAATTCCCAAAACTTATGGATAATATATAAGTTTTGGGAATTATTAGGATTCTACAATTGGTTTATAGTTTATTAACTGCTTTTTCTATCCTTTCTAGTGCCTCTTGTAATACTTTTTTACTAGTGGCTATATTCATACGTTGAAACAATTTACTTTCTTTACCGAATATAATACCCTCATTTAATAATATCTTACATTCTTTAATAAAGAAGTTATTTAGTTGATTTTCATTCATATTAAGTTCTTCGCAATCCAACCATAAAAGATAAGTTCCTTCTGGTGGAATAACTTTTATTTTTGGAATTCTTTTTTCAAAAAAGTCTATTGAAAACTCTAAGTTTTTATCCAAGTATTTCATTAACTCCTGATACCAGCTTTCACCTTTTGAATATGCAGCTTCTTGTGCAATATCTCCAGGAACTGAACCTCCTTGAATACAAAGTTTGTCTGCTTGGATTTGGTATTCTTTACGTAGCTTTTCATTTGGAATAATAATATTTGCTGTTTTAAAGCCTGCAATGTTAAATGTTTTATTTGGTGCAGTGCATACAATAGAGTTTTGAGCAAACTCTTCGTTTATACTAGAAAATACAGTATGAGTATTTGGCTTGTATACAATGTCTGCATGAATTTCATCAGATACTATTAAAATATTATGTTTAATACATATTTCACCTAACTTTTTTAGTTCTTCTTTTGTCCAAACCCTTCCAACTGGATTATGAGGACTACAGAGAATCATTAATCTTGTTCTTGGTGTTATTATTTTTTCAAGATTTTCAAAATCCATTTCATAACGATTTCCATTTCTTCTAAGAGGATTTTCTATAACACTACAACCATTATCTTTAATCAGTTTTGCAAAAGGATGATATACAGGTGTTTGGATAATAACATCATCTCCAGGCTTTGTATAAGCACCAATGATTATATTAATTCCTGGAACGACTCCTGGTGCAAATTCAAACCATTCTTTTTTTACTGTCCATTGAAATCTTTTTTGAAACCAATTGATTGCAGCATTATAATAAGAATCAGGAATAAATGTATATCCATAAATTTGATGTTCTATTCTTTGTTTAATTGCTTCTACAATTTCAGGTGCTACTTCGTAGTCCATGTCAGCAATCCAAAGAGGAATGAGATCATCATCTCCATATGTTTGTTTTAATTGATCCCATTTAATACAATTACTTCCTTTTCTATTTACTATTTTGTCAAAATTATATTCTTTCATATTTTCAACTCCTAGTATGGTCTTTTGATTAATATTAACATATAAAAAATCAATAGACAATTGGATATTCATTTAAATTAGTACATTTGGATTTGAATTGAGAAAAGAGGAACACCTTCTCTTGCTGTTGTTCTCTTAAAAGCTTATAATATCTATTTTACTATAGAATAGATGATTTTAGCCATTTCTTCTGGAGTTTTTCTAGGCATCTCTGTACACCAGAGTAAAGTTAGTTTCCAGAAGCCAGCAAGCTTAAACTCAAATTCGTATTTATATCTATCCATGAAATTTTCATCTACATTTTGTTCTTCAATATGCCCTATTTTAATTGCTACTTTATAAATAATTTCAAATAGATTATCCTCAATAAAATATAGAAGATGGGCTTTTTTCATTAAAAGTAATGTATCTATATGGCTTTCCCAAAACTTAAAATAGGATGTTGAAATAGTAAATAATGAATCTGCTTTATCATTTAAAATTGTCTGTGCAAAATCATTTGCTAAATTTAGACCAATATAATTGAAAATATCGTCCTTTGATTTAAAGTATCGATAGAAAGTTCTTCGACCAATATCTGCTTTATTAACAATCTGAGAAATTGTTATATCTCGATACTCCTTTTTTTCTAATAACTTTAAAATAGCTTCAACTACCCAGTCTTTAGTTTGATTTACTTCCGTGGCTTTCATAAAATATCACCTCTATATATTAATGGCACAAAACCAATATTATGTATCACTTCTTGAGAATCTATTGTCTTATACATTCAGTAATATTATACTAAACTTATACTTGTGGCACAAGCGTGTCATATCTAATCTTTGTATATATTTAAATAAAAATAAAAATGTACTTTTGAGTTAGTTATATCTAACTATGAAGTGCTGAAAGGGGAATTACATGAATATAGTAAGGGTAAAAAATTTAACTAAAAAATACAAAGATATTACTGCTGTAGATAATGTAAGTTTTGAAGTAAAAAAAGGTGACATTTTAGGATTAGTTGGACCAAATGGTGCTGGTAAAAGTACTACTATTCAAATGATTTCAGGATTACTAATACCTGATAAAGGAGTGATTTTATTTGAAGAAAATAAAAGTTTTAAAAATTGGCATTTTAACTTAGGATTAGTACCTCAAGATTTAGCAATCTATCCTGATTTATCTGCTGAGGAAAATGTAAGATTCTTTGCTTCTCTATATGGTTTAAATGGGGAAAATTTAAAAAAGCAAGTTAATGAGTCACTTACATCCGTTGGATTACATGAGCAAAGAGATAAAAAAGCAAAGTACTTCTCTGGAGGAATGAAAAGAAGACTCAATATTGCTTGTGCAATTACTCATAAGCCAAAATTAATTATTATGGATGAACCAACTGTAGGAATTGATCCACAATCAAGAAACTTTATTTTAGAAAGTATTAAAAAACTTCAAAATCAAGGAACAACCATAATTTATACTTCACATTACATGGAAGAAGTGGAAGAAATTTGCAACAAGCTCCTAATCATAGATCATGGACAAATTATTTTATCTGGAGCTACAGATGAGATAAAAGCATTGTATAAAAATAACAGAATACTGACGGTATCATTTCAAGCAGAAACCCTAGATTTTGCAAAAGTAAGAGAGAGTATATTGAACATAACAGGGGTAACAGAGGTAAATATGAAAAACCAACGCTTTAATATCCATTGTAGGAAAGATATGAATGACTATGATACTGTTTTTAATATACTAAAGCAATTCCATATCTCTATAATTAGTATTGAGCATACAGTTCCTACCCTTGAAGAAATCTTTTTATCTTTAACAGGAAAGGAGCTTAGAGATTGATGATAAGAAATATGTATACCAAGGAACTAAAACAATTCTTTAGAAAATCATTTAATGTTGTATTTATGTTAGTAGTCCCAATGATTCTTATTCTGATTATGGGATATGCCATGTCTAACATAATAGGAGTAACAGGAATAAAAATGGAAACAAAATCCGAAGAAAGTATTCTCTATTACTTAGAAGATAATTACCATTCAAGATATGATAGAGAATTTCAACAGTTTCAAGTAGCAGTAGAAGACAAATTTAATGTGACCTTTAAAAAAGTAAATGATTATGAAAATGGTTGTGAAAAGGTGGATAAACATAAGTCTATAGCACTTATTAAGCTATCTAACAATGGTTTCTATTATTATCGCTCCCCTTATAATGAAACAAGTTTAAGTAAATTAATAAGAGCTTCTTATGAAAATTTATTAGGAAATATAAGTATATCTTCTGATGATTATATTACATCTAAAGAAGTAGAAAAAACAACTATTGATTCTTATACTTATTTCACTTTTGCAGAATTAGGTTTAATTATAATGTATATTGCTTTAATTGTTGGGCAGAGTGTATTCAGTGAAAAAGAAATAAAAGCTTTTGAGAGAATTTATATTTCTAAAATAGGCATAAATAAACTGATGTTAAGCAAAGTTTTATTTGGTACTACAATTGGTGCAATTCAAATCGTGCTTGTTTATCTTATGTCTACTATTTTATTAGATGTACATTGGGGAAAATATTTTCCATTTATTTTTGCACTTTATCTAGTCTTGGCTTTATTTAGTTCTACCCTAGGTGGAATAATGGGTCTATTTACAAAACAGAGAACAGCCTTAAATGACAATATTTTAATGATTTCTATTATATTAGTTCTCATGGGTGGAGGGCTTACTCCTTTATCATACTTAGAATCCATAAAAATAGTGTCTATATTGAGTAAAATAAGTCCATTATATTGGGTAACAAATTCCGCATTGGATTTATCAGGGGGTATGCTTACCAACAACTTTTTCGTATCTTTAGCTATGTGCTTTATCATCATTCTTTCTCTTTGGATTATTTACTTATTGAAAAAGAGAGAAGAGCAGAGAAAAGGGGTGACCATTTATGAATAATATTTTCAAAAATACTTGGATGATTTTCGTAAGGAATAAGGAGTATATTTCAACAATAGTAGTTGCTCCTGTTATTATGCTTTTAGTTTTCTCTTTTATCCTTTCTTATCAATCAAAGGTTAATATTGCAGTAATTAATCAAGACCATAGTGAAATAGGGTCTATGGTGGAACATACCCTTGATAATACGGATTTGTTTCATACAATTGATATGGATTTAGATGAAGTAAATCAAAGCATTATTCATAATAAAATTGAATTTGCCGTTGTAATTAAAAGCGATGGAGAAAGTATAGATTTAACAAAAGAGAAACCCATTGAAATAATAAAGGCAAAAGATTCTAAATTAGCCGATTACATGGAAACTATATTAAATAACAATATAAATGCTAAATGCAATAATCGTGTTCATGATTTTGAAATACGAAAAAATGAAGTACCCAAGAAGGGAGTGCCTATAAATAATGCTTTAGGTATGGTAATTTTTAAAATGATTGGTTCCTGCTCTTTGCTTGCTGGATTGATTATTGCAGAAAAAAGGAATGGGATTCTAAATAGAATTTATATGAGCAAAACAAAAATGTCCGCCTATCTGTTTGGACGTGGTAGTGCATTTTTTATGAATTTAGTCTTATTTATTTTTGTTTATTTTATTACATCAAAGATATTTAAATTTGATTTTGCAATGAAAAATCCTTTTAATTTAATAGTTGTTTTTTCTGTATTAGCAATCTTCACCATTGCCTTTGGTTTAGTTTTATCTGCATTTACCAATGATGAGAATCATGTTTGGAACTTTTCAATTTTAGTTTTACTTCCCAGTTCCATATTATCTGGAGCTTTATTTCCATATAATGCAATGCCTAAAACAATGCAGAAAATAGGAGCAATTTTCCCTCAAAGATGGATTATCTCAGCTATTGAAACATTACAAAAAGGAGGAAGTTTAGTAGATACTATTGTTCCTTTGGCCAGTGTATTGGTTCTTTCAATTTTACTATTTATTATAGCTGTTAATAAGATTAATAGTTTGATCCTTTAGGCGGGGAATTAGTTAGTTTGTGATGATAGAATTATATTTATATAATTTAAAATTACAGTTGTATTCTTTATTTTATTCTAGTATAATCTAAGGTAATATAGCTTTCAATTTTATTTCGAGGGGAGTTGATTAAATTATGGCAAACATGAATATGGTGATGAATCAATAATTTAATATTTGGGTGTACGTTAGAGCAGAGGCTTTTCGTATACTCTATAAAAACAACCCTTTGTAAATAATGTATAAACATAACTTGCCAATGGGCAAGTTTTTTTTGTGCAAAAAATTGGAGGTAATATGGTGAGGTTTGAAGAGATTTATAAGATAGAAAAAGGTAATTTAATCATGGCACGTATTAGCGAAGTACAGAGAGAATTATTCAAAGTAATATGCAAATATGGAGAAACCAATGCAAAATTAAAAGGTACTTTTTATAAATATAAAAATAATAAAGAATATCCTGTAGTTGGAGATTATGTTCTTATGCAATATAATGAAAATGGAAATTCTTTAATTGAAGAAATATGTGAGCGGAAAAGTATTTTTTCTAGAACAGATTTTTCAGGACATGGTGCTGGGTATGTAAAAACAGTGAAAGAGCAGGTAATCGTAGCCAATTTTGACTATATATTTATTCTTTCATCTCTGAACCATGATTTTAACTTAAACAGAATAACAAGATATATTAGTGTGGCTTTACAAAGTGGTGGAAAACCCATAGTGATTTTGACAAAAGCAGATGAATGTCACAACCCAGATACTTATGTAACACAGGTAAAAAGCATATCAAAACAGATTGATGTCTTTGCTATTAGTGCCAAAACAGGATATGGAATGAAACAATTAGATATATATATGGAGGCAGGAAAAACTATAGTTTTTATAGGATCTTCTGGGGTAGGGAAATCCACACTTGTAAATGCAATTGCAGAAGAAGAAATCATGATGGTAAATGATATACGTGAAAATGATTCTAAAGGTAGACATACTACAACTCATAGGCAGTTAATTGAACTTACATCAGGAGTAATAATTATTGATACTCCAGGAATTAGGGAACTTGGAATGTGGGATGCTGAGAATGGTATAAACCATACATTTTCAGATATAATTGAACTCTTTGATAAATGTAAATATCGTAATTGCAGTCACAGCAAGGAGCCAGGATGTGCAGTAAATCAAGCTATTGAAAATAATATACTTTCCATAGAGAGATGGAAAACATATTGCCAGTTGTCTAATGAAAATCAATGGGGCAAGAATAAATCCATATATACTAAAAAAGGAAAGTTAGAGAATAAGATAAAAAGGGGAAAATAAAAAATGAAATTCTATAATATGGAACCAAAATATGTAAAAGAAGCACTTGAATTAGCACTTGAAGAATACAGTAATGAGTGTACAAAATGTCCTCAGTTAATGAGGGTAAATTTTGAAAAAGAATTGGAAGTTCTTATTCAACGATTATTTAAAAATAAGTATGGAAAAGTGGCTGTTGAAAATGGAAAGGTTATAGGATATTTAGCATTTCAAGAGCCTAGAGATGGATTTCATGGGAATGTAAAAGGGGTATTTTCGCCATTAGGAGGAAGTGCATTTGCAGGTGAGAATAGAAATATTCTTGCTTCAAAATTACTACAAAAAGTTACAGAAAGCTTGGTTACTGATGGAATATGTAGTTTTTCATTAAGCAGATATGCTCATGATGAAGAAGTGGGTAGATCTTTTATAATGAATGGATTTGGCATTAGGTGTAGTGATGCTATTATGAAACTTAATACTCGTACAAAAATAAGTGAATTTAATAAAGATATTAGATTTCAAGAGTTAGTGAAGGGTGATAAAAGAGAAATATCAAGTCTAAGGAAAGAATTAATAAAGCATTTAGCCAGTGCACCAATATTTTTTCCTACCAGCATGGCTCAAGATGATAATTGGTTTGAAAACCATAGAACTCGAGTATTTGCAGCAAAACAAGAAAATAGAGTTATTGGATATATGGAATTAGATACAGAGGCAGAAACTTTTGTTTCTGAAAGTGATAATATTTATAATATTTGCGGAGCATATGTTGATGAAGAGTATAGGAGCAAAGGCATAGCACAGCAATTATTAGAATACATCTGCGAAATTTCCGAGAAGGAAGGAAAAGAGTATCTAGGGGTTGATTGTGAAACATTAAATCCTACTGCTCTTAGGTTTTGGAGTAAATATTTTGATAGTTATACCTATGGCTATACTAGAAGGATTGATGAAAGGGTGCTGGGTTACAATAGTATCTTTTCTAAGTAATTTTTCTAAGATTTCTATACAAATAAAAGTTTTTTGGAGGTGGTTAATTTGAAAAAATATTATCAAGCATATGAACAAAGATATAAGAAAATACATGAAGAAGGATTGTTGTGGTTTTCTAAAGAACCTACTATGGAATTAATTAATTGGATACAGCACTACAATATTCCTATAAATGATGATATATGCGAAATAGGATGTGGAGAAGGCAGAGATGCTCTATATCTTGCAGAACAAAAGTATAACATCACTGGTGTAGATATTTCAGAAGAAGCTATAAAAAAATGTAAAGAGTTATCTAAAGAAAGAAAAGTTTTGGCAGAGTGGATGGTTTCAGATGCTTTAGATTTAAGAGAAAAGCTTAATAGACAATTTGATTGGATTTATTCAATAGGAACTCTACATATGTTAGTAGAAGACGAGGATAGAAAAGAATTTTTAAAGACAATAAATTCACTACTTAGACCTAAAGGGAAATTTTTGTTAGTTAGTATGGGAGACGGGAAAATACAAAGAAAAACGGATGTCTCAGCTGCATTTGTATTGCAAGAGAGAAATCATACGTTGACGGGAAAAACATTTAAGGTAGCAAGTACTTCCTATAGAGCTGTTAATTGGGAAGAACATAAAAGAGAGTTAAAAGAAGCAGAGTTTCTTGTTGAAAAGATGATGGATACTGAAAATGAAGAATATTTTAAATGTATGACTGTCTATTTAACAAAAGAATAGTTAATTATTATGTTTTATCTAAATTTAAATAAGTAGTCATGGAAAGTCGAGAGAATTAATCAATTTTCTCGACTTTTTGATTTTCTTAACAACTTCTTTATACATATTTCTTTTATAATTAGTGTGACTAGTAAAATATTAGAATGAAAAAGGAGGAATATATGTTAGAAGAACGCGTTTTTACTATTGAGTCTCCGAAGAATAAGTTGATAACCCTAGATGTAATTCCAGGTCACTTTACTACAGGAAATGCACATTTAAATTATTACTTGAATATGAGCCGAATAAAAGCAAATGCACTAGTAGCAAGAGATGTAGCAAGAGAAATGGCTATTCCTTATTTATCAAAAAGCCTTGTAGATACTATTATTTGTATGGAAGATACTGAGGTTATTGGTGCATATATGGCTGAAGAACTTCTGGAAAATGGCTCCATGGTAGTCAATAGTGATAGAGATATTCATGTGGTACGTCCTACAGTTTCTATAGGTGGACAATTGATTTTTATGCAAAGTACTCAAAAATTTGTTTACAATAAACACATTGTTCTACTTATAAGCTCTGCTTCTACTGGAAAAACAATTTTAAAGGCATTGGAGTGTATCAGCTATTATGGAGGAAATCTAGAGGGAATATCTGCTATTTTTTCTGCAAGAGCTAAAATAGCAGGTCAAGAAATCAATGCCATTTTCAGTACTGATGATATACCAAATTATGAAGTGTCAAAACCATCGGAATGTAAAATGTGTAAAGACAAACAAAAGATAGATGCAATTGTTAATCACGATGGATACACAATGGTGTAATATACAAAAGATTAGGAGATGATGTAAATTAATTACATAACTAATATAATAGACAGTTTAACCCTATCTCAGATAATAATGGTAGTTTTATCACTTGCTCTTGCATATATGGCTGTGGAAAGAAAGTATGAACCATTACTTCTTCTTCCATTGGCATTTGGAATGCTTATTGCTAATATACCTATTGCAGGTTTGTCTTCTTATGATGAAGGTGGATTAATTTATTATTTATATAAGGGAATTGAGCTTGGGATTTATCCTCCTATGATTTTTATCTGTATTGGTGCAATGACAGATTTTAGTCCATTAATTTCATCACCTAAGACAGCATTAATTGGTCTTGGAGGTCAGCTTGGTATTTTTGCAGCGATGTTTGGAGCATTAGGTTTAGGATATGTATTTTCATATTTTATTCCTGGATTTGAAAATTTCACTATGCAGGAAGCAGCAGCAATTGGAGTTATAGGAAGTTCAGATGGACCAACATCAATTTATATAACAAAACAGTTGGCAAGTCATTTGCTTCCAACAATTACCATTGCAGCGTATTCATATATGGCTTTAGTACCTCTTATTCAGCCACCTATAATGAGAGCACTTACTACTAAAAAGGAAAGAATGATAGTTATGCCTATTCCTAAAAAGGTGTCTAAAACCAAGAAAATTCTTTTTCCTATTGTAACAACTTTGGTAGTTTTAATTTTAGTACCTTCTGCAGCCACATTGATTGCAATGTTAATGCTTGGCAATCTTATTAGAGAGAGTGGTGTAACAGAAAGATTATCTAGAATGCTTCAAGGAGATTTATTGAATTTACTTACTTTATTAATTGGTTTGTCTATTGGAGGAAGTGCAACAGCTGATAGAGTATTAAATATTAAAACACTTTTGATTATTGTTTTAGGACTTTTTGCATTTGCCATGGGAACAGCTGGGGGAGTAATAGTAGCAAAAATTTTATGCAAATTAACAGGAGGAAAAGTGAATCCTCTAATTGGAAATGCAGGAGTATCTGCTATGCCTATGGCTGCTAGAATATCTCAAAAGCTAGGACAAGAATATAATCCTTCAAACTATCTTTTAATGCACGCAATGGGACCTATTGTAGCAAGTACCATAGGTTCAGCAATTATAGCAGGAATTTTTATTACCATGTTTGGATAGTAAAATACTAATGTAGAAGCTATTTTGAAAACTATGATATAATAGATTATAGTATATGAAGATGAAAGCGTTCATCTATCAGTTATAATTATAAAAAGTGTAAGGTGGATTAATTTGAATAAGAAAATAGCTAAAAATATTACTTTCTCTATTTGTATTCTTTGTAGTACATTGCTTATATGTGAAATTCTTTATCGTTATGATTTAGGACATCAAAATATAAATATTGTAATGTCTATGGCAATATTTATTATTACAGCAGTCACAGAAGGATATATTTATGGGATCCTGTCAGCAGTCATAGGAGTATTTACTTATGATTTTCTAATAACTTCACCAAGATTCGGTTTTAGTTTTACTGTGGATTTTCCAGTAACTCTTATTATACTGTTGATTGTAGTTTTTACTAGCAGTACTATTACTGCTAGGATTAAGACACAGGCAAAACAGGCTAGACAAAAACATCAACATGCTGAATTGCTATATAGTATAAATAGGAAGTTTCTTTCTACAAGGGATTTGAATACGATAGTAAGGTATGCTATGGAATACTTGAAAGATGAATTAATACATTCCATAGCTTTTTTTGAAGATATAAGGCCAAAAGGAGAACTGAATCCATATTTTAGATATGTAAAAGATGATGTAAGTATTGAGTATTTTACCAAAGATGAAATATTTCACTTAGTAAGGATTGCTGCAGATAGGCAAGAAATCTTAGATAATAAGGACTATGGCTATTTTTTACCCATAGTTACACAGAATATTACTTACGGAGTATTTGCTTTTTCTTTTAGAGAGAAAGATTTGAGCAAAAAGCAAAAGATGTTTTTAGAATTAATAGCAGAGCAAATGGGGCAAGCACTTAGAATGTATCATCTTACAGTAGAGCAGCAGAAAGTTAAGGTAATGATTGAAGCAGAAAAGGTAAAGAATGACTTTTTAAGAAGTATATCTCACGATTTAAGAACTCCGCTTACTGGTATAATAGGTGCCAGCTCTACTTTACTGGAAGAAGGAGAAAAAATACCTTATAAAGTACAGAAAAAATTAATAGAGGGCATACAAAATGATTCCCAATGGCTTTTAAATATGATTGAAAATATATTATCCATTACAAGGGTTCAGAAAAATGATATGATAATTGATAAATCAGAAGAAATTGTAGAAGAAGTTATAGAAAGTGCCGTATTAACCTTCCGAAAACGTTTTCCTAATACTGAAATTACTGTAAAACAGCCTAAAAATGTAATTTTACTTCCTATAGATATGATGTTGATTTCTCAAGTTCTCGCTAATCTTTTGGAAAATACACAAAAACATGCCCAAGGACAAAAGTCAGATGTAGTAATAGAAGTAAGAGAAATGGATGGTTTTGTAGGCTTTATTATAACAGATACTGGTCCGGGAATAGATCCAAAGATTCTTCCCATACTCTTTAACTTTGCAGTTACATCTGAGAATCCATGTAAAGATTCAACCCGAGATTTGGGAATCGGACTTTCCATTTGTAAAACCATAATCAAAGCCCATGGAGGAGAGATATATGCAAATAATCTACCAGAAGGTGGAGCAGAATTTATGTTTACAATACCCATTTGCAAAGAACAAGATTAAACAGATTAATAGAAAGGTATTGATATGAAAAATAAACCTGTTATTATGATAGTGGAGGATGAGGAGGCAATCATCGAATTCATTTCTATAAAATTAGAACTACAAGGTTATAGGACACTGAAAGCTGTCAATGGACAAGAAGCAATTTCTCTTGCCTCATCTCATTGTCCAGATTTAATTTTACTGGATTTGGGATTGCCAGATATGGATGGAATGGAAGTACTTAAATCCATTAGGAGTTGGAGTTTGGTTCCTGTGATTATTGTATCGGCAAGAAATGAAGAAAAATTTATTATATCAGCCCTTGACAGTGGTGCAGATGACTATATTACAAAGCCCTTTAACAATGCTATTCTAATGGCAAGAATTAGAACAGCTTTAAGAAAGGGACATATATCAAAAATAAAAAGCAGCAAGGTGAACCAATTTTTTATTTTAGGCGATTTATATATTGATTATGATAAGAGAATAGTAACTGTAGATGGAGAAGTGGTACATTTAACTCCTATAGAATATCGGATTATTGTTTTATTATCTCTGAATGCAGGTACTGTATTGACTCATGAATTCTTATGCCGTGAACTTTGGGGACCTTATGTGAACAAAAGTAAGGCACTGAGAGTTAATGTTGCAAATCTAAGGAGAAAAATTGAAAAAGATACGGCAGATCCTCAGTATATTTTAACAGAAATGGGAGTAGGGTACAGGATGTTAGAAGAAGTATGATAGATTTATATATAATTATTATAAAATAAAGAACACCTTTAAAGCTTAGGCTTTAAAGGTGTTCTTTATAAAAAATATTAGATTATATTGTATTTAAATATAAATACTTTTGTTCTAAAGGTTCTATAGACTTGATTATACAACCACCAAGGCATACTTCATCTTGATATAATACTGCTACTTGCCCAGGAGTTACTGCTTTTACAGGATAATCATATTTAATATAAAGATTTCCATCTTCTAATATATTTACTGTTACAGGTATATCTCCTTGTCTATATCTAAATTTAGCAGTACATTTTAAAGGCATAGAAGGAGCAGTTCCTAATATCCATTTAGGTGTTTCTCCAATCAATGAAGTAGAATAAAGAGCAGGATTTTTTTCACCTTGAGCTACATATAAGATGTTTTTCTTTAAATCCTTTCCAGCTACAAACCAAGGCTCTCCAGTTCCTACTCCTCCAATACCAATACCTTTTCTTTGACCTAAGGTATAATGTATGAGTCCACTGTGTTTTCCTATTTTATTACCTTCTATATCTATTATATCTCCTTCTTTAGTTAGAAGATATTTGTCTAGAAATTCATCAAAATCTCTTTCACCTATAAAGCATATTCCAGTAGAATCTTTTTTTGAGGCTGTAGTTAAATTGTGTTTCTCTGCTAGCTCACGAACCTGTTTCTTTTCCAAATGCCCTATTGGGAACAAAGTCTTAGAAAGAGCACTTTGATCTATTCGAGATAAAAAATAACTTTGGTCCTTATTATTATCATTTCCTCTAATCAAATAAGATTTACCATCTCTTTTCTCTACTTGCGCATAATGTCCCATGGCTATATAGTCAGCGTCTAATTTAAGAGCATAATCTAAAAAAGCGTTAAACTTTATTTCTTGGTTACACATTACATCAGGATTTGGTGTTCTACCTTTTTTATATTCATCAAGAAAATAAGTAAATACTCTGTCCCAATATTCCTTTTCAAAATTTATAGTATAAAAAGGAATTTCTAGTTGGTCAGCAACTTGTCTTGCATCTTCGGAATCAATTGTAGCAGTACAAACGCCATCCTCATCTTTTTCATCCCAATTTTTCATAAAAAGTCCAATCACTTCATATCCAGCTTCTTTAAGCAGTAAAGCAGCAACAGATGAATCTACTCCACCACTCATACCTAAAATTACTCTTTTTTTCATAAGTTCTTCCTTTCTTCAAAATATCTTAATATGTATTCAAAGAGGATATTAATATCCTCTTTTTAAATCAACAATATTAATTAATTTTTCGCCATTTATATACTTTTCCATATTTTTATAAACTATTTCATATCTTTTATTATTATTCATTTCTGATACCCAAGAATTGTGGGGAGATATAATTACATTTTCCATTTCCCATAATGGATTGTTTTCAGGTAAAGGTTCTACTTCAAATACATCTAAAGCAGCTTTTTTTATTTTACCAGATTTTAAATTCTCTATAAGAACTTTTTCATCTATAATACTACCTCTAGCAATATTGATTAAATATGTTCCATCCTTTATATGAGAAAATACCGATTCATCCATGAGATGGTGGGTCTTTTCCGTATATGGAGTAGCAATTACTAAGAAATCACATTTAGGTACTACATCATAAATTTTCTCAATACTAAAGGTTTGATGAAAATGTTCTGCTTCTTTTCCGCTGGAATTGATACCAATTATGTTTACATCGAAGGGTTCTAATCTTTTAGCAGCTTCGCTGGCAATGGAGCCAGTTCCTATAAATCCTATGGTTTTTCCTTGAAGTTCCATAAGAGAAGTATCTATTTTCCATGTTTTCTTATTTTGTTTATTATAGAATTCCTTAGTATTTTTAATCATCTCCAATATTTTAAGAACAATCCATTCGGCTATTGGAATACTGTATCCACCTCGATTATTTGTAAGTATAATATTTTGCGATAATATTTTATCTATTGGCACATGGTTAATACCTGCACTTGAAAGTTGGATCCATTTAAGATTTGGAAATAAAGATATATCTATTTTATTAAATGGATTAAAACATACTATTAAATCTATATCTTTTATATTATCAGAAAAAATTAGATCTCTTTCATCTCTAAAAATTATATCATAACCTAGTTTTTCTAGTTTTTTTATTTCTTCTTCAGCATATTTAAAAGTAATCAATGCCTTCATAGTCACCCTCCTTCCAGTATCATATTAATATAATACCTTTATTTATTTGTTAAATCAACTTTATATCTAATTAAGTTGATTTAATTCTTTAGTGAATATATCTTTATAGAATAAAATCATGGCACCAGCTGTAGTTCTTTTGGCTAAGGGGAGGGTGCATCTGCTAGTCCGATAAAATCTAGTTTCATCATCAGAAATGTTTTTAAATTTCTTATATACTCTAATGGCTACTCTAGCATTGAATCTTATATAATCTCTTATGGAGTCAAGTAAATAGGCACCTGTTTCTACCTGAAAATCTTTCATATATTCATGAGTACGTTTAACATAATTTTCATACTGATGATGGTTATCTAGTAAACGAATATTAGCATGTTGAGGAATAGTCATATCTTGAATAATGTGTAAAGATGCACCAAAATAGAATAATGATTTGTTAAAGTCTCCTTGTTTCCATAGGTTAATGGATTCATTATAATAATCAACTCCTAAATCCATAGCACTTTTTCTTCCATATAATCCTTTCTTTGTAGTTGGATTATAGAAATGATTTGAGCTTTTAAAATCTTGGTCTGCCCATACAGCTCCTTCGTTAATATGATAAATATAACTTGTAAAGAATTCATATTCTTTAACATATTCATCATTCTTAAGAATTTTCAAAGCCCTTATATTAATAAATTTATGAACCCTACAATGAGTATTTATAATAGATTTTTTAATAGGATTAGCCATGTCAAAAACTGTCTTTAATGCTTTATCGTAAGTGGTTTCTAAGAAATCCATTTTTATCACTCCTATGTTTTATTAATTTTAGTATTGGTATTTTTACAAATATTATAAATAAGTATGAAATATAATATCTTTTTAAATCTAAGTAAGTGATAATTTGTGGATTATGGGGAATATATATAAATTGACATTGGGTTTTTCTGTTGGTATTATAAATGAATTTAATAAAACATAAGGTATATAACTAGAATTGGAGTGGATAATAATGCGTATATTTATAGCAGTAGAATTTTCAAATGAGATAAAAAAATATTTACACAATATACAGGAGATAGTAAAGAAAAATAGTATCTCAGGAAAATTTACTGATAAGGATAATTTTCATTTAACTATTAGGTTCATAGGAGAAATTACAGAAGTGCAGTTAAATAATCTAAAGAAGGCTATTGATAATGTAGCTTTAAATCAAGAGGAGTTTGAATTGAATTTCAGCAGATTAGGAGAATTTCCTAGAGGTGAAAAGAGAATAATATGGTTAGGAATAGAAGCAAATCAAATGATGGATAAATTATATTTTAAATTAGAGAATGAATTAGAAAAACAAGGTTATGAAAAAGAGGGAAGAGGTTTTGTTCCCCATATTACCATGGGCAGAGAAGTAGTTATTGCAGAGGAGTTTAAAGAATTAGAAATGAAGGCTAAAATCATCGATGGAATAATATCTGTAGATAAAGTGTCAATAATGGAAAGTACAAGAATAAATGGAAAACTAACTTATATTCCAGTTTATGTTAGAGAATTTAGTGTAAGTACTAATGGTTAAAAAATAAAAAAGCTTAAATTGGAATATTTTTGATATACATAGGTGATACTCCATAAATGTGATATTAATTTACATAAGGAGGATAAAATGATAGTAGGAATTCCAAAAGGGCTTTTATATTACAAATATAATCCTTTTTTACAAACATTTTTTAGTGAACTTGGAGCTGAAGTAATTACCTCTGAAGACACTAATAAAAAAATACTAAACGAAGGTATTAAATATTCGGTGGATGAAGCTTGTCTTCCAATAAAGGTGTTTCATGGACACGTTTTTTCATTGAGGGATAAAAGTGATATTATTGTAATTCCAAGAATAATGCAGGTTAAAAAAAGAGAATATATATGTCCAAAATTTTGCGGACTTCCTGAAATGATTATAAATAGTATTCCAGATATGCCTAAAACAATTACAGAACCTATTTACGCCATATCAAAGAGAAAACTTTATAATTGGGCAGAAAATGCAGGGAGTATTATAACTAAAGATAAATCAAAGATTAAAAAGGCATTTAACAGAGCTTTAATAGAGCAAAAAGGTTATGATTCAGGAATAAAAGATGAGAATTATAGATTAAATATTGCCTTAGTGGGACATCCATATAATATATATGATGATTTTATAAATATGAATATAGTAAAAAAACTTAATAAATTAGGTATAGGAGTTATAACTGAAGAGTGTCTAAGTGAAGATTTAATAAATAAAGAAGTTGACGATTTATACAAAAGACCATTTTGGACTTTTGCAAGAAACTCTTATGGATTTGCATCTCATATTTCTAAGGAAAAGCAAGTAAATGGAATTATATATATATCATCATTTGCCTGTGGTATAGATTCTGTTGTAGTTGAACTTATTAAAGATAAAATAGATGAATTTCCTTTCATGATATTAAAGATAGATGAACATACTGGTGAAGCAGGTCTTGATACAAGGGTAGAGGCATTTGCTGATATGTTAGAAAGGAGTTGCTAGGATGAAAATAACAGCACCACATTTGGGAAATGTATATTTAGCAGCTAAGGCGTTATTTGATGGACTTGAAATAGATTATATTATGCCTCCCTTAAGTAATAAGTCAGCTATAGAAATAGGGTCTTTGTATTCTCCAGAAGAAATATGTCTACCTTTTAAGATAATGGTGGGGAATTATATACAGGCGATCGAAAAAGGGGCAGATACAGTAATAATTCCTGGAAGCTGCGGACCCTGTAGGTTTGGAGAATACGGAGAAATGCAAATGAATCTATTGAATAAATTAGGATATGATTTAGAATTTATATTGATAGATTCTCCAGGAGATATCGGAATTAAAGAATTATTCAATCGAATCGATAGAATATCTACAAAAAGCAATAAATCGGGACGTCAAAAAATAAAGGTCTTATCTGATGCTATAAAGATTATGAATTTAATTGATAAAATAGAAGGAGAGGCTAGATACCTTACGGGATACGAGGAAGAAAAAGGTAAGTGTAAAAAAATATTAAATAGTTGTATAAGAGAAGCATTGAAATGTAATAATCCTCAAGAAATGATACAAGTATTGAAGGAATATGAGATGGAATTAAATAATATCAAATTAGATAAAAGTAAAAATCCTGTGAAGATTGCCATAATTGGAGAAATATACACCATAATAGAACCATTTTCAAATCTATATATAGAAGATAAGCTTATGGATTATGGGGTGTCAACTCAAAAAAAATTAACTCCTAGCTGGTGGGTAAAAAATATGGCATTATCCCCTGTTAAATTAAATTCATTGGATATAAAAAATGCAGGAAAAGAATATTTATCCATAGGGGTTGGAGGTCATGGAAGAGAGTGTATCGGAGAGGCTGTATTGGCCCATGAAAATGGATTTGATGGAGCTATTCAAATATTTCCCATGGGTTGTATGCCTGAAATTGTATCAAAGGCAATTTTACCAACTATTTCAAAGGATAAAGATTTCCCCATAATGTCTCTTATTGTTGATGAAATGACAGGTGAGGCAGGATATGTTACTAGGATTGAAGCATTTGTAGATTTGCTTGAAAGGAGAAAGGTAGATGCATTATCTTGGAGTTGATGTAGGTTCAGTAAGTACAAATATTGTACTTTTAGATGAAGAAATGGATGTTGTAGAGAAAATATATTTAAGAACTAAGGGAAGTCCCATTAAAGCAGTTCAAGATGGGTTTAAAATATTAAAGGCTAATTATAATGATATGAAAATTGGTGGAGTTGGAACTACTGGAAGTGGTAGGCATATAGCGTCTACACTAATAGGTGCAGATGCAGTAAAAAATGAAATAACTGCCCATGCAGTTGCAGCTCTTGAAATTGATAAAGACGTAAAGACTATAATTGAAATAGGGGGACAGGATTCAAAGATAATAATTTTGAGAAATGGAGTAGTATCTGATTTTGGAATGAATACAGTATGTGCAGCAGGTACAGGATCATTTATTGATAGGCAAGCAGAAAGACTTGAGATTCCAATTGAAGAATTTGGTGATTATGCACTGGAATCAAATACTACAGTAAGGATTGCTGGAAGATGTGCAGTTTTTGCGGAGTCTGACATGATACATAAACAACAATTAGGATATAATAAGTCTGATATTATCAGAGGCCTTTGTGATGCCTTAGTTAGAAATTATCTCAATAATGTAGGAAAAGGAAAAGAAGTTCTACCAAAGATATTTTTTCAAGGGGGAGTAGCTGCTAATAAGGGAATAAAGAAAGCCTTTGAAAATGCATTAAGTTATGAGGTATTTGTTCCAGAACATTATAATGTAATGGGTTCAATAGGTGCTGCAATTATTGGGAGAGAATCTGCAGAAAAATTAGGTATGACAAAATTTAAAGGGTTTAACCTTGCAGAAAGTAAGTTTACATCTACAAGCTTTGAATGTAATGATTGTACAAATAGATGTGAAGTTGTTAAAATCAATGAAAATAATAATGATATTGGTTGCTTTGGAGATAGATGTGGAAAATGGAGTCATAAAATTGTAATGTAAAAGAAGCTTAGAAATTTCTAAGCTTCTTTTACATTTAAAAATCGTCTTTAAATAGTTTTTCAATAGTATTTACATCATGTTCAAGTTTTAAAGGTTTTGTGGCAGGTCCCTCTAATACTTTTCCTTCATAGGAAAATCTTGAACCATGGCAAGGACAGTCCCAGGAACTTTCTGCGGAATTCCAATTTAATTCGCATCCCATATGGGTACAAGTAGTATTTACTATATGGAGTTTCCCTTGGTAATCTCTATAGGCTCCTGCTCTTTTACCCTGAAATTCAAATATCTTAGATTCTCCATTTTGTAAATTAATATCATTATCTGAGGATGATAATTTTCCTTTTAAAAGGTGTTTTGCAACATCGGTATTTTCCACTATAAAGTTTTTTGAAGATGCTGCAATTGTTTTACGAGACGGGTTGTATACATCTGCCCAAGGACTTTCACCTTTTATAATTAAATCTCTAATAATGATAGAAGCAACAGTACTGTTTGTCATACCCCATTTTTGAAAACCAGTAGCGATATAAAGATTTGGTGTATTTGAAGTAAAGTTTCCTATATAGGGAATGCTATCTAAGGTCATACAATCTTGAGTAGACCACCTAAAAGGTATATCTTCCACAGTGAATAAATCATTTGCAAAATTCATTAATACTTCATAGTGTTTATTCATATCTTCTCCCTGACCAGTTTTATGACCCTCTCCTACTATAAGTATAAGTTCGCCATTTTCTGTATTTTCACATCTGATTGAACGAGAAGGCTCTTCTGCATTTATATACATTCCACCTGGATATTTCTCTTTTGCTTTAATTCCAGTAATATAAGTTCTTGATGGGTAGATTCGAGTAAAATACATTCCATGCTTATTATAAAAGGGATAGTGAGATGCGATAATAACTTTCTCTGCATTTACCTTACTCCCATTTATAGTCGTAATAATGTAATTATCATTATTTTCTTCAATGTCCACTGCCGTGGTCTGTTCATATATATGAACTCCTTTTTTATTTATATTCTTTGTTAATGAATACAAATATTTAAGAGGATGAAACTGTGCTTGGTTATTAAATTTAATTGCTCCCTTAATAGGTATTGAAAATGGAACATTTTGTACGTAAGAAGCTTTAATTCCTAGTTCTGATGCTGCTTTAACTTCATCATGAATTTTTTCGATATATTCATCTTGCTGAGTATATATAAAAGATGATTGAGAAATATAATTACAATCTATATTATATTCATTAGCAATTCTTTTAATCTCATGAATAGCAGTTTCATTTGCAGTAGCATATTGTTGAGCTAGTTCCTTTCCTACTTGAGATTGTAATTTATTATAAATAAGGTGATGCTGTGAAGTGATTTTTCCTGTTGTATGGCCAGAGGTACCATGACCTATACGATTGGCTTCTAAAACAGCAATGCTTAGCCCCTCTTTATGTAGTTGATAAGCACATTGAATACCTGTTAGCCCCCCACCTATAATGACTACATCTACATCAATATCTTCATTTAAAATAGGGTATTCAGCCAATGAAGTAGATAGAATCCAATAGGAAGCAGGTGTATTTTTAAAATACTTTTTATTATTAATCATTATATTATCCTCCATATATGAAATTTCAATATATTTATTCTCTGCCTATATGATAAAAAATATTCCCATATATGTTCATGAGACATATATGGATAAATATACCTTGAATATTTTTAAAAATTTGTTTGCAAATCATAAAAAAGCATGGTATACTAAATATCCAGTCAAAAATGGCTGGAAAGTTGATGGGAAATTAAGTTTTGAAATAAAATAAAAAACTTATAAAAAACCGTTGACAGTAATAAACAAAAATGTTATTATAAGAAAGTTCCCTCGAGAGAGGAAACGTTATGACCTAACACAATGAGCGTAGCGAGTTGATGTAGGTCAAACGCAATGAACACCAAATTTATACGAGCGTAGCGAGTAAATAAATTTGAGTTGTGAAACTGCGATGAACCTAGAAAACTAAACAGTGTGAGAAACTTTGAATTATAAAAAGTAACACATGAAATAACAGTCAGCAAATTTGAGCTAATCAGACTTTTAAATGAGAGTTTGATCCTGGCTCAGGACGAACGCTGGCGGCGTGCCTAACACATGCAAGTCGAGCGAAGTTTTCAAAGCAGATTTCTTCGGAATGAAGCTTTGATTATCTTAGCGGCGGACGGGTGAGTAACGCGTGAGAAACCTGCCTTTCACAAAGGGATAGCCTCGGGAAACTGGGATTAATACCTTATGACACTTAAGAGTCGCATGACTTTTAAGTCAAAGCGTAAAGCGGTGAAAGATGGTCTCGCGTCCCATTAGTTAGTTGGTGAGGTAATGGCTCACCAAGACCGCGATGGGTAGCCGGCCTGAGAGGGTGAACGGCCACACTGGAACTGAGACACGGTCCAGACTCCTACGGGAGGCAGCAGTGGGGAATATTGCACAATGGAGGAAACTCTGATGCAGCGACGCCGCGTGAACGATGAAGGCTTTCGGGTCGTAAAGTTCTGTCCTTGGGGACGATAATGACGGTACCCAAGGAGGAAGCCCCGGCTAACTACGTGCCAGCAGCCGCGGTAATACGTAGGGGGCAAGCGTTGTCCGGATTTATTGGGCGTAAAGGGTGCGTAGGCGGCCATTTAAGTCAGATGTGAAAGATCACGGCTCAACCGTGGTAAGCATTTGAAACTGAAAGGCTTGAGTTAAGGAGAGGAAAGTGGAATTCCTAGTGTAGCGGTGAAATGCGTAGATATTAGGAGGAATACCAGTGGCGAAGGCGACTTTCTGGACTTATACTGACGCTGAGGCACGAAAGCGTGGGGAGCGAACAGGATTAGATACCCTGGTAGTCCACGCCGTAAACGATGAGTGCTAGGTGTTGGGGGTCAAACCTCGGTGCCGCAGCTAACGCATTAAGCACTCCGCCTGGGGAGTACGTACGCAAGTATGAAACTCAAAGGAATTGACGGGGACCCGCACAAGCAGCGGAGCATGTGGTTTAATTCGAAGCAACGCGAAGAACCTTACCAGGGCTTGACATGCCCCTGACCGTCCTAGAGATAGGACTTTACCTTCGGGTACAGGGGACACAGGTGGTGCATGGTTGTCGTCAGCTCGTGTCGTGAGATGTTGGGTTAAGTCCCGCAACGAGCGCAACCCTTGCCTTTAGTTGCTACCATTAAGTTGAGCACTCTAGAGGGACTGCCGATGACAAATCGGAGGAAGGTGGGGATGACGTCAAATCATCATGCCCTTTATGTCCTGGGCTACACACGTGCTACAATGGTCGGTACAGCGAGCAGCGACTTAGTGATAAGGAGCAAATCTCTTAAAGCCGATCCCAGTTCGGATTGTAGGCTGCAACTCGCCTACATGAAGTCGGAGTTGCTAGTAATCGTGAATCAGAATGTCGCGGTGAATGCGTTCCCGGGTCTTGTACACACCGCCCGTCACACCATGGGAGTTGGCAATACCCGAAGCCAGTGAGCTAACCTTTGGAGGCAGCTGTCGAAGGTAGGGTCAATAACTAGGGTGAAGTCGTAACAAGGTAGCCGTATCGGAAGGTGCGGCTGGATCACCTCCTTTCTAAGGAGTTCAAAAGGACTCGCACTGATTTTGTTTAGGTTTACACTGAACATTGAAAACTAAAGAATGCAATATAAATAAGTAATTAAGGTCAAGTTATTAAGGGCGTAGGGCGAATGCCTTGGCACCAAGAGCCGATGAAGGACGGGATAAGCACCGATATGCTTCGGGGAGCAGCAAATATGCATCGATCCGGAGATTTCCGAATGGGGAAACCTACTTGAGCAACCCTCAAGTATCATGCACTGAATACATAGGTGTATGAAGGAAGACCAGGGGAACTGAAACATCTAAGTACCCTGAGGAGAAGAAAGAAAAATCGATTTCCTAAGTAGCGGCGAGCGAACGGGAAACAGCCCAAACCAGATTTATCTGGGGTTAAGGACCAGCATAACGGAATAATGAATCTAATAGAAGAGGATTGGAAAATCCCACCAAAGACGGTGATAGTCCGGTATATGAAAGATGAGTTTACCAGCTGGTATCCAGAGTACCACGGGACACGAGAAATCCAGTGGGAAGTAGGGAGGACCACCTCCCAAGGCTAAATACTCCTTGGTGACCGATAGAGAATAGTACCGTGAGGGAAAGGTGAAAAGAACCCCGGAAGGGGAGTGAAATAGAATCTGAAACCCTACGCCTACAAGCAGTGGAAGCACATTATTAGTGTAACCACGTACTTTTTGTAGAACGGGCCAGCGAGTTATGGTAGTGAGCAAGGTTAATGACTTAAGGTCAGGAGCCGTAGGGAAACCAAGTCTTAATAGGGCGAAATAGTTCCCTGCCATAGACCCGAAACCGGGTGACCTATCCATGGGCAGAGTGAAGTTGAAGTAAAATTCAATGGAGGCTCGAACCCGTTAGCGTTTAAAAGCTATGGGATGACCTGTGGATAGGGGTGAAAAGCCAATCGAACTCGGAGATAGCTGGTTCTCCTCGAAATAGCTTTAGGGCTAGCCTCAAGGAAGAGTGAAATGGAGGTAGAGCACTGAATGGTCTAGGGGCGCATAGCGTTACCAAAACCTATCAAACTCCGAATGCCATAATCATACCCTTGGGAGTCAGACTATGTGGGATAAGCTTCATAGTCGAAAGGGAAAGAGCCCAGATCACCAGCTAAGGTCCCTAAATCCAGATTAAGTGGTAAAGGATGTGAGGTTTCACAGACAACCAGGATGTTGGCTTAGAAGCAGCCATACATTTAAAGAGTGCGTAATAGCTCACTGGTCGAGAGACCTTGCGCCGAAGATTTCCGGGGCTTAAATCTGGTACCGAAGCTGTGGGATTCGAAAGAATCGGTAGAGGAGCATTGTGTGTGGGTAGAAGGTATACCGAAAGGAGTGCTGGACTGCACACAAGAGAGAATGCTGGCATAAGTAGCGAGAGGTGAGTGAGAATCTCACCCGTCGAAAGCCTAAGGTTTCCTGAGGAAGGTTCGTCCACTCAGGGTAAGTCGGGACCTAAGCTGAGGCTGAAAAGCGTAGGCGATGGACAACAGGTTGAAATTCCTGTACTAGTTACAAGCGTTTGAGAGATGGAGTGACGCAGGAGGATAAGCTAAGCGTGCCGTTGGTTGAGCACGTCCAAGCTTTTAGGGAGTTGAGATAGGCAAATCCGTTTCAACAATCCTGAGAAGTGATGGGGATCGAAAAACAAGTAGAGAAGTAGCTGACTCCACACTGCCAAGAAAAGCTTCTATCGAGTAAGTAACTACCCGTACCGCAAACCGACACAGGTAGGCGAGGAGAGAATCCTAAGACGAGCGGAAGAACCATTGTTAAGGAACTCGGCAAAATAGCCCCGTAACTTAGGGAGAAGGGGTGCCAGGGAAACCTGGCCGCAGTGAATAGGCCCAAGCGACTGTTTACCAAAAACACAAGTATCTGCTAAGTCGAAAGACGAAGTATAGGTGCTGACACCTGCCCGGTGCTGGAAGGTTAAGGGGAAGAGTTAGGGAAACCGAAGCTTAGAACTTAAGCCCCAGTAAACGGCGGCCGTAACTATAACGGTCCTAAGGTAGCGAAATTCCTTGTCGGGTAAGTTCCGACCCGCACGAAAGGTGTAACGATTTGGGCACTGTCTCAACAATGGATCCGGTGAAATTGTAGTATACGTGAAGATGCGTATTACCCGCGACAGGACGGAAAGACCCCGTGGAGCTTTACTGCAGGCTGACATTGGATTTTGGCATTGCATGTACAGGATAGGTGGGAGGCTTTGAAGCCAGGGCGCCAGCTTTGGTGGAGTCAACCTTGGGATACCACTCTTGTAATGCTGAAATTCTAACCTGGTACCATGATCTGGTATAGGGACACTGTCAGTTGGGCAGTTTGACTGGGGCGGTCGCCTCCTAAAGAGTAACGGAGGCGCTCAAAGGTTCCCTCAGCACGGTCGGAAATCGTGCGAAGAGTGTAAAGGCAAAAGGGAGCTTAACTGTGACACCAACAAGTGGAGCAGAAACGAAAGTTGGACTTAGTGATCCGGTGGTTCCGAGTGGAAGGGCCATCGCTCAACGGATAAAAGCTACCCCGGGGATAACAGGCTTATCTCCCCCAAGAGTCCACATCGACGGGGAGGTTTGGCACCTCGATGTCGGCTCGTCTCATCCTGGGGCTGGAGTAGGTCCCAAGGGTTGGGCTGTTCGCCCATTAAAGAGGCACGCGAGCTGGGTTCAGAACGTCGTGAGACAGTTCGGTCCCTATCCGTCGTGGGCGTAGGAAATTTGAGAGGAGCTGTCCTTAGTACGAGAGGACCGGGATGGACAGACCGCTGGTGTATCAGTTGTCATGCCAATGGCACGGCTGAGTAGCTAAGTCTGGAAGGGATAAGTGCTGAAGGCATCTAAGCACGAAGCCCCCCTCAAGATAAGATTTCCCACTTTTAAAGATAAGACTCCAAGAAGACCACTTGGTAGATAGGTCTCAGGTGTAAGAGTAGTAATACTTTAAGCTAAGAGATACTAATAAGTCGAGGACTTGACCTTTATGACCTAACACAATGAAACTTTGTTGAGTTGATGTAGGTCAAACGCAATGAGTACCAAATCTAATAGATTTGAGTTACGAAACTGTGTATATTGCATTTAATAGTTTTCGTCTGGTGACGATAGCAAGATGGACACACCTGTACCCATACCGAACACAGAAGTTAAGCATCTTAACGCCGATGGTACTTGGTTGGAAACGACCTGGGAGAGTAGGAAGTTGCCGGGCTACATATATATATAGAAGGCTCTATTACGTTGGTCGTAGTAGGGCTTTCTTTTTTTTATGACCTAACCCGATTTGTGTATTTTGCAAATCGATGGTAGGTCAAACGCAATGAGCACCAAATCTACATGAGCGTAGCGAGTGAATAGATTTGTGATGCGAGACTGCGTGGTCACTGTGTCAAACAGCTCAATCTAACGAACGAAGAGAGTTCTGGTAGGTCAAACGCACCTACGCTGTCCGTTTTGTCTACAATTCGTTACACTCATTGGACAAAAAGGCAACGAGAACCAAATCTATACGAGTGTAACGAGCAAATAGATTTGAGTTGCGAAACTGCGAAAGTACATATTACAAAATATCGCAGTCTCGTAATTAGTATAAGGTATACACTCATTTATATCAATCCTAGTAATTTTACAAAACTAGTAACTATAAAACAAGTTATAATACCAAATAAAGTTGGAAGCATAAAAGAAATAAAGGTCCATTTAAAACTTTGAGTTTCTTTCTTTATGGTTAAACAAGTAGTTGCACAAGGCCAGTGCATAAGGGAGAATAGCATAACATTTATAGCTGTTAACCAAGTCCAGCCATTTACTATAAGAAGCTCTTTCAATTGCACTAAGCTATCTAATTCAATTAAAGAACCTGTAGCCATATAACTCATAATTATAATTGGAATAACTATTTCATTTGCAGGAAAACCTAAAATAAATGCCATGAGAATATAACCATCTAATCCAATCAATTTTGCAAAAGGATTAAGAAAACTAGCAGAATAATTGAGTATACTAATATCATTAATAAATACATTAGCCATTATCCATATAATCAATCCTGCAGGAATAGCCACAGCCACAGCACGACCAAGAACAAACAACGTTCTGTCAAATATAGACCGAACTATGATTTTACCTACTTGTGGTTTTCTGTATGGTGGTAATTCCAATGTGAAATTTGAAGGGATTCCCTTTAATATAGTTTTAGATAACAGTTTAGATGATACTAAAGTCATAAAAATACCTAGTATTATGACTCCAGTGAGAATAAGAGTTAATACAACAGAACTTAAAGGACCATCTATAACTCCAGCGAAGAACATAGATATAATAGCTATTAATATAGGAAATCTTCCATTACATGGTACAAAATTATTTGTAATAATAGCTATTAATCGTTCTCTTGGGGAATCTATTATTCTACAACCAATTACACCTGCTGCATTACATCCGAATCCCATACACATAGTAAGTGCCTGTTTACCACAAGCACGGGATTTTTTGAAGAAATTATCAAGATTAAAGGCCACTCTAGGTAAATATCCTAAGTCTTCCAATAATGTAAACAATGGAAAAAATATTGCCATAGGTGGTAACATTACAGATACTACCCACGCTAGTGTACGATAAACTCCTAGTACTAATACTCCATGAATCCACTTAGGAGTGCCTAACCAATTGAAAAATATGGTTAATTTATTTTCTATCCAAAAAAAGCCTTTGGCAAGTAATTCAGAAGGAACATTAGCACCAGTAATTGTAATCCAAAATACTATGGAAAGAAGAAAAATCATAAGTGGGATTCCAAATGTTTTTGAAGTAAGATATTTATCTATTTTTCTATCAAAATCATTATAATTTGTATTTTGGAAAGAAACGACTTTACTACTAATATCTTCGGCAATATTTACAAGTCGGCTAACAACCTTATCACGAAAAACCTCTTGATCCATTCCTAAGGTATTTAGATAATCTATTGTATTATGGACTTTTTCCATCAATTCTCTATGTTCATTTAAATTAAATCCGATATGTTTATTTATTGAATTTATTAAAGTTGAGTCTCCTTCTATTAATTTTAGTGAAATCCATCTAGAATTAAGACTATTATCAATTAATAGATTAAGGACTGTATCAACTTCAGTAATTGCTTTTTCTATCTCCTTTTGGTATTTAATTTTAATAGGATTTAAATTAAGTTTATTTACAGATACATTGTAAATCTGATCCATTAAAGTTTCTAATCCATTGCCTGTAATAGCACTAGTCCCTACTACTGGCACCCCAAGTTCATCAGATAATTTATCTAAATCTATATTTATATTTTTCCTTTTTGCCTCATCCATAAGATTTACACATACTACAACCTTTGAAGTAATTTCAAGAGATTGTAATACAAGATTTAAATTTCTTTCTAGACAAGTGGCATCTACAACGATGACTGTAGTATCTGGATTACCAAAACATATGAAATCTCTAGCCACTTCTTCCTCGACAGAGTTTGCCATTAAAGAATAAGTCCCAGGAATATCTACTAATATGAAGTTTTTATTATTGTATGAGTACATTCCATGGGCATTTGTAACGGTTTTACCAGGCCAATTGCCAGTATGCTGATTTAATCCAGTTAAGTTATTAAAGACTGTAGATTTTCCAACATTAGGGTTTCCACCTAAAGCAATAATTTTATCATCAGGTGTTAATTTTTCTATTTTTAGTTCTGCTTCAAAACTTCCTATTCCCTTTGACATACATTCCCTAACCTCCTTATTAAAGTTTTTCTACTAAAATCATAGCTGCTAACTCAGAACGAAGAGCAATTACGGCTCCCCTTATGGAGTAAGCAACAGGATCACCGGAAGGACTCTGATGTAAAGGTTCAATTATAGTATTATCTATTATTCCTAAGTCTAGCATTCTTCTTCTTATTAAACCTTCAGAAGTTAATTTCTTAACTTTACATTTTTCACCTATTGATAATGAACTAAGAGATATATAGTTATCAATCATATTAAAACCTCCCAAAAAAATTTAGCCGCGGGAAAACTTTCCCTATATCAAAATATGAAAATACTTTGTAAGTGTTACTCATATATATAAATAAAATATATTATTTTAATGTGGGGGTGATAAATTGGATAGTAATTTTTGGACTGTAAGGGGATACGAATTAAAAAGACATAATAAAGCCAATCTTACTCCAGCTTTAGAAGACTATCTTGAAATGATATACAGAAATACTTTAGTAGAATCGTATATTCGTATAAATACATTGGCAAAACTATTAAATGTAAGAGATTCTTCTGCTTCAAAAATGGTAAAAAAACTTTGGGAACTAGGCTTAGTTGATTATGAGAAATATGGAATTGTAACTTTAACTGAAGAAGGAAAGAAAGAAGGAGAATTTTTATTAAATAGACATAATATTATAGAACAATTTTTATATTTCATAGGATGTGAAGACAATACTCTATTACAGACAGAGATGATAGAACATTATATTTCAACTAGTACAATTGAAAATATAGAAATTTTATATAATTTCTTTTATGATAACAGAGATATATTAGAGAGATATATTAATTATAGGGAAGCAAATTTGGAAAAATGAAGATGGTAAGGTAATAATTCTTCATCAATAATTGATAGCTGTTTAAATTGACTGTATAAAGCTAAATATGGTAAAATTTAGTCTATAATTACATACCTTTCCTTTGGGCAATTTTACTAGATAATTTAATTGTACCAAAAAGAAAGGTATTGTTTATATTAAAAAACCTTGAAAGTCATGGTATGATATGCTCCCCTTGTAGTAGACAGTTAAAATAATAAAACTGTTTACTGTAAGGAGGAGTATTTTTTATGGGAAGAAAAAGTAGCTTCACAATAGATGAAAAACTTGAATATATTCATAGATGTATAAGGGGAGACGATTCCGTCAATCATGCAGCAAAACTAATTGGTGTTAGCAATAATACTTTAAAGAGGTGGATCCGTAATTATGAATCATTGGGTATTGATGGCTTAAATAACACCTCTAAAAATACCATTTATTCAGAAGAGGTTAAAAATATGGCTGTGAGAGACTATCTTGATGGAAAAGGGTCATTATCTGATATATGTAAAAAATATGGAATTAAGTCAACTAAACAGTTACGAAACTGGATTTTAAAGTATAATAGTCATGAGGAACTAAAATCTTCTGGAACGGGAGGAATAGCAATCATGACTAAAGGACGTAAGACAACTTATGAAGAACGAATTGAAATAGTAAAATATTGTATAGAGCATCAAAATAACTATGCTGAAACAGCACAACATTTCCAAGTATCATATCAGCAGGTCTATTCATGGGTGACAAAATATGAAAAGGATGGAGTTGAAGCTCTTCAGGATAGACGTGGTAAAAGAAAATCTGTAGAAGAAATGTCCGAGCTAGAGAAATTAAAAGCAGAGAATAAATTATTGCGGGCAGAAAATAAAAGAAAGCAGATGGAACTTGATTTTCTAAAAAAGCTGGAAGAGTTAGAAAGGGGTCGATACTAAGTCAGGTAAGACATGAAAATATATATCTAGCAATACGTGATTTACATGATACTAAAAAATATCCGGTAACAGAATTATGTAAATTGGCTGGAATACAAAGATCATCTTACTACAAATGGCTTAATAGAAAAGAAAAGATTAATGAGAAATTTAATAAAGAACTAATCCCATTAATTAAAGATGCCTATGAGGAAAGAAATGGAATACTAGGCTATAGACAAATGACATTAAAACTTAATCGTGAGCATAACCTAAAAGTCAATCATAAAAGAATTTATCGTCTAATGGATATATTAAAGCTAAAATCAGTATGCCGTAAAAAGAGGAAAAATTACATTAAATCAACTCCTGAAATTACAGCTGATAATATACTTAATCGAGACTTTAAATCGAATCAATTTGGAGAAAAATGGCTCACAGATGTAACAGAGATGAAGTATGGGTCTGGAGGTAAAGCATACCTTAGTGCAATATTGGATCTTGCGGATAAAAGTATTGTGTCTTTTGTATTAGGACATTCAAATAATAACAAATTGGTATTTGATACCTTTGATATAGCTCATTCTAAATATCCAAACAGTAGTCCAATCTTTCATAGCGATAGAGGTTACCAATATACAAGTAAGACATTTAAAAAGAAGTTGGATGAAGCAGGTATGATACAAAGCATGTCCAGAGTATCAAGATGCATTGATAATGGACCTATGGAAGCATTTTGGGGAATGTTAAAGTCAGAAATGTACTATCTTAAAAAGTTTAACACATATACCGAGTTAGAGTCTGCTGTTGTAAAGGACAATGATAAAATACAGATAAAAGGTAATCAAAAAGTACAGAGTTCTTAATCAAAGAGGGAACACTACCTAAAGAATAAAAAATAATAGGTGGTGTGAATATGAAAGGAGAACTTTGGATGGATATAAGAAATGATTATCTTAAGGGGCTATCCATTTCAGAAATATCAAGAAAATATAATATCAATTGGAGAACAGCTAAAAAGTATGCAGCAGCTATTGAGACGCCAAAATATACATTAACTAAAGATAAACCTTCTAAGTTAGATGACTTTAAACCTATGATAGATGAGTTACTAGAGGAAGCCCCATATAGTGCTGTAAGGATATTAGAAATAATAACTGATCAAGGGTTTGATGGTAAAATTGGTATAGTTAAAAACTATGTTAGAACTAAAAAGAAAGAGCTAAATACAAAAGCTACAGTCAGATTCGAAACTTTACCTGGGAAACAGGGTCAAGTTGATTGGGCTCATTTTGGAACATTCATGGATGAACTAGGAAGAGAACATAAACTGTATTGTTTTTTAATGATTTTAGGGTACTCGAGAATGCGATATATAGAATTTGTTACAGAGATGAGCACAGAAACTCTAATAAGATGTCATAATAATGCTTTTAGATATTTTAATGGATATCCAGAGCATATACTCTATGACAACATGAAGCAAGTTGTTGTAAAAAGAATGATAAAGCAAGAAGATTCTAAGTTAAATCCATTATTTGAGGACTTTGCAGGATTTTACGGAATAAAACCTATACTATGTAGGCCTTACCGAGGCCAGACTAAGGGTAAAATTGAAAGAACAGTCAGATATGTAAGGGATAACTTCTTTACTGGTATTAAATTTGTTAACCTAATAGATTTAAATAATGAAGCTCTCTCCTGGTGTGAAAAGATAAATAGAAAGGTCCACGGAACTACAAATAAAATTCCTTATGAAATGCTGCAAAAAGAAAAGTTAAATAAATTCGATCGAGAATATGTTTTAAGTATTGAAGAAAAAAGAAAAGTAGAGAAAGACTGCTTGATTTCCTTTAAGGGTAATAAATATTCTGTCCCACCAGAATATATAGGAAAAGAAGTTTCAGTATTCTCTACAGACAACTTAGTTAAAATTTATCATAATAGCTCATTAATATCAACTCATAGCACATGCTTTGATAGGAATAAACTAATAGTCTTAAAAGAGCATTATGAATCTATAGGTATAGTATCTCCAAAAAGATATGGTAAAAATACATTGATTAAAACAAATGTTAATCCCTCTTTTGATGTAGAAGATAGAGATTTATCAACATATGATGAAATTTATGAGGAGGGAAAAAGTGAGTAATGTAGCTTATGAGAGAATTAAAAATAACTTAGAAAAGCTAAAACTAACAAAAATAAATGAAATAATAGATAACTATTTGGAAATAGCCTTAAAAGAAGAAACCAATATAGTAGATATACTAGACTATCTTTTAGATCAAGAAACTAAATTTAAAGACACAAGAGCTTCAGAAATACAGGTAAATGTAGCAGGTTTTCCATATAGAAAAACCTTGGAAGACTTTGAATTTGAATTTCAACCTTCAGTTGATAAACGATTAGTTGAAGAATTATCTACATTAAGGTTTGTGCATAATGCTGAAAATGTGGTGTTCTTAGGACCACCTGGAGTTGGTAAGACCCATTTAGCTATAGGATTAGGTATCACAGCAGCTAAGAATAGGCATTTAACATATTATATTAGTTGTCAGGACTTAATATCAGAACTAAATAAGGCACACTTTGAAAACCAACTTCAAAAGAAACTCAAACATTACGCTAAGTACAAGCTATTGATAATAGATGAAATAGGGTATCTTCCTATGGATATTCAAGGGGCTAACCTATTCTTCCAACTAATAGCTAAAAGATATGAAAAGTGTTCAACTATATTTACTTCAAATAAGTCATTTTCACAGTGGGGTGAAGTATTTTCAGATAATACAATAGCGGCTGCTATTTTAGATAGAATACTTCATCACGCAACGGTAGTTAATATTAAAGGAGAATCATACAGATTAAAAGATAGAAAAGAGTATATGTCTTCTAGAAAAGAAATCACAAATACTCTTTTAAATAAATAAATTCTCTGCACTTTTTAAATGACTTTTTTATGTAGAATTAGATTGTCGTTGACAGCTGTTATAGAATATATAAATTATTACAATAATCATAGATATCAGAAGCGATTAAAGTGCATGAGTCCACTAGAATACAGATGTTATCTTTTAGATTTAGTCGCATAGAATAAAATTACGCCAATCATAATTTAATGATTGGCGCACAAAGTTTTTTATTATTTCCACTGTCTACTTGACAGGGGCATGTTCAGTAATGGAGGGTTTTATATATTAATTATATAAATAAGTTTTAAGGTATTATATTAGGTAGATACAGAAGAAGGAGGGAAATTGATGACTAGCAATTATTGGGTCGGTAAAAAGATAAGGCTTCGTGCAGTGGAGTTAAAAGATATTGATAGTTTTTTCAAAGCAAGTTTTGATGCAGATACAGATTTAGATAGATTTTGTGATGAGATACACTTTCCGCAATCGAAAGAAAAAATGCGAGAAAGGTTAGAAAATATTATTAAAAGTGAGTCACAGAGTGACGAGTTCTGGTGGATTATTGAGGATATAAATGGAAATGCAGTAGGTAATATTAATACATTTGAATGCAATAGAAGAATTGGAACATTTAGATATGGTATTGGGTTGGAGAAACCTTATTGGGGAAATGGGTATGCAAAAGAAGCAATCAAAATAGTATTAAGATATTATTTTAGAGAATTAAGATATCAGAAAGTTAATGCATATGTCTATTCATTTAATCAAAGATCATTAAAACTCCACGAATCATTAGGATTTCAACAAGAAGGCAGATTGAGAAGAATGGTCTATACTAATGGAAAGTTTTATGACGAAATATATTATGGTATGACTTGTGAAGAATTTGATGCAATAGATATACCAAAAGATTTATAGGAAATTGGTGAGATGGATTCTATTCATATAAAGTTGGAAAACAGTGAGGTTGACTATTTAATAAGAGTTGCTTTTCAAATTATTATTGGAGCTATTCTATTTTTTGTTTTTTCGGGAACATTAAAGAATTATATGAAAGAAAATGAAAATTTTGAGGCTACATCACTCATACAAAATGTTCGTATACAAAATATAGACTTCTTCTTTACATATGGTAAATCAAAAAAAATTGTTCTGTAGCTTGGAGTACTGTATTTACTTAAAAGATATAAAATAGTATAATTTGATTAATCTAGGGGGTGAGTATATGTTAAGGGATATTAGCTCATTTAAAGATATTGATAGTTTCATTGAACACTTGAAAAAGAAGGATGATATTGTAGGAATTGTTGAATATGGTGGTAGAACACATAGTGATATGGGTTTTGGCGGAGATTACGATTTAACTGTTATATTTAACAAGCCTATATCTCATAATTTTACAGGGATACATTTCCATATAGGGGGAATACCAATAGATTGTATGATTTTATCTGTAGATGATTTTTTATTAGATGTTCCTTTAAATGAGTTCCTATTGGTCCATTTGAATTGTAAAATACTTTTTGATAGAAATAATATAACTAAAGACATCTTAGATAAAATAAAAAAGACTTGGAAAGCTCCAGAATATTTATCAGAGTATGAGATAAGTACTTTTAGGTTCACGTTTCAACATATAATAGATAAATTAGAACATAGATTATATGAAAATGAGTTATATTCTAAGTATTTTATATTTTCATCTTTTGATTGGTTTCTTCAATGTTATGCAAGAATAAAAAATTTAGAAATAGGAAAGCCCAAAGTACATTTGAACTATATTGAAAATAATAATCCGGAATTATTTAATATTATTAACCAGATGTATACTACAGAAGATTTAAGTGTAAAATTTGAAATGCTAAAAAAATGTGCATACCATATGTTGGAGCCAATTGGTGGATTATGGCAAAGGGATGAAATTTTATTTCATATGACACCTGATGGAAAGATTATAGATGAGGAACAACAGTCAGTTATTAGGTTATTGTTTGAGTAAAATTTTGGAATGTATTAGATTGTCTTGCACAGTAATCTCTGGAGGGTAAAAACTAATAAAGATTAGGTAGAATAAAGAAAGAATAATTATATTTGCTGGAGGGAAAAAGATATTGAGATTAGATCATTTTGTCATAAATGTAGATCAAAAGTACCAGAAAGACATCCAAATCATTAAAAGTATAGAAAACAGTGGCTTTCCTTATAAACCTTCATGGGGGAAAGGAACAAAAGGATTTAAGGCATCTAATCTATGGATTGGAAGCGAATACTTTGAAATGATCCATATTTTAAAAGAAGATGGAGGTGGATGGAAAAATGAATGGGTTGACCATTATAATAATGGACATCTGGGCTTGATTTGTATAATGATTGACACAGATAATTTGGATAAGATTTATGAGGCATTAATCAAAAAAGACATAAAGATTACACCGCCAGTTTTTTTACAGTTTAAATGGTTTTTTAATTTACTAACTAGAACAATGCCTTGGCGTAATAGTTATCTACCTTTTTTTGAAGGTATTCCATTACAGATAGGATTTCAGCAAATGAAAGATAACAAGGCACGAGAATTTATGGAGCAGTATATGGTTCCAAATAGTAGAGATAATCAGATATATGGGATAAAGGATGTAATTGTTCAAGGAGCATATACAGAAAATGATTTTAAATTAATAAAAGCTGTATTTTCAAACTATAATGAAGATGAGAGAAGTATAACGATAAACTTTTCAACCAATCAAAAGCTTACATTTCAGAATAATGAAAGCTATGGTGTTGAAATAATAACTGAATGTAAAAATAAATCATATATTGATAATACCATTCAAATTGAAAATATTAGATTGTCCAACGGCAATGAATTGGAATAGTATCTAAATATTATTAAGATGAAGCTAAATGATAAATAACATAGTTTAGATAAAATATTTTACTTATTTTCCATATGAAAATATCTATATCACACCTATTATAAACTCCCTTCATATTATAGTTTGAAGGGGGGAATAGATAATGTGCTATGAAAACAGAACCAAGGCATACGCAAGAATAAAGGGGGGCAATTTATACCCCAATTTACATGGTATAGTATTTTTTGATGATGTGGAAGGTGGCACAGAGGTAAGTGTAGAAGTGTGGGGATTGCCTTTATATAAACCTGCTAAAGGTAATAATCAGCCCATAGGACCACATGGATTCCATATACATGAAAAAGGAATATGTGAAGTTACAGATCCTAATAATCCATTTGAATCTGCAGGAGAACATTATAATCCAACAAATCAACCTCATGGAAATCATATCGGAGATTTTCCAGTTTTATTTTCAAATAACGGATATACTAGAATGAGATTTTTTACAGATAAGTTTAAGCCAGAAGATATTATAGGTAGATCAGTTATAATTCATGAAAATCCTGATGATTATAGAACTCAGCCATCTGGTAATTCAGGTAAGCGTATAGGATGTGGAGTAATATGCAAAACTAATTAAGTAGATTGAAATAGTTAGACTCTAACTATATAGTTAGAGTCTAACTATTTTTGATATTGTGATATAATTAATATATTATAGATACATTATTTTTCTAATGGGAGGATAAAGGTGAAATTGTTGAAAATTATATTTATTATTATAGCTTTTGGAGTGGTTATATTTCTTTATAATTATGATCAGATAAGTAAATTTAGGGTGAGGAATATAAGAATAGATTCTAAAAAAGTGAAAAATGATTTTAAAATAACTCAAATATCTGATTTTCACTCTAACCATCTAGTTAACTTAGGAAATATGGTAGATAGAATAAGAAAATTTGATCCAAATTTTATAGTACTAACAGGTGATATTCTAGATTCTAGAGATATAAAATTAGATACTGTAATCAAGCTGTTTGAAGCATTATTAGAGTTAAATAAAGAGATCTATTTTATACAAGGAAATCATGAAAATAGAAATCAATTATATAATGATTTAAAAGACGAGATGAAAAAGTTAGGAATAATCATCTTGGAAGATAGTTCCCATACAATTATAGTAAATAATGAATACATAAACATCACTGGTCTTAAATTTTATCCAAAGTCTAGAGAAGATAAAGAAGTTACATATTATCAAGAAGGAATTAAGAATCTAAATTTAGACTATTATAATATTCTACTGAGACACTCTCCCAATAATGTGGAAAGTATTTTAAATGGAAATGAAGATTTAATCCTATCTGGACATACCCATGGTGGACAAGTAAGACTGCCATTAATAGGAGCAATTGTAGCTCCGGGACAAGGCTTATTCCCAAAGCTTGACAAGGGAATTTTTAAAATAAATGATATAAATTTATATATAGATAGTGGATTAGGAAATAGTGCTGCATCAATAAGGGCATTTAATCCTGTTCAAATTTCAAATATAACTATTAAGGGAATGAAATAAAGATATGACATTAAATATAATTCATGTAGATATGGATGCCTTTTATGCAGCGGTGGAAGAAGAAGACAATCCTAAACTTAAAGGATTACCAGTTATAGTAGGTGGTCTTAGTAATCATGGTATAGTGACTACAGCTAATTATGAAGCTAGAAAATATGGAATTCATTCTGCTATGCCTATATTTATGGCAAAGCAAAGATGTCCAAAGGGTTTTTATATTTCTCCTAGAATGAAAAGGTATCAAGAGGTATCAAAGAACGTTTTTAATATTTTATATGAATTTACAGATTTAATAGAGCAGGTCTCCATAGATGAGGCTTATTTAGATATTTCTCATATTGATTTAGAACCATTAAAGCTTGTTGAAGAAATGAAGTATAAAGTTCAACAAAGTACAGGTCTAACCATGTCAGTAGGTATTTCATACAATAAATTTCTAGCAAAATTGGCATCGGACTGGAATAAACCAAATGGTATAAAGATCATAACTAAGGAAATGGTACCGAATATATTACTTCCATTGCCCATTAGAAAAGTTCATGGAGTAGGTCCAAAATCTGCTAGGAAACTAAATGGAATAGGTATATATACTGTTGAGGATTTACTTGGGCTTACAGTAGAATTTCTTGAAGAATTATTTGGAAAATCTGGCAGAGAGATATATGATAGAATTCGAGGAATAGATAATAGAGAAATAAACACAAATCGAGAGAGAAAATCTTTAGGCGTAGAGAGAACTTTTGAAGAGATAACAGATAATAAAGAAGTACTTATAAATTATTTGAAAACATTTTCTGAAGAATTATCCTATGATTTGAAGAGTCGAAACATACAAGGCAGGACAATAACAGTAAAAATAAAAGATGAAAATTTTATAGTACAAACTAGAAGTAAAACCTTAAATGAATATATCAATGATTTACCAAGGATATTTGATATGGCATTAGAACTTTTAAATGATATAGAATTAGATAGTAAAATTAGATTATTAGGTGTAACTGCGTCAAATCTTATAACATCAGAATTAGAACAGTTGTCATTATTTGACTAATTAAGCATTAATAATATAACTTTTTTCTTGAAATTTAGGAAGGTTATAGTAAGTTTTAAAATAAAAAAGATATAAAGGATAATTTCCATGTTCTTTATAAAAATAGGGATATAGTTTTTAACTATATCCCTATTAAAGATATTTCAAATAATATTATATTTCAAAACATAAGATTTATTTCATATTATCATATTTGTTTTCAGGTAGTTCTAGTACATTCATAAATTCTTCACCTGTAATAGTTTCATGTTCCAGTAGAAACTCAGATAGTTCATGAAGTTTTCCAATGTTTTCATTAAGAATATTCTTTGCTTTATCATGGGCATCTTTTATAATTTTAAGAACTTCAACATCTATCTTAGCTGCCATTTCTGGAGAACAAGCAAGAGACGCATCTCCACCTAAATATTGATTAGATACAGTTTCCAGTGCCATCATATCAAAATCGCCACTCATACCATAGCGAGTCACCATTGCTCTTGCTATTTTAGTAGCTTGTTCAATATCATTAGAAGCACCAGTAGTGATAGAATTAAAGATAATTTCTTCTGCCGCACGACCACCAGTTAAAGTAACTATTTTATTAAATAGATCTTCCTTAGACATTAAAAACTTTTCTCCTTCTTCTATTTGCATAGTATATCCTAATGCTCCAGAAGTCCTTGGAATAATAGTTATTTTGTGAACAGGAGCCGAATTCTTTTGTTTTGCTGCAACTAAAGCATGACCGATTTCATGATAAGAAACGATTAGTTTTTCCTGTGTAGATATTACAGCTCCTTTTCGTTGATAGCCAGCTATGACTGTTTCAACTGATTCTTCAAAATCAGATTGATTGACTTTAGTACGATTACATTTAACAGCACGAAGAGCAGCTTCATTTGCAATATTTGCCAGTTCTGCCCCTGATGCACCAGAAGTAGCTCTAGCAATTGCATTATAGTCTATTCCATTTTCTACTTTTATTTTTTTAGAGTGAACTTTGAGAATATCCTCACGTCCCTTTAAATCTGGAAGCTCTACTGGAATACGTCTATCAAATCTTCCAGGACGTAGAAGTGCCTTATCTAATGTTTCAGGTCTATTAGTAGCAGCTAGAATAACAACACCTTTGCTACCATCAAATCCATCCATTTCAGTAAGCAATTGATTAAGGGTTTGTTCACGTTCATCGTTACCACCCATACCAGAATTATCACGCTTTTTACCAATGGCATCGATTTCATCAATAAATACTATACAAGGGGCTTTTTCTTGAGCTTGTTTAAATAAATCTCGTACACGTGCAGCACCCATACCTACAAACATTTCAACAAATTCAGAACCAGATATTGAGAAGAAAGGAACTTGAGCTTCACCAGCAACTGCTTGAGCTAATAGAGTTTTACCAGTTCCAGGAGGACCTACAAGTAAAGCTCCCTTTGGAAGCAGAGCACCAATTTCTCTGTATTTTTCAGGAGTGTGGAGAAAATCTACAATTTCCGTAAGAGCTTCCTTTGCTTCATTTTGACCTGCCACATCTGCAAAAGTTTTTCCAGTTTGAGCCTTTACATAGACCTTAGCATTGCTTTTACCAAAGGTCATAGAGTTACCACCTAATCTTCCCTGTAAATTACGAGAAAACAATTGTCCAATTCCTATAAATAGAAATATTGGAATAATCCATGTTAATAAAAAGTTGACAATAGGAGACATTTCCTTTGGAATTGTACTTAAGAACTTAATTTCTTCATGCTGAGATAAACGATTTACCAAATCAGGATCATCCATTTTTCCAGTTATAAACAATTCATCTTTATCTTCATCACTTAGAACAGTAAAAACAATTTGATTTTCTTGAATTTCAACTTCCTTAATATTTCCAGATTCTATCTGGTTTAAAAATGTCCCATAATCAACTTGAGTTATTTGTTTTTTAAAAAATGATGGAAATACAAATGTATTTAGAACCATCATTACTAACATCACAATAGCATAATAAAAAATTAAAGGTTTTTTAGAATTTTTTCGTTTGTTCATTAATATTTCAACCTTTCTAAATAGAAGATTTTATACTTTGTTCATCCTAATTAACAAATCTTTTAAGTTTTGCAGACCAAGTATAATAGTTTGAATATCATCATGATTTTCACTTGAGAATATAGGTGTGTATATTTGTTTTAAGATATTATCAATTTCTGCTATAGTAGATATACCCTTGTCAGTAAGCTGTATTTTTACTACTCTTTCATCTGACATATCTCTATGTCTTTCTAAATACCCTTTTTTTTCTAATTGTTTACACATAGATGAAGTATTTCCACTTTGTATATTCATTATCTTGGCTAAACTACCAATACTATGATTTTGATCATCATTTATATGTTTAAGGATTTGAGCTTGTATAAGGGTCAAATCGTATTTATGAACGATAGGAAGAAAGGCATTATCAATGTTTACAGATACGTCTCTCATTAAATCTACTAATTGATCTTTGAACTCCAAAACATCCATTTATAAAATCCTCCTTTTATATTTAAGAATATCACAATAATGATATAAGGTATATTATATATACTGTATATATAATATACCTTATAGGGTAGCTTGTCAATATAATTCACTTTATCTGAATCATAACTAGAGTATATTAAAAGTGAATACTTATGGCTATAACTTAGTAAGATTTTATTTTAATGGAAGCCTAAGATTCCAGATGAAAATCCTTGAATAAAATTGGATTGAATAAATGTATATTTTATCATTGTAAGCTTCAAAAGATATTTCTAAACAATCCTTCTTCCATTATACCATTAATAATATTAACTATAACAGAAAATAAAATAAAAATAGTAGAAGTATTTTTTACCAATAATAACTATAATCCTAATTGTCTGATAAAAAATATTGTTGTCTACGATTTCCACATCACTGTTCATAGTTAGTGCAATTCTCCTATTTTATCTTCATAAGTTAGTAAAACAATTTAGAATTAGAAAACAATTGTAATCTAATGAAATTACTGAAAATATCGTGTATAATTAAGAGGAGGTGATTCAATGATTAAAGATAAATTTATAATGAAAATACAGAAAGAAAATGAAAATATTGAAAAGTATAGTAAGAAATCTAATTTAATTAGTATGGCTAGATTTATAGTATTTATAGGAATTATAGCCACTACCTATGTAATGATTAAGATAGATTATAAAGCAATTTATGCAGTAATAGATTTTATTTTAACAGTAATATTTATTGGCTTAATAATATATCATAATGTAATTAAAGATAGATTGAACTTTTCACAAGAGATTATAAATATAAATAATGAGTATTTAGATAGAATTAATGGAAATTGGATTGATTTTAATGATATTGGGGAGGAATTTATAAATAAGGAACATAAATATTCTTTTGATTTAGATATAGTAGGAAAAAAATCTCTATTTCAATTTATAAATATAGCTAATACATGGAATGGTAGAAGAAAATTAGCAAAAACCTTGTTGGAATCTAAGTATAATAAAGATGAAATATATTTAAGACAAGAAGCCATAAAGGAATTGGGAAGTAAACTAGATTTTTGCCAAGAATTAGAATATCTAGGAAGAAAACATAAAGAAGAATTACAAAATCCCGAAAGCTTAATGGAATATACTAAGAATAATGAAGAAGTGATGAAGTCACAGAAAATAAAAAAGATTCTTCATTTCCTTCCAATATTTGTTATACCATTGTCCATAGGAATTTTAGTATTTAAAGTTAAAGAAGTATATTCATTGATTCCATTATTGATATTACTCCAATATTTATTATGGGTAATAGGGTTTTCCAAACTCAATAGAATATTGGTACCAGTTGGAAAATTCAAATCTAATTTAGAGACCTATTTAGATATATTAAAGCTATTAGAAAAAGAAAAATTTGAATCTAAAAAGTTAAAGGATCTAAAGGAAATCTTATTTAATAAAGACTACTCATCTATACTGGGAATAGAGGAACTTGATAGAATTACAGAAAAAATCAATCTAAGATATAATAATGCCTTAATATACTTTTTATTTAATGGACTATTTTTATGGGATTATGAGTGTGCTTATTTATTGGAGAATTGGAAGAAAAAATATGGTGTGGAAGTAGAAAAATGGATTGAAGTTATAGGAGAAATTGAAGCATTATCTAGTCTAAGCGTTTTTATACAAATAGAAGAAGATATTTCTTTTCCAACTATTGATAATTCTAAATTAAAAATAAAAGCAGACAGTTTAGGACACCCACTTATAAATAGTGATATAAGAATACTAAATGATATAGAGATGGATAATAATATTTTTATTATTACAGGATCAAATATGTCAGGAAAGACTACATTTTTAAGGACATTGGGAATCAACTTAGTATTAGCATATAGTGGAGGACCTGTATATGCTGACAAAATGTCTTGTCCAATAGTGAGTATATATACATCTATGAGAGTAACAGATGATTTGAAAAATGGAATATCAACTTTTTATGCAGAGCTTCTTAGAATAAAAGATATTATCAATGAGGCAAAGGAAAATAAAAATATGATTTTTCTTATTGATGAAATCTTTAGAGGAACAAATTCCATAGACAGAATATTGGGAGCCAAAAATGTTCTTGCTAATCTAAATAAACTAGAAGTAATTGGAGCAATAACTACTCATGATTTAGAACTATGTGTGCTGGATAAATATAATAGAATAAAAAACTATCATTTTTCTGAGGAGTATAAAGATAATAAAATACATTTTGATTATAAAATTAGATTAGGCAGGTCCACTTCAACCAATGCAAAATATTTAATGAAATTAGTAGGTATTGAAATAATAGATGATTAAGAGAAGTTTGTAAGAAGATTGTAAGAAGTAAACTATATAATTTAGACTGTAAAGAAAATTACAGTCTATTTTTTATTTAAAGGAGGATTTTAAAATGATTATACTAAAAGCAGAGAATCTGAAAAAGTATTATGACAAGGATGTGAATATAGTAAAAGCTCTTGATGGAGTTGATGTTGAGATAAAAAAAGGTGAATTTGTTTCTATTGTCGGCACATCAGGCAGTGGAAAAAGTACATTACTACATATGTTAGGAGGTCTAGATAGGGCAACTGATGGAAAGGTATATGTGGATGATAAAGATATTTTTTCCATGACTGATGATCAGTTGACAGTATTTAGGCGTAGAAATATAGGATTTGTATTTCAAAACTATAATCTAGTTCCTATACTAAATGTCTATGAGAATATCGCACTTCCTATTGAACTTGATGGTAATAAAATAGATAAAAATCATGTAGATAATATTATTAAAACCCTTGGTCTTACTGAAAAAATCAATAATTTACCTAATAATTTATCTGGAGGACAACAACAGCGAGTTGCCATAGCTAGAGCCCTTGCTACAAAACCAGCTATAATCTTAGCTGATGAACCTACAGGTAACTTAGATAGTAAAACAAGTCAGGAGGTATTAGGTCTTTTAAAGATAACCAGTGAAAAATTTAACCAGACAATAGTTATGATTACTCATAATGAAGAGATTGCCCAACTTGCAGATAGAACTATTCGTATTGAAGATGGACAGATTGTAAGAGGTGATAGATAATGTATGAAAATAATAACAAAGCTATTGTAAAAAAATTAGCAAAACGCAGTATTAAAACTAATAGAATGAGAAATGTTTTTGCTGTCCTAGCTATTATACTTACAACTGTATTATTTACAACGGTGTTTACCATAGGAATTAGCATGGTTAAATCCATTGAATATAGTATTATGAGACAAGTAGGTAGTTCGGACCATGGAGGATTTAAATATCTTACAACAGAAGAATACGAAATTATAAAGAAACATAAGGATATAAAAGAATATGGAATAACTGTTCCAGTAGCCCTTGCAGAAAACCCAGAACTTGCAAAAAGACAAATTGAAATCAGCTATATAGATGAAAATGGAGCTAAATATAGATTTATATCCCCCCTTCATAAAGGAAATATGCCAAAGAGAGAAAATGAAATTGTACTAGATACTATAACTTTAGATATGCTAGGTTTAGGATATGAATTGGGGCAGGATATTACTTTCGATTATAGTATTAATGGAAAAGATTATAGCAAGAAATTCGTTTTAACTGGATATTATGAAGGTGATATTGTATCCATGGCAAGCTCAGCTTGTGTATCAAAGGAGTTTATAGAGAAAAATCTTTCAGAAATAGACCAGAAACGTTCTAAAGAAGACGGTTCTTATACAGGTACAATACTTCTTGATGTAATGCTCAATAATAAATTTAATATTGAAGAAAAGCTACTTAAAATATTATATGATAGTGGCTTTGAAGAAGGCAGTATTTCATATGGAATAAACTGGGCATATATGGGCAGTGGTTCATCTATTGAATTGAGTAATATAATACCATTAGTAGGTTTACTACTTTTAATAATGTTAAGTGGCTACCTTATTATATACAATTTGTTTTATATATCAGTTGTGAAGGATATACGATTTTATGGACTTCTTAAAACAATAGGTACAACATCAAGCCAACTAAAAAGATTAATTATAAAACAGGCAATGATACTTTCTTTTATAGGTGTTCCTTTTGGATTAGCTATGGGATACTTAGTAGGAATCATTCTTTTACCATATGTTCTGCAAATATTAACATTTTCACATTCTGCTATTTCAATAAATCCTATTATATTTGTTGGATCTGCATTGTTTTCAATTATCACTGTATTAGTAAGTTGCCATAAACCTGCTAGATATGCAGCTAAAACATCTCCTATGGAAGCAGTTAGATATACTGGTCTATCCAATTATGGGAATAAAAAGACCAAAAAATCTGGGAAGGGTGTAAGGCTATATAAAATGGCATTTTCTAATGTATTCAGAAATAAGAAAAAGGCTTTTGTAGTTATAGTTTCTCTTTCCCTTAGTATGATTTTACTGAATAGTGTTTATACAATTGTCTCTGGTTTTGATATGGATAAATACCTAAGTGGGCAAGCTGGTACAGATTTTACAATAGGTGATGCTACTTTTTATAGATGGCGTTTTGAGGAGGAAAATTCTAATGCTGTTACAGAAGAATTATGTAATGAAATAGAACAGCTTGCAGGTGTTGAAGGTGTTGGTAAATTATATAACAAACAAGTAATCATACCAACTACTGGTGAAATGGAACTATTAGCTAAAGACGAAGTAGAAACAGAAGACAAATCTATTTTGGAAGGTATTATTAGAAACAAAGAGATATGGATTGATATGTATGGTATAGATAATATACTTTATCCGTTACTTAATGAATATATAATCCACGGAGAATTTGATGACGAGCTATTTAAAACTGGAAATTATGCAGTGATATATAAGGGCTTATGGGATATAAACATCTATGATATTGGTGATAAAATAAATATATTATCCGATGAAGGACAGAATAAAGAATACACCATTATGGCAATTGTAGATAGATTACCATTATATATGTATAGTGGGAAGGTTATTGTAGGTGCAGTTAATATATATATTCCTTCGGAAGAATATACAAGATATACAGACAATATTTCAATAATGACTGCATTATTTAACGTAGAAGATGAATATATTCCCAATATGGATCAGTATATTCAAAATAAAATAAAAGAAATTCCAACTCTTGACTATCGTTCAAAGGCAGTTTATGAACAGGAGTATAATGATATGGTAAACACTTACAATGCTGTAGGATATACTTTAAGTCTTATTATTGGCTTAATTGGTATACTGAACTTTATAAATGTTATGATTACAAGTATTATATCTCGTAGGCAGGAATTTGCAACAATGCAAAGTATAGGTATGACAAATAAACAGCTTAGAAAAATGCTTATCTTTGAGGGACTATACTACGCTTTAATTACTTTTGCTGTTGTTTTAGTAATAGGTATACCAATTATTTATTTTGGAGTTAACTCATATGCAGGGGGAATGTCATTCTTTAGTTATCACTTTACAATATTGCCAATATTTATATGTATGCCTATTTTAATTGTTATTTCTGGAATAATACCTGCTTTGTGCTTTACTAATATTAAAAATATCAGTGTAGTTGAAAGACTGAGGGAAATAGAATAATTTTAAATACATAAACGGGCTAGAAATAGTCCGTTTCATGTTATAATATGTGATATAAAAGGTAAAGGATTTGATTATATGAGTACCATATTAATAATAGAGGACGATAAGCTACTAAATGAAGGAATAACCTTTTCTTTGCAGAGTGAAGGATATATAGTATTATCAGCATATAATGGAAAACAGGCTATGGAATTATTGAATTATAATCCTGATTTAATCATATTAGATATAAATCTTCCTGATAAGAATGGTGTGACACTTTGCGAATATATTAGAGAAGATATAAGCGTACCTATTATTTTTCTAACGGCCAAAGATACAGAAGAGGATATAGTAAAGGGCTTTAAAGCAGGGGGAGATGATTATATAACAAAGCCATTTTCTTTACCTATATTGAAGGAAAGAATAAAGGCTGTGCTGAAACGCAGAATTATACAAAGGGATAGTGTATATTATTATAAAAATCTTATATTTGATTTTGATAAGCTGAAGCTTATTAAAGACGATGTAGAAGTCCCTATTACTGCAACAGAAGTAAAGTTATTGGAACTATTTATTCAAAATAAGGGGAAGGTACTGACAAGAACACAAATACTTGATAAAATTTGGGATATAGATGGTGATTTTGTAGATGAAAATACCATTAGTGTAAATATTCGAAGACTTAGAGCTAAAATTGAAGATGACCCATCAAAACCCATCTTTATTAAAACCGTATTTGGTATAGGATATATATGGGGTGATAATAGGTGAGAGATTCCATAAAGAAGCTAGTTATTGTTACCATTATATCAATAATAATTCTTTCTGCTTTTTTCCTAGGAATTACTTCAAATCTTCTTTCCAATTTTGATATAAAAATAGTTGGGTTAGTATCAATTTTCTCTGTTTCTATAATAGTTATTTGCACTATATTTGTTTTCTTAGTGTCTAAAAATGTGAATACTACACTTGAGGCTTTGAGTCAGACTATTGAATCAATAATAGATGACAATCCAAAGGATATTTTTTCTACAATTGAGGATACTATGCTTTCAAAATTACAAAGTCAAGTAATAAAATTGTCAGATATTTTAAAGTCTCATAATATTAGGCAGAGAAAAGAAAAAGATGACTTAGCATCATTGATTTCAGATATATCTCACCAGCTTAAAACACCACTTGCTAACCTTAATATATATAATTCACTATTACTAGATACTAGTCTTTCAGATGATAGGAGAATAGAATTTACTAAAAATATGCAAAGTCAAATTGAAAAATTAAATTGGCTTATGGAGTCCTTGATTAAGATGTCAAAACTAGAAACGGGAATCATAAAATTAAATATAAAAAATCAATCCATAACACAGACTGTATTGCAGGCAATACTTATGGTATCACCAAAGGCAGAACAGAAAGGAATTAATATTACATTTAGCAGTGAAAAGGATATAATCTGTAATCATGATACTAAGTGGACACAAGAAGCCATATTTAATATTTTAGATAATGGAATAAAATATAGCCCAGATAATACTGAAATACATATGTCAATCATAAAATATGAATTATTTTGCAGAATAGATATACAGGACAAAGGTGATGGAATAATAGAGTCTGACATTAACAAAATTTTTACAAGATTCTATAGAGGTGAGAATTCTAAGAATATAGATGGTGTAGGAATAGGGTTATTTTTATCTAGAAAGATTGTTTCTCAGCAGGGAGGATATATTAAAGTAAAATCTATATTGGGAAGAGGTTCTGTATTTTCTGTATTTCTACCTTTTGAAACATAGGATATAAAGATAGTTTAGTAGAAGATAATTAAGAATCTTAATAAAGTAGAGAAATAAGTCATAGGGATTAAAGATAATAAATATATAGAATTTTATTGCACTAATAAAAGATAAAAACACAGGATATTAATTATAATTTTCCTGTGTTTTACATTAAATAATATTTTTATTTCAATTTATAATCTAATCTAACTAATTCTTCGGGTTCACCATATATGGCGAAATCAAGTAAATCTTTTATAATTCTTGTTTGTAATTGGGTATCAAAGGCCCTGCCAAAAGTCCTGCCAAGTGGAAATGGTATATGCATCATTCTTGGAGGTTTAACCTTTTCTGCAACTTTAGGTAAATGTACAATTGATGCTGTTCTTATACCACGGGATTCTATCTCTCGCTGAATCAATCCTACAGATTGATGACATATATATCACCCAGGAGATAATAATGCTATATCCACATTATCTTCTACTAATATATCAGCTATTTCAGGAGCAGATTCATTGATTAACAGATCAACTTTAGGGATATAGCCCATAAGCCCAAAATTATGAGGAGCTACATTACTAATATATCCTTCGTTCTGTAGATTTCTAAGAATTTCTAAAGGAAATACACAATTAATATCTTTTAAAGCCTCTTCTTTATCATAGTGATCATGGGTAATTGTCAAATCATCAAAATCAACATCTCCAGGAATGAATCTAAAAGTATGATCTCCATTAGTATCAAATGGCCTGTCTTTTTTAAGATGAACACCTGCAGTAGTTATAAAAGCTACTTTTGAATCCTTTAAAGTTTTGTTTGCCTCTGCTATGGGAGGTGAAGAAGTTATACTGTTCACCATAAACTCTGCGACTTTACCAATTATTTTTTGTTTTAAACCTATATTGTTTTTTATCATATGAATTTTTCCTTATACTTTATTTTTGGTTAACTTTATTTTATATATACCTTAATAAAAGAAATATAATCTTAGAAAAAACTAGCATAAATTTGTTAAGAATACCGGACTTACTAGTTTATTTGATAATCTACTTAAAAATGCAATTAGTGAAGTTTATTTGAAAGTATAAAGATATTTGAAAATATGATACAATTAAGTATAAATTAAAGGCATTATTGGGGGATAGACAGATGATATTTAGAAGACTTAGGGCAGTTGTTTTGATAATAGTACTAATACTTATTTTTTTCAATGTATTTCAAAGATTTTCTTTACTAAAAAGAGGCTTTATTTCATCAAACAAAGTAATAATCATAGATCCTGGACATGGAGGGAAAGATTCTGGCACTATTAGTGTTAGCGGTTATTATGAAAAAGATATAAATTTAGAAATATCTAAAAAATTATATAAAAAACTTATATCCATGGATTATAAGGTTATTTTAACTAGGAAAACAGATGAATTTGTAGATAACAACCATAGAGCAGAGATAGCAAATGAAAATAAGGCTAGGGTATTCATTAGTATTCATGGTAATGCTATGGAAAATAATAATAGTATAAATGGAATTCAAGTATTATATTACCCAAACAGAAAGAATAATATTAATGATTTGTTGGCTCAAATTATGCTAGACGAATTAGTAAAAGGTACTGGAGCTGCTGATAAAGGTATTATAGGTAGAGAGGATTTAATAGTTTTAAATCAAACTAAAATGCCAGCTATAATAGTTGAATATGGATTTTTATCTAATGAAAATGAAGAAAAGCTCTTGTTAACTGATTCTTATCAAGACAAGGTAGTAGATTCTATAGTGAATGGATTAGAATATTATTTTAGTCTAAATTTAGAAAACTAAAAAATATAATTCATAAATAGAAAAATTAAAGATAAAATTATATATAACACAGCAATGGGGATATTAGTAATTAATATCCTTATTTTTTAAATTAAAAATGATATTTTTAGTATAATTTTATAAAAGAATTTTTAGGGAATCGAAAAAAAAGGTTTACATGGAAATAATCTATATTATATAATATCTATGAACTAAAAAATATATATTATATACAGAAAGGATGCTGATACTATTTGAACATGTTAACTCAAAAATTGAAAGAGGTTACACTTGCGGTATTTCCAATTACCCTTATAGTGCTGATTTTAAACTTTACTATAGCTCCAATAGGAGCGAATTTAATGTGGAAGTTTATAATTGGAGCAATATTTATTATATTTGGTTTAGCTATATTCCTATTTGGAGCAGAGCTAGGAATACAACCTATAGGAACCTTAATGGGGTCATCCTTAACAAAGACCAAAAATATATGGATTATTATAATATTTGGATTCATACTTGGTTTTTTTATAAATGTTGCAGAGCCTGATTTATTAGTTCTAGCAAGGCAAGTAAGTGAAGTAACTTCTGGAGTATTATCACAAGCAAGTATCGTAATAGTAGTTTCAATTGGAGTAGGTGTATTAGTTGCTGTTGGACTATCAAGGATTATATTTAACATTCCATTACACAAACTTTTAACAGTATTGTACGGCATAATATTTTTTCTAGTAATTTTGGCACCTACGGAATTTCTAGGAATAGCATTTGATTCAGGCGGAGCCACAACTGGATCAATGACAGTACCATTTATTTTGGCATTAGGATTAGGTGTGTCTTCAACAAAGGGTGGTAAAGAATCTGAAGAATCAAGTTTTGGATTAGTTGGAGTAGCTTCTGCTGGTCCTATGATGGCAGTTCTAATAATGAGTCTGCTTTCTGGTATAAAATCTCTAACAGGAAGTTTACCTTATCAGTCTGTTGATACGAAGGGTGTATTAGCTTCCTTCCTACATGAAATACCTGTACTATCAATGGAAGTTATGATGGCAATGATTCCATTATTAATCTTGTTTTTTATATTTCAAATTATATTTTTTAAACTATCTAAAAAACAAGTTAATAAAATTCTAAAGGGGTTGCTTTATACATTTATAGGTTTTGTATTATTCTTAACTGGAGTAAATGCTGGATTTATGGAGGCAGGGACTGCCATAGGCCATGCTGCTGCATCTCTTGATAAGAATTGGCTTGTTATAGCAATAGGGTTTGTTCTTGGATTCACAGTAATATTTGCAGAGCCAGCAGTATATGTATTAAATGAGCAGATTGAAGATGTTACAAGTGGACATATTAAGAAAAAAGTAATATTATATACATTATCCATAGGAGTAGCTGTAGCGGTATCTCTTTCTATGATAAGAATATTAATTCCAAGTATTAAATTGTGGCATTTCCTTGTACCATGTTATTTATTAGCAATAGCTTTATCTTATTTTGCACCTAAACTATTTGTAGGTATTGCCTTTGACTCAGGTGGAGTAGCTTCTGGGCCAATGACGGCTACTTTTATATTGGCATTTGCTCAAGGTGTAGCAGAAGCAGTAGAAGGAGCAGACGTATTAATGGATGCCTTTGGTGTAATTGCCATGGTAGCACTGACGCCTTTAATTGCTATACAAATATTAGGTCTAGTATATGATCGTAAGGCTGGAAAAAAGGAGTTGAACTAAATTGAACCTAGATATGATCAATAAAGAATTAGTTTTATCCGCTGTTATAGTAAATTTAGGAAGTGGAAGTAAAGTTTTAAAAGAGGCAAAAAAAATTGGTGTAGCAGGGGGAACTATTTTCTTAGGAAGAGGAACAGTGAAAAATCATATTTTAGAAATATTGGGACTTAATGAGGTAAAGAAAGAAATAGTATTGATGATTTCAGAAAGTGGGCTTGAAGACAAAATTCATGAAGTTTTAACTCAAAAACTTCACTTAGATAAGCCTAATCATGGAATAATCTTCTCTTCGCCTGTAAAGAAAGTTTTAGGTATAAAAAATTATGGTGAGTCTGATGGAGACCTAAGAATAGGAGGAAAAGATGAGATGGAATATGAAGTAATATTTACTATAGTAGAAAGAGGTCTTGGAGAAGAAGTTGTAGATGCTGCTACTTCAGCAGGAGCAAGGGGTGCTACTATTATTAATGCAAGAGGTTCCGGAATACATGAAAATGTTATGTTTTTTTCAATGAATATTGAACCAGAGAAAGAAATAGTTATGCTAATAGTTGAAAAAGAAAAATCAAATAAAATAGCAAAAGTCATAAAAGAAGCTATGAATCTTGACGAACCAGGTAAAGGTATAATGTTCATTATGGACGTCAATAAAACTTCAGGGTTATTTCAATCTAAAGATTTAAATTAAATGAGAGCCAGTTGAGAAATTTTATTTTCTTAACTGGTTTTTTGTTTATTGACATTGACGTAACGTAAAGGTTTATAGTAGATTTAGAAGGAGGTGAACGAAATGGAATATACAGTGCAAAGATTGGCTAATTTAGCAGGAATCAGCAGTAGAACACTTAGATACTATGATGAAATAGGAATTCTTAAACCAGCAAGAATTAATTCATCGGGATACCGAATATATGGAAGTAAAGAAGTTGATAGATTACAACAGATATTATTCTATAGGGAATTAGGTATGGATTTAGAGAGTATAAAAAATATAGTAGCATCAGATTCTTTTGATGAGTCAACGGCACTTATACAGCACCGTGAAAAGCTCCTTCATCAAAGAGAAAAAATAGATTTATTAATATCCAATGTTAATAAGACTATAGCATTAAAAGAAGGGAGAATTAAAATGAGTGATAAAGAAAAATTTGAAGGTTTTAAACAAAAAATGATTAATAGTAATGAAGAAAAGTTTGGTAGAGAGGCTAGAGAAAAGTATGGAGATGACAAGGTAGATAAATCAAATGAAATGTTAAAAAATATGACTGAAAAGCAGTATAAAGAGCTACAAGAACTTAGTGCTAATGTTATAGACACATTAAAATTAGCATATTATACTAAAAATCCATCAGGGGAACTAGCACAAAAAGCAGTAGATTTACATCGTCAATGGTTAAGCTATTTTTGGGATTTTTATACTAAAGAAGCCCATGCTAGTCTTGCTCAAATGTATGTTGATGATGAAAGATTCAAAGAATATTATGATAGGGAACAACCTGGGTTAGCAGAATTTTTAAGAGATGCAGTTTATATTTATGCTAAAATAGACTAAACTAAAGAGAAGAAGCAATTAATTTAAATTAATTGTTTCTTCTGAGTTCATCGAAAAAGTAAAATATTTTTAAGAAAATCCTAAATTCAAAAAGGATTTTCTTTTTTTATGTCGTATATAGTATATGAGGTGATATATTATGATGACAAGAGGCAAAAGAAAGAATCAACAATTTGAATTGGAATTAGTAATGTTAGAACAGTTAGTAAAACCAGATCATGACTTAAGAAAAATAGATAAACACATTAACTTTGACTTTATCTATGACTTAGTTGAGCCATATTATGCAGAAGATAGAGGTAGACCATCAATTGACCCTGTAGTATTGTTTAAAATGTCACTTATTCAAGCACTTGATGGCATCCGTTCCGAAGAAAAGCTAGTAGATGCAATACATCATAATATGGCTTACCGTTGGTTCTTAGGATATGGATTAACTGAATCCATACCAGACCATTCAACCATAAGCCATAATAGAGCAGTAAGATTCAAAGATTCAACAATATACGAAGATATATTTAACGAAATAGTACTAATGGCTATAGACCACGGATTTGTAGAGGGAAAAATTGTATATACCGATTCGACACATGTAAAGGCTAATGCTAGTAACTCAAAGTTTGAAAATGTAACAGAAGAACGTGTAATAGAAGAAGATGAGTCGTTACTAATGTTAATAAACGATAAGCGAATTAGTAAAGATCAGAAAGCCTTAAAGCCAGCAGATTCTAAAATAGAAGTTCATTCAAGAAAAGTAAGTAAGACCGATCCTGATAGTGGATATATGCATCGAGACAGAAAACCAATAGGATTTTATCATTTGGTTCATGGCACAGTTGATAGCTCAAATAATATACTACTAAGTGCACACGTAACACCAGGCAATGTTCATGATAGCACAGTATATATAGATAACCTAGAGGACATGTTTAAAAAACTAAATTTAGCTCCAAAGTATGCAGGTGCAGATGCAGGATATTTTAATCTAGATATAATAGAAGAACTAAGTACTAAAGGAATAACACCAGTAATTGGACCAAGAAAATATGCAGGAAAAAAAGGTAAAAAATCAAAGTATTGGTTTGAATACTACCCAGAAGAAGATATATATCGTTGCTTTGAAGGAGAAGAATTAAAATATAAAACTACAACACGACAAGGTTATGTGGAGTATGAAAGTGATAAAAACATTTGTAATAAATGTCCTAAACGCGATAAATGTTTATACGAAAGTAATACCACAGGAGAAATTTCCTCAGAGCAAACAAGGATAATTAGACGACATATCAAAGAACATTATGCCGATGAAGTTCGCTCTTTCATGAAGACAGAAAAGGGCAAAAGTCTTTATCAACGAAGGAAAGAAACCGTTGAAAGGGCATTTGCAGATTTAAAAGAATTGATGGGTATGAGATATGCACATTATCGTGGCTCACATGCAGTAAAAGCTCAAGTCCTAGTGACAGGGGCTGCTTATAATGTCAAAAAGATTGCAAGACTGCTGGACAAGCAGGAAAAGGAATAGTGATAATACCAGAAAAGCCATTAAATATAGGGTAACTTCAATTAAAATTTAATAAATTTAATTATATAAGGAGAAAAAAGCCTAATTTCTTACTTTTCTTAAGAAATTAAGGCTTTTTTCGATAGTCTCAGAAGAAGCAATTAATTTAAATTAATTGTTTCTTCTCTTTAAATTATAGTTAACATATTGATAAAATATGATAGACTCTATATTATAGATGTTTTTATTATTAAGAATTATATTTAAAAAATAAAGAATATATATCATTAATTAAGGAGTAGACAAAGATGGAAAAATATATTGATTTTCAAAATGTAAAAAAATTATATCAAATGGGAGAAGTGAAGATTGAAGCTCTGTCTGGAGCAAGTTTTTCCATTGATAAAGGGGAGTTTGTTGTTATAGCAGGAGCTAGTGGTGCTGGTAAAAGTACAATATTAAATATATTAGGAGGTATGGATATAGCAACATCTGGAAAAGTCATTGTAGATTCTAAAGAAATAACATCCTTTACTAATAAGGAACTTATAACTTATAGAAGACATGATATAGGTTTTGTATTCCAATTTTATAATTTAGTTCAAAATTTAACTGCCATAGAAAATGTGGAATTAGCAACTCAAATATGTAACAATCCATTAGATACTGAAGAGGTATTAGAGGCTGTAGGTCTTAGTCATAGAAAGGGAAATTTTCCAGCCCAGCTATCAGGTGGAGAACAACAAAGAGTAGCCATAGCTCGTGCTTTGGCTAAAAATCCTAAGTTGCTTTTATGTGATGAGCCAACAGGAGCTTTAGACTATAATACAGGAAAAGCTATTTTAAAATTACTTCAGGATACTTGTAGAAATATGGGAATGACAGTAGTTGTAATAACTCATAATCTAGCAATAACTCCCATGGGAGACAAGGTTATTAAAGTTAAAAATGGAATGATAGAAAGTCAAGTAAAAAACCAAAATCCAACTCCAGTAGAAAGGATTGAATGGTAGTGAAAAAATCTGCATTAATAAAAGATATGATAAGGGATATTAGGAAGTCCATAGGTAGATTTATATCTATTGTCGCTATTATTACATTAGGAGTTGCATTTTTTTCAGGAGTAAAAGTTTCTCCAAAAGTTATGGAATATACAGCTGATAGATATTATGATGATTATAATTTAATGGATATAAGAATATTATCTACTTTAGGATTAACAGATGATGATTTAAAGGAAATAAGTAAAACTGAGGGTATAAAAGAAAGCATAGGGACTTATGTCATAGATACCTTGGCAGAATATGATGAAAAAGAAGTGGTAATTAGACTTCATGGAATTGATTCCTTTAATAAGATAAATGATGTAAAATTAATAAAAGGAAGATTACCAGAAAAAATTGATGAATGTGTAATTGAAGCAGGAAAGGATAATTCTACAAGAGTTCCTATAGGCTCTAAAGTTAAGCTTTTTTCAGGTAAAGAAGAAGAACTGTCTGAGACCTTAGAGAATACAGAATTTATAGTAGTAGGTGCTGTTCAAACTCCATACTATTTATCATTTGAAAAGGGAAGCAGTAATATTGGAAATGGTCAAGTAAGAGATTTTATTATGATTCCTAAAGAAAATTTTAAATTAGATGTATATACAGATATTTTACTTACTGTGGAAGATGCTAAGAATTTAAATTCCTATGATAAAGAATATTTTGATATAGTTAATCCAGTTACAGATAAAATAAAAGATTTAGCTAAAATAAGAGAAAAGATTAGATATGAGGAAATTCTAATAGATGCGCAGGAAGAATTAGAAGAAGGCAAAAGAGAATATTTTGATGAGAAAGCAGATGCTAACAAGAAGTTGGAAGAGGCTTTAGAGGAATTGAAAGATGCAAAGAAAGAAATAGATAATGGAGAAAAACAGCTTAAAGCTAATGAATTAAAATTTAAATTATCTATAAAGGAAGGTAAAGAAAAAGTAGAACAGGCAGAAAAAGAATTATTAAAAGGTGAAGAAGAATATGAAAAAGGTCTTGAAACTTTTAATGAAAATAAAATATTAGCAGAGAAAGGCTTTTTACAGGCTGAAAATGAAATAAAAAAGGGAGAAGAAAGCATATCTCTTTTAGAAAAACAAATATCACAAATTAATAATAATTTAGAAAATCCTTTAATTACACAGGAAGAAAAAGAAAAGTTACTCGTAGAATTACAAACTGCAAAAGGAACTTTACAAGGGGTAAAGGCAGCAGTTGAAAATGGTAGGACAGAGTTAGCAAGAAATAAAGAGAAGGTTTTAAATGCAGAAAAGGAACTTAAAAAGACTAAAGAACTATTAAATTCATCAAAAAAAAGAATTGAAACTGAAAAATTAAGCCTTAAAAAAGGAGAAGAAGAAGGTATTTTGGAAATAGCAAAAGTTAGAGAAAAATTAGAAAGAGGAAAAAAGGATTTAATAGAAGCAGAAAAAGAATATAATGATTCTAAAGAAAAAGCTGAAAAGGAATTTGAAGATGCTTGGAAAAAAATACAAGAAGGTGAAAATGATTTAAAGAAAATTGAAAAAGCTAAATGGTATGTGTTAGATAGAAAGTCACATTACTCTTATGTAGACTATGGTGGAGCTGCTGATAGAATAAATGCCATATCTCAAGTTTTTCCAGTTTTCTTTGCTTTAGTTGCAGCCTTAGTATGTCTAACTACTATGACAAGAATGGTAGATGAACAAAGGACAAATATAGGGACTTTAAAGGCTCTGGGATACAATAAAAGTGATATTGCATTTAAATACATATTCTATGCCTTAACAGCAACTATATTAGGCTGTATAATTGGAATTCTCATAGGGTATACTCTATTTCCAACTATTATATTTAATGCTTATGGAATCATGTATATACTGCCACCTGTAATACTTAAATTCAATGTGGCTTTGGCTGCTTTTATATCTTTAGGAGCCATAGGATTAACTACAATGACTACATTTATTTCTTGTAACAATGAGTTGAAAGACAATCCATCTTCTTTAATGAGACCAAAAGCACCGAGGCTTGGAAAGAGAATACTTCTTGAAAAAATACCTTTTATTTGGAATAGATTTAATTTTAGTTACAAAGTTAGTATTCGAAATATATTTAGATATAAGAGAAGATTTTTTATGACTATATTTGGAATAGCAGGTTGTACAGCTTTGATGCTTACTGCTTTTGGAATAAAGGATTCTATTAAAACTGTAGTAAATAGGCAATTTGGAAATCTATTTACTTATGATGTAACTATAGGATTAGAAGATAATGGAGAAAAACATTTAGAAGAAAATAAAAGCATAATAGATTATGAACTAATTTCCATGGAAAGTGGAACTATTATATTAGATACAATGGAAAAGGATATATCTATAATTACTCCAAAGGACAGAATCAACATAAATAAGTTTATCCATTTGCAAAATCGTAAAGGAGGCAAAGAACTTACTATTGAGGAAAAAGGAGTAGTAATAACTGAACAGATAAGTAGAAGTTTAAATGTATCTGTAGGAGATGAGATAACTTTAATAAATAAAGAAAAAGATGAAGCAAAAGTTAAAGTAACTGGAATTACAGAAAATTATACTTTTAATTATGTATATATATCCCCAGAGTACTATGAGGAGATTTTCAAAATACCAGTAGAATTTAATCAGGCCATTGGAATTTTATCTGATACATCTAAAGAATTCGAATATGAACTATCTAGAGAATTAATAAAGAAGGAAGGAATAAGTAGCATAAGCTTTAATACTTCAATTAGAGATAATTTTGAAGATACTATTCGAAGTCTAAATTATGTAGTAATAGTTATGATTATTTCAGCAGGAGCCTTGGCATTTGTAGTTTTATATAATTTAACTAATGTGAATATATCTGAAAGAATAAGGGAAATTGCAACTATAAAGGTTTTAGGCTTTTATGATAATGAGGTATCAGTCTATATATATAGAGAAAATACTATACTGACTATTATGGGGGCTTTAACAGGACTTATAATGGGAATATTTTTGCATAGATTTATAATGACAACAGTTGAAATGGAGAATATAATGTTTGGGCTTAAATTAGAATGGAAGAGTTATATTTTCTCTATATCATTAACTTTAATTTTTGCAATTCTTGTGAACTTTGCGATGTATTATAAACTTAAAAAAGTAGAAATGGTAGAATCCTTAAAATCAGTGGATTAGAAGATTGTAAGTAAATGATGAATAATGTCTTTAATGTAACATTAAAAGCATAATAAAAGTTTTAAATAATTAATATTTGAAAAATAAAACCCTGATAAACTGTAGTTTAGTTTTTTAGGGTTTTATTTTTTTATAAAAATTTTTTAAAAGTCCAAGTTATGACAAAATATTACATAAAAGTTTTGTATAATAGGTTTTGAGTTTATTTTAACAAGAACTAGGAGGAAATAAGAGTAATGGAAAGTATAAAATATACATTATTGGATTTTAAAAGTGAAAGTAAGGTGAAAAAAGTTTTAAGGTATATCTTTATTTTGGGATTATCCATGTATTTAGGTTATAAAGATTTTGAAATATATCATTTATTTATAGAGTTAGCAGGGTCTATAATTAGCTTCTTAATGGCAATTATAGCCTTAAATACTTATAAAACTAATCAAGATAATAGAATAATATTTTTAGGTATGGCTTTTGGATTCGTTGCTTGTTTTGATTTGATTCATTTAATTACATATGAAGAAATAGGTATAATAGGACACAATACATATAATATTTCGTTACAATTACTAATAGTATCAAGCTATATGAAAAGTTTATCTTTTTTAATTTCTATTATATTTTTGAATAAAAAGATTGATATTAGATATGGGTTCTTTATATATTTGACTATTTCAATATTGTTATTTATATCCATATTATATTTAGGTATTTTTCCAGATTGTTTTATAGAAGAAGTAGGATTTACACCTTTTAAAAAAATAAGTCAATATATAATTTGTGGAATCTTGTTATTAAGGATTATATATTTTTTAAAGACAAGCTCTAAAGATTTAGATATCACCAATAGACATATTATTTATTCATTAGTTATAATGATTACCTCTGAATTTATTTTTATAATTAATAATGATTCTCAAGGATTATTATCAATTATAGGGCATATATTTAAATTTTTATCTCTTTATTTAATTTATAAGGCAATAGTTCGAACGGGTATACAGGAGCCTAATTTGAATTTAATTGAATTAAATATACTTCTAGATAGAAAAAATGGGAATTTAGAAAATTTAGTACACAAACTTAGACTAAAATGTGAGGAAATGAAAAGATTAGAAACAGAGAATTCAAAGAAGAAGGAAATTCTAGATGCTATATTAGAGGCATCGGACAATGGTATTTTAGTAATAGGAGATGATAATAAAGTTATTCATGCCAATAGACTGCTTATGGAAATATGGGATATTTCACGAGAGACAATTTATAATGGTGATTATTGTGAATTAGGTTTAGTTGCAAAACAACAATTGAAGTATTCAGAAGAAATAAGGCTTTTTGCCAAAGAATTAGGAAATAAAAAGGATTTTAATATTTGTGACCTACATTTAAAAGATGGAAGAGTTATAGAAGCTTCTGTACTTCCCTTTATAGAAAAAGGAGTACCTACTGGAAGAATAATCAGCTTTAGAGATATTACTCAAAAAAATAAGGTTATAGAATTACAGAAACAAATAGAAATAAAACAAGCATTATTACAAAAAGCAAAAGAAGTAGATGAAATGAAAAATAACTTCTTTTCTACAATATCCCATGAATTTAGAACTCCTTTGAATATTATACTGGGAGTAACTCAACTATTTCCGTTTAATGATAATATGGAAATGAATATAGATAGGGGTACAGTCAATAAATATATTAAAATGATAAAGCAAAATTCCTATAGGTTAATTAAACTTTCTAACAATCTTATAGATATTACAAAGATTGATGCTGGGTTTATGAAGATGAATTTTGAAAACTATAATATCGTTTCCATTATAGAAGATATTACATTATCTGTTGTAGAGTATAGTAAAACTAAAGGCATATCTATAGTATTTGATACAGAAATAGAAGAGCGGATAATGGCATGTGATGCGGATAAGTTGGAAAGGGTTATGTTAAACTTACTGTCAAATTCAGTGAAGTATGTAGAACCTGGTGGAAAAATTGAAGTAAGTATTAAAGAAAAAAATAACATGGTTTTAATAGAGGTAAAAGATAACGGTGTAGGAATTCCCAAGGAAATGACAGAAATAATATTTGATAGATTTAAACAAGTAGACTCAACTCTAAGGAGAAAAAAAGAAGGAAGTGGTATAGGTTTATCAATAGTAAAATCAATGGTCGAATTACATGGTGGAAGTATATATCTAGATAGTGAAGTAAATAAGGGAAGTACCTTTACTATTAGCTTGCCAATATATGAAGTAGATATTAATAATATAAATTCCACTGAATGTATGTCTAGGGAAATAAATGTGGATAAAATAAACATAGAGTTTTCTGATATATATGAGTTAAGTAGAGAATATTAACATAAATTTTATTGATGGTAATTATATCAAAAACTTTGATACAAAATAAACTTACAGAATAGTCTAAATATTTGTTTACTTTATTGCCTAAACATAGTATAATCAATTAAACTCATCAATATAATATAAAAAAGTTGTAAGGAGGTATATTATGGAAGATAAAAGTAAAGTTCAAGAAAGAGAATCTTGGGGTTCAAGTTTTGGCTTTATTATGGCAGCAGCAGGTTCGGCTGTAGGTTTAGGGAATCTATGGAAATTCCCATATCTGGCAGGAAAAAATGGTGGTGCTGTGTTTGTTGTAACATATTTACTAATGGTTATATTGATTGGATTTACTATGATGTTAGGTGAAATGATAATTGGTAGAAAGACACAATTAGATCCTTATGGGGCATATAAAAAACTTAATAAAAATTGGGGATTTTTAGGTTCGATTGGAATTGTAACTGCATTTTTAATTTTATCTTATTATAGTGTTGTAGGTGGATGGGTAATAAAATATATCATAGCTACCTTAATGGGAGGAATTGGTGTCGATAAGGCAGCATATTTTAATGGATTTATAGGTGCTCCAATAGAGCCTCTAATTTATCATGGAATATTTATGATATTAACTGTAGCAATAGTATTTAAGGGAATATCTGGTGGAATAGAAAAGGCAAGCAAAATTATGATGCCTGCACTTTTTATCATGCTTATAATAGTTGCCATAAGATCAGTTACTCTTAAAGGTGCTTCTCAAGGACTTGCTTATTATTTAAAGCCTGATTTTAGTAAATTTAATGGAAGGGTTCTTGTAGATGCTTTAGGGCAGGTCTTTTTTTCTTTAAGTTTAGGTATGGGAGCTTTAATTACCTATGGTAGTTATCTAAAGGGTGATGAAGACTTAGAGAAAAATGCCTTAATAATACCTGGGTTAGATACAGCAGTAGCGTTATTAGCAGGGTTTGCTGTTCTGCCTGCAGTATTTGCTTTTGGGTTTGAACCTAGTCAAGGACCTGGACTTATGTTTGTAACTTTACCAGCAGTATTTGAAGCTATGCCTTTTGGAGCAGTATTTGGTGTAATTTTCTTTATTTTAGTATTTTTTGCAGCTATTACTTCAGCGATTTCTCTGCTGGAGGTATCAACAGCTTACTGTATAGATCAGCTTAAATGGTCAAGAAATAAATCTGTTACTATAGTTTCATCTATTATGTTTGTAATAGGAATTTTTGCTTCTCTATCTATGGGTGTTTTATCAGATTTTAATATTCCTATATTAAATTTAGGAATATTTGATGCCTTGGATTTTATTACTTCTAATGTATTAATGCCTATTGGTGGCTTACTAATGGCTATATTTTTAGGATATGTATGGGGTGTTGATGAAGCTATAAAAGAAGTAAAGAAAAGTCCAAATGTAAAATTCAAGCTTGAAAAACTTTGGATAGTATTAATAAAATATGTAGCACCAGTTGCAATATTCATAGTACTTCTCAGTTCATTAGGATTCCTAGATAGATGGTTAGGTAATTAAATTAGTATTAGTGAAGAAAATTTAAAAATATTATAAAACTAACATAAAAAACTTCTTTAGAGAGAAGATATTATTAAGTGGAGTTAAAACTAGATTTATAATAATCTAAAGGAGGATAAATTATGTTATTTAACAATATTAGTGAAAGACGAATTGTAAAAGATGGACTTCATAAATCAGTGCTAGAGATGACAGCTGAAGATTATAACAAATTATATAATAATCAATATAATGAAAAGATTGCTGAAGAAATTATAAATCGTCATTTAGAAAGAAGAGGAGATGATGGTAGAGCAACTAATATTCAAATCCAACACGATGATAATAGCAATATAGTAAGGATTTATGCAAATATTGACTATTTAGGAAATGACCACACAACATATGGAATACATTAAAATATAAGGATGCTTTGGCATCCTTATATTTATTAAGAGGTATTTTAAATAAATTATACAAAATTCTGTTTAAATATTGTATAATGTACAATGGATAGTTCTTTTATATTTAAAGCATAAATTGGAGGTAATAAATGATAAAATTTTGGCAGAATAAAAGATTTTTAAAGGATATGTTGATAAATGCAATTCCAATTGCATTACAAAATCTAATAACTTCGTCCTTAAATATGGTAGATACATTGATGATATCAGAACTTGGCAAATCAAGTATAGCAGCAGTAGGTTTAGCTAATCAGCTATTCTTTTTTTATTCCCTGATTATTTTTGGAATCAACAGTGGAACATCTATTTTTATTTCTCAATATTGGGGTAAAAAAGATACAGAAAATATTAAAAAAGTATTAGGATTATCCATTACTCTAAGTGCTATTGCAGGTTTGTTCTTTACAATAATAGCATTATTTTTTCCTGAAACAGTAATGAGGTTTTTCATAAAAGAACCTATGGTAGTTAAATTAGGAAGTGATTATCTTAGGATAGTATCTTTATCTTACATAATAACGGGAGTATCTTTTGCATATAGTATAGCATCTAGAAGTATAGGACGCCCTAATATGCCTATGATAGTAGCTGGAGTTTCTTTTATAACAAATACTATTTTTAACTATTTACTTATTTTCGGTAAATTTGGTTTTCCAGTATTAGGTGTAAAAGGTGCTGCCTATGGAACATTAATTGCTAGGATAGTTGAAATTTTACTTATACTTTATTTTGTATATAAAGATATAGAACCTCTAGCCGCTAAATTAAGTGAATTAACCACATGGACAAAGGATTTTGTTAAGAGATATTTAATAACTATATCTCCTGTAATAGTAAATGAAGCATTTTGGGCATTGGGACAAGTTATGTATTCAGTAGCCTATGCAAGAATTGGAGAAGAAGCTACAGCAGCAGTTCAAGTTTCAAGTACTATTCAAAATGTATTTTTTGTATTAGTAAGGGGACTAGCTAATGCTTGCACTATTATGGTAGGTAATAAAATTGGTGCAGGAGACGAGGATGAATCCTATGACTATGCAATTCAATTTTTAGCTATGTCTACAGTAGCTGGATTAGTATTGGGAGGAATCTTAGTCTTAACTCCAGATTTAACATTGAAATTATTTAGAAATTTAGATGCTGATGTATATGATTTGTCTAAAAAATTAATAATGATTGGTGGTATGTTTTATTTCATTAGAACCTTTAATGCAACCTTAATTGTAGGAGTTCTTAGGGGTGGAGGAGATACTAATTTCTCTATGTATCTTGAAATGGGAGCAGTATGGCTTATCGGTGTGCCTTTAGCGTTTATGGGTGTATTATTATTTAAAATGCCTGTTTACATGGTATTCATTTTAGTGTCCTTTGAAGAAATAGTTAAGGCAATTATAGGTTTACCAAGAATAAAGTCAAAAAGATGGATTAAAAATATTACATAAAACTAGCTTAATGCTAGTTTTTATTGTAACCATTACAAATTTATAAAAGGAGTTGATTATTTATGAAGAAATATAGAAAGCATTTCGAAATACCCTATTATGAATCAGATAAGAATGGAAGGTTAAGACAAGTATCTTTACTAGAATATCTAGGTGAAACATCAGGAGAACATACTGATTATTTGGGATTTAATTCTGAAGATATTAAGGAACTAAATTGTGCATGGATGTTAAATAGATGGAAGGTTAAAGTTCTTAGGTATCCAAAGGTAAAAGAAAAAATAATTATAGAAACCTGGACATCAAAAATGGATAGATTTTATGCCAATAGAGAATTTAAAATATATGATGAGGAAAATAATGAAATAGGAAGGGCTTCTACTGTATGGATATTTATTGATATGAATAAAAAGAAACCCGTAAGAATTCCTACTATATTATTTGAAAAAGTTAATCTTGTTGAAGAGATAAATTTTGAGGATTTCTATGATTTTAAAAAAACAATAGATATAAAAGATACTCTAGATTTTCATGTGAGAAAATCTGATATTGATTATAATAACCATGTAAATAATACTAAATATCTTTCATGGGTATTGGAAACTATTCCTGAAGATATTTATGAAAATTGTCAATTAAGTGAATTTGAATTATTATATAAAAAAGAAGCAGTATATGGAAACACAATATTGGCAGGAATTAATATATTAAATGAGAAAAACCATGAGAAAGATTTTATTCATAAGATTATGGATATTGATACAAATGAAATTCATGCATTAGGGATGACTAGATGGATAGAGATAAAATAAAAAAGTCCGATTTTTGAAGTTATACCTCAAAAATCGGACTTTTTTATTAAATCAATTATCCTCCAAAATCTACTTTTATTATCTTACCATTTTCATCTAAACTCATTTTTGTAACCTTAGTTAGCTTTGGAACATTATCAATTTTAGAACATTCCAGCATATGATATACCTTAGAAGTATCTCCAGTTTCTTTATAAACTTGTCGAAGTAGTTTTAGAAGAGAATAAGGATGCTCTGGTTCTTTTAAAGTTACAAAGGATGTATTTGGTTTTGACATGGCTTCAGCAATTAATTTTTCAAAATCCAAATTATCTAATCCAGGTATTAGATAATACTCTACATCATTGTTTAAATCCTCGAATCCTTTTACCTGAACAGAATTAAAATTACTTTTTGCTACAGCCATTAAGGCTGCCATTAAAGGTCTTATCCCAGCTGATCTATGACCAGATACTATAACAGATTCTTTCCTTTGAATAGCCTCATCAATATAATTACCTTCAGCTTCAGTCATAAATCCTTGACTTACATATTTTTGAATCATTGAATTCATTTAAAACTCTCCTTTATCTATTAAATTTAATTAATGAACTTAACTCAACTATTTACATCAATATGATAACATTAAAAGCTCTGAAAATAAAGTTTTGTTATAATTTAAACAAGATTCTAACTTTATTCTATATAATTTTACCCAATTTAATGATAAAATAAATAAAGTAAGCTAAAATAATTATTAATTGAAGAATTGAATTAAGGAGGAAATAAGTTTGAAAGTAGAAATGAATATACGAAAAAACATTGCTCTTATTGCCCATGATAATAAAAAAGAGGATTTAATAAATTGGGTAAAAGAAAATAAAGATAAATTGTCAGAACACTTTTTATGTGGAACTGGAACAACAGCAAAGAGAATAAGTGAAAGTACTGGATTAGAAGTTAGAGGATTTAGATCTGGTCCCCTTGGAGGAGATCAACAAATAGGTTCACGTATTGTTGAGGGAGATATTGATATGATGATTTTTTTCTGGGATCCGTTGGAAGCCCAGCCTCATGATCCTGACGTAAAAGCACTTTTGAGAATAGCAGTATTATATGATATCCCAGTTGCAAATAATAAATCATCTGCTAATTATATAATATCTTCTCCAATTATGAGTTCTAAGTATGAAAGAGAAATCGTTAATTTTAGTAAGTCACAAAAGTAAAATAAAATAAAATTTATAAAATTTTAAAAATATGAATAAATTTCAATAAAAAATCATATAAATATAGTTGCAATCTAAGTTATAGTATGGTAATATTAGGTTGTAGCTTTAATTCGGAAGTAAATAATCGATACACAATAATTTCTATAGGTAGCATATTTTATCTGCATATAGTAAAGAAATTTTATTGTTAGTATTTTTACAAAAGAATTAAAGAAATAAAATTTCGGAGGTATATGCAATGAAAGGTACAGTAAAATGGTTTAACGCAGAAAAAGGATTTGGATTTATTACTACTGAAGAAGGAAACGATGTATTCGCTCACTTCTCACAAATCAACAAAGATGGTTTCAAAACTTTAGAAGAAGGCCAAGAAGTTGAATTCAACGTTGTAGAAGGCGCTAAAGGATTACAAGCTGAGAATATAACTATTATCTAGTAAAACGGATACCTATACCCCTTAAAGATTATCTTTAAGGGGTTTTCTGTGTTGACAACAAAAAAACTATATGTTACCTTTAGTAAGATGGTATTTTTAAAATAGACAAAAGGAGAATAGATTATGAGCGAAAAAAAAGTTCTTGCAGTAGTAAATGAAAAAGAAATAACTGAGGATACTGTACTTAAATTCCTTAATGATTTAGGACCTCAAATGGCAATGCAATTTCAATCACCAGAAGGTATGAAAAGAGTAGTAGATGAATTAATAAATCAAGAAGTAATGTACTTAGATGCAAAAGAAAGTAAATTGGACTCAGACGAAAATTTCATAAAAGAATTAGAAAGAGTTAAAGAAGGATTATTAAAACAATACGCGTTAAATCAGCTATTATCTGGCATATCAGTAACAGAAGGTGAAGCCTTAGAATTTTATAATGAAAATAAAGAAAACTTTAAAAAACCTGAAACTGTAGTTGCTAGTCATATCTTAGTGGAAGAGGAAGAAAAAGCAAAAGAGATAATAAAAGAAATAGAGAACGGTATGTCTTTTGAAGATGCTGCAAAGAACTATTCAACTTGTCCTTCTAAGGCACAAGGTGGCAATTTAGGAGAATTTGGAAGAGGTCAAATGGTTCCTGAATTTGAAGATGCTGCTTTTAATATGGAAGTAGATAGTATTTCAGAACCAGTAAAAACACAATTCGGTTATCATATAATCAAGTTAATAAATAAAAATGCGGAAGGATTGAGTTCCTTTGATGAAATAAAAGATCAAGTAACTCAACAGGTTTTAGGTACAAAACAGCAACAAGCTTATATAAATAAGACAAATGAACTAAAACAAAAATATGAAGTAAAAAATAATATGTAGAGATTTTAAAGAGAGATTTTAATCTCTCTTTTTTTATGTAAAATTATAGGATTTTTTTAGAACCATATCATATAATATCCAGTAAATGTTTTTTTCAGAAAATTTAGGGAATATATGAATTGTAACTAGTTTAAAAAATATGGAGGTGTTATTTTGTTAAGACAGAAATTTTCAAAACATTTTATGAAACAAAAAATGATGAGAACAGTTATTGTATCTTTAATTCCATTAATATTTTCATCAATATACTTTTTTGGATGGAGAACACTAATACTCTTAGGCATTGTGACTATTGCTGGATTAACAACTGAATGGATTTTTGCAAAAAGATACAATAGGAAGGTTTCGGAAGCAATATTTGTCAGCTGTATTTTATATACCATGACTTTGCCACCTGCTACTCCATATTGGATAGCTATAATAGGGATTATATTTGGTATTATATTTGGGAAAGAAGTATTTGGAGGCTTTGGAAAAAATGTATTTAATCCTGCCTTAGTAGCCAGAGCATTTGTATATGTATGTTTCCCAGCACCTCTGACCATAGAATGGTCAAAGTCAGCATTAGGATTTCCAGGAGGGTTTAGCACTTATATTACTGAAGGTGTAGAGGCAGTTTCACAAGCTACTCCAATGCTATTATTTAGAGATACAGGAAAAATGGCTTCTTTAATGGATTTATTAATAGGAAATGTATCTGGGTCAATAGGAGAAACCTCATCAATACTAATTATTCTTGCAGGAGTCTACTTAGTATATAAAAAGGTAGCTTCTTGGCAGATAATGACAGGAGTTTTAGTTGGATTCACAGGACTAAGCAGTATTCTTTATTTATTAGGAAATAGCCAGATTCCAAGCCCAATATTTGGAGTTCTAGCAGGTGGATTATTATTTGGTGCTGTATTTATGGCTACAGATCCAATTTCTGCTCCAAAAACAAAAGAAGGTAAATGGATATATGGAATTCTTATAGGAGTAATTACAGTAGTCATCAGGGGATATGCACTGTTTGCTGGTGGAATGATGTTTGCAATACTTATAGCAAATACATTTGCTCCCATAATAGACGAAGGAGTCAATGCTTATAAAAAGCATAAGAAGGAATCTAAAGCAAAGAAAGAAGAGGTGGCAATATGAAAAAATCTTTTAGTTTTCCAATAATATTTATGGTTGTTATCACCGCTTTCTTTACTTTTATATTGGCTTTTCTAAACTATAGCACTGCTGATAAAATTGCATTTAACCAAGAACTAGAACTAAATAAAAAATTACTTTATATTTTTGATATAGAGTCATTATCTGAAGAACCAGAAGACATACATCAAGCCTTTATGGATAATATAGGGTCTATATCCTTTGAAGGAGAGGATTTATATGTATACTATGGAGATAATGAACAGATTTTAGGATATGCTGTGCCAATAAATGGCTCTGGACTATGGGGAAGCATAGAAGGCTATGTTGGAGTTTCAGCAGATTATTCTAAGATATTAGGGTTAGAGTTTATTTCCCATAGTGAAACACCAGGCTTAGGTGGAAGAATATCTGAGGATTGGTATAAGGAACAATTTAGAGGGATAGATTTAACTAAAACTACAGATGGAAACTATATTATATATAAACCTTTAGCAGGTGGAAACGTAGATGCTATAGCAGGGGCCACCTTGACATCAAAATCTGTAAGTAAACTTTTGAATGAGGACTTAGAAGAATTTATGAAAAAAGGGGTGAATAAATAATGAAGGGAGATAGTCCAAAAAAGATATTTAAAATGGGACTTTGGGAAGACAATCCAGTATTAGTGCAAATAATTGGTATATGCTCAGCTTTAGCAGTAACTAACCTTATGTTAAATTCATTAATTATGGGAGTTGGTCTAATATTTGTTACAGCACTATCATCATTTACTGTATCTATACTTAGGAATTACACACCAAAACACATTAGAATGATGGTTCAAGTACTTATAATAGCCGCCTATGTAATCATAGTAGATATTTTCCTAAAAGCTTATATGCCAGAAATGAGCAAGGCATTAGGACCATATGTAGGTTTGATTATTACAAATTGTATAATTATGGGTAGGGCAGAAGCTTATGCACAGAAGAATCCACCTATTCCCTCATTTTTAGATGGAGTAGCCTCTGGTCTAGGTTATACTTTAGTTCTTTTAGTTATAGCTTTCATTAGAGAGCTATTAGGCTTTGGAACAATTTTTGGTATTCAAGTTTTAGGAGAGTGGTGGACCCCTTGGACTATAATGATTATGCCACCAGCTGCATTTTTCATATTGGCAGTTGTTATATGGATTACAAAAACTATTCAAGAGAAAGAGAAAGATAATAAGAAAGGTCAGGTGGCTAACTTATGATAGAACTTAATCCTTTTGTTATATTCTTTGCAGCAATTTTTACAAACAATATGATATTTAGTAACTTTTTAGGAATGTGTTCTTATATAGCAGTATCAAGAGAAATCCCTACATCTTTAGGACTGGGTCAGGCAGTTACTTTTGTCCTTACTTGTACAACTATAATAAACTATCTTATATATCATTATATATTATTGCCTCTTGGACTAGATTATTTGAGATTTATAGTTTTTATTGTCAGTATAGCAGCTTTTGTACAACTTCTAGAGATGTTTGTGGAAAGATACCTTCCTAATTTATATTATGCACTAGGTATATTTTTACCTCTTATAACTGTAAATTGTGCTATATTAGGAGTTTCGTTATTTATGATAATTCGTGATTATAATTTCCTTCAATCCATAGGATTTAGTATTGGGTCTGGAATTGGATGGACATTGGCAATAGTTGCATTGGCAGGAATTCGTCAGAAATTAAAGAAAGCTTCAATACCTAAGGGACTTGAAGGACCTGGTATAACTTTAATCATTACTGGTTTAATGGCTTTAGCTTTCATAGGTTTTTCAGGTATTGTTCAAATCCAATAGGAGGGAAATATATGAATGAAATAATTATAACAACCATATCCATTACAGGAATATCGGCTATATTTGCTTTTCTGCTTACTCTTGCCGATAGAACAATAGGAAATTATGGAGAAATAGAGTTAAATATAAATGATGATAAAGACTATATAGTTCAGGGAGGTTCCTCACTTTTATCTACTTTAATAGATGAAAAGATATTTATTCCATCAGCTTGTGGAGGTAAAGGTACTTGTGGATATTGTAAAGTAAAAGTGCTAGAAGGTGGTGGTCCAGTACTTCCTACTGAGATTCCATTTTTAACTGAAGAGGAACTAAATAACCATGTAAGGCTTTCATGCCAATGTAAAGTAAAAGACAAAATTAAAATTGAGATACCTGAAGAATTATTTAATGTTAAAGAATATTTTGCTGAAGTAGAAGTTTTGGAGGATATGACTTCTGTAATTAAGAGAGTGAGAGTCAGATTACCAGAAGGAGAGGAAATAAAATTTAAGCCAGGGCAGTTTATTCAACTGAAAGCACCTTTATATGAAGGTAATGACGAAGAAGTTTATAGAGCCTATTCAATAGCTTCTGCTGCAGGAGATAAAAATAATATAGAACTATTTATAGGATATGTACCAGGTGGAAAATGTACTACTTATGTTCATAAACATTTAAAAGTAGGAGATACAGTACAAATAAATGGACCATATGGAGACTTTTATTTTGATGATGAGAGTAATCGAGAAGTTATATTAGTTGCAGCAGGTACAGGCATCGCTCCTATACTTTCCATACTTAAACATATGAGAGAAAAAAATATAAACAGAAAGGCTAGATTTTACTTTGGTGCTAAAACTCCAGATGATTTATTTTTGCTGGACTACTTTAAGGAATTGGAAGAAGAATTATATGATTTTAAATTTATACCAACTCTATCAAGGGTAACAGAAGAGCATAATTGGACTGGAGAAACAGGTAGAGTTAATAATGCCATAGATAAATATTTAACAGACTCAGAAAATAAAGAAGCCTACCTTTGTGGCAATGAAAAAATGATAGCTACTATGGTAGAAGCTCTTATGGACAAAGGTATACCTGAAGAATTAATATACTTTGATAAATTTGATTAAGAGAAATCCTAGTGATTTCTCTTTTTATGGACTACTTTAAGAAAAAATATGATATAATTATACTGAAGTATAATCAATACATAAAAAATCCTTAGGGGGACGAGGCATGAAGCTTGAGTTATTTGACTTTATAGACGAAACCTTAGAACTGATAGAAAAAAGAAAGGAGAGTATTGAGAAGGTTGCAAATTCTTTAGAAAAGTTTTTTACTGATAGCTTTTTTATACAGGATCATTTTTTAAATGTTAGCTATAGAATAAAATCACCAGAGAGTTTAAGAGAAAAGATATTGCGTCATAATTTCTACATAAAGTATAAGACTCCAGAAAACCTATTGGACAATTTATCAGATTTAATAGGGTTCAGAGTAGAGTGTAGATTTATCGAAGATGAGGACAAGATTTATAGAGATATAATGAAGTTATTTAATATAAAATGTAAAGATGGTTTTTATACAAACTGTCTTAATTCAAATATTATGTTGCAATTAGAAGATAAACAGCCACAGAAACAAAAAAATGGATTTGAAATATATAAAATTGATGGTAAGTATTGTAAAGATGGAGTATGTATTAACTTTGAGTTACAAATAAAATCTTTAGTAAATGTTTTCTGGGGAGAAATTGACCATAGAGTATTGTATAAAAATTTCAACTATATGTTAACAGAAGACTTTTTTAGAGATATAATGTCTTCAATAAAAGACAATTTATCCATGATTGACAGGCAATTAATGCTTGTGTATAATCATTTAAATGGAATGGATGCCAGCAACTCATTGACGAAAAGAATTCAATTACAAGCATTGTTATCAAAGATTATTCATGATATTTATATAGTTAAAATAAGACAGGAAATAGGATTTGTATTAGACTTCAAAAAATCTACAGATGTTATTGTAAACTATATATTTATGAAAGGTGGATTAGAAGAGTCTGAACATTATAGTACCAACTTTTTAAGAGTGTTAAATAGATTAAATGAAATAGGAAAAAATCATATATCATTTAATAGATACATGAACTTTGAAAGAGAAATTTTTTTCAATGATGATTTTACAAGAAAAATAGGAAATAGTATTCTAGAAATAATAAATAAAGATTTTAGGTGGAATTTATTTTTTAGAATAATATTTGAAATAGAGGAAGGAAATAATGCAGAAGATTTTGAAGGGTTTTTAATATTTGTTAGATATAGATTTCATGAAAACTTAATGTTGATTTTGGAAAATAAAGATTTCATTGATGAAGAAAAAGAAGAAATTCTTCACTGTATATTGAATACAATAGCAACTAATTTTTGTAAAGATTTAGATGTTGATTTTTTAAGTGATTGTAGTATCAAGAAATTAAACAATACCATAGGAAAAGCTTTTGAAAACATAGAAAGCTTTAATGATTGGATAGAGAATAAAGAAAAATTAATTGATATGATATTAAAACATGACTTTTAAAGTATTTGAAAGAATTTCAAATACTTTTTTTTCTAATTGGGTAAAGATATAGTACACCATAAATATTAGGAGTTGATATAATGAAAGTCTTTGGAAGAATAAAATCCACCTTATGGAATATACAAAAAAGTATTAAGAGATTTCCTATAACCATAGGAATTTCTACAATTTTGGCTATATTTCTAATATATTTAAATGAGAGCCATTTGGCATGGGAGACAAAAGAAAAACTAGACCAAATAACTTTAGTGTTAGGATTAGGAATTCCTTTATCTTTATTTATTAGTCTAGGTATAGAGCGATTTTTTGAAAAAAATAAATTAGTCTCAACAATTCTATATTGTGTTGGAGCTGGATTTTTATTATTGTATTATTTTATATTTTTAGAGGATAATAATACTGCAGAGATTTCCAGATATATAGGTACTATGATATTTTGTATTTTAGGATTTTTATATATTTCAAGGATTGGAAAGAATAAGGATTATGAGTACTATATAATGGATATATACTATAGTTTCGTCTTAACCTTTGTATATTCATTTGTGCTTTACTTTGGCTTATCAGCAATCTTTTTTACTATTGACCAGTTATTTGATGCTAATGTTCCAGTAGAGTTATATTATTATATGTTTTTAATCGTATTCTTTATATTTGCAATATCATTATTTTTATCAAAGTTACCTTATGTGGATACCCAATATGAAGAAATAGAATATGGAAAACCTTTAACCATATTACTAACTTATATAGTAATTCCTTTAATAACTATTTATACTATAATACTATATATATACTTTGGTAAAATACTTTTAACTAGAATATGGCCAAGAGGGTTAGTATCACATTTGGTACTTTGGTATTCAACTATATCAGTTGGAGTTATATTCTTAATAACTCCAATACTAGATGAAAATAAAATTGCAAATACATTTAAAACCTTTTTTCCTAAAATAATAATTCCCATTATATTGATGATGTATATATCTATATATCAAAGGGTAAATCAATATGGAATAACAGAAAATAGGTACTATTTAATAGTATTAGGATTGTGGGTACTAGGTATAATGATATATTTTGCAGTGAAAAAACCTTTGAAAAATATTGTTATACCAATTAGTTTGTCTGTAATAATGTTGAATTCCGTATATGGACCTTTTAGTAGTTTTGCCATATCTAAATATAGTCAAAATAAAAGATTTGAAAATATATTAAAAAGAAATCATATGATTTCAAATGGTAATATAGTATTAAGTCCAGATATAACTAAGGACGATAAAAAAGAAATAAATAATATACTAAGTTATTTTAATACAAACCATAGTATCCAAGATATAAAGGTTTTACCTAAGGATTTTAGTTTTGATAAAATGGAAAATGTATTTGGATTTAAATATAATGCTTATATGCCATATGAAAACAATAGGTATTTTTACTTTGGAATTTATGGAAATAGAGAGCCTATAGATATAAAAGGATTTGATTATTATATAAATATAGAATATTGGAATGAAGACAAAATAGAAACTGGAGGATTAACTTTACAGTTTAATAAAACAAAAAATGTATTAACTATTTCTAAAGATGATAGAATTATATTGGAACAGGGTATAATGGAATTTGTAAAAGATATATATAATAAACAAGCATCTAAAGAGGAAGATAAAGAAAAGTCTATGGTTTCCTATAAAGATACAACATATAACGTTTCCATAAGAGATAGTATAGACAATATAGACCTTAAATTTATATTTACCAATATAAGTGGAAGAATAGATGATCAAGATTTATTGGAAATTGATAATGTAGAATTTATATTACTAATTTCAAATAAACAATAAGTTGAAAAATATATACCCTGTTTTTTAAAAAGAATTAGTATATAATACTATTTATTATAGGTAAATTATATTATAATATAGATTGGAGGTATTAAAATGAAAGAAATATATTTAGCAGGCGGATGTTTTTGGGGTGTAGAGGAATATATGTCTAGATTAGACGGAGTAGTAGATACTGAAGTTGGATATGCCAATGGAACAAAAGAAAATCCAACCTATCAAGAGGTTTGTACAGGGATTACAGGTCATACTGAAACAACCTATATAAAATATAATGAAAATATAATTTCTTTAGAACAGTTATTAAATAAGTTTTGGAAAATAATAGATCCAACTGTATCCAATAGACAAGGACCAGATATCGGAAATCAATATAGAACTGGAATTTACTATATAGATAAAGAGGATTTAGATATTATAAATAAAACATTGGAAGAACAACAAAAGAAGTATGATAAGCCCATAGTAACAGAAATTATGCCACTGAAAATTTTCTTTAATGCAGAAGAATATCATCAAGACTATTTAAAGAAAAACCCTGGTGGATATTGTCATATAGATTTAAGTAAATAAAAGGAATCCCTTAGGGGATTCTTTTAATGTGCATGGAGATGAAGATATGAAAAAATTCAAAAAAGTATATATAGAAATAACTAATGTTTGTAATCTGCAATGTGAATTTTGTCCTACAACCAATAGACATAATAGATTTATTGAAATAGATGAATTCTATCATATCCTTGATGAAGTAAAGGGTTTTACAGACTATTTATATTTTCATGTAAAGGGAGAACCTTTATTGCATCCTGATATAGATAAATTATTGGATATATCCTATGACAAAGGTTTTAAAGTCAATATAACCACCAATGGAACTCTGCTTTCAAAAGTGGGAGATAAATTATTAAACAAACCATCCCTTAGACAGATTAATATTTCCCTCCATAGCTTTGATGGAAATAATGGAATGGAAAATAAAGATGATTATTTAGATAATATATTTAGCTTTATTAAGTCTACTAAAAATAACAAAGATATAATAATAGCTTTAAGACTTTGGAACTTGACAGAGGATAATGTATTTAATAAAGAAATAAATAAAAACAAAGAAATATTGGATAGAATTCAATTGGAATTTAATCTTCCTTTTAAAATTGAAGATATAATAAATCCACAAAAGGGATTTAAAATAAAAGACAGAATATATTTAAATCAAGACTTTGAATTTATATGGCCAGATTTAAATAATGAAGACTTTGGAAGTGAAGGATATTGTTATGGTTTAAGAAATCAAATAGGTATACTGGTAGATGGAACAGTGATTCCCTGCTGTTTAGACGGGGAAGGAAAAATTCCTTTAGGGAATATCTATAATGAGTCATTAAATCAAATATTATCCAGTACTAGAGCTAGAAATATATATGAAGGATTTTCTAAAAGAGTAATAGTAGAAGAAATGTGTAGAAAATGCGGTTATAGAATAAGATTTAATTTATGAAGAAAATTTAAGATGTTTATTTATGGTTTAAAGATTGACACAAGATATAGTGGTTTGGTAAAATTAAGTAACGATATATAGAAAAAGAGGGGGATTTAAGTGATTACTAAAATAAAAAAAAGGGATGGAAGGGAAGTTCCTTTTAATGTGGAGAAAATCTCTAATGCAATATTCAAAGCTGCACAGGCAGCAGGTGGATATGATTATAATACTTCAATGGCATTGGCAGAAAAGGTGATTATACTAACTAATGAAAAATATAGTGGAAAAACACCAGGTGTAGAGGATATACAAGATATAGTAGAAAAAGTTCTGATTGAATCGGGACACGCTAAAACTGCTAAAGAGTACATATTATATAGAGCAGATAGAAATAAAGTGAGAGAAATGAATACTAGACTAATGAAAGTATTTGAAGATTTAACTTTTAAAGATGCTAAAGATGTGGATATAAAAAGAGAAAATGCCAACATAGATGGAGATACTCCTATGGGAACTATGTTAAAATATGGCTCTGAATCAGCTAAACAATTTTACGACTTGTTTGTTTTAAATCCAGCACACTCAAGAGCTCATAAATCAGGGGAAATTCATATACATGATTTAGATTTTCTTACATTAACAACTACCTGCTGTCAAATAGATTTAATAGAATTATTTAAAAATGGCTTTAGTACAGGTCATGGATTTTTAAGAGAACCTAGAGATATACATTCATATGCAGCACTAGCTTGTATTGCTATACAGTCAAATCAAAATGACCAACATGGAGGACAATCCATACCTAATTTTGATTATGCCATGTCCTTTGGGGTAAAGAAGACTTATATTAAACAATATAGACAAAATTTAAGAAAATCTATTGAGATACTAGTAGAAGATGTGGATTTAGACGAAAACCTTGATAATGTATTTAGTATCCTTGAAGAAGAATATAACCTAGTTCCAACTTTAAGTAACAATGAAGAATATCTATTAAAGGAAGCAGAATATTTAAAAGAATTACTAAATGATGATGAAATAGTGGATAAAGTACAAAGGTTTACTGAAAAGAATAGTTATAAAGATACAGATAGAAGAACTTTTCAAGCTATGGAAGCTTTGATTCATAACCTTAACACTATGCACTCTAGAGCAGGAGCTCAAATACCATTTAGCTCAATAAATTATGGAACAGATACATCAGTAGAAGGAAGAATGGTAATTAAAAATTTACTATTAACAACAGAAGAAGGACTAGGAAATGGAGAAACACCTATATTTCCAATACAGATTTTTAAGGTAAAAGAAGGTATTAACTATAATAAAGAGGATATAAACTATGACTTATTTAAACTATCTTGTAAAGTAAGTGCTAAAAGATTGTTTCCAAACTTCTCATTTATAGATGCACCTTTTAATCTTAAATATTATAAGGAAGGTCATCCAGAAACAGAAATAGCCTATATGGGTTGTAGAACTAGGGTAATAGGAAATGTATATGATCCATCTAGGGAAATTGTAAATGGAAGAGGTAATTTAAGCTTTACAACTATTAACTTACCACGAATAGGCCTTGAAAATAGGGGTAATATAAATAGTTTTTATAAGAAATTAGATGAAACTATAGATTTAGTTATAGAACAGCTAATAGAAAGGTTTGAAATCCAAGCAAGTAAAAAAGTAAGTAACTTCCCGTTTCTAATGGGACAAAGAATTTGGATGGACTCAGATAAATTAACTAGAGATGACAATATAAGAGAAGTGCTAAAACATGGAACATTATCAATTGGTTTTATAGGATTAGCAGAATGTTTAAAAGCACTAATCGGCAGTCATCATGGTGAAAGTAAGGAAGCACAAACATTAGGATTAGATATAATTAAACATATGAGAGCCAGAATGGATGATATTAGTAAACAATATAAAATGAATTTTACTTTAATTGGAACACCTGCTGAAGGAACGTCAGGTAGATTTGTAAAAATGGATAGGGAAAGATTTGGAAGTTTAGAAGGTATAACAGATAGAGAATATTATACAAATAGTTTCCATGTACCAGTTTATTATAAGACTAAGGCTATAGATAAAATAAATATAGAAGCTCCTTACCATGAATTGACTAATGCAGGACATATAACATATGTAGAAATAGATGGAGATCCATCTCAAAACTTAGAAGCTTTCGAGAGAATTGTTAAAGCCATGAAGGAAGCTGGAATTGGCTATGGTTCTATTAATCACCCTGTAGACAGAGATCCTGTATGTGGTTATACAGGAATTATAGGAGATACATGTCCTCAATGTGGGAGAGAAGAAGGCAATATTAAATTTGAAAGAATTAGACGTATTACTGGATACTTAGTAGGAACTCTTGATAGGTTTAATGATGCTAAAAAAGCAGAAGAAAGAGATAGAGTAAAACATTTTTCTTGTTCCAAATAAGGGGTAGTAATTATGGATAAAATAAGAATAGCAGGAATAGAAGAGGAATCCATTGTAGATGGTCCAGGAATTAGATTAGTGGTGTTTACCCAAGGATGTAAACATAACTGTGTTGGATGTCATAATCCTAGTACCCACTCTTTTAATGGAGGGAGCTTAATAGAAGTAGATAATATAGTAAAAATGGTGAAGGAAAATTCTCTGCTAGATGGTATTACTCTCAGTGGAGGAGAACCCTTTGAACAAGCATTGGAGTGTAGTATCTTAGCTAGAAAAGTTAAAAGCCTTGGATTAAGTGTAGTAACATATACTGGATATACTTTTGAACAAATGCTTAAAAATAAAAAGTTTAGGGAGTTGCTATTGCAGACAGATATTTTAATAGATGGCAAATTCGACATATCAAAAAAATCTATGATGTTACAGTTTAGGGGTTCAACAAATCAAAGAATAATAGACGTTAAGAAATATTTAGGGTAGCTATAAATGGAATTTAGTATTATTTATAAAGAGAGAGTGCTTATGAGGTGAAATAGATATGTTTAAATTAGATGGAATAAAAGATATGAACCAAGAAGAAAGAATGCGATATATGATTCTTCTTGTAAAAGGGCAGCTTAGTTCAGAACAGGATGATTTAGCAAATATTTCAAATATAACAGGCATAATAATGGCATGTGCAGATAGATTGAATTGGGCGGGGTTTTATATATTAAGGGACAATGAATTGGTTTTAGGACCATTCCAGGGGCTTCCAGCTTGTAATAGAATAAGTATGGGAAAGGGAGTTTGTGGAAAAGCAGTGGAGACTAGAGAAACTCAATTAGTACCAGATGTACACTTGTTCCCAGGACATATTGCTTGTGATAGTCAGTCTAATTCAGAACTTGTTATACCAATAATAAAGAATAATAGAGTCTATGGAGTACTGGATTTAGATAGTCCAGAAAAAAATAGATTTACAGAACTAGAGGAAAAATATTTTACTAATCTTGTAGAATTATTAAATCAAAATATAAATTGGGAAAAAATATAGTTAAATAAAAGATTTAATGTAAGTTTAAGAATTATAAATTATGGTAAAGATTATAATACTATATAAACTAAATTGACTATTTTAGGGTGTATAGGAATAAGGAGGATATAAAATGGGAGTTTTACAAGGACTAAAGCCAGAAAGGGTAATGTACTACTTTGAAGAAATATCTAAGATACCTAGATGTTCCTATGATGAACAAAAAATAAGTGACTATCTAGCCAGTGTAGGCAGAAATTTAGGATTAGAAGTTATACAGGATAAGGCTTTGAATATAATTATAAAAAAACCAGCTTATAAGGGATACGAAAATAGTCCTACTATAATACTACAGGGACATATGGATATGGTAGGAGAGAAGGTAGATAACTCAAATCATGATTTTTCAAAGGATCCTATAAAACTTGAAGTAGAAGGAGATTATATTATGGCCAAAGAAACTACCCTTGGAGCTGATAATGGTATTGCCGTAGCAATGGCGTTGGCTGTACTGGAGTCAAAAAATATAGCCCATCCTCCCTTGGAGGTTCTTATAACATCTAATGAAGAATCTGGTATGACTGGAGCAGCAGCCTTAGAACCACAAAGTGTAACAGGTAAAATACTAATAAATATAGATTCAGAAGAAGAAGGAACAATACTTGTAAGTTGTGCAGGGGGAGAAAGAAATCTAGTTACAATTCCCATAGAATGGGATGAAATGTTAAACAATAAGGAAATATATGAAATATCAGTATCTGGACTTAAAGGTGGACACTCTGGAATGGAAATTGATAAAGGAAGAGGGAATTCTAATAAAATAATTGGAAGAGTGCTTCAAAGATTAAATAGAGAGATAGATATAAATTTATGTTATATAGAAGGTGGTTCAAAATCAAATGCCATTCCTAGATATACAAAAGCAGTTGTTGCTATGGAAAAATATAATGTAGAAAAAGCTAATGCGATTATTAAAGAAATAGAAAAAGAATTTAGATTTGAGTTACTTTCTACTGATAAAGATGTTGAATTATCTTTTATAAAAGTAGATGACAAAAGAGATAAGGTGTTTTCTAAGGATACTACACAAAAAACAATTACTGCTTTGATGCTTTTTCCAAATGGAGTTAACTCCATGAGTATGGATATTAAGGGTTTAGTAGAAAGCTCAAGTAACTTAGGCGTTATAATAACTACTGGAGACAGTATAACTATGGAGTCTGCCATAAGGTCTTCCATTGGAAGTCTAAAGACTTATATAGCAAACCAAATAAGAGTACTTGCTGAAAATATTGGAGCAGAGTGGGAAAGTACATCATCTTATCCTGCATGGGAATATGCTAAAGAATCTTATATAAGAGATGTATTTAAAGATGCTTATAAAGAACTATATAATAACGAAATAAATATTGATGCAATACACGCAGGACTTGAATGTGGCTTATTCAAGGAGAAATTTGGCAGCATAGACATGATCTCTTTTGGTCCAAATATGTATGGAGTACACGCACCAGGGGAAAAACTAAGTATATCATCTACAGAAAGAACATATAAATTGCTTTTAAAGGTACTAGAAAAAATTCATTGATTTTATAAAATATATATGTACTTATATATCTAAATAGGGTATCATTAGCATATAATTAATAAATATAAAGGTAAAGGAGAATGAAAATGGACAATAAAAAAGATGAAGCTTTTGAATATAATGATGAGCATTGTGGTGGCTGTGGTTGTGGATGTGGCTGTGATGATCATGACCATGAATTAGATGATTTTGATTTTGAGGATATGGAGGAAAACGATATAATATATCTTACACTTGATGATGATACTGAATTAGAGTGTAGTGTTTTAGGTATATTTGAAGTTGAAGATGTTGAATATATTGCATTATTACCAATGGGTGATGATGAGGTATTGCTTTATAGATATGTTGAATTAGAAGATAATGAATTTGATTTATTGCCAATTGAAAATGAAGAAGAATTTGGAACTGTATCTGAAGCTTTTGAAGCTTTATTTATAGATGATGAAGACTTTGTAGAGTATGAAAACTATGATGAGTTAGATGACGAAGAATAGTATAAAGGGCGCTTTACCTTTGGTAAAGTGCTTTAACTATATAATTGAGTAAGACTTACTTAAAAGGGTATTAAGTTCATAAGGAAGGAGGAAAAGGTTGAGCACAGTATATAATACCTATTCTAAATATTTGAGTGAAAAATTTGGTGAAAAGGTATATAAACTACCTATATCTTTGCCATTGACCTGTCCCAATAGGGATGGTACTGTAGGGAGAGGGGGTTGTATATTTTGTGGAGAGGAAGGTGGTTCTTTTGAAAACTTATCATCTTCCATATCAGTAAGAGAACAGTTAGAGAGGAATAAAAGATATATAGGTAATAAGTATAAAGCAAAAAAATTTATAGCTTATTTTCAAAATTTTACAAATACTTATTTACCTTTTGAAAGCTTTAAGGAGTGTATAGACCAAGTTTTATTAGAGGATATAGTTGGGGTGTCTATTTCAACTCGTCCAGATTGTATCAATGACAACTATTTAGAATATTTATCAAAAATTAAAGATATATATAATATAGATATAACAATTGAATTAGGACTTCAGACAGTAAACTATTCTACTTTAGAAAAAATTAATAGAGGCCATACATTAGCTGAATTTATAGACGCAAGTATAAGGATTAAAAGATATGGATTAAGAAATTGTACACATATAATCTTAAATCTTCCTTGGGATACAGAAGCTGATGTAATTGAAAATGCTAAGGTATTATCAGCCCTAGGAATAGATGAAGTGAAACTACATGCCTTATATATAGTTGATGGAACAACTTTAGGAACTTTATATAAAAATGGAGAAATAGCTTTAATTTCTAAAGAAGAATATATAGAGAGGGTAATTTTATTTCTAGAATATCTTGATCCTAATATTGTGATTCAAAGGATTATAGGAAGAGCACCTGAAGAAAATTCACTATTTGTCAATTGGAATGAGTCTTGGTGGAAAATAAGAGATACTATAATCGCCTTGATGGAGTCCAGAAATTCAAGACAAGGGATTAAATTTAATTATTTAAATGGAAGAGGACTAAAAAAATTCCAATAGGTTTTTTAAATTTTCAAAAAGTTTCTTCAAAAAAGAAGGAAATAATCGAATTATGTCGAATATATAATATATAATAAAAAGAAAGGTAGAGGTGGTTAGTCATGGTTAAATTAATTTTGGGTGAAAAAGGTGCAGGAAAGACAAAATGGTTAATCGATAATGCTAACAAGGATATGAAGGCGGGTAATGGTAATATTGCTTTTATTGATGTGGATGACGACCATATTTTTACTTTAGATTATAATGTACGACTAATTAATGCCATGGAATTCAATATAATAAATATTGAATCTTTCTATGGCTTTTTGTGTGGTTTAATTGGAATGGATTATGATGTGGAAAAAATTTATGTAGACAGCATCTACAAAGTAATTGATTTGAGTATTCCAAATCTAGAAAAGTTAGTGGAAAAATTAAAGAAAATAGGAGAAAAATTGGAAGTAGAATTTTTCATAAATGTAAATTATACTATGGATCAAATACCAGAACATTTACGAGAATATGCAATAGAATTAGGACTTGAATGTGCAGTATAAATAAAGGAGACAGTTAGCTGTCTCCTTTATTTATACTATTTTGAAGATTTAAAAGTACCACAATCTGTTTCTTCGGATGTAGAAGCGTTTCTAGGTAATATTTCAATTTTACCAGCTGTACATAAATCTCCTGATTTATAATAGTGACAAGTATTTACTACACATTTTACACCTTCAGTAATTTGTTCGTTGTGCATGGTAATCTCCTTTCAAATTAAATATTCTTACACTAATAGTCTTACTATTTTAACAAAAAATATTCCTAAGATAGTTTAAATAAAATGGGAAATAAGGTAGAATAATATATAGAATATGGAAGGTGATAATATGGCAAAAAAAGAAAGACTAGATAAAGTTCTTGCTAATATGGGATATGGAAGCAGAAAAGATGTAAAAAAGTTTATTAAGGATGGAAGAGTAAAGGTAAATAATAGTATTATTTGCAATAATGAATTTAAAGTAAATCCATATGAAGATGAGATTTTTTTGGGCGAGGAAGAAGTTTTATATAGAGAATATATATATTTAATGATGAATAAACCTCAAGGACTTGTATCTTCTACTGATGATCCTAGAACTAAAACAGTAATAGATTTATTATCAGAAGAATATTTAATTTATAAGCCTTTTCCAGTAGGAAGATTGGATAAAGATACAGAAGGATTTTTATTAATAAGCAATGACGGTAAATTAGCCCATGAACTATTATCTCCTAAAAAAGGAGTAAATAAAAAATATTATGTGGAAGTAGACGGATATGTTGAAGATAAATACATTGAAGTTTTTAAAAAAGGAATCACCTTAGATGATGGATATAAAACTTTACCAGCAGATTTAGAGATAATTAATGGAAATATAATATCTAAGGTATATTTAACTATACAAGAAGGAAAGTTTCATCAGGTAAAGAGGATGTTTGAAAGTATTGGAATGAAAGTTTTATTTTTAAAGAGAATTTCCATGGGACCATTGGTTTTAGACCAGCTATTAGACTCAGGAGAATATAGAGAATTAACAAAAACAGAAATATCTTTATTAAAAGAGCTATAATTTATGATATAATATAATTTGAAAATAAATTAGATAGGGTGTGTAGCTTGATTTTTTATAGCAAAACTGGGGACAACTTTGAAACATTTTTTCATAGAAGATCCTCTTTAATATTTGAGTTTGAAAAAGGAAATATAACAAAGAAACAATTTTTAGAATATAACTATGATTTAGTAATGAGAATGAATTTTAAACCTTTTTTAAGAATTGATAGTTATGAAATGGGAATGTTTAATTATCAGTATTATAATGTCTTAGCCAAGTACTTTTCTATGTTGGCTAAAGAAGTAAAGAATACCAAAAAACATCAAAAATATTATAATTATTATTTGAATAAAGGAAATAATTATTATAATGAAAAGGACAAAGCTGCTTTAAATTTACTTGAGTATTTGGAATTTAAAGATATTGAAGCATATTTTGTCAGCTTAAACTCAAAGCGTTTAGATGATAAACTTTATGAAATTGTACTTCTCAATTATAAGGAAGCAATATTTCACTCAAAGGCAATTTGGTTATTAGATATATTAAAAGAAAAAGGAGTATTTTTAGAAGAAAAAAAATTATCTTTAATAGATGGATATATTAATGAAACCTATTAATTAAAAATAAAGTCTTCCATTAGGAAGACTTTATTTTGTAAGTATTTTAAGAATTTCTTCTATTGAACTATTGGATTTGATTTCATAGTCTCCTGATTTTAGCTTAGTATCTAACTTTAATTCTTGAGCTTTTATAACAAAATCTTCTTTGCTGCTTACTAAACCATTTTCTGCTAATATATTACCGATTTTAGATGGTAATGAGCCTGGTGGAATGTTAAATTTAACCATGTTACCACTGTTGTTAGTATCTTTTGGTTTGTTTTCATCTTTATTATTGTTAGTATTATTATCTTCCTTAGGGCCATTATTTTCATCTGATGGATTTTCGCTATTATCTTTATCTGAATTAGAATCTTCATTACTTTTATTTTCACCATTATTATCTTCAATAACAATATCATTTGGTGGCATATCCAAGGCATCTTTTGCAAACAGAAGGTCTAACCTCCAACCTATAATAAATATTACAATTCCTACTATTCCTATCATTATTATGTAGTCTACAGAATCATATAAAATATCCTTTATGATCTCAAAAAACTTTTTCATAATTTCACCTCTTTAAAAACTTTTGTAAAAATTTAGGTTTTAATCTTATAATTGTGTATAATATAATTATAACATAAGATTTAGAAAAAGGTGAGAAAACTTTGAGAGAAATAATAATAGATAAAAATGAAAATGAACAAAGGCTTGACAGATTCTTGAAAAAATATTTAGCTGAGGCTCCTCAAGGATTTGTGTATAAAATGATTAGGAAAAAGAATGTAAAGCTAAATGGGGCAAAGGTCCAACCAGAAACCACAATTTATGAAGGAGATAAAATACAACTTTATTTATCAGATGAGACTATAGATAAATTTATAGCCAAAAAAGAAGAAGTAAAATCTAAAATTATACCAAATATTATCTATGAAGATAACAATATAATATTAATAAATAAACCTATAGGAATATTATCTCATGGTGCATCTAAGGAATTTGAAGAAAATATAGTAGATAGCATGGTATCATACTTGATTCAGAAAGGTGATTTTGTACCAAGAATACAAAAGACCTTTACTCCTTCCATATGTAATAGACTAGATAGAAATACTTCTGGAATAATAATTGGTGCTAAAAACTATGAGTCATTAAAGATTATAAATGAAGCAATTAAGAAAGGTAAAATAAGAAGATTTTATAAAACTATAGTGAAGGGAAATATTAAAAAAGAATTTACAGCAGAGGCATACCTATCAAAGGACGAAGAGAGGAATAGAGTAACAATATATAAAGATGATTTAGAGGGAACTAAGAAAATTGAGACTATAATTAAACCATTGAAAAATAAGAAAGGATATTCTCTACTTGAAATAGAATTGATTACTGGAAGAACACATCAAATAAGGGGCCACTTATCATCTCTTGGTTATCCAGTTATAGGAGATAGAAAATATGGCGATGGAAATATAAATAAAGAATTTAAGGAGAAGTATTCTTTAGAAAATCAATGGCTTCATGGATATAAAGTGGAATTTAATGGATTATCTGATGAATTACAGTATTTAAATAGTAAAATATTTATTAGTGAAGTAGGAGGAAAAGTTGGAGAAATAGAAAAAGATTTGTTCGAATAATTAGGGGGGGATTGTTTTGAAAAATGAAATGAAAATATATGTAGAAAACATAGGGGAATACATATCCTTAAAAGAAGGAACAAATTTAAAAGAGGCAACAGAAATTGTATTTAAGGAAAAACATAAAAAATATTTAGGTGCTAAAATAAACAATGAAGTTTTTAATTTAAATAAAATGGCTGAAGATGGTATGAGCATAAATTTTTTAACTATAGAAGATACAGATGGTTACAGAATATATACAAGGACTATATCTGCTGTTTTTATAATGGCTTGTAAAAGTATAATACCAAATAAGACAGTGAGAATTGAACACTTTCTTGGAGAAGGGCTTTATGCAAGTTTTGAAAAGGATTATTCTATTACCTTTAAGAAAGTAAAAGAAATCCAAGATAAGATGGATGAAATAATCAAAAGTGACATTCCAATAATCAGACAAAAGATGTCTAAAGAAACAGCAATGAAAGTATTTGAGGAATATAATTATATTGATAAAATAAGGCTTTTTAATACCTTAGATAGAATAGATATTGATGTTTATGATATAGGTGGACATATAGATACTTACCATGGTTTTCTAGCTCCATCTACAGGTTATTTAGAAATTTTTGAACTTAAATATTATTATCCAGGAATTTTAATATTATTTTCAGGAATGAACTCTAATTATAAATTACCTGAGTTTAAAGAATTAAAAAAGCTATCAAAGGTTTTTAAAGAGGCTAATGATTGGGGAGATATATTGGACCTTGCCTACATAGGTTCATTAAATGAAAAAATTATAAATGGAGGCATAGGGGAAGTAATTGGAATATCGGAAGCACTTCATGAAAAAAAGATAGCCAATATTGCAGACAAAATTTGTGAAGATGAGGACCTTCATTTAGTTTTAATAGCAGGACCTTCATCTTCAGGGAAAACTACTTTTTCTAAAAGATTAGAGATGCAATTAAAAGTAAATGGAAAAAAACCTATATCTATATCTGTAGATAATTATTTTGTAGATAGAGAAAAAACTCCTTTGAACGAAGATGGAAGCTATAATTTTGAAACCATAGATGCCATAGATTTAGAAAGTTTAAATGAAGATTTAGTAAAGCTATTGGAAGGTGAAGAAATTGAGTTGCCTAAGTTTAATTTTATTACTGGGAAACGTGAAAAATCAGGGAAAAAGCTTAAAATAGACAAGTCAAATCCAATAATAGTTGAAGGAATACATAGCTTAAATCCTAAGATGACAAGTTATATCCCAGAAAAAAACAAATATAAGATATATATATCAGCATTGACTCAATTAAATATAGATGCACATAACCGTATACCTACTACAGATGCAAGGCTAGTTAGAAGAATAGTGAGAGATATAAAATATAGAGGGATCGATGCTACTAAAACTTTGGAAATGTGGGCAGGAGTTAGAGCAGGGGAAGAAAAATATATTTTTCCTTTTCAAGAGGAAGCTGATATAATGTTTAATTCTGCATTGGTATATGAACTGGCAGTACTAAAGAAACATATAAAGCCTTTATTAGAAGAAATAGATAGCAATAATATTTATTATGGAGAAGCAAAAAAACTTCTTAAATTTTTAGAATACTTTGTAGACATTGAAAATGAAGATTTAATTCCACCAAACTCTATTTTAAGAGAGTTTATAGGTAAAACTGCCTTTGATATTCATTAATTATGTGGAGGTAAATATGGAAAAAATACTAAATAAAATTATAGATAATAATAGATATTTAATAAAAGAGGGAGCAGTGGCAGACTATATACCTGCTTTACTGAAAGCAAACCCGAATCATATAGGAATATGTGTTATGGATGTAGATGGAAATATTTATAAAGCTGGAGATTATACCGAAAAATTTACTATACAAAGTATATCCAAAGTTATGAGTCTTATGCTAGCTTTAATAGATAATGGAGAAGACCAAGTGTTTAAAAAAATTGATTATGAACCCACGGAAGAACCCTTCAATACATTGTTTAAGCTGGATTTTCCTCATACTATAAAACCATCTAATCCAATGATAAACTCTGGTGCCATAGTAACGACCTCGCTTATAAAAGGAGAAGGGGAGGAAAGGTTTAATAGATTACTCACACTTATTAGAACAGTAACTGAAAACCCTAATATATCCTATAATGAAGAAGTATATTTGTCGGAAAAGGAAACAGGCAATAAAAATAGAGCCATGGCATATTTAATGAAGTCTAGAGGATTTATAGAGGGTGATGTAGAGGATATATTAGACACATATTTTAAACAGTGTTCCATAGAAGTAACAGCAGTTGATATTGCTAGAATAGGTTTGTTTATAGCCAATAGATGTAAATTATCTAAAGGAGACAGAATATGTGATAATAAAACAGCGTCTATATTAACAGCAATTATGGCCACCTGCGGAATGTATAATTTTAGTGGAGAATATGCTTCAACAGTAGGTATACCATCAAAAAGTGGTGTAGGAGGAGGAATATTAGGTACTATACCATATAAAATGGGAATAGGAGTATTTAGCCCAGCCTTAGACCAATATGGAAATTCCATAGCTGGATACGGTATTATGGCAGATTTATCCAAAGAGTTGAATTTAAATATATTTTAGTAACAACAAACGGAGAGATAAAGATAACTCTCCGTTTGTTGTTTAATTATATTGCAAATAAGGATATACTATAATAAAACTAATCAATAACATAAGAAAAGGTGATAAAATGAAAAAGACTATAGTATTTATTTTAATTACTCTTATTATATTAATTTTAGTGGGATGCAGAAAAGATAATATAAATCTTGGAGATGCAGATATGTCTGAGCCTAATGAACTGCCTTCAGAAAATAACAATATACAAATAGACCCTATAAAAGACAGGATTAAATCCATGACTTTAGAAGAAAAAATAGGGCAATTACTTATAGTAGGTTTTGAGGGTACAGAGATTAATAATGAAATAGTAAATTTTATAGAGGAGCTTAAAGTAGGTGGGTTTATATTATTCTCTAGGAATATAGAAGATGAAAATAAAACATTAAAGCTCTTAAATAATATAAAGGAAGCCAATTCAAATAATGATATTCCCCTATTCTTATCCATAGATGAAGAAGGTGGAAGAGTAAGCAGGCTTCCAAAAACTTTTACTAGACTTCCAGAGTCTGTAAAGTTGGGAAAGAAAAATAATAAGGATATTTCTTATAACTATGGTAAAATATTAGGTGAGAGAGTAAAGGCTTTAGGTTTTAACCTTGATTTTGCACCAGTTTTAGACATTAATTCAAATCCTAAAAATCCTGTTATTGGAAACAGGTCATTTGGTAATACAACAGACATTGTAGTAAGCAATGGAATACAAGTAATGCTTGGAATAAGAGATACAGATACAATTCCAGCAGTAAAACATTTTCCAGGACATGGAGATACAAGTATGGATTCTCATGTTAACCTACCAATAGTAAATAAAAGTATGGAAGAGTTAGAATCCATGGAATTAATTCCTTTTATAAGAGCAATAGAGGAAGATGTGGATATGATTATGGTGGCACATATATTATACCCTGCCATAGATAAAGAATATCCTTCTACTATGTCACAGAAAGTCATACAAAATCTATTAAGAGATCAATTAGGATACAAGGGAGTAATAGTATCTGATGATATGACCATGGGTGCAATAGTAGAAAACTACTCACTGGAAGAAGCTTCTTTAAGGTTTATTAAATCCGGTGGAGACATTGCATTAATATGTCATGGAAAAGATAATCCTAGAAAGGTTATGGAATATATAAAGGAATCAGTAGATACTGGTAATCTAAATGAAAAGGATATAGATGAAAAGGTATATAGGATTTTAAAATTAAAAGAAAAATATAATTTAGAGGATAAAATAGTAGAACTTAACGATTTAGAAGGGTTAAATATTGAAACTAAGAAACTAATAGAAGAAATCAATAAATAGCCAATAGAAGGGATGATATATAATGACTGACAGAATAATATATTTTGGACCTTTCAATAATAGCAAGAAGTATGATTTAGTACAAAAAACCATGGAAAGTTTAAAAAAAGGAGAAGGTCATAGATTTTATTATTTACTTCCTAATGGAGAATTACTTGCAAAGTATAGAATGAAATTTATTGATGAAGTAGAGCAAAGTTTTGAAATCAATCTTTTTACCTTTGATGATATAGTAAATGAAATATTAAATGATAATATTGACTTAACTATTAATGAATTTGCTAAAGATATAATCATAAAAAATTCAATACTTAAATTGTATAAAAAAGAAAAGATTGTATATTTTAGAGATGCTATTTCTATGGACGGATTTATTGAAAGTTTAGGGTATATAATAGGTGAAATCAAAAGGTCATTGATTCATCCAAAGGACTATATTGAAACCTGTCCTGATTCAGCCTGTTTTCAAGAAATAGGACTTATTTATTCTGAATATGAAAGGGAACTTAAAAGATTAAATTTAATAGATAGAGAAAGTTCATATTTTAAAGCAATCGAAAAATTAAAAGCTGATGGAAATTATTTTGAAAGTTTGGATTTTATAATTATAGATGAATTTTATGATTTTAGACCTATAGAGATGGAGATATTGAAAGAGATATGTAAGACTGATATAGATATATATATAAATATTCCTTTTCAGACAAAAGCAAATATGTCTAGTATCAATAAAACTATTACTAATTTACAATCTATAGGTTTTAAAAAACAATATGTAGAGAAAAAAGAATTCAATATATTTGAAACCATAGGACAAAATTTGTTCAGTGAAGAAACACTAAAATTTGAATATAATAATAAACTGACTTTAATAAAATCACCTTCTATTTATTTGGAATTTAAAAGAATTTTTCAGGAAATAAAAAGCCTTAGGAAAGCTGGAATGGATTTATCTAAGATTGCAATTATATTGTTAAATAATGATTATAAAGATACATTATTTCAAGTAGCACAAGAGGAAAATCTCCCAATAAACTTACAAATAGAAACTGCACTAAAAGAAATTCCTTTAATTAAAGAGTTTTTAAATATATTTGGGCTTATGATAAAAAAAGGAGATAGAGGAAGTATAATAAATAGGATTAAATCCAATTATTTTACTATTATAGATAAATCATATAAAGACGAAATGGAATTTGCTTTAAAAAATATTAAATTTGATAATATATTTGAATTAAACAAGATTTTAGAAGAAGAAAATAGTTTAAATATATCCATGAACAATATAGATACGCTCAAAAATGTATTAAATCTTATCTTAAGTGAAATGAATAAAATTCTATATAAGGATTCAATAAATAACTATAATAAAATATTCTTTGAAATAATAGATAGCTACAATATAGATAATAAAATAAAAGATATATATGCTACCTATAAAGATTATGATATTTTCTATCGAGATACTTTAGCTTTAGAGAAATTAAAAGAAATCATAGAGAAAATGAATCAAATATCTATGATTATAGAAGAAATTTCAATTGAGGATTATTATTTGGGAATTACAAAGCTATTAGAGGATGAAAGAATTTTAAAACAAAATAAGAATTCAAAGGGTATAAAAATATTAAATCCCATAAACAGTAGAGGTTTTCAGCATGATATTATTTTTGTAACAGGATTATCAGGAGAGTATTATCCACTTTTACAGGAAAATAATTTTTTGCTCAATGATAGAAATTATATCGATTTACTAAAAATCAAATTAGATTATAAAAATTACTTAGAGAGATTAAACAACGAATCGGTAAAATTTGCTTCTTTAATTGCTTCATGTAAAGAGAAACTTTATTTATCTTATAGTGAAGGATTAAATGAAGATAGTATACCTTCAATTTTTTTAGATGAAATAATAAATATGTTTAATGGAGAACAATTGGAAGAAAAGTTTCAAATTATAAATCTAAGTTTAAATTATTTATTTAAAGATCATATAAAGGATATAACTACAATAGATGAATTGTCTAATTACCTAATACTTAACCATTATGAAAATTTATCAGAAGAAACAAAGGAGTATTATAGGTTTCACAATATGGCAAATAAGGACAAGCTTAAGATTATAAATAATAAAATTATTTGTGAATATAAAAGAAATAGTAAATCTTTTAATGAATATAAGGGGCTAATAACAGAGGATATAATAAACGAAGATATAAAGTCATTTAATAAAAATAATATATATTCTAACACCTATCTTGAATCCTATAACAAATGTCCTTATGCTTTTTTACTTCAAAGAGTTTTGAATATAGAAAAACATGAGAATGATTCTGAAGAATATAGTAATATAGATATAGGGAATGTTTATCATGAGGTTTTGAGACATTATTATAATATATATAAAGAGGATTTAAAGGAATCTATAGAAGATAATATAAGTTTTGTATTTGAAGATACAATAGATACATTAAAGGAGTTAGTAGAAAGATATTCTACTGGAATAGGCTTAAATAAGCAATATAAAAAGGATTTATTAATAGTAGAAAATATCTTTGATAGATTGATGAATTTTATAAAAAACGATATAGAACGATTATTTAATTCAAAAGAAAAATTAATTCCCTATGAATTTGAATTGGAATTCGGAAGATATGGAGACTTTTCATTGCAGACTAATAAAGGAGAAATAAAAATAAGGGGAAAGATTGATAGAATTGACAAAGTTCTAGGAGAAGAGAAATATGTAATTATGGACTATAAAAGTAGCACCTATGGAATCTATGATATAGACCATATGTCAAATGGTTTGTCACTTCAGTTGCCAATATATATAATGTCTCAGAAAAACAAAGATATAGTTGCTGGAATATATGGTATAGTTTCCAATGGTGAGTTTCAAACTAAATTAGGCAAAATTGAAGAAACAAAATTAATAACTAAGAAACATAAAGGAGCTTTAGATAATAATCAATGGAATGAATTACTGGAAATTACAAAGTCTAATATACAACAGACAATAGATAGAATAAACAGTGGAGATTTTTCCATAAATCCTTTGGAATGTTCATCCTATTGTATATATAAGGATATTTGCAGATATGAAAATGTATTGGAGGTGGAGTGATGACAATAGATCCACAGCAAATAGCTATAAAAACCATAGAGAAAAACGTAGCTGTAAATGCAGGGGCAGGTACAGGAAAAACTAAAGTGCTGACAGAAAGGTTTATACATATATTAGAATATGGAAACCTAGAGGAAAATAAAGAAATAGAATCCATAGTGGCAATTACATTTACTAAAAAAGCTACTCAAGAAATGATAGATAGAATTAGAAAAGAAATAAGAAAAAACTTTTATAGGGGAAATGTGTGGAGGAAGTATTATAGAGATATGGAAAAGGCAAATATTTCCACCATCCATAGTTTTTGTGCAAAGATATTGAGGGAAAACCCTATTGAAGCAAATATAGACCCATTATTTGAGGTATTAGAAAATTATGAATCTATGAGTCTCTTAAATAAAACAATACAAGATGTATTGAATAGAGGCTTGGAAAATAATAAGGGAGTATATGAATTACTAAGAATATTTAAAAAGAACAATATAAGCTTCTTAATTGATGATTTTTATCAGCTTTATAATAAGGCTAGAACCATAGGACTAACTTTCAAAGACTTAAAACAAAAAACTTTAGAATATATAAATTCCTTGGAGTTTGAAAAAGAGGATATTTCATTTATAAAAGATAAGTTTATATATTTAATGGAAAAATTGCCTAAAAACTCAAAGATATTTAAGCTGCAAACAGATTTAAATTGGATTAAATTTAAAGACAATCATTATTTAGATGAGGAATTACCTAGCTTATTGGCATATCTATATGAAAACATAGGTACAAGCTCTAAGGAAACTGAAAATATAGATATGTTAAAATCATCTATAGAAAAGTCTTTACTAGGATGTGAAAAATACAATATTCATATCTATATGATTATATTAGATTTGCTTATGGATATTGATAAGGAATATGAGTCAAAAAAGAAAGAAATTAAAGCCTTAGACTATGATGATTTACAAATAAAAGTTTTGGATTTATTAGAAAATACCTATATTAGAAATAAATACCAAGAAATATATAAATATATTATGATAGACGAGTTTCAAGATACGAATGAGTTGCAAAAAAAGATATTCTATAAACTAGCTACAGTAAATGAAAAACTAGACAGGTCTAATTTATTTGTAGTAGGAGATCCAAAACAATCTATTTATGGCTTTAGGGGTGCAGATTTAGAAGTTTTTTATGATGTAATGTTAGATATTCAGGAAGTCTCTAAAGAGGAAATAATTACATTACAAAAAAATTATAGAACTGTAGAAACTGTATTGAAATTTATCAATAGTATATTTAGTAAACTAATGACAAATAAGTATACAGAGCTAAAAGAATTTCATAAATCAAAAAACTCCATAGATGTAGAAATCTTGGAAAAAGAAGATTTAGAAGTACCGGATAATCAAAGTCCTAGTAATTATCATAGACATTATGAAGCACAATTAATAGCAAAGCGAATAAAGGAATTAGTATTACAAGGAAAATATAAATATGGTGATTTTGCTATGCTCTTTAGAGCAACTACTAGAAATCATATTTATGAAGAAGCCTTAAAAAACTTTGGAGTACCCTTTTATAATTTAGGTGGAAAAAGGTTTTTTTTACAGCAGGAGGTATTGGATTTAATTAATGGTTTAAAATCCATAGGAAATCCATTTGATACCATAGCAACCATAGGTTTTTTAAGATCTCCTATGATAGGGCTTACAGATAAAACTATATATTGGATACTAAGAAATAAGAAGACAACAGTATATAATGCTATGGTAAATATTGATTATGATGAAAAAATAAATGATGAAGAAGAAAAAATCAAAGAAGCCATAAACATCATGGATTACCTATATAATATAAGAGATTTGTATGGACTAACTAAGTTATTAGATGAATTGATTTCAAAAACATATTTTATAGAAACATTACTTTTAAAACAAGGTGGAAAACAATGTATTGCAAATATTTATAAGTTTAAAGATATGGCAAAAAAATATGAATTGAACTTTAGAGGAACAGTAACAGATTTCATTGATTACTTAGAAGAAATTAAAACTAGAGATGAAGAAGAAGGAAAAATAGAATCAGAAGATGCTGATGTAGTTAAGATACTGACTATACATAAATCTAAAGGACTTCAGTTTCCAGTGGTGATAATCCCAGAAATGGCTAATTCCAACGGTGGGACTTATCCAAATATGTTATTTCACAAGGAAGTAGGTATAGGGGTTCAATTAGAAAATAATAGAGCATTATACGATAATATAAGAAAAGAATTATATAAAAAGGATAAAGAAGAAACAGAAAGAATTTTATATGTTGCTATGACTAGAGCAGAAAAGATGCTTATTTTAGGCAGTCAAGGAAAAGACAGTGGATTTAAAAAACTTATAAAGGACTTTATAAATCCTACAGAATGTAAAATTATATCTGAAGTCCATGTTCCAAGTGAGGAATATATTCCAGTTAGATTAATAAATAATGAATTAGTGAATCAAGATAGTATTACAGATATGGAGTTACCTTTATTATTTAAAGATACTAACTATCCTAAGGATACCATAGATAGATATAATATAACTCAGTATCTTACATTCTTAGATTGCAATAGAAAGTTTTATTTTGATTATTATAGAAAGTTATCTCACATAGGGCTAGAGTTAAGGACTGAAAAAGAACAGCTTATTAGTAGTATTCAAAAAGGAAATATTATTCATAAATTTTGCCAGTACTATAAATTGAATATGGATGTAGAGGAATTGTTGCAAAATATATGCAAATCCTTTGGAATATATTATACTTCTTCTATATATGAAGAATTAAAGCCTTATATCGAAAATTATTTAAAACTGTACAATGAGGATTATGATAAAACCTTTATAGAAAAAACTTTTTATTTAAAGTTAAAGGACAAATATATAACAGGAGTAATAGATAGGATAAATATTAAAGGACAAAAAGCAGAAATAATTGATTACAAAACAAATAAGGTAATAAATAAACATTCTCTTATGGAATACTATAAGCCACAACTACAACTATACTCATATGTTGTTAAAAATATAATGGATATAGAAATCCATAAGACTAAGATAATATTTTTAGAGAATGGAGAATCTATAGATATTCCAGTAGATGATAATAGTCTAAGAGAAAATATATATTGGATTGAAAGGTTTATGGACTTTACGTCTAGGAAGGAAAGTATATATGATTATGAAAAAAGTAATAGATGTCCAAGTTATTGTAAATATAAAGGTATTTGTGATTTGGAATAATGTATTTTTATTTGGTACATTTTTAGTGGAGGGATAATAGGTGATAATAGGAATCTTTTTTATATTAATTAGTGGATTTATTTATATAAAAGAAAAATATAACGTAGTTACAATAGAGGGAGAAAGAGTTTTTAACAAAAAAATAGATATAATACAAGATGGAAGATATAGGTATAGTATTCTCATAAGTATATTATCATTTATATTAGGAATTTTTAGTATATTAAGTTCAATTATATATTAAGGTGATTGATATGATAAAAAAAATAATAAATTTTATATTAGTATTTATAATAATTTTAATTCCAAGTAAGATATTTGCTGAACCTATTAAATCGATTTTAATACTAGTTGATGAGCTTAAAATAGAAACAATAGAAAATTTAGAATTAGACAAACTTAGTCTAGGATTTATAAATTTAAAAACTAGACCTCCCTACTCGGAGGAAGGTCTATATCTATCAGCTAATACAGGAAAAAAGTTAACTGTAAAAGACCTTGGGAAAAAAAGTATAAATTTAGAATATCTAGGAGATGTATTGAAAAAAGAAAAAACATCCTATATTGGAAATGGAAAGGGAGCACTTTTAATTTCTAATAAAGATAGGATTGTTGATTATGAAGAAAATTCTATTGTTTATAATTTGGATTGGCTAAGGAAAGTTACAGATAAATTTTTAGATAAATCCAATATATTGTTGTTGGAGTATGATATTCAAGAAGAAAAAAATAATGTGGAGATTCTAAAAAGATACTTAACTGAATATAAGGATAATCAGATAATTATATTGCCTAAAAAAGTAGCAGAGAAGGATAAGTATTTATTAAACAAATATCTGGTTCCGATAATATATATTGATGGAGAAAATAATGGGCTATTAACAAGTAATTCCACTAAAAGAGAAGGATTTATTGCAATAGAAGATATTTCTGTTCAATTGAAAAACACCTATGGATATGCGAAAAAAGTCAATATAGGAAAACCATTTAAGTTTCTAGAAGTAGAGAATCCTATAAAAGAGATAAATAAACTATATAGAATAAATATGAATCTACTTATTAGTGCTTATTTATTCCATGGAATCACCTATTTGTCAATTATACTATTGTGTATTTCAATAATGAAATCCAATAAGGTAAATAACAAATTATATTTTTTCTATTCATTTATATCTGTAAATATTCTAATATCATTAGTATTAGGACTATTTAAGTTAAATCAAAGCATTGTTATTTATTTAATCCTTAGTATGCTGATTTCATATATAATCACAAAATTAATTATAAAAAAAGAATTAAATTTTGTGAAAACAATAAGTAGTTTCACCTATATATTTGTAGTTTTAGGAACTATGTTATATCCAAATATGATTTATAATTCTTATATTGGATTCAACAATCTAGTATATGGTGCAAGATATTATGGTTTGAATAATGGAATAATGGGAGTATTACTGGCTACTTCCATATTATTTTTCTTTAGTATGACTAAGGATATAAAAAATATAAATTTTAAAAGAGTTATAGGTGTAATTATATTTGTAGTTAATATGATTACTTTGTCTACTCATTTTGGTGCTAATACAGGTGGGTTTATAACTTCAGTTTCATTATTTGGATTTATGATTTATATTATGTTTTTTTCCAAGAAAAATGGAATAAAAGAGATACTTATATTTCTATTAATAGGATTATTTATATTTGGAATAAATATGTTTTTTGATATTCTTAGGGAAGATAATACCCATGCAATAAGTTTCTTTTATAGAATAAAAGAAAATGGAATAAGTGAATTTATATCTATGGCATCATTTAAGGCAAAAGAATTGATGAAACTAACATTAACTCCTCCATTTTCCCTTGCCATTATAGCCGAGATTATTATATTTAAAAAACTATATAAATATATAATATCTAATAAAAGTTTAAAAGAAAAAGCAATAATAGTATTGCTTACTTCCATTATAGGCTTTTTGATAAATGATACAGGGGTTATAACTTTTATTTATATGAATTATTATTTAATTTTAGATATAATTAGTAATAGGTTAGAATGGGATTGTTGAAAAAAAATACAAAATATAATATAATATTCGTGACACGAAATATTCTTAAAATTAAACAAGGAGGAGAAGAAATTTGCTTAAACGATTTATATCATATTACAAACCACATAAAAGACTATTCTTCATAGATATGTTTTTTGCATTTCTTATATCTGTATCGGATTTAATCTTTCCGGTTTTTACAAGAAAAATGATTAATGAAATTATTCCAAATGGAAGAATGGACCTTTTAATTAGATGGACTATTATAATGTCCTTATTATTTGTTCTTAGATATATTAGCAATTATATTGTAGCTTATTGGGGACATTTACTGGGAGTAAGGATAGAGCACGATATGAGGGGAGATATATTTTCTCATTTACAAACATTGCCTTTTAGTTATTTTGATAACAATAAAACAGGTCATATTATGTCTAGAATAGTTAATGATTTACGAGATATAACTGAATTGGCACATCATGGGCCAGAGGACTTATTTATATCCTTAGTCATGTTATTAGGCTCTTTTATTGTGTTGATTAGAATTGAGTGGAGACTTACTTTGGTATTATATGCGTCTATACCAATTATTATATGGTTTGTTATATCTAAAAGAAATAAAATGTCAAATTCTTTTAGGGAAGTTAGAAAGAAAATAGCAAATGTTAATTCCCAGTTAGAAAATAGCATTTCAGGAGTTAGAGTTGCGAAATCTTTTACTAATGAGGATTATGAGATTGAAAAATTTAATAGAGGAAATCTTGAATTTAGTGATGCTAGAAAAGGCTCCTATAAGGTTATGGCTGAGTTTGAAGCAGGAATAGGAATAATGGCTAGTATTCTTAATCTATTGGTTATAAGTTTAGGAGGATATTTTGTATATAGAGACATAATTAATTTTGGAGACCTTTTCTCTTTCTCTCTTTACGTTAATTTCTTTATGCAGCCAATTAGAAGACTGTCACAATTTGCACAACAGTTGCAAGAAGGAATGACTGGCTTTGAAAGATTTATTGAGATTATGGACATTAAATCAGATATAACTGATAAGGAAAATGCCTTAGAATTAAATGATATAAGCGGAAAAATTAGATTTAAAGATGTTTCATTTAGTTATAATAATGGAAAACATACAGTACTTTCTAATTTAAACTTAGATATAGAACCTGGTAAGACTGTGGCATTAGTTGGACCATCAGGGGCAGGTAAGACAACTTTATGTCATCTGATTCCAAGATTTTATGAAACAAATAGTGGTGAAATTCTTTTAGATGATATTGATATTAAAGATATACAAATAAAATCTTTAAGAAAAAATATTGGACTTGTACAGCAAGATGTATTCTTATTTACTGGTACAATTAGAGATAATATAGTTTATGGAAATCCTGATGCTAGTGATGAAGATATAATAAAAGCAGCTAAAAAAGCTAGGATACATGAATATATTATGTCTCTACCAGAAAGATATAATACTTTTATAGGTGAAAAAGGTGTTAAATTATCTGGAGGACAAAAACAGAGAATTTCAATTGCAAGGTTATTTTTGAAAAATCCGCCAATACTAATATTGGATGAGGCCACTTCAGCTCTTGATAATGAAACTGAAATTATGATACAAAAATCTTTAGAGGAATTATCCCAAGGAAGAACTACTTTAGTTATTGCCCATAGATTATCAACCATAAAAAACGCAGATGAAATTTTGGTATTAACAGGAGAAGGCATTGTTGAAAAGGGAAATCATGAAGAATTATTGGAAAAAGATGAATTATATGCTAAGTTATATAAATCACAATTTAAGAGTTTATTGCAGTAATAAGTAGCAAAAATACCTCTCCTTTCATAATATAATTAGAGGAATAAGAAAGGGGAGGTGTTTTTATGTCTTATGATTATCCAGAACTATATTATAGAATATATCCTAAAGTCATATCAAGAGTGGATGAACATTTAAGTGGAAACTATTCTATGGAAGAAATTACAAAGGAACAAATGGAGAAAATGGTAGATGATATATATATAAAGATGGTTGAAGAATGTCCAGAGATACATGAAGATCCATATGAAAGAAGACATAGAGGAAGATATAGGGGAATGCAAAATATCTTTTATGGAAGAAGCAGAATTGTAAGGGATTTAATAACAATCCTTTTAATTTCTGAACTACTAAGAAGAAATCAAAGTTTTTATCCATTATAACAAAAGATTCGATGGAGCATTAAATATAGCCTTTGTTGAAGCTTTTTTAGAGAAAGTTCATTATTTATAAAGATAAAAAAGTAGAACTTTCCTATTGGTTATAAAAAAATACCCATTATAATAAATAGGCTGATTTCAGCCTATTTAGTTTTAAATTTTAAATTTTGGAAATATATAAGATAATGTAAGAGTTTTGTAACTAATTATTAAATTATTTGTAACCAATAGAATTAATAATTATTATATGCTAAAATTAGATTATAGGTATGACATAATGTAAAGGAGTGACATAAATGAAAAAAAGGAAAAAATCATTTACCATGAGAAAAATGAAAATCATTTTTTTAGCTATTATATTTTTTTTAATAGGGACTACATCTGTAAAGATTTTTAATAAATCGAACAATGCAGCTGTTGCCATAAGTGTGACAGATATTCTAAATATAATGGGTGAAAAAAATCCCATTAATCAAGCATTAGATGAGGAAATTAAACAAATTGAGGCAAAGGCTGAAGAAGATAAAAAAATTGCGGAAGAAAAAGCAAAAGAAGAAGAAAGAGCAAAGGCCAATGGAAAAGAGAATAAAAATACTAAGTTAGCTTATTTGACATTTGACGACGGTCCATCTAAATATGTAACAAACCAAATTTTAGATATTTTAGATGAATATGATATTAAAGCAACATTTTTTATTTTAGGCAAAATGGTTAATTCAAACCCAGATGTATTAAAGAGAATTCATGAGGATGGACACTCCATAGGACATCATTCTTATAGCCATAATTATAAATATATATATAAAGATACTAAAAATTTTTTAGGTGAAGTAGAATCAACGGAAAAGGCTTTGAAAAATGTCTTAGGTGAAGAATTTGAAACAAAACTATTGAGAATGCCAGGAGGGTCTTTTGAAAAACATAAACAGAAGTTTTTAAAGATGTTTGAAGAAATGGGATATAAAAACTATAATTGGAATTCATTAAATGGAGATGCAGAAGGTATAGGTTTATCAAAAGAAAAACTAGTAAATAGAGTGAAAGCCACAACAAAAGGGAAAAAAGAAGTAATTATATTAATGCATGATACAGATGCAAAACAAACAACTGTAGACGGACTGCCAGAAATAATAAATTACCTTATTAATGAAGGATATGAATTTAGAGCTTTAAGCCAAGAGTAAATTAAGGAAGGGATTTTAAATGAATAACTCAATTCTAATAATAGAAGATGAATCTTCCATAAGAAAATTTATAAAAATAAATCTTGAAAGAAATGGTTTTAACGTATTTGAAGCAGGAAGTGGTGAAGAGGGTATAAATATTGCTAGAAAAGAAAAACTAGATATAGTAGTTTTAGATATTATGCTTCCTGGAATAGATGGATTTCAAGTATGTAAGATTTTAAGAGAAGAATTTCCAAGACTGGGCATAATAATGCTTACAGCCAAAACTCAAGACATAGATAAAATTATGGGATTAGAGTATGGAACTGATGATTATATGACTAAGCCTTTTAATCCTACAGAATTAGTTTTAAGAGTAAAATCTTTAGGAAGAAGAATGGAGTCTATAGGAAATATAGATGTAAATAGTATATTAAGTTCTGCTCCTTTTAAAGTAGATATATATTCACGTAAGTTTTATAAAGATGATAAAGAAATAGAACTTACGCCTACAGAGTATGCCATAGCAAAGATATTTATAGAAAATCCAGGAAGAGCTTTTAAAAGGGATGAAATTTTAAATCAGGTTTGGGGATATGATTTTATAGGAGATTCTAAAATTGTAGATGTGAATATTAGACGACTTAGGGCTAAAATAGAAGACGATCCTAGTGAACCAATATTTATACAAACAGTTTGGGGAATTGGTTACAGATGGAAGGATAAAAGTTAGAGGTTGAATACATGAAAAAAAGTATAAAGACTAGATTAGTTAAAAACTTTATGTTGATTATTGTTATAACTGTGCTAATTTTAGAAATAGGACTTATTAATGGAGTCAGAACATATTATTATAGAAGTATTGAAGATATACTTAGCAATCAAATTGAGTTTTCTAGGGATTATTATTTAAGATATTTTTATTCTGATTCCCTGGAGGATATTATTATAGACGATGTAGATGTATTTTGGCAGCATACAAATGCAGAAGTTCAAATACTAAATCCAGAAGGAAAACTATTGATGGACTCTTTAGGTGTTGCAAATGATGACTCAAATTTATATCCTGATATAAAAGCAGCTATAAATGGAGATAAAGGAGTATGGACAGGCAAGGTTGACTATTATGATAATACAGTTATGTCTGTATCAACAGCACTAAAAGAGCAGGATAGAGTAATAGGGATTATTAGGTTTATTACATCTCTTAAAGAAACTGATAATACAATAAGATCTGTTTCTTTTTTGTTACTTAGTATGGGACTAGTAGTGGTTTTTATATCAGGTTTGGTAAGTGTGTTTTTAGCCAACTCCATAGTAAAACCCCTTAAAGAAGTAACAGATGTGGCAGAAAAAATGGCAGATGGACAGCTGAAGGTTAGAAGTCAAATAAAACTTCAAGATGAAATAGGTAAACTATCGGATACTTTGAATTATATGGCAGAAGAATTAATAAAAAAAGAACAAATTAAAAATGATTTTATATCATCTGTATCTCATGAACTGAGAACTCCATTAACATCAATAAAAGGATGGGCAATAACATTGAAATCTGAGGATTTTAATGAAAATGATATTATATTAGATGGTCTTGAGATTATAGAAAAAGAAAGTGATAGATTGACTACAATGGTAGAAGAACTTTTAGATTTTTCACGATTTGTTTCTGGAAGAATACAATTAGAAAAAGATGATTTTAAAATTGCCGACACTATTAATATAATAGGAAAGCAATTATATCCTAAGGCTATTAATAATAAGATACAATTTATTACCAATATTGATGAGAATTTAGGAACTATATTAGCTGATGAAAATAGAATAAAACAAGTCCTCATTAATATTTTGGACAATGCCTTTAAATTTACATCTGAAGGTGGAGTTGTAGTATTAAATGCTTTTACGGAGGATGATAATTTAGTATTAGAAGTAAAGGACAATGGTTCAGGTATCTCTGAAGAAGATTTACCAAAAGTAAAGGAAAAATTTTATAAAGGGAAAAATAGTCAGTCCCATAGTGGTATAGGATTATCCATATGTGATGAGATAATTAAGCTTCATAATGGAAACATGGATATATATTCAAGTATCAATGAAGGAACTTTAGTAAGAGTAACTTTGCCCTTAGGAGAGGTTAATAAATGAAAAAACTATATTTAATCATAATATCTATAATCTTAATTTCTTTGTTAAGCTCATGTAGTATTAGTAAGTTTGAAACTAAAGATAAAATAAAAGCACCAGAAAATAAATTACCACCACTATTAGGTAAATGGGCCATAGAAAAAATCATAGATGAAAATGAAGAAGTATCTACAATGGATAAGGAAGCTTTATTTCACGAATCAGCAGTTGTCATAGGAGAAAATTATGCTTTAAATCCTGTTTATAAATTAAAGAATGTAAATCTTTCCGACTATTTATTATATAAATATAAAATGAGTCCTGAAGACTTAGGACTTAAAGAGGGAGAAGTTCAGATAATAACAGTATTTAGTAACAATCAGTTTTTTAATGAATTTATAAAATATAATGATGATGAAATTGTAAGTTTTATCCAAGATAAATTTTATTTTTTTAAGAAGTCTGTAGATAAAATAAGTAAGGAAGAAATCCATAGATATATAAATGTCGAAAACAGTATAATGCGAACTTCAAATATAGAAGAAGTGGATACTTTACGATCAGGAATTCTTTTGGGAATTAAATCCCATTTCTATGATGAAGAAAGTCAAAAAGACAACTGGAGTTATAAGACTCTTTGGATTAGGACAAATAATCGTAATACAGCATCTATATATGAATTAAAAGACTTATTGCTTCCTAGAAAAAAAGGATTTTGGTTAGTTAATGTAAATAGAGAAAATAATAATGGAGCTATTAATGATAAAATAAATGCAGTACAAAAAGGAAAGTTTAAAGAGGAGATAAATGACGAATCTTTTTACTCATTTAGAACAGCAAAAATTTCTAATGATACTAATGTTATAAAGCCTTCAATACTGAAAAATATTTTATATGTGGGAAATGACTATATATCTACAGAAACCATAGAGATATTAAGTAATAAAAAGACTATACAAGTATATCCAATAGATTCTTTAAATGATGAAAAAGCTATTAAGATTTCAGATGTAATAGGAGAAGATGGATTAAAGACATTTATAGAAGGTGCACAGGGTATAATCAAAGCTAATTCTAATATAGGGTTAAATGAAGAAAGTTTTGGTCTATCTAGAAGAAATGGATATTGGATTATGAAGGGAAGAATAAACTATATAAGTGGTGATGAAGAATTATATAAGGATTATAATATAAAAACTATTCCACCAAAAGAGTTAGTGAACTATGATAATCTGATTATTCCATGGAATATAATAAAATCCAAGGTTCCTGAAGCTATAGATGCCTTTACATCCCCCAATGAAGATATAATTCTTATTGTTACAAGAAACAATATATTAATATATGGAATTCATGATCATGATATATCTCAAAAGGAAATAGGAAAAATTAAGTTGAATAGTTCAGATAGTGTAGTCATGGCAGAATGGGCAATAGGAAGATATACCATGATTTGGGAAGATGAGGTTATAAAAAATGGAGCAGAGAATATTTATCCTTAATTTAAATAAAGGATAAATATTCTCCTTTATAATTAATAGGAATGTTTTACTTTTTTATAAGAGTTAATTTTTCTGTTCTTGAAAGTTGTTTTATGGCATATTCTCTTTTTTGAGCCTCAATTTTATTATCAAATTCTTCAAAATATACTAGTTTAACAGGAGTTCTGCCACGAGTATATTTTGCAGCCTTTCCTAAATTATGTTTATGAATTCTTTTATCTAAGTCCACAGTCCAACCAGTATAAAGTGTATTGTCTTTACATTTCAGTATATATACATAGCACAAATTATTTCACCTATCTTTAAGGGCTTCTTTCATTACCTTAGAAATAGTATCATAAGAGTATCCTTTTCGTTGTAAGAAGCCACTAAGTTTTCTATAAATAGAATTTTTGTCATGGTTTTTATAAGAATTTAATTTCTTCATTGCCAGTTCTAAAGCTATATCATATTGTTCATCTTTATCTAGAATTAAAACATCTTCTATAATTTCCTTGGGAATACCTTTTAAGATTAGTTCATATTTTATTCTTTCAGGACCCAACTTATTAAGATTTACTTTGTCATGAACGAAAGCTTCTGCAAAGGCTTTATCATTGATATAATTATTTTCCTTACAATAGGCAATGGCATTATTTATATAAAAGTCTTCAAAATTTTTACGTTTCAATGCCATATAGATTTCTTTTTCAGATCTTAGCCTATAAGATAATAAATTAAGTGCATGACTTGTTACTTTATTCTGCTCTTCGGCTTTAAGAATTTCTTTAATAAATTCATCAGTTACTTCCATCCCAACCTCTAAGTGATATTTAAACCTTAACTCCTCTTCTATACCTATGGAGAAAATATTATCCACATATATATTGACTCTATTCTTATTTCTTTGGGGTTCAATATTAGTAATTTTCATAGTTACCTCTTTCGTTAAATCTAAGTATTTTATTATATTATATCATAAAGTAGAATTTGAAAGAAATTTTATCTGAATCATTGATTAATTAATATATATATGCCTAATAATAGTAATAATTATTTAAATGCTATAATTTGAAAATCATTCACATTAGACTAAGTTTGTGATAACATAATTAGGTATAAAGAATTTTGGAGGAATGAGAATGTATAATATATTGGCTATATTGTTTAAATATATATTTATTATAATCATATATTTATTTATTTTTAGTATTATAAGACTTATATATTTAGATATAAGAAGTATGGAAGGAATATCTTCAGATAATAGGGTGTATTTAAAGTTAATCAATAGGAAAGAGTCCTTGCCATATAAAATCAAGGAGTACTATTCCATTGATAAAAATATAACTCTAGGCAGAAATAATCAAAATAATATTGTAGTAAAAGATCCATTTATATCTAAAAAACATTTTCAAATAATAGAAGATGAGGGAGAATATTATCTTGAGGATTTAAATAGTGCAAATGGTACACATTTAAATGGAGATAAAATATTTGATGCAATGCAATTAGAAGATGGAGATATTATTAGGGCGGGACAAATAGAGTTTTTGTTTGTAAATAGATGATAGGAGAATATTATGTCAAAAAAAGGAATCAGACCAAAGTCACCGAGAAACTTATTATTCGTTTTTGAAATTTTAGCATTATTATTATTATTTGTCTATGAAGGAGACAAAATAGATAGACTAACTTTAGGCACAGGTATTGGTTTAGTTATTATAATATATTTATCAAATTATATATTAACTAAGATTTCCTATGGAGATAATTACATATTTTTAATTGTTACTATGCTTATATCCATAGGAATAGTTATGATATATAGGATTGATTCAAGTCTTGGGATAAAACAGCTGATATGGTTATCCATAGGGATATTTTTATTTTTCTTAACCTACTTTATTTTAAAGTATATTAGAGGTTGGAAAAACTTCATATATCTTTATATAATTGCTTCATACATTTTGTTTTTTATTACCTTTGTATTTGGAAGCAGAAAAGGTGGAGCTATAAACTGGGTTAGTTTTGGTGGAATTGCCTTTCAGCCTGCTGAGATTACCAAACTTTTAGTAATATTCATACTAGCCTCTTACTACTCTGATACTTCTAGATGGAAAGAGTTAAAATATGGTCCTTATTATTTAATGGGAATTATATATTCCTTTATTTTATTACTATTTTTACAAAGAGATTTAGGTACGGCTTTAGTGTTTTATGGAATATTTATTATGATTCAGTTTATCTATGAAGAAGATAGAAAACTTGTATTATATAATATAGGATTATTTGCCATAGGCGGCATATTAGGATATACACTATTTGACCATGTTAAAATTAGATTTCAAGCTTGGTTGAATCCTTGGAAATATATAGAAAGACAAGGGTATCAAATAACTCAATCTTTATTTGCCATTGCTGAAGGAGGATTTTTTGGCAGAGGTTTAGGATTAGGGTATCCTGATTTTATTCCAGTAGTATATACAGATTTTATTTTTTCTGCTATATGTGAAGAAATGGGGGTATTCACTGGAATAGGTATAATAATGTTATTCATGATTCTTGTATATAGGGGATTTAAAATAGCCATTTCTCAAGAAAGTCTATTTTATAAAATACTGGCTTTAGGTATTAGTATTTTATTTGGAATTCAATCCTTTATTATTTTAGGTGGAGTTTTAAAGATGATACCACTGACAGGACTGACTTTACCTTTTGTTAGTTATGGGGGGAGTTCTATATTATCTAGTTTTATTGCCCTTGGAGTTCTACAAATATGCTCTGAAGAAATAAAGATAAAGGAGGAATTTGATGAACAAAGAGACTAAAAGAATAATAGTTGTATTAGTTGGGTTTTGCCTAATGTTTATTAGTTTAATAGTATATATAAGCTATTTTCAAGTATTTAAGGCAGAGGCAGTAAAAAACAACAGTTATAATAAAAGACTATGGATCAATGAAGAATCCATACTTAGGGGGTCTATCTTAGATAGAAATCATAAGGTCTTAGCCTATAGTGAAAAAAAAGATGATTTATATAAAAGATACTATCCTTATGGCAGATTGTATAGTCATATAATAGGATATAGTTATCGTGAGTATGGAAAAGTAGGTTTAGAGCTTCAATATAATAATGCTCTTTTAAATATAAATGAAAATGCAGCTATCAATGAAATAAAAAATTTAGTTATACCTACTACTGAGGGAAATAATCTAAGACTAACTATAGATCATGAATTACAAAATAAGGCCAGAGGATTGTTAAAAGGGAAGAAAGGCTCTATTGTTGCAATGAATCCTGTTACTGGTGAAATATATGCAATGGTCAGCCTCCCAGATTTTGATGTTTCAAATTTGAAGGAAGATTGGAAAGAAATATCGGAAAATCCAAATAGTCCTTTAGTAAATAGAGCTACTCAAGGATTATATGCTCCAGGCTCTACTTTTAAGATTTTAACTACTGTTGCAGCTTTAGGAACACCAAATTTAGATAAAGATTACGATTGTGTGGGAAGTACAAAGATTAATGGGTATATATTTAAAGACTATCAAGGGAAGGCTCATGGGCATATAGATTTAAAACAAGCATTGGTTAAATCATGTAATACTTATTTTACAGAGAAGTCTATTGAAATAGGAAAGGAAAAAATGGGAAATGTAGCAGATAAGTTTTTAATTAATGGTGATATTCCTTTTGACCTGCCTACTAAAAGCTCACAGTATCCTTATAAGGGTAATTTAGATAAAACAGATATTGCGGCCTCTGCCATAGGTCAAGGTAAAGTATTGGTAACTCCATTAAATATGGCATTAGTAGCTTCTGGTATTGCCAATGGGGGAGAAATAGTAAAGCCAATATTAGTAAAAGAGATAATATCTAAAAATGACAAAGTGATGAAATCCTATAATACTGAAGTATTATCTCAAGGTACAGATCCTATTACTGCAGAGAAAGTAAAAGAGATGATGGTAGAAGTAGTAAAATCAGGTACAGGAACAAATGCTAGAATTAAAAATATAGAAGTAGCAGGGAAAACAGGAACTGCTGAAAATGCAAGTGGAAAATCCCATGCTTGGTTTGTAGGATTTGCTCCAGCAAAAGAACCAAAAGTAGCTGTTGCAGTTATATTAGAAGAAGAAGGTTCAACAGGAGGTAAAACAGCAGCACCTATAGCAAGAGATATTATGATTCATGTAATAAATAATATCAAAGATTAAGGGAGGAGATTCAATGGAAAGTAAAAAAGAAACATTGGAACGAAAAGATTTACCACAAGAATTAAAATGGGACTTAGAATCTATGTACAAAGATGTAGGAGAATGGGAAAAGGATTATAATAAGGCTAAGGAAATGGCTAAGAATTTTGATTCCCATAAGGGTGAAGCAGTTTCCAGCAGTGAGAATTTATATAATACATTAAAGGATAAAGATGAATTATATAGACTGGCAAGTAATCTATATTCTTATACTCATATGAAATTAGATGAAGATACTAGAGATGGAAAGTCTCAAGCTTTATCAGATAAAGGTTTAAGTCTCTATATAGAAGTAGAAGAAAAGACGTCTTTTTTAGTACCAGAGATATTAACTTTAGATTTGAATGTTTTAGAGAAATATTATGAAGAAAAACCTGAGTTAAAATTATATAAAAAATATATAGATAATATTTTAAGACAAAAGAGTCATGTGCTATCTGCTAGAGAAGAGTCTATATTAGCACAAGTTGGAGAAATAGGTTCTGCACCAGAAAAGATATATTCTATGTTAAGTGATGCAGATTTAAAATTCCCTGTTATAAAGGATGAAGATGGTAAAGATGTGGAGATAACTCATGGAAACTTTATTCCACTGATGGAATCCAAAAATAGAGATGTAAGAAAAAATGCTTTTGAAGCTTTATATAATACTTATGAAGGATTTAAAAATACATTTGCAGCTGCCCTAAGTGGAGATTTAAAGAAAAATATATTTAATGCAAATATTAGAAACTATAAATCAAGCAGAGAAGCTTCCTTAGATACAAATAATATTCCTTTATCTGTATATGATAATTTAATTAATTCTGTTCACAATAATTTAGACAGTATGTATAAATATATGGAAATTAGAAAAAGAGCATTAGAAGTAGAGGAACTTCATATGTATGATTTATATACTCCAATAGTAAAAGATGTAGATTTCAAAATTCCATATAAAGAAGGAGTAGAATTAGTTAAAAAGGCTTTAGTTCCTCTTGGTGAAGAATATATGGATGTAGTAGAAGAAGGATTTAGTTCACGTTGGATAGATGTATATGAAAATAGAGGTAAAAGATCAGGTGCATATTCTAGTGGGTCCTATGATTCTAAACCATTTATATTATTAAATTATCACGATACATTAGACAATGTATTTACTACAGCTCATGAAATGGGTCACTCAATTCATAGCTATTTTACAAGAAAAAATCAACCCTTTGTTTATGGAAATTATTCTATATTTGTAGCCGAGGTTGCATCTACAGCTAATGAATCTTTGCTTATGGACTATATGTTAAAGAATGTAGTGGATAAAAATGAAAGATTATATCTACTAAATCATTATTTAGAAAGTTTTAGAACCACTGTATTTAGACAAACTATGTTTGCAGAGTTTGAAAAGATAATAAATGAACATCTAGAAAAGGGTGAATCATTAACAGCAGACTATTTATGTGAAGAATATAAGAAATTAAATGAACTATATTATGGACCGAGTGTGGTAGTAGATGATGAAATAGCAATAGAGTGGGCAAGAATACCTCATTTCTACTACAACTACTATGTATTCCAATATGCTACAGGATATTCAGCAGCAGTTGCGCTATCTCAAAAGGTACTTGAAGAAGGGAAGGAATCAGTAGATAAATATCTAAACTTCCTAAAGAGCGGAAGTTCAGATTATCCTCTAAACGTGCTAAAGCTGGCAGGAGTAGATATGACCACAGAAGAACCAGTAAACAACGCAATGAAGTTATTTAGTAAATTAGTAGATGAAATGGATAAGTTAATATAGATATAATAAAAAAGATACCAATGCTTGGTATCTTTTTTATGCAAAGAAAAATAAATGTTTAGATTTATTAAAAAATAACGACAGGTTTATTTGAAAGGGAATGTATAAAATGGTAATATGTAAATAGATTGTAATAAATTTGAAAACAAGAGATTTTCAAATAATAATTGAATGGATAGAAAATAAATAAGTTAATATTTAGGAGATTCAATATGAATTTTATTAATTTTATAACAATTTTTATTCCACTAAACTTTATGGCTATGTATTTTTTAATAAAGGTTAGGAATATGTATTTTTTTATACCAATAATCTGTATATTCTATATTAAGATATTCGATTTAGAAAATAAAGCCTATTATAATATTCCAGAAGATTATAAAAAAATTAGGGAGAAATATATTCCGAAAGAATTTAGTGTTTCTTCTGAAAAAACTTTTCTTATGCACTATCTAGATGCTTCGAGGAGAAGGGCAATTCGCAAGAAAAAATATAGAATAAAGATATTTGTGATGGCTACTATATTCATGGTTATTATAACTAAACTATATGGTGAGAAGGCGTTCAGTAGTATTGTAGAATTACTAGCTTATATGACTACTATTATGGTCATATTATGGGTTTCAATAGCACTATACTATGACATTAAATCATATAAAAAGTATATAGAAATATATGGAGAAGCGGAAAAAGAAATTGATAAGTTTCTGATATTGAAAAGTGCTTTACACCTACTAACACAGCTCTTTGCTATTGTTTTTATGCGTATAAGTATAACCAGACTATATAGACCACGGAGAAGGTTCTGGAGAAGGTACTGAATCTAAAAATCAATAGATAAACCCCTTAATTTAAATAATGTAATTAAGGGGTTTTGTTCTATAAGGGGCAGTTTTCTATAAAAACTTACTTCTTAAATTACTCCAATACATATCTTTATCAAAATTTAATTTCTTAATAGTCTTATGGGAAAGCTTTAAATTTATACTGGTGATATTATTATACTTAAACTCAACTCCATCATTTATAATTAAAATAGAATTTTCATATCTAAATTCGGGTTTAATGGATATTGTTATATCTCCAGGAACTACAGCACTATTAGGTAAAGACCGATATACCTTAGAGCTAATAGGAGATAGGGGTGTTAATTGTAAAGTCTTTAGTGATGGATATATTATACTGCCACCACTGGAAAAATTGTATGCTGTACTACCTACTGGTGTAGATATAATTACTCCATCTCCACTGAATTTTTCTAAATAATTGCCATCTAAAGATATTTCCAGATGAACAACTTTAGACTTTATGCCCTTTATAACTATTTCATTTACTCCAGTAAGAAAGAAAGATTTACTTTTAGTACATATCTCTGCACTTACTAATGAAATTTCTTCTACCAAATAATCTTTATTTATATATTTATTAATAAATTCATCTATATTTTCAGGTAGAATTTCTTGGAAAAAGCCTAAGTGTCCAGTATTTATACCGACAAAGGGGATACTTGGAAATTTATTACGGTGTATGGCTCTTAAAAATGCTCCATCTCCTCCCACGCATATATTTAATTCTGCATTATCATTATATTTTTCTGATATATGAAAACCTTTATTTTTAAGTTTATCCGATAAAATTTCAGATGTTTTTTTAGATTCATAGTTATAATTTGAAATAATATTTATTATTCTCACGAATGTACCCCCTAAATGGTTTAGTCTTTAAATTTATATAATATCTGATATAATTAGTTTACCTATATATTATATAATAAACATAAAAAGATTTGGAGGTAAATATGGATTTATTTAAGGAAAGTGAAAACATTGTTACTTTTAAAGTAGATAACCATGATTTAAATTTAGAAGAATTTCTTGTTACTAAGGATTTATCAGGAAGATTATTCAGAAAACTATATAAAGAAAAGAATATTTATGTAAATGGGAAAACTAGAAGAAAAGGACTAAAACTTGAAAAAGGAGATATAGTATCTATTCTCATGGAAAATGAAGAAGAAAATACTATGCCAGAAAAAATGGATATAGATATAGTCTATGAGGACTTTGATTTATTAATTTTAAACAAACAGCCAAATGTTGTAGTGCATCCCACAAAATCCCATCAAGAAAATACTTTGTCTAATGGTATATCATATTACTTTAAAGAAAAGGGAATACAAAAGAAAATTAGATTTGTAAATAGATTAGATATGAATACTACAGGAATTTTAATAGTTGCTAAAAATCCTTTTGCTCATCAGCAAATGGCATTACAATTTGAGTCCAATATGGTAGAAAAAAAATATCAAGCAATAGTTAAAGGAAGTGTAGAAAAAGAGGAAGATTATATAGATTTACCCATTGGAAGGGAAGAGGAAAAAAGTATTAAAAAGACAATAACAGACAACGGACAAGATGCCTTAACTAAATACTCTGTAATAGAAAGATATAGTAATGGTAGTCTTTTAGATGTTCAAATATTTACAGGAAGATCTCACCAGATTAGAGTCCATTTAAATCATATAGGTCATCCCATAATTGGAGATACTTTATATAGTGAAGAAAGTAGTTATATAAACAGACAAGCTCTTCACTCCTATTATTTAAAAATAAAACATCCTAGAACAAAGGAAGATATAGAATTTATTGCACCATTACCAGAAGATATGAAGGGACTAATAAACCATCTAAAGAATAAGTAAATTTACTTATTCTTTAGATGGTTTTCTATTATCCTACTTTTTTTCTTCAGTTTTAGATGTAGGAGTATTTAATACCTTCATTATTTCCATCATAGCATTCATTTCTTTCATCTTATCACTATTTTTTTGACTATCTCCAGTTAGCATAGGTCCAAGAAGGCTCATTAGTTGAGTAGGATCTTTTACTGCATCTTTATTTCCCATTACTGAACTCATCATCCCAAACATTTGTTTATATTTATCCATGTTGACGATAAAATCCATCATCATTCCAAGATTTTTAACTTCTGTATTAGGCGTTTCTTTTTGAATTACATTGACCATTTTACTTATTCTTTCCTTATTATTATCTACAGATATTGGCTCTTTGATATAAACATATTCATCGTTTTTCATGAAATCTGCTAATTCATTTATTTTTATTAATCTTTCAGTAAATAATATTGATTTATTTATCAAAGGTATGTATTGTTCAGGAAAATACGCTCCAACCTTTTTTGCTAATTTAATCTTTTCAGCAGTATATTTAGGGTCTATGTCCATGGAGTTTACAAAATTTCCTAAGGAATTTAATGCAGCCACATCACTTTCTTTATTTTTGCCCATTATTAGTAAAAATAAAAATATTAATATTTTATTATCCAAAATTATCCCTCCCAAATCTAATATAATAACCATTATATGCAAAAAGGAATTAATAGTTGCAGTGCAATTTAGTAATATATTTAATTTAGCTTTCATAAATTAAAATATAAGATAGAAGGGGGTAATGTAATGAAGGAAAAAGATATACAAAAAATTGTAGACAATATAGGTAAATACAATCCTAGTGAGGAAGATATTATGCTAATTGAAAGTTTACAGGATCAATATATGGATAAATCTGATGATGATTTATTTGTAGAAATAATAAGAGTAAATGATGAAATCGAAAATAACCTAAGTCCAGAACAATATGAAGAAATATTTCATAAGCTAGAAAGTATTAGACCAATGTTAAGTGAAGAACAAAATCTAAAATTAGATAAGATACTAAAAATTTTAAATAAGGATTAATATATGAAAGGGCTGACTTTTAAATAGTTGGTCCTTTCTTATTATGGTATTTTAACAAATCTAGGAAATAGACATGGCAATCATAAGGTGCTATAATGTAATAGACATTATGTAAACCAAAAGGAGTGGTTTAATGCAAATAAATAAGAAGTTAAAGTTAGTTCTACTTATGGCTATTTCTATTATCCTATTATCCACTGTGCTATTCTATATGCAAAAGAATAATGAGGTAGAAGATATGCCCTATACCTTATTTTTAAATCACTTGGAGAAAGGATTAGTTGAAGAAGTAGAATTATCTAATAGTGGAAAAATAAAGATAAAGCTTACAAATAATAAAGTTGCTACTACAGATAATCCAAGAACCGACAGATTTAAAGAAGAGCTGTTAATGTATGATGTGAAAGTAATAGAGAAGACTAATGGTGTAAATCAAGCTATACCAATGTTAATACTAGTATCGGCAATGGGATTGATGATATTTTACTTAAATAAGAATATGTCTAAACAGGCTGAGAAAGAAATGACCAAGATGTCACAAATAGATGCAGAGTTATCTAAAAAAAGAATAACTTTTAAAGATGTGGCAGGTAATGAGGAAGCTAAAGAATCTTTAATGGATATGGTAGATTTTATAAAGAATCCAGAGATTTATAACAACTTTGGTGCAAGATTACCTAGAGGAGTCCTTTTATATGGTGCGCCGGGAACAGGAAAAACTCTTATGGCTAAGGCAATGGCAGGAGAGGCAGAAGTTCCTTTTTATGCTGTATCAGGATCTGATTTTGTACAAGTATATGCAGGACTTGGTGCCAGTCGTATAAGAGAGTTATTTAAAAAAGCTAAAGAAGCTGGAAAGTCTGTTATATTTATAGATGAAATAGACTCCCTTGGAAAAAAGAGAAAGTCTGGAGATAATCCTTCAGGAAGTGAGGAAGGGGATAGAACATTAAACGCATTGTTAACAGAGATGTCTGGATTTAAGGATAATGAAGGAATAATAGTAGTTGCAGCAACAAACAGGATAGATATCCTAGATGAGGCTTTATTGAGACCGGGAAGATTTGATAGACAAGTGGAAGTTTCTTTACCAGATGTAAATGGAAGATATGAAATTCTTAAACTACACAGTAGAAATAAACCAGTTGCTAAAAATGTAGATTTAAAAAAGGTTGCATTAGAGACCATTTACTTTAGTGGTGCTAAGCTTGAAAATTTAATGAACGAATCTGCCATTATAGCTGTAAAGGAAAAATCCAAAGAAATTACAATGAATCATATAAATAAAGCATATTATTCAGTATTGGTTGGAGATGAAAAAAAGGATAGGTCAGCAATAAGCCATGTAGATAGAGAAATAACAGCCTATCATGAAGCAGGACACGCTTTGGTGGCAAAGTTAGTAGCAAAGGATAATAGAGTTACTAAAGTAAGTATTATTCCAAGCACAAAGGGTATGGGAGGATTTAGTCTAAACATTCCACCGGATAAAATGTATCAGACTAAAAAAGACATACTAAGAAATGTAATGATTTCATTAGGTGGAAGAGTAGCAGAGGAAATAATATATGGTAAAGAAAATATTACAACAGGAGCTTCTTCAGATTTAGAGAAAGCTACAGATATGACTTTATCTATGATTGGTGTATTTGGTATGGATGAAGAAGTAGGGCTTTTAAACTATAATGTTTTATCTGGTAGGGATATTAATAATGGAGTTTTAATAAAGAGAGCAAAGGATATATTAAATACTCTTTATGAGGATACTATTAACTTATTAAATACTAATATAGATATTTTACATTCTTTAGCAGGAAAGCTTATAGATAAAGAAGTTCTTTATGAAGATGAAATAAACAATATAGTTTACAAATCATAACAAATAATATATTTAGAGTTTACTTGAAAAAATACAAAAAAAGATGTATAATGAAAATATAAAGAAACTCTGCGATGTGCGTTGGCTTTGATAATTCAACCGACATAACAGACATGGGAGTCTGGGTTTAACATTGGATAACAAGCCCCCTTGAGGGGACGTTAGAATATGTTAACAAGAAACCCCCCTTTTAGAAGGCGGGTATGAATTACCTTAGTTGACGGCATTGCGGGAAAAATCCTCTCAAGTTTTACTTGAGAGGATTTTTGTTGTTTATACAATATTTATCGGAAATTTTTTTCTTTCTTTAAAAATATGGACATATTTGAATCCCAGTTCTTTCAACATTTTTTCAGCAGATCTATATCCATATCCTATGGTATCAGGCTTATGGGAATCTGAGCCTATGGTTATTATTTCTCCTCCTAATTCTCTATATAATTTTAAGATTTGAATCTTAGGGTGAAAATAACCTAAGCCATACCTCATTCCAGCAGTATTTATCTCAATTCCTTTGCCATTTTCAATTAAAATCTTTAATATGGATTCTATCATATAATGGTATTCATCATATTTTGGAATAGTAGAGTAATCATCAAAATATCTGTCAATATAATCTAAATGTCCTAGAATATCAAAATTATTAAATCCTTTTACACAAGTATACATATCATTATAGTACGCCTCTAAAGCTTTCAGAGGTTCAATTTCTTTAGTAAAACCATCAGCATGTATATCTAGTTTATTTACTGAATGAACAGACATTAAAACAAAATCGAAGTTATTGTCATCAATAAATTCATTGTATCTTTCAAATAAATGTGGCTGGATGCCTATTTCTACACCTGCCAGTATTTCAATATCCTTCATATACTTATACTTCACTTGTCTAATATTTTTGAAGTAATCAGATGTTCTAAAAACAAAATCAATTCTTTCTACGGTGGAATCTAAATCAACATGATCAGTAAAACATATACTTTTTAAATTATTGTCAATGGCAGCTAATACCATGGATTCCATAGATGCTTTAGAATCAATGGAATATTCACTATGAAGATGAAAGTCATACATTTGATTAACACTCCTAAAATTATATTTATTATATTTATAAAGAATTTTACTAAAGAATAGAGAAATAGTAAAGACTTATTTAGCAAAGTCCTCTTTATATTGAAGCCTATATAAATCGTAATACATCCCTTCCATAGATAATAATTCTTGGTGGGTACCTATTTCTTTAATATTACCTTTACTAAGAACTATGATTTTGTCTGCATGTTGAATAGTAGATAATCTATGGGCAACAGCAATACTGGTTCTGCCTTTAATTAATTTTTCAAGAGCATCTTGAATTAATAGTTCTGTCTCTGTATCTATACTTGATGTAGCCTCATCTAATATTAATATACTTGGATTGTAGGCTAAAGTTCTAGCAAAGGAGAGAAGCTGTCTTTCGCCAGAAGATAAAGTTGAACCTCTTTCCATTACAGGTTCCTTATATTTAAGAGGTAGTTTATTTATAAAATAATCTGCATTAACATACTTAGCCACCTCTATAATTTTGTCATCAGAGATTTCAGTATTGTTTAATCTAATATTATCTTCTATGGTTCCAGTAAATAGAAAAACATCTTGTAATACTACACCTATTTTTTGTCGTAATTCATATTTATTATATTCTTTTATATTAATATCGTCTATTAATATTTCCCCTTTTTGTATATCATAAAATCTAGTAATTAAGTTCATAATAGAGGACTTACCAGCTCCTGTTGCTCCAACAAATGCAATAGTTTCACCAGGGTTTATTATGAAACTAATATCTTTTAATACCCAATTATCAGATTCGTAGGCAAACCAAACATTTCTAAACTCAATCTTACCTTTTATATTGTCAATACTCATAGGGTTATTAGGATTTTCTACAATATCTGTATTATCTAATATATGAAAAATTCGCTCACTTGAAGCCATGGCAGATTGAAGTATATTATATTTTTCAGTCAAATCAAGTATTGGTTGAAAGAACCTTTGTAGATACTCTATAAAGGCATATAATACCCCAAATTCTATTGAATTTGAAATAACTTTATCACCACCATAATATATAATAAAAGCTATACCTAGTGAACGAATAACTTCTATGGAAGGTCTAAATATGGCAAAAAGAGTAATTTCTTTTTTTGCTGTTTTCAAATAATCTTGATTGATTTTATCAAACTGATTTGAGATTTTGTTTTCTTTCTTAAATATATGGATTATCCTCATTCCAGTTAGATTTTCGTTTAAAGTAGAATTAATTTTAGATAATTGTACTCTTGCCAGTCTATACACTACTCTGATTTTCTTTCTAAAGATAATAGATGCCACAATGATTAAAGGAACTAAGGCAAAAGAAATTAAAGCCAAAGTTAAATTCATTTTAATCATAATAAAGATAATACCTATAAGGACAAATATATCCTTAAATAAGTTGACTAAAACAGATGTATACATTTCATTTAAAGTTTCAGTATCATTTGTAACTCTAGTTACTAGTCTTCCAATAGGATTCTTATCAAAAAATGATATAGAAAGACTTTGAATATGAGCAAATATCTCTTGTCTTATATTGAAAATAATCTTTTGTGAAGTATAATTTAAAATCAATACTTGAAGATAATTTAAAACAAAAGCAAGTACAATAGAAACCAAGAAAATAAGAGCTATTTTGTTTATGCCTTTAATATCTGGATTTCTAAAATTTATATATGAATCATTATCTAAGAGAATTCTATTTTCCACTGATTTATCTTCATAATCACCAAGGTAATAGTCTCCATTTTCTTTTACTATATTTACAATAGGATAATCTTCTAACTGTAAATTATCTACTGTGTTTATGGAATTAACTTTTACATATTTTTTATTATTAAATATTATTCCTTCATATGTAGAATCAATTTCCATTTCATACATAGGTTTTGTATAACCTGATAAATAGTCATCTATAGTTACTTTAAGTAAATAAGGTTTTATAAGTTCTAAACCTGTAATAGTAACCATCATAAGAATAGCTAGGAGCAAATATAAAGTATAGGGTTTAGCATATTGTAAAAGTCGTTTCATTAATTTACTATCATAGGATTTTCCTACTATTTCATCATCATATTCTCTACTCATTATTTTCCTCCTAATTATTAATTATTTTTTCTTCTAACAATTGGTTCTCATATAAGTTTTTATAGAAACCATTATTTAATAAAAGAGATTCATGAGTTCCTCTTTCGGCAATTTCACCATTGGACAATAAAATTATTTCATCACAGTCTTTAATAGTAGATATTCTATGACTAATTATAATAGTAGTTTTTGTATCCATTATAGTCTTTAAATTATTTAATATTTTTTCCTCAGTTTCGGTATCTACACTAGACAAACTATCATCTAATATAAGTACTGAAGGTTCTTTAATTAAAGCACGAGCTATGGAAGTTCTTTGTTTTTGACCACCAGACAATGTAACTCCCCTTTCGCCTAAAATAGTTTCAAATCCATTTTCAAACTCTATTATATTATTGTAAACCTCAGATAACTTAGCGGCATTTACAACTTTTTCGGAAGAAGTAGGTTTATCAAATGAAAAAGCAATATTTTCTGCTATAGTATTAGAAAACAAGAAATTATCTTGTGGCACATAGCCTATATTTTCCCTAAGAGATTTTAAAGACAGGTCTTTAATGTCTATATTATCGAAGAGTATATTACCATCTTGAGCATCGTAAAGTCTAAGAAGCAGACTTGCAATAGTTGACTTTCCACTTCCTGTTCTACCAATTATAGCTAGTGACTTTCCCTGTTCTATTGAAAAATTTATATTTTTTAAAGCATAGTTATCAGAATCAGGATATTTAAAGCTGACATTTTTAAATTGAACTTGTCCTTTTGGTTGTTCCAATTCAATAGTCTTTGGATTATTAACTATATCTGGGGTTTCTTCCAGAATAATGTTTATTCTGTCCATTGAGGCAGCTCCTCTTTGAAATATATTTATAACCCAACCTAATGCCATCATTGGCCATACTAATAGACCTAAGTATGAATTAAATGCAATAAAGTCGCCTAATGAGATTTTATTTAATATTACTTCTTTACCTCCATAAAAAATAATTAATAGAAAGCTAAGGGAGGATATAAACTCAATGAATGGATGGAAAGTCCCAGATATTTTAACCAAATCTAAATTCTTTTTTAAATTATCATTATTTACTTTTTCAAATTTACTTTGAATAAGATTTTCTTGTACAAAAGATTTTACTACTCGAACACCAGAGAAACTTTCTTGGGTAATGTCAGTAAGATCAGAAAAAGCCTCTTGAACTATTTTAAAACGTTTATGAATAATCTTACCAAATTTACTTACTACAATAACGATAAATGGTAATGTAAATAATGCAATAAAAGTCAATCTAATATTTGTTGTTTTTACCATCATAATCAAAGTAAGTACTATCATAAACATAGAGTCTACAATCATTATAGTACCTTGACCAATGGCCATTCTAACAGCATTTACATCGTTTGTAGCATGAGCCATTAAATCTCCAGTCTTATGAGTGTTAAAGTAATTTGGAGATAAGGATAGTAAATGATCGAATATCTTTTTTCTTAAATAGTATTCGAGTTCTCTGGAAGTGCCTAAAATATATATTCTCCAAAAAAAACGTCCAACAGCAATTGCTATTCCAGTTAATAAAATTAAAAACACATACTTTAATATAGCCTTATTATTTAAGGCATTGTTTTGAAAATCGTTCGTTAGCCACCTAAAGATTTGAGGAACTATTAGTTGTATAGAGTCTATTATTAAAAGCCATATTACTCCAATTAAATAGTTCCATTTTTGTTTTGAGAAAAAATCCTTCAAAGTAAAAAAAGTTGACAAGTTGTAATACCCCCTTATTATAATAGTTTTTTAAATTTAGATACTCGAAGTAATTTCTTAATATATATTATAAAGGAAATCTGGATAAAATGAATGAATATTTGAAAATTTTATTATAATAAGTATAAAATACTTAGGAATAAGAGACAATTAAATAGAGATTATTAAATAAAATTAGGAGGTATATTATGGAATTAACTACAAAAGAAATTTTAAAGAAGATGATATTGGATTCACAGGAAATGGTTAGAGATTATGAAACCCATTCTAAGAAGGTAAACGATAGTGAAGTAGCTGATATATTTAAAAAATTTGCTGAAGAATGTGGTTATCAAGCAGCAGAATTACAAAAAGTATTGAAAGAAAAATTTTAAATTCAAAAATCTAAAGTATATTGATTATAACTCCCATTTTGGGGTAGAAATGACAAATAAAATAGATACAATATAACAAAGGGGAGATAAAAATGTTAAACAAATTTATTGAAGAAAAGAAAAAAAGAATTGAAAAAGAAAAAAAAATGGAAACTGCTAAAAACCTTGCCGTTGGAACAGCCATAGGTACAGCAGTTGGTGCTGCAGCTGGTTTATTATTAGCTCCTAAATCTGGAAAGGAAACAAGAAAAGATATAGGTGATAAAACTAAGGAAGTAGCAGAAAATATAAAAACTACAGTAAATGACCAAATGGAAGCAACAAAGGATTTTGGAGAAAAAATAAAATCAGAAATTAAAAATGTTTATGATGATATTAAAGAAAAGGCAAATGAAGCAAAGGAAGATATTATAGAAGAAGTGGAAGATATGGATATTATAGAAGAAGTCGTGGAAGATATGGATATTATAGAAGAAGTCGTAGAAGATGATCAAATAGAAAAAGATGAGAGAGAAATTGAGTAAGGGGGCATAGATAATGAATGCTACCCTTACTGTTCAAGATTTATTTAAACTAATACTTTTTTTATTAGGTATAGGTGCTTTAACTTATTTAATTTTAATTTTTAAAAATTTAAATAAGATAATATCTAAAGCTGATACTATAATGGAATCAAATATAAAAGAAATTGACGATATACTTAAACAATTGCCTATTATAAGTGAAAACATACAATCTATTACAACAAATATGGACAATGTTTTAGAAGAATTAACTCCAGAGATAGATAGTACAGTCTGTAATATAAATAAGATAACAAAAAATGTAGGTTCAATTACTGATTCTATTGAAAATACAACGCATAAAGCTTATGAAACTTTTGATATAGTTACTGAAAGTATATCAGAAACAGCATTTTCTCTTCAAAACAATATAAAAAGTTTCGATAGCTATTTAAAATTAATTTTAGATGTAGTTGATAGTATAAAAAATATTATCAAAAAAAGATAAGAGTCTATTAGGCTTTTATCTTTTTTAATCCTATAATTAATACCATTAATAAATCAAATTTTTAAAATTCTTTCACAATTATTGGATTATTGGTATAATAGATATAATATTCATAGATAAATAAAATAGATATTAATTGCATATAAATATATAAATTACTATAAGATGAGAGGCTGAGTTTTATGAAAAAAGTTAAGGTAATATTTAATCCATCTTCAGGAAGACAATCTACAGAAAGAAAACTAGATCGTTTATGTAAATTGTTATTAGATGATGGATATTTAGTAAATAAATTCATTACTAAAAAAAAAGATGACGCTATGTTAGAGACAATTAAAGCTTGCAAAGAAGATTGGGATATTATAATTGTCAGTGGAGGGGATGGAACTGTAAATGAGGTAGCTAAGGGAATAGCTAAAAGTGAGAGAAAAATACCAGTAGCTATTTTATCATCTGGCACAGTAAACGATTTTGCTAATTATATGGAGATTCCTAAGAATATCAATGAGTTTTATGAAATGATAAAAAGAGAAAAGTTTATAGATGTGGATTTGGGTAAAGTAAATGACGAATATTTTGTAAACGTAGCAGCTGGAGGTATTTTATCAAATGTAGGTTATCAAGTATTGCCTGAAACTAAAATGGTCTTAGGTAGGTTAGCATATTATATAGAAGGATTGAGAGAAATAACTCTTCAAAATTTGGAATCCATAAACTTAAATATAGAAAGTGAAGAATATTCTTTAAATGATGAGGTATTATTGTTTATTGTATCCAATAGTTCTTCCATAGGTGGATTTAAAAAATTAGCTCCAGAAGCAGATGTTCTTGATGGGCTATTAGATGTAGTAATTATAAAGAAATCTGGAGTTCAAGATTTGGCAAATATTTTTATTAACATATTTAGTGGAGGGCATGTCAATCATCCAAATGTATTGTATTTTAAGTCAAAGAAGGTAGAGCTAAAGACGAACCGAGATGTACCTATTGATTTAGATGGTGAATATGGAGGAAAACTTCCGGCTACTTTTGAAGTCGTACCTAATGCCTTTAGAATTATTATATAATGATTTTAAGGGAAAATGAAGGAGGAGGTTCAAATGAACAAAAATGAAAGCTATGAAAATGTATCCAATATAGAAAGATATTTGAGAAAAATAGACTATATTATAAGAAAAAAAGGTAGAGCAATATTAGCCGACTTTAATATTACTGTACCTCAATTTTCGGCTTTACAGATATTAATAAATCAAGGAAATATGACCATAGGAGAGTTAAGTCAACATATGGCATTAGCTTGCAGCACTATTACAGACCTGGTAGATAGGATGGAAAAAGCAGACCTAGTAGTTAGAAAAAAACATGATAAAGATAAGAGAGTAGTAATAGTAGAGGCATTGCCTAAGGGATATGATATTTTGGAAAAGGTAATGAGTAAAAGAATTGAATTTTTATCAGGTAAACTAAGTGATTTTGAAGATGATGCTAAAAGTAGGCTAGATTTAGGATTAAAAGCTTTATATGAAGCAATGAAAGATGAAACCCAAGACTAGATACTAAAAAGAGGGGATATTAATGAGGATTATAGATAATAGATATAAAATTGAAGAAAGTTTAAATGATACCTTTTATTATGAATCATATAAGGTAATTGATTTATGGGAAGGTGATAAAATACAGTTGATGAAACTTTATAATCACAATATCCAAAATCAAGTAATTGATTACTTTTCGGACAACTTCATTCATCTATCTAATATTCGTCATGAATATTTATTATCCTCAGAATCATTTAATTTAGTAAAGACAATAGACACTAAAAAAACAAACATGCTATTATACTATTCAATAGTAGAATATGTTCAGGGGTCTAGACTAAGCAGAATAAAAGACAAGTTGAATTTTCATGAAAGATTAAAGATTATACTTGATATTATGGTGGTAATTGATTTTTTGCATTTTAGAGGATTTATATATAAATTATTAAATCCTTTAGCAATATTTATAACAGAAGATAAAACTATGAAACTTATGGATTTGCCTACAAACCTTGAAAATAGATATAGTTCTAATTATGATGATTTGTCAAGATATTTTATATTACCAGAAACCTTAATAGATAAAGAACAAGATGATAAAAATACAGATTATTTTTCAATAGGAGTATTGATTAAATATTTGTTTTTAAAAGATTTTACTGTTGATGATACAGACAGTTTTATATACAGTGATTTTTTAATAACTGAAGAACAAAAGGAAGTATTAAATAGTATTATAAAACAGCTTACTAAGCGAGACTTTATCAACAAAGAATTGAATTTAATGGAGATTGTAGATAGAGTAGTGATTGCTTTTAATCTTGACTATTCCTATGATTTAGTAAAGGATAGAAATGTCTTACATTTTAACAATAAGATCATAGGAAGAAAAAACGAAATTAGAAGATTTATGTCACTAGATGATAATATTGCAAGAGGAACAAATGATTTAAGGGGATTGGTTTTAAATGGTGATTTAGGAGTTGGAAAAACAAGATTTCTAAGGGAAATATCTTTTAAACTTAAAATGAAAGGTAGAGACGTATATTTTGTTGAGATACACGATGACCAAAGTAATCATTTGTTAGACATGGCTAATATTTTGAAACAGTCAATAAAAGATACATCTCCGGAACTTATAAATAAGTACAGGTCTGAACTTTCTAAAATATTACCAGAATTAAGACTAAATATAGATGAGGAAATAGATACAGACTTGAGTCAAAGGATAGAAAGGTTTAGATTATACAATAGAATTGCTAATTATTTCACAGAACTATCTAAAGACAAAATTATATATATTATTGTTGATGATATTCAAAAATGTAACACTACTTTTATAATGATTCTAGATTATTTAATCCAAAATACAACAAGTAATAATTTGTTTTTTGTTTTTTCCTATGATAAAAATGACGAAAATATCCATCCTTTAGTGAAGGAAAAAATAGAGCAATGGGAAAAGGAAGTATATATACAGTTTATGAATTCACATAAATTAAATCTAGAAGAAATAGGAGAATTAGTTAAAAGTATATTGGGAATATCCTATGTTCCTTATAGTTTGGCTTCTGTTTTATTTAGAGAAAGTAAGGGGAATCCAAGACGAATTGAATATATAATTAAACATTTATTCAACACTGGAGAATTATACATGAAAACTTCAGGAAGATGGTACCTAAAGGTTGATGATTACGATGACTTATCTATTCAACCAAATGTAGAAGATGACTTTTCAAAGCAATTGAATATAATTAAAGAAAATTATTTTAAAGAGAATTATTTTGATATATTCAAAGTAATGTCAATATTTAGCGATAAACTACATAAAAGAATATTACTTGAGATGTTGGAAATAGAACAACACAATATAGAAGATGCCTTAAATGAATTAATAAATTTAAAACTAATAGATGAAAAAGTAGCAGACTGGGGATACAGTTATAATATAAATGGTAGTGAACTAAAAAGGCTAATTTACAATCAAATATCTGAAGAAGAAAAAACAGCCTTACATACAAAGGCAGCTAAAGTCATTCAAGATTTAGATGATGGACTTATATTAGAAGAATTAATATATCATTTAATTAAATCTAATCAAAATAAAAAGGCTTTAGATATAGTTTTTAATGAGATAGAAAAACTTGAAAACAAGTATGGAAGTCAAGCTAAGTTTTTGTTGCAACAGGCATATAATATAGTTAAAGATAATGATAGCGAAGAAAAGCTTGAAGTTTTAGAGGGATTAGTTAATATATATTATTTAAAAGATGAAACAGATAAAGGAAAAGCATATTTAGAAGAGTATCAAAAAACTGCAAAGCTATTAAAAAACTTTGACCATATAATCAAAAGTAAATTTGTAATTATAGATATTAATTTTAGAAAAGGTGAAAAGGAAAAGGCTTTACAAGAAGTAGAAGTCATAGAAAAGATTTCCAAAGAAAATAATATCGTTGAGGGGAAAATAATGGTATTGGCCACTAAGGCAAGATTTGGAATATCTAATGGTGAATTAAAAGAGTCAGAAAGATATTTAAACGAAGGAATAAAACTATCTCAAAATAATGGAAATATAAATTGTTTAGGGATTCTTTACAATAGGCTGGGACTCATAAAACATTTAAGTGGAAACACAAAAGAGGCAATAAAGGACTATAAAAAAAGTATTTTTTATTATGAAGCCATAGGGAACTTTATGGATGTTACCAGACCTATTAATAATATCGGAATCATCTATGCAGATTATTATGCAAACAATCAAAAAGCTATGGAATATTATAAGAAGGGTTTAACCATAGCAAAAAGTACTGGTCTACAAGAGGTGGAAACTGTTTTCTTAAATAATATAGCTGAGTTGTATATAATGGATTATAAGTTTGATGATGCTTTAAGATATATGGAAGAATCAAAGCAAGGCAGTTTAGAACTTCAGGATTTTAGAATGACTATTTTAGTTCATATTAATTTAGGAACTATATATCTTGCAACATCGGAATATACAAAAGCATATGGATGTTATCTATATTTAAAAGAAGTATTTGAATCAAAGGAAATATTTGATTTTGAAATAAATGTACAATATCATGAGTTTTTAGGAGAATTCTATGGTTGTTTCGGACAATGGGAGAAGGCAATAGAATCATATAATGTTGCTTTGAAATTATCTCATGAAGTTAATGCACGAGATTACCTAAGAAGTAAATTAATGATTATTTGTTTTACATTTTTAAAGGAATCTACTTTAAATATAGAAGAAGTTGAAGAATTGAGAAATTCCTATAGAAATACAGAATTTATTCAAGATAGAAGAAAAGCACTTTTATATTTATCTATTATTTGTCTTTTAAATCAGGATAGAAAATATGCTCTCAATTTAATAGAAGAAGATACAGATTTAGTGGAATTAGTAGATATAGATTTTTTACACAAAATAAGAGAAATAATATTATATGCCTTAGACCTTTCAGATTCTTCCATCGAAAATTTAATTTTCATGGAAGAGGAAACTGATGATGGAACTTTTTCTTTGACCTTGTATCTTAATACTTTAATAGGATTTGTATTTTATTCTAGAAATAAATATAAAGAAGCTATTAAATATCTACTGGATTCCTTAGATAGAATTTATCGATTGACTTTAAAGATACCAGATTCACAATTGAAATTTAGCTATATTAAAAGTAAAAAAGGGGATTTAATAAAGGAAAAAATAGTAACCTGCATAAAAAATGAATATAATCGTGAAGTAAATTATCCATTACTAGAGGAAGTAAATGAAAAAGATTTAAATTACTTTTTTGATATTACTTCTATGATTGATGTAATAGGTAGTGAAGAGTTTGTAAAAATAACTAAACTGGATTATTTGGATAATGTTTTGGATATCAATACTACAGAAGAATTAATATCTAGATTTACTGATGATTTCAAACATAATTTAGATATAATACTTAACTATTTAGGAAAGGAAACCTTTGCTAAAAAAGGTTATATTCTAGGTTATGATGATAAAGAAAAGGATTATATAGTGTATTCGTCATTAGATGATAAAAGCGATTATAAAATTAATAAAGACATCCTATCTTTAACTGATAAACATAAAATGGGAATTTTAATAAATAGTAATTTCCAAACTGTATATAATCAGAATTATAAGGAGTTTTTATCTAATGATAAAAAAGGGATAATATGTGTTCCCATATTTAAATCTAATGAATCAGTTAATAGAAAGATAGAAAGAAGAAAGATTATATACGAGGAAAGCCGTAGCCAAGGTTATATTTACTTAGAAACTGATAAGGTATTTAACAGATTTGACATTCAAAGATTGGAATTAGTTAAAAATCTTTCTAGTTTAGCATTTATTAATTTAGAAAATAATAAGTTGAAGTTAATGGCTATTCAGGATAAACTTACTGGAGTATTTACTAGAAAGTATTATGAAGGAAAACTAGTAGAACTTATTAATCACGCTAAGTCCACAAATGGAAATTTTTCGATTTTACTGTTAGATATTGATAAGTTTAAGAATATCAACGATACTTATGGACATAGAAAAGGAGACCAAATTCTTGCTTTAATAGGTGAAGTCTTAAAATCAACAGTAAGAACCTCTGATATAGTGGCAAGATATGGTGGAGAAGAGTTTATTATACTTATTAAAAATACTAAAGAATATGAAGCTAAGAAGATTGCAGAAAAAATACGTAAAAATGTTGAGAATTTTAAAATTAAGGGAATAGAACATTCAATTACCATAAGTATAGGAATATCTCTTTATCCACATCATAGTCAATTTAAAGAGGAGCTAGTTGAAAAAGCAGATCAAGCTTTATATCATGCTAAAGAAACAGGAAGAAACAAATCTGTTATATGGAATCCTCAGATGGACAATACAATAAATAGAGTTGATAAATTAGCAGGTATTTTAACAGGGAATACTGAAGATGATAATAGAAATATATTGGCTCTTATTAATACTCTTGAATTAATAAAAGAAAATCAAAGTATTGAAAAAAAGACTTTCAAATTTTTAGGAAGAGTGTTAGAAACTCTAGATGCAGAGTGGGGTTCCATAATATTTATTGATGATGGAGATATTAAAAGAACCTTGAGCCGAGCTAGATTTAATGATAGCTGGATAGAAAACATACAGATAAATCATAGAATCATCGATAGAATATTATATACTCAAAAAGGTGAATTTTTAATAGATTGGGATAATATTGACAATATTGATTCTTTAACAGGACTGCCGAACTGGCAATCTGTTATAATTTTACCACTAATAAATAATGGGCAAGTAAAGGGAATTTTATATATTTCCACTGCTATTAAAAATAAAGAGTTTGACTTTGATGATTTTAATTTATCTAAAAACTTTGGTAATATATTTTCTGCAATAATATAAAATATGTTTACTATTTTGTATTATATTATGTTATAATTGATTTAAGTTTTGAAATTTCCAATATTTAAAGTAGGGGAGATTATGCTTAATAGACAATTTATTTTAAGAGAATTAAATTTAAAGAAAACCACAGAAATTATCTGTGGTTTTTTTATGCACTTTATCTAAGTAATGAAATATAATGATGAACTTGAATGGAGGTTGTAACATGGAAAAAATATTTATAGACGGTAATAGTCTAACTCTAGAGGAATTTGTGGAAGTTGCAAGAATGGGTAAAGAAGTAGAATTATCTAAGGAAGCGATTTTAAAGGTAGAAAAAGCCAGAGCTTTGGTAGACAAATTTGTAGATGAAAATAAAGTAGTATATGGTATAACTACTGGATTTGGAAAGTTCAGTGATGTTGTAATCACTGGAGAGGAAACAAAAACACTACAAAGAAATCTGATTATAAGCCATGCTTGTGGAGTAGGCAATCCCTTAGAGGAGGAAGTAGTTAGGGGAATTATGTTACTTAGAGCTAATGCCTTATCTAAAGGTTTCTCAGGTATAAGACTATCTACATTAAACACATTAGTAGAAATGTTAAACAAAAAGGTCCATCCTATTATTCCAGAAAAAGGTTCCCTTGGAGCTAGTGGAGATTTAGCACCGCTTTCCCATATGGTATTAGTTATGATAGGTGAAGGTGAAGCTATATATGAAGGAAAAAGAATGTCTGGTAAAGAGGCAATGGCAAAGGCGAATATTCAAACAGTTGAATTGACATCAAAGGAAGGGTTGGCTTTAATCAATGGAACTCAAGTAATGACTTCTATTGGTGCATTAACAATACATGATTCTATAGTTTTAAGCAAAACAGCTGATATTGCTGCATCATTAACTATGGAAGCCCTAAATGGAATAACTGATGCTTTTGATCCTAGAGTTCATAGTGTAAGAGCCCATGAAGGACAAATAAATACAGCTAAGAATATATTATCCATATTAGAAAATAGCTCCATGACTACAAGACAGGGCGAAGTTAGAGTACAAGATGCTTATTCATTAAGATGTTTGCCTCAAATCCATGGAGGAAGTAAAGATTGTTTCAAATATGTAAAAGAAAAAATTGAAATAGAAATGAATTCAGCAACAGATAATCCTTTAATATTTGTAGATGAAGAAGAAGTCATTTCAGGTGGAAACTTCCATGGTCAACCAATGGCTTTAAGTTTCGATTTCTTAGGAATCGGTTTATCTGAACTGGCAAATATATCTGAAAGAAGACTTGAAAGATTAGTAAATCCATCTTTAAGTAATGGATTACCTGCATTTTTAGTTAAAAAGGGAGGACTTAATTCAGGATTTATGATAGTACAATATTCAGCAGCGTCTTTAGTATCAGAAAATAAAGTATTAGCTCATCCTGCCAGTGTAGACTCCATACCATCTTCTGCTAATCAAGAAGACCATGTGTCCATGGGAACAATTGCAGCAAGAAAAGCTAGGGAAATACTAGGAAATGCTAGAAAAGTTCTTGCTATGGAAATACTAGCAGCTTGCCAAGCAATAGATTTAAGAGATAATAAAGGATTAGGAAAAGGAAGCAATATAGTTTATAATATAATAAGGGAAGATATTCCATTTATGGAAGATGATAGAGTTATGTACTCTGATATTAATAAATCAGAAGATATATTAAAAACTGGAAAAATAGTTAATGAAGTTGAAAAAGAAATTGGAAGATTATTATAGGAGGGATAGTTAATGATTAATAATTTAGGGATTTCTCAAGCTATGACTATTAAATTAGGAAATGAATTACCACCAGAGCCAAAGTTTCAAGAAAATATAAGAAGAGCTCCTAAGAGAGAGTTAAATTTAACTCAAAGAGAGATAGAAATTGCTCTTAAAAATGCTTTAAGGTATGTACCAGAGGAATTACATGAAAAATTAGCACCAGAATTTTTAGACGAGTTATTGACTCATGGTAGAATATATGGATATAGATATAGGCCAGAAGGAAATATTAAAGGAAAATCACTAGATGAGTATAAGGGAAAATGCATAGAAGGTAAGGCGTTTCAAGTAATGATAGATAATAATCTTGACTTTGATGTAGCATTATATCCTTATGAATTAGTCACTTATGGGGAAACTGGTCAAGTATGCCAAAACTGGATGCAATATAGTCTGATTAAGAAATATTTAGAAGAATTAACTGATGAACAGACTTTAGTAATTGCTTCAGGACACCCAGTAGGTTTATTTAAATCTTCTGTTACAAGTCCTAGAGCGATTATAACAAACGCACTTATGATAGGTGCTTTTGATGATCAAGAACATTGGATAAAGGCTCAGGCAATGGGAGTTGCAAACTATGGACAAATGACAGCAGGTGGCTGGATGTATATAGGACCTCAAGGTATTGTTCATGGAACATATAATACAATTTTAAATGCAGGTAGAATGAAACTAGGAGTTAAAGAAGATGGTGATTTAGCAGGTCATCTATTTGTAAGTTCTGGTTTAGGTGGAATGAGTGGAGCACAGGGTAAAGCTACTAAAATTGCTAAAGGTGTAGGAATCATAGCGGAAGTAGATTATTCAAGAATAAAAACTAGATTAGATCAGGGTTGGATAGATAAATCCTTTGATGATTTAAAAGAATTATTTGCATATGCTCATGAGTTCATGGAGAAAAAAGAACCAGTGGCAATTGCATACCATGGTAATATTATAGATTTATTGGAATATGCAGTAAACAATAATGTTCATATAGAATTATTATCAGATCAGACTTCATGCCATGCTCCTTATGATGGGGGATATTGTCCACATGGTATTACTTTTGAAGAAAGAACAGAGATGTTAGAAAAAGATAAAAAAGGATTTATAAAATTAGTAAATGAATCCTTAATCTATCATTTTGAATTAATTAAAAAACTAGTGGAAAAAGGAACTTATTTCTTTGATTATGGAAATAGTTTCATGAAAGCTATTTATGATGCTGGTGCAAAGGATATTTCTAAAAATGGAATAGATGAATCAGAAGGATTTATATTCCCTTCCTATGTAGAAGATATAATGGGACCTATGTTATTTGATTATGGATATGGACCTTTTAGATGGGTTTGTTTAAGTGGCGAACATGAAGATTTAATTAAAACAGATAAAGCTGCTATGGATATAATAGACCCTAATAGAAGAGGTCAAGACAGAGATAATTATATATGGATAAGAGATGCAGAAGCCAATGGACTTGTAGTAGGTACTCAAGCTAGAATTTTATATCAAGATGCTTTAGGAAGAACGGAAATTGCATTGAAATTTAATGAAATGGTTAGAAATAAAGAGGTAGGGCCTATAATGTTAGGTAGAGACCACCATGATACAGGAGGTACAGACTCTCCATTTAGAGAAACTGCTAATATCAAAGATGGAAGTAATATTATGGCAGATATGGCTACTCAATGTTTTGCAGGAAATGCAGCAAGGGGAATGAGCCTTATAGCACTTCACAATGGTGGAGGAGTAGGAATCGGAAAGTCTATAAATGGTGGATTTGGAATGGTGTTAGATGGTTCAGAAAGAGTAGATAATATCCTTAAAACTTCAATGCCTTGGGATGTAATGGGTGGAGTAGCAAGAAGAGCTTGGGCTAGAAATGAAAACTCTATTTCAACTTGTGTAGAGTATAATAATAAATTCAAGGATACAGACCATATAACAATACCATATGTAGCAGATGATAAATTAGTTAAAGAATTAGTTGAAAATAAATTAAATAAATAATAATAGGGGGAATATAAATGGCTAGGATAATTCAATGTGTGCCAAACTTTAGTGAAGGACAAAATAAAGAGATTATTGAAAAGATAGTTGAAGAAATAAGGGTTGTAGAAGAAGTAAAGTTACTGGACTATTCTATGGATAAAGACCACAATCGTACAGTAGTTACATTTATAGGTGAACCCGAAAAGGTAATAGAAGCTGCTTTTAATGCTTGTAAAGTAGCATCAGAATTAATTGATATGAAAAATCATAAGGGAGAGCATCCAAGAATGGGTGCAACTGATGTTATACCACTAATTCCAATATCAGATGTAACTATGGAGGAAGCAGTAGAATTATCAAAGAGATTAGGGAAAAGAATTGGAGAAGAACTTAATATATCTGTATTTTTATATGAAAAATCTGCAAGTTCAATAGATAGAGAAAATCTAGCTGATGTAAGACGTGGACAATATGAAGGTATGGAAGCTAAGTTGAAAGAAGATAATTGGACTCCTGATTTTGGACCTGTTGAATTAAATAGAGAGGCTGGAGTTACAGCAGTTGGAGCTAGAATGCCTTTAGTGGCATTTAATGTAAACTTAGGTACAAATGATGTTAGTATTGCTAAAAATATCGCTAAATCCATTAGATCAAGTGGTGGTGGGTTTAAATATTGTAAGGCTTTAGGGATAGAAATTAAGGAAAGAAACATAGTTCAAGTAACCATGAATATGGTAGACTATACAAAGACACCATTATTTAGAGTATTTGATGTTATAGAAAGAGAAGCTAAAAGATATGGTGTAAATGTCATAGGTAGTGAGATAATAGGATTAGTTCCTATGGCAGCAATGGTTGATGTGGCAGACTATTATTTAAGAGTAGAAAACTTTGATCATAGTCAAATTTTAGAAAAAAGAATGATGGAATAGGTGATAAAATGAAAGCCACTTTAATTATCAAAAATATAGATAATTTAATAACCTTAAAAGGTGAGAATAAAGCTAGAGTTAAGGAAGAATTAAAAGATATTGGATTGATTAAAAATGGTATAATAGCTTTAAATAAAGATAAAATATTATATGTAGGAGAAGGAGAATTGCCATCTGATATTACTTTAGATGAAAGTACTATTATTCTAGATGGAACTGGGAAAACCGTAACCCCAGGATTAGTAGATTCCCATACTCATTTGGTACATGGTGGTTCTAGGGAAAATGAATTGGCAATGAAGCTAAAGGGTATACCTTATTTAGATATACTTGCAGCAGGTGGAGGAATTCATTCTACAGTAAAAGCAACTAAAAATGCAAGTTTTGAGGAGTTGTATAATCAAGCAAAGAAAAGTTTAAATACTATGTTATCCTTTGGAGTAACTACAGTTGAAGCAAAAAGTGGATATGGTATAGACGACTTTGAAACTGAAATAAAACAATTAGAAGTAGCTAAACATTTAAATGAGGATCATCCAGTAGATATTATATCTACGTTTATGGGTGCTCATGCTATACCTAATGCCTATAAAGATAATTCTGATGAATTTGTAGATATTATTATAAATGATATGATTCCTAAAGTAGCCCAAAAAAAATTGGCTAAATTCTGCGATGTATTTTGTGAAGAAGGAGTATTTACCATAGAGCAATCTAAGAAGATTTTACTTGCAGCTAGAGAATATGGAATGGGTCTTAAACTTCATGCTGATGAAATAAAACCATTAGGTGGAGCTGAATTGGCTGCTGAAATAGGATGTATTTCTGCAGATCATTTAATAGCAGCCAGTGATAATGGAATTAAGGAAATGGCTAAGAATGGTGTAATAGCTAACTTATTACCAGGAACTAGCTTTAACCTACAAACTGGTAACTTTGCTAAAGCGAGGAAAATGATAGAAGAAGGTGTACCTGTATCGTTATCTACTGACTATAATCCAGGGAGCTGTCCAACGGAAAACATACAGCTGATTATGAGTTTTGGAGCATTGATTATGAAATTGACTCCAGAAGAAATAATTACATCAGTAACAATAAATGGTGCGGCCTCATTAGGTTTAGAAGAAAAAATAGGAAGTTTGGAATCAGGCAAACAAGGGGATTTAGTAATCTTTGATTCTCCGAATTTAGAATATATATTATATCATTTTGGTATAAACCATGTAGACAAAGTAGTTAAGAAAGGTGAAATAGTATATACTAAAGAAAAATAAAAGTTTAAAGAATACTTTTAATTAAATAAATTAACTTTTAGCTTGTTAGAAATACTATCAAGCTAAAAGTTTTTTCATTATGAAAGGAAGAAAGCTAAATGTTTGGAGAACTTATTAGAGCTTTTTTATTAATTTTTGCCGCTGAAATGGGAGATAAAACTCAGATAATAGCTATGACATTTGCGACTCAATACAAAGTAAAAGAAGTAATATTTGGAGTTATACTAGGAGTTATTTTTAACCATGGTATTGCAATATTATTAGGTAGATTTATTTCTACAGTTGTTCCTATGAATTTAATTCAAATAGTTGCAGGAATTATGTTCGTTGTATTTGGAGTAATGGCCTTAAAAGATGAAGATATAGATGAAACCAATGACAAGAAATCATTTAGCCCTATTATAACAGTAGCCATAGCTTTTTTTGTTGGAGAGTTAGGTGATAAAACCCAATTAACTGCAATGACTTTGTCTATAGAAGCAAGTTATCCAATATTTATACTAGTAGGTACGACTTTAGGGATGGTTGCTACTTCTGGATTTGGAATATTTATAGGATCCAAAATTGGGGAAAAAATACCTGAGATAGCCATTAAAGTTGCCTCATCTATAGTATTTATATTTTTTGGAAGTTTAAAATTATTCAATACAATTCCAAAGGACTATATAAATATCACTAATATTATATTATACTTATTAATAATAGCAATAATTGAAATTATTTTAATGAAAAAATTGATTAATAATAGACGAGGAAAAGAGAAATCTCCTATGATTGATGTAGCTTCTAAGTTATATAATCAAACAAAGGTTATAAATGAAACTATAGAAAGCATATGTTTAGGGGAAGGAAAGTGTGGGAAATGTATTGGCTCTAACTGTTTAATAGGATATACTAGATTTATAATTAAAGAGGCAAGAAAAAATGGAAATTATTATTCAGATGCTTATATTAATCTAGATTTTTTGATAAAAAAGGAATATGATAATAATAAAGTTTTAGAAGCTTTAAGTATTATAATGGTAGACTCAGTAAATAACAGTTGGAATACAGATGAAAATTTTGTAATCAATAAGGTTAGGAATTCATTAGAAGTAATCATTTTTGGACAAATTATAGGTCATAAATCTGACATCAATACTTATTTTAAAGAAGCTAAACTACTAAACAAAGAGTATGGAACATTGTTAGAAAAGAAGGTTTATACAAAATTACACAATTAATACTTCGTCTTAATTGTGAGAATAATTTATAAAACAAGGAGGTAAATATCATGGCTGAAAATCAATATGTGGTTTTTAAATTAGGAAAAGGAGAGTTTGGTATTGATATAATGAATGTAAAGGAAATCAGTGTTTATGAAGAATCTATTTCTCTTCCTAATACACCATCATTTATTGAAGGTGTTGTAAACTATAGAGGAAATGTTATACCTATTATCAACCTAAAAAAGAGATTATTATTAGGAGAATTTGAAGTAACAAAAGATACTAGAATTATTGTAATTAATTTAGATGATAGAGAAATTGGATTTATAGTAGATGAGGCATCTCAGACTTTAAGGTTAGATGAAGAACAAATAGACCCTGCTCCAGCGTTCATTACTGGGATTGATAAAAAGTATATAACAGGTGTAGGAAAGCTAGATGAAAAAAGACTACTGATCTTAATTGATCTTAATAAAATTTTAACTGAAAATGAAATAGAAGAGATACAAAATTTAGAGGTTTAAAAATTATGAAGTCGGATTCAATAGGGATTAGAAGGTTAAATGAAATACTAGAAACTACAATTAATTCTATAAAGGGAAGTAAAGATGAAATCTTTGAAATTGTAGATTATGCTAGAGCGGAATGTAAAAAGTTGGAAGATGAACTTAAAAACATTCAAGCGAAAATGATAGAAATCATTGAACAAGTAGAAAATTTGGAAGATCTAGATAAAAGGAGCAGAAGAAATTTATTAAATAAGAGTAAGAACTTTAATTTATTTAATGAAGATGAGATTAGAGAAGCTTATGATTTAGCCAATGCTATTAGGGTAGATCTTTTGTTGAAAAGAGGGGAGGAGAAAAATTTAATAGAGAAAAGAAAAGATTTGGAAGTACGTTTGAAAAATTCTTATGAAGTATATAAAAAGGCAGAAAATGTTAATAAACAAATATCTGTTGCTACAGAATATTTAATGGGAAATTCTAAGGATATTTCAGACACTCTTGATGAATTAAGTAAAAAGCATTATTTAGGAATAAAGATTATTGAAGCACAAGAAGAAGAAAGGCTTAAAGTAGCTAGAGACATCCATGACGGACCAGCCCAATCTTTAGCCCATGTCATAGTGAAAGCAGAGTTATGTGAAAAACTACTAAATATAGATCAAGAAAGGGCAAAAAATGAACTCAATAATTTAAAATGGATTATTAGATTAACTTTAAAGGATGTTAGAAGAATAATATATGATTTAAGGCCTATGTCCTTAGATGATTTAGGACTTATACCAACACTGGAAAGATACATATCTATTTTTCAAGAGGAAGCTGAAATTAAGGTTAACTTTAAGCCTTATGGAAAATTTGACGATTTAGAGTCTGCTGTTCAAGTGGCTATTTTTAGAATAATTCAAGAGGCTTTAAGTAATATTCGAAAACACTCCCAAGCACAGTCATCATCTATTATAATTGAGAAAACATTGAATAAAATTAACTTATTGATTATAGATGATGGTATTGGATTTAATCCAGAAAGTTACAAAGAAGGATGCAATTCAGTATCTAGTGGATTTGGATTAATGAATATAAAAGAAAGAGTTGAATTATTAAACGGGAAGTTCAACATAACATCTTCTTCAAATGTAGGTACTAAAATAAATTTATTTATACCTTTATACGAGGAGGAGTAAGTGATGAAGGATAAAACTATTAGTGTAATAATTGCAGATGATCATCAATTAATAAGAGAAGGAATAAAACAAATATTAGAGTTAGAAGGCAATATAAATGTGGTTGGACAGGCTTGTAATGGAGAAGAAGCTTTTAATATGGCTAAGGAATTAGAACCTGATATAATATTATTAGATATAAATATGCCTAAACTAAATGGTATAGAAACTTTAAAGAAAATTAAGGATATGGGAATAAAAACAAAGGTAGTCATTCTGACTATCCATGAAGATAAAGAGTATATATTAAAGACTTTAAAACTAGGGGCAGATGCCTATATGTTAAAAGATTTAAGTTCAGATAATTTAATTAGAGGTATTCAGGAAGTGGCTAAAGGGAAAAAATATATTCAATCCAGTGTGGCAGATTTAGTTAAAGAGTTTTCTAGTTACGAAGAATATCCTGATACTAATATTAATAAAATTAATTCATTGACCAAGAGAGAGTATGAGGTCCTTATATTAATAGCAGAAGGATTAAATAATAAAGATATTGCAGAGAATTTATATATAAGTGAGAAAACAGTGAAGAATCATGTATCTAATATTTTTAAAAAACTTGATATAAATGATAGAGTGCAAGCAGCAATATTTGCATATAAAAATAATATAAAGAAACTATAGAAAGAAAAAACATCAAAGCCATTAAAATTTCAGTGTCTTATGCAATGAAATTTTAATGGCTTAATTTAGTTCCAAGGGAAAAGTGACCACTACCCCTAATAATTGTTTTTAATCATTTTAACGTAGACGAATTTGCAAAATCTAAAATATGATTTTTGAAGGCTTCGCTTAGTGGTGAAAGTTGTCTGCTTTTATGAAAAGCAAAATAAAATTTCCTAGTAAAATCTAATCCATCAATATAAAACGCTTTATATTTGTTAAGAGATAAATCTGACTCTATAGCTTTTTCAGATAAGAAACTGACACCTATACCAAGAGATACTAATTCTTTGACTGTTTCAGTATCTTCCACATATGCAGCAATATTTAACTTATTCAAAGAGATATTAGATTGCTGTAATACATTTTCAACTAAATCCCTAGTGCCAGAGCCTTCTTCTCTAAATACTATATTTTCTTTCAGTAAAACCTCTTTATTAATAAATGAAAAGTTCTCATCTGGAAATTTAGGGGAATTAGGAGTAATTAAAATCAATCTATCTTCCATTAAATCAATATATCTAAGGTTGTTTGAAGAATGTTTGGCACCTAAAATACCAAAATCTGTTTCGCCATCTAATATTCCTTTTACCACCTTTCTGGAATCTTTATCTCCAATTGTAAAGGAAACATCAGGATAGGAATTTAAAAAGTTTTTGATAATCGTAGGAAGTAAATGTTTTCTAGGAACGGAGCTAGAAAATATGTGAAGATGTCCTTGTATCTTACCTTGATAGGAGGCCAAATCAAACTTTGCCATCTCACAGGAATTCAATATATTTACTGCATACTTATATAATAAGCCGCCTGCATCAGTAAGTGTTAACCTTTTGCCAAATCTATTTATCAGCAGTGTTCCAAGTTCTTTCTCTAAATTTTGAATATGATTAGTTACAGTAGGTTGTGTAATGAAAAGCTTTTCAGCTGCTTTTGAAAAGCTTTTTAGCTTTGCAACTTCTACGAAGGTTTCTAATTGTCTAAAATCCACTTGCATCACCTCTTATATATTATTGTTGTCTTTAACTATATTGTAGCAAATAATATATATAAATCTACATTTTTTTATTAGAAATATAAAAAACAGAATATAAGCTATAAACAATCAAATCAAAAAAGCCTAATAATAGAATAATAAGGGAAATTAATAAAAAATAAAAATAGCGTTGACAAAACAATATAAACAGTGTATAGTTATAAAATGTCAGCAACAAACTTTTCAAATTTTCAAGTTAAAGTAAAATATAAAAAATTGAAAAAAGTAGTTGACAGCAAATGGAAAATTTGCTATACTGAATAAGTCATCTCGAGAGAGACGGCATTATGACCTAACACAATGAGCGTGGCGAGTTGATGTAGGTCAAACGCAATGAACACCAAATCTATACGAGCATAGCGAGTAAATAAATTTGAGTTGTGAAACTGCGATGAACCTAGAAAACTAAACAGTGTGAGAAACTTTGAATTATAAAAAGTAACACATGAAATAACAGTCAGCAAATTTGAGCTAATCAGACTTTTAAATGAGAGTTTGATCCTGGCTCAGGACGAACGCTGGCGGCGTGCCTAACACATGCAAGTCGAGCGAAGTTTTCAAAGCAGATTTCTTCGGAATGAAACTTTGATTATCTTAGCGGCGGACGGGTGAGTAACGCGTGAGAAACCTGCCTTTCACAAAGGGATAGCCTCGGGAAACTGGGATTAATACCTTATGACACTTAAGAGTCGCATGACTTTTAAGTCAAAGCGTAAAGCGGTGAAAGATGGTCTCGCGTCCCATTAGTTAGTTGGTGAGGTAATGGCTCACCAAGACCGCGATGGGTAGCCGGCCTGAGAGGGTGAACGGCCACACTGGAACTGAGACACGGTCCAGACTCCTACGGGAGGCAGCAGTGGGGAATATTGCACAATGGAGGAAACTCTGATGCAGCGACGCCGCGTGAACGATGAAGGCTTTCGGGTCGTAAAGTTCTGTCCTTGGGGACGATAATGACGGTACCCAAGGAGGAAGCCCCGGCTAACTACGTGCCAGCAGCCGCGGTAATACGTAGGGGGCAAGCGTTGTCCGGATTTATTGGGCGTAAAGGGTGCGTAGGCGGCCATTTAAGTCAGATGTGAAAGATCACGGCTCAACCGTGGTAAGCATTTGAAACTGAAAGGCTTGAGTTAAGGAGAGGAAAGTGGAATTCCTAGTGTAGCGGTGAAATGCGTAGATATTAGGAGGAATACCAGTGGCGAAGGCGACTTTCTGGACTTATACTGACGCTGAGGCACGAAAGCGTGGGGAGCGAACAGGATTAGATACCCTGGTAGTCCACGCCGTAAACGATGAGTGCTAGGTGTTGGGGGTCAAACCTCGGTGCCGCAGCTAACGCATTAAGCACTCCGCCTGGGGAGTACGTACGCAAGTATGAAACTCAAAGGAATTGACGGGGACCCGCACAAGCAGCGGAGCATGTGGTTTAATTCGAAGCAACGCGAAGAACCTTACCAGGGCTTGACATGCCCCTGACCGTCCTAGAGATAGGACTTTACCTTCGGGTACAGGGGACACAGGTGGTGCATGGTTGTCGTCAGCTCGTGTCGTGAGATGTTGGGTTAAGTCCCGCAACGAGCGCAACCCTTGCCTTTAGTTGCTACCATTAAGTTGAGCACTCTAGAGGGACTGCCGATGACAAATCGGAGGAAGGTGGGGATGACGTCAAATCATCATGCCCTTTATGTCCTGGGCTACACACGTGCTACAATGGTCGGTACAGCGAGCAGCGACTTAGTGATAAGGAGCAAATCTCTTAAAGCCGATCCCAGTTCGGATTGTAGGCTGCAACTCGCCTACATGAAGTCGGAGTTGCTAGTAATCGTGAATCAGAATGTCGCGGTGAATGCGTTCCCGGGTCTTGTACACACCGCCCGTCACACCATGGGAGTTGGCAATACCCGAAGCCAGTGAGCTAACCTTTGGAGGCAGCTGTCGAAGGTAGGGTCAATAACTAGGGTGAAGTCGTAACAAGGTAGCCGTATCGGAAGGTGCGGCTGGATCACCTCCTTTCTAAGGAGTTCAAAAGAACTCACACTGTAAACTAGGTTTTAATAAATATAATATGGACTTGTAGCTCAGGTGGTTAGAGCGCACGCCTGATAAGCGTGAGGTCGGTGGTTCGAGTCCACCCAGGTCCACCATTATGACCTAACACAATGAGCGTAGCGAATTGATGTAGGTCAAACGCAACGAGAACCAAATCTACACGAGCGTAGCGAGTGAATAGATTTGAGTTTCGAGACTGCGATGGTAATTGAACATTGAAAACTAAAGAATGCAATATAAAATAAGTAATTAAGGTCAAGTTATTAAGGGCGTAGGGCGAATGCCTTGGCACCAAGAGCCGATGAAGGACGGGATAAGCACCGATATGCTTCGGGGAGTCGCAAATAGACATTGATCCGGAGATTTCCGAATGGGGAAACCTACTTGAGCAACCCTCAAGTATCATACACTGAATACATAGGTGTATGAAGGAAGACCAGGGGAACTGAAACATCTAAGTACCCTGAGGAGAAGAAAGAAAAATCGATTTCCTAAGTAGCGGCGAGCGAACGGGAAACAGCCCAAACCAGATTTATCTGGGGTTAAGGACCAGCATAACGGAATAATGAATCTAATAGAAGAGGATTGGAAAATCCCACCAAAGACGGTGATAGTCCGGTATATGAAAGATGAGTTTACCAGCTGGTATCCAGAGTACCACGGGACACGAGAAATCCAGTGGGAAGTAGGGAGGACCACCTCCCAAGGCTAAATACTCCTTGGTGACCGATAGAGAATAGTACCGTGAGGGAAAGGTGAAAAGAACCCCGGAAGGGGAGTGAAATAGAATCTGAAACCCTACGCCTACAAGCAGTGGAAGCACATTATTAGTGTAACCACGTACTTTTTGTAGAACGGGCCAGCGAGTTATGGTAGTGAGCAAGGTTAATGACTTAAGGTCAGGAGCCGTAGGGAAACCAAGTCTTAATAGGGCGAAATAGTTCCCTGCCATAGACCCGAAACCGGGTGACCTATCCATGGGCAGAGTGAAGTTGAAGTAAAATTCAATGGAGGCTCGAACCCGTTAGCGTTTAAAAGCTATGGGATGACCTGTGGATAGGGGTGAAAAGCCAATCGAACTCGGAGATAGCTGGTTCTCCTCGAAATAGCTTTAGGGCTAGCCTCAAGGAAGAGTGAAATGGAGGTAGAGCACTGAATGGTCTAGGGGCGCATAGCGTTACCAAAACCTATCAAACTCCGAATGCCATAATCATACCCTTGGGAGTCAGACTATGTGGGATAAGCTTCATAGTCGAAAGGGAAAGAGCCCAGATCACCAGCTAAGGTCCCTAAATCCAGATTAAGTGGTAAAGGATGTGAGGTTTCACAGACAACCAGGATGTTGGCTTAGAAGCAGCCATACATTTAAAGAGTGCGTAATAGCTCACTGGTCGAGAGACCTTGCGCCGAAGATTTCCGGGGCTTAAATCTGGTACCGAAGCTGTGGGATTCGAAAGAATCGGTAGAGGAGCATTGTGTGTGGGTAGAAGGTATACCGAAAGGAGTGCTGGACTGCACACAAGAGAGAATGCTGGCATAAGTAGCGAGAGGTGAGTGAGAATCTCACCCGTCGAAAGCCTAAGGTTTCCTGAGGAAGGTTCGTCCACTCAGGGTAAGTCGGGACCTAAGCTGAGGCTGAAAAGCGTAGGCGATGGACAACAGGTTGAAATTCCTGTACTAGTTACAAGCGTTTGAGAGATGGAGTGACGCAGGAGGATAAGCTAAGCGTGCCGTTGGTTGAGCACGTCCAAGCTTTTAGGGAGTTGAGATAGGCAAATCCGTTTCAACAATCCTGAGAAGTGATGGGGATCGAAAAACAAGTAGAGAAGTAGCTGACTCCACACTGCCAAGAAAAGCTTCTATCGAGTAAGTAACTACCCGTACCGCAAACCGACACAGGTAGGCGAGGAGAGAATCCTAAGACGAGCGGAAGAACCATTGTTAAGGAACTCGGCAAAATAGCCCCGTAACTTAGGGAGAAGGGGTGCCAGGGAAACCTGGCCGCAGTGAATAGGCCCAAGCGACTGTTTACCAAAAACACAAGTATCTGCTAAGTCGAAAGACGAAGTATAGGTGCTGACACCTGCCCGGTGCTGGAAGGTTAAGGGGAAGAGTTAGGGAAACCGAAGCTTAGAACTTAAGCCCCAGTAAACGGCGGCCGTAACTATAACGGTCCTAAGGTAGCGAAATTCCTTGTCGGGTAAGTTCCGACCCGCACGAAAGGTGTAACGATTTGGGCACTGTCTCAACAATGGATCCGGTGAAATTGTAGTATACGTGAAGATGCGTATTACCCGCGACAGGACGGAAAGACCCCGTGGAGCTTTACTGCAGGCTGACATTGGATTTTGGCATTGCATGTACAGGATAGGTGGGAGGCTTTGAAGCCAGGGCGCCAGCTTTGGTGGAGTCAACCTTGGGATACCACTCTTGTAATGCTGAAATTCTAACCTGGTACCATGATCTGGTATAGGGACACTGTCAGTTGGGCAGTTTGACTGGGGCGGTCGCCTCCTAAAGAGTAACGGAGGCGCTCAAAGGTTCCCTCAGCACGGTCGGAAATCGTGCGAAGAGTGTAAAGGCAAAAGGGAGCTTAACTGTGACACCAACAAGTGGAGCAGAAACGAAAGTTGGACTTAGTGATCCGGTGGTTCCGAGTGGAAGGGCCATCGCTCAACGGATAAAAGCTACCCCGGGGATAACAGGCTTATCTCCCCCAAGAGTCCACATCGACGGGGAGGTTTGGCACCTCGATGTCGGCTCGTCTCATCCTGGGGCTGGAGTAGGTCCCAAGGGTTGGGCTGTTCGCCCATTAAAGAGGCACGCGAGCTGGGTTCAGAACGTCGTGAGACAGTTCGGTCCCTATCCGTCGTGGGCGTAGGAAATTTGAGAGGAGCTGTCCTTAGTACGAGAGGACCGGGATGGACAGACCGCTGGTGTATCAGTTGTCATGCCAATGGCACGGCTGAGTAGCTAAGTCTGGAAGGGATAAGTGCTGAAGGCATCTAAGCACGAAGCCCCCCTCAAGATAAGATTTCCCACTTTTAAAGATAAGACTCCAAGAAGACCACTTGGTAGATAGGTCTCAGGTGTAAGAGTAGTAATACTTTAAGCTAAGAGATACTAATAAGTCGAGGACTTGACCTAATGACCTAACACAATGAAACTTTGTTGAGTTGATGTAGGTCAAACGCAATGAGTACCAAATCTAATAGATTTGAGTTACGAAACTGTGTATATTGCATTTAATAGTTTTCGTCTGGTGACGATAGCAAGATGGACACACCTGTACCCATACCGAACACAGAAGTTAAGCATCTTAACGCCGATGGTACTTGGTTGGAAACGACCTGGGAGAGTAGGAAGTTGCCAGGCTTTATGACCTAACCCAACGAGCTTTAGCGAGTTGTAGGTAGGTCAAAAGCAATGAGCGCCAAATCTATATGAGCATAGCAAGTAAATAGATTTGAGTTGCGAAACTGCATTCTTGGGTAGCTCAATGGCGGAGCAACCGGCTGTTAACCGGTAGGTTGTGGGTTCGAGTCCCACCCCAAGAGCCATTAGAAACATAAAAAACGCCGGAGTGGCGGAACAGGCAGACGCACAGGACTTAAAATCCTGCGATCCTCACCGATCGTACCGGTTCGATTCCGGTCTCCGGCACCATTATGACCTAACACAATAAGCGTAGTGAATTGATGTAGGTCAAACGCAATGAGCACCAAATCTATATGAGTGTAACGAGTAAATAGATTTGAGTTGCGAAACTGCGAGAATGAGAGATAAACTAGATAGCGCGGGATGGAGCAGTCTGGCAGCTCGTCGGGCTCATAACCCGGAGGTCGTCGGTTCAAATCCGGCTCCCGCAACCAAAATTTTTTTAAAAATATATTGTAGAATAAATAAGGCCCCATGGTCAAGCGGTTAAGACATCGCCCTTTCACGGCGGTAACCCGGGTTCGAATCCCGGTGGGGTCACCATTATGACCTAACTTAATGAACGATAGTGAGTTATAGTAGGTCAAACGCAACGAGCACCAAATCTATACGAGTGTACGAGTAAATAGATTTGAGTTGCGAGACTGCGATAATATGGGCGCATAGCTCAGTTGGGAGAGCACCTGCCTTACAAGCAGGGGGTCACAGGTTCGAGCCCTGTTGTGCCCACCATTTATGAACAATTTATGACCTGACACAGTGAACGATAGTGAGCTGATGTAGGTCAAACGCAATAAGCTCCAAATCTACATGAGCGTAGCGAGTGAATAGAATTGTGATGCGAAACTGCGAAATGTTTGGCCTGGTAGTTCAGTTGGTTAGAATGCCAGCCTGTCACGCTGGAGGTCGAGGGTTCGAGTCCCTTCCAGGTCGCCATTATGCTGGCGTAGCTCAATCGGCAGAGCAACTGACTTGTAATCAGTAGGTTGGGGGTTCAATTCCTCTCGCCAGCTCCAAATAAAGTTATTTTTATAAATTGCTTTGAAAATATGGTAGTCCTTAGGGCTCTGTTTTAAATTAGGAGGAGTACCCAAGTGGCTAAAGGGGACGGACTGTAAATCCGTTAGCTAAGCTTTCACTGGTTCGAATCCAGTCTCCTCCACCATTATAATTGATTTAGTTGAATTAATATCAGTAAGTGTAAAATTTGATTATGCGGAAGTGGCTCAGTGGTAGAGCATCGCCTTGCCAAGGCGAGGGTCGCGAGTTCGAATCTCGTCTTCCGCTCCATAAGTATTTATTTGTTATGCGGGTGTAGCTCAGTGGTAGAGCCCCAGCCTTCCAAGCTGGTTGCGAGGGTTCGATTCCCTTCACCCGCTCCATTTATATTTATTTGTACCCTTAGCTCAGCTGGATAGAGTGTCTGGCTACGAACCAGAAGGTCGGGGGTTCGACTCCCTCAGGGTACGCCAAAACGTTGGAGTTTTAATATCTTAATAAAAGCGAATTGTGTACAAAGAAGATTTAGCCAAATTGTACATCATTCGTTTTTTTGTTTTCTGTATTTCTATAACTGATATAACTTTTTTAATTTTAAATTTTCTTCAATGCAGATCTTGTTCAATTCAGCAAGATCTTTTTTAAATTCTGATCTCTTTTTTATAAACATCTAGTTTTATTCCAGTGCAAAGGACATTATAAATACCTGATTAATATAAAGTATAAAGAGTCATTTAATAAATTTGTAAAAGATTGTAGATATTTGTAAAAGATTCGCAAGATTTGTAATATTTATAATATTTGAAAAATTACCTTGACTTTTAATAAACCTTCTAATATAATTTATATATACACCATAGTATAACGCAAAAAGGTGAAACGTTATTTAATACTAGGGAGGTGAAAATATAATGAAAATGAAGCCGATTATTGAAACTAGTTGGGATTTACAAAATGAAGCTAAGAATGACTCAAGTATGGGGCCAATGGTGGGAATTGGTAATCAATGGTGTTGTGCTTGCTAAGCTTAACAAAGTGGTTTAGCTTACTCTCTTACTGAATATTTGATTCTAAAAAAGCTGAGCTACATAACCCTTCTATCACAATAATCCAAATTATTTAGTGATAGAAGGGTTTTTATCACAGATGACATCTTGCCAAATATTTTGATTATTATAGTTGTGGGAATGTGATTTGTTGCCAAGTTATGTGTGTCATAGGTTGGGTGGAGATGATTGGTATTTGGAATATATATTTTGGACATGCTAGTAAGTTTAGAACTTCATTAACAAAACAATCAGCTTTAGGGGGGAAAGTAATGAAATTAATTAAACACATGATATTTGTAGATATACACGATAACAAAAAACTGTTGATAAACTCTTTAACAGGCACCATGGACGAAATTGACGCTCCGATTTACGAAACTTTGTCTAAGTGGCAGACTTGTGAAGAGATTGTAACAGAAAATGATTTAGAAGCTGAGTTATTGAGCAATCTTCAATCCAGAGGATATCTGGTAAATAATCATGAAGAGGAAGTGGCTAAAAAGAATGAAATTTTAAAGATATTGCGTGACGAGCACGTCCAAATGCAAAAAGACCAAAAAACTGTTGTCTTTGTTATGACTTATGACTGTAACTTTAGATGTCCTTATTGCTTTGAGGGTGATGCTTATCTTAAAAAGGAGGTTATAGCTCCTGAACAAATTGATGTTGCTTTAAAGTTTGCAGGTGAGGGTGTGCAGACAATATGTCTTTTTGGCGGAGAGCCGTTACTTCCAAAAACCAGACCTACTTTGGAACATCTTTTCAAAAAGGCACCCGACAAAACATACCAAATTTTTACCAATGGGTATTATCTGACAGAATTTCTTGATTTGCTTTTGTCTATAAATATTTCTCAAGTTTTAATTACTTTGGATGGTAGCGAGGAATCTCACAATAGCAGGAGAGTCTTAGCTAACGGAAAGCCTACGTTCAAAAAAATTATGGATGGTATAGAGAAGTGTTTAGAAAACGGGATAAATATCCGAATCAGAATGAACCTTGACAAGACCAATTACGAGGAAGGAATTGATTTAAGAGAAAAGCTACTTGACAAATTTTCAGGATATAAGGACAATTTATCCTTTGAATTGGCCACATTGATTGGAGACTCTTATGAAGAACGAATGGATATAATAACTGAATTATATCATACAGATGTAAAGCATTCCTTCAAAGATAGGGAAAGAATAAACGATTTTATAACTAAAAAAAATTCAATACTAGACCACTTAGTATATGGCAGAGCCATAAAGCCTTTGTACTCCTATTGCTACGCTCATGTAGATGGTATGGCGTTTGACCCCTATGGAGATATTTATCCATGCTTGGGGTGTGTTGGCAAGGAACGCTTTTCTATAGGAAAGTATCATCCCTTAATTGAGTTCAAGGAAAACTCAATACGTAACCGAAATATAGAAAAAATTCCTGAATGTAGGGATTGTACATATTCTCTTCTTTGTGGAGGAGGCTGTCCTTTGGGGTTAAATGACAGTAGTGATTTTTTCAAGCCTATGTGCTATTCCGTTAAAACTCTTTTGCATGAAGAGCTTCCCATATTCTATAAAGAAATGGAAGAAGGTATGAAAAAAACTGAAGAAGCAGTAAATAGTGCATATTGATGGGAGGGGGGATTGTTATCCCTGAAACCATCAGGGTACGCCTGAAAGACATAGTTTTTCTTAAGAAAAACTATGTCTTTTTTATATAAAAAATATGATATAATTAACAAATAAAGGAGTGATATTCAATTATGAAATTAAATTGGGTTACAATTTATGTAAGCAATTTGGAAAAGAGTTTATATTTTTATACAAAGATATTAGGTCTTAATGTTTCAGTGAAATTTGGTGATGAGAATCACCAAATTGTCATGCTTGGTGAAGCAGATGAGACTAAGATTGAATTAATATTTGAGTCAAACACTAAAATAGAAAATCCAGGTAAAGGTGTATCAATTGGACTCGAAACTGATAATTTAGAAAATTTAATAGAAGAATTAAATAATATTGGATATAAAGTGACAGGACCTATATCACCTAATCCACATATTCGTTTCTTTTTTGTTCAAGATCCAGATGGATATACAATTCAATTAATTGGGAAAAGCTAAATTGAACTACTAAGTGAGAAAAGTGCTTTAAAAATATGTATTTTTCCTCTTGACTTTACTATAATATGAGGCTATACTATTAATAATTTAAAAATAAAGCGTTGATAGAAAGAGTAGTTTATTAAGTAAGTTATAGAGAGTCGGAGATTATGGTGGAAGTCTGATACTAATTAATAAATGAAGAACATTCTTGAGCATCTAACCGAAATTGCAAAAGAGTAGGCTTAGACGGGTGTAGCCTGATATTGACTATGGAGTATCGATTAATATAATCTGTACTTATTTAAGAGAGCTTGCTAACTAAGGTGGTACCGCGAAAATCAACCTTTCGTCCTTTATCAGGATGAAAGGTTTTTTTAATTATAGCAAATAAAATGGGAGGAATAAAGATGACAGAACTAAATCCAAGAAAAACTCAAATAGCAATAAAGCAAATAAAAGACTATTTTGAAACAAAATTGGCTGAAAAACTTAATTTAATCAGGGTATCAGCCCCATTATTTGTTACACCTAACAGTGGGTTAAATGATAATTTAACAGGAGTAGAAAAAGCTGTATCTTTTGAGATGAGAAAATATAATGAAATGATAGAAATAGTTCAATCTCTAGCCAAGTGGAAAAGAATGGCTTTAAAATGGTATGAATTTAATATTGATGAAGGTCTTTATGCAGATATGAATGCCATAAGACCAGATGAAGTATTGGACAATATACATTCTATATATGTAGACCAATGGGATTGGGAAAAGATAATAAAAAGATCAGATAGAACTATGGAATATCTAGTTCATACTGTAGAAAATATATATAATGTATTTAGAGAGACAGAAGATTATATTAGTGAATTATATCCAGATATATTTACAAAAAAATTGCCTAAAGATATAAAATTTATTACTAGTCAAGAACTAGAGGATTTATACCCTAATGAAACCCCTGATGAAAGAGAATATTTAATAGTAAAAAAATATAAAGCAGTATTTATATCAAAAATTGGGGGAACTTTAAAATCTGGAATTTCCCATGGAACTAGGTCACCAGATTATGACGATTGGAATTTAAATGGCGATATTATATTTTGGAATCCAATAACGGAAGAAGCCTTGGAATTATCCAGTATGGGAATAAGGGTAGATAAGGAAGCATTGGAAAAACAACTTAAATTATCTGGAGCTGAGGAAAGAAAAACACTAGATTATCATAAAAAGTTATTAAACGAAGAATTACCTTATACAATAGGTGGTGGAATAGGACAGTCTAGAATTTGTATGTTTTTCTTAGAGAAGAAACATATAGGAGAAGTTCAAGCATCGGTTTGGACAGATCAAATATTAAAAGAATGTAAAGAGAATAACATATTTTTATTATAGATTGTATTAAATATAATAGACTATAAAATGGGCAGCTAATATTTATAATATTGGCTGTTTGTTTTTATAGGAAATTCCACCCCCCGATCTTGTGGTTCGTAGCCAGACACATTATCAATGGAACTAATTAGATTTGTAAAAATAATATATTTCAATTATAATAATTAATAGGACAAGTTATTGATTTCTTAAAGTAGGAGGAGACAATATGAGAAAAGTAAGTATATTTATACTTTTAGGATTGGTTATAATAGGCTTAGGTGGATTTATTTATCATGAAATTCTTGTATCACCAAGCAAAAAAGTAATGACTTACTCAGATGATTTATATTTAATAGTTGAAGAACAGGAAGCAGAAGATGGGTCAGTATTGTTTTCTGAAGATATATTATATCTTTCACTTTCATCTATTGAATATTTTATAGATAAAGATATATTTTATGATGATGCAGAAGAGACATTGATAATTACAGATAAAAGTAGAGTTATTAGATATAAATTAAACTCTGATAAAGGCAGTATGAACAATAAAGAATTTTTAATATCTAACCCCATAAGGGAATTTAATGATAAAGTATATATTCCAGTAGATATAATCCTTAAAAACTATGATGTAGATATTAATTATTTTGAAGAGACAAATGCAGTTGTATTGGATTACAAAAATATTGAGTATTTGAAAGGTGAAATAATAGGTGATGATGCTGTTTTAAGAACAGACTTAGATATTAAATCACCTATAATATCAAATAACCTTCCAACAGGAACCATAATAAATGTTTATGGAGAATATGAAAATTGGTATAAAGTAAGAAGTATAGACGGAGTACCAGGATTTATTGAGAAAAAGTACCTAAAAATAAACTATGTAAAAGATATGTTTAAAGTAGAATTGCCTATTGAAGATACCTCTGATTATGGTAAAGAAAAAATCAGCTTAACTTGGGACTATACTTATAGAAAAGTCCAAAATACTGACAATATCAAACCAATTCAAGGAGTAAATATAATTTCTCCTACATGGTTTTCTGTTATTGATACAGATGGGAATATACAGGACAAAGGTAGTACAGATTATGTTAAAAAATATAGAGACTTAGGTTATGAAATATGGCCTCTTATTAATAACAGCTTTGACCCTGATTTAACTCATGAACTTTTATATAAAAGTAGTACAAGGGAAAAACTGATAAATGAGATACTAGAGGTTTATAAAGAATATGGTTTTCAAGGGATTAATATTGATTTTGAAAATGTACATTTAAAAACAAAGGATCTGTTGACTCAATTTGTAAGGGAATTATATCCTCTATTTAAAGAGTCAGGTTTAAGTGTTTCCATGGATGTAACTGGAATGTCAACTTCTGAAAACTGGTCTTTAAGTTATGACAGAGAAAGACTTTCCAAAGCAGTAGACTATATGATTTTAATGGCATATGACCAGCACTGGGCTAGTAGTCCTGTAGCTGGTTCTGTTGCAGAATATACATGGGTAGAAAAAAGTATATTGGGAGTGTCAGAATACATTCCAAATGATAAATTAGTATTAGCAGTACCATTTTATACCAGACTTTGGATAGAAAAAGATGGGAAACTATCTTCTCAGGCACTATCAATGGAAACAGCCAATAAGTTTATAGATGAAAATAATATTGAGCTTATGTGGGATACTAAGGCATTACAGTATTACGGTGAAATAGAAAAAGACAATGAATTATACAGGATTTGGTTAGAAGACTCAGAATCACTAGCTGCTAAAGTATCATTGGTTCACAAATATGATCTAGCAGGAATAGCGTCTTGGCGAAAAGGGTTTGAAACTGATAATATATGGAGTAGCTTAGATAAATCTTTAAATTAAAATAATAGGGTTTAAAAAGGGATTTTAAATTAATATAGGAGTGATTTAATGTATATATATAAAGATACAACGATTAATGTGTTATTAGGGGATATAACAGAAGTAAAAGTAGATGCCATAGTAAATGCAGCAAATAATACTTTACTAGGTGGTGGAGGTGTTGATGGAGCTATACATAGAGTTGGAGGTAAAACAATTCTAGAGCAATGTAAAAAGATAGGAGGATGTCCAACAGGAGAAGCAAGAATAACTACAGCAGGAAATCTTCCAAGTAATTATATAATACACACTGTAGGGCCTATATATAAGGATGGAGATTCAAGAGAAGAAAGATTATTATACGAAGCTTATTATAATTCACTACTTCTTGCAGAAGAATATAATATAAAATCTATAGCCTTTCCATCTATATCAACTGGGGCATATGAATACCCAATAGAAAAGGCTATGAAGGTAGCTGTTAGAGCCATTATGGATTTTATAGATAAAGAAGGAAAAATTTCAAGTATAAGTTTTGTACTATTTAAGGAAACTGATTTTATATTATATAATGATTATTTAAAAGAGAAAATATTACAAATTTGATATTATTTTTAATTGACTTTATATTCAAATTGTTATACTATCAAGTAGAACTTAAATCCAAACAAAGGGGTGTTTAAAATATTTGCAGATTCTCATAAAGTTATTGCATCTAAGATATATGATAATATATTTGATATATATGGTGTGAAACTAGATAAGGATAAATTATTATGGGGGGCTGTATGTCCTGATATACTACCACAATTTAAGTTAATTAGACATTATAAAGAAGAAAGCTTGAATGCTGTTGCTAAGGAAATCATGAAAATTATTTTCATTAGCAGATATTTAGAGTTTAATAAAATTCTTGATCCTTTGGCAATGAAAATATTAAGCAAAAAAATAGGGATTATATCTCATTATTTATGTGATTATGTTTGCATTCCTCATGCTAATAGATGGACATTTATAGATGGTATGGATGTTATGATAAAACATATAAAATATGAATCTCAATTAGACAATGTGGCTGTATCCCATGATTTTAAAAAGAATGTTATTAATGTTAAAGATTTAGATATATATGATATAGATGAAACGGAGCTAAAAAATAAAATAAAAGACTATATAAATAAAGTTGTTGAAGAGTATTCTTTAAAGACAGACTTTAAAAATGATCTGAACTTTGCATTATCGTTAAATTTAAAAATATCATACTTTATATTAGATACTATTTCATCATACTCAGAAGAATTAGATGGACATTTTGCTTTAGAATTTTAGTAACTTTTAAAAGATAAGCTCTATATTAGATTAATTGAGCTTATCTTTTTTATTGTAAAAAACCATTTTAGTTGGAAGAATAAAAAAAATAATATATACTATATTAGGAAGGAGTTGAGGAAAGGGATATGATGAAAAAGCTTACTAAGATTTTAATAATTGGATTCTTAGGTGTTTTATTGTTTTTTCTATATTTTGTTTTTAAATATGAGAAGTATAATATTTCTATATTAAATGATGTAACAGCTAATGAACATAGTGAGATAGATCAGGGTGAAGGAAAATCTAAGCTATATATAGAGCTTGAAAAAATGTTATTAGAAGGAGAAGAAGATATACAGTTTAAAAATACATTGTTGTTTAAAGATTCTAATGAAATATTTAGTACATTAGAAGAAATATCAAATGACAATCCAGAAATAATGTACTATAAGGGAGCAGAACATAGTTTTGGAAAGTTAAGACTTATATATTCAAAAGGAAAAGAAGAAATAAAAGAGCATAAAGAAGATATAAGAAAAATAAGAAGTGAATTCATATCTAAATATATACTACAAGAAATGTCAGATTACGAAAAAGTATTGACTATACATGATTATATAGTCAACAACAGCAGATATGATAATAGATTATTGACATCGGGAATAGTACCTCCAGAATCCTATAGCAGTTATGGAATATTGTCTTTAGGACTGGGAGTATGTGAAGGATATGCTAAGGCAATGAAATATTTACTAGATGGTATAGGGATTAAATCTATAATAGTAATAGGGGAGTCTAAGGGCCAAAGTCATGCTTGGAATTTAGTAGAAATAGAAGGTGAATATTATCATATAGATTCTACTTGGAATGATCCAATTACAAAGGATGGCTCAGATGTGTTAAGATATAATTTTTTTAATTTAAATGATAGTGAAATTTCCAAAACTCATAGCTGGAAAAAGGAGAATTATCCTGAATCTAAAGGTGAAAAATTCAATTATTTTAGATATAATAATTTAATAGTAGAGGATGAAGAAGAACTAATAAAAAAAATAAAGAGCATACTTTTTAATAGGGAGTCATATTTATTAGTTAAAATAATGAACTATAGTAGTGAAGAAATATCCATTAATAAAATAGTTGAGAAAATAGTATATGATAATTATGAATTAATACGACTAAACACCTATACATATTCCATAGATGAAGAATATGGCATAATAGAATTTAAGTTTGACTACAAAAAATAATTTAATGGAGGTTTAACAATGGGGAAGAAAGGTAAAATAGTGTACTTAATTTTGGGACTAGGTATAGGGGTTATTCTTACCAATATTCTACACTCACTTTATCCAATTGTAAAATATGTTGATTTAAGTGATGATATGATAATTGAAAGATCTAAAGAATTAGGTATGGTCAGCTTAAAAGAAAGCATAAATACTAATTTGGAGAAAGAAAAAGAGGAAGTTGTAGTTCCGCCAATAGAAGAAAAAGAAATCATAGAAGAAATTTTAGAGGAAGCAGAAATTGAAGTAGTAATCAAAAGTGGTGAAAGTTTAACACAGATTGCAAAAAAACTATTTGAATTAGGAATCATAGATAATGAAAAAGAATTTATTCAATTGGGAAAGAATAAAAAGTTATCTACCAAGTTTATAGTCGGAACTTATAAAATCAAAACCAATACAGATTATGATACAATTATGGATATTTTAACTAGAAAAGAAATAGAAAAATAATAAAAGATATAATATATTAAGTTTTTGTTAGAAATCTATTATAGGTTTTTAAACAAATATACATCTATTTATAGTATAATGGTTTATGTTTCCATTATATTTTAATGTTATAGGTTTAAAAATTAAACAGTTGTAAATAATTGGTAAAAAGGAGGTTTTGGTATGGCAATAGAAAACAATGATTTATTAAGTATTTATGAAGGACTAATACATAGATTTCTTTATAAAAATGATATTAATTCCATACATATCCTTCTTAATCTATATGATTTAGAAGAAAATATTACAAATATTCGACCAAAATATATCTCTATTTACCATTTAAAAAAACATATGAGCAGATTTCTAAGAAAGAAAAGGGGAAACAATTTAATTGCTTTAAATCTTGGACAACTAATACATGAGGATATTAATAGGTTAGAATTATTTATTTATCTGGAAGGCTATAAACATGGTTATTACAATAATTATTGGGTAAATATTCTAGAGAAAACAATAGTCAAAAACATACCTGTAGAAAGATTATATAAAAATCAATATTTATATCACTTTGATAATAAGACTAAAGAGATACTTGATATTAAAAATTTAATCAATAAAGATATTCAGGAAAAAGAAAAACAGGATAAATATTTATTTAATAGTATAAACGATTACTGCTCAAAGGTATTAAGGGAAAAGATATTTAGTTTAAATAAATATTTAGATAAACAATTAACCATAGAGTATAATTCCAAGTACTATAGTATAAAAGAAGATTATAGTTTGTTAACAAGAAGTGAATTAAATAAAATATACGAAGAAATTATCAAAGTAGTACTTAAAGATGGATTTAAACATTATAAAGAAGCTTACTGGTATGGACTAAATGATAGAGTATTAAAGAGATATAAATAATAATTAAGGGGGAATTACAATGTTTATTAAAAACTATATGTTACCAAAAGAGGAGTTAATCACTGTTGATTTATCTGAAAGTATAGGAGAAGCTCTTAATAAAATCAATGAGGGGAATTTTTTATCTTTACCAGTAGTAGATGGTGCTGAGTTCAAAGGTATAATTATGAAAGAAGCAATCTATAGAATTTATTTAGAGTCAGGTAATTGCAACAGAGATGAATACTTAAATAACACTAAAGTAAAAGATATATATAATAATGATTATGAAAGCATTTCAGCAGATGAAAGAATCGAAACTGCTTCATATTTATTAAAACAACTTAGAACACCATTTTTACCTGTTTTTGACTCTACGAATAAATTTGTAGGTATATTAACTCATTTTGCAATTTTTAAAGCCTTTTCCGAAATATTTGGTATTGATAAAGGAACTAGAATTGTAATAAATATGTTTGATTTACCAGGACAACTAGCTAAACTTACAGATGTAATCAGAAAAGAAAATATAAATATAATAAATTTTGCTATTATGGACCCAGAAGTATTAGATTTAATTCAAGTAGTTCTTAGAGTAGATTCAGAAGATGTAGAGAGATTAGTAGAAAAGATTCAATCAGCAGGATTTAGAATTGGTGAAGTTGAAAAATAGTATAAGATGTATAAAATTTCATAAAATGGATACAATATCCCTCTAGATAGTATTCTGGAGGGATATTTATGAAAAAAGATAAAATTATACCTGTTTTTTTCTTTTCTTTAACTTTGTTTCTAATAAGTTTTATTGTTGGCTATCAATTAATGGGGAATAAATTAAATCCTCAAATTAGTAAAATGAAAGAAGAACAAGAAAACATACAGGATTATTCTGATTTGCAGATTTTAAAAGAGGATATTAGGATTTCCCCAAATACCTTTATTGAAGAAAGAATTCATCATACTACTTGTAATCATGTGGTTACAAAGGTTAATGAATCTAATGACGAATTCGTAAATATGACTAGAAATGAATTTGTAGATTATTTAGAAGAAAATTACCCTAATAAAAAACTTATATCATTCTCATCTAGTAATGTAACCATTGGAACTACAAAAAACCATTTGTGTGAGAATCATTATGTAGTAGGGGAAAAAGACGGCTCCATAGCCATATTTACAATAAATGAAGATGGTGAAAGAGTATTAGAAAATATATTAACAGACCATTCTATATCCTTATTGATGGAAGTGGATCAAGAAAAATTAATTGAGGGAATTGTTGTAGATAATGAAGACGAACTATCTGAAGTTTTAGAGAATTTCATTAGCTAACTAAGTTAGAAATCTAACTTAGTTTTTTCTTTGTTTCTGAATACCACCCGCTAAGCGGGTGGTTCCAAAGAGCTTTTAGCGGTGAACAGAAAATAATAAACCTCCTTTGATATAATAAAGTTAGGTCTGACCAACCAAACTTAATCAAAGGAGGCATCCATAATGGATAATAATAGTTTATCACATACCAAATGGGATTGTAAATATCACATAGTTTTTGCACCAAAGTATAGAAGACAAATAATCTATGGGAAAATAAAAACAGATATCGGAAAGATATTAAGACAGTTATGTGAATATAAAGGAGTAGAAATAATAGAAGCAGAGGCATGTAAAGACCATATACACATGCTAGTAACTATTCCACCAAAACTTAGTGTATCAAGTTTTATGGGATATTTGAAAGGAAAAAGTAGTTTAATGATATTTGATAGACATGCCAATTTAAAATATAAATATGGAAATAGACATTTCTGGTGTAAAGGATATTATGTGAGTACAGTAGGTAGAAATAAAAAGGTAATAGAAGAGTATATAAAGAAACAATTACAAGAGGATATAGCATATGACCAATTAAGCATGAAAGAGTTTGTAGACCCATTCACTGGGGAAAAAATAAAAAACTAGATACAAGAAAAACCCCTTTAGGGGTTGCTTGAGAAAACAAAGCGGTTGGCAGACCTTTCAATGTGTCTTGAGACACAGCAAGTACCATGCCCTTATAGGGCTAGAGCAAACCACCCGTTTTACGGGTGGTCATGATTTGCAAATATGATACAATAGTATTTGAAATTAATGGAGAAAGGTGGCTAGAAATGATAATACTTGGAATTGACCCTGGAATAGCCATAGTAGGTTATAGTATTATAGAATGTAATGGGAATAAGTTTAATGCCATAGATTATGGTGCCATAAGAACAGATGCAGATACTTTATTTCCAGATAGAATAAAGATAATTTATGACAAGTTAATAGAGATTATAGACAAATATAATCCAGAAGATTTGGCTGTAGAAGAATTGTTTTTTAATAAAAACGTAAAAACAGCTATAAAGGTAGGACAGGCTAGAGGGGTAGAGATTCTGGCAGCAGTAAATAAAGGATTAAAAATATATGAGTATACTCCATTACAAATAAAACAGGCAGTAGTAGGGTATGGAAGAGCAGAAAAAGCACAGGTACAGGAAATGGTTAAAGTCTTGCTAAATTTAAAAGAGAAACCAAAACCTGATGACGTGGCAGATGCTTTAGCAGTAGCAATATGTCATGGTAGTTCTTTGAAATTTAAAGAATCTTTTAGAATGAAATAATATTTATAAAGGGTGAATATATTGTTTGAATTTATTATAGGAGATATAGTTGCTATAAATGAAGATTACATAGTATTACAAAATAATGGAATTGGATATAAGATATTTACTTCTATTAATTCAATGGTTAAACTGGAATTAGGAATGAAAAATTCAATGATTTACACAGAGCTTAGTGTAAGAGATGATGGTGTATTTCTTTATGGATTTATATCTCAAGAAGAAATGGATATGTTTAAATTATTGCTGATGGTTTCAAAGATTGGTCCTAAAATAGCACTAGGAATACTATCACATCTTACAACAAATCAGATTAAAGCTGCCATAATGAAAAAGGACTTGGATACATTATGTAAAGCACCGGGAATAGGTAAAAAAACTGCTGAAAGATTGATTTTGGAATTAAAGGATAGAATAGATAAAGATTTTGATATAGAGGAAGAAGATTCTAACAAATTAAACCTAAATGGCTATAATGAAGCCATAAATGGGTTAATGTCATTGGGATATACACGAATGGAAATAGAAAAGATCACTAGAACCATGGATATATCCAATATGGATATAGAAGATATAATTAGGGAAGCATTAAAAAGATTATCAAAACAGTAAGAAGGTGAAATAAGTGTCAGATAATAATGATAGAATAGTGGCTGGAGCCTTGAGAAGTGAAGACTTAGAAAGTGAACAAAGTTTACGTCCTAAATGGATAGCAGAATACATAGGACAAGATAAAGTAAAAGAAAAATTAAATATTTTTATTCAAGCAGCTAAAGGGAGGAATGAATCTCTAGATCATGTACTATTATATGGACCACCAGGATTAGGAAAAACTACATTGGCAAATATTATAGCAAATGAAATGGGAGTAAATATTAAAATAACATCAGGTCCAGCAATTGAAAGACCTGGAGATTTAGCAAGTATTTTAACTAATCTTTCAGAAGATGATGTTTTGTTTATTGATGAGATACACAGAATAAATAGGACTGTAGAAGAAATCTTATATCCTGCAATGGAAGATTTTGCTTTAGATATAATTATAGGGAAAGGACCTTCTGCTAGATCTGTAAGACTAGATTTGTCTAGATTTACCCTTATAGGTGCTACTACTAGGGCTGGGCTTTTAACTTCTCCACTTAGAGATAGATTTGGAGTAATGTTAAATTTAGAATTATACGATGAAGAAAACTTAAAACAGATTATAATTAGGTCAGCGGATATATTAAATATAGAAATTGAATCAGAAGGAGCTTTAGAAATTGCCAGAAGGTCTAGGGGCACTCCTAGAATAGCCAATAGGCTTCTAAGAAGAGTAAGAGATTATGCTCAAGTAGTAGAAAAAGGTATAATTACTTTAGAAGTAGCAAAAAAAGGTCTGGAAATTCTTGAAATAGACCCTCTAGGATTGGACAGTGTAGATAGAAAGCTTATATTGACTTTAATAGAGAACTTTGCTGGAGGTCCTGTAGGAGTAGATACATTGTCAGCTGCTACAGGAGAAGAAAGAATCACAATAGAAGATGTATATGAACCTTATCTTTTACAAATAGGTTTTTTAAATAGAACACCTAGAGGTAGAATAGTAACTAAAAGAGCATATGACCATTTTCATATTCCATATGAGGAAGATTAGAAATTGTAACAAGAAAGGGGCACACTTATGAAAAAAATATTAGCAGTTTTTTTAATTTTATTGTTCGCTGTAATTTTAATTCCTACTAATAACTCTTATGCCAATTCTATAGCAGGACAATATATAGATATTAAACTTACAAAACCCTCAAATCAAAAAAACCATATTAATTTCAGCAGTAGTACAGGATTTTCCTTAATAGATGCTTTAAATAAAGATTATATATTAATGGATATACAGGAAACCAATATAATTGCTACAGTAGATAACGGTAATATTTATTTAATGGATTCAAGGAATAATATTATATTTGATTTACCGAAGGACGGTAGTATTTTAATTAAATCCAATACATTGAATGATTCTATAATAACTGTTGAAAAAGACCGTTATAGGGATTATATTAAATTAATAAGTAAAAATAATGAAATACTTGTTATAAATCATGTAGAACTTGAGAATTATCTATATGGATTAGTTCCAGCAGAAATGCCAGTTAGTTTTCATAGGGAAGCATTGAAAGCTCAAGCAGTAGCAGCTAGAAGTTATACTCTTAAAAATATAAATAAACATAAAAACGAAGGGTTTAATCTTTGTGATACAACTCATTGTCATGTATATTCAGGATTTGAGTATGAAAACCCGATAACAAATTCTGTAGTTGATGAAACAAGAGGTATACTAGCCTATTATAATGGAGAAGTGATAGATGCTATATACCATTCCACCAGTAGCGGAGTTACAGAAGATAGTGCCAGTGTCTGGGGTGGAGACTTTCCTTATCTTAAATCTGTAGAAGATAATTTTTCCAAGGATTCACCTTATAGTAGCTGGACAATTAGTGTTGGATTTAATGAAATAAATAATAAATTAAAATCATCTGGAATAAATATAGGTGAATTTCAAGGAGTAGAAATAGTAGAGGAAACTTCCGCTGGAAGAGTAAACAAAATGAAAATTATTGGTACTAGTGGAGAAAAGATTATATCAGGTGCAGATTTTAGAAATCTAATAGGTGCAAGTAAATTTAAAAGTTCTTCTTTCAGCGTGAATGGAGGAATTAGTAGTAGAACTAGTGCAGGAAATAAAAAAGTTTATGTAATAGATGGTAATATGAATAGTGTAAAAACTGTAGATATTAACAATGCTTATATCCTAGACAATAAAGAAAAAAATACAGTAACTAGAAGTAGTGTAACGCGAGGAATAAGTAAAGATAGAATTGAAAATATAGGTGAGAACCAATCTACTTTAACATCTACATCAACTACAGAACTAATAATAGAAGGAAAAGGCTTTGGACATGGAGTAGGTATGAGTCAGTTTGGGGCAAAAAAAATGGCAGAGTTAGGATATTCTTTTGAACAAATTCTCAAATACTATTATACAGGAATAGATATTAGGTAAAAATAAGGATAATTATAACAAAGAAGGATGATTAAATGAAGCGAGAGGATTTTAATTTTATTTTACCAGAGGAGTTAATTGCTCAGCACCCTTTAGAAAATAGAGAGGAGTCTAAGTTATTAATATTAGATAAAGAAACTGGTAATATAGAACATAAACATTTTAAAGATATTATTGATTATTTAAGTAAAGGTGATTGTCTGGTTTTAAATGATACAAGAGTAATACCTGCCAGACTCTATGGTAATAGACCAAGCAAAGAAGAAAGTATAGAGATATTGCTTCTTAAAAGAATGGAAAATGATATTTGGGAAGTATTGGTAAAGCCAGGTAAAAAAGCTAGACCTGGGCATACAATAGAATTTGGGGAAGGTATATTAAAAGGTACAATTTTATCAATAGAGGAAGATGGGACTAGATTGATTAAATTTGAGTATAAAGGCATATTTGAAGAAATATTAGATAAACTAGGAGAAATGCCTTTACCTCCATATATAACAGAGGTTCTGGAAGATAGGGAAAGGTATCAGACCGTATATTCAAAAAATATAGGCTCAGCGGCAGCTCCTACAGCTGGACTACACTTTACTAATAGACTATTAGAAGATATTAAGAATAAGGGAATCAATATTGCTTATATAACCTTACATGTAGGTCTTGGAACTTTTAGACCAGTAAAAGTAGACAATATTTTGGAACATCATATGCACTCAGAGTATTATCAAATATCAGAAGAATCTGCTGCAATTATTAATAATACTAAATCTAAGGGAGGAAAAATCATATCTGTAGGTACTACTTCTACAAGGACATTGGAGACTGTAAGTAACGAGGATGGAAAGATCACTGAATCATCTGGATGGACAGATATATTTATTTATCCAGGATATAAGTTTAAAATCGTAGATAAGTTGATTACAAATTTTCACTTACCAGAATCAACATTACTTATGTTAGTTAGTGCATTGGCCACTCAAGAAAACATTCTTAATGCGTATAAAATAGCTGTAGAAGAAAAATATAGATTTTTTAGTTTTGGAGATGCAATGTTTATAAAGTAATAGGAGGAAAATAATGGCTATAAAGTTTGAACTAATAAAAGAGGCAAAGGATTCAAAAGCAAGACTTGGAAAATTATATACACCCCATGGAGTTATAGAAACTCCAATATTTATGCCAGTGGGAACTCGCGCAACTGTTAAAGCTATGACACCAGAAGAAGTAAAGGATTTAGGTGCACAAATAATTTTGAGTAATACCTACCATTTATATCTAAGGCCAGGACATAAATTAGTAGAAGAAGCAGGAGGACTCCATAAATTTATGAATTGGGACGGACCAATTTTAACAGATAGTGGTGGTTTTCAAGTTTTTAGTTTAGGAGATTTAAGAAAAATAAAAGAAGAAGGCGTAGAATTTAGATCTCATATAGATGGGTCAAAACATTTCATAAGTCCAGAAAAATCAATAGAAATTCAAAATTCATTGGGTTCAGATATTATGATGTGTTTTGACGAATGTACTCCCTATCCAGCAACTTATGAATACGCTAAACATTCAATGGAAAGAACTACTAGATGGGCTAAAAGATGTAAAGAATATCATAAAAATTGGGATAAACAAGGTCTGTTTGGTATAGTTCAAGGTGGAATGTATAAGGATTTAAGGGCACAAAGTGCAAAGGAATTAGTAGAGTTAGATTTTCCGGGATATGCCATAGGTGGTTTAAGTGTTGGAGAGCCAAAAGAATTGATGTGTGAAATGTTAGACTTTACTACTCCATTGTTACCTAAAGATAAACCCAGGTATAACATGGGTGTTGGAAGTCCAGATTACTTATTTGAGTCAGTAATAAGAGGAATAGACATGGCAGACTGTGTATTACCTACAAGAATTGCTAGAAATGGTACTGCAATGACCTCTCAAGGAAAGGTAGTTATTAGAAATGCAAAGTATTCAAAGGATTTTACTAAATTAGACTCAGAGTGTGATTGTTATACTTGTAGAAACTATTCTAAGGCATATATTCGCCATCTATTTAATGTTGATGAGATTTTGGGCTCTAGACTCACTACTATTCATAATTTATATTTTTTAATAAAGCTAATGGAAAATATAAGAGAGGCAATAAGGCAGGATAGATTATTGGAATATAGAGATGAATTTTATGAAAAATATGGTTACAATGATAAAAAATAGATGAAATATTTATTTTTTATTGTATAATAGATATAGAAAGGGAGGGATTTTTTATATGCCACAACAATTACAAGGGTTAATAATACCAATAGGTTTTTTTGCTTTACTGTATTTTATGATGATTAGACCACAAAAGAAAAAAGAACAACAAATAAGAGAAATGCGAAATGCTTTAAAAGTAGGCGATGAAGTAGTTACCATTGGTGGAATTCAGGGTAAGATTATTAAAGCTAAAGAAGATGTTATAACTATTGAAGTAGGAGCATCAAAAACAAGACTTGAAATGACTAGATGGTCTGTTGGTTCAGTAGTTAGTAAAAATGAAAAAGATAACAAAAATGAAGAAGTAAAAACTGAAGAAGATAAAGAGTAACAAAAAAGCTTCCTAAATTTCTAAGGAAGCTTTTTTTATGTAATAAATTCCTCTTTATTAAAATAGATTAAACTAAAGATAAGGAGGGATAATATGAAAGTCAAAAATTTAGACAAAGGTATTTACTTATTAAAGGGGTTATTGCTATCTTATATTGTTACTTGTATTCTAATATTGTTTTTCTCAGTATTGTTAACTTATTCAAACATGAGTGAAGGAAAAATGCCTTTATTAAATACTATAACAATGTTAATAAGTATAACAATAGGCAGTATTTATACAGCAGGGAAAGTAAAAGAAAAAGGTTGGATTAGTGGGGGGTTAGTAGGTATATCTTATTATATTATATTAATTGCACTAAATATGATATTTTTAAAACCACTGGTATTCGACATATTCTCTGCTTCTAAAATAATATTATCATCTGTCATGGGAGTAATAGGAGGAATTATAGGAATAAACTTGTCATAAAAAATAAAAAGAACTTTAAATAAAAAAAGTAATATGATATAATAAATAGCAGAAAAATACACAGGGAGGGATTAAGATGAAATACATAAAGACTATATCAAGCAGTAACCTAAAGAAGACCATAGCAAAAGGTGGATGTGGAGAGTGTCAAACATCTTGTCAGTCAGCTTGTAAAACATCCTGCACTGTAGGAAACCAAAAATGTGAAAATAAATAAGTAAATGAAAGGTGGTGGTTTATCCACTACTTTTTATTTTGTAAAATAATAATTGGGAGGAAGTTTAATGAGTAAAGCATCCAAGATGCATAAGTTTTTTTTGAATAATAAATATATAGTATTAGATGTAAATACTGGTGCAGTCCATGTAGTTGACAAAATTGTATATGAAATTTTAGATTTCTATGGTGAAAAATCTAAAGATGAAATAATAGAAATATTTAAAAGTGTTTATGGTGCTAAAGCTGTAGAAGATGTATATGAAGAAATAGAAGAATTGGTTAAAGAAGGATTACTATTATCTGATGATGTAGATATATCAAACTTTAAATATAATGAATCAAATATTGTTAAGGCAATGTGTCTACATGTAGCTCATGATTGTAATTTAAAATGTAACTATTGCTTTGCATCACAAGGAAACTTTAAAGGTGAAAGATCCATGATGTCTTTAGAAGTAGGAAAAAAGGCATTAGAGTATCTTGCTAAGAATTCAGGTTCAAGAAGAAATTTAGAAGTGGATTTCTTTGGAGGAGAACCACTTATGAATTTTGAATTAGTTAAGGATTTAGTAGATTATGGCAGAAGTTTAGAGAAGGAATATAACAAAAATTTTAGATTTACAATTACAACTAATGGAATATTGTTAGATGATGATAAAATTGACTTTATCAATGAAAATATGGATAATGTAGTTCTTAGTTTAGATGGAAGAAAAGATGTCAATGATAATATGAGGAAAACAATTAGTGGTGAGGGAAGCTACGATATTATTCTTCCAAAGTTTAAAAAAATGGTGGAAAAAAGAGGAGACAAGGATTATTATATTAGAGGAACTTTTACTAGCAACAATACTGACTTTTCCAAGGATGCTTTAGATTTTTATAATAATGGATTTAAAAAAATATCAATAGAACCTGTTGTAACACCAGAGGAAATGGATTATGCTTTAAGAGAAGAACACTTAGAGTCTGTTTTAAAGGAATATGAAGAATTCTCTAAGGAATATATTAATATAAAAAGAAATGATAAAGATTTTTATTTCTTTCATTTCATGATAGATTTAAATCAAGGGCCTTGTATTATTAAAAGAGCTGTAGGTTGTGGTGCAGGTTCTGAGTATATGGCTGTTACTCCAGAAGGGGATTTATATCCTTGTCATCAGTTTGTAGGCGAAGAGGATTTTAAAATCGGTGATGTTTTTGAAGGAGTAAAGAATACTGATTTAAGAGATAAATTTAAAAATGCAAATGTATATAGTAAAGAAGAGTGTAGAAAATGTTGGGCTAGATTTTATTGTAGTGGTGGATGTCATGCCAACTCATATCATGCACATAATGATTTGAAAAAAAGTTATAGTTTAGGATGTGAAATGGAGAAGAAAAGAATAGAGTGTGCTATTTCTATATTGGCAAATTTAGATAATTAGGAGGAAAAATATGAAATCTAAAAATACTATACTATTGGTACTTATATTTTCAATAGTAATAGGAAGTATATTTATATCCCTAAATGGTATTAAAATTGGAAAATATGAAATACCCAAAATTAAAGATGCCATAGATCTTGGATTGGATTTAGCAGGAGGAGTTTATGTAGTTTTAGAAGCTCAAACCAATGCAAAGGGAATAGAACTCCAAAAAATCATGGAGCAAACTAAGGTAATTATCGATGAAAGAGTAAATAGCTTAGGAGTATCAGAACCTAATATTACAATTGAAGGTAGCAATAGAATAAGGGTAGAATTAGCAGGTATAGATGACCCGCAAAAAGCTATTGAATTAATTGGAAAAACAGCACAATTACAATTTATTGATCCAAATAAAAATATAGTTTTAACAGGTAAAAATGTAGTAGGCTCAGAGGTGCAATATCATGAGAATCAGTTAGGACAACAGGAGATTGTTGTAAGTCTAGAATTAGATAAAGAAGGTACTAAGAATTTTGCTGAGGCTACGGGAAGACTTACGTTAGAAAAGAATATAGAAGATAGAATTATTTATATAGTATTAGATGACCAAATAATATCATACCCAGCAGTACAAAGTGCTGAAGAAGGGGGAACAGCTATTACAGATGGAAAAGCTGTTATAACAGGTAGTTTTACTTTGGAGGAAGCTAGTGAGCTAGCTGCTTTAATAAGAGCTGGTGCATTGCCAGTAGAGATGAAAGAGTTGCAAACATCTATTATAGGACCAACTTTGGGACTAGAAGCTTACGAAAAGAGTTTAAAGGCAGTAGGTATTGCACTTATTATAATTATGGTATTTATGGTAATTATATATAGGATACCTGGTTTGATAGCTTCCATTGGACTAATTATATATACATTAATAACAGTATTTACTATGTCAGCACTGGAAGTAAAATTAACTCTTCCTGGAATAGCAGGTTTAATTTTATCAATTGGTATGGCAGTAGATGCAAATGTTATTATATTTGAAAGAATAAAAGAAGAGATAAAGGTAGGGAAAACTTTAAGAACAGCTGTAGATGCAGGATTTAGAAGAGCCCTTACATCTGTAATGGATTCAAATATAACGACATTAATAGCTGGAGTAGTATTATACTATTTTGGTATAGGACCTATTAAGGGCTTTGGAGTAACTTTAATAATAGGTATAATAGCTTCTATGTTAACAGCAGTTATTATTTCTAAATATTTACTAAAGTTAATGGTATCTGTTACAGGTGGAAAGAACACTAAGCTTTATGGAGCTAATAGCGAGGTGAAAAGATGAATATTATAAAAAACAGAAAGATTTTTACAGTATGTTCAATTGTTATAATAGCTGTAGGACTTATTATGTTCTTTGTTAAAGGCTTTAACTATGGAATAGATTTTACAGGTGGAACATTAATAGAAATAAACACAGGAAAATTTATACCAGTAGATGAAGTAAGAGAAATCACAGATGAATATGATAAAAGTGCAAGTATTCTGCATGGTGGAGAGAACAAAAGTCAACTGATAATAAAAAGTACATTGGACTTTTCGAACAATACTGTAACAGATATAGTTAATAATCTTGCAGAAAAATACGATATAAATAACAAAGACTTCCAATCAGAAAAATTCGGACCTTTTATGGGGAAGGAAATAAGGAATAAAGCTTTATTATCTATATTAATAGCCACTGTACTTATGTTAATGTATATATCATGGAGATTTGAATTTGATTTTGGATTAGCAGCAATTATTGCTTTATTACATGATGTGTTAATTATGATTGCTGTTTATTCTATATTTAGAATACCAGTGAATAGCTCATTTATAGCAGCAATTTTAACAATTCTAGGATATTCTATTAATGATACCATCGTAATATTTGATAGAATAAGAGAAGAATCAAAACTTTATCCAAAGGAATCTATAGAGAATCTAGTAAATAATAGTGTAAAGAAATCTTTAACAAGAACAATTAACACTTCCCTTACTACCTTAATAGCTGTTATTGTATTATATATAATAGGAGTTGAGGATATAAAAGTATTAGCTTTACCTTTAATAGTAGGTATTATAACAGGAACTTACTCCTCCATATTTATTGCATCTCCTATTTGGTATAAACTTAAAAATAGAAAAATAAAAACTGCTAAATAAGCAGTTTTTATTTTATAATAGATAGTTAAGTTATATTTTATCGAAAAATGAAGAAATAGATAATAATAACTAGAATTAACATAGATAAAATGATAGAATTTATATAATAATTAAAAATATTTTAAATTTATTTATTGGAGTGAAATAGTTGGAAAAATGGTTTATACGAAATAAGTCAGCTGACTATAAGAAAATAGCGGCTCATTTTAAAATATCTGAGTTTTTGGCTAAATTATTAATTAATAGGGATGTAAATGACCATAGACTAATTGATAGCTTTATATACTCAAATTTAGATAAGTTACATAACCCTAAGACAATGAAGGATTTATCTAAGGGTGCAAATATCATTAAAGAGAAAATAATAAATAAAGATGCCATCCGAATAGTAGGAGATTATGATGTAGATGGAGTAATTTCTATTTATTTATTATATACTGTAATAAAACAATTTGGCGGAAATGTGGACTACGTTATTCCAAATAGAATCGATGATGGTTATGGTATAAATAATGAAATTGTAAGAGAAGCAAAGAAACAAGGTATAGATACAATAATAACCTGTGACAATGGCATAGCGGCTATAGAGCAGATAAAGTTAGCTAAAGAATTGAGTTTAACTGTAATAGTTACAGATCATCATGATTTACCATTTATAATAGATGAGTCAGGAGAAAAAGTATATTTAACCTTAGAGGCTGATGCAGTAATAAATCCAAAGCAACCAGATTGTGATTATGCTTTTGAAAAGCTTTGCGGTGCTGCAGTTGTGCTTAAACTAATCCAAGAGTTATATCTTTTATTCAATATCCCTTTGGAATCTACTTATGACTTACTGGAATATACTGCAATTGCAACAGTTTGTGATGTAGTTGATTTAGTTGATGAAAACAGAATTATAGCCAAAAAAGGTTTAGAACTTATAAATGAGACTAAAAATATTGGTTTAAAAGCTTTAATAAAAGAATCAGGAATAGAAAATAAAGAAATTGGAATCTATCATATAGGATTTATAATTGGCCCTAGCATTAATGCCTCTGGTAGATTAGATTCAGCGCTAAAATCTTTAGAATTACTTTTATGTGAAGAGGAAGAACTTGCACATACATTGGCTAAGGAACTTCGAGAAATAAATGAAGAAAGAAAGCAAATGACCATAGAAGGTGTAGAAAGAATCGTTAATACAATTGAATACTCTAACTTAAAGGATAATAAGGTTTTAGTTATTTATGAACCAAAAGTCCATGAAAGCATAGCAGGTATAATTGCAGGAAGGATTAAAGATAGATATAATAGGCCTACAATAGTTTTAACCAATGGAAAAGAAGGAGTAAAAGGCTCTGGAAGGTCCATAGAAGGATATAATATGTTTGAAGAACTATCAGAATGTAAAGAACTATTATCGAGATTTGGTGGACATCCTATGGCAGCAGGTCTATCTTTAGAGTATGAAAACATTCATATTCTTAGGGAGAAATTAAATCATAATATAAAATTAACAGAGGAAGATTTGATACCTAAGGTATATATCGATATGCACCTTCCCCTAGAATATATTAATTTTGCATTAATTAATGAACTGAAGCTTTTAGAACCCTTTGGAAAGGGCAATAATAAACCTATATTTGGTGAAAAGGATTTGAAAATAAATCGGGGATTTAGATTAGGTGTCAATAAGAATGTCTTAAAACTAATACTAGAAAACAAAAATAAGTCTGTTGTAGAAGCCATTTATTTTGGAGATATAGATGATTTTGAAGATTTAATAGTTACTAGATATGGAAGAACTCAACTTGAAAATATATACAAGGGTATAGATAATAATATAAATATAGATATATTATACTATCCTTCAATTAATGAATATAATGGAAAGACCAATATACAGATCACAATTCAAAGCTATAGGATTAGTTAATAATTTATTTATATTAAAATAATGATTAAAACAAATATAATCCCTAAAAACTGGGTAATTATAAGTAATTAAACTTTAATATTGTTGTAAAAATTCATTTTACGTAAAGAAGGTGAATCTAATGTTAGAAAACTTACTCTTAAAAATTGAACAGTATAATCCACAGGCTGATTTAAGCCTTATAGTTAAGGCTTATAACTTTGCACAATCTGCCCATGAAGGGCAGGTAAGAAATTCAGGTGAGAACTTTTTTATACATCCTTTCAATGTGGCAGTAATACTGGCAGATTTAAATATGGATACAGATACAATAATAGCAGGTCTGCTTCATGACGTTATAGAGGATACTGATAGGTCATATGAAGTTGTAGCTGAAGAATTTGGTATAGAAATAGCTGACTTAGTAGAAGGTGTTACAAAGCTAAAAAAACTTAATTATAAGACTAAGCAAGAGAGTCAGGCTGAAAATTTGAGAAAAATGGTTTTAGCCATGGCAAAGGACATTCGAGTTATTATAGTTAAATTAGCAGATAGACTTCACAATATGAGAACCTTAGAATATATGAGAGATGAGAAAAGAAAAGAAAAAGCTTTAGAAACATTGGAAATCTATGCACCATTGGCTCATAGATTAGGAATTTCAAAGATAAAATGGGAATTAGAGGATTTATCACTTAGATATCTGGACCCTGAAAATTATTATGATTTAGTTGACAGAGTTTCAAAGCGAAGACAAGAAAGAGAAGCCTATGTAAAAATAATTGTAGAAACCCTAAGTAAAAAATTAGATGAAGTTAAAATAAGATATGATATTAGCGGAAGACCAAAGAACTTTTATAGTATATATAAAAAAATGGTTCATCAAGGTAAAGCTTTTGAGCAGATATTCGATTTAACAGCCATAAGAATCATAGTAGATGATATGAAAGATTGTTATGAAGTTTTAGGTATAGTACACAGTCTATGGAAACCGCTTCCAGGAAGATTTAAAGACTATATTGCCATGCCTAAGCCAAATATGTATCAATCAATTCATACTACAGTAATTGGTCTAAAGGGAGAAATATTTGAAGTGCAAATTCGTACTTGGGAAATGCACAGAACAGCAGAATATGGTATAGCTGCTCACTGGAAATATAAAGAAGGAATAAATAAATCAGATAGCTTTGATGATAAACTAACATGGCTAAGACAATTAATGGAGTGGCAATCTGATTTAAATGATCCTACAGATTTTATGGAAACATTGAAAATCGATTTCTTTACAGATGAGGTTTTTATATTTACTCCGAAAGGAGATGTAATAAACCTTCCAGACGGCTCTACTCCTATAGATTTTGCCTATAGAGTTCACACTGAAGTAGGTAATAAATGTGTAGGAGCAAAAGTAGATGGAAGGATTGTTCCTTTAAATTATAAATTGAAAAATGGAAATATAGTAGAAGTTATTACATCGCCTAATAGTAATGGGCCTAGTAGAGATTGGATTAAGATAGTAAAAAGTACCCAAGCAAAAACTAAAATTAGGCAATGGTTTAAAGCTAAAGAAAAAGACTTTAATATAATAAGAGGAAAAGAAGCTTTAGAAAAAGAGGTTAAAAGATTAGGTTATAAATCATCAGAAATACTAAAAGATGAATGGATAAAAAATATTGCATCTAAGGTAAGTATAAACTCAATAGATGATTTATACGCTGCTGTTGGATATGGTAGTATAACTTTAAATCAGGTTATTTCAAAGCTTAAAATCCAATATAATGAATACTATAAAGTAGAAGATGAGAAAGCATTTGTAGAAAGTAAGATACAGCAGCCTACTCAAAGTAATGCTCAAAAACATACTCAAGGTATTAAAGTAAAAGGATTAGATAATATTAAAGTAAGATTTTCTAAATGCTGTAATCCAGTGCCAGGAGATGAAGTAGTAGGATATATAACTAGAGGTAGAGGTGTTTCTGTTCATAGAACCGATTGCCCCAATATAACAACATCAGATGAGACTGAAAGGTTTATTGAGGTTGAGTGGAACTTCCAAAAGAAAGCATCTTATCCAGCTGAAATTCAGATAAAAGCATCAGATAGGGCAGGGCTTTTAGCTGAAGTTACTCAGAAAATAACGGATTCTGATTTGGGAGTTTTATCTTTAAACGCTAGAACATCAAAGGATAAAATAGTATTTATAAATCTGACTCTCGAAATTAGAAATATTGAGGAACTAAAGGATTTAATGAAAAAGATAAAGAAAATAAGAAATATAATAGATGTATATAGAGTTACAGCTTAGAAAGAGGGAGAGACATGAGAATAGTAGTACAAAGAGTTTCAGAAGCATCAGTTAAAGTAGATGGAGAAATTGTGGGAAGTATAGATAAGGGTTTGCTCGTATTACTTGGTATAGGAGAAGGAGATGATTCTAAGGATTTAGATTATATGATAGATAAGGTATTGGGTCTTCGCATATTTGAAGATGAAAATAATAAGATGAACTTATCATTATTAGATATAGGAGGAGAATTATTAGTAGTGTCACAATTTACCCTCTATGGTGATGTGAGAAAAGGAAAAAGACCTAGCTTTATAGATTCTGCTCATCCAGATATAGCAGAAAAATATTACTTAGAATTTATTCAAAAAGCCATAGATAATGGAGTAAAAACTGAAAAAGGTATATTTGGAGCAGATATGAAGGTAAGTCTTATAAATGATGGACCTGTAACAATTTTATTAGATAGCAAAAAAACATTTTAGGAGTGATTAAGTTGGAAATAACTAGAGTACCAGCAGGAGTATACGCTGCTAACTGTTATATCATATATTCTAAAACTACTAAAGAGGGAATAATAGTAGACCCTGGAGGAGATGCAGACGATTTAGTTGAATATATAAAAAGAAATGATTTGAGTATAAAGCATATTATCCTCACCCATGGTCACGGAGATCATATAGGAGGAGTGAAGGAGTTAAAGGAAGCCCTTGAAGCTACAATTATGATACATGAAGACGATAGGGAAATGTTAATAGACGGGAATAAGAATCTTTCCACATCAATGGCAATGGGGACTGTGGAAATTGAACCAGATGTATTGCTTAAAGATGGAGATATTATAGAATTTGGAGATTTAAAGGCAGAAGTAATTCATACTCCTGGCCATACTGAGGGATGTATTTGTATAAAAATAGGAGAAAATATAATTACTGGAGATACATTATTCGCAGGTTCTATTGGCAGAACAGATTTATTTGGGGGGAACTATGAATCCATAATCAAATCAATAAAAGAGAAGTTAATGATTTATCCAGATGAAATTCAAGTATTTCCAGGACATGGAACTCCATCTACCATAGGTAAGGAAAGAGTATCCAATCCTTTTTTACGTTAATATACTCTATTAAATAAGGTGATTGAATGATAAAAGTATTACTAGTGGGTCATAAAGTTAAGTATGAATTAACTGAACTAACTAAAGTGTTTTTTCCCAAAGAAGAAATACAGTTTATTGAAGATAAAGAAGAATACTTAGGTGAAGGAATCTTTATAATCAGTGAACTATATGAAAGCAATAAAGAGATAAAAGCCATAACAAAATTATATATAGATAATATTTTAGCCAATCAATCAATTGAAGATATTAATCTAATAGAAATATATAGAGATACTTTAGATAAATATATAAGAATTGGAATTAAAAAATCCTTATATAATACATTAATAAATATATCTGAGAATGAAACTCCTTGGGGTATTTTAACTGGAATAAGACCAATAAAAATTATTCATGATCTATTAGATAAAAATATAGATGAAGATATAATAATAAAAACATTGACAAAGGAATATAAGCTAGACATTAAGAAAGCTAAACTTACATTGGATATTGGAAAAAGACAAAGAAGCTATATCTATCCTTTAGATAAAGATAGATATAGTCTTTATGTTAGTATACCTTTTTGTCCTACTCGATGTTTATACTGTTCTTTTCCAGCATTACCAATAGATAAATATAGAGACTATATTGAAGAATATATCATAAAACTAATGGATGAAATCAAGAGTATAAAAAACATAATGGAAGGTAAAAAGATAAATACAGTATATATAGGTGGCGGCACACCAACGGCAATTTTCCCAATGGAACTTGAAAGAATTATTCAATTTATATATAATGAATTTGGAGAGAAAAATATAAGGGAAATTACTGTGGAAGCAGGTAGACCTGATACTATAACTAAAGAGTATTTGGAAATGTTAAATAAAAATAATATTGGTAGAATAAGTATAAATCCTCAAACCATGAACGATAATACATTAAAACTTATAGGAAGACATCATAATTCATATGATATTATAAAGACTTTTAACTTGGCAAAAGAAATCGGATTTAATATAATAAATATGGACTTAATTATAGGGTTGCCAGGCGAAGGAGTTAGAGAAGTGAAACATACATTAGAAGAAGTTCAAGAGCTAGATCCAGAAAATCTTACTATACATACTCTTTCAGTAAAAAGAGGTTCTAAGTTTAAGGATACTATGGATAAGTATTCAATAGAAACTCAGCATGTTTTAAGTGAGATGTTAAATAAAACCATAAAAGCTTCAGATAAAATGGGACTAGTACCCTATTATCTTTATAGACAGAAGCAAATATTAGGAAACTTTGAAAATATAGGATATTGTAAACCAGAAATGGATTGCATATATAATATTATGATGATGGAAGAAAAAGAAACTATAATGGCAGCAGGTATGGGTTCAGTATCCAAGATTTATTTTCCACAGGAAAATAGAATAGAGAGAGTTCCAAATTTTAAAGATTTAAAGGAATATTTAAATAGAATTGATGAATTAATTGAAAATAAAAGAAAGATATTAGAAAATCACTAATAAAAGGGGATGACTTTATGTTATGGTGGACTGAAGATCTTGAAACGGGAATAGATACAATTGATGAGCAGCATAAAAGTATTTTTGACAAGGCAAAAGAGATTTTTGATTTAGGACCTGAATCTGATATAGAAACTGTTGAAAAAATATTTATATTTTTAATGAATTATGCAAATAATCACTTTTATGAGGAAGAAATGTTAATGCTGGAAAACTCATATAAAGGATTTCTTAATCATAGAAAAAAACATAATCATTTCATAGAAGAGATATATAGGATATATCAAAAGACCATAGAAAACAGTTCTGAGGAGAATCTAAATGAATTGAAAGTTCTAATCATAGATTGGTTGGCAAACCATATAAGCTGTGATGATAAAGAATTTATTACCACTTTAGATTAAAACTATAATAGTTCTTGACACTAATTATTTTTTGGTCTATAATTAATGAAAATAAATATAATTATTACAAAGATAAGGAAGAGTAATTAAATTTCTTAGTTATAGAGAGTCGGTAGAAGGTGAAAACCGATACTAATATTTAATGAAGACACCTTTGAGTAAGTAATCTGTAAGGATTAATTCGCAGAAATGCGTTAAAATTTCGAGTGAGGAAAACCTAATTAGGGTGGTACCGCGAGATAACCTCTCGTCCCTGAATATCAGAGATGAGAGGTTTATATTTTTTTGAGGAGGTTATAATATGGGAGAAAAAATGGGAAATTTAAGAAGAACCATTATGTGTGGAGAACTAAGACCAGAACATGACGGTAAAGAAGTAGTGTTAATGGGATGGGTTCAAAGAGAAAGAAATTTAGGTTCAATTATATTTATGGATTTAAGAGATACTACAGGAATTGCTCAAATTGTATTTGATAATACTGTGTCTAGTGAAGTATTTAATAAAGCTGAAAAAATCAGATCAGAATTCGTATTAGCAATTAAAGGAAAAGTAAGAATCAGACAAAGCATTAATAAAGAAATACCTACTGGCGAAGTGGAAGTTTTAGTAGATGAACTTAAAATCCTAGATGAATCTGAAACTACACCTATATATATTAAAGATGACGACAATGTGTCTGAATCTATGAGACTAAAATATAGATATTTAGATTTAAGAAAACCATCTATGCAGGAAAGATTAAAACTAAGAGCTAAAACAGCCAAAGTAGTAAGGGACTTCTTAGATGAAAATAGCTTTATTGAAATAGAAACACCTATGCTTACAAAGCCAACGCCTGAAGGAGCAAGAGATTATTTAGTGCCTAGTAGGGTAAATCCTGGAGAATTCTATGCACTTCCTCAATCTCCACAGTTAATGAAACAGCTTCTGATGGTTGCAGGAATGGATAGATATTTCCAAATAGTTAAATGTTTTAGAGACGAAGATTTAAGAGCCAATAGACAACCAGAATTTACTCAAATAGATATTGAAATGTCTTTTGTAGATATAGAAGATATTATTTCTATAAATGAACAATTGTTATATAGATTATTCAAAGAATTAAAAGGTGTGGAAATAGATCTTCCTATTAAGAGAATAACTTATAATGAAGCCATGGAAAGATATGGAGTTGATAAGCCAGATTTAAGATTTGGATTTGAGTTAAAGGATATTTCCGACTTAGTAAAGAACTGTGGATTTAAAGTATTTAGTGGAGCCATTGAAAACAACGGTGCTGTAAGAGGAATCAATGTAAAAGGATATGGAGATAAGTTTACAAGGAAGGATATAACTGCTTTAGAAGACTATGCAAAAACCTACGGTGCAAAAGGATTAGCATGGATTAAAATAACTGAAGAAGGAGTGACTTCTCCTATTGCTAAGTTCTTTAGTGAAGAAGAGTTCACAAACATTATAGAAAGAATGGAAGGGGAAAAAGGAGATTTAATTCTCTTTGTAGCAGACAAAAAATCAATTGTATTTGATAGTTTAGGTAATTTGAGAAACGAAGTGGCAAAAAGACTAAATATAATTGATCCTAATGATATGAAATTAGTCTGGGTTACAGAGTTCCCACTATTTGAATTTGATGAAGAAGAAAATAGATATGTGGCTAAACATCATCCTTTTACTCACCCAATGGAGGAAGATATAGAACTTTTAGAATCTCATCCTGAAAAAGTAAGGGCTAAAGCTTATGATATAGTTATTAATGGAGATGAAATGGGTGGTGGAAGTATTAGAATTAATAATTCTACTTTACAAAAGAAAATGTTTAGTGCCTTAGGATTTACAGAAGAAGAGGCTTGGGATAAGTTTGGATTCTTATTAGAAGCATTTAAATATGGTACTCCACCCCATGGAGGCATTGCTTATGGTTTTGATAGGCTTATTATGCTTTTATCAAATACATCTAATATTCGAGATGTTGTAGCATTTCCTAAGACTCAATCAGCTACTTGTTTAATGACTAATGCACCTACTGTAGTTTCTCATAAGCAACTTCAAGAGGTTCATATTCAAACTACTAAGAATCAGAATATATAACATTTCATATTCTACTATGATATAATATAGGAGTATGGAGGTGTAGATATGGATCAAGTTGGATTAGTAAGAAAGGTGTTAAATGGAGAAGCAGAAGTAGAAGTCAGAAGAATTTCAGGCTGTGGAGAAAATTGTAAAGGCTGTGGTGGTGGATGTAATGTTCCAAGTCATGTAGTGATTTTACCTAATAATATAAATGCTGAGGTAGGAGACTTTGTAGAGATACAGGGAGAAACAAAAAATATATTGAAATATACTATGATTATATATATGATTCCATTTGCATTTCTTATTATAGGAATATCATTGAGCATGAAGATTTTAAAGAATATGTCTATATCTAGTTATGAACCATTAAGTTTTTTTATAGGTTTGATATTTTTAGCTTTTGGTTATTTAGTAGTCAAATTTATAGATAAAAAGGTTGGCAAAAAAGAGGAAAATATTATAAAAATGACAAGGATTATTTAATTAAAGGAGTGTAATTGTTGGGAGATAAGGATGCTGTCATCAAAAGGTTAAGAAGGGTTGAAGGACAAATAAAGGGCATACAAAAAATGGTAAATGAAGAAAAGTTTTGTGGTGATATATTAATCCAAATAGCTGCAGCTAGGGCAGCTTTAAACAGTGTAGGTGGATTAATATTAGAGAATTATATGAAAGATTGTTTAAAAGGATATTTACAAGGAGTAAACGAAGAAGAGGCCTTAGATAAATTAGTTGATATAATGGTTAAATATTCTAAATAAACTCAGTCTTTTAGTTTTACTCTCTTTATTGACCTAGAGAATGCTGATGAAATTATTACTCCTACAGCTATAGCTGTGGCTACAAAGAAGGTTTCTACCCCTTTAGTGGCAGCCATAGTAAAGTCATTTTCTATTATTGCAAGCATAGTATAATACATGCCAGCACCAGGAACCAATGGAATTATTCCAGAGGTAATAAATATGGTTGCTGGCTTTTTACATTTTCTTGCCAATAGCTCCCCTAATAGACCAACTGTTAAGGCACCTAAAAACGTAGCACTTACATTGCTATGGAATATATTTGCAGTTATAAAATATACTGTCCATCCAATAGCTCCAGTAAGACCATTGTATCCCAAAGTCTTTGTAGGAGAACCAAATAATATGGAAAAGCCTATTGTAGAGAAAAATGATATAATTAGCTGTTTTATAATTACCAATTAAAAAACTCCTTTCGCATAAAAATTAAGAATGATTCCAACTCCCAGAGCTATGGCAATAGCAGAGAATACGGCTTCCATACCTCTAGATAAACCAGATAAAAATTCTCCAGACATAGTATCACGAATAGCATTTGTAATTGCCACACCGGGAACTAGACACATTATAGAACCAATTATAACTTTATCAAGATTTTGACCTAATCCTACCATGACTGTAATAAAAGATAAACCACTTGCCAGTATAGACCCAAATAAATTATTGACAAAAAACGTAAGTTCAAGTTTTGAAATTTTATTTATAAAAGTTAAAACAGTTAAGCTGACAATAAAACTTGATATAAAGTCTAAAAATGTACCGCCAAATAAAACACAAAAGAGTGCTGCTCCTAAGGAGCCAAATAAAGATTTTGTTTTTGATTTATAAGCATCTGTTTTATTAATTCTCTTTAGTTCTTTAATTCCATCATCTATAGACATTTGAGAATTAACAAAAGAACGAGAAAATTCATTGACCATATCAATTTTATTTAAGTCTATGGAAATAGTTTTGTTTCTCTTTATATAAGATAATAATTCACCTTTATATTCTAGAGATATAAAGATTCCAGTTGGAACTACATAGGCATCTACATATCTTATATCCTTTCTCGACTTACAAATCCTTATTATTGTATCTTCTGCTCTATAGGTTTCTGCTCCAGCTTTAAGCATTATTCTTCCCGCCATTGTTGCTAAAAGTAATAACTTTTTAACTTCTTCCCTTTCATCCATATTATCACCTCTTTAATTAATGTTCTTGTAAAATTTGTGAAAAAAATATATAATGTAAATGGTTATATTTTAAATTTACAATTAATTATATATATTATAACATAATATAATTTTATAATTAATTAATTACAAAAATAAAAGATAAGGAGAGATATAAGGATATGGATTTCACAAATTTAGCGAAGTATGATCCTGAAGTAATGAACATTATTGAAACGGAACTAAATAGACAAAAGAAACATATTGAACTTATAGCTTCAGAAAACTTTGTAACACCACAGGTAATGGAAGCAGCAGGTAGTTATTTAACTAACAAATATGCTGAAGGATACCCAGCAAAGAGATACTATGGCGGTTGCGAAGTAGTAGATGTGGTTGAAAATCTTGCTATAGATAGATTAAAAGAAATATTTGGTGCAGATCATGCCAATGTGCAGCCACATTCTGGCTCTAATGCTAACTTAGGAGTATATTTTGCTGTATTAAAACCTGGCGATAAAGTATTAGGTATGAATTTATCACAAGGTGGTCACCTAACTCATGGTAGCCCAGTTAATATTTCAGGAACTTATTTTAATTTTATAGCTTATGGAGTAAATAAAGAAACAGAAGTAATAGACTATGAAGAGGTAAGGGAAATAGCTTTAAGAGAAAAGCCAAAGATGATTGTAGCTGGTGCTAGTGCATATCCTAGACAAATTGACTTTAAGAAGTTTAGAGAAATTGCAGATGAAGTAGGAGCATATTTAATGGTAGATATGGCTCATATAGCTGGTCTTGTTGCAGCAGGCTTACATCCGAATCCAGTTCCTTATGCAGATTTTGTAACTACTACAACTCATAAAACCTTAAGAGGGCCAAGAGGTGGTGCAATTCTTTGTAAAGAAGAATATGCTAAAGCTATTGATAAGGCAATATTCCCTGGAATACAAGGTGGACCATTAATGCATATTATAGCTGCTAAAGCAGTTGCATTTGGTGAAGCTTTACAAGATGATTTTAAAGGTTACCAACAACAAACTATTAACAATGCTAAGGCGTTAGCAGAAGGATTAATAAAAAATGGATTTAGACTAGTATCTGGTGGTACAGATAATCACTTAATTTTAATAGATGTTAGAACAAAAGGTTTAACAGGAAAAAAAGCAGAAGCACTTTTAGATGAAATTGGTATAGCAACTAATAAAAATACTATTCCATTTGACCCAGAATCACCATTTATAACAAGTGGAATAAGAATAGGTACTCCAGCAATGACAACTCGTGGAATGAAAGAAGAGGATATGTTAGAAATTGCTGAAATAATGACTTTAGCACTAGATGAAACTAAAGACAGAAATGAAATAAAAGCTAGAGTAGAAAGATTATGTGATAAATATAAATTATATTAATTATAAGGCCTACAGATAATTCTGTAGGCTTTTCTTTACATATTTGTTATACTATATTAGAGTAGGCATAGATTTAAAAATAATTGAGGTGTAAAAATTGGAATCAAATAACTACGAATTAAATAATTATTCGGAAGATAGAAATATTATAGAAGAAGTTACTGAGGGTAGCATAGCCGAAGAATTAGAAATAGAACCAGGAGACATATTACTAACAATTAATGATATACCTGTAAAAGATATTATTGATTATAAATACTTAGTGTCTGATGATTATCTTATAGTTGCCATAGGAAAAAAAGATGGTGAGATATGGGAATTGGAAATTGAAAAAGATTTTGATGAGGATTTAGGTCTGATATTTACTAATCCTTTAATAGACAAGGCTAAATCCTGTAGAAATAAATGTATGTTTTGTTTTGTAGATCAATTACCGCCCAATATGAGAGAAACCCTATATTTTAAAGATGATGATTCAAGATTATCATTTTTACAAGGTAATTTCATAACTCTTACTAATATGAGTGATGATGAAATAGACAGAATAATACGGTATAGATTAAGTCCCATAAATGTAAGTGTCCATACTACAAATCCTGAACTTAGAATAAAGATGTTGAATAACAAGAATGCAGGTAGGATATATGATATACTAAAGAGGTTCAAAGAGGCCAACCTTGAAGTGAATTGTCAAATAGTTTTAGTCCCAGGAGTAAATGATGGAGAAGAATTAAATAGAACATTGTCTGATTTAAAGAATTTATATCCAACTGTTGAAAGTATAGCAGTAGTGCCTGTGGGTATAACTAAGTATAGAGATGGACTTTATGATGTAAAACCATTTACTAAAGAAGGCTCTGAAAAGTTGTTGGAATTTATATCTAATAAGCAATCAGAGTTTTTAGAAGAAATAGGAACTAGATTTGTATTTGCTTCAGATGAATTCTTTGCAACAACAGAGAAAGAATTACCTAGTTATGATAAATATGAAGGATTTCCCCAGCTGGAAAATGGAGTAGGGCTTATGAAATCCTTTGAGGATGAAATAGTTAAAGAACTGAATAAGATAAAGGTACCCATAAATAATAAGAAGAAATATATAATAGCTACAGGAACTTTAGCATTTAATTTTATAGAAGGTATCAAGGATAAAATAATTAGGAAATTTAATGAATTAGAAATAATAGTTGTGCCAATAGTTAATAAGTTTTTTGGAGAAACTATAACTGTATCTGGACTTGTAACAGGTGGAGATTTAGTTTCTCAGCTAAAGGATTATAAAGATATTGATGGAATTATTATTCCAAGTTCTATGTTGAAAAGAGACGAGGAAATATTCTTAGACAATTTGACCCTTGTGGAAGTATCAAGGAAATTGAATATTCCCATTATCCCTTCTAAATTAGAAGGAAAAAGTTTAATAGATATAATAAAGAATTGAGGGATGAACAGATGAATAGAGCCATTGTTTGTATAGTAGGAAGACCAAATGTAGGTAAATCAACTTTATTCAATAAAATAGTTGGAAAAAGAATTGCAATAACAGAAGATACTCCAGGAGTAACTAGAGATAGGATATATGCTGAAGGGGAATGGTTAGGAAAATATTTTACAGTAATAGATACTGGAGGACTTGAACCTGAAAATGAAGAAATAATAATGTCCAATATAAAGAGGCAGGCAGAAATGGCAGTAGATACTGCTGATGTTATCTTATTTGTAGTAGATGGATTAGCTGGACTTACTTCTACAGATAGAGAAATAGGGAATATGCTTAGAAAATCAGGAAAAAAAGTAATAGTAGCTTGTAACAAAATAGATACTCCAAAAACTCCAGATGAAATATATGAGTTTTATGAACTAGGTCTTGGAGAACCTATAGTTATATCTGGAGAGCAAGGACTTGGTATAGGAGATTTATTAGATGAAATAATAGAAAGTTTCCCAGGAGATAGAGACACAGATTATGATGAGGATTTAATAAGAGTTTCTTTAATAGGTAAACCCAATGTAGGTAAATCATCTTTAATTAATAATATTTTAGGTGAAGAAAGGGTAATCGTGACGAATATACCAGGTACAACTAGAGATGCAATAGATACTTATTTTAATTATAATGAACATAGATATGTATTTATTGATACAGCAGGCCTAAGAAGAAAGAGAAGTATATATGAGGATATAGAAAGATATTCTGTCATAAGGACTTTAACAGCAGTAGATAGATCTGACATATGTATATTGGTCATAGATGCTACTGAAGGAATTACAGAGCAAGATACTAAAATAGCAGGCTATGCCCATGATAATGGAAAATCTATTATAATTGCAATCAATAAATGGGATTTAGTAAAAAAAGACACTAACACACATTTAGAGTTTGAAAAAGAAATTAGAAAAGAATTAGGATTTATTGCATATGCACCTATAGTATTTATATCTGCCTTAACAGGACAGAGGGTAGATAAATTATTGGAGTTAATAAATGTAGTAAATAACAATTATAATCTAAGAATTAGTACAGGTGTATTAAATGATATAATCAATGAAGCAGTGCTTATGAATCAGCCACCTAGTGATAAAGGAAAGAGAACAAGGATTTACTATGGAACTCAGGTATCTGTAAGACCACCTAAGTTTGTAATATTTGTAAGGAATGCAGAACTAATGCATTTTTCATATGTTAGATATTTAGAAAACCAAATAAGAAACCATTTTGGGTTTGTAGGAACACCTATTCAATTTGAATTTAGAGAAAAGGGAGAATAAAAATGAAAATATTTTTGTCTATATTACTACCTTATTTAATAGGATGTTTTTCATCTGCATATTTTTTAGGTAAAGTGTCAAAGAACATAGATATAAGAAACTATGGAAGTGGCAATGCTGGAGCAACTAATGCCCTTAGGGTTTTGGGTAAAAAAATGGGAGTATTGACCTTTGTTTTAGACATATTAAAGGGTATAGTAGCAGTATTATTGGGAAAAGCATTATTAGGATTTAATGGAAGCCTTTTAGCAAGTTTCTTTGTTGTTCTAGGGCATAACTTTCCAATATTTCTTAAATTTAAAGGAGGAAAAGGAGTTGCGACTTCTTTTGGGGTTCTATTAATCCTTAGCTGGAAGGTAGGACTATTATGTTTGTTAGGAGCAGCTATTGTAATTTTATTTACTAGATATGTATCACTAGGCTCTATTACTGCAGCTGTTCTTGCACCTTTGTTTATAGTACTGACTTCAGACACAGTGGATAAAACTCTTTATTTTACTGTATGGATACTTGCTACCCTTTTAGTACTTAGACATAAAGCGAATATAATCAGATTATGTAATAGAGAAGAAAATAAATTAGGAAATAACATATAGGTAGGTGTTTTTAATGAGTAAAAGAATTGGAGTTTTAGGTGGTGGAAGCTGGGGGACTGCTTTAGGAATTTTACTAGCCAATAAAGGTTATGATGTTCATATGTGGTTAAGAGATGAAAACCAAATTATGGATATGAATGAAACTAGAATAAACAACAAATATCTTCCTGATATTACACTACCATCTAATCTAAAATTAACTAATGATTTGGAAAAGGTTAATTTTAATAAAGATGCTATTGTATTATCTGTGGGAACTCATGGAATTAGAGAAGTGCTTAATAATTGTAAATCATATATTAAAAAAGATCAAATAATAGTTAATGTTTCTAAAGGTATTGAAAATCAAAGCTTACTTAGAATATCAGAAATTGTTGAAGAAATAGTACCAAATAGTAGATACACTGTACTATCAGGGCCTTCTCATGCAGAGGAAGTGGCTAAGAACATGCCTACTACAGTGGTTTCAGCTTCCAAAAGTAAGGAAGTGGCACAATATGTTCAAGACCTATTTATAACTCCTAGTTTTCGAGTATATACTAATCCAGATGTTATAGGAGTAGAACTAGGAGGAGCATTGAAGAATATAATTGCCTTAGGTGCTGGTATATCAGATGGTTCGGGATGGGGTGACAATACTAAGGCGGCACTTATGACTAGAGGAATTTATGAAATGGCTAGGTTAGGAGAAAAAATGGGTGCACAAGCCAGTACTTTTTTAGGATTGGCAGGTATAGGAGATTTAATAGTAACCTGTACTAGTATGCTTAGTAGAAACAGAAGAGCAGGAATATTAATAGGAAAAGGTATAAAAGTAGAAGATGCTATAAAAGAAATTGGAATGGTTGTAGAAGGTATAAAAACAACAAAATCTACATTTGACCTATCTAAAAAATATAATATAGATATGCCTATAGCTGAAGAACTTTACGGTGTATTATATGAAGGCAAAGATGTGAAAAATTCAGTTTCTAGTTTGATGGTTAGAGATAAAAAACATGAAATGGAAAATATAGTTTTGGAAAATAATAATTTATGGTAACCTGCTCAAGAGAGAGCAGGTTTTTTTCATCAGCTTGTAATATTTCTGAATTCCTAACGTATATATATAATGTTAAGTTTTGTATTTTAATAATTATATTTATAAGGGGGGAACGATGTGGAAGTATTTGATATATACAAGGATATTTCAGAACGAACAGATGGAGACATTTATGCAGGTATTGTGGGTCCAGTTAGGACAGGTAAATCCACATTTATAAAGAGATTTATGGAATTATTGGTTTTACCTAATATCGATAATAAGCATAAAAAAGAAAGAGCTAAGGACGAATTGCCTTTAAGTGGGTCTGGAAAAACAATAATGACTACAGAACCAAAGTTTGTGCCTAATGAGGCAGTAGAACTTACTTTAAATGAAAATGTAAATTTTAAGGTAAGAATGGTAGATTGTGTAGGATATTTAATTAGTGGTGCCTTGGGACATGAGGAAAACTTTGCTCCTAGAATGGTAACTACACCATGGTATGATGAAGAAATCCCTTTTGAAGATGCAGCAGAAATAGGTACAAGAAAGGTTATAGCCGATCATTCAAGCATTGGATTAGTAGTGACAACAGATGGTTCCATAACTGATATAGACAGATCTAATTATATTAAGGCAGAAGAAAGAGTTATATCAGAATTAAAAGAATTAGGAAAGCCTTTTGTTATTGTACTAAACTCGAAACATCCTAATTTAGATAGTACAATGGCATTAAAGGAAAGTTTACAAGGTAAGTATGGGGTATCAGTAGTAGTTGTAGATTGCTTAAATATGGATACTCAAGATATTGAAAAGATATTTGAAAAACTATTATTTGAGTTCCCAGTAAAAGAAGTAACTATAAATCTTCCAAAATGGATAGAAGGATTACCAAAGAGACATTGGATAAAATCAAATATATTAAATGCTTTAAAGGAAACTATAGAAGGACTTCATAAATTAAACGAGGTTTCAAGTTTTTTAAATCCTTTAAAGGATTTGGATATAGTGAAAAACGTAAATCTATCTGAAATTAAATTGGGAGAAGGGGTTGTACACTCTGAAATAATAGTTGATGATGGGTTGTTCTATAGTGTGTTAAATGATATGACAGGATATTCAATAGAAGGAGACTATCAACTATTAGGTCTGATTTCAAAACTAGCAGATACTAAGAAAAAATATGATAAAATTGAAAAAGCATTAATTGAAGCTAAAGAAATTGGATATGGATTAGTTAGCCCTAGTTTAGATGAAATGGAATTGGCAGAACCAGAAGTTTATCGTCAAGGAAATAGATATGGAGTAAAATTAAAGGCAAAGGCTCCATCACTTCATGTATTGAGGGCAGACATAGCTACAGAAGTATCTCCGCTAATAGGTACAGAAAAGCAATCTGAAGAACTTATTAACTATCTACTATCAGAAGTTGAAGGAGACCCTTCAAATATTTGGCAGTTAAATTTATTCGGTAAATCATTATATGATTTAGTAAATGAACAACTTCAAGGAAAGCTTAGTACAATGCCAGAGGATGCAAGACAAAAACTTAGAAGGGCCCTTGAGAGAATAATTAATGACGGCAGTGGTGGATTGATCTGTATAATTATATAATAATTAATAAAAGTAAGGTTAAAAACAGCAGAAAAGGACCAGTAAGGTCCTTTTTATTTTGTAAAATATAATAGACATAGTAGAACAATCTAATAACTATATAAACAATATATAGAGTTAGGTTAGTAAGACAGATAAAATAATAGTACTGTTTATTTTAATTGTATATAGGGTATTTTAAATACAAGATAATTAAAATAAACAGTAGGGGAGTTGACACTATGGGATATATTGCATGGATAATATTAGGAGCACTATCTGGTTGGATAGCAAGTATGATAATGGGTAAAAATTCACAAATGGGTGCTATTGCAAATATTATAGTTGGTATTATAGGTGCTTTTATAGGAGGTTTTGTATTTAGATTAATAGGAGCATCAGGTGTTACGGGGTTAAATTTATGGAGTGTAATAGTGTCTGTAGTTGGAGCTTGTATATTATTATTTATAGCTAACAAGATTCAAAGATAATTTATATTTTAAAAGAAACCTAAAATCAGGTTTCTTTTCTATGTACAAATGAATTATTAGAACAGAAAGAATAATAGAGCCAATAGGCTCTTTTTTCATGCAAGAACTTGCTTAAAAAATAAGCGCAACAGGTTAAATATAGTTAATTAATTATTTGTTTATTTTAAATCTTCATACTCGGACAAGAGCTTATCCAGTAATTGACTTAGTTTGATTACCTCAGAATCAAGAAGATTATATTTCTTCTCAGATATTAAATCATGAAGTTTAATTCTAGTTATTTCAATTTCTTTAACCAGTTTTTTGATTGCAGCTTTATTGTTCAATTATCATACTCCTATTCTATGGTAGATTTATTTAACCTGTTACGCTAATATAAGTTTACAAAAAATATAAGGTAGGTGGTGATATGAAGAAAAAAGGTGGAAAATTTAGTGAATATTAAATATAGTGAAAAAATAAATGGATAGTTATAGATGGAGTAACAGCAGATTGAAAAATCATTAAAAAGACACGTTAATTAATAGAACTAAATTAAAATGTAAAAATAAAGTGCTAGAGCATATAACATGAATCAAGCACATTTTTTTGAAAGATGTTTATTCACTTTATTTTTTACTATAGATAAGGGGAATATTTAGAATTAATCTAAGAAGTTTAGGTAGAAAAGGAATTAAAGAAATTATTGAAGTAGACACACAAATCTCTAGTCTTTTCTTTATGTTTTGAAGGAATTTTAAAATAAATGTAGAAATATATAAGTAAATCTTATATAAGAGGTGGTAGGTAATGATGGGGAGTTTGTTGCTTATATCTAAGGATTTATTATATTCTTTAGATGTTATGAGGTTTATAGAAAATGAAAGAAATCATATAATTAGTGTATTAAAAAAAGTTATAGATGTATCGTTAATAGAATTAGATTAGGAAAGAATAGTTGGATAGAGCTTTGTAATATGAAATATATAATTAACTTAGGGATACTTTAGAGTAAAATCTAGGATCTTTTTTATTTATTTTCCATAATTTCCCAGGCATAAAATAGAAAATAAATCACATAATATAAATGTAAGGTTCGTAAATAGGTTTCGAAAAAATATGTTTTTATTTTATAGGGTCCGTAATGGATTTTTATAAATAAACATATTGCTCGGTTCCATTACGGACCTTACTTTTTTATTTTGTAAGAAATATTGTAAAGGACAATGATAAAATACAGATAAAAGGTAATCAAAAAGTACAGAGTTCTTAATCAAAGAGGGAACACTACCTAAAGAATAAAAAATAATAGGTGGTGTGAATATGAAAGGAGAACTTTGGATGGATATAAGAAATGATTATCTTAAGGGGCTATCCATTTCAGAAATATCAAGAAAATATAATATCAATTGGAGAACAGCTAAAAAGTATGCAGCAGCTATTGAGACGCCAAAATATACATTAACTAAAGATAAACCTTCTAAGTTAGATGACTTTAAACCTATGATAGATGAGTTACTAGAGGAAGCCCCATATAGTGCTGTAAGGATATTAGAAATAATAACTGATCAAGGGTTTGATGGTAAAATTGGTATAGTTAAAAACTATGTTAGAACTAAAAAGAAAGAGCTAAATACAAAAGCTACAGTCAGATTCGAAACTTTACCTGGGAAACAGGGTCAAGTTGATTGGGCTCATTTTGGAACATTCATGGATGAACTAGGAAGAGAACATAAACTGTATTGTTTTTTAATGATTTTAGGGTACTCGAGAATGCGATATATAGAATTTGTTACAGAGATGAGCACAGAAACTCTAATAAGATGTCATAATAATGCTTTTAGATATTTTAATGGATATCCAGAGCATATACTCTATGACAACATGAAGCAAGTTGTTGTAAAAAGAATGATAAAGCAAGAAGATTCTAAGTTAAATCCATTATTTGAGGACTTTGCAGGATTTTACGGAATAAAACCTATACTATGTAGGCCTTACCGAGGCCAGACTAAGGGTAAAATTGAAAGAACAGTCAGATATGTAAGGGATAACTTCTTTACTGGTATTAAATTTGTTAACCTAATAGATTTAAATAATGAAGCTCTCTCCTGGTGTGAAAAGATAAATAGAAAGGTCCACGGAACTACAAATAAAATTCCTTATGAAATGCTGCAAAAAGAAAAGTTAAATAAATTCGATCGAGAATATGTTTTAAGTATTGAAGAAAAAAGAAAAGTAGAGAAAGACTGCTTGATTTCCTTTAAGGGTAATAAATATTCTGTCCCACCAGAATATATAGGAAAAGAAGTTTCAGTATTCTCTACAGACAACTTAGTTAAAATTTATCATAATAGCTCATTAATATCAACTCATAGCACATGCTTTGATAGGAATAAACTAATAGTCTTAAAAGAGCATTATGAATCTATAGGTATAGTATCTCCAAAAAGATATGGTAAAAATACATTGATTAAAACAAATGTTAATCCCTCTTTTGATGTAGAAGATAGAGATTTATCAACATATGATGAAATTTATGAGGAGGGAAAAAGTGAGTAATGTAGCTTATGAGAGAATTAAAAATAACTTAGAAAAGCTAAAACTAACAAAAATAAATGAAATAATAGATAACTATTTGGAAATAGCCTTAAAAGAAGAAACCAATATAGTAGATATACTAGACTATCTTTTAGATCAAGAAACTAAATTTAAAGACACAAGAGCTTCAGAAATACAGGTAAATGTAGCAGGTTTTCCATATAGAAAAACCTTGGAAGACTTTGAATTTGAATTTCAACCTTCAGTTGATAAACGATTAGTTGAAGAATTATCTACATTAAGGTTTGTGCATAATGCTGAAAATGTGGTGTTCTTAGGACCACCTGGAGTTGGTAAGACCCATTTAGCTATAGGATTAGGTATCACAGCAGCTAAGAATAGGCATTTAACATATTATATTAGTTGTCAGGACTTAATATCAGAACTAAATAAGGCACACTTTGAAAACCAACTTCAAAAGAAACTCAAACATTACGCTAAGTACAAGCTATTGATAATAGATGAAATAGGGTATCTTCCTATGGATATTCAAGGGGCTAACCTATTCTTCCAACTAATAGCTAAAAGATATGAAAAGTGTTCAACTGTATTTACTTCAAATAAGTCATTTTCACAGTGGGGTGAAGTATTTTCAGATAATACAATAGCGGCTGCTATTTTAGATAGAATACTTCATCACGCAACGGTAGTTAATATTAAAGGAGAATCATACAGATTAAAAGATAGAAAAGAGTATATGTCTTCTAGAAAAGAAATCACAAATACTCTTTTAAATAAATAAATTCTCTGCACTTTTTAAATGACTTTTTTATGTAGAATTAGATTGTCGTTGACAATATTCATTGGATTAAATTTGACCATTTAATTTAGAATACGTTATTTTAAAAAAATATCGTTCCAAATAAAAAATAAGAACCTAAAAAGGTTCTAGTGTTGCATTTAGGAAACAATTAAATATTGACAAAGTGAGAATCCCTTGGATGATATAAATTACATCCAAGGGATTCCTAATTCTACAGTGTAATACATAATTGTCTAATATTACCATATAGGGAGCTAAAAGTGCTACAAGGCTAATTAACAATCATCCAATTTTATCCAAGTATTATCCCGTCAATAAATATTCTATACTTTCATTGAAATTCTCTAATATATTTACTTTTATAATCCTTGTAAGAACTAGCATTGATAATTTAGAGTTTATTTTCATCTTAAAAATATATAACAGCATATACATTATCAAGGCAGTATATATTTGGATCTTTATAGCATTTTCAGAATACCCGATACACTTCTTTATTTTAAGATTTTGTTTAATCCACTTAAAGAACAACTCTATTTTCCAACGTTTCTTATATAAAGCTATTATTCCTTCTGCTGGTATATCAAATATATTTGTTACAAGTCTAAATTCTTCCTCGTTTTCATCAAAAGTTAGGATTTCCCTATATGTGTGCTCGGTTTTATTCTTACTATATTCAGTTCCCATTGTAATTTCATAATCAAATATTAAATCATTTTCCACATAGGTGCTTTTGATTTCTTCAACACAGGCATTAGATACCTGCCTTGTTATAAATTTATATTTATCATCAGTTAATTTATCATACCATTTATAATCAGAATATCCTCTATCAAATAGATATATAGCATCCTTATTATTAATCATGTCATCTATACATTTTCTATCATTTACTTTTCCTGATACTATGTGTATCTTTTCAGGGAAATCGCCATTAAAAAGAGTACTTACTTTAACTGCCGAACGTTTCTGTTTATTATCATAACGAAATTCTTTAACAAAATTGAAAGGCAAATCTATCATAGTAGAGTCTATAATTTTAATTATTGGAAGATCCTTATTGATACGCTGAAGACCAAACATTTTTGTAGCCTTGTTTACTATATGATAGTAAAGTTCCTCGAAAACCCTATAATCCCTGTTAGCATTCTTTCTTGAAAATTGGGAAACACTTGGTACATTAATCATTTTTCTTAATTTATTATTATTTGAGATATTAGTTTGCAGTTCCCTCAAACTATTTAAACCCTTTAACTGAAAGAAAAGCATTGCAAGTAGGTGTGAAGAAGTATCAAAATGCTGCGTCCTGTAATCTGTATTATATTTTTTGACAAGCATATTTAGTATATTACCATTAATTACTTGTGTTATTTTATCAAAAAATATTTTATTATTATTTATATACATGAAAAAGAACCTCCTTGGTGTATGGTTTCTCGATAATTCCATTAAACCAAATGAGGCTCTTTTTTTCATTAATCAAATTTTACCATGTCAACTGGTATTTTTTATTTTGATGCAACACTAGAACCTAAAAAGGTTCTTATTTCAATGATGTATATCATTAATCTCAGTGTCAATTTCTGTGCCATTTAGTTCAAACACAGCAAGTTGTACCTAAACATATCAATTTAACATAATAAAGAATGGCTACTTTTCAATATTATCAGCCTATACCCTAAGATAGAAAAGTCGGGATGACAGGATTTGAACCTGCGACCCCAAGTCCCCCAGACTTGTACGCTACCAAACTGCGCCACATCCCGAAAATATTTAGTCATTCTTGTAATCAAGTATATATCAAGATTACAAAGGGCTTTGCTCTTCTTATTAATCAACATTATAGCATGGATTATTTTAAATTGCAAACTATTTGCAAACCCAGCTACTTTAATTGGAATTGTTTACTTAGTAGAGCTAAAAAAATTATCCATCCCTTACAGTAGCTGAAATGCCTAGTATATATAGAAAAATTAAAAGAAGTAAGGAGCTAGATTTAGTTATAAACGATTACTTGCAACTTCACTGGATAAAATGTATGTTTAGTAAGATAGGAACCAAGGAAGAGGACTGTATATAAAGAAAGTTACAAAAACGAATGAATCTTTATAGAGATAAAAAGAATCGGGGATAAACCCCGACTCAATTATTCTAAGTTAGAAGGAATCACAGCTACAGAAAATAACTACTAAAAGTAAAAAGAAGAATAATAAAGAAGTATCCATACCGCATTCATCTTCACATCCTCTTCTGCCACCAAATAAGCCACCCATAAAAACACCTCCGATCTAGTTTATATTAAATACTCTTACAATAGAATATGAGGGATAGTAGTAAAGTGTTAATTTATTAATAAATAAATTTAAGAAAGATGAAGGAATATGATTAAAAACCGAATAACAACTATAGCGGAAGAAGCAGAGTATTACTGTAAATAAGAATTATACAAACAAGTAAAGGAAATAAAAGACTTTGAATTATGGCAAAAATATGAATTTCATATTGAATGTAAAGAATGCTAAAATTAAATATTTTATTGAAATATCGTATTATTCAAAAATAATTTTACGGTATTAAAAACATAATTAATTAAACTAATAATAAATTGAAGAAAATATTCTTGACATTTAATAATTAATATTATAACCTATACATACTGACGGTCGGTATGTAAGGAGTGATTAAATGTCTAGAAATAAAGATCCAGAACAAACAATCGAAAAAATATTATCTGTTTCAGAAAGATTATTTATCGAAAAAGGATTTGATAAAACAAGTATACAGGATATTATTAATGAGCTAAAAATGTCGAAAGGTGCAATTTATCATCACTTTAAATCCAAAGAAGAAATTTTAGATGCAATAACTAAAAAGCAATTTAGTTATTCGAATCAGATGTTAAAAAAATTAATAAAATATACAAAAGCTAATAACGGCAGAGAAAAGCTTGTACATATACTAGAAGCTACTATGTCTGATGAAAAGGCACATTATTTAGATAATGTACTAATAGGTCAAATAAAAAATCCCCAATTTGTAGTTTTGGGTATTAAAACAGGTATTAACGGTGATGCACCCATTTTAAGTGAAATAATACAAGAAGGAATAGAGGATGGTTCCATTAATACGGAGTTTCCAAATGAATGTGCTGAGATATTTATGTTACTTATTAATATTTGGATAAATCCAATTTTATTTAATCGTAATATTTCTGAAACATTAAGTAGACTAAAGTTCTTACAAATGTTAATGAAACATCTTGGAGTTGACATTGTAAGTGATAAGCTTATTGAACAAATTTTAAAAAGACATTCATATATTATGGAGGATACAAATGAATAATATTAATGAAAAGCTTTTGCACATAACAAGAAAAGCACTAGCTAGAACAGAAAAAGCAATGGAAAGAACAGGAGAAATACCTAAGGTATCCTTTGAAATTCAATATAAGGGTTGTTTAGTGGGATTAGGTATTGGAACGATACTTATAGTAGGTGGAATTATTGGACTATTAATGAAAAAGCAAATATGGGGATTAGGCACTTTAATTGCTGGAACAACAACTATTATTAGTAATATTATAACTATGAAAAAATTACAGGCCCAGAGGTAAATTATTATAGAATTATAGTAATAAAATATGTAAATATAAATAAATGTATAAAACAATTTTAATACCGTATTATTCAGAAAGGAACTGTGCAGTATTTTATTAATATCGTAAGAATTAAATTATAGATAGAGGTTCTAGGAATCCAAGGAGAGAAATTAAATCCTTGGGTTTTTATTTTTGTAAATGAGGATATGTAGGATTTATAGATAGAATTAAATAAATACATAAATGGCTTCATTAATAGAATATAAATTTACAAAATATTCAAAAATCGGTCATGAAATCTTAAATAAAAGAAAAGAATATCAGAAGATTATTTTGCTACTAATTGAGAGAATAAGACACTTACAGTAGATATATCTTTGTCTATGAATATAAAAATATATTTATTAAATTGTAGAAATAAGTATATAAAGAGATATTTTGTAAACCATTAAAAAAATTCTTCTTAAATATGACAGATATATTTATAGAGTAACAAATTATTAAGGTTATTGTATACTTATTTAACTTAATGTTAATCTAAAGTAAACATACTAAAGCTCCTTTTTTGAATGGATGCAGGGGTGTAGACAATAATCTACACTCAGTAAAATATGTCATAACTTGCTTCTAGACTTTACTTTAAATCAAGTATTATCATATAAATGAGACAAGTATAACTATTAAAGGAGGGGTATTTGTATGAAAAAAATATTATCGCTGATTTTTTCTTTAGTCATCCTCATGTCTACAGGCATAGTTGCATTGGGGCAAGGAGGAGATTATGAAGACAATTGGGCGAAGCGTGAAATCAACTACATGAAGGATAAGGGAATTCTTTCAGGTTATCCAGATGGAACTTTTAGACCTACTAACAATATAAGTAAATCTGAATTTTACAAGGTTGTTAATGGTATAATGGGTTTTACTCAAAAATCTGAGGTTAACTTTAATGATTTAAGTCCTACAGATTGGTATTATGATGAGGTACGAAAGGGAGTGAATGCTAATTATATACTTCCAGGAACATCATTAAATGCTAATGAGAACATTACTAGGGGAGAGGTTGCCAGAATAATTGGTGTTATTTTTGGAATAGAGGAGGACAAGCTTGAAGCATCTAAATTTACAGATAGTTTAACTTTACCTGAAGAACTTAAAGGTGTTGTCGGAGGGTTAAAGAAAAATGGATATATAAATGGTTATCCAGATGGAACTTTTAGAGCAAATGCAGAAATTACAAGAGCTGAAGTGGTTAAGATGTTATGTAACATTTCAGGTGAGATAGTTAATACATCTGGGATTATAAATAAAAATATAAAGACAAACCTTATAGTAAATACAAAAGATGTAATGTTGAAGGATATAGTAATCGGAGGTAATTTATACTTAACAGAAGGTATAGGGGAAGGCAATACAATTCTTGATAATGTAGTAGTAAAGGGTAAAGTGATTGTTAATGGAGGAGGGGTAAATAGTCTAAGCATTAATAATTCTAAATTAAATTCTGTATCTATAGATAAAAAACAAGGGTTAGTAAATGTAGTTCTTTCTAATACAACAGTAGAAGAGGTCAAAACTGTAAAACAGGCAAGATTGGAGCTTACTAAAGGTAGTTATATAAAGAAGGTTGAAGTGAGGGATAAAGCAAGTATTATATCAGCAAAGGATACATCAATTGATAGCCTTAGTATAGTTGGTGTAGATGTGATTGTAGATTTGAAAGGTACTATAAAATCAATTAAGTCAGGAACTCAAATTAAGGCTAATGGATCAACATTAAAAACTAATGTAGAGTATAAGGTAGTAAATGGAAAGTTAGAAGAATCTAATCCAACTATAGTATCCACCAAAAAGTCCACCACCACAAAGCTGCCTACAAGACCAGATCCAGTAACATTAAACAGAATTTCGGTTAAATCATTACCTGATAAGCTGGTTTATACAGTAGATGATGAGTTGGATATTACAGGTTTAGTTATAGAGGGAATATATAGTGATGGTAGCAGAGAAATAGAGAGAGTAACAAAATCTAATATAACAGGATTTGATAGTAGGGAGCCAGCAGAAAGACAAGTTTTGACCATAAAAGCTGGTGGGAGAACTACTACTTATACAATAAAGATTCAAGAAGATAACACAGTGAAACTAGAAGTAAACAAAAGAAAGTTGGCAGAAGCAATAGCTGAAGCTAGAAGAAAGAATGAAGAAGATTATACCGAGGAATCTTGGAAACTATTTGAAGTGGCTTTAGATATGGCTATAGAAATAAATGAAGATAATGAAGCTACACAAAGAGAAATTAATCAAGCATTATCAGAATTAAATGCTAGAATGAAGAAATTGGTAAAAATAGAAGGGGGAAATCTAGATTTTGAGCCTGAAGAGGCAGATAAATCAGGGTTAATAGTTGCTATATATATAGCAGAAGAAAAAAATGAGGAGGACTATACTCTAGAAACATGGAGACCATTTATAGAGTCTCTAGAAGTAGCAATACAAGTAAGAGATAATCCAGAAGCTACTCAAAGGGAAGTTAATGATGCACTATATGAATTAAATGATAAAATGGATGAATTGATAGAAGAACTGTTAAATCCAGAACCAATAGTAAATAAATCAGAATTAATAGATGCAGTGGATAGGGCAGAAAGAATGAATAAAGAAGATTATACAATAGAAACATGGGAAGAACTTGAAATAGTACTAGAAGCTGCTATAGAAGTTATAGATGATTTAGAAGCTACTCAAAGTGAGGTAGATCAAGCATTAGAAAATTTAAATGTAGCAATAGAAGGATTAGAAATAAAAGAAAATCCAGTAGAACCATTCATTACAAACATCCTACCAGACCAAGATATATTCCTTAAAGCTGGGGACATATTAGAAGTCAGATTTAATGCACCGGAAGGTGGAGAAGGTTGGTTCAGAGTATTACTTCCATATGAAAATTCAATGGATAGGAATATAAACAGAATGGCTGATGAAGAGTTTAATAAGTATAAAATGGAAATGGAAGAGATGGAAGGAGTATATTTTGCAACATGGAAAATACCAGAACAGGTAGTTGGAAGAGAGCTCCAAATTGAAGTAGAGTTTAAGATTGAAGGAAATAAGCCAATAAGAAAAATAGCAGAAGGAAGAATAAATATAATGATGGAGGACTCAGATCCAGTAGTAGATAAAACTGCATTAACAGCATCTATAGCAGAAGCTATAACAAAGAAAGAAGAAGATTATACCGAGGAATCTTGGAGACCATTTGCAGAGGTGTTACAAGAGGCTATAGAGATAAATGACAATGATGAAGCTACTCAGGAAGAAGTTAATATGGTATTAACCAAACTGAATACTTGTATGAGTGCCTTGGTAGAGAAAGAAGGGCCTATAAATCCAGTTGAAGAACCAAAAGTAATAGTAGAGGTTCGTAATTCATCACCTAATTTTTTTCCAGCCTTAATTGAGATCAATGTAGTGGTTGAAAATATATCAAATGCTACAAAATATGATGTGGTGTATCAGTTATCTGGAGGAAAACATGAAAATACTTCTATATTTGATTTAGGTACATGGTCTACAGAATCCTTTTTCTTCAACCCAAGAACCATAACAGATAAGGTAACTATCAGAATTTATGATGTTGATAAGAATTTATTATACACATTTGAAGATGTGGTCTTAGTAAATCCAATGATTCCAAAATAACCATCCATAGTAATTCAGAATCACTTTGAATTAATCATTTTTCAAATGAATGATTAAATAAAATTAAAAGGAGGAAGCGATTTGAAGAAAATGAATAGGTTTTTAGCATTATTACTTGTACTAACTCTGATAATACCAGGGTTTACCTTTGCAGAAAATGAAAACTCAACTCAGGGGGAAGTATTAACAAGAGTAACAGATAAGTTCAAGGCAGATGAAAACGCTGAAAAGATTAAACTAGAAGATGAGTTAGGAGAGTTTTTTGAAGACGATGATGAGGTTAGAATTATTGTCGAATTAAAATCTGATCCATCAATAGTTTACGCTACAGAAAGAAATTTAAGCTATGAAGAAATGTCAGAATCTTCAATCAAACAAGTCGAAAGAAGAATAGATGAGGAACAAAGACAAGTCAAGAAAAACATTGAGGCCAACAGAGTGGATATGAAGTTTATAAATAGCTTCAATACAACATTTAATGGATTTAGCGGTATGGTCAAATTTGAAGATATTAAAGTTATTGAAAGTTTGCCTCAAGTCAACAAAGTATATATATCTAATGAATATGAAAGACCAGAGATAATACCAGATATGGATACATCCAAGGATATGATTGGAACACTTCCAACTTGGGATACAGGATATAAGGGTGAAGGTACTGTAGTAGCTATTATAGATACTGGTATTGATCCAAGCCATAGAGACATGGTACTTAGTGAAGGAATTGATCAAAAAATCACTAGGAAAACGTTAGAAGGCAAGAATTTACTTGGTAAATATTATACTGAGAAAGTTCCTTATGGATATAACTATTATGATTTAAATGATGAAATATTAGATTTAGGTCCAGATGCATCAATGCATGGAATGCATGTAGCTGGTACAGCAGGAGCAAATGGTAATATCGATAATGGAGGAATCAAAGGAGTAGCTCCAGAATGTCAATTACTTGCTATGAAGGTATTTTCCAATGACCCAATTTATTCAACTACATTCAGTGACATATATCTAGTAGCTATAGATGAGGCCATAAGACTTGGTGCTGATGTTTTAAATATGAGTCTAGGTTCAACAGCATCTTTCTATGTTCCAGAATCAGCGGAAAATGTTGCAATAACCAATGCTACAAATAATGGAATAGTATGTTCAGTTTCGGCAGGAAATTCTGGTTCAATGACCTATGGATGGACGGCAAACCCGTGGAAACAAAATCCTGACATAGGTGTAGTAGGTGCACCAGGAATCAATACAGATACTATACAGGTAGCATCAATTGAAAATACTCACCAAAAGGCAAATGGATTAACTTATATAAAAAATGGTAAGGAGCATAATATTCCAATGGCAGTAGCAGGGTCCATAAATCCAGCAAAAACATTGCTAGGACCACAACTATTTGTAGATGGTGGATCAGGTCATCCATCTGAACTTACTAATGTGGCAGGTAAAGTAGCTCTAGTAGTTCGTGGAGGATTGACATCTAACTTTACAGAAAAAATAGAAAATGCTCAAGCAGCGGGAGCGATAGGAGTAATAGTTCGTAATCACGAAGCTGGGGGAGAGGCTTTAGTCAACATGGCTACACCTCCAGGACAAAATATTCCAGCAGTATTTATAGGATACAAAGGTGGATTAGACTTATTGGGATTAGAAGAAAAACTTCTTACTTTCTCTGATATGATGATGACTATACCTAATCCTAATGCAGGAAAAATGGCAGACTCTACATCATGGGGAGTTACTCCTTCCTTAGAATTTAAGCCTGAAATAACAGCACCAGGTGCGCAGATATATTCTACATTAAATGATAATAAATATGGGACAATGAGTGGTACTTCAATGGCAGCGCCTCATGTAGCAGGTGGCTCTGCTCTTGTTATGGAATATATTAAAGAACATGAAATCTATGGAGAATTAGATTTAGCAGAACAGACTAGACTTGCTAAGGTGTTATTGATGAATACAGCTATACCAGTATTGGATCAATATGAAACTGAATATTCACCTAGAAGACAAGGTGCAGGTATAATGGACCTTTATGGTGCAGTATCTACTCCTGTTAGAGTAGTAGATGCTAGAACTAATGAAGCAAAAATAGAATTAAAGGATTTTGAAAATACAGAGTTTACCATGAAATTTAAAGCTATAAATGATTCAAATACAGATATAACCTATAATGTAGATGTTACAGTTTTAGCAGATTATATTAATGAATTAGGCTTCAATATATTGTTATCTGATTATATTTACGATGCAGATATAGATAAACCAGAGTCAGTGACTGTTCCAGCAAATGGAGAATATGTATTTGAAGTAACTGTAGACATAGGAACAGATTCTACAGTTTATAGAAATATGTTTGTGGAAGGTTTTGTTACTTTGCTTGACCCTACTGATGAAAAACCAACACTTTCCATTCCATATGTGGGATTTTATGGTGACTGGGGAGAACCTACTATTCTTGATGGTATGAGATTCATTGATCCAGCAGGAAACTCTTATTTCAACACGTCAGGTATGTTATATCGGGATGCTAAAGGTAATGGATATTTCTATACTACACCACATATATTCATGAATCCAGGGACAGTAGCTGGAAATGAGAAAGGTACTGGTAATATAATGCCGTATCTATCATTTATGAGAAATGCGGAATCAGTTAATTATAATATATTAGATAGCGAAGGTAATCTGTTGAGAACTATCTTGATGCAGCAATACAAGAGAAAGAATTATATTAATGGAGGTAGAAATCAGTCTGTTGGAATGGTTACTGCTGCACAGTGGGATGGAATAGTAAATGGTGAAATTGTTCCAGATGGAAACTATTTCTATGAAATCGCCGCCAAAATCCATTATAGTGGAGCGGAAGTACAATCCAAGAAGATTCCAATAACTATTGATACCGTTGGGCCAGAGATAAGTAATTTATCATATAATCCGCAGACAAATAAACTTACTTGGAATTCAGTAGACAAAGGCATAGGTATATTGGGATTCATGTTTAATATAAATGGACAGGAAATGGAAGCAGTTGTTCCTGGAGAAGAAGGAAAGACCTCATATGAGTTAGATATAAAGTCATATATAACTGATGCAAAAGAATATAATGTAGAAGTAATATCTGTAGATAAATTATATAATACGAATTCTTCTGAACTTACTTTTAATATAGACAACACTCATCCATATATATACATCTACGAACCTAAATTACTTGAAATGTATACTACGAATGATATATTATTCGAAGGCTATGTTGCAAACTTCTCATTATTAGATAAGGTACTTGTGAATAATGTTGAAGCTGATATTGAATTTAAAGACCATGTGGATTTGCAACATCCAGATGATCCAAGTACACGTATTTACTCAGGGCCAGCATTTAAGTTTACGAAAACTTTAACCATGGAAGATGGTTATCAAGAGGCTAAGATAGAGGCTGTATCCAAGACTGGAGCATCCAGCAGTTTAGTGAGAAGATTTTATGTAGATACTACTGATCCAGAACTAAACATAGATATATTAAATATCGATAAAGAATCGAAAACAGCAGAACTAGAAATTACAATGATGGATAATTTGGGATACCTAGAGTTATTCCTAGGTGACAGTCAGATATATATTTATGATTATCCTCTTATTATAGTTGAGCCTGCTAATGAAACAATAAGCCACACCGTAAATCTTGTAGAAGGAGATAATTATTTCCTATTTACTTTAAAGGACAAAGCAGGACATAGTACAGTTAAATCTGTAATTGTTAATCTAGAATCAGGAGAAGAACCACAAGAACCATCTATTAGAAATATTAAACCATCAAGAGATGTAGAACTTGAAGCTGGAGGTACTTTAAATATAAGTTTCAATGCTCCGATTGGCGGTTCTGCATATTATAGAATGCTGCTTCCACTCGAAGTAAGCAGAAGTAGCTATGGAACCCCAATGACTGAAGAATCACCAGGATTATATACAGCTACTTGGACAGCTCCAGATGGATTTATAGCATCAAATTTAGCAATAGAAGTAGTATATGTTGCTGAAGATAGTACTGAAATATTTGAGACAGCAGAAGGAAGAGTAACTGTGAAAGGGGCTATGAAGAATATCCCTGCAAACTCCATTATATTAGGTGATGAGGCATTTGATATGGACCTTTTAGATAATGATGCAAGTGCACAGAGAAAGTTAACTGAATGGTATAATACTGGAAAGCCTGTTTATATCAAGCTTGGATCCAATACTATAGTGGATGAAGATGGAAATCTAGTAGATTTAGATATTTTACCAAATAGATTGATTCATAAAGATGCATTTGGAACCATAAGGATATTTGAGAGATATTAAAGTAAATAGAAATGTTACCCCTAAAAGATGTTTAGGGGTAACTTTCTTATTTAACTAGATATTGACAAATTATTGGAAAATAATATAAAAAAGGCAAGAAACTATAAACACTTGCCATACTTTGATAAATATTAACAATATCTCAGAATATTAAGGAAATCATGACAATGAATGAAATAAGTAAGGGGTGGTGATAAATAACTCCTTATGACATATATATAGAAATTACAGTATTTTGCTAAAGTTTTGATTTTACATAATTAAAAAAAGGAGGTGTAAAAAAGATTAAATATTTTGCAAAAAACTGAAGGGGGGAATTGTTAAATGTCAAAGAACAACCAAGTAAGAAAAGTATTATCCCTAATAATAAGCCTTATTATGGTATTGGGATATTTTACATCCTTTGTTTATGCAGAGAACAACCAACTTAGTTCAGCAAAAGAAGATTTATATGAATTAGCTGCAAATAAAATTTCAGCTGAGGTAAAGGAAGACATAGATAATGAACACCTAGTGGAAATACTCATATATATGGGGGAGCAAGTGGATACAGAAAAAGTAGCCCATGCTACAAGATCAGCTGTATCATCAGCTATGACCCCATATCAAACTAAGCTGGAAGTAAGAAGTGCAGTATTGGAATCTCTAAAAGATACTGCAGAAATAACTCAAGCTAATGTTTTAAAATATTTAGAACAAGAGATGGAAAATGGAAATGTAGTAGAATTTACACCTTATCATATAGTTAATATGGTATATGTAAAAGCTACAAAGGAAGTAATAGAGAATCTTTCCTATATGCCAGAAGTAGATAAAATCTACAAAAATAAAACTCATATATTAGAAAATCCAGAGATGAGCAATGAAATAGAACCTACAGCTAATAGAGTAGAGTGGAATGTTGAGAAGGTAAAGGCAGACCAAACATGGGATCTAGGATACGATGGAACAGGAGTAGTAGTAGCCAATATAGATTCAGGGGTAGATTGGACTCACCCAGCACTTAAGAATAAATGGAGAGGCTATGACCCAAATACAGAAACTACTAATGCCAGTGGAAACTGGTTTGACCCTGTATACAACGCATCACTACCAGCAGATTCAGATGACCATGGAACTCATGTAATGGGAACAATGGTTGGTCAAGAAGCAGATGGATCTAATAAAATAGGTGTGGCACCAGGAGCAAAATGGATAGCAGCAAGAGTATTTAATACTGCTGGTTCTACAACAGATGCCATATTATTATCAGCAGCACAATGGATGTTAGCACCAGGTGGAAATCCAGACAATGCTCCAGATGTGGTCAATAACTCATGGGGTGGAGGAGCTGGAATAGATGATTGGTATAGAGAGGCTGTTAGAAATTGGAGAGCAGCAGAGATATTTCCAGCATTTGCAGCAGGAAATCAAAGATTAGGGGAACCACTGCCTTGGCCAGGTTCTATATCATGCCCAGCAAATTATCCAGAATCCTTTGCAGTAGCTGCAACTGATAGAAATGATATAAGGGCATCTTTCTCAAAACTTGGACCATCACCATATGATGAATCTTTAGTTAAACCAAATATATCTGCGCCAGGTGTAAATGTAAGATCATCAGTACCAGGAGGCGGATATGCAGGTAATTCAGGTACCTCAATGTCAACTCCAGCAGTAGCAGGAGTAGTTGCACTGGTATTATCAGCGAATGTTTCATTATCAGTAGCAGATGTTGAAGAAATTCTTCAGGATACAGCTACACCATTAACTGACTCCACATACCCAACAGCACCAAATATGGGTTATGGCTATGGTATGGTAGATGCATTTGAGGCAGTATCATCCATAGCAACAGGAACAGGATATATTTCAGGTAGAGTATTAGTTCCTGGAGAAGATACATCAGAGGCAACTATAACTCATGAACAAGAAATATTTGAAACCTATATGGGTTCAGACATAGAAATCCTTGCAGAAATATCAGATGATGTTGCAATAACAGAAGCAGAGCTTTTAGTTAAACAACAGGGAAAATCCTACTGGATGGTAGCTCCAATGAATAGAATTTCAGGAGATCACAAGAATGGAATGTATAAAGGAACTATAACTCATGATATGTTAATGGGAGATAGTATTGTATATAAGATAAAAGTAAGAGACTATGGAGGAGATGTAGTAGTTACATCAGATTATAAAATAGATATAGAATTTGGTGTAATCCCAGGAGAATATACTCAAGGCTTTGAGAATAATGCTAATGGCTGGATATTCAATGGAGCGTGGGAATGGGGAGTACCATCAAATGTTGGTCCAAAGCCATTTGAAGGAGAAAAACTAGTAGCAACTACATTAGATGGAAATTATCCAAATAATGCTGATAGCTGGATGATTACTCCTCCAATAGATTTAAGAGATGGAAATTTAGAAACTGCTTCACTAAGATTTTATGAGTGGTATGAGATGGAAAATAATTATGACAAAGGATATGTACTAATTACAAATGATTATGGTGAAACTTGGACTGAAGCAAGGGGAATCATAACAGGTAGTGCTATGAATTGGAAGGAATCACTTGTGAATCTTGGAAATTATATAGGGTCTAAAGAACCAGTATTTGTAGCATTTAGATTTACATCTGATTCATCAGGTCAGAGAGCAGGATGGTATATAGACAATGTAAGACTAATGGCTCGTGATAACGAACCACCAGCAATACCTACTAACCTGACAGCAGAAGCTAACATGAGAGGAATTAAGCTAAGCTGGAACCATTCACCAGATGCTGATTTATCACATTATAATATTTATCGTTCAGAAACATTAGGCGAAGGATATGTTAAGATAGGAGAAATTAACAATAATAGTTTTATAGATTCAGAAACAAGTCCTAACACAATGTATTACTATGTAATAAATGCAGAAGATTTATCAGGCAATATCAGTGAAAATACAGAGGAAGTATCTGCTACAGCTTTAGCCTTTACTACTATATTTGGTACAGACTTTGAAAACAATGACAGAGGATTTACTACTGGCGGAACTAATAACCCATGGGCATGGGGAGTACCAACATCAGGACCTAATGGAGCTGCTTCAGGAACAAAACTATGGGCAACGAACTTAGGAGGTAACTATCCTATGAACAGTGACAGCTATATAGTTAGTCCAGCTATAGTACTTCCAGAAGGAAGCAATTCGGTATTGACATTTAATCATTGGGTTGACATGGAAGGGACAACTACTTTATATGATTATGGGCAAGTACAAATTTCTACAGATGATGGAGTTACTTGGACCAATATAACTCCTGCAGAAGGTGGAAAATATGGTAGAAGAGTTCAAGCATGGACTAATGAAGAGATATCCTTAGCTGCTTACACTGGGAATACAGTAAATCTTAGATTCTTCTTCCATTCAGATGGCTCACTTTCATATACTGGCTGGTATATAGATGATGTATTTGTTATGGTGGGCACTACAGAATCAGCATCAAAACCAGGGCCAGTACAAGAAACAGAGTTGATAAGAAGAGATTCGAAGAAAGCTGATTATATAGAACCATTAGCACCTAATTATAAATTAAATAGAACAGGAACAAATAAGTTTGAAACAATAGAGGATATAGAAGTACAAAATATGCAAATGGTATTTGCAGGAATCCCAATATCTGATGCTGTAGTAACAGTATTGGAAACAGGAAGAAGTGTTAAGGTTGACCCTGTTACAGGTAAATTCTTTATGAGATCTCCAATTGGCGAATATACTTTAGTAGCAGAAGCTTATGGATATTATTCTAAGGAAGCTAGAGTAAATGTAGTTGAAGACCAAACTGCAAAATCAAACTTCATATTAGAACCTAAACCACAAGGAACTATTACAGGTAGAGTATTTGATAGATATTATGAAACTCCGGCAGCTTACGCTGTAGTAAGAATAGTAGAAGATTCAAAAGTAGCACCAGTTACAGCTGATGCAGATGGATATTTTGTAATTCCTAATGTTCTAGAGGGAACATATACACTTAAAGTAGTAGCAGATGGATTTGAGCCAGGAGAAACTACAGTAGATGTAGCTGGAAATGAAACAGTAGATGTAAATATAGGATTAAAGAGGTTTGTAGGTTATGAAGACAATATAATCTATGATGATGGAACAGCTGAAAATGCATTAGTACTAAATGCAGCACCTAATGGATTAGCAGTAAGATTTACACCAGATCAATTTGGTAAAGTAAAAGGTACAAATATTTACTTCTGGGATACTTCATGGCCAAGTCCGGGAGGAAATAGAATAGGACTTACAATATATGGAATAGATGCAAATGGCAAACCATACAAAGTTGGAGAACCAATATTCCAAGATGTAGTTAGAGGTGAATGGAACTATATAGACCTATCAAGCTTTGGCTTCTCAACAGATAAAGACTTCTATATCTCAACTATCCAAGACGCAGCAGGTACTCAGTGTCCAGGAACAGGTATAGACCAAAATTCACCATATGAAGATAGATCATATATGAATATTGACGGAGAATTTAAACTACTAAGCTCTGAAGATACTCAAGGCGGATTGATGATTAGAGCAAGAATGGAATATGCAATGGATGTTCCAGAAATAACTAATCTAGCTCCAGAAAGCTATACAAATCAAGATTCAGTAAGAGTAGAAGGAAAGGTCACAGCAGATGGTAAGGTAAATGTATATGTAAACGATATAAAAACAACCTCAATAGATTCTGAGAATAGAGAATTTGAAGTAGAAGTACCTTTACCAGAAGAAAGAAATACAATTAAGGTAACAGCTGAGCTGAATGGAATAGAAACAGAACCATCAGCATCAGTAGTAGTAATAAAAGATAAATTAGCACCAGTTTTAACAGTAGATGAGCCATTAGACAATGCTAAGATAAATGTAGAAGTAGCTCATGTAATAGGTACTGTAACTGACAATATTGGCTTAGAAAAATTAGAGATAAATGATAAAGAAATATCAGTAGATGAATCTAATAACTTCCATGAAAGATTGATGCTAAATCAAGGTGAAAATACTATTACTGTAAAAGCAACTGATGGAGCAGGAAATATAACTACAGTTGTAAGAACTGTGGTAGTAGGGTTAGAGGAACCAGCTATTACAAATATTTTGCCAGATGAAGACATAAATCTTAGAGAAGGAGACACTTTTACTGTTAGCTTCCAAGCACCAACAGGAGGGAAAGGATATTTCAGGCTGTTAATGCCATTTGGATTAGATAGCAATGAAATAGGAATACCAATGACAGAAGAAGAAGGATTATATACTGGAACTTGGACAGCACCAGCAGGATTAGTGGTTGCAGGACTAAAAGTTCAAGTCGTATATATTAGCGAATATGGAGTTAAGGTAACAGAAATGGCAGAAGGAAGAATAACCGTAATAGGAAATATGAGAGATTTAGTATCTAATTCAATGATAATAGGTGATGAGGCATTTGATATGGACTTTTTAGATAATGATGCAAGTGTACAGAGAAAGTTAACCGAATGGTACAATACCGGAGGTGAAGTGTATATCAAGCTTAATGATACTACCATAGTCAATGAAGAAGGGGATCTAATATCTATAGATGAATTACCAGACTTCATAACATATTTTGATGTAAGAGGAAATGTAACATACTACGAAAAATAAGATGATAAATGGGAGGCTCCTAGTCATAGGGGCCTAATCCTGAAAATGAGGTTAGCTCAAATTTTGCCAAAAACTAAAGGAGGGAATTTTTAAATGTCAAAGAACAAACAAGTAAGAAAAGTATTATCCTTAATAATAAGTCTTATTATGGTATTAGGATATTTTACATCTTTTGTTTATGCAGAGAACAACCAACTTAGTTCAGCAAAAGAAGATTTACGCAAAGAGGCTTCAATGAAGATAGAACCTGAAGTAATGAAAGAGCTAAATAATGAAGACTTAGCTGAGGTATTGGTCTATATGGCAGATCAAGTAGATGCAGAGAAGGTAGCCTACGCAACAGAATCTGCTTTATCATCAGCCATGACACCACATCAAACTAAACTTCAAGTCAGAAAAGGTGTTATAGAGGCCTTAAAGGATAATGCAGAATTAACTCAGATGAATATTTTGAATTATCTGGAGAAGGAACTGGAAAATGGAAATGTAGCAGAATTTACACCTTATCATATAGTGAATATGGTATATGTAAAAGCTACAAAGGAAGTAATAGAAAATCTTTCCTATATGTCAGAAGTAGAAAAAATATATGAAAATAAAATTCATACATTAGGTGAGGTAAAATTAGATAATGAAATAAAACCTTCTGATAATAGTTTAGAGTGGAATATAGAAAGAGTAAAAGCTAATGAAGTATGGGAGCTGGGATACGATGGAACAGGAATAGTAGTAGCAAATATAGACTCAGGAGTAGATTGGACTCATCCAGCACTTAAGGATAAATGGAGAGGTTATGATCCAAATACAGAAACTACTAATGCCAGTGGAAACTGGTTTGACCCTGTATACAACGCATCACTACCAGCAGATTCAGATGAACATGGAACTCATGTAATGGGAACAATAGTTGGTCAAGAAGCAGATGGCTCTAATAAAATAGGTGTGGCACCAGGAGCAAAATGGATAGCAGCAAGAGTATTTAATACTGCTGGTTCTACAACAGATGCCATATTATTATCAGCAGCACAATGGATGTTAGCACCAGGTGGAAATCCAGACAATGCTCCAGATGTGGTCAATAACTCATGGGGTGGAGGAGCTGGAATAGATGATTGGTATAGAGAGGCTGTTATAGCATGGAGAGCAGCAGGAATTGTTCCTGTTTTTTCAGCAGGAAACCAAAGAGCAGGAGAACCACTGCCTTGGCCAGGATCTATATCATGCCCAGCTAACTATCCAGAATCCTTTGCAGTAGCTGCAACTGATAGAAATGATATAAGAGCATCTTTCTCAAAACTTGGACCATCACCATATGATGAATCTTTAGTTAAACCAAATATATCTGCACCAGGTGCAAGTATACGTTCATCAGTACCTGGAGGAGGATATCAAGGAGGCTGGTCAGGAACTTCCATGTCAGCACCTGCTATTTCGGGAATAGTAGCACTTCTTTTATCAGCTAATGCCTCCTTATCAATAGAAGATATGGAAGATATTATACAGAATACAGCTAGACCATTAACTGACTCCACATACCCAACAGCACCAAATATGGGTTATGGCTATGGTATGGCAGATGCATTTGAGGCAGTATCATCCATAGCAACAGGAACAGGATATATTTCAGGTAGAGTATTAGTTCCTGGAGAAGATACATCAGAGGCAACTATAACTCATGAACAAGAAATATTTGAAACCTATATGGGTTCAGACATAGAAATCCTTGCAGAAATATTAGATGATGTTGCAATAACAGAAGCAGAGCTTTTAGTTAAACAACAGGGAAAATCCTACTGGATGGTAGCTCCAATGAATAGGATTTCAGGAGATCATAAAAATGGAATGTATAAAGGAACTATAACCCATGATATGTTAATGGGAGATAGTATTGTATATAAGATAAAAGTAAGAGACTATGGAGGAGATGTAGTAGTTACATCAGATTATAAAATAGATATAGAATTTGGTGTAATCCCAGGAGAATATACCCAAGGCTTCGAGAATAATACTAATGGTTGGAAATTCAATGGAGCATGGGAATGGGGAACACCATCAAATGTTGGTCCGAAGCCATTTGAAGGAGAAAAGCTAGTGGCAACTACATTAGATGGAAATTATCCAAATAATGCTGACAGCTGGATGATTACTCCTCCAATAGATTTAAGAGATGGAAATTTAGAAACTGTCTCACTAAGATTCTATGAATGGTACAATATGCAGAACAGTTATGATAAGGGTTATGTTCTAATAACAGATAACTATGGTGAAACTTGGACTGAGTCAAGACCAGTTGTCACAGGTATTAGAGAAGAATGGAAAGAGGCACTTGTGAATCTTGATAGTTATATAGGGTCTAAAGATCCAGTATTTGTAGCGTTTAGATTTACATCTAATGCTTCAACACAGGCAGCAGGATGGTATATAGATAATGTAAGACTAATGGCTCAAGATAATGATGCGCCAGCAATACCTACTAATCTAACTGCAGAAGTAGGGTTAACAGGGATTAAACTAAGCTGGAACCACTCACCAGATGCTGATCTATCACGTTATAATATTTATCGTTCAGAAACATCAGGCGAAGGATATGTTAAGATAGGAGAAACTACCAGTAATAATTATCAAGATGCTGAAGGAACTGTTGGAACAACATATTATTATGTATTAAATGCAGTAGACCTTTCTGGTAATATAAGTGGTTATACACAAGAGGTATCTGCTGTTCCAGTGGAAGCACAGATTCTATTTGGTGCAGATTTTGAAAATGATAATGGTGGATTTGTAACAGGTGTTACAGCTGGAACTGCTAATCCATGGGAATGGGGAGTACCAACATCTGGACCTAATGCAGCATATTCAGGTGAAAAACTATGGGCTACTAACCTTGCAGGAAATTATGATCATAGAACTGATGCCTATATAGAAACTCCGTCCATAGTGATACCAGAAGATAAAGATGGCATGCTAATATTCAATCACTGGGTTGATATGGAAGGAACAACAACTCTATGGGATTATGGTCAAGTTTTAATCTCTAAAGATAATGGAGCTACTTGGAACAATATAACTCCAGTAGCAGGTGGAAAATATGGTAGAAGAGTCCAAGAATGGACTAATGAGGAAATAGCCCTAACAGGATATAGTGGAGAAACCATAAAATTAAGATTCTTCTTCCACTCAGATACTTCAGGAGTATATACTGGATGGTATATAGATGATGTATTTGTTATGGGTATAGACCATGTAGAACCAGAGCCAATTGAAGGTGAAGAATTAATTTATGATGATGAAACGGCAGAAGATGCATTAGTATTAAATACAGCAGGAAATGGGTTGGCAGTAAGATTTACTCCATCACAATTTGGTAAAGTTCAAGCTGCTAATATTTATCTATGGGGTAATGATTGGCCAACACCTGGAGGAAATAGATTAGGATTTGTTATTTATGATTCAAATGGTAATCAAGTAGGAACACCTATGTATGTGAATAATCTAGTTAGAGGCGGATGGAATCTAATAGATCTTTCTAGTTTTAATTTCTCAACAGGTAGCGATTTCTATATATCAACTATGCAAGATGCAATTGGTGATAATAGTCCAGGAACCGGTTTAGATGATAATTCTACATCAGATTGGACCAGATCTTATCTGAATGTTGGAGGACAATTAAGTCCATTAGCAGATTCAGGTGCAGACTATGAAGTAGCTGTAATGATTAGAGCCATTATGGACTACGATAATGCTGAAGCAACAGCCGGTAATCCTTTAATTAGACCAGTAGTAAAGAAGAAATCAATGGGCAATGTGGACGCTGGTATGATGAGATTAGGGGAATTAGAAGTTAAAAAAGATGAGATTGATAAAGTAGATTACGTAGAACCAACAGCACCAAAATATAGTTTAAAATCAAATGAGATGCTTAGAGCTAATAACTTTGAAACCATAGAAGATATAGAAGTACAAAATATGCCAATGGTATTTGCAGGAATTCCAATATCTGATGCTGTAGTAACAGTATTGGAAACAGGAAGAAGTGTTAAAGTTGACCCTGTTACTGGTAAATTCTTTATGAGATCTCCAATTGGCGAATATACTTTAGTAGCAGAAGCTTATGGATATTATTCTAAGGAAGCTAGAGTAAATGTAGTTGAAGACCAAACTGCAAAATCAAACTTCATATTAGAACCTAAACCACAAGGAACTATTACAGGTAGAGTATTTGATAGATATTATGAAACTCCGGCAGCTTACGCTGTAGTAAGAATAGTAGAAGATTCAAAAGTAGCACCAGTTACAGCTGATGCAGATGGATATTTTGTAATTCCTAATGTTCTAGAGGGAACATATACACTTAAAGTAGTAGCAGATGGATTTGAGCCAGGAGAAACTACAGTAGATGTAGCTGGAAATGAAACAGTAGATGTAAATATAGGATTAAAGAGGTTTGTAGGTTATGAAGACAATATAATCTATGATGATGGAACAGCTGAAAATGCATTAGTACTAAATGCAGCACCTAATGGATTAGCAGTAAGATTTACACCAGATCAATTTGGTAAAGTAAAAGGTACAAATATTTACTTCTGGGATACTTCATGGCCAAGTCCGGGAGGAAATAGAATAGGACTTACAATATATGGAATAGATGCAAATGGAAAACCATACAAAGTTGGAGAACCAATATTCCAAGATGTAGTTAGAGGTGAATGGAACTATATAGACCTATCAAGCCTTGGCTTCTCAACAGATAAAGACTTCTATATCTCAACTATCCAAGACGCAGCAGGTACTCAGTGTCCAGGAACAGGTATAGACCAAAATTCACCATATGAAGATAGATCATATATGAATATTGACGGAGAATTTAAACTACTAAGCTCTGAAGATACTCAAGGCGGATTGATGATTAGAGCAAGAATGGAATATGCAATGGATGTTCCGGCAATAACTAATCTAGCTCCAGAAAGCTATACAAATCAAGATTCAGTAAGAGTAGAAGGAAAGGTCACAGCAGATGGTAAGGTAAATGTATATGTAAACGATATAAAAACAACCTCAATAGATTCTGAGAATAGAGAATTTGAAGTAGAAGTACCTCTACCAGAAGAAAGAAATACAATTAAGGTAACAGCTGAATTGAATGGAATAGAAACAGAACCATCAGCATCAGTAGTAGTAATAAAAGATAAATTAGCACCAGTTTTAACAGTAGATGAGCCATTAGACAATGCTAAGATAAAAGAAGAATCAGTTCATGTAATAGGTACTGTAACTGACAATATTGGCTTAGAAAAATTAGAGATAAATGATAAAGAAATATCAGTAGATGAATCTAATAACTTCCATGAAAGATTGATGCTAAATCAAGGTGAAAATATTATTACTGTAAAAGCAACTGATGGAGCAGGAAATGTAACTACAGTTGTAAGAACTGTATTAGTAGAGTTAGAGTCACCAACTATTACAAATATCCAGCCATCAGAAGATATAGAACTTGGAGCAGGGGATGTATTGACAGTTAGCTTCAATGCACCTACAGGAGGGCAAGGATATTTTAGAATAATGGTTCCGTTTGGGTTACAAAGCAATGAAATAGGAATACCAATGACAGAAGAAGAAGGATTATATACTGGAACTTGGACAGTTCCAGAAGAAACAGGAGCAGAAAATTTATTGATTGAAGTAGTATATAGAAATGAATATGGCTATGAAATAACACAAATGGCAAAAGGAAAAGTTAAGATAATAGAAGGTGAAGGACCTGTTGATCCAGAACCAGCAAGAATTACAAATCTCCATCCAACCGAAGATACTGAGCTTAGAAGTAATGAAACCTTAGAAATAAGCTTTAATGCACCATCAGGAGGTAGAGCATATTATAGAATAATGCTTCCATTTGGACCTTCAACTAATAGACTTGGAAATGAAATGACAGAGGTTGAGCCAGGATTATACGAAGCAACATACAAAGCACATGAAGGAGTAGTAGCATCAGACTTGCAAATAGAAGTAATATTTACAGGTGAAGATGGAACTGCATTAACAGAAATAGCAGAAGGAAAGATAACATTAGTAGGAGATATAGAAGATCTTCCAGTTAGTGCAGTTATTATAGGTGATGAGGCTTTTGATACAGATTACCTAAATAATAACGCAAGAGCACAAGCTAAGCTAGTAGAGTGGTATAACTTAAACAATCCAGTTTATATTAAGCTTAACAATAACACTTTTATCACTGAAGATGGTGAAAAAGTATCAGTTGATGTATTGCCAGAATTGCTACAATACTTTGATACAACAGGTATTAAGTTATACGCAAAATAAAATATAGATTTAATAAAATATAAGAAGAATTCTCTAAAAACGGAACAGAAGGCTATTAATAGCCTTCTGTTCCGTTTTTAGAGTGTCTTTAAGAAACAGCTAAATCGCAAATAATATACAAATCCTACAGTTATATGAAAGATATGATAATCTAAACAAATATTATCATAATTGATAAACATTTAAATTTAAAATAAATACTTTAGTATTATAATTCATTTCGTAAAGTAGTTTAAAACAACGTTTAATTATGTTATACTATTAGTATATTTTGAATTCGGAGGTGTTAGCTTGTTAGAATATATTCAGACCATTTTAATTTTACTTTTCATAACTAGTATATTTGGGTATATATTTGTAATTTTAAAAGAAAAAATGTACTTGAAAAATAATATAGTAATTATAGATAAAAAAACAGTAACTCCAGAGCATTTAAAAGAAGCTGATATGAAGGAATTTATATTAGATGGTATAAGAGCAAAGGCAGGAGATGAAGTTAAAGTCATAACAAAAGAAAAGAAAAGATATAATGGAATCCTTTTAGGTGCTAAGAAAAAAGATAAATCTATATTGATGGTTACATATAAAGATGAAATAAAGATATTTAAAATAGATAATATTGAGAAGTTTAAGATACTTAGTAAATATGGGAAATTTTTTAATTAAAAGATGTACAAAGGGTGAATATTATGTCTTATGAGAAGAGAGAAAAAAGTAGGAAGAAACGAAAAGTTTTTCGAATTATAATTATATCCTTTGTTTCTCTATATCTATTGTTTAGATCTGTTCCATCATTACTTGCTAATGGTACAAAAACTGTTCTTCCAGAAAGAGGAGTTTTAATTACTAAATTTTCTGCTGAAGGTTTTTTAATAAAGGATGAAACAGTAACAAAATCTCAAGTTAAAGGACAATTAGAAATGTCAACTAATGAAGGTACTAGATTGGCAGCAGGTTCTGAGGTGGCTTCTGTTAACTCCTTAAATGATACGTCTTCATTAAAAGAAGAGTTAGAACAGGTGGAGGAATCTATTTCAGCTTTAGAAAAGTCTGAAGCTGAAACTAATTTAATAATAAATGAAAAAGAGAAAGTGGGAAATCTAAAGGAATCTTTAGTGAATAAATTACAGACAAATATAATAGAAGGAAACTTCGATGAAGTGTATTTACTAAAGGAGCAATTAGCCCTATATGATGAAAAAGTTAAGGATGTTTCTTTCACCAACACTTTGGCAGGTCAAAGTCTTGAAAATTTGAAGTCAAAAAAAGAGGTTATAAGTAAAGAAATAAATAGTAATCATGTGAAATATTATTCACAATATGGAGGAATTGTATCATATATAATAGACGGATATGAGGAAACATATTTACCTAGAGAATTTGAAAATTATACTTATGATAAATTAAATTCTACTAAGCTTAAAAAAGATGAAGTAAAAACTAATGTAAATGTAGGACAACCTATATATAAAATAATCAACAACTTTGAATGGTATCTAGCTGTAAAAATAGAAGATTTAAAGGAAATAGAAGGTTTTGAAGTAGGGGATAATGTTCAAATTCATATGAAAAAAGACAAGGAAGAGTTAAGAGGAAGAATCGTTGCAATTAATAGCTCAGGAAAAAAGGGAGCAATGGTAGTAAAATTTACTACTATGCTGCATGATTATTATGATATAAGATTCGCAGAAGTGGATATTATTCAAAGTAAAAATGAAGGTTATAGAATACCTACCAAGGCAATAATAAATAAAGATAACATGCAAGGAGTATATATCAAGGATAAAAGTGGCATAGTGAAGTTTAGACCTGTGAATATAATAGGTCAAGACGATAATTATACTTATGTTGATATGGGTGATAACGGTAATATTTTCTTGGAAGGTGAAGAAAAGCCTACAAGAACTATTACATTATTTGATGAAATATTTATAAATACTACTAATATAAAAGAGGGACAAATACTTAACTAAAATGGAGGGGATAAAAATATCTATTCAAGACAATATACAGATTATTGAGGAAAATATTGAAAAAGCCTTAAGAAAATCTGGCAGAGAAGGAGAAAAGGTAGAACTAATAGCTGTAACCAAAACTGTAGATATTAATAGGATAAAAAATGCCCTTGATTATGGAATTATTAATATAGGTGAAAATAGAGTTCAAGAATTAGAACTTAAATATAATTCATTAGGTGATAAAATAAATTACCATATGATAGGACATTTACAGACCAATAAAGTAAAAAATATTATCAATAAAACAAGGTTAGTGCATTCCTTAGATAGATTATCCTTAGCAAAGGAGATAGACAGAAGATCTAAAAATGAAGGAATAGTTACAGAAGTTCTATTACAAGTAAATGTGGCTGAAGAAGAGACAAAGTTTGGACTTAAATTAAACGAAGTATTAAATTTCTTAGAAGATGTTTTAGTTTTTGATAATATTAAAGTTAGAGGTTTAATGACCATAGCTCCTCATGTAAACCATGAGGAAACTTTGAGAAATATTTTCAAAACTTTATACAACTTAAAAGAAGACATAAAAAGTAGAAATTATAAAGAATTATCTATGGATTATTTGTCCATGGGAATGTCAAATGATTATGAGTTAGCTATAGAAGAGGGTTCAAATATGATTAGAGTTGGATCTAATATATTTGGCAAAAGAAATTATTAGGAGGGATACAATGAATACCTTTATGGACAAGATTAAATATTTTATAGGTGTACAGGATTTGGAGGAAGAAGAGAGATATGAGGAAGAATATTCCGATTACGATGATGATTATGATACAGTAGTACCAACAAAAACAAAAAAGTTAAATAATAAAGTAGTAAATATCCATACTAATAGTAATATGAAAATTGTAGTACATGAACCTCTTAGTTATGACGAAGCCCCTAGTATAATAGATGATTTAAAAGCTAGAAAAACAGTTATAGTAAATTTAGAGCAATTGGATAATGGAATTAAGAGACAAATTTTTGATTTTATAAGTGGTGGATTATATGCAATGGAAGGTAATATTCAAAAGGTTACAAAGGATATATTTATCTTTGCCCCTAGCAATGTAGAAATTGACGGATTAAAAGAAGAACTAAAAAATAGGGGACTATTTTCTTGGTAAGAAGGAGTAGATTATATTAATGATACTTTTACACAAGTCCATTACAATATTACTTAATTTAATTGAATTGTTGATTATAGTAAGAATAATATTTTCCTTCTTGAATATTCATGGAGACAATATTATTACTAGGTTTGTTTATGAACTAACAGAGCCAGTTCTTGGTACAGCAAGAGAATTACTTGCCAAAACTGGTATAAATACTGGAATGCTAGATTTCTCACCACTATTGGCTATTCTATTTTTAAGATTGATATATACTATTGCCAGTAGGATTTTGTTATAGGTATATTAATATGAAAATAGATAGGGAAAAATATACTTCGCATATTAAAGATAATGATAAACTTATTGAAATGCGAAGAATAATAGATAAAATTGAAGTGGTACTTAATAATCATTCCTTTGAATCTACAGATTTTCTTGATCCTTATGAAAGATTACTAGCTAAGTCAATTCTTAATAGATTTATGGAAGTAAATTATCTAGAAAATGGTGGAATTATACAGGCTGAAAGACAGATTTTAACCATTTATCCTGATTATTATAGTGAACTAGATGCTCCTCATGATATTAAATATTTACGAATAAATGTAGATACAGAAGGACTATCACATAAAGATTTTTTAGGTTCTATACTTAATCTTGGTATAAAGAGAAGGAAAATAGGGGATATTTTAGTACATGAAGGTTATGGAGATATAATAATCAAACAGGAAATAAGTAATTTTATTTTATTTAATCTAAATAGAATTAAAAATAGAAAAGTAATTGTAGAAGAAAAATCTTTAGATTCTATTTCCTTTATTGAGCCTGAATACAAAGAAATAAATAAAGTAATATCTTCTTATAGACTTGATGCTTACATTAGTTCTAGTTACAATCTATCAAGGCAAGAGAGCATAGATATAATAAAGTCAGGAAATGTAAAAGTTAATTGGGAATCTATAGATAAAGCTTCTAAAGAAATTACAGTTGGGGATATAGTTTCTGTAAGGGGATATGGACGTTCCATATTATATTCTGTTGAGGGGATAAGCAAAAAGGGTAAAATAAAAGCTACTATAAGAATATTAATTTAAATGGAGTGAGGAAAATGATTACACCATTGGATATACAAAGTAAGGAATTTAAGAAAGCTTTAGGTGGATATAATACTCGAGAAGTTGATGCTTATTTAGATGCAATCAATACTGATTATGAGAAGTTATATAGAGAGAACATTGAACTTAAAGATAAGATAGGAATGTTGACTGATCAAATAAGACAATATAACAACCTAGAGGAAACCTTAAAAAGTACTTTAGTTATTGCTCAAAGTACAGCAGATGAAGTGACAAGTGCTGCAAGAAAAAAAGCAGAGTTAATAATAGAAGATGCTGAAATTCAGTCTAAAAATAGAATCAATGCAGCTAGAGATGAAGTGAAAAATATAATGAAGGAATATGATCATCTGAAAAAAGAAATTTTTATATTTAAAAATAGGTATGAAACTTTTATTAAAGCACAGCTTATTTCTTTGGAAGAATTCCATGAGGAATATGAAAGCAAAGGTAGTAATGAAATACTAGAAGAAACAACTATAGACGAAAGTCATGATTTAAATGAAGTAGATGATTTAGGGGCATAGTGGCCTCTTTTTTCTTTGAAAAGATAATTTTTGGTAGTTGGAGGAAGGAAAATGAGTAGAAAGATAGAAGTAAATAGGGATATATATATTGGAGGCAAGTCTTTTAATATTATAGCAGGTCCCTGTGCTGTAGAAAGTTATGAACAAATAGACGAAATAGGTAGATTCTTGCACAAAATAGGAGTAAAAATATTACGTGGTGGTGCTTTTAAGCCTAGAACTAATCCAGATTCTTTTCAGGGATTAGGTTTAGAAGGATTAAAAATGCTTTATGATATGAAACAAAAGTATGGTCTTAGTATAATTTCTGAGATAATGGATCCTCGAGATATAGATTCATCCCATGATTATATTGATATTATTCAAATTGGATCTAGAAATATGCAAAATTTTTCTCTTTTGAAAGAAATGGGAAAAATAGATAAACCAGTAATGTTAAAAAGAGGTATGAGTGCAACTATTAAGGAATGGATAATGGCAGCGGAATATATTAAAATAGGTGGAAATGAAAAGATAATATTATGCGAAAGAGGTATTAGGACTTTTGAGGATTATACAAGAAATACTTTGGATTTAATGAGTGTTCCAATATTAAAAGAAATATCGGATTATCCTGTATTTGTTGATCCCTCCCATGGAACAGGTAGAAAAGAATTAGTTTTACCTGCTTCAAAGGCTGCTAAGACTTTAAATGCAGATGGTATAATTGTAGAGATACATCCTGAACCAGATAAAGCATTATCAGATGGTTTGCAATCTCTTAACTTTAAAGAATTTGAAAAATTATATAAAGAATTAATTTAATGAATTTAAGCAGATTTTAAATAATGTAATTTTATTCTAACTCAAATGCTGAATGTTTATTATTTCCTCTGGTTATATTATTATTCAAGACATAAATTATATTATAAACTGGAGGTAACTATGGATAAAGATAAACTTCATTATTTTGAAAATAGATTACTAGAAGAAAAAGAAAAGCTATTAAAAACATTAGACAATATGAATAATATGGAAGAATATGGTTCAATGGATGTATATTATAGTGAGCTATCTAATTATGATAATCATCCTGCAGACATAGGTACAGAGTTATTTATGATGGAACAAGACAATGGATTTAAAAATAGTACAAAAGATACTCTATATGAAGTAGAAAGGTCTTTTGAGGATATAAAAAATGGTGTTTATGGAATCTGCAAGTCTTGTGGTAAGGAGATTAATGGGGAAAGACTAAACCTTATCCCTTATTTGAAAAGTTGTATAGAATGTGCCAATGATATTGTGATTACGCCAAATAAAGAAGTAGAATATAGACAGTTTGTTCCCATTGATGAAGAGAATAGCACCTCATTCAGCGATACTACTGAGGACATGATCGAGTTTGATAGAGAAGATTCTTATCAAAAAGTGGCTTCTTATAATTATGTTTCAGATGACCCATCATTTCATACCGGAGACCTTTTACTAGTAGATGATGAAGAAGATGGTGATGGAGGAGATGGAGTGGAAGATATAGAAAATATATCTCAAGAATATTATGATGAAACTTTAAAATAAAAATTCTCTGGTATATACTTCCAGAGAATTTTTTAAATTATTGAAACTATTGATATTAATATTCTAATAATATAAAATAGAATGTATATCTAAAAGATTAGGAGTGATAAGTTTTGATATTTATATTTTCCATTATTATTGTTTTACTTGACCAAATAAGTAAATATGCAGCAATTAAATACTTAAAAGACACCTACTCACACGTTATAATACCTAATTTTTTTAGGCTAAGTTATGTTGAAAATTATGGCGCAGCCTTTGGAATTTTACAAAATAAAAAGATATTTTTTGTCATTATAACACTTATAGTAATAGGTTCTATTTCTGTCTTTCTTGTAAGAAACTATCATAAAATCAATCTCTTTACGAGAATAGGATTGGGAATGTTTTTAGGAGGTACTATTGGTAATTTTATAGATAGAGTTAGATTTGGATATGTTGTAGATTTTTTAAGTTTTAGATTATTTAATAGATATGAATTTCCTGTTTTTAATATAGCAGATATTTTTATAGTTATGGGAACTATTATTATTTTAATCTTAGTTTCATTGGATAAATACGAAGTATAGGAGAATAAAATGAATACAGTTGAAATCTATGTTAATGAAGAAGATGAAGAGAGACTTGATTCCTATCTTGCTGAAGAATTAAATGAAGTTTCTAGATCTTATATACAGAAATTGATTAAAGAAAAATTAGTTTCTGTTAATGATAAATATATGAAATCTAGTTATTTAGTTAAAGAAGGAGATTATATAAAAGTAAACCTTCCTAAACCTAAAAAGTTGGAGATAATTGCAGAAGATATACCTATAGATATAGTTTATGAAGATGAAGATATTGTTATTGTCAATAAACCACAGGATATGGTAGTTCATCCTGCACCGGGAAATTACACAGGAACTTTAGTAAACGCATTGTTATATCACATTGGCAATCTGTCTTCCATAAATGGCATTATTAGACCTGGTATAGTACATAGACTAGATAAAGATACGTCTGGAATATTGATTATAGCTAAAAATGATAAGGCACATAGGATCTTGTCAGAAGAACTGAAAAAAAGAAATGTAAAAAGAACGTATATTACTTTAGTTCATGGTACATGGTTAAATGATGAAGGTACTATAAACGCTCCCATAGGAAGACATACAAATGATAGAAAGAAAATGACTGTTACACAAAAGAATAGTAAAGAAGCTATAACTCATTATAAAGTTTTGGATAGGTATAATAACTATACACTTTTAGAAGTAAACTTAGAAACAGGAAGAACCCATCAAATAAGAGTACATATGGCTTATATCAACCATCCAGTTGTTGGTGATCCAGTATATTCTAAGGGGAAAAATGAATTTGGATTACAAAGGCAAATGTTACATGCCTATAAATTAGGGTTGATTCATCCTAGTACAGAAGAATATATAGAATTTCAAACAGATTTACCAGAATATTTTAAGGAAATTTTAAATGGTTTAGATAATAAAAGGAAGTAGGGATTAAATGGATATTAAAGCAATAATCTTAGATGAAAAGGCTATACAAAGGGCAACAACAAGAATAGCTAACGAAATAATTGAAAGAAATAAAGGAATAAAAGATATTATCTTAGTAGGAATTAAAACTAGAGGATGTCCTTTCGCAGAAAGATTATCAAAAAAAATTGAAGAAATCGAAGGGGAAGCTGTTCCAGTATTTTCCCTTGATATAACATTATATAGAGATGATTTAACTGAAGTTAGAGAACACCCCATTATAAATGAAAAATTTAACCAAGATATTAATGATAAGACTGTTATTTTAGTAGATGATGTTATATATACTGGTAGAACAGTTAGAGCCGCTTTAAATGCCTTAGTAGAAAAAGGAAGACCTTCTAGAGTGCAATTAGCCGTATTAATAGATAGAGGTCATAGAGAACTTCCTATTAGACCAGACTATGTAGGTAAAAATCTTCCCACATCAAGGTCTGAAAATGTAAAAGTAAATTTTAAAGAAATAGATCAAGTAGATAAAGTATTTATAATTGAGAAATAAAAGGTAGAAAGTTTAACTTTCTACCTTTTTTATGTTGTCTACCAAGTTTTTAGAAGGATTGATAATTAAAGTTTTAAAGTTTTCATAAATTACCATTCCAGCCTTAGCGTTTTTAGGCTTTTTTACATTTTTTCTTTCAGTATAATCCACTGGAACATGATTAGAATTCTTTCCTTTACTAAAATATGCAGCTAGTATTCCAGCTTCTTCAAGTGTTGTTTCTGGAATATCCTGTCCACTTTTCTCTATGATGACATGACTACCTGGCATTTTTTGTACATGAAGCCATATATCATCCCTATTAGATAAACGTAAAGTAAGATAATCATTTTGCTTATTATTTTTTCCAACATAAATATTAAAACCATCTTGAGAAATATAATGAAGTGGCTTAGATAGGAGTTCATCTTTTTTCTTTTTCTTCTTTAATGACCCTTTAATATAGCCTTCACTAATTAATTCTTCTTTGATTTCATCTAGTTCTTGAACTTCTGTTGAATTTTCAATACTCATAAGAACATTTTCTAAATATCTTATTTCATTCTCAGTTTCAGGTATTTGTTCTTCTAATAATAAATGAGCATTTTTAAGTTTTGAATATTTTTTATAGTATTTTTGAGCATTGGCTACTGGAGATAGTTTAATATCTATAGGAATATTTAATTTATTCATATTCTCATCATAAAAGTTATCCAATTCCACATTATTTACTCCCCTAGGAATATTATGAAGATTTGCAGATATTAAGTCTCCATATACTTTATATTTTTCTCTATCTTGACTTTCCAGTAATTCTTCTTTTTGTTTTCCAAGTTTGTTTAAAGCCCTATCTAATTTTACTTGTATAGATTTTCTTATGGATTGTGATTTTTGCCCTATTCTATCTAGAATATCTTTTCTATGATAAAAGTTATCTAATAGTTTAGACACAGAATCTGTATAGACTCTGTTTTCCTTTCCAAATTGATTTAGTTCCAAAGCATGAAAGGCAATAATTTCTGTACCATTGTTAGATAAAATCGAAATAGGAGTAAATTCATTGTTTTTTATTTTCATAACTAATTTGTTAAATGAATTATATAAAGCATTTTTATCTTCTTCGTATAAGCTGCCAACAGTTCTATCTATGTCCAATACAGCATCAAAACAAATTTCTCTACTAATTAAAGGACTTAGTCCTAAATAGTTTAGATACAGAAATTTAAAACATGGTAAATTTTTATCCGATGACTCCATGAGATTAAAAAATGTTTCCTGTGTACCAATCAATGGGTTAACTTTATTTTGAACTGGGGGATATTCGTAGATTATACCAGGAAGGATTTGCCTTACTCTACTCATATCTTCATAGACTCTTTTAACAGAATCTATTATTTTAGATGAAGATTTATCTATTAATATAATATTACTGTGCTTTCCCATTATTTCAACTATCAGCCTTTTTTCAGTAGGCTGACCTAATTCATCTATGGCAGATATATCTATAAAAATAACTCTATCAAAACTAAACTGCTCAACATTTAAGATAATTCCTCCAATAAGATGTTTTCTAAGAAGCATACAAAAAACTGGTGGAGAAGAAGGATTAGTTTTAGAATGATTAGTTAGATATGCTCTTGGATTATTGCTGCTGGCAGATAGGATTAATTTATAGTTAGTGCCCTTACTATGAAGATGAATTAAGATTTCATCATTTTCTTGTTGATAAATTTTATCTACTCTGCCACCAATTAATTTTTCTTTCAACTCTTCGACAACTGATTTTGTTACTATACCATCAAATGACATATAAATTCCTCCAATAAAATATAACTATTAAAAGTATACCACTATATTTGAAAATAATAAACTAAAAGGAAATTTAAATAAAATATTAATAATTTGTAACATATAGTAGATTTACATTAATATAAGCTATATAATATTTTTCAAGTAGAAAGGACAAAATGAAAGAGAGGTGTCAATTATGGTTAAGAGTATGACTGGTTTTGGTAGGGGAGAATTTAATAATGAGCTGTATAACCTAAAAGTAGAAATAAAAGCTGTTAATCATAGATATAATGATATTATAATAAAAATGCCAAGACATATTTCCTATCTTGAAGAAAAAATAAAGAAAATCATAAAGTCAGAAATTCATAGGGGAAAAATAGATGTATATATTAACTTAGAGTATATAAATGAATCTGCAATAGAAATCAAAGTAGATGTTCCTTTGGCAAGAACTTATAAATCTGCTTTAGAGGAATTATCAACAGAATTAAATTTAACTGAAAATGTTAGATTATATAACTTGCTGGGATTATCCGATATAATTAAAACTGAGAGAAAAGAACTAGATGAAGATACGATATGGTTTTCCTTAAAAGAAGCTTTAAATATAGCACTTAATGATATTATGAGCATGAAGTCCGCAGAAGGAGAAGAACTAAAGGAAGATATATCATTAAAACTTCTTGCCATTCAAAATCTAGTATTAGATATTGAAGAAAGGTCTCCATTAGTAGTATTAGAATATAAAGATAAATTAAGAGAGAGAATTAGAGAATTATTAGATAAAGATATAAGTATAGATGAGGATAGGATTACTTCAGAGGTAGTTATGTTTGCAGATAAATGTAATATCAATGAAGAAATTGTTAGACTTAAATCTCATATAAAACAATTTGTTTCTATATTAAATGAAAGTAGTTCCATAGGTAAAAAGTTAGATTTCTTAATTCAAGAAATGAATAGAGAAATAAATACAATTGGTTCAAAGGCAAATGATGTATTAATTTCTCAAAGAGTAGTAGAAGCAAAGGCAGAGTTGGAGAAAATAAGAGAACAAGTCCAAAATGTTGAATAGTTAAGGAGGAAAATTATGTCAATAAAACTAATTAACATTGGTTTTGGAAATATTGTTTCAGCCAATAGAATAATTTCTGTAGTAAGTTCAGAATCAGCACCTATTAAAAGACTTATTCAAGAAGCAAGGGAGAAAGGATTACTAATAGATGCTACTTATGGTAGGAGAACTAGAGCAGTTATAATTACAGATAGTCAACATGTAATACTGACTCCAGTTCAACCAGAAACCGTGGCAAATAGATTCCACGATAAAGGAGAAAATATAGATTAATATGGAGAGATGGTGAAGAAATGGCAAAAGGTTTTTTATTAATTATTTCAGGTCCTGCTGGAACTGGAAAAGGAACAGTATGTAAATCACTTTTAGAAAGAAACAATGACATTATATATTCTATTTCAGCAACTACAAGAAAACCTAGAACTGGAGAGGCAAATGGGATAAACTATTTCTTTATAGAAGATGAAGAATTTAAAGAAAAAATATCTAAGGATGAATTTTTAGAATATGCTTATGTTCATACCAATTATTATGGAACACCTAAAGAGTTTGTTATGGATGAAGTAAAAAAAGGTGAAATAGTTTTATTGGAAATCGATGTGCAAGGTGCATTACAAATCAAGAAAAATTATTCTGAAGCAGTTTTTGTATTTTTATTACCTCCGACTATGGAAGAATTAAAAAATAGAATAGTTAAAAGAGGGACAGAAACTACAGAAGATATAAACAGAAGATTTGAAAATGCCTTTAAAGAATTAGATTTCGTAGGAGAATATGATTACTTTGTAGTAAATGAAAAAATAGAAGATGCAGTATCTGACATAGAATCAATAATAAGAGCTGAAAGATTAAGGGTAAAGAGACATTCAGATATTAAAGAAAAAGTTATTTCAAAGGGAGGTAAATAAAATGTTAAACCCATCTTTTAATGAATTGGCAGAAAGAGGAGATAGTAGATATACTTTAGTTATACTAACTGCTAAAAGAGCAAGACAAATTATTGATGGTGCTGAACCATTAATTGAAGGAACATCTAAAAAACCTGTTAGTATAGCCCTAGGTGAAGTTATAGAAGGAAAGATAACCTATACCAGACCAGCCATTAGTAGTATAAAATAGGAGGCATATTATGCTTAAAGGTAAAAATATTGTTTTAGGTGTTACAGGTGGAATTGCAGTATATAAAGCTTGTGAAGTTGTTAGTAGATTAAAAAAGCTTAATGCCAATGTAGATGTAATCATGACAGAAGGAGCAGAAGAATTTGTTACACCTCTAACTTTTCAAACTATGTCAAAAAATGTGGTTCATAGAAAGATGTTTAATGAAATTACAAGTTATGATGTAGAACATATATCCTTGGCACAAAAAGCAGATATTATTTTAATTGCTCCTGCTACTGCAAATACCATAGGTAAAATAGCCAATGGAATAGCAGACAATTTATTGACTACAGTTGTGATGGCATCAACAGCTAAGGTAATATTTGCCCCTGCAATGAATACCTTTATGTATCGTAACCCCATAGTAAAGTCTAATATAGATAAATTAAAAAACTTAGGATATGAGTTTATTAGTCCAGGAACAGGATTACTTGCTTGCGGAGATTATGGAGAAGGAAAAATGCCAGAACCATCTGATATTATAGAGTATGTATTGAATAGTTTTATAGAAAAGGATTTAGTAGGAAAGAAAATAGTAATAACTGCTGGTCCTACTATAGAACCTTTAGACCCAGTTAGATATATGACTAATCATTCCAGTGGTAAAATGGGATATAATATAGCAAAAGAGGCTGTTGAAAGAGGTGCTGAAGTAATACTAGTCAGTGGTCCTACATCTCTTGTACCACCTAAAGGAGTAAATCTTATTAATATAAAAACCACTGAAGATATGTTAAATGCTATTGATGCTCGTTTTGATACCTGTAATGTGTTGATTAAAGCTGCTGCACCAGCAGATTATAGGCCAGAGACAGTCAGTGAAGAAAAAATAAAGAAAAAAGACAATGATAATGAGTTGATTATAAAATATATAAAAAATCCAGATATAGTAGCTCACTTTGGCAATAAAAAGGAAGATCAAATTATAGTTGGATTTGCAGCTGAAACCAATAATATATATGAACATGCAGTAGAAAAAATAAAGAAAAAGAACTTGGATTTTATAGTTGCTAATGATGTGACAAAAGAAGGTGCAGGATTTAATGTAGATACTAATATTGTATCTATAATAGATAAGGAAGGTATAAAAACAGATTACCCTATAATGGATAAAAGACAAGTTGCAAAACTTATATTAGATAAGGTAAAATCTATATTAGAATATAAAAGCTAGATAATATAATCTAGCTTTTGATTTTCATCTATAAAAGGAATGATAAGTTTGAATATAAAATACGCACAAATAATAGTAAATAATAGGTCATCACAAGTAGACAGACCATATACATATATTATTGATGAAGAATTGAAAGATATTGTAAAAGAAGGTATGAGAGTTGTGATCCCTTTTGGAAGGGGAAACAAGCTAATAAAGGGTATAGTAATTAAAATTATAGGCAATACCCCTTATAAAAATGGATTAAAGAAAGTAGTAGATGTTTTAGATGATAAACCTTTAATATCAAAGAAATTAATTGATTTAAGTATTTGGATGAAGGAATACTATTTATCATCTTATTTAGATGCCTTTCAACCAGTTTTACCTCCGGGAGATTTTAAAGAAATAAATACCTTTATTGAATTAGTAGATAAAAAGAATCATGATAATGTAAATGAAGAAGAAGCTAAAATTATCTCTTATTTAGGAAATAAGGAAAAGACTCTTTTAGAGTATTGTAAAAAAGATTTGAGAATAAACAATATTAATAAAATATTAAATGATTTAGAATTTAAAGGTATTATAGAAACTACAATAGATGTGAAAACAACTGTAGAAAAAAGAACGGAAAAATGGATTCAAATATTGGATACGAATCTTTCTCTATTGGATATATATAATAATATTGGGACAAGAGCTACTAAACAAAGAGAAATAATGGAATATATTTTTGACACACAAGATATTTCATTTAAAGAACTTTCAAAAAAGCTGAATACCACTTTATCTACAGTAAGAGAAGTTGAAAAAAAAGGTTTGGTTAAAATATATGATAAAGAAATAAATAGAGAACCTATAAAAAAAGATATTAAATACTATAAAAAACATGATTTATCATTGTCTCAAAAAAATATATTTAATAAAATCATGAATTCTATTGAAAAGCAATCAGAAAGAAATAAATTTTTACTTCACGGAGTAACTGGAAGTGGCAAAACAGAAATTTATTTGCAGCTAGTGGAAGAAATGCTAAAATCAGGTAAAGATTCAATTATTCTTGTGCCGGAAATTTCTCTTACACCTCAAACCATTGATAGATTTGTAGGTAGATTTGGTGATTTAGTAGCAGTATTACATAGCAGATTATCCTATGGAGAGAGATTTGATGAATGGAGAAAAATAAGGGAAGGCAAGGTAAAAATAGTTGTAGGTGCTAGGTCCGCAGTATTTGCTCCTTTTAAAAATCTAGGAATTATAATTATTGATGAAGAGCATGAAGCAACTTATAAATCTTCCCAAAGTCCTAAGTATAATACTATTGAAGTTGCAGAAAAAAGAGTTGAATTAGAAAATGGTATTTTAGTTCTAGGATCAGCAACTCCTTCCTTAGAAACTTATTATGAAAGTTTAAATGGTAGGTTCACTCTTTTAGAATTAAATGAAAGGGTAAACAATTATAAACTACCAGAAGTAGTTGTAGTAGATATGAGAGATGAGTTAAATAAAGGAAACAAATCTATATTTAGTACAGAACTACATAACGCTATAGATGAAAACTTAAAAAAAGGAAAACAGACTATTCTTTTTTTAAATAGAAGAGGATTTTCCACCTTTATATCCTGTAGAAATTGCGGATATGTGGTTAAATGCAATAATTGTGATATATCAATGACATATCATAGAAATATTCACAAACTAAGATGTCATTATTGTGGTTTATCTATTAATCCACCTAATATTTGTCCTGTATGTAAAAGTGAGTATATTAGATATTTTGGAATAGGAACTGAAAAAGTAGAAGAAATTACCAGAGAATTTTTTCCACAAGCAAGAATAGAAAGAATGGATATGGATACTACAAGTAAAAAAGGAAGTCATGAGAAAATCTTAGGAAACATGAAAGATGGAAATATAGATATTTTAATAGGAACTCAAATGATTTCAAAAGGTTTAGATTTTAAAAATGTAACTTTAGTAGGTATAATAGCAGCAGATGTTACTTTAAATTTACCAGACTTTAGAGCCCCAGAAAAGACATTTCAACTGGTGACTCAAGTAGCAGGAAGAGCAGGAAGAGGAGAAGAAAGTGGAAAAGTCATACTTCAAACTTATGATCCAGAGCATTATAGTATAAACTTTTCAAAAGCCCATGATTATAAAAGATTTTATACTACTGAAATAAGTTTAAGGAAAGAATTTTTATATCCTCCTTTTCTAAGTCTTATTAGTTTACTAATATATGGAGAGAATAATAACAAAGTTGCAACTGCAGCAAATGAAGTATATAATTTAATTATTAAGGATATAAATTGGATTGAAAAAGACAATATAGATAAATATATTATTGGACCATATCCTGCACCATTAGAAAAAATAAAAAATAATTATAGATGGCAAATACTGATTAAATCTAAGGAAGAAAACTTAAATATTTTAAAATCTTTATTAAAAAGGGTGTGTATAGAAAATCAATATAAATTAAAAATAGATGATGTGAAAATTAGCATCGATATTGACCCAAATTCAATACTATAGGAGGAATATAAATGGCATTACGAGAAATAAGACTATCAGATGATCCAATCTTAAGGAAAAAATCAAAGGAAATAACAGAGATAACTGATAGAATAAAAATCTTATTAGATGATATGGTAGATACAATGAATGAAGCAGATGGAGTAGGACTTGCTGCACCACAGGTAGGTATCCTTAGACGTGCTGTAGTAATAGATATAGGTGAAGGACCTATTAAGCTAATAAATCCTGAGATATTAGATGTAGAAGGTGAAGTCATAGATATAGAAGGATGTTTATCAGTTCCGGGGAAATCAGGTACAGTATGTAGGCCAGAGTGGGTAAAAATAAAATATATAGATATAGATGGAGAAGAAAAAACTTTGGAAGGAAAAAATCTTTTAGCAAGAGCAATTTGTCATGAAATTGATCATCTTGACGGAATTTTATATACAGATAAGATGATCGAAGAAGTGGAATTAGAAGATGAAGAAGATATAAATAACGAGGTGTAATTATGAAGATAATTTTTATGGGAACTCCAGATTTTGCCATACCTTCATTAGAATCATTATATAAAAATGGACATTCTGTGGAGTTGGTTATAACTCAAAAAGATAGACCTAAAGGAAGAGGAAAAAAAGTTCAATATACTCCCGTTAAGGAAAAAGCATTGGAATTAGGAATAGAAGTTTTTCAGCCTGATTCAATTAATGATATAGAATCAGTTAATAAAATTAAAAACATAAACCCAGATTTTATTGTTGTAGTTGCCTATGGTCAAATATTAAAAAAAGATATACTTCAAATTCCTAAATATGGTTGTTATAATGTACACGCATCTTTATTGCCTAAATATAGGGGTGCGGCTCCCATAAATTGGTCTATAATAAATGGTGAGAAAGAAACAGGAGTTACTATTATGGAAATGGCAAAAGGATTAGATTCAGGAGATATGATAATGTGGGACTCTATTCCAATAAGCTTAGATGATGATGCCATCACTGTACATGACAAGTTATCTATACTAGGAGGAGAATTAATAGTAAAAGCATTAGATGATATTAAAAATGGAGTGGCAAATAAGATACCCCAAGACCATAATATTTCAACTTATGCAGCTATGTTAGATAAAAACTTAGGAAAAATTAACTGGAATGATAGTGGTGAAAATATAATAAACTTAATTAGAGGTTTAAAGCCATGGCCATCAGCTTATATACAATATAAAGATGATATTGTTAAAATACACAAAGCTACATTAATAGAAAAATTTAAAGAAGGAAATAATGGACAAATAATAAAAGTAGATAAACAAGGTATATATGTAAACTCTAAAGATAAAACTATTATATTGGAAGAAATACAGTTTCCAGGAAAGAAAAAACTTAAAGTAGAAGAATATTTAAGGGGTAATTCCATAGAGGAAAATATTATTTTAAATTAGAGTTGAGAGGAGAATAAAAATGTATGGAAATATTTATGGTGGTGGATACTATAGTTCATGGATGATATTTGTTCTTCCTGCTATGTTGTTTGCTTCCTATGCTCAATTAAAAATTAATTCCGCATTTAACAAATATTCAAGGGTATCTAGTGACACAGCATATACTGGCTCTCAAATAGCAAGAATGATTTTAGATAGAAATGGGCTTTATGATGTAAGAGTAGAACAAATAAGTGGAAAATTGACAGACCACTATGATCCTAGGGCAAAAGTTGTACGTTTATCAAGTGGCATTTATAGTGGAAATAGTATTGCATCTATGAGTGTGGCTGCCCATGAGGTAGGTCATGCTATACAACATGCAGAAGGATACTTCCCTCTTATTCTTAGGAACAATATAGCTCCAATAGCTAATTTCAGTTCAAGATTAGTATGGTTATTTATTATTATTGGGTTTGCTATTTCTCCGTTTTTCATTGAACTTGGTATTGCATTATTTTTATCTGTAGTGCTTTTTCAAATAATAACTTTACCAGTAGAATTTAATGCCAGCAGTAGGGCCTTAATTCAACTGGAAAATGGAATAATGGCAAGAGATAAGATTAAACCAGCAAAAGAAGTGTTAAGAGCTGCAGCATTGACTTATGTAGCTGCTACTTTAGTAGCTATTGGGGAGCTTCTTAGATTGTTGGCAATGACAAATAGAAGAAGAGATTAATATTATGGGGGACTTTCCCCCATTTTTTTGAATAATAATATAAACAAGAGGTGTTAATATGGGGTTATCAGCTAGAGAAGTGTCATTGAATATACTATATGATATTTTAATAAATGAGGCATTTTCAAATATATCTATAAAAAAATATTTAGATGAAGAAAATCTAATACATATGGAAGAAAACTTAGTTAGAGAAATTGTATATGGGGTGTTGGAAAATGATATATATATAGAATATATTATTTCAAAAGCATCTAAGATTAAATTAAAGAAAATTCATCCAAAGATTCTTATTATACTTAAAATGGGAATATACCAACTTATATTCATGGATAGAATACCAGAAAGTGCAGCAGTTAATGAATCAGTCAATCTAGCCAAAAAACATGGTCATAAAGGTACTATTAGCTTTGTAAATGGGATTTTAAGAAACATAATAAGAAACAAAGAGGAATTTATAAAAATTGAAAAGAAAAATAAAGCTGATTACATTTCAATTAAATATTCCCATCCAAAATGGATGGTAGAAAGATGGATAAAAGAATTTGGAGAAGATTTCACTGAAGATTTATGTAAGAAAAATAATGAATCACCAGAATTAAATATAAGAGTGAATACATTGAAAACCAATAAAGAGAAACTAAAGAATAGTTTAAATAATTATGGATTTAAAGTTAGAGATTCCATATATGCTTTTGATTCTTTGATTGTTGAAAATCCAACTAAAATAACTGAAGTTTTAGAGTTTAAACAAGGTCATTTCTTTATTCAAGATGAAAGCAGTACCTTAGTTGGACAAATTATGAATCCAAATCAAGGAAGTACTATTATAGATATTTGTAGTGCTCCAGGAGGAAAATCCACACATTTAGGGCAAATTATGAATAATAAAGGAAAAATTTTAAGTATGGACATATACCAACATAAATTAAGACTTGTTGAAGAAAATGCAGAAAGACTAGGAATTAATATTATTCAAACTGCCATATCTGATGGAACTAAAATGGAAGAATCCTTAATAAATGTAGGAGATTATGTATTGGTAGATGCTCCATGTTCTGGACTAGGACTAATTAGAAGGAAACCAGAAATTAAAAGAAATAGAAAAGAAGAAGATATAAAAGAGTTAGTAAATATTCAATATAAGATTTTAAGCAATGCAAAGGAATACCTTAAAGTAGGTGGGATTTTAATCTATAGCACTTGTACTATAGAGAAAGATGAGAACAGCAATATAATAAATAGATTTTTGGAGGAAAATAAAAATTTTAGATTAGTTAGTATTGAAAACAGACTTCATAATAAAGAAAATATTGAAACTTTAAAAGATGGATATATACAGTTGTTCTCTCATATTCATAATACAGATGGATTTTATATAGCAAAATTGACAAAAGAAAGATAGATATATATTAAGGAATTATGTATAATATTATATTAGGATAAGATTGAGGTGATTGCTTGGATAAAATTGAAATTAATAGTTTGACTTTAGATGAACTAAAGAACTATATGGTTAGTATAGGAGAAAGAGCATTTAGAGGAGAACAGATATTTTCATATTTTCATAGAAATAAAAAAATAAAAATTGAAGATTTAAATCTTTTACCAGAAAAACTTAGGAATTATCTTGAGACCAATGTAAAAGTCAATGAGTTAGAAATATATAAAAAATTTACTTCTCAGATTGATAATACTAAAAAATATTTATTTTTATTAGAAGATATGAATATAATAGAGTCAGTTGCTATGGAATATAACCATGGATTAACAGCTTGTATATCAACTCAAGTAGGCTGCAAAATGGGATGTGCATTTTGTGCATCTACTAAGGAAGGGTTAATAAGAAATTTAACACCAGCCGAAATGATAAATCAAATTTACATGATGGAAGAAGACTTGGGAAAAAATATTTCAAATATTGTATTAATGGGCAGTGGAGAGCCTTTGGATAATTATGAGAGTGTCATGAAGTTTTTAAATATTATTCATAGTGAGAAAGGGCATAATATCAGTCTTAGAAATATTACTCTATCAACTTGTGGAGTGGTTCCTAAAATATATGATCTTGCTAAGGAGGACATACCAATTACTTTATCTATATCATTACATTCTCCTTTTGATGAAGATAGAAAAAAGATTATGCCTATAGCTAAGAAGTATTCCATGGAGGAATTGATAAAAGCTTGCAGGGATTATTCAGAAACTACTAATAGAAGAATTACTTTTGAATATACATTGATTCAAAATATAAACGATAGAGATGAAGATATAAGTGAGTTAAAAAGAATTTTAAAAGGATTAAAATGTCATATTAATCTGATTCCTTTAAACCCAATTAAAGAGTTTAGAAAGGATAGATCAAATAGAGATAATATAGAGAGAGTTAAGAAAGAGTTAAATAAAGCTAATATTAATGTAACTATTAGAAGGGAAATGGGTGGAGATATTAGTGCCTCTTGTGGGCAGTTGAGACGTGCTGTTACTGAGGATATTAACAATAAAAGAGTTTAATGGGGTGGTATTATGGTCATTGGAGCTATTTCCGATGTGGGAAGAGTAAGAGAAAACAATCAAGATGCTTATTATGTTTCAGGAGATTTATCATTTCCTTTATACATGGTAGCAGATGGCATGGGTGGACATAACGCTGGAGAAGTTGCAAGTGGTATGGCAATGAATATTATTGAAAAAAGATTTTTAGAGTCTAAAGACGAATTAAAAGATGAAAATATGGTAATTAAATTAATAAAAAAACTTATAGAAGAGGCAAATACGAAGATATATCTTAAATCTTTGGAAAATGAAAAATATAAAGGAATGGGGACAACCATAACTTTATCATATATATTTAATGAAAAGATATGTATAGGTCATGTTGGTGACAGCAGAGCTTATTTAATAAGAGACAGAGAGATGCTACAAATAACAGAAGACCATTCTTTTGTAAATGAACTTTTAAAAACTGGAAGTATAACAAAAGAAGAAGCAAAGACACATCCTAAGAGAAATATGATAACTAGAGCTGTTGGGACTAGCAGTATTATAGAGATGGATTTAATAATTAAAGAATATACTAAAGACGATATTTTAATATTATGCAGTGATGGACTTTTCAATATGTTAAAAGAATTTGAAATAAAAGATGTTTTTATAGAAGAGAAAGATATTCAAAAAGCCTGTGATACTTTAGCAACTATGGCTAATAACAGAGGTGGTCTTGACAATATCACTGTGTTAGCTATTAAATTTAATTAGATGAGGTGAAAAGATGATAGGCAAGATTTTAAGTGGTAGATATGAAATATTGGAGCAAATTGGAGGCGGAGGAATGGCCTTAGTATATAAGGCAAAATGTCAGCTTCTAGATAGATTTGTAGCCATAAAAGTTTTAAAAGATGAATTTGTAAATGATGATGAATTTGTAAGAAAGTTTAGAAGAGAGTCTCAGGCGGCTGCTAGTCTCTCTCATCCTAATATAGTAAATATCTATGATGTAGGAGTAGAGAATGACGGAAATAATCAAATTTATTATATAGTCATGGAATATATAAAAGGTAAGACATTGAAGGAAATTATAAAAGAGAAAAACAAACTATCCATTGAAAATACATTAGAATATTCATATCAGATTGCAGGAGCTTTAGAAAATGCTCATAAAAATGGGATAGTCCATAGAGATATAAAACCTCATAATATTATGATTACAGAAGATAATAGGGTTAAAGTTACAGACTTTGGTATAGCAAGAGCGGTGACAAATTCTACAGTAACAACTACATCTAATGTATTGGGTTCGGTTCATTACTTTTCTCCAGAACAGGCAAGAGGCGGATATACAGATGAAAAGTCAGATATATACTCTCTTGGAATAGTTATGTATGAAATGGTTACAGGTCAACTTCCATATCAAGGAGAAAGTCCAATTACAGTTGCTTTAAAGCACGTTCAAGAGGACATTAAGCCGCCTAGAGAATTAAATAGCAGTATACCAGTAACCTTTGAAAATATAATCTTAAAATGTGTTCAAAAAAGACAAGCCGATAGGTATAGTAATATTACAGAGTTAATAAAAGATATTAAAAGAGTAGAAGATAATATTGGAGATTTTAGCATGGAAGATACAAATAATTATGATTCTCATACTAAAATAATTCCAGCAATTAATGTAGAGGATGTTGATACTATGAAAAAAACCAAAGATATAAAACAAGTAAAAAAACCTAAGAAAAAAGACAGTGGTGGTAAAATGGTATTCTTAGGTATATTGTTGGCATTTTTATTGGCTACATCTATATTTTTTGGTTACTTCAGATTAAAGAATTTCTTTGTTGCAGGGGATTTAATTACTGTTCCAGATTTACGAGGTAAACAAGAAGAAGTTGCTAAAAAAGAAGTTGAAGACTTAGGATTACAGTTTAAAGTAGTTGCAAGAGTTAAAAACAGTGAATTTAAAGCTGGAGAAGTAATCTCTCAAAATGAAGATCCAGATTCAAAGGTAAAAAAAGATTATCCTATAGAAGTAACCATAAGTGAAGGAGATAATTTAGTGAAGGTTCCTAATGTAGTAAATAAACCTTTAGCAGAAGCAGAATCAATGTTAAATGATGAGGGACTGAAAGTAGATTTACAATATGAGAATTCAGATACAGTGCCTGAAAATACAGTAATTAGACAAGAACCAAATAGTGGAGAAAGTGTAGAAACAGGTACTAGAATTACCTTAATAATAAGTCAAGGTGAAGAAGTCAAATCTGTAATTATGCCAAAATACACAGGAAAAAACATTGAAGAAGTAAAGAAAGATATAGTCAAGCTAGGTCTTGTAGTAGGAGAAGTAAGAGAAGAGCCAAATGATAATTTAGAAAAGGGAATAGTTATTTGGCAAAGTTACAATCAAGGAACGACTTTAGAGACTAAAACAGCTGTAGATTTATATGTAAGCAGTGGTCCAATTGGTGATACAGATAATGATAATGGTGATAATGATGATAACAATGAATCAGGAAATAAAGAAAGTCCAATAACATTTACCTTGACTCTCCATCAAGATAGAGAGGAAACTAGGATAAAAATCATAAGAATTCAAGAAGGAATTAGTAAAATTGTTCATGAAAAAACATATAAAGCAGATGAAGGTATAGTTACTCTAACCCTTCAAGGGAAAAAAGGTTCTCAGTTTGAAGTATACTATGATGATATGTATCAAGATACCATTCCTAAAAATGAATAGGAGGAGTTTATGCTAAAGGGAATAATAGTAAAAGGTGTCGGTGGTTTTTACTATGTAAAAACAGAAGATAATATAATTGAATGTAGAGCGAGAGGAGTATTCAGAGAAGAAAATCTAACTCCTTTAATTGGAGATAAAGTAAGGATTAGAATAAGTGATGAAGATAAGACAGGATATATAGAAGAAATCTATCCAAGGAATTCGCAACTACTAAGACCTCCAGTAGCAAATATTACTCAAGCCATTATAGTTATGAGTATAAAAAAACCAGATATTAATACATGGCTTTTAGACAGATTTCTTTTAATGGCAGAATATGAAAATCTGGAAGTCACCATATGTCTAAATAAATCTGATTTAGATTTAGATAAGGGATCCAGGCTTAAAAACATATATGAGACAGCTGGATATAAAGTGATTATGACAAGCGCAATAAATCATATTGGTATAGAAGAATTAAAAGATACACTAAATAACAATATTTCAGTTTTTGCAGGTCCTTCAGGAGCAGGCAAATCTTCACTTTTAAATGAAGTAAACAAAAATTTCAAACTAGAAACTGGAGATGTAAGTGCTAAAACTAAAAGAGGTAAACATACTACTAGACATGTGGAGCTATTAGAGTTAGATGATAATACCTTTGTTTTAGATTCACCTGGATTTAGCTCTTTAAATGTGGATTTTATTGAAGAAGAATCTGAACTTAGGGAATATTTTAGAGAAATAAGAGAATATGGACAAAAGTGTAGATTTATTAGTTGCCTACATGGAAATGAGCCAGATTGTGAAGTAAAAAATCAAGTAGAAAAAGGAAATATTTCAAAAGATAGATATGAAAATTATTTGCTTTTTTTAGAAGAGATAAAAAATATAAGGAGGTACTAAAATGGCTAAAATCGCACCTTCGTTACTTTCAGCAGATTTTGCTAATTTAAAAGAAGATATAGAAAAAGTAGAAAATGGTGGTGCAGACTATCTTCACCTAGATGTAATGGATGGAATCTATGTTCCCAATATTACCTTTGGACCTCCAGTTATAAAAAGCTTGAGAAAGGTAACTAAACTTCCCTTTGATGTACATTTAATGATAGATAGACCTGAAAGATATATTAAAGACTTTGTAGATGCAGGAGCAGATTTAATTACAGTGCATGAAGAGGCAACTATTCATCTTCATAGAACTATACAGGAGATAAAATCTTATGGTGTTATGGCAGGTGTTTCGTTGAATCCTGCTACTCCATTAGAGAATATAGAGTATATTTTAGATGATATAGACTTAGTACTTATTATGACTGTAAATCCTGGATTTGGTGGTCAATCTTTTATTGAAGCAATGAAAGATAAAATAAGAAAACTAAGACAAATTATTGATAATAAAGGTCTAGATATTATAATTCAAGTTGACGGGGGAGTAAAGCTTGGCAATGCCAGGGAAATCCTAGATTGTGGAGCTGACTTATTAGTAGCTGGTTCTGACATATTTGGAGCTGAAGACGTAGAAAAGCGAACTAAAGAATTTAAAGAGTTGTAAAAATTATATTCTATGATATAATGTAATCAATTGAATAGAAAAATTTTAGCACTAGGGGAGCCAAAAGGCTGAGAGCGGATTTATCCCGACCCTTATGACCTGACCTGGATAATGCCAGCGTAGGGAAGTGTGTATTAGCCTTTAAATACCCATTACCTATTGTTGGCAATGGGTCTATTTATTTAAAGGAGGAATTTTAATGCAAAAAAGATGGAGTGTAAAGATGTTGACAGAAGGTGGTATGATGATTGCATTAGCAACCATACTAAGTTATATTAAGGTATATGAAGCACCGATGGGTGGTTCAGTAACTGCTGGGAGTATGATTCCAATAATGTTATTTGCAATTCGTTGGGGTATATTACCAGGAGTAACCGTAGGTGGTGTTTATGGAATATTACAATTTATACTAAAACCTTATTTTTATCATCCTTTACAATTTATTTTAGACTATCCTTTAGCTTTTGGGTTATTAGGATTAGCAGGAATTGCATATTATATAAATGAGAAGGAATCATTTAAAGGGTATATATGGGTTTTTCTAGGTGTCCTTATGGGAATATTGGGTAGAATGTTATCCCATGTTTTATCAGGTGTAATATTCTTTGCTGAATATGCAGGTGACTTAAACCCTTGGATTTATTCAATACAGTATAACGCTTACTATCTTTTACCTGAGTTAATTATTTCTTATATAGTAATTGCGATTATATGGAAACCTTTAGAAAAAGCAATAAAAGCAAAATAACAAAAGGAAGTGCAGTATGAAGGGATTAATAGTTTCAAGTGGAACCATTACTAATTATAATAGGTTAAAAGAAATAATAAATGAAGTGGATTATATTATATGTGCAGATGGAGGCATGGAACATCTGATGAAAATAAATAAGCTGCCAAATGTGATTTTAGGAGACTTGGACTCAATAAGTAAGTTAACTTTAGAATATATAGTAAATAAAAACATTCCCATTGAAAAGTATTCATCTATTAAGGATTCAACAGATACAGAATTAGCTATGGAGTATTTAATAGATAGAGGATGTGATGAAATCGTACTTATGGGAGTAACAGGAACGAGACAAGACCATACAATGGCAAGTATATTGTTACTTGATACCTTATATAATAGAGGAATTAAGGCAAATATAGTAGATGATAACAATATAATTTATTTAACAGATAACTATCTGGAAATAGAACACTTAGAAGGCCATTATACTTCTGTTATACCTATATCAAATACTGGAATAATCGTATCTTTAAAAGGATTTTTCTATAACTTGGATAATAAACTTATTCCTTTTGGTTCCACCCTTGGGATTAGCAATAAAATCGTTGAAGATATTGGGATAGTTAAAATCCATAAGGGAAAAGCGCTAATATTTATATCAAAAGATTAAACATAGGATGTATCCTTGAAGTTTTTGTAACTATTTATTAAGTACATGAATAGAATATATCAAAGTACTTAGGGGTGTTCTTATGAAATGGTTTTGTTATAAATATATTAGAAGAATGAAAAAAATAGTAGGCATAACTTTGGCGGTTTTAGGACTATTGATTATTATAAAATTTATACCCATAGAGGTTCTACTAATATTCATAGGAATAGGGCTGCTTGTTATGGGAGGATTGATTCTAAAAATAAAATAAGGCTTTCCTTTATAATAATGGAAGCCTTGTTTTATTTTTTACATAATTATAATGCTCTTTCAACATATCCAGATCTTAAACATCTAGTACAAACATTAACTTTTTTTGTTCCACCATTAACAACAGCTCTTACAGATCTAATGTTAGGTGACCAACTTCTTGAACTCTTTTTATTTGAGAAAGTAACTTTGTTACCAAATACTTTTCCCTTTCCACATACTTCACAAACTTTCGCCATTCCAAACACCTCCTTAACTATATGAAAATACTTATAAGTATTTTTATACTTCAATAATAACACATTATATTCTAACACAATAATCGGTAAAAATGCAACTAAAATGTATTATTATATTATTATAATCATATGATTTAGTTGAACTATTTTAAAATTTGGGGTAAAATATAAAATATGGCATATTTAAAATAAGGAGGCGATTATTTATGTCAGCCAAAACTAATACCGAATATGGAGTAATTAGTATAGATGATAATGTCATAGCTACTCTTGCAGGAATATCAGCAATGGAAAGTTATGGTATAGTAGGTATGGCTTCTAAGAATGCGACAGATGGATTGTTTGAACTGTTAAAATCAGATTATTTAGCTAAAGGCATTAAGGTCTATACAAAAGATGAAAAATTGACAATTGATTTGCATGTTATATTAGAGTACGGAGTAAGAATTTCTGTAGTTGCTGAAAACATAATAGAAAGAGTTAAATTTAATATTGAAAATTTAACAGGTCTAAAAATAGACCAAATAAACGTACATGTACAAGGCATTAGAGTTGGAAAGTAGTCTAAGGAGGTACTATAATTGAGGATAGAAATTCTAGATGGAGCAATGCTAAAAAAAGCATTAGCAGGTGCAGCAAAGTTCCTAGAAGATAATAAAGAGGAGGTAAACTCCTTAAATGTTTTTCCTGTTCCTGATGGAGATACAGGTACAAATATGTCGCTTACAGTAAATTCTGCTATTAAACAAGGAATTAATTTAGATGAAGATAGTGTTAGCAAAATAGCATTGTCCACATCCCATGGATCACTTATGGGAGCTAGAGGTAACTCAGGTGTTATTTTATCACAACTTTTTCGTGGATTTGCAAATGGATTGAATGGAAAAGATACTGCAGATATTAAAACAATTGCAGAAGCATTTAAACAAGCATCTGATACTGCATATAAAGCTGTTATGAAACCAACAGAGGGTACTATTTTAACAGTAGCTAGAGAGTGTGGAGAATATGCAATATCCATTAGCAAACAGGAAAAGGATATTTTAATTTTTCTAAAGAAAGTAATAGAACATGGGGAAAAAGCCCTTGCTAGAACTCCTGAAATGCTTCCAGTTTTGAAACGAGCGGGAGTTGTAGATGCTGGAGGTAAAGGTTTAATATATGTCTTAACAGGGGCCTATAACGCCTTAGCAGGAATAGAAAATATTGAAATTAAACCTGAAGTGAAAAATATAGAGAAACAAGACCGTACTCATCATGAACATATAGATACTGATGATATTAAATATGGATATTGTACTGAATTTATAATCAATACCAACTATAAAGATATTGAAACTTTTAGAGAGGAATTATCTGTTCAAGGAGACTCCTTACTAGTAGTAGGAGGAGAAGGTCTAATAAAAGTTCATGTTCATACAAATAATCCAGGGACAGTACTACAAAAGGCTTTAAGTCTTGGAGAATTAAATGACATAAAAATCGACAACATGAGATATCAGCATGAAGAAATTCTTCTAAAGTCAGAGTTGTCGAAGCCAAAGAAACCATATTCTTTTGTTGCTATATCAATAGGAGAAGGAATAGATGAAGTATTTAAGGGACTTAATGTAGATACTTTAGTTTCTGGTGGTCAAACTATGAATCCTAGTACAGAAGACATTCTAAAGGCTATTGAAAATACTACAGGAGAAAATGTCTTTATTCTTCCTAATAATAGTAATATTATTTTAACTGCAGAACAAACTAAGGAACTTAGCGATAGAAATGTTGTTGTAATTCCTTCTAAGACAATACCACAAGGAATAGCGGCTTTACTTGCCTTTGATGAATCAAAATCCTTGGAAGAAAATACAGACACTATGAAAGAAGCAATAACCTATATAAAAACAGGTCAAGTTACTTATTCTGTTAGAGACACAGAATTTAATAATACAAAAATCCAAAAGGATGATATTATAGGGATTGCTGAAGGAGATATAGTAGCCAGTGGGAAAGAGATAAATGAGGTTTCCATTAAGCTACTGGAAAATATGGTTGATGAAGATACTTCGTTGATTACAATCCTATATGGGAGTGATTTAAGTGAAGAAATGGCGGAAGATTTAGAAAAGCACTTATCTGATTTATATGATGATTTAGATATTGAATTAATATGTGGAGGTCAACCAATATATTATTATATATTTTCCGTAGAATAAACCCCTGCCTTTGGCAGGGTTTTATTAATATTATAAACTTGGAGGAATTTATGGAATTATTATCAATGAATATCCAGTATATAAAGGGTGTAGGACCAAAAAGAGCTTCAAGATTTAAAAAACTAAATATAAATACAGTGGAAGACTTGTTATATTTTGTTCCTAGAGACTATGATGATAGGTCTCAGGTTGGAGATTTAAGAGAATTTAAGACAAATGAAAAGGCAACCTTGGAAGTTGAGATAATAGGTAAAGGAAATATAATAAGACCTAGAAAGAATTTATCGATTTTAAAAATTCCTGTGAGAAATAATATGTCTGATGGATATTTAACTTGGTTTAATCAAGATTACTTAAAAGACAAGTTTCTTATAGGTGAAAAAATAATTGTTAATGGAAAAATAAATAGAGTTGGGCGAGAAATTCAAATAATGAATCCTGTTTTTGAAAAGGTTGGTAAAATGGATAAAGTAGGAAGAATAATACCTATATATCCACTAACAGAAGGATTAACAAATAATGAAGTAATAAAGGTTATTAAATATACTATTAGTGAATATTTACATGGTATTGAAGAATTTCTACCTTTAGAAATAATAAATAAATATAAATTAATGGGAATTAAAGATGCTATTATAAATATTCATTTTCCAGGAAGTAAAACATTACTTGAAAACGCTAGAAAAAGATTGGCATTTCAAGAGTTGCTGACTTTACAAATAGGTCTTTTCACTATTAAGAATAAGACTGTAGGCAATAATAAAGGAATAAAATTTAAAGAAACCATTGAAGTAACTGAGTTCATTGAAAAACTGCCTTTTAAACTTACAAATGCTCAAATTAAGGTATTCAAAGAGATTGAAAAGAATATGGAATCTAATGTTCAAATGAATAGATTGGTACAAGGAGATGTAGGTTCAGGAAAGACCATAGTGGCTATTCTTGCTATATTTAAATCTATATTGTCAGGTTACCAAGCTGTAATGATGGCACCTACAGAAATATTAGCAAGTCAGCATTATGAATCCTTTAAAAATTTTTTTAAATCCTATGATATAGAAATTGAATTACTAGTAGGAAGCCTATCTCCAAAAAGGAAAGAGGAGATATTGGTAAATTTGAAACAAGGAAAAATAGATATATTAATAGGAACCCATGCTCTTATTCAGGAAAATGTGGAGTTCAACAAACTTGGACTTGTAATTACAGATGAACAACATAGATTTGGTGTAAAACAAAGAGCCATTTTATCTCAAAAAGGTCACAACCCAGATACCATAGTAATGACTGCAACTCCAATTCCAAGAACTTTAGCACTTATTTTATATGGGGACTTAGACATTTCAATTATTGATGAGCTGCCACCAGGACGAAAAGAAATTGAGACCTATGCTGTGGGTAAAGAGATGATTGAAAGGGTTAATAATTTTATTAGAAAACAAATTATGGACGGAAGGCAAGCATATATAGTATGTCCATTAATAGAGGAATCTGAAACACTAGAAATAAATGCAGCGGAAGAATTGTATATAAATTTTAAAGACAATGTATTTAAAGAATTTAAGGTTGGATTATTACATGGAAAAATGAAGTCTAAAGAGAAAGATGCTGTAATGGAAGAATTTAAAAATCATAGATTGGATATATTAGTTTCCACTACAGTTATTGAGGTAGGAGTCAATGTACCGAATTCAAATATTATGGTTATTTACAATGCTGAAAGATTTGGTCTTGCTCAATTACATCAATTAAGGGGAAGAGTTGGCAGAGGAGAGTATCAATCCTACTGTATACTTATAAATGAAAGTAAAAACCCCATATCCAGGGAGAGAATGAGAATACTACAAAGTTCTAATGATGGTTTTAAAATCTCTGAAAAGGATTTAGAACTACGAGGTCCTGGAGAATTTTTTGGAACTAAACAACATGGATTACCAGAATTAAAAGTTGCAAATTTGTTTAAAGATATGGATATTTTAAAAGCTGCACAAAAAGAAGCAATAAATATTATTAATCAAGATAGTAGATTAAATGCAGAAAAATATAGAGAATTAAAGAAAACAATACAAAATCTCTTTTCAAATTCAGGTGAAAATTTAACATTTAATTAATTTATGTTTTAAAATAGAAAATATATGATAAAATATTAATGACATTGGTTTTAAGGAGGAAATTATTTGAGAGTAATATCAGGACTAAGAAAAGGACATAGACTAAAATCTCCTAAGGGAATGAATGTTAGACCAACAGAAGATAAAACCAAAGAATCATTGTTTAATATATTAGGACATATAGATGAGGATAGCATTATACTAGATGGATTTGGAGGTTCTGGTTCCATGGGAATAGAGTTTCTAAGCAGAGGAGCCAAGTTATGTTACTTTGTAGATAATTCTATGGATAGTATAAATATTATTAAAGAAAATTTAGCTCATACTAAATTTACAGATCGAAGCTTTGTGATAAAGTCAGATATTATAGTATCCATAAGAAATTTTAGGGATAAAAAACTTGAATTTAATTATATCTATCTAGACCCACCTTTTTTTAAAGAAGGATTTATTCAAAATATTTTAGAAAAAGTTAATGAAGCTAATATACTGGCAGAAAATGGTCTAATAATAATTGAACATGAGAAAGAATTAGAATTAGAAGAAATATTATATAGCTTTGAGAAAACAGATTTAAGAAGATATGGAAGTAAATCCTTATCATTTTATAGAAAAAGACAATAAGGAGGAAATATATGAATGCTATATACCCAGGTAGCTTTGATCCAGTTACTTATGGTCACTTAGATATTATAGAGAGAGCTGCAAAAAAAGTAGACAACCTAATAGTAGCTGTATTAAATAATCCATCGAAAAAGAATACATTTTCATTGGAGGAAAGAATTGATTTACTAAAAGAGGTTACAAAGGGATTTCACAATGTTACAATAGATTCATTTTCAGGACTTCTCACAGACTATGCTGTAGAAATGAACTGCACTACTATGATTAGAGGTCTGAGAGCTGTTTCAGATTTTGAATATGAAATGCAAATGGCCTTAGTAAATAAAAAAGTCAATGATGATGTTGAAACAATGTTTATGGTTTCTAGTAGTCAATATGCCTATTTAAGCTCAAGTATTGTAAAGGAAGTAGCCATGTTTGGCGGTAAAATTTCATGTTTTGTTCCTGAAGTAGTAGAATTAGCCTTGAAAAATAAATTTGAAGGAGGATTATAATACATATGGAAGTATTAAAATTAATTGATGAAATTGAAGATATTGTAGAATCTGGAACAAGTGTACCCTTTTCTGGAAAGGTAATGGTAGATAAATTTGAAATTTTAGAGATATTAAAAGAAATAAGAATAAAATTGCCAGATGAAATAAAACAAGCAGCATGGATAAAAGATGAAAGACAAAGAATTTTAGCAGAAGCACAGAAAGACGCAGATACTTTACTGAAAGAAACAGAGTATAGATTAGAAGGATTAGTTGATCAAGATGAAATTACAAAAAAGGCAAACTCCAGAGCAGAAGAAATAATTACAAAGGCCCAGTCAAATGCTAAAGAAATTAGAATAGGAGCACTGGAGTATGCAGATAGCTTAATGGAAGAAACTCAAGAAAACTTAAAAGAGTTAATTCAATTAATAAATGAAAATAGAAAAGAGCTAAGGGGACCTAATTAAATCTTTTAGGTTTCCTGAATATTAATGATATAAGTACAGATAGTATAAAAATATATATACTAATAGTTAAAGCCAGTTTAGCAGAGCTAGTTAATAAATAGACCCAATCTAGTAATTCAAACTGCCCATAGGAGGTTGAAAAATTTGAAAATGTAGGTTGTATATAGTTTTTATATTTTACAATATATATTATATAACCCAAAATACTTGCAAGTATTCCATGAAGAAATTTTGAAAATATATAAAGCTTACTATTTATATCTGTTCTATTAATAAAACTAAGAGCTTGACTATGAATAGAAAGACCACTCCAGCCAATTATAAAGTTTATCAATGATATTTTATAAATAAAATCTATATTTGCAGCTGCAATATTTTTGCATCCCATAGTAACCTCAAAGATTCCTGCAACAAAACCTTTGACTATTTGCAAATCTATTGACAACATATTACTTAATAAATATAAAAAATTATTTATGAACTTCATATTAAATAGTACTTCTACTAGAACAGAATAAAATATTACTAAGCCACCAATTAATATTATGGTATCCATACTTTCTTTGACCGCTTCCGTTATCAAAGAACCTATGGATTTTTTTGTTTTTATCCAAGAATCATAAGAATCTTGAATTTCTTCAAAAATATTTTTATTTTTCTTATTAAATTCTATATCATGTGATTTATAAGATCTAAATAATAACCCTAGACATAGGACTGCTAGATAATGTGGAATTATAATAAGAGGTCCTATACTAGAATCATTTAACATTCCAATACTAACAGTTCCCAGCATAAAAAGAGGACCAGAGGTACTGGTAAAGCATATTAGTTTATTACCTTGATTTTTTGTTATTAAACCTTCTTCCCTCAATCTAGATGTTAATTTAGCTCCAACAGGATATCCTGATAATATGGACATTGTTAAAGGGAATACTCCTTTACCTGGTATATTGAATAAAGGTCCGATTAAAGGCTCTAATAGCTTTCCTATAAGGTCAACAAACCCTAAGCCTATAAGTATCTCGGATATAATAAAAAATGGTAAAAGAGAAGGCAATATAATATTAAACCATATTGATACTCCTGATGTAGCACTACTTAATGAAAGTTTGGGATTAGCAATAATTCCAAACAGCGTGAAAATAATAATTATTAAAAATAATAAAGTAGAGTAGTTTTTTTGATTTTTACTTTCTGCTCTCATATGTACACCTCCTATAAATCATATTATGAATTATAGGAGGACAATATGATGAGTTATTTAATATAAGGTGAATTATAATAATCCATATTTGATAAGACTATTGAAGATTCTAATCCCATGAAAAATATATCCGTAGCCCTTTTATCAAACATAAGAATTTTTTCTAGAGAATTATCTTTGAAATGTTTATAATCAGCGAATTTAGTTATAATAGGTAAAGAAGAATTTTTTTTAATTTTATTAATAAGAGTTAGACCGTTTTTTCCAGCACCTAAAACACGGACATAGGAGGGGTAAATATTATAAAGTTCCCAAAAAGTTTTTTTATCAAGCTGATTTAGCAAATGAATAAATAATCTTTGAATACGGGTTCGAGGATAACGTTTAGTGACTATACTATTGATTATTTCCTTAATATTGTTATTTTTATTTCCATAGTTCACTATTCTATTTTCAAGACCAGGTTCTATATCCAGTAAAGATTTAAGTTTTTCTATTTCTATAGTTCTAATTAAATAAAGTAATATTTGATTATAGTTTTCAAGAAGATTAAATTTATGATATTTTTGTAAATATTCTTCTAAATGATAGTATGTTTCAAAAGGTACTAGATTCTTAATGGAAGGTAATCCATTGTTTATAATAGAATTCCTTATTCCTGTTGCACTGGCAAAATCATTAGATAAGTTTAAGTCATTGTAGTCTTTACCAGACCTTTTGATTGTAACTGGCTTTATTTTAGAATTTAGGTTTATTAAGCTTTTTAGATATTCTATGCCTAATATATTATTGGACCTATTAAGTATTTCTTGATAATTATATGTATTATTAATATGGTATTTATTTATATAATTATTGAGAGCATTGCTTCTTGAAACTGAGTAAGATAAACCTAACGATAGATTATATCTTAGTATTTCCTTATAAAAATCTGGTTCAACTGCTAATATAGAAGCTAAAGTATTTAATGGTTCTAAATCTCCGATTTCACTGCCGAAAGATATATAATCTACAATATTTAAACTATCTAAAAGCTTTATACCTCCATAGGCAAACAATTCTGCACTTTGGGTTGAAAAAATAAATGGTAGTTCCAATACTAAATCTACACCATTGTCTACTGCCATTTTAGCCTTAGTCCATTTATCAATAAAAGAAGGTTCTCCCCTTTGTAAAAATGAACCACTCATTATTGCTATGGAGTAATCAGCTTTAGCTTTTCCCATAGATTCTTCTAGGTGGTATTTGTGACCAAAATGAAAAGGATTGTATTCAGTAATAAATCCAACTACTGTCATAATAACCTCCAAAAATATATTTTCTTTTATTATACCATATCATGTTGATTTTTTAACACAAATGTAATATTATGAAATATAGATAAAAACAATTAATAGGAGGAATAAAAAATATGAAGATTCTTGTAATCAACTGTGGAAGCTCTTCATTAAAATATCAACTTATAGATATGAATGGAGAAGAAGTACTTTGTAAAGGACTTGTAGAAAGAATAGGAATTGAAGGTTCTAGAATTAAACATGATACCACAGGTAAAGAAAGAGTAATAATTGAAGAGCCAATGGCTAACCATAAAATTGCTTTAGGTTTAGTACTTAATGCTATTATTGATGAAAATCATGGAGCTATAAAATCCATGGATGAAATAGGAGCAGTAGGACATAGAGTTGTACATGGTGGAGAAACATTTGCATCATCTGTTATAATAGACGATGAGGTTATGAAGGTTCTTGATGAATGTATTGAGTTAGCACCTTTACATAATCCACCAAATATTACTGGAATAGAAGCTTGTAAAGAATTAATGCCAAATACACCAATGGTTGCAGTATTTGATACAGCATTCCATCAAACAATGGAGGCCGATAATTATATATATCCTATTCCTTATGAATATTATGAAAAATATAAAATAAGAAGATATGGTTTCCACGGAACTTCTCATAAATATGTAGCATTAAGAGCTGCTGAAATATTAGGTAAAGATATTAAAGATTTAAATATTGTTACTTGTCACTTAGGAAATGGTTCCAGCGTATGTGCAGTACAAGGTGGAAAATCTATGGATACAAGTATGGGATTCACACCATTAGAAGGATTAGCAATGGGAACTAGATCAGGAGATATTGACCCTGCTATAATTCCATTTATTATGGGTAAAGAAAATATGACTTTTGATGAAGTGAATAATATGCTAAACAAACAATCAGGTGTATTAGGAATATCTGGAATCAGTAGTGACTTTAGAGATTTAGAAATTGCTATGGAAGAAGGAAATACAAGAGCAAAACTTGCTTTAGATGTATTCGTTAATAGAGTTAAAAAATATGTAGGTGCTTATGTAGCTACTATGTGTAGAATAGACGCCTTAGTATTTACTGCAGGTATTGGTGAAAATTCAAGCTACATTAGAGAAAAAGTATGTGAAGGCTTAGAATGTTTAGGACTTAAAATTGATAGTGAATTAAATGATGTAAGAGGCGAGGAAGCTCAGCTTAACAAGGATTTAACTTCTGCTACAATACTTGTTATTCCTACAAATGAGGAGTTAATGATAGCTAGAGATACTTTAGAATTAGTATCTAAATAATATTATTCTTGACAAATTGACGCCTCCTTTATATAATTATCTTTGTTAGTCTAAGAGGTGAAAAGTATGATAATTGATTTATCAAGTTTTCTTGATGGAACTAATGATTTTTTGCATTTTGATGGACAATTGGAATTAAAAAGTTTCAAATTAGGTGCAAGAAACATTGAGATAGTTGGACCCGTAAAATATGAAGGTGAAGTATTTAAGGTAGATGGGGAAAAGACAATAGATATTAAAGTGGATTATTCCTATAGTGAAAATTGTCATAGATGTTTAAAGCCTGCTACTAATCAAATAAAAACTAGAGTATCTGGAAAACTTGCAAAAGGAAAAGAAATATCTGATGATGAATATGATGGCTATGATGAAGTGTTCTCTTATGAGAATGATTCTATAGAAATTGATGAGTATATTCTAAATCAAGTGGTTGTTTCTTTACCGATGAAGTCCTTATGCGATTCTGATTGCAAAGGATTATGTTCTATATGTGGAGCAGATTTAAATAATACAAAATGTAATTGTATTCAGGAAAATATCGATCCAAGATTTGAAAAATTAAAGAATTTTTTTCCTAAGAATTAAGGAGGTGTTTTAAATGGCAGTACCAAAGCGTAAAACTTCTAAAGCTAGAAGGGATAAAAGAAGAGCTTCTTCTTATAGACTAAACAAAGCTACGGTTGTTGAGTGTCCACAATGTCATGAACCAAAACAACCACATAGAGTTTGTAGATCATGTGGCTATTACAAAAACAGAGAAGTTATAGCAGTAGAATAAATAAAAAAAGATAGTGATTGCCACTATCTTTTTTTATTTCACTCTTGCATTTTATTTTAGTCTAATATATATTAAATATCAATGGCTTAAAAATACCTGGCATTGGAGGAGAGAAAATGAAAATTATTGTTGATACTATGGGTGGAGATAATGCGCCAATTGAAGCAGTTAAAGGGACTATAGATGCTGTAAATGAATATGGTATCAATGCTATATTGGTAGGTAAAAGTAGTATAATAGAAAATGAGTTAAAAAAATATGATTACAAAAAAGAAAAAATTGAAATTATAAATGCTGAGGATATAATAACTAACGATGATGACCCAGCCATGGCAATTAGAAGAAAGAAAGATTCCTCTATGGTAGTAGGTGCTAAAGCATTAGTAGATGGACTAGGAGATGGTTTTTTATCTGCTGGAAGTACAGGAGCTTTACTGGCTGCTGGAATATTCATAGTAAAAAGAATAGATGGCATAGATAGAGCAGCTTTATCAGTAATGTATCCTACATTAAAAGGATTCTCTTTGTTGTTAGATGCAGGTGCCAATGTAGATTGTAAGCCTGAGTATTTACATCAGTTTGCCCTAATGGGTTCCATCTATATGGAAAATGTTATGGGAATAAAATCGCCAACAGTAGGACTTGCAAACATAGGTACAGAAAAAGGAAAAGGCAATTTATTATCTAAAGAGACATATGAACTACTAGAGAAATCAAATCTGAATTTTAAAGGGAATATTGAAGCTAGAGAATTGCCAAGTGGAGATGTGGATATTATTGTAGCTGATGGATTTGTAGGCAATGTAGTATTGAAACTAACAGAAGGAATGGCTGCATCTATTTTTTCTATATTAAAAGAGGAGTTTACTAAGGATTTTAAAACTAAAATAGGAGCAGGTTTATTAAAACCAGCATTAAAGAATATAAAAGGTAGAATGGACTATAGAGAATATGGTGGAGCTCCTTTACTTGGACTAAAGAAACCAATAGTAAAGGCCCATGGCAGTTCAGATGCTTTTGCAATTAAAAATGCAATTAAACAATTAATAAAATTTATTGATAAAGATGTAATAAAAATAATTGAATCTAATAATCATGTACTAATTAATAATTTGGAGGTTGATAATAATGATTTATAAAAAAATAAAGGAGATAATAGCAACACAATTTAACATTGATGAAGAAGAAATTACAAAAGATACTTCATTTAAAGACACTTTAAATGCTGATTCCCTAGATTTAGTGGAGTTAGTTATGGCATTGGAAGATGAGTTTGGACTTGAAGTTGAAGATGAAGATATGGAAAATATAAAAACTGTAGGGGATGCAGTTGAGCATATTACAAATGCTTTAGAAGAATAATTGGGCTATATGCCCAATTATTCTTCTAAAAAATTGGAGGTAATTATAGTGAAGGAAAATAATAAAGGATTCAAAGGATTAGATTCTTTGGAAGAAATTTTACATTATAAATTTAAAGACATTAAATTATTAAAAAAGGCCTTGACTCATAGCTCCTACGCAAATGAAAATAAATTAAAAGTTACAGATAACAATGAGAGGTTAGAATTTTTAGGTGATACAATTATAAGTTTAATAGTAAGTCAATATTTATATAAAAAGTATCCAAATTATCCAGAAGGAGAACTGACAAAAATTAGGGCAAAAGTAGTATGCGAGTCATCCTTAGCATTTGCTGCCCATAAAATGGAGTTGGGGAAATATCTTTTATTGGGTAAAGGAGAAGAAAGCACTGGTGGCAGAGAGAGAGAATCTATTTTAGCAGATGCAACAGAGGCTTTAGTGGGTGCTATTTATATGGATAGTGACTTTGAAGCTGTAAATAAATTACTACTTAAAAACTTTGAAGCAGATATTGTACATGCAGTGGCTAAGGGTGCTTTATTTATTGACTATAAAACTGAATTACAGGAAAACCTTCAAAAAATAACTAGGGGAAAGATAGAATATAAAGTTGTAAAAGAGGAAGGTCCAGATCATAATAAGATATTTTATATGGATTTAATTGTAGATGACAAAATAGTAGGAACAGGCACAGGAAGAAGTAAAAAAGAAGCAGAACAAATGGCGGCTAAGGAAGCTCTTTTAGTAATGGGTGAAATAAATGAGTAGACATTATATAATTCCAATATTTGTACCTCATTATGGATGCCCCCATGACTGTGTATTTTGTAATCAAAAAAAGATTACAGGTCTCTCTACAGATACTACTCCAGAAGAAGTTGAAAAAATAATAGAAGATCATCTAATGACATTTAAGCCAGATTCCACCATAGAAGTAGCTTTTTATGGAGGTAGCTTTACAGCAATAGATATAGAAATACAAAAAAAATTACTATCTATTCCATATAGATATAAAAAAGAAGGAAGAATAAACGGCATAAGACTATCTACTAGACCAGACTCCATAGATGAAGTTATACTAACTAACTTAAGAAATTACTCAGTAGACACTATAGAATTAGGTGTTCAATCCCTAGATGAATGTGTATTATATGAAAGTGGTAGGGGGCATGATTCTAATGATGTATACAGAGCTTCCAAACTGATTAAAGACTTTGGATTTAATCTTGGTTTACAAATGATGATAGGACTACCTTCTGATACCATTGAAAAATCTATAAATACTTGTAAAGAGTTTATTAAATTAAACCCATATTGTGTAAGAATCTATCCAACTTTAATAATAAAAGAAACTTATTTAGAAGAACTTTTTTTAGATAAAAGATATAAACCATTATCTATTGAGGAAGCCATAGATATTTCTTCAGTCTTACTTATGATTTTTCAAATAAATAATATTGATGTAATTAGAATAGGGCTACAGCCAACTGAAAATATTCAATTGGGAAAGGATGTTGTAGCAGGACCATTTCATCCTGCATTCAGACAGTTAGTAGAATCCAATATATTCAGACTATTATTAGGTTACTATTTTAAAACTAAAAAGATAGATAAAGATAATAAAACTTTAGTAATTGAATCTAATAATAAGAAAATATCATCAATAGCAGGACAACAGTCTACAAATATAAAGTATCTAAAGCATAAGTATAAATTTAATAAAATAAAGATATACGGAAAAGATTTGGATATAGATTATATTGGTATTACAATTAATGAATTTTATGATAAAATAAATATGAAATCACTAATGGAGTCTTATTTAAAGGAGAATTCTATTATTTAGATTAAGATAAAGGTTTCCTAGAAATGGAAACCTTTAGTTATAACAGAAGAGGTGGTATGATTGCAGCTAAAAAAAGTAGAAATTCAAGGATTTAAATCATTTGCTGATAAGACTGAAATTGAGATTAAAGATGGTATTACAGCTATTGTAGGACCAAATGGAAGTGGAAAAAGTAATATATCTGATGCTATAAGATGGGTTTTAGGAGAACAAAGTGTAAAGAATCTTAGGGGAAGTAAAATGGAAGATGTGATTTTTGCAGGTACAAGCAAAAGAAAACCTTTAGGATACGCAGAAGTTACTATTACTTTTGATAATAAAAGTGGACTAATACCCATTGATTATGGAGAAATAGCTGTTACTAGAAGAATGTTTAGGTCAGGGGAATCTGAATATTATATAAATAAAAACTCTTGTAGGTTAAAAGATATTCGTGAACTATTTATGGATACTGGAATAGGAAAAGATGGATATTCCATAATAGGACAAGGGAGAATAGAAGAAATATTAAGCAATAGACCTGAAGATAGAAGACATATTTTTGAAGAAGCGGCAGGAATTGTAAAATATAAATCAAAAAAAGAAGAAGCTGAAAGAAAGTTGGATAAGACAGAAAGCAATCTAATGAGAATTAAGGATTTGATATTTGAATTATCCAATCAGTTAGAAGTATTAGAAATTCAGGCTCAAAAAGCTAATTATTTTACTGAACTATACAATAAATTAAAAAGTTTAGAAATAAATTTATCTATAAAAGATATAAGAAAGTTGAATTCCCAAATAGATGAAATAAATCAAGAAAAACTTATATTAGAAAAAGAATTAGAACAGAAATTATTAGATAGAGAATTATTCGAAAACAACTTTAACTCACTTAAAGAAACAATAAAAGAATTAGAATCCAATATAGAAGACTATAGAAATAAGAATTCAAATATTATGAATCAATTGGATAAGGATCAAAATCAAGTTGCAATAATTGAAGAAAAGGAAAAGTTTTACAATAAGGACTTAGCTAGATTAAAGGAAGAAAAAATAAATTTAAACAATAGATTAGAGGAGTTAAATATAGTTAATGAGAAACTGATTGAAGAAAAATTACTAGCAGAGAAAGAATATAATAAGCTTCTAGAAATCTACAATGAAAAAAATATAGAGCTAGAAAAAGAGTTTGAAAATTTACAAGAGAAAGAAAGAAATATAGAACTAGAAAAAAATAATATGATAAGAATATACAATAGTTCCTCAGAAAAAAAATCCGAATTAAATGGTATTAATTCTTTTAATGAAAATATTGAAAAAAGAATACTACAATTAAAAAAAGAAATCCACATAATGGATAGTGACAAAAACGTAAACATAAGCAACTATAATGAAGTAGGGGAAAAAGAAAAAAATCTACAAGAACAGCTTTTAAAATTAAATGAAAGATTACAATCTGTAAAAGAAAAGGAAAGAGATATTAGTAGCATATTAGAAACTATAAATAAAAGTATAAACACTAACAATGTGGAAATACAATCAAAGACATCTAGTTACAAATTGCTTAAAAACATGGAAGAAGATTATGAAGGATATTATAAAGGTGTAAAATCTCTACTGAAATCTGCCAAAAGAGAACCCAAATTAAAGGAAGGACTCATAGGTGTAGTAGCGGAGCTTATAAAAGTAAATGAAAAATTTGAAAGGGCAATAGATATTAGTTTAGGCTCAAATATTCAGAATATGGTTACTGAAACACAAGAAGATGCAAAAAGAATTATAGAATATTTAAAACACAATAAATTAGGACGAGTAACCTTTTTGCCTCTTAATGTTATAAAGGGAAATATCTTAGATATAAGTATTCAAGATAGAAAAGAGTTTAAAATATACGGTCTAGGTTATGAATTAATAGATTTTAATAAAAAATATGAAAATATATTTAAGTTTTTACTGGGACGAACTATAATAATTGAGAATATAGATTGTGGAATAAGGCTTGCAAATAAATATAATCATTCCTATAGAATAGTTACACTTGATGGAGAGATTTTAAACCCAGGTGGTTCTATGACGGGAGGAAGTCAAGGTAATAGTGGTACTAGTATAATAAGCAGAAAAGGAAGAATTGAAAATCTAACTAAAGACATAGAACGGTTAAATAAAATACAAGAAAAATTAAATCAAGAAAGTATTACTTATATAAATAGTTTGAAAGAATCCAAAGAAGAAATAGTTGAATTAGATAAATCCATTAAGGAAACAGAACATTCAATAATAAACATTGTAAACCAAAAAGAAAAATATATAAATGAAATCAATAGATTAAAAGAATCCATGTATAAAGCAGAAAAAGAGATAGATAATTTAGGAGTTGAAGTAAAAGATTATAAAGATAAAGAAATAGAAATACTTTCTTTATTAGAAAAATTAGATAAGGAGATTACGAATAAAAAAGAGGAAATTAAAAATCTAACTATTACTTATAATGAAGAGAAATCCATTAGGGAAGAAAAGTTAAAAAATATTACTGATACTAAAATAAACCTTAATCTCATTAACAGTAATATAAGCAATTTGCAGGAAAAGTGGAATAAGAATAAATTTGAAATTAATAGTATTAAGGACTCCATTAAAGAAAAAGAAGAAATGATAACATTAAATATTGAAAATATAGAGGAAATCACCAAAAGTAAAATAAGTTTAAATGCTAAAATAAAAGAATTAAATTTAATTGCTCAGGATACAAAGGAAGAATTGGAAAAGTTAATATCTAATAAGACTAAATTTATGGAAGAATTTTATTCTGAACAGAATAAATTAAATGAAATTAATAAAGTAATAGGAGAAGTTGAAAAGAATATTAATTCTAATGAAGTCAAGTTGGCTAGAATAACTGTGCAACTAGAAAACCATCATAAGAAGCTAAAGGATGACTATGATCTATGTTATGAAGAGGCTTTGGGTCAAGAAGTGGAAATAAAGAATATTCAAGAAGCAATAGTAGAGTCCAGGAAGTTGAAAGTTGAAATAAAAGAATTAGGCACAGTAAATTTAAGTTCAATTGAGGAATATAAAAATTTAAAGGAAAGATTGGATTTTATTCTTAATCAACAAAAGGATTTATTGAGTGCTAAGGAAAACTTAAAAGAAGTTATAAAGGATATGGAAAACAACATGAAAACCCAATTCCTTATGAATTTTAATAAGATAAATGACAATTTTCAAGAGATATTTAAAAATCTATTTGATGGTGGACAAGCAGAGTTGGTTTTAGAAGAAGATGAAAATATACTTGATTCTGGAATTGAGATTAAAGCACAGCCACCTGGTAAGAAACTTCAAAGTTTAACTTTATTATCTGGAGGAGAAAAATCTTTAACAGCAGTAGCATTATTATTTGCAATTCTAACATTAAAACCTTCACCATTTTGTATACTGGACGAAATAGATGCAGCTCTTGACGAAGCTAATATTAGTAGGTATACTAGTTATCTGAAAACTTTTTATGAAAACACTCAATTTGTGTTGATTACTCATAGAAAAACTACTATGGAGATAGCAGATATATTATATGGAGTAGCCATGGAAGAAGAAGGAATATCAAAATTAATATCGGTTAAACTAAAAGATAATATTGATGAAATAGCAAGTTAGGGGGAGAAAAATGTTTAAGTGGTTAAAAGGCTTGGGGAAGAAGAAAGAAGAAGTAACTGAAAAAGATGAAGAAATTGAGATTAATGATGAAGAATTAGAGCAGCAGATGGAAGAAATAGAACAAATAGAAGAAATAGAAGAAAAGGAAGAGGCAACAGAAGATTCAAAGGAAATAATAGAGGAAGAAGATATAGAACAACTGGCTGAAGAATTAGAAGATGTCAGTGAGGAATTGGAAGATGTAGTAGAAGAAGCAGTAGAGGCAGTTGAAGAAATAAAAGAAGAATTACAAGATATAGAAGAAGACATACAAGAGGAAATTGTAGACGAATTACCAGAGCCAGAAGAAATAGAAGTAGAAGAAGAAGTAGAAGAAACAAGTCCTAAGAAAACTGGTTTCTTTCAAAAACTTATGGGTGGTTTAACTAAAACTAGAAATGATATTACAAATAAAATAGATAGTGTACTAAAATCCTATAAAAAAATTGATGAGGAACTATTTGACGATTTAGAAGAAGTCTTAGTTACAGCAGATGTTGGCGTAAATACAACAATGGAACTAATTGATAGGTTAAGAAATAGAGTGAAAGAAGAAAAAGTCACGGATCCAGATAATGTAAAGGAACTTCTAAAGGATGAAATCAAAAAGATCATGTTGGAATCCGTATCAGACAATAAATTAAATATAGAACCTTCTCCAGCTTTGATTCTAGTTGTTGGAGTAAATGGAGTTGGTAAAACCACTACCATCGGAAAGTTATCTAATAACTTTAAAAAACAAGGAAAGAAAGTTTTAATAGCTGCAGGGGATACTTTTAGAGCAGCGGCAATTGAACAATTAGAGGAATGGGGAAATAGGGCTAACGTTGATGTAATTTCACATAGTGAAGGTGCAGACCCAGCAGCTGTTATTTATGACGGTATTCAGGCGGCTAAGGCAAGGAAAACAGATATATTAATTTGTGATACTGCTGGTAGACTTCACAATAAATCTAATCTTATGAATGAGTTAAATAAAATATTTAGAGTTGCAGAAAGAGAATACGGTGATGCTACAAAAGAGGTATTACTAGTATTGGATGCAACAACAGGACAAAATGCTATTAATCAAGCTAAAGTATTTAAAGAAGTTGCAAATATAACAGGAGTAGCTCTTACTAAACTTGATGGAACGGCAAAGGGTGGAGTAATTATAGCATTACAAGCAGAGCTAAATATACCTGTTAAATTAGTAGGTGTAGGAGAAGGCATAGAAGATTTACAACCATTTATTGTTGAAGATTTTGTAGAAGCAATATTTGATTAATAGTTGTTGACAAAAGAGGAATCTTATACTAAAATAATACTGTCAAGTAAAACACTTGACAGTATTATTTTGTTGGTGATATAATGGTTGAGAAACTTGTTGAAATAGGAATTTTATTTGATTTTTATGGAAAGTTACTTAGTGAAAAACAATATTTAGTAATAGAATTATATTATATTCATGACTTATCCTTAGGTGAAATAGGTGATGAACTTAATGTTACTAGGCAAGGTGTATTTGATCTTTTAAAAAGAGCAGAACAAAAACTTTATCAATATGAAGAAAGTTTAAAATTAGTAGAAAAGTTTTACTCAAGCCATAAAGAGATTAAGAATATAGTTCAAATCGCTGAAGACATTATAAAAATTGCAAAAGACAGAAATGATAATATAATTGAAAATAAGGCAATAAATATTAATGAGATTTGTAAAAAGATACTCCATAATAGCCGGGAGGTGGTAGAGTAATGGTATTTGAATCTTTGTCAGAAAAGCTTCAAAATGCTTTGGGGAAATTAAAAGGGAAAGGTAAACTTTCAGAAAAAGATGTTGATGTAGCCATGAGAGAAGTAAGACTTGCTCTTTTAGAAGCTGATGTAAACTTTAAGGTAGTAAAAGATTTTATCAAAAAGGTAAAAGAAAGAGCAATTGGCTATGAGGTAATGGAGAGTTTAACACCTGGTCAACAGGTTATAAAAATAGTAAATGAAGAATTAACTAACTTAATGGGTGAAAAAGAAGCTAAACTAAACTTTGCTTCAACCCCGCCAACAGTAATTCTTATGTGTGGTCTACAAGGTGCTGGTAAAACTACTACTACTGGTAAATTAGCATTTAACTTAAAAAAACAGAATAAAAGACCTTTATTAGTTGCATGTGATGTTTATAGACCAGCAGCTATTAAACAGCTTGAAGTAGTAGGAGAGAAGGTGAATGTCCCAGTATTTTCCATGGGGGATAAAATAAATCCAGTAGATATAGCTAAAGCTGCCTTAGAACATGGGAAAAGAAATGGAAATGATGTAATAATAGTGGATACTGCTGGAAGACTTCATATTGATGAAGAATTAATGGATGAAATAAGGAATATCCATGATGCAGTTAATCCAAATGAGGTTCTATTAGTACTTGATGCCATGACAGGACAGGATGCAGTTAATGTAGCTGAAACATTTAATGAAAAATTAGGAATTACAGGAGTTATACTTACTAAACTTGATGGAGATGCTAGAGGTGGAGCTGCATTGTCCATTAGAGCTGTAACAGAAAAACCTATAAAGTTTGCTGGTATGGGAGAAAAATTTGATCAATTAGAACCTTTTCATCCAGATAGAATGGCTTCAAGAATATTGGGTATGGGTGATGTACTTAGTTTAATTGAAAAGGCTCAAGCTAGTATAGATGCTAAGAAAGCAATGGAACTAGAACAAAAAATTAGAAATCAGGAATTTTCTTTTGATGATTTCTTAGACCAGTTGGAACAGATGAAAAGCTTAGGACCTATTGATCAATTAATAGGAATGATTCCAGGAATGAATTCTAAAGCATTGAAAGGTTTAGATGTAAATGAAAAAGATATAAATCGAATCAAGGCAATAATTCAATCTATGACTAAGAAAGAAAGAGATAATCCTGATATTATAGATAGCAGTAGAAGAAAAAGAATAGCTCAAGGTAGTGGCACTTCAGTCCAAGAGGTAAACAAAATTTTAAAACAGTTTAAAGAAACTAAAAAAATGATGAAAAGGTTTACTGATATGGAAAAAACAATGAAGAAAAAAGGGAAATTTGGATTCCCCTTTTTCTAAATAGATAGTTTGATTTTTAAGGAGGTGAAATAAATGGCAGTTAAAATTAGATTAAGAAGAATGGGAGCTAAGAAAAGTCCTTTCTATAGAATAGTTGTTGCTGATTCTCGTGCTTCTAGAGATGGAAGATTTATTGAAGAGATAGGCTATTATAATCCATTAACTGAACCTAAAACAGTTAAAATAGATAATGAAAAAGCAATTAACTGGATTAAAAATGGAGCAAAACCAACTGATACTGTAGATAGATTATTTAAACAAAATGGTCTATATGAAAATCAAGCTGAATAATCCTTAAGGAAAAGTATCTAGGAGGTGCTAAAAATGGGAGAGTTAGTAGAATTTATTGCAAAGTCTCTTGTAGATAATCCAGATGATGTAGTAGTCAATGAAATAGAAGGCAATCAATCTGTTATCATTGAACTTAAGGTTCACCCTGAAGATATGGGTAAAGTAATAGGAAAACAAGGTAGAATTGCTAAGGCCATAAGAACAGTAGTTAAGGCAGCGGCAATTAAAGACAATAAAAGAGTTGTTGTAGAAATTATTCAGTAAGGGATTAGAATGCCTAATCCCTTTAAATATTGGAGATAGGTGGAAAATGGAATATACAATAGTTGGTAAAATAATAAATTCTCATGGAATAAAAGGTGAAGTAAAGATATACCCACTAACTGATAACATTAATAGATTTGATTATCTAAAAACCGCATATATTGGTGATAAAAAAATCAAAGTAGAGTTAGAGCGGGTAAAGTATCATAAAAACCTAGCAATATTAAAGTTTAAGGAGTTTAATGACATAAACGAAATCATTTTTTTAAAAGATAGCTTTATATATGTGGATGAAACTGAGAAAGTTGTTTTACCAGAAAATCATTTTTTTATCTATGATTTAGTAGGCTCTAAAGTTTTTGATACTAAAAATAATCTAATAGGCATACTATCAGATGTAATACAAGGGCCTAGTAACGATGTGTATATAATAAAGGATGTGGAAAAAGATAAAGAATATCTTATTCCAGCTGTAAACCAATTTATTATCAATATTAATATAGATAATAAAGAAATAGTAGTTAACCCTATAGAGGGAATGATAGAATGAAGATAGATATATTGACTTTATTTCCTGAATTTTTTTCACCTTTACTAAATTGGAGTATAATAGGTAGAGCTTATGAAGAAAATAAAGTGGAAATAAATAGTATAAATATTAGAGACTTTTCCCAAAATAAGCACAAAAAGGTAGATGACTATCCTTTTGGAGGTGGCTCAGGTATGGTTATGAAACCAGAGCCAATTTTTGATGCCATAAATAGTGTTAAAAAACAAAATTCTAGAATAATATACCTATCACCTCAAGGACAAAAGTTTAATCAGAAACTTGCAAATGAATTATCTAAGGAAGAACATTTAATTCTTCTATGTGGTCATTATGAAGGTATAGATAATAGAATAATTGACAATTATGTAGATGAGGAAATATCTATTGGCGATTTTGTGTTAACTGGTGGAGAGATACCAGCAATGATAATAGTTGATGCTGTTGTAAGGTTGCTACCAGGTGTACTTAGGTGTGACGAATCTTATATAGAAGAGTCACATTATAAAGGTCTATTGGAATATCCTCAATATACAAGACCTAGAGAATTTAATGGACATTTTGTACCAGAAATATTACTTTCAGGAAATCATCAGAAAATAGAACAATGGAGAAAAGAAGAATCCATAAAGTCTACTTTTATAAAAAGACCTGATTTATTGGACAAAAAGGCTTTGACTGAAGAGGAAAAAGTTATTCTATCAAAACTAAAGAAAGATTTATAATTACAAAACTAGTTGTAATTGAATTATACATATGCTATAATACCTAGCGTATGGAATTACAGATGGTCCTCTGCCATTGCTACAGGGTAAGAACATCTAAGGAGAAGGGAGGTCTATACAATGGATATAATTAAAATGTTAGAAGACGAACAATTAAGAAATGATTTACCTAGTTTTAATGTAGGAGATACTGTTCAAGTTCATTACAAAGTTGTTGAAGGAACTCGTGAGAGAATCCAAGTATATGAAGGTACAGTAATTAAAATTCAAGGTGGCGGAGCAAGAGAAACTTTTACAGTAAGAAGATTATCTTATGGAGTAGGTGTTGAAAGAACTTTCCCTATTCATTCTCCAAGAATTGAAAAACTAGTTGTAACTAGAAGAGGTAAGGTAAGAAGAGCTAAACTTTACTATCTAAGAGATAGACAAGGTAAAGCTGCTAAAGTTAAAGAAAAGAGAAATTACTAATTTATTGGGACTTTATAGTCCCAATTTTGTTTAGGTGGTGAATTTATGAATATTAATTGGTATCCAGGACATATGAAGAAAACAAAAGAATCCATACAGAAATCTCTTACAATGGTTGATGTTGTTTTTGAATTAATAGATGCTAGAATACCATTCAGTAGTCAAAACCCTATTATTGATTCCATAGTTGGAGAAAAACCTAGAATAATTATTTTAAATAAGGCAGATTTAGCCAGCAATAATGGAAATAAACTATGGCAAGAATATTTTTTAAATAAGGGGATTAAATCACTTACTATGGATGCTTTAGAAGGAAAAGGAATAGATAAATTACAGCAACTTTCCTATGAAGCAACAGAAAAAAGAAGATTAGCCTATGAAAAACGGGGAGTAATTAATAGACCTACTAGGGCTATGATACTTGGTATTCCAAATGTAGGTAAATCTACATTAATTAACTCTTTATCAGGAAGAAAAGGTGCTAAAACAGGAAATAGGCCTGGAGTCACAAAGTCAAATCAATGGATTAAGACAAAGGCTAATTTGGAGTTGTTGGATACTCCAGGAATACTATGGCCTAAGTTTGAAGATAAAGAAGTGGCCTTAAATCTTGCTTTCACAGGGGCAATTAAAGATGAAATATTAGATACAGAAACTCTAGCCCTGAAACTCGTAGAAAGGCTTGCAAAATATTTTCCCAATCTTTTAAATAATCGTTATAATGTAGAATTAGAGGGTAAATCATATTTAGAGGTAATGGAAAATATTGGCAGAAAGAGAGGGTGTATCATAAAAGGTGGAGAGATAGATTATACTAAAGTGAGTAGTATCTTACTAGATGAGTTTAGAAAAGGTATAATAGGAAAAATTACCCTTGAATTTCCTGAAGAGTAGGAGAGGTGCTTGTGCTAGAAATTGAATATAAAGTTGAGTCATTAGGATATAGAAAGATTGCTTGTATAGATGAAGTAGGAAGAGGTTGTTTGGCTGGAGATGTGGTGGCTTGTGCAATAATAATGCCACAGGGACTAATCATTAATGGAGTAAAGGATTCTAAGAAGCTTTCCGAAAAGAAACGTGAGGCTTTATATGACGAAATACTTTTAAAATCTATAGCTTGTGGTATAGGAAGAGTAAATTCTAATATAATAGATGAAATCAATATAAAAGAAGCTACTCGTCTGGCTATGAAATATGCAGTAGAAAATCTAAAAGATAGAGAAGAAAATAAGGTAGAGCCAGATTTTTTACTTATAGATGCAGAAAAAGTTAGTTTAAATATTCCTCAAGAATCTATTATAAAGGGGGATGACAAGTCTCATGGAATAGCATGTGCATCTATTATTGCTAAAGTATTTAGAGACAGATTATGTATAAAATGGGATAAAGAGTTTGAAGGATATAACTTGAAAAAGCATAAAGGATATGGTACAAAGGAACATAGAGAAGCTATACAAAAATTAGGACCATCATCTATTCACAGATTAACGTTTTTAAAAAACATATTAAAGTAGATTTTAAAAGGGTGATGTAATTGAGAATCCACAGTCTTTTACTAAATAATATAATTTTAAATAATAGAGAGAATCTTTTCAAAGAAGGAAATATCTTAGAAGGAAAAATTATAGAGATATTAAATAAAACTGCGATTATTGACGTTAAAAATCATGGTATGTTTGAAGCTAGTTTAGATACAGACTTTAATATAGAAGTAAATGATGAAATTTCATTTTTAGTGAAATCTTTTGAAGATAATAAGATTCACTTAAAGCCTTTACCTCAAGAACAAGAAAAAAACATATCAATTAAAACAAATGAAAAAGCAGAAGATTATCCTATTGTAAAAGTCTTGAAAGATTTAAATATAAAAGAGACTAAAGAATCAATTGAGCTGGTGAAAAGTTTGATGAAATATAATATACCTATAACTGAAAAAAACTTAAACTATTGTTTGAAAACATTGGAAAAGCTATATCAATTATCTAATTTAGAAGATAATCAGAAGGTAATTCTATTGAATCCAGACAATGGAGAAAAAGAAGATAATAAGTTATTAATGGAAAAAGCTGACATAAGATCTTTTTTAATTACAGACAAAAATGAATATGCAGAACATAAAGATATAAGTCAGCAAATTAAAGATTTCATAAGAACAGAAATAAAATCTTCCATGAGAAATCAAGAAAAAATAAGTACATTAGAAGAGGTTAAAGAAAGTATAATAAAAGAAGACATAACAAAAGAAAATTCTATAAAAGAAAATATGTTAAGAAAAAATGAAACTGGTAATACTAAGTCAGATACTATTGATACAGATATTAAGATAATCAGTTTTTTTCTAAAGAACAGTATAAAACCTTCCTTAAATAATATAAAAAATATAAAAGCATTTAACGAAGACCCTATAGAATTTTCAAAAGACTTTAAAGAAATAGACAATATACTAGGTAAGTTAAAACCCTTCGAACTTACTAAAGGTGAATTTAAGCTCATTGAGGAAAATTTAATCAAAAATATTAATTTGAATAAGGATGAAAGAATAGCAGAACTACAAAAAATTATTAGCAATCAAAATAATAATTTAGATAAAGAAGTAAAGGAAGAAATAAGTAGACTTGAAACTAAAATTGATTTTTTAAGAGAAATCAATAAAGATTTATCATTTGTATTTTTTCCTATTAAACATGAAAAAAGTCCTCTAGATGGAATAATAACCTTAATAAAAAAAGATAAAAGAAAAAAATCATATAATGATAAAGTCAATGTATTTATAAATCTTCAAACTCATAATCTAGGAAATATTAAGGTATCTTGTGAATTGTTATCTAAAAATCTTTACATAAAGATAAATGTAAAGAATGAAGATTTAGAATTATTTAAGTCAAAAGAAGAACATTTGATTGAAAAAATTCGATTAATAGGTTATAGTCTAGACAGGATTGAATTTATAGTAGATAATAATATAGAAATATTAGATTCCATAGCTCCTAATCCAAACCCAACTTATATATTAGATTTAAAGGTGTAAATATTATGAAAAAAGAGAAAAAAGCCCAAAATAAAGCTGTAGCATTGTCATATAATAAGGAAGAAATAGCACCTAGGGTTATAGCCAAAGGTGAAAATATTGTTGCAGAGAAAATAATAGAAAAAGCAATAGAAGAAGATATTATTATTTATCAAGACGAAAACTTAGTTGAAAGTCTTATGGGACTTGAACTAAATGAAATGATTCCTGAAGAGTTGTATGATGCTGTGGCAGAAATAATTTTCTATATATATAATTTAGATACTGAAAGAGGTAAAATGTATGGAAAACAATATAGATAAGGGTAGAAAAGGAGAATTGATAGCTAAAGAATATCTTGTTTCAAATGGATATAATATTTTAGATATAAATTATAGAAATAAAATTGGAGAAATTGATTTGATTGCTTTAGATAAAGATATATTGGTTTTTATTGAAGTTAAAACAAGAACAAATACAAAATTTGGTTACGCATATGAAGCAGTTAATAGAAAAAAGCAAGAAAAAATTATTTATTGTTCTCAATTATATATAAAACAAAACAGATTATTAGACTATCAGATGAGATATGACATAATAGAAGTATATCTGACACCAAATTTAAAAATAAATCATATTCAGAATTCTTTTTGTTGATAAAACTTGATATAAAGCATATTTTCACTATTACCCAGGTAATAAGATAATAATTACATATAAAAGAGGGGTTTATTATGTATTCAAAAATCAATACTTGTGTATTGCAGGGACTAAATGGAAATATTATAGAAGTTGAAACAGATTTATCAAGAGGACTTCCTGTTTTTAACATAGTTGGACTTGCAGATACTTCTATAAAAGAATCTAAGGAGCGTGTCAGAGCAGCTATAAAGAATAGTGGATATGAATTTCCTTTAAGTAGAATTACTATTAACTTAGCACCGGCTAATTTAAAAAAAGAAGGCTCACAGATAGATTTAGCCATTGCAATAGGTATTTTAAAATCATCTGGAATTATATCGGGATTTGATATAGATAATACTGTTTTTCTTGGAGAACTTTCTTTAGATGGGAAATTAAATCCAATCCAAGGTGCATTGCCTATGGTAATTGCCATGAGACAATTAAATATTTCAAGGTGTATAGTTCCCTATGAAAATAAAGATGAGTGTAATGTCATGGAAGATATGGAGATAATACCCATAAGAGATTTAAAGGAAGTAGTAGATTTTCTGAACAATGAAATACGCATAACCCCCTATATAAGACAGAAAAAATTAATAGATTTAAATACTGAGGAACATCTTTTAGATTTTTCTGACATCAAAGGTCAAGCAAGTCTTAAAAGAGCCTTGGAAGTATCTGCTGCTGGAGCACATAATATTATTATAATAGGTCCACCAGGTGCTGGAAAAACCATGGCAGCCAAAAGACTACCTACTATAATGCCACAGTTATCATTTGAAGAGTCTATAGAAGTTACTAAAATATATAGTATATCAGGACTATTACCTTCTAATTCTTTAGTTAAAAATCCACCATTTAGGTCCCCGCATCATACAGCATCAGCTACGTCTCTAATAGGTGGAGGAAGAATTCCAAAGCCTGGTGAAGTATCATTGGCCCATAATGGAGTTTTATTTTTAGATGAATTGCCTGAATTTCCTAAAAATGTATTGGAAGTATTGCGTCAGCCATTAGAAGATGGGGTTGTTACTATTTCGAGAACAAGTGCCAGTTTAACATATCCAGCTAAGTTTATGTTCATCGCCAGCATGAATTTGTGTCCATGTGGATACTATGGATCTTCCTTGCATGAATGTACCTGCTCTCAAAATCAAATAGATAGATATTTAGGGAAAATTAGTAATCCCTTACTAGATAGAATTGATATTCATATAGAAGTCTCACCAGTTAAATATGATGATTTACAAAAAGATAATAATGAAGAAAGATCTTCAATTATTAGGAGTAGAGTTAAAAAAGCCAGAGATATTCAATTGGAAAGATTTAAAGGTAATAGAATTTTTACTAATTCTCAAATGCCTACTAGAGATATAAAGAAATATTGTAATTTAACAAATTCCTCAGAGAACATAATGAACCTGGCTTTTGAAAGATATAAATTTAGTGGAAGAACATATAATAAACTACTTAAATTATCTAGAACAATTGCCGATTTAGATGGTGAAGAAAAAATACAAGATAAACATATATTAGAAGCCATAAGATATAGAACGTTAGATAATAAATATTGGGGGTAGGCCAATATGGATATTACTGAAAGGGAAGTTCTTATTTGGTTAAATAGTTTGGGCATAGGAAATAGTAATATAAATAAAATAATTGATGATTTTAATGATTTAAGAGAAATATTAGAGGTTCATAATGAACAAATTTATTCCATAGAAAATATAAGAAAAGAAGTAAAAGAAAAAATAATATATAATAAAAATAAAGATAATATAAAAAGAATGCTTTATAATATAGAAAAACATGATATTAATATAATAACAATATATGATGAAAATTATCCAAAAAGGTTAAGATATATAGATGATAATCCCAAAGTACTTTATACAAAAGGTACTATTTTACCAGAAGATAGTTTAGGAATAGCCATAGTTGGCTCTAGAAAAGCCACTTCTTATGGAAAATGGGCTTGTGAAAAATTCACAAAGGAATTGCTGGATTTAGGAATTACAATTATCAGTGGTTTAGCTTTAGGTATAGACACCATTGCTCATAAAACTGCTTTAGATAATGGAGGAAGAACAATAGGAGTTATTGGAAATGGAATAGATGTTATCTATCCAAAGAAAAACTTATCTTTATATAAAGAAGTAGGAGAAAAGGGATGTATAATTTCTGAATTTCCACTGGGAACTCCACCTTTAGCCTATAACTTTCCTCAAAGAAACAGAATAATATCAGGACTGTCTTTGGGAGTAGTAGTAATTGAAGCTCAAGAAAAATCAGGGTCTTTGATTACGGCTCATCATGGAATAGATCAAGGTAGGGATGTGTTTGCTTTGCCAGGTAATATTAATAGCATATTTAGTGTTGGAACAAATAAGCTAATTAAAGATGGTGCAAAGCCACTTCTAGAAATAGACGATATTATTGAGGAAATTTATGAGCTTCAAGAAAAACTATCTTTAAATAAAATGCAAAAAAAGACTGAAATTGATTATTCAAATTATAGTGAAACAGAGATAAATATAATCAGGATTTTAGAAGAAGAACCCATGCACTTAGATGCTATTTCATATAAATTGGGAATAGATATAGCTGAATTAAATAGTATACTAACAATACTAGAACTAAAAGGTATAGTTAAGGAATTATCTAGTAGAGTATTTACTATTTGCTAGATTTACTTAATGGAGGTGTAAATATTGCAAAAAAACTTAGTAATAGTCGAGTCACCAGCTAAAGCAAAGACTATTGAAAGATTTTTAGGGAAAAACTATAAAGTAGTAGCTTCAGTAGGGCATATACGAGATCTACCAAAGAGTACATTGGGAATTGACATCGATAAACAGTTTGAACCTAAATATATAACCATAAGGGGTAAAGGACCTGTCATAAAAGAATTAAAAAATGAAGCTAAAAAATCAAAAAAAATATTTCTTGCAACAGACCCTGATAGAGAAGGTGAAGCAATATCATGGCATTTAGCTTATATTTTAGGTATAGATGAAAAGGATAAAGTTAGAGTAGAGTTCAATGAAATAACTAAAGATGCTATAAAAAATGCCATTAAGAAACCAAGAGAACTAGATTTATCTTTAGTTGATGCTCAACAAGCTAGAAGGGTACTGGATAGACTTGTAGGATATAAAATAAGTCCTTTATTATGGAGAAAAATAAGGAAAGGATTAAGTGCAGGTAGAGTACAATCTGTAGCAGTTAAGTTAATTTGTGATAGAGAAAATGAAATTCAAAACTTTATACCTGAAGAATATTGGAGCATAAAAGCAAATTTAGAAAAAGATAAAGAAAAATTTGATGCTACTTTCTATGGTGAAAATATAGAAAATAAAGAAAAGAAAATTGATTTAAAGAATAAGTCAGAAGTAGATAGAATTTTAGACAAAATAGATTTAGACAACTTCGTTGTAACTAATGTAAAAAAAGGAAATAAAAGAAGAAATCCATATCCCCCATATACTACAAGTACTTTACAGCAAGATGCCTCAAAAAAACTAGGATTTACCACAAAAAAGACTATGATTGTTGCTCAACAATTATATGAGGGAATTGATATAAAAGGAGAAGGATCTGTAGGATTAATTACTTATATGAGAACTGACTCCACAAGAGTGTCAAAAGAAGCAATACAATCAGCAATTTCATTTATTAAAGAAAATTATGGAGATAAGTATACAAACAATGGTAATGATTATACAAATAAATCTAAGAAGGATTCTCAAGATGCCCATGAAGGTATAAGACCTACTGATATACTTAAAACTCCCACTTTAATTAGGGATTCTTTAACTCAAGATCAATTTAAACTTTATAAAATGATTTGGGAAAGATTCTTAGGGTCACAGATGACTCCGGCAGTTTATAATACTATTTCTGTTACTATAAATAGTAATGATGTTTTATTTAAATCTAATGGTTCAAAACTTACGTTTGATGGATTCTTAAGAATTTATGTTACCAGTGATGAAGAAGAAAAGGATATGAAAATACCTTTATTGGATATAGGAGATAGACTATTAGTAAATAAAATCATACCAAATCAACATTTTACTCAGCCACCTGGCAGATATACAGAAGCTTCTCTGATTAAAATATTAGAGGAACTGGGAATTGGTAGACCAAGTACCTTTGCACCTACAATTGCCACTATTTTATCTAGGGACTATGTTAACTTAGATAAAAAATCTTTTGTGCCTACAGAGTTAGGATTTTTAGTAAATGAGTTATTAATAGAGTACTTCAAGGATATTGTAAATGAAGAATTTACAGCAGAATTAGAAGAAAAACTTGATGAAATTGCAGAAGGAAATTTGCCATGGGTTAAAGTTGTTGAAGATTTTTATAAAGATTTTGCAATAGTATTAAAAAAGGCTGAAGAAGAAATTGAGGAAATTGAAATTAAAGATGAAGTATCTGATGTAATATGTGAAAAATGTGGTAAAAACATGGTAGTAAAACATGGTAGATTTGGTAAATTTTTAGCATGTCCTGGATATCCAGAATGTAAAAATACTAAAGCTATAGTAGATGAGTTAGACATAAAGTGTCCTAAATGTAATGGAAATCTTGTAAAAAGAAGATCAAAAAAAGGTAGAATCTTCTATGGATGCAGTAATTATCCAGAGTGTGACTTTGTCTCATGGGATGAACCAGTTAAAGAAAGATGTCCACAGTGTAAAGGGATTATGGTTATAAAAAGAACTAAGAAAGAAAACAAACTTAATTGTATGGATAAAGATTGTGGTTATAGTGAAATCAAAAAAGTATAAATAATTAAAATTTTCTGTACAATATTATATTTTTGTAGTAAAATCATAGTATGATAATTTAAATATTACAATAAGTGATAGAAATTATAGACAATAAATTATATTTTTAAAAGGAGGATTAATTAGTGGAAAGTTTATTACAGAAGACTAGAAGATTAAATAAGACATTACAAGGGTATGGTACAAAACCAGTTTCCTTTTCAGAATTAAGCGAGATACTTAGTGATATACTTAAAGCCAATGTCTATATAGCCAGTACTAGTGGTAAGGTATTAGGATATGAGTTGGCATCAGGCTTTGATTGTGATATAGTTCAAGCAGAAATAGTTAAGGAAAAAAGATTCCCTAAAAAATACAATGAGGAACTATTAAGATACAATGAAACAAACGAGAATATGAGAGAAGTTACTGATTGTGTCTTTGACCAAATATCAGAATGCCCTTATCCAGATAAAATAGCAACTGTAATCCCGATAAATAGTAGTGGAAAAAGATTGGGTACATTAGTTCTAGCTAGATTTGGAGTAGAATTTACTGAAGAGGATCTTATTTTAGCAGAATATAGTGCCACTATTGTAGGAATGGAAATATTAAGAGCAAAATCTGAAGAAATAGAAGAAGATGCAAGAAAAAAATCTATTGTTCAGATGGCAATAGGAACTCTTTCTTATTCAGAACTAGAAGCTATGGAACATATATTTAGAGAACTAGAAGGTAATGAAGGACTACTGGTTGCAAGTAAAATAGCTGATAGAGTAGGAATAACCAGATCTGTTATAGTAAATGCACTAAGAAAGTTTGAAAGTGCAGGAGTTATAGAATCAAGATCCTTAGGTATGAAGGGAACTCATATTAAAATATTAAATGATAAGTTAATAGACGAACTTTTAAAGTCAAAAGAATAGTAAATTTACTATTCTTTTTTTTAGGACTTTAGTAATGATTTAAATATTTAATTCATTTAAAGCTTGAATTAACCATGTGAAAATTGTAAAATATTAGTATCAAAGGCGAAAAAGGGAATAATAGGCAGAAAAAGGATGTAATATGTCATATAACTATAATTTGATATATTATTTCAATTAAGATATGATTATATTATAAAATTGTGGGGTGATTTAATGTTTAAGGGTATGTATAATAATGTCAACTTTTATCAAAAAGCTTTAGATGGAACTTGGGAAAGACATAAAGCGATATCTCATAATATGGCTAATGAAAATACTCCGAATTATAAAAGAAAAATAGTAACTTTTGAAGATCAATTAAAGCAAAGTATAAATAGTAGAAAAATAGATCTAACAAAGACTCATAAAAATCACATTGATGTAGGTAGAAGTTCATTTTCTCCTATGGTTGTAGAAGATAAATCTACATCTTATAGAATAGATGGAAACAATGTAAATATAGATATAGAGTCTGGGGATTTAGCTAAAAATACTATTATGTACGATGCTTTGGTACGACAAATAACTGGTGAATTCGATAAAATTAAAAATGTTATTACTGAAGGGAGTAAATAATTATGAGTCTTTTTAATCCAATTAATATATCAGCCAGTGCTTTAACAGCTGAAAAAACTAGAATAGATATAATTACAAAGAATATGGCCAATGTAAATACTACAAGGGCAACAGGAGGAATGCCTTATAGAAGACAAATAGCTATATTTGAAGAAAATAAATCCACATCATTTGAAGAACAGCTAAGTAAATATAGCAATAAAATAAGTGGTAAGGGCGTTAAGATTAGTAAAATAGTTGAAGATGAATCTCCTTTTAAACTTATATATGAACCAGGACATCCAGATGCTGATGAAAATGGATATGTTCAGAAACCAAATGTAGACACTGTAAAAGAAATGGTGGATTTAATCAGTGCTCAGCGTTCATATGACGCTAACATAACAGCTATGAACGCATCTAAGTCTATGTTAATGAAAGCTTTAGATATTGGTAGGAGGTAAGAATATTGTATATAAATAAAATTAATAATTATAATAGTTTACTATCTACAAAAAATGACAAAATAACAAACACTAAAACAGCAGACAGCTTTGGTAGCTTATTAAATAATGCCTTGGATAAAGTCAATGAAATGCAATTAGAAAGTCAAGAGTATAAAAAAATGTTAGCCATAGGAGAAGTGGACAACCTTCATGATGTTACAATAGCTGCTGATAAGGCAGATACTGCTCTACAAGTTGTTATGGCCATAAGAGGTAAAGTTGTAGAAGCATATAAAGAAATTATGAGAATTCAAATTTAACAATGATAGAGAGAGGTGCAACAGTGCAAGAATCGATACATAAGTTAAAAACACAGGTAATAGAACATTGGAAGGAAATGGATAAGAAAAAGAAAATTAAATTGGCATTTATTAGCTTATTTGTTATTTTTGCTGTAACTGCACTTATTCTTATGTTAACACGTAAGCCCTATGAAGTTCTATATGGAGACTTAAGTTTAAAAGATATGGGACAAATTACTACTAAGCTAGATGAAATGGGCGTCGCCTGGAAAACAGGGGAAGATCAAAAAAGTATTTTAGTACCAGCGGAAAACAAAAATCGTATAAAAATAGAATTGGCTACATACGGATTACCCAAAGAAGGCTATACATATATGGATGCTTTTAACGATAGTAGCTGGACTATGACTGATTATGATAAAAAACAGAGAATGAAAAAGGCTGATGAAAGTGAATTAGCATCTACAATATCAGAGATAGATGGAATACATAGTGCTGAAGTATTTATAGAGCAAAAAGAAGCTACTAACTTTGTGTTAGACAATGATGATAATAAAACTACAGCATCCGTTTTTATTGTAAAATCGGATAATAGGCCAATATCACCAGAAAAAGTAAAAGCAATAAAGCATTTAGTAGCAAGTTCTATAAATATGATTCCAGAAGATGTTAAAGTAGTAGATAATGAGGGAAGATTACTGGGTGAAGAAGATGAAGAAAACATTTTTTCAGTGGATCAGTTTGAGGTAAAAAACGGAATAGAAGCTAAAATAAATGAAAGTATAAAAAAATTCTTAGGAAACGTTGTTGGATTTAACAATGTAGATGTAATGTCAAGTGTAAAAATAAATATGGATATGGAGAAAACCACCATAACTGAGTTTGCTACTCCTTTAGAAGGAAGTGAAGAAGGACTAATTCGTTCTTTAGAAGAGGTAGAGGAACATATGGTAGGAGGAGCAATAGGAGGAGCACCAGGAACAGAAACCAATGTAGAAGACTATAATACATTAGATGATGGTTCAAGTAGATACGATAAAGTAAGTAGAATAATAAACAATGAATTAAATGAAATAAATAAAGAAATCAACAAAGCTCCAGGACAAGTTGAGAGTGTTACTGTGGCAGTATTAATAAATAAAGATGCTCTAATAGATGGAGAGATGACTCCTGAAATGGAAAAAGAATTCACTGATCTAATATATGCGGCAACAGGCTTAGATACTAAGCAAGTTCAAGTAAAAGCAGCAAGCTTCAATACTAAGCAGGTAGCAGACAGTAATGTTATTCAAGAAGGAACTAATAGATGGTTATATATTGGAATTTTATTGGCACTAATTATATTAATAATAGGTATAGTTTTATATAGAAGAAAGAAATCTAAGGAACTTGCTGAAAAAGAATTAGAAAGAATTCTTGGGGAAAAATCTACAATAGAACTAGAAGTTGCAGATTTGGATTTTGAAGCAGAGGAATCAAAAATGAAGGCTCAAATTGATAAGTTTATTGAGAAAAAACCTGATGCAGTTGCTCAGTTGCTTAGAAATTGGTTAAATGAATAGGAGAATTTAATATGTCTAAGAGACAATTTAACGGGAAAGAAAAGGTGGCAATACTACTTATTGCTCTAGGACCTCAGAAATCTGCTGAGATATTTAAACATTTAAATGAGGAAGAAATGGAAGAACTTACTTTGCAAATTGCAAATATGAGGATGGTTTCTCCAGAAGAAAAACAAGTTGTTATTGAAGAGTTTTATCAAATATGTCTTGCACAGGAGTATATTTCTGAAGGTGGAATAAATTATGCTAAAGATGTACTGGAAAGAGCTTTAGGGTCTGATAAAGCTATTGATATAATTAGTAAGCTTACATCTTCATTACATGTAAGACCTTTTGAATTCATAAGAAAGGCTGACCCTAACCAACTTTTAAACTATATACAGAATGAACATCCTCAAACAATTGCTTTGATATTGTCTTACTTAGGGTCAGCGCAGGCAGCACAACTTCTTTCAAGTTTGCCTCCTGAAAAGCAATCAGATGTTACAAGGAGAATAGCAATAATGGATAGGACTTCACCAGAAGTAGTAAAAGAAATTGAATCAATTTTAGAGAATAAATTCTCAAATATACTGGCTCAAGATTATACAACTACTGGCGGAATAGGTGCAGTTGTAGATATACTTAACTCTGTAGACAGAAGTACAGAAAAGAATATTATGGAAGAATTGGATGTCAGAGATGCGGAATTAAGTGAAGAAATCAGAAGAAGAATGTTTGTATTTGAAGATATTATTACCCTTGATAACAGAAGCATCCAAAGAGTTATAAGAGAAATTGATAATGCTCAATGGGCTATTGCACTTAAAGGAGCTAGTGAGGAAGTTAAAAATCTTATATTTAATAATATGTCAAAACGTTTAGTTGAAATGATTAAAGAGGACATAGAATTTATGGGACCTGTACGTATTAGAGATATGGAAGATGCACAACAAAATATAGTAAACATCATTAGAAAATTAGAAGATGATGGAGAGATAATTACTCCTAGAGGGGGAGATGAGATAATTGTCTAATATTATTAAATCCTTTAGAGTAATACAGACAGAGTCAAAAAGAATAATAGACGATACTAAGGCTGAAGATGAAAGTAGAAAAGCAATAGAACAGATTTTTGAAGAAGAAAAAGAAAAAGCAGAAAAAGAATATAAAATAATTGTAGATAAAGCAAAAGAAAAAGCAGCTAAAATAGTAGAAGATGCTGAAGAACAGAAAGAATCTATAATAGAAGAAGCATATATAAAAGCTAAAGAGATTTTAGATGAACATAAAGAAATAGGATATAAAGAGGGACATGAACTAGGATATAAAAAAGGTCATGAAAAAGGTTATGAAGAAGGAAAAGTTAAGTCTGATGAACTAATAAAAGAAGCACTAAATATAAAAGAGTCATATATAAGCACTAGAAACAATCTTCTTAAAGAATTAGAAGAAGATATAGTGGAGTTAGTAATAAGTATTTATGAAAAGGTTATAAATAAAAAAACAGAAGAAGACGACGAACTTATAGTCTCTTTAGTGTTAAATGGAATTAGCAATTTAGATTTAACAGATAAGCTAACCATAGTAGTGTCTAAGGAGGATTATAATATATTAGAGATAGCTAAAGAAGAAATACTAGCCAAAGCTAGTATGATAACAGAACTAGATATTAAATATGATATTTCCCTAAAAAAAGGTGATTGTATTTTAGAGACTTCTAAGGGAAATATAGACGCAAGTCTTAAAAATCAACTAGAAGAAGTAAAAGAACTTTTAACAACAATACTAAATAATGAGTGATGATATGGAAGATACAATTAATATTAAAAAATATACAGCAGCAGTAAAAGAAAAAAGGTTCATGAAATATACTGGAAAGATAACAAAAGTAACTGGACTGACTATTGAGTCAAATGGTCCAATGGCAACTATTGGTGAACTTTGTTATATCTATCCATATAAAAGTAATATACCTATTCTTTCCGAAGTAGTTGGATTTAAAGAGGATAAGATTCTTCTAATGCCATTAGGAGAAATGGAAGGTATAGCCAGTGGAAGTATAGTGGTAGGCAGTGGAAAGACGCTTAGGGTCAATGTAGGAGATGAACTAATAGGAAGGGTACTTGATGGATTAGGAAATCCCATGGATAATTTAGGACCTATTAAGTCTAATAAATATTATCCAGTTTCCAGTTCACCTCCAAGTCCTTTAGATAGAATGGTTATAAAAGAGCCTTTATCAGTAGGTGTCCGAGCAATAGATGGTTTACTAACCTGTGGAAAGGGTCAAAGAGTAGGGATTTTTGCAGGATCTGGAGTAGGTAAAAGTACATTAATGGGTATGATTTCTAGGAATAGTACTGCTGATGTAAATGTTATAGGTTTAATAGGAGAACGTGGAAGAGAAGTTAATGAGTTTATTCAAAATGATTTAAGGGAAGATGGTCTAAAAAAATCTGTGGTAGTGGTTGTAACGTCAGACCAGCCCGCCCTAATAAGAGTTAAAGGTGCAATGGTAACTACTGCAATAGCAGAATATTTTAGAGATCAAGGTTTAAATGTAATGTTGCTTATGGATTCTCTAACTAGATTTTCCATGGCACAACGAGAAATAGGACTAGCTATAGGAGAGCCACCTGTAACTAGAGGCTATACTCCTTCTGTTTTTGCTACTATGCCAAGATTACTTGAAAGAACAGGAGCATCTGATAAAGGCACCATTACAGGTCTTTATACAGTATTAGTAGATGGAGACGATTTAACTGAACCTATAACAGACACTGCAAGAGGAATATTAGATGGACATATTGTCTTATCTAGAAAACTTGCAAATGCAAATCATTATCCAGCAATAGATGTTCTTGCTAGTATAAGTAGGGTAATGCCCAACATAGCAAGTAGAGAACATATACAAACTGCAGGCTCTATAAAAGATATTATGGCTGTTTACCAAGAAGCTGAGGACTTAATAAACATTGGAGCATATAAACGAGGTTCAAATAAAAAAATTGACACAGCTATTGAGTTAATCGATGATATAGAAAGCTTTTTAAAGCAAGAAACTCAAAAAACATCAACCTTTGAAGAAACAATAAAGTTAATGAACGAGATTTCTGAAAAATTAAACTAAAACTTATGGAGGTACATTGATGAACTATAGCTTTAGGTTAGAAAAGGTACTAAACTATAAAGAAAATATTGAAGATTTAAAAAAAGCTAAATATGGAGATATAAATTCAAGGTTAAATAATGAGGAAGAAATATTAGTAAGTTTTAACCAGCATAAAGCGAATTTAGTTGTAGAAAAAAACAACTCAGCTAAAAGAACCAATATTGGCAATTTGAAACTATATAATAGTTATTTACAGGATATATCTGTAACCATTCAAAAGCAAGAAATAAAAATAGAAGAAATGAAAGTTGAGTTAGAAGAAGCGAAAGAAGAACTTTTAGTTGCAATGCAAGAAAAAAAAGCTTTTGAAAAGTTAAAAGAAAATGATTATAAAGAATTTATCATAGAATCTAAAAGACAAGAGGAAAAGTTAGTTGATGGTATAGTTACATTTAACACTAGCCAACAATAGGGGGCAAGAAGATGGAAACAATAAATGTTGAAAATAGAAATGAGAATGAAAAATCAAAGAAAAAATATAAAATATCTAAAATTATAACTATTATAATCATTAGTATAGTTCTTGTACCCTTAGGAATAATGAGCCTTATGTATAGTACAAATAAAAAATTTAAGAACAATGCAAATAAAATATTAAGAAAAATGCCAGGGGTAGTGGGAGAACATTTTAGAAATTATCCTACAGAATTAGAAAAAGACGAAAAAATAATTTATCTTTCCAAACACTATATAGATTTAGATCCAAATGTAGCAGCAGATAAAATGTATATAATAAAAAAGGATGACGAAAAGCTCTATATAGATGTGCTAAAGGAAATGAATAATATTTCTAACTCTAAAACTGAGGAAATAGTATTAAAAGTTAGAAATATGGAACTAAGGAAGGATTTATTATTTTCAATATATGAAGAGGCTCAAGAGGAAGAAATGGAACAGTTTCGATTAGAAGTAAGTAGAATTGAAAAACAAGATACATTGGCTTCTTTGTTGGAAATAGAAAAGAAGTTTGCAGATAGAGATTTTTTAAAGGTTTTAAGCGAAGTAAAGACAGATAAATTAGGAGAAGTTTTATATTATATAGACTCTGATGTAAGAAATTATATTTTAAATACTTTTGAAGAAAGCAAAAAAACGTCAATTGAAGTAATAATCAACGAAAAGACAAATGAAGTAAATACCTTGATTGATTTAGCAAAGGTATATGAAACTAAACCTTTAGATGTAACGATAGAAACCATTGGCAATACAAACAGTTATTCTCTAAATAAACTAGCAGTTATATATAGCCATTTATCTGCATTAAAATCAGCTGAATTATTAGCAGGGATAAAAGATGAAAATTTTATAGAGGATTTGTTTTCTGCAATAATCCGTGAAGAACAATTAACAAAATCAGAAACTAATATAACCAGTAACGTAAGTAAGACTATGGAATTTTTAAATGAATATTCTAGTAAAGTAAATGACCTTGTTGTAATATATGAAAAAATGGCTCCTGATAAAGTAGCTAAAATTGTTGAAAAAATGATGCAAAATACAAATACAATAACCTCTTTGGAAATAAGTTCAGAAAAAGTTTATGAACTTTCAGATAGGACTATTATTGTAGATGTATTATCAAAAATGAAAAATCAAACCTTATCTAAGGTTTTAGATTATATGGAGTCTGATAAGGCTTCACAGGTTACTAGACTCTTAGCACAACCTAAAAACTAAGAAAAAAGTAATCATTATTAATTAAAAGGAGGTGAAATAAGTGAAAGCTATATTTTTTGATTTAAAACAATCTATAAATACTAATGTTGAAGTAAGTAAAGAAAATAGTATTGAAAAAAGTAAAGACTTTTTTTCTACCTTAGAATCAGTAAATAATAAAAATCATAAAGAAGACACTAAGAATAATATAGATTCAACTAAGCCTAAAAAATCTAATACAAAAAACAAAGTAGAAGACATAGAAGAAACAGATATGGTAGAGGATTCAGATAAAGTAGAAAAAGAAGAAAATAAGAAAAAAATAGTATATGAAAATCTATTGTTTTTATCTAATAACATAACAACTTTAGAGGAAGCGAATGTGACAGAATTACCTAAGGAACAAGATGTTTCCATTGCAATTGAACCAAAAGAATTGGCTTTAAAAACTGAGGAAATTTATGTTGAAAGCTTAGGAACAAATCAAGATATTAAAGATATAGTTGATAGTAAGATTGATTTGGAAAACTTAAATAATATTACTGTCAATAAAGAAAATCAGGAAAAACCTAAATTAAGCTTGGAAAATAATGAAATTCCAGAAGAAAATTTAAATTTTAATTCTGAGGAAATAAAGCCAAAAGTTGAGATGAAGGAAAATATTGAAAATATGAATGAAGATACTTCAGATAATGAATTGAATCTAAAACCAATTGCTCCACCAGTAAAAGAAGAACCAACAAATGGTTTAGAGGAAAACAATTCTAAAGAATTATCTAAAGAAGATGTAGAGTCTAACTCAGTAAAATTAAGTAGTGAAGAAGATAAAATCAACAGTGAATCTGCTTTTTCAATACAGAAACAAGATATAGAATATACTAGAAATATTTCAACAGAAGCAGAAAAAACAGAACCAATAAATCCTAAAGAAGTTATAGATCAAATAGTGGAAAAGGTAAGGGTTGATTTAACTAATGAAAAGAATGAAATTAGGATTAGGCTAAAACCAGAGATTTTAGGTGAAATGTTGATGAATATTGAAGTTACAAAAAACACAGTAGTAGCAAAGGTAATGGTAGATAATCAAAGAACTAAAGAGATTATAGAGAATAATTTAATCCAGTTAAGAGAAGAGCTAAAGGATAGTGGATTAGAAATTAAGACTTTTGAAGTATTTGTAGGAAATAGTAGTGATTTTAATAAACATAATCCTAATCAATTCAACTTCAATAAAAACAATAAAAGGCTAAAAATCAAGGCAGAAAATAAACAGGTAGCATCAAATTATGAGGAAACATTAGGTGTACAAAATAAAGCAAATGACATATACTCAGAAAGTACTCTCAATTTACTTGCTTAAATAGGAGGTTTAATATGGAAGTAAATAATAAATACGAAGAATATATTTATAAGTTTGGAGAAAAAAATAATAATTCGGCTGAAAAGAAAAAAGGCAATGATTTAGATAAAGATGCCTTTTTAAGACTACTGACTACACAGTTATCTCACCAAGACCCTCTTAATCCTATGGAAGATAGAGAATTCATTGCTCAATTGGCACAATTTAGTTCATTAGAGCAAATGCAAAACTTGAACAATCAGATGACAGACCTAAATAAAAATATGGTTAGTGCATCAGAGGAAATGTTGGATTTATTGGAGATAACAAATCTAAATCAAATCAAAGCTAATGTTGAAATATTAAAAGAAATTACTAACATTAGAAAAGGAATGGAAGCATATCTAGGTGAACCACCTGAGGTAGAAGAGCCACCAGTTGATGGACCAGAGGGAGAAGAAGGCGACAAACCAGCAGACGATAACACAATAGATGATTAATATGGAGCTGTTCTTATGAGTAAAATAGATATTAGACAACTTGAAAACCGATTGATTACTTCATCAAAACCTATTGAAAGAAAACAAATCGATTCTAATAAAAATTTTGATCAAATATTGGAGAAAATTCAAAATAAAGAAACGGAAATTAAGTTTTCAAAACATGCTGCAGAAAGACTTAGCAGTAGAGATATGGGTTTAACTTCAGATGAAATGGCAAGGTTAAAATCAGCTTTCTCCAAAGCTGAAAAAAAGGGAGTAAAAGATGCTTTAATATTAATAGATGATAAGGCTTTTATAGCTAATATTAATAATAAAGTAATCATTACAACTGTAAATAAAGAACAATTAAAAGATAATATATTCACTAATATTGATGGGGCAGTAATAATATAACTGGACCAGTCGGAAGTTATATAGGCCTGATTGATAGAGGGTCTATGGCTGCTCAAAAAATGGAGGAATGAAAATATGATGAGATCAATGTACTCAGCTGTATCAGGCTTGAGGGTACACCAAAGTAAAATGGATACCATAGGTAATAATATAGCCAACGTAAATACTGTTGGATTTAAAAGAGGACAAGTTACTTTCCAAGAGGTATTTAGCCAAGTCGTAAGAGGGGCTTCTGCACCACAAGGGGGAAAAGGAGGTACAAACCCTCAGCAAATAGGTATGGGTGTAGCTACAGGTTCAATCAACACCATACACACTAAAGGACCTGGACAAAGAACAGACAACCCAACAGACCTTATGATAGATGGTGATGGTTTTTTTGTAATATCTTCAGACCCTAATTTTAACAATAGATATTATACTAGAGCTGGAAACTTTACTTTAGATAGAGATGGAAATTTAGTTACAGCAGAAGGAGATAAGGTGTTAGGATATGGAGTAGATGGTGAAGGGAATATAACTTCAGATGTAACTAATATTAGAATAAATATGTCTGAAACTAAAGCGCCTACGGCTACTCAAAAGATAATGTTTAAGGGAAATTTAGACAGTAGAGAAGATGTTGGCCATAAAGAATCTGTAGATACAGTGATTTATGATAGCCTTGGAAATTCATATAAGATAACATTTGAACTTGAAAAGGAAACAACTACTGCCCCTGACAGTGCATGGAAATACAGTGTTAAGAGAATAACCGATTTAGCTACAGGTAACTATACAGAGACCGATATAACAGATACTAGTGCTCCTGGATCTGGAAATTTAATTTTTGATGGTAAAGGTAAATTAAAAGTAGATGATTCTATTCCAGATGCTGGAATAAATCTTAAAATTAATAACGGTATTAAGTTTACACACAGTAAAGATGGAACAGCTTTTACTACTCCCATACCAAAGTCTTCTGGTGAATTTTCGGACAGTATTAGTATCTTGGATAAAGAGGATGATTTAACTTTTAAAGATATACATCAATATGCAAATGATATGGGCTTTAAACCAGAGGGGAAAATTGGAAATACTTCAGGTACAATAGAAGGATTTACTATAGATGCTACAGGTACAGTTGTAGGAGTCTTTACTAATGGTGAGAGGAAAGCTTTGGGACAATTGATGTTGGCTAAGTTTGATAACCCTATGGGATTACAAAAACTAGGTGGCAACAACTTTATAGATACTAGAAACTCAGGTGAGCCACAATTAGGTAAAGCTAGTACAATTGGACTTGGAGCCATAAGTCCAGGCAATCTTGAAATGTCTAATGTAGATATTTCTCTTGAGTTTACTGAAATGATAACTACTCAAAGAGGATTTCAAGCGAATTCAAGAATTATTACAACTTCAGATGAAATGTTACAAGAGCTTGTTAATATGAAGAGATAATATAATACTATAGGGTAGATTTTATTATCTACCCTAATCCTTTAAAAGGTGGGATAAATATGATAAAAGTAAAGAGATTAAATGATAAGGAGTTTGTAGTAAATAGTGAACTTATATTATTTGTTGAAGAGACACCTGATACTGTTATTACTCTTACTAATGGACAGAAAATTGTAGTAGTAGATTCTGTAGATGAAATAATAAAAAAGGTAATTAGATACAAAGCAGAGATACATAATTTTGAAAGAAGATAAATTGAAACGAGGTGTAAAGATTGGATATAGCAACAATAATAGGGTTGGTTCTGGGAATTGGTTTTACAATATGGGGAATTATGTCATCAGGAAGTTTAATTGACTACTATGATTTCCCTTCTATTGTAATTACATTAGGAGGTACTGTGGCTTCTGTATTTATAAGTTATTCATTATCAGACATAGCTAAAATGGGAAAGGTATTTCAAAAGACTGTCTTATATAAAATAGATTCAGCTAATGAAATAATTGCAGATATTATAAATTTAGCTAATGTTGCAAGAAAAGAAGGATTACTATCATTGGAAGAATATGCTTCGAAGTTAGATGATGAATTTTTAAAAAAGGGAATTATGTTAATAGTAGATGGAACTGATCCAGAGCTTGTAAGAAATATTCTTGAAACAGAGCTTGTATTCTTAGAAGAGAGACACTCGCAAGGTCAAGGAATATTAGAATCCATGGGATCGGCGGCACCGGCCTTTGGTATGCTTGGTACTTTAATAGGACTAGTAAATATGCTTCAAAAAATGGATGACCCTAAGGCTATAGGTCCAAATATGTCTGTAGCTTTAATAACTACGTTTTACGGTTCATTTTTAGCCAACGTTATATTTATACCATTAGCACTAAAATTAAAATTAAAAAGTAAATCAGAAGTTCTAATTAAAGAATTGATGATAGAAGGTCTGCTTTCAATTCAAGCAGGTGAAAACCCTAGAATAATTGAAGAAAAACTAAAAACCTTTATTCCACCTGAAATGAGAACTAAAGTTAAAAATCAAGGAGAGAAGGAGGTAGCATAGTGGCTAGAGAGAGAAAACAAGAAGAGGCAAAAGGGGGGGCACCTGAATGGCTGACTACTTATAGTGATTTAGTTACATTGTTATTGTGTTTCTTTGTTCTTCTATTTTCCTTTTCAAATGTGGACGCTGAAAAGTTTCGAAGCCTAATGGCTGGTTTTCAAGGGGGAGCTGGAGTATTAAGTGGTGGAACCACTTTGGATTTTCCAATAGATTCGCTTGAAGATGGTCTTGATGAGGAACTTGTCAAACTTCTAAAAAACTTAGAAGAATATGCTGATACCTTAAATCTGGGAGAAGCGATTACTATTAAACCTGAAGAAAGAGGGATTGTTATTAGATTTATGGATAATGTATTATTTGATTCAGGAAGTGCAGAAATCAAAGGTGAATCTATGGAAATTTTAAAAACAGTAGCAGAACTTTTAAAACAAGAAGAATTTTCAAACAGGCAAATTAAAGTGGAAGGTCATACAGACTCTGACCAAATTGTAAAAGTATCAAAATACCCTACTAACTGGGAACTATCCTCTGCTAGAGCAACTAATGTCCTAAGATATTTAGTGGAGGTTGAAAACATAGAGGGAAATAGAATATCTTCTTCTGGATATAGTTTTTATAGAGGAGTTGCTCCCAATGATACTCCAGAGAATAAGGCTAGAAATAGAAGAGTAGATATTGTTATACTAAATGATATTTCTACAGAACAAGAACCGCAGTAAAATAGAATGAGGTGATATTATGTCGAAAAACAATACTTTAATGATTATTATTATTTTACTTTTATCATTAATTGCTGGTATTGGCGTAGGTATATTTTTCTTTTCAAATAAGACTATTGAGAAGTCTCCAAAGGATATGAAAACTTATTCTCTAACTTTAGAGGATATGTATTGTAATATTAAAGAAAGCAAGAAAATATTAAAAATAAAGTTCACAATAGAAATCACTAATGAAAAAACCCTTGAGACTTTAACAGCGAAACAATTTCTTATTAGAGATGAAGCTAATAAAATCATAAGGAATTTAACAGAAGAAGATTTAAAAGGAAAAGAAGGGCAAACTAGTTTGCAAAATCAATTAAAGGAAAGCATTATAGAATTGTTTAATGATGAAAGTATAACTAACATATATTTTGATGATTTTATAATGCAATAAAGGGGGAATTCAATTGTCTGAAATACTGTCACAATCTGAAATTGATGCCCTACTTAATGCTCTTAGTACTGGGGAAGTTGACGTTAAAGAAATTCAAGAAGTTGATAATACTAAAAAACTAAAAAAATATGATTTTAAAAATCCCCAAAAAATATCTAAAGAACAATTAAGAACTTTAGAGGTTATCCACGAAAATTTCGGAAGATATCTACAAACTTTTTTAACAGGATATTTGAGAGCTTCCACAAAAACAGATATTTTAACTGTAGATCAGTTTGCTTATAGTGAGTATAGTAATTCATTATCCAATCCAGCATTTTTAAATATAATAGACTTTCAACCTTTAAAAGGACAAATACTTATAGATATTTCACCTAATATAATCTATACAATAATTGATAGACTATTAGGTGGAGATGGATCTGAAAATCAAGAGGTTAGATCCTTTACTGAGATTGAATTATCTCTTTTAAAAAAAATGATGCAAAAAATAGTGAATGATATTAAGGAAGCATGGAGTAATGTAATAGAGCTAAATCCAATACTGGAAAAAATTGAAACAAATCCGCAATTTGCACAAATTGTTCCGCATAATGAAACAATTGCCTTAATAACTATGAGTATAGAGATTGGTTCCATAGAAGGAATGATGAATATATGTATTCCTTATATATTATTAGAACCAATATTAGATAAACTAAATACTAGATTCTGGTTTACAACCTCTACTAAACAACATTCAACTGAAGAAGTAGACGTTATAAAAACAAGAATACTCCATACTGTTATTCCGGTGGTAGCAGAATTGGGAAATACAACTATATCAGTAAAGGATATATTAAATTTATCTCAAGGAGATGTTATTAAATTACCAGATACTGAAAACAATGTAGCATCCATAAGGATAGGAAGTAATATAAAGTTTAAAGGCGAAATAGGTGTAATAAATAAAAAAATGGCTGTGAAAATAACTGAAGTTGTAAAGGATGGTGAAATGGTAAATGACCAGTGATATGTTATCTCAAGAAGAAATAGATGCTCTTTTAAAGGGTGATTCAAGTGGCGAATCTACAGTTGAATTTGAAGATCATGAAGAATTTTTATCAGAAATGGAAATGGATGCCTTAGGAGAAATAGGCAATATAAGTATGGGCACTGCAGCTACAACTTTATCTACATTGTTAAATAAAAAGGTGAATATTACCACCCCTAGAGTAACTATAACAACCGCAGATGAATTAGCAGATGACTACAAATTACCTTTCGTGGCCATAGATGTCAGCTATAAGGCAGGCTTAGAAGGTTCCAATATTTTAATTTTAAATACAGATGATGCTAAGATTATTACCGATCTTATGATGGGGAAAGAAGAGTTTGATAAAGAAAGAGAATTAACAGACTTGGATCTAAGCGCTGTTAGTGAAGCTATGAATCAAATGATGGGTTCCGCTTCAACTTCATTATCTGAAATGTTTATGAAAAAAATAGATATAGAACCTCCAAAATCTATAGAAATTACTTTTAGTGAAGGAAAAAATAAACTTGAATTACTGAATACGTCTAATCCAATAATTAAAATATCTTTTAAAATTGTTATAGGAGATTTAATAGATAGCAATATTATGCAATTGGTTCCATTAGAATTTGGAAAAGATATGGTTAATAATTTATTAGGTTCTTCTAGTATTGAACAAGAAACCAAAATTGAAGAAATCTATCCTATAGAACAAAAGGAGTCCATAGAGAAAATAGTGGAAGCTTCAAAAGAAGTTATAGAACAAAATAGTCATAATATACTTAATAATCAACAAAACCAGCAAAATAATATTGATAGAACTGATAATATGAATTATAATAATGTAAGTAAGGTAAATGAAGAGAGAGTTGTAGTAAAAAAACCAGAATTTCAAAGCTTTGATATTTCTTCAAGTGCAACTCATAACAGCTCCATCGATTTAGTAGGAGATATTCCAATAGAAATAACTGTAGAATTAGGTAGAGCAAATAAAAGAATTAGTGAAATACTGGAATTTGGTCAAGGAACTGTTATAGAGTTAGACAAATTAGTTGGTGAAGCTTTGAATATATACGCAAATGGAAAGTATATTGCAAAGGGAGAAGTTGTGGTTATTGATGATAACTTTGGTATAAGAGTAACAGAAATTGAAAGCTCGAATAAAAGAATATTTTAATGGTGAAATAGGAGGTCTTTGAAATGTCAAATGGTATATTAATTGTAGATGATGCATCTTTTATGAGAATGATGATAAAAGATATTCTTACTAAGAATGGTTTTAATATATTAGGAGAAGCAGATAATGGATTAAAAGCAGTAGAAAAGTATAAGGAATTAGATCCAGATTTAGTTATTATGGATATTACTATGCCTGAAATGGATGGAATCAACGCAGTAAAAGAAATTAAAAAGATAAATAGCAATGCAAGAATAATTATGTGTTCTGCTATGGGTCAACAAGCTATGGTAATAGAAGCAATACAAGCTGGAGCAAAGGATTTTATTGTAAAACCATTTCAGCCTGATAGAGTTGTTGAAGCCGTAAAAAAAGTTTTAAGTTAAGCAATGGGATATGAAGATATTAGTTTAACGAAAACAATTCTACAGTTAGTTTTTTATATTATAATTTTTGTTTTAGTTATATTTTTTAGCCTATATGGAACTAAACTTGTTGCAAAAAATCTTAAAGGATTTGCTAAAAGTAGATATATATCTTTAATAGATGTAATGAATATTCCTGGTGGTTCTAAAATTATCATAACTAAAATAAATAACAAAGTATATATTATGTCTATAACTAATAATGCCACAACTGTTATAGACATAATAGAGGAAGATGAATTTCCTGTGTTAGAAGAAGAGTTTAATAATTATTTAGATAAATATTTAAAACAAAGTAATACTGAATCAAAACTAAGTACAAATATAACAACTTTATTTAGGAAATTTAATATTAATAAGGATAAGGAAGGCAAGGATAATGAAAAAAGGTATTAAAATAATCATAATATCACTTATTTTAGTGGTTATATTTTCAAACTTTAGTTGGGCTGAGCCTACTATATCCTTATTTGGGAAAGATGTTACTTTACAAGATAATAATAACCCACAGAATTATGTATTTTCCCTTCAATTACTTTTTATTTTAACGATTCTTACTTTAGCACCATCGTTATTAATAATGATGACTGGATTTACTAGAATTCTCATTGTATTGTCTTTTATTAGAAATGCACTGGGGCTTCAACAAACTCCTCCCAATCAAGTAATTATTGGACTAGCTATGTTTTTGACTTTTTTTATAATGGCGCCTATAGCTACTGAAGTTAATAGTGAGGCTATTCAACCTTATATTAGAGAGGAAATTACTCAGGATGTTGCCATTGAAAGAGGTATGGAGCCCATTAGAAGTTTTATGTTTAAGGAAACTAGAGATAAGGATTTAGGATTATTTCTAAATATGAAAAATATTAGTAAAGTAAATTCTTTAGATGAAATACCAACTCATGTATTAATTCCTGCTTTTATAATTTCAGAATTAAAAACGGCGTTTCAAATAGGATTTATAATATATATTCCTTTTTTAGTTATTGATATGGTAGTTGCCAGTACATTAATGGCTATGGGAATGATGATGTTACCACCAGTAATAATATCTTTACCCTTTAAAATATTATTATTTGTATTAGTTGATGGATGGAACTTAATTGTTAAATCTTTAGTATTAGGATTTAAATAGGGGTGATAGAATGAATAATGTAGATATGTTAAAATTAGCTCAAGATGCAGTACGAACAGTACTTTTTGCCTCAGCCCCTATGTTAATAATTAGTTTGGTTGTAGGTCTAATAGTTAGTATTATTCAAGCTGTTACCCAGATACAAGAAGCTACTCTTGCTTTTGTACCTAAAATTGTTGCTGTATTTTTATCTTTACTTTTATTTGGACCTTGGATAATAAAACTAATGACTCAGCTTGCATCTGAATTACTTACTAATATTAATTTATACATATATTAAAGGTGATTAATATGGATATGATTTTAGATTTACTTCTTAGTAAGTATCAACTATTTTTACTTGTTATGGTTAGAACATCAGGAATTTTCATTTTTTCACCTTTTTTTAGTGCTCAAAATATACCAAATACAATGAAAGTGGGATTAACTTTTTTTATATCTTTATTGATAACGTCCTATTTACCAATAACTCCTGATTTTAATAATGAAATAATTTTATTTGTTATATTAAAGGAGTTGATGATAGGGATAATAATTGGATTCATCTCCTATAGCTTTTTTTCGATTTTCTATATAATGGGTCAAATTATGGATATGAAAATTGGATTCGGTATGGCAAATGTAATAGATCCCCTAAACAGAACTCAAGTTCCTCTAATGGGAAACTTTTATTACATACTTTCATTTCTATTACTAATGAGAATAAATGGACATCATTTGATCATATCAGCCTTAGTTAATAGTTATGATTTTTTACCAATAGGAAGTTTTAAGTATACGGGAGATATAGTAAATATACTTATAAATTCTCTGGCTAAATCCTTTGAAATAGGATTTAAATTAAGTGCACCAGTGGTAGCTATAATATTTATTACGGATATAGTTTTAGGAATTATATCCAAGACTATTCCCCAGATGAATGTATTTGTTGTAGGTATGCCTCTAAAAGTAATAATAGGACTATTAATTATTATAATTAGTATGCCCATTTTTTTTACTACAATAGATAGTATTTTAGATTTAATTGTCAATGATATTTATAAGTTTATAAAAATGTGATTAAGGTTGATATTATGATATTAAAATTAGATTTACAATTATTTTCTGAAAAGACTGAAAAGCCTACACCGAAAAAGAGAAGAGATGCCAGGGAAGAGGGACAAATTCTTCAAAGTAAAGAAATAAATACTGTTGTAATTCTTTTTAGTTGTTTTATAGGGCTGAAGGTATTTGGCGGTTTTATGAGTGAACAGTTAAAAAAGTTTATGATTGATATTTTTAGTGAAATAAATAATACAGATGTATTCCTAAATTATAATAATTTAATGATTAACTTTTTAAAAATATTAACTGTTTTTATAATAGTATCGGCTCCTATTTTAGCGGTTGCTTTTTTATCTTCTTTGATTATTAATTATTTTCAAGTGGGGTTTTTATTTACTAATAAAACATTAAAAATAAAATTAAACAGATTAAACCCCATAGAAGGCTTCAAAAAGATATTTTCTAAACGTGCTTTAATGGAACTAGTTAAATCTGTTTTAAAGCTATGGTTAGTAGGATACGTTACTATAAATTATGGAAAAGATCAAATAGCGAGAATAGTAGAGTTATCAAGTATGGAACCTATTGAGTCCTTTATAAACTTCTCTAATCTACTCTATGGTTTTATTATCAGGATTTTAAGTGTTCTTTTTGTTTTAGCAATTATGGATTATATTTTTCAATGGCGTCAACATGAAAAGAATCTTATGATGAGTAAACAAGAAATAAAGGAAGAGTACAAACAGACTGAAGGGGATCCATTTATTAAGGGAAAAATCAAAGAGAGACAAAGAAGAATGGCTATGAGTCGAATGATGCAAGATATACCTAAAGCAGATGTAATAATCACAAACCCTACACACTATGCAATTGCAATAAAATATGATAAGGATAAATTTCTTGCTCCTTACATATTGGGAAAGGGTGTTGATTTAATAGCTGAAAATATAAAGAAAATAGCTAAAGAAAATATGATACCCATAGTGGAAAATAAGCCTTTGGCAAGAGCTATTTATGATTCAATAGATATTGGTGATATAATTACTGAAGACCTATACGAAGCAGTTGCTGAAGTATTGGCATATGTTTATAGTTTAAAAGATGAAAATTAGGAGGATAGTAAATGAAGAGAGGAGATACATTTGTAGCTTTAGCAATAATTGGAATAATTCTTATGATCATAATCCCAGTACCGAAGGGGATACTGGACTTTTTATTAAGTCTAAATATTTCACTATCCTTATTGATTTTGTTATTATCCATGTATGCAGAGGACGCATTACAGATAACCATATTTCCATCACTACTACTTTTAACTACTTTATTTAGACTAACATTAAATGTCTCAACCACAAGAGGTATTCTTAAAGATGCAGATGCAGGAGGAGTAGTAGAAGCCTTTGGAAACTTTGTAATTGGAAATGATGCAGTTGTTGGTTTTATAATATTCCTTATAATCGTGCTTATAAACTTTCTAGTAATTACAAAAGGTGCTGAAAGAGTATCTGAAGTTGCAGCTAGATTTACATTAGATGCAATGCCAGGTAAGCAAATGGCTATAGATGCTGATTTAAATGCTGGATTAATTACAGAAGATGAAGCAAGGCAAAGAAGAAAAGATGTACAGAAGTATGCAGATTTTTATGGTGCAATGGATGGGGCCAGTAAATTCGTAAAAGGTGATGCTATTGCAGGTATAATCATTACTATAATTAACATTGGGGCTGGATTTCTTATTGGAATTATAGGTAAAGGTATGCCATTTCAACAAGCTCTACAGAGATATACTGTATTAACGGTAGGGGATGGACTAGTGGGACAAATTCCAGCTTTACTTATTTCCACGGCAACAGGTCTAGTAGTTACCAGAGCGGCATCTGAAGCAAATTTAGGACAAGATTTGATTAAGCAGTTATTCTCCAACAGAATGATATTACTTATTATAGGTGGAGTAATGATCGCATTAGGTATACTAACACCACTACCAAAATTTGCAAACATTCTTTTAGGTGCTATATTTATATTCCTGGGGTTAAGAGCTAAAGTTTCAGATAAGCTGGAAATGGCAGAACCAGAAATTGCATCAACATCAGAAGCAGAAGAATTAAGAAGACCAGAAAATGTACTAGGATTATTAAAAGTAGATGATATTGAATTGGAATTTGGATATGGTTTGCTACCTTTAGCGGATATAGATCAAGGTGGAGATTTACTAGATAGAATAGTAATGATTAGACGTCAAATTGCTATGGAACTGGGTTTAGTAGTGCCCATAGTAAGACTTAGAGATAATATTCAATTAAACCCTAATGAATACATAATAAAAGTTAAAGGTGTCAAGGTTTCAAAAGGAGAAGTATATTTTGATCATTATTTAGCTATGGATTCAGGAGTAGGTGAAGGGAGTATTGAAGGTATAGAGACCATAGAACCAGCTTTTGGTCTACCAGCAAAATGGATTACGGAAAAGGAAAGAGAAAAAGCTGAAATTTTCGGATATACTGTAGTAGACCCACCTTCTGTAATAGCCACTCATTTAACTGAGGTAATTAAAGAAAAAGCCTATGAACTTATTGGCAGACAAGATGTAAAGACATTGATTGAAAATGTTAGAGAAGAATATCCAGCAGTCGTTGAAGAAGTAGTTCCAAAAGTATTATCTCTTGGAGAAGTTCAAAAGGTTTTATCTAATTTACTTAGAGAGCAGATTAGTATAAGAGATATGGTCAGCATTTTGGAGACCTTGGCAGATTATGGAAGCATTACAAGTGATACTGATTTACTTACAGAATATGTTAGACAAAGAATGTCAGGATATATTACAAATAAATATGTGGAGAACAATAGTTTAAATGTTGTAACTTTAGATAATGGAATAGAAGAATTAATCATGAATTCCATTAATAAAACTGAGACAGGCTCATATTTATCTATAGATCCTAGTAAGGTACAACTAATACTTAATAATACATTGAAAATTATTCAGAAGCTTACATCAATAGGCGAACAACCCATAATACTTACAGCACCTATCGTTAGAATATATTTTAAAAAATTAACAGAACAGATGACTCGTGATATAATTGTCATATCTTATAATGAACTTGAATCCTCTGTTGAGGTTCAATCAGTCGGGGTGGTAGTTATATAATGAAGATTAAAAAATATATAGGTAAAACAACCCATGAAGCGATGTTAAAGTTAAAGATGGAATTAGGCCCTGATGCAGTAGTACTGAGTACTAAAACTATCAGGGCTAAAGGTATATTCAGTTATTTTAAAAAACCTTTAGTAGAAATTACAGCTGCCTTTGAAGAAAAAGATTTACTAAGAAGCAAAAGTGCTGTTCATCCATATGCAAAAGAGTTAAATAATATCAATAAAGAATTAGCTCAATTGAAAAATATGATAATGAATAGTTCTTTAAGCAAAATGGAAGATAGAAAAGAAGAAATTCCACCAATTTTAGAGGAGTTTTACAAAATCATGGTTGAAAATGGAGTGAACTCTGAAATAGCAATAAATCTATTAAAAAAGATGGAGGAAGAAGTCAATCTAAGTGGAAAAGATAGAAATACAATTAAAAAAATATTGAAATTTAGTTTAGTTGAAGTTCTAGGAAAACCCCAACCAATTGAAGTGGATGAATCGCAAAAGATTGTTTTTTTCGTTGGACCTACAGGTGTTGGTAAGACAACTACCTTGGCTAAAGTAGCAGCAAGTTTTGTACTTAAAGATGAGTATAAAATTGGATTGATAACATCTGATACTTATAGAATTGCTGCTGTAGAACAATTAAAAACCTATAGTGACATTTTACAGTTACCCTTGGAGATTGCATATGATAAAACTGACATGGAAAAAGCGATTTATAATTTTAAGGATAAAGATATTATTTTTATAGATACTGCTGGAAGAAATCATAACGATATAGAACAAATACAAGAGTTAAAACATACTATAGATACAACTAAAGTTAAGGATATATTTTTATTGATTAATGCAAATATAGATTGGAATGTATTAAATACCTTAATATCAAAGTATAACTTTTTAGATAATTATAGATTAATAATTACTAAAATTGATGAGGCAGAAAATTATGGTAATATATTTAATATAAGGTATATTACCAATAAAGAACTTTCATATTTAACAACAGGACAAAATGTACCAGATGACATCCAAATAATAGATGTTGATCATATTGCTGATAAGCTTATTGAGGAGAAAGACAATGAATGATCAAGCAAAAAACTTAAGGAAAATCATGGAATTTAAGTCTGTGAATCAAGAGGAAATAACAGTAGTAAATAATAAGGCTAAGGTTATTTCCATATCAAGTGGTAAAGGTGGAGTAGGTAAGACTAATTTTGCTATAAACTTTGCTATAACTTTAAAAAGGTTAGGATATGAAGTTGCTATAATTGATGCAGATATAGGACTAAGTAATATCGAAATATTAGCTGGAGTTAATATGAATTTTACCATATCTGATATAATATTTTCCAATAAAGATATATTTGAAATAATGTCTATTGGTCCTGAAGGTATAAAGATTATTTCTGGTGGTTCTGGTTTAAAAGAGTTAAGTCTATTGAAAGACGATAATTTTCCAAAACTATTAAAGGAAATTGAAAAGTTACAGTCTTCCACAGATTATATTATAATAGATACAGGGGCTGGAATTTCAAAAGCTGTAACAGATTTTATAATGACCTCCGATGAAACTATTATAATTTGTACTCCAGATCCAACATCTCTTATGGATTCTTATACATTAATAAAATCTATATTTTATACGGGATTCCCAGGACCTATAAACATAGTTTGTAATTTGGTAAATAGTAAGAGTGAAGGGACTGAAATATTTAATAAACTGTATAATACTACAAATAAATTTTTGCAGAGAGATATTAATTATTTAGGGTATATAGAAAAAAGTGATTTAGTGAATAATGCTGTAAGAAATCAAATACCATTTACAATATCTAATCCAAATAATTCTATTTCTAGAAAAATAAATGTAATGGCAATGAACTTTCTGGGTACTAAATCTGTAAAGGATGAAAATACGAAGAAAAGCTTTAGTAAAAGGATATTAGATATTTTTTTAGGAAGGGGTGAATAAGTGAGTTCTGGAGCTGATTATTTAACCATAGGTACAAAGGTAGATATTATTAAACCCTATGATGAAAGTTTAATATATCCATCACAAGTTTTAGATATACTGGAATCAAGTGAAATAATAATTAGTGGACCAATTAAACAAAATAATTTAATTTTGTTACATAAAAATGATAAAATATATGTTTCTTATAATGTTGAGAATAAAGGAAAATACTTTTTTACAGCTCAAATACTAGATAGGGCTATTTCTCCTATGTATACTTTGACAATAACAAGGGCATCTAAAGTAGGAAAAATTCAACTTAGAAATTACTATAGGCTTCTAGCAACTCTTGAAGTTTCAAAAGAACATTTAATAGTTCAAGGTGATGATGTAGAGAAGTATTCTGAGCCCTGTGAAACTAAGGACATCTCAGGCGGTGGAATGAAACTTAACTGCAATTATAAGCATAAAGAAGGGGATGAAATAACATGCTTCTTTAAATTAAATATAAGGCATATAAATGTCAAATGTAAAGTTGTGCGTATAGAGGAGTCAAATAGTCTTAACTATAAGTATAGTATAGGTGTCAAATTCTTAGAAATTGAAAATGAGATGAGAGATGAAATTATTAGGTATATTTTTGAGCAACAGAGAATTTTAAGGTTAAAAGGGCTGATATAGATGATTAAAGTTTTAATAGTGGATGATTCTGCTTTAATTAGAAAAATATTAACAGATATTTTGAAATTAGATAGTGAAATATCTGTAGTAGGTACTGCAAAAAATGGAAAAGAAGCTTTGGAAAAAATAGAGATATTAAAGCCGGATATAATAACCTTAGACATTGAAATGCCTTTAATGGATGGATTGACAACATTGAAGCATATTATATCTAAGTATGATTTGCCTGTTATTATGATTAGTTCTTTAACAATAGAAGGTGCAGAATTAACACTGAAAGCATTAGATGAAGGAGCAATTGACTTTTTATCTAAACCTACTAATATATTTAGTTTAAGTCAAAATGAAATCAAAAATGAAATTATTGAAAAAATTAAAGCAGGTGCAAAATCGAAGGTTCACATTGAGCAATCAGTTAAAATTAAGAGTATTCCAAAGCCATCTTTTGAGAATTCAATTCTAGAAAGTAAAAAATTTAGTAATATAATAGCTATTGGGACATCAACGGGAGGACCTAGAGCATTACAGTCATTACTTCCAGAAATTCCTAAAGATATTAATGCTAGTATTGTCATAGTGCAGCATATGCCGCCTAAATTTACTAAATCTTTAGCAGAAAGATTAAATTCTATTTCAAATATTAAGATAAAGGAAGCGGAAGATGGTGATATACTTTTAAGAGGACATGGATATATTGCACCAGGAGATTATCATATGGAAGTAGTAAAGGTGGGTGATAGTCTTGTAATAAAATTAAATCAAGAGCCTAAGGTAATGGGACTAAGACCTACAGTTGATAGAATGATGGAATCAGTATCTAGAATAAAAGGTTATTCTAAAATAGGAGTTATTTTAACAGGAATGGGTTCTGATGGAACAAAAGGTATAATAGAAATGAAAAAAAACAACAGCTATACCATAGCTCAAGATGAATCTACATCAGTTGTCTTTGGTATGCCTAAATCTGCCATTGCTACAAAATCTATAGATAAGGTTTTGCCTTTGGAAGACATAGGAAGAGAAATAATCAATAAATTGGAGGTGTAAAAGATGGATTTGGATATTGGTCAATATATAAATATATTCGTTGAAGAAGCAAAAGAGCATTTACAAAATATGAATGATGTTTTACTGGAGTTAGAAAAGGATTTTTCTCATATAGAAAGTATAAATGAAATTTTTAGAGTAGCTCATACTCTAAAAGGAATGTCAGGTACAATGGGATTTCATAATATGGCTAATTTAACTCATGAAATGGAAAATGTTTTACAAGCAGTAAGGAGTAATGAAGTAAAAATTTCAGAGAATATAATTGATATTTTATTTGAATGTTTTGATGCTTTAGATTCCTCAGTAGGTACAATTATCAATACTGGAGTAGAAAGTAGTGATACAAATGAACCCCTAATAAGTAAATTAAGAAATATTTTAAATGATGAAAATGAAATTGAAAGAAATACTGAAGTAGAAACAAAAGATAAAATTGATGGATTTATTATGGAGGCTGTAAATAAAGCTAAAAATGAAGGTCTGTTTATATATAAAATAGATTTTACTTTAAGTGAGTCTTGTATGTTAAAGTCAGCACGAGCTTTTATTGTATTCAGTACTTTAGAAACTTTTGGAGAAATTATCTATTCTAATCCTTCTGTAGAAGATATTGAAGACGAGAAATTTGACTTTAGATTTTCTGTTATTATAGTAAGTGCTAATAAAAAATCTGATATATTAAAGGAGCTAAATCAAATTTCAGAGGTGGAAAAAATTGATTTATCAGACTTTGAAATTGAAGATTATAGAGAAGAAATCATTGTAAATGAAACAAAAACCATTGATACGAAATTACCCAAAAATGATAAAAGTGAAAAGGCTTCCCAAGGTAATCAAGGAAAAGTTGGAAAAACTGTTAGGGTAGATATTGAAAGATTAGATAATTTGATGAATTTAGTCAGCGAGTTAATAATAATTAAAACTCGAATGGATGATTTAAGTGAAAAAACTACTGGTGAAGGTATATCAGAGACCATAGAATATTTAGAAAGAATAACCACTAGTTTACATGATGCTGTAATGAAAGTTAGAATGGTTCCTATAGAAAGAGTATTTAATAGATTTCCAAGGTTAGTAAGAGATTTGTCTAAAGAGCTTGGCAAAGAAATATCATTGGAGATGAGTGGAGAAGAGACTGAAGTTGATAGAACTGTAATAGATGAAATAGGAGATCCATTGATTCACTTAATTAGGAATTCTATTGACCATGGAATTGAATTACCTGCTGATAGACTAAAAAACGGAAAAGAAGAAAAAGGTATTGTTGTTCTTAAATCTTATCCTGATGGAAATAATGTCGTGATTGAGGTTGAAGATGATGGTAAAGGTCTAGATCATAATGCTATTAGAAAAAAAGCTATTGAAAAAGGAATTTTAGATGAAAAAGAAGCTGAAAATTTATCAGTGGAGGATAGTATTAATCTATTATTTGAAGCAGGTTTCAGTACATCAGAAGTTATATCAGATGTTTCAGGAAGAGGAGTAGGGCTTGATGTTGTTAGAAGTAAAATTGAAGCAATAAATGGTAATATAGAAGTTGTCAGTGTTCAAGGTAAAGGTACAAAGTTTATAATTCGAATTCCTTTAACATTAGCGATAATTCAAGCGTTGCTTATAAAATTAAGTCATGAGATATATGCTATTCCATTAAGTTCTATTACTGAAATAGTAAATATATCAAAGAGCCAAATTAGAGATGTACAAGGTCAAGAAATCGTACTTTATAGAGGTATGACTTTACCAATCATAAGATTAAAAGATGTACTTGATATTTCAGATAATGATGAAAAAGAAGATTTAATAGTTGTAGTAGTTAAAAAAGGTGAAAAACAAGCTGGGTTAATAGTAGATAATTTAATCGGACAACAAGAAATTGTTATTAAAAGCTTAGGTAAATATTTAAGTGGTGTAAAATACTTATCTGGTGCTACAATCTTGGGTAATGGAAAAATTTCATTAATATTAGATGTTAATTCACTAATATAGGAGGGAGACAATATGACTGATACAATAGATAATAAATATGTAGTATTTAAATTAGAAAAGGAATATTATGGAATCCCTATTAGTAAAGTTATTTCTATAGAAAAAATGGAAGAATCCACTAGAATTCCCAATGCTCCAAGTCATGTTAAGGGAGTTATTAATCTAAGAGGAGAAGTTATTTCGTTAATAGATTTAAGATTAAAACTTAATCTTAAGCCAAAGGAGATAAACAATAATACTCGTATAATTATAGTTTCAGATGATGAAGTATTAGCAGGACTAATAGTTGATTCATCTTCTGAAGTTATAGAGATAGACAAGGAAGTCATCGACAATACCCCTGTTTCTTCTGATAATGAATATTTATCTTATGTATATGGAATTGGTAAATTAACTGATAGATTAATAATATTATTAGAGTTATCAAAAATACTAGAGTATTAGGGGTGTCTAATATGACTATTAATGTAGAAAATTTGAATAATTTTATGATAGATGTGCTTAAAGAGTTAGGAAATATAGGTGCAGGAAATGCTGCTACTGCTTTGGCAAGTATGATAGCTAAAAAAATAGATATGAGAGTTCCTAATGTACGTATTATGGAGTTTAAAGAGGTTGCGGAAATATTAGGAGGAGAAGAGAATCTAGTAATTGGAATTTATTTTGAACTTCAAGAAGATGTAGTAGGCAATATGATGTTTGCATTAGATTTAAATTCTGCCATCAACTTAACAAATTTACTTTATAATAGAGAAAAAGAAGGTCAGGAGCTTGATGATATGGATATATCAGCTTTATCAGAAGTAGGAAATATTATAGCATCATCTTATGCTAACTCCTTATCTTCTCTTACGGGGCTAAAGGTCTTTATATCTGTTCCATCAATTTCTATAGATATGGCAGGCGCTATTCTTAGTGTGCCAGCTATTCAATACGGACATGTATCAGATCATGCCTTGATGGTAGAGACTGTTTTTGAAGAAGAAAGAAACCTAGTGTCTGGAAATCTATTCTTCCTTCCAGACTTAGAATCTTTTGATAAAATATTAGTTGCACTGGGAGTAAAATAGAATGGATATAAAAACTATAAAAGTTGGAATGGCTGATTTGAATGTGACTAAATGCCCTAATAATTTGACTACACTAGGCTTGGGCTCTTGTGTAGGAATTGTATTATATGACAAAACAAATAAGATTGCTGGACTAGCTCATATTATGCTACCTTCCAGTAGGGACATAAAAAATAATGAAAATAAAGCTAAGTTTGCAGACACAGGTATTGAAGAATTATTAGACTCAATGATTAGAATAGGTGCCAATAAAAACAATTTAATAGCTAAAATAGCTGGTGGGTCTCAGATGTTTAATTTTAATTCTAATAATGATATCTTAAAAATTGGCGAAAGAAATGTACTTGCTACTAAGACAAAGCTAAAAGAATTGAATATTAAAATAGTTTCAGAGGATACAGGAGGAAATTTTGGTAGAACTATAATATTAAATTCCACAGATGGTTCATTACAAGTTAAGACTATTGGCCATGGAGAAAAAACAATATAATTTCCATGGGGGGAAATAAGATGGATATAAACAATTTATGGATAAAATACAATGATACCAAAGATAAAGAAGTAAAAAAAATCCTAATAGAAAATTATGTATCTTTAGTGAAAATTGTTGCAGGAAGAATGTATAATTTTTATGGCAGTAAGATAGAGTATGATGACTTATTAGGATATGGTATATTAGGATTAATAGATAGTATTGATAAATTTGATATAACTAAAAACATTAAGTTTGAAACCTATGCACAAATTAGAATAAAAGGATCTATTATTGATAATATTAGAAAATTAGACTGGATACCGAGGTCCTTGAGAAAAAAGTCAAAGGATGTTCAAAACTCAATTTCATATCTTGAAAATGAACTAGGAAGAAGTCCGACTAATGATGAAATTGCCCAACATTTACAAATTTCCTTAAATGAATTAGAATTGTTATTATCTGACATAGCTACATTTAATATTTCTTCCTTAGAAGAAATATTATTAACAAAAGAAGGTTATCCTTTAGAAATTGAACATGATACGGTAACGCCAGAATTAGTCTATGAAACAAAAGAGTTAAAGGAAATATTGGCAAACTCCATAGATTCCTTAAATGAGAGTGAAAAAACGGTAATTTCTTTATATTACTATGAGGAATTAACTTATAAAGAAATAGGACATATTATGGAGCTTTCAGAATCTAGAATTTCCCAAATACACAGTAAAGCTATTTTGAAAATTAAGAGTTCATTGGAAAAAAGAGGTATAGTTAGAGGTCTATAGGAGGTGGAGTATGTATAATATATATAACAACATAATTCTAGAGATTAGCAGGGACGGATTACTTGGTTATATTACTTTAAAAGAAGAAAATGATCAGGAAGATATAAAATTAAATTATATTGAAATATTAAATAATATAAAACAATATATTAAACATGGTTTAAATGAAGAAGACTTAAAAAGAGCATTAAAAAGCAATATAGTTAATGAGAAAGTTTGTATTGCTGAGGGTACACCACCTATTAGTGGTCAAGATGGTAGTATAAAATATTATTTTGACTTAGAAAAACCCTTATTACCTAAACTAAATCCGGATGGCACTGTAAATTACAAAGAATTAGATTCTGTAAATACTGTATCTAAGGATGATATTTTAGCTGAAATTATATCACCAGTAGAGGGAGTAGATGGAATAAGGGTAGATGGTGATTCAATCCCACATGTTAAGGGAAAGGTACCTAAATTTAAATATGGTAAAAATGTAGGTGTTTCTTTTGATGGTCTCTTTTTAAAATCGGAATCAGATGGATTAGTAGAATTAAATGATGGTAGAGTTATGGTGTCTTCTGTATTAAGTATAGATAATATAGACAGTAGCACAGGTAATATAAACTTTAATGGTAATGTAATTGTAAACAAGGATATACTAAATGGATTTATTTTAAAATCTACTGGTTCTGTTGAAGTAAAAGGAGCATTAGAGGGTGGTTATATTGAATCAGAAGGTGATATTCTAATACGTCAAGGAATCCAAGGTTATAGTAGATTAACTATAAATACCAAGGGAAATATCTCTACTAAATTTATTGAAAATGCTGTAATTAGTTGTGGAAAAAATATAACAGCTGAAGCTATTATGCATAGTACTGTTACATCAAAATCTAATATCCTTGTTTTAGGGAAAAAAGGTTTAATTGTAGGTGGAACCTGTAAAGCGAAAAATGAAATCAGAGCTAGAATTATAGGATCATCTATGGCTACTACTACTGTGTTAGAAGTAGGTGTTGATCCTGATATTAAATATAGGTATGAAGAGTTAAGCAGCAAACTAAAAGTATCTAAGGAAAATTTGGAAAAAATAAATCAATCTTTAAAAGTCTTAGAAACCTTAAAGCGTTCCAATAAACTAGATGATAGTAAAGCTCAATTATATAATAACCTTATAAAAGGACAGCTTACTTTAAGTATGGAAACTAGTAAGATAGAAAGGGAATTAAATCAGCTTAAGGACCAAGTAAATGACTTATCTAGAGGACAAATTATGGTTGCAGACACTGTTTATCCTGGAGTTAAAATTATAATAGGAAACAGTTATATGTACATAAGGGATGAAATGAAAAGGTGTAGATTTTATAGAGAGAATGGTGATATAAGAGTAGGAACATATTAAGGAGTGATAGTATGTCTATTAAACCTATTGATCATAATGTAATGCTTCCAAGAACTCAAGAGTTATCAAGTAATAAGCATATAGAAAATATGAAAAATCGAAACATTGTAGAAAGTGGATTCATACAACAAGAAAAGAATATAAAAAAAAATCAAAAGAAGATTATAGATACAAATAAAAGCAGTAATACGAGAATTACAGATGAGAAACGAGACAAAAATCAAGAAACTCCACATAATAAAAAAAACAGATCACAATCCATGTCTGAATCTACAGAAGAAGAAAAAGAACAAATTAAATATAAAAATATAGGAAGTAATATTGATATACGTATATAATAGGGGTGCCAGATGTTAAACATTATTTTAAATATAATTGGGTTAATTTTAGTTATTTTTTCAATTTACCTTATATTCAAGGATATTAGAAAACAAAATAAATTAGTAAATAATTTAGACTCAATAGAAAATAAGCTAAAAGAATATTATAAACTTACAGAAGAAATTGCTGGAAACTTTGATGATATAATTGAATATAAACTGGACGCAATAGATAATAAAATAAACAATAAAATTTTAAAAGATATAAAGAATAAAGATATAGAAGATAAAAATATAAAAGTTGAAGATAATGAATCAAATGAAATTTCAAATATAATACCTATTCATAAAAAAGTAATTGAATTGAAGGAAATTGGATTAACAAAAGAAGAAATAGCAAAAAAGCTAAATAAGGGAATTAGAGAAATTGAGATTATACTAAAAATTTACGAAATAAAAAAATAGACATATTTATACAAAAAACATTGCTTTACAATTTACCATATGTTATACTACTATAGTGATTACACACATTCCATGATAATAAAGGTAGTGCCTAAGGGTTCCTTTATTATATGAAAGGAATGGAGGAAAAAAACTTGGAGGTGAATAGTATGTCAGTAATTACAATGAAAGGTTTACTAGAAGCAGGAGTTCATTTTGGACATCAAACTAGAAGATGGAATCCTAAAATGGCGCAGTATATTTTTACTGAAAGAAATGGAATCTACATTATTGACTTACAAAAAACAGTTAAGAAGGTAGAAGAATCTTATGATTTCGTTAAAGAAATCGTGGCTAATGGTGGGGAAGTATTATTTGTAGGTACTAAGAAACAAGCCCAAGAAGCAATTGAAAGTGAAGCACAAAGATGTAATATGCACTTTGTTAATCAAAGATGGCTTGGTGGTATGCTAACAAACTATAAAACTATTAGAAATAGAGTGGATAGACTTCATGAACTAGGTAAGATGGAAGAAGAAGGAATATTTGACTTATTACCTAAAAAAGAAGTTATCAAATTAAAACATGAAGAAGAAAGATTAGAAAAGTTCCTTGGTGGAATTAAAAATATGAATAGAATACCAGATGTTCTATTTGTTGTTGATCCAAGAAAAGAAAGAATAGCAGTAAAAGAAGCTCATATTCTTGGAATACCTGTTGTTGCTATAGTAGATACTAACTGTGATCCAGATGAAGTGGATTATGTTATTCCTGGTAATGATGATGCTATAAGAGCAGTTAAATTATTAACTGAAACCATAGCAAATGCAGTTTTAGAGGCTAAACAAGGAGAACAAATAGAAATAGTAGAAGAGTAAAAGTGGGGTAAGAGTTAAAAGGGGTAAATCCTCTTATGCTCTTACCATTTTTAACAATATAGGAGGGATAAAATGAATATTAGTGCTTCAACAGTAAAAGAGTTAAGAGAAAGAACAGGCGCTGGAATGATGGATTGTAAAAAGGCTTTGGTAGAAACCAACGGCGATATAGAGAAAGCTATAGATTTACTAAGAGAAAAAGGACTATCTAAAGCTGCGAAAAAATCAGGTAGAATAGCAGCAGAAGGATTAGTAGAATCATATATCCATGGTGGAAGAATAGGTGTTTTAGTTGAGATAAACTCTGAAACAGATTTCGTTTCTAAAACTGAGGAATTCCAACAATTTGTTAAAGATATAGCTATGCAAATTGCAGCTTCAAATCCAAAATATGTATCAAGGGAAGAAGTTAGTGAAGAAGAGATTGAAAGAGAAAGAGAAGTACTTACTCAGCAAGCTATGAATGAAGGTAAACCAGAACATGTTGCAGCTAAAATGGTTGAAGGTAGATTAGAAAAATTCTTTGAGCAAATATGCTTATTAGATCAAAACTTTATTAAAGATTCAGATGTTAAGATTAAAGATTTATTAAATGAGAAAATTGCTAAAATAGGTGAAAATATAAAAATAAGAAGATTTGTTAGATTTGAAGTTGGAGAAGGAATCGAGAAAAAAGAAGAAAACTTTGCTGATGAAGTTGCAAAACAAATGAATATGTAATTAAATGGAGAACAGATAATTGTTCTCCATTTAAATAACAATATACTTAACATTAGGAGTGAGTGCAATGGACCCGATATTTAAAAGGGTAGTCTTAAAAATAAGTGGCGAGGCCTTAGCGGGTCATAAGGGAGCTGGAATTGACGTAGATACTATTAATCAAATTTCTAAAGAGGTTAAAGAATTACACAACCTAGGTGTACAAGTATCTATAGTAGTAGGTGGCGGAAATTTTTGGCGAGGTAGGTCAACTAATGATATGGACAGAACCACCTCTGATTATATAGGCATGTTGGGGACAGTAATGAATTCTCTTGCTCTGCAAGACTCTCTTGAAAATATAGGAGTTGATACTAGAGTTCAATCTGCTATAGAAATGAGACAAATTTCCGAACCTTACATAAGAAGAAAAGCTGTTAGACATTTAGAAAAGGGTAGGGTTGTTATTTTTGCTGCAGGAACTGGTAATCCTTACTTTTCAACAGATACCACTGCAGCTTTAAGGGCTGCTGAAATAGAGGCAGAAGTAATATTATTGGCAAAAAAAGGTGTAGATGGTGTGTATGATTCAGACCCTAAAATAAATAATAATGCGAAAAAGTTTGATACTTTAAAGTATATAGATATATTAAACTTAGGTCTTGGTATAATGGATTCTACTGCAACTTCTCTATGTATGGATAATAAGATTCCCTTAATTGTATTTGGCATTGATGAACCAAATAATATTATTAATGTTGTTTTAGGAAAAAAAATTGGAACACATGTAAAGGAGGATTAATTATGTATACTAAACTTTACACAGAAGCTGAAGAAAGAATGAACAAAACTATTTCAGTTTACAAAGAAGAATTACAAAGCATTAGAGCTGGAAGAGCAAATCCTGCATTACTTGACAAGATTACGGTGGATTACTATGGACAAATTACACCACTAAAACAAGTAGGAAGCGTTTCTGCTCCAGAACCAAGATTGTTGGTTATTCAACCTTGGGATGTAAAATTAATTCCTGTAATTGAAAAGGAGATACAAAAATCTGATTTAGGAATAACTCCTACAAATGATGGAAAATTAATAAGATTAGTTATTCCTACTTTAACTGAAGAAAGAAGAAAAGACTTAACTAAGGTTGTTAAGAAAAATGGTGAAAATGCTAAAATTGCAATTAGAAACATAAGAAGAGATTTAAACGAACAGCTAAAGAAAATGGAAAAAAACAAGGAAATCAGTGAAGATGATAAGAAATTAGCTGAAGATGAAATTCAAAAGATAACAGATAAATTCATTGAAGAACTTGATCTTATTACAAAGAAAAAAGAAGATGAATTAATGGAAATATAGTAAAAAACCCCTTCTCAATAGGAAGGGGTTTTTGGTAATGAGGTGATATTATGAATGTTATAAATCAAACTATAGAGGAATTAAAAAGCCAAATTAATATAGAAAAACTTCCTAAACATATTGCGATAATAATGGATGGAAATGGTAGATGGGCAAAAAAAAGATTTTTACCGAGAAATTTTGGACATCAGGAAGGAATGGAAAGAGTAATTGAGATTGTTAGTGCAGCTTCTAATTTAGGGATAAAGTATTTATCTCTTTATGCCTTTTCTACTGAAAATTGGAAAAGACCAATGGAAGAAGTTCAAGGATTGATGAAAATTTTAGTTCAATACATAGCAAAAGAATTAGATAAACTGCATAAAAATAATGTTAAGGTACAAATAATGGGTGACATTAATAAATTGCCTGAATTTGCAAGAAAAGAAGTAATAAAAACCATAGAAAAAACCTCCCTAAATACTGGAATGATTTTAAATATTGCTTTAAATTATGGTGGCAGAGATGAAATTATATTTGGAATTAAAAATCTTTTAAATGATGTAGAAATGGGTAAAATAGATATAAATGATTTAAATGCAGATAAATTTTCCGATTATCTTTATACTAAAGGGCAACCAGATCCTGATTTGCTTATTCGACCAAGTGGAGAACTAAGAATTAGTAATTTTATGCTATATCAAATAGCTTATACAGAATTTTGGTTATCTGATGTACTATGGCCCGATTTTACAGAAAAACATTTACTGTTATCAATTATTGATTATCAAAAGAGAAATAGACGATTTGGAGGAATATAAGTGAAAGATTTAAGTAAGAGGTTTGTTAGTGGTTTAATTGGTTTAATCCTATTGATCTTTATTGTCTCAAAAGGTGAAAATTTATTATCTTTTGCTATTTACATAGTTTCAATCGTTGGTTTAAGGGAATTATATAAAGCCTTAGAAAAGATTGATATTATGCCTGTCTATATTGTAGGTTATTTAGGAGCAACAGGATTATTTATAAATGCGATTTTATTGAACAAATATTTGGGTCTTGTATTTACTTTTATTATTATTATCTTACTTATTTTGATTATGATGAATAAGAATATATCAATAAAAGACATATCTGTAACTTTTTTAGGGATATTATATATTCCTTTTCTAATGTTTCATATTGCATATTTAGATAAAACAAAGTATATTTGGTTGATTTTTATTATAGCTTTTGGAACAGATACATTCGCATATATTGCAGGAAATCTATTTGGAAAAATGAAATTATGTCCTAAAATTAGTCCAAATAAAACTGTAGAAGGATCTATAGGTGGAATCATTGGAAGTATTATTTTAACAATAATATATTCTATATCCTTTAGATTAGCTCCTATGTGGAAATTAATATTACTTGCAGTACTTGGTTCTATAATAGCACAAATAGGTGATTTAGTTGCTTCAAGGATAAAAAGATTATGCGGAATCAAAGATTATGGATTTATTATGCCAGGTCATGGTGGTGTATTAGATAGATTTGATAGTATAATATTAACAGCTCCTGTAATATACTATTATATTAGTATTTTTTTAATTTAATATAGGTGGTGGTCAAATGTTAACGGCAGTATCAGCCATATTCGTCTTTTTAGTAGTAATATTAGTACATGAATTTGGTCATTTTGCTGTGGCTAAAATGGTAGGAATCAAAGTAAATGAATTTTCCATAGGTATGGGACCAAAGCTGATTCAAAAGAAAAAAGGAGAAACAGAATATACACTAAGGGCTTTACCAATTGGTGGATATGTAAAAATGGAAGGTGAAGATGAAGAGTCTAACGATCCTAGAGGATTCAATAAAGTACCAGCACTATCAAGGATAGCTGTTGTAGTAGCTGGAGCCATTATGAACTTTGTTCTTTCCATTGTAATATTAGCCATTGTATCGTATGGTCAAGGTACTCCTACGACTACAATAGAAGATACAATAGCAAACTCACCAGCAGAAAAAAGTGGTTTATTATCAGGAGATACTATTATTAGGATAAATAATAAATCTACCCCGAATTGGGATAGCGTTGTTAACTCCATAAATTCTGCTGACTCCAATGAGGAAATGGAAATAGAAGTACAAAGAGACAATGAAACTAAAATAATCGAAGTCAAGCCTACTGTAGAAGATGATAGAACTATAATAGGTATAGTTCCAAGGTCAGAAAAATCCATAGGATCTGCAATAAAAGGTGGATTTGAAAAAACAGGTATGTTTTTAAAACTAATGTTTACTACTGTTTCTATGATTTTTAAAGGAGAAGTAGGGCTGAAGCATTTATCCGGCCCTGTAGGTGTAATACACGAGGTGGGAGTTGTTGCGAAACAAGGAATTTACAATTTATTATATTTTCTGGGATTTATTAGTATAAACTTAGGGTTCTTTAACCTATTACCAATACCAGCTTTAGATGGTAGCAGAGTAGTATTTTTATTAATAGAACTAGTTAGAGGTAAACCTATAGATCCACAGAAAGAAGGCTTTATCCATTTTATTGGCTTTGTTTTATTGATTTCCTTAATGATATTAGTAACTTACAAAGATATAATTAAATTCAATATTTTTTAATAGGTGATAAAAATGAATAGAAAAAAGACTAAAGTAATAAAAGTTGGAGATATATTGATTGGTGGAGATAATCCTATTTCCATTCAATCAATGACAAATACTTTAACAAAAGATATAACTTCAACTGTGGCACAAATAAAGAGACTAGAAAATGCAGGTTGCGATATTATCAGATCTGCCATTACAGACTTAGAAGATGCTAAGGCAATAGCAGAAATAAAAAAACAGATTAATATCCCTATGATTGCAGATATTCAATATGATTATAGACTAGCTTTAGAATCCATAAAATATGGAATTGATGGTCTTAGATTGAATCCAGGTAATATAGGTTCATTAGATAGAGTTAGAGAAGTAGTGAAAGCTTGTAAAGAAAAAGATATATCCATAAGAGTAGGAGTAAATGCAGGTTCACTTAAACAAGAGTTCTTAGACAAATACCAGGGAGTAAATGAAAACTCTATGGTCTATAGTGCATTGGAACAAATTAGATTATTAGAAGAAATGGACTTTTATGATATAAAAATTTCATTAAAAGCAAGTAACGTGCCGTTAACTGTTAGGGCCTATGAAAAGATGTCTAATATAGTCGATTATCCACTTCATTTAGGAATTACTGAGGCAGGTCCGTTGTGGAGAGGAACTATTAAATCATCTGTTGGAATAGGCACATTACTGTCTATGGGTATAGGTGATACCATAAGAATCTCTCTAACTGGAGATCCTGTAGAAGAGGTGAAAGTAGGGAGAGAAATTCTTAAATCACTTAATTTGCTAAATGAAGGTTTGGAGATAATTTCTTGTCCAACTTGTGGTAGAACAAATATAGACTTAATAAATATAGTTGAAGAAGCAGAAAAGAGACTTGAAGGAATCAATAAACATATAAAAGTTGCTATAATGGGCTGTGCTGTAAATGGTCCTGGTGAAGCTAGAGAAGCGGATATAGGTATAGCTGGTGGAAAAGGTGAAGGATTGATATTTAGAAAAGGTGAGATAATAAAAAAAGTTAAGGAAGAAGAATTGTTAAATGAATTATTGAAAGAAATAGAAAAGCTATAATATTCAAATATCCCAATAAGGATAAGGGGGTATAAATTACAAATGGAAAAAAATAAAATATATATTTCTCAATTAATAAAAAAAGAGGAAGTAAATGAAATAGATTCTATAGGTATAACTATTAATAAAGTAGAAATAATTAAATCCACCATGGATTTAATTATTTCTATGGAATCTTCTAGTTTAGTTAATGATAATTTATTTCATAAACTTCAAAGTATAATTAGTAAAAAATTTGTTGATTTTAATACTACATTAAAATTCAATTATAATATTACAGGTAGCATTACAGATAAAATAAAATTTTATGAAGAAAATCTTTTAGAAATTATAAAAAAAGAAATTCAATCCAGTAGTTCTTGGATTGATGATTTAAAATGGGAGATCAGTAATGACTCCCTTACAATTTGTCCACCAAATAAAATGGCAGGTTATTCTATGGAGAAAAATGGTTTAGTTGAAAATATAAAGACTAAACTTAAAGAAGAATTAAATCTAGATATATCTATAAGAATTTTAGATAATAGTTTTATAGAAGAAGAGGATTTTATGGATACGATAATTGCTGAAGAAAAAGAAATGGCTATTAGTATAATTAGTAATACTATTGAATCTCCCAAAAATAGTTCCCCAAATAAAGCAGCAGTTGTTTCCAATAAGTATTATATATACGGTAAACAAATAAAAGATTTACCTATGAAAATAAAATCTATAAATATGCAGACAGGTTCATGTACTATAGAAGGTCAAATTTTTCATATAGAAAGTAGAGATATAAAAGGTAATAAAACATTAGTCACATTTCATATATCTGATTCAACAGATTCCATTACTGCCAAAGTATTTTTATCAGAAGATCAGGCTGGAGATTTTCTTGGCAACGTAAATAGTAACTCCTATGTAAGACTATCAGGAGATGTGATATTTGATAATTACTCTAAAAGTATAGTTATAATGTTAAAATCACTTAATAAAGTTGACAAGGAAGAAAGAAAAGATATTTCTGATGAAAAAAGAGTAGAACTACATCTTCACACTCAAATGAGTTCAATGGATGGAATTTCCTCTTTAAAGAAACTTGCTACTCGTGCTAAGGAGTGGGGTCACAAAGCATTGGCCATAACTGACCATGGAGTAGTCCAAGGATTTCCAGAGGCCATGAGTTTAAGTAAGTCTTTAGGAATAAAGATGATTTATGGTATGGAAGGTTATTTAATAAATGATAAAAAAGGAATAGTGACTAACTATGATGAAAGTAAGGAATATTCCACATATATAGTATTTGATATAGAGACCACAGGTTTGTCTCCTATAAATGATATGATAACTGAAATTGGTGCTGTTAAAATTATAAATGGAGAAATTATAGATACTTATAGTCAGTTAATAAATCCTGAAAGACCTATACCAGAGTTTATTACAAATCTTACTGGAATTACAGATGATATGGTAAGAGATAAACCAACTATAGGTGAAGTAATTAAAGATTTTAAAAACTTTATAGGAGAAGATGTTTTAGTTGCTCATAATGCGTCTTTTGATATTGGATTTATTAGAGAAAAAATGAAGAAATATAATATTGATTTAGATAATCCAGTACTAGATACACTGGAATTATCTAGGGCTGTTTTTCCTTCTTTAAGAAGTCACAAGCTAAATATCATAGCTAAACATCTAGATGTAAGTTTGTTAAATCACCATAGAGCTGTAGATGATGCTACTGCTACTGCAGAAATATTTCTTAAAATTTTAAATATGTTGGAAGAAAAAAATATAATAAATTTTAATCAAATTAATAGCTTAGGTTCCAATAAGGATATATCTAAAGAAGAGACATTTCATATAATAATAATTGCTAAAAATTTAATTGGACTTAAAAATTTATATAAATTAGTTTCCGAATCACATATAAATTATTTTCATAGGAGACCTAGAATTCCAAAATCTCTTATAGAAGCCAATAGAGATGGACTAATAATAGGAAGTGCTTGTGAAGCAGGAGAATTATATAAGGCAATAATAAAAAATAGAAGTAACAATGAGATAATAGATATTGTAAAGTTTTATGACTATTTGGAAATTCAACCTATAGAAAATAATATGTACCTAGTCAGAGAAGGAATTTTAAAAGATAAAGAACAATTAAGAGATATAAATAAAAGGATATATAAACTAGGTAAAGAAAATAATAAGCCTGTAGTTGCTACAGGAGATGTTCACTTTTTAGATCCAGAAGATGAAATATATAGAAGGATAATAATGTCAGGACAAAAATTTCAAGATGCTGACATTCAACCCCCTTTATATTTTAAATCAACAGATGAAATGTTAGAAGAATTTTCATATTTGGGATCAGATATTGCAAAAGAAGTTGTTATAGATAATACAAATTTAATAAATGATATGGTAGAAGAAATAATTCCTATACCAGAAGGTACTTTTCCACCTATTATAGATGGTGCAGAAGAAGAATTAAGAAAAATCACATATGAAAAAGCAATAGAAGTATATGGAGAACCTTTACCAGATATTGTAGAGAAAAGACTGGAAAGAGAATTAGGCTCTATAATTAAGAATGGATATGCAGTTATGTATATAATTGCTCAAAAACTTGTTTGGAAGTCATTAGAGGATGGATATTTAGTTGGTTCTAGAGGGTCTGTAGGTTCGTCTTTTGTAGCTACTATGAGTGGAATTACAGAAGTAAATCCATTGGCACCTCATTATGTGTGTCCAAAATGTAAATATAACGAGTTCTTTGATGATGGGTCTATAGCTTCAGGGGCTGATCTTCCAGATAAAATATGTCCACAATGTGATAATGAGTTAAATAAAGATGGACAATATATTCCATTTGAGGTTTTTTTAGGATTTGAAGGAGATAAAGAGCCAGATATTGACTTAAACTTTGCTGGAGAATATCAAGCTGTAGCCCATAAATACACAGAGGAGTTATTTGGGGAAGGCTATGTTTTTAGGGCAGGAACTATTGGAACTATAGCGGATAAAACAGCCTATGGATTTGTCAAAAAGTATTTTGAGGAAAGAGATATAAATGTTAATCCAATTGAAATTAATAGGTTAGTTCAAGGCTGTACTGGAATAAAGAGAACTTCAGGACAACATCCTGGTGGAGTAATGATTGTTCCAAAATATAAAGATATTTTAGACTTTACACCAATACAATATCCAGCTGACGATAAAAAGTCAGGAGTAATAACTACTCATTTTGACTATAATGCAATTAGTGGTCGAATACTAAAACTAGATATTCTAGGACACGATGTTCCTACTATTATACGTATGCTTGAAGATATTACTGGAGTAGATCCTACAAATATCCCATTGGATGAACCTAATACCATGAAGTTGTTTACTAGTACTGAATCTTTAGGAATAACTAAGGAAGATATAAATTGTGAAGTAGGTACATTAGGTATTCCAGAGTTTGGTACTAAATTTGTAAGACAAATGCTCATTGAAACTCAGCCAAAAACATTTTCAGAACTAGTAAGAATTAGTGGTCTGTCTCATGGAACAGATGTATGGATTAATAATGCTCAAGACCTTGTTAAAAATAATATTGCTCCTCTTAGTAAAGTAATCTCTACAAGAGAAGATATCATGTTAAATTTAATTAATTGGGGAATGGATAACAAGAAATCATTTAAAATTATGGAGAATGTAAGAAAAGGAAAAGGTTTAACTCAGGAAGAAGAAGACCAAATGAGAGAGTTAAAAGTTCCAGAATGGTATATAGACTCTTGTAAAAAAATAAAATATATGTTTCCTAAAGCTCACGCTGCAGCATATGTAATGATGTCCTTTAGAATAGCATATTTTAAAGTCTATTATCCAGAAGCATTCTATGCAACTTATTTTACAATTAAAGCAAGTGATTTTGATGCAGATTTAGTTATAAAAGGTAAGGAAACGGTTAAGACTAAGATTGAGGAACTAGAAAAACTAGGTAATGATATGACAGCAAAGGAGAAGAATCTTTTGACTGTCTTGGAAGTAGTACTGGAAATGTATGCTAGAGGTTATAAGATTCAAAATGTAGATCTTTATAAATCTGATAGTGATAAATTCACTATTGATGAAAATGGAATTTTACCACCACTTAAAAGTTTAGAAGGGTTAGGAGAAAATGTTGCCAGAAAAATTGTAGAAGAAAGAAATATATCTAGATTTATCTCTAGAGAAGATTTGATTAACCGTGGTAAAGTAAGTAAACCTGTTTTAGAAGTCTTAAATAACCATGGTTGTCTAGGAGATTTGCCACTAAGTAATCAAATAAGTCTTTTTAATATTTGATTTTTCCTTAAACTATGATATAATTAATTTGGCAAAAGTAAATTTTTTTTCTGAAAAAGAGTGGGGTAGCCCACTCTTGATTTTTTATAAAGAATAAGAAAGTTCTACTTTTAAAATTGTTTTAGATTACTCTAAATATCTATGGAGGTGAATTAATTGAATAAAAAAGGTGTTTTAGGAATTATTAAGGAAATATGCGAACCATTAGTAGAAGAATTAAAGTATGAATTAGTGGATATAGAGTTTGTAAAAGAAGGTCCGAGCTATTTTCTTAGAGTATATTTAGATAAACCAGGTGGAATAAATTTAGACGATTGTCAAAAAATGAGTCAGTTATTAAGTGATATATTAGATGAAAAAGATCCAATTAAAGTAGCATATTATTTAGAGGTTTCATCTCCAGGATTAGACAGACCTTTAAAAACTGATAAAGACTTAAAAAGAAATATAGGAAAAGATATTGAAGTAAAGCTTTATGAAGCATTAGATGGTAAAAAACTAATAGAGGGAACTTTGGATAATTATAATGAAAGTTCAATTATACTAAAAACAGAAACTAATACTATTATAGAGATACCTAGAGAATTAGTCGCTGTAATTAAATTATCTGTTAAATTTTAAGGGAGGTTTAATGAATGAATGGAGATTTTATCAATGCTCTTCGTGAAATTCAAAAAGAAAAGGGTATTTCAGAAGAAGTAATATTTGATGCCCTTGAGTCTGCACTAATCTCTAGTTATAAAAAAAATTTTGGTGCATCACAGAATGTCGAAGTAGAAATGGATAGAACTACTGGAAAAGTTAAAGTAATAGCTTTGAAAGAAGTGGTAGAAGAAATAGATAACGAATATTTAGAAATAAGTTTAGATGAAGCAAAACAAATAGATGATAAATTCCAAATTGGAGATTTCATCAAAATAGAAATTACACCGAAGGATTTTGGCAGAATAGCTGCTCAAACTGCTAAGCAAGTAGTTATACAAAGAATAAGAGATGCAGAAAGAGATGTTATTTTCGATGAATTTATAAACAGAGAAAATGAAATAATAACTGGTCAAGTTCAAAGAATTAGTAAAAGCAATGTATATATAGATTTAGGTAAAACAGAGGCTATATTACCACCTGTGGAACAAATAGATGGAGAAGAATATAATCAAGGTGATAGATTTAAATTACTTATCTTGGAAGTTAAGAAAACTACAAAGGGTCCCCAAATAATACTATCAAGATCTCATCCCAATCTAGTTAAAAGATTATTTGAACTAGAAGTTCCAGAAATAAACGATGGTATAGTAGAAATATTTTCAATATCGAGAGAAGCTGGTTCTAGAACAAAAATTGCAGTTTTTTCTAAAGATCCTAATGTAGATCCTCTTGGATCATGTGTAGGATTTAAAGGTAGTAGGGTAAAAGTAATAGTAGATGAATTAAAAGGCGAAAAAATAGATATTGTAATATGGAGTAAAGATATAGAAGAATTTATAGCAAATAGTTTGAGTCCATCTAAGGTACTAAAAGTAATGGCTAATGAAAAAGAAAAGTCTGCCGTTGTAGTCGTACCAGATTATCAGCTTTCATTAGCTATAGGAAAAGAAGGGCAAAATGCTCGATTAGCAGCTAAATTAACAAATTGGAAAATAGACATTAAATCAGAATCTCAATATAAAGAAGAATGTGAATAAGAGGTGATTATTTGAAAAAGAAAAAGATTCCTCTAAGAAAATGTATTGCTTGTGCTGAAGGTAAACCTAAAAAAGAATTAATAAGAGTAGTAAGAAATGGTGAACAAGAGGCAGTTATTGACTTAACAGGAAAGGCAAATGGCCGTGGAGCATATATTTGTTCAAATATTGAGTGTATTGAAATTGCACAAAAAAGCAAGAAATTATCTAGAGCTTTAGAGGTAGAAGTATCAAATGATATATATGAAGATTTAAAAAACATGGTTAAATCTTAAGAAGAAGTAGGAAATATCACCTTCAAAGATAATAGGGGGTATATAATATGAAAAAAATTAGAGTATATGAATTAGCTAGGGAATTAGGAATTAGCAGTAAAGACTTAATTGAAAAAATTGTAGATCTACAGATAACAGTAGGTAATCATATGAGTACTTTAGAAGATGAAGAAGCGAATATAATAAGATCATTATTAACTGAGGAAGATGAAAGAGAAAATCCTCATATGGAAGAGGAACGAGAAGAATTTGAAGATGATAAAAACAGTGAACACATTAAAAGTAATAAAAATAACAAAAAACAGAAAAATAACAAACATAAAGAAAAGAATAATAGTATAGATAAAGAAAATACTATAATTAGCACAGAAAGGAATGAGGTTGTTATAGAAATAGGAAATAATATAATCGTAAAAGACTTAGCAGATAAAATAGGAGTAAGCCCTTCACAAATCATTTCTAAATTAATAGGTTTAGGAGTAATGGTTAATCAAAATCAATCTATAGATTCAGACATGGCAGTAATAGTTGCAGAAGAATTTGGTGTAGAACTTACAATACAAGAAACTGTAGAAGAAAGTGTTGAATCAATAGAAGAAAAATTTAGTTTGGATTATGAAGATGATCCTAAAGATTTAAAAGCAAGAGCACCTATAGTAACTGTAATGGGCCACGTTGACCATGGTAAAACATCTCTATTAGATGCAATTAAAGAAACTAGCGTAACTAAATCAGAAGCAGGAGGAATCACTCAACACATAGGAGCTTATGCTGTTAATATCAATAATAAAAAGATATGCTTTTTAGATACTCCAGGCCATGAGGCTTTCACATCGATGCGTGCTAGAGGAGCACAGATAACAGATATTGCAATATTAGTAGTTGCAGCTGACGATGGAGTTATGCCACAAACCATTGAAGCTATAAATCACGCAAAAGCTGCCAATGTTCCAATAATCGTAGCTATAAATAAAATGGATAAACCTACAGCCAATGTAGATAGAATTAAACAGGAATTAGTAGAAAATGGCTTAGTACCTGAGGACTGGGGTGGAGAAACCATAACAGTACCTGTGTCAGCTAAAAATCGTGAAGGAATAGAAGATATACTAGAAATGATTTTACTTGTTGCAGAAATACAGGAATTAAAAGCAAATCCAAATAGAAATGCTGTAGGAACAATAATAGAAGCTCAGCTTGATAAAGGTAAAGGCCCATTGGCTACTGTATTGGTTCAAAAAGGAACACTACAAGTAGGAGATATGGTTGTTTCAGGGTCTTCTTTTGGTAGAGTTAGAGCCATGCTTGATGACAAAGGTAAAAGAGTTAAAAAGGCAGGCCCATCTACTCCAGTAGTTATTCTAGGATTATCTGAAGTACCAAATGCAGGAGAATTATTGTATGCAGTGGATGATGAAAAAACTGCTAGAATCATAGGTGAAAAAAATAAGGAAATTATTAGAGCTGAACAAATGAGATCAGATCAAAAAATATCATTAGATGATTTGTTTGAAAGAATAAAGCTTGGTGAAATTAAAGATTTAAATATTATTATAAAAGGTGATGTAAGAGGTTCTATTGAGGCTTTAAAACAATCGCTGGAAAAGCTTGATACAGATGAAGTTAAAACCAATATTATACACGGTGGTGTAGGTGGAATTACTGAATCAGATGTAATATTAGCTTCAGCATCTAATGCTATAGTTGTAGGATTTAATGTTAGACCAAATCTAAATGCTATTGAAGTAGCTAAAAGAGAGAAAGTTGACATAAGAACTTATAGAGTAATATATGAGGCTATAGAAGATATTCAGGCAGCAATTAAAGGTATGCATGCACCTAAAATAGTTGAGGAAGTAATAGGAAGAGCTGAAGTAAGAGCTACCTTTAGATTACCAAATGGAAATACTATAGCTGGTATATATATATTAGATGGAAAAATAACTAGAAATTCAAAAATAAGACTTCTAAGAGATGATATTGTTATATTTGAAGGTAATGTTTCATCATTAAAAAGATTTAAAGATGATGTTAGAGAAGTATTATCTGGATATGAAGGTGGACTAGGATTAGAAAACTATAATAATATTAAAGATGGAGATTTATTAGAATCATATATTCTTAAAGAGGTTCAAGATAAATAAACATTTTGAAAGGTTAAGGAAATTGAGAAATAGAGGTGACTAAATGAACGAGAAAAGAGTTAGTAGAATTTCAGAAGAAGTAAAAAAGGTTGTTTCTGAATTGATATATAATGGTCTTAAAGATCCAAGGGTTAATTCCCTTACTACTGTAACAAAAGTAGAAGTAACTAGAGATTTGCGTTATGCGAAAATATATATATCTGTATTTGGAAATAAAGAAGAAAAAGAAAATACAATTAAAGGCTTAGAAAGTGCTAAGGGATTCATAAGAAAAGAAATCAGCGGTAAAATAGATTTAAGATATACTCCTGAACCAATATTTGTTTTAGATGAGTCTATAGAACATGGTATTTATATGTCTAAATTAATTGATGATGTTAATAAAGATTCAAAAAATTCTGGAGATAATAGTGATGAAAAATAGTATTGAAAGTCAATTTGATTTAGCAATTGATTTAATTAAAAATAGCAAAAATATTGGAATTGCTTCTCATGTTAGTCCTGATGGAGATAATATAGGATCTATTCTTGCCTTGGGGAATGCACTTGAAAAAATCAATAAGAAAGTTTTTATACTTAAAACTGATGATATACCTAAAGATTTTTTATTTCTTCCAGGTATAAGCAAAATAATAGACTATGAAGATAATATGGAAATAGATTTATTTATAACTTTAGACACAAGTGATGAAGATAGACTTGGGAAAAATAGAATACTTTTAGATAAAATAGAAAATGTTGTTAATATAGACCATCATATTAGCAATACTAACTTTGGAGATATCAATATAGTAAATAGTAATGCAGCCGCTACTGGAGAATTAGTATATGAATTAATAAAGAAGATAGGAATTATTATTGATAAGGATATTGCTTCTTGTATATATACTTCAATAAGTTCAGATACTGGAAGTTTTATGTATGATAATACCACATCTGAAACTCATGAAATAGCAGCTGAGTTAATAAAAACAGGTATTGATAAAAGTAATATTAATATCAATCTATATCAAAGTAGAAGTATTGAGAAAACAAAACTATTTATAAAAATATTAGAGACTTTGAAATTTCACTATGATAATCAAGTAGGAATAATAAAAGTAACTCAAGAAATGCTAAATAATTCAAATGCTAAAATGGAGGATACGGAAGGAATAATTTCCTTTATAAGAGAAATATCCTCAATAGAAGTAGCAATTTTACTAAAGGAAATTGAAGAAGAAGAAATAAAAGTCAGTATGAGAAGCAAAAGATATGCAGATGTTGCTGAAATTTGTGCTAATTTCAATGGCGGAGGACATATTAGAGCAGCAGGCTGTACTATTAATGAGCCAATAGCCACAGCTGAACATTTAGTATTAGAACAAATGAAAAAGGTATTTTAGGTGGTACTATGAATGGTGTAATTAATTTTTTTAAACCAAGGGGAATGACTTCCCACGATGCAGTAAATTTATTGAGGAGAACACTTAAAACAAAAAAAATAGGACATACTGGAACATTAGATCCTAATGCATCTGGAGTATTACCATTATGTATAGGTAAAGGTACTAGAATTGCAGAATATCTTTTAGATAGTAATAAAGAATATATAGGTGAGCTAACTTTAGGTTATAGAACTGATACTCAAGATGGAGATGGAAAAGTAATATCTTCCTCTAACAAGTTAGTAACAGAAAACGAGATAATATCTGCTATGTCAAAATATATAGGTGATATATCTCAATTGCCACCTATGTATTCTGCCTTAAAGCATAAGGGAAAGAAACTTTATGAGTTAGCCAGAGAAGGAAAAACTGTAGAACGTACTCCTAGAAATATAAAAATATATAGTCAAAATATATTGAATATAGAAGATTGTACTAAGATTATATTTCATACTAGTTGTTCTAGAGGAACTTATATTAGAACTTTATGTGATGATATAGGAATGGATTTAGGAACTTATGGATATATGTCATATCTACTAAGAGTAGCTGCAGGAAATTTTAAGATTGAAAATTCCTATAGTATTGAATATATTCAAAAGTTAAATTATGATGAAATTCTACAAATAATTACCCCTATGGATAAAGCATTGGAACATATAGATAGATTTGTTATATCAGACGATTTATATTTTAAATTAATTAATGGCGTTGTTTTACATGTTGATGTTGATGAGAATATGGTCAATAAGTTATATCGAGTCTACTGTAAAGAAACATTTATAGGAATAGGAAAAATAATGCTTAGTGATTCCAAATTCTATTTGAAAATGGAGAAAGTTTTAATGATATAAGGTGATATATATGGAAATAATTGATTTATCCAATTATAAAGAGACAAGATTTGATACTGCCATTGCCTTAGGAAACTTTGATGGTATTCATATTGGACATCAACAGTTAATTAATGCTATGATTTCTAAGGCTAAGGAATTGGGCATTAAGTCTTCTCTTTTATTATTTAAAAATCATACAAAGACTATTATAGACAATAATAAACCCAATATAATAACAAGTAACGAACAAAAGTTTAAAATATGTGAAGAATTAGGAATTGATATTATTTATCTTTTAGACTTTGATGATAGCTTAATGAAATTGTCAGGAGAAGATTTTATTAAAAATATCATTATGAATAAGATGAATGGTAAACTATTAGTAGTTGGATTTGACTATAAATTTGGATATAAAGCTTCAGGTGACTCAAGTTATTTATTAGAACTTGGAGAAAAGTATAATATAGATGTAATAGTATTAGATCCAGTTTATAAAAATAATGAAATTATAAGCAGTTCTGCCATAAGAAAATTAATAGTATTTGGACATATAAATGAAGTTACTAAAATGTTAGGACATCCATATTCTATTTTAGGCAAGGTAGTTACAGGAAAAAACAGAGGTAATAAATTAGGTTTTCCTACTGCTAATACTGAACCTATAGATAACTATGTAATCCCTAAAAATGGAGTATATATTACAAATACTATAATAAATAATAAACGATATTTATCTGCTACAAATATAGGATTTAATCCTACTTTTGATGAAAATATATTAAAGATTGAAACTTATATATTAGATTTCAGTGAAGATATATATGGTCAAATAATAGAAGTAGAATTTATAGATTTTTTAAGAGAAGATATTAAATTCCAGAGTAAAGAAGAGCTAATAAATCAAATGAATTTAGATATAGAAATGGTTAAATTGAAACATTAATATTTACATTTGCTATTTATTATGATAATATTATATTGCAAGGTTACCAAAAGCTTCGTTTAGCGTATCCTCAGCGTTTTACGCAGCTTCTGGAGTATTTAAAAATTTTGGAGGTGTATTAATTATGTTAACAAAAGAAATTAAAGAACAGATTATTAATGAGTACAAATTACACGAAGGTGATACAGGTTCACCAGAGGTACAAATTGCGATTTTGACTCATAGGATAAATTCTGTAAACGAGCATTTAAAAGCTCACAAGAAAGATCACCATTCAAGAAGAGGATTACTTAAAATGGTAGGTCAAAGAAGAGGTCTTTTAAAATATCTGCAAAACAATGATATTGAAAGATATCGTTCTTTAATTGAAAAACTAGGAATCAGAGGTTAATAAGAGCGGGATTTCCCGCTCTATTGATTTATATTAGATATTTTTTATGAATATGGATATAATAAATATAATAAAATTAAGGAGGTATTGCATGGAAAGGAAATTCCAGTATAATTTGGCTGGCAGAGACCTAATTGTAACTATTGGCAAAGTAGCAGAACAGGCTAATGGTGCTTGTATGGTTCAATATGGAGATACAGTAATCTTAGCAACTGCCACAGCATCTAAAGAGCCAAGAGAAGGAATAGATTTTTTCCCTCTTAGTGTAGATTATGAGGAAAAATTATATTCAGTAGGGAAGATACCAGGTGGATTTATTAAAAGAGAAGGTAGACCAAGTGAAAAGGCTATTTTAACATCAAGACTTATAGATAGACCACTTAGACCATTATTCCCGGAAGGATACAGAAATGATGTACAAGTTATAGCCACTGTTTTATCAGCAGATCAAGATAATTCTCCAGAGATTGTAGCAATGATTGGATCATCTATTGCACTATCTATATCAGATATTCCATTTGATGGACCTACAGGGTCAGTTATTATTGGATTAATAGATGGTAAATTTATCGTAAACCCAAATAGTGAAGAAAGAGAAAAATCAGAAATTCACTTAGTGGTAGCTGGAACTAAAAGTGCTGTAATGATGGTTGAAGCAGGAGCAAATGAAGTAACAGAAAAAGTTATGTTAGATGGAATTCTAAAAGCTCATGATGAAATTAAAAATCTATGTGGCTTTATTGAAGAAATCAAAAATGAAATGGGCAAAGAAAAAAAGGAATATAATCTATTTAAACCTAATGAAGAAATAAAAGAAAAGATAGTTGCTTTTGGTAGACAAAAACTAATAGAAGCTATAAATACTTTTGAGAAACAAGAAAGATTAGATAATATAGATAAAGTAAACAAAGAAATAAAAGATACTTTTATTGAAGAATATCCAGAATCAGAGCAAGATATAAATGTAGTAATTGAAGATATGCTAAAAGAAGAAGTTAGAAGATTGATTGTAGAAGAAGGGATAAGACCAGATAATAGGAAAGTAGATGAAATTCGTCCTATTACTACAGATGTAGGTTTGTTGCCTAGAACTCATGGTTCAGGATTATTTAAGAGAGGTCAGACTCAAGTTCTTACAATAGCTACATTAGGTGCAATTAGTGATGCACAAGTTATTGATGGATTAGGAGAAGAAGAATCTAAAAGATATATGCATCATTATAATTTTCCACCATATTCTGTAGGAGATGCTAGACCACTAAGAGGACCAGGAAGAAGAGAAATAGGTCATGGAGCATTGGCTGAAAGGGCTCTTGAACCTGTTATACCATCTGAAGACAAATTCCCATATACAATAAGATTAGTATCAGAAGTTCTTAGTTCTAATGGTTCTTCATCTCAGGGAAGTGTATGTGGAAGTACTTTAGCATTATTAGATGCAGGTGTTCCTATAAAATCGCCAGTTGCAGGTATTGCCATGGGACTTATAAAAGAAAAAGGCAATGTAGCCATTTTATCTGATATTCAAGGTATGGAAGATCATCTAGGAGATATGGATTTTAAGGTAGCAGGAACTAAGGATGGAATTACTGCTATACAAATGGATATAAAAATAGCAGGTATAGATAAACCAATATTAGAAGAAGCGTTAGAAAAAGCAAGACTAGGTAGGTTATATATATTAGGTAAGATGATGGAAACTATTTCTACTCCTAGAGAAAACTTATCTAAGTATGCTCCTAAAATATATACTATGCAAATAAATCCAGATAAAATAAGAGATATAATTGGACCTGGCGGAAAAGTAATTAATAAAATAATAGATGAAACAGGTGTAAAAATAGATATTGATGACACTGGTAAGATTTTCATTGCTTCAGTAACACAAGAAGGTGGCGAAACAGCCATAGATATGATTAATAAAATCGTTAAAGAAGTAGAGCCAGGAGAAATCTATTTAGGAAAAGTTACTAGAATTACTAACTTTGGAGCTTTTATAGATGTTCTAAATGGTAAAGAAGGTTTACTTCATATATCCAATATAGCTAGAGAAAGAGTCAATAAGGTAGAAGATGTATTAGCAGTTGGAGATGAAGTATTAGTTAAGGTAATGGAAATAGATAATCAAGGAAGAATAAATCTTTCTAGAAAAGTTTTATTACCTGAAGAACCAAAAACTGAAGAATAATATATTAATTGCATGAACCATATTAAGGTTCATGTTTTTATTTTTTAGTATATTAAATTATCCTTTGAATATATATATTATAAAGTATATTGGAGGGATGTAGATGAGATTATTTATTATAAGTAAAAAAAGTTTATTAACTATTTCAATCCTATTATTAGTAGTAATTATAAGTTTAATTATATTCAAAGTTTATAACAAATCAGAGGAAACGTTTAATAGTGATGTGTATTATCAGGGAAATGTAGATGATAAAGTAGTAGCATTTGCTTGTAATGTAGATTGGGGAAATGAATATATTCCTGAAATGTTAAAAATCTTTGAGGAAAATAATATTAAAATTACATATTTTGTAACAGGTAAATGGGCAGAAAAAAACAAAGAGATACTAAAAGATATTTATAATGCTAAACATGAAATCGGAAATCATGGATATAGTCATATAGATTATGATAAATTAAATTATGATAGAAATAGAGAAGAAATTCAAAAGGCTCATGATATAATAAAAGATATACTAGGAATTGATTCAAAGTATTTTGGACCACCATCAGGAGCATATAATGATAATACAGTAAAGGCAGTAAAAGATTTAGGTTATGAACTTATAATGTGGAGTGTAGATACAATAGACTGGAGAGAAGATAGTACTAAAGATATAATTTTTAAAAGAGTAACTCAAAAAATTCATAATTCTGCCATAGTTTTAATGCACCCTACTTCAGAAACCGTTAAAGCATTACCAGATATAATAAATTACCTATATGAAAATGGCTATAATATTGGTACAATAAGTGATGTAATAAAAAACTAGTAATATTGGAGGAAAGTATGTACTTAATAGATAAATTAGATAATGGTATAAGAGTTGTTATGGAGAATATACCTCATGTCAACTCTGTTTCTATTGGAATTATTATTAATAATGGTTCAGTAAAAGAGAATAAAGAAAATAATGGTGTATCTCATTTTATAGAGCATATGCTATTTAAGGGAACTCAGAAGAGAACAGCGAAAGATATAGCAGAATCAATAGATAATATAGGAGGACATCTAAATGCCTTTACTGGTAAGGATAGCACCTGTTATTATGCAAAGGTATTATATAATCATATAGATATTGCTATTGATGTACTTGGAGATATGTTATTTAATTCTCAGTTTCTAGAATCAGATATTGAAAAGGAAAAAACAGTAGTAGTAGAAGAAATAAATATGTATTTAGATTCGCCAGAGGATATGGTTAGTGAACTTCTTAATGAAATAATATTTAAGAATACATCTTATGCTTATCCAATACTTGGTACAGAAAGAAACATTAAATGTTTCAATAGAGAAAAGATTATATATTATTTTGAGAATAACTATAGGCCTGAGGATATAGTTATATCACTGGCAGGGAATATAGATGCTAAAGAAGTCTTAAAAATGTTGAACCATCATTTTGGATATTATAATAAATTTGGACAAAGAGATAAAAATGATGGAACTATATATAACTTTACAAATGATTTACAAGGAATTGATAAAGATACAGAGCAATTACATCTTTCAATTGGAATGGAAGGACTGCCTGTAACACATAGTGAAATAGAATCATTATTAGTATTAAATAATGTATTTGGTGGAAGCATGAGTTCAAGACTATTTCAAAAAATACGCGAAGATTTAGGGTTAGCCTATGCTATTGAATCATTTCCTTCATCATATAAAGACACAGGAATATTTAATATTTATGCAGGATTACATCCATCTCAGCTATTAAAAGCAATTAATTGTATTGATAAAGAAATAGAAGATATTAAGAAGAATTTAATATCAAAAGATGAATTAAATAAATCTAAAGAGCAGCTTAAAGGAAGCTATGTCCTTGGAATGGAAGGAACTTTTAGCAGAATGTATGAAATTGGTAAATCCGTATCTATTTTTAATAGAATTCAATCACAAGATGAAATATTAAATAAAATTGATAATGTGAATATGGATAGTATAGAAAATGTTGCTAATATAATATTTAACAATAAAAAAGTCAATATAGCCTATGTTGGAAATATGAAAAATAAAGATAAAACTGAAGACGAAATTAAAAATATACTATTTTAGAGGAGATGAACTATGAATATCAATATAATAAACAAAAGTAATTTTAAATTACCTAAATATGAAACGGAAGGTGCAGCAGGTCTAGATTTACAAGCTAACATTATAGAACCTATAGTATTAGAACCATTAGATAGAGCCTTGATTCCCACAGGCTTATTTATATCTATACCTCTGGGATATGAAGGACAAATCAGAGGTAGATCTGGATTAGCATTAAAGCATGGGATAACATTGGCCAATGGCATAGGAACTATTGATAGTGACTATAGAGGTGAAATAAAAATAATCTTAATTAATCTTGGAAAAGAAACTTATACTATTAACCCAGGAGATAGAATTGCACAAATTGTATTTCTTAAATATGAGAAAGTTGAACTTAAAATAGTTTCTGAACTAGATGAAACATATAGAGATGATGGCGGATTTGGTCATTCAGGATACTAGTGTCTAATAAGATGTTATCATAATTGATAACTCATATTTTTTTTTCTTATGAATATTATTTAATATAAGGAAAACTTCTACTAAAATACAAACAATAAAATTTTTTTTAAAATCATAAATAAAAAGTTCTATAAATAACTAGGAGGAGATTATATGAGATTATCAGAACTGGGTGAAAAAGAAATAGTTAACCTAAATAATGGCGGTAGGCTAGGTTTAATATTAGATAGTGATTTTTTAATTGATGAAGATACAGGCAAGATCATATCTTTATTAGTTCCCGAAAAAAGATTAGGTTTTAGATTATTTGGTCTTGATACAAATGGATTTGAAATACCTTGGGATACCATTAGAAAAATAGGCTATGATATGATTATTATAGAATTAGATTAAAGCTAAAATACTTATATATTTAAATACATATATCTATCAAGATATATGTATTTTTTTGCTTTTGAATATTATTGATTTTAAAGTAAATCCTATAGATATATATTATTTAATAGGAGGAAAAAAATGATAAATAAAAATAAGGAAAATAAAGAAAACAATACACAAGAGCAAAAGGACAATATAGATAATATTAAGGAAATTGGAGTATCAAACGTTCCAGAAGCAAAAAATAATATTCAATTCATATCTATAATAGGAGAAATAGAAGGCCACTCTATTGCTCCTAATGATAAGAAGGCAACAAAATATGAACATATTATTCCATTATTAATAGCAGCACAACAGGATCCTAAAATTGAAGGCATTTTCATTATTTTAAATACTGTAGGCGGAGATGTAGAAGCTGGATTAGCTTTATCAGAATTAATCAATTCAGTAGATAAGCCAAAAGTATCCTTAGTACTAGGTGGTGGTCATAGTATAGGGGTTCCTTTAGCTACATCGACTGATTATTCTTTTATTGTTCCTACGGCGACAATGACTATACATCCCATTAGAACTACAGGTTTAGTCATAGGTGTTCCACAAACATTCAGATACTTTCAAAAGATGCAGCAAAGAATAATAAATTTTGTTCTAAGAACTTCTAATATAACTGATGAAATTTTAAATGAACTAATGTATTCTACAGATGAAATAGCAAATGATGTTGGCACTATATTAGTTGGAGAAGAAGCTGTTAAATATAATTTAATAGATGAAGTAGGAGGATTTTCACAAGCTTTAAAAAAGCTAGAGGAGTTAATAGAAGGGAAAAATAAATAGAATAGAATTCCAAATTATGCTATAATAGCTACAGTATGTAGTTTAAAAGGGGGAATTTTATTTGGAAAGAAATAAGAAAAAAAAGAATAATAAAACTACAAAAAAAATACAAGAAAAAAAGGAATTTAACAGAGACATTATAGGTATAATTATTATTGGATTTGGAATAGTTGCTATAGTAAGTTTGTTTAGTTCGAAAATGGGAATTATAGGATCCATAATTCAAAGTACTACATTTTCACTTATGGGATTTGGTAGCTACTTTTTTCCTCTAGTTATAATAATGGCAGGTATAATCTTTATTTTGGACAATTTGAATTTTAAAGAGAACAAAATTATTTTATCTATGGGATTTATTTTTCTAAGTATGTTAATATTACTTGATGGAATAAATCCCTTTGATTACTCTTTCCTTGATAGAATGAATAATGCAATAGAATTAAGTAAAGTTGGAAAAGGTGGTGGATTATTCGGAAGTTTCTTTGGTTTTTTCTTTTATAGACTTTTTGGAGCTATTGGTTCTTATTTAGTTTTAATGATTGTAGTAATAATAAACTTATTGATAATTACAAACATTAAAGTTAAAGATATAATAACCTTAATTGATAAGGAATCTAAAAATCACAGGAATAAAAAACGCAAACCTAAGATAATTAACGATATAGAGCTAAAACAAATCAAAAAAGATATTCACATTAAAGAATCTCTGGAAAATGCTTCTATGGAAGAGAAGAAAAACTTAATTAAAGAAATCAAAGAAATAAGTTTTAAAGATGATTCAAATAATACAGTATTAAATACTATAAATGAAGAAATAGAAAGTAAAAAGGAAAAAACTCAAGTTTCTACATATAATATCCCATCATTATCATTACTAAATTCACCTACAAATAACCAAGATGGAAATGATAAAAAGGAGATATTAAATAATGCTAAGATAATTGAAGAAACTATGAAAAACTTTGGTATTGATGCTACTATTAATCAAATTAATAAAGGACCTACTATAACTTGCTATGAATTACAGCCATCTCCTGGTATAAAGTTGAGTAAAATTGTTTCCTTATCTGATAATATAGCATTAAGCTTGGCATCATCAGATATAAGAATTGAAGCACCAATACCAGGTAAATCAGCTGTAGGAATTGAAGTTCCAAATAAAACTAAAAGTAGTGTATTATTAAAAGAAATTCTTATGTCTGAAGCTTATAATAATATAGGCTCTCATATACCTTTAGCTCTTGGCAAAGATGTATCTGGAAACTCTATAGTTTCTACAATTGATAAAATGCCGCACTTACTTATTGCTGGTGCTACTGGCTCAGGAAAATCTGTTTGTATCAATACCATTATTATGAGTATTTTATATAAATCTTCACCTGCAGATGTTAAGCTGTTATTAATTGATCCTAAGGTAGTAGAGTTAAATATTTATAATGGTATACCACATTTACTGATTCCAGTTGTAACTGATGCTAAAAAGGCTTCTTTTGCATTGAATTGGGCTGTAGAAGAAATGGAAAAAAGATATAAATTATTTGCACAAAATAATGTAAGAGATATTAACTCCTATAATAATAAACTCAAAGAAAACAATGAAGAAAAGCTGCCTATGATAGTTATAATCATTGATGAACTAGCGGATTTAATGATGGTTGCAGCACAAGAAATTGAAGACTATATATGTAGATTAGCCCAAATGGCTAGAGCAGCAGGAATGTACTTAATTGTAGCTACTCAAAGACCTTCTGTAGATGTTATAACTGGGACAATAAAGGCTAATATACCTTCCAGAATATCTTTTGCTGTATCCTCACAAGTTGACTCTAGGACTATACTTGATATGTCTGGAGCTGAAAAGCTATTAGGTAAGGGTGATATGTTATTCTACCCCTCTTTTTATTCTAAACCTGCTAGACTTCAAGGAGCTTTTATATCTGATGAAGAGGTAGAAGCCGTAGTAAATTCCCTAAAATCCCAGGATATTACAGAATATAATGAAGATATAATTGAAATAATAGAAAATCCCAAAGAAATAGAACTTAATGATAGTGACGATTTGTTGCCTAAAGCAATAGAATTAGTAGTAGCAGAAGGACAGGCCTCTATATCATTACTACAAAGGAAATTAAAAATAGGATATGCTAGAGCTGCCAGAATAGTAGATGAAATGGAAGAAAGAGGAGTCATAGGAGGATATGAAGGAAGTAAACCGAGAAAAGTATTATTAACACCAGATGATTTAGACTTAAAACTTAAGGAGAGATAAAATGAAGTTAAAAAGGATTTCTATAGTTACTTTAGGATGTTCCAAAAACGAAATTGATTCAGAATTAATGATGAGCATATTAAAGGATAATAATTATATAAAAGCTGAGTCTTTAGATGAAGCAGAAATTATTATTGTAAATACTTGTGGATTTATAGATAAAGCTAAAGAAGAATCCATAGAAACTATTTGGGAGATGACTAAGTATAAAGATGAGGGTAATTGTAAATATTTAATATTAGCAGGATGTTTAGCAGAAAGATATTCTCAAGAATTGATGGATGAAATTACAGATATTGATGCAATAATAGGAACTGGAAATATAAAAGAAATATCCTCTATTATTGATGAAATAGAAATTAAAAAAGAAAGAATTAAAAAGATAGGAAGTATTAATACTAATTATTTAGAAGAAGTAACTAGAATTAACTTTAATACTACTGAATACGTTAGAATTTCTGAAGGATGTGACAATTTCTGTACTTATTGTATCATTCCCAAATTAAGAGGAAAACATCGTAGTAGAAAAATAGAAGATATAGTGAAAGAAGTAAAAAGCCTTGCCAATAATGGAACTAAAGAAATAATTTTAATTGGGCAAAATACTTCTGATTATGGAATAGACTTATATGGTGAATACTCTCTATATAAATTGTTGAATCAGCTAAATAATATAAATGGTATCTCATGGATTAGAGTATTATATTTATATCCTGATAATTTTAATGATAAATTAATTCAATCTATGAAGGATAATGAGAAAGTACTTAAGTATGTAGATATTCCATTACAGCATATAAATAATAATGTTTTAAAAAGAATGAATAGAAGAACTTGTAAAGAAGACATTGGAATTTTAATTAATAAATTAAGACATGAAATACCAGATATAGTAATTAGAACAACTTTTATTGTGGGATTCCCTGGAGAAACTGAGGAAGAATTCGATGAACTTTATAATTTTATTAAAGATATAGAGTTTGATAGACTGGGAGTGTTTACTTATTCAAAAGAAGAAGATACTCCTGCATATAATCTTCCAAATCAAATAGAAGATGAAATAAAAGAAATCAGAAAAGATAAAATTATGATACTCCAACAAGAGTTATCAGAAAAAATTATGACAAATAAAGTTGGAAAGATATTTGATGTTTTAATAGAAGAGCTTTCAGAAGAGAACCTTTATATAGGCAGAACATATATGGATAGTCCTGATATTGATGGAGTTGTATATGTTAATTCTTCTCAAGATATAGAGTTAGGTAGTTTTATTAAAGTTAAAATTACTGATTCTTTAGAATATGACTTAATAGGGGAGGCAATCAAATGAATTTAGCAAATAAAATAACCATTTTTAGAGTATTTTTAGTTCCTATTTTTATGTTAGTACTATACTCTGACATTAAGTATAGTACTTATATAGCTGCTGGAGTTTTTATTTTTGCATCTTTAACTGATACATTAGATGGATATATTGCTAGAAGCAGAAATATGATCACTAACTTTGGAAAATTTATCGATCCTTTAGCAGACAAGGTTTTAGTTTCTGCTGCTCTTATCTCTCTTGTTGATCTAGGTGCCATTCCTGGTTGGGTAGTAGTCACTATTATCGCCAGAGAATTTACTATTACTGGATTTAGAGTAATTGCAGCTTCAGAAGGAATAACTATAGCAGCAAGCCCCTTGGGGAAAATTAAGACTATTACTCAATTAATAGCAATAATATTTTTATTGATTAATAATTTTCCTTTTAATTTAATTAATTTTCCTTTTGATATGATTATGTTATATATTTCCTTGTTTTTTACCATAGTATCTGGAGTAGACTATATATATAGAAATAAATCAGCCCTAAAAATGGGTATAAAGTAAAAGGTGATAAAATGATAGCAGAGATTATTACAATAGGAACTGAAATTACTACAGGTAGTACTTTAAATACCCATAGTAAATATATTTCTAGTAAATTATTAGATATAGGAATTGAAACCTATTATCATACTTCTGTTGATGACCATAGAGAAAGAGTCAAAAATATTATGAACATCGCATTACAAAGATCAGATATTATAATTACTACTGGCGGATTAGGACCTACAGATGATGATATGACAAAAGAAGTCATTGCTGAGTCTTTAAATTTAAAGTTAGTAAGAGATAAAGATATGGAACAATCTATTGAAGGCATATTCAATAGACTAGATAAATCCATGCCATCAAATAATATTAAACAAGCTTTTAAATTAGAAGGCAGTGAGTTTTTAAACAATTCTATAGGTACAGCTCCTGGAATTTTTTTATCTAAAGATAATAAAAAAATAATAATGCTTCCAGGACCTCCTAATGAAATGGAGTTAATGTTTAATAATGAAGTAATACCTCGTATTCATGAAGATTCTATTATTATAAAAAAGTCTATTAACTTAATTGGAATAGGTGAATCGCAATTAGAGATGGATATTAAAGATTTAATAAACAGTGAACCTTCTGTTATGATTGCTACCTTCGCTAAAGAAGGTGAAACAGAAATAAAAATAATCGGTAAAGGAAACAATGAGGAATTAATAAAAGACAAAGTCTATAATATAATCAACATATTACAAAATAGATTCCATAAATACATCTATGGTTTCGATAATATTCCTATAGAAGTCGTAGTATTTAATATACTAAGAGAAAGAAAGCTTAAAATCGGTTTTTGTGAATCTTGTACTAGTGGGTTAATAAGTAGTCGTTTTGGTCGAATACCAGGAGTGTCTGAAGTGTTTGATAGGGCAATTGTTTCATATAGTAATAATTCTAAAATAGAGGAATTAAGTGTAGAATCTAGTACATTGGAAGAGTTTGGAGCTGTAAGTGAAAAAACAGCTATAGAAATGGCCAATGGACTTAGAATTAAGTCCAACTTAGATATAACTTTATCTGTAACAGGCATTGCCGGTCCAAATGGTGCTACTGAAAATAAGCCTATTGGATTAGTATATTTAGGTATTTCTAGTAAAGAAAAAACTATATCTATTAAGTGCAATTTCAGTGGAAATAGGGAAACTATACAAAATAAAACTACCACTAGAGCCTTTGCTGAATTAAGAAATTTTTTATTAAATAAATCATTGACTTAAATCTGATTATGTTATAATATATAGTTGGAACTAATGTTCGAAAAGTGAAAGGGGTGAATCCAGTTTAACTGGGTATTAATATGGATAATAGCGAAAAGAAAAAAGCTTTAGACTTGGCCTTAAATCAAATTGAAAAACAATTTGGAAAAGGATCAATTATGCGTTTAGGAGAGGATGCAAAATTAAATATTGATGTAATACCAACTGGTTCTTTAGATCTTGATATTGCTTTAGGAATTGGTGGAATTCCTCGAGGAAGAATTATTGAGATTTTTGGTCCTGAATCTTCAGGTAAAACTACAGTTTCTCTTCATATAGTTGCAGAAGCTCAAAAACTTGGTGGTATAGCTGCCTTTATAGATGCAGAACACGCTTTAGACCCTGCATATGCCAAGAGATTAGGAGTAGATATTGAAAATTTAATAATATCTCAACCTGATACTGGAGAACAAGGTTTAGAAATAGCAGAAGCTCTAGTTCGAAGTGGAGCTGTAGATATAGTAATTATTGACTCTGTTGCCGCCTTAGTTCCTAAGGCAGAAATAGATGGAGAAATGGGAGACAGTCATATAGGCCTTCAAGCCAGACTTATGTCCCAAGCTCTTAGAAAATTAGCAGGTACAATAAATAAATCTAATTCTACTGTAATGTTTATTAACCAACTTAGAGAAAAAGTTGGAGTTATGTTTGGTAGTCCTGAAACCACTACGGGAGGTAGAGCTCTGAAGTTCTATGCAAGTATAAGATTAGATATAAGAAGAATAGAATCTCTAAAACAAGGTGATGATATTATTGGAAATAGAACTAGGGTAAAAGTAGTAAAAAACAAATTAGCACCACCTTTTAAACAAGCTGAGTTTGATATTATGTATGGTACTGGTATATCTAAAGAAGGTAATATTTTGGATTCCGGTGTGGCTGCTAATATTATAAATAAATCTGGCTCTTGGTATAGTTATAATGAGCATAAGCTCGGACAAGGAAGGGAAAATGCTAAAGACTTCTTAAGAGATAATCCTGAGGTAGCTTTAGAGGTTGAAAATAGAATTCGTGCTGAATTTGATTTAGATAAAAATAATGACAACAATACAAGTTCTATACATGAGACTAACAATTCAGAGAATGAAAAAGATAAATAAACCTAAACCTCCTAATGTTATAGGAGGTTTATTTGTGAGGTGTTATATTTGAATTTATTATTTTTTACTGATACTCATATAAGAGGGAATACTCCTAAAAACAGAAAAGATATATTTGTAGATACCTTGGAAAAGAAGTTAATTGAAATCAATGATATAATTAAGAAAAATAAAATAGACTTTGTATTACACGGTGGAGATTTATTTGACAGACCAGATGTATCTATATCAATAGCTAGTAAATTTGCAATGATTTTGGATAAAATACAAGTCCCATTTTATCTAATTAGTGGAAATCACGATATATACGGTCATAACCCTGATACTGTTAATAGAACTATGTTGGGATTATTAGATGCACTTGGAGTAATTAATTTAATTAGATCTAATGAAAAAATCATTCTGGAAAAAGATAATGTAAAAGTTCAACTAACAGGTCAGCCCTATGTATATGATATTGATTCCTTAGATAAAAGAGATTACTATATATTAAAAGATGTAAAAGATGATGTAAACTTTTCTATCCATATGGTACATGGTATGCTTCTCGATAAGCCTTTTATAAAAGGAATACCTTATACTTTAATTGATGATATAAAGGATACTTTAGCAGATATTACTCTTTGTGGTCATTATCATTCTGGTTTTAAAACCAGTAAAATCAATAATAAATACTTTATCAATCCAGGAAGTTTAGTTAGAGTAACAAATAGTCTAAGAGAAATAGAAAGAATCCCAAAAGTAGTAATAATAGAATTAAAGGAAGATATTATAATAAGAGAAGTTCCTCTACAAACTGCTTTTCCAGGTGCAAATGTGCTGGATAGACAAGAAATAGAAAAAAACTTATTTAAAAATGAAAGAATTACAGAGTTTAAACAAACTATAGATGCAGCTTTAGATTTTGAAAAAATGGATATAAATGAAGTATTAATAGAAGTTTCTACTGCGGAAGATGTAGAAGAAGATGTAAAGATTGAAGCGCTTAAAAGAATTGCTCTTATTCAAATGAAGGGTTTAAATGGTGATTAGTATGATATATATTCAAAAAGTAATTTTAGAAAACTTTCAATCTCATAAATACTCAGTTTTAGAATTCGATAATCAGCTAAATGTTATCCTTGGGCCATCAGATAGTGGTAAGACTGCAATTCTTAGGGGAATTAGGTGGGCTCTTTATAATGAACCTTCTGGAGATTATTTTATTAGGGAAGGTGAAAGTGAATGTAGTGTTACAGTTATATTCAATGATGGAACTAAGATAAAGAGATATAGGAGTAAAAGTAAAAATATCTACTTTCTTTATGATATATATAATAATGAAACTAAATTTGAGGGATTTGGCACTTCTGTTCCCTATGAGATTATAGAAAAAACAGGAATAAAAAAAATATTATTAGATAGTGATCTTTCTAAGGCAATAAATTTAAGTGATCAGTTAGAAGGAGCTTTCTTATTATCGGAAAAGACTTCAACTAGAGCAAGTTCCATTGGTAGACTTGTAGGTGTTAATATTATTGATGATGCCTTAAGAGAAGCCTTAAAGGATACTCGTAATTTATCTAATACTAAAAGAAATGTAGAGGATAATATAAATCAATTAGAGAAGGAATTACTTGAGTATAATTATTTAGAAGAATTAAGTAATACTATTTTCTATATTGATAATATCAAAAAGCAAATAGAGGATAAAAATATATCTCTTAATAGATATAAAGTTTTACTAACAAAACATTTATCTATTTACCAAGAAAAAAATAAAGTAAATTATTATATAAAAGAACTTAGTGGTATAGAATCCTTAGATAAGATATTAAATAATATTTCGTTAAATGCTAGTAAGTATAAGGAATTAAAAAAACAAAAAGATAACTTAAATAGATTATTATTAAATAAGTCTAATACTAAATTAGTTTTAAAATCTTTGAAGGATATTGAAGTAGCGGAAAATCATATGGTAAATATAGCCTCATCATGTAACCTAAGAATTAATTTAGTTAACTATAATCTCAAATTTAAAAACTTAAATTCAGAAATCAAAGATATAAAAATAATTTGGAATAAGCTAGACTCTATTGATATTTTACAAGATAATATTCGTAGGATTGATAATGATATTAAAGAATTAACTAGGCTAGTATCATTTCAAAAACAGACTTCTTCTCTCAATAAAAGTTTAGCCATTGGAATAAAATATGTTGAAAGATTACAGGAAGTAGATAGAATCTCTGTAGTTTATGAAAAACTACAAAAACAAATTAAACTTCTTCTTACCTTAAATAAATTACAGGATAGATATACTTCCAATAGAAAAGATATTATCCAAACAAAAATCTTACAAGATAAGTATAAAAATCAAGTTGAAACTCAAATTATGCGATATAGAGAAATATTATTGAAGCAAGAAGTTTGTCCTTTATGCTTTAGTGTTATTGATGATGAAAAAATAAATCATATTATAGATCATTATAATTAGGAGGTATTGTGATGGATTATGAAAAAGAACTTAATGACTTAAAAGAAAATTTGGAAAAAGCCAAAAACCTAAAATATAAAGCCGAGGCAAGACTAGAACAACTAAATCAGCAAGAAGAGGAAATCATCAAAGAATTAAATGCTTTGGGTATAAAGCCAGAAGAGTTAGAAGATGAAATAAATAAACTAACTTTAGATATAGATAAATTATTTCAAGAAGCAAATAAATTATTACCTAAAGATTTATTGGAAAAGAAGTGATTAAATGACAGCTAATATAGATGAATTGAATAATTCTTTAATTAAGCTCAAGGAACATTTAGCTAGAGAATCTGGAAAAAAAGATAAAGTTAAAGAGCAATTAGAATTAGCAAATTATTCCCTTGCTGAAATAGAAAAAAATCTAGACTTATTATCTAAAGTTTGTATCTTATTTCAAAAAACATCTGAATTTGCTAGGGAACAATCTAAAAATCAGATTGAATCCTTAGTAACTAAATGCCTACAGTTTATATTTGAATCTGACATTAAATTTTTAATTGAAATAGAAGAACAAAGAGGAAAGTCAAATGCAGAATTTTATGTTGTTAATGAAGTTGAAGATATTTTAATCAAAACTAAACCTGAATTATCTAGAGGTGGGGGAGTTGTGGATATTGTTTCTTTAGCCCTTAGAATAGCATTTTTACAAACTCATAAACCTAAGATAGAGGGACCTTTAATTTTAGACGAACCTGCTAAACATGTTAGTGATGAATATATTTTCAATGTTGCAGATTTTTTAAAACAAACATCAGAACTATTCAACAGACAAATTATTATGGTAACTCACAATGACCATTTAGCCTCTATTGGGAATGATGCTTATAGAGTTGAGTTAAAAGGCTCTGAAAGCACTGTAACAAGGATTACATCTTAATTGTCTTGACATTGTCTTATAAAAGTAATAGAATTAAACTATATGTATATCCTATACATATTTACTATTTCAATTTATTAAGCTTTTATTATGCTTATAATCAATGAAATTTGAAATGTAGTTTGAAACTTGAAAATTTAATACAATAGGAGGTGTTTAGTTATTGATAATTGACATTTTAAAAGGACTTCTCGGAGCAATTATTGGAATTATCGCTGGTTATTTAATAAGAAAAAATATTGGCGAAGGTAAAATAAATAATGCTGAAGAGTTAGCTAAAAGAATTGTTGAAGATGCTGAAAGAGATGGAGAAGCTCGTAAAAAAGAACTTCTATTAGAAGTTAAAGAAGAAATTCATAAGCTTAGAAGTGAAGCTGAAAAGGAAAATCGTGAGCGTAGAAATGAACTTCAAAAACTTGAACGAAGAATCATTAATAAGGAAGAAAGCATAGATAGAAAATCTGATGCTATTGAAAGAAAAGAAGAATTACTATCTAAGAAGATTAAAGAAGTAGAAGATAAAGAAACTCAAATTGATGATATTTATAAAAGTCAAGTTTTAGAATTAGAAAGACTTTCTAGTTTAACCTCAGATGAAGCAAGAGAATTATTACTAGATGAAATTCGAAAAGAAGTAGTACATGAATCTGCTATTATGATTAAAGAAACCGAGAATAAAGCCAAAGAAGAGGCTGATAAGAAAGCAAGAGAAATTATATCTACTGCAATACAAAAATGTGCAGCTGATCATGTAGCTGAGACTACAGTAACAGTTGTGGCCCTTCCAAATGATGAAATGAAGGGTAGAATTATTGGTAGAGAAGGTAGAAATATTAGGACTTTAGAAACATTAACTGGAATTGATTTAATTATTGATGATACTCCAGAAGCCGTAGTTTTATCAGGATTTGATCCTGTAAGAAGAGAAATAGCTAGAATTGCTTTAGAAAAACTCATAGTTGATGGCAGAATCCATCCTGCTAGAATTGAAGAGATGGTCGAGAAAGCTAAGAAAGAAGTAGATAATATAATTAGAGAAGAAGGTGAACAAGCTGCTTTTGATGCAGGTGTTCATGGCATTCATCCAGAATTAATTAAACTTCTAGGCAGACTTAAATATAGAACGAGCTATGGACAGAATGTATTGAAACACTCCATAGAAGTTGCTCATCTTGCTGGAATAATGGCAGCAGAGTTAGGAGCAGATATAAAAATTGCAAAAAGAGCAGGTTTACTTCATGACTTAGGTAAAGCAGTGGATCATGAGGTAGAAGGTCCTCATGTTGATATAGGAGTAGACTTAGCTAGAAGATATAAAGAATCTAAAGAAGTTTTACATGGAATTGCTGCTCACCATGGAGATTGTGAGCCTGAAACTGTTGAAGCAGTTTTAGTACAAGCAGCTGACGCTATATCAGCTGCAAGACCAGGTGCAAGAAGGGAAACTCTTGAAACATATATAAAAAGATTACAGAAGCTTGAAGAGATAGCAAATTCTTTTGAAGGAATAGAAAGATCCTATGCAATCCAGGCTGGTCGTGAAATTAGGATTTTAGTAAAGCCTGAAGAAGTTTCTGAAAGCCAAATGATTCATACAGCAAGGGAAATTGTAAAGAAAATTGAAGCTGAATTAGATTATCCAGGCCAAATTAAAGTAAATGTAATACGTGAGACTAGGTCTATTGAATATGCTAAATAATGATTTTTTAAATAAATGTAAAATTAAATATTGTAAAAATTATATTTAAAAAATTTAGTTAGAGGGGGATATTTTAATGGATGTATTAAAAGTATCAGCAAAATCAAGTCCAAATTCTGTTGCAGGAGCATTAGCAGGTGTTTTAAGAGAAAAAGGAGCTGCTGAAATCCAAGCAATAGGGGCAGGAGCTTTAAATCAAGCTATAAAAGCAGTGGCTATTGCAAGAGGTTTTGTTGCTCCAAGTGGAATCGATCTTATTTGTGTACCAGCCTTCACGGATATTATAATAGATGGTGAAGAAAGAACAGCTATTAAACTAATTATTGAACCAAGATAATACAAAAACCTGCCAATATGGCGGGTTTTTTGTATTAAGTATAATTTGATTAAAGGAGGATAACTATGTTTTTCGATTTACATATTCATACAAACCATTCAGATGGTTTGTATTCTCCAAATGAAGTTGTGGATTTAGCTATTGAAAAGAATCTAAAGGGCATAGCAATTACAGACCATGATACAGTAACTGGAATAGAAATAGCATTGGAATATGGTAAAAAACATAATGATTTCATAATAATACCTGGTATTGAATTTAGTTGTATATTTGAGGATGAAGAAGTACATATACTAGGGTATTTTATAGATTATAAAAATAAAGAACTCATAGATTTGACAAATACTTTGAGAAAATCTAGGTGGAATCGTGGAATAGATATGATTAAAAAAGTAAATGAACTAGGTATGACACTTACACTAGAAGATGTTATGGAGTTTTCAGGAAAAGGGTATATAGGCAGACCACATATTGCAAGAGCCATGATTAAGAAAGGCTATATCTCCAATGTATCAGAAGGATTTGATAAATTCTTAGATAGAGGTAAACCAGCTTATGTAGATAGATATAAAATAAGTGTTGGTGAAATAATAAGCTTAATTAAAAATATTGGTGGAATTTCTATTTTAGCTCATCCTGGTCTATTGAAGAATAAAGAAATTATAGATTATTGTATTTCATTAGATATAAATGGACTAGAATGTATACATTCTAAACATAGTGAAGAAGATACTAATCTTTTGATGAACATTGCAAAAAGAAATAATCTTATTATTACAGGAGGTTCTGATTTTCATGGAGACTCTAAGGATGGAAAAGAATTGTTAGGTAACTACTTCATCAATATTGATGATAATCCTAAATTTAAGGAGAGGATATAGTGAGTATATATAAAGGTGAAAGACAAAGACAATTTCCAACCAAAATAAGTACTACTTCCTTTGTAAAACTTTATATACTACATTTGTTAAATGAAAAATCTTATTATGGTAATAAAATTAAAGATGAAATAAAAAAAAGATTAGACAACAAATGGGAGCCAAGTCCTGGGATGATATACCCACTACTTAGGGAGTTGGAAAGTGAGGGATATATTGAAGGTTCATGGGATGAGCCTGAAAAAAGATCCATAAGAAGATATAGGATAACAGATGAAGGAATAAAACATTATAAAATATTATTGCTACAAAACAAATCTTCTTTCGAAGATTCTTTACTTATTGTTAAAAATGTGTTAAAAGATATATATAAGGAAAAAATATAAATATAATTATGGAGGTATGATTATTCATGGATTTTATTTTATCAACTAAAGGTTTAAGAATTGAACCTTCTATTACTTTGGAAATTACTGCAAAGGCAAAAGCTATGAAAGACTCTGGAATAGATGTTGTAAGTTTTGGTGCAGGAGAGCCAGACTTCAATACACCTGAGAATATTCAAAATGAAGGAATTAGAGCAATAAAAGAGGGTTTGACTAGATATACTCCAGCTTCTGGAATAGTTGAACTTAAAAATGCTATATGCGAAAAATTTAAAGAAGATAATAACCTAGATTATAAACCAAGTAATATTATAATATCAAGTGGTGCAAAGCATTCTATACATAATGCTTTGTTGGCAATACTTAATCCTGGAGATGAAGTTATATTTGGTACTCCATACTGGGTTAGCTATCCAGACTTAGTAAAATTAGCTGATGGAGTTCCTGTTTATATTGAAACAAAAGAAGAAAATGATTTCAAATTTAACGTAGAGGATTTAAATAGAGTTTTAACTGACAAAACTAAAGCTATTATCTTAAATAGTCCAAGCAATCCAACAGGATCTATTTATACTGAAGAAGAATTAAGAGCAATCGCTGATTGGGCAGTAAAAAACAAAGTGTTTATTATTTCTGATGAGATTTATGAAAAATTAATTTATGATAATAATAAGCATATCAGTATAGCTTCTTTAAATGAAGATATAAAAAATTTAACAATAGTAATCAATGGTATGTCAAAATCCCATGCTATGACAGGTTGGAGAATTGGATATGCAGCAGCCCATGAAAAGATAGTTAAGATAATGAGCAATATCCAAAGTCATGCAACATCTAATCCATGTTCTATATCTCAATATGCAAGTGTTGAAGGTCTTAAAGGTGATCAAGCTAGTGTAGAAGAGATGAAAAGACATTTTGTTGAGAGAAGAGATTATATGGCAGAAACAATAAATTCCATTAAGGGATTAAGTTGTAGAAAACCTGAAGGTGCTTTTTATATAATGATAAACTTCACACAATTATTAGGCAAAACTATTAAAGGTAAAGAAATAAACTCTTCTATGGATTTTGCTAACTTATTATTAGATGAAGCTAAGGTAGCAGTAGTTCCTGGAGTAGCTTTTGGTGATGATAAATATATAAGACTTTCTTATGCTACATCTATGGATAATATTAAAGAAGGATTAAGAAGAATTAAAGAAATAGTAGAAGAATAAAAAATAATTTACAAAAGAAGAATGGTTGACATAAATATAATATGTCAACCATTCTTCTTTTGTAAAACCATTTGATTATTATTAGTATATATAGTATATTGTGTATATGAATTGTTCGGTTTGTGTCAAAAAACAAGCATATTAAGAAATTAGAGAAAGAAGTAAAATGACTAAAGAGCATTCTGGAATATTTTTATGTTCAAGATTATGATAAAGGTAAATAGTTTTTTTACAATTTTGTAATTTATTTAAATCGTAAAAGGTGGAGATGAAACATGAATAATTATGTAAATATTTTAGGAATTTGATTTTCAAAATTAACTTTATTGGATACTGTTGATTTAATTGATAATAAGATTAAGGAATACAGAGATAAAACGTTTCACATCATCACTGTGAATCCAGAAATTGCAATAGATATTCAGGAGGACCCTGAATTAAAGAAAATATCACTCGAATCTGACTTAATTACTCCTGATGGAGTTGGCATTGTTTTAGCATCAAAATTAAAAAGAAATCCAATACCTGAACGTGTTACTGGTTTTGATTTACTTTTAGAATTACTAAGATTGGGAAACCAAAGAAGATGGTCTTTTTATTTCTTTGGATCAGAGGAATCAGTAAACAAAAAGATGGAGGAATATGTAGTTGAAAATTATCCTAATGTTAAAGTTGCGGGTAGGCATAATGGTTTCTTCAATAAGCAAGAAGAGACACAGATAATTGAAGATATTGAAAACTCAAAACCAGATATCCTTATTGTTGCATTAGGATCACCATTGGCAGACAAATGGATATATACATATAAAGATAGAATTCCTGCGAAAGTTACTTTTGGTGTAGGTGGAAGTTTAGATGTTATTACAGGAAAAGTTAAACGTACACCAGAGATTTGGAAAAAAATGAAGTTAGAATGGTTACACCGTAGAATCATCACTCCTTCACGAAAGGAACGACAGAAACGGTTAAAGATTTTTGCATATAGAGTATTTGGTGAAGTAATTAGTAAAAATTAAAATAGGATATACCTAGTAAAATCTGACACTTATCATTGAACTTAAGTAGTTCACATAAATATAATATGTCAACTACTTTCATTTTAAAGCACAACTTCATAAATGTATACATAATATAATTATGTTAATTATTTTGGTGGAACTGAGTTTTAAAAAAATATTTTACATCACTTTAAAAAAATGGAATAGAGCAACAGTATGACCAATGGATACTAGGTTTCTTATAACAGAATTGATAATAACTTCATTTTAGGATTTTAAATTTATAAATCTAAAGAGTAGTTTATAGATTATATAAAATAATAATATTACAAGTCTATTTAAGAGCTTACTTATTATATAATGGATAAATGCTTAAATTTTGACCTTTTAAAATGGGCTTTAAGGACTTCAAATTCTCACAGGAATATATTTGTATGGATAGTCTTTAAAGTTTAATTATGGGCTTGTTATATTAGTTAAATTCGATTTTGCTATTAAAGTAAGATTTTATACTATTTGATGTTAAATAAATCTATTTTGAATATTGCTTTTTGGATAATTTTAGTATAAAATAACATTAGTCACAAAATAGTTATTTTGTGACTAATGTTATAAAGAAAATGGAGGGCTATAATGACTGATATACCAATGCTTCTAGAGGATTACTTAAATTATATGGAAACAATCAAAGGTGTGTCTCCTAACACTGTAAAAGAATACTTTTTAGACTTGCGAACTTTTTTTAGATTCATTAAGCAAAGATATAAATTAGTTGAACAAGATTTAAAGTTTGACGACATCAATATTTCAGATGTAGATTTAGATTTAATAAGTAAATTAGGAATTCAGGACCTTCACGCATATATATCTTATGCTGATAAAAAAAGAGAAAATAACAATTATACTAAATCTAGAAAAGTTGCCTCCCTTAGGTCTTTTTTCGACTATCTATATTCCAAAGTTAATCTAATAGATAAGAATCCTGCTGAAGCTTTAGAATTTCCCAAAAAAGAAAATAGACACCCTGTTTATCTCACTTTAGAACAATCGGAATCACTTCTAAACAATGTATTAGAAAATAAAAATGAAGAATATAGAAAAAGAGATTATGCAATTATTATGTTGTTTTTAAATTGTGGACTTCGTCTTTCAGAATTAGCAAGTATAGACATTGATAAAATCAAGGATAATGATACCCTCTCCGTTATTGGAAAAGGAAATAAAGAAAGAACAATTTTCTTAAATGAAGCCTGTGTATCTGCAATTAAAGATTACCTTGAAATACGACCTCAAAATTCAAAAGACAGCAAAGCTATGTTTATAAGTAAAAGAAAAAATAGAATGAGTAATCGCGCTATTCAACACATGATTGATCGATATTTAGAGAAATCGGGTTTAGATCCATCTATATACTCTACTCATAAGTTAAGACATACTGCAGCTACCTTAATGTATAAATATGGAAATGTAGACATACGCGCTTTACAGGAAATATTAGGACATGAATCTGTATCCACTACTCAAATTTACACTCATATAGACGACGATAGACTTAGAGATGCAATTAAAAGCAATCCTTTATCAAATCGAGTAGGAGGTAACTAATTATTTTAGTTACCGTCCTCTCACACCACCAAGCATACCGTTCGGTACTTGGCGGTTCATTAAGACAGTCTGAATTTTTCATACTGCGAAGATAAACTTTTAAAACCGTGATTAATCAACTTTTGATTAGTTACGGTTTTATTTAATATTGGACTCTTAGAAATTCTCCAGTAGCCTTTCCTTGTGTTTGCAAATTCCCATGCCTTATTCCTTGGGATTCCCATTTTCATCAAGTTTTGAAAACGTGTTTTTATTTTCTTCCATGTCTTCCATACACAGGCTCTTAGTCGTCTTCGAATCCATTGGTCTAAATCTTCTAATTTACTCTTCATATCTGCTAATTTAAAATAATTCACCCAACCTACGATGATTTCATTTAGTTTCTTAATTCTATGATTAAAATTCATGCTAACATTTCTATTAGTGATATCTTTAATCTTTTTCTTAAGTCTTTCATAACTTTTGTTATGAACTCTAAACTTAATCCCGCCTTTACCATAGTAGAAGCTATATCCTAAGAACTTTCTTTTAGTTGGTAGGGATACAGCAGATTTTTCAGTGTTTACTTTCAGTTTTAGTCTTTGTTCTAGAAATCTTGTTATACTCTCAAGGATTCTTGTCCCTGCTCTTTTGCTTTTGACGTAAACATTACAATCATCAGCATAACGGCAGAATCTATGCCCTCTTCTTTCTAGTTCCTTATCTAATTCATCAAGTAATATATTGCTGAGTAATGGACTTAATGGTCCGCCTTGAGGTGCTCCATCTTCTGATTTAACCAACATTCCCTTTACCATTATTCCTGAATTAAGATACTTTCGTATTAGTTTCAGTACTCTTTTATCCTCTATTTTATTGGATATTAAGTGCATTAAAAGGTCATGGTTTACGTTGTCGAAGAATTTTTCTAAATCCATATCTACTGCATATCTATATCCTTCATTGATGTGTTTTTGTGCTTGAATTAGAGCCATATGACAGCTTCTGCCTGGTCTGAATCCATAGCTACTATTTGAAAATCCCCTATCGAATATCGGATTGATTACTTGGTTTATTGCTTGTTGTATTAATCTATCTACTACTGTTGGTATTCCAAGTAGTCTTACTCCTGTTTATGTTAATCTAAAAGTAGACCACCATAATAATTGAAAACTGGTCCACCTTAAAATATAATACCCCTTGAAGATATCTTTTGAGGGGGGACAAGAGGTGATAAAGCTGGATCAGAAAGCAGAAATACTAATGAAATATTTTAGAGAAAATATGTCTCAAAGAGCAATAGCTAGAGAGATGAAGGTTTCTAGAACTACAGTAAGAAAATATATTAATAATTATGAATCTAAGTGTGAAGAAATAGAAGAACTAGCTAAGGATAATAATATTACTAATAGTGATACTTTAAATCTTGTTTCAGAAATGGTATCAGCACCTAAATATGATACTAGTAAAAGGACTAGAATTAAATTAACAGATGAAATAATAGAAAAGATAAATGAATTAATAAAAGAAAATGAGAGAAACCGGTTACTCGGTAGACATAAGCAATTAATGAAGAAAATTGACATACATGAAAAATTGATTGAACTAGGATTTGATATTAGCTATCCTACAGTTTGTAATTACATAAGGGATAATCATGAGAAAAAGGAAGCTTTTATCAGACAGGAATATGATTTAGGGGAAACACTAGAATTTGATTGGGGTGAAGTTAAAATTACAATAGGTGGTAAGCCTACAACTTTTCAAATGGGTCTTTTAACTACAGCCTGTGGTTCACATCACTATGCAAGACTTTACCAAAATCAGAAGATGGAAAACTTTTTAGATATTCATGTTAGGGCCTTTAATCGTATGGGTGGGGTCCATAGAGAATTAGTTTATGATAATCTAAAGCAGGCCGTAAGAAGGTTTGTTGGAAGAAATGAGAAAGAAGCTACAGAGGATTTAATTAAAATATCAATTTACTATGGGTTTAAATACAGGTTCTGCAATGTGGCTAAAGGAAATGAAAAAGGTCATGTAGAAAAAGGGATTGAATATGTTAGAAGAAAAGCATTTTCAAGTCAAACTGACTTTGAGTCTATAGAAGAAGCAAATACTTACCTTGGTGAGAAACTATTAGAACTTAATTCTAAAAAAAGAAACTGGTTACAAAATCAAAGTCCCTTAGATATATTAAATCAAGAAATGGCTTATCTAATACCGTTAAAGCCACCCTATGATGCCTCTAGAAGAGTTGAAGCAAGGGTTAATAAGTATAGTGTAATAACCATAGATCAAAATAAATACTCAGTACCAGATTATCTAGTAGGTAAATTTGTAAATGTAAAAATATATCCAGAGATAATAGAAATATATTACAAAGATAATAAGATAGCTGAACATAAGAGGTCATATCAAGCCCATTATTGGAGTATAGATATAAATCATTTTATTCATACATTAAAAAAGAAGCCTGGAGCATTACACGCAAGTGTTGGTAGACACCAGCTTAGCCCAGAGCTTCAAGAAACATATCAAGAATATTATACCAGTAATCCAAGAGATTTCATAGAACTTTTGGAATTAATAAAGGAAAAAGATTTAGACAGCGTATTAAAAGCAGTAGAAGAATTAAGGAAAATAAAGAAAGAATTAGTAACAACAGATAATATTAAAAATATAATTTTCAAACTTCCAATGGATAAAGAATCCTTAGAAACTAAGGATATATCAATACAAAATGCATCATTAAAGCAAATCTCAATATTAAATGATTTGTTTAACTTAAAACCAATAGGGAGGTATGAAAATTGAATGAAATATTACAAGAAATTAAAAAATATGTATCAGAACTGAAGATTCCAGGTGTGAATCAAGGGTTAAAGATGAGCATTGAAGAAGCATACAAATTTGATAAACCCTATGAAGAATTCTTAAGAGATATCTTAATAGAAGCCTATGATATGAGAAAGGAAAATGGCAAGAAAAACAGAATTAAGAATGCTAGATTTCCCTACAAAAAGTATCTAGATGAACTAAGGGTAGAATATTTACCAGAAGACTGTAGAAAGAGGCTTAAAGAGCTTAAAACACTTAATTTCATAGAGGAAGGTAGGAATATAATACTAGCAGGAAATCCAGGAACGGGTAAGACCCATCTTTCAATAGGACTGGGCATAGAAGCCTGCAATACGGGCTATAAAGTGTACTTTACAACAGTAGCATCCCTAATAAATGAATTGAAAGAATCCAGAAGTGACAAGAAATTATATACTTTTGAAAAAAGATTTGAAAAGTATGATTTAATCGTGGCAGATGAATTAGGATATATTTCTTTTGACAAAGAAGGAAGTGAATTACTTTTTACATTTCTCTCCCTCCGGGCAGAGAGAAAGTCTACAATAATAACTACTAATTTATCATTTGATAGATGGAATGAGATATTCAATGACCCAGTTTTGACAGCTGCATTAATTGATAGATTAACCCATAAATCTTATGTAATAAATATGAATGGTGATTCTTATAGGATTAAAGAAACTAGGGAATGGTTAGAAGAAACCAATTAGTTTACATTACCAAGTGGTACAGTTTTCGATTATTATATGGTACACTTTTCAGTTGACAAATACAACTCCTCCGTTTGTTTTAGGTATTTCTACTCGTCTTACTGGTTGTGGTTTGTATTTCCCACTTAGCAAATCTACCTTCAAGGTTTCATAATGTTCTTGTAGGAAAGGAAGAAGTTCATCTACCTTCGTTCCATCAATTCCATGACTTCCCTTGTTGGCGACTACCGTCTTATATGCTTCAAAGATATTTCTCTTATCCACTATACTTTCCAGTAGATTTTCAGTATTAAACTCCGACTTGGCTTTCAGATTTGACATCGCCGACAAATCACTGTACACTCCTTGCTTACCTTGAGTTTCCAACTCTACTTCCACAATCCAGTCCAAGTCTTTGGTTTTCTGTATTCTTTTCATGTCTGTTGAGACTGCCAAACTTACTCACCTCCCTAATGTTCAGCCCTTCCAAGTCTATTCATGACTAGTCTTGTATTATGGCTTCTGCTGACTTCTGATAGTTCAGCCATACATCACTGCATGGGTTATCATCTAGATATTTCATCTTTTAATGATGTATCTATCAGACCTCCCCAGGTAAGAGCGTAAACTTTCACCCCATATATCTGCTACATTTACTTTCCCTGTTTCGGATAGTTTTGGACTTTGGTTTGTAATGCAACCTCATCCACAGAGCCAAGCCTCGAATGTAGTTCGTGTACCTCAGACCAGAGTTTTGCCGCCGACTTCCTTCAGATTCCACCTCACGATGGACACCCTTGTCTTAAGCTAACGGTTGGCACTATCAACCCCCGTATCAGACTTTCACCGACTAGTTTACGCCCATGCTGGGCGCACATAGAAAAAATAAGAAGAGCTAAATGGCTCTTCTTATTTTATAACAGGAACTTTTATTATATTCCCAGGATATATGTAGCCACTATCCATATCATTAAATTCTTTAATCTCATATACCATTCTTCTTATATCCATATTGCTTGGTAAATGATTCATTGCAATAGTCCAAAGAGTATCACCTTCAGCTACTTTTACTTCTTTATAATCAATTTTATAAATGGAACTATGAACTTTATTAGTTGTTAATAGACTAAATATCACTAAAGATAGTATGATAAAACTTGAAGTAATAAATGAATAAAATCTGTTTTTGTTAATTATTTTATACCTTTTCTTCATAATAGCACCTCGCACATTAGTTCTGAACAATCGTTCTAAATATATTCTACTCAAACATAGGTTCCGTGTCAATAGATTTTTGCAAAAAAATCGAACCTTTGTTTGAATTTAATTAATTAATATGTTATAATTAATTAATTAAAAGTATTTGTGTTGATATATTATATGATATGAGAGGTGTATTTTATGTATGAAGAATTAACTCAGAAACAAATTGAAATACTATTATATATAAAATCTGAGGTTCAAAGACAAGGCTATCCTCCATCAGTTAGGGATATTTGTAAAGGTGTTGATTTAAAGTCAACTTCTACAGTTCATAGTCATTTAGAAAAACTTGAATCTAAAGGTTATATTAGGAAAGACCCTACAAAACCAAGAGCTATTGAAATCCTCGACAAGAATGACGATTTTTTACTTGTTTCTAAAAAAACAGTAGATGTGCCTATTGTAGGAAGAGTAACCGCTGGTGCTCCTATATTAGCTGTAGAAAATATTGAAGATACTTATCCCATTCCAGTAGAATTTGTAAAAGATTATGATGTATTTATGTTAAAAGTTCAAGGTGAAAGTATGATTGATGCAGGTATATTAGATGGAGATTTAGTTTTAGTTAAAGAGCAGAAATCTGCATTAAACGGAGATATAGTAGTTGCATTACTAGGAGAAGAAGCAACTGTGAAGAGATTTTTCAAAGAAAAAGATAAAGTGAGATTACAGCCTGAAAATCAATTTATGGAACCAATATATAGTACAGATGTATCTATATTGGGCAAAGTAATAGGCTTATTTAGAAGAATGTAAAACGGTAGGATTTATCCTACCGTTTTACATTTAATTTTTGTTTTGATTTATATCCACTAATTTATTTTCATATAAATTGTTTAAAGATTTCATAACTCCTAATTTACAATGTTCATATGTCAAACCACCTTGATAATATGCAAAATAAGGTTCTCTTATGGGACCATCTGCACTAAGTTCAATAGATGAACCTTCTATAAAGCCACCAGCTGCCATTATAACCTTATCTTCATACCCAGGCATATCCCATGCTTCTGGCACAACATAGGAATCTACTACTGAAGCTGCTTGAATTCCTCTACAAAATTCTATGACTCTTTCTGGACTTTTCAACTCTACCCCTTGAATTATATCTGATCTTATGTCATCTATATTTGGGACTATTTTAAATCCAAGTTCCTTATATACAATCCCAACCAGCAATGCACCTTTAACAGCCTCAGACACTATATGGGGAGCTAAAAACAATCCTTGTAAGGTACTTCTAGTTGTTCCAAACGTCAGCCCACATTCCTTTCCTAGTCCTGGCGCTGTCAATCTATTTGAAACTTGTTCGATTAAGTTGGATTTTCCTACAATATATCCACCAGATAAGGCAATTCCTCCACCAGGATTTTTTATTAATGATCCTGCCATAACATCGGCTCCTACATCTGTAGGCTCTTGAAACTCTAAAAATTCACCATAGCAGTTATCGACCATAATAATTACATCTTTATTGTATTTTCTAATAGCATTGATTGCATTTTCTATTTCTTCAATTGTCAGTGCTCTCCTATCGCTATATCCAGTGGACCTTTGAATCATAAGCATTTTAGTATTTTCTGATATGGATTCCCTTACTTTATCTGTATCAATAGTATTTTCTTTTAAAGGAATTTCTCTATATTTTACTCCATAGTCCATTAAAGTACCAGACATATTCCCCTTTACACCTATTACTTTCTGTAAGGTATCATAAGGCGCACCTGTTATGGCTATGAGTTCATCTCCAGGTCTTAATATACCAGATAGAGCTAATGTAATGGCATGAGTGCCTGAAGCAATTGCAGGTCTTACTAGAGCATCTTCAGTATTAAACACATTGGCATATATCTCCTCTACTTTCTCCCTTCCTACATCACCATATCCATACCCTGTAGTCCAGTTAAAGTCTGTAGAAGCCAATCTACATTGTTGCATAGCCTTTATAACCTTATATTGATTGTACTCTTTAATTTCATCAATATCTTTAAATTTATCTAAAATTAGTTTTTCTTTTTGTATTACAAATTTAACGACTTCCTCTTTTATTCCAAATTGTTTACATAATATATTTTCCGTCAACCTATTCATTTATATCACCCTTTTCTTTAAAATAACAGAAGCTTCTATAGAAGCTTCTGTTTAATTAGAAAAAGCCTCTGATTATATCAGAGACTTTTTCTAATTAAATTATTTAAGTAAAAATTAATTATCTAAGTTTATCTGCTTTGTAGGTATTATTGTGGAAATAGCGTGTTTATAAATTAACTGCTGCTTATCTTCACTTTCTAATATTAAAGTATAATTATCAAATCCCTTTACCTGTCCCTTTATCTGATAACCATTAACTAAGAATATTATAATACTAATATTGTCCTTACGTGCTCTGTTTAAAAAAACATCTTGTAAGTTTATATTCTGTTTCATTTTGTCCCCTCCTTATTTATTAATTATAAACTTATCTTTAGAATAGTCAATTATACATTGACTTAAATCTTCTAAATTATTAAACTCATCTATATCAATCCATTTAATTCTATTATCTCTTCTAAACCATGTCAACTGTCTTTTGGCATAATTTCTCGAACCTTGTTTTATCTTTTCCATAGACTCATCTAAAGAAATTTCACCTTCTAAATACATTACTATTTCTTTATAACCTATTCCCTGCATAGATACAAGTTCCTTCTTATAACCCATTTCTAAAAGTTTTTTTACTTCTTCAATTAAACCCTCTTCTACCATTATATCTACTCTACGATTGATTCTGTTATATAATTTCTCTCTATTCATATTTAACCCAATCATAACTAAATTATACTCTTCAATGGGTTCTCTAAAATTCTTATTAAATTCAGTCATAGTTTTACCAGTTATTTCAAATATCTCTATAGCTCTAATTATTCTCTTTCTATCATTAATACTTATTCTCTCAGCACTTTCTATATCTATGTTTTTCAACATTTCATGTAAATATTTATTGCCATACCTTTCTCCTAATAATTCCAACTTAGTTCTAGTTTCATTATTTGGTGGCACTTCTGCGAAATTTAGCTTATATACCAAAGAGTTTATATATAATCCAGTCCCCCCTACAATCATTGGAAGCTTATGATTTTTATTAATATCCTTGATTAATACTTCAGCGTTTTTTTTATAGTCTGAAACTGTAAATTCTTGATCAGGATAAATTACATCGATTAAATGATGCTGAATACCCTGCATTTCTTCCTTAGACACTTTCGCAGATCCTATATTCATATACTTATATATTTGCATGGAATCTGCTGAAATTATTTCACCATTCATTTTCTTAGCTAATTCAATAGATATAGATGTTTTTCCTATGGCTGTAGGTCCTATTAAAATAAATAAATTATCTTTCATATTATCATCCTTCTAAACAATCCTTAAAAATGACTTTTCTATATCTCTTTTAGTCATTTCTAAAACAGTAGGTCTTCCATGAGGGCAACTATGTGGGCTATCACATAGTTTTAGTTGTTGTATCAAAGCATAAATTTCAATCTTTCCCATATGATCACCACCTTTAACTGCTTTAGTACAGGCTATTTTCATTATTTTTTCTAATTTAGCATCATAATTACTTTTAACACTATCAATATTATCAAGTATTTCATAAAATAAATCTTTAATTCTAGGTATTCCAAATACAAGAGGAATAGCTCTTATAGCTATACTATTATTTCCAAATTCTTCAACATCGAAACCTAAATCTTTAAATATATTTATATTCTCCATTAGCTTTATTTTTTCCATATTGGTTAATTCTATAATCTCTGGTGCCAAAAGATTTTGAGTAACTATACTTTCTGTACGAAATTCTTTTAGATATTTTTCATACATAATTCTCTCATGAGCAGCATGCTGATCTATAAAATATAAACTTTGATTTAATTCATCTTCTCCAAGTATATAAGTATTAAAAATTATACCCATAGGTCTAATTCTAGAAAGTACGTTCCTAATATTCTTGGTTTTTTCATCGTATATATCTTCTTCACATATAAATTCTTCTTTTATCATTTTACTTTCTTCAAATAAATCGGTTTCTATAATCTTAGGCTCATCTTTTTCTTTATATAGTATTGTATCAGTAAAATCCCTAACTATTATGTCCTTATGAATGTCCATATCATTATCTGTCACCAACAAAGGTGTGAATTCTTGTTGTTTATCTTTTATACTATTAATTTTGAAATCCATACTAGGTATAGATAAAGATGGATATAGTACTTCCTTTATACCTTTATTCATTACTTCCATTACTTGAGTCTCATTAGCAAATTTAATTTCTTGTTTTGTTGGGTGAATATTTACATCTATATTACTAGGATCTAAATCAAGAAATATAATAAAGCAGGGAAATCTATTTAATGGAATAGTAGATTTATAGTGGTTCTCAATAACACTAGATAGACTTTTATCAACTACATATCTTCCATTAATATATATATATTGATGACTCCTATTGCTCCTATATAATTTATTATTAGATATATATCCATATACATGAACTCCATTTTCTTCAAAATTAATTTCAGTAAGATTTTTAGAGAAATCCTTTCCTAATATACTATAAATATGAGATTTCATATTATTATTTTTTGAAGTGTTTAAGATAATTTTATTATCTTTTATAAATTTAAATGAAGTTTTGAGACTTCCTAACGCTACCTTATATACTATATCAGAGACTTGATTAGACTCCGTTAAGTCGGATTTTAAAAAGTCCTTTCTAACTGGTATATTGTAAAATAGATCCCTTACTATCATAGTAGTACCTTTTGGACACCCAATTGACTCCTGTGATAAAATTTTACCTTCTTCAATTAAGGCATTAACTCCTCCCAAAGCATCTTTTGTTTTCGTCATAACCTCTACTCTAGAAACATGAGATATACTGGCTAAGGCTTCTCCTCTGAAGCCTAAAGACTTAATTTTATATAAGTCTTCAGCTTTAGATAATTTAGAAGTTGAATGTCTCATAAACGCTAGGCTTAAATCATCACCATCAATACCATCTCCATTATCAGTAACCCTAATATAACTCTTACCACCATCTTTTATTTCTATAGTTATACTATCTGCACCAGCATCTAAAGAGTTCTCAACCAATTCTTTCACTATAGATGATGGCCTTTCTATAACCTCTCCAGCTGCTATTTTTTGTATAGTGATATTATCTAAAATCCTGATTTTACTCATTATTATCTCTCCTTAGATTTTTAGCACCTTCTTTTAAACTGTAAAGAATATTTAATGCTTCTTTAGGTGTCATATTGTCTATATCTAAGTTTAAAATCTTATCTACATAGTAATCTTTTTTATAATCTATTAAATTCAATTGTTTTGGTTCTTCTTTTACTTTGCTATTTATATTAATCTGATGATTTCCTTCAATAAGGGATAGTATTTCATTTGCTCTATTAATCACTGATTCATCTATACCTGCTAGTTTTGCAACTTCTATTCCATAAGATTTATTTGTACTTCCTTCAACGATTTTTCTCAAGAATACAATTTGATCCCCACTTTCTTCAGCAACAATAGTTAAGTTTTTTATATTATTATTTCCATTCTGTAATTGAGTTAGCTCATGATAATGAGTAGCAAATAGTGTTTTAGCTTTTATATTTGTGGTAATATGCTCTACAATTGCCCAAGCTATGCTTAAACCATCATAGGTACTAGTACCTCTTCCTACCTCATCTAAAATAATCAAACTATCTTTAGTAGCTGATTTTATGATATTGGATACTTCATTCATTTCCACCATAAAAGTACTCTCACCTTGAGAAAGGTTATCTTGTGCACCTATTCTAGTAAATATTCTATCAACTATAGATATATTTGCCTTACTTGCCGGTACAAAGGAACCTATATGAGCTAATAAAGTTATAATAGCCACTTGTCTCATATAAGTAGATTTACCAGCCATATTGGGTCCAGTAATAATTTGAACCATCCTGTCCTTTGTATTCAAATAAGTATCATTTGGTATAAATAAATTGTTTTGAATATTATTTTCTACAACAGGATGCCTTCCTTCTATAATTTCAATGACTCCTTTTGTATTAAGACTAGGTTTTACAAAATTTAATTTATATGCTACTTGTGCAAAAGCATTTAATACATCAAGCTGGGATATTATTTTACTTGTAGTTTGAATTCTATCTATATGTTTTTTTATTTCATCTCTTATTCTTGTAAATATTTCATACTCTAATATTAAAGATTTTTCTTCTGAACCTAGTATCTTATCTTCCATATTTTTTAATTCTTCAGTATAATATCTTTCTGAATTAGCCAATGTCTGTTTCCTAATAAAATAATCTGGAACTAATGATATATTAGATTTAGTTACTTCTAAATAGTATCCGTAAACCCTATTGAATCCAATCTTTAAATTTCTAATACCTGTTTTTTCTTTTTCTCTAGCCTCCAATGTACTAAGCCATTCTTTTCCTTTTAAACAAGCCTCTTTAACTTGGTCTAAATCTTTATCATAACCTTCTTTTATAATTCCTCCATCTTTCAAAGTTATAGGAGGATTTTCACTTATGGATTTGCATAATAATGAGTAAATATCATCAAGACTATCTAAATTTATACTCATATTGACTAACTCAAGGTTTTGTAAATTCTTTAATAGTTTCTTTATATCTGGTAAGACAGAAATAGAATTTCTTAAAGATAATAAGTCTCTTGCGTTACAGTTACCATTAGAAATTTTACTAGCTAGTCTTTCAATATCATAAATTTGTTTTAGATATGTTTTTATATCATCCATAATTACAATATTATTTAAAAAGTATTCTACAACATTATTTCTTTTTTCAATTTCTTTAATATTAATTAACGGTTGTTCCAGCCATTTTTTTAAAAGTCTTCCACCCATGGAAGTTGAAGTTTTATCTAATAGACCAATTAATGCTCCTTTTCTATCTCTTTTTATAATAGTTTCATGTATCTCTAAGTTGGCCCTAGTATTTATGTCTAAAACCATATAATTATTCGGCTTATAATAAGACAAGTTATTGATATGTTCTAAGGATGATTTCTGTGTCTTATATAAATAGTCTATAAGCTTACTAGTAGCAATAATAGAGTATATTTTGTTGTTGATTTCCAATTCATCTAATGATTTTCCATTAAAATGTTCTGTTACTAAAGATGCTAGATTATCTTTCTCTATATCGGATTCTTTATAAGAATTTATATAAGGGTTAATAGTCCCTTCTAAAATCTTTAAAAGCTTTGTATTATTATTGATTTTATCATTACATATAATTTCTGATGGAAGTATTTTCCCAAGTTCATCTATTAAAAATATATTGTTTTCACTTAATTCCCCTAAAAATTCAGTTGTATACATTTCTCCTGTAGAATTATCGACATATGAAATTCCTACACCTGAATCATCTAAATATATAGATACTAGATAATTATTAGTTTTTTCATCTAGTACTGTTTGATCTGTTATAGTACCAGGGGTAACAACTCTTATTACATCCCGCTGTACAATACCTTTAGCAAACTTAGGATCCTCTACTTGTTCACATATAGCAACTTTATATCCTTTTTCTACTAATCTAGATATATAGGTTTCAGAAACATGATGGGGTATTCCACACATTGGTGCCTTCTCAGCCATACCACAATCTCTTTGTGTTAAGGTAATTTCTAATTCCTTTGAAGCTTTCAGTGCATCTTCAAAGAACATTTCATAAAAATCTCCTAATCTAAAAAATAGAATACAATCATCATATTGTTTTTTTATACTTAGATATTGTTTCATCATCGGTGTTAAATTTTCCAAATTATTTCTCCTCCTAACAGAGAAGTATTAGATTAATTCTCCTTCTAATGTAAATGTTTTAACATTTTCTATTTTAACATTAACAATGGAACCTATAAGACTTTTATCGCCTTTAAAATGTATAAGTTTATTTGTTCTTGATCTTCCTGTTAAAACATCAGGATTATTCTTGCTCACTTCTTCTACTAATACTTCTAAGGTCTCTCCTACTAATTTTTGATTTAGTTCTAATGCAATTTCGTTTAATGTGTTTGTTAACTTTTGAAATCTATCATGCTTAATTTTATCATCTATTTGATTTTCCATATTGGCTGCCTTAGTACCTTCTCTAATGGAATATAAGAAAGTAAAAGCCGAATCATATTTTACTTCTTTTACTAATTCAAGTGTTTGATTGAAGTCATCATCTGATTCACCAGGAAACCCTACTATTATATCTGTAGTAATTGATATGTTTGGAACTGCCTTTTTTAGTTTATTAATAGTTCCTAAATAATCTTCTTTAGAATATTTCCTATTCATCTCTTTTAAAATCCTATTACTACCTGATTGCACAGGTAAATGTAAGTGTTCACATAGTTTATCTAAAGTAGCATAACATTCTATTAGATCCTCTGATAAATCCTTTGGATGTGATGTCATAAATCTTATTCTTTCTATTCCATCTATTTTATTTATATCCTTCAATAAATCTGTAAAGCTATAATTTGTTCTTAAAGACTTTCCATAAGAATTTACATTTTGACCTAGTAAAGTTATCTCTTTACATCCACTCTTTGCTAAATCTTGAATTTCTTTAATTATGTTTTCAGGTTCTCTGCTCATTTCTCTACCGCGAGTATAAGGCACTATACAATAAGTACAAAAATTATTGCAACCATACATAATATTCACAAATGCTTTATATGAATATTTTCTATTTGAATTTATATTCTCAACTATTTCTCTTCCATCTTCAAATATATCTACAACTGTCTCATTATTCTGTATATTATTATTTATTAATTGAGGTAGTTTGTGGATATTATGAGTACCGAATATTATATCAACATGTTTATGTTTAGATAATATAACATTTCTCACGTCTTCTCTCTGCATCATACATCCGCATACTGCAATCATCAAATCTGGCTTTTGTCTTTTTAATTGTTTCAATGCTCCCAAGTTGCCATATACTTTTAATTCTGCATTTTCTCTTACTAAACAAGTATTATATATTATAAAATCAGCTTCATTTATATCTTCAGTTTCAACATAATCCATATTTCCTAAAATCCAAGAAATCTTCTCAGAATCATGCTCATTCATTTGACAACCATAGGTTTTAGTTATAAAAGTTCTTTTCCTACCATGTACACGTTCAAATTCCTGATTCATAGTTTTAATTTTGTCTGCATAGTTTAAAAAGTTTTCTTGATCATATTTATATTCATTATCATATATTTCCAAAATATCATTACTATCATTAATGTTATTTTTCATTTGTGCAACCTCCAAAATTTTATAAGTACTTTATATTATATCAAATTTATATAATTATAAAAAGACTAGGCTATGACTAAAGCCTAGTCTTTTTATAATTATAGTTTAATAGCCATATTGATTACACATAATAGTATATCAATTATTGAAGTAATATCAAAGTATTTTATCTTATTTATATTATATTTTTTCACCTAATCTATTTAAAATTTTATTTAATATTACCTTTATTTAAAAATAACTTCATAACATATTAATAGTACTTTTGCACTATATCTATATATTTGCATTTTGGCTATAATTATTTGGATTTTAATTATTTATATTTGGAGGTGTTCTTATGTTTTTATCTGTTGTATTTATTATAGTTGGTATATTTGCAGTAATTTGTACTATATTTAAACCATCATTTTATTGGAAAAGTCGTAAAGCAATAAGACTTAGAAGATTAATAGGTGATAAGGCTACTACAATATTATATATATTTATTGGTATACTGATAATATTTCTTGGAGTTGCTAACCTAACGGGAATGATTACATTATAAAACCACGTAAATATAAATAAGTTTTTAAATTTAAGATTATTAAGGTGAAATAATCTTAAATTAGTGTATAATAAAGATATGTAGCTAATTAAAGTTATTGGCACAATCTTCTATAAATCAAAAGAGGGGGAGACTGTAATGAGTAAACCAATATTATCAGCACATTTTGAATCAAGAACACCTTCAGATGTTCGTTTAGCTCAAATGAAATATGATGAGCGTCCAGTAAAACCGGAAGCAGTAATAAACGTGGGAATAGGAAATGTATCTTTACCAACAAATCCAGCTATGCAAAAAAGGATGTTTGAACTTAATGCACCGGAAAGTCCATTTGCAAATGGAATAATTAGATATTCAGGGACAGCAGGTACTATTGAAGCACAAAATGCTTTTAAAAACATTTTAGAAAGTGAAGGTTTTGATACAAGTAACCTTCATGTTCAAATAACAGATGGTGGTTCATCTGGTATGGAGTTATTAATTTTAGGGGTTTGTGGTCCAGCTGGAACTGAGGAAAAACCTCTTATGATGATTGACCCTGCTTATACAAACTATATTTCATTTGCAGAAAGATTAGGACGTAAAACTGTAACTATTAAACGTCATATGGGTGAAGATGGTAAATTCAATTTACCCGACATGGCCGAAGTTGAAGAAATGATAAAAGCAAATAATCCAGGAGCACTTTTAGTTATACCTTATGATAATCCAACAGGTCAATATTATACCTATGACATTTTAAAAAACCTTGCAAAGCTATGTGTTAAATATAATATGTGGATGGTAAGTGACGAAGCTTATCGTGAATTATATTATGATGACAATGAAAAACTTGTAAGTATTTGGGGATTAACAGATACAGATGTTCCAGGAATTGAAGGAAGAAGAATTAGTATTGAAACAGCTTCAAAAGTATGGAATGCTTGTGGATTAAGAATAGGTGCAGTGATTACAGATAATGCAGATTTTAATAACCGTTCAATTGCAGAATATACAGCAAATCTGTGTGCAAATGTAATTGGTCAATATATCTTTGGAGCCTTAGCACATGAAAGTAAAGAAAATATACTTGGATGGTGCAAAAAGCAAAGAGATTACTATAAAGACCAAATAATAAAAGTTTATAATGGACTTAAAGAACAAGAACCAAAACTGATCGTATCAAGTCCAGATGCATCAATTTATTCAGTAATTGATGTAAGAAATGTAGTAAAACCAGGATTTGATTCAATTGAATTTGTTCTATACTGTGCAGGAGAAGGTTCTGCTGTAATAGATGGAGTAGAAACTACCCTTCTTGTTGCACCAATGAAGGGATTCTATGATGTTAAAAATGATAAAGACAATCCAGGTAAAACTCAATTTAGAATTTCTTTTGTAGAATCACCTGAAAATATGGCTAAAATACCTGAGCTTTTTGTTAAGCTTTTAAAACAATATGAAGCACAAAGATAATATAATACAAAGGTCTGCTAAAATTAGTAGACCTTTTATTTTTTCATAAATATTCGCTTGAAAAATCCTATTTGTTTTTCCTCTATTTCTTTTAATTTATTTTTTAGTTCAATGTTTTCAAAATCCTTTTCCTTAACCTGCATTTTTAATTTTGCATTTTCACATATTAATACATCTCTTTCCTTTGAATTCAACTCATTCCTAAGCATGGCTACTTCATTTTTTAATTCTTCTATTACTTTGATATTTTTTTCAGATCCTTCATTGATATGGCTAAATAATTTTTCGAAAAACTCTTCTTCTAAAGTCATACTTATTTCTTTAGCTAATTGATATGTATCAAAGTACATATTATCACTAGTTGATACTATTCCAGCTTCTTCTTGATTGCTCATAATAACTTCTGGAGATTGTATAATTAGCTTTATTTGTTTATTGGTAAAACCTTTTTCCTGTAGAGTTTTTATATATTGTATCAACTCAATCTCTTTATATGTAAAATATCTGTGATTTGAATTATTTCTAGGAACGTCAATTTCAAATTCTTTTTCATAGTATCTTAGAACGTGCGGAGCATATCCAGTAATTTCAGATACTTCAGATATAGTGTATTCGTGATTTAAATCCAACATAGTATATTCCCCTTCCAAATCCAGTCTACTATTATATAGTTCTCCATATAATAGTAAAATCCTCTATTTTAAGGAAAAAATTTTCATACAATTTACATTATAATAATACAAAATATACTATATTATTACATAAATAGTCAAACTATAATAATTTTATACATTATATTAGTTATAAATAAAAAATCCAGTTTCTATTCTAAACTGGATTTTTCTATTTATATAAATCTAGATTTCTAGTTTATCTTCCAAAAATTCTACTAAAAGTTTAGTACAGTTAATTATATCATTTTTAGAAGCCATTTCTACAGTAGAATGTACATATCTAGTTGGTATAGAGATTACACCTGATGGAACCCCTTCTTTATTCAAATGAATAGCACCTGAGTCTGTACCACCAAACTCTAATACTTCCATTTGATAAGGTATATTATTATCTTTAGCTAATTTAACAAGTAAACTCTTTACATTTGGATGACAAATTATAGAATTGTCTTTTACTTTTATTGCAGCACCTTTATTTAATCCAATAGCAAATCTCTTTGCCTTAGGAGTGTCACCATGAGACGTCACATCTAGAGCCATACCAACATCGGGGTTAATCCTATATGCAGCAGTCTTAGCTCCCCTAAGTCCTACTTCTTCTTGCACTGAAAATACAAAATATAAATCATTAACTGGATTTTTTATAGATTTTAAAGCCTCAATTGCTACAAAGCATCCTACTCTATCATCTAAATAAGGAGTGAATACTACATTTTCATTTTCTACATAGTCTGATTTATATATGCAAATGTCACCTATACTTATTTTTTTCTCAGCTTCTTCTTTACTAAATGCTCCAATATCTATATACATATTTTCTAATTTTAATTTAGATATATCATCAACAGGTTCAGCATAGATAATTCCAATAGTTCCATTTTCAAAAATGACATTTTGACTTAAAGAAATTATAGGAGATATTCCACCAACATTTGTAAATCTTAAAAATCCTTTTTCATCTATATCAATTACCATAAGTCCTATTTGATCCATATGAGCAGAGATCATAACTTTTTTTCCAGTACCTTTCTTTCTAGCAATTAGATTTCCTAGAGCATCTACTTCTATCTCATCTACAAAATCTTTAATTTCATTTGTAATATAATCTCTTATTAAATCTTCATTACTTGCTGGTCCATATACGCTAACTATGTCCTTTAATAGGTTAAAGTTTATATTCATTATAATTCCTCCCTTTTAAATTCAGATAAAATAGCCTTTAGTAAATCATAAGTATGATTGTAATCGTCTTTACTCATTACTGATGTTGGTGAATGTATATATCTGCAAGGTACAGAAATAGTAGTGGTTACTGAACCTTCTTTAGTAGTATGGATTCTTCCAGAATCATTTCCGCCCATAGAAGTTTTTCTATACTGATATGGAATATTATTCTTTTGAGCAATGCTAGTAATCTTTTCTCTAAATTTACGATCAAATACTGTAGTTCTATCTATTAGAGATATGGCAGGACCTTTATTTAGGTAAGTAGGTATTAAATGTGTATCAAGTTTTGGCATATCATAACATAATGTTCCTTCCAATACCAATGAAATATCTGGATCAACTTCATAAGCCGCAGGACCAGCTCCTATTAAACCTACCTCTTCCATTACAGTAAATACACCATAGAAGCTTACATCTGTCACTTCTTTAATTAAGTTAATTAAAATTGAACATCCCACTCTATTATCGAGGGCCTTTGCCTTAACTAAATTATCTCCAAATTCAATATAATCTGATTTGAAAATTACATAGTCACCTATTTGAACTAACTTTTCAGCTTCCTCTTTAGATTTAGCACCTATATCTATATATAATTCATCTATACCAAGAGCTCTAGTCCATTCCTGTCTTTTTTGTAAATGAATCGGTTTTGCCCCTATTACCCCATCAATTTTTTCTTTTCCAACTAAAACAGGCTTTGATACTAAAATTCTTTTATCAACTCCACCTACTGTAGTGAATTTAAGTAATCCTAATTTATCAATATCTGTAACTAATAATCCTACCTCGTCCATATGGGCTGTTATCATTAATTTTTTATTAGTATCTTTACCTTTTTTATATGCAATAATATTACCTATTCTATCTATTTTAAAAGAATCCACATGATCTTTTATTTCAGCTATTATCAAATCTCTAACTTCTTTTTCATTTCCAGATACTCCTGAAGCCTCTGTTAATTGTTTTAATAGCATAATAATCCCTCCAAATTCTCATTAGAAATAGAAGCAATAAAGAATGCCAACAATTTAGCACTATGCTTTATATCAACCATATCAACTACCTCTACTGATGTGTGCATATATCTCAATGGTATAGATAATACTAAAGAAGGAATACCTTCTTTTGTCATTATCATTGCTCTAGCATCTGTTCCAGTTAAACCTGGAGTAATTTCCATCTGGAAAGGAATATTATATTCAGCAGCTACCTCTGTAAGTTTTTTTCTAAGTCCTGGGTGAATGTTTCCTCCTAAAGTAATTCCAGGTCCTTTTCCCAATTCCAAAGAATCAGACTTAGATAGTTCTGGAGTTGCTCCAAATCCAACATCAACAGCTATACCAATATCAGGATTAATTCCAAAAGTACTGACTATAGCTCCTGCCATTCCTACTTCCTCTTGAACTGTAGACACAAAATATACATCAGCTTCATGTTTCATTTTATTTAGCTCTTTCATAGTTTCATAAATAACAGCTACTCCTGCTCTGTCATCTAATGCTTTTGCTGTTACTCTACTACCTTGAAGATTTGTTAAAGACCTTCTAATTGTTATAGTATCTCCTATGTTTATAAGACTATGGACTTTTTCCTTTGAGTAACCAATATCTATAATCATATCTTCCATTTTTATGGCCTTATCATGTTCAGATGCTTCTTGTAAATGAGGTGGCTTAGAACCTATAACGCCAAATAAATCCTCTTTACCATGTACTATAACTTCTTGACCTAATATAGTTCTAGAATCAATCCCACCTATATTAGTAAACCTAATGAAACCATTTTCTTCAATATCCTTTACCATTAGACCTATTTCGTCTATATGGGCAGCAAGCATTATTCTAATATTATCTGAGTTTGATACTCCCTTCTTAAAGGCTATAATATTTCCTAGCTTGTCTACTTTAATATCATTAGTATACCTGTTAAATGCTGATTTTATTGCATCTTGTAAATTATGCTCATACCCTGAAACACCATTACCATTACATAGTAACTCTAAAAGTACTTTTGTATCCAAATTTATACCTCCTCATTTTATAAATTTAAAAGAATTAAACTATCTTTTCATAGAAAAAAGTTTTAGCTGCCTTTAATTTATGTTTTTCAGGCATAATTATTTGTTCGGTACTTCCTACGAATAATATTCCTTTATCATTTAGCGAATTATAAAACTTTGAATATAAGAGTTCTTTTGCTTCTTCAGTAAAATAAATCATCACATTTCTACAGGTTATTAAATCAATATTTGTAGGAAACCGATCCTTAAGTAAGTCCATTTTCTTATACTCAACACATTTTTTTATTTCGTCTGAAATTTTATAGGATCCTTCAATTCTAGTGAAGTATTTTTCCTTAAATCCTTTAGGTAAGTTGGCCAATGACTTTTCACTATAAAGTCCTACTTTAGCTTTATTCATAGCTTCTTCATCTATATCTGTTGCCAAGACTTTAATATCTTTTAAAGGGAAAAAATTGGATAACATCATAACTAGAGAATAGGGTTCTTCTCCTGTAGAACAGGCAGAACTCCAAATCTTTAATCCTCTTTTATTATTATCTATTAAAGCAGGAATAATGTTATTTTCTAAAACTGTCCACTGAGAAGGATTACGGTAAAATTCAGATACATTGATTGTTAAATAGTTTATAAATTGCTCTAAAAGAAGTTTATCTTCTTTTAATCCAAGAAAATAATCATCAAAATCTTTAAAGTTATTTCTTGTTAAAAGAGATGATATTCTTCTTTTCATTTGCTTTTCTTTATAATAATCCAAATCAATATTAATCAATCTATTTACATCTTTTTTAAATATTTCATATTTATCCATATCTATCCTCCATGAAATTATTTAAACAAAAATACAATATAGGGCTTCAATGTATTTCTGTACATCAAAACCCTTAATTATCCAATATTAGTTTTTATCTATCATATCCCCAATTGTTATTTCTGGTTCTTCATTTATTACATTACTTACTGATTCTTCAGATTCAGTTGATTCTAAAGCTTCTTTTATGCTTAAACCTATTTTCTTTTCTTCTGTATCTATATCAATAACCTTTACATTAATTTTCTGTCCAACTTTTAATACATCAGATGGCTTATTTATATGATCTTTAGATATCTGAGAAACATGTAACAAGCCGTCTACGCCTTCATTTAATCTAACAAAAGCACCAAAGTCCAGTAAATTTACTACAGTTCCTTCAACAATATCCCCTACATTTACATTTTTAGAGAATAAAGACCATGGCTCCTCAACAGTTTGCTTTAATCCTAAAGAGATTCTATTTTTATCTTTGTCAAGAGCTAATACTTTAACTAAAACTTTCTGTCCTTCTTTAACTACATTTGAAGGATGTTTAACTCTATTCCATGATAAATCCGAGATATGAATCAACCCATCAACTCCACCTAAATCAACAAATGCACCAAAGTCAGTAAGTCTTTGTACTACGCCTTCTATTACTTGATCTAGTTCTATATTCGCCCATAATTCTTTTTTCTTATTGTTTAATTCTTCTTTCTCTACTTCTTTCCTTGATAATATAATTCTTCTTTTCTCTTTATCGAAATCAATGATTTTGGATATTAAGGCTTTACCTTTATATACATTTAAATCACTTACAAAATTAGTAGAAACCTGAGATGCTGGCATAAATCCATTTACTCCATTTACAAGTACAGAAAGACCACCTTTGATGTTATTTAATACCTTACATTCAACTCTTTCTTTATTGTTAAATATTGCTTCAATTTCATCCCAATTTTTGAAATCATTAGCTCTTTTTGCAGAAAGCACAACATTTCCTTCACCATCATCTAGTTTAACTACAAAAACATTTATTTCATCTCCAACTTTATATAAATCCTTAGGTTTTACCTCCGGATCATTAGATAATTCTTCTCTAGTAACTATACCATCTGATCTATAGTTTATATTAACCATAACTTCGTTATTAGTAACATAAATTACTTCTCCTTTTAATACATCTCCTCTACGAATTTTTGTAAAAGAACTTTCGATTGCCTCCATCATTTCATTGTTGTTGATATTGTCCATTGTTTCAACTACCTCCTTAATTATCCAATCAGGTGTAGAAGCACCTGCTGTTATTCCTATTTTATTAAATTTTGATAGTGTTTGTAAAGGTAATTCTTTTGAAGTTTCTATATGATATACATTTTTACAATATTTTTTACTAACTTCCACTAATTTTTTTGTATTTGAACTATGATACCCACCTATTATTATCATTGCATCAACCTGTGATGATAATTTTTTACATGATTCTTGTCTTAAATTTGTTGCATTGCAAATTGTATTAAATATTTTAACTTCATTACCTTTTTCTTTAATAATTTCACATAAAGTTTCAAACTTTTCTTGTGTATTTGTAGTTTGGGAAACTACGCATATTTTATCCATCATAGGTAACTTTTCTGCATCTTCTAAAGAACTTACAATAAATGCCTTATTATTACACCAACCATTTATACCTATTATTTCAGGATGATTTGAATCCCCAATTATTATTATATTATATCCTTGATTTTCATATTCTTCAACCCTCTTATGTACAGATTTTACATAAGGACAAGTACTATCAACAATCTCTAAGTCTTTTTGGTTAATTTCATTAATAATATTTTTACTTACTCCATGGGATCTTATAATTACTTTGCTATTGTTAATTTCTTTTATATCATCAACTGTTTTTAATCCTGACTTCTCAAACCTTTCTACAGCTTGTTGATTATGAATTAAGGGTCCAAGAGAATAGATGTTTTTATTAGCATTTATCAATTCGGTATTTGTCATATCTACAGCTCTTTTTACACCAAAACAAAAACCAGCATTATCAGCTATGATTATCTCCAATTTTGCCTTCCTCCTTATATTTATTTGAATATATTGACTGCAAAATTTCCTGACTTAATAGACGATATTCATCTGTACTTAGTTTTCCATTATAATATTTTGAAAAATCAATAGGTTTGCCAAAATAGACTTTTATTTTGCTAAAAATTCTATAATCTCCCTCAATATAAACTGGTAAAACCATAGAATGTGCTTTTATACTTATTAAGGAGATTCCTGGTTTAGCATTTTTTAAATTGAATTCTTTAACTCGAGTACCTTCTGGAAATATGCCCAATACCCCTTCCTTTTTTAAAACCTTTAAAGAATTTTTAATGGCTGATAAATCAGATTCTTCCCTATCTACAGGAAATGCACCTAGATTTTTAAACAAATATGATAATATCTTATTTTCAAATATTTGTTTTTTTGCCATCCAGAAAATCTGTCTTGGAAACACTATGGATAAAATGATTGGATCAAAATTATGTATATGATTTGAACATAATACTAATTTGCCATCAGTAGGGATATTTTCTTTTCCATGGACTTCTATTCTATATATTAGCCTAAATACTAATCCTGCTGCCGCTTTTACTACTGTATAAAAGCTCATATCTTACCTCCTATTGATTATAGAGATCATTTCTTCTATACATTCATCTATGGTTTTATTAGTAGTATCTATTTTATATGAATCCCTACTCTGTGTTAAAGGAGCAATTTCCCTAGTACTATCTATTTTATCTCTATTTTCTATTTCTCTCTTTATATCTTCATATGATATGTTATTTTCACCTTTTTCAATAAGCTCTTTATGTCTTCTATTGGCTCTTTCTTCAACACTTGCAGTTATAAAGAACTTAAAATCTGCATTGGGAAGAACTACTGTAGTTATATCCCTACCATCCATAATCACTGATTTAGTTTTAGCTAATTCCTGCTGAATTCTTACCATTCCTTCTCTAACTTCTTTAATTTTAGCAATGTAAGAAACATTTTGACTTATAATATTTTCTCTTATTTCCTTATCTACTTGAATGTTGTCTAGATAAATATGATTATCTTTAAAATCAATTGAAGTACTATTCATAGTATTCACAACATCCTCAACAGACATCGGATCTAATCCTAATTTTAATATTTTAAGAGTTAAAGCTCTATACATTGCACCTGTATCTATATATTCAAAAGATAACATCTCTGCCATTTTCTTTGCAACTGTACTTTTACCTGCACCTGCTGGACCATCTATGGCCACTGTAATATTTTTATTCATTATAACTGTCATCCTTTCACTACAAAATAATAACCACCTTTGGGTGGCTTAAGGATTGTTTAATAAATCAGGTCTTAAAACTTTTGCATCCCGCAAATAAATATGTTTAACATCTTTTTGAGATATATCGGAATTATATATAATCATTACTCTGATACATTTTCTGAGACTTCCTTCTACATTCATTTCATTAAAACACATCAGTCCAGCATAAATATAGCCTAAATCTCTGGCTGCCTTGGCAGGATATACTTTATCCAAATCATTTGTACAAGAAAATACTATACTAATGACCTTTTCCCTATCCAAATTATTTTGTTTTTCTATTTCAGTTAATAATTCCTTAGTACCATCTAATATACTTTCTATTGAATTTTCCTGTACTGTAATAGCACCTCGAATAGATATAGTCTTTATAATATCACTTCCTTAATTATTATATATTAAATCCTCCTTGTAGACAAGCAATTTTAGTTTTATTGCATTCTATTTTCTATACATTCATTCCAGCTAAATAGCCTGTAGAATAAGCAATTTGTAAATTATACCCTCCTGTTAAAGCATCTACATCAATAACTTCTCCTGCAAAGTATAATCCTTCTATTAATTTCGACTCCATAGTAGATGGATTTATTTCTTTAGTAGATACTCCACCTGATGTAATTATAGCTTCTTCTATTGGTCTAAAAGACTTAAATGTAAAAGTAAGCCCTTTTATATTATTTAATAATCTTATTCTTTCTTCTTTTGTAACTTGATTTACTGTTTTTTCTGGGTCAATATCTGATAAAAATATTATAATTGGTATCAGTCTTTGAGGCAATAAATCATCTAAGGCATTTCGTATATATTTGTTATTGTATATCTGAAAATCACGTAATATTCTTTCATCTAATGTTTTTTCATCTAAAGCTGGTTTTAAATCTATTTGTAAGTTAATTTTTCCATTAGTATAATTATGCAAATAATTACTCATGGATAAGACAATAGGACCCGAAATACCATAATGGGTAAAAACCATTTCCCCAAACTCATTATATAAAGGTTTATTCTTTGTATATGCTGATATATTTACATTTTTAAGAGATAAACCTTGTAAGTCCTTTACCCAATCTTCATTGACTTCAATAGGAACTAAAGATGGTTTTAATTCAGTAATGTTATGTCCTAGTCTTTTTGAAAGCTTATATCCATCTCCTGTTGATCCAGTTCCTGGATAAGATGCTCCACCTGTAGCAATTATTAATTTATCAAAAACCATTTTATCTTCATTTGCTATTACAACAAACTTAGAATCATCATAATAAATTGATGTTATATTTGTATTTAAAATTAGATTAACATTATTAGAATTTAGGAACTTCTGTAAAGTCTTTATTACATCAGAGGACTTGTCACTTTCTGGAAATACCCTATTCCCTCTTTCCACCTTTGTTTTTAATCCATAACTGTGGAGTAAATCTAATATATCTATATTGCTAAAGCTATAAAAACTACTATATAAGAAATTTTTATTTTTCATTACATTATCAAAAAAATCTTCAATTGGAGAATTATTAGTAATATTACATCTACCTTTTCCTGTAATAAAAAGCTTCTTACCTATTCTTTCATTTTTTTCAATTAAAGTAACGTCTTTTCCCCTAGATCCTGCTATTCCTGCTGCAATTATTCCTGCTGGGCCTGCCCCTATGATTCCTATTTTCTCTTTTTCATCCATTTATCTTATCTCCTTTAAATGTGAAGTATCATTTAATAATGTTAATACATTGTTATAATCTCTACATTCTATGATACTAAGAGATACATTATTTAACGAAATATTTTTATAATATGACATTTCCATACCCAATAATCCTAGAAGAATAACCTTTAACATGGCTCCATGTGATACAATTGCAATATTTTTATTTTGATTTTCTTTAATTATATTATTTATATATTTCATACCTCTATTCTTTAAATCCTCTAGAGTTTCTACCCCATCCATATTTAATTTATCTGGTTCTTTATTCCATGTGAGATACTCATCTTTATATTTATCTAATAATTCTTCTGTATTTAAACCTTCCCATGGTCCAAAATTTATTTCCCTAATGGCATCACTTGATATCAAAGGCTTATTTATTTCATTGGATATAATTTTTGCTGTATCATAAGCTCTTTTTAAATCACTAGTATATATTATATCTATCTTTTCATTAATTAATCTATTTCCCATATATAGAGCTTGTTTTTCCCCAAGTTCTGTTAATATAGTATTTTTTTGTCCTTGTATTTTATTTAATTTATTCCATTCAGATTGTCCATGTCTGATTAAAAATATTTTTATCAATTATATCACCTCTATGTTTTTTTGCTTATATTTATATTATAACAAATTTAATTTATAAACAAATATATCATTTATGATAAGATTTATTTTGATAGTATGGAAACAAATAAAAACGATATATAGAATATCGTTTTTATTTGTTGTTTTCTTTATCATTTATATTGTATACATTAAATTTGTTCCATATACTTTCTAAATCCTCAAATGACGATTTAATATCATCCTTTCTCTCCATTGCAATAGATACTATTAAAGCATTTATTAAGCTCATTGGAGCAACTAATGAGTCAACAAGCGACAGCATATCGCTACCAGCAATTAAGGCAATATCTGAGTATTTCGAAGCAGGAGAAATTAAACTGTCTGTTATACTTATAATTTTACATCCCTTATCTTTACAAAACTCCAATGCTTCAAGAGTCCTCTTAGAATATCTAGGATAACTAATGCCGATAATAACATCTTTGGAATCTGCTTTTAGTAACTGTTCAAATACATCATTAGGCCCAGAAGCAATTACTGTAACTCTTTTAATTAGGAAATTAAGATAAAAACCTAAATATCCTGATAAAAATGAGGATGATCTTAATCCAAGGATATAAACATTTTCTGCATTCAATATTAAATCTATAGCCTCTTGAAATGCACCATATTCCATTTCATGTATGGTTTTACCTATATTCTCTATATCCTTTTCCATAACTGCTTTTAATGCGTTCTCTTTACTTGAGTATTTATTTACCATTGTAAGTCTTTGAACAGTAGTAAGTTTGTTTTTCACTAGTTCCTGAAGTTCTTTCTGAAGTTCTCTATACCCATTATATCCTAATGTATTAGCAAATCGTACAACTGTAGACTCACTTACATTAACAGTTTCTCCAAGAGATGCAGCGGTCATAAAAGCAGCTTTATCATAATTATTTATAATGAACTCTGCTATGAGTCTTTGACCTTTACTCAGGTTATTAAAGCTATTTTGAATATTCTTTAGAAGATCAACATACTTCTCCATAGCAATCTTCCTTATGTTCCCTTATTAGATTAAATCCTTCTTCTAAGGCTTTTTTATTAAGTTCCTCTGTTCCCCTTGGTACTCTCCCAAGTACAGCTCTTTCAAGAGAATCTTTTGATACTATTTTAGTCAACTCATATATGCTTCCTAAGGCTATTATATTAGCCACCATTGGCTTACCTAGCTTATCTATAGCAGTTTCTAATATAGGAACTCTATATATTTTAATATCGTCTCTTTCTGGCAATTTTTCTATAGATTTATCTACTATTAATATTCCACCTGATTTTAATGAGTTTATATATTTATCACAGGCAACTTGTGTTAAAGTAAGCATTATATCACATTCATTAACTTTTGGATAATTTATTTTTTCCTTACTTATTATTACTTCTGCTTTACTTGCCCCACCTCTAGCTTCAGGGCCATAAGATTGAGATTGAACTACGTTCATGCCATCATACAAAGCTGCTTCCGCCAATATAATTCCTGCCAGTATAAGTCCTTGACCTCCTGAACCAGTTAATCTTAATTCTTGACGTATCATATTATCGCTCCTTTTGAAAAGATTCAATTATTTTTTGATATTCTTCTGTGTATTCCGCCCTATTATTTTTATATAATTCTCCAACAACAAATTTGCCTAATCTCTGTTCTTCAGTTAATTTATCATATGCGGCAATATTTATAGCATTTTCCTTTAAATAAGTCATCATATCCACAGCTTCGCCTTTTTTATTTTTTCTACCATAATAAGTAGGGCAAATTGTAATTGCTTCTACAAAAGAAAATCCTTTATTTTTTATTCCCTCTTCTACTTGTTTGATTAACATATTTGCAGTAAATATAGTACCTCTGCTTACATAAGTAGCACCTGCTGCTTTAGCAAGTTCACATAGGTCAAAATTCATATCAATATTTCCATAAGGCGCAGTAGTTCCTTTATCTCCAGTAGGAGTCGTAGGAGAATATTGCCCTCCTGTCATTCCATAAGTATTATTGTTGAATACAACAGTTGTTATATCTATATTTCTTCTAGCAGCATGAATTAAATGATTTCCGCCTATGGCAGAGCAATCTCCGTCTCCTGTTATAACTATTACTGTTAGTTCTGGCTTTGCAAGTTTAATTCCAGTAGCAAAAGCAAGAGCTCTACCATGAGTGGTATGTATAGTATTAAAATCCAAATATCCTGATGCTCTAGAAGAACATCCTATTCCAGATACTACACATACATTATCTTTATCTAATCCTAAATTATCAATTGCCTTAACTATCGCTCTTGTAACTATACCATTACCACAGCCTGGACACCATATATGTGGTAAATTTTCCGTTCTAAAATATTCATTAACTAGTTGACTAGGCATATTAACCCTCCTTAACAAAAGAAATAATCTCTTCTGGAGTTATTAGTTCTCCATTTAGACGTCCGTATTTCTCTACTTTAGTAAACTTACCAGCTATTCTATCAACTTCTAAGAAATATTGTCCCATATTCATCTCTACAACTACTATACGTTTTACTTTCTTTGCTAATTCAAGTAATTCTTTTTCGGCAAGAGGCCAAATAGTTATAGGTCTAAATAGTCCTGCTTTTATACCAGATTCTCTCAAAGTATCTACAGCTGACTTAGCGGAACGTGATGTAGCACCAAAAGCTACTATGGCAATATCTGCATCATCAGTAAGATATTCATTTACTTCAACTATATCATCTTTGTTATCTTCTATTTTATCTATTAATCTATTAATTAATGTTTCTGCCACTTTTTCATTTCCAGATGGGAATCCTGATTCACTATGTACTAACCCCGTTACATGGAATCTATATCCTTCACCAAATCCAGCCATTTCTGGAACTAAATCACCTTCTTTAACTTCATAAGGCTTATAGTTTTCTGGTGAACAAGTTGGTTTTTTTCTATTATAAATTTCTACTTTATTATCATTAGATAGTTCAATTTTCTCTCTCATATGAGCAATTACTTCATCCATTAAGAGAATAACTGGAGTTCTATACTTTTCTGCTAAATTAAAAGCTCTAATAGTAGTATTATATATTTCTTTAACTGACCAAGGATATAAGACAATAATGGAATGATCTCCATGTGTTCCCCATCTTGCTTGCATAATCTCGCCTTGAGCTGGCGCAGTAGGTAGACCTGTACTTGGTCCTCCTCTTTGTACGTTAACTATTACACAAGGAGTTTCAGTTATAACTGCATATCCTAAGCCTTCTTGCTTTAAAGAAAATCCTGGACCACTAGTGGCCGTCATAGCTTTTTCTCCAGCGATTGCAGCACCTATAGTAGCAGAAATTCCAGCTATCTCATCTTCCATTTGAATAAATCTACCACCTACTTGCGGTAGTTTTTCTGCAGATAGTTCTGCAATTTCAGTAGAGGGGGTAATAGGGTATCCTGCATAAAATCTCATACCAGCAGCTATAGCACCTTCTACACAAGCCTCATTTCCCTGCATTAATTTGATTATTTTATCAGCCATATTACTTACCTCCCAAATAAATAGCAAAATCAGGACATCTAAGTTCACACTGTCCACATTGTATACATGCTTCTAAATCTTTAATATTAACCTTGCCATCTTTTATCTCGAGTACATTTTTCGGACAAAATGCAACACATATTCCACAACCCTTACACCATTTTTTGTCTACTGTGAGAGTCTTATCAGTTTTGGTTGGCAATTCTATTTCCCCCTTATACATTATTTGTTAATATAATAATATCAAAATAAAATATTCATTGCAAGATTTATTTCATTTTTATAACAATTAATATTTTTTTGCAAGTTTCACTTCATATTGATAATATTTATAACAATCTATAATAAAAAATATTTCTAAAGAATTATTAATTTTCTTCATCAAAAAATACCTCCAAGTAGATAATCTATTAAAAATTAATTAAACTATCTACTTTGGAAGTATCCTATGAATAAGCTTACTTTTTATTTTTTATATTGGATGAGTTTTATACTCTTCATTTAATAAATCATTTTCTATTTTATACTTTTCTGCCTGTCTTTGCTTAAAAAATTCTATAGCAATCTGTGGGAATAAGGCATAAGTTAATATATCTTCATCTTGTTCAATATATTGTTTTATTTCATCTTTAAATTGATTTAATTGCGGTTCCATTAAATCGGCAGGCCTCCCTGTAAATACTTCCTCATCTCCTATGATTTTCTTTCTAATTTCTTCAGAAATAGGTAGAGTAGATTTTCCATATAAACCTTTTACATAGTTTTTAGCTTCTGTTGGAACCATTTTATATCTTTCTCCAAGTATAACATTAAATACTGCTTGAGTTCCTACCATTTGACTCATTGGAGTTACTAAAGGAGGATAACCAAAATCTTCTCTTACTCTAGGTACCTCTTGTAATACTTCATCAAATTTATCTTCTTTTCCTTGAGTTTTTAATTGAGATACTAAATTTGAAAGCATTCCACCTGGTACTTGATATATTAATGTATTTACATCTACGTTTAATACCTTAGTATTAAGGAGACCTTCCTCTAAATATCTATCTCTAAGTTTTTTAAAGTATTCTGAAACCTCTAGTAATAACTCCATATTAATATCCTTTGGATAATATGGTGAACCTTCTAAAGATGCAATCATTGGCTCAGTAGCTGGTTGAGAAGTTCCGTTTCCAAGTGGAGATATTGCTGTGTCTATTATATCTGCTCCTGCCTCTATAGCCTTCATATATGTTTGATTTGCTAATCCACTAGTAAAATGTGAGTGAATTTCTATAGGAACTTTAACACTCTTTTTCATTTCTCTAACTAAATTTTCAGCTACATATGGCAGTAAAATACCTGACATATCTTTAATACATATTGAATCAACACCCATTTTTTCCATATCTTTAGCTAATTCTACATAATATTCGATATTGTGTATAGGACTAGTAGTATATGAAATAGCAGCCTGTGCATGTCCGCCATATTTTTTTGTAGCTTCTATAGACGTCTTTATATTTCTCAAATCATTTAACGCGTCAAAAACTCTAATAATATCTATACCATTTTCTATAGATTTTTTAACAAATTCCTCTACAACATCATCAGGATAATGTCTGTAGCCTAAAAGATTTTGTCCCCTTAACAGCATTTGAAGCTTAGTATTTTTAAAAGCCTTTCTTAAAGCCCTTAATCTTTCCCAAGGGTCTTCATTTAAAAATCTTAAACAGGAATCAAAAGTAGCTCCTCCCCATACTTCAAGTGCATAAAACCCAACATTATCAAGTTTTTCTGCTATAGGAAGCATATCCTCCAGTCTCATTCTTGTTGCTATTAAAGACTGATGAGCATCTCTTAAAATTGTATCTGTAATTTTTACACCTGCCATTTTACTCCCTCCTAGTTTTGGATTTCTCTACGCCATATAAAATAGGCGGATGATTTATTTGATTAATAAAATCATATTTTATTACATTGAATTGTTTCTGGTTTAAAGTTTTTAAAAATTCTTCTACTTCTTCTTTTTCCTCTAAACCACCTTCATGCCCAACATAACAAGTAATCAATATTATACCACTATCATTTAGTATATTTATTGCTTTTTGCAAAGATTTAAGAGTAGTATCCTTATTAGTCTTTATACTTTTATTACCCTTTGGTAGATACCCTAAATTATAAATAATAAAATCAACTTTTTCTTTAATATATAAATCAATATTTTCATGACCGTCATGTATTAATCTTACATCATTGTCTATGTTTTCACAAGCTAAATTTTCTTTTGTTATTTCTAAAGCTGTTTTTTGAATATCAAAACCATATACTATTCCAGTTTTTCCTACTAATTTTGCTAATAATATAGTGTCATTTCCATTGCCTACAGTGCAGTCTACTACAACTTGTCCATCTTTTACGCAATTTAAAATTATATCTTTAGCTATTTTTAAAGTATTTACTATTTCATTGTACTTCATTACATCCTCCGCAACTATTACATCCTTTACTGAAGAAATCAGGTATATTTAACTCCAATTCATCATTATTATTTACAGAAAAACCTTTTTTAAGAAAATAGGTTTCCTTAGATTTGAAATAAATCCTATGAACTCCTTGGCTGTAAAGATAATTAAGTATTGATCTCAGAAGTGCATCCCCTAAGTTTTGTCCCCTTTTATCATCAATAATTACTAAATATTTTAATATCCATTTATTCTCTTCTTTTTCTGCCTTTATTACTCCAAATAATTCTTCATTCTCTAGCCCTACATATACAATATCTTTTAAACATAAGTCTGTGATATTTTCCTTAGTTAGAATTTCTTGTATTTTATGTTTTTCCTCTTCTAAACATTTTCTTAATGATAACATATTTCCTCCACTACTATATTCCTCTTAAATATTTAACTTCCTCATCATTTAAATATCTCCAATTTCCAATATCTAAACCACCTAGTTCAATTTCCCCTATGGAAACTCTTTTAAGTTTTTTAACAGGGTGATTTATTGCTTCACACATTTTTTTTACTTGCCTATTTCTACCTTCATGGATTACAATCTCAAGAATAGATTCAGTCTCATATCTTTTGGCTATTTTAATATATGCTTTAGATGTTTTTTTTCCATCTATTATTAATCCACGTCTAAATTTTTCTAGTTCCATTTTGTTAGGAACTCCTTCTACTATTGCTATATATTTTTTCATTATTTCATTACTTGGATGAGTAAGTTTATATGCCATATCTCCATCATTTGTCAATAATAGTAATCCAGTAGTATCAGCATCTAATCTTCCTACTGGATAGATTCTCTCCTTAACTCCATCTATTAAATCTGTAACTATTTTTCTGTCCTTTTCATCTTTTAAAGTAGTTACAAATCCTATGGGTTTATTTAACATAATATAAACTTTATTTTTTTCTTCCTTTATTTTTTTATCGTTTACCTTAACTACGTCTTTACTAGGATCTATTGTAGTTCCTAATTCTGTAATTATTTTATTATTTACCATTACCTTACCTTCTATTATTAATTGTTCTGCTTTTCTTCTTGAGCTTATTCCACATAATGCAATATATTTCTGCAGTCTCATTTCAATACCCCTCTCACCATCTTGTACTACTATATTACCTTTTTTCCATTAAAAAGTAAAATCAAATATTTATTTGAATTTAAACTTATTAATTATACTTTCAAATTTATTGATTCTTTTTATAGTGGATTTTGCTATTAAACTACCTTCGTGTATTAATTTCCCATCAAGATAAGTATAAATATAACCTATTTTATCTCCCTTTTCTATAGGTGCTTCTATAGTATCAGGTACGTCAATACTAAGTTTTATATTTTCTCTTTCTCCCTCTTTAAAAGGATAAAACAAACTGTTTTCAGTTACTAAGTTGAGATATTCCTTATTTCCATTTAAAACATAAATTTTTTTAATGAATTGATTGCTATCATATACAAATTGTCTGTTATAATTATTGAATCCATAATCTAATAGTTTATAATTATCATTAAACCAATTACTTGCATTTAGAGATACAGCTATAAGATGCATACCATTTCTCGTGGCAGATGAAACTAAACACCTACCTGATCTCATGGTATATCCAGTTTTTACTCCATCCCCCCCATTATATTCCCAAAGAGTTTTATTCTTATTGTAAAAATAATTGTTCTCCTCCCTATCTGCAGTATAGGATTTAGACTTTACTATATTACCAAATTCTTCATAAGAAAATGCTTCTTTTGTTATTAATGCCAAATCATATGCTGTGGAATAATGTGAATCATCATGTAAACCATGTGGGTTAGCAAAATTAGTATTTACTGCTCCTATGGATTGTGCTTTTTTATTCATTAAAGATACAAATCCTTCTAAAGAACCTCCAATATAATTAGCAATTGCCACAGATGAATCATTGCCTGATCTTAACATTAGACCATAAAGCATGTCTTTTAATGAAAGAACTTCCCCTTCTCTTAAATATATACTGGATCCTTCTACTCCAATACATTCGCCTTTAGCTGCTATTTTATCGTCTAGCTTTCCATTTTCTAAGGCAACTAAAGCAGTCATTATCTTTGTAGTACTTGCCATGGGCATCTTTTTATGTGCATTTCTTTCATATAAAACTCTTCCTGTTTCAGCATCTATTAAAATATATGATTCTCCACTTAAATTTAGGTCCTCACCATAGGCTATATTCCAGCTTAAAATAATCATTACAATTATAATAAGATATATTCTTTTCTTCATATAATACCCTCCTTAAATATAAATAATTTAAAAGAAGCAAGATATTCATCCTGCTCCTATGGAAAATTATTTATAAACCTTTACTTCATTTCAGTAGTATTGGCAGTTCCCTCTGTATTCATAGTATCATTTTTACTAGTAAATGATTTCTGTAAGTTATCAGTCATTTTTTCAACAAATCCAAATAGATTTGTTAAAGCGCTACTACCTTCATCTACTGTCAATAACTTTATTTGTTCATTGCCAACTACAATAAATCCTACAGGGGATACTGCAACTCCTGCTCCACTTCCACCACCAAAGGGCAGTTTTTCTTCCTGTCCATTATTTTTTCCTCTATTAAACTCACTACCACCCGATGCGAATCCAAAGGAAATTTTAGATACAGGTATTATTACAGACCCATCTGCTGCATGGACTGCTTCACCTACTATAGTATTTACATCTACCATTTCTTTTAGATTATTCATTGTAGTTTTCATTAAGCCTTCTATTGGATGTTCTGGCAACACTATCTCCACCTTCTTTTCTTTCTTTTAAAATTCTAATGTATGCAATAATAATATAAACCAATTTTACATTAATTATACATAAAAAAAATATTTCAAATACATCTGCATCAAAAATAGGATTTACCTGTATACTTTTTTCTTTAATTTTATCTATATTTTTATTTCTGAAGATATAAGCAAAACATCCATTGACTATCGCCCAAATAATTCCAATAGACATACCTAGTAAACTGGGATCTTTAAATCCAATATTCATCTTAAAATGTATTTTTTTTACATTACCACTATGAATCATATAATATATATAATCTTTAGGATTTATTTTAAATTTGATTTTTCTATTTTTATATTTAGTTTCCTCCTTTTTAGTTGAATCAATTTCTTTTTTTATAAGTCCGAATAAATATGTAATAATTATTTTATATTTTGATTCATCAGTAAACTCATAGTATATATTAACTTTTAATGGCATAATAAATAAAATTACAAATAAAAACAATAAAAATATAACATATAGCATTTAATCACATCCTTTTAAGGTCACTATGTAATATTTCCCAAAAAAGAAAAATAATACTAAGTTTTAGTATTATTTTTCACCTTCTCTACTATCAAAATCATCAATAAGTTCATTTAATGGTGGTAAGTTTTCCAAACCTTCCAATCCAAAAGTTCTTAAAAAAACATCTGTAGTTCCATATAATATTGGACGTCCTACTCGTTCAAGTCTTCCAATTTCTTCTATTAATTCCCTGTCCGTCAATGTTTCTATTGCCTTATCACATCTTACACCTCTTATGGCTTCTATATCGGATTTAATAATGGGCTGTCTATAAGCTATAATAGATAATGTTTCTAAGGCAGCGTTAGATAAATTTTTTACTACCTTAGGACTAGATAATTTTTTTATCCATGAAAAATGTTCAGGTCTTGTTCCCAACTGATAGGAATCATTTACTTTTATTATTTTCAACCCTCTCATATTATAATCGAATTCATCTATCATTTCACTCATAATAGTACCCACTTCTTCTTTATCTAATTCTAAAATTGAAGCTATGTCTTTAATCTCCAGAGGATCACCCCAAGTAAATAATAATGCCTCAATAATTGATTTAAGCTCTTTAGAATCCATACATATTACTCCTTTTCTATTCTTCTACTAATGACTAAGTCAGAAAAATCCTCCTCTTGAAATACATTTATATACTTAAGTCTAATTAATTCAAGTACAGATAAAAAATAAGTTATTATTTGATTTTTAGTACTATCTTCATCAATTAAAGAACTAAATTTTAATACTCCTCCTACTACTATATTACTTTTTATACTTTCCATACACTCTTCTAATGTATATTCTTCCCTTTGAATCTCTCCAATGTCTAGACTTAATGTAGTCTTATTTCTTTTCTTAATAATATTATTTATGGATTTTAGTAATACTTCTATATTTAAACCTTCCAGTTGAAAGTCTTCACTTTCCAACTCTATTAAATCTTCTTTTGGCTTATAATAAACTTTAGAATATATATTTTCTAAAGTTTTTAATTCATTTGCTGCATTTTTATATTTTTTATATTCTACTAGCTTTCTGACTAACTCTACCCTAGGATCTACTTCTTCAAGTTCTAACTGCATATCTTCCGAAGTAGTTTTGTTTGGAAGTAATAATTTAGATTTTATTTCTAAAAGCGTAGCTGCCATTACTAAAAATTCGCCTGTTACTTCTAAATTCAATTCTTCCATTTGACGAATATATTCTACAAATTGTTCTGCTATGAGACTAATAGGTATATCGTATATATCTATTTCCGCCTTATCAATAAGATGAATTAATAAATCCATAGGACCTTCAAAAGCATCTATTACTATTTTGTAATCCATCTACTTTACCATCCTACTATAAAGATTAATAAATTTAATACTGCATCTATAATAGGTCTCATTAACTTATCTACAGTATTAGTAGCTATTAAAATAATAAGAATTAAATAGAAATATCTCTCATATTTATAGAAATAATATTCTAATTTTTTAGGAAGTAAAGATGCAACTATCTTTGAGCCGTCTAAAGGTGGAAAAGGAAGTAAATTAAACACACCTAGCATAATATTATACCATAGAGTTATAAATAATATTTCAAATACTATGGCATTGGTAATCAAATCTAAAGATAAAATAAATCCAACAATAAAAGCTATTATAAAATTAGATATAGGACCCGCTAAAGAAACCATTATAGTACCTAGTTTTCTATTCTTAAAATTAAAAGAATTTATAGGAACAGGCTTGGCCCATCCAAATCTAAATAAAAGTAGAAAAATGAATCCTGTTAAATCAAGATGTTTTAAAGGATTTAAGGTTAATCTCCCTGCATCCTTTGCTGTAGAATCCCCTAATTTATAAGCCATCAATCCATGAGCTAGTTCATGGAATATAATAGCAGTAAAAAGACCTGGTAAATTATAAATCATATCCATTATTAACACCTTTCTTTCTATTAATCTATATTATAACATTATACAACCTCGACTCAATAAAGTCGAGGTTGTATAAAAAATCTTTATATCAAATAATTATCTTCCCTTTAAATAATTATTTATAAATTTATTTAAAATATTAACTAAATTTGCCTTTTCTACATCAGATTTAGAAACTAATTTTATCCTATCCATTTCTTTTCCATCTATTTTGATTATTAATTCTCCTATTTCATCCCCTGCTAATATAGGTGCATGTAGTATATCTGGTAAGACAGTCTCCTTTTCAATATTACCTTTCTTACCTTTTGGTAATAGTACATAAGAATCTTTGGAAAGCATTATATCCACTTCTTGTAACTTACCTTTTTCTACAGGTATTGTGGCCAAAATATCTCCCTTCTTACCAATCTCAGCAGAATCATAGTTTGCAAATCCATAATCTAACATTCTTTTAGCTTCATTAAATCTAGTCTTTGAATCAGTAGCTCCCATAACTACTGCTACTAATTCTAAATTACCTTTCTTTGCAGATCCAGATACACAGAAACCTGCTTCATTTGTAGAACCAGTTTTTACACCAGTAGTTCCATCGTATTCTTTAATTAATCTATTGGTATTTACCATGGTCTGTATACTGTTTTTATTTTTTCCTACAGTTAAATCTTCCATATAAATAGTCAACCATTCGTGAACTTTTTCGTACTTTAACAATTCCTTAGACATTAAAGCTACATCATATGCAGAAGTATGATGCTCATTATGAGGTAATCCACTACAATTATAAAATTGAGTATTTCGCATACCTAATTCATTAGCTTTTTGGTTCATCATCTTTACAAATATATCTTCTGAACCCGATATATGTTCAGCTAAAGCTACTGAAGCATCATTTGCAGACCTTATTACAATAGCCTTAAATAAATTTTCCACAGTTTGAGTTTCTCCTGCTTCTAGAAATACTTGAGAACCACCCATTCCTGCTGCATACTCACTTACCATTACTTTATCGTCCAGAGTAATTTTACCTTTGCTTAAAGCTTCCATACCCAGTACCATAGTCATTATTTTAGTTATACTAGCTGGAGCCAATTTTTCATCTTCATTTAATTTATAAAGAACAGCACCAGTATTAATGTCCATAAGTACTGCTGATTTAGCATTAATCTTTAAATCCTCTACTGCATATATTTCTGATGGAATAGAAGTGATTAAAATTAAAAGCAATAATATGGCGGATATAAGTTTCTTTTTCAAGCTATTACCTCCATTTCATATGTTTGCTTTTATATTAACCACAAAATCTTTACTTATGCAATGTCTAAGTTCTTTACATTAATTGGAAATAATCTATTCTATTTCTTTATAAATTAATTGTTTTTTAGCATTATTTTTATCACCAATCAAATATATTTCATGTAGCCTCCTCTCTACTTCTTCGGCTTTCTCCATATTATTTAAATGAATATAAGCTAAGACTTCACCTAACTCTACCTTATCATCTACCTTTTTATTTAAAACAATACCTACAGCTAAATCCAGTTTAGATTCTATGGTTTCCCTTCCTGCTCCTAAATATAAGGCAGCTTTGCCAATTTCTTCTGCATCAATAGATTTAACATATCCTTCCACCTTCGATTTAACTTCGACTATATACTTAGCCTTTGGAAGCAAATCAGTATCTTTCACATAGGAAATGTCCCCTCCTTGATGTTGTACTAGCTCTATTAATTTCTCATAGGCTTTACCTGATTTTATAACATTTATTAACATATTTCTTCCATCTTCTTCTTTGTCCACTTTTTTAGCAAGAAGCAGGAGTTTAGAACCTAATTTTAAGCAAAGCTCGTACAAATCATTTGGTCCATTACCCTGTAAAGTTTCTATTGCCTCTTTTACTTCCAAAGCATTTCCTATGGCTTTACCTAAAGGCTCATCCATATTTGTAACTATGGCTATGGTCTTTCTACCATAAGAATTCCCAATATCAACCATTTCATTTGCTAGAGAAATAGCATCATCTATATTTTTCATAAATGCTCCAGAACCAACTTTTACATCTAAGATTATGGCATCTGACTCTATAGCAAGTTTTTTACTCATAATACTTCCAGCTATTAAAGACAGATTTTCAACTGTAGCCGTAACATCTCTTAAAGCATATAATTTTTTATCTGCTGGAGTAATATTTCCCGTCTGGCTACAAATAGAAATATTAATATCATTGGTGTTTCTCACAAATTCATCATTACTTAATTCAACTTTAAAATTCTTAATAGACTCTAATTTATCTAAAGTACCACCAGTATGCCCCAATCCTCTACCAGACATTTTTACAAAGGGAACACCACAGGCTGCAATCATAGGCCCTAATATCAATGTTACACTATCTCCTACTCCTCCAGTAGAATGCTTATCTACCTTTATACCATTTATATTAGATAAATCAAATGTGTCTCCTGAATTAATCATAGCCTTTGTTAAATCTAAAGTTTCTCTTTTATCCATTTTGTTAAAATAAATAGCCATTAATAAAGCTGACGCCTGATAATCTGGAATATTTCCATTTGTATAATTTTCAACAAAATAATTAATTTCTTCAGTACTTAAAGAGTAACCATCTCTTTTTTTCTTAATAATATCATAGATTCTCATAAGCTCAACTCCTATTATATATTATTAATTATTTCTATTAATAGTCTTTCAAAATTGTTCTTTACTTTATTGGAAGTCTCTACTACTTCTTCATGATTAAGGGGCTGGTCTAATATTCCAGATGCCATATTAGTTATACAGGATATTCCTAAAACTTTAATATTCTCGTGATTAGCAATTATTACTTCTGGAACAGTGGACATACCAACTGCATCAGCACCTACAATTCTAGCCAGTTTTACTTCTGCCGGTGTTTCATATGTAGGCCCTGTAAACCACATATAAACCCCTTCCTTTAAGTTTAATCCTAGTTTTTCTCCTATTTCTTTAGTCATTTTAATATATTCTCTATTATATGGTTTCGACATATCAACAAATCTAGGACCTAAATCATTTAAATTTTCACCGATTAATGGATTTTGTCCTGTAAAATTAATATGGTCTGTAATTATCATCAAGTCTCCTGGAGTAAACTCTGTATTTACACCACCTGCTGCATTAGTTACTATAAGACTTTCTACACCTAAGCTAGTCATTACTCTAATGGGAAAAGTAACATCTTTTAGTGGATATCCTTCATAATAGTGAAACCTACCCTGCATGGCAACAACTACTTTACCTGATAGTTTTCCTATTACTAACTGTCCAGCATGGCCTTCTACAGTTGACTTAGGAAAATTAGGTATATCTGTATATTTAATTATAGTAGGATTTTCGATTTTATCTGCCAGACTTCCTAGTCCTGAGCCTAACACTAATCCAACTTTAGGTAAATCTGTAGTTTTTGATGCTATAAACGTAACTGCCTCTTTTATTTTATTTATGTATTCCATTTCTTTTCCTCCTATGCTCTTGGATGTGATTTTTTATATACTTCTCTTAACTCTTCATCATTAGATGCAAATGAATATATATGTGTTGTAGATATATCAGAGTGTCCTAAAATTTCCTGAACCGTCTTAATATCTGCGCCGTTCTCTATTAAATGTACTGCAAAGGAATGTCTCAAGGTATGAGGAGTTATGATCTTATCTATATTAGCTTTTTTAGTATATTGTTTTATTATTTTCCAAAATCCTTGTCTACTCAATCTATTACCGCTATAATTTATAAAAAGTGGTTCTTCATCACTTTTATCTTTAGGTCTATATATGGAAATGTAGCTATTTAATGCCTCCAATGCCAAAGTACCAATAGGTATTACTCTATGATTATCATCATTTTCTTTTACAGCAAGTAGTCCTAACTCTAAATCTATATCATTAATATTAATTGAAATTATCTCTGAAACCCTAAGACCAGTAGCATATAACAATTCAAGCATTGCCTTGTCCCTAGTTTCTTTAAAATTCTTTGACTTAGGCTGAGATAATAAAAGATTGACTTCATCAATAGTTAAAATAGAAGGTATTTTTTTTTCTGTCTTTGGTGATTTTAAATTTAATGTTGGATCCTCTTTGACTATATTATTATTTAATAAAAATTGAAAGAAACATCTAATGGAAGCTAAACTTCTGGATATTGTAGATGTAGCTTTACCTTCTTTCTGTAAACTCATTAGATATGTAATAATAATGGTTTTGTTTGTATCTTCATATCCTTTGATTTCATGTTCTAATAGATACTCCCTGAATTGTAAAATATCTCTGCTATATGCTTCTAATGTATTTTTTCTCAATTTCTTTTCTTCTTTTATATAATCTAAATAATCTATCATAATCCTGTCTGACATTTTACTTCTCCTTTGTAGTGATTTTAAAAGCTATAATTTAAATTGAATTAAATTCAATAAATAAGGAGTAAAGAATCCTTCTATTAAAACTCCCAATATAATAATTATAAAAAACAATAAAATTAAAATTGAATAGTCTATCATATTATTATTGACTTTACCTTTTTTATTTTTTGTACTATAGAGTGAATGAGTTATTCCTAATGCACCTATTGCCAAAAATCCAGGTATAATTATTAAATAATGAGGCAAAAGACCTGATGATGCAAATATAAAACCTTTCATTCCAAATTTTTTAACTAGAAAACCAACTGTCACTCCTATGGTTATACCTTTTAAAGAAACAATTAATGGTATAATTAATACTCCTATGCTAATTAGACTTGAAAACCAAATGATTAATATCATCTTTGTATTGGAGAATAAAGATGATTTAAATATATTTATTGATTTAGAGTTTCCTACTTGTATATACTCAAAAATCCAGCTAAAATAGTTAGCAAACTTTAAACTTTCTTCATAATTCAGTCTGTTAATTAAAAATGCCCCAGCAATTATACCTAATATAAAACAAATAGTTAAAATAAAATATACACTAAAATTAGATTGAAAATGTCTTTTGCTTAAATTTCTAATTCTTACAGATAACAATTTATTTTCCCCCTTTGTATACAAGCCTTATACATTATTATGCTAAAAGGGAGAATAATATCACTTATTGTTTTTTGTCTAAATATTTTTTTGCAAAGTTAATACCTATTATGGTTTTACTATCTATTATTTCACCTCTATCAACCATCTTAACAACTTCATCCATACTATACTTTACAATTTCAATAAATTCACCAGTATCTGGATTAGGTTCTCCTTCCATTAAATCTGTAGCTAAAAATAAATATATTTTTTCATTACAAAACCCAGGAGATGTATAGAATTCTGTTATATATTCTATTTTTTGAGCCTCTAATCCTGTTTCTTCTTTTAGTTCTCTTACGGCTGTTTCCCTTGGTTCTTCATTTACTTCTAATTTACCAGCAGGAATTTCAAGCAAGAATTTCTCAACTGCTTTTCTATATTGTTTTACAAGAATAATAGAGTTATCATCAGTTAAAGTTACTATTGCTACTCCCCCTGGATGCTCAATAATCTCTCTTTTAGAATATTTTTTATCTGGTATTTCTACGGTATCTACTCTTAAATTAAGTATTTTCCCCTCATATAATTTGTCTGATTTCATAGTTTTTTCTTCAAATATCATAAATATCCTCCTCTATTAAAATAGACTTGTTACATATTGTCCTACAGAACCTAAACTAATAAAATAATCTTTATCATCTTCTATTGTTCTTCCCATAGAACTTGTTTTTAAATTAAACTTATCCATTGCTTTCTGAATCTTTTCCCCATTTTGGAATATGATATTATGTTTTTCCTGAATTTTTGCTTTGCTTATTTGATTTATAATATAATCTTCTTTTTCTTTTTCTAAATAAGGTAAAACTATATTTGCTCTAGTATTAGTAATCTGAGACAAAACTGTAATAGTATGATGACTAATACCTTTATGTCTTTCTCTTAAATCTTTAAAGCTTATTCTAGGTACAGCAACCGCTAATCCTCCTAGATTATTTATAGCATCAACTATATAACCTTGCTCCATACCTGTAAATCCATATTTCGTACCACTTCCTACAATTCCAGGACCCATAGATATTATTGTTATATCTCCTTTTAGTATTTCCTTAGCAGCTATTAAACCTGTATATATATTTATAGTCTCTAAATCTCCACCAAATGCGTGTCCTACAGTTATTGTCTTATTCAGTATTTCCTTATGCTTTAAATCACGGATAGTGTTGCTAAATGCTATTGGTAATGCTCCACCATCTGTCATAATGTAGTTAATATTCAAATCTTTATTTATATATTTAATCATAGCAGCAATAGGTGCAACCATGCTATGTAGAGTGGATACAACAAATACATGATTATCTAACGATTTAAAGTCATTAAATATATTATGATAGGGACTATCTTCCTCCTCTGTTACTAAACAACTCATTTGATAAGGAGTATATCTTAATTTCATTATATGTCCTGGCCCTTTAGATTCCATTACTTTATTTCTATGATTATATATAATAAAGTGGCACCCCCCTGTACCTAGACATAGATCGACTGCTGTAGTATTTAATACAACTTCATCTTCTACATTAACTTCACCTGTAAAATCCTTGTAATTTACAGCTTTACATACTTTACCCTCAACATTAACATTAACTATGGTTATATCTTTTTCATCATTAATTATGGATTTTACAATTCCACTTCTATAATTAATCAAACTATTTCACTACCTTCCTATATTGTCTAAAAACTTCAGAAATCTATTGCTGTCAATAACTTTAGAGAAAGATACCTTTTCAGCCATAATATGAAAAATAATCAGTATCAATAAAATTATTCCTCTAGTCATAGTATTGAAATATGATGCAGTATATATACCTAATGTAAATCCTAAAGCATTAGAACCTACATCGCCCATCATTGCTTTAGCTTTTAAATCTAATCCTATATAAGGTATAAGTATGCCCCAAAATGAAAATAAAATATATGTATTCTCATTTTTAAAGCTAGTTAAAAATAATAATATGGAAATAATTAAAAAAACCTTAGTTGCCCTGCCAGGACGTAAATCAAATAAATTAATAAAATTAGTAAATAAACCAATTAATAATGAATTAATAATAAAGTCAACTAATGTATGAGAAATAGAAGAACTGACTACCAAGGCAATAAAAAATCCTAAAAAAGCTTTAATTGCCCCTGTTGTAAGAACTCCTTTAAAAAAAGATTTTATATGTCCTTTTAATCCCTTTATTTTTTTTTCTCCTATTAAATCATCTAATAGTCCTATTAATCCAATAAAGCTTATTCCTAAAAGATACACTAAATTAAAATTACTATTAAAATCAAATAATATTTCCATAGTTCCCAATGTGGCTACTTGAACAAATATAAATAAAAGACCCATGGATATTGGTATAGTTTTTGATTCATAGTTTTCACAAACCACATTTGCATTCAATAGCAAATCCTTAATCATTGGCAGTCCAATACAAGATAAAATAATAGATATAGCAAAACTAATTATCATCATATTATCACCCTCTAAAATACATTACTATAAATGTCTTTAATATATCCATAAATTGTTTTCCCCTATGAATAAAGCCCTGTAAATTTCTTTGACTATACCTATGATTCATAGTTACTGGTACTTCCATTATTGAAAAACCGTTATTTATAGCTTGAATAGTCATTGCCACTTCTATACCATATCTATCTGGTATATAGTTCATTTTCTCTATAACTTGCTTTTTATATACTCTTTGTCCAGATAAAGATGTATCTATTTCTTTTTTAGTAAAAAAATAAATTCCACTTTTTGCAAATCTCTTTACTATACCAAATCCACCTTTAGTATTAGTCATTGTACTTCTATCTGAAAATTTAGCTATAGATACATCCGCCTCCCCATTTATTACGGGTAAAATTAATTTTTCTGTTTGAATACTAGATTCCCCTAAATCTCCATCAATAAATGCAATATAATCATATTTTAAAGTCTCTATTGCTTTTCTCATTGCATAGCCTTTGCCACAATTTTTTTCTAAGTTAATTACAGATACATCAAGAGAATTGATTACTTCTAATGTATTGTCTTGTGAACCATCATTTACCACAATAATTTCATCAATTAAGTCTATTTTCTTTAAGCTTTCTATTGTATTTACAATTAAATCTGACTCATTATAAACAGGAACTACACATACGAGTCTACCTTTTTCCTCCATATTATCTCTCCTATTCATTCTTCAACTGCATCACGAAAATGAGGAATTATACTTTCTGAAATGTTTTTAATTCCATAATGTCCACCCATTCCATCTATGGCAAATATCATTGCTACTTTGCCTATGGTCATATCTACATTATCTACTGTAGAAATTCCCAAGTCTTTGTATCCAGGCATATAGGAATAATTAACATTAGATTTTTCTACACCTAATATTGGTATATTGTATTTTTTAGCTGTTTCAACAATATATCTGTCTAGCTGATTTATCCTCTTAGGGGATTCAATTAAACTTCCTCCACATATAATAATATAATCTACACTTTCTTCATAATTACCAATAGTTTCTATGAACCCCCATCTCTCCAAGTCATCAAATATATGATTTGTTTTTCCTGTTATTATGGATTCTGCTATTATAGTTGCTGTAGATTCAACTGGATTCTTAGATATATTTAGTTCTAAACTCTTATATAAATCATTTAAATCCTCTTTATTGGTCATAATATTATTTAATGTAGTAACATTTATTACTTTAGCACCTGCTAATTCCAAATCCCGACCTATTCCAGACGTAACGTAATCTTCATTGGTTCCTATGATTCCTATATTTAATCCTTTTAATTTATCTTTTATTAAATATCCATAACTAGAATCAATATATTCATCTTTATATCCAATTTCTAATTCTAATTGTTCTTCATTTAATTTAAGTTCTTTGTTTTCTGTAATTAAAGTTTCAAATTGTGATTCTACTATTTCTCCTATTATATCCTTTTGCTCAGTTATAAAATCTTGAGTATCAATGGTAAATCCAATAAATATTCCTATACCCAGTGCTATAAAAATAGAAACAATAGAGATTATATAAAATCGCATACTAGGTAACATATCTTACCTCCTTAGTGACCTAAAAATAGTCTTAGTTTAATTTTCAGTAATGTTAAAAAGCTTCTAGTAATAGGATTTATAAGAATTAAGATAGATATAGGAATGAGAGCTGCCACTACAATGAACCATAGATACTTAGGTTTAAATGTAGAAGTATAAAGTTTATTTACACCTCTGGCGTCTACCAACTTTCCACCAACTTTAAGCCTTACTAAAAACGTACTAGACATACCTTTTCTTCCTTTTTCTAAAAAATCAATCATATTTGTATGAGTTCCTACTGCTACAATTAAATCAGCACCTTTTTCATATGCTAAAAGCAAAGCTATATCCTCACTGGTTCCTGGTAATGTAAAGATTTTAGGTTCTATGCCTATGGACCTTACTCTATCTAAACCTGGAGCCTTTCCATTGGCATAGGCATGTACTACCACATCTTTGGCCATCAATAAGGCTTTATCTGATACACTATCCATATCACCAATTATAATGTCTGGAGTAAATCCAAATTCAAGTAAAGCATCTCCTCCACCATCTACACCAATTAAAACTGGTTTTACATCCTCTATATAAGATTTTATCGTAATTAGATCTACCTTATAATCCTTGCCTCTTACTACAACTAATGCATGTCTTTCATTTATATCAGTATTAACTTCAGGGATTTTAATATTACCAGTAACTAAGCTTTTCTCCTTTTTTGCATATTCTAATGTATTTTCAATAAAAGCATCTAATTCTCTTTCTATATTATCATAACCTAATTTTGTTAATTCTTCAATCATACTAGGACTAATATATGTGCACTTTCCTATTTCTTTTCCCATAAAAATTATGGATTCATCAATGATTTCAATAAAATCTCCTTCTTTAACTTTTTCAAATATATATTCATTTTCAACTTCAAATATTGGTATTTCTTTTTCCATTAAAATTGCTGGTCCCCTATTTGGATATTTTCCACTTATGGTTTTCTCTGTATTAATTATACAGGAAACTTTCTTATCTACTAAAGATAAAGCGGCTATTTCGTCTAAATCTTTATGAGATATAACTGCAATGTCTTTACTTTCTAATCTATTTACTAGATTTTTCGTTTTCTTATCTTTTTTTATAATTCCTTTTATATACATAAACTACCTCCGAACAATGTATATACTATTATTGACAAAATACAATATATTATATCATATTATTAGCTTAATTATAATTAATTTTAAAGACACTCTTCTAAAGAAAATTTGAAGAGTGTCTTTAATTAAAAGCTTGAGGATAATCCTTCTTGTTCTAATCTTAACTTATCGGCGATGAGTGCTATAAACTCACTATTTGTTGGTTTCCCTTTGTTATTGCTTACAGTATAACCAAATAGCCTATTTATAGTATCTATTTTCCCTCTAGTCCAAGCTACTTCAATAGCGTGTCTAATTGCCCTTTCTACCCTAGAAGGAGTTGTATTAAATTTAATTGCAATGTTAGGATACAATTCCTTGGTTATAGCACCTAAAAAGTCCATATCCTCTATTACCATAAAAATAGCCTCTCTCAAATATAAATATCCCTTTATATGTGCAGGAATTCCTATTTCATGTATTATTTTAGTTATTTTTGCTTCTAAGTTTTTTTCACCAGCAATATTAATTTTACTAGGTATATTAGGTACATTGCTCATATAGGATTCAGTTGTTTCTTTAGAATATATAATAGTATTGTCAATTCCTACAACTTGTTTTAATCTCTTTATAAATACCTGAAAATCAAAAGGCTTTACTACATAATAGTGTGCCCCTAATTCTATAGCCCTTTGAGTTATTTTATCTTGTCCTACTGCTGATAATACGATTACCTTTGGTTGTCTATTAGAATTAAATGAACTGGACTCTCTTAATCTCTCTAGTACCTCTAACCCATCTAAATGAGGCATAATTATATCTAATATTAATACCTCTGGATTTTCTCTCTCTATAACCTCTAAAGCTTCTATTCCATCCTTTGCCGTACCCACTACTTGAAAATCATCATATGATGATATAAAGCGAGTTAAAATGTCACTAAACTCCCTATTATCATCTGCTATTACAACTTTTATTTTGCTCATATTTTATCCCCCTGTTTCGTGAAATTTATAGCAACATAATATACTAATTCGACAAATTTACAAAAACTCCTTCTTTTTTTCAAAAAAATTTAAACAAATAAGCCTTTAAGGCTTATTTGTTTGTTCTAACATCCATTCAATATATATTCCATAACCTTTAGTGGGATCATTTACAAAAACATGAGTAATAGCTCCAATTAGTTTATCATCTTGAATTATAGGACTTCCACTCATTCCCTGTACTATTCCACCAGTTTTATCTAAAAGTCTTGAATCAGTAATCTTAACAATCATGCTTTTTTGATCAGCTTTTGATTGCTGCTGTATTTTAGTTATTTCAATTTCAAATTTTTCTACTTTATTATCATCAACTGTACTTAATATATATGCTTTTCCTTCTTTTACTTCTTCTTTAAATCCAATTGGTATAGGTTCACTAAGATTGAAATTTAAGTTTTCTTCATTTATAGTTCCATATATACCATAAGGACTATTTATTGATATATCTCCTAACAGGTTTTTGGTTTCATAAAATACTCCTCTAATTTCCCCAGGAGTTCCTTTTTTACCCTGTTCAATCTTCGATATTTTAGCATTCATTATTTTACCTTTTTCTACAGATAGCAAACCTCCTGTATCTGTGTCTACAATTCCATGACCTAATGCTCCAAATTCATTAGTTTCTTTGTTATAGTAAGTCAATGTTCCTATACCTGAAGTTTTATCTCTTACCCAAATTCCTAATCTATAACAATTATCTTGGATACTTTTAACAGGTATTGATTTTGTCAAAAACTCTGCTTTATTTCTTTGTACAAGTATTTCTACTGTAGTATCTTTTAAATCATTTAGAACATTAACTACATGCTGTGCATCTGTAACTTTTGTTCCATTTATCTCTAAAATACTGTCTCCTACTTTTAAACCTGCATCTTTAGCTGGACTCTTTCTTTCTCCATTAACATCAATTACATCAGTTACAGCCACTACTAATACACCTTTTGTATTTAGTCTGACACCAATAGCATTTCCTCCAGGTATTAGATGAGGCCTATTAATTACATTTATATTATAGTTTTTTATAGGTATAAAACCTAAAAGTTTTAATTGAATTTCTGCTTCTCCTGAATCTAAGCCATTTAATTTATAGGACTTTTTCAATCCAATATTTTCAGCTGCACTTAAACTAGCCTCTACTACATTTTCTTTTTCATGGTTAATACTTAAAAAAAATGGAAATGATATATCTAGGCTTTTATTTTCTCCTTTTACCACATTTATATTAGAAGGATAAAATAAAATTTTGTTAGTTTTTACACTTAAACTTAGAATAAATAATATTAGAATCGAAATTAGAATTTTATGGCCAAATTTTAATCTCCCCAAGAACTATCACTCTCCTATTTTGCTTAGTCGTCTTCACCTCCAACTTTTAAATTCATATATAATTTAGCCTTTTTTCAAACTAATTATTCTCTAATAAAAAATTTTTAAATGTCAACTAACTTAAGTTTTTCCATATAAAAAAGACTACCTTGAAAATATTATAAGGAAGTCTTTAGAGAATCTTATTTGTATATTTTTTTTATAATGAATAAGAAATTCTACCTTTTATCTTTTATAAAAACATACTTTCTGTAAATAAATTTTATATAGAAGCTTGTGTTATAAAATTTAATGAATTAATTAGATCTTTTAATTTTTTTAGACATTTCTATCATTTCATACGCATGTTTAAGAGTAGTATCTGTTAAATCAATGCCACCTAATAATCTAGCCATTTCTTTTACTCTATCCTCATCTGAAAGTTTATTTACTATGGTTCTAGTTTTGTTTTCTAAAGTAATTTTATTTATAACAAAATGGCTATCTGCTAATGCAGTAATTTGTGGCAAATGTGATATACATATTACTTGATGATTATTTGAAATTTGATGAATTTTTTCTCCTACAATTTGAGCAGTTCTTCCTGAAATTCCCGTATCTATTTCATCAAATATCATAGTAGGTATCTTATCAGAAAAAGCTAAAATGCTTTTAAAAGCTAACATTATTCTAGACATTTCTCCACCAGATACAATTTTTGATAAAGGTTTTAAATCTTCTCCTAAATTTGTAGATATAAGAAATTCTATTTTATCTTCTCCCTCAGAAGTAAATGTAGAAGTTTTTTCAAAATTTACTTTAAAATCTATTTTTGTCATTCCTAAAAAGCTTAATTCATCTTTTATATCTGTTTCCAATTTTCTAGATATTATTTTTCTTTTTTCTGTTAAGTTTTCAGAAATAAGTTTTAGTTTTTTTTCTAGTTCAATTATTTTAGCATTTGTTTGTTCGAATTCTTTTTCAAAGTTTAAAAGTTCGTCTAACCTTTCTTGAGACTTATCTTTAAAAGCTAAAATTTCATCTAGGGTATTTCCGTATTTTTTTTTCAATTTATTTACCATATTGATTCTTTCATATAAAAAACTTAATCTTTCTGAGTCTATAAAAATATTCTCAAAATATTTTTGCATCTCCCTATATAAATCTTGAAATTCATAATTTATATCTACAAGTCTTTTATGAAAATCTATGATTTCCTCATCTAACTTTTTTGCACTATTCATAGCGGAAATACTTCTATTTATTAAAGTGGATATATTGGGAGAATCAAAGTTTTCATTGTCTATACAAAGTAATGTTTCTTCCATAAGCTTAGTTATCTCTTCGATATTTGATAGTTTTTTATATTCTATTTCTATATTACTTTCATCATCTGGAGTTAATCCAATATCAAGTATTTCTTCTATTTGAAACTTTAATATATCTATTTCTCTATCTCTTTCACTTCCACTTATGGAAAGATTTTTTAATTTATTTTTTTCATTTAACCATTCTTCATAATAATTTTTAATTTGGAATTTTAATTCAAATAATTCTTTATCTCCGAAAGAATCAACTAATAATTGATGATTAGATGAATCTAAAAGAGATTGATGTTCGTGTTGTCCAAAAATATCTACTAATTTTGTTGTTATATTTTTTAACATAGTTAAAGTAATATTTCTTCCATTTACTCTAGATAAACTGGGTCCATTCAAATAGATTTCTTTAGAGATAATCAATATATTGTCCTCATCCATATCTATGGAGTATTCGTTTAATATAGGTCTTATAACAGATGGATTCTCTATATGGAATACTCCTTCTAGTAATGCTTTCTCCTTCCCAGATTGAATAAAATCTCGACTGGACCTTGAACCTAAAATTATACCTATGGCTTCAATTAAAATTGATTTTCCCGATCCTGTTTCTCCTGTAATAATATTTAAACCCTTAGTAAAATTTATTTTTAAGTCCTCAATAATTGCAAAATTTTTAATACTTAATTCAACTAACATATAAAAACCCCCAAATGATTAAAATCATATTTAACTAAGAGTATTGTGAGCTTCTTCAATAACTTTGGCAATTAATTCTTCCTTAATAGCATCATTTATATTATTTTTTAAATATATTAGAAATTCAATATTTCCAGTAGCTCCAGTTATAGGTGAATAAGTAAGACATGAAACTCCTAACCCAAGTTCATTAGAAAATTCAGCTACAGTTTTTATCACCTCAAAGTGAATATCCTTATCTCTAATTATTCCTTTTTTACCTACCTTATCTCTACCAGCTTCAAATTGTGGTTTTATCAATGCAATAATTTCTCCATTTTCGCTTAATAAACTCTTAGCTACAGGTAAAACCAAGCGTAAAGAAATAAAAGATACATCAATGGATATAAAGTCAATTTCCTCTTTAATATCTTCCTTAGTTACATTTCTTATATTAGTTCTTTCCATAACTATTACTCTTGAGTCATTTCTTAGTTTCCAATCTAACTGTCCATATCCTACATCAACAGCAAAGCTTTTAGATGCTCCGCTTTTTAACATACAGTCCGTAAATCCTCCAGTAGAAGCCCCTATATCCATGCAAACCTTGTTTTCCAAATTCAAGTCAAATAATTCTATAGCCTTTTCTAGTTTCAATCCTCCACGACTTACATATATATTCGGATTTTCTTTAATAGTAATTTCTGTATTTTCATCTATTTTTTCCCCTGGTTTATCTATACGCTGATTCCCAACAAAAACCGAACCTTCCATTATTACTCTTTTACCCTTTTCTCGTGAATCTACTAAACCCTTTTCATAAAGAATTATATCTGCTCTTTTTTTCACTTATCATCTCTCCATATTAGTCACTTTTTATTTTTTCTTTTATTAGGTAATATATCTATGCCTAAGTGTTTATTGATAAAATTTAATATCTTAGCTATACCATAAATAATCTTTTCATAATTAAGCAAGGCTATAGACTTACCAAACGCCTTACCACCTACAGTTAGTGATGCAACTAATGATGTAATAATTATACTAAAAACTGTTCCATTTATTAAATCATATCTTGACATTAATTTGTATATTATTGTAGTACCAGCAGCTCCAGAGACTATACCACAAATATCTCCTATAACATCATTGCAAAAGTTAGAAACTTGTCCTGCACTTCTTACAAGCTTTATACAAAATTTAGCTTCTTCTACTTTATTCGCTGCCATAGCATGAAAAGGTTTCTCTTCGGCTGTTGTTACGGCTATACCAATAATATCAAATATAATACCTATTAGCATTATTATAATTAGAACAAAAAAGGCCATTAAAATATCTAAATTATTTACTAGATTTTCAGTAATTATTGAAATAGTACCAGACATGAAAAAAGTCCATATACTTATAAGAAAAACCCATTTTATATTATATCTACTACTAAAGGTTTTTTCATCTTCTTTTTTATTCATATGCTACCTCCAATTACTTATATGTAAATACATTTGTATATACAAAAAGCTGATAGCCATAAGCTATCAGCTTTAAGAGTGGTAGTAAACTGTGTAAATCTTACGGCTTTAGGTCCAGCAGGATTTCCCTAATAAAAACTGTCTGTCGCCATAACAGCGGTTTCCCTTTAATTCTATTACAATCTTGTCACCAAAGATAGAACTGGATTGCCACTTAGTCCGCACTGTAATCCACAGCTTACTTCTTTTGGAACAGTCTAGGAGTTTTCCTCTACAGCCATTCTATTCCTTAGCCTCTTTTGCAAAATAGGTTTCGATAACAGAATTTAAAATGTATCGGGCCCTTCAACAATTTAAATTGAACTTATCATCCGCCATACTTCACTCAAGGCAGGCTACTCTGCTATTTGTCCCAAGACATAGCAGGTTTATCATGATTATTTATTCTAAATTATCATGTCTCCACGAGAGTAGGGTCAACGCCTGCATGCCATTGCAGATCGCCCCATCCCTCTTACTCCCAGCAACAGCCCACGACTGGGCGTCGCAAGCCGAAACAAGGAACTTCATCGATATGCCCTTCGACGGATTTTTAGCCCCGCCCTCTAGAATAGTTGTACTGACTAGAATACTGTACCACTCAAGCTAAAAATATTATAGCATAAATAATATTCAAATTCAACAAATCTTATTTATCACGACTTATTAGTTCTTCAGTTAAAGCCACAAAGAAGTCAGTATTTCTATTGTTTAATCCTTTTAAAGAATTCATTGCCTTATTACTATATTCCTCCACTGCTATTTTTGCTCTATCTAAATCATGAAATGATAAATAGGTCAATTTTTTTATAATTTTATCCTGATTTATATCTAGAATATCATCTCTAATCTGATATGCTAACCCAAGGTTTAATCCAAATTCCCTCATAGCTTCTACCTCAATATCTGAAGCCTCACCAATAATAGCACCTGTTACTAAAGCGGACTGGATTAAGGCAGCAGTCTTAGTCTTATACATAAATAGAAGTTTTTCTTCAGACATAGTATTATGAGTTGCTAGAAGATCAACTACTTGTCCTCCTATCATACCGTATATTCCGGAATACCCGCTTATTTCCTTAAAAGCTTTAGTATATTTTTTATAATCTTCAATAGTCTTAGCTTTTTTATCTATATGATCTGCCATGGTTTCAAAAGCTAAATTCAAAAGACCGTCTCCTGCTAAAATTGCCATAGCTTCACCAAATACTTTATGACTAGTAGGTTTCCCTCTTCTAAAATCATCATCATCCATTGATGGTAGGTCATCATGTATCAAAGAATATGTATGTATCATTTCGATAGCTACTGCATAAGGCAATATTTCCTCTATATCATCTTTAAAAAGTTCATAGCTTTTAATAGCCATTATAGGTCTTAGTCTTTTACCACCAGTAAATAAACTATAATCTATTGTCTCGATAATCCTTTTTTGATAAACATCTTTGTCTTTAAATATATTTTTAAATTCCATGTCAATTACAGAATTAATTCTTTTTAGCTCATTATTTAAATCCATAACTATCCCTCCATAGGGAATTCAATATCTAACATATTGCCTTCCTTATCTTCTAGTAAAATCTTTACTTCTCCTTCTGCCTTATATAATAAATTATTACAGTAATTATATAATTCTATACCTTTTTTAAATTTATCAATGGATTCATCTAAGGTACAGCCATCTTCTTCTAATTCTTCTAAAATAGATTCTAATTTTGAAATAGCATCTTCATAAGCTAAATTTTTATTCTTCATCTGCTAATCCTCCTTTATCAATAGCTTTTACTATTGTATTTATTTGTCCATCCTTTAGCAATATATCGATTTCTTCATTTAATACGATATTTTCAACGGATTTAATAAGTTTTCCATCTTTATTCATTAAAATACCGTAACCCCTATCTAAAGCTAATAATGGATTTAATAAATCTAGGCTATTTTTTAAGGTTCCTAGTTGACTTTTCCTGTTCATAAAGTTCTTTTCCACTAGATAATTTAAGTCTTTAAATAAATTGTCTAATTCCTGTCTTTTATCTTTTAACTGATTCACTGGATTAAAAAACTTTAAATTTTTATTTAAATGATTTATCCTTACTTTATGCTGTCCAAGAATTTGTAAAATCCCTTTGATTAATCTATTATATTTATTTTGTAGATCATTATTTAAACTACATATATTGGGTACAGCAAGTTCTGCAGCAGCTGAAGGTGTGGGAGCTCTTAAATCTGCAACAAAATCTGCTATGGTGAAATCCGTTTCATGACCTACGGCAGATATAATAGGGGTTTCTAGATCGTAGATAGTTCTAGCTACATATTCATCGTTAAAGGCAAATAACTCTTCTATGGAACCACCACCTCTTCCTGTAATTATTAAATCTATATCTTGCCTGCTATCTAAATATTTAAGACCTTTACAAATCTCCTTGGGAGCTTGTGGTCCTTGGACTAAGGATGGATATATTAATATGTTACAAGGTGGAAATCTTCTCTTGATTACCGTAATAATATCTCTAATGGCAGCACCAGTAGATGATGTTACTATACCTATCTTTTTAGGCATAGTAGGTATTTTCTTTTTATTGCTTTCTGAAAATAGCCCTTCAGATTCTAGCTTCTTTTTTAATTCTTCAAACTCCCTATAAAGATCTCCTAAACCACTTTCTTTAATATGTCTAATGTAAAATTGATAATCTCCCTCTTTTTCATATAGGGAGATATATCCTGTTGCTATTATCTTCATGCCTTCTTCTAATTTAACCTTTAAATTCTCATTATCACTTTTGAACATAACTGATTTAATCTTTCCCTTTTCATCTTTAAGATTAAAATACATATGTCCGCTATAATGATGTTTAAAGTTAGAAATTTCTCCTTCTATACTTAAAGAAGATAAAATCATATCAGATAAAAATACTCTTTTAATATAGTTATTAACTTCACTTACCTTTAGAGGTCCCATGACCTACCTCCTAAGAATTATTCTTTATTAATAGAACGAACTAGCCCTCCCAGAACTCCATTTATAAATTTAAAAGATTCTTCAGTACTGTATCTTTTTACTGTTTCAATGGCTTCATTAATGGATACCTGAACTGGAATATCTTTTCTATATATAATTTCATATACAGCTATTCTTAAAACTGCCAAATCAACTTTGGCTATTCTATGGATATTCCAGCCTTCCAAATGTTTTTCAATATAATTATCAATGGAATCTACATTTTGTTTTATCTGATTTATAGCATCTAGTATATACTCTTTTTCTGATTCATCAAAAGTATATTCCGTAAAATAAACATCCAAAGCCTCATCAGAAAAATCTTCATTTACTGACATTTGATAAAGCAATTTCATAGTTCCTTCTCTTGCTTGTTTTCTTCCCATGTTTTCCTCCTAATTAATTCAAACTATAATTATTAACTTCTACCACCTAGAGGAAGTATCTTTTCTAGTATTTCCCTAAAGTCTATTTTTTTATATGATTTGCTTCCTAGAATATATCCTATACAAGTACATAGAAAAATAAACAAGGTTTTAAAAAAACCAATAATAAGAATTGAAACAGCTACTAAGAATCCTGCCAAGGCTCCAAAAAATTTTCCTCTATTATTATTGATAATCTCTAGAAGTTCTCTTAATATTTGTTTAATCATATCACACCTCATTTTTATCGTATTGCTCTAGTAGGTACTGATACATTATTTGTTTTTACATTTATCTCACTTACTTTAGCTCCTGTTGCATTTTCAATATATCCCTTAACTACAGATTGTAACTCTTTAGTTACCTCTGGAATACTAACTCCCGGAGATACATCTCCTGTAAGATTAATTCCAACTTGTCCTTCTATAAGTTCTACATCAATCTTTATATTACTTACACCTGAAAATTTTTCAACTGCAGTTTCCACAAGAGAAACTATTGTAGCAGAATAAATCATTATCTCACCTAAATCATTTCTAGTAATTAAATATGAACCACCTTTACTTTCCACACCTTTTCTAGAAAATCCTGAAAATATAATTCTTATACTGGCAATAAATAAAAGAATTCCAAACAAAGTATAATAATAGTTTCTGTGCATACTCAAAATAAAATAATTCATATTTTGAATTGAAAAAAAACCATTTATATTGAATGGAATTATGATTAAAAATACAGATAATGCTAATACAAATAAAGAAAATAAAGCAATAATAAACCTATCAATTATCTTCATTGGTATCTCCTTTCTAGTATTTAAAATTACCCTCTGATAATCAGAGGGTAAAATACTACTTTACTCTTGCTTCTGCTTCTATCTTAGGCTCTTTTGGAAAGTTTACACCTAAAATATTTACATTTACTTCTATGATATTTAACCCCGTCATAGTTTCCAATGTATTCTTAACATTTTCTTGCACTTTCTTTCCTAGTTCTGAAATATTTGAGCCATATTCTACTATGATATATAAATCTATGGCTGCTTCTTCATCTCCAACTTCTACTTTAACACCCTTAGATAAATTTTTCATTCCTAACATTTCAGTAATGCCACCAGTAATACCGCCACTCATACCTGCTACACCTTCTACTTCTGTAGCTGCTATTCCAGCAATAATTGCAACTACGTCATCTGCGATTTTTACTGTTCCATTTTCAATACTTTCATTATTTGAAAACTCATTCAAAACAAACACCTCCATTGCTACTATAGTTCTTAAAGTTATTATATCAAAGGATTATCCTATTTACAAACATTTCCTATTGCTTTTTCATTATTTTAATATTATTAGCATTATATTCTGTCTCCGATTTTACTATGTCTAAGATCTTTACCATATCTTGTTCATTTAGATCATCTTTTGATACAACTATTTTAATATCTTTATCTGTTAAAAATACTATTGCATCTTCAAAACCTTTCCCTTTTATTAATCCTTCAATTTGAAGTTCCTGCTCTGAATTGTTTCCTAATTTAATTATTTCTTTTTGAGCATCCGTTCTTATATTTTCTGCTGTTTTTTCATTATTTACAATTTGATCTAATCTATCTACTAAAGTAGCCCTTAATTTATCTCTAGATAATCTATATTCAACAAAGTAGTTCTTAATCCCTTTACTTCCTTCTGTATACATGGTTTCTAAAGCTTCATTTTCATCATTTTTAGCTGAATCTATTACATCAACACTATCACTAGATACTTCAGCTGAATCAACTGTATCTAGGTTCTCTAAATCCACTTCTGTCGTATCTTCTTCTAAATCATTTTCTTTGTTCATCTTGGCCATTTCTGCTAACTCATGGTTTTGATAATCTCTTGATGATTTACGTTGAGCTTGTTGTGTCAATTCGTGATTTAAGTATCCTGTAAATACCAATAATACTACTAATAAACCGATAATTGCTGGTCTTTTAATTTTAAACATAGCTATTCCCCCTTATTTACTTGAGTATACTTGAACTTTATTTCCCTTTATGCCTAAGACAGTCTTTACAGCCTCATAGAGCATCTCTTTTAATATAGGATCATCTGCCCCCTCTGCAACTACAATAACTCCTTGTACAGTAGGTTTTATTTCTTTTACTACTAATAACGATCCATCACTGCCTCTAGTCATTACTTGAGTGGTTATATCTTCCCTGTGTATTTCCCTTGTCCCTCCTTCTGAATCATTCTCTATGGTTTCTTCTGTAGTCTTTGTTGTATTTGAAGCGGCGACCTTTTCAATACTGTTCTCCAAAGTTACCATAACACTTACTTTGCCTACTCCATTTAATTTGGTAAGAATATTAGTTAATTTTTTTTCTAAATAACTGCTATAATCTTCTTCAGATTCATATTTATATACCTCCTTAGTATTTTCTTTTGGATTTTCAATACCTTCTTCTTTAGGTCTTAAAAAATTATTGGTTACAATTAAAAATATGACAGATACCAGTAATATTATGAATAAATTATTAATAAATTTTTTATTATTATTTTTTTCTAGATATTCCTTGATCTTATTGAGAATTTCTTTCATCCTACTCATCCTTCCTCTTTTCATTATTTTTTATGTTTATCTTGTCCTTATTAACTGAATAACTGTTTCCTATTAATTCTTTTAAACTTTCAAAATCATCTTCTGATGTCTTTTTATGGTTTTGATTTTTATTTATCTCAACAGGAACTATATTATCTATGGAAATCTTATCCTTAGATGAGTTTTCTTTATTTCCTAGAATAATATTTAAATTGTCTATTTCCCCATAATGTTCTTCTGTATTCAGTATATCAACTTTAATATCTAGGACTTTATGGTCTGTATTATCCTCAATTAGTGCTGTAACTTCTCTACATATTTTTTCTTTATAAACTTTTTCTATTTGCTTTTCCTGTTCAGCATAGAAATTATTTTTAGGTTCTCCATTTGAGTTACTTGACCGTGAATAATTAAATACCGCCTTATCTAAATTAAAATCCATTTTAATTAGTTTTGCAAAAGGACTTACTATGGTAAATATAATAAGTAAACCGATTACCATATTGATATACTTTTTCATATTTCCATTAGGCATTGCAAGTTCTGCAATAGATATAAGTATAAAAAGTATTACAATATCCTTTAGCCAAGAGGATAAAAAAGTTATTATATTCATCCTTTCACCTACCTTAACATTAGTAAACTATTACCTGCTTCCACAATAATAGTTATAGTAATAAAAAACATTGTTCCTGTTGAAATTAAACTAACTAAAATAAGCAACAGTGATTTTCCAACTTGATTAAAAAACTCAACTAAGTTTGGTGAACCAATAGGCTGAATAACAACTGTAATTATTTTATAGGTAAACAAAAGCACTATAATCTTAATTACAGGTAGTATACATATAAACAATAGGACTAAAAGTCCAATAAATCCAAGTCCATTTTTAAGAATAGCAGAACATCCTACCACTGCATCAACAGCATCTGATAGAAATCCTCCCACTATGGGAATAAATTTATCTATAGCAAACTTAGCTGTCCTTATGGTTATTCCATCTATTTTGGTACCTAATCCATATATAGTAATGATTCCTATGAACAAAGTTAAGGCACCAGTTATTATTAAAGTTATTACTTGTCTACCTAATTCAGATAATTTACTAAACTCTGCTCTGCTAGATATATTGCTTATAATACTTATAATAAACGAAAAAAATATTAAAGGTAAAATTATAGTTTTTATCAAAATACCGATAAGATTTACTGTCATTATTATCATAGGATGAAATAAAATCTTGGTATTAGGTCCAGAAGCCGCTGTAAGTAATGTAAGTAAAACTGGAAGAATAGCTTGCATAAATCCAACCATCTTATCAATAGTACCCTTTGCTAAGTCCATAACTTGATTGAAACTACTAATTACTAAAATCGCTATTAGAACATAGGATATATAGTTAGCCAACTCAGAAACAGAAGTATTTTCAAAAGTAGATTGGAGATTTGTAAGTATTGAAGAAATAAGTGTAATCACTAAAATTTTAGCCAATAATATCAAAGATGTTCTTATTTCTTTAAAGAATATTTGATAAAGCCCTTTTCCTATATCCTTAAGACTTAAAGATACATTTCCTTTTACGAGATTTATTAAAAATTCTCTTACATTAAATTGAGGTAGTATTTCATTTTCTTTTATGGTATCTTCTACTATTTTTTCTAGTTCTCCAATATTTAAAGCGTCTATTTGTTCGTCTATAATAAATAAATCTAACTCTTCTGCATATACATTGCTTCCAAACATCAACATACATAAAATAAATAAAATATAAATTTTTTTCATAAGTTTCACCTTTTAAGGAAGTATTTTTATAATCAATTCCATAAGTGCAAGAAGAATGGGTATCGCTAGAACCATAATCATGACTTTACCACCTAATTCTATCTTCATAGCTATACCTTCTTCTCCTGCATCTCTAGATAGTTGTGCTCCAAATTCTACTATATAAGCCATTCCAATTATTCTGAGAATTGTAGAAAAATATGCAAATTCTATATTTACTCTTCTAGCTAAAGTATTTAAGGTCTCTATTACATAGGACAATTCACCTAAAATCATGGTAAATATAATAACACCAGTAATTAAACTTATATATAAGGCAAATTCCGATTTTACATTTTTAAGTATTACTATTGCAATGGTAGCTATTATACCAATACCAACTACTTTGAAAATATCCATAACGATTCTCCTCACTATAATCTAAACAATATTTTTAGATTGTCGAAAAGTTTACTTACTAAATTAACTACCATGCCAAAAGCAAATACCAATCCTACTAAAGTTACAATATATGCATATTCTTCTTTACCAAACTTATCAAGTAAAGTATGTATTATTGCTACTAGAATTCCCAATCCTGCTATTTTAAAGATTAAATCCACATCCATGATTATCCTCCTCTATATCAGTAAAATTATTATTGCTGTACCAGTTATGACTCCTAAATTTCTATATAACTTTTCATTCTTATTTTTTTCTTCTCTTGCCTCAAATATTTGAGTGGCTATTTGATTTGATACTAATATAAAATTTTTCTGTTGATCTGTCCTATCGGATGTACCTAAAACCCTGCCTAATGATAAAAAAGTTTCTACATCTTCTTTCTTAAAATTAAGATTGTTATATAATTTGTCTTCAACAGATAAAAAACTATCGTATACGCCTCCTCTCTTGTTTTGAATTAAATCGTTTTTAATTTCCGAAAATATATAAGATACTTTAACTTTTCCCTTTTTATGAACATTGGACAGCGCCTCTGGAAGAGGGGTCAATCCATATACCACCTCAGTTTCTAAAATCTTAATACATTGCTCCAGAATTATTAGGTTTTCCAGCCTTAATGAGAAGCTCTTTCCATAAAGATAGCCTATAATACTGCAAGTCAAAAAAATTAACAATAATAATATTGATTTAAGAACTCCCATTTAAATCACTCTTTCTAAAAAAAATAGGCTTATAGCTATATCCATCTACTATTTCCTTTATAGTTCCAACTCCATCAGACCTATCTAGTATAATAAATCGTTCAAATATATTTTCTGTAAATAATTCCCTTATACTAGATTTGTTTCTTACTTCTTCTAAACTACTTCCATGAACAGTTGCCATAAGTTTTATTCCTGCCCTTAGAGCCTCATGAATTGCTTCTGCATCTTTTTTTCCACCAATTTCATCAACAGCTATTATATCTGGAGATAAGGCTCTGATGGCCATTATAATTCCATCTGACTTTAAACATCCATCTAATATATCTGTTCTCATTCCCACATCTTTTTGAGCCATGCCATTATACATTCCTGCTAACTCTGATCTTTCGTCTACAAGACTTACTTTAAAGCCTTTAAAATTCCCTTCAGTTCCATTACTTAAATTTCTAACTATATCTCTAAGTAAGGTTGTCTTACCGCATTGAGGAGGAGATATAATTAAGGTATTATAAAAACCATTAGTGTTTTTGATTATATATGAAAGAATATTATTTGAAACTCCTAGAACCTCTCTGCCTATTCTTATATTTAGAGATGAAATGTTTCTTATATTTTCAACTCCATTTAATCCATAAATAACCTTCCCTCCGATCCCTACCCTATGACCTCCTCTAATGGTTATATAACCGTTTCTTATTTCTTCTGTATAGGCATATACAGAGTAGTTGCTTATTAGCTGAAAGGTATCCATAATATGCCTTTCATTGACTATTACGGCATTAGATGGATTAGAACTTAGATTCCCATTTATGTTTACAAAATAATCTTTTCCTCCATATGAAATGCTTAAAGGTCTGCCATTTCTTAATCTTATTTCTTCAGTTTTTAATTTATGGTTATGAGGTATTTTTATCAATATTTTATTTAATTCATCACATAAATTTTCAATTACAGAATCATATAAATTTATATTATTTAGCACAACCTGTCCCTCCCTTATATAAATTCTATGATTGTACAAACTATATATGACAAAAATAAAAAAAAGCTCTAAGGCTTTTTTCAGCCTTAGAGCTTTTTTAATTTTATTATTCTTCTTCAAAATCTTCTTCACAATGACAACAACAGTCATCATCGTCACAAAAATCATCAAAGTCAAATTCTTCATCGTCATAATAATAGTCATCATCTTCATCATCTTCTCCATAGATATCATCTTCAACATCTGCTAAGTCTTCATCTATGAATGTTACATATTCTTCTAAATCTTCTTGGTTTTCGATTGTTTCATCTAGTACGTCTGCAAACTCTTCTAGTATATCTACTATATGAAGAAGTAGTTTTCCTTCTTTAGAGCTTTCATCAATACCTAAACCATCAGCTAAACCTCTTAAGTAAGATACTTTTTGAATTAAATAATCCATTTTTATCCCTCCATAATTTATATTTTAAAACATTATTACCTATTTTCTTGATAAATAATCACCAGTTCTTGTATCTATCTTTAGTATATCACCAACATTGACAAATAAAGGCACTTGAATAATTGCCCCAGTCTCAACTGTAGCTGGTTTAGTTGCACCTGAAGCAGTATCACCTTTTACTCCTGGTTCAGTAGCAGTTACTTCTAGTTCAACAAAGTTTGGCGGTAATACTTCAAAAGCTTTACCATGGAAAAATCTAATTGTAGCATTGTCATTTTCTTTTAAATATACTATTGCATCCTCTACAGCTTCCTTATCTAATGGAAGTTGTTCATAGGTGTCAGTATCCATAAAGTAAAATAATTCACCATCATTATATAAGTATTGCATTTCCTTAGTTTCAATTTGAGCCTTAGGGAACTTTTCAGTTGGGTTAAATGTAACTTCTTTAGTTCCACCAGACATTACAGATTTAATCTTTGTTCTAACAAAAGCTGCTCCTTTTCCAGGTTTAACGTGTTGAAAATCAATTACTTGAAAAACATCTCCATCCATTTCAAATGTGATGCCTTTTCTAAAATCACCTGCTGATATCATATTCTTACCCTCCTATAATCTACTTACTCAATAATTTTTAAAGCATCTATAGCTACTAAATAACCGTTATATCCTAAACCTGAAATTTGTCCTGTACATACAGGTACAATAACAGATTCTTTTCTAAAATTTTCCCTTTTATAAATATTAGATAGATGGACTTCTATAACGGGTACATCTAAGATTTCTATGGCATCTCTAATAGCTATACTATAATGTGTAAAGGCAGCTGGATTAATAATAAGTCCTTTATAGTCCTTACTTACAATATCCTGAATTTTATCTACAATCTGTCCTTCATGGTTCGATTGAAATATTTCAACTTCCATATCTAACTGGGAAGCTCTAGATTTAATGAGATTATTAATTTCTTCCAAAGTTTTTTCCCCATATATAGAACTGTCTCTTTTCCCTAAAAGATTCAAATTTGGACCATGAATAATAAGTACTTTCATGAGAATTCTCCTCTACTTTCAATCTTATTATATCAGCCTCTATTATTTACCTCAAGAATTAATTTTAACACATTTCTCCAATATTTCATAGACAATTAAATCTATTGACTTATTATCTACAAAAATTGTGAAATCTGCAAGAAATTTATATGTTTTTTTTCTGTTGTTATATAATGTATTTATTCTTTCATAAAGATTTTCTTGATTATTTAACAATGGCCTAACAGTAGTGGAGTTTTTAATATTATTTACTATATTATCTATTGAAGATTCCAAAAGTATTGCTATTCCTTTTTCTTTTAATTTAATAAATTTATCACTTAGTATCATACCACCACCTGTAGATATTATTATATTTTCTTTTTCATATAATTTATCTATGGCACAAGATTCTAATCTTCTAAAATATGCTTCTCCATATAAAGAAAAAATATCTTCTATTTTATTTTTTTCCATTTGCTCAATAAAAATATCAGTATCTAAGAACTCCATTCCCAATTTTGAAGATAAGTTCTTTCCAACAGTTGTCTTTCCCGTACCACTCATACCAATTAATATAATATTTTTCAAAGTTATCACCTTATTTATGTCTAGGATTTTTACCTACAATCCCAATAGCTTTTGTTATGGCTGTTAATATATCTGTGTTAAATTGAGTATTAAAATTATTTGCTTTAGCATATACATATCCCGTATCTGTAACAACATATTTTGGACTTAGGTTATTTAACGCAATGGCAGCCATATCCAATTTGCATTTATCACAATAACATATATCAGGTATATCATTTTTCATACTTTCTATAACCTTAATTACTTCATCTTCCATTAAATTATAAAGTTCCATTTTTATTATTACCCCCTTAGCTAATTACTCTTTATTATAGTCATATTTAAGTCTAAAAATCTAGGTATATAAGTACCATATTTATAAATATTCTCCCTATTATAAACTATATCGGCTTTTTCTATAAAATTATAATTAACCAAGTTATCAGTTATCATTATTCCCTTTATTTTAGGTTTTATAATGGGATCTATGTTTATTTCTCCATTTTTTATTATAATTATTCCTTTAAACTCAAAATCACTAGATATAAGTATATTTCCTTCAACATATATAACTCCTGAAAGATTTATAGTATCTTTATTTTCATCACTATTTTGAATAAAAAAATTTATAGGATCTTCCCCTGTATGTTTTAATATAATTATTACATTTTTATTCGTAAATCTTTCAATATATGGCTCTGTCATATTCTTTCTGAAAGAGGATATTTGAAAATTATTGCCACTCTTTTCCAAAACAATATCACTAAAAATTGATGAATTCATTTGGTACAGTGTATTTGGAATATCTCCATTACTTATAACAATATTTTTTTCTATATTTAGCAATAAATCCTCTAACTGCTTTTCATAAATATCATCTATTAATTTTCTATCTAAAACAGGTATCTCTAAATCAAATAGATGATTTACCATATTTAAGTACGAAGTTACAGTGACTTTAAGTCCATTAAAATCACTTTCTGCAATGAGTTTAAGTTGTTTTTTATTATCCTTGTCTACTATACGTACTTTGACAATGTCTTTAGTATCTCCAAGAATCAAATCTTCTTTGGAGATTTTAATATGAGTTGGATATTTTACAATAGGAAAACTTCTAAAGTATTCATTTATCATGGGTAATAACTGATTTTTATAATATCTATTTTCATTAAGGACCATAAGTATTTTTCCTTCTGCCAGATAATAGGATTGAATATTATTTTTAGTTGAATTTAGAATAAGATGTTCGTATCTTGTAGTACTTTCAAAGTATAATATCACTGTCATAAGTACAGACATTACAATTAAAGCAATAACAGATATAAAACCCCTTCTATTTTTCATATATCCTCCTACTATTAATATTCTATAGGACATCTAATATAAATATCAGATTTTAGCCTTAGTCTTTCTCCACTATTATGCTTGAAATCCAACTCTAAGTAAATTATAGAATTTTCTATATCAATTTTAGTATTATTTATACAGTCTGCAAACTCACAAAGTTCATTACTTCCGTAATTGAAACTTGCCGTAGGATACTTTTCATTTACTAAATTATAGGCTATCCTGATTATACTACTATTTTTTTTGTAGTATAATATATATGTATACTTATCAGAAATACTCTCCTCATTGATTTTTAAAATAACAAATCCTATATTATTAGGGAATTTTTTGTCTAGTCCTTCTATTTTATCAACGGAAACAATTTTATCTGCAGACTTTATATCATTTTTAATATATTCAATAGCATATCTGCCATTCATCATTACTTGATCTTTTTCATCACCTTTTGCACAGGATTTAATAGAAAAACCTAGAATACTAAAAATAGGAATTATAATTATAGACGAAATAAATAAAACTAAAATTACTTCTATTAAAGTAAATCCATCACTTTTTCGGTATATATCCCTTAAATTCAACATAATCTAAAATCTCTCCCTCTTTATTATGATATACATAAACCGATAAAAGCCATAAATTATTGAATTTTTCATCTTTAATTATCTTTAAAGAATATCTTTCACTACTTTTATCTTCTGGTAAAATTATTTCTACGATTTTGTCTTTTTTAAATTCTTCTATTAAATCCTCCACATTTACATCATATATAGTTATAGATTCAGAACTTTCCTCTTTAAAGGCTTTTATCCTTTCCACAACCATTTCTCCCAAATGGATCATTTCTATTCTCATTTTTTGATTATTTAATCTAAGAAAAGAAGTACTCATTATAGGCAAAATAGTTGCAAAAATTAAACCCAATAAAAACAATCCCATTATGACTTCTACTAAGGTAAAACCCTTTCTTTTCATAATGCTTCTCCTTTTATTTACTATTAATATAAAGATTTACTTTTCCAGTAGCTACATTAATGGTAATATCAATTTTTTGTTTTTTTCTATTTAAAAGCGAGATAGTTCCAGCTTTGCTTGGAGCTCCAGTGGGTGTGAAATAAATAGAAGTACCAAAGTTACTTGACTTTAATACTATGCCCTTGGAAAATTCAATATTTTTTATGGTTTTATTTTCTTGTTTTATTATGTAACTATTCTTTTCAATATTTAGGAGTAAAGTGTAGTTACAATTCTCTACAATTGCACTATTCCTAGCATATATAATATCCCTTTTAAACTCCATAAGTTCTTTTTTCTCATTTGTATTAAATATAATCCTTATGCTAGGTATTCCTATGGATAAAACAACGGCAAATATAGCTAGTACAACTAGTAATTCCACTAGAGTATATCCATATTTGCTACTATATTCTTTATTATTAATATTGCCACTCATTTAATTGATACAGCAAGAATGTGAATTCTGCTCTAGTTATTTTATTATTCATACTATCTTTACTCCTTGAGCGAACCTTTTTCTCATATATCATTTTATTAGCAAAATAATCCCATTTGAAATCTTTATTTTTTAATACCCTCGACATTATAATCTCAACCTCTTTATAAGTAATTGAATCATGTGGCTTAAAAGTATTATCAATATATCCATTTACTATTTTATAGTAAGTTGCATAGGATATAGCCTTTTCTGCATAGCCAAATTCTTTATAGTCCTTAAACTTAATAATATTTGTAGAGTCATATGGGGGATACCAATCATATAATCTACTTAGCATCGTCACAAACTCTCCTCTTGAAATTTCCTTATCTGGCTTAAAAGATTTATCAGGGTATCCATATATGATTTCTCTCTTAACATAAGTATTGATTTCATCTCTAGCCCAATGTCCTCTAGATTCATGAAATATTGGCAGTTCATTATCAACTCTTACAGAATAAATATTTCCAGTTAAGTCTATATTATTTAAGTTTATATCTGCAACTAAGTAATCTCCTTCTTGTTTTGATGGTATGTAAATCCATTTATTATAATGATATTTGTATATACCATATTTAATATCATTACCATAGGACTTAAATTTAATGGTAATCCTTTTATTTCTATCAAATGTGTTTGCTAGATTCATAACCTTTAATCCATAGACTCCTGAAGCTTGTGTATGTCTTGTAGAATTAGGATTTACATAGGTGATCGGTATACTATCTATGGTTACAATAGCATCATTATAATAAGTTCCAGCCTCAATATCTACTAAAAATTTATCATCATCTGGTATACCAATATTATCCTTGCCATCAATTGAAATCTTTTCAGTATGGGTTTTCACTCTATTTCTATCCTGTTGAAGTTTCTTGTACGTCTCATTATAAGATTTCATAAATTCATTCCAATATCCAATTATAAAAGCCAATCTATAATTTTCAGATTGAAACTGAAGTCCATATTCATTTATAATAATTTCATCATTTACCTTATGACTACTCCATAAATTGGTCTTATCCATGGTAATATCCATAATTGCTGCATATTCGCCCTTCATTTTACCTATGGTTCTTCCGCCTTCTTCACCATTTAAATCAGGTGTTTCTGTAGTTTCTCTATTGGCTTTTCTATAGGCATCGTTATAATAAAGTATATATCCACCTTCAGTTTTACCTCCAGATGTACTTCTACCAAATTCAAATCCTGCTAAAAAAGCATCTCTATATTCACCGGATTCTTTATTTAGATTAAACATAGTAATTATTTCTTTATTGGAAGGCATATTTCTTTTATAATCATTCCTAAGACCTAGTAAATAATCTTTTCTAGCATTTAAATCAGCTAAATTTCTAGCATATTCATCTCCATCTTTTAGCCCCTCCTCATATGAATAATCTCTTTCTCCCAATTTAGCCACTTGGAATGCAGCTTCAAAGGATATTCTATAAGATTTTTTAAAGTCATCTATAAAACTATTTCTATGTTCTCTAGATTCCCTATTAAGCTCAAACATATTAATTAATTCCCTATCACTAGGAATATATCTTTCCCAATTATTCCTGCTTCCTGATTTGTATGCAATATACCCATCTATTCTACCCATTATAGTACCAAAGTCTTCCGAACCATAAATTATTGTAGTTCCATCATCATTTGATTTTATGTTTTCTTTATAACCTTTCTCATGTCCTTCTAAATAGCCATTTATGAAACTATCTATAAATTCTTCTTCCTTACCTTTTAAATAATCATTATTTTCTACCTTTACATCATATCTAGTAGGTTTAATCTCATTATAGAAAGGAAATTTATTATCTATATTATTTTTTAGTGCTTGGTTTTTGCCAATTTTCTCTCCTATTTTAAAACCTTCTTCAAATGCTTTTTTAATATCTTCAGAATTAGTATCCGCAAATACATTTATAGAACTAAATAATATGACAAATACTAATGTATAGATTATTAGACTATATTTTCTCATGGTTTCACCTTCTTATCTCTTTTTTAGTACCAGAACTTTTCCAGTGGGTAATGTATCAGTTGATTTTAATTCATTTAATTTTAATATTTCACTTTTATAGTTACTAGTTCCATAATATAATTGGCTTATTTTCTCTGGAGTATCTCCTTCTTTTACCACATGGAATATATAATCACCAACACTTACATCTTTGCCATTTTCATCAAGATTTCTTTCATATACAGCCTGTAACTTATCTATTAAAATCACGCCATAATCTTCCCTATTTTTAGGTATTTCCAGATATAGACTTTCTAATTTTAATGGATATAAACTTAAATCTTCTGGTGGATTAGTTTCTATATACTTCCATCCAGTCCAACTGATTCCTTCAGTAATAGAAACTAATATCTCCTCTCCCATTTGTCCTCTAAAAGCTAACCCAACAGTGGCAGGAGAATAATCATAAGAATAAACCCATAACCCTATGGTCTGTGGTGGATATTTAATATTTATATTATTTCTAGTAAGATCTATATATCCACGATTTTCTTCTTCTACTGCCACAATATTATATTCAAATCTTAGGGAATATTTTTTAGACTTTGATTTTGTAGATTGTTCTACATTTCCTTTAACCAACTCTTGAGAAGGTAAGAAAAACATATTTCTATTTTCAAAATCCAATAGAGTTTCTTCAATATAATGATTGACTTCTTTTATTTCTACTATCTCCTCTAATGGAGTATCAACTTCTATAATACTATCAGTATAATCTTTGTAAGGTGAAAAAGGAGTAATCTTTTGTTCCAATTTTTCAGTATCTATATATACCACATCATTATCTGTATTAGTTATTCCATCTAAACTATATACCTTTAAAGACATATTTCCGTTTAGTTTGCCCTCATTATCTCTATCCATAGTTACACTGTCTAATAATATTTTTCTAGGGCTGGTTTTCAATGCTCTTATAACATCTACAATTCCATCATAAGTACCTTTATATGGAATAGATATATCCATATTTTTCACTTGAAATTCTCCAATATCTTCATAATTTGGTCTATTGAAATTCATATCTACAACAGATACAGTTTCTTTCTCCACTAAATCATTTAATAAGTAAATTATCTGAGCTTGGTCTAATTTTGGAAAGTATTTAGATATAATATTTTCTTTTTCTTTATGTAAAATATCCCAATTATTGTTAATAGTCTCTTCATTTCTTAGAATAGTGTTTATTTCATCAATTTTTTCTTCATATCTTATTCTTTGTGCATTAAGGCTTGATAACTTATGGTCCAGTGGTGTAATAACAAATCTGTAACTTCCCCAAACTACTAAAATAGTGACTAAAATACTTAAAAGAAATTTTTCATTCTTAGTTAGTTCTCTAGTTTTCAGTTTCTTCTTCCCCAATTTCTCCATTATCAACACTCCCTAATGTAATGTTCAGACTAAAATTATAATAATCATTTTGCAATGAAATATTAGATACAAATATCTCTTCATAATCATCTAGAGATTCCAATCCTTTTTGAAACTCTGCTATAGACCATTTATCTCTGGATATACCAACTATATAAATTTCTCCATTTTGAATACTAAGGGAAGTAAGAAACAAATCCTCTGGTATATTATCATTGATCTTATTTAAAAGGACTTCATCAATTTTATCTCTTTCTTGAATGATTTTATCTAATACTTTAATTTTATCAACTGACATTTTAAATTCATTTACTTCTATTTCTTTTTCCTTGATTTCCTCTACTTTTTTTAAAATATTAGGGTCTTCTACAGTAAGTTTAAGAGTATTTACTATTTTAGTTTCTTTGCTAATCATTATTGAATAATAAACTGTATATACTATTAAAGAAAAGAAAAAAAGGCTTAATAAAGAAAAATATATTAGCTTTTTATCTAGTTTGAATTCTCTTTTTTCTATATAACTTTCAAAAAAGTTTAAGTCTCTCATCTTACACCTCATCAATCCTAATTAATCCACCAATGGCATTGGCATATTTAGATAAATTTTCACTCCAATTAATCTTATCTAAAGTGGATAACTGCATAGTTGGAATATTAAAGTAGGTGGAAAACAAATTGTCTATCTCCTTAATGTTTGAAAATCCCCCTTGAAGTAAAATATAATTTATCATATTTCCTGTTTCTCTAGTATTATAATATCTAAATACTACTTCTATTTTTTCACAAAGGTCAATCAAGCTTGTCCTTACAATGTTTGATAATCTATAATTATCTGAAAACTCATCTTGAAAATTATTTAAACTTTTTATCTCAACTAATTTCTCTTCTACATCTTCTATGGAGTAATCAAAAAATGAAAATATATTGTCATACATTGCTTTACCTCCAGTATCAATAACCCTAGTTACTTCTATTTTCCCATTTTTTATTATGGTAAGTTTAGAGTTACTATATCCTATATCTACTGAAGCTATTACTAAATCCCTAGTGTTATAGTCACTATTTACTAAGTCATTATAGTTTAATAATTTTGCTATGGCATTACCTTGATAGTCTAGAATTTCTGGCTTAAGACCAGAATCTTTCAATAGCTCTAAATGACTTAGAACAATATTGTTTGGTATAGCTAGTAAAAGAATCTTTATCTTTTCCATATCTCCTTCATGTATATTTCCTAGATTTAAATATTTAACCACATAATCATCTATATTAATCGGAAGATAATCAGCTACCTGATAACTAACAACAGATTTAAGCTCCTTAAGAGAAACCTTTGGGATGATTATTTCCCTAGTAATTACTTTCGAACTATTGATAATACCATATGTAATAGTAGTAGATATTTTATTTTCCTTTAATTTATTTTTTATGCTTGTGGCCAATACATCTTTATTTAATATTTCTCCATTTAGATAAAAATGAGGTTCTACTGATATTGTGAAAGCTTTTAATATTTGTACGTTATCTTTTGTATATTTCCCTTCTATAACTTTGATTTCTTTAGAACCAAAGTCCATAGATAGAGTTTTTCTACTTATTGATGGTAACTTCAATGGCATTACCTCCTTAGTTCCTTAATGGAAAGATTTTTAATTGTATTTTGAGTAGTAAATTTTATTTTGAATATTATTTTCTTTATAATTTAATATATTCTCTAAGAGAATATTGAAATTCACACTATATATTTCATTAACTTTATTTCCTTCTTCCACTACCTTAATAGTTATATTTATTATACCATTTCCATTTGTGTCTTGGGAATTAAATTCTATACTTTCTAAAAAATCTGTAAATAAGGTTTTTCTTTTTTCTACATCTTCTGTTCCAATACTATCATAAGTCTTTTTTATTAAATTTTCATTATCTACTTCCAATGAAAAATGTTCTTCTTTTATTGTTCCTTCATTAAACCTTATATCCTTTGCAGTTCTAAGCTCATTTATAAGTAATTCTGATACTGTCCTTGCATTTTGCTGTGCAAATCCCTTGTTTTTTCCAAAGTTAAATGATTTATTTCCCACAAAAAATAGGGAATAAATCATCTGTAAAGCAATACCCATAATCGCTATTGTGACAATTAATTCTATTAACGTAAGTCCTTTATTGTCAAATTTAATATTTTTCATTATAACACCTCTATTTTGTCGACTTAGGTTTATTTGGAACAAAGGTCGTTATTTTAATGTCCGAATCTTTAATTTCTATTATCTTGCCATCTACCTCTCTATCTTTAATAATACCATCTATAGTAACTTTAACTTTATCTGTATTTGTTGTTTTTTCTTTATTATTTATTATTTCTTCATCTACTTCTTCCTTAATTCTTAAAACCCTTTCTGTTTTATTCCCCGATTTAGATATATTTGTAATACTAATATTGAACATAGTTAATACAGCAATAGCCATTATTGAAGTTATGGCTATTGTGATTACTATTTCTATTAATGTTAGTCCTTTGTTATTTTTCATATAATCGCCTTTATTTGTAGTGGCTTGGTTTAAAAAGTATTTTTTCAGTAGATTCTCCTCCTATTATTGAATTATCTACATAATTTGGATCATATACTACTTTCCCCCCACCAGATATATTTACAGTCTTTCCAATAACAGCACCATATGCCTTTCCGCTACCAGTAAAGTTAATATCAGTCTTAGGAGCGTATATTAATCCCTTAGTTATGTCAGAATTACCAGATAAAAAAATATTACCTCCATTAGAATATACATTTCCAACTATACTTCCACTGCCACCTAATTCCAACTCGGAATTATTAATATATAAATTAGCGAAAAGCTTCTGATTCCCACTAATTATCAATCTAGAGGCTCCATAATAAAACACATTTGTATTTTTCTGATTACCTTCATAGTTGATGGTGGAACCTGAACCTATAACCATATTTTCAACATATATCGTTAATTTATTATTTCCTAATAAAATTATATGACCATTATTTAAATTAAACTGTTTAATTTTTAATATTATATCTTCTTTTGTGTTATCAATATATATTTTTGTATTTGCATTTACTTCAAACTTATTATAATCTTTACTTGTAGATATTGTGGTTTGATTGCTTCCACCCTGAATAAGATCAATATTTGAATTATTTATTGGAAAACTCGGAAACTTAATTGATTCATAATGTATTTCCTTCCCACTTTTAATGTAATGGGTTTTAACCCAAGACTTTTCCCACCAATCGGGGGCTGAAAGATTACCTTTCTCTGTAAGATAAATATCCCCATTTAAATTTGGATTCCCATTTGCTACAATCACAGAATGATTTGTACCAATATTACCCTCTATAGTTCCATTGCCTAGTTTTATATCGCCAGATGAAAAAATTGCATAATCTATCTTAGTCTTACCTTTTCGAAGTTCTTCTTTCATTATTTTACTTAAAATATTTTTTACTCCTTTAACCTCTCCTATGGATTTTATAGTCAGAACATTATCTTCTTTAATTAATTCTACTTTAGCCTTACCTTCTCCGATTAATATTTCTTCAACATCTACCTTATTATTATCTTCAAGCTTTTCATTTAATTTCTCAAGTTCTTCCTCATCCATCTCCAATATTGCAGCCTCAACGGCTTCTGCTCCGGCCCTAGCTATGTAATATGCTTGAGTTTTATACTGGTGATATAATGACATTTTGTTTTCATTTACCATAAGATTTAAAATAGATATACCAAATATCATCAATACTGTAAATACAATTAATGTCATTACTATAGTTGAACCTTTTCTATTTCTCAAAATAATCTTACCTCCTAGGTTTGATTATAAATATAATTATTGCTCTTTTGGATTAATTAGAAAAATAAATTCCAATACCAACCTATCAACCCTTCTCCCCAAAATACTGTTATAAAAAATCCCAATATAATAAAAGGTCCAAAAGGAATAGGGTCCTTTCTTCCCTTAATTTTAGTAATTAATAAAAGAACTGATATAATTGCTCCTAATATAAAGGATAGAAATATAGTTAGAAATATTTTCTTGGTTCCTAAGATAAAACCTAGTGAACCAATTAAAGTAAGATCTCCTCCACCCATTCCACCCTGTGAAACTAAAATAATTATGCTAAATAGTAAAGAAGATAAAACTAGGCCTCCTATACTATTTAAAAACTGTGGTGATTTATTATATAATATGTATGAAAATATTTTATAGACAATAGTAATTACTAAGATCAATATTACTAAAATATCTGGAATAATCATTTCCTTTAAGTCTATTAAGGTAATTATAATAAGTATAGAAAAAATAACTGCATAAAAGAAAAATTCTAATGTTAAACCATACTTTGTATAGATAAATAAATATGTAATAGTATTTAATAGTTCAACTATAGGATACTGAAAGGAGATTTCCTCCCTGCAGTATCCACATTTCCCCCTTTGAACTATAAAACTAAATATTGGTATTAAATTGTACCATTTCAAGTTTGTATTGCAATTAGGACAATGAGATGCTGGATAAGCAATATTCTCCTCTCTTGGTATCCTGTATATACACACATTTAGAAATGAACCTATTAATAATCCATATAGGAAAATTAGTATAACCATTTTTATTGCTCCTTTTGTTGATATATTACTTCAACTTATATAAATCTCAAGGTATATTATATACCTTTATTAGTCACCTGAATTGGTTTCTTCTTTTGGTGTAATTTCCTTTGGTTCAATAATTATATTTCCTTTTTCATCTATTGTAATTGTATATTTTTCATCTATAGGCTTATCTTCATCATTTTTTAATCCACTTGGAACTTTTGGAAATTTTTCTCCATCAAGATAGTCTTTTAAGTCTTCCTCTGTTAATTCTGTCTTCTCTGTATTAGGATAATCTGCTAAATACATAGCTGCTGTACTTTTTAATATCCTAATATTAGTATTATGAGCAGCTATCTTGGCAGTATTTTTTGATGATCCTAATTTTGGTACAGCAATTCCTGCTAAAATCCCCAATATCGCAATAACCACTACTAATTCCACTAAAGTAAAACCTTTTCTTTTCTTCATTTTCCTACTTAACCATTGCAACATTTTCTTTTCCCCCTTAATTTTAAATTTTAGTATTTTATATGATCCCTTCCTTTTTTAAATCACCACCTTTGACACAACTAATAATTATAATGAACTTTTTATACAAAAAAACTGCATAAATAATATTACTATTAATTTATGCAGCCGAACGATCATTATTATCTCTTGATAACTTTAGACTCAGGCTTTGCGTCACTAGGTTTCCCTAGCTTTGCCCTGGAAATACAGAGATTTCGCTAATTTCATTTAATTTTTTTATTGTTTTCTCTTATAATGTCATTCTATGGTGAAATATAAGATTCTTCTATTACTTTATAAGTACATCATACCCCTAATTTAGAATCAAATGGTATTTACCATGTCAAACATTGGCATCGTCATAGCTATTACTATAAAACCTATTATTATAGCCATGATTACTAACATCATGGGTTCCATTAAGGTCGTCATCCTTTGTAAGGCTACTTCTACTTCATCATCATAGAAATCTGCTGTCTTATATAAGATATCATCTAAGGCTCCAGATTCCTCACCTACTTTTATCATGGAATCTACCATTGGTGGAAATAGTTTCATTTCATTTACTGCTCTTGACAAAGTTACTCCTTTTCTTATATCTTCTATGGATTTTTCCAATTTATTTTCTACTACTTTATTCCCCACTACTCTACCTACTACTTCTATGGACTCCAATAGTGGTATACCACTGGACATAAGAGTTGACAATGTTCTTGTAAATCTAGATGTTATTATTTTTACATTAGTATCCTTTACTATTGGTATCTTTAGCTTTATATTATCTAATGTTGTTTTTCCAGATGGAGTTTCTTTATATAACATAAATCCAGTTATAGATAAAATTACTACTCCTAAGAACAAATACCAAAACTCCGTAAGCCAATTACTTATATTCAATAGTATCTGTGTAGGTACTGGCAAGACCTCTCCACTACTTTCAAACATTCCTATAAATGTAGGCATTACTGCCACAAGTAAAAATATAACTACTGCTATAGATACTATACTAAGTATTATTGGATATATCATGGCTGATTTAATTTTTTGTTCCAATTTATTTTCCTTTTCAAAATGAACTGCCATTCTTTCCATTATAGTATCTAAATTTCCACTTACTTCTCCTGCTTGAACCATATTTATAAGGAGTGGAGGAAATATTTTTTTATGTTTTCTCATGCTTTCTGATAATGTAAATCCTTTTTGCACATCCTCATAAATTCCACCTAAAGATTTTACTAAGGTTTTATTTTCAGATTGTTTTTCCAATATTTCCAAACATTTTATTATACCTATTCCAGCATCTAACATTGTATAAAACTGCCTGCAAAATACTGCTAAATCTCTCTTTTTTACTTTTTTAGAGAATAAATCTATTTTCCCATCTAATTCTATATCTTTTTCAATAAATATAGGCACATAATTATTACCTTTTATCATAGCCAACACATCAGATTCTTCTTCCCCTTCAAAAAACCCTTCTACGATTTGTCCTGTATCTTGAGATACTGCTTTATATTTATATATCATAGATACCACATCCTAAATAATATATTTTTTAATATTATCTTGATTAATGGCCTGCATCAAAGCTATTTCCTTAGTTATTAATCCTTTCTTATATAAATCTAATAAAGAATTATCCATGGTTTGCATTTGAAATTTTGCTCCCGTTTGGATTGCTGTATCTATTTGATGTATTTTTTCCTCTCTAATTAAGTTTCTTATGGCAGAGGTTGCTACCATGACTTCAAAAGCAGCTGTTCTACCACTACCGTCTGCCTTAGGCAGTAGTTGTTGTGATATTATAGCTTGAACTACTGATGCAAACTGTACCCTCACTTGTTGCTGCTGGTGAGGAGGAAATACATCTATTATCCTATCTATGGTTTTAGCAGAACCTATTGTGTGTAAAGTGGACAATACTAAATGTCCTGTTTCCGCTGCTGTAATGGCTATGGATATAGTCTCTAAATCTCTCATTTCTCCCACTAGTATAACATCAGGGTCTTGACGAAGTGCAGCTCTTAGGCTGTTGGCAAAGGAGTTAGAGTCTATTCCTATTTCCCTCTGATTTACTATACTTTTATTGTGTTTATGAAGATATTCTATTGGGTCTTCCAATGTTAGTATATGACATTTTTTTTCTTTATTGATTAAATCTATCATAGAAGCTAAGGTTGTTGACTTTCCACTTCCTGTAGGTCCTGTAACTAAAATAAGTCCACGAGGAAGTCTAGCTAAATCTTTGACTACACCTGGAAGTCCCAGTTCGTCAATGGTAGGAACCTCTAAAGGAATTATCCTAAGTGCCATACCATAAGAGCCTCTTTGCTTATATGCGTTCACTCTATATCGTCCTACTCCCGGACTGGAAAAAGATGTGTCTACTTCTCCATTTTCTTCTAATTCCTCTATTGTCCTTTCATCTAAAGTTTCATAAACTAAGGCTTTGGTATCTTGTGGCATCAATTTTTCACCTTCAAGGACTAATAATTCTCCATTGATCCTTAAAACAGGTGGAGTACCAACTGTTATATGAATATCCGATGCTTTTTTTTCTGTTGCTATATTTACTAATTCTACTACGTTCATTTTATTATCTCTCCTATCCCAATGTAAATCCTACTCTTAGTACTTCTTCATAGGAAGTATCGCCATTTATGACTAAATTAGCTGCTGATTGTAAAAGTGTAGCCATACCATTTTCTATGGCTTTATTTCTCAATTCGTCTATATTAGTATTATTATCTATTAAATATCTGATTTCTTCATTTACTGGCATCAATTCATGTATTGCTCTTCTTCCTTTATATCCATTGTTACAAGAACTACATCCTACAGCTTCATTCAATATTAGCTTTTCATTCATATTTACTCCTAAAACTGTTTTTTCTATATGACTTGCCTCATATGATCTTTTACACTTTGGACAAAGTAATTTAATTAGTCTTTGAGATACTACACCTATAATTGCTGATGATGCTAAATATGGTTCTATTCCCATATCTAGCAGTCTTAAAATAGTAGATGGACTATCATTAGTATGTAGTGTAGAAAGTACAAGATGTCCTGTAATTGCAGCCCTAATAGCTATTTCTGCTGTTTCAGAATCTCTAATTTCTCCTACCATTACTATATCAGGGTCTTGTCTAAGAACAGATCTAAGACCTGATGCAAATGTAAGACCTGTTTTTTGATTTATTTGTACTTGATTTATGCCACTTAGCTTATATTCTACGGGGTCCTCTATAGTAATTATATTTTTTTCTATTTTATTTAACTGTTGTAATATTGTATATAGAGTCGTAGTCTTGCCACTACCAGTCGGTCCTGTAACTAAAATCATTCCATATGGTTGAGTTAGTATCTTATCAAAAATTTCTAAATCTCTTTTACTAAATCCTATATTTTCCTTTGTAAACATAAAATTGGTTCTATCAAGAAGCCTAATTACAATTTTTTCTCCATATACTGTAGGCAATGTAGATATTCTCATATCTATTTCTTTTCCATTTATTTTAGCCTCTACTCTACCATCTTGAGGTATTCTTTTTTCTGCTATATTCATTTTTCCAATAATCTTTATTCTTGTAATTATTCCTGAATGACTAGTTTTATTCAATGTAGTTATTTCTCTTAAATCTCCATCTATCCGAAATCTTACCCTTACATCATTGGCATAGGGTTCTATATGTATATCACTTGCTTTTTCTCTCACTGCTTGTTCAATAAGTGAGTTTAAAAGTCTGACTATTGGTGCAGCAGTTACCTCTAATAGTTCTGAATCCTCCAAATCATCTGTATTAATAGGTAGAAAACTTTCTTCAAATTCTTCAACCACTTTTTTCGTAGACTCTTTACTATAAAACCTATCTATTGCTTTTAAAATGTTATCTCTAGTGGATATAACTGGTTGAATCTCTGATTTCACAAAGATCTTTACATCGTCTAATGCAAATATATTTAATGGATCTACCATGGCTACTATTATTGTATTATCCTTTTTATCTATTGCTATAAGCTCATATCTCCTTACTACAGATTCCGGGATTAATGTAACTACTGATTTATTTATATCATATTTGTTCAAATCTATATGAGGAATTCCCAATTGAAATTCTAATATTTCAATAATTTCATCTTCTGTAATAAACTTTTCCTCTACTAGAATTTCTCCTAACTTTTTTCCTGACTTATTTTGAATATCTAAGGAGTCTTTCAATTGTTTTTCAGTTATTTTTCCAGAGTATAGTAAAAGTTCGCCCAGCTTTAATCTTTTTTTTACCATTTTATCACCTTTGGATTTTATATATTTAATTTTTTTTCTATTTCTTCTAATTCTTTATGTCCTATTTCTAAATTTCCGTTACTCCAAATTTTCTGACTTAGTATAGCTTGATTTAAGAGCATAGATAAACCATTAAAGGTTATCATTCCCTTACTTTCAGCTTCTTTTATTAGTTTAGTTTCTTTAGGCTTATATATTATGTCATAGACTATAGTATTTTTAGAAAATCCATTTAATTCCACTGGCGCCATATTTTCTAAAGGATACATTCCAATATTTGTGGTATTAATAATAATATGAATATTTTCTTTATGTAAACCTTGTAGGTTTAGGTCAAATATTTGTGTGAAAATACTCTTATCTATATTTTTTATATTTTTTTCCAATTTAATAGCACTTTCTAAAGTTCTATTTGCAATATATATACTCTTTACTTTATGCATAGCCAGTGTGCTTCCTATACCATAGGCTGCACCGCCTGCACCTAAAATCAAACAGTTTTTATCTTTTATAGATATATTGTTATTATAAAAAGTTTGTAGAAATCCTTCTCCGTCTGTATTATATCCTATAAACTTTCCATTTTTATTTTTTACAGTATTAATAGCCCCTATTATTTTAGCTTCAGTAGATAAATCATCTAAATATTTAATAATTGATTTTTTATAAGGAATAGTTACATTGAACCCTCCAACATTCATAGCTTTAAATCCCTCGATTGTAGATTTTAAATTTTCCTGATTTATGTTAAAAGCTAAATATATATTATTTTGTTTTAAATTTTTAAAAATATTATTGTGTATGATGGGAGATAAAGATTTATCAATTGGATTTCCTATTAGTGAATATAATTTGGTATTATAAGTGATTTCCATATTCGCCTCCTATTAATTTGATTTATTATATCATAGTTTTTTCCTTTGTTCTACTTTAATTGTCTGTTTATTCAGTAAAAAAAGTACTAATATCTAATTATGGTGACATTTTACAAATTGTATAAAAACTAGCCTAAATAAAAATTTGTTTATGGTTCAAACTATTCTTAGGAGGTGGATGAATTTGAAAAATAATAAATTCAAATTATTAGGATTAAGTTTAATTATAGCAATAACAGTAGCTGGTTGTGGTGCTAAGAATACAAATTATAGAAACATGTCTACCCAAGCTAGATTAAATGGAAATGTTAATAATCGTTGGATGGATAACACTGGATTAAACACTAAAGGTAGATTAAATACTAATGTAAATGATGGTGTAGTTAGAAATAACAACTTAAGTAATGGTATGGTAAGAAACAATACTGGTTTAAATAATAACAATCTTGCTAATACTCCAATGAATTATGATAGTTTAAGAAATCAAACTATGATAACAGATACAAATACTAATAATATGTCCAGTAGAGCTAATGCTATAGCTAAAAGAGTAGCTGCATTACCAGAAGTAAATGATGCTTCTGTAATAATACATGATAACACTGCTATAGTCGGCTGTGATGTAAGTAACAGTGCTACCAATGCTATAAGTAATAATTTAAGGCAAAAAGTAGAAGCTGCTGTTAAAGTAGCTGATAAAAATATAAAAACTGTATCTGTAACATCTGACCCTATTCTTTATGGTAGAATAAGAACTATGAGTACAGATATTTATGACAATGGACACCCTATAACTGGTTTTACTAATGAAATAAAAGATATAATTAACAGAATAACTGCTCCTGTAAGATAACAAGATAATAAATTAATCCAGGCATAAAATTACCTGGATTAATTTATTTATCTACTAAAGCTTTATTCAATTTATTTAAAGCTCTTGTTTCGATTCTTGATACATAGGATCTAGATATTCCTAATATTACTGCAATTTCTCTTTGTGTCTTACATACACCATCTATTAAACCATATCTTAGTTCTATAATTGCCTTTTCTCTATCTTTTAAAACTTCATTTATGGCTTTATATAATTTTTTAACTTGTAGTTTTAAATGTACTTCATCTAATATTTCATCAGGATCTGAACCAAGAATGTCTAATAGATTAATTTCATTTCCTTCTTTATCTGTACCTATTGGACCATGCATAGATATTTCTGCCTTTGTTTTTTTAGTTGATCTTATGGTCATTAATATTTCATTTTCGATACATCTGGCAGAATATGTAGCTAATCGTACACCTTTCGATGGATCGTAGGTTGATATTCCTTTTATTAAACCTATAGTACCAATTGAAATTAGATCCTCTGTATCCTTTCCAGTATTATTGTATTTTTTCACTATATGTGCTACCAATCTTAAATTTCTTTCTATTAATATATTTCTTGCATTCTCATCACCTTTAGCATAAAGATCTAAATATTTTTCCTCTTCTTCTCTAGATAATGGCTTTGGAAAAGAATTGGAATTAATCATATATCCACAAAGTATTACAAAGGGTTTTGATATTATGCTAAGAATTAATAGAATCCAATTTTTCACTTATTACACCCCCATTTCATATATAATTATATGATTGGAAGTATAATTTCTTGCTAGTCCTATCTATTTAGATCTACAATCTCTTTAGAAATCTTTTCAAATATGGGCAATGCAGATTTAGAACCTGAATTGGCTTCTTCTACTAATACAGTAATTATATACTCTGGATTATCTGTAGGAAAATATCCTGAAAACCAACCATATATAGTAGCTTTACCATTTAGGGTTCCTTCTGCTGAACCAGTTTTACCTGCTACACCACCTAAGTATTCTGAATCAATATTTTTTGCTGTACCTGTATTTACTACTTCTTCTAACAGAGTTTTAACTGTCTTAGATGATTTACTACTTATTATTTTTAAATCGTCTATGGTATTATATGCCTTTATAATTCTACCATCTTTATTTGTTACACCTTGAATTATAGTCATATCCTTTTGAAGTCCATTATTGGCAATAGTTGCCATCATATTAGTAATCTGTAAAGGTGTGGTTTCTATCTTGCCTTGGCCTATGGAAATATTCCCTATAACTGGACCTAGTAATTCTTCTCCTTCTGGTAGTATTCCTTTTACCTCTTCTATAAGTCCTATTCCCACCTTTTCACCAAATCCCAAAGTTTTTGCCATATCCATGATTTTTTTAGCACCAATTTTCTTTCCTATTTGAATAAAAACTGAATTACATGATTTTGCAAATCCATCCTTCAATGATATATTTCCATGACCTCCAAGATTATTACAATTTATAACCAATTTACCTAACTCTTCACGTCCGTTACAATAAAATTCTCTGTTTATAAAGTTAGGATCTTCTTCTAAAGCTGCCAATAATACTACTATTTTAAAAATAGACCCTGGGGGATAAGATACTTGAATTGCCTTATTATATAAAGCCATATCATCTCTGGAGAAATACTCTTCCATATAGTTTGGGTTGAAATTTGGTCGACTTCCCATTGCTAATATTTCAGAAGTTTTAGCATCTGCCACTATTACAGATCCCTTTATGGAACTTGATTCTAATATTTCTTCCAATTTCTTTTGAATATTATAATCTATAGTCAATCTTACTGCTGAAGGCTCTTCTGAAGATATAGCATTATCTGCATAGTGAGAACCACCTAATATTAGAGATCTAAATTTATCGTATTCTACAAATAAAGATTCTTTATTATTTTTATTTAAAAACTCATCATATACCTTTTCTATACCAGACTCTCCTCTATTTTCTGCTTTATTAACGTATCCAATTACATGGGATAATATATTATCTTTAGAATATCTATCTGTAATATCTACTATAAACATATTATGATTATTTGATATATCTATTTCTCTTTTCAAAGGAATTTGAATCAACTTGTTTTTACTATTCAATATTTCTTCTATTTCCATTAAGGATAATAAGGTATTTTTCCTTACTTTTTCATATATTTCTTTGTTGCTTTTAATTTCCTCTCTGGGTGCTACTAATGTTTTGGTACTCTCTCTATTGGTTATAGGAATGCCATTTCTATCATAAATAGTTCCTCTTTTAGATATTAGGCTTATCTCTGTGCTTCTTTGTTTTAAGCTTTGAAATTTAAGCTCTTCATTATCATATACCTGAATGTAATATAGTCGTCCTATAAGCCCTAAAAATATTATAAATGAAATAAAATAAAAACCTTTTACTCTTGAACTAATCATATTTCTAATTTCCCTAGCCATAAAAAAACCTCCCTAAAATAGTGTTTCCACTTTTAGGAAGATTATTTATTAATTATTTAATATGGATTCAATTTTTCCCACTATTATATCTATAGCAACTTTATTGTACCCACCTTCTGGTATTATAATATCGGCATATCTTTTAGTTGGTTCTATAAACTGTAAGTGAGCTGGTCTTACTGTCTCCATATATTGCAGAATTACTGAATCTAAAGTACGTCCTCTATCTTTAATATCCCTTAATATTCTTCTAATAACTCGTACATCTGAGTCTGTATCTACAAAAATTTTAATATCCAAAAGATTTCTTATCTCTTCTTCAGATAGTATTAAAATACCCTCTAAGATAATTATATCCTTTGGTTCTACTATTTCAGTTTCTTTTTTTCTTGTATGTCTCTCGAAATCATAAATAGGTTTTTCAATAGCCTTATTGTTTAATAAATCTTTTAATTGCTTGATAAGTAGTTGATTGTCAAAAGCAAAAGGATGATCGTAATTTGTATTTACTCTTTCTTCAAAGGTTAAGTGAGATTGATCCTTATAGTAAGAATCTTGTTCTATTATGGCAATTTTCTTTTCGTGGATAGATTTAAATATCTCCTTGGACACAGTAGATTTTCCAGAGCCTGTCCCTCCAGTGATTCCTATAAGTAATGGTCTTTTCAAAGCCTTAATCCTCCTTCTCTTTTCTAATCATATCCATGGCCTCTACTGGATTTTTCATTAGAATTTTAACTATTTGTTGTGGATGAGGAGCTACTTCTATTTCATTCATATTCTCATCCCACATCTTTTCAATAGTTTGAGTGAAAAATTCTTTATAAGGACCAAAAATTTCTATTTCTTCACCTTTAAATATTCTATTTCTTTGTTCTATTGTAGCAATCTTAGTTTCCTCATTATAATCTAATATCATTCCTATAAAATCATATCCTCTTACATAAGAAGATGTTGAATATACTTGTGCTTCATGGGTCGGTTTACCAAAATAAAATCCTGTTGTAAAATCTCTATGACTTGCTTTTTTAATTTCTTTAAGCCATTTATTATCAAATATATAATTTTCAGGGTCTTTATAGTATTCATCTATTACTATTCTATAAGCTCTAATAACTGTAGCTACATAATATGCAGATTTAACTCTTCCTTCTATTTTAAAACTTTTAATTCCTGAGTTCACTACTTTATCTATATGTTCTATCATACAAAGATCTTTAGAGTTCATTATAAATGTTCCATCTTCATCTTCAAATACTGGGAAATATTCTCCAGGTCTTTTTTCTTCCACAAGGGCATATTTATACCTGCATGGATGAGCACAATCTCCTCTATTAGCATCTCTTCCTGTCATGTAATTGCTAATTAAACATCTTCCTGAATATGACATACACATAGCCCCATGAACAAATGCCTCTATTTCTAAATCCTCTGGAATCCTGTTAGTTAAACTTTTTATTTCTTCGAAAGATAATTCACGTGCCAGAACAACTCTTCTTACTCCTAAATTATACCAAAACATTATAGTTTCATAGTTTGTTACTGATGCTTGAGTACTTATGTGAATAGGCAGTTCTGGTACTGTTCTTTTAATTACTGAGTACATACCTACATCAGATACTATAACTGCATCTGCCTTTATTTCATAAAGCTTTGTAACGTATTCTTCCAGCCCTTCCATATCTTTATCGTGGGGTACTATATTTAAAGTAATATATACTTTTTTTCCTCTTTCATGGGCAAATTTTATACCTTCTTCAATTTGTTCAATGGAAAAGTTTTTAGATGCCCTTCTTAGTCCAAAACTTTCTCCCCCTAGATATACTGCATCTGCCCCATATCTAATAGCCATTTTTAATTTTTCTAAATCTCCTGCTGGTGCCAGTAATTCAATTTTATCCAAAATATTACTCCTCTCTATATGTTATGGCTACTCCATCTCCTATAGGTATAGTACTTGATGTATAGCCTTCTATCTGATTTATATATTGCAGAAATGCTCTAAGCCTTTTTACTATGGTTTTCTTTCTTCTAACAACTAAAGTATCTGTTGCAACCATACCTTTATAGAGTACATTATCTGATACAATAATTCCATCACTATTTAAGTATTTAATACATTTATTAAAAAAATCCATATATTGACCTTTAGCAGCATCTAGAAAAATAAAGTCATATTTTTTATCTAATGTAAGCAATACATCTTCTGCATTTCCCTCTAGTATTTCAATATTATCTTTATAGATGGTATTGGATATATTTTCTATAGCCAATTCTATCATGTCTTTTCTTCTTTCTATTGTAGTTATATTTGCTTTACCTTCCGTTGCTTCTGCCATTATAAGGGTAGAATAGCCTATGGCTGTACCTACCTCTAGTATATTTTTTGGTTTTTTCATTTTTAATAGAAGTTTTAGTAACTGAGCCACTTCTGGTTGTACTATGGGAACATGATAATCAGATGCATACTTCTCCATTATCTGCAAGTTTTGATTGTTCTTAGGTAATAGGCTTCTTATATAATCTTCTATATATTCTTCATTAATTTGATTCAATTTAACCATCCTCTTTTATTTCTTTGGTTTAGCTTGTAAATGTTCTTCATAAGTCTTTGTAAAAGTATGGGTTCCATTACCTGTCAGCACAAAAAATAAATAATCTACATCTGCTGGATTTACTGCTGCTACAAGGGATTCTTCCCCTGGAGAAGCTATTGGTCCTGGAGGTAATCCTTCGTTGATATAAGTGTTATAAGGTGAGTCTATTCTTGTATCTGCATTACTTAACACTTCTTTTCTTTCTCCTAAAACATATTGTACTGTGGCACAGGACTGTAACATCATGCCTTTCTCTATTCTATTAAGAAATACTGCTGACATCAATGGTCTTTCTTCATCGACTTTACCTTCTCTTTCTACTATGGAAGCCAATGTAACGGCTTCATTCAAAGTCATATTCAGCTCTGTAAGCTTTGATTCTAAGTCCTTTTCATATATCTTTTCAAATTCATGAAGCATTTTCCCTATAATCTCTTCTTCTTTTGTACCTGTAAATATTTCATAAGTTGATGGAAATAAGAACCCCTCCAAGCTTTGGCCTTTTTCCAATTGCTTCAGAAATGAAAATTCTTCTTCAAAATTCTTTTTATCACTGGATAGCTGTATAAATCTATCTTTATCTATTATTCCTTCTTTGGCCAATTTCTCAGCCATTTGTTCTAATTCATAACCTTCTGGTATAGTAAATCTTACTGTATTTCTATCCTTACCACCTTTTACTAGTTTACTTATTATAGTATCTAAATCCATATCTGTAGATAGGTTGTACTCTCCTGCTTTAAGAGTACTAGCTGTATTGCTTGTCTTTACTTTAATCTTAAATATAATCGGATTTTTTATAAGCTTATTTTCATACAATATATTACTTATAGTATTAACTGAACTAGAAGATGGAATAACCACTAATACATCTGAAGGGTCGTCTGGATTCATTGCCTTTAGCCCTTCCTTATAATAATTGTTCATAAAAACTCCACTTACTAATAAAACTATAAATAATATAAATATAGAAAATCTTCGTTTCCTTGATTTCCTCATTTTAGCCTTCTCCATTTCTATAACAACTCCCTTTTTTGGTCAGTAATAGCTCTAAAATCTTCTAATAAAATTGAACCTATTAACTATCTTTAATATTCTTTCAAATTAGCTGCCTTCTTGTATACCGATAAAATTAAAGTTCCAAAAATTGCTACTGATAATAACTCTCCTCCCCCTATACCTAATGCTGTAACTAAATATGGTACGCTTGTATAGTATGATACCCAAATTGATACAATTAATCCATTTAATACTATTGGAGGAACCATTGCCATTACTTTGTTTTTCATTTTAGAGGTTATATAAGCTGCAATAAGTGTAACTAAACTACCCCCCAATATATCTACTAATCCAAATCCTGTATAGGGTGCCAGAAGTAAATTAGCCAATAAACATCCAACAAATACTCCTGGAATGGCTGCTGATTCTACTAATGGCAACAAGGTCAATCCTTCTGCTATTCTAAGCTGTATTGCACCAAAAGTTAAATTAACTAAAGGCATTGGTAGCATTTGAATTAGAACTAGCACTATATATATTGCCGCAATTAAACTTGCTTTGGTTAAAAATCTTGTATTCATATTTCCTCCTTCTTTATATAATGAATATATACACTTCTATTTCATGGTTAATATAATAGAAAATTTAATTAAAGATTTACAATTTATAATTGGGAACTTTGTTCGCATATTATTATATCAAAAACCCTGGCATAAATCTATACCAGGGTTTTTTATTATACTTCCATTATAATCGGCAATATCATAGGATTTCTTTTAATCTTTCCATATAAATGATTTCTTAAAGTATCACGGATATTTGATTTTAATGTTGCCCAATCTGTTATTTTTTTCTTTTCACAATCTTCAAGGACTGCTCTCACTACTGTTCTAGCTTCTTCCATTAAATCTTCTGATTCTCTTACATATACAAATCCACGAGAGATAATATCTGGGCCCGCCAGTATAGTACCTTCTTTCTTGCTAATAGTAACTACAACTACTATTAAACCATCTTCTGATAAATGTTTTCTATCTCTAAGAACGATATTCCCTACATCGCCAACTCCTAGTCCATCTACTAAAATATTTCCTGATTGTACATTCCCACCTATTTCTGCTGTATCTTTAGTGAATTCCATTATTTCACCATTACTTAAAATAAATATATTTTCTGGTGGAGTCCCTAATGTTTCAGCTATTTCTGCATGCTTTTTAAGATGCCTAAATTCACCATGTACAGGTATAAAATATTTTGGTTTAACTAAAGTCTGCATTAGTTTTAACTCTTCTTGACAAGCATGACCCGATACGTGAACATCTGCTAAGGATTCAAATATGACTTCTGTCCCTTTTTCCACCAAATTATTTATTACTCTAGAAACTGTTTTTTCATTTCCTGGTATAGGTGTAGCAGAGATTATAACCAAGTCTTCAGGCTGAATTTGAACTTTTTTATGTTCTCCTGATGCTATTCTAGATAATGCTGACATAGGTTCTCCTTGGCTGCCTGTAGTAATTATGGTAATTTCATTACTTGGATATTTATTCATATCATTTATATCTATTAAAGTACCTTCCTTCATATGAAGATAGCCTAGCTCCAATGCTACTCCTATGGTATTTATCATGGATCTACCAGATAAAACTACCTTTCTGCTATTCTCTTCAGAGGCATGTATTATCTGTTGTATTCTATGAACATTGGAGGCAAAAGTAGCAACTAAGATTCTATGTTTATGATTTAAAAATATTTCTCTAAAAGTATTACCTACTGTTCTTTCACTCATAGTATAGCCTGGTCTTTCTGCGTTAGTACTATCTGACATAAGCAGTAGTACTCCTTGATTTCCCAACTCTGCAAAACGATTTAGGTCTATTACATCACCATCTATTGGAGTATAGTCTATTTTAAAGTCTCCAGTATGAACCACTACTCCTATTGGAGTATGAATAGCTAAAGCCGCACTATCTGGTATACTATGACCTGTTTTTATGAATTCAACATCGAATACTCCTAACTTTATGGTTTCACCATGCTTCACTATATTCATATTTACATTATCTAGCTTATGTTCTTTCAGTTTAGTTTCAACTAGTCCTAAAGTCAATTTGGTTCCATAAATAGGTATATTTATTTTATTTAGAACATATGGTAAAGCACCAATATGATCCTCATGACCGTGAGTTAAAACTATAGCTCTTATTTTTTCTTTGTTCTTCAAGATATAAGTTATATCAGGAATAACAACATCAATTCCCAACATTTCATCTTCTGGGAAGGTCATTCCACAATCTATTAGAATTATATCTTCTTTATATTCAATTGCAGTAATGTTTTTTCCAACTTCCCCTAGTCCTCCTAAGGGAATAACTTTTAATTTATTTGGTTTTCGCACCGAATCACTCCTCTTCTATCTTTATTTTTTCCATTTTTCTAATTTATAGTCTCATAAAATAAGATTTTCCGAAAAAATAAATCCCTATAGGGATTTATTTTTACACTCACTACAATGTCCATAAAATTTTACATTATGATCTACTATAGTAAACTGCCCTTCTTTCTCTATTTCCTCCTCTAAAGCTTCTAAAAGATCAAGCTTTACCTCTATAACTTTACCGCAACTTAAACATATTAAATGATGGTGATGATGTCCTTCAGAATCTGTACTTAATTCATATCTACTGCATCCATCATCAAAATTTAATTTACAAATTATATTTAATTTTTCAAACAACTGTAAAGTTCTATATACAGTGGCAATACCTAAATCCGGATATTCCTTTTTGACAATATTATATACTTCCTCAGGACTCAAATGTTCTTCGGAATTGTCTATCATTACGTTCAATATAGCTCTTCTTTGAGTTGTAAGTTTATATCCTTCATTTTGAAGTTTTCCTTTTATAGCATTTATATTAATATCCATTTTATTCACCCGACTATAATCTTAAATTAACAATACTATTATTTCCCATATTTGTCAACTATTGAAGATTTTCTTTCTGCATATCTTCATAAGCTTCTATTGCATCTTCTAATTCTTCATCATCATCTATTCCAACCAAGATTAAATCCCCATCATCATCTCTTTCCATTCTTAAAATATAAGTTGGACTATCTATATTATCAGCTGGCATTAAAGCTGCATAATCGTCATCGTCTAGTCCAAAAGTTGCTAATATAACGAACTCCTGTGGCTCTCCAACCTCATCTAATAACACTATTTTTTCTTGCATATTATATCCTCCCTTGTCTATCTAAGTAAGTCTGTAATATAAAGTTTGCTGCAACTTTATCTATTACACCTTTTCTTTTTTCACGTCTTACGTCTCCTTCAATTAAAAGCTTTTCGGCTGCCATAGTAGTTAATCTTTCATCTTCATATATGATTTGAATATGAAATTTATTTTTAAGTTTTTCAGCAAACTTCATAGTCTTTTCGCCTTGTGGCCCTAAAGTTCCATTCATATTCTTAGGCAGACCTACTACGACTTTTTTAATATTATATTCCTTTATTAAATCCTCTAAAGCTTTAAAATCCTTTTCTTTGCTTTCTCTTCTAATGGTAGTTACACCTTGAGCTGTTATCTGCAATAAATCCGATACTGAAACCCCTATAGTCTTATCTCCAACATCTAAACCCATTATTCTTTCCATTACTCTCTCCTATATTAAATTACTTTTATACAAAACTCAGGACATACATTTGCACAATATCCGCATAGAATACAATTTCCATTTGGAGTCGCTACTCCATCTATTATCTCTATACCATTTTGATTACATCTTTTAACACAATTACCGCAGCCTAAGCAATAGTCTGCAATTATTAACTTTCTTTTCTTGGTTCTTAGGTTAGCCTTTAAATCTTCAGGAATAAATCCATTTTCCAACAGATAAATATTAGCATCTATTTCATCTATTGACTGCATTCCTATAGCTATGGAATCTATATATGGAATATCTTTAACAAAGTTAAAGGCATTTTCCACATCCTTTATTAAATGTCCCCCACCTAAAGGCTTCATTCCATAAATTCCTTTACCCATATTATGAATTATCTCTAATTCTCTTAACATATCCTCTACAGTACCATCCTGTATGCCAATACCATATTTATTAATTATTGGGTGGATAATTTCTAATTCCTTTACTTCCCTTACTGCTTGTGCACCTGCTACCCTATGAGTTGATATTCCTATAGCTCTAATTTTCCCTTTTTCTTTTTGTCTTAAGAAATATTCTATAGCTTCAAAATGACCTTTTACAGTATGAATACTTTCTTGTTCATGTAATAAAAAAACATCTATATAATCAGTTCCTAATTCATTTAAAGCCAGTTCCAAACTTTCTTGTGCAAGTTCTTTTGTATAAGCATAAGTTTTTGTTGCTATATGATAATCCTCTCTATTTATATTCTTTAAAGCTTCTTTTATATATTTATAATTCTCATAGATTTCCGCCGTATCAATAAAGTTAATCCCTTTATTATAAGCATATTCTATTAAGTAAGCTCCTTCCTTTATTGTTAAATTAGCTTGAAAAGGAGTCATAGTAAGAGAACCAAAGCATAGCTTTGATACTTCAATACCTGTATTTCCTAAATTTACTTTTTTCAATTGTTTCACCTTACTCTATATAATCTAAATATAACTCTGTGCTGATTAAATTCATACATATGGCAGTTAAAATTAGTCCTGAGTCATTTAATAAAAAACCACCTATAGCTCCTGCTATTCCTGCTACTCTAGCCATCCAATCAGTATTATCTTTTCTGCTGCCAAATATAACACTATGAAAAATCATATTTATTAACAATAAATACGTCCAAAAAGAATTACCTACTAATTTTATATTCATAAGAATTTTTCTAAAGATTACATTCCTTAAATAATATAATCCATTTTTTCTAACAAGTAACAATGTATTTCCTAAATGAGTGGTATTTGAGTTAATCTTAATATCTATATAACCCATTACGAAAACTAAAAATACTATTAACAGTAAAGAAATTAATAACCTTTTTATATTTAATTCCTTATTGAATATTTCCATAATATAAAAAACTAAAGTCACTATAAATGCCATAGTTCCACCAACATTGGCACCGTATCTTGGATGTCCAACTAATATGGTACCTAAAATCAATAATATCAGTGGTATTATCTTTCTCTTATATTTTCTCAATATATTTATGGAAAAGATAGTTATAGATCCTAAAAAAAAGCCCACCATTTCATTTCCTATACCATAGTACCTAGCCCCTATTGTTGGATCATAGGATAAAACTGAATATTTGATTATATTTCCCTTAAAAATCAAATCAGAAATTATTATAAAAATAGAAACTCCGCTAATATACATAATTTGATTACTGCTTTTTTTAGTTAACCATAAAATAAATATAGAAACCAATATAAATAATAATAAAAACAAAGTAAAACTATAAACACTTTCTAGTCTAAGTATAGAGAGAAAATTAAAAACGGTAGGTAAAATAATTACCATTCCAAATAATACCTTAATATATTTTTTAGCCACCTCTGAAAGCTTGACCTTGACAAGAATCAAAATAATTACTATTCCCAGAGATATCATGGAAAATAACCCATAATAATATAATGTATTATATCTTACCTTAGATACAGTATTAATTTGATTGTTTTCTTTCATAAGATCTATTAATTTTATATTTTTCCTAATTGAGTTAATTTTATTTCCAGACATATTGTCTGTAGATGCTCCGAAAAAATCCATAATAGTTGGACCAATATCTATATTAGAAACTATATTGTCCTTTTTAGTTGTTTGAGATGTTAACGTTCCATTTTCTACTCCATTTCCCCAAAGTATAATCGGAGACAATTTACTATTACTATCAATTGTCATATCCCCACTATTAGGACTTGTAATTATAACAAAAGAATTTTCTTTACTTAAACCTTTAATTAAGCTTTCAATAAACCTATCTATATCTAATAAGATCTCTTTTCGTATCATTTTAAATTCTTCATTAGATACATAATCTTTATATCTATAAATTCTCTCTATATCTCCTGTATCTACGACAATTAAATCTCCAAGGCTATTTTCAACTTCCTTTAACATTTTGCTATAATCTGTTTTTATAAGAAATGGATAGTCCTCAGTTTCAATAGTTATATTATCTATATTTCCATAATCAATCAAACCTCTAGAATCCATGGGGATTAAGGCTGAAGTGTTTAATTGCATATCTTCTAAATTGCTATTTCCATATATGGCTGTTTTAAGCCCTTTACTATGTAAATTATCGCCAATTGCACCTAAATAAGGTGTATATTTATTATTTTCATTTAAATTAATCAATCTACTAAAAGAACGATTTACTATTTTATCATCGTCCATAGTTTTAAAATCAATACTACTATAGTTTGCATAAGACTTTTCTGAAGAATTAATTGTAAGAAAGCTTTCGGCACCGCTATATCCTGAAGTACCTCTAGTATTCATTAGTCCAATACTTCCTTCTTTTATTATATCCTTTAATTTTTCCATAGTTTCTATATCTTTTAAGGTAAGTTTATTTACTACTATTAAATATACTTTTTTATTATCCTTAGCCCCAAAAGCTATACTCGGTATTATAATTATAAGCAATATAAAAAATAATAAAAGCTTTCTTACTTTCACATTAATTCTCCCTTAGAAATCCTTAATTCTTCAAGTAAGTTCTCAACAATTCTTCTAATAATTCATCTCTTTCTATACTACATATGGTGGATCTGGCATTGTTGTGACTAGTAATATAGGATGGATCTCCTGATAGCATATAGCCAATTATCTGATTAACTGGATCATATCCTTTTTCCTCCAAAGATGAAAATACAGATAAAATTATATTTCTTACTGAGCTTTGTTTATCCTTTGGTACTTCAAACTTCATAGTTTCATTTAAATTATTATTCACACAAACACCCCCTATTATACTATTATTATACCACATATTATACTTTGGTAATAAAGAAAGTTTCTATTACAGTACTATATTAAAAATTATATATAAATCCAAAGTTTTTCTATATCTTTATAAGAAATAAATATTAGTCTATGACTAATATTTATTTCTTTCATTATTTTATTTGAGAACGAATTAAATCAGGAACTATGGCTAAAGCTTCCCCTATTTTAGTAATATCCTTACCACCAGCTTGGGCCATATCTGGTTTGCCTCCGCCACCGCCTCCAGTTCTACCTGCAACTTCTTTTATTATGTTTCCAGCATGGATTCCCTTATTTGTTAAATCTTTTGTTACCATTGCTATAAAAGAAAGTTTATCATTTTTCACACTTCCAAGAACTACTACGCCTGTTCCTAAGCGATTTCTTATTTCATCGCCTAAGTTTCTTAAACCGTTCATATCTAAATTATCTACTTTTTCAGCAATTAATGATATTCCCTCTATTTCCACCTTCATTGATAATATTTTATCTGCAATAGATGATGCCATTTTACCTTTAAGAGATTCTATTTCTTTTTCTTTATCTTTTATATCTTCAGTTAGGACTTTAACTTTGTCCAATAGATTATTTTTATTAGCCTTTAACATAATAGCTATTTCATCTATTTCATTTTCTACTTGGTTTAAATAATTATATACAGCTTCGCCAGTTATGGCCTCTATTCTTCTTACTCCTGAAGCAATACTTGATTCTGAAACTATTTTGAACATCCCTATATTTGCAGTATTAAATACATGAGTTCCCCCACATAACTCTTGTGAATAGTTCCCAATTTTTAAAACTCTTACTTCATCTTTATATTTATCTTCAAATAATCCTACAACTCCCATTTCTTGAGCCTTAGTTAAAGATGTCTCTATAGTAACTACTTCTAGGCTATCTAAGATTTTAGAGTTGACTATTTTTTCAATTTCTTTCAGTTCTTCTTGTGTTACTCCTTCAAAGTGAGTAAAGTCAAACCTTAATCTATTGGGCATTACAATAGAACCTGCTTGATTAACATGTTCACCTAGTACATCTTTTAATGCTCTATGAAGAAGATGGGTTGCTGAGTGGTTTCTTCTAATGGAGTTCCTTCTATTTTCATCTACGTTGGCTATTACTTTATCTCCTACTCTTGCTTCTCCCTCTATTATCTTTATTATATGAATTAAATGCTCTCCTGAATGTTTAGTATCTAATACTTTAGCTTTAAAGTTAGAACTTTCTATAATTCCTGTGTCTCCCAATTGTCCTCCAGACTCTCCATAGAAAGGGGATTCGTTTAATATGATTATCCCTTCTTCATCGACAGTCAGACTTTCTACTTTTTCATTATTAGAAAATAATCCAGTTACTTCCGATACAATATTTATTTTTTCATAACCTCTAAATATGGTTTTTAAATTTCCAAATATATCTTCTTCACTGTTACTTGACCATCCACTATCTCCTTCTTCTCTAGCACGTCTTGCTCTATTTCTTTGTTCTTCCATATTCCTATTGAATTCTTCTTCGTCTACCTCTAATGATTTTTCCTCAAGAATTTCTTTTGTTAAATCCAACGGGAAACCATAAGTATCATATAATTTAAATGCTTTTTCTCCACTTAACACTTTCGCATCTTTATTTTTTATTTCTTCAATATAACCTTCCAATATTGATAATCCTTGATGAATAGTCTCTTGGAATTTGTCTTCTTCTGCCTTAATTATCTTCTTAATCTGTTCTTCTCTTGTTTTTAAATCTGGATACTCTATTTGCCATGAGTTGATTAAAACCTCTACTACAGAACTCAAGAAAGCTTTTTCTATACCTAAAAGTTTACCATGTCTTGCTGCCCTACGAATCAGTCTTCTAAGTACATAACCTCTTCCTTCATTACTAGGCAGTACTCCATCCGATACTAGAAAAGTCATAGCTCTTGTATGATCTGTAATTACTCTTATGGATTCATCTTTTTTAGGATCCTTCCCATAATCAACTTCCGCAACTTCTTCTACTTTTCTTAATATTTCTCTAATGGCTTCAATATCAAATATAGTCTTTGCACCTTCCATTACACAGGTAATCCTCTCAAGTCCCATACCTGTATCTATATTTGGCTTAGGTAATGGATGGTACACTCCCTTTTCATCCTTATCGAATTGAGTAAATACTAAATTCCATACCTCAATAAATCTATCACATTCACATCCTGGTTTACAGTCTGGACATCCACAGCCATGCTTTTGTCCTCTATCTACATATATTTCTGAACAAGGTCCTGATGGTCCTACTTCCAATTCCCAAAAGTTATCTTCTTTTCCCAATCTAACTATTCTTTCAGCTGAAACGCCAACATCTTTATTCCATATTTCAAAAGCCTCATCATCATCTTCATATATTGTTACCCATAAATTTTCTTCTGGAATTTCCATTCTTTTGTTTAAAAATTCCCACGCCCATGCAGTAGCTTCTTTTTTGAAATAGTCTCCAAAGGAAAAGTTACCTAGCATTTCAAAGAAAGTTGCATGTCTATCAGTTTTACCTACATTATCTATATCACCTGTTCTAATACATTTTTGACAAGTGGCCATTCTTTTATTAGGTGGTGTTTGTTCTCCTGTAAAATATTTTTTTAATGGAGCCATACCAGCTCCAATTAATAGTAAAGATTTATCATTTTTAGGTACAAGGGAAAAACTAGGTGCAACTAAATGTTCTTTTTCCCTAAAAAAGTCTAAAAATTCTTTTCTTATTTCATGTAGTCCAATTTTTTTCATTATATACACCTCTTTATAGAATTTTGAAATAGAACTTTCTATATTCATTATAAAAAATCGCCCCTGTAGAGGGACGATATTCTCTCTTTGATATATTTGGATTATAATTTAATATCTTGTCTTTGTCAATAAATACTATCTATTTCTGAACCCTTGGAGATTTTTTAAACTTTTCTCTTATAAAGGTAATTAGAATAAACAATATTGCAACAAAAGGAACTGCTAAAATCATTCCAAGTACTCCAAATACCCCTCCTCCAATTATTATGGAAACTAGTATTATCAAAGGATGTATTCCTGTTGATTCTCCTATTATCTTAGGAGCTAATATATTATTTTCTGCCCATTGAATAAATAAGAAAAACAATCCTACCCATAAAGCTTTTATTGGATTATCCAGGTAAGCAAAGAATACTGCTGGAGCAAAACCTAGGAATGGTCCTATATAAGGAATTATATCTGCTACCCCCGTAATAAATCCAATAACTAAAGCAAAGTCAATCCTCATAAAAAGCAAAACTATAGATGTGGCAACTCCCACATAAATTGCCATAATTATTTTTCCTCTAACGAATTTAGATAAAGAATCGTCTATTTGAATAAATAATTTAGTACATTCTTTTCTGTGTTTTTTTGGGATAAACAACATAAGTTTTTCTTTAAAATAGTTTTTATCTACTAAAAAGTAGAATGTAAGTATTGGAGTCAATATTAAACTAACAATTTTTGAAAAGGTATTTGCTACTCCCCCAATAAAGCTCTTAATAGTACCTGTAATCATATGTTCCAATCCAACTATGTTTTCCATAACTACTTGTTGAATTCCTTGGAATAAAGGTGGCAAATCTCCTAAAGTTGAATAATATTTATTATAAATTTCATCCATTAAAAATGAAGCCTTTTCTAAATATATAGGCATATTTGTAACTAATTTTTTAAGTTCAGTACCAGATCTTGGAACTACTAAAAAAGCTACAATTAAAAACATACATATTATCATTATGTATAGTATTAGAACACCTAGACCTCTGTTTATTTTTTTCTTTTCTAGGTAATTAATTATTGGATTAAATAGATATGCTAATATTGCAGAAAAAATTATAGTATAAAAAGTATCTGATAATATTTGATATTTGTTAATTAAATTAAAAAATAAAAATAAAAATATAATTCCTAATAATATAGGAAGAATTTTTTTATCATTTATGCTAATCTTTTTTCTATCTGGCACAAATTTATTTCCTATATTGATTAAATAATAGATAACTAACATAAGTAATATTACCAATAGACTCCAAAATATTTTAGTAAAAAAACCAGGCTGATAATAATCTAACATAATATACACCCCTTTGAGTGGTAAAAGGCAGCAATAGCCGCCTATTTCCACAAGTTATTCATTCCATCTATTAAATTGGAACTCATTTTTTTAGTAGATCTCATCATCTTTTTTCTATTCATTGGAGTCATTTGATTACTTATTATTATACCTATAGATGTTCCTATAATAGTTCCCCAAAAAGCTCCATTATTATATTTATTTCTACTGTTAAACATTATATCATCTCCTTTATAGTCATTTACATATTATATCTTTCCACTAAAAGGAGATAATAATTCTATCAAATTTATCCAATATTATTTTATAGTTCTTCTAACTCATGTGCATGATGGTCATCATCAAAATTTATATCTTCTAATCCATCAATATGAATATTATTTTTTTTCGAATAATCTAACAAAGCAGATTTAATAGCTTGTTCTGCTAAAACCGAACAGTGCATTTTAACTGGTGGTAGTCCATCTAGGGCTTCTGCCACTGCTTTATTTGTTAAATTCATAGCTTCTTCTATAGTTTTTCCTTTAATCAACTCTGTAGCCATACTGGAAGATGCTATGGCAGAGCCACAACCAAAGGTTTTAAATTTAACATCTTCAATTACACCATCTTCTATTTTAAGATACATTTTCATTATATCTCCACATTTTGCATTTCCTACTTCTCCTACTCCATCTGCATTTAATATTTCTCCTACATTTCGTGGATTTTGAAAATGTTCCATTACTTTTTCTGAATACATTATTGTTCCTCCTTTATCTTCTCGTATAATGGTGACATTTGTCTTAGTCTATCTACTATTTTTACAAGCTTCTCTACTACAAAATCAATTTCTTCTTCAGTATTGAAGTCACCTAAACTTAATCTCAAAGAACCATGAGCGATTTCATGAGGAAGTCCAATAGCTAAAAGTACATGAGATGGATCTAAAGATCCAGAAGTACAAGCTGAACCACTAGAACCAGCTATTTTTTCCATATCTAAACTAAGAAGTAACGATTCTCCTTCAATAAATCTAAAACAAATATTTACATTTCCAGGTAATCTTTTAGTTGGATGACCATTTAATCTTACATAAGGAATATTATCTTCTATTTTTTTGATTAAACTATCTCTTAGTTTAGTTAACCTGTCATTATGCTCTTCTAAATCTTCATATGCTAGTTCTATAGCTTTACCCATTCCTACTATAGCTGCTACATTTTCTGTACCTGCTCTTCTATTTCTTTCCTGTCCTCCACCAGATATAAGAGGATCGATTTTTACTCCTTGCTTAATGTATAATGCTCCTATGCCTTTTGGTCCATAGAATTTGTGAGCTGATATGGACATTAAATCTATATTTAATTCTTTTACATCTATTTTTATATTTCCAATGGCTTGAACAGCATCAGTGTGGAAATATATTTTTCTTTCTTTAGCTATTTCTCCTATTTCTTTAATAGGTTGAATAGTTCCTATTTCATTGTTTGCAAACATAATAGATATAAGTATTGTTCTATCTGTTATTGCCTCTTTTAGTTCATCTAAACTTATCATACCATATTCGTCTACATCTAGATAAGTTATGTCAAATCCATTTTTTTGTAAATAATCGCAAGTATGTAATACTGCATGATGTTCAATTTTAGTAGTTATTATATGGTTTCCTTTTTGTTTGTTTCCATAAGCAATACCTTTTATTGCCCAGTTGTCAGCTTCAGATCCACCACCTGTAAAAAACATTTCTCTTTTATCTGAATTTATTATTTTCGCAATCTTCTCTCTTGAATCTTCCATAGCTCTTTTTGATATGGAACCTAGAGAATATACTGATGACGGGTTACCATATTTCTCAGTAAAATATGGTATCATTTCATCTAAGACTTCTTTCTTTACTGGAGTAGTAGCTGCATTATCCATATATATATATTTATCCATCTGTTTTCCTCCTATACCTATTCTTTTCCATTTAGTTTATTTTCATCATCTATCATATCTTGCAAAGTAATAGAGTCTATGACTTCATCTATACTATCTTTTATCCTTACCCACACCTGTTTAGTCACACATCTATCTTCTCTAGAACATTCATGTTCATCACCCATTACACAATCTGATGGTGCCATATTCCCTTCTAATACTCTTAATATTTGCCCTACGGTAATCTCTTTAGGCTCCTTTGATAACATGTACCCACCTTGTGCACCCCTAACACTATTTATTAATCCTTCTTTTTTAAGAGTGGAGAAAAGTTGTTCTAAATAGTTTTCAGATAGATTTTGTTCATCAGCAATTTGTTTCAAAGCTATGGGTCCATTACCATAGTATAAAGATAACTGAAACATTGACTTTAGCCCATATCTTCCTCTTGTAGAAAGCTTCATCTTTTCACCTCTTTTTAATCCCCACTAGTTCACTTGGTATTTATTATAAGTATATTATAACCTAGTATTTTTGTCAACATTCATATATCATAAAAAAAGAAGAGAATTAACTCTTCTTTTTTCATTTAACATAGTCCTCCACTATTTAATTGTGGTGGGAAAAATTCAGGAAAGTCTGCATAGTCAAAAGCTTCACATATATCTGTTGGATTAAACTCTGTACATTCAGGCGGTGTTGGACAATATCCTAATGTTGGAATTAGTAGTTGTACAGTTCCTACTACTTTTATTATAATAAATGTTCCTACTACTAAGCTTAAAGTTTTTCCTGTTTGTACTGGAGGTGCTAAAACTTCTGACATTGTTTCAACAACTATTCTGAATTCAAATTCATCTCTAGAATCTGGAAGATATAATATTATATCCTTTAATATGTCTGGTAAAAATCCTTCAGCTACTACATTTCCGTTACAATCTAACACCTGGAATGGAATTCTTACAGTAAATCTTACCCTCCTAAAATTAGGGGTATCAGTGTCTGTAACTACTAATGTATTAGGTACTATAAATCCAGGTCTAAATCTTACGCTTCCAAATGTCTTATCGCATAATTCTACTTCTACCTGTGGGAAACATTCTCTTTGCTGACAGGATGCAAATACCTTATCTGTAATTATGCAATCAAATTCCAAACATCGAAGAGCCTCAACTGTTCTTTCATTAATATTTAATTCAGCCACGCTATTCACTCCTTTTAATTTAATATTTCTATTTTCATTATCATATTATGTATATATAGACTAATGTGCTACTAAATTAATCGCGAGGTGAAAAAAATGTTTAATCAAAATATTAGTATTATATTCAACTCCAATGAAGAGACTTTTTTATTTGATTTATCAGCAAATAAGGAAATAGTTTACACAATTTATGATTCATTTTTTAACGAATTAGAATCTAAAAATATACTAGATGAAAATATAATGAAATATTCCGTACTTATTGATAAGAATAATGTTATACATCTTATTGCCTTAACAAATACAGGAGAATTAAATTATTATAAATATATAAAAGATAAGTGGATAAAAAACAATGTTGCTAAATTTGATTTAGCATCAAATTTATATAATCAAATGGAAATTCTAATGGTTAAAGATAAACTTCATATTATATACAATTATTCCAATATAATTAATTCTAATATATGGACTATTCAACATGTAATCTTAAACGATAAAAACGGTGAAAGACATAATGCCATAAGATATATATCAAAACGAATTCCAGATCCATTCTTTGTGAATGCAGATAGTTTAGGTAATATTCATATAGTATATAAAACATATATAAATAATGATTCCCAAATCTATCATGGATTTTATAACCCATTTACTAAATCTTGGAGCTCTGTATCTAAACTTATTTCTTCCAAAGACTTTAATAATATTTTTCCGTTTTTATTTATAGATTCAAAGGACAATATTCATATTCTATGGATAGCAGAATCAAAAGATAATCTAAACCTAAAATATCTACGAATGAAAGGTAGCGGAAAAGAAAAATACATATGGAAAGAAATAGCCTTGCCTTATATGGGATTATCCAAAAATCATCCAATTATATTTGAAGAAAACAATGAGTTGAAACTCATACATTTTTCCAAGGACTCCATGATACTTTCATCTTCCAAAGATTATGGAGATAGTTGGGTAAAGAAAGAAAACATTCCTTTACCACAGAATATCTCCATGGTTAAGTTTAACTCAAATATATTACTTTCAAAAAATCACATAAATTATGGTTATTTAAATACTTTAGAAGAACCTACGCTTTGTTTTTTAGAATTGTATCATAAAACTTCTCCCATACTAACTAACGATGAATCTACTTTGGAATCAGAAGTTATTCATGAAGAGAATAATATAGAAGTAGACGAAAAAGCATCTCCTGAAGCAACAATTCTAGATTCTACATTTTTATATGAGTTGAAGAAGTTAGATGAAAAATTAGAAAAAATAATAGATAATCAATATATTTTAACTAAAATATTAGATAATCAACTTAATATTGAGAATAGGCTAGATGATCTCCAAAGAACTATAGATTCTAATAAAAAAAAAACATTTTTAAATAAGTTTTTTAATTCTTGATGATTACTTTTGAATACTTGTATTTACCTTGCAGTTTTTCACAAAAATATATCTCAGGAATCTCCATGTTTAACGCCTTGGCCTCATTAACTATAATATCTATATATCTTTCATCTTTAAATTTTATTCCATAATTGCATCCAGCCTTTATACTGCAAGGCAAAGATACTAGCTGAAATACCCTATATCCTACAGTTTCAAGTGTAGAATAAAGAAATATGGCTTGATTTTTAGTTTCAAATACAGTTATATAATAATCATTGACCATAATACTCCCCCCTATATATTAAGGTATTTACTTTACCATATATTGGTTACAATTTTTACATGAAATTTTATTAATAATGAGAGTAGGTTATATCATTTATGATAAGATTATATATGATAACTATGCTATGGATAGACAAAATAAAACAGGGAGCTAAAGCTCCCTGTTTTATAATATTATAAACCTAATTTAATTTTTAATTTATCTAACATATCTTTAGTCATAGCGTCTAAATCATATTTTGGATTCCAGCCCCATTCTTCTCTAGCAGCTGAATCGTCTAAAGAGTTTGGCCAAGTATCAGCAATAGCCTGTCTTACTGGGTCTACTTCATAGTCTAATTCAAATTCTGGAATAACTTTTTTAATTGATGCCGCTAACATTTCTGGGTCAAAGCTCATTGCAGTTACGTTAAAAGCATTTCTGTGGATTAGTTTAGCTGGGTCTGCTTCCATTAAATCCACTATGGCATCAAGAGCATCTGGCATATACATCATATCCATCTTTGTATCTTTACCTATAAAGCTAGTATACTTTTTATTCTTTAAGGCATCGTAATAAATATGAACTGCATAATCTGTAGTTCCTCCTCCTGGTAATGTTTCATAAGAAATAAGACCTGGGAAACGAACTCCTCTAGTATCTACTCCAAATCTTTTAAAGTAGTAATCACATAATAATTCTCCAGCTACTTTAGTAACACCATACATTGTAGTTGGTCTTTGAATTGTGTCTTGTGGAGTATTATCTGGTGGAGTAGTTGGTCCAAAAGCAGCAATTGAAGATGGAGTATATACCATACAGTTTTCTTCTCTAGCAACTTCAAGAATATTATATAATCCATTCATATTTATATCCCAACACTGTTCTGGATACTTTTCACCAACAGCTGAAAGAATAGCAGCAAGGTTTATAATAGTATTTACATTATGTTTTTTAACTATTTCAGATACATCTTTACCTTTAGTTATATCAACTATTTCAAAAGGACCAGATTCTATTAACTTCTCATGACCTTCCTTTATTCTTCTACCACTGGCAATTACATTGTTCTCTCCATAAACTCTTCTTAGTTCAGTTGTAAGCTCTGAACCAATTTGTCCTAATGCACCTGTTACTAATATTTTTCTCATTATATGCACCTCCGCAGTATTTAATATCCTTAGCTCGTTATAATTATATCATGAATTGTAAATTTTGGATATGCTTTTTATTAATAAAAACAAATTCCTATACCTTTAGGACCCAAATGAGCTCCAATTACTGGACCTAACTCATCTATAGTAACTAAAGCTTTTGGAAACCTTTCCTCTAACATACTTTTAAATTTTACAGCAGAATCAATATCCATTACATGACAGATTCCTATTTTTTCTACATTTTTTGGCACTTTATCTATTATTGAAGCTATGGCTTTATTTTTACCCCTTATTTTTTCTAATAACTGAAGTTCCCCATCTTTTAGTTGAATTATAGGTTTGATATTCAGTAAATTTCCCATAGTGGCTTGAACTGATGAAAGCCTTCCTCCCCTACCTAAATATTCTAAGGTTTCAGTAGTTAAATACACTTTCATCTTTAGTTTTTTAGAGTTTATATGAGCTTCAATTTCCTCTGAGTTTTTTCCTTTCTTAGCCATTTCCACTGCATCCTCAACTAAAAATCTTATATTTGCTGCAGCATTTCTGGAATCTATAATAGTAATTTTTTTACCCTCTAGCATATTCTTTGCAAGTGTTGCACTGTTATAAGTACCACTTAAACTAGAAGACAAAAGAATGGCTATTATCTCATCATATCCCTCTTCAAAAGACTTTATAAATACATTTAAAAAATCCCCTGCTGCTGGTTGTGAAGTAGATGGAAATAACTTTGTACTACTTAGTTTGTTGTAAAAATTTTTAAATTCACCCGGAAAAGGTTCTTTACCTATTTCCTCTCCAAATATATAGTTCAGAGGTACTACTGTTATATTCTCTTTGTTCACATATTCTTTCGAGATATATCCTGTACTATCAACGATTATCTTTATTTTTGACATTTGCATTCCTCCTAACATGTAAATAATTCCACAATTAAATAATAGCAGAATTATTATATTATTTCATACTTTAATTTATTTTACAACTATTATCTGATTCTTATTACTTGATTTTTCTAGAGAAGTCAAACATATGTGACACAGACCTCTGAAAAATTTTCTCTGAATAATGCTGTGGTTTTCTTAAATTGCTAGTAATTATTTTGTCAAGGAGGAAAGCGATAGCGATCCTTGATTAAATAATTATTAGTAATACCATCTTAAGCAGCATTTTTAGAGAAGTACTCCTCAACTATTTCATTTGGCGTCTTAAAGTTAAGAATTTTCCTTGCTATGTTATTGTATTTGTTACTATATCTTCTAAATGACTTCTCCATTTCTTTATAGCTACTAAACCGTCTTCTGCTGTAGAATAATTCATTATCTATCCTATGACTACGCTCTACTATACCATTTTGCCATGGTGAATATGGACGAATACGTTTGTGTTTTATATCTAGCTTTTCTAAATACTTTTCAAATCTAGTTTTCTTATTTGTAATATCTTGATCATTAACAAATTCGATTCCATTATCAGTTTGAACCAATTCAACTTTAAATCCTAATTTATCTTCTAATCGTGTTAAAAAGTTAGATGTACTATATGTGCTAAGTTCATTAACTAATTCTAAATATCTCTTTCTTGAATATTCATCAATAGCTGTTATTTGGTAGTATCTGCTATGATTACTTGCAAAGCCAATACATTCATTTGGAACATACTTTACATCTATTTGTACTCTTTCCCCTGGATAAGTAGCAAGGTTTTTATGATAGTTAGATTTAGGATAGCTCACTCTTTTCTTTGCTACATTTAATTTCATTTTTCTTATCTGTCTACACATAGAATCATAGGTTCTTTTATACCCTGCATCTCTTAACTTACGATATATCTGTGCATAACCTTCATGCTGATGGTATCGATGCTTATATCTTATTAAATCTAACTCTTCTTGAGTATGTTGATTAGGATGTGACTTTGGTCTTGTACTTCTATTGGCCAAGGATTTTACATCACCATCATATCTTTTTCTCCAGCGTTGAACTTGCTGACGGCTGGTATGGTATTTTCTAGCTGCCTTAGCATTATTATCATGTTTAATTGCATATTTAACTACCCTTTGACGAAATCTCATCTCTTCTGTTATAATTGTTTTCATAAGGAAAGATCCCTCCGATTTTTGTTTGTTATGGTAAACAACATTATATCAGAGGTCTTTCCTTTTTTCATATTTACTTGTCACAAATGTATTGTCTCATATCATATCTGATTCTTATTACTTGATTTTTAAAAATATTGTACTTAGTTCTTAATTCTTTTAATAATCTTATCTTTTTTATGCTTCATATTCCGTAATTCATTTTTTTGCTAAACCGTTTTTTATATTTTCTTCTTCTATAAAAAACACTGATAACCCACCTAATCGTACACGAGTACCTACTGCTGACATATGAGTGCATATATTCTAGTATTGGCTGAAATAAAGCATATAATACGATTTGTGACGGGTGTTTTCTCGACTTACTATTTGATTAATGGTATACTTTTCACATTGGTATGAAAAGTATGAATATGGAGGGGATTGAAAATGTCATTACCAAAAGGTAAACATATTTTTGGAACAGTCAAGGTAGGAGAACGAGGACAAATTGTAATTCCTAAAGAAGCAAGAGATTTGTTTGATATAAAACCAGGAGACACTTTATTGGTTTTAGGAGATGAGGAACAAGGAATTGCTATTGCAAAAGCCGATGTTATGCAAGAAGTTGCAATAAAAATCCTTAAAGGTTTAGGAGGGTTTAAGCCAGATGATAAATAATATGGCAAAATTCTTTAGTATGTCAAATGTAGGCTTTATTCTCTTACTCATTGCAACGATTGGGGATTTGGTTATACCTTTTTTTCTTGCACCATTTTGTAAAAAATATAATCATTTGACAATGGTAATGAGTTTGTTAGGTAATCATAATTCCCCAATACATTTAATATATAACTTGTGGCTCATTGCTGCAGGAATTATGCTTATTCTTGGTAGTTTAAAATTGTATGCAATATATTTACCTACTTCAAATATACTTTCAAAAGTATTGCTATTTTGTGTAGTATTTTATGCTATTGGAGCCTGTATATTATCTGGTATATTTTCAGTTGGAGAAACAAAGACACTTACAACTCTACCCGAAAAAATACATGGATATGGCTCTGTTTTAGGATTTTTTGTTTTAACCTTTATTCCCTTAATTATTGGGATTGTATCTATACACTCAAACGATATAGTTTGTAGTGTTATGTCATTTATATTTTTTGCTTTAGCTATAATGTTTTTTGCTTTGTTTATAATGGCTGATAAGGCAAGGTTTGAAAATACTATAATTTCTAATGAGGGAATATGGCAAAGATTAACTTTGCTTTGTATGTATGCGCCAATCATTATAGTTTCATTCAAAAATATATTTATGAAATGAGATGCTGCAATGATACTATAAAATTGTAAATGCACAAAATCAAATAATGAGGGTTGTTAAGTCACCATTTGAAGTCATATATACTAAGGATTCAGTAACAAAATTAGCTAATAAAATACTTGACTTAATGGAAACTATTATATTTTTATTAACACTTTACCATTACTTTACATATTCTATAATGAGTGCTTTCACTCGTTTATAAATATTAATAATATAGGGGGTGTCTTCATGGGTGGCTTATTTGGAGGAAGAGGCTGTGATAATGATGATTCTTTATTATTCTTCTTTTTACTATTAGTGGTTCTTTTTACTAATAGTGGTTGCTTTGGCGGCGGAGGTCGTAGATGCTAATATAATATAAATGCCCTAGATTTTTTCTAGGGCATTTATTTGTTTATTTACTTAATAAGTGCTTCGCAGAAATATTTATTCCTATTGCTCCCAGTGGTGCTGTAATTAATATGGATAATACTGCGATAGCCAATATAATATCTCCTGATTCTACTCCTAGTGACAGTGGTACTGCTCCCATTGCAGCCTGAACTGTTGCCTTCGGTATATAGGCAATAACACAAAATATCCTCTCTTTCCAATTTAAATCTGTGTTCAATAAAGAAAACATTACTCCTATACTTCTACCTATAAGACCAATTAATAATACTATGATTCCTATTTTACCTGCATTAAGTGCAACTCCAATATTTACCTCATCTCCTACTAATACAAATAGCATTATTTCAGCAAAAATCCATATTTCATTAAACTTTCCTGCTAGTTTTTTACCTACCTTTGGTATCTTTTCAATTATAATAACGCCTATAGTCATAACTCCTAATAATGAAGCTAAGGATACCTTTGTCTTTAGTAGTTCTTCTAATTCAGTAAATAAAATACATAGTCCTAGTATTAATAAAACTTTCTTTGTATCTTTTATATTATATTTATTAAATATCTTCACTACTATGATTCCAACAATAGCACCTATCAAAACTCCCAATAATATTGATATTGGAATATTTAATAACTGCATACCTATATTGATATTGGACCCACTATATAAACCTAAAAATCCACTGAATATAGTAATTGCAATTACATCGTCAATAGAGGCTCCTGCCAATATTAATGTTGGTATTCCTTTATCTGTTCCAATATTATTTTCCATCAGTTTTAACATAGAGGGAACTACAACAGCAGGAGAAACTGCGGCAATAATAAATCCTAACATTCCTCCCTCAACAAAAGAAAAATCCAAGAACTTAACTGATGCAAATGCAATGAAAAATCCTTCTACCAAGCCTGGTATACAGCTCATTTTAAGTGCAATTTTTCCGACTTTCTTTAAATCACTTTTATTTATACCAAATCCTGCCCTAAGCAAAATTACGATTAATGCAATTTTTCTTAAATCAGCAGAGGAAGTTAACATATCCTTTCCAATTAAATTAAATCCATAAGGTCCTATTATTATTCCCAATATTATCATTCCTAGAAGTCCTGGTAATTTTATTTTTTCAAATAACTTGTTTACCAACAACCCTAATAATAAAATAATTCCTAAACTCTTAGCCATAAAATTCTCTCCTTTCATGTGACTATAAACAAAAAAACTCCTACAGAAATACTATAGTATTTCTGTAGGAGTCATTAGCTTTAAGCAATTTCGGTGAACTCCATCACCCTCTATTATATTATCAGTATAGTACTAAACTTTAATTGTATCAAGAAGCTTTTTAATCTATAAATCAAACAAACTGATTTGTTTAGATTTATCTTTATTTTCAAATGTATAAAGATAAGTAAATATCTCATTTATATTATATATAATTCCACTTCTCTTACATCTTTCTTGAAATAAATCCATCAATTTGTCATTATTTTTACTTTTTATATCATATACATTTCCAAAAGATTTTATATATTGTTGTTTGAGTCCGGGAAACCTTTTATCTAAAGCATTATAAAAATACTCTCTATTACCTTCTCTAAGTGTTAATCCCATACTAAAACAAATAATCCCCTTTACCTTGGCTTCCTCACAATAGTCTAAAATTCCATTTATATTTTCTTCAGTATCATTTATAAAAGGTAGAATTGGACACAGCCAAACTATAGTAGGAATGTTGTTGTCTCTCATTATGTTTAAAACCTCAACCCGTTCTTTTGTAGTAGATACATTTGGCTCTATTAAGGAACAAAGTTTTTCATCAAATGTAGTTAAGGTAATTTGAACAACAGATTTAGCCTTTTCATTTATACTTTTTAATATATCTAAATCCCTAAGGATTCTATTGGATTTAGTCTGTATAGCTACTCCAAAACCATATTTATCAATAAGTTCTAAAGAGCTTCTTGTGTGCTGTAACTGAATTTCAATTGGAATATATGGATCAGTCATGGCACCTGTACCAATCATACATTTTTTCCGTTTTCTCTTTAAGGCATCTTCTAGTAATTCAACAGCATTAATCTTTACTTCTATATCTTCAAAATCATGATGCATTTGATAACACTTACTTCGGGAATCACAGTATATACACCCGTGAGAACAACCACGATATAAATTCATTCCATTTTTAGAAGATAAAATTCCCTTTACCTTTACTTCGTGCATATTTTACACCCTTACTTTCTTTTCCATATATAATCAAATTAATTTTAATCATATCATCTGATTTTCTTATATTTAGAAATCAACTCCATATCACTATACCTTTCGAGTTTTAGTAATTCATCATAAGGATTACCCTTTAAATTTAGTATCTTTGCAAATGACGGTTCTGTTTTTAATCCATTTATCTTTAAATTAATTACCTCTTTTCTAAAATCATCACCATATAAATTTAAAAGTCTGTCTTCTATAATCATATGTCTATATCCATTTGATTTTTCTGTATCAATTTTGGAGCCATATATTTCTATTTCAATATTATTTACTATGAAATTACACACTAATATATCATATTCATAATTTATAATCTTAAAACAATCGTATCTTTCAAAATTACTTTTTAATATATTTTCAAACATATTAAAATCTTCTACTTTACAAACTATATCTAAATCACTATTTTCAACATCTATATCTATTGGAATTGTTCCTACTATTATTGGAGTATAATTCTTTAAAACATCTAAAATTTGTGTATTTATAAGGATTTCATATGTTTTTCTTTGTTTAGAATTACCTTCTTTTAGATATGATATATCCTTCCAATTTCTTTTGCTAGTATTAATCATTTTTAATCTCCACCAATTTATATATTTACTAAATTACTTAACTTTTTGATGTAATCTAAAAAAATCTTCCTTTGTTATTTCATAGTCAACTGCGCTTCGTAAGTTTCCTAGCTGATCTTTCCAAGTATTTTCTCTAATACCAATTTTCTTTGCTCCGATTTTGTTTTCATAAACATACTGTGCTCTTTTATTTTCAAGCATAGTATCCCAAACAACCTTTTCTATTAGAAACCTGGAATTAATTGCTTCATCTGTAAAAAGAAATTCCAATAACATTATAATGATTTTAGACCCGTATCCTTGATTTTGATAGTTAAAGTCGCATATTTTCCATCCCGGCTCTACTGTATTATTATCTTTGATTCTATAGCATAGTTCCCCTACAAGCTTTCCATCTATTTCTATTATACAACGTTGGCTTAGTTTTCCTTCACGGCTTTTAATACCAGCTATGGTAGTTTCTAAAGATTCTCCCAATCCATTGGGAAAACCTGCGTGTTCCATGACTTTACCATCATTCCACCATTGATTCAATTGTTCCGCATCATATATCGTTACACTTCTAATAACTATATTTTCTTTCTCTATTCTCATCCTATCCTCCAAGATTATAATTTTATTTGTATATTTAATAATAATATTATTTCAGCATTATGTATTTATTTCTAATATAATCCCTATTATACCACCTATAATAATATAAATGGTATATATAAAATGATAAATCAAAATAAAACATAATATGCTGAGACATTATGTTTTATTTTGATTTATGTGTGCTTTTAAGACCTTAACTATTATATTCATTAAAATCAGAAAATTTTCCATATGGTAAAGGTTAATCTTTCATTTATTTTTTCATAATACTTAAGTAAAATATTCAATTCTAGAATTAATAAAATTATCTTGGATTAGTTCTGAAATATATTCTTTTATTTCCGTACTTTGTTCTTTAGGGTAAACGTATTTAAATTTTCCATAGGGTCCCCACTTAAGTTGCCTATTTTCTTCATTGAGATCTAATTCAGTATTTGGAAATCTAGTAAGAATTAATTCCTTTGCAGTAGCCGTAAATCTATGCTGTATAAGTTCAAAGGTAATCTCTTTATTATAGTCCACAAGTTGAGATTTCAAACTTGTTAGCAGTTCCCTATAATCCTCTTTCCAGTTTTCATATATCATAATCGGAGCAATAATAAAACCTATGGGATATCCTGCCTTTGCAATTTTTGTTGCAGCTTCTATTCTTTCTTCAAAACTAGAAGTACTGTGTTCAAATTTTCCTATTATATATTTAGTATTTATGCTAAACCTAAACTTAGTATGATCATTATGTTTTATATCTAAAAATGAGTCTACATTATTAAATTTAGTGATTATCCTAAGTCTTCCATTTTCACTATTAGAGAAGAATTCTATGCACTTTTTTAGACTTCCTGTTAAATGCTCAAGGGCAACTGGATCTGTAATACTTCCACATTCAAAAGTAGTTATATTAGGTAAATTCTCATCTATATGTTCCTGAATTACCTTCAATATTTCATCTACATTTACAAACACTTTCATAAAGGGTTTTTCACCTTGCGTTGTTTGTAAATAACAATATTCGCAATGTCCAGGACATGAACTTGATAAAGCAAATTGATAATCTGCCGATGGCTTACACTTTCTTAGTTTTTTTTCCCTATTAACAGTTAGATAAATAGTCTTTTTAGCTTTAGCATAATTTTCAGAAGGTGATTTACCTTCTATTTCAACTTTTTTTGTTTGTATTATGGGAATATTTAACGTTTCTAATTTTTCCTTTACCATTATTCCAGTATCATATTCTAAACTTTTAGGATCAATATATACTCTATCTGGCATGAACAATTTCATTTTTTCACCTCAGAAATATTATTTCCTTATTAGCAAATATTAATTCAGTAACTATATATTTAGATAATAGTCCTTACTTAAAAATTGTTTTTCACCACTTAGACTATTATAGGAACTATCTGAATGATATTGAAATCCTAATTTCTCCATTACTTTTTTTGAACCAATATTATCGATGGCATGTCTACAAAAGAACTTTTTCTCTCCCAAAGTATCTATGGCAAAATCTAATATGATTTTTCCAGCTTCTGTAGTCAGTCCTTGTCCCCAATATTTTTTCATAATGTTATATCCAAGTTCATAACAATTAAGATGTTCCTTGTAGTATATGCCACCTGAACCAAATAATTCTCCAGTTTCTTTTAACACCAATCCCCAATTATAAAGACCTTCTTTATGAACATTTTCTACTTCTATTTTTAACCATTCAATAGTATCATCAATAGATTTATGTGTATCCCACATCATGAATTTTGCGACTTCTGGGTCAGATGTCCAACTTCTATAAATATTTTCAGCATCATCTATAGTAAGAGGTCGAAGGATTATCCTTTTGCTTTCTAATATAGGCGTTTTCATAATCTTTCCTCCTTATATTCTTTTTAATGAACGTTATTTACTAGTTATAAACAAAAGATGATTACTTGTCCCTAAGAATTCTGGTTTTTCGCAACAATAATAGTGATAATTTAGCCATTTATCATAACTTTCATCATTCATATTATTTATTTTATCTGCTAACAACTCACTTAGTCCATCTGTAGCAACCTCATTATTAATTATCAAATCTGAATTTCTCAATATTTGTCTACAATCATCTACTGTATGAAAAACAAATGGAAAATCTTTAACTTTAAAGGTATGATGATTATATGTATCTCCAGTTAGAAAGGTAGGATTGTAACACATGGTCTCAGTGGTAATCACCATATCATTGGAAATAAAGGCAAAGAACATTTTACCATTATCTTTACAAACCCTTTTTACTTCTTCTATACATTTCATTCTATCTTCTATCTTTTCCAAATGATATAACGGTCCGAAACATAATACTATATCGTAGGTTTTATCTTCAATCATAGATATATTCATTGCATTTCCCTGAAAAACTTTAAGTGACATTTCATCATTAATTTTTTCTTTAATCTGAGAAACATGTTTTTCCACTAATTCAACTGCTGTTACTTTGAAGCCATTTTGGGCAAAATATAAACTATATTCTCCAGTACCGGCACCTAAATCCAATATTTTCATACCTGGTTTAAGATATTTTTCAATCTGTCTTATGGTAGTTAAAAATTCAACTCTAGTTGCCTTAGTAGATAATCGTGTACTTTCATCAAAAATATTATAAATTGCTGACACTCTTTCTTCTTCATTTTTTATCTCAAATATATCTTCCATTCTCAAGTTTAATCACTCCCATTTTAATAGATTTAATTATAAAGATAAATATGATAATAATAAGTTTATTTTTATATATTATAAAACAGTAAGATTTCACTCTTACTGTTTTTAAATTAGTTTTAATCCCTCTTCTAAATCTTCAATTCTTTATCTCATACCCGTCTCTTGTTGGGTGTGAGTTATCTACCCAAGTGTAGTCTATTTTACCTACAGGTTCTGCTAAGAATGTTTCATATTTAGCATCTGAAAGAGGTGTCCATTGTGTAGTTTCTACTGGTCTACCATTTAATATATTTGCTGGGTTTGTAGCCCCGGGAACTACTCCTCTTGTTTCATAGTGGATACTCTTATTGTATCCCTTATTTACATTCGTTGAGTTCCAGTATTTCCAATGCTCTCCATCACCTGCTTTAGGGAAATAGTTTTCTCCCCATGCACTATCCCACTCCTTGAAACCCACATTATCATATGCGGGACAAGGTCCATGGTTTCTAGTAGGTGGTGTTGGCAGGTCTGTTGTTGTGGTGTAGGAGTACAGGAATACTTCTCTATAGGAATCTAAGCATATATAAGGGTTAGAAGCTACGCATGTTGTAGGTCCTTTGCCCTCTGATGGCATCTGAGCCTAACAACCTATCTCCAAAGGTATCTATAACTTGTTGACCATTGGTGACGTCATGTCCATTGGAATTAAAATTTCCTTCTTTACCTGCACCTTGTAATGCTTCTTGTCCCCAATTTATATTTACTTGTGTTGTTCCATTTGGCACTGGTGTCATATTAGTTATTGTTTGTGTATAGGTATTGTTCCCATTATCCCTAGTCCTAGTGTCATTGGGTTTTCCATCCGGGTTTAGGTAAAATCCTACTCCTGGGACAGATAGGGTTTGGTCTCCAACTTCAGCATTATCTGCAAATACTGTTGATGTTAGTAACATTACTACACATACCAGTAGAGTTATCTTTCGTTTGTTTGTTATCATTTTAAATCACCTATCTTTATCAATTGTACGGTTTCACCATACTTCACACCTTTTCTATTTGAAGGTTTATCTCTTTTCATATTCTTTATTTTAACAGGTTTATTTAAATTGATTTCAATTATTGTACCGTTGTCATAAAAGTATAATGTCTTTAATGTTTTACCTTCTAGGGTTTCACCTTTGTTAGCAAATATTGTTCCACCTGATGCTCTTGTTGTATATATGGTTCCTTCTGTATCTGCTATGGCGTAGGTACTCATTGTTCTAGGGCTTACAGGGCTTCTGACTGATAAGTTAAGGGCTACCCCTATTTCTCCATTATCATTCTCTTGTATACCATATTGAGGTATTATTATATCTTTGTAATAACTAGTTGCATCATACAATTTACTTCTACTAAAACTTAATTCCTGTTTTACATCTCCCAGACCTACTAACTTTTTATATTTATTCTCTACGTATTTTCCATCTTTATTTGGTATTTCTTTTATAGTGGATAGGTCTACTGCTGTGTACCTAGGGGACATAAAGTACCCAAAATCCTTATAGAATGATATTACATCTTCTAAATCCTCAATAGTTGCCTTATTACTACTTTGGCTTGGCTTTTCAATTGGTTTCTCTACGGGCTTTTCTACTGGTTTCTCTACTGGCTTTTCTATTGGTTTCTCCACAGGTTTTTCCACTGGCTTTTCTACTGGTTTAGGTGGAGTAGTTGGTTTCTCTTCTTTTGGTTTCTCCACAGGTTTCTCTACTGGTTTTTCCACTGGTTTAGGTGGAGTAGTTGGTTTCTCAACTGGTTTCTCAACTGGTTTGGTAGGTTGTGTAGGTGTAGTTGGTTTCTCTACTGGTTTCTCCACTGGTGTAGTTGGTTTCTCTACTACATGTTCTTGCTTAGGTGCACCTTCTTCTCTAATGTCTATTGCCTTTGCTTCATGGTAATAGTCTACTGTATATCCTAGGCTTTCCATTATACTTCTAAATGGTAGGTAGGTTCTGCTAACAGCAGGGTCTACTGTTGCTGAAGTATCTAGTTCTACTAGTTCTCCATTTGAGGACATTACCCTTTTATTTATTGGGTACTTTAATTCTTTACCATTCCCTTTGGCTATGGCTAATGAATTAGCTTGGTCCCATGTTAGGTCTAATCCTTCTATATTGTCTGCAATGTCTCTTATGGCTACAGATGTTCTTCCATTTACCATTTTAATTCCATAGGCAAACTTGTTATCCAATCTTATTTTCGTACCATCTTTTTGTATTAGGGTTACCTTGTAGTCATATGTAGCGTCTTCCATTTTCTCAACATTGGTCTTGTATTGGGAGAATTGGTCTTTATTATTCTCCATGTTATTTAATACTGCTGCTTGTGTAGTATTTTGTGTATTCTCCACAGCATTACAACCTACTGGTCCTAATAGTGTAATCGCAACTAATGTAGCTACTCCTGTTTTCTTTAAAATATCTGCTTTCTTGTTCATTTATATTTTCCCCCTATTTCTTATAATGTTTTCCTTGATCCAAGCTTTACTAATTTATGTAACTTAAAAATAAATTTATCCGATTTTACTCTATAAAATACGACAGGAACTCATTATACCTGTCGCATTTATATTATTTTCAGTTATTAAGCTGTTCCCTTAATTCTTCCACTTCAGATTTAGAAAGACCTGTTGTTTTTACTATTAAGTCTACTTCTAACCCTTCCTTTATTAGATTCTTAGCTATCTCAATATTTCTTTTCTGCATTCCTTCCTGTAATCCTTTTTCTATTCCTTCTTGTAGTCCTTTTTCCATTCCTAATAACTCTCTTCTTTCTAATATACTCATAGTAACAGCCCCCTTCCCATCTAATTTTATTATTTCATTTCTTATATCTTCTTCCATCACATCACCATTCGTTAATTCTATATATCTTAAATATATTTCCCCATAATATATTATTGTCTCAAATGATTCTTCTTTTTGTACCTCTTCTAATGCTAATAGAAAATTTTTCAAAACCACTTCTAAATCCTCTTCAAAGGAATATTTAAACGCTTTTAGCATCATTGCTGTTAATCTAGTTAGTTTCTGAAAGTCATTTTCTTCATATTCTCCTATATTGAAAAAATCATGTTTAAATACTGGTACTCTTTCTCTAAAAAATTCTGGTAACTGACAAAAACCTGGTATCATATCTCTTATGTCAGTCCTAATATTCCATTTTTCTTTTCCATGATAAATAAGCATTGGAACAATAATTGGCAGTTCTTCTTTGTTCTCTTTTTGTATTATTGTCATCCATGATTCTAGGATATATTTATTTAATTGAAATATTGCCAATTTATCTTTATAGGACTTATGCTCTATTAGAAAAGATATATAAGCATCTTTATTGTTTATTTTTACCCTATAAATTAGATCTGAAAAGTTTTCTTGTAATTCTTTGTTTATAAAGGTATCCTTCTGTAACTCCAAAGTATCCATATCCATTATATCTAAAGCTTCTTTAGGTATATTATTTTCTATAAAATCTTTTGCTATTCTTTTCTGACTAAATACTTCCTTAAATGTGGCATCATGTTTATTTACTATTTCATTTTTCATCCTATCACCAACTTTTTAGTCTTATTGAATTTATTATATCATTTATATAATTATTCTTCCATATATTCTAGTGGTATACTCTTATTCTATTATATCTACTTTAATATTGATGATTCTAAAAAATCCATATATATACATTGTATAAGCCTTTTGTATAACTTATACAACTGCTGTTCATTTAAAAATATATTAGTTTTATACCTTTTTTATTGATTTATAGCCACTTTATATAGTTAACATTATATATTTTCTATATATTATTATATAAATACTTTGTGTAGTTTGTCAAAAGAGCACTACTTTTGAAAACATAAAAACTTTATGATTTTTTAGCTTATTTGTAGTTAGTACTTGTAATTTTTGTTTATCATTTTCTATAATATAAAAATTAGCTAAAGTTTTGGCTTTAAATTTAAGTGTGATGCGGGATTAATTTTCCCAAATTACCCCTTTTTTTTCCAACCAATATTATCAATTATTTGCTAGTTATGAATAAAAGGTAATTACTAGCCCCTAAAAATTCTGATTTTTCACAGCAATAGTAGTGGTAATCTAACTATTTTCTATTTATTATAAAACAGTAAGATTTTATTCTTACTGTTTTTAAATTAGTTTTAGTCCTTCTTCTAAATCTTCAATTATATCTTTGCTATCTTCCAATCCAACAGATATTCTCACCATACTTTCTGTAAGACCAAATTCAGCTAATCTTTTCTCTGGGTATCCTCTGTGAGTAATGGCAGCCGGTATCTGAACTAAGGTTTCACAATCTCCTAAACTAACTGCCAACTGAGCCAATTTTAATCCATCTACAAATTTTATTGCAGATTCTAACCCACCCTTTACTTCAAAGCTTATCATAGCTCCAAAGCCTCTCATCTGTTCCTTTGCTATATTATGACCTTTAAAATCCTCTAAACCTGGATATAGTACTGAATCTATCTTTGTATGATTTTTTAGGAAATCAACTACTTCCTTTGCATTTTTTTCATGCTGTCTCATTCTAATTCCTAAGGTTTTTAATCCCCTAAGAAGCAGCCAAGCATTAAAAGGACTCATGGCTCCTCCAAATTCACACATATAGCCAAATTTTAAATAATTTATATATTCTATATCCTTAGATATGGCAACTCCTGCCACTACGTCACCATGACCACAGATATATTTTGTAGCACTATGAACTACTATATCTGCTCCTAATAATAATGGATTTTGAAAATATGGTGAAGCGAAGGTATTATCAACTACTATTTTTATATTATTTTTCTTTCCTATTTCTGCAACCTTTCTTATATCTATAATAGATAAATCAGGATTTGATGGAGTTTCAAAATATATAACTTTAGTAGATTCATCTATTGTGTTTTCAAGCTCATTCAAATCTGTTAAATCTACAATTTTATAATTTATATTATATTTTGGCAGCAATTCTGTAACTACACTATAAGATGAACCATATAGAGTTCTATGAACTATAATGGTATCTTTGGGTTTTAATAAAGAAAATATAGTAGAGCTAATGGCTGCCATTCCTGAAGAAAAAGCTACTGCTCCTACTCCATGTTCTAATTCTGCCATTCGATTTTCAAATAATCTAATGGTAGGGTTGTTTCCTCTTGTATAAACATAATCATCTGATTCAAAAGACATTATTTTATTTGCGTGTTCTATATTATCAAATACAAATGTGGAAGTTTGAAATATAGGTGGGTTTAAGGCATTACTTGGATTTTGGCCTTTAGCCCCTCCATGAATAGTCCTTGTATCAAATCTCATTTTATCCCTCCAAATCTTATTTTAGATTACTTACAGTTCTATAATTGAATTATTACATTTACAATTCTCTTGATTTAAGTCACTTGAAAATACTTTAATAAATCCTTCTGTAATCTTTGCTTTGCTTTTTTCCAAAGCTCCCTGAATGTCATGTATGGCAATTTCCCCTTTGATTCCCGTACACCAATTCGTAATGATTCCCACTACTCCATAACATATACCTAACTCTTTCGCCAGTACTACTTCTGGCACATTGGTCATTCCTACTACATCTCCCTCTAGATTCTTGTACATCTTTATTTCATACTGTGTTTCAAATCTCGGACCTTCAGTACATACATATACTGCCTCACCTTTTATATCTAATCCTATATCTCTAGCAGTTAGATAAAATTTCTCTCTTAATTTTTTACAATAGGGTTCACTCATATCCACATGCTTCACTGGCTCATCTTTTCCTTCAAAAAAAGTCATAGGTCTTAGTTTTGTAAAATCTATGAAATCTTTTATTATAACAATATCTCCCGGTTCATAGTTTTTATTACAAGATCCCACTGCAGCTGTTGCATATATATATTTGATTCCCAATTGTTTTAGAGCCATTATATTTGCTCTATAGTTTATTAAATGAGGTGGTACAGAATGTTCCTTGCCATGTCTTGCCAAAAATACGATTTCTTCTCCATTTATATTCAAAATATCTACTTCAACTTTACCGTATTTTGTATTTACTAATCTTTTTTCACTTATACTTCCTGCATCATATACTCCCGTTCCTCCAATTATAGCCTTTCCCATATTTTCACCTCTATAATTTATATTTAGTCCTTATTTTAATTTCATAATATTCTCTTTATATGGAAGTCTAATAATTCCTTTTTCAGTTATTATTCCAGTTATATTCTCCCAAGGTGTAACATCAAATGCAGGATTATATACATCTATTCCTTCTGGAGCAATTCTTATTCCATCTATATGAGTTACTTCAGATATGTCTCTTTCTTCAATTTCAATTTCTTTACCTGTTTCTATATCAAAATCTATAGTGGTTGTAGGTGCTACTATATAAAATGGAACATTATATGTTTTGGCTATTACTGATAACATAAAAGTTCCTATTTTATTTGCAGTATCTCCATTAGTAGCAATTCTATCAGCTCCAACTAAGATTACATCTATTTTTCCATCTCTTATTAAGGTTGCAGCCACATTGTCAGCTATTAACTTTGATGGAATTCCTTCCTGTACCAGTTCCCAAGCTGTTAATCTGCCTCCTTGAAGTCTAGGTCTTGTCTCATCTGCGTATACAAATATATTCTTTCCAGTATAGTGAGCTTCTCTAATTACTCCAAGGGCTGTTCCATAACCTGCTGTTGCCAATGCTCCTGTATTACAATGAGTTAAAATAGTAGCATTTTCTTTTATCACTTCATTTCCATACTTTGCCATGGTCTTATTTGTTTCTATATCTTCAACAAGTATGGCGTCTGCTTCCTTCTCTATCCTTTTATATAATTCATCTAAAGGTAGATTCTTGTTGCTTTCTATTAAATCTCCCATTCTTTTAATTGCCCACATTAAATTTACTGCTGTAGGTCTGGAGTTACCTAGAAAAATTAAAGCTTCTTCCATCTTTTTAAAGAATTCATCTTCTTTTAAGAACTCCTTAGCTGCTAATACTACTCCATAGGCTACTGTAGCTCCTATGGCTGGTGCTCCCCTGACCACCATATCTCTAATGGCAAATTCTACTTCTTTATAATCATTACACTGAAATATTTCATAAATTCCTGGCAACTTTCTTTGATCTATTAAATATAATATATCATCTTTAAACTCTATGGTTTTTATCTCCATTATTCTTCTCTCCCTCTAAATCTAGTTTAATCTTTTTTCACCTGTCCATAGGTCTTAAATTTTTCAATCATTAAAGTCATCTCTTTTTCAGACAATATTACTGGCTCTCCTATGGCTTTAGTTCTATAATATAATTCTGCTACATATTCAATTTCTTCAGTGATATTAAAAGCATTGGCTAAATCCTTTGAGCCTACTAAAAGTCCATGGTTGGCTAAAAGGACTGCATATCTATCCTTCATAGCTTCAAAGGCATTTTCTGCTAACTCTTTAGTTCCATAGGTAGCATAATTTGCACATCTCACATCAGGCCCTGCTAAGGCTAACATATAATGTACTGGAGGCAATGACCAATTCAAACAAGCTAATGTAGTTGCATACATAGTATGAGTGTGAATTATGGCATCTATGTCATCTCTATTCTCATAGAAAATCCTGTGCATATGATATTCACTGGAAGGCTCTCTATGACCATCTACTATATTTCCTTTTAAATCCAGAACTACAATATCTTCCACATCTATTTTAAAATAATCTATACCTGATGGAGAAATAGCCATTAAGTTCTTCTCTCTATTATAAATACTTAAATTTCCACCTGTTCCTTTAGTAAGATTGGATGTAACTAACTTTTTCCCATATTCAACAATTAGCTTTCTCTCTTCTAACATTATCATTAAATCCACTCCTATTCACTAGTTTAATAACAATTTCTCAAAAGCAACTCTTTCATTTCCATCTTCTAAATATATTATTCCACAATATTTATATCCATTTTTTTCTAAAGACCTTTGCATTGAAAGGTTTTCACTATGGGTATCTACTTTTATGCTGTGAATATTCTTACTTAAGCAAATATCTTCCACATATTTCATCATAAGGGTGGCAAGTCCCAATCCTTTATATTCTAAATCAACAGCCATTCTATGTATCACTGCATATTGTTCATTACTTAGCCATTGTCCTTTATAAATCTCTTTATAAGTTGGTTCTTCATCAAAGCTTAGATATACAGTTCCAATAATAACGCCATCTTTTAGTAACACATAACTATTTTTATTTTTTATATCTTCTCTTATAATATCATGATTAGGATAGTTGTTTTGCCACTGATCTATTTTTTTGTTTCTAAAGTTTTCTTGAGCCTTAAATATTATATTCATTATATCATCTATGTCCTTATAATCTGCCATTCTAAATTCCATTCCATCACTCCTACTTAAAATATAAGATATTTTTAAAATTAAACCAATTAAAGCTAAATATAATCTTAGTTAACGGATAGCTTGTCCTAATTATATATAACCTTAAATATTTTTATGAAATCATTATACTAATTTATAAAAGTATGATTAAAACTATTATTAAATTTTCTTGTAATAATATTCTTAATATCTTTATTAATTTCTACTGGATTTCTCTTTGTTCCAAAATACCTTTCCTCTATGATTATTTCTACTCCATGGTCCTTCATTACTCTTTTCATTGCTTCCATTGTAAAACCCATACTTAATTCATCTGGACCAGCACATACACCTATTATAATTGACTTTATGTTTTTAGAATCTAATTGGCTGCTCCAGCTACCTTTATGGAAAGTAAATAATGAAAAAAGCCTATCAAGAAATACCTTCATATATGAAGTCACATTGTAATTATAAGAAGGTGACCCTAAGATTATACCTTCTACAGTTTTAATTTTTTCAATTATTTCAGACATTTCATCATTGTAATAACATTTTTTATTCTTAATACAATATTCACATCCACTACAGATATTTTGTTCTATTTGGCTTAATACAACCTTATCTACTTTTCTTCCTCTTTTACTCAACTCTTCTATATAATGATTAATTAATGTATCAGTGTTTTTCCCTATTCTTGGACTGCCCAATACTGCAAGCCATCTTTTTTCCATTGGTTTTCCCCCTAAATATATCTTTTCCATAAATATTATCTTTAAAAAAATCAAACAAAAAACCTCTTAATCTTAAAATAATTCTGGAAATTTAAAGTTGATTTTCTTACTTAATGTTAAAGTATAATATTAACATCAAAGAAATAAAGTCGTATTTTTCAATCCTTGGGCTTTAAAGTTAAAGTTAAACTTTAACTTTAACTATTATATTTTCTAATATTATAACAAACTTTCCATTAAATTGTAACTGCTAACTCACAAACATCAACTATTAATGCTTTTAGAAAAAAATACTTATAATCATTATAATCCCTAAAATCAAAACTGGAATACCAACAACAATACCAATAACAGTTAAACTTAGTATAATACCAGTGATAGTGAAAAATAAACCTAATAATCCAACTAGTAATCTACCGGTTACTTTTAATACGCTCCCTATCAATGCAAATATTAATGTGAATAATATAATAAAAGGCAATAATAAAATCTTCATAACCTTCCCCCTTGAAATTTATTTTAATTTATCTCTTTACATTGTTCTCTCATACTAATATTCTATAAATCTTACTCCCATATGTTCCTAAGAAGTTAAGAATATTAAAATATAATAAAAAACCTTTTTATTCATCATAAAAAAATTCCTATGGATAATATTATCCATAGGAATTTTACATAAAAACTTTTATATGTATCTTTTTAAGATACCTTTATCTTTAACTGTGACAATGTTTCTTCTAAAGAATTCTTGCTACTATTATGACATCTTAATAAAGGTATGTTTTTTCGTTTCGCTTCTTTTGCCGCTGTTAAAGCCATCTTATGAGAAACTGTATTGGTAAATAATACAATAGCATCTGGATCACCAATACTTTTATTAAGTTTCGATGGCATCTGTGTAAAAACTTTCATTTTACAACCATATCTATTACCTACCTCTTTATATTCTCCATGCATTCTATCGTGTCCACCTACTAAAACTATACACATTTTATTTTCCTATTTAATTTAAAATTAAATAGGCTATCCCCCTTTCACTAAGTAAATTTTACTTTTATGTAGATATTGATAATCATTATCAATTGAATGTTCTAAAAAAACTACTTTTTTTTAAGTAGCATTTATTTATCTATCTATTTATAACAATTACGTTTCTTATTTTTATAATATCAAAACAAGCCCTGATTGTCAATATATTTTTTAGAATTTTCTAGTTACTTTACCACTAATATCAAAAAATTAAACAGTCTTTTATTTTACTATAACAAAAGACTGTTCTTATATAAAAATTATATCAATTTTTCTCCGCAATTTCCACAGAAATTTCCTGCTCCAGTTTTTTCTCCACAATTAGGACAAAAGTTAGGCTTTGCTTCATTGGAGGTTTCTTTAGTTTTATTTACATTCTCTATCATTTCTTTGGCTATATTCATTCCCATCATCATTCCAGCCATATCCGATGCAGCACCTCCTCCTTTAACTTTTCCTGAAGCTATTCCATCTACCATAGACACTTGTTGATACTTACTTACATCTCCTATCATACTGTGGGAAGCATTTTTATTTATCATTTCTTGAATTTCCTCAGGGTAATTAAAGCTCATTACATTAAATCCAGTAATATTTATTCCATCATTTAAAACCATCATATCTAAATCCTCTTTAATCCCTTTAGATATATCAAAAGCATTGGCCTGAAGATTAAACATATCCTTTCCTTCTTTAGTGATCCATTTCATCAGTAATTGATCAAGTATAGATGTTATCCTAAGTTTTACATCATCTACTAAATAGGTATTTTTTATACCAGCTACTTTATCTATTAATGTAATATAATCTCCCACCTTAAAATTAAAAGTACCATTTGCTCTAATAGGCAGACCACCAGGAAGTCCTAAAGTAGGAATGTTTATTGCATTTTTAGTACCCCATTTTACAGTAAATTCCTTTGTATTTATAAATAGAACTTCTGCTCTCATACCTGTATTGAATCCAAATTTAAATCCTTTTAGTGTAGATAAAAAAGGTATTATCTGAGACTCGATATCATATTCTCCCTCGTCTCTAAATATGCCTTCTATTTTTCCATTAAATAAAAATATAGCATCTTGACCGGGGCGAATAATCAATTTACTTCCTTTTTTAATTTCTCTATTGGTCCACTTCCAAAAAATCATATCATCTCTAAATTCTTCCCATTCTACTACATTAGCAAATTGTCCTTTAAAAAAACTCATCTATATCATCCTTTCATTTCTCAAATAGTATATTAAAATTTACCTCTGCTGCCACTATGAGAGTGACCTCCCCTTGACACTCCTCCGCTACTTCCTCCTCTTGAACTTCCGCCACCAGAATTATTATTATTTGATGGTTTTTTACGTTTAGTTACATCAGTTCGCAAATAAGCATCTCGTCTGCTAATAATCTTAGAGTTAGTATGATCTTTATAAGTACCTGCATTTACCGTTGTTCTTCCGCCAGTATTATAGGTCATAATCCCTACTGCTATACCTGCTATTCCAAGAGAAACCATTACTTGAAACCAAAATTTAAATAATATATTTTCAGGATTTACTCCAGGTCTTATTCCCATATATTTGTAGGAGGTTTTAATAAAGGAATAAAAAGCATCATAATAATTTCCTTTAGATAAATCAGGAGCAATTTTATCTCTAATAATATCTAACCTATAATCATCTAAGTATTTTTCTGCCTTATAATAACCTGCTAAATATATATCTCCGTTTTTCATATCAATAGTTAATATGGCAGTATTTCCATGGGATTTATCATATCCTAAACCCTTTTCATCATAGAAATCTTCCGTATAATCTATAATATCCTTTCCCATTGAGTCTGAAATAGTGAGTATTATAAGATCTGTTTCCCTTTTAGAACTATATTTATTTGCTATATTTTCAAGTTCCATTTTTTCCTCTTTAGTCAATAGATTGGCAAAATCGTATATTCTCTCTTTAGGACTTAATTCTCCTAAAGCCACACTGGATACTACAGTAAATATAATCACTAAGGACAAAATCCATTTCAAGTATATTTTATATTTCAATATAGACCACCTCCCATAAGTAAGGATATAAGCTTAAGACCTATAAATGTACCTACTGAAATTCCTCCAAACCAAGCTGCAACTTTTCCTTGGCTAATAGGTGGTTTCCCTACAACTTTTCCTGTTTGCCCATTCATAGCAAATATATATTCTGACCCTTTATAATCATAATAAACCATCCAAATTGGCAAAAGAGTATAATAAGCCTGTTTTTTATTTGTATCTATATCTTTTCTGCTATAGTTAACCATTGTATATCCAGATATAGTAGAACCAATAAATGATTCTATATATCTTTCTATTTTTGATGCAGCCCTTGGAAGCAATTCTTGATGATTATAATTATATTTTTCAGCAATATATCCTGCTAAATAAGGAGTATTAAAGTCTTTTAATTCTCCATAATTGAAAGGCTCTAATTTATCCATAAGCTTATCATCCATTTTCTCTGAGGCGTCTATGGGAACTTTTATATAATCAATATTTATATTTCTATATACATCATAATAACTAGTTTCAGTATATATATATTCACCTTTAGTATAGGTTCTTACTTTAGTACATATGGCATTTACCTCTACCTTGCTGTTTAAATCATATAACCAAAATGGCACATACATTCCAGTTATTCCCTTAACTCTATCTGCAGTCATAAAACCTTTTGGAGTCAGCAATCCATTTTTACACCAAGTTCTAAAGGTTTTCATGGCCTTATCCTTATTTATTGTAAATGGAATTACTTTAGATGGAGCTAAATCTCCACTTAATCTATCCAGCAATACTACTCCTGCCCCACAAAAACTACAGTTTGTAGCTGTAGTATCCTTATGGGTAATTAACATGGCACCACAATTTTTACAATGATATTCTTTAGCATCATTTTCTCCAAAGGTAGTCTCAATATTTTCTTTGGGAAAGCTATCTATATTGTCCTTCCTTCCACAGCTTCCACAGCTAAGCATCCCTGATTCACTGTCAAATACCATATCAGAACCACAATTAGGACATTTATAATGTATTACCATATCCTCACCTCTACAAACTAATCTATATACTTCAATAGGAAAGCCGTAGACTATGCTACAGCTTTTTTATTATTTATTTAATCTTTTCTTCAGTTCTTCTAATTCATCATCTATATCTGTATTCGTATCATATTTAGCGGTTAAATCCTTTATATCATCTTTTGGTCCTCTATTAAGTTCTGCCATTGCATTTGCTTCATCTAAAACTTTGTTTGCTTTTTCCTCCATTCTCTCAAAAGCAGAAATAGATCTATTAGCAGAATTTACAGATGATCCAATTTGATTAATCCTATCTTGAGTTTTGGCTACTGCCATCTTACCCTTTATCATTGTCTTTCTTGATTCTAACTCCCCAATATCAGCAACTAATTTGTCGTGCATTTCTCTCATTCTTGTGGCATTACTTTGACTTAAATTATAAGATTCCTGTAATTCAGATTGCTTTGCTGTAAGAGCTACTTTTCTCTCTAGGAATTTTCTAGCATCATCTTCATTATTTGCTTCCAATGCTTTTACCGCATATCTTTCCATTTTATTAACTTCTTCTATACATTCATCTAATTCTCTTTTTGCTCTTTGTTCTTGTGCCATTATAGATGCAGTTTCAGCTTTTACAGCACCTAAATCCTTATTTAAATTTCTTAAAACTTGATCTATCATTTTCTCTGGGTTTTCCGCCTTATCTAATAATGCGTTAATATTACTAGACATAATATCCTTAAATCTTGTTAAAATAGTCATAGTACCCATCTCCTTTAAAATATATGGTTTTATTTTTAATCTATGTATCGTATTTGATTAATATCCAATTCTATGAAAATTAATCAAATATTATTTATTCCACATCATGGAGTATTCAATTTCCTTAGTCTCATTATTTACTCTTTCTTCTATTATTTTAAATCCACATTTCTTATAAAAATTTATGGCTTTCAAATTTTTACCATAAACATCTAATTTTAAAGTAGAATTATATTCCTTACACTTGTTAATTAATTTACTACCTATTCCTCTATGCTGATATTCCTCTGCAATAAATAGTCCTGCAATATAAGAATCTTCTACAATACCAACAAATCCTTTTACCTCATTTTCTTCTTCATAAACAAATACAGTAGATTCCGGTAAGACTTTCTTTACAAAATCATAGTTATCTCTCCAATAATTTTCAGAAATAAAATCATGGGCAGTAATATTTGTTTCAAGCCAAATTTTCATTATATCATCCATTTTAGATATATCTAAAATTTTTATCATTTTCTTTACTCCTTTAAAACTCGCTAATCTATTAATTTAGAAAGTTTATTTTATTAAATTAGAATCTATAATAATATAATTTGCTCTATGAATATATAAGCTTTTTCCATCTATATTTAATCTTGTCATCTTAGGCAAATTATCTGGCACTGTTACATATACACTTTTACCTTGATATACTCCTATTGGAATCCCCATTTGACTTGATATAATAACAGTCTTTTCTTTACCAATCTTATTCTTGAAGTCATTTATATACCTATCTAATGGTACAAATCCACCTCCTGATTTTACATTTATATCAGTTGGAACTTGAAATCCCTCTACCATATCTAATCCATCTTCTGCAAAGATAACTGTATTCCCAACTTGTAACATCTCATCTCCATTAATTGTTATTTCCAATACACTAGACCCAAATCCTGTAGACTCTAAATCTTTATTAGCATCATTTTCAAACAATCCTACTGTTATTTTACTTCCCTCTAATGATAGAGTTTTATTAGCATAATGGTCATATGTTGATATATTAAAATGCACTCCTATTAAATCTCCTCTTATTGTGGCAAGCTTATCTCTAATTATGGCACATCCAGACAAACTTATAACAAGAGTTCCTAAAACAACTAATAAAATCAATTTAATATTTCTTTTATTTTTCATTGCGGTCTCCTTTTATATTATTTTAGAATATTATATCATAATTTAATCATATAAGATTAATATAATATTAATATAAAGATATATGAAATTAAAATTATTGATGGGATGATGCTAATATTTTTATTTATTGTTTCATCTGCATTTACCTATAGCTATCTAGTAAATAAATTTCTTCATCCTATCTCTATTATTTATTTGACATAGTCAATTGATATATTGACAATTATGGCAAAGTAAAAATATAATTCCAATTAATATTATATACTCTATCTTCTATAATCTTTTATAATACCATAGATTGCTATTTTATGGGCTTTTTATTATAGCTTATTAAGTTCGCCAGATTACTTCCATTGGCATAAACATTGCATCTAGTTGAATATATCAAATAAATATGTAATGGAGTGATTCTATGAACTTGCCTTCAATCTATGTAGATACTAAGAAAATTCAAAAGAATGCAGAGTTAGTTGTAAATATTTGCAAAAAATCTGGAATTGAAGTAATGGGTATTACCAAAGGAATTTGTGCATTTATCCCAGCAGTTAAAGCTATGTTAGATGGTGGTGTGCCAAAGCTTGGGGACTCTCGAATGATCAATATTATAAGTATGCGAGATGCTGGAATAGATGTACCTATATACCTTATTCGAATTCCCATGATGGCAGAAATCGAAAATGTAATTAAATTTACTTATGGCAGTCTAAATTCCGAATTAGCAGTAATAAAGGCATTATCGGAGAAAGCTGTTATCCTTAATAAAGTTCATAAGGTAATTTTGATGGTTGATGTAGGAGATTTAAGGGAAGGTGTACTTCCAGAAAATGTATTGGATATTGTTGAAAAGATATTAGAACTCCCTAATATTGAGTTAGAAGGTCTTGGAGCAAATGTAGGTTGTTATGGTGGTGTATTACCAAGTTATGAAAACACCAAAACATTAGTAGATCTGGCTATGAAAATTGAAAGCAAATATAAAATTCAATTAAAAACTCTTTCTGGGGGCAGTACCGTTAATTTGGATTTACTAGATAATGGAGAAATGGCTTTAGGTATAAACCAACTACGTATAGGTGAAGCAACTTTACTTGGGACTGATATTAAAACTCTTAAGTCTATTCCGGGAGCTGAAGTAAATACAATAGTTCTTAAGACTCAAGTAATAGAACTAAAAGTAAAACCATCTCGTCCTATTGGGAAAATCGGAAGGGATGCTTTTGGTAAAATAGTAGATTTTCAAGATAGAGGCAATAGAAAGCGAGCAATTGTAGCCTTAGGTAAACAGGATTGTGGATTAGATGGTATTTCACCTATGGACAGTTCTATCAAGATATTAGGCGCTAGCAGCGACCATATGATTTTGGATGTAACGGATTGTGAACTAGAAATTCAAGTAGGTTCAATAATTGAGTTCAATATGGACTATGGTGGCATGCTAGACCTTACAACATCAAAGTATGTAGAAAAAAACTAAAAGGCAAGATCTTGCCTTTTAGTTTTTTCAATTATTCTGATACAGCTATATTTTTTTTGCCTTTTAGTTTTACTTGTGGTTCCCTTGGTGTGCCGAATAATGGTATAAACTTATCAGCTCCTGTTAATGTAAGTAGAAGTATAGATACAACTGCTATTATACTCATGTAGTTATATTTTATAATATCACCAAAAGTAAATGTATGAAGTGGGTATATAGAACTAGCTATAGAGAGAAAATATACAACATAACAATGCCATGGTACAAATTGAGCAGAATAAACACCCATTGCGTCAGACAAGGTAGCATTTCTAAGGCGCAATTTATACATATCTTCTTCACTAGCTTCCACATTATTATCAGTCATACCTTTAAGTATTGGGCCGATAGTGACAATTTGCGCCATCTCATCTGCTAATGCTGCATTACCAAATATACATAGTATACCATTGTAGAACATTAATTGTTTTACACTTCTGGATATTTTCAATATAAATCTTGATAATGGCTCAAATGCATTCATCATACCCATAACAGCTCCAAAACCAACGGCCCATAGCATCATTGATATAGAGTTATTACCTGCATCTGAGAATCCTATATATAATAGATCACTTAAAGTTCTAAAATCAATAGTCTTAGCCACACTGCCCAGTATAAAAGCTCCAATCATTCCTATAAGTAAACATACAATTGTGGGAAGTCCTTTAAATGCAGCAACAAGAACAATGACTAAAGGTATGGCCATATACAGTGGCACACCATCTTTAACTTGATTCAAAAGAGCAACTGCTGATGGTCTTTCTGCCTCTAAAGTTAACCAAGCTTCCTCCGGTATTTGGTTGATTGCTTCTGCTGCACTAATGGTGTTATCTGGAAGCCGCATTCCAATAGCTGTTACATATATTAATATTGCTGCTAGAATTAAACATAATATGGACCATATCCCCTGATGCCTTATTCTATCCACAATTCCTACTTCCTGAATTCCTGAACTCACTATTGTGGTATCGGAAATTAATCCTATATTATCTCCAAAACAAGATCCTCCAACTATGGAAGCTAGTGTAAGTGCAACACTTCCTCCCACAATATGGTTTGCCCAGAGAAAAATCGGTGCACATGCGGCAAAAGTTCCCCATGAAGTACCAGTTGCAACTGATAAAACGCATGTAACTAAGAACCCGACAAGTGCAACTGTTTTACTTGATAATCCCAATTGTAGAGAAATTCTTATTATTGATGCTCCTACACCAGTAGCCATAAATACCTCAGCCATAGCGTATGAAAACATCAATATGAAATAGACTTCCATTACAGAACCTGCACCATCATAAACTACTTTAGTTACATCCTTAAAATTACGTTTTTCAACTAGCATAGCTATTATAATACCATATATAGTTGCATAACTAGCAGCAACCTTTACATCTATACCTAATAATAAAGCAGTTACCATCACGATTATTGGTGAAAATTTAATAAAAATCATTTTTCTCCCCCTATCTTATAGAATAATGATAATATTTTTTAAAAATATGGCTCGTATTCTATTTGTTAACTTCTTGATTTTCTTCTTAATATTCTGAGAATTACAGATGGAAAAATAGGTTTCATTAGTGACCTCCTGAAACCTTATACATTATGTCCATTCCATATCCAATTTTAATTCTATAATATCCTTCCAAATTCTTATCAAGAGCTTCATCACCTGTATATATTAAAAGTGGATTTCCTTTTAATTCAACTATCTTTGAGTTTGGAGAAATTACTATGATATTGTCTTTTTTTATTTTTTCAATAACTTTTGGACTAATTTGTTGATTACCTCTTCCTAGAAGATAACCTTGCCCTCCTGTAGGAGTAATGATTAATTTTCCTACACTATTTCCTAATATATCTAATATATCTTTTTCATTACAGTCCAATTTAACTATGGTTTTATTTTTAATAATATCTACACCTAATAATGAATTAGGCAAGTTAAGTTGATCCATAATGGCCTTTGTAGTAGTACCAGGACCTATTAGATAATATATATCTTCCAGCATATTATCTATTATGTCTAATCCAATTGCCTTTTGACTCTCTTCTTCCCCTAAAGGAGTAGGTGCCTTTTTGTTTTGTAACCATTCTTTTTTATAAGGTACCTTCAAATATCCAAAAAGTTTTGTCCTAACTTGATTATTTCTAAAGGCCTCTTCATCTATATCTACGACTTCCTCTTCCTTTATGTGAAGATTACCATCTTTTAAATACATTAAAGCTAATTCCCCTGCTAACTCCGGTGTATTTCCATAGACAGGAGATTGAATTTTCACCCCTGCAGGAATTCCCACTGTAACAACTCTATTTTCCACAGCATTATAAATATCCCTTGCAGTGCCATCACCGCCTACAAAAATAATTAAGTCTGCACCCCTTTTTTCCATTATTTTAGCCGCATTTAAAGTATCTAAAAAAACAGTTATTTTATTTGGTTTGTATACTACTTCATGATTAAAACCTAAAGTTTTACATTGATTTTCACCCATATCTGAGGAAGAAGTTAAAATCAATAACTCTTTCTTTATCGATTCTAATTTTCTTAATGCTTTTATGGCTTTGTTGGGGGCTTCTTTAATAGCCCCCAGTTGTATGGCTTTATTTAAAGTTTCTATACCATCTGTACCTTTTAGTCCAACTCTACCACCCATTCCAGCTATGGGATTAATTATTAGACCTATGATTTTCATGCTATCACTTCCATATTAATCTTCTTTTGTCTTTCTAAGATAAACTCTCCAAGTTGGACACCATTTTTCCGGATCATCTAGGCTTGTTTCATCTACTTGATGAATAGTACTATTATGTGGTGCATTATGGATTATTTCAGGATTCTCATATGCCTCATCAAATATGTGATGAATTGTCTTTATATATTCATCTAAATCATCTTTAGATGGTGTTTCAGTAGGTTCCAAAGTAAGTGGTTCTGGGATATAGTAGGGATGGTGACTTGACCAAATATGCATACCGAAATCCATTACCCTCCTAGCTAAGTCCCCTGATGTAATACCTGTATCCTTAGTTATTTCTTCCATAGTATATCTAGCTTGTTCAATCCTTTGTGTGTCTACTTTATATGGCACTGTTAACCCTTTGTACTCTAATAATTTCTTTATTAGATAAATATTATTAAGAGATGCAATCTTAGCCACTTCATAGAGCCCTTCAGCTCCTAAACTCATAATCCAAGAATATGCCTTAAGCACAACTTGAGGACTGCCTTGGAATGATTTTACCTTTCCAATACTGTTTTTCAAATCATAGTCTAAGAAATATTTATCTCCATCAAATTCTACTAAGGGTTTTGGTAAATAATCTCTCAATTCTTCAATTACCCCTAATGCACCGGAACCTGGACCACCGCATCCATGAGGTGTTCCAAAAGATTTGTGAAGATTGAAGTAACACATATGAAAACCTGCTTCCCTAGCTCTTGCTATGCCAAAGAGTCCATTGGCATTAGCTTGATCATAACAATTTAACCCACCAGCTTTGGTGATTAAATCCGTGAACTCCTTGATTCGAGGATTAAAAATTCCAGTATCCTCAGGATTAGCTACTACGAAAGCAGCTGTTCTTTCACTAACTGCAGCTTTGAATGCTTCGTAATCAGGTTGACCATTTTCATCTGTCATAATTGTAATTATTTTATATCCCTTTAAAGCTGGTGCAGCAGCATCTGAAGGGTGAGAGTATACAGTTGTTATTATTTCATCTCTCTTGTCTTCTTCTCCCCTCAATCTATGATACATTCTAACAATGGACGCCATAGACATAGTTGCTTGGGATCCTCCACCTGGTTGAAAACTGAAATAATTCATGCCTGATATTTCTCTCATCATTAAATCTGTTTTATATATTATCTCCAATATCCCTTGGACAGTGCTTTTATCTTGTAATGGATGTAAAGCTGTCATCTTTTCAGTATTTGCTATTTTATCGTTAATCTTAGGATTATATTTAACCGTACAGGTCCCTTGTCCGATTTCAATATTAACATCTCCACCTAATGTTTCTTGTGATAGTCTCAAATAGTGCATTAATACCCTTTTTTGATTTATCTCTGGCAAGTTAGGTAATCCATTTCTTCTCATTTTGGAAGGAATTTTAGATAATCCATCTCCAACTTGCTTTACTATATCTGCTTCTGTTTTTGGCACTAAGACCCCTCTCTCACCCTTACGACTTAATTCAAATATTATTGGCTCATTCCATCTTGCTTGGTGAAAATCTCTAACCTTAGAATTTCTAACTATTCGCTTCATTCAATCAATCCTTTCTATAGATTATCATTCTATGATTTCTCTAATAGCCTTCACTAGATTATCTATATCTTTCTTTAAGTGAATTTCAGTAACACAATATAAAGCACATTGCCCTAATTCAGGAAATTCCTCAGATAAGTCTTTTCCACCAAATATGCCTTTAACTAATAGTTCCTCATTTATTTCTTCGACAGTTTTCCCCGTGTCATTAAAATCTACAACAAATTCCTTAAATCCAATATTGTTAAATCTAGAACCTTTTACACTCTTTAATTTAGATAGTTCTTCAATAGCATATAAAGATTTTTGTACAATATTTTCTCCTAATTCATACATTCCTTTAGGCCCCATCAGAGATAAATAAACTCCAGCAGTAATACCCAGTAAAGCTGTTTGAGTACCTACATATTCCTTTCCCTTTTCCCTTAAGTTACCAAAGGAAGTTCTTTCATATGCTATATCTCCAAATCCATATTCTCCTTCTTTAATGGTAGGAGCTATACCAAATAATCTAGATGGAAACTCCATTACAAATCTTTCTTCGTCCTTAGTGGATATAAACCCTGACTGATTACCACCATAATTCATATGCATACCTAAAGGTTGAAGATCTCCACAGATTATATCGGCACCATAATGGGATGGAGGAGCTAACACGCCAAGGCTAGTTGGATCAACACCTACTACCAAAATTGCACCTTTATCATGGGTTATTTTTGAGATTTCTTCCCCCTGATCTTCCAAAAATCCTAAATATGATGGATTTTCAAAATATACTGCAGCGGTATTATTTGAAATGTTTTTCTTTAAATCCTCTAAGTCCATTCTTCCTGTTTCTTTATTGAAATTAATTAATTTAATTTCAACTCCTGGATCACAATAATTTTGTATTATCATTAGCCTATCAGGGCAAATAGTTCCTACTACTAAGGCTTCTGATCTCCTAGTAATTCTTGAAGCCATTCTAAGGGATGTAGCAGCAGCTTGAGCCCAATCAAATGTCGGAACATTAACCACATCCATATCTAATAGTTCTGCTACTAAAGATTCGTATTCGAATAGTGTTTGAAATCTTCCATGGTCATTATAGGGCTCACCTGCATACCCTGTTAAAAATTCAGCTCTACTATTTATTTCATCACATACGGCGGGTACATAATGTTGCCAACATCCTGCTCCTAAAAAGTTTATATATTCATTACTTGAAATATTTTTATTCATTATTTTATTTATAGATCTTTTAAGTTCATATTCTGACTCAAAAGCCTTTGGTAAATTCAAAGCCTTCTTTAATTTTAATTCTTCTGGTATTTCTACATGCAAATCGTCTAAAGATTCCAATCCTATTTCCCTTAACATTTCTTGCTGAACTTCTAAATTAGAGTTTGGAATATAAGGATGATTTTTAAATCCACGAATTGTCATACTTCTACCTCCTAATTTTTATTATGCAATCCCTCCACCATCAACAACTAAAGCTGTACCAGTAATCCATGTGGATAAATCACTACATAAGAATAGTACTGCTTTAGCTATATCTAGTGGCTCTCCTAACCTTTCTAAAGGTCTTCCCTTAGCTGAATCAACTAAAAATTTATCTATTTCTGATTTAAAACCTAATTGTTCTCCTTCACTTCTAAGCATAGCAGTATCTGTGTCTCCTGGATTAATTGAATTAACCCTAATATTTTGCCCCCCATGATCTATTGCCATAGCACGAGTTAAGTTTACAATCCCACCCTTTACTGCACAGTATGCTGCTGCCTTATCTCCACCTTTTAAACCCCAGCCTGACCCAGTATTTACTATGCTTCCTCCATCACCTCTTGCCATTACAGGTATGGTGTACTTGGAGAGTAGATATGTTCCCTTAAGTCCTACATCAAGGACAAAATCCCACTCAGCTTCAGTCAAATCTACCACTGTCTTTCTTACTGTAACACCTGCATTATTAAACAATATATCAATTCTACCAAATTCCCTTTCTATTGATTCAATAGTAGTTTTACACTCTTCATTATTGGTTACATTACATTTTTTAAAGATGGCAAAATTACCTTCATTTATTATTTCCATAACTGCATTTTCTCCACTTTCCTGATTTACATCAAGTAGCACAACTTTTGCACCATATTCTGCTAACAATTTTCCAGTGGCTAATCCTATTCCAGAAGCCCCACCTGAAACAATAGCTACCTTACCTTTTAAATCTAATGGATTATTCATCTTCTTCCTCCTTTTTTAATCTTCCTTTACATCCAATGATATATACTTGCATAAAGTATGCCATTAAATTAATAAAATAATTTTTTTCATAAAAACCCCATGATTACAGGAAATATTCAGAATATTGTATATTATCCATTGCTTTGTCAAGCTAATATGATATAATTTAATTGTCTTTAAAGGCAAATATTAACATATTATTGCCAACTATGACAAAGAGGTGATAGATATGAATCTGAAAAATATTAAACCTAGTTTGGAAAACATAATATCTACTATGGCTAATCTAACAAATATGGAGTATGCCGTATTTAATACCAACTCAGAATTAGTAAGTAGCACACAAATTTATTTGCAAAGAAAAGGAAGAAATGTTCACTCAGCTTCAATAGAAGAAGTTTTGAACCTAGGAAATGTAATAGTAAATAAGCCTGGCTTAATGAACTCCTGTATAGGATGCAGATTTGTAAATAACTGTCCTTCCACTATAGAAGTTTTGTCTTGTATTAAATTAAATGGAATTCCTGTAGGTGTTTTAAGCCTTACTTCCTTTTCCCAAGAAGGACATACTTTGATTGAAGAAAATATACATAACTATATGAATGTTTTAGAAAATACTTCACAACTGATTTCTATGTTTGCTCAAAATGAAATTTCAAATAATAATATTCAAATGTTACATAAAGTAATTCACGAGATAACTAAAGAAAACAATTCTAGTTATATAATAATAGACAAAAATGGCCTTCTGGTACACTGGGATCAAGAATTTGAAGACCTACTTTCCTATTGTAATTTATACACTCAAACTATAGATATTATTTTCCCTGAAAGCATTTGTAATTGGATATTGGATACTAGTAAACCTAGGAAGAAATATTCTGTTAGTGAAAGTTTTCAAGGAATTATTCATATTACACCTTTAATAATAGAATTTGATATCATTGGCTATTTTCTTAAATTAGAAAAAGATGTTGGTCCATCTAAACAATATTTACATCAAGATTATTTAAATTCAATCATTACTAATGATTGCAAAATCAATAATATAAAGAATAGAATTAGAAAATTATCAACATCATCTTCTTCAGTTTTAATTACTGGAAAAACTGGTACTGGCAAGGAGTTGATAGCCAAGGCTATTCATTATACAAGTAATAGATCTGATAGTCCTTTTGTCTCAATAAACTGTGCAAATATACCTGACTCTCTATTTGAATCTGAGCTTTTTGGGTACGAAGAAGGAGCTTTTACCGGTGCTAAGAAAGGTGGTAAATTGGGAATTTTTGAGATGGCTAACGGTGGAACAGTATTCTTAGATGAAATAGGAGAATTACAAGAACATCTACAGGCTAAACTCCTAAGAGTACTTCAGGAAAGTACTATACAAAGATTAGGAAGTGTTACCCCTATATCTGTGGACATTAGAGTTATTGCTGCAACTAATCAAGATTTAGAATCTATGATGGAAGAAAATAGGTTTAGAGAGGATTTGTTCTATAGACTAAATGTTATACCTATTTGCTTACCTCCACTAAATGAAAGGATAGATGATATAGAGCTGCTTACTAGACATTTTATAGATAAATACAATAAAAAGCTTTTTAAAAATGTCAAAGATATTTCAAAAGAAGCCTTAGATATTTTAAAATCCTATCCATGGCCCGGAAATATAAGAGAACTTGAAAATGCCATAGAATACGCAATTAATATGGAAGAAGCTGATATGATTGGAATTGATAATCTTCCTGATAGAATAGCTAAATTCACTGCAAAAGAGAGATTTGATTTTAAAGAATCTATAGCACAAAAGGAAATGGACTTGATTGTTAGTACATTAAATAAGTATGGTTGGAATTTAAGTGGAAAGGAAAAAGCATCAGAAGAACTAGGGATTAGTATTAGAACCCTATATAGAAAAATAGCCGGCTTAGAAAAATAGAATACTCCTTACCTCATTAGGTCATAAGGGTAGTGTGAAACAATATAATATTAATTAACACTTCTTTCTTTCATTACATATTATATCATGAGTGGAAACCACTTAATATAATTATTAATTGGAGGTGCCCTTATGACCGAAATATTAAATAGAAGAGAGGAATGTTCTGATACAGATAGTTCTTTATTGTTTTTCTTTTTACTATTAGTAGTAATCTTCTGTAATTGTGATATGTTTGGAAGAAGATTCTAGGCTCAAGACAGATAAGGCTGCCAATGGCAGCCCTATTCTACTTAACAACTAAATATTCGCAGATACACTTTATTTAATAAATTAAATTCACTTTATTTAAAACTATGTAAATTGCACATTTTTATAGAATAGGATAGAATTAAACAAATTAATTCTAATCAAGTTTAATAAAATATTTCTGCATTTTTCTGACAGCAAAATAATAAGGACAATATGGTCCTAATTATTCCTCACTTATTTATTTCTATTAACGATACATCTATAACTTTTTTCAATACACTAGTTATGTAGCTTCTTTCATTTTCTGTAAATTTCATAGTATCTAAAGAATACAATAAATCCTTAGATATAAGCAATAAATCTTCTAACATAATTTATCACCCCTTATATAGATTTACCTATATACTTCTACATAAGTTTTAAAACTCCTTCAAAAAATAAAAAACTTGAGATTTCTTCCTAAATTTCCTGCACTAATTCTAAATATCTTTCATAAAATCTATGCTTGACTAATGTCTAGCATCTTATTTTTACGTTCAATATAGTTCTATTAAATCATACTATTAATTCTTAAGCTTTTAGCATTATTGATTTATCCTTAAAATTATAATAACATTTATTTTAACCTCTCTTTTGTTACACACAAATATCACAAGATGTATTAATTCTGGAAACACTACATAAGAATACCGTAAAATTCATTTCTGAATAATAAGGTACATAAAAAAGCACTTTACTTTATAGTTATTAAATATAATGTTTATTTTTTGATGTACATTGATTCCTTTTCCACAAATAAAATGCCAATAATGAAAATAAGATGTATCCAACAATTGAAACAATAGATGCTTCTATTCCAAAATCACCACCAGTAATAATTATTGATTTTGATTTGAGAACATATGAGAAAATTGCTTCACTATCATATGTTGGTCCAATGTTTAAAACACCACCAATCATAATACAATTCCATATACCATGTATGATTGCACTATACCAAACGGAACCACTTTCATAAGTAATAAGAGAGAACATGATTCCAACACTGGTGCCAGCTACAAAGAGAAGTAAAATACTAACGAAGTTCATCTCTCTCCCTATTAAATGCAATAATCCAAATGCCATGGATGGTATAAGAATAGCAACCACCTTATTCCATCTCCTTTCCAATGTATGCATGACAATACCACGAAAAACCATTTCTTCAACGACACCAGCACCAATTCCATAATAGAATAATGCTGCTGTGATGATATTCGTCCCTTTAGACAAAGAAACAGAATTACTTATTAACTCTCCAGGCATACATAGTAATGCTACTGAAACTATTGATGGGAGCAAAACAGCACTGATTAACCATACCAGTTTTAATTTTGGCCTTCCCATACCATAATTCTCTAAAAAACTTTTCAAAAATTTAGTACATAAAATCCTTAATAAAAAATATGTCAATAAAACATAAACAATACCAAATATAATGTTACCAATCCAATCTGGAATTGCAGTAACATAGGCAATACTACCTATTAGGTTGGCTACTATTTGCGATACAATCAAAATTAAAATACTTAACATAGCAATCATTACTTCTTTAATTGAAACTTTATTCTCCATTACAACCTCCTATAAATCATTTTTATTCTACATAAACATACTTATACAATTTATCTAATGAGAAAATTATACCATATTATTCCATATCGTCTTATATTTTCAATACTGTACTCTTCAGTTTTCAAGGTTTAATTACACACAAATAGCATTCTATTCTATATATAATGCTTGTGACAGTTATTTAGAAACAACTAATTCCAAATTTTTTTCTTCTTCTGCAATCCTATCTAATATACTAAAGTTTTCTCCATCTTCTATGCCCTGATAATATACATCTCTAAAACCTTCAAATTTTGTATTAGTATTAATAGTACCTTTGAATTCTTTATTATTGTATTCATCTATGACAGCTTTATCTTTAACTAATACTAACCCCCATTCTTGATTTGCTTCTTTTTGTTTTTCAAAAGCCTTATTTAATCCTTCTATAAATCCTAAGGCATAGTCGTTCTCCAAGCCTTTTGTTGAATATCCATCTTTTATATATTCATATCTGAGTTTCTTTATAACACTATTTATACAATCAATTGCATATTCTAATACTATAGTACATACAGTAACATCTTCATCTCTCCCCATAAAAGTTATGGTATGAGTTCTATTAGTTCTAAAAAAAGAATAGCATCCAAAATTCTCTGCAATTACATATGCTAATCTACCTTTCCATTTGGCTTTAGTAAATGTTATATTTGTTTTACTCTCTATTACATTTATTTTTAAATCATTGCAGTCTTCAACCTCTCTTATTGAAAGCTTATGTTTTATTAGCAATTCTTGAGCTTTTAGCATTGCTGATTTGGCTTCATATTCATTTGAGCTTTCACTAAGCGCTAATAATTTTTTTATCCTCACAATTATAGTAGTATTTATTTTAACCACTCCTTTATTACACATAAACAACACAAGATGTATTAATGCTTGAAGTACAACACAAAAATACCGCAGAATTCATTTTTGAATAATACGGTATCTTTACTAAATATTTAATATTAATAATTATAACGTTTAATATAAATATTGTATAAGAAACTTACTGTAGGTTATGCTTATACTATATGTGACCATGACCTTGACTGTTGCCGAAGTTTTGCATAAAGAATTTAATTCAGTTAAGCCATAACCACTCAACACAACTAAAGCGTCTCATTCAACTTCTGAATCTGGAAAGGCAACCCTTTTTTAGACAAATTTATTCCGAACAAGAATATACTTTCTAAATACTGCCTAAGCTGCTAAATCAAAGCTAGCTCTATTTCTATATTCAATTGGTGATATGTATCCTAAAGATCCATGAATTCTTATGTGATTATACCAGTAAATATATTCTGCAAGCTCTAATTTAAGCACTTCCAGACTTTCAAATCTATTTTGATATATAAACTCTACTTTTAGGATTTTATTGGTAGCTTCACTTACAGCATTGTCATAGGGATTCCCCTTCCTACTTAGAGAACGTTCTATGTTAAAGGCTTCTAGGATATTATCTATTTTTATATTATCATATTCCTTACCACGGTCTGAATGAAATATCTTTATATCTTTTAAAGGATAACGGCAGCTTAAAAGTGCTTTTTCTATAAGAGAAGCATCTTTATTGGGACCAGCTGAATAGCCTATTATTTCCCTATTAGATAGATCTACCAAGGTACATAAATAGTTCCACTTACTACCTACTCTGACATAGGTAAGGTCGCTTACTGCAACCTCTAATTTAGCCCTATTATCGAACTGTCTATCAACTACATTAGAGACTTTAGATTCATTACAGCCCCTGCTATGGACCTTATATTGAGCTACAGTGTAGTTAGATACTAAGGCATTTTCTTTCATAATCCTAGCTATCCTTCTTCGTGAAACTTGATAACCTAGCTTTTGAAGCTCTACTTTAATTTTCCTAGTACCATAATTATTTTTACTTCTATGGAAAATTTTCATTATATGTTTCTCTATCTCCGAATCTTTGTTAGAAGAACTAGCTTCCCTATTATTTAGATGATAATATACTAGGCTTCTTGAGACCTTTAAAAGCTTACACATAGCACTAATACTATATTTCCCTCTATTAGAAATAATCAGGTCTACTTTTTGCCTAGTAGTAGTGCTGCCTGCTTTAAAATATCATTCTCCATCTCAAGTTGTTTATTTCTTTTTCTTAGTTCAATTAATTCCTTCTCCTGGTCCGTCATATTATCTTTAGCATTGAAGGATTCAGTTTTATTGTACCTCACTACCCATTGTCTTAGAGTAGATGGAGAGACCCCATATTGCTCATGTAGATCCCTATAGGTATGGTTACCTTGGTTATATATGTTAACTAATTGCTTCTTGAAATTTTCCTCATAATATTTTCTTGACATGATTTTCTCCTCCTAGTTTTATTATATCATGTTCGGAGAAAAACTGTCCTATCTAGTGTAACCTATCCAATCTTTGAGTGAGAAATTAAATATACATTGCCTAAAATGTCGATTTTGTCTCCTTTTACGCGTACAGCACAATCTTTGTTCGACGCATAAATATTTATTTCTTCCGATAAAGAAGACAGTTCACATTGAATCTTCTCAATGTTATTTTCAAGATCAAAATGAGACAGGACAGAAAAATTGTCAAGACCTATACCATGGCAAATAGAGCTTATTTCACCTTTATTACCAGTGTATTTCGAGCATAACCATTTAGCGGACATGTTTATTGCACCAGCACTTGTTCCCATTACAACGGCTCTGCTTTTTTTAATCAAATCTGACAATTCATATTCAATTAAAATACCGTTCTGTTCAATGGTATTTCCACCTAACAAGAAAATGACCGAAGCATTTTGAATTAATTTTTGAGCATCTTCCTTCTGTACACCATAATCAATTAAATGATATTCATCAAACATAATATTAGCCTGGTCAAGCCACGAGCGTTCAGTGGCACCAACTTCCTCGTCTTCATGAAGAAATGGATTTGCACTAATCATAACAAGTGATTTTCTATCAGTTATATCTTCATGTAATAACTTAACTAGCTTCTCAGGAAAAATATCGTTAAACCAACCTAAATAATAGTGAGTTCTCATAAGTACCTCCGTAGTAAAGTTTATATAATATAAATAATCTGTAGTTCACCTTAATATACGACTACAATCTACTTATATAATATATTGTAGCATACATATCATGTAACACCAATAAATTTTGGAAATATCTTACTTTTTAATATCGTATTGTTCAGTTTCCAGTTTCCAATTTTCTATTTCATGTAAATGATTAGCTGTTTTTTTGTGCCAATTTTATTTTTTTGTCTTACATCTATTGCAAATTATCTCTGCCTTTCCTTCAAGTTCAAGAAGTAATTTACTATATTTTTTACATCTTATTTTATTCATTGCTTCACTCTCCAGCTGTCTACTGAATACACTATTTTTAAGCTCGTCTATACTCTCAACAATCTATCTTTATTTAGTTCCTGTTTAAGTAATGTCCCTCTAATTAGTTTTTCCATCTTCTTAATAATCTTTCGACTTCTTCTATGGCAGTTGTTATTTGTTTCTTAGTCATATTCATTCACCTTCTTTTAATTTATTTATTAATAAATTAACTCTTTATTACTATCTCTCATATTCTATTATAAGAGTACTTAATCTAAACTAGATCGGAGGTGTCTTTATGGATGAATTATTAGGTGGCAGAAGAGGATGCGAAAAAGAACGTGGTATGGATACTTCTTTACTATTCTTCTTTTTACTTTTAGTAGTTATTTTCTGTAATTGTGATTTGTTCTAACTTAGAATAATTGAGTCGGGGTTTGTCCCCGATTCTTTTATATCTATAAAGTTTCATTCAATTTTCTGTTTTTTTAAATAGATTCTTATTCCTTCGTTTCCACCTCATAAAACATATTTACTATACTCTAAGTTCCTTGGCCATAGCTTTTAAACTTTTGAAAATGCTACCACTTTTATACAGAGAACCTAACACCGTTATAGCACATGAAATTGATCTAAAAACATTTTTTGTTCTAAATCATAAGTTTATGATAGACATTGAGTTTTTAGACATAAAAAAGGATGATTTCCATTATTGCTTCTAAATACAGATTGATAGCTGGAGAAATTGCAGGGTTAACTTGGGATAATATAGACAAAACAATGATATAATTATAAACAAGCAATTGAAAGAAGATAAGGAGTACAAAAAGATATGAGTAAGAGAATTAAAACACAATAGATTGTTTTCTGAAAAAATTACATCTAGTATGTGTACTAGATTCAATTACAAATTTAAAAGATTAGGCTTTAATATTTTCATACATGACTTAAGGTATACCTATGCACTAATTTAATTGAGATAGGATTAGATTTTAAAACCATGGCTGAATTTATGGGCGATACCCTAGAAATTGCTATAAAGGCATATGCTAATTTCAATAGGGATATGTATAAGGCAGGAAGGAGGCAGTAAATAAATATTTATGTACTGCCGTTTACCTAATCAGTGTTGAATTTAGCCGTTTTTTAGGGATAATTATTACTTAACAACTATATTATATATTTTCCCTGGAACAAATATTTCCTTTACTATATTCTTTCCTTCTAGGAATCTATTAATATTTTCATCAGCTTTTGCTTTTTCTCTTGCTATATCTTGGGATTCGTCAACACTAATTTGTATTGTACCTCTTACTTTGCCGTTTACTTGAACTGGTAGGTCTATTACTTTATCTCTTGTTTTTTCTTCATCATATTTTGGCCAAGCAGTTTCATGAAGATAGCCTTCCAACCCTAATATCTCCCACATTTCCTCTGTTATATGAGGAGCCACAGGGTTTAGTAGTATTATAAATGTCTTTAAATCTTCTTTCTTTATGCTACCATGGTCATTGAATTCATTTAATAGACTCATTAAAGCTGCAATACCTGTATTAAATTTAAGGGTTTCAAAATCTTCAGATACTTTTTTAATAGTCTTGTGAATACTTGATTCTAATTCCTTAGTATAATCTTCACCATCTACTAAAATATCTTGAAGTTTCCATACTCTTTCAAGGAATCGTCTACATCCTTTTACTCCATTTTCTGACCAAGGTACACTTTTTTCAAAGTCACCTATAAACATTTCATAAGTTCTAAGAGTATCTGCACCATAGTCTCTTACTATATCATCAGGATTTATTACATTTCCACGTGATTTTGACATCTTCTCATTATTATCTCCTAGAATCATTCCATGAGAAGTTCTCTTTGCATATGGTTCAGGTATAGGAACTACTCCAATATCATATAAGAATTTATGCCAGAATCTTGAATATAGTAGGTGAAGGGTCGTATGTTCCATTCCACCATTATACCAATCTACTGGTAACCAATAATTTAAAGCTTCTTGAGAAGCAAATTTTTCTTCATTAAAAGGATCGATATATCTTAGGAAGTACCAAGAAGAGCCTGCCCATTGAGGCATTGTATCTGTTTCTCTTTTTCCTTTTCTACCACATTTTGGACAAGTAGTTTCTACCCAATCTGTAATATTTGCCAATGGTGATTCACCATTATCCGCTGGTTCATAGTTTTCTACATCTGGTAACATAACTGGCAGTTCTTTTTCTGGTACTGGGACCCATCCACATTCATCACAGTGTATTAGAGGAATTGGTTCTCCCCAATATCTTTGTCTAGAAAATACCCAGTCTCTTAACTTAAAGTTTACTTTTCTAGTACCAAGATTCTTGTCTTCTAGCCATTTAATCATATATTCCTTAGCCTCTTTTACTTCCATTCCATTGATGAAATCAGAATTTATAGCTATACCTTCTTCTGTATCTGTAAAGGCTTCTTTTTCTACATCTCCACCTTTGATTACTTCAATTATAGGAAGGTTAAATTTCTTAGCAAATTCCCAGTCACGAGTATCATGTCCCGGTACTGCCATTATTGCTCCTGTACCATAACTCATTAAAACATAGTCAGAAATCCAAATAGGAATTTCTCCTCCAGTAGCAGGATTAATAGCTGTTAATCCTTTTATTTCTATACCTGTTTTATCTTTAGATAATTCTGTTCTTTCAAAATCAGATTTCTTACCTACTTCATGTTGATATTCATGAATTTCATCTAAGTTTGTTATTTCTTCCTTATATTTTTCTATTAAAGGATGCTCTGCTGCAATAACCATATATGTTGAACCAAATAATGTATCTGGTCTTGTAGTAAATACTCTTAGCTTATCTTCTTTTCCTGCAATTTGAAAGTCTACCTCTGCTCCCTCAGATTTACCAATCCAGTTAGTTTGCTGAGCCTTTACTCTCTCAATATAATCCACCTTATCTAAATCACTAATTAGTCTATCTGCATATTCTGTTATTTTTAGCATCCATTGGTTTTTAACTTTTCTAACTACTTCTCCACTACATCTTTCGCAGGTTCCTTGAATAACTTCTTCGTTTGCTAAGCCTACTTTACAAGATGGACACCAGTTAATAGGCATTTCTTGTTTATATGCCAATCCTTTTTCATATAGTTTTAGGAATATCCATTGAGTCCATTTATAATAATGTGGATCTGTAGTATTTATTTCCCTTGCCCAATCAAAGGAAAATCCTATGGATTTTAACTGTGATTTAAATCTTGCTACGTTTCTTTCTGTAACTGTTTCTGGATGGATTTTATGTTTAATTGCATAGTTCTCTGTTGGTAATCCAAAGGCATCCCATCCCATTGGATATAATACATTATATCCTTCAAGTCTTCTCTTTCTAGACACAATGTCTAATGCAGTATATGGTCTTGGGTGACCTACATGCAGCCCTTCTCCTGATGGATAAGGGAATTCTACTAAAGCATAAAACTTCGGTTTATTACTTTCATTAGATGCCTTAAAGGGTTGTCTTTCATCCCAAATATCATGCCACTTTTTTTCAATTTCATTTGGTCTATATTCTCTCATAATTATCCTCCTCTTATTTAATCGACAATTAATTTCCTAATTACACTCGTATAGATTTGGTTCTCGTTACGTTTGACCTACATCAGCTCACTGTCGTTCGCTGTGTTAGGTCATAAAAAAGCCCTCCATCTCTAAATAGAGACGAAAGGCAAATTCCGCGGTACCACTCTTATTGATATTTCTATCCACTCAAAATATAACGGCATTTAACCGACTATGACTAATTTCATCATAGTAACTCCTGGACGAGTTCAGTCTTTATCAATACTGTCTTTCACCAACCGACAGCTCTCTATAATTGATATAAGACCTACTACTTCCATTCACAGTATTTATTGATTTAAGCTATATTCTAGCAGAGAAATCCAATAAAATCAAGACTATTTTAAAATATTATAATTATATCATTCTTCCCAAGCAAAAGATCTTTCTACTGCCTTTTTCCATCCTTTATATAATTTATTTATTTTTTCAGTATCCATATTAGGAACAAACTTTCTATCTATTTGCCAATTGTCTAAAACTTCTTCTTTATCTTTCCAAAATCCTACTGCAAGACCAGCTAAATAAGCCACTCCCAAAGCAGTAGTTTCTATGATTCTAGGTCTTTCAACTATGGAAGATAATATATCTGCTTGAAACTGCATTAAAAAATCGTTTCCTACAGCTCCACCATCTACCTTAAGTGATTGAAGTTTAATATTTGAATCTTCTTCCATGGCTTCTAATACATCTCTAGTTTGATAGGCTATAGATTCTAAGGTTGCTCTAATTATATGCTCGGATTTAGCTCCCCTAGTAAGACCTAATATTGCTCCTCTTGCGTACATATCCCAATATGGTGCACCTATACCTACAAAGGCAGGCACTACATATACTCCATTTGTATCTTCAACTTTTGCTGCGTAGTATTCAGATTCTTCTGCTGACCTAATGAGTTTTAGCTCATCCCTTAGCCATTGAATAGAAGCTCCTGCCACAAATATACTTCCCTCTAAAGCATATTCTATTTTACCATCTATCCCCCAGGCTATTGTAGTCAATAATCCCTTTTTGGATAGCACCATGTTTTCCCCTGTATTCATTAGTAAAAAACATCCTGTTCCATAAGTATTTTTAGCCATGCCAGGTTCAAAACAGTTCTGACCAAAAAGTGCTGCCTGTTGATCTCCAGCAATACCAGCTATGGGTATTTTAATGCCATCAAATATATACTCCTCTGTATAACCATATATCTCAGATGAAGGTTTCACTTCTGGTAGCATAGATTTTGGTATATCTAGTACTTCTATTAATTTTTCGTCCCACTTCAATTCTTTTATATTATATAACATAGTTCTAGATGCGTTGGAGTAATCAGTTACATGAACTTTTCCTCTAGTTAAATTCCAGATAATCCAAGTGTCCACAGTTCCAAATAAAAGCTCTCCTTCTTCTGCTAAGTTTCTAGCCCCCTTTACATTATCTAATATCCATTTAATTTTAGTGGCAGAAAAATATGCGTCAATGATTAAGCCAGTATTCTCTCTAATATATTCTTCTAATCCCATTTCTCGAAGTTCACTACATATATCTGCCGTTCGTCTACACTGCCATACTATCCCATTATAAATAGGCTTACCTGTGTTCTTATTCCAAACTATAGTAGTCTCCCTTTGGTTAGTAATACCTATAGCTGCTATTTCATCTCCCCTTATACCTCCCATTTCTAGAGCCTCTCTTGCTACCCCTGATTGTGTGGCCCATATTTCAATAGGGTCATGTTCTACATACCCAGCTTTTGGATATATTTGCTTAAATTCTTTTTGTGCCTTACCTACTATATTACCTGATTTATCAAATATTATAGCTCTAGAGCTTGTTGTCCCCTGATCAAAAGCCATTATATATTTTTTCACCATAGTACCTCCAATGATTTATATCTTTTATTATAATTATATCATATTGCCCTATTGTTCTTCTATTTTTAATTAGATATAATTAGTTGAGGTGATTAAATTGGGATTAAGTATAGAAACCTTTGTTAAGGGAAAAGATGAAATGGAAATATTTTTAAGAATTTGGGATGATGTTTTAAATCCAAAAGGAGTAGTACAAATCTTCCATGGAATGGCTGAACATACAGCTAGATATGATGACTTTGCAAGATTTTTAAATGAAAAGGGATATATAGTTTATGCCGATGATCATAGGGGACATGGTTATTCTGCAAATAAAAATAATATCTTAGGCTATGTTGGAGACAATGGTTTTTATAATATCGTTGAAGATGAAAAAATAATATCTAATCTAATTAAGGAAAAGTATCAAGACCTTCCTTTATATATATTTGCCCATAGCTTTGGATCATTTATTGGTCAAGAATATATAATCAAGTATTCAAAAGATATTAGTGGTATAATCTTATCAGGGTCTGCAAAACAAAATGGTTTAGATATTAAGGCAGGTAATATACTGTCAAATATACAAAATAAATTCTTTGATAATACTTTAGAGGCAAAACTAATTGATAAATTATCCTTTGGTTCTTTTAATAATAAGGTTGAAAATAAAAGAACTGAATTTGATTGGCTAAGTAGAGATAATAAAGAAGTAGATAAATATATAAAAGATGAACTCTGCGGATATATATCTCCAATAAATTTTTATTATAATCTCTTTGAAGGTTTTAAAGGATTATATAAAAAAGAAAGGTTAAATAATATAGTAAAAACTTTACCTATACTAGTCTTATCAGGTGATATGGATCCTGTAGGTAAGTATGGTAAATCTGTAAAGCGATTATATAATCAATACAATGATTTAGATATTCAAGATATTTCTCTGAAATTATATCCTGGTGGAAGACACGAACTTTTAAATGAAGAAAATAAAGAGGAAGTTTATGATTATATATATAGCTGGTTAAAAGGAAGGTAATAATGAGGAGTTATCTACCCATGTGTAGTCTATTTTACCTACAGGTTCTGCTAAGAATGTTTCATATTTAGCATCTGAAAGAGGTGTCCATTGTGTAGTTTCTACTGGTCTACCATTTATTATATTTGCTGGGTTTGTAGCCCCGGGAACTACTCCTCTTGTTTCATAGTGGATACTCTTATTGTAACCCTTATTTACATTCGTTGAGTTCCAGTATTTCCAATGTTCTCCATCTCCTGCTTTAGGGAAATAGTTTTCTCCCCATGCACTGTCCCACTCCTTGAACCCCACATTATCATATGCGGGGCAAGGTCCATGGTTTCTAGTAGGTGGTGTTGGCAGGTCTGTTGTTGTGGTGTAGGAGTACAAGAATACTTCTCTGTAGGAGTCTAAGCATATATAAGGGTTGGAAGCTACGCATGTTGTAGGTCCTTTGCCCTCCGGGGGCATTTGGTTTTTCTTCTCTTCTTTTGCCTTTGTACTAGATGTCTTATGGGTTTCGGTTGTTTCAAATATTAATCCTATAGGGAACATTGCCATTGATTGTCTGTCAAACCAGTCTACATCCAACATTATAGTCCTCAAAGCCTTTTCGTAATCATAATTAGGGTTAGTTGTGGGGTAGTCTCTTTTGAATATTGCCACCATATCTTCAATGAACTTAGGGTCGTGTAAGTTTCCTCCAGTATCACTATGTCGTTTTGCCATTTCCTGAACTGACTTTGGAACCTGAGGCCAATCCTTAATCATCTTCTCAGATACTGTAATATCTGCTGACCACTGAACATAAGTTTGACCATTCTTTGTAACATATCCTTCTATTTTAAAATTTGATAAGGAGTCTGAGTCTAACATTCTATCTCCAAATGTATCTGTAACTTGTTGCCCGTTAGTGATGACTTGCCCGTTAGGGGTGGTATGTCCATTGGAATTGAAGTTTGCCCCTTTACCTGCCCCCTGCAATGCTTCCTTCCCCCAGCTTACGTTTACCTGTGTGGTTCCATTTGGTACTGGTGTCATGTTCACTATTTTCTGCGTGTAGGTGTTGTCCCCATTATCCCTAGTTCTAGTATCATTGGGTTTCCCATCCGGGTTTAGGTAAAATCCTACTCCTGGGACAGATAGGGTTTGATCCCCAACTTCAGCATCATCTGCGAATACCGTAAATGTTGTTAATATCGTTATTAAACAAAGTAGTAATGTTAACCTTCGTTTGTTTATTTTCATTTTAAATCACCTATCTTTATCAGTTGTACAGATTCACTATGTTTCACACCTTTTCTACTTGAAGGTTTATCCCTTTTCATATTCTTTATTTTAACAGGTTTATTTAAATTGATTTCAATTATTGTACCGTTATCATAAAAGTATAATGTCTTTAATGTTTTACCTTCTAGGGTTTCACCTTTATTAGCAAATATTGTACCACTTGATGCTCTTGTTGTATATATGGTTCCCTCTGTATCTGCGATGGCGTAGGTGTGCATGGTTCTAGGGCTTACGGGACTTCTTACGGATAGGCTAAGGTATACACCTATTTCTCCATTATCATATTCGTCGATTCCATATTGAGGTATTATTATATCTTTGTAATAACTAGTTGCATCATATAATTTATTTCCTCTAAAACTTAAATCCAGATTTACATTTCCTAAACCTACTAACTTTTTATATTTATTCTCTACATATTTTCCATCTTTATTTGGTATTTCTTTTATGGTGGATAGGTCTACTGCTGTGTAGCATGGGGGTTTGAAGTACCCCCATCTATCATAATATGATTTCACAACCTCTAAATCCTCAATGGTTGCCTTATTACTACTTTGGCTTGGCTTTTCTACTGGCTTTTCTACTGGTTTTTCAACGGGTTTTTCCACTGGCTTTTCTACCGGTTTAGGTGGAGTAGTTGGTTTCTCTTCTTTTGGTTTCTCTACGGGTTTCTCAACTGGCTTTTCAATCGGCTTCTCAACAGGTTTCTCTACGGGTTTTTCAACAGGTTTCTCTATTGGTTTCTCCACCGGCTTTTCTACTGGTTTTTCAACTGGTTTCTCCACTGGTGTAGTTGGTTTCTCTACTACATGTTCTTGCTTAGGTGCACCTTCTTCTCTTATGTCTATTGCCTTTGCTTCATGATAATAGTCTACTGTATATCCTAGGCTTTCCATTATACTTCTAAATGGTAGGTAGGTTCTGCTTACAGCAGGGTCTACTGTTGCTGAAGTATCTAGTTCTACTAGTTCTCCATTTGAGGACATTACCCTTTTATTTATTGGGTACTTTAATTCTTTACCATTCCCTTTGGCTATAGCTAATGAATTGGCTTGGTCCCATGTTAGGTTTACACCTTCTATATTGTCTGCAATATCCCTTATTGCTACAGATGTTCTTCCATTTACCATTTTAATTCCATAGGCAAACTTGTTATCCAATCTTATTTTTGTGCCATCTTTTTGTATTAGGGTTACTTTGTAGTTGTAGGCTGCATCTTCCATCTTTTCAACATTGGTCTTGTATTGGGTGAATGGGTTTCCATTATTCTCCATGTTATTTAATAATGCTACTTGTGTAGTATTTGATATATTCTCCACAGCATTACAACCTACTGGTCCTAATAGTGTAATCGCAACTAATGTACCTACTCCTGTTTTCTTTAAAATATCTGCTTTCTTATTCATTTATATTTTCCCCCTATTTTTTATAATTGTTCTTTAATTCAAGTTTTTACTAACTTATGTAATTTAAAAATAAATTCATCCAATTTTACTCTATAAAATACGACAGGAATTTGGTATACCTGTCGTATTTATATTATTTTTAGTTATCAAGTTGTTCCTTTAATTCTTCCACCTCAGATTTAGAAAGACCTGTTGCTTTTACTACTAATGCTATTTCTACACCTTCTTTTAATAAGTTTTTAGCTATCTCAATATTTCTTTTCTGCATTCCTTCTTGTCTTCCTTCGAGTAATCCTTTCTGCATTCCTTCTTGTAGTCCTTTTTCCATTCCTAATAACTCTCTTCTTTCTAAGATACTCATAGTAACAGCCCCCTTTCCATCTAATCTCCTTATTTCCTCTTTTATATCTTCCTCTGTAGCATCACTATTGGTTAATTCTATATATCTTAAATATATTTCCCCATAATATATTATTGTCTCCAATGACTCTTCTTTTTGTACCTCATCCAATGCTAATAGAAAATTTTCCAGAACCACTTCCAAATCCTCTTCAAAGGAATATTTAAACGCCTTTAGCATCATTGCTGTTAATCTAGTTAGTTTCTGAAAGTCATTTTCTTTATATTCCCCTATATTGAAAAAATCATATTTGAATACTGGTACTCTTTCTTTAAAGTATTCTGGTAACTGATAAAAATCTGGTATCATATCTCTTATATCGGTTCTAATATTCCATTTTTCTTTTCCATGATAAATAAGCATTGGAATTATAATTGGCAGTTCTTCTTTGTTTTCTTTTTGTATTATTGTCATCCACGATTCTAACATATATTTATTTAATTGAAATATTGCTAATTTATCTTTATAGGACTTATGCTCTATTAGAAAAGATATATAAGCATCTTTATTGTTTATTTTTACCCTATAAATTAAATCTGAAAAGTTTTCTTGTAATTCTTTGTTTATAAAGGTATCCTTTTGAAGTTCTAAACTCTCCATATCTATTATATCTAAAGCTTCTTTAGGTATATTATTTTCTATAAAATCTTTTGCTATTCTTTTCTGACTAAATACTTCCTTAAATGTGACATCATGCTTATTTACTACTTCATTTTTCATCTTATCACCAACTTTTTTTAGTCTTCCCAAATTTATTATATCATTTATATAATTATTCTTCTACATATTCTAGTGGTATAATCTTATTCTATTATATCTACTTTAATATTGATGATTCTAAAAAATCCATATTAAGTATAGGCTTTTGTATAATTTCTACAACTGCTGTTTATTCAAAATCATATTAATCCTATACATTTTATATTGATTTATAGCCACTTTGCATAGCTAACATTATACGTTTTCTAAATATTATTATATAAACACTTTGTGTAGTTTATCAAAGAACACTACTTTTGAAAACATAAAAACTTTATGATTTTTTAGCTTGTTTATAGTTAGAACCTATAATTTTTAATTATCATTTTCTATAATATAAAATTTAGTTAAAATTTCGGCTTTAAATTTCAACGTGATTGATGAATAATCTTAGAATATTAACATATATTCCAAACTTCTTCATATAATTAGATAATTTAAAAAACCTCTGTAAATAATATTATCTACAGAGGTTTTTTAATATTGTTATATTTACATATCCCTAAACTATTACTGTCTCTACTTTACTCAAAGAATCCTAAAATAAATACTCCTATGGTTATCATTATAATAGTAAAATATTGATTTTTACTCAATTTTTCTTTCAGCCATATTCTTCCAAAGATTACAGCTACAATACTATCTATGGACATTAATGGTGCTGCAACTACTGAGTTTCCAGTTAATGCATAGACATAGAAAAATTGTCCTGCAGTTTCACAAATTCCACCTATTATATTGAATTTCTCATCTTTAATATTATATCTTTCCTTCTTAATAACTACTAGGTAAAATAAAGATATTAAAGCTACAATAAAAAAAGTAAGTTCAAATGAAATCAATGCTTCTTCTGGTGTAAGGATATTACTTAAATACACATCATCTAAAAATGTTGCAAAGGCATCAACTACAGCATAGATTATAGGAAATATAAGGGCTACTGCTCCAAGATTAAGCTTTTTTTCCTCCAAACTTAAATCTTTTTTCCTAGCTTCTTTGCCTTCTAATACTGCCAACAAAATAAGACCAATTGTTATAAGACTTACTGCTAAAAATTGAATACCTGTCATTGTTTTACCTAGTACCATAAAAGACAATATACCTGCCATTGCTCCTGAGGTACTGGCTACAGGTGAACCTACTGATATTTGAAGGTATCTATATCCATAAAAATCTACTGCCATAGATAATATGTATAAAAAGGATACTGGAAAGTATATAAAGTTAGTCTTTATACTATAATTAAAATCCAATTTATATAATTCTACAAAAGCTTGTAATCCCATAATAATACCAATCATAATTAAAATTCTTAAATGACTATATTTGTCGTTAGGATCAGTCCCCCTCTTAAAAGATACATCTGATAATCCCCAAAATAATGTGGCTAATAATGCTAAACTAAACCATGTTAATTCCATATGTTTTCTCCTTTGTTTTATAATATGAATAATTATTATAGCATAGTCTACTATTCCTTTAAAGAAGATTATAACTATAAAAGCAATAAAAAAGCTAACTATATTTAAAAAACTAGTTAGCTTTTTTATTATAATTTTTTCTAAAATTCTGCTGATTTTACTGTTCTTGGGAATGGGATTACGTCTCTTATATTTGTCATTCCTGTTATATACATAACAGCTCTCTCAAATCCAAGTCCATATCCTGCATGTTTTGTACCACCAAATTTTCTTAGTTCTAGATACCACCAGTAATCCTCTGGGTCCATTCCGTTTTCTATTATTTTTTGTTCTAGTAGTTCAAGTCTTTCTTCTCTTTGAGAACCTCCTATGATTTCTCCAACGCCTGGAACTAAAAGGTCCATGGCTGCTACGGTTTTTCCATCATCGTTTAATCTCATATAAAATGCCTTTATTTCCTTTGGATAATCTACGACAAATACTGGCTTTTTAAATACTTTCTCTGATAAATATCTTTCATGTTCAGTTTGCAAGTCCATACCCCATTCTACTGGATATTGGAATTCTTCACCTGATTTTTGAAGTAATTCCACTGCTTCAGTATATGTTATACGTCCAAAATCTGAATTAACTACATTTTCAAGTCTTTCAATTAAACCTTTATCTACAAAACTGTTGAAAAACTCCACTTCTTCCTTAGCATTTTCCATTACATATTTAATTATATATTTCATCATATCTTCAGCTAATTGCATATCATCATTAATATCAGCAAAAGCAATTTCTGGTTCTATCATCCAAAACTCTGCTGCATGTCTTGCAGTATTAGAGTTTTCAGCTCTAAATGTTGGACCAAAAGTATAAATGTCTTTATATGCTAAAGCAAAAGCTTCTCCCTCTAATTGACCTGATACTGTAAGACTAGTTTCTTTACCAAAAAAATCCTTTGTAAAGTCAATTTCTTTCTTATCATTCATAGGAATATTGTGAAAATCTAAGGTAGATACTCTAAACATTTCTCCTGCACCTTCAGCATCTGAAGCTGTAACAATTGGAGTATGAACATATACAAATCCTCTTTCTTGGAAGAATTTGTGTATTGCATAAGCAAGAATAGATCTTACTCTAAATACAGCATTAAATGTATTAGCTCTAGGTCTTAAATGGGCTATGGTTCTCATATATTCAAAAGTATGCCTTTTCTTTTGTAGCGGATAATCTGCTGTAGAATATCCTTCTATTTCTATTTCACTTGCCTTAATTTCAAAGGGCTGTTTTGCCTCTGGTGTAGGTACTAATATACCTTTAACCATTATTGATGAACTAAGGGGCAATTTTTCCACTTCTTTAAAGTTTTCTAAACTTTCCTCAAATACTATTTGAATGTTTTTAAAAAATGTACCATCATTTAACTCTAGGAATCCAAAGGTCTTTGAACTTCTTGATGTTCTTATCCAGCCTTCAAGTACAACTTCATTATTTAAATACTTCTCAGTCTCTTTATAAATTTCCCTAATTGTAGTTTTCATTTTTATTCTCCTCTCTATTATGATTTAATTTTTGGTACGTTTGACCTACATCAGCTCACTATCGTTCACTAAGTTAGGTCATAAAAAAACCTTTCATCTCTTTTTGATTATAGAGACGAAAGGTAAATTTCGCGGTACCACCCTAATTGCTAATAGCCACTTTAACACACATCTTAATGTGCTTCACATATAACGGTGTGATTCCGTCTAAGTCTACTCTCTTAATGATTTCAATTAGAAACTCAAGGATGTTCTTCAATATAAGTCTCGTACCTATGTCTCACTATCATAGGCTCCCTTTGACTACCTCTTATATTTACTCTTCCTATCAAAGTTTTTTCCTTACTTTTATATAATTATAGTTATTTTACCTAAAGTTGTCAATGAATTTAGCTAATCTTTATTTTATTTCTTTATTATATCCATTTTACTAAATTTATACTATGAAAAAATTCCTTATAAAGCTGCATTTACAAGAAATACTATTTATCTTAGCTTTTGGTCTTCATCGATATAGTCCAACTCTTCTTTGAATATTTCTCTTGCATTTTCTATTTTTATAGGATCCTGAGTTTTTAGTGCAGATTCAAATTTTGTAATTATATAATCTAACTGCTTCCTAGCTTCTCCTACACTTTCTTCATACATTCTCTCACTCCTAAATAAAAGAAGTTTATTTTTTTCCTGCTCTCTAGGAGGAATCTTCAAGTAACTTATTTCTTCCATTCGTTTTTCTATCATTTCATCAGTCATATCATTATTTTTATTTTTGATAATTTGTTTAACTTTATTTCCTGTGGAATTTACTTTAACTTCTACTTCCAGTATAGAATTAATATCATAAGTATATGTTACATCTATACTTTCTTCACCTGCCAAAGCCAATGGAACTTCCACAAATAGTTCTCCCAAAGATATATTATTCTTTGCGAATCTGCTCTCCCCTTGAAGTATATTTATTCTTATTTTACTTTGATTATCATATACCGTATATAGTGTCTGAGTTCTACTTGCAGGAATTACAGTATTTCTATCTATTATTGGACAGAAATAACCTGCCTCTATCCTATTATTTTCTCTTTCCATAACAACTTCTGTCCCTAAAGTATATGGACAAACATCTGTTAAAATTACTTCTTTTATATATTGATTTCTTTCTTTTAAAGCAGCTTGAATTGCTGCACCTAGGGATACGGCTTCATCAGGATTAATTGATGTATTTGGAAATCTGCCAAAAAGCTTATTTACAAATTTTCTTACAATAGGAAGCTTTGTAGAACCTCCTACAAGTATTACATCATCTATTTGAGATAATCTCAGATTTGTATCACTTAAACTTCTCTTTATGGGATTTCTTATTTTTTCTAAAAGAAGTTCACAAGCCTCCTCGTAATCATCAATATCTATTTGAAATTCAATTCGTTCATCATTTATAATACAGTTCATAGAAGATATTTTACTATCTGAAAATCCTCTTTTGCATTTCTCTGCTTGGTCCAATATATGTGATAAAGTTTTTGAATCTAAAGATTCTCTATCGATTTTATTTTTTTTAATAAATAGTTCAACTAAAATTTGAGTAAAATCTTCTCCTCCTAAATAGTTGTCACCAGCCACTGCTCTAACTTCAAGTATATTATTAAAAAGCTCTAAAATAGAGACGTCAAATGTACCTCCACCTAAATCAAATACTAAAATTTTAGCATCTGCTTTTTTTTGATACAATCCATAAGCTATGGCTGCGGCTGTAGGCTCACTTATAATACGCTCTACTTTGAATCCAGCCATTTCTCCCGCTTTTTTAGTTGCTTTTCTCTGTTCATCATTGAAATATGCAGGAACGCTTATTACTGCTTCTTCTACTTTTTCACCAAGAAAATGTTCTGCATCTTCTTTTAAATATTTCAATATAAATGAAGATAACTCTTCGGCATTAAATTCATTTTTCCCCAGCTTAAAAACTTTTTGACTTCCCATATCTCTTTTAAAAACCTGTGCTGTACTGTCATAGTAAACTGCACTTCTTTCTAGGGCTGTTTCACCTACGTATATATTAGAGTTTTCATCTATACCAACAACAGATGGTGTTAGACTTTTCCCTAAACGATTGGGAATTATTTTTGCACCATCTTCTGTAAAATATGATACCGAACTGTTTGTTGTACCTAAATCTATTCCTATTATCATGCTATTCTCCCCTTACTCTTTAGATGCCAATCTTTTAACTGCAATACACACATCAAGACATTCTGGCTCATATTCCAACACTATATTATAATTCTTCAATGCTTCTTCTATATCTCCTTTTGCCTCTGCTAACATACCTACCAAAGCAAACTTTTCATAACATTTTCCATATGGACAACCTTTGCATTTTTTATATTTATCCATTTCAGCAATATAATATTCAGCTTTTTCAATATCTCCCATATATATATATGCTCTTGTTATGCCATATAATCTAGCAGGAATATATCCAGTATCTGTAAAAAACTCTTTTTCATCACCTATATCTTTAATATAATACTCAATTGATTTTTTGAAATAATCTTCTTTTTTAAATCCTAAAAATTTATATGACATTCCCATATTCAAATATATCTCGTACAAATTCTCATAATCTGTTTTATCCACGTCTTTTAATGCTTTTTTATAATAATGAAGGGCTTTCATATATTTATTTTGGTATAAATACAAATCACCTAAATCAAGATAAACCTCTGTATTATTCTTACCTTTACAAATTGCATCCTTATAAGAGGATTTTGCCTTGGATAAATCACCTTTAAGTTTATATAAGTCTCCCTTTCTACGTTTGATTTTATTTATATCTGCATTTTCTACATTTTCCATATGTTTGCTACATATTTTAATTCCTTCATCATATTTGCCCATTATTATATACAGACTTCTTAAACTCTCGTAAAAAACATCTTTATTAGGAAACCTTTCCAATCCTTTTTTTAAATATTCCTCAGCTTTGTCATATTGTTCCAATACCCTATAAGTCTTTGCTATATTATTAAATGGCAAGTGTGTTTCTTCATAATCCAGACATTCCATAGATTTAAGATAGTACTCTAGAGCTTTCTCATACTCTCCTAAATTGTGATAATTAAATCCTAAATTATTGTATGGAAACGGATTTGCAGAATCTAGCTCAATTGATTTCAAATAGTTATCTATACCTTCTTCAGTTCTTCCAAGTCTTGAAAGCGTAAGCCCTTTTGAAAGATAGTTGTATCCCGTCTCCTTCATTTCAATTAGTTTATCCCTATATTTTAAAGCTTCATTATAATAGTTTCTTTCTTCATCTCCCGTTGCGTATTGTGCTTTTTCCTCTAACATACTGGCAATTGAAGAATATGCTTCTGTACGTTCTGGATTAATATCTAGAAGCTTATTATAATATGCTATAGCTTCATCTAAATTACCCTTTCCCTCATGAGCTGATGCTAAACGGTAAATAACTTTTTCGTCATTAGGATATTCTTTATCAAGCTCTGTAAATATACTTATTGCTTCATGGTATTCTTCTAGTTCATGATGTATATATCCTTTATAAAATACAAATTCAATATTTTGAGTTAATTTAACAGCTTCATTTATAGCATTAAGTGCGTCTTCAAATTCATACATAGCCACACACACATCTGCTTCTGTATATAAAATATCCAAATAGAACTCTTCATCATAATTATTTTTTACATGGTCATCTTTTAAGTCCAATACTAATTTATATGCCTGCTCTTTTACTTCTCCTATGGTTTCAAGAGTTTGCCTTAAAGCTTTAATTTTATAAAGCTTTATTTCTTCATTGTTTATATCATTGTCTTCGGCTCTTTGTATAATATCTAAACAATCTTCGTACTTGCCAAACAGATGGAATGTCTTTATTGCTAGAAGATATGGCATGTAATATCCTGGTTCTATATTTACAGCATTATAATAATCATCAATTACATCCTGATACCTCTCCATATTGTAATATGCTTCTTGTCTGCATAAATATGCTGGATAATAATCTGATGCTTTACTGATTATTTCATCACATATATCTATACATTCCTCATTATTTTCATATTTTAAAAATGTTTGCGCTTTATAATTCATATATAGTAGCTTGTTATTTTCAACTTTTTCATTTTGAATAGCCTTTTCTAAATAATTTAAAACTTCTTTGAAATTTTCTTCGCTTTGTTCTTTTAAGTTTGAAAGAGCTATTGCAATTGTATAATAAGAGTATCCAAAGTTTCTTAATCTCTTTTCTGCATCTTCGCTTCCATCATCTTCTATTTTTTCTAAATCATCTACCCAAGCTAGTAAAAGAGGATATGCCTTTTCATAATTGTTCACAGATAAATATGTTCTTCCCATTAAATTATTATATAATGGTTTTTTATCTTCTGGAATATTTGAATCTTCTAGAAGATTTATGGTATCATCAAATCTATGATTTTGATAGAAACACCATCCTAATTCTACTAATGTTTCAAAATCATCGGGATTTTCGTCAAGTTGTTCTTTATAACTTTCCATTAAATATTCATTTGCTCTCATCATTTCATTTAAAGCATTTTGGTCACCAGAATAGACATATAGCATATCAATAAACCATTCTTTTGCTTCAAGATATTCCTTCTCTGCTAAAAAACATCTACCTAATCCTAGTTTGGCACTGTAATGAGTGGGAATTTTTTCAATAAGTTTTTCATAGTATTTTTTTGCTCTAGAGATTTCATTTAACTGAAAAGAAGCTTCTGCCACATATAAAGTAATATAATCACAATCAGGATACTTATTTCCCAATTCTATTATAATTTCTTCTGCATATTTATCCTTCCCCAATTTTAAATAATGTCGAACAACTTCTACATCTTCATATGGATGATAAATTGCATTGTTTTTCATTATTTCGATTTCTTTCTCTATACCATCTAAATCATTATAATCTAGCATATCTTTTACTTTAAAATAATGCCTTATATAATCATCATATTCTCCAAATTCGGGACCTTCAAATAAATAAAAATCCAAAAAATCCTCATAAATTATAGAATTACATACAAAATCTATGAAATTTTTAGGGAATTTCTCATAAAGCTTTTCTCTATCATCTGTAATATCAAATCGTTCATCTATTAATGTCCACACTTTATGAGGCAGATAGTAATTATCCATAAAAAAAGCAAGTAACTTTTCTTGAGCAATCCCTACTGTATCTAAAGCTACACAAATATCATCATCTAAAAGTTCTTTCCATTTATTAGTAGATACTCGGTCTGGAAAATTAAAGTATATTTCTTCTACTTTTTTCATCCACTTTCCAACATCATCTAAATCATCAAATTCTATAAACGTCTGTTCCTTCTTTAATTCTTGTATATGTATAATAGCATCTTCATATGCTTTTCTAAGTTCCTTAAATCCTTCTGGATCATCTTCTGGGTTTACATTAACAAGTTTTTCTCTATATGCAGATTTAATTAAATCTTCATCCTTAGTTTTATCGATTCCTAGTACATTCCAAAATTTTTCCATTGTTCTTTTCGCCCCTTTTTAAAGTTTTATATTTCTATTATATTTGATGAGGATTTTCATATGATTTGTCACAGGGAAATTCTTCACATAACATATATCGGAAAATTTTAACAGAAAATAAAGGGGTAAAATAGTCCTTTTTATTTATAATTCCCTACCATAAGATAAGAATCTTTTCTTTATTTCTTTTTCATACCCATTTTCTGTGGGTTCATAGTATTTCTTTCCTATGAATTCAGTGGGCAAATATTGTTGTGGAATAAAAGCATTTTCATAATCATGAGGATATTTATATCCCATACCATGACCTAATTTCTTAGCTCCAGGATAACTTCCATCTCGCAGATGTGAAGGCACCTTTCCTATTTCTTTATTTCTTATGTCCTCTAAAGCTTTATCTATACCCATATATGCTGCATTACTCTTTGGTGCTGTTGCTATATAGACTGCCGCTTGAGCTAATGGGATTCTTCCTTCTGGCATACCTATTACATTTACTGCATTAAAGGCAGATACGGCAATATTTAAAGCATTTGGATCAGCATTACCTACATCTTCTGATGCACAGATTATAATTCTTCTGGCAATGAATTTAGGGTCTTCCCCTGCATTTATCATTTTAGCTAACCAATATAAAGTAGCATCTGGGTCTGAACCTCTCATGCTTTTTATAAAAGCTGATATGGTGTCATAATGCTCGTCTCCATCTTTATCATATCTTGCTGTTTTTATTTGTATAGATGATCTTATTGTGTCTAAATCAATTTGAATTACTTCTTCTTCATTGGCAGAAGTAGAAAGAACCCCTATTTCTAAAGAATTAAGTATGGTTCGTCCATCTCCCTCTGCAATAGTTATAAGATAATTTATAGCATCTTCCGTTATATCTACTTTATATTCTCCTAGTCCCTTTTCTTTATTGGATAGAGCATTTTTTATAAGATTTCTTAAATCATCTTTAGTCAAAGATTCTAATTTTAAAACCATAACTCTAGATAATAAAGCCTTATTCACTTCAAAATAAGGATTTTCAGTAGTGGCACCTATAAGTATTATAATTCCTTTTTCTACAAATGGAAGCAATGCGTCTTGTTGAGATTTATTAAATCTATGTATCTCATCTACAAATAATATAGTTCTTCTATTATACAATTTTAAATTTTCTTCTGCTCTGTCCATTACTTCCCGAATATCTTTTACTCCAGATGTTACAGCAGATAATTTTTCAAATATCATATTGGTAGTATTGGCTATTATCATAGCCAAAGTGGTCTTACCTGTACCTGGAGGTCCAAAGAATATCATTGAAGTTATTCTATCTGCCTTTATAGACCTATTTAAAAACTGTCCTTCTCCTAATAAATGCTTCTGCCCTACAAATTCACTTATTTTCTCTGGTCTCATTCTGTCAGCCAAAGGTGCATTCTTTTTTAATTTTTCTTCCATATTTAACGTAAACAAATCCATTTCATCACCTAATTAATATTATTATTTCCATTATAATACAATAACTCCGATTTTTAAAGCAAGGCTTTAGAAATCGAAGTTATTGTTCTTTATTTTATTATATACTACAACTTACTCATGATTCAATAAGTTCATAATAGTTTTATATACTAATTCTGGTGCTACTTCAAAGGAATATTTCTTTTCTATTCTTTCAGTAAATTTATGGGCATCCTTCCCAAATGGACCTATATCTAATACTGGTAGACCTAGTTTTTGCATATCCTCCAGTGGTAAATCATATTTAGTACCAAATCCCGGCATATTATCTTTTAAGGCTGCTATAATTTTAGGATCTTTTGGTGCTGCTCCATAGCTTAAATCTGATATATATGGAAAGAATTTCTTATAAACTAATTTATAATCTGTTTCTGTAGTCTCTACAGCATCCTTTACTGCATCTAGTAGCGCCTTTTCTTTTGGTATGTTTCCTTCTACATGAATATGTGGATAATATGGAGGTGTAAAATATACTATAACAACAGGTTCTCTATTTGACCATAAGTTATGGACTTCTTCTACTAATTTCAATGAAAAATCTCTTTGATCTATGGACTCATCCTTTAACATTTCCTTTGTGATTTTAGCAATTTTTTCATCAAGCTCATTACCAATTTCTAATTTTACTTCTTTATATAATTCCTCATAAGTTAACACTTTTGTTTTCCATGGTAGTTTTTTATATTCTCTCCCTGCTAATTTACAAAATTCTTTATATTGTTGATTTAGATTATCAATAGTTAGCTGAAAAGCTTCTGTAGCAGCATCTTTCATCCTCATTAGTACCTGATCTGGTGTACTGCAATGGGTTGCGTAGTTAAAAAACAAGGTAGATGTTTTTGCTATTTGAACTGAATATTCTGGCTTTAGATCTCTTTGTTTTAAGGTAATAGGTGGAAGTGAAACCTCACCTTCAGCTATATCACAAAAATCCACATTTAAATTAATTCTATTTGTAATAGAGGAGGATATTTGGTTTGGATCTAATCCTTTAAAGGATTCGCCAACATGAGTTTCTTTCCCTACTATATAAAAAGATGGCATTAATTTTCCTACTGTTCCTATATAAACATATTTATTTTCATCACCTTCAAATTCACTGGTCATATAATCTGTATCTAAAAGTGCTAGATATTCAAAGCCTTCTTCCTCTTGCATCTTAGTTAATTCTGGTATTATAGATAACATTCCACCTGAATTTCCCTCTTCATCACATACAGCAGCAAATACTAAATTCCCTTCAAAATTTTCAATATCCTTTGCTATTTCCTCCATTAATGCAATTATAATAGCATCACCAGTTTTCATATCAAAAATTCCACGACCAAATAAATACTCTCCTGATTCCAAATCTTTTCTTACTTCCTCTGGTAATGTATCTGATATTTCCTTAAATTTTTCGGTTAACTCATAAGGCTTATTTGCATACTGCCTTAAACTACCATAATCAGATATGCCAACAGTATCTGTATGACCTATCATTATTATCGTTTTTTTACTATTTTCTTTTTTACCTCTTAAAATTGCCATTACAGATTTTCTACCAAGTTTATCATTTTCTACATCTACAAATCTTAAATCTTGTGGATTTTCCTTATAATACTGCATCTCCGAAAAGATATCATAGACTTTTTGTACAGAATCTAATTCTCCTAGGGTTTCAACTACACTAAGTTGATTTGTTAATTCCACAGTAATTTCTTCTATTCTTCTCGCAATATTCTTGTTCATTCTTTACCCCCTTATCAATAACTCCGATTTTTTGAATCTGGCTTTAAAAATCGGAGTTATTATTTATTTTATTATTTCTTTTTCTATATATTCTGATGTCATTGCCCTTAAAATTCCAACATAGGACAGTTTAAACTCTATTATATCTCCTACTTTATAGTTTATCTCACTATCTGATGAATCCAGTATCAAATGGTCTGAACTTCCACCTAATATTGTTATTCCACTATCTAAAGGATATAATCCATCAAAATCTATATCTTGTTTACCTATTGCACAAAGAATTCTTTTCCTAATTCCTCTATCTATAAAAGTAGGTACGTTTCCGAAAGCATCTTTACCTATTTCTCCTATGGGAACTGAAGGTTTTTCTTTTACTTCAATAATCTCTGCTTGTAATCTAAATCCACCATCATCTGTATCTTTTATTTGCTCACCATAGGCTGTTTCTATTCCTAAGATTAGGGATTCTCCTAATCTTAAATTGTTTAATCCATTTATTTTGCAATTTTCTACTAAATGAACTGTACTTGAATTTCCTCCAGATAGTATTTCTAGTTCTATATTGTATTTTTCTTCTATTTGCCTTTCTAACTTAACCAATCTATTTAGAACTTCTTCTGTAGGTATTACCCCACCATAGCAGGTTAGATTAGTACCAAGTCCTATTATTTCAATTCCTTTTAGTGAGATTATATTTTCGATACAATCCAACAGAGAGTCTTCCTCATAAAATCCTTCCCTTAGATCTCCTAAATCCACCATTAAAATAATCTTGTGAATCTTATTTTTCTCCATAGCTTTTTCTGATAATAACTTTATTGTTTCCAGTTCTGAATTTAAGGATATATCTACATATTCTACTATATATTCTGCTTCAGATTTCATAGGCAGTCTTAACATAATCTTAGGTATATCTAAATCTTTCATTCTAATTAAGTTCTCTATTCTTGAATCTGCTAAATAACTTACTCCTCCATCTATATAGGCTTTAGCAATTTCAGGATTTCCGCAAAATACCTTAGTTACTCCTGCTATTTTTATATCTTGTTTATTGCATAATTCTACTATTGTTTTTACATTATTTCTTATGATTGATAAATCAATAGTCATTCTTGGATATTTCATAAGCTATTCTCCTTTAAGGCTATTTTCCAATAACTTTAATGCCACTTCTGGATATTTCTTAGACATTACTCCAAGGGAGGCCAATATATAATGATTATCTATTAATATTTCTGCTTCAGTATTTGGTAAAAGATCATTTCCCTTATTACATAAAGCAATTTCTTTTAAAATTTCTTTTCTGTGAGGTAGCCTTGTTAAAGCTCCACCTGTACCTATTATATATTTTACCTTTGTTAAATCTTTGCCTTCTGCTATGGTTTTCTTTCCTGATGGTCCATATAGATGTTTTAATCTTCCTCCATGGCGTCTCACTGACATTGTTGCAGCATGAAGAGTTAATTTTTCTACAAATTCTTTTTCTGACGCTGTAGTTGGAATCGGTTTATGATTTTCAATTAAATCTTCTAGCTCTTCTATTGAAATCTTAAGTTCTTTTATTAATTCTTCTTTACCTACTATTTCAACTATATTTCTCATATTTACATAGACACCAAGATCACCTTCTACTGTTCTTTTAGCTTTTGGTTCTGGATTGATTAAAATTCTTGATATTTCGTCACTATCTTCTGTAACAGAGTGAATATCAGTAGTAGCACCACCTACATCTATGGTAATTAAATCTCCTATATTTTCATAAAGTAGTTCTGACGCCTTCATAACTGCTCCTGGAGTTGGCATTATAGAACCTGTAACCATATTTCTTACTTTTTCCATACCTGGTGCGTGAATTATATGAGTTTCAAATACATCTTGAATTACTTTTCTAGTAGGTTCTACATTTAATTCATCTATTTTAGGATAAACATTTTCTACTATATATAGTTCTGTTTCATTATTTTCAAATAAATCCTTTATATCCTCATGATTTTCTATATTTCCTGCATATATAACTGGAATATTTAAATTCATTTCAGATATTAACTCTGCATTATAAAGGGCAGTATCTCTTTCACCATAATCTACTCCTCCTGCTATTAAGATTATATTAGGATTTATTTCTTCAATCTTTCTTAAATCTGATTTTCTGAGCTTTCCAGCTGTTATATATTTTATATTTGCCCCTGCACCTAATGCCGCTTCCTTAGCTGCCTTTACTGTCATATCATAGACAAGTCCATGAACTGTCATTCTAAGTCCACCTGCTGCTGAACTGGTGGCTATAAGCTCTTTATATTCTATGAAAGGTTCATTAAGATTTTCAGCTAAATTGTCTATAGCATTTTTCAGGCCAATGTTTACATCTCCTTCTAATACAGTTGTAGCAGATTGTCCTTGTCCAATAAATACTGGACAGGTCTCTAAGTTGTGAAATCCATTGACTACTGTAGTAGTACTGCCTATTTCTGCAACTAATAAATCAATTTTCATGGCTCATTGCCCTTCTCTTTTCTACTAAGAATGTAGCAACGTGCTGTCCTTTAGTGCCCCTACCAAATCCTTGATCCATACCTGATTCTATTGCCAGTTCATTAGATACTTGAGTTCCTCCTGCTGCAAGAATTATTTTATCTCTTATACCTTTCTCAATACACAAATCATGTAGCTTTTTCATATTTTTATAGTGAATATCATCATGAGAAATAATAGTTGAGGCAAGAATAGCATCTGCATTTAACTCAATGGCTGCATCAACTAATTTTTCTATGGATATTGATGTACCTAGTATATGGCTTTCAATACCATACCTTTCTATTCCACCATGTTTAATATCTATGATTTCACGAAGTCCAACCGAGTGTTCATCTTCTCCTACAGTTGCAGCTACAATCTTCATTGGTTTCTTTTCTATGTCTTCTCTAATTTCATCATCTGTCATTATTTTTGGCTTAGGTGGTATAACTAAATCATTTATGTCTATGGTATGAACAAACCTGCCTTTTAATTCTATACGAGTACCTTCAGCCTCCTGCATTATTTCCTTGTGAATTACTTCTACATCTTCTAAGCCCATTTTCTTTCCTATTTCTATGGCAGCAAATTCTGCTGTTCTTTCATCAGTAGGAAGGAATAATGTTGTATGGATTATACCGTCTCCCAGCCATTCCATTTCAGGCTTTATTTTAGATGTTTTTCTCAATTCTTTTACTTCTTCAAGTCTTACATTTACATTATCATTTTCATCTAATTCATCTATAAATATAATCTTAGACGGATCTTCAAAAGTCCCCCCACCTATTAATTCTGATGGATTATGGATAAAACTTTCACTATATTGCCCAATATTGTTATAGCCAAAATGTGCTGTAACTGGTGCCATATAGTCTTTGTCTCTCTCAAATACAGTTCCCTCTCCAACTCCTTTATCAGATTTTCTAACTATACCGTCTCCGTTTCTTTCTGGATAATATCCTGAATCTACAAAAAATCCTTCTTCTACAGCATTAAAATATCCTCCAACCTCAAGGATTTCTTCCATAAATAATATGGCTCTTTCCTTTAATTCCCTTACTTTATCTGCTAACTCTCCTTCATTTCTCTTTATTTCAACCATACTTCCAAGTCCATCCATTCCTGTAAAGGCTTGTTTTGCAGTATCTACTGCTTCTATATTATATATATGCCAAGGTACGTTTCTTCCTTCATCTGGAGTTATTGTAGACTGTATGTCTGCTCTAGTTAATTGAGAAATAAGTAAGTTCAGTACATGGGTTACAGTTGCTTCTCTAGTGGAAGATTCCATGTATTTTGTATTCATTTGAGCTCTCATTTTATATTCTTTAAATAATTCTCTTAAAGCAACTGCGTAAGGTAAGTCTAACCTCATACAAGGTGCTGGAGGTGCTGTTGGAGGTACTGTTGAAAGGCATATATTCTCTTTTTTCATCCCAACTTTCACTGAAAATATGGAGTTTATAGCATGTTGTACCATAAGCTCAGGCATTACTTTCCAAGCTTCCCTGGCAGTAGCATTGGCATTATGTGCTCCATCTATTTGAGCAATATCTGCCCAAGTCATTACTCTTTTAGCTTCTGCCGCGTCTACAAAGGACCTTACCATATTTATATTTCTATATAAAACATTGTATTGTGGGTCCTGATGTGCTCCATTCACTCCTTCTTCTGCAAACATTACGGCTATTTCTGGACCTGCTACACCAGATACATAAGAGTGATAATTTATGGGTCTGCCTACTTCATCTTCTATGAAATCCAAAGCTTTTCTTTGGGCCCTAACTTGTTTTCTTGAAATAGGAATCCCCCCTACTCCCTGTGGAGTTCCCTCTATAAGACTTTCAAAGTGAGATTGTCCAGCAGTTCTTATGACCATTATATGGTCTGCTCCATGCCACGCTGCCATTCTCATTCTTCTTATATCATCTTCAAATCTTCCAGATGCTATTTCCGTTGTAATTACAGGTTTTGGCTGCGGATCTATGGAATCAAAGTATTTAGCTGCTGGAAGTGGTTGGCTATTTTCTAAGGACTCAGACATATCATAGTATTCAAATTTACCTATTTGTCTATTCTCTTCAGTTCCTTCTCTCCAATGCCATCCTCTTCTTCTAGGTCTATATTTCTCTATATCTTTTAGTATAAAATCTATATCTAGTTTTTCATTATGATCTAATTTCATTGTTAGTACCTCCTTTAAACAAAGATACTGCCTCATCCCATATTTCACCTTGAGCTAACTTTAATCCCGTTTCTCTTATTTCCATATTTTTTTCTTTAGCTAATTTATATATAATATGACCTGCACCTTTGCCTATTAATCCTCTATCTATGGCTCCATCCACTATTGCCTTAGCTTCTAAACTTGAGAAACCCATTCTTAAAAGTACTGATCTTTCTATGGATGGAGATGTATTTTTATATGCTAAATCAATTATTGGTTCTACTACCTTTTCTGCTAATTCCCAAAACCTAGCTTCCAATTCTTCTTCTGACAGATTTGCTAAGTGTTTTCTTCTTTCCTGAAAATCATCTGCTCTTTTCATACTCAACCTCCTATTAATATTCTATCTCTAATTCATCTAAAACTTCTTTTACAAATTCAATGTTGGACTTTGTATCTTTTACTAAAAAGTCTATATCATCTTTTGTAACTTTAGTTGCTTTTATATTATTTACTGCATTTCTTATATAGGATTTTCTAGTCTTATTTAGGTCCAATTCAGTTAATGTAATATAAGATGGATCCCTTGGAAGTATAATATTTTTTCCTGGCACTTCATCTTTAGGTTCTCCTATTATAATTTCTATTCCATTTTCCCTAGCAAATGTAAGCTGTGGATTTATATGTTTTCCTGCTCCTGTATACTCAGTTTCTTGGACTACAATTATTTGATCTTCATCCATCTCCTGCGAAAGTTTAAAGGCTGCTACTAAAGATGTATTCCCTGCTGGTCCTCTTTCTAGACCTTCTATTTGAGCCAATAACTCTGTCATATAAAATACTGAACCCTGGTTCATAGTTACATATCTATCTATATATCTAAGAGGTCTTGCAGCGGATCTAGGTACATCTGATCTATCTGGCCAAGTAGCAAAAGGTATACCAAATCCAGTATGACCTGTAGTGAAGGATTTTTTATTAAATTCAGTATCCGATGCCATATGTAATCCCTGTAAACTAACACTAGCACCTACTATTTTTGTGTTAATTGCACCTGCCTTAATTAGTCCTCTAGCAGTACCAGTTAAATTTCCTCCGCCAGCATTAGTCACAACCACTACATCTGGGTCTCTTCCTTCTTTTTCTCTAAATTCCATAGATATTTCATATCCTAAAGTTTCTACTCCTGCTATACCAAAAGGTGAATATAATGAAGCATTGAAATAGCCTGTTTCCTCTAACATAATTAAAAAGGTATAAAATAATTCTGGTCCTACTGTAAGTTGAACCACTTCTGCTCCATAAGCCTCACAGGCTCTAGCTTTTTCTATTATCTCTGGCTGTCCAACTCCCCTTGAATCATAGCATTCCTGTACTATAATACATTTTAATCCATACATTGCAGCTTGAGATGCAACTGCTGCACCATAGTTTCCAGATGTGGCTGCAATAACCCCTTTATATCCTAGTTTTTTAGCATGATAACAAGCTGTAGCTGCCCTTCTTGCCTTAAAGCTTCCTGAAGGATTACTAGCTTCGTCTTTTATAAATATCCTTGCTCCTTTTCCCATTGGGGCAAATTTCCTAGCTAATTTAGTTAAGTTTCTCAGTTCAAGAATCGGAGTATTTCCTACTCCTGTTCTACTCTGAATTTCTTCTATCTCTTGTAAACTATAGCCAGTTTCTCTCATCATTCTTTCATAGTCAAAGGATATACTACCAGATTCAAACTCACTATAGTCTATACCAACAGCCTTTTTCATTATCTCTGCTCTTCTTGACATAACTCCTTCATAGCTCATGTCTCTAGTCATTATTGTTCACCGTCCTCTTTTAATAATTCTCTAGCTTGACGCCCTATATATAAAAGTTCAGGAACTGCTTTTCCAAAGTCATGTTTATAATATGGGTTAACTTCTACTAAATCACCTTCTATTATCCTTCCAATATAAGTTTCTATTTTTACTTTATCTCCAATATTTGCACTATCGTCTAATAAAAATCCTTTATCCCACATTTCTAGAGGTACATTTTGCGTATCTTCTGGAACACCTGCTGCCCTTTTCTTTGGCTCAAGTACAACAGAGTGAATCCTCACCCAATCACCACGTCTAGCATCCATATAAAAAACCCCCTTTTAGTTAATAATTAATAACTAATAGTTAATAATTTTGGAAGTTTCCAATTCATTAAAACTATTAATTAATATAAAGATCAAACCAAAGATTCTTCACTATACTCAGAATGACAAACATTCTCCTTCTTACTATGTTATTCACTATTAACTAATCTTCAATAAACTCTCTCATATCTCCCATTATTGCTCTTGGTACTGGTAAATCTATCATTGTTTTTAATCCAGGTCTTGCATTGATTACGTTTGGAATCATATTAACAGTCATTGCTATTGTTCCAATTCCTCCAGGAACTTCAGGTGTGATTTTCATACTAATATCTGGTGTACCTTTTATAGTTATATAATCTCCTGTTTTTATATTTTCTAAATGAGGTTCTACTTGCTGAGGATGTAACATTTCTATTTTTAATTCTCCATCTACATATCCATATCCTTTCATATTGCACCCTGCTACATTTCCTGGTTCAACTTCTGCATAAGGAGCTTTTCTATATACTGATGATACAATTGGTGCTTTCGTTAACTTGATTTCATCACTTAATTTCCATCCTAAGGCATCTGTAATCATATTTATAGATTCTGGGAATCCTACATGACCTGCCAAATCATTTTCTTCCACTCTTCTATTAAACTCATCTTCTGTTATACCTACACCTTGCTCCTCCATTACTGCTGGTCCAAAGGGTGAAAGATCATTTACTCTTTCTGCTATGATATTTTCCACATCAATACAAGCTCCGGTTAAAGTAACAACAAGTAAGTCCATAATAAGCCCTGGATTTATTCCTGTTCCTAAAACAGTAACTCCATTTTCTTTGGCAATTCTATCTAATTCCTTAGTTAACTCTGGCTCTTGAGCCTTAGGATATGCCATTTCCTCTGCTGTAGTTATTACATTGATGCCTTTTTTTAAACAATATACTATTTTATCATATGCTCCTTTTACAAAAGAATCTGTTGCAAGAAGTACAATATCAGCTGCCTTATCTGTTATAATATCTTCTACCTTATCACTAACTGTTACTTCCTTTCTACCACCCTTTTCAACTCCTAAGACTTCAAAAATACTTTTATTAACTTTATCTGGGTGAGTATCACAAACCCCTACTATTTCTACACCTTTTTTATTTAACAGCATTTCTGCTATTCCACTTCCCATAGCTCCAAAACCCCATAATATTACCTTTACATTATCATTTCTCATCTTAATTAACCTCCTAAATTAAATTTACTTTATTAAAATATGCAATTTTCTTGCCAATGATCTTTTCTATTTATTATTTAAAATCCTATGATTTTCCATATAATTTCTTATAAATTTATATGAATCTTCTATTATTCAGAATATAACAATTAAAAAATGCAATAATTTTTGCACCAATAGGCAAATATTATTGCATCAGACAATATACTTCTTTAATTTATGTTGTAAGGTCTGTCTTTTTATTCCTAGTTCCTTTGCAGTCCTTGTTATATTGTTTTCATTTCTTTCTAATGCATTTAATATAATGTCTTTTTCCATTTCTTCTAAAATATCTGGGAGAGATTTATTCTTTTCTTCTACAACAATTGCTTTTTTTAAAGGTTTATCTTCCATTATATAAATTGAAGAAATGAAATCCTCTTGTTTTAGTATTGTTTCTTTATCAGATACTATATTCATAGCTCCTTCTATAACATTTCCTAACTCCCTTACATTTCCTGGCCATGTATACTTCATAAATTGCTCTAATACTTCTTTAGATATTTTCTTTATATTTTTTTCAAATAAAAGATTATATTTTCTTACAAAATGTTCAGATAATATAATAATATCATCTCTTCTTTCTGCTAAAGATGGTATCTTAATAAAAATAACATTTAGCCTATAGTATAAATCTTTTCTAATAGTTCCATTTTTTAAACTCTCTAAAGGATCTTCATTTGTTGTAGCTATAATTCTCACATCTACAGGAATATCTTTTTTCCCGCCGACTCTCCTTATATATCCTTCCTGCAAAACCCTTAAAATCTTAGCTTGTAGTGATAAAGACATGGAGTTTATCTCATCCAACATTAAGGTTCCCCCATGGGCTTGTTCAAATATGCCTTCCCTTTCAGTGGCCCCTGTAAATCCACCTTTATCTGTCCCAAATAAAATCCCTTCTAATAAGGCTTCTGGTATGGCAGCACAATTTTGAGCTATAAAAGCCTTCTTTCTTCTTATACCACCATAATGAATACTTTGAGCAAATAATTCCTTTCCAGTACCAGTATCACCATAGATTAAAACACTAGACCCTGAATCTTTAGCCTTCTTGGCTATTTTCTTAGCCACTTCCAGTGATTTATGATTTCCTATAATATCATGAAAATTATATCTTTTTATCTGACTTTTAAAATCTTTTTTATCTACCTGGGTTAAATTTAATTTATTTTGTAATTCTATTAATTGGTCAGATAAGTTTTTAATATGAGTTATATTATTAGCTATTTCTAAAGCACCTATTATTTCATCATTATCATAAAGAGGTATAGTGGAGTTTATGGTAGTTATCCTTTGACCTTTAAAATTGAAATAGGATTGTGTGCTATTAAGTATCCCCTCACCTGTATGAAGGACTTTTATTAAGGTAGAGGTCTCTTCATTTAAACTAGGAAATATCTCTAAAATATCTTTTTCAAGAACTTGATTTTTATCTAGTCCTTCTAATCTTGCCATAAATTCATTATAGACAACAGTTTTCCTTTTATTATCTATTACATGTACACCTATATCTGCATGATGCAAAATATTTTGCATTATTATTTTATTTAAATCTGTTTTTCTCATTATATCATCCTTAATTTAAGGTAATAGCTGCTATCATTCTATTTTTTGTGCCATTTTCCTTTCTATAGGAATATAAAGTGTCTAAATTGCATCCAGTACAAAGGTTACTTTCAAATATGTTTTCTTCTTTTATTCCAAGGGATAATAAATTTAATTTATTTACTTTCCATAGATCTAAGTAAATATTATTGTCTTTTTTTATGATTATGTCTAAATAGTTTGGATATTTATTTTTAAAAAGATTTTCCACATCAGAACCTATTTCATAACATAATATAGATATAGATGGTCCTATGGCTACTTTTATATCTTTTATACTGCTATTAAATTCATTGTTCATATTTTCTATCATTACTTTATTTATATTATTTAAGGTACCTTTCCATCCAGCATGAGCTATTCCTATTATCTCTTTCACATTATCATAAAAGTAAATAGGTACACAGTCTGCATGATATGTACATAAGGCTATGCCTTTTTCTCCAGTAATAAGTCCATCTACTTTTTCCATTTCTATATCTCTGTTATCTTGATTTTTTATAATTAATATATCAGTTCCATGGACTTGTTTTGCTCTATATATCTTTTCTTCTGGAATATCTAATACATATGATAAATTATGAAATATCTTATCTTGTTCCCAACCTATTCTAGTTGAAAAAATATGTTTCATTTTTTTGTCTTCATTGAATCCGTTTATTTCATAATATAAAATATTATCTTTATACTTTTTTATAGCACCCATATCTATCTCCTATTCTCATTTCCTTCATCTAAAATCTTTTTCAATTCTTCCATAAACGAGTTTAAATCTTTAAACTGTCTGTATACAGAGGCAAACCTTACATAGGACACCTCATCTACATCTTTTAATAGATTCATGACCATTTCTCCAATTTCTTCAGACTTTACTTCTCGTTCCAGAGAATTATAAAGATACTTTTCTATTTCATCCACTATATTTTCAATGGTTACTATGGATACTGGTCTTTTTTCACAGGATTTTATAATTCCATTTAATAGTTTGTTTCTATTGTAAGATTGCCTATTACCATCTTTTTTTACTACTATAAGAGGTATCTCTTCTATTTTTTCATAGGTTGTAAATCTTTTACCACATTTTATACATTCTCTTCTTCTACGAATTGCTTGTCCTTCATCAGTAGGTCTGGAATCTATTACCTTTGACTCAAAATATGCACAAAATGGACATTTCATATTTTCACCTCTTCTTAGATTGTACATTATTATTATATTATAATTGCTATTAAATGTCTATTCTAGTAGTTGACCTTTATAATTTACTAAAATAATATCGGTACCTATTCTCACTATATCACTCCAAGGAATAATGGTTTCAGTATTCTTCCCAAACAGACCTAAAACCTTACCCATTCCACCTATAACTATTCCATCAATACATCCTTCTTCTAGATTTAGTTCAAAATCATCAGCATATCCTATTCTTTCTCCATTATTTATATTGATTATTTCCTTCTCCCTTATCTCTGATAATTTAAACATATTATCACCTCTTATATATATTTACCCCTTATTATATATAAACAAAATAAGGGGTAAATATGACTAAATTTATAGAATTTTATATTGATTTACTTATTATACATATTTTCTCATTTGCCTTAGGGCATTTTTTTCAAGTCTTGATACTTGGGCTTGTGAAATACCTATTTCATCTGCAACCTCCATTTGTGTCTTTCCTTCATAAAATCTTAAACTTAAGATCTGCTTTTCCCTAGAATTTAACTTTGTCATAGCCTCTCTTAAAGCTATTTCTCTTAACCAAACTTCATCCTCAGCTTTATCATCCTTTACTTGATCCATAACAAATATAGCATCTCCGCTATCGTGAAATATTGGTTCAAATAAGGAAACTGGTTCCTGAATTGCTTCTAAAGCAAATACTACGTCTTCCTTAGGCAATCCTAATTCCTCTGCTATTTCATATACAGTAGGTTCCTTAGAATTTTTGTTAATTAACTGTTCTCTAGCATTTAAAGCTTTGTAGGCAATATCTCTTAAAGACCTAGAAACTCTAATTGAATTATTATCCCTCAAGTATCTTCTTATTTCTCCTATAATCATAGGTACAGCATAGGTAGAGAAACGTACATTTTGGCTCAAATCAAAATTATCTATTGCCTTTATTAAGCCAATACATCCCACTTGAAATAAATCATCAACATGCTCCCCTCTTCTATTAAACCTTTGAATTATACTAAGTACTAGCCTTAGATTTCCTTGAATGAATTCCTCTCTTGCCTGTAAATCTCCTGCTTTTATTTTTATAAATAATTTTTGCATTTCTTCATTAGTAAGTACTGGCAGCTTTGCAGTATTTACCCCGCATATTTCAACTTTAGATATATGCATTTAATTTCATCCTTTCATGCTGTATTGCCCCTTTCGTATAAAATTATTGCCTCTAAAATTATTTTTATTCAAAAAATAATTTTAGAGGCAAACCATTTTACATCAATTTTACCATTTCTTTCTTTAATCTTTTTATTATTCTTTTTTCCAATCTAGATATATAAGATTGAGAAATCCCCAGCATATCAGCTACTTCCTTTTGAGTCTTTTCTTTTCCATTGGGATTTTGTAGTCCAAATCGTAATTCTATTATGGTTTTTTCTCTATTGGACAATTTATTTATTGATTGCCTCAATAGAGTTTTATCTACTTCCATCTCTATATCTTTAAATATAATATCTCCTTCAGTACCCATAATGTCAGATAATAAAAGCTCATTACCATCCCAATCGGTATTTAAAGGTTCATCTAAAGATATTTCCGATTTCATCTTACTAGTTCGTCTTAAATACATTAAAATTTCATTTTCTATACATTTAGAGGCATAAGTAGCTAGTTTAATGTTCTTATCTGGATCAAAAGTATTTACAGCCTTTATTAGCCCAATTGTCCCTATGGATATAAGGTCTTCTATGGATATTTTAGTATTTTCAAATTTTCTTGCTATATATACTACAAGTCTTAAATTTCTTTCGATTAAAATACTTTTTACACTTTCATCTGTTTTAAGAATAGATAGATAGTATTCTTCTTCTTCTGGATTCAATGGTGGTGGCAGCACCTCTCCACTACCTATATAATAAACACCTTTAACTAATTTTAATTTATGTAATACATTATATATAAACCTATGCAGTTTTATTTTAATTTTCTTTAACACTTAAATCCCCTCCATTTAATATATTTACATTTAATAATCCTTGATACTGATCATCATGAGACAATTTATCATTAAATATCCCTATTAATAAATCATTATATATCTTTTCATAACTGTCCTCTGTAACAGTAATATAATCCGGTCTAAAACCTAATAAAATACCATTTTTAGCACCTACTGCCTTAAATGGAATAAGCCGAAGGATAATTTCATCACCTACGTCCTCTATGGCTCCCTGTAAGGCTGTAAAATCCTCTTCCCTATTATTATCATATATATTTTTTAGTCTTTCTGGTAATAATCCCTTTATTACCTTATATTCTACAACAAATACTGGAGATTTAGATATTGGTTCTATTAAAGAGTTCCCTGTATCTGTAAGTGCTGTAAAACATACTTTTTGGTCATTCAAATATATAGTTGTATCTAATAATTCCTTTTCTTTAGATACTTTCTCTTGATAATAGTGAAATATACCTTTAATCATAATCCCACCTAAAATCACTCCTAAAAATATATATTTCATGGGTATAGAATGATTCACCCCATTGTATTTAAATAATATATCCTCATAACTATTTGTGAAATAATAAGTTCCTATACTTGCTCCTGCAAATACAAAAGATATTACATAAAATGCAGATAACTGTTTCAAATATAAACTTAAAGATTTAGAATTATATGCTAATTTAACTATAACTATAGATATTATTATTTTCATAAAAAAGTTTGTAAGAAAACTCAGCATTGGAAAAAATAAGACGAATGGATATAAAGCTGATATAGTTGAAGTAATAAAAATCCTACTTTTTTTCGTCTTTGTTCTAGTAATTATTTTGGTGCTTTGTAAAATAGCATAGTTTATGAGGAAATTTTCAATAAACAAATATTCTGCTACTACATACAAAGAAATACCCCCTCTGTCTATTTTATTCTCTATTAATTATTATAGGACATATAATCCAAATTTTTTGTCATTTTATAGGTAATAAAAAAAACGTATCTCGGCAATAAGATACGAGATACGACAATTAATAGTTTTCACTTCAAGTCACGACTTGAATAAATGTTGTAAAATGCACATTTTAGTAATTTGTCGAAAAATAATAAAAATCAAATTTAATCAATTAAAATTTTATTTTTCTGCTGAATTAAAATCTCATACTACACTTAGTACTTCTGATTATCTTTCAATTCATGGGATTTATTCATTTTATATGATGAAATAAATTTTTAAAAGAATAACCCACTTTCAATAATTATAAAGATACCAAGTCCAATAAAAACAATAGGAATAATAATACGTTTATATTTTTGCAGTATTTCTTTGACTTGAGGGAAACTTGAAATTTTTTCGCCTAAAAAACACCACAATGCAATCATTACCGAAAAGATGATTATAGTGATTATTAGTTGTCCGAAAGTGTAACTGCGGAATAAAGGAATATATATACCAATATTGTCAGCTCCATTTGCAATAGTAATAAGCATAACACTTAATATTTCTGGCTTAATTATCTTCCCTAGAAAACTTTTTATTTTTTCAATTTTGTTAAAGTGAGTTTCCTTTTCTCTTTTTCCATATATCCCATTGTTGTCTATATCTTCTTCAATGAAACTGTAGTTTTTGGTGTGAAGTTCTTGTATTTCTTTTTTGGAATCAAACCATGCTTTTATTCCTAATATTATTGGTATGATACCTAAAATACCAACATATTTTTCTGGCAATATAAGTAGACCAAATGCACCTAAAAGACTAAGCATAACTAATATGCTAATGCCAAGATATTGTCCAGTCACAATATAACTTTTTTTCATCTTATCATTGACTTGTGAATATAGAATCATTAATACAAATATATCATCAATATTAGTGCTTATGAAAGAAATAATTGATGTCACCATTGAACCAATCACTGATATTCCTCCCTAAAATATTTTAAACCTATGTACACAAAATTGTATATATAGGTTTGCTAATCCAGTTCTACCTCCTCCATGATTGGGAACATAATCATCATGACCTTGTAACAGATACACTCATCATACCATTTTTCATGATTGACCTCCAAATTCTAATTTATGAAGTACAATTTAGTGAAGTTGTAACTTAATTTATACATTTAATTGTACCATAATTTTCAACGATTTATAATTGTTTATATATCTCATTGTATCATTGCCTTTTTCATGTTTTTAAGCATAATAAAAACACTTACAATTCAGTAAGTGTTTTGTTTATTGTTCATCATTAATCCAATGACAAATCAAAAGTAATGTCTTCCCCTAATTTATTTCCATCTGAATCAATCGGTCCTGGAATTACATATTTAAAACTAGTTATTTCTTCTGCTTCTGAATCTAATACGAAGTATACATTGCCTTCGCTAATTATTTCTCCTATATATGCTCCGTCTGGCATTACCGAAAAAACTTCATGTGCATCCTTTTGTTCTTTTGTATTTGTAACTATCATTCCTTGATCTGGAATTATGTTAGTTTCTGTGCTTTTGTTTTCAGCCTCTACTTCTAACGTTATAATAGTAACAACATCTTTATTGTCGAAGAACGTCCTTTTGTATTTCTCACCAACTTCTAATTCTGAAACTTGCATTTTGTTAATTTTTACAGTAAATGGTCCTGATTCTTGAATTGCTTCAACTTCATCATTTTTCTTAAATACTGTAAGTTTCCCCATTTCACTTTCTCCTTCTGCTAGAAAAGATTCAGTCCCATCTTCATACATATCTTGATTATTGCTTGATTTACTCAGAGTACTACTGCAACCAGATATGAATAATGAAATAATTATTAGTACTACTAATATCTTTTTCAATAATATCCCTCCCCTGTTAGTATTATATGATAGCTTAAGCATACTATACAAATGGTAGGAGTTCAAGCCTTTTTGATGTTGATGTGTTATTGTCATCCAAATTTCAATAGTAAAAATAAAAAAAGACTCTAGATTTTACTCTAGAGCCTTGTCATATCTATATAATATTGTTATAAATCTTTCTAATGCAATAGGTTCCTTAGGATTAGTTCCATCAGTAAGATTATTTTTAATTCCCACTCCATCTAGATATTATACTCTCCTGTTTTTACTTATTTTTTAAGAATCTCGTCTATCTCTTCTTCTAAGGAAAATTGGAATATCTAACTCATCTACATCATTGGTTGCTGCTACTTCTTCTTTTACTTCTCCAGATGTATCTGCATTATTTATCTCTTCTTTTAATGTGCTTTTTTCTGGTATAACTTGGTCGAATCCTGTTGCAATTACAGTTATTTTTATTTCCTCTTTTAATGTTTCATCTATACCTGCACCAAATATTATATTAGCATCTTTATCTACAGCTGCTCTAATTAAATCTGCAGCCTCATTAACTTCAAATATACCTAAATCTTCTCCACCAGTTATATTTAATAATACAGACTTTGCTCCTTCTATTGATGTCTCCAATAGTGGGGATTTAATAGCTTGTTTAGCTGCTTCTGTTGCCCTATTGTCACCAGCAGCCATACCAATTCCCATATGTGCTATACCCTTGGCATACATTATTGTTTTAACATCTGCAAAATCTAGATTTATAAGATTTGGTACAGCTATTAAATCTGATATACCTTGTATGCCTTGTTTAAGTACTTCGTCTGCCATCATAAAGGCTTCTACCATAGTAGTTTTTTTATCTGAAATTTGAAGTAATCTATCATTTGGAATAGTAACTAAAGTATCCACTTTAGACTTTAACGCTTCAATTCCTTGTTCAGCATGTTTTAATCTTCTAGGTCCTTCAAATGTAAATGGTTTAGTAACTACACCAACTGTAAGTATGCCTAATTCTTTAGCGATTTCTGCCACCACAGGTGCAGCACCAGTTCCAGTTCCTCCACCCATTCCAGCTGTAATGAAGATCATATCAGCTCCTTTTATAGCCTCCATTATCTCATTCCTATTTTCTTCTGCAGCCTTTGCTCCAATATCTGGATTTGCGCCAGCACCTAAACCTCTTGTTAGTTTCTCTCCTAATTGTAGTTTTACTTCTGCTTTTGAAGAAAACAATGCTTGTCTATCTGTATTTAAGGCAATAAAATCAATACCCCTAACACCATGTTCTACCATTCTATTTACAGCATTATTTCCACCACCACCTACGCCTATAACCTTTATTTTAGCAAATTGATCAACATCAACATCAAAATCAAACATCTTTTTTCCTCCTTCTCTTATAGTAGATAATCCTATGTTTTATATAATTGTTTAAAGATTAATTAGATTCTTTTCTTTTGACTAGAAGTTTTCTTCTAATTTGTGCAAAATTTTCAAAAAGTCGTCCTCCAAAAGTAAATATAGCTGCATAATATAGAGGCACCCCTAACCTATCACCTAAGTAAGCTAAAAATGCTGCCAAAGCTGCATTTCCAAAAAAACCTGAAATAAATATATTTATATTAAAGTTTTTTTCTAGATTAGCTCTTATACCACCGAATACAGAATCTAAGCAAGCTAATATTGCTACAGATATGTAGAGTGAATAGGCTGTATTATAGGTATAAGGCAAAATAAAACCTATTACTGCCCCTATTAAAATTCCAATTAGTGCAAAAAACAATTTAATCACCCTTTCCTACTGGTTTCGCATATTTAAAATTTGTAATTCCTCTAAATCCAGGAACTTCAATGGAGTCCTCAGATTCAACTTCAAAGCCTATATTATATAAGTTTTTTAATATGTCCCCATAAGTATTAGGTGCACTAACTGACGCATATAATAGTTTAGGATCACCTATGGCTTTAATGACAAAAGGAGTTGCAGAACTTCTTCCATTTATTCTAATGGTAGGTCCTCCGCATTTTATTTCTGATGTGGACAGAACTCTTTCTCCATTTATGCTTATGGCTTCAGCACCTGCTATTTTTAAATCATTTAAAATGTGTAATATATCTATATCATGAATTACATCATCATTAATATCAAATCCTGGCATTCTTTCTTCAGGATTATCATACATAGTGATAATAATTCCTGGACCCTTTAAATCTGTTCTTCCTGAGTGAAATTTATTATGTTTAATATCTTCTATTAAAATATCTATAATATTATTATCACCTTGAGCAATATTTTCTAGTAATTTTAATTCCTCTTCTTTTTGTTTTATTACTTTATTCATCTCTGAGATTTCATTATTAACAGATAAAACTTCAGCCTTTGTCATTTGTAACGATTTTACTGTAACTGGTACATACATTTCTAATTTCATCTTTATCTGTGTAGCTATGAAAATACCTACTATAATACTAAAAAACATAAGGACGATTTTAGGATTGTCTTTTTTCATATTAATCACCCCTATTAATTAGCCGTTTGTTCCAGTGGACTAGAGTAGATAAATTCCTTTATCTTTCTATACTTAGATATATTTATACTAGGTTCTTGACGTACATGAACAAGATAGTCATAGTCCCTAAGCTGCGTTACTATTCCACCTTTAAGATTCAAAGCTGATTCCAATGTCTCTGGTTTTCCAATTGCCTTAATGACTATTGGTGTACTAGTGGATACACCATTTATTTCAATATGATTTCCTGCCTTTTCTATTTCAGTAAAAGCAGTATATCTTTGATCATTAATAGATATTGCTTCGGCATCAGCTGCATTTAAAATAGATATTACTTGAAGAACCAATCCTAATTCATCTGAAATGCTATAACCATCTCCAAATTCTAAATCTACGGGAGGATCATTAATTTCCATAATTATTCCCGGTCCTTCTACATCTAAATATCCAGCTAACATCCTATATTTCATTGTATCATTGTATAAAGTTTCAGCATATACATTTTTATCTATTTCACCTTTTTCATATTGTTTTATCTTAGTTTCCAGTTCTTCAATTATCTTTCCCTGAGCTTCCCTTTCATTTTGGGCTTTTTTAAGTTCTATAGCCAATTGCTGGGCTCTCTGTGCTGGCATAACACCTTCTCCAACAGTTTTATTTATGGTTTTAAACTGGATGGATAAAATAATTCCCAAAAAAATTGATACTATAACTAACGCAATATATTCTTTAACTCTTTTCATTTTACCCCCCCCTTAATCATCAACAACAATAAATGGATTATCTCCTTTATTCATTACAATCATAGTACAAGGCCTTTGGTTTTCTTCTACATCTTTTAAAATTGTATTTAATAGTCCTAGTTTATATTTTACATTATCTAGTGTACCAAAGGCAACAGTAATACCATTAAATAATACTATATTCACATTGCCATCATCTTCCATATTGATTTCTTTAATTTTTGGCAGAAGCTTAATGGCATGTCCTTCTTTGATTAATTCAATACCCTCATTATCCTTTTCCAAAGAAAAAACATTATCTCCAGGCTTTTTATCTTTTATATTCAATCCTACTAGCTGTGGTAAATTATGATCTTCACTATCTACTATATCCAATACATATCCTTCTATATCTATTAAAAGAAAAGCAGAAATTTCTTTTATTTGAATAATTTCTTTCCGTTCTATAATATTTATAATAATTCCTTTTGGAAGTTTTCTCTTTATCTTTACATCCTTTACATAAGAAAGTCTATTTAAGTGTTCCTTACCATCCTTTATACTTACTTTAAATATGTTTTCACCTAGCTTTATAGATGATTCACTGATTATATTTTCTTTTGTTAGTTTGCTGTTTCCTATTACGTCTATATTCTTTATAACAAAAAAATCAGAATTAAGAGCTAGTACACTTATGGAAAAAGTTAATATAATTAATAGTAAAAAACGAAAAAAGAATCTTCTTCTTCTCATCTTTCTCTCTACCCGTGAAAGTTTTTTCATCTTCTCACCTCTAGCTTGTCCTCCCATATAACTAGCAGCAAAAGCTGCTAATTAACTTTTGTAATATCTGCACCTAATTTTTGTAAAATTAAATGTAGATTCTCATACCCTCTTTCAATATGATAAATATCATAAACTTCAGTAGTACCTCTAGCAATTAGCCCTGCTAAAACCAAAGCAGCTCCACCCCTTAAATCTTTTGCTGTAGTCTTAGCACCTGTTAACTCTTTTACTCCCTTAATTACTGCTACTTTACCAAAAGTTTTAATATTTGCCCCCATTCTTGCTAATTCCTCAGCGTGTTTAAATCTATTTTCAAACACTGTTTCAGAAATTATACTGGTTCCACTTGCTACAGTTAAAAGTGTCATCATTTGAGCCTGCATATCAGTTGGAAAACCTGGATAAGGAAGGGTCTGTAACATTTCGATAGAATTGATTTTCCTAGGTCCCATTACCTTCATTGAATTGCCATTTGTATATATAATTACTCCTGCTTCTCTTAACTTTGCTATAATACTTAATACATGATCTATAACAATATTATTGATTATTATATCCCCACCAGTTATTGCTGCAGCAGTCATAATAGTTCCAGCTACAATTCTATCAGATATTATACTATGATTTACATCTCTAAACTCATCTACACCTTCTATTACTATAACAGATGTCCCTGCTCCAGAAACTTTTGCCCCAGCCTTGTTTAAGTAATTTTGCAAATCAATTATTTCTGGCTCTCTAGCTGCATTTCTAATAATTGTTGTTCCCTCAGCTTTTACTCCTGCCAAAATTATATTTTCTGTTGCCCCTACGGAAGGATAATCCAACTGTATCTCTGCACCTTTTAGCCTTGTGACTTTACAATGAAGATGCCCATGGGACTCTTCAATTTCTGCCCCCATATCTCTTATTGCCTTTAGATGCAGGTCTATAGGTCTTGGACCTATTTCACAACCACCAGGATAAGATAAAATAACTTCACCTGTTCTAGAAAGCATTGCACCCATTAATATAATCGAAGATCTCATTTCTCTGACTAATTCTTCTGGCACTACTATTTGATTTAGTGGTTTGGAATCAACAATCATGGTACTTCCATCATATTCTACAGTACACCCTAAAGTTAGTAATATCTCCTTCATTATTTGAACATCTCTAAGATTAGGAATGTTTGTTATCGTACTTTTATTTCCACCTATAACTGTAGCTGCTAATATTGGCAATACTGCATTTTTAGCTCCTGAAATTGAAAGTTCTCCAGTTAATCTGCTACCACCATTTATAATATACTTTTCCACCTAACCACCTCCGCATAGTTGATAATAAGTGTATATCACCATATTATGCAGCGGTCTATAGGTGGTTACAATTTTATTTTTTAGCTACTTCCATTATTATGTCGACTATTCTTTCAGCAGCATTAATCTTTCCAAGAGCTTTACTAGCCTTTGTCATTTTAGCTAATACACCTTTATCTTTAATCAATCTATTTATGGTATTGCTAAACTCACTATTGTTTAAGTCCTTTTCAAGTAACAACACTGACGCTCCCCTGTCACTAAAAGCTCTTGCATTGTATTCTTGATGATTTTCTGCCGTATATGACTTTGGTATAAGAATACTTGGAACTCCCACAGCAGATATTTCAGCTAATGTAATTGCTCCTGAGCTTGTAATTACAAGAGATGATATATTAAGAGCTTCTGGTATCTCATAAAAATATGAATAAACTCTAATATTCTTAGGTAATTTGATATTATCATTTTTAAATTTATTTACAAATTCATCGTAAAACCTTTTACCCGTTACATGAATCACTTGAATGTCTTTTCTATCTATAGATTCCTTAATAAAATAGTACATTGCATCGTTTAGTTTTTTCTGTCCACCACTACCACCAAATGATAAGATTAATGGAATATCTTTATCTATATCTAAAGTTTTATATGCTTCTTCTTTGTTGATATTTATAATTTCCTTACGAATTGGATTGCCTACATTTATTACTCTATCTGGATACTTAAAGTATTTCTTTGCCTCATCAAAGGTTACTAATACCTTGTCTACGTATCTAGAAAGTATTTTATTTGTAATTCCTGGAAAAGCATTTTGCTCATGTATTAAGGCAGGTATTTTTTTCTTCTTTGCCATATATACCACTGGTCCACATACATATCCTCCTGTACCAATTACCACATCTGGCTTAAAATCATTTATAATCTTTTTGGCATCGTTTATACCATGTAGAAGCTCTTTTAGAGCTATAAATGATTCCTTATTTATTCTTCTTGGCATCCCCTTGACCCTTATGGTCTTAAATGGAAACCCCTCCTTAGGCACTAACTCACTTTCAAGCCCCTTTTCAGTACCAACATAAAGAATATTGGCGGTTTTATCTTTATCTCTTATTTCATTTGCTATGGAAAGTGCTGGATAGATATGTCCTCCTGTACCTCCTCCTGTGATTAAATACTTCATTATTTTCAACTCCTATCTAAATTTGCATGTCTTGAAATGTTTAGAAGTATACCTATGGCAGACATATAAACCATTAAAGAAGTACCTCCATATGAAATCAAAGGTAATGTTATACCTGTAGTTGGTATAGATGATGTAACTACCGCTATATGAATTATAGTTTGTATAGTTATAAGGGCTGTAATACCAGTTGCTAAATAACAACCAAAGGTATCATTTATACTAAGAGCTATACGAATTCCTCTCCAAACCAATAATAAGAACAATAATATTACAGTAAGAGTTCCTAGAAATCCCAATTCCTCCCCTATAATGGAGAAAATAAAGTCATTATAGGACTCTGGTATATAGAAAAACTTCTGTCTGCTTTTCCCAAGTCCTAATCCAAATAACCCACCAGATCCTAAAGCATATAGAGATTGTACTGCTTGCCAACCAATATCTAACTTATATGCAAATGGGTCTCTAAATGCAGTTATTCTATTACGTCTATAGGCATTATGTTCACCACTTAAAGCTAAAACTCCTAAACCTACTGCACCTATTGCCATGAAAATTAGATGATATAGATTCATTCCTGCTATGAAAAACATACTCATCATTGTACCAGCTAATGTAAGTGTAGTACCTAAGTCTTTTTGTACATATATTGCACCACATGATATTCCTATGACTATTAAAGCTGGTATAGTTCCTTGACGGATAGTTGATATGTCCTTCTTTTTATTTGCTAGAAAATTAGCAAAGAAAATAATAGAACCTATTTTTATGGCGTCAGAGGGCATAAAAGTAGTGAATCCTAAATTAATCCATCTTCTAGCTCCTTTTAAAGTAATCCCTAAAGGTGTAAAAATTAAAGCCCCTAAAATTAAAGCTACTATATAAATTAAAGTAGAATATTTTCTCCAAACCTTATAATCGATATTCATACAAACTAACATTCCAAACAAACCTATAGTCGCAGCTATTATCTGTTTCTTTAGAAAATAATATCCATTGCCAAAATCCTGCATTGCTTCTGGCCATGATGAACTGAATACCATGATTATACCTATAAAAACTAAAATTAAGGTAGTCATTAATAAGCTGAAATCAACAGCTTTCTTTTTTTCTACAGACTTCTTCTTTGCCATTTTAATCCTCCTTTAGACCATAAACGGCATCTTTAAAATCTTGACCTCTTTCTTCAAAATTATTATACATTCCCCAAGAAGCACAAGCGGGAGATAGTAATATATTGTCATTGTCTTCTCCTAATTCATAGGCTAAATTTACTGCTTCTTTCATATTTTCTACTAGATGAATATTCTCAATTCCATTTTTAATTGCAGTTTCTTTAATTACTTCTCTAGTTTCTCCCATGAGTATTAATTCTTTTACTTTTCCATTAAAGGAAAGAATTAACTCATTGAAATCTGAACCCTTATTGTGTCCACCAGCGATTAAAATTATTGGTGAATCCAAAGCTTCTATAGCTTTTATAGTTGAATCAGGATTTGTTCCTTTGGAATCATTATAAAATTTCCTTTGACCTATAGTTGTTACATATTCTATTCTATGTTCTACTCCTGGGAATTTTTTTAATGTCTTGGCTATTATGTCTGTATTTATTCCAAAAGAAAAAGCTACAGCTACAGCTCCCAAAACGTTTTCTAGATTATGCTTTCCTAATATTTGTAGTTCTTTATATGACAATACTTTTATAGTGGTTATTCCTTCTTTTATAACTATATTTTCCCCATCTATGAATACCCCATTATCTAATTTTTCATTAACACTAAACCAAATAATATTGGATTTTAGTTCTTTTCTCATTTCCCTAATGGTTTTATCATCATAGTTTAATATAGTATAATCACCAGTATCTTGATTTTTAAATACTTTTTTCTTAGCATTAATATAATTTGTTAAATTTCCATGCCAATTTAAATGATCTGGTGTAATATTGGTTATAAGGCTTATTTTTGGTTTAAAAGATACTGTATTTTCTAGCTGAAAACTACTAGACTCTATTACAAATATATCTTCTTTCTTGGCATTTGCCATATCCCATAATATACCAACACCTATATTTCCTGCTACATATGTATTGTAGCTAGCATCTTTAAAAATTTCTCCTATTAAGGTTGTAGTTGTTGTTTTTCCATTTGTACCTGTTATGGCTATTATATTATCTGTAGGAGAAATTCTATATGCCAATTCTATATCGGTTATTACTTCAATATTTCTTCTATTTGCATCTTCAATAAGCAAAGTATTAGGTTCAATACCAGGACTTTTTATTATTAAATCAATATCCTCCAAAGGTACATCATTTGTATTTAAATATTTTTCAAATTCTATATCTTGAGTTTTTTGGAAAAAGTCCTTTAATTCTTCTTCCTTTTTAGAATCAGATACTACTATTTTAGCACCTAATTGATTAAGGGCTTTTACTGTAGATAATCCAGAAATTCCAAGGCCTAAAACTAAGACTTTTTTACTTTGTAAATACATAAAACCAACTCGCTTTCCTTAAATTAAACTAAAAATTCCAATTAAGCAAAGAATAACTGTGACACTCCAAAACACCGCAACAACTTTTGTTTCTTTCCAGCCTTTTTGTTCAAAATGATGATGTAATGGTGCCATTAAAAATACTCTTTTTCCTGTTAATTTATATGAAAGTACCTGTATAATTACAGATAATGTTTCAATAAAGTAAATTCCACCTACTATTGGTATTATCAAAGGAATATTTAGTAGTATTGCTATGGCTGCTACTGCTCCTCCTAAAGCAAGAGACCCAGTATCTCCCATAAAAACCTTTGCCGGATGTGCATTATGTATCAAGAATCCTAAACAAGCTCCTGCTAAAGCTGTTGAGAATATAGAGATACTATTCATTCCCCAGTTTAATGCTATAAGTCCAAAGAATGATAAAACTATTAATGTAACTCCTGATGCTAATCCATCTAAACCATCAGTTAAATTTACAGCATTTACAGTACTTACTACTACAAAAGCAATAAATGGAATATAAAAAATTCCTAAGTCTAAGTATTGATTTTTTAGAAAAGGTACTATAAGCTTTGTTCCTAAAACTGATGTAGATGACTGATAAACAGCTAACATTGTGGCTAATATTATTTGTCCTATTAACTTTTGATATGCTCTCAGTCCTAAAGATCTTCTCTTTACTACTTTAATATAATCATCAATAAACCCTATTAGTCCAAATCCAAAGGTAGCTATTAAAAGTACATATGTGTCCTTATTTAACATTCCTGAAGTCAGTACAGTAAGTATTAAAGCCATGAATATAATAATTCCACCCATAGTGGGGGTTCCTGATTTTTTAAGATGGGTTTGAGGTCCATCATCTCTAACACTTTGACCTATTTTAAGTTTTCTAAGCATAGGAATTATTATTGGTCCCAGTATAAGTGTAATTAAAAATGAAATAGAAATAGTTCTAAAAATATCTATATATTCAATCATTAGGTTTTCTCCTCTCAAGTATCTAATCTTTTTAAATATTCTTTGAGTTTAAATACTCAAGTACTATTTGTCTTTCATCACAAGGATAGGTTTCTCCTTTAATGATAGTATAAGTCTCATGACCTTTTCCTGCTAGAAGAATTATATCCTTAGGTTTAGCATTGTCAATTGCATATTTTATTGCTTCTATTCTATCTACAATTTTTACATATTTACCATTTACTTTCTTTGTACCTATTAAAACATCTTCTATAATTGCTTCAGGGTCTTCATATCTTGGGTTATCCGATGTCACTATGGATAAATCTGCATGACTTGCTACAGTTTCACCCATTACTGGTCTCTTTGTCTTATCTCTATTTCCTCCAGCTCCAAATACAACTATTTTTCTTCCTTCTGCAAATTCATCAATTACAGTAAGTACTTTTTCAAGTCCATCAGCAGTATGGGCAAAATCAATAATAACTGTATAATCTGTATTTGTAGGTACTACTTCAAATCGTCCTTTTATTCCTTGAACTTTTTCTAAACCTTTTTTAATTATATCCAACGGAACATCATAAGCATAGGCCACAGTTGCAGCAGCTAAAGCGTTATATACACTAAATTCTCCTGGAATATTAAGTAATATATCTGTACTACCCTTTGGAGTATTTAGAGTAAATTTTACCTTTGATAGTGTAAATTCTACATTGGTTGCAAATATATCTGCTCCATCTTTTATCCCATAAGTAATCAAAGGAATTCTTTCCCCTACTGATTGAACTATTTTTTTTCCATATTCGTCATCTATATTTATTATATTGAACTTATTGGTTTTATAGAAAAGTTTTAGTTTGCTATTAAAATAATTTTCCATAGTTTCATGATAATCTAAATGATCTTTAGTAAGATTGGTAAATAGCCCAATTTGAAATTCTATGTTGTCTACTCTTTTTAATTCTAGAGAATGGGATGAGACTTCCATTATAGAGAACTCAGTATTTTTATTTACCATATCTTTCAATAGTTTATGAATAACTAAAGAGTTTGGAGTAGTATTTTCTAATTTTATATTTTCCCCATCTATCACTGCACCTATAGTTCCTATTATACCTATTTTATTATTATTTTCTTCTAATATAGATTTAATAAAATAAGTTATAGATGTCTTTCCGTTAGTTCCAGTAATGCCTATGATCTCTAAATCATTCCATGGACTATTAAAGAAATTTCCTGAAAATTTGCCTAGAGCATCTATTGTATCTTCTACCTTAATTATTGTAATATCTTCTTTAATAGATATTTCTTTTTCCGTTACTATGGCTATTGCACCATTATCTATTGCATTTTGGATATAATCATGTCCGTCTACTGTAAAACCTTTTTCTGCAATAAATAAATCTCCTTCTTCTACACATCTTGAATTATTTCTAACATTTTTTATATCTACCTCTAAATTTCCTTTTATTAAATCCATTTTGTAGTCTTTTACTATATCTTTCAGTTTCATATTGCACCTCTATTCTTTCCTTCTATAACATTAACTAAAAGGCAACTTAAATAAGTTGCCTCTACTTATATTACTCTTATGTGTCTCCAAATTCAACCTCTATTTTTTCATCAGTAGAAATTTGTAATCCAGAGGCTGGAGTTTGATTTATGACTGTACCTTCTCCCTTTAACTCATAGTTTAAGTTCAAATCATCAAGAATCCCCATTACTTCAGCTTTAGTTTTACTTGTTAAATCAGGCATTATAATTTTTTCTACTGGTTTTATATTTAAATATAAGTCTATTATAGAACCTTTTTGTACTTCTGTATTTGGCAATGGGAATTGATCTATAATAGTAGATTCTGAGGTTAAATCTGAATATTCAGTTGTATATTTCAAACCTAGATCTGTTAGATATTTTCCTGCTTCTCCTATTTTCTTACCTACTACATCTGGTACTATTACTTTTTCTGCAACCATTTTCTTTTCATCTTCAGTAAATTTAGGCGCAACTTCTAAGTAGTTTAAAGTATCCTCAAGGACAGACTTTGCTGCTGGTGCTGCTACAGTTCCACCATAGTATTGGCCCACAGGTTCGTCAACTACGACTAAAATAGCCACTTGTGGATCATCAGCAGGAGCTACTGCAACAAAGGAACCTATATATTTACCTGGTGCATATCTGCCATCTATAATTTTTTGAGCAGTTCCAGTTTTTCCACCTACTCTAAATCCAGGTATATATGCACTGGTTCCAGTACCATCTCTAACTACGTTTTCTAACAATTCTAACATTGTCTTAGAAGTAGATTCTGATATAACTTTTCTTTTTAATTCTGGTGGAAAACTTTCTACCACTTTCCCATCATCATCTATTAATTCCTTTACCAGTCGTGGTGTCATTAGATTTCCACCATTTGCCACAGCTGATACTGCATTTATCAACTGTAAAGGAGTAATAGCAATACCATGACCATAAGACATAGTAGCTAAGTTGACTTCTTTTATATTATCTATATTACCTGGTATAATTCCAGCCTGTTCTCCATTTAGCTCTATTTCTGTTTTTTCCCCAAAACCAAATGCTTTTATGTATTTCATAAAGGTTTCTTTTCCAACTTTTCTACCTACATCTACAAAGACTACGTTGCAAGATGTATTCATTCCTTCTCTGAAGTTTAAACTTCCATGAGGATTATACCACCTTGAACATTTAAGCACTGCACCTTTTATATCTCTTACAAATCCATTACAATAAAAGTGAGTTTCAGGTTTAATTATATTTTCTTCTAAAGCAGTTGCAGCAGTAATTATTTTAAATGTGGAACCTGGTTCATAGGCATCACTAATTGCAAAATTTCTCCACATATCATACCAACGTTTTTGAAGTTCTTCTGAAGATAAATTTTCCCACTGCTTCTTAGTTGCTTCATTTAAAGGAACTCTTGGTTCATTCGGGTCATAATCAGGCTTAGTAGTTAAAGCCAATATATCACCTGTTTTTGGTTCCATAACTATGATTGAAACATTTTTAGCTTGAGTCAATGTATGAGTTTCTTCTGCAGCCTTTTCAGCAAAATGTTGAATAGTTTCATCTATAGTCAATACAACTGATAATCCATCTGAAGCTTCATATATTTTTTCTCCATCAAAAGGCAATTGTCTACTGGCAGCATCTGTGGTTTTAACCCATTTCCCTGGGGTACCAGTTAAGTATTTATCATAAGTATTTTCAATTCCCTCTAATCCATTATTGTCAATATTGGTAAATCCTAAAACATAAGATGCGAAATTACCATAGGGATAATATCTTCTATTGTCATCTACAATTTCAATTCCTGATAGCTTTAATTTTCTAAGTTCTTGGGCTTCTTCTCTGGTTATCCATTGTTTTAATTTTTCTGTTCCAATTTTCTTTGTAATCTTAGAATATACCTGTTCTTCATCTAAATTTAAAATCCTTGCTACTTCTTTAGCAGTTTTATCAGGGTCTTTTATATCCGCTGGACTTGCCCATACAGTAGATGCACTAACGCTTACGGCTAGTTTTTTGCCCTTTCTATCATAAATAATTCCTCTTTTAGATTTTATGGTTATTCCCTTGGTCCATTGCTCTAATGCACCTTTCTTCAGCTCTTCACCTTTCACAACCTGCAAATATCCTAGTCTTCCTATTAGAAAAGTGGATATAAATATTACAACGCCTAAAACAAATAATAATCTTTTCTTAGATGAATAACTGGGTCTTGCCAAAATATTACCTCCTAAAATAAGTTTGCAACTATACTAAATATCTTCTTCAAAGGACTCTGTTTATTGGTATTTTCTAAATCATCTATTGTACTTTGATTTACTGCAATATATACTATCTGTCCTTCATCTGGATAGTTCATTCCTAGTTTTGTTATTGCATCTTCTGCTATCTTTGTTGAAGATTTTATTCCTTCTAAATCTCCTATTAGATCTTGTTTAAGTACTTCAAGTTCCGCCTTTTCTCTTTCTAATTTTGTTATTTCCTGTCTTACAGCAGTTATATTGGCATATCTAAATAATATTAATAAGGCTATTCCTAAGAAAAACAATGGAATACTTAAAATCATTAATTTTGCAAGGCTATTATTTCTTTTCTTTTTTTGTTGTACCTTTTTTGGCTTTCTCTTTGGTTTCTTTTGTATATCTACTTCCTCTGTAGGATAATACTTTAGTTCCCTTGCTACTAACAATTTATTCTCCCCCTTTTCCATTTAGAACACTAAGTTTCTCTGCTATTCTAAGCTTTGCCGACCTAGATCTAGGGTTTAAATTGATTTCCTCTTTACTAGGTCCTATGGGCTTTCTAGTTATTATTTCAATTTCTCTTTCTTTATTACAAATACACTGTGGTAAATGTGGAGGACAAATACAGTCCTTATATAACTCTCTAAATCCTTCTTTAACAATTCTATCTTCTAAAGAGTGAAATGTAATAATAGCCAATCTTCCCTGAGGATTTAACCTATTTATCATTTTTGGAATAGAATCTATTAGTACATCTAACTCTCTATTTACCTCTATTCTGATTGCCTGAAAAGTCTTTTTAGCAGGATGATGACCATCTTTACGAACCTCTTTTGGTATTGCCTTTTTAATAACAGTTACTAGTTGAAATGTAGTATCTATTGTATGAGACTTTCTTTCCTCCACTATAAACTTCGCTATTCTTTTAGCCCATCGTTCTTCACCATAATCCCATATTATCCTTTCTAATTCTTGTTCTGAATATTTATTAACCACATCCCAAGCAGAAAAGGATTTTGTATTATCCATTCTCATATCTAGTTCTGCGTCTTTATTATGGGAAAACCCTCTTGTTTCTTCGTCTAGCTGGTGAGAGGAAACCCCTAAGTCTAAGAGAATACCATCTACCTTTTTAATTTCTAGTTTATCTAATACATCATCTATATTTTCATAATTATTGTGAACTAATACTACTTTGTCCATATATTCAGCTAAAACTTCTTCTGCTTTTTTAAGAGCATTTAAGTCTTGATCTATACCTATTAATTTTCCCGTAGTCAGCCTTTTGACTATATGAGATGAATGGCCAGCACCACCTAATGTACCATCTACATATATACCATCTTCTTTTATATTTAATCCTTCTAATACTTCATTTAGTAAAACCGATATATGTTCAAAATTCATTTTATCTCCCCCAGTTATATCCCAAGTTCAGCCATGGTTTCAGCAATGCTTTCATAGCTTAAATTATCATCATTATTGTATGACTCCCACTCTTCTTTACTCCAAATCTCTATTCTTGTAGATACTCCTATAACTACAGCTTCTTTATCTAGTTTAGAATGTTCTCTAAGATTTGACGGTATCAGCACTCTTCCTTGCTTGTCCAAGTTTCCTTCACTGGCACCTGAAAAGAAAAATCTAATAAAGGCCCTTGCATCACGATTGGTTAGTGGTAGTGTTTTAAGTTTTTCTTCCAGAATAGTCCATTCATTTTTAGGATAAACAAAAAGACAGTTATCAAGACCTTTAGTCATAACAAATTCGTCCCCTAAAGATTCTCTAAATTTAGAGGGCATAATTATTCTTCCCTTAGTATCTAAAGTATGTTGATATTCACCAATAAACATATGAACCACTCACTTAGTATATATTCTCCACCACTTTCTACCACTTTCCACCACTACATATACTATTCTATACTAAATTGAGAAAACCTTCCACCTTTTTTTATCAAAAATATAATAGTACTTTTGTCACATTTTTGCATTTTTCGACTTTTCAACAAGGTATTAGATAGAAAAATGACATAAAAAAAGCTATTGGTATTTTCTACCAATAGCTAAGATTTTATTTCTGCATTCTTTTTTCTTCTTATATATAAAATACACAAGGGAATTATAAATCCTATTACACTTACAAGTTGAGCTACTCTAATACTTCCAAACATTAAACTATCTGTTCTTAACCCTTCAACAAAGAATCTAATAAAGGAGTATAGGGATAGATATAAGAGAAATACTTCCCCTCTAATTTTTTGCTTGTTTCTTCCATACCAAAGAAGAAATATAAATACTAGAAAGTTCCAAACTGATTCATAAAGAAAAGTAGGATGAACTTTTACTCCATCTATGATTATTCCCCAAGGTAAATCTGTAGGTCTTCCATAGGCTTCTTGATTTATAAAATTGCCCCATCTCCCTATAGATTGACCTAATATTAAACTTGGTCCGCAAGCATCTGCTATGGTCCAAAAATCTATTTTTCTAATTCTAGTAAATACAATTGCCACAATAATAGCCATAATCACGGCACCATGAATTGCTAAGCCACCATTTCTGATATTTAATGCTTCTATTGGGTTATTTCTATACATATCCCAACTAAAGATTACATAATAAGCTCTTGCACCTACTAAACTTAAAGGAATTGCCCAAATCAATAAATCTATTAATGGTTCTTCTCCAACTCCCAACCTTTTAGATTCTTTAAGTGCAATTATAGTACCTATAAGCACTCCCATGGCAATTAAAATTCCATACCATCTTACTTCAAGTCCAAATATTTGAAATGCAACTGGATCCATATTAAAACCACCTCTCATAATATATCATTTGCTTAGTATATCACAAATGATGTTAATTTTCCATTATGATAAGGGATTTATTATAGATAGCACTACATTTTCTTTTACAAAGTGTTTTTTCAATCTTTCAATAAGATTCTTATATTCAATGGATTCTAAAATTTCAAGATAATCTATTAAAAGGACTTCTTCAAAATAAAGGTCAATAAAATTGTTGGCAATGGACTCTACTGAATTAAAAGACATTAAAAATCCACCAATATTTTTTCTTTTAATACGATTAAAATCATCTTCATTTAAAATAGACTGTGGATCCTTTTCAAATAAATTCATTACCCTTTCATAAACTTCCTTTGGTTTTTTAGATTCTCCTACTATTAAAGAATGTCCATATGATTTTTTACCTGTAAAATATGCTCCAAAGCTACTATCTATAATCCCTTCTTCATAAAGCTCATTGTAAAATATAGAACTGGAGCCAAAAAGCATATCTAGGATAAAGTTGGTCATTAAATCCTTTTTCACTCTTTCTTTTCCAGATAGATTTATATCTTCATCTTTGAAACCTATATAGAATAAAGGTGTTGAAGTCATCATACTTTCTTCTATGAAGTTTTCTCTTACTCCCTTTGGTTCTTCTTTAAACACTCTATTTACTTCTTCTATTTTCTTGGAATCTTTTCTTTCTGTTTTATCTATTACCCTTAGTATTTCGTCAAATGAAAGATCTCCTGCAATAAATAAAACCATATTGTTTGGATTATAAAAAGTATTATAGCATTTGTAGAGTAATTCTTTGCTTATATCTTGAATACTCTCTACAGTACCTGCTATATCTATTTTAACTGGATGTTCACCATACATAGCTCTTAAACAATTAAAAAACACTCTCCAATTTGGATTGTCTCTATACATATTTATTTCTTGGGCGATAATTCCCTTTTCTTTTTCTACATTTTCATCAGTAAAGTATGGATGCTGTACAAAATGTACTAATAGCTCTAAATTCTCATAAAAATTCTCAGTAGATGAAAATAGATAAGCTGTTTGCGTAAAGTTAGTATAAGCATTGACATTTGCACCTAACTTAGAAAATTTATCAAATATATTTTCCTCTGGCTCTTCAAAGAGTTTATGTTCTAAAAAATGTGCTATACCTTCTGGGACTTCTATGGCTTTTTTTTCTCCTATAGGTACAAATATATTATCTATACTGCCATAATTAGTAGAAAATATTGCATATTGTTTCGTATAGCCTTCTTTTGGCATAAAATAAATCTTTAATCCTGAAGCTAGCTCTTTAAAGAAAAGTTTTTCTTTTATTTTATCATTTTCGTATATTTTTATATCCAATTTCTTACCTCCCAAATTTATTCCATTAATATCTAATTGGTTATTGGTTCTTAGAACTTTTCATAAAATATATAGTATCTAGAACTACATGGGATATAGCTTCTACTATTTCCTCTTTAGTTACACTATCAATATCCTCTAAGATTTCTTCCAAAGAACGATTATCCATAGATAATATTTGACTAAAGAAGTATTCTGATATAAGAAAGGCACTATCTCGAATGGATTCTGTAGAGGACTTTATGGATTTTTTTGATATTTCTATATCCTCTTCTGTAAAGTTTCCTTTCTTCATCTCTTCTAATTGTTCATTGATAATATCTATAGTTTTCTCAAAGTTCTGAAACTCGATTCCACCATCTATTAACATTATAGATTTATATTTATAAATAGTAGATGTAATATAGTAAGCTAAACTTTCCTTTTCCCTTACATTTCTAAAAAGTTTAGAATTTGGACCTCCACCTAATATATCACTGGCTACTATAAGCCCATTATATAATCTGTCCTCATAAGGTATTCCTGTTCTGAAACCAAGAACTAATTTACCTTGAGTTACATCTAAATCCTCGCTTACCATATTTTTAGTTTGAACTCCAGATATGATCTGTTCTCTTGGTATATTTAGAAGTTCTTTTCTTTCTATTTTACCTATATCTTTAATATATTCTATTAGTTTTGCATCATATTCTCCTACATAAAATATCTCCATAGGACTGGTGATAATTACATTTTTATAATGTTCATATAATATATTTTCGTCTATACCATCTAGATCTTCTACTTTTCCCAATGGATATATGCTAAACTTTTCATTTTTACACATTTCTTCTATACATCTATCTAGTGCATAGGACCTCTTATCATTGATTCTACCTTCAATTCTGTTTTTTAAATTTTCTTTTTCCTGATTTACATAATCCTTTCTGAAATATCCCTTCTCTAAAGTTGGATTATATATAATATCTTTTAAAAGGTCGATTACTTCATAGATATTATCTTTATCTCCTACATAATCTCCATTTATAGATTCAACAGTAAATCTTAATACTTGTTTTTCTCCTCTTTTATTTATAGATATACTAAAGTTAGCACCATAAGTTTCTTCTAATTTTTTTTGAATTTTTAAGTTTGTATCATATTCTTCTGTACCTCTTTTAAGTACCAACGGAAGTAGTGCATTTTTAGTAACTTCATCTTTAGATAGTGGTCTTAGGAAATAATAGCTAAGTAAGTTTGATTTAAATTTATCTGTATAGATTAGATTTAAATGGATTCCATTATCAATTTGTATTCTTTCTGATTTTAAGTTCAATTTCTATTCCTCCCTCTTATTTGCATTACCTTATTTTACTATACCCAAATTTTAATTTGTTACTTATATTAATATTATGAAATAAGTAAAAAAATACAAAAACCCACTCCTTAGAATGGGTTTTTGTTGTCTATTTATTTTTTTCAACAAGTTTGCTAATTTGACCAACGTATTTGTCATAGGATGAGCCATTCATTAAATCTCCCATAATCTCTACAATTTGAAAAAATGTTTTTTCATCATTTGATATGACTACCTGTGATATTTCCTGATCCTTTTCCAATACCAAGTTGTTGATCATTTCCTTAGTATCATCTGTAAGTTCAGTATCATAAGCCATAATGACAGAAACCAGTGCTACATCGTTGAAAATAATCGTAGCTGCATCATCTACACCAAATAATTCAACTACATAGTCTGATAAATCTTCTGATCTATCGATTATTAGCTTATCTTCAACTGCTACTTCTATAGAACTATGTTCTGGTTCTTCTACTTCTACTATTTCCTTACGAACTACATCCTTACATCCAACTTGAAAAGCCACCACCACAGTTAAAATAAATAATAAATATCTTTTCAATCTATCCCTCCTCTTATTATAGTCTTTCATAATTTCCAAATTTTATAACAAGAAAAAGGATTTTTTTATATTTTTTTATATTTCTTTTGCTATTTTTACACCTGAACTAGTTCCAAGTCTTGTAGCCCCTGCTTCAATCATTTGTTTTGCAGAGTCTAAGTCTCTGACTCCTCCAGAGGCTTTGACTTCTAGTTTTTCACCAACTATAGATTTCATAAGTTTTACATCTTCCATAGTTGCTCCACCAGTTGAAAATCCTGTTGAAGTCTTTACAAAATCAGCTTCTGCTTCCATAGAAAGTTCACAAGCCTTAACTTTTTCTTCCTCTGTTAATAGGCAGGTTTCTATAATTACTTTAACTATGGCTTTTCCTTTTGCAGCACCTACTACAGCTTTTATATCTTCCTTAACTAATTCATAGTCTTTATGTTTCAATGCTCCAATATTAATTACCATATCAATTTCATCTGCACCATTTTTTATAGCATCTATAGTTTCAAATGCTTTAACTTCTTTTGTATTGGCTCCCAAAGGAAAACCAATTACTGTAGCTACCTTAACCTTTGAATCTTTTAATATTTCCTTACATAATCTTACATAGTAAGGATTAACACAAACAGCAGCAAAATTATATTCCATAGCCTCTTTGCATAAAGTTTCAATCATATTAATTGTAGCTTCTGGCTTTAAAACTGTATGGTCTATCATTCCTAATATATTTTTCATTAAATACCTCCACTATTTAATTAATTCAACTAAATCTCCATTTTTAACTCCTGCAGCATTTCCTTCTTCTATATCTATGTGCATTTCAAGAGCAAAGCTTTCTGCTACTCTAACTAATACATTATTAAATACTAAACCTCTTTCACCATTTACTTTTATACTTACTATATCTTTATCAGCTACACCAAAGTCTTTTCCATCTTCAGTGTGCATATGAATATGTCTTGCTGCTACTATTATTCCTTCTTCTATTTCAATTTCACCTTTTGGACCAATTATTTTTGCTCCTGGAGTACCAGCTATATCTCCAGAGTTTCTAACTATTGGTTTTACACCAAGAGAAAACGCATCTGATATAGATAATTCAAATTGAGTCTGCGACCTAGTAGGTCCTAATATTCTTACTCCCTTTAATGTACCTTTTGACCCTACTACATCTACTTTTTCCTCACAAGCATATTGTCCTGGTTGAGATAAATCCTTCATTTTAGTCAATTCATATCCTTCACCAAACAAAGTATCTAAGTCCTTTCGGCTTATGTGTATATGACGATTTGAAAGTGCTATTGGTAATTGTGTTTTCATTTATATTCCTCCTATATTTTATGTACCATAGGTTTATTATAAGACTTTGTATATAAAAAATCAAAGTTTATTCCATTATTATCTTCTGAAGAGACTCATAGAATTGAGGATAAGAGATGTTTATACATCTATCATCATTAATTTTTGACTTTCCGTCTATATTTAATGCTGCTATAGATAAAGCCATAGCAATTCTATGGTCATTATATGAATCTAATACTCCTGGATAAAAAGTACTTGTACCTTTTATAATCAAACCATCTTCTAAGGCTTCTATATCTCCTCCTACTTTTCTTAGTTCAGTAACTATAGCATGAATCCTATCGGTTTCCTTGTACTTTAGCTCCTCTGCATTTCTAATTATAGTACTCCCTTGTGCAAACATAGCGCCTACAGCTATTATAGGGATTTCATCTATTAATCTTCCTATAATAGCTGAATCTAATTCTATTCCCATAAGTGGTGAATAAGAAACATATATATCTCCTATAGGCTCTTTATTTATATTTCTTATATTTTTTACTCCTATATTTCCACCCATGGATTGTAAAACATCTATAATTCCAGTCCTTGTAGGATTTATCCCAACATCTTTTAAAACTATGGAGGAGTCTTTCATTATACTAGCTCCTATTATGAAAAATGCGGCAGATGAAATGTCCCCAGGCACATAAATATTCTTTCCCTTAAAATCATCTTCATCAAAATACTCCATCATTCTTTCAGTATGGTCTCTAGTAGTCTTTTTTTCTATGACTTTAGTCTCTCCTTTAGCGTAAAGAGAGGCTAATAGAATTGCAGACTTTACTTGTGCACTTGCCATAGGTAGAGTATATTCTATACCATATAGTTCTTTAGAAGGACAAATACTTATAGGTGGATACTTATTATCTACACCATGAATATTTACATTCATTTTCCTTAAAGGATTAATTATTCTATCCATTGGTCTTTTACTTAAAGAACTATCACCTATAAGTGTAGATTCAAAGTTTTGCCCTGCTAATACTCCTGCTAATAATCTCATGGAAGTTCCTGAGTTTCCGCAATCCAAGGACTTTTTCGGCTTTTTTAATCCATATAGACCATTACCTATTATTCTCAGCTTATTTTCTTCCTTATTTATTTCTATATCTACACCCATTTCTCTAAAACATTCAATTGTATTTAAAACATCTTCTGACAATAAAATGTTTTCTACAACAGTTTCACCTTCACTAATGGAACCAAAGATTACTGCTCTATGAGAAATAGACTTATCTCCAGGAACCTTTATTTCACCTTTTAAACTTTTTTTCCCTATAATCTCCATATTTCACCTCTATATCATCATCAATATTTTTTTTATAGTCAATTCATCTATATCATAGAATATATCTACCTTTCCTTTATCTACTGGTAGAACAAATCCTATTTTATCATTCTTATTTTTTTTATCTTTTTTCATATAATTTAACAGTATATTTACTTCATTTTCATTAAATCCAACTGGCTCTACTAAAGGTATCAGTATATTTCTAATCTCATTATAATATTCTTCAGATATAAGGCCTTTTTCATAGGCAATAGTTGTTTCATATATCATGCCAAGTATAACAGCTTCACCATGATTATATCTTTCATAATTAAATAAAGATTCTATACTATGTCCTACTGTATGTCCAAAATTCAACTTTTGTCTAAGTCCTAAATCCAGCTTATCTTTATTTACTATTGACGATTTAATCTCTACAGATTTTTCAATTATATATGTCAATATATTTTTATCTTTGTTATATATATTTCCAATATTCTCTCCAATATATTTGAAAAAATCATAGTCTTCTATTAGACCATATTTTATAATTTCTCCTAAACCACAGGTAATTTCTTTTTTATTTAAAGTATTTATAAATAATGGATTTATCAGAGTCATGGAAGGAAAGTAAAATGTTCCTATTATATTTTTATACCCTAAAAAATCTATACCAGTCTTTCCTCCTATACTACTATCTACCTGTGACAATAAAGTTGTAGGGATTTGAATATAATCTATTCCTCGTTTATATGTAGAAGCAGCAAATCCTGATATATCTCCTACAACCCCTCCGCCAAGACTTAAAATTATTCCATTCCGATCTAAATTCTTCTCAATTAAGACTTTATAAATATTCATCAATTCTTCTAAGCTCTTACTATTTTCTCCTGGTTCTAATATTAAAATATCATCTTCATCATTTATTAGCTTTTCTATATGTCCTTTATATATATTATAAATATTTCTATCTGTTATAAGAAGAAATTTATGTCTATTTATATAATCTTTTAATTCTGACCATATATTGTCTATTATTTTATATCTCATTTTTTACCTGCTTTCTAAATATTTAAGATAATTATTATAGTTTGCTTTGGTTTCCTCTAAAAAATTTCCACCAAATTTTTTCAAGAATTCATCAGCTATTATATAAGCAACTACATTTTCCATAACTATACTTGCAGATGGCACTGCACATACATCTGATCTTTCAAATTGAGCTATTGCCTTTTCTTTACTTATTATATTTATAGTATCTAAAGGTTTTTTCAAAGTGGGTATTGGCTTCATAGTTCCACGTATTACTATATCTTCCCCATTGGATATTCCAGCTTCTATTCCTCCTGCATTATTGGTTTTTCTCCTAAACTTACTATCATAAATAATCTCATCATGAAATTCTGAGCCTTTAGTCGTAGACGCTTTACCTCCAAGTCCAAATTCAACTGCCTTAATCCCTTGTATGCTAATTATGGCAGCAGCTAGTTTTCCATCTAATTTCATATCCCAACTAGAATGACTTCCTAATCCTACTGGTGGATTTTTAACTATAACTTCTATAATTCCTCCTAAAGTATCTCCCTCCTCCATGGCTTCTTGAATTTTACCTATCATCTTTTCTTCTATTTTTTCATCAATTACTTGTATATTTGACTTATCAGCTTCTGCAAGTCTTTCTATTTCAACTCCTGTATAGTATGTTGTTTTTGACTCTATTCCTCCAATATTTATAACATGGCTGTATATCTCTATATCAAACTCTTTTAAAAAAAGTTTACAAATGCTTCCTAAGGCTACACGCATGGCTGTTTCTCTCGCAGATGCTCTTTCTAAAATATTTCTGCCACCTTTTTGATTATATTTTAAAGCACCTACTAAATCCCCATGACCTGGTCTTGGTTTAATGACCTCCACTAATTCTATATTTCTGCCCTTATTTTCAATGGATATGGTTATGGGATTTCCAGTTGTAAATCCATTTCCTACTCCAGACAATATATTTACTTCATCAATTTCTATTTTCATTCTCGAAGATCTGCCAAATCCTTTCTGTCTTCTCCTTAACTCTTTATTTATAAAATCTATATCTATATATAAATTAGCAGGAATACCCTCTATTATTCCTGTTAAAGATTCTCCATGAGATTCTCCTGCTGTTAAAAATCTTATCATTTTTACCTCCTTATGGAAAAGACTTCCACCATAAGGTAGAAGTCTTTTTCTTGTCTATTATCTTGATGCTATATTTTTAAGATATCGTCCTAAATACGTGATTATAATAACTTGAATTGGTATATTAATAGCCGCCGATAAAATTCTACTAGGTAAAATTACAATAACACCTTTATTGTATAACTGAGATAACCAATAGGTGTTTAATCCAATAGAAATTACTAAATAGCAAGTAATTACCATGATAGCAACCTTAACTGTAGAAAATACATTTGTCTTTATATCCTTCTTTTTAAAATACATTACATAAAGACCAGATATAACACCCCATAATGATGAACTCAATGTAAATCCTAAATGTGGTGGACCTTGAGGATTAATCATAATACCCAATAAGTCAGCAGCAATACCAGATACTCCTCCAATTATTGGTCCAAACAACATTCCGCTTAACATTATTGGAGTCTCACCAAATCCTATTCTCAATGTAGGAAGTATCATGATGGATCCAAATCTTGTTAAAGCAATGGAAAGTGCTACTAAAAATGCTGCTTGAGTTAGAGTTCTTGTCTTAACCTTTTTGCTTATATTCATTTTATATCCTCCTTTCTTTTGTTAGTGACAGGCAACTGCCACACTAAAGTTAAGGAGTCTCTTTAATGTTTCAGCGGACGCGGTTAAAGAATCGCAGATTTTGTCTTTCGTTTAAGGGCAACTTCCCATCCCTTAACACTTGACGCTCTTTACCTACTCTGTCTAACTAACTAACTTATTATAACTTATAATACTAATTAAGTAAATCCTTATTATTACTTTTTTTAATATATTCTGTTATGTTATATGAACCAATAAATGTTGCCATAATAAATGAGATTATTCCCATGATTTTATAATACATAGGATAGGCTGATAAATATCCAGTTATATAAAATATAACTGCTAAAAAATACAATTTAACTATCTTATCTTTACTGAGAAAGTTGAAGTTCTTTTTTGCTTCTTCTTTCTTCTCATAATATCTATTTATAATATAATCTTCTATATCTTCGTCAGGTGAAATTCCTTTTTCTTCTTCAAGCTTTACTCTATATTCATTTTGAATCTCCTTTATCTTCTTATTTTTTGATTCTAAAAATAATTTTCTCAGATAGATTGTCATAAATATTCCAAATATTAAACTTATAAAAACCGATACGAAGAAATTCTTTATCAATTTATTTATTAATATAACTAGTCCAATCCATATAATAATACCTAAAGCTATTTTATCCATAGCATCTGCTCTTATGGTCTTTCCATTTTTCATTTGTTTTGTATAGAAATTGTCCAAAACTTTTTGTCTTTCATTTTTTTTACTTATTTCCCTTAAATGTTTAAATATCCTTTTCATCCTTTCCTCTTCCTTTCCTAGTTATGACATAACCTATAATCTGTATTATTGCCACAAAAGATAAAAAGGATAACCCAATATTTATAGCCATAGAGCTAAAAAACTCCTCTGGTAACATTTGAATAAGTAAGTCTGTATTAGGATCCAGTAACCAAAGATCATTGGTAAAGAATATATAATGAAAATAAGTAAAATATTTATTGAAATCAAAAAGTATCATAATACCTAATAAACCTAAAGCAATCCAGTTTATAAATAAACCTTTATAAATAAAATTTCCTAATATTTTTCTTTCTTTATTTATTATAAAATACATAATTATAGTAAAGGATATTATGAGGAATATATATTTTAATGTAAATCCATTCTTAAAAAGAATTTTTACATCCTTCATATGCAGAATTTCTCGTTCATTAAAATCAAGTTCTAAAACTTCCTCTTCTGATTTTCCATTTAAATAATCCAATAAATTCTCTGTAATATTATGTAATTCTTGAATACTTTTTCCCGTTGTCTCCGTAATATTATATTTATTATAAGAATTAATATAATATTTTGTATTAAAAGCATTTATTTCAACTGCCGTTAAAAGACAAAATAAAGATAAAGTACATACTAAAATAATTAAAGCTATTTTTTTCAAATCTATTCCCCCCTAAATAAACTTTACTATATATTACCACATATTCTCTGAAAAATATAAGGATTGAGAAAATTTTCTCAATCCTTATATTCTACCCCATTGCCTTTTCTAATTTATCTAAATATTTAATTGGAAAAACCCTTAAAAGTTCTTTATACTGTTCCACTGATAATCCCTGAACAGTTGTATATATTTCAATTTTGGTATCTAAGTCTGCTGCTATAAATCTGTCCCTTATTTCTTGAAAAGTTTCATTTGTTTCCATTTCAATGCCTCCTTTTTATCCTCTATGTTTATTATGTTTAATACTTAATCTTTTATACTAATAACTATTTAATTGTTGCCTACTTTCTAGCTTAATTTAAACTCTAATTTGAATATTTAAACTAATATATGGAAACAATATTTCAATATCATATAAGTTCTATGAGATTCTTGGAGGTGTTTTATGGAAAATATTTCTCAAATTGGTGTTACAACCATTAGAAAAGAAGCTTGGGATAAAGTAACAGGTAATGCTAAATATAATTCTGATGATATACGACCTAATACATTACAAGCAAAAATTCTTACAAGTACTATTGCACATGGATTAATTAAATCTATTAATATAGAAAAAGCATTGAATTCTAAAGGTGTTCAAGCTGTAATAACTGGAGATTATTATCCTGCCTTAACAGGAAGTATTATTAATGATAGACCTCCTATTGCCAAAGACAAGGTTAGATACTTTGGAGAACCAGTAGCAGTAGTTATTGCAAATAGTGAAGAAGAAGCAATGGCAGGAGTCAATCTTATTGAAGTAGAATATACACCACTACCAGTAGTTGCATCAGTTACTGAGGCATTGAAACCTAATGCTACTCTTATACATGAAAATCTAGGTTATTATTATTGTCCTGATTATACTGTATATCCTGTGGCACATACAAATATAGCAGACCATGTAAAAATAAGAAAAGGAAATATGGATTTAGGTTGGAGTGAAAGTGATGTAATAGTTGAGTCAACCTTATATCTTCCCAAATCTGACCATTTAGCAATGGAAACTAGAAATACCATGGCTGAAATTACACCAAGCGGTATAGTAAATATATATACATCATCTCAATCACCTTTTGCAGTTAAAGAAGAATTAAATAAAATCTATAAGATTCCTGAAGGTAATATAATTGTCCATACTCCTTTAGTTGGCGGAGCTTTTGGAGGAAAGGCTGCAATTCATTTAGAATATCTTGCATATTTGGCTTCTTCTGCTGTAGATGGTAGAATGGTTAGAATAACAAATACAAGAGAAGATGATATAACTATATCACCATCTAAAATAGCTGCCGAAGGCAAATTAAAAATAGGTGCAACAAAGGATGGTATAATAAAAGCCTTAGAATGTACTTACTATATTGATTGTGGAGCATATGCAGATACAGGTCCTCGTATGGCTAAATCCATTGCCATTGATTGCAGTGGTCCATATAATATAGAAAATATTCACTGTGACTCCATTAGTGTATATACAAATCATGGCTATGTTACTTCCCTTAGAGGATTTGGTCATGGAGTATGTACTTTTGGTATAGAAAGACTATTAGATAAACTAGCATCAAAATTAAATATGGATCCATTTGATATAAGAATTAAAAATGCAATAGCTGAGGGGAATAAGTCTCCAACACAGGATATAATTACACTTAGCAATACTGGAAATATAACAGCTTGCCTTCTTAAACTAAAACAAGTTATGAATTGGAATGAAGGCAACATAATAAAAACTGATAAAGGAACTATTATCACTAAAGGAATTGCCTCTCTTTGGAAAACTTCCAACTCACCTACTAATGCCAGTTCTGGTGTTGTACTTACATTAAATGATGATGGAAGTATAAACTTAAATTTTGGTGCATCGGAAATTGGTCCTGGAATGAAAACCACAATAGCTCAAATATTAGCCGAAAGAATGAAAATGGATGTTGAAAATATTCATGTTTTTATGGATGTAAATACTCAAATTACTCCAAAACATTGGAAAACTGTGGCTAGTATGACAACTTTTATGGTAGGAAATGCAGTTTTAAATGCAGCAAAAGACTTAATCAATCAATTAAAGGAAATAGGTGGTATAGCTCTTAAATGTTCTCAAGATGATTTAGAAATTGCTAATCAAAAAATATATGTAGTTCATAGACCTGATATTTTTATAAGTTTTAAGGATTTAGTCAATGGATACCAATATTCCAGTGGCAAATCTATATATGGACAAATAATTGCTAAAGGAAGTTATATTACAAGTGGTCTAACTCCATTGGATAAAGAAACTGGTAAAGGAAAACCTGCTAATTCTTGGACTGTAGCTGCACAGGCTGTAGAAATAGAATATAATCCAGAAAATTATTCCTATAGACTTTTAAAGGCTGCTACAGTAATAGATGCTGGTAAAGTAATTAACCCTAAGGCGGCACGAGGAGTAGTAATGGGTGGTATGAGTATGGGACTAGGTTTATCCACTAGAGAAGATCTTATATATGATAAAGAAGCAATACTTCAAAATTCATCTTTAAGAACATATAAACTTCTAAGATTTGGGGAAAATCCTGAATATATAGTAGACTTCATAGAAACTCCACAGATAGATGCCCCTTATGGTGCTAGAGGAATTGCTGAACATGGTACTATTGGAATACCTGCTGCTTTTGCCAATGCCATGTCCCTAGCAGTGGGAGTTGAATTTGATACATTACCAATTTCTAATGAAGTAATATGGAAAACTAAAACTGGAGGTAAATATGATAGCTTTTGATTTTGAGTATTATAAACCAGATACAGTTGAAGATGCTGTAAAACTATATAATAAACTTAATTCCAATGGTAAAAAGCCTATTTATTACGGTGGTGGAACAGAATTTATATCCATGGCAAGAATGAATAATAGATATACTGAAGCAGTAATTGATATAAAAGGAATTCCAGAATGTAATGTCCATGAAATTAAAAACAATAAACTTATAATGGGCTCAGCCATAACTCTTACAGACATTTCAGAAGCAAATTATTTCCCACTTTTAGGATATATAGTTAGAAGAATTGCAGACCATACTATACAGGATAAGATTACACTAGGAGGCAATTTAATGGGTACAATTATATATAGAGAATCTATCTTAGCCCTTCTTTTGTCCAATTGTGATATTATACTTCAAGGTAGTAAGGGAAAGAGAGTAGTTCCTATATCTGATATATGTGATAAAAAGATAGGTATAGAAGATGATGAAATATTAATTCAAGTAATAGTAGATGAAAGATTCCTTAGTCTTCCATACCTTCATGTAAAAAGAACAAAACATGAAAAAATAGATTATCCTTTAATTACAATGGCAGCAATTAAAGATAAAAATAGAACTTTAATAAGTTTTAGTGGCTTATGTGAATATCCTTTTAGATCTTTAAAAATTGAGGAAATATTAAACGATTCCTCCCTATCTAAAAAAGAAAAAATAAAAAAAGTGATTGAAAGTATTCCTGATAAAATATTGCATGATATTGGAGGGTCTTCAGAATATAGAAAGTTTATGTTAGGGGACATTTTATCTAGAGCTTTTGATAAATTTCAGGAGGTCGGCTAAATGTTTGAAATATTAAATCCTACTATAATAACTCTAAATATCAATGGTGAAGATAGAGATGTAATGGTAAAGCCTTCCCATACATTATTATATACCTTAAGAAATGAACTTGGATTAACAGGTGCAAAGCCAGGATGTGAAAATGGAGACTGTGGTGCCTGTACAGTTTTAGTCGACGATTGGCCTATAAAATCTTGCCTTATGCTTACTGTGGAAGCCATTGGAAAGAAAGTATTAACAGTGGAAGGACTAAAAAATGCTCCAATCCAAAAAGCCTTTGTTGAAAACTTTGGATTTCAATGTGGTTATTGTACATCAGGATTTTTAATGGTATGTCATTCCCTATCTAAGATTCGGCCCAATGCAGATGATGCAGAAATACAAGACTGGCTTCAATCAAATCTATGTAGATGTACGGGATATGAAGAAATTGAAGATGCTGTAAAATCTATTTTAGTTAAGGATATTTAAAAATACTAGATGAGTTTTCATCTAGTATTTTTTCTATATTGATATTGAAACAATCCAATGCTCTATTCCCAATTCTCTAATGCTTATATTTATAGATATGTCTTTAAGTACAATTAGACTTACTCTTTAAAGTAAGTCTAATTTATATTACAACTAATATTCTAACTTATAAACAATCTCGCCTTCAACAATTCTACCATCTGGTGTAAATCCCATGCTTTCATACATTGATTTTGCCCATTGGTTTTCAGGTTCAAAACTAATATAAATGATATGATGTTCCTTATCTTCTTTAATTCTATTTACAAGTAATTCCATTGCCTGTCGCCCATATCCCTTTGATTGATATTTGATATCTATCATAACTCTATATATCCAGTATTCATTATCAATGCTGTCCATACAATACATAAGAAATCCTATAGGAGTTTTATCTTTATATATAGCAAGGGGAATACATTCTGGCTGTACTTTAGACTGAGCAATTGAAAAAGTATTAGATGCTACAAATTCCTCTTGTTCTTTTGTTACCTTAAGCTTTGTAATTTCCCAAAAATTTTCTGAGTCAATATCTATTAGTTTTAACATACATACTATCTCCCTTTAGGTAATAGATCTTATAAAACTATACTCAGTTCACATGGTTAATTGAAAAGAATATAATTTATAAAACAATCACCTCATAATTTTTTTCTATAATTTTGGCTATCATAAAATTACCTCCTTTCGTAATATTAACCAGTATTTTCATAATAACAAAAACTGGATCTACAGTCAATTATTAACTAACACTTCAACTTTAAAGAACATTTTTTAGATAATTTGTTAAAAACTCATTGACCTGTTTAATCATACTAAAAATTATTTATTTCTTCTCTTTATTTTGCTTTTTTGTTATTACATAACTAACCATATGAATTCTAGAATTCATATGGTTAGTTATGTAATTATTCAATTTAACTTTTAAACTATAGAGTTAAAATCTTTTCTTTTCCAAATGGTGAGTCTTCTAATCGAACAAAGAAACCTTGATTATGTTTACAAACTGGACAAATCTGTGGTGCTCCAGTAGCATTATGAATATGTCCACAGCTCAAACAGATATATTCAATAGGTGTTTCATTTTCAAATAGTTTATTGTTTTGCACTAGTTCTGCATACCTTTCAAAACGCTGACTGTGTACTTTTTCAATTTTGGCTATCATATGAAAAGATGCTGCTATATCTGGGAATCCTTCTTCTTTAGCCTTATCACCGAAGGATTTGTAAATTGTGTCATGTTCGGCTGCTTCATGCTTCGCAGCAAGTTGTAAAAGTTCTAGAATATTATTTGAATTATCAATTGGATAATCAGCAGTTATGGAAATTTCCTGTCCATTGAACTCCTTTAAGTGATTATAGAATACTTCAGCATGTTCTTTTTCTTGATTAGCAGTATAATGAAAAAGCCAATATAGAACTTCTAGATTTTGCATTCTTGCTTGAGTAGCGGCAAGTTCATAACGTCTCCAAGCTTGACATTCTCCTGCAAAGGCTTTTAAAAGATTTTCTTTTGTAATACTGTCTTTCAATGTAATCATTTTTTATTCCTCCTAATTTTATTTACCATTAGTATTCCAAATTTTTCATTGTTTATTAAGAAAAAAGGTACGAAAGTCATTGCTTTCGTACCTTAAAATAAGCTTTATTATTTATAAATATCACGATCTCACTATACTATCTCTTAATAATATAATAGCTTATAGCATGGTCTACTTCAAATCCACATGATTTATATAAATTAAGGGCATTATCATTATCAGTATCCACTTGAAGAATGACTTTTTCAGCACCCATTTTTATTAACCTTTCAACAGACCACATAAGCAATTCTTTTCCATATCCTTTTCCTCTATATTGTGAAAGCACTCCTAAGCCATATATACCTCCTACTCCATCAATTAATTCTATTCTAACACTTCCTATTCCTATATTGTTTAATTCCGCAATAAAAAGACTGCCATTTTCTATGCTCTCTGTAATAACCATATCTTCTTTTATTTCTATGTCAAAAAAATCTTTCGTCATAATAGCTATTTCTCCAGCATCATTTTTTGATGCATTTCTAATATTAAGACTATGCTCTAATGACTTTGGAAACAAATCCTTATTTAGAATCATATCATATTCAGAATGATGGTATTCTTTACTGACTTTCTTTATAAAATTAATTCCCAAAGATGAATTATTATCACAAAGCACAAGTATTTTATGATTATTTCTTTTTTTAAGCTCGGCTTCAACTAAATTATGCAATTGAGTAAAAATTCCTCTATTTCTATACTCTGGATGAACTAATCCGCTTATTTCTAGAACCCCTTGCTCAAACTCACTTATTCCTATATATCCTATGAGTTCATTACTATTATAGTACATAAATTCATTAATACTAATTATTCCTATATTACTCTGTTTAACGTTTCTCAACTTATAATCCAGCTCTAGCTTAAATGAAATTTTATCATGTTCAATGCAAATCTTCTCCAATTTCTTTATATCATGATATTCAGCCTCATCAAAGTTGTTTTTCAAAACAATTCTTGGAATCTCTATTATACTAATTTTAACTCATCTCCTTAATAAATCATATTAAACTCTATAAATATCCCTATGCCATTTGACTTCTTATTTCTTCTTCATTCTCTAGCATAAATTGATAACTCTTATCCATAAATTTATCTATAGAATTATTTTTATATATGTCATCTAGATAATCATACAATAGCCTACCTTTAATAGACATTTTATAAAAATAGGGATAAGCATTTCCACTTTCATAATAAGGATTAATTCTATTAAATTCCTTATCATTTAGAATCTGTTCTACTACAGCCTCACTTAAAACCCAAATTAAACTTGGAGATTCATATTGCTCATATGTATCCTTGTACTTACGATTCCATAAGTAAAACCATAGATAATGAACAATCTCATGCAAAGCAGACCCTATTGACCCCTTATCACTATTCATATAAAATACATCAAAAATACATTCCTTTAAGTGTCTAGGGCTTATGGGATTTAATGTTATATTACATACTAGATTGTTAAAAACCTCCCCAGTATCAAATTCAAATATGGAAGAAAAACGATCATTAATTAATTTTTCATAATGATTCCAACTTTCTTGATATGAAACAACCTTACTTTGTATTTCCTTTTCCCTACATTGGTACAATTCAATAACTGTTCCCAAAATTTCTTCCATAATATCCTTATTATTGTCATTTTTATTAAATGAGTCTTTGAACTTCAACAATTCTGGGAAAAAATGAAATATTGGTTCACTCCAATATCCATCCTGTTTTATAAATTCCGAAATCGATTCTGCAGAATATTTATATCCTGGGTCTTTATATACCAGCTTCATTGTAACAGCCCCCTTGTGATGTATTATAATATTTCATATTTAATTCCTTTTAAATTTCCATTTATCTCTCAGTTAAATGATCTTTACTTTATAATATCATACTTTCACTCATTAAATAACCATAAAATGCACCTTCAAAAGTTAAAATCATTTTCTAGCTTTTGAGGTGCATTTTAAAAATAGATGATCATATTATTGATAATTATATTAGATTAGATTTTCTCACTGGAATCCATATTTCACTTTTATAGTCATGTTTGCTAGTATCCGAACTTTCATTCCAAAGGATCTCAGGACCACCAGTCAGTTCATAACCAGAAGTAGGAAACCACTCCCCATAAATACGTGCCCATGTATCCTGCAATGCTTTAGGAAACTCGCCAACAACAGAAAAGACTGCCCAACTAGTGGCATCTACCTCTAATACTTCCCAATGACCAGATACTTGTTTTGTAGTTGCAATTCCTATATACTGGTCAAGTTCACTACCTTCAACTGATCTTTCAGAAAAATTTGCTGATACACTTAATATACCACTAGGTTCAATATTACAAAGACTTTTTAAATATTTAATCCTTTCATCAGTTAAACTTTCTACTAGAGAATCCATCTGATGATTTACTCCTTCAAATATTAAGGTTATCCTCTTTTTAAGTCCTACAATTTTGAATGGGTCTTTTTCTACAATTCGATAGTCCATCTCATTGCCTCCTTTAATAGTTAATTGGAAAGTCATAGGAGGAAATGCTTTTAAAGTAGTGTTTCCTTTTTTTACATTAGATGGTGCTATACCATGCATTGCTTGAAAAGCTTTAGTAAAAGCATCAGGAGAGTTATAACCAAGCTGTAATGCCACATCAATAATTTTATTATCTTGGTTATTTAGCAAAACTGCAGCTAGTGATAATTTCCTGCGACGAATATACTCACCTAAGGACATTCCTGCAAGAAATGAAAACATACGTCGAAAATGATATTCTGAACAGCAAGCTATTCTAGACATTTCCTCAAAATCTATCTCTCCCATAAGATTTTCTTCAATATATGTCATTGCCTTATTCATTTGTAATATTATATTCATACCTATGACCTCCATTAAACTTATCATAGCAAAACTAAGAAGTAAGTACCCGACAATTCTGGTGCAACTATTGACTGTTTATATAAAAAACATATTCCTATAAATTAAAAGTTTAATTATATGTTAACAGATGGTTTTACTATATAGAGTTTATCACTATCCTTGTTTAATAGACTTAATCATTAACATCATTGGACGACGCATTTCATCTAACATACCCGAAATATCCATCATGTCATTACTTGGCATGGCTTCTTCCACTACTTCTAGCTGAAATCCAGCATTTATTAATCCCATCAATATCTGAGTCAATGTGTGATGCTGTTTTTTAACATTCTGCCCAAGAAAATTAGTCTCTCGCTCTCCAGAATAGAAGTAATCGTCTACAGGCCAATATTTTGGACTTCCATCAGAATTATAAATCCAATCTTGTTTTACACCTGCTGTAAAAACAGGATGTTCAATGTTAAGAAGAAAAACTCCATTGGATTTTAACGTCCTATATACATTTTTGAAAATTATTTCAACGTCTTCAATATAATGAAGCACCAAATTAGAAATCACACAGTCATATGAATCATTAGGATAATGATAATCATCTAGCCCACAGACTTGATATGTAATTTTCAAATCACCATTTTTTTCTTTTGCTTCATGTATCATTTTTTCACTTAAATCTATTCCCAATACTTGATTAGCACCACATTCCACAGCATATTTACAATGCCATCCATAGCCACATCCCAAATCCAGTACACTTTTATCCTTTAAATCTGGAAACAAAAGTTTAAACTGATACCACTCACCTGCTCCAGATAAGCCCTGTTGGCTTCGTGACATTTTACTATATTGTTCAAAGAATTGTTTATCATCATAAATGTTATTCATATAATTTCCTCCATGATTTTATCAATCCAATCTTTCACTTTCTTGTCATCAAAATCACTTGTTGCTTGAAATCCCGATAATATCTTTGAATTAGGACATTCTTTTGATATGTTGACTTCTATCTGACCAAATCCACCTCCACCATGGGTACAAAAGGGGATAACTTTCTTTCCATATAAGTCAACGCTACGCAAAAAGCTAAGTATTGGTGGTGCAAAAGATTTGAACCAATTAGGAGTTCCTACAAAAATATATTCATAATCATCTATTGATTCATTTCCAGAAATCAGCTTAGGGCAATATCCTCTTTCAATTTCATTTCTTACTTCTTTTGTAGCACCATTGTAAGTAAATGAATAAGGATTTTCTGGAATTATTTCTCTAATATCTCCATCTGTAATGATAGCTATATCTTCTGCTAAACTCTTTGTTGTATCTGAATAAGAGTAGTATACAACTAATATTTTACTCATAAAAGTACCTCCGAAATCCTACTATATATTTTATGTTTATTTTTCTCCATTATAAGCTGTAATATAGCATAACTGTCAAGTCTTTTAAAAAAATAATCATAGATATTCCTTCATAGTAATAGCAATGCTTATTTTAGTTAAATCAGTAAAACTAAACCGCCCTATAAGAGCGGTTTAGATGTATGCTGTAATTTTTCATTTTTCCTTATGGTTGCACTACCTGTCCTACCTAAGAACATTACGTTTATACCCATATAATTTAGAAAGTTAAGTCTATAATCATTTATTTCTCTTCCATTCTTTCTAATTTCTGAGCAATTGATTCAAGCCAATTACCCTCAAAAAATTCTATCATACCCCTATCACATGCAGCTGAAACTTTTGAATCAATGGGTAATTTTGCAAGAACCTTCAGATTATGTTTATCTGCTATTTCTTCAATATGACTATCTCCAAAAATCTGATAGTCTTTACCATTATCAGGACATTTGAAATAAGACATGTTTTCTACTAAACCAATAATGGGGATATTCATCATTTCTGCCATCTTAACGGCTTTTGATACTATCATAGATACCAGCTCTTGTGGAGAGGTTACGACAATAATCCCATCAACAGCAATGGACTGAAATACAGTAAGAGGGACATCTCCAGTACCTGGAGGCATATCTATAAACATGAAATCTATATCACTCCAGATAACATCAGTCCAAAATTGCTTTACTGTGCCAGCAATAATAGGCCCTCTCCATAGGACTGGGTCCGTATCGTTTTCTAAAATTAAATTAATAGACATAATGTCAATACCAGTCTTGGTTTTAACAGGAAATAACCCGAATTCACTACCTTTGGCTTTCTCTATGATACCAAATGCTTTAGGAATAGAAGGTCCAGTAATATCTGCATCAAGAATTGCAGTATGATAACCCATTCTGTTCATAGTAACTGCAAGCATAGAGGTAACAAGTGATTTACCAACTCCTCCTTTGCCACTAACAATACCAATGACCTTTTTAATACTGCTCATCTCGTGGGGTTTTTCGAAAAAATCAACTTTTTGTTCTTTTCTTTCTGCACAGTCCTCAGAGCAACTGCTACAGCTCTGGTTACAATTTTCGCTCATAATTTTATCTCCTTTATTTTATATTATTATTTCATTATCTACTGCCAAATAGTTAATGTTATTAACTATAAATGCTTCCAATTGATTGTTTTGCTACATTAGTAACTTTCACTGCCGTGGATAATTCACAGTATATATCTACAGTAGTCTTCCCGTTATTAATCACTTTTACTACGTTCAATTCAAAGGGGACTTTACCAATAAAAACTAATTGTCGTTTTTTATATAGTTTTTTTATCTTTTCTGTATTTTCCATATTAATATCGAATTCTTTATACATATTACTGTCTCAGCTCTACATTTCGCTTCTATTCTTGGAATTTTTTCCACATCAGTAATAATCCATATAGAACGTTTAACTACTTACTATTAAAATCATATTCATACTGTTAAGTCATACTAAAACTGATACCATGTTGAGATTATAAGCACCAAACAAGGTGTGTAAATCATCTGCTACGTCTCAGTCTACGACAATCTCGGATACATCCATTTCCTAATCCATCACAAAGCCGATATTCGCCTCCTTCAATCAACAGTACCTTTCCATTTACCAATGATTCAGCCAACTTTTTTCTGGCTTCCACATAGATGCCCTGAACTGTAGTCCGTGCAATATTCATCTGCTTGGCACACTCTTCTTGTGTAAAGCCTTCCAAATCAATAAGCCTTATTGTTTCGTACTGGTCAACTGTCATATTCACATAATTTCTTGTATCTGCAAGTGAATCAAGAGGACCAAATTTATTACTTTCTGGTAGGTAGCATACTTTTCTCCATTTCATTGGTCTTGGCATAATTTTATCACCTCATTTATAATTGAAATTAACTGGAGTATCCTCAAGTTATCTATAATCCTTTTATAGTTTCTAACATATGTATTTTCAATTTTTATTATACTCGGTTTATGACATATGTCAATAACTATTTATTTTTAACTTTCAATTTACAAAGGATATTATAAAAATGACTACTAATGAAGGAATGGCGTTCCTCTAACTAGCAGTCATTTTTCTTTACATTTTTATATATATTTCAACTCTGATTTAAACTCAACAGCCAATCAAATAACTTGCCATTCTATCTAACCCTGTCTGGCAAAATACTTGTTTTCCACTGTATCTTCAGACATTTGTCAATAGAAACCTTTTTTTATTTTAATGCAAACTCAATTATTGCTAATAACCATAAATGTAGTGGATAAAACACATAGAATAAATACTTGTTAAACTTATTATTTGATCCCCTTTCCCCATTATATAACATTATAAATGGAACAACAAATATAAGTAAGAAATCAGAATTAAACATTAACATCCTTATTGTCATTTCTAAAGTATCAAGTTGAACATAAGATATTGAGAATAATAACACAGACAATATCCAATATCCTATGACTGTCCTTTTCATATTCCCCCTAAAAAAATAAGTTATTAATACAAATGGTATCAAGGATATACCACCCTCTGTAAACAAACCTAATGGTATCAAGGCAATGGCTAAAATCCTCAATCCTAGTTTTATATTTCCCTTACTGTTCTTACTAAGTTCAAATATATTAATTATTGTAAATCCCAATGCTAGAGTCATAAAAATATTAAGATTAATATTAATATCTTTAGAACCTAGAACTTTATTTATTACAAAATTTCCTACTTCCATAAATATGGCCCAACCAAATAATCTGATATTATATTTAAGCTTATTTTTAGTATGAAATAATCCTTCTACCAGAAAGTAACCAAATAATGGAGCTACAAATCTTGAAAATGGATGAAACCATAAAGGAAAAATATCACTAAATGCAAAGTACAGATGATCCATTAACATTACCATAAGTGCAAAGCTTTTTAATTGAAACGCATTTAATCTTTTCAATTTCTTCCTCCTATTAAACTTGATTTTCAAACGCTGTTAATATGATAATATCTTTACTTAATTAAATGTAATATAGACTTCTTATAGTTTTCTACCGTCATAAGATATCCTATAGTTTGAATTACCAAAAATATTATAAAACCTCCAACGGTTGCTTTAGAATAATTTAAATTCAGCTTTGAGGCCAGAATCCATTTTTGTATAAATAAAAATATTGTAGCTATTATAAAAGGTATATACATTAGTAACCCTATATTTTTATAAATTATTGTTGAAAATTCTTTTTTTGACAATCCAGTCTTCATTAAATTCTTATATTTTATAGCTTCGCTTTCCTTTTCTGTGATTAATCGGAAATATATGATACTAGCAACAGCTAATATAAATATTATACTTAATGCACTACCAATATATAACATCAGATTTTTTGTCATCTTTTCTGTTTCATAAAGGCTACCAGCACTAAAGAAACCTACAAGATTTTCTCCATTATCTGTTACTATCTGTCTTAAACTATTAGCTGTAGCTAAATCCTCCTTCCAATTATGGACATTAAAAACATTTACTTCATTTATACTAAATTCTCTTTTATCTAGACTATTATAAAATTCATCCTCTATTACTAAAAGATTTGTAAAATAACCCTCAGGTGTAATCAGTCGTTCACCTTGTCCTATAATCTTTAAATCATCAATTGATTTTCCTTCTAAGATTTTTAAACTACTATTATCATTTAGATTAAAATTCCTCATCTTCTTTCCTGGTACTATGAATATTTCATTGCTGTTTAAATCCATTTGTTTTAAGTTCAATTTTTGGGCTGCCTTATTATATTCCCTCTCAGAAATAATACCTATATTTGTATAAGCTATATCTTTTAAAGACAAAATATCAAATTTTGATTTTACATATCCATCTTTTGTAGATAATGTATTTTCTAAAGCTTTTAATTTTTCTCTTATATTTACCGTATTTTCATTAACAATATATATATAATTGAATGGATAGCTTTCTAAGGTTTTAACCTCTACATCCTTTCTCATTCCATATAAAAGCGTAGTTACGGAGAAAGCAACAATTAATAAAATTGTTACCATGAATATCATATTTATATTAGTTCTAAATTTAGATTTAAACTCAGCTATTAAAAGCATATTAGTCTTCTTATAATAGTGTTTACTTTTAATAATTAATTCTAATACTAGCTTACTAATCACTATTATTAAAAAGTATAGGCTCACTAATCCAAGTAAAAAGATACCAAATATTCCTATGGTACTACTTAAAATTAATTCTATTTTTTTAAGAATAATTAAAATTATTAAAGCAAAGATTGATATAATACCTAGTGTCATAAAAAATGGCGATATCTTTATGTCCTTTTCATCTTTCTTATCTGATCTTAATAAGTTTAAAACTTTTTCTTTTCTTACGAATCTAGGTGATATAATAGATATTAAGAAAAATAATCCCAAAAACAGTCCAGATGTTAATATAATAGCTTTTATTGGAAGATACATATTGAAACCCTCTATTCCTAGGGTATAACTAGAAACCATAAGAGCAAGGGGGGTAAGGGCTAAACCTAAAATAATTGCTACAATAATTGCAACGACACCAACTAACATATTCTCTATAAATATCATTTTATTTATTTGTTTTTTGCTTGCACCGTTTAATATGAAAACCCCTAATATCTTTTGCTTATTTTTTAAAAAAGAACCTATAGAATAGGAGATAAAGAAAAAAGAAAACAAATAGATTAATATATTCCCTGCTCCCATAGCCATAGATAAAGATGAACCAGATTGAATCTTATCTAAATCTGGGTGAAACATGGAAACTGAAAATAAGAAAAACAATAGTACCGAAAATATACTACTTAAAAAATATGCTAAATATGTCCATTTATCTCTCCATACATTATTAAAAGCTAATCTTTTAAATGTCATCTATATTTCCCCCTAAGAAACTCAACATGTCTATTATTTTCTTATAAAATATAGATTTATTATCTCCTTTATGAATTTCATTATATAAATTTCCATCTTTTATAAAAATAACTCGATTGCAAAAACTTGCTATATAAGGATCATGAGTAACCATTAAAATAGATGTATTCAATTCTTCATTAATAGCAGTGAATATTTTCATAACATCTTTTGCGGCTTTAGTGTCTAAATTACCAGTAGGTTCATCAGCTAATAATAAAGATGGATTATGGATTAATGCCCTTGCTATGGCAATTCTCTGAGCTTGTCCTCCTGAGATTTCAAAGGTTCTTTTATTTAATATTTCTTTGATTCCTAAAAGTTTACTAATCTTATTAAGTCTTTCTTCTATAATCTCTAAACCTATATTATCTAGTACTAATGGTAAGATTATGTTTTCTTTTACTGTCAAAGTATTTACTAAATTAAAATCTTGAAAAACAAAACCTAGTTCACTCCTGCGAAATTTAGATAACTCTTCTTCTCCTAGTTTATGTGGATTTTTTCCATTTACTAAAACTTCACCAGTTGAAGGTTCATCTATAGTTGAAACACAATTTAATAAGGTAGTTTTACCACTACCAGAAGGGCCCATGACTCCTACAAATTCACCTTTCTTTAAGTTAAATTCGATTCTTTCTAATGCTGTATAATTAATCTTTCCTAGATAAATTTTAGAAAGATTTTTAACTTGTAAAACCATATGTTTTTCCTCCTTCTTGTTGTCCTAAACTATAAATCAATTATAGTTTATCTTTTGAGATCTTACTATTCAAATAAATTACAACCTCATTACATATTTGTAATAAAACAAAAAACCATGAATAATCATGATTTTTAAAAGTAAATACTAAATGTAGTTTTTCCATTTAGAACAGATTTTACTGTAATATTATGCGATAATAAGTCTAAAATTTTCTTTGTTATATAAAGTCCTACACCACTAGATTCTCCATATATCCTTCCATTTTCTCCTGTATAAAAAATATCAAATATCCTGTCTATATCACTAGAGGGTATTCCTATTCCTTCATTTGTTATATTTAAAATAGTATATTTAGTATTAATTTCAATATCAAATATTAATTTGCTATTTTTCTTACTATACTTTATTCCATTGGTTGTAATTTGATAAATAACATTTTTAATTTGCTTTTTATCTGTAAAAACAAATATATTTTCATTAATATTTACAGAAGGATAGATTGAATTCAAAATAAAAAAATCCTTTAATCCATTAATAACTTCTACCACTACAGTTCTTAAATTTATCTTTTCAATTTGCATATCTTTTTCAATGTCACTTAGTCTTAAAAAATTTAAAGTCTGAGATAGATAATAATTTAAGCTATTTACTTGAATTAAGACCTTTTTGAAATCTTCATTTTCTCCATTGTTTTGGGAAATCATGCTGATTACAGATAAAGGTGTTTTCATTTGATGAATGCTCTGATCTATAAATGTTTTATATTCTTTTTGAATACTTTCTAGCTCTAATACTTTGTTATTAAATATTTTAAAATATTCTCTTTGATTTAGTGAAAATTCTTCTTCTAAGCTTGATTTCGGATTGTTTAATAACATATCTTCAAGTTCCTTAGGTTTATTACATAAAATATTATAAATTCTATAATTTCTAAAATATTTAATAAATAAAAAAATAAATAGCTGAAAAAAACTTAAAAAAACAAAGTATTTAAAATTGTTTTCAATTCCTCCTAAAACCTCAATGATAACCCCTAAGCATATAAACACCGATATAAATAAAATTATAAAGGAAATATGATGTTTTATAAATAATTTCATTTACTGAACCTCCACAAGCCTATACCCTATCCCTCTTACAGACTCAATAAAGAATCTTGCATCTACCTCTGTCAATCTTTTTCTAATCCTTGTAATGTTTACATTTAGAGTATTTTCTTCTACGAACATTTCATCATCCCATAAAGCCCTTAGTAATTCTTCCCTAGAAATAACTTTAGGATAATTTTCTATAAATAAAGATAATAGTTCAACTTCCTTTTTAGTTAATCTTACTTCTTCATTGATATTCTTCAATGTTAGGGATTCACAATGTAGAGTTACATCCTTTAGGCTTAAGATTCTCTCCTTATTCATATGACTATAATCTCCATAAGCCCTTCTAATGTTTGCATTTATTTTTGCTATAACTATGTCTAATGAAAATGGTTTAATAATATAGTCATCAGCACCATTATCCATTGCATATACTTGCTCTAAATCTCCCGTTCTAGCAGATATAAATATTATAGGTAGATTGGATATATTCCTAATTTCTCTACACCAGAAAAAACCATCATATACAGGTAAATTTACATCTAAAAGGATTAAATCAGGTTCATATTTATTAAACTCATCTATTATATTTTCAAACTGTTTTATTATAAATACTTCGTAATTATATTTTTCAATATAAATTTTTAAACTCTCAGCTATAGAAATATCGTCTTCTATAATCATAATTTTATACATAATATTCCTCCTAGATTTATAATAAATTCCATATAAAACTATAACCTATGTAATTTACTATATAACTTACTTGATCAGTATGTTTCTTTCTAAAATCACTAAATTTTTCAGAGTAAAACTGACTCTTAATTTAATTATGCTACTTATCTGTATTATTATTAACTTCATTTATAAAGAACATATATCTAATTCGATAATTTTTCTTTTTAAAAGTAATGTGTACGATAAAGAATTCATATACATTATATAAACTCTAAACTAACAAATCAAGCTATCATTCCATTTGTACAATGCTGATTATCATATTTGGTTTCTATATTTAGTTTTTAATTATAAAGTACAATACTTTTCATTTAGAATACAAAAGACTATGATAAATTGATAATCCATCATAGTCTTTTTTAGTAAGTCCTTTATTTATAATATTTACCTGTACATTCTTTGATTTCCACCTCAATAACCCCTGTTCCCTTTACCATATTCTTAGGCAGAACTTCCCCAGAAAATTGAGGAGTATATTTATTTACTACTCTATTTAATATTTCTCTTTTTATATTGATATCCGTAAGAAGCCTTGCATGTCCTAATATAATAACACTATTATACTTAACATTTACATCACAGGCTACATCAATATCTTCACATAATAATCCTAACATTTCATGAACCTCAACACATACTTTAGAATTTAGCTTAATATTGTCGGTTTTCTTTCCCTTTGGCAATCCATGCATGTAAATTTTATCATTATAGTATACAAAATTCATTGGGACAGCATATGGAAATCCATCACTATTTTGAGTCACAAGGACACAGTCCAGTGATCTTTCCAATAAGTCATTTACTTGCTCTTTTGTTAACTGATGATTTTTCATTCTAAATTGCATAAAATTCCCCCTATTTTTTAACTCTATTCATTGTTAATCTGTAAATAAAACACCCATTTACTAATCATAAACCTTATAGTAAAATTGTATCATATACTGGATATGTTTAAAGTGCCAGTTTGATACTAAATGATGGATACAGTTTTCAAATATATTGTGAGGTGATTTTATAATTTATATTGATGAGAAATCTGAAATACCGATTTATCAACAAATCTATGAACAGATTAAGGAAGATATTATTAAGGGAATCCTGGTTGAAGGAGATAGACTTACTTCTACAAGAATATTAGCAAAGGAATTATATGTTTCTAGAAATACCATAGAGAATTCATATTCCCAACTTTCACTTGAGGGATATATTGAAAGTATTCCTGGATCAGGCTTTATTGTAAAAAATATAAATGAAGAATTTCCATTTTATCCAAATCAAGTCCTGGATGAATTACATGAAAATATAGAAAAAGATAATAATGAATCATCTTCATTTAATGATGATCCTTTATTATATAAATATAATTTTCAATATGGAATTTTTGATGATTCAATATTTCCATATTCACTATGGCGACGTTTGACTGCTAAGGCTCTTTCATCAATTGATTCTAAAAAAATCAACTTTTATAATCATAAACAAGGTGAGTTAGATTTACGAATGGAAATTATGAATTACCTTAAAGTCTTTAGGGCAGTCTCTTGTACTGCTGAACAAATAATTATTTGTTCAGGAAATCAGCATTCACTAGATTTAATATGCAAGATTTTTTCTAAACATAGCCCTAAAATTGCATTTGAAGAGCCTGGATATGATGGTGCTAGAATTGTATTTGAAAACAATAATTTTGAAGTTAATCCTATTCCTGTAAAAGCCCATGGAATAGACATGTTAGAATTAAAAAACACTTCAGCAAAACTTGTATATATTACACCTTCCCATCAGTTTCCCACTGGTGTTATTATGCCTATTCAAAATAGAATACATCTACTTCATTGGGCAACTCAGAATGATGGTGTTATTATAGAAGATGACTATGACAGTGAATTTAGATATCACTCTAGACCTATTCCTTCTCTCCAATCAATCGATAACAATGAAAGAGTCATTTATTTAGGTACCTTTTCAAAGGCATTATCACCAGGACTTCGCATGAGTTATATGATTTTACCTAAATGGCTATTACCTAAATACAATGAATTATTTAATGGATATTATCCAACAGTTCCATGGTTGCAACAAAAAATACTAAGTCTATATATGTCTGGTGGACACTGGGAAAGACACTTAAGAAAAGCACGACTTTCTTATAAAAAGAAACATGATACCTTAATACAAACACTCACTAATTTAATGGGCAATAAGGTTATAATACATGGTAATAATGCAGGTTTACACATAGTTTTAGAATTTATTAATGGAGAGAATCAAGATTGGTTGATTGAAAAAGCAAAAGCACATAAAATAAAAATTTATCCAATCTCACCATTTTGGTATATAAAAGAAAATTACTCAAACAATATGATACTTATGGGATTTAGCATGTTAAGTGAAGAAGAGATCATTGAAGCTATTACTATCTTGAAAAAGGTATGGTTTAGTTGAATGATATAAATTGTATCTCATAAATAAATCATTTATAGAACTACTGTTCCAGATGGATATGTTAATTCTGGTGTTGTAGGAGAAGATTTTTCTATTAAAAATATTAAAAGGTTTTAATCTTATTACAAGTTAAATATAACTATGTAAATTTTGCTAGATATAGAGGAGAATTTAATTTCTATTACTGGTGTTTCAGATTCATTGGATTACCAGCTTGTGTGACTACATCGGCAGAGAAACTTGACGGAATTAATGGAGTCCATATACGGCCAGGTGCAACTGCATTTACCCTAATGCCTTTACTTACTAAATTATTTGCTAATGCACGTGTAAAACCAACTATGGTAGCTTTAGTAGCAGAACCATATTAACTTATGGTCCTATTATTATATTTTATATAGTTTGCACTCCCAATTAACATTCCACTTTTTGAGAATTATTGGCGTTCTTTATTAAATCCTCTTCTATAATGTTATTTCTTGGCCAAAAGCATTTTTAATTAAAATATGCGTTTTTATATTTGAAGAAAATATTTTTATATGCTATAATCAGCTTGTAAAGGACTAAATATTAGAGGAATATAAGGGAGAGAATTTGATGTCCGAATTTGTTTTTAACTAAACCAACTAAATAGTTGTATCCTAAAAAGTATTTAAACCTATATTGTCTAGGTTTATTTGTTTATAACTTTTTTAGGATAAGTTAGAAACATGGATATCATTAAACCATACAATATATTAGAATAATTAGTGTTTATTAGAATTATTTTATATCAAATATGAATTTTTACATACCTTATATAATGTTATATTTTTTGTAGTTTAAATATTTTAATATGACTTTTAGCATATTACTTATTGGAATTCAATATAAGGTAGTATTTGACATATAATGTAAATGGTAAAAGGTTATAGTGACTTCGTGTTACTATAACCTTTTTTGTTTTTTGTTCATGTTTCTTTTTACTTTCAATATTGGCATAAATATAAACAATATTTTGTTTTTTATAAGCTATGTAATGAAATTTAAAATGATAAATATGGAGGACAACAAACAATGCTTAATTATATAGATGAAGTAAACAAGAATATAAATATTGAAGAAGGTAAGAAAGCTATAGAGAACATATTAATAACAATATACTTTAAAGAAGGGATTTCTACTAAAGAATTAGCAAGAGATAGTCTCTTACCTGTTCCTATAGTTGCAGCTATAAAAAAAGAATTTATTAAAAAAGAATTGGTTATTCAAGACCGTGGAACAAGACTTACAATAAAGGGTAGACATTTTATAGAGGAACAATTAGGGTTCAAAAAAATAAATATTGATTTATATATGAAACTATTAATAGAACCTTGGAAGGAACACAAAGAAATTATGGAAATAAGAGATGAACTACAGGAGCTCTTTGACAATCGTCCTCAGGCAGATGTCACTATAGATCAGTCAAAGTCCAGTATAGATACATCTTTAAAAAGGGCAATATTGTCTCTTAAAAATCATAACCTGGTAGGAAAAAAAATTTTGTGTTTGGGAGATGATGACCTAGTAAGTATAGCTTTAGGTTTTCTCCTAAAAAAACTTTTTAATAATATTCATCATACTACTAAAATTACTGTAATGGATATTGATAAAAGAATTATAGACTATATAAATGATATATCTATAAGAGAATCCCTCCCAATTAAGTGTGAATATGTAGATTTTAGGACTCCATTAGCGGATAATTTTAGAAATCAATTTGATTGTTTTTTTACAGATCCACCTTATACTCTTGAAGGAATGAATTTGTTTCTTTCAAGAGGGATAGAAGCCTTAAAAGACCATAGTGGGCTTACTATTTATTTTTCTTATGCTCACAAGTCTCCAGATTTTCAATTAACTATGCAAAAGTGTTTCTTTAGTATGGGACTTATAGTTTCAGAGGTAATGGCTAGGTTTAATACCTATGAAGGGGCTAGTATAATTGGGAACACAGGACAAATGATTGTTCTTAAGACTACTAATATAACTAAATCCTTAATAAAAACCTATTATAAAGGAGTTTTATATACTGGGGAACTGAAGGAAACAGTACGTTCCTATAGATGTAAACAATGTGATGAAATTATAAAGGTGGGATGTTCTGAAAAGTTTAATAATATAGAAACATTAAAATCAAAAGGTTGTTATAAATGTAATAGCCAAGTATTTGAGTTAATCCAGAGAAAAAATATGAATTAGTTAAATATAAAATAACCATAGAAAAGGAGAAGTTATGATTAAACAAAAACAATTAGGAAACCATCTTTTAATTGAATACTATGATTGTGATAGCGAAGTATTAAAAAATACATCACTAATAGAGAAACATATGATAGAAGCCGCTAAAATAGCTCAAGCTACAATTGTGGAAAGTGTATTTCACACATTTAGTCCTTGGGGAGTTAGTGGGGTTGTGGTTATTGAAGAATCACACCTAACTATTCATACTTGGCCTGAATATAAATATGCAGCCGTAGATTTGTTTACTTGTGGGAATACAATAAAGCCTTGGGTTGCTTTTAAGTTTTTAGAAGGAAAGTTAAAAGCAAAAAGAGCTGATTTAACAGAGATCTCTAGAGGAATAGTAGATCGGATTTTAGAAGATAACAAAAATCTTTTATAAATATCTTATATAACATCTTTATCATCCTCTTAAGATATGCTGGAGAATCTATCTACAAAATTTATTTGTTTAGGTTGTTTTCAAGGGTTAATTTTACTTTTGAAACAAAAGGTAATATCATAATTATTAAGTTATATAACAAGCATCACACCCGGATTTCATTAATTAATTTTATCAATATTAAATTATTTTATATAAAGATTTTTTATTATTCTTTTTTAGACCATGATGATATAATCAAAATTAATTGGAATAGCTAATTAATTTAATATGGAGGAAAAAAGATGAATATTAAACATAGTGTAGATCTAATCGAATCATATTTAGATTTAGATCGAAAACCAGTAGGAATTAAGTTTTTCTTTGATAAAGATGAATTTGATAATTTTGAAGTTCCTCAAAGAGATCGTAAAGTAACCTATTGCAATTCCGTACAGCTTGCAAGTAAAGGTAACTCTATGAAACTTACTAAAGAAAATCAAGGATGTCCTAATGGAGCAATGGCTTTAAAAATGAAAGAAGTGCCTGAGCCAATGGCAAGTGGAAAAGCAAGGTTTAGTAAAAATATTTATCATGATGTGGAAACATCAAAAAGCATCAGTGATGAAATGTTGTTCTTAAAAGAAGAGCCTGCGGGCATAGCAGTTATGCCTCTTGAAAATTATAAAGAGAATCCAGATGTTGTAGTTGTGGTGAGCAGTCCCTATAATGTTATGAGAATGATACAAGGACATGGCTATTTTAACGGTTACACGTCTAACTTAAGAACTGTTGGGCTACAAGCAGTTTGTCAAGATTTAACAACCTATCCTTATAACACTAAAGACATTAATATCACTTTATTATGTCCAGGAACTCGCCTAGTTGCAGATTGGCAAGCTGACGAAATAGGCATTGGTATTCCTTTTGAAAAGTGGTATGAAATTGTAGAAGGCGTTAAAGAAACAGCTAATCCTTTTGAAAGAGATAAAAAGAAGGAAGGTATTGAAAAAAGATTAGAAGAACGTGGATTAGATACTAGTGGTATCAAATTTAATGAGAATTATGATGATGGATCTTATACTGGCGGAAAAATTGAAATTAATAAATAGGTTTATCAAATAAAATACTTAATACTAAGAGGTAGTGTAAAATAATCTGTGCTTTTACGAAATGAAATTCTCTTTTCTGGCAAGAATCAAAATATGATTTGAACCAGAAAGGAGAATTTTTTATGTCAACATTACCAAAAGAAGTTTTAAGAAATATGATTAGTGATGGAAATTTAACAACACCAGGAGATCTTCATTCATATCTAAAGGATATGTTTAAAGATGTACTTCAAGAGATGTTAGAGGCAGAACTTGAGGCAGAATTAGGGTACTCTAAAGGAGATAAAAAGAATAAACAAACAGATAATAGGCGAAATGGCTATACCCAAAAGACTGTAAAAACTCAATTTGGTGAAATTCCACTAGAAGTACCAAGGGATAGAAATGGTGAGTTTGAGCCAATTGTAATACCTAAAAATAAAAGAGATATTTCTGGTATTGAAGAAAAGGTAATAGCTCTTTATGGAAGGGGTATGTCAACTAGAGATATACACGAACAGATAAAAGATATATATGGAATAGAAATATCAGCCGAAATGGTAAGCAAAATGACTGATGGAATAATTCCACATATAAAAGAATGGCAGAATAGACCCCTAAATCCAATATATCCATTTGTATTTATGGATGCAATACATTATAAAGTAAGAGAAGATGGACAGATAAAAAGCAAAGCAGCTTATGTAGTTTTATGTGTTAATTTAGACGGATTTAAAGATGTTTTAGGGATTTGGATAGGTGAAAATGAATCAGCTAAGTTCTGGCTTGGAGTTTTGAATGATTTGAAAAATAGAGGTCTACAAGATGTATTAATATTTAGCGTAGATGGATTAACAGGGCTTAAAGAGGCAATAAATGCAGCATATCCTAATGCAGAAATACAAAGATGTGTAATTCATCAGCTTAGAAATTCTTTTAAATATGTTAGTTACAAGCATTCAAAGGAGTTTGCTAATGATTTTAAATCAGTATATAAGGCGATAAATGAAGAAGAAGCTCTTGAAAACCTTGGGGAACTTGAAAAGAAATGGGGAGATAAATACCCACATGCAGTTAAGAGTTGGGAGTCAAATTGGGATGTACTATCTCCATTTTTCAAGTATCCTCAGGAGATTCGAACCATAATGTACACTACAAATATAATAGAAGGTTTTCATAGACAGCTAAGAAAAGTAACCAAGACTAAAACTATGTTCCCATCTGATCAAGCTCTAGAAAAGATACTTTACTTAGCTAGTCAAAATACCATAAAGAAATGGACCCAAAGATATAAAAGCTGGGATTTAATTATAAATCAACTATCCATCTTCTTTGAAGAACGAGTAAATGTCCATCTTTAATGTAATTATACTGAGTGGCATATAAAAACCTTCTAAATCTGGAATTATGGGCGTTTAAATAGCTTGTAATACTAATTTAAAGCCTATAACTCCTTAAAAAACAAAAGAGTTTTTTATAAAAGTAAAGCTAAAATCCATTTGTAAAAAGTCATAGCATCACTTATATAAAATTATTGCCAAAACTATTCATTTTAATGCATAAAATAAAATAGTCTTGGCAAAGATAAAATCAAGATATTTAGTTGTAAGTTTTATCCAGTTTAATATTTCTTGTCAGATTAGAGATGAACGATTCTCTCTAAAGCACAAAGTTATTTACATTCTCTACTAAGAATCTTATTATCTAGGAATCAAATATATATGCCTCCAGAATCTGGAGGCATATAGTTTTCATAAATTGATTTTATCATCTTAAAACTGATTAAGTAGATTTGCCATTTCAATGGCTGTAACAGCTGCATCATAACCCTTATTTCCAGCCTTTGTTCCTGCTCTCTCTATTGCCTGTTCAATTGTATCAGTCGTTAATACTCCAAATATTATGGGAATTTCTGTTTCTAATGATACACTAGCGACTCCCTTTGTTACTTCAGTAGATACATACTCAAAATGAGGTGTAGTTCCTCTTATAACTGCACCAAGACAGATAACCCCATGGTATTTATTTAATTTAGCCATTTTTTTGGCTACAAGTGGAATTTCAAAAGCACCTGGAACCCATGCTATTTCAATCTCATTTTCCTCTACTCCATGTCTCTTTAACGCATCCAAAGCTCCATCTAAAAGTTTACCTCCTATAAACTCGTTAAATCTTCCTACTATAATACCAAACTTTAACCCCTGTGCTACTAATTTCCCCTCATATATTTTCATTCCAATTCCTCCATTTTAATAAATATTATTTATGTTTAAATTCATTTAATTATATTATTTTCACTAAAACTAAGTATATGTCCTAGTTTTTGCTTCTTTGTCTTCAGATAATACTCATTTTTTTCATTGTGATTCATCTGAATTGGCTCTCTGTCTACAATTTCTATACCATAACCAGTAAGACCTGCTATTTTCTTTGGATTATTAGTCATAAGCTTTGCCTTTTTCACCCCTAAGTCTGATAGAATCTGAGCTCCAATTCCATAATCCCTTAAGTCAGCTGGAAAACCTAAAGCTAAATTAGCTTCAACTGTATCCATACCTTGATCCTGTAACTCATAAGCTTTAATTTTATTTATAAGACCTATTCCTCTGCCTTCTTGCCTCATATAAAGAAGAATTCCTCTACCTTCCTCTTCTATCTTTTGCATGGCAGCTGCAAATTGTTCTCCACAGTCACATCTTAATGAACCAAAAGCATCTCCTGTAAGACATTCTGAATGAACTCTTATAAGAACTGATTCACCGTCTGAAATCTCTCCCTTTACAAGAGCTACATGATGTTCTCCATTTAAGATATTTGCATATCCAATCATTTTGAACTCACCATATTTTGTAGGTAGCTTTGCTTCAGTTATCCTTTCTATAAAAGTTTCATTCTTTCTTCTATAGGCAATCAGGTCTGCTATGGTAATTATCTTTAAATCATGTTCCCTTACAAATTCCATAAGCTGAGGAACTCTAGACATAGTTCCGTCTTCGTTCATTATTTCACATATAACACCAGCAGGATATAAACCTGCCATCTTACACAAATCCACTGCAGCTTCTGTATGTCCTGCTCTTTTCAATACTCCACCATCTTTAGCTTCCAACGGAAACATATGCCCAGGCTTTTTAAAATCTGCCTCTGTTGAATTAGAATCAAGAACTTTTCGTACGGTAACAGCCCTCTCATAAGCCGATATTCCTGTTGTTGTTTCAACAGCATCAATTGAAACAGTGAAGGCAGTCTGATGTGAGTCTGTATTTCTCTCTACCATTGAGAGAATATTTAATTCAACTAGTCGCTCCCTTGTAGCTGGCATACATATCAAACCTCTACCGTACTTTGCCATGAAATTAATAGATTCTGGAGTTACCTTCTCAGCGGCCATTAGAAGGTCTCCCTCATTCTCTCTATCTTCATCGTCTACTACAACTATAATCTTTCCTACCCTGATATCTGCTATTGCTTCCTCAATTGTATTAAACTTATTCATTTTCTTCCCCCATTTATTTTTATGAAAATCCATGTTTACTTAAAAAATCAAAATCTATGTGGTTTTTAACTGAAGTTTGATCTTTAGCCCCAATGAACCTTTCGATATATTTTCCTATCATGTCACATTCTAAATTTACCCTATCTCCAACTTTCTTACGAATCAGAGTAGTCATATGTTTAGTGTGAGGAACAATGGAAACCTTGAATACCGAATCATCTATATAAGCTACTGTAAGACTAACACCATCTATAGCTATTGAACCTCTCTGAACTATATATTTTAAAATTTCAGATGAGGTTGCAACTGTAATCCATACTGCATTATCTTCCTGTTGAAAATTTACAATGGTTCCAGTACCATCAATATGACCACTGACAATATGTCCACCCAACCTATCACCTAATCTTAGAGCTCTTTCAAGATTAACTTCATCTCCAAGTGAGAAGTTTCTCAGATTACTTCGTCTTATTGTTTCTGCCATTACATCTACACTAAATCTTCCACTATCAAAGAAATTTATAGTAAGACATACACCATTGGTACATATGCTATCACCTAACTTTACTCCTTCCAGCACCTTATTTGCCTTAATTGTTATTCTAGATGACTTTGTAGATTTAATAATAGATTCAACTTTACCAATTTCCTCTACTAATCCTGTAAACATCAATTTCTAACCTCCTTTTTTTCTTATATATGCTTCTACCATTATGTCCTCACCAAAACGGTGAAAATCTAAACGTTCAAGTTCTATTGCCTCTCTTATATATGCTTTCCCTTGTCCACCAATAGGAGTTTTAGCAGTATTTCCACCGATGATTTTTGGAGCTATAAATACATTTACCTTATCAACAATGCCTTCCTCTAGGGCAGCATAATTTAGTTCACTTCCCCCTTCCAGCAGAATGCTGTCAATGTTTCTTTTACCAAGCTTCTTCATAAGCAAACTCAAATCAACTCTTCCTTCTTTAGAAGGCGTTACAATAACTTCAGCACCTTTTTTTTCAAGCATCTTTATTTTTTCCTTATTAGCTTTTTCAGTAACTGCTATAATAGTTCCTGCATCTGATTCAAGATTTAAAACTTTTGCTTCAAGAGGAATTTGGGCACTGCTATCTACAATTATTCTTATTGGATCACAACACTTGCTATCTTCAAGTCTGGTTGTTAAAGATGGATCATCTGCAAGTACTGTACCTATTCCAACCATAATTCCAGTCACTCTATGTCTAAGCTCATGTACATACTTTCTGGAAAGTTCTCCTGTAATCCACTTTGACTCATTTGTATAGGTGGCAATTTTACCATCAAGAGTCATTGCTGTTTTCATTATAACGAAGGGAAACTTTGTAGTTATATACTTAATAAATATTTCGTTTAACTTTTTTCCTTCTTCTTCAAGAATCCCTATAACTACTTCTATACCTGCCTCTTCAAGGGTTTGTACTCCTCTCCCTGAGACTATAGGATTAGGATCCTTTAGTCCAATAATTACTTTCTTTATTCCTTTTTCAATGATGGTCTTTGTGCAAGGTGGAGTTTTACCATGGTGAGAGCAAGGTTCTAAATTAATATACATAGTTGCATCTTTAACATCTTCATTTGCATTTAAGAAGGCATTAATCTCTGCATGATGACTGCCATAAACTTTATGATAACCTTCTCCAATAATTCTATTATCTTTAACTATAACTGCACCTACCAGTGGATTAGGATTTGTATAACCTATTCCTTCTTTTGCCAACTCAAGTGCTCTACTCATATAATCAATATTCATCCCACCACTCCAATCTGCTTATACATAAAAAACCCTGAGAATATATTCTCAGGGCATGTAAGTTCTAAAAGTTCTCTTGATTATAAATTATATGGTCAAATAACCATAGACTTATACATCAAGACTATATCCACACATCTTCTTCCATCCAGACTTTACTGTCGGCCTCGGAGTTTCACCGAATCAACCTTACGGCTCGCGGGCTATACCGCCGGTAGGGAATTACACCCTGCCCTGAAGATTTATTTACTTTTTACATGATAACTTTATCACAATGGAATAAGTATGTCAATATTAATTATTCTTGTGATTGTGTCAAGTTACTGTAGGAAAATAAATTTTATATAATATTAATTAATAATACTTCTTTAAACAAATCATTATCTCTAATATAGATCTTCGCAGTTAGAATGCTATAACAATAATCATTGTTTCATATTTCTGCATACTACCTCCTATGATAATCTTATATGTATTACATTATATAATTCATATATAGCTTATTAAGCTAACTTTTCCACTTTTCAGTTTTTCAGTTGTAGGTTCATATTGCACTCTTAAATCGTGATAAATATTAATAACGTTTTTTTCAAATGATGTAGTATATTATTTCTTTTCACCAAGTAGTCCTTTTTTAATTCTAGTATTCAATTCGCCAAGGGCAATTTTATTACTATCATATTTCAGCAATTTTTTTGCTGATTTATAATCAAGCCATTTATATTGAACATGTTCATGTGATAGCTTTAAATCTGTTACATTTACATCCACTGCAAACGAATATTCTGGAATAACAAAACAATTCTCTCCCCATCTCTGTCTATCAACTTCATTAAAACATTCAACAGGAATACTACAACAAGTATCCAACATATAATATGAAGTTGTATACGCAATATCTGCCTCTTCATTAGCCTCTCTTTTAGCAGCTTCTATGGGAGTTTCATCATCTTCACCACCACCTGCAATAAATTGCCAAATATTCATGTCTTCTCTTAGAAATGTACAATACTTAATTTGTTTATCTTGTATAACATATGGTATTACTAATACTTGAAACTTTGCTCTTGGCATTATATCACCCCTATTTTATTAATATAATTTAAATATCGGATGTAAGGTCATATCTAGAGAATTAATATAATCTTGTAGCCTCAGTAAAGATATTTAACTTCAATATCTATTGAGGTTAAATATCTCTCCATTAATATTTATTGATTCCATCATTGTAGTATTAATAAATTAGATTGTCAACACTTAACTGTTCTAAGCTTTCAACATAATAGTTATTAGAAAATTCAATTTTAAAAATCTTGAATGTAACGTCAACTACAGAATTATCATGGAGACAGCCTTTCATACTTAGAGAACTCCTGATTTTTAATTCTAATAAGTAGGAATCATAAGTTTTATGACTACAAATTTTAATATATACTATTTTTATCAAAAAATATGCTCCAATTCTGGTAGATAGTTAAAATAATAAAAACCATTTACCAAAAGTGGAGCATCCAATTCTACTGAAAACACCTTATTATTAGGAGTAATTTTATAACTAATAAATCGCTACTGGTCCATGAGGTCCATCAATAATTTCTATTTTCGTTTCAAAAATATCTGTTAATGATTCTGCATCCATAACTTCTTCTACTGTTCCAAAAGCAGCAATTCGTCCATTTTTCATAGCACAGATTCTATCAGAATATTTGGCTGCAAAATTTATATCGTGCATAACAGTAAGAATTGTTCTTCCAAATTCATTAGCAGCATGTCTCAAATGCTCCATCATTTGAACAGAACGAGCAACATCAAGATTATTAAGTGGCTCATCCAAAAGTACATATTCAGTCTCTTGGCACAAAACCATTGCCACATATGCCCTTTGTCTTTGACCACCAGAAAGCTCATCTAAATATCTATTTTCTAAATCAGTCAAGCCTAAGAAATCGATATATTTAGAAATAATAACCTCATCTTCTTTAGTTAATCTTCCCTTTGAATAAGGAAAACGCCCAAATCCAACTAATTGTCTAACTGTAAGCCTAGTTACAAAATGATTTTCCTGTCGCAAAATAGTTAAAATTTTTGCTAAGTCTTCCGATTTAGATTCAGAAACATCCATATTTGCCACATTAATTTGGCCTTCATCCATATCCAAAAGTCTTCCAATCATCAAAAGTGTCGTGGACTTTCCAGCACCATTTGGTCCAATTAAAGAAGTAAGACCAGCTTTTGGTATTTCAATATTCAAAGGTCCTATTTTTACCTCATCAGTATACACCTTATTAACATTATCAATCTTTATCATAAAGTCCCCTTCCTTAAAATTACAATTAAAAATGTTATTCCGCCAAACATTTCGATAATAACTGAAACTACACCTTGTGCATTAAATACATGATACATAAAAAAGTATGCACCTGTTATTATCAAAAATCCTATAGCAAGAGCCATTGGAAAAATATATCTGTGATCATAAGTTGGTGCCGCTTGATAACTCAAAGTCGCAACTAAAAATCCATAAAAAGTAAGTGGTCCAACTAAAGCCGTTGAAATTGACATCAAAATAGAAACTAATACAAGAGTATAAATTACACTAAATTGATTATTAACTCCCAAAGAAGTACAGACATCCTTTCCAAGTGACAATACATTTAGCTTCTTAGAATAAGCAAGAATAAGTAATGCTACAATTATTACGATTGGAATGGCAACGGAAAAATATGCTGAATCTGCATTATTTACAGAACCAAACAATCTTGCCTGTAGAATATCAAATTCAGAAGGTGCTAGAAGTCTTCTCATAAAAGATGACAAAGACCTTAACCCAGTTCCAATAATAACTCCGACTAAAAGCATAAGTTGTAAATCTCCATATTTTCCAGAAAGCAGCCATCCATAAAGCATCAAACACATTAAAACCATAACAACAACTTGAAATATAAATGATCCAATACCGCTAAAATTTATAAATGTACTAGCACCAAAGAAAAATATTGTACTAGTATGAATTGTTGAGTAAAGTGCTTCAAAACCTAAAAGTGAAGGAGTTATAACCCTATTATTAGTAATTGATTGAAAAGCAACAGTGGACAAACTTTGACAAATTGCAGCAATAATCATCGCAACAAGAGCTACCATTCTTCTTCTAACTACTGGAATAAAAGACGGGGAACCTACTGGAACTGGGTTATTGTAGACCAAAAGTCCATATGAAGAAAGAGCACCTAAAGCAAATAATGTTATCAAGAAAATCCAATAACGTTTTTCCTCTTTCTTAGAACGGAAGGCCCTAGCTGATCTATTTTCATTATGTATGCTAGAATCGATTTCGATATTTCTTTTATTACTATATTCTAATACGTTCATCTTAGCCTCCTTTGTCTCAATAAAATAACAATAAATACAACTGACCCTACTGTTCCAAGTATCAAAGATACAGGTACTTCAAAAGGCATTATGATTGTTCGAGAAATTATGTCACAAACAGTTATAGTACCCATTCCTAATACACATACCCAAGGCAAATTACTCCTAAGATCATCTCCTCTATACATTGAAACAATATTTGGTACAATTAAACCTAAAAAAGGTAAGTTTCCAATAACAGCTGCAACAATTCCAACTGCAAAAGAAATAAGACCAGTGCCTAGAAGAACTATTTTATTATAGTTTACTCCAAGACTTGTTGCAACATCTTCCCCAAGTCCTGCTAAAGTCAGTCTATCAGCATAGATAAAAATAAAAAAAGTAACCATAACAATTAGCCATAAATATTCATATCTGCCAATTTGAACCGATGCAAAAGAACCTACAAACCAAGATTCAATATTTTGTGTCATTTGAAAAACCAATCCTATAAAAGTGGATATTGCAGAAATAACTGCTCCAAGCATCATCCCAATAATCGGGACTATTAAAGACGAACGAAGTTTGATTCTTCTTAAAAACAAAAAGAAAATCATCGTTCCTATGAAAGAAAAAAGAATTGCACCAGTCATTCGTTGTACCAAAGTTGGAGCAGGAAATATTAAGTAAACAAAAACAAGTCCCAAACCTGCCCATTCAATAGTTCCCGTTGTTGTAGATTCAACTAAACGATTCTGTGTAATAAGCTGCATTACCAAACCTGACATTGACATGGCGGCTCCAGTAAGCATTAGTGAAACTGTTCTTGGAACACGAGTTATGAAAAACATATTCATTCCATCCTCTTGTCCTAGTATGTCATAAACACCAGTAAACAATGATATAATACCTAAAATAATAACAACTATAATTGTTATTATAAAAGGTTTTGTCCATATTTTATTGTGATTATAACGCTGGGGCTGAGAATTCTCAACCCCAGTTATTTTCTGTATTGTATTTTTTTGCACTATGTTACACTCCTTTATGCTACTTAGCTAAGGCCTTTGCAATATCTCCAAATAACTCTAGGTAAGTTTGTATTGATTCGTTGGTGTAAGTGTCTGCTGGTGCATAAACTATTCGTCCTTCAGAAACAGCAGTTGTATTTTTAAGAGCAGGTGAATTATCAATAACATCTTGAGCAGGAACTGCATCCTCTGTGGAAGATATTGCTGCATCACGATCTAGTACGAAAATCCAATCTGGGTTACTTTGTGCAATAGCCTCAACAGAAATATCATCACCTTGGTGATCTGAAGAAGTACCATCAATTTCTAGTGCAGAAATCCATCCAAAGATTTCATACATTGGTCCCCAAACACGTCCAGAATGAGGAGCTGAAAAACCAATATCTCCACCAGAAACTATAACACTCATAACTGTATCCGTTCCATTATATGCAGACTTAGCGTCTTCAATAGCTTTATCAAAATCAGCTACCAATTGTTTAGCCTCTTCATTTTTATCAAAAATTTGTCCCAAAGCCATTGTAGAATTCTTAAGTCCATTTACTAAGTTTTCCCCAGGTGTGTCAGTTGCCTCAGAAACATCAAAATTAAGATCAATAACAGCTGCATTTGGCACTATTTTTTTTATATCTTCATAAAAACTAGCAAATCTTTGACCAACAATTACAAGTTCAGGGTCTAGAGCTGCTATAATTTCAAGATTCGGTTCACGATGATTTCCAATATCTTGAATTGACTCATCAGCTACATATGGTGAATCCGCAGGCATTACACCCTTTGGAACGGCTACTAATTCAATTCCCCAATCAGATAAAGTTTCAAAAGTTCTATTATCCAAAGCAACTACATTCTTTGGATTTACAGGAACAGTAACAGTTCCATGAACATCAGTGATTTCAACTGTTGAAACTTCAACAGGTTCATTTACTTGCCCATTAGTTTCAGTGTCATTAGGTTTATTACCTGAATTCGTACAAGCTGTCAACATTAAAACAAAAGCTGCCATAATAACGGTTACTTTAAAAATTTTAGATTTTTTCATATATATCTCTCCTTATGTATAAATATAATAGACAAAATTATTGAATTGACGAAACCAATATCTATGCTATATTTTTATACGTGATTTAAGTAATAATTTTCTTTATTTCACTATAGTGCAAAGCAACAATACAAATATCACAACAATGATAATGATTATCAACTTCAATATTCTATTAAATTATACCAAATAAAAAGATATTGTCAACCATTTTAATAGCTTTAATTTTTTTGGGTCTTATTCTTAAAATGAAAATCCAAGATTAATCCATATCCTTCAACACTATGATCCATAGTGATAAAATATAACGGAATTTATAAAGTATGAGAGTAATGCTTAGCATAAGAAAATAGATGATGGTTTGATATATACAAGGCTAGTAAGTAATTGTTACCACAAATTTTTCACATTAACAAAACCTTATTCTCTCTTATCAATATTCATTTTCAATACTAATTCATAGTATAAGATTTACTATCAATGAACTTTATTATACAATATAATTAATTGATATATTTTTACTTAGTAAGTAAAGGGGTGCTACATTGGATATAATATACTACTATCCTGATGATGTTAAAAGGAATATAAATGAAGATAATTCAATTACATATATACTCTCTAATAATACAGGGGAAGGTTTTGTTAAACAATATAATGTGTTTTCAGGAATTGAGATTTTCTATCATAGTATGCATTTAGAAAAATGTGATTATGATAAGATTCCTATAAAAGATACTATTGAGATTAATTTTTGTACAGAAGGAAGAATTGAATCTGAACTTAATGATAGAAAATACATATATATTGGGAAAGGCGATTTGTCTATTTTTGAACTATTTCATGAAGCTATTAATTCTACTTTTCCATTAAATCATTATCACGGAATATCTATTTTAATAAATATTCCAAAGGCAAATATAAGTTTAAATAATATTGCTAAATCTATGGACCTCCCCAATATAAATTTATATAAAATTAGAAACAATTTAAAGAATGATAATTCACAGATTAGATTTATTATAAGAAATGCTAAAGAAATAAATCATATTTTTGAAGAACTAAATTCTGCTCCTAAAGAGCTTTTAGAATACTATTTTAAATTAAAGGTACTAGAAATTATATTGTTCTTAAGTAAAATTGACGGCAAATCTATTTTTGATACTCCTAAATACTATTATAAAAATCAAGTTAACACTATTAAAAATATAAAAGAGTTTTTAACAGAAAATATCTCTAAGAATTACACTATTAAAGAATTATCATCTATTTTTAATATTTCAGAATCCTCTTTAAAGGAATGTTTTAAAGATGTGTATGGAACTACTATCTATAGTTTTACTAGGTCTTATAGAATGGATTTAGCTGCAAAATTACTATCAACTACAAATGATACAATTTTAGATATTGCTCTAAAATCTGGATATAAAAGTCCAGGTAAATTTTCATCAAATTTTAAAACAGAGTTTAATCTACTACCTTCTGATTATAGAAAAATTAAAAAACAAAATAATCAAAAATAGCTTTAAACCATATGGTTTAAAGCTATTTTTTTTAGTTATTTGGAACTACTCCAAAAATATCAAAAAATTGTGGTACATTTGAGAAATTATAAGATTTTATCTTATTTCCATTATATACTACTAAATCTTTTGCATAAGTAATAGGTAAATCTATTACATTATTGTTATTTTCATTTAATAATACTTTAAATATTTCTTTAACTCTTTCTTCATCTTTTATATTGGAGAATTCTTCTATTTGTCCTTTTATATATTGGTAGTTATCTAGACCTTGGTATGATATATTATGAGGGTCTGCTCCCATAGATTCTGTAAAAAATTTATTTGGTTCAGTATAAGAACCTTCTGTATTCCAAGTAGTTATATCATATTTTCCTTCTACCCCATCTACCCACCAAGTCATTTGATCCTTTCCTTCAGTTATAACCTCTATACCTATTTTTCCTAAATCTGCTTTCACAGCTTGAGCTATTTCATTTGATAATGATAAATCTGTCCAATAAGTATATAAAATGCTAAGTTTTTTACCATTCTTTTCATAAATATTTGTGCTTTCGTTTAAAGTCCATCCTGACTTTTCAATATACTCTTTGGCTTTATCTACATTATAATCATATACTTCATCTATTTCTACATCAGTATAAGGTGTTCCTTCTCTAAAAAGTCTTTCAGCAACTTTTTCATTTCCTAAAGTTAATCCTTCTGCAATAGCTTTTTTATTTACTCCATGAGCTATGGCTTTTCTAATATTTATATCTGATAAAGTTTCAGAAGATGTATTTAATATTAAATTTCTTGTAAGGGTTGGATTTTCATTAACTTGTCCTTTTATATCTTTTAATGATGTGGCTTGAGTAAAATCGTCGTATGTTATTAAATCTGCTCCATATACTAAATCTACTTCTCCAGAATTTAAAGCTTGTATTCTAGATAAATTTTCCGGTATATATTTTACTATGATTTTTTCATAATATGGCTTTTCTCCCCAATAGTTTTCATTTCTAACAAATACAGTTGAATCGCCAGATATAAAACTTTCTCTTACATAAGGACCTGTTCCAATTACATCAGTAAAAGTTTGATAATTTCCTTCTTCTATAACATTAGGACTCATCATAGACATAACATTTTGGAAACAAAAATCATTTATATAAAATAAAGATGGTCGAGGAAAAGTTATAGCAACTGTATATTCATCTATAACCTCTACGTTTTCTAATTCTGCTACTGCTTTTATACCACTGAAATTAGGGTTTAAGTGATTAAAATCTAAAGCCTTTTTTACGGATTCAGCGTTAAAGTCTTCTCTATCATGATATTTTATTCCTTCTTGTAATTTAAAAGTTAAAACTGTTCCTTCATCATTCCATTCCCATTCTTTAGCTAAATTTGGAACAATTTTATCATTTTCATATTTAACTAATGACTCATATATAAGTCCACAAGCTATATTGTTTTCTTTATTCATAGTCAATGTAGTTAAATTAGTAAGTTCTTTTGCAGTACATATTACTAATTCTTTAGATTCTTCTTTTGTAACTTCCTCTTTCAAAACTTCTTCTACTTCTACCTCTTCTTTTTTGCTACATCCAGTTAATATATTTACTAATAACATTAGAGTTAAAGCAAGTATACCTATTTTTTTAATTTTCATATTATCATCCTTTCTGCTTTTATAGCTTTTTCATACATTATTTTTCCCTTATCCATATATAAAAGCCTATTGGAAATCCTTTTAGCACTTTCTTCATCATGAGTTACAAATATTACTGTCATGTTAAAAGCCCTTATAGAATCACTTATCATATCTAAAACCATATCTTCAGAGATCAAATCTAATCCACTAGTGATTTCATCCAATACTAAAAAACTAGGGTTTGTTCCTAAGGCTCTAATTAAAGATACTCTTCTAGCTTCTCCGCCAGATAATTTTCTAACAGGGGTATTTAAAATCTCTTCTTTCATATTTAACTTTTTCATAAGCTCTAAAATGATTTCTTTTCTTTCATTTTTATTATAATTAGTTAGATTTACTAAGCCTTCTTCCATATTTCTTAAAACACTTAATTTAGGATTTAATGTGCCTGATGTATCTTGAAAAACTATTTGAATGTCTTTTCTAAAATTTAGTAGTTTTTTTCCTTTTAAATTTGTAATATTTTCTTTATCGAAAAACATTTTCCCAGATGTAGGATTTTCTATTTTAGAAATTATTTTAGCAAGTGTACTTTTTCCAGAGCCACTTTCACCTAATATAGATATACTTTCTCCAGACCTTATTTTTAAATCTATATTATCTAAAGCATGAAATTCACCTTTATTAGTCATATAGGTTTTATTTATGCCTTGAAGCAATATTTCTCTGTATTCCATGTTCTATCATCCTTTAACTTTCTCATCTTCTTAATCTGTTTCATAAACTCACTTTTGGGTTCTGACAATATAGAACTTATAGACCCATTTCCTATTATTTCTCCATCTTCCATTACATAAACCTGTTCACATATTTCTTCAAGAACATCTATATCGTGAGATATTAATAAAATCCCTGAAGATTCTTTGAACTTTTTTAATTCATTGACCAATATTTTAGTATTTTCAAAATCTAATGCAGAAGTAGGCTCATCAGCCAATATATAATCTGTATTTAAACCAGTTAATATTGCACAAGTTATTCTCTGCAACTGTCCTCCTGATAATTCATTGGAATTTGAACTTAAAATTCTATCTGTATCATTTAGTCCTAGTTGTTTTAGCTTTTCTACTGCTATGGATTTCGCATCTCTTTTAGATACATTTAATCTATCTGTAAAAATTTCAATCATTAATTTTTCAGTAGTATATCTAGTATCAAAAGCTGACATTGGATTTTGTGGAATATAACCTATTTTTCTTCCGCTTATTTTTCGTATTTCTCTATTAGACAAATCAGTTGTATTTAAACTGTCTATAAAAATATCTCCATTATATTTTTTGAAATTAGAATTATTTATTCCAAAAATAGTTTTTAAAAGAGTACTCTTTCCCGAACCACTTTTACCTGTTAATCCTACTATTTCTCCTTTAGATATATTTAAATTTATCTCTTTAATAATCTTCTTTTGATTTGTTCCCACTGTTAGATTTTTAATTTCAATCATTGCTATTCAATCCTCCTATACTACTTCCCATAATATTAAAAGTTAAGGAGGATATTATTACAGCAAGTATTGGATATATAATTAGTTTAGGATTTACTAGTCCATAATTTCTAGCTTCTAAAATCATAGTTCCCCAGTCCACCACATTATCCCCAAGATTCAATCCTATAAAGGAAAATCCTGTTATTGTAAGTATCATGTCTGCTGAAGATAATGAGATAAACTCAATCATATCATTAAATATATTTGGCAGAATATGAACAAATAGTATTCTAATTTTTGAAGCTCCTGATGACCTAATACATAATACATATGCTTTTTTTAGTTCTAAATCTGTCTTTGTCTTTATAAGTTTCATATATCTTAGAGAATAAGAAACTGTCATAGCTAAAATCATAGTTTTAATTCCATTTCCCCAAGCACCTATAAAAACTATTAAATATGCAATTGGCGGAATAGAAGTTATTGCATTTATAGCCCCATCTACTATTGAGTAAGTTCCTATTATAGATTTAGAAAGTATCATTCCTAATAAAGTTCCTACTATAAATATAATTAATCCACTAAATAAAATAATTCCTAATGTAGTTTTTCCTCCATATAATAATCTAGATAAAAAGCATCTTCCTAAATGATCTGTACCTAGTAGATATTTATCAGAAGAACTTTGAAATCTATTCATAAGATCTGCTTCTTGCGGGTCATTTGGTGCAAATAAAAAACTCATAAATATTAAAATAATTAATATTATAGAAATTCCTATAGTTATATAGTTCTTATTCATAGCTAACTCCTTTCTCCTTCTATTCTTTCATTTATAATATCTGCTATAATATTCATTAAAGCTATGAAAAAAGCCAAGAAAAATACTGTTGAATGTATCATAGGAGCATCTCTTTCTATAACACTATTTACAATTAAATATCCAAAACCTGGTACTGAAAACACTCTCTCTATTACAGTAGCCCCTGCTATGGATAAACCTATACTCTGTAGAAAACTTGGAATAATTCCTAGTATTCCATTTGGAATTAAATGATTTATAAGTATTTTAAACTCAGACAAACCTTGACATCTTAAGTACATAGAATAATCTTCATTACTCTCTTTAATTAGCCCGTTATAAAATAATGGTACATAAAAACATATTATAAAAACTGCTAAACATATAGCTGGAGGAATTGAACCTTTAAACCCAATATTATTAGTAACAGAAATTAAATTATATTTAACACCAAAAATATCTAAAAATAAAGTAGATATATAAAATGATGGTACTGATATTCCAACTATACATAATACTTTAAACAATCTTCTTATGAGTTTGTTTTTTAAAATAAACATAAGTGAACCAATAACTATAATTGATATAAATTGTATAATTGATGATATTCCTACAATTAATAATGTTTTAGGAAAGGCTTTCCATATTTCATCCCAAACACTATATCCACTTACTAAGGATTTTCCTAAATCCATTTGAAATAATCCTTTTAGCCAAGAAAAATATTGTACAAGTAATGGTTTATCAAAACCCATACTACTTCTAATATTTTCTATTTGAAGTTCTGTTGGATTTCCTATTGCTCTTTTAGCATAAGCCGTTGCAGGATCAACTTTTGAAACTCTCATGAGTATAAATGAAAGTAAAGTTACAAATAATAAAGTGAAGAAAAGTTCACTTAATCTTTTTATAATCTTTTTTACATCTAATTTTATAATACATCACCTACTTTCTTAATTGATTTTCATAAGAATAAATATACACCAACTGATAATGATTATCTTTCCTGTTTGGACTTTTCTTTTCCCTTTTAGATATTTTTGTGAATTAATAGTAATCCAGTAGGAGATAATTAGCTACCTCCTACTCAATTAATCTTATATTCTATTTTTTATAATTCTATCTTTATAACTTTTAATCTTTTATATTCTTTTTTCTGTAATGCTAGTCCTACTATAATCATGATGAAGTCTACGATTGATTGGGCAAACCAAACTCCATTGATTCCAAATATTTTTGAAAACAATAGTAAGCTAGGAACAAATAATATTAGTTGTCTTAATAAAACTATTCTACTGGCAATGCTACCTTTACCTATGGATTGGAAAAATGTTATGTTCATTATCATTATTCCATAAAGAATGAATACGGTATACAAACTTCTAAAATATCCTATGCCTAAAGCTATTATTTCACTATTTACATTAAAAAGACTTAAAATAAAATTTGGTTTTAACATCTCATCTTTTATAGTCTTTTCTCTCTCCTTTTAATTACTTTTATCTGCTAAATACATTGAATAGTATTTTCCTTTTAGTTTCATTAAATCTTCATGTGTTCCACTTTCTATTATTTTTCCATTGTTCATTACCAAAATTCTGTCTGCATTTTTTACAATTGGTAAAGTATGTGCAACCATAAATATAGTTTTGTTTTTGGATATTAAATTCATTATTGCTTCTTTAACTAATAATTCATTCTCTATATCTAAAGATGCTGTAGCTTCGTCTAAAAGTACAATTGGATTATCCTTTAAAAGAGTACGAGCAATACTTATCCTTTGCCTTTGCCCACCTGATAGTCTATTGCCATTTTCTCCTACCAATCTGTTGTAGCCATCTTTTTCTTCCATAATAAAATCATGACAATTTGAAAGTTTTGAGACTTCTATAATTTCTTGGTCTGTTGCAGTTGGCTTTGCTATTTTTATATTATTTTTTATGGTGTCATTGAACAAAAATGTATTTTGATCCACCATGGATATTTTATCTAATATCTTTTCACTAGATATGCCCTCTATATCTATTCCACCAATTTTAATTGAACCGCTATCTGGTACATGTAGCTTTGAAATCAAGTTTAGTATAGTTGATTTCCCTGCACCTGAACTACCTACAATTGCGGTTAGTTTCCCATGTTCTCCTTTAAAGCTCAATTTATCACATACTTTTTTAGAATCATCATATGAAAAATTAACATTTTCAAATTCTAGATCAAACACTTTTGGATTAAATGATTTGTTGTTTTTAAATTCTTCTTTTTCATTAAATATACTTTCTATATTGTTTCTTGATATTTTCAAGTTTTTATATCCTGTCAGTGAAATATAAAGTGTGTTTAAAAGTTTATTTAAAAATATAGGCAGTGTAGATATCATAATAGCCATTTTTATATCTATTTCTCTATTTATATAGCTAAGTCCTACTATATATATGGAAACTGGTATGCACAGACCTATTAAAATATTGAATATTCCTGCCATAGGCAGTATGTTTATCTCATACTTAAATGATACATCACTATAATTTTTCATAGAATTTATTATCATGTTGTTGTTTACTCCATCTTGTCCATATATTCTTAAAGTCTTGATTCCAGTTATATATTCCACTATATTGTCGGTGTTATCTGATTGAGCTAAGTTTTTGTTTTTTCCATGTTTATTTACTATCTTAAATGAAATATATAGTGATGGAATTAAGAGTAATCCCCCTACCAAAGATACAATACCTACATCTTTGTTAAATTTAAACATGTAGATTAAAAGCATGATTACTAAGACTAAGTTTTTCAAAATGTCTCCATACTTATGAGTTAAAATATTTTCATAGCTATCTACATCATTTGTAACTGTATTTATATATTTTCCTGTCTTTCGCTTTGTAAAGTTAAAAAGAGGAATTTCTTTAAACTTGTTTCCTAAATTTAACCTTATATTTCTAGATATATCTGAACCTGCATATTGACCATAGGTATAAGCTCTTCTATATAAAAAGTTTCTTATAAGATATACCAGTGCTAATATAGATGAATATTTTAGGATTTGATTATAGTTAAAGTTCAAATCCAATACATCCTTTATAATAAAAAATATTATGGTAAAATTAATACCAGACAATAGTCCTTCTAGGATAAATAAAGCCATGGACTTGTAAAATGTTTTATTTTTCTCTATTCCTTTATTCTTCAACTATATCACCCTTTCCGTATGAAAAATCTCTTGAAAGTTTATATTTATCCCATACCTGGCTATAATATTTATTTTTTGAAATTAGTTCATGATGTTTTCCAACTCCTGTAACTTCTCCATTTTCTAACACTATTATCTTGTCACAGTCAACAATTGTTGAAAGTCTATGTGCTACTATAATTACAGTCTTTCCTATGAACAAGTTATTAAGAGCTATATTAATTTTTTCTTGATTTTCAGGATCTGTATTCGATGTAGCTTCATCTAATATTAAAATTGGTGCATCTTTCAAAAATGCCCTAGCTATACTTATTCTCTGTTGTTCTCCGCCAGAAAATCTAGTGTCGTGTCCTCCTACTAAAGTGTCATATTGATCAGGTAATTTCATTATGACATCATCTATCTGAGCTTTTTTACAAGCTTCCCTTACTTCTTCTAATGTATAATCTTTTCCCATAGTTATATTTTTAAATACTGATTCTTTTGTTAAAAAGTTTTTTTGAAATACTATAGCTATATTTTCTAATAGTGTTGTATAATCAATGGATTTTATATTTTCTTTTCCTATTAATATTTCTCCTGAGTCAACATCATAAAATCTTGCTACTAAACCAAGTATCGTTGACTTACCAGAACCAGATGGTCCTACAATCGCTGTCCTCTGACCTTCATTTATGGAAATATTTATGTTTTTCAAAATCTTTTCTTCACCTGTGTATGAAAAATTAACTTTATTAAATTCTATTGTATTGTTTTGGGGAAAATTATTACTTCCTCCAACAAAGACTTCTAAGTTTAAAATTTCCTCTATTTTATCAACACTAGATAGCACTTGTGAAAAATGCCCCCCTATTTCTAAAAGTGGTCTTATTTCTGTTAAATAAAGAGAACCTACTAATAAAAATAATATAAAAATACTTGGTGATATAACTTCTTTTAAAAATAATGTTCCTGCAATTGGTATCAAAATAAGTAATCCAAATTCTATAAAAATTGTAAAGGATGCAAAATTAGGCCCCATAATGGAAGATATTTTTTTCCACAATCTTGACTTCTCATGACAAGCTTCTTTGTACTTACTAAAAGATGAACTAGTCATATTATAAGACTTAATAAGTCTCATTCCTGTAATATACTCAATCATAGTAGAGTTTAAATTATTACTTACATCATTTATTTCTAAAATATAATTTCCTGTATCTTTAAACATCTTTACCTGAAAATAAAATGCTATTGGTAAAGGTATAAGTGTTATAAGAGCTAATCCCATGTTTACATTGAACAAATAAACAAAAACTGCTAATGGCCCTGTCAAATACATCACCACTTCTGGTAAATGATGAGCTAAGAATAATTCCAATTTCTCTATATCCTCATTTAATATTTTCTTTATCTCACCTCTGTTTTTACTATTTAGTTCTCCTAAAGGTACTTCTGACATATGACTTATCAATTTTTTTCTAATTTTAAAAAGTGTATTATACGCTCCTTTATGAGAAAGTATTTCTGCAATGGTAAATAAAGTATATCTAACTAAAATAGATACTGAGACAGATATACTCAATTTAAGTAATATATCTTTTGTAAGTGTTCCTGTATATATGGTGTTTATTAGATTGTAAATTCCCATATAAGGAACCATTATTAAAAGACCTGCCAAAAATCCCAATAAGATAGAAAGATATATATACTTTTTATCTTCCTTAGCCCAATTTAACAAAATCTTAAGTCTTCTGTTAATCTCTTTCATATTATCCTCCTTGTAAAAGTATTTATATTATGTTATATTGTTGATAGTCATTATCAATAATATAATTTTTCAATTTCTAAAACAATAGTTTAAGAGTTAGTACGACTTAAATAGATAATTAAAAGTTCAAAATGTATAGGTGATATTATGGATTGTAGTGAAATTAGAAAAGAACAATTAAAAGGTTTTGGATTTATAAAAAAAGAAAATCCATGTTATAGAAATGGGGAATATTTTAATTTAAATAAAAAGATAGGGCAGGGTGGTTATTGGCTATATGATTATAAGGGCCTTTTTGCCATAAGTATTCATGATTTTTATTTCTTTAATGACTTTTATTTTTCAACAGATATGTATGTAGACGAAGATCCTAAATATTTGAGTATCTCATATAATATAGATATTACAGGTGATTTTTTAGATTCTAAGTTAAATATAAGAAACAATTCCATAAATGGATTTTTATATGGAGAAAATAGAATATGTGCACTTATAAAAAATAATACTCCTGTATATTCTATTTCTATAGAAATCTATCCCAAATATTATGAAGAACTTACTAAGAGATTTGGTTTGGAAAAAAACTATTTAAAAAATGCCCTTTTAACTTTTAAGAGTGATACAGATTTCTATGAAATGATGATACTTCTTCAAGAAATAACAAGTTTTAAGGGAATTGGACTTTCTGCAGAACTTTTCTACGAAAGTAAAGTTACTGAAGCCGTAGCACTTCTTTTAGCTAAAGTAGAAGAAGAAAACATATATGTATCTAATAAAGAATATCAAGAAATTAAAGACATAAATAAATATATATTAAACAATTTAGATAGAAATATATCCCAAAAGGAACTCTGTGAAAAGTTCTTTATGGGAAAAACTAAGCTACAAACACAGTTTAAAAAAGTAAATAATCTAACTATTTCCGAATTTATTAAATTAAATAAAATAGAAAAATCTAAAACATTATTAAAAGATAATACTATGAGTATCAAGGATATATCAAAACAACTAGGATATCCTAGTCAAAGTAGATTTACAGAAGTCTTTAAGGAAAGTACAAATATATTACCTAGTGAATATAGAAATATACATTGCTTATAATAAAGATATGACTTAATCCACATTCAAAAGATTAAATCATACTGATAATAGAAACCCTACTGCTTTAATTAGCAATAGGGTTTCTATTATTTACTTATATATTACTTACAATAAAATTACCTTCAATAATCATCTCTCTTAATACTTCTTTTGATAATGTACCCATAAAAACTCTCTTTCTAGCTTAAATCTTATTTTGATTTGTGCGAGAAAGAGAATTTTTTCGCTAAATCACATATTAATTTATATTATCTATTTAACTTTTGATTTAATTACTTCGTAACCAACTCTATTAATAGAATCTTCGATTTCATCTATTGAGATTTTTTCTTCGTCAAAATCTAATTTTGCTTTGCTTGAATTAAATGATACCTTTACTGTATCTTGATCTATACCATCTAAACCTTTAAGTGCACCTTCAATCTTTTGCATACATGATGGACATGTTAAGGTTTCTAATTGTATTGTTGCTGATTTCATAATATTATCTCCCTTCATTATTTTATTATTGGTTTCCTTTAACTTCTATCCTATAATTTAATATTACCATATTTTATTAATTAAATCTTTGACCTAAGTCAATTTTTTTCTTTTATTTTAATATCTTAGTTTATATTTTAATAATCTCATACCATTCAGAATAACTACTAAGATACTGCCTTCATGTACTAACATTCCTATGGACATATTCATCCATTCACTGAATAATACACTGGCTAATAATATTAATACAACTCCTACAGCAATGACAATGTTTTGTTTCATATTTCTAGCTGTTGCTTTTACTAATCCTAAGGCATGTGGTAAACGACTAAAATCTGAATTCATTAAAACAACATCTGATGTTTCGATAGCTACATCTGTACCATTTCCCATAGCTATACCGATATTTGCTAGGGCCAGTGAAGGACTATCATTAACACCATCTCCAACAAAAGCAACTATTTGCCCCTCTTCTTCAATTAATTTCTTAACATATGCTGATTTCTCTTCTGGCAACATATTTCCATGGGCTTCAGTTAACCCTAGCTCATGGCTAACCACATCAACAGTTCCCTGGTTATCACCTGATAGCATAATAAGGTTTTTTACACCTAACTTCTTTAGCTTTAATAATTCTCCCTTAACTCCTGGACGTATCTGGTCACGAACCCCCATCAATACTTTCAGTTTCCCATCAACAGAAGTTAATACAAGTGAATTTCCCTTTTTTTCGAAACCAGCTACATCAGCTTTGGCTTTTTCATTTAGTTCAACATTTTCTCTTTCCATTAAAGCAACATTGCCAACAGCAATTCTATGGCCATTAACACTGGCTACAATGCCACCACCTTTTACAACTTCTGTATTTTCAACTACCCCTAATGGGGTTTCACCAATTTCCTCTAATACTGCTTTTGCCAATGGATGATCAGATTCACGTTCAACACTTGCAAGATATCCTAAAGCCTCATCAATATTATCCCCATAGTATTCTTTTTCTGCTACAGATGGGTTTCCTACAGTTAGTGTGCCTGTTTTATCGAATACAATTGTATCCAATCTACTGAAATCTCTAATTACTTCACTACCTTTTAGCAATACTCCATGGCGTGCTCCATTTCCTATACCTGCAACATTAGATACTGGTACACCAATAACTAAAGCTCCTGGACAACCTAGAACTAGAATAGTAATAGCCAATTCAACATTTCGAGAGAATAGCCATACTATAAATGCTATTACAAGAACTGCTGGTGTATAATATTTGGAGAAACGGTCTATAAAACGTTCTGCTTCTGATTTTGAGTCTTGTGCTTCCTCTACCAATTCAATGATTTTACCAAAGGTTGTGTCTTCTCCTACACGATCGGCAATAATTTGAATAGTTCCATTATCTAAAATTGTACCTGCAAATACATTTGAGCCTTTTTCCTTTCCAACTGGAATAGATTCTCCCGTAATACTTGATTCATTAATACTACCTTCACCAGTTAAAACTGTACCATCAACAGGAACCTTTGCACCAGTTTTTACTAGCAAAACATCACCTACGTCCACATCATCCACTTCAACTTCTTCAAACTCCCCATTTTCCATTTGTTTTAGTGCACTTTCTGGTGCCATTTCTGTTAATTCTTTTATGGCTGAACGAGTTTTATTTAATGTGCGTTGCTCTAAATAAGCACCGAATAAGAATAGAAATGTAACAATTGCTGATTCTTCAAAGTTTTGTATCAAAAATGCCCCTGCTATTGCTATTGTAACTAAAACATCTATGCTTACTACTTTTACCCTCAATGCTTGATATGCTTGAATAACTATTGGCACTGCACCTAAAATGGAAGCTATGACCAATGACCAAATAAATATATCCGTAGTTCCTGTTGTCCATTTACTAGTAAAAGCAATGGCTATTAGAATCCCACTTATTAAAGTGATTAGATTCTTCTTTTTTAAAATGTTTTTTTGCATCTTTATCCCTCCCGATTTAACAATTTTTATTTATTATTTTTTGACTTTACGTTAATAGAACAATTCTATTTTATTTAATTATATAATTTATTGCTAATAATGGAAGATAGAGCTTTTAATAAACCTCTCTTTTTAAGCCTTATATGATTTATCTAATTCTTCTAACATATTGTATACTGATTCATAACTTTCACATACATCATCTGGAACTGTATAGTTTTTTGTAATTTCACGTAATTGTTTCAATTCATTATCTAAATTTGGCTTTTCTGATTTTATATTTTTAATTTTTTCGCTGATTTTATCAAACAATTTTTTTACATCATGGAATTCTGGATGAGTTCCACCATGAACCTTTGCTACTACTGGTACATATTGTTCTAATCTTCCTAGATTTTGGTCTACAACTTCGCTAAATTTTTTCATAATATAATCTCCCCTTAAAATTTTATAGTTTCATTTCTTTTAAATCTTTTTTATAGCTATATATTATCCCATTCCATTCTATTAAACCTTGATTTAGATCAAAACTTTTTATTTTATTTGTATTTTTAAAATAATTTTTTCCCGCATTTTTATCTTAACTTTATGAATACATTCTAACATAATTTCCTTAATAAGTATTTGATCTAGGTCAATAAAAAATTGGTTTTATATTTGATGAGATGTAATAAAGGCCCCAATATGTAAAATTACATTATAACTTTGTAATTTATATTGTTTATTTTTTTAAAAATAGGAGATATTAAGATTATAGCAATATTTACAAATTAATAAAAATTGAAAGGAGAAACATAATGGATACACTAGGCTTAGTTTTAGTAATAATAGGAGCATTAAACTGGGGATTGATTGCATTATTCCAATTTGATTTAGTTGCTACAATTTTCGGAGGACAAGACGCATTTTTAAGCAGAATTGTATATGGATTAGTAGGATTAGCAGGATTGTACTGTATAAAATTCTTAATGGAAAGAGATAAAAATAAACCAGTAATAAAAGAATAGGGATGTAATCAGAACTACTGAAAAAATCTCTAATTAAATTAATTAATATAGAGCCTGAAAACATAGTACTTAACTGTAATTTCAGGCTCTTTTTTATATAATTAATGAAAATTCATCATAGAAACCCATAGCAAGTGCAACCTCACAGAGAGTATATTTTCCACCCATCAGATAAGTGTCTAACATAGATCCTGTAATTCATAAGGTATTCATGCTAATTTATCTCTATTCTATACTTACACATGAATTATTCGATTTCTAATATAGCATTAAGAATTAAATCAATCTGGGCATTCATGGATATAATATCATTAAACCAAAACATATTACTGGGAGCTGAAATTACTCTATCTCCCTTCACTGCCGGAACACTATTCCATACATTATTGTTTCCAAAATCACCCAGAGCACCATTTACAAGAATAAAATCACCTGCATATTCATTTATTACTTCATATGATAACTTGACACCACCTGCATGGGCATTTTTGCTATCCTTCATTGCTTCTTGCAGTTTTTCAGGAATATTAAAACCTAACAAATCGTACATTAGCGGTGCCCCTCGTCCCAGCCAAGATGCCGACAGAACATCCTCTCGCTTTTCAATGCACAATACGCTTTTATCACTCAATCCTTCGTTTGCAAGTTTTTGTTTTGCATCCTTAATCTTGCTTTCGAATGCCTGAATCAGTTCCTCTGCTTTTTCAGAACAATTGAATATTTCTCCTAAAAAACGAAGTCTTTCTTGGTAGTTCATTGCAAAATAGTTACACGCTATTGTAGGCGCAATCTTTGAAAGAGATTGATAGATTGACTCATCTTGTGTATCCCATAAAATCAAATCAGGATCTAATGCCATAATTTCTTCTTCGTTAATAGAAAACGCATCTATCACACTAATCTCTTGTGCTTCATTTTCGAAGGCGGCACCAGTATTAAATGATGTTGCCACAGGTGTTATGCCAAGTGCTAACAAATCACCTTGAACAAAGATTACGACTACCCTCTTCGGACTCACTGGCACCTCCACATCACCCATAGCCGTGCTGATAGTTCTCGTTCCTTCTTCTATAGGCTCTGTATCTTCCATTTCTGATGCTTGTGTTGTCACCTCTGAATTTGGTATATAATTCGTTACGCCACTATCCGTTGGTATAGTGCTACAAGCCGAAAGTAGTAATATCAGCGATAAAGCTGCTGCTACAACCCCTTTGCTTCTCATCTGTTTAAACATATTAGTTACTCCTTTCCCTTTGAGTTCGCCAAGACTAACTTGACATTTCTCATTATAGGGAAAAATAATGAGATTTTCAAGGACACCATCTCTCATATCGTACGACATCTTCTCTCTAAAGGCATTAGGCGTTATGCCGATATTCTTTGAAAACATCCGTTGTAGATTGCGTTCATCTTGAAAACCACAGTAATCGGCAATTTTCCGAATAGATGTCCGGCTGTTTTGGAGTAACTCCATGGCTGCTGTCAATCGGGTATTAATCAGATATTCCTGTGGGCTTTTACCAATCTTTTGCTTGAAACTTCTGTGGAAATGGCTATAACTGACCCCCAGCATTTCACACATTTCCTGAATAACAATAGGCTCTGAATAGCACTTGTCCAGGTATCGAATAGCCATCTTCACAACATCCGATTCAAAAATGCGAATATCTCCTATAAATGTCAAGTTAAAATTCCTCATTTCTGTGCAATTAAGACTCCTCACTTTTATTCATTTTTAATTTATCTTTAATTCTATAGGATGGTCCTGTAATATTAAATAAATATGAGTAATGCAATATTCTATCTAGGATAGCTTTAGTTATCATTTCATCTTGCCCTAATATGCTTGGCCACTTATCAAATGTAATATTGCTTGTAAATATTGTAGATCTCTTTGTATATCTCATGTCTATTAGTTGAAAGAATATCTTAGATTCTAAAGGTGATATTTCATTGAACCCTACTTCGTCTATAATTAGTAGCTTATATTTAAAATATAATTTTAGTTTTTTCTCTAAAGCACCTTCATTGTAGGCTTGTTTTAGATTTTGAATTAATCTTGAAAACTTTATAAAGTAAACACTATTTCTCTTAACTGCTACTTCATATCCGATAGCTACTGCTAAATGTGTTTTTCCCACACCAGGGTTCCCTATAAAGACTACATTAGTTGCGTCTAAATAGAAATTAGATGCAACTAATTCCTTTATTTTATCTTCGCTGACTGTTGGTTGAAAAGAGAAGTCATAGTCTTCAATTTTCCTTATAAATGGGAATGCTGCTACTTTCACATTATATAGTCGGTTGTTTTCTTCTTTTGCCTCAACTTCTTTTCTAAGCACTTTATTTAAACCTTTTATTTCACTCGAAGATATATTATCATTTATGTGCAGTTCTTTTAAATAAGCATGTGCAGACTTTAGTTTAAGATATGTTAGCTGATCTAAAACTTCATTAATCATATATAATATTCCTCATTTCTTCTATCATAATTTCTTTGCTATTTGTCTCTTTGTAATCTTTATTTTCTCTTTTAGGATAGTGTAAGTCATGACATTCCTTTATATATAGTTTATTTTTAGATATTTGATGTACAGTGACAATTTTATTGTTATAATATATATGGAGTTGACTGTTTTTTACTATTAGATTTACTTTGAATCCTATTAATCTTTTAGGTACTGAGTATTTATTAGATTTATATGAGATTAACGAATCTTTAGTTACAGCGACTGGATTTAAGGAAAGGTGATATTTTTCTCGGATTCTTCGTGGTGGAAGGGGCGAAAAGTCACCTTTCTCTTGATTTAATAAAACTATTCTAGGCATATTTGTTGCTTGAGAAATACTTTTATTATCTTCATCATTTATTATTTTCAATTTTTCATGAACATCAAGTAAATCATTATATACTCCATTGTAATTTTCAAGTTGAGATGGTTTCTTGTTTTGAGTTTCTGTTTTTCCTTTCGTTTCAGGACGATATGGCATACAAGGTTTACATTTAATATTATAATCTCTTAAGAATTCTTCAAACTTTACATTTAAAATAGCTTCTGTATCTTTTGTTCTAGGCTTATCTACTAAGCACTTTATATTATCAATAACCAGTTCTTCTGGAACACCTCCTATAGTTTCAAAAGCACCTGCCAGGAAACTTTCTATTGTCTCATATTTAGTATCTACTACAATTTCTCGCACATTAAATCTTGAAAATCCAAGTGTTAAAGTTGCAACATTTACTCTTTCTACTTCACCTGTTTTGTATATTATTTTTACTTTTTCTTTTAAATCAAACTGTGCTTGTACTCCTGGCTTTGTTTCAAATCTTTCATAAAATTTTTGTGTCTTCTTTTTATTAAATAGTGAATTTATTTCCTCATCATTTCTTACATATCTATTTAGAGTTGATCTGCTACATGTAATTTGGTGTTCTCTAACCAAATAATTATATAAATGATCTATATAGTCAAAACTTCTATACTTATCAGTTAATAACTTGATTATAAGTTCTCTGTATTTATCTAGATACTTAACTCTTACTCTTTTGCCTGAAGGTACTTTTCCTTCTAGATACTTCTTAATCGTTTTTCGATCCTTATTTAATTCTTTAGCAAGTTTAGATATATTCAACTTTAAAAATCCTTTCTTATATGATTCAGCAAACATAGCCAAGTCACTAATATTTTCAATATTGTTTATTATTATTTCTGTCATTATAATCACCTCAAAATGATTATAACAAAAAGAATACCTATAGAGTTTATAACTTGGGAAAGTTACGTGCACAATATTGGGTATTCTTATCTTAACATTTATATCTCCTTGCTCCAGTTCCTCATAGATCTCGTAAACAAATCGAAAAAAGACGGATTTGCTATACAATAGATTAAGGTGTGAAGGAACTTTCCACTTCTCATACATTTTTCGCAGTTCTTCCGCAAAAAAAATGGGATTGCCTGGCACAAATCCATATTGTTGTTGGAAAGGGTTGGCTTGTTCTAGTAGCTGCACATATTCTACTTTATGAAAAGGCGGTTCTCCAGCTTTGTACATCACCAGATAGTATTCCAACCAATCGCATCGAGGATGGATGGTCAGTTCTGTTCCTTTCCCTCCATGGAACAGACCGAATCGCTCTACACTATATGAGGTATCACCTAGCGACACCTCCGCTTTTCCGCCAATGGTATAGACAAATGTACTTACTGGCAGTTGGTAGCCATACAAATCTTCCTCTGAAGAGATTAAGTTATGGCGAATATCCAAAAGGGAAATTGCAGACTGATTCCAAACTTGGATGGCAGCCACAATTTCCCTCTTTGAAAAGTTTGCTGTTTTTTTATTTGTGTACATATCACACCTCCACGGTAAATAGGATAGTTAGACATAGCTAACTTTAATTATATCATCTATTATACCGATTGTATATCATTTGTCATCAAAATATTCTGAGCAATACTATTTAGCTAAATCCGTCAAAACATCGTACACTAAATCCAGAAAGTAATTCTTAGTATTATCAATAACTTATATAGGCTGATAACTTTTTTATATGCCAAATTTTGTGCATCTTTCCCCATTCTTGAGAGCAAATACCAATGAAATCCATAGTCTGTTTTGTACGATAACTGAGATTAGTAAATTGAATATAAAATTTTAACATAACATTTAGCAAAACTTTATATACATTTACTTATTAATATCTTAAAAATTAATCATGAAACACTTGATGTTTCTAATAATCATTAGTTTTGGAAACCTGATTGTAAACAGTAAATGCATCTAAAATATTGAATTGTTCTGTATAAGGACTTCCATCAGCATTAGCAGTTACTAAAATATATTCCTTGCCGTCTATTTTTGCCAAACTGGCAAGACATAATTTTGCCTCTCCCGTATAACCAGTCTTTCCACCCTTAATAGTGCCATTATTTATATCTTCTGTATCCATTTTTTTGAACATGGTACTTTGAAAAGTAATTCCGTCGGAATGAAGATTTGTTGCTTTTGTAGTATATCGTTTCGAGGTGTATACTTCTCGAAATATATTGTTTTGTAATGCATATTTCAGTAATTTTGCAATATCATTTACAGTAGTATAATGATTCCTGTGATGTAACCCTGTAGAGTTAATAAAATGAGTGTCATTCATCTCCAATTCTTCAGCTTTTTCATTCATTAATTTTACATAACTTTTCTCTGAACCCGCAATTGCATCCGCTAATCCAATACAACTTTCTGCCCCAGATGGTAATAATACTCCATAAATCAAGTCAATTGCTGGTACCTTTTCATTTGGCAAAAATCCTGCCATAGAAGCATTTTCAGAATATAATTTCTCAAACATATCCTCTGACAGATAAATTTCTTCATCTAAATCCGGTAGATTTTCAATTGCTACTATTGCTGTCATAATTTTTGTAAGAGATGCTGGGTAAATTCTTTCATCAGATGATTTATCTAATAATATCTCATTATCATCTAAAGAAATGAGAATAGCATTCGAACTATACAAGTCATCAACTATAATCTGATTGGATTCTTCGTAAATCCTTGTTTCTTGGTTTTTTATAGGTGATTCTATTTGTTGATTATTTTTACCTATTATATGATCTTGCAAAAATAAGGCTATAACAAATACCGCACCTACACACAGCATTGAAAAAATATATTTTATCTTCCTCTTCTTTCTTTTGTACCTTTGCCTATTCACTGTCATTTTGAAATTCCTCCTTAAATGTGAGATATGATCTCGTCTTATAATATAATTCTAATAAAATTTAATATTTTTTGTATAAACAACAGCTTATAGACTTATTAAGATTCTCTTATGAATTGCTTAATATTTGCGGCATTTAAAAATATAATAAAAATAAAAAAACACTACTCCTTTATGAATTGTTATATCATAAAGAAATAATGTTTCTTAGTTATTGATTACGCCTGGTATCTTTATATGAAATATTGTATAATTATCGTTGCTTTCTGCATAAATTTCACCCTCATGTAAGACTACAATTTCTTTGGCAATAGCAAGACCTAGCCCAGAATTGCCGGTATCCGTTCCTCTAGATTCATCTAGTCTATAAAACTTTTCAAATATACTATCCAGTTTTTGCGGCGGAATACTTTTTCCATAATTTTTAAAGGTTACAACTGCATTCTGTGATTGTTTATAAATGTCTATTATAATTTTACTATTTTTATCACCATATGCAATTGCATTTTTAAATACATTATTAAATACTCGCGCCAGTTTATCTGAATCGCCACAAAGCATAATATCGTCTTCTGCATTTACTATAACCTCTTGCTTTTTTTCAGAAAGCATTGGATAAAACTCATCTGCCATTTGAAATAACATATAGGATAGATTAAAGTCTTTTTTATCTAATACAATGGTTTGAAGATTATATCTAGTAATTTCAAAAAATTCATTGATAAGTTTTTCAAGGCGATTTGCTTTTTCTAAAGTAATTTCCATATATTTTGCCCTTTGTTCAGTTGGCATATCTGGTATTTCTGACATTAAATCTAAATATCCGATAACTGAAGTAAGTGGAGTCTTTATATCATGTGCAAGATAAACAACTAAATCATTCTTTCTTTGTTCCGCTTGTTTTGCATCTCTTTCTCTCTTTTCTAGAATATGTCTGCACATATTTAGTTTGGTTTCCAAAAAACTCATTTCTGGAGATAGTTCAATTTCCTTATCTGAACCTTTCATTAAGTCATCCATACCTTCAGCGATTTCATCAAAATATCTTGTAATCCGAGAAATAGCAAATCGGAAAATGATTAATGAAAAAATAACCATTAAAACTAGCATAATAATATCCATGTTATTACGGAATGTATATTGGTGGATAGTCAATGCATCATAATAAGACAAGTTAAATGTCTTTTGTAAAAAACCGACAATCCAATTACCAAATTTTCCTCGAAATATTGCACTTAATAATATTAAAAATCCAATACTAACTAAAATAAATATGAATACTTTAAAAAATAATTTTCGTTTGAATACTGAATAATCATTTTTTCTGGTTTTATTAACTTTCAATTTTATAGCCAACTCCCCATACAGTTTTGATATATTTTGGATTTTCAGCTGAATCATTCATTTTTTCTCTTAAGTGTCTAATGTGAACCATAATAGTGTTGTTACTGCTGCTAAAATATTTATCCCCCCAAACTTCGTGGAATAACTTGTCAGAGCTTACGACCTGACCTTTGTTCTCACATAAAACCCATAGAATTGAAAACTCTGTAGGAGTCAAAGACAATGGTTTTTCATTTAAAAAACACTCATGATTATCTTTGTCCACCACTAGACCTCCTATAGAAATTATGTTTTCTTTTTGAAATTTGTCTAATTGGTTGTATTTCGTGAACCTCCTTAATTGAGCCTTTACCCGGGCTACTAGCTCGAGTGGTCGAAATGGCTTTGTAATATAATCATCTGCACCTAATGTCAAACCTGTGATTTTATCTATTTCTTCATCTTTTGCAGTCAACATAATGATTGGAAAATTATAAGAGTCCCGTATTTTTTGGCAAATGGAAAATCCATCTATATCTGGAAGCATGATGTCTAAAATAGCCATATCCAATTGTTCAGTTTCTATAACTTTCATTGCTTCTGCTCCTGTATAACATTTGAACACTATAAAATTTTCATTTTTTAGATACAATTCGATTAAGTTAGCAATTTCTTTTTCATCTTCAACTACTAAAATTTTTGTCTGCATATATCCCCCTTCTTTCTATATCTAATAATCAGAGTTTTTGAACCCCTATACTTCTTATCAATCTTATCTATCAAACTTATTTCAAGTATTTTAAGACTTATAGTTATATCTTTTCCTTAATCAGCTCAGTAATACCTCCTACTTGTCTAACATTTTAATGTCTACTAAATTCATTAAATATATTGTAACTGCTTTTATAGGACTTCCATTATCCGAGTGTAATACCAATGACCTACCTACTATTCTTTGTGATAAAGTATCCTCATTCTCAGAAGATCTCCGGCAGAACTCATATTTATCAAGATTTATGCTAGTTTCAACAGGCAAACTGTTTCTATATGCCTCGAGGTGACAATAAAGATACTGTACGACCTAGTATATCCTTGGTTGAGATAAGATATTATATGTATTTATTTTGCTGCCATAGCAAGCTGCATTGATATCCTAATTGGAAGTGACGGATTAGCCATCTGATTTAAATCCCCTACAAAGAATAGATCTCTCATAGGATAATAAAAAGCAAATGAACCTGTTGATCCAGAATGACCAACCAATTCACCTTTTCCCATAAAAAAATTGTTCACTCCATTTAAGGGAATTTGCATATACCCCCCTCCATAATAAATTGGTCCCATGGAGAACTGCAACTTATTATAAATTGATAAGCTATTGAAAATATTTTTATTAAACAATTTTCCTCCAAAGAATGCTTTTATAAATATCATTAATTCATAAGCATTAGTAATACATCCTCCACTTGCACCGCTGCTAATCACGAGTTTAGGACGATGGATGACTTGATTCATATAATAGACTTGAGGTATCCTATTATTTTCATTTTCTGAAAGATATGTATGAGATAGCCCAAGAGGCTCAAAAATATATTTTTTATATGCCTGTGATAATTTGAAACCACTTACCATTACAATTATTTCACCTAGTATATCAAAGTTAATATCTGCATAATAAGCTTTGCCTTTCTTTCTTGCTTCAAAATGAGGTTTTAAATTCTTAACCCTATCTATCATATCACTGAAAGTAATATAAAAGTCCTCTAGAAGGACTTTATTCTTCAAACTGTCTTTTCCTTCTAAATATACATCTGGCAATCCACTTGTTTGAAACAGTAAATCCGATATTGTTAGTTCCAAAGAGTAATCCTTACCATTATAAACATGAATTCCCTTTATAATATTTTCATCAAAATACTCAGATATTTTATCATTTAAGGATAATTTCCCCTGTTCCAATAATATTAAAATACAAGTAGTGGTAAATAACTTTGTGATACTTGCCATAAGAAATGGTGAGTTTAATCCCTTCCCACCATACCCTTTGCAAAGTGAGAACTCTCCATTTGTGTTTTCTATCAGCAAAATTCCTTCATTAATTTTCTTTGAGTTTGTAAATTTATTAAAAATCTTTTCAAATCTCTTAGTCTCAATATTTGTCATACCCATGCCTCCTAGTATTTAATGATACTACTTTTCCATTCCTCTCATCTCACATTCTCTCATTTTATTATATAATAAAGTTTTACTAACTTTCGCAATTGTAACATATTTCTTTTACTTATTTCTACAATAATTTAGCTATTTTTCTTTTATAATGAGATTATGGATCCCACAACGGGTATCCTAGGAAACATACCCATTAACTTTACCTTATAGTTAAAAGTAATTGTTATTTTAATCTATCTTAAATGTGTTAACATGAAAAAAGCATAGTTTCACAGACTAATCATAGTCAGAAACCTATGCTTTTTCATTTCCTTGACTGATGGTACTCTATAAATCCTTAAATATATATTATCTAATATCTATATCGAAAGCAACTTAATAGGATCGTGAAACTAATTAATATTTATATTAGTACTTATTTACATTCATAGTTTCAGAGAGAAGTAATAAAGCAAAAAAGATACTAATAACTGTTCTCGAATTCTATGATTGATAATATACTTAACAATTTTATTTTAGTTTTACCCCATTAATATTGATGATAATCATTTAATTACTTAATTGAACAATAGTTAAAGAGCGATTCATATAACCTAAAACAGGAAAATCCGTGCTAATACTTACTCCTACTTCATCTCCTACTGTTAAAGAGGCTTGAACAATAAACGTTGAACTACTTCTATTAGATATTTTAAAAAAAGTAGTAGTATCACCAAAAATTGGTGTACCATTGACAGTAATAATAGCCTCTAGATATGGTTGATCTGAATCTGGATTAACAGTGGCTTCAGCATTAACAGATATCGTTATTTGATAAATTCCACTTTCTCCTACAACTAATTCATTGCCTGATAGACTTACTGTAATAGTATCTGATAAAGGTCCAACCACACTAAATGGTACTGGTTCAAAAGTTTCTCCAGGTGTCTCTACACTACTTCCTCTTAAAGATCCAAAGGCCAAAACGACTTCTCCAGTAGGACCTGGTGGTCCCTGTGGACCTGCCGGACCTTGTGCTCCTGCTGGACCTGCTGGACCCATTGGACCTTCTGGACCTATATCACCTGCTGAACCTTGTGGACCTGCCGGACCTGCCGGACCTTGTGCTCCTGCTGGACCTGCTGGACCCATTGGACCTTCTGGACCTATATCACCTGCTGAACCTTGTGGACCTGTCGGACCTGCTGGACCTTGTGCTCCTGCTGGACCTGCTGGACCCATTGAACCTTCTGGACCTATATCACCTGCTGAACCTTGTGGACCTGCCGGACCTATATCACCTGCTGAACCTTGTGGACCTGCCGGACCTGCTGGACCTTGTGCTCCTGCTGGACCTGCTGGGCCTATGGGACCTGGTGGACCGGCAGGGCATGGTATGCAAGTCGGTGGACATGGATTACACCGTGGACATAGATTACACCATTGATTCCATGAATTATTAAAATTAGTTGCTCTTATTTTAACTCTATTGGCATCATCATTATTAATAGATGAAATTGAATCAGATAAATTTTTATTATTATTCATGCAAAAACTCCTTTCAGTTAAACAGAATTTTACAATCTATACTTTATACTTATGAGATTATTCCAATTTTGTGCAATGAAATTTCCTATGGCAAAACCAAATATTTCATATTGAAATTGGTCTAGCTAATTATACTAATAGACAGCGTTAAAGGAGATAAAAATCCTATAATAGCGAGTTATTTAACTTTTTATTTTTCTAAATATTTTAAATGTATACTAGTGTTTATTTTAGTAGACGACCAATTTAAATTTGTTATACATATTAAATTATCATCTCATAATTTTGTTAGTAGTGATGATCGATTTTTTTAATCTTTTCACTACCTCACAAGTCATTTTACGGCTTCAACATGCTTTGGAAGAATAATAAATATGACGTGGTAATAGAAGAATTACACTTACAGAAGAAAAAGTGTTGCTTCGTAAACTGGTACAGGAAATTATGGAGCTTGTAGAAAACCGAATAAGAAATTAGTAATACGATGAAGTAATCAGTGGAGATGCCTACATTGGCGGAGGCAAAACAGATTCAATGCGCCTCATTGCAAAGGTCGTAAATAAACTCAAGAGAAGCTCCTCACATTCAATATCATTTGTACAGTAGAAATGTAGATGATGTAACTTAACGTTTAGATAAAGGCTTACTGGACTTTGGAGTTCTTATTGAGACAGCTAATATCCAAAATTATGACTATCTGCATCTCCTCTCCCTACAACTGATACATGGGATCTGCTAATGAAAAAAGATAGCCCACTGTCTAATTTGGACAGCATTAGACCAGAGAATCTATATGATATACCACTGATCTGCTCTAGACAAGCTCTTTCTGGAAATGAAATATCAGGATAGTTTGGTAATGATTTTGAAAAACTTAATATTGTAGCTACCTATAACCTAATTTATAATGCTACACTTATTGGAAGGTATCGGTTACGCTTTATGTTTGGATAAGCTAGTATACACCACCAGTGCCAGTAATCTCTGTTTTAAATCTCTGGAAGCACATTTGAATATTGCATGGAAGAAGTATCAAGTATTTTCTAATGCTGAAAAACAATTCTTGAAAAAACATTTTTCTCGAAAATGACCTTCCCTGCTGTCTTCTTGCTTTCAACAAATAAATACCTGACATCTGATGTGTCGGTATGTGGAAAATTGAAGCATACAAGTACAAAATGGCATAATACATGAAAATTAAGAATACACTTTATTATATTATTTTATTATTTTCGTGTTTTTAACACACTTGGAGGGATTATAAATGTACAACAATCACAACCAATCTCAATCATCTTTTCCAAACGCATCCCATTCCCAGACGGTAGGTGTGCGAGGTCCTGTTCTTGTTCAAGACACTGCTCTACATGAAACCTTGGAAACCTTTGTATTCTCAACTACACTGCCAAGACGTATTCATACAAAAGGATATGGTGCTTTTGGATATTTTTACACTACTCACTCAATGAAAGAATATACAAAAGCTGGATTTTTGCAAATGCCTAATCAACAGGTACCAGTAGCGGTGCGCTTCTCTCTTGCTGCAAGCAATCAGGGAACGCCTGACACCTTAAGAAATGTGCGGGGATTCAGCACTAGGTTTTATACAGATGAAGGAATTTTTGATTTACTCTGTAATCATCTCCCTGTCTTTTTTGTACGGGATGCTATTCGTGTACCAGATATAATTAGTCATCTTTCGCCTTCACCAGTGAATAATCTCCCTGACCCTGAAAGGCTTTGGAGCTTGTTTGCGAAATACCCAGAGGCAACAAATATGCTGATATGGTTTTTCTCAGATTTAGGAACTGTAAAGAGTCTTCGTCATATCAAGGGATATAGTGTGAGTACCTATGTCTGGCGAAATGCACAAGGTGTTCGCAACTATGTGAAATACCACTGGCTCCCTATGGCAGGAACAGAATATATTGACCAGCAGGAGGCTCAACGACTGGCATGCCAAGACCCTGATATCGCTGGACGCGACCTATATGACAGTATAGCAAAAGGAAAGGCTGTGGAGTACGAGTTGTATGTGCAGCTTATGAATCCTGAAGATGCAAAGCTACTTCCCTTTGACCCTTTGGATGATACTAAAGTATGGGATGAAGCCCAATATCCCCTTTTACCCGTTGGACGAATGGTTTTAAATTACAATCCAGAAAATTATGCTGAGCAGGTAGAAAAATTAGCCTTTAATCCAGCAAATTTACTTCCTGGTCTTGAATTTTCAGATGACAAGGTGTTACAGGGACGTACTTTTATTTATTCAGATGCACAGCGTCACAGACTGGGCCCTGATTATCGTAATATCCCTGTCAACAAACAGCCAAACTGGTCTCCTGCATCTATGGTATCCAGTGGAAATGGCAGATATGTCGCTGGTGAAATTATGCGTGCCGAAATCCCAAACCCAGACAATTTTACACAAGCGACGCAAAGATATGAGTCCTTTTCTGCAGTAGAGAAAAAGAACCTTGCAAATAATATTGCATCGGGACTTGTGAATGCCCAGCCTAATACCCAGTGTACCGTCTTATGGCATTTGGAGCAAGTTTCCCCTACCCTTGCAGAAATGGTCAGAAATCAAATGCTTTTATATACGGATACAGTGAGAAGATAAACTCCACTGCTTCAATTGCAGATCTGATTTTTCATGCTAATAGCAAAAATGACCAAAATTCAAATGGAAACATAAAAAGAATCATGCTAATAAGCATGAATCCTTTTTATGTTTCAATATTCAGTTTGCATTTCTTAAATTGTCCTTATGATACCATGAACTTGTAATATACCATTTCATCTTCTGTATGTTTCACACTATCATGAATCATTTATTTGCTTCGGCATTACTTCCAGTATTACATATCTAACTCCTGCCCTCAACAAAAACAGAACGATTTAGCATGACTTCTTTGCATGCTTTTTATTAAGCTTTAAGACAATATTTTTCTGTCCTGCAACAGTTTGAAAAACTGTTACTGCAACATTTGCTCGTTCTTTTAGGGTTAAGTTTTCATATGCAGTCTTGGAATTGATTTGTTCTATAATATTTTTTAGACCATGCAAATCTAAAAGGTTTACAGCTATACCAAAAAAGCTTTTTCGACGTCCATCGTTATAGTTTGCGAGCAAATGTTTTAGTATCTCGGATTTTTCTATTAATTCAGCATTGTATTGTTCTGTACCTATTTTCTGTGATTTTTTCATATCTTTAAGTTGATTACGATGGGTAATAAAAGAATCAAACTCATCTATGCCTTTGTACTTTTCACAAGGATATTCACTGCATAGATAACAATATTCAATGTCTCCGTGCTGTAAACTGCACTTGGCAATAGCACAACCCTGATTACCTGCACCTCCACCACAACCTGGACAGTAACTATCCAATTTCATAGTGCAAAGTTCACAATTCAAACCACATAACGAAAACATCAGATCTTTTCTTTGAAAGTTTTTCATGCTTATCCTCCTTACATAGAATATAAGTTCTCTTTAATATAGAGAAAGAATTTCATTTGTTTGTCACCTTAATATCCTTAATTTTTTCCCATACAAAATTATGGTCGATGTATCTAACCATTCTATAAGCTATTGGCCTAAATCCACACTTGAACCAAAATGTTGAAGAGGCGAGATTAGTTATTCTCCAATCTATTGTTATGTTATTATATCCCTTTTCTTTCACAATTCTGATGCCTTCATTCATTAATTTTTTACCAACACCACTTCTCATTTGAGAAGGGTAAATACCTGCAATACTTAACTCTACTCCATCGTCAGGTGCCATGAAGTCTGAAGTAATGGGCTCATATACTTGAAACCCTAATTCCTTCATATCTTTTTCCGCAATAATAATAATTGCTTCATCATCCTCTACTATCCTTCTATACCCCTCCTTTATCTTTAATAAATTGTCAGGTAAGACAGGTTCAAATACAGGTGCTGAATTTTGATATGAGTAGATTATGCTAGACATTCTACCCATTGCTTCACTATCCATTTTATTGGCAAGTCTAATATCTGCATCAGATACATTTTCAAAAGGCTTATAATCTGCAATATTCATTATCCCATGTACTTGCTGGATAAAAAAGCTTAATTGCAGAAAGGCATCATAGTACACCTGATTTCCAATAGGTATTAAAGTATAATGACTAAAGCAGCCTTGTTCGAGCCACAGAATGGAAACCTTTGCATATAGATTCCTTATGAGTTCTGAGGGTTGGTCCTTTCTTATTGCAATCCCTTCATAGGGTACCCAGATATGCTTGCCTCTTCCATTATCAATCTTTATTTTTCCTATTATATAACCTACTAGTTCATCATTAACAAATGCACCTATCCCAATTACTTTATTATTAATGAACAATTTTTTAAGTAAATCCGTGATATGTTTTGTATTGAGGCAGCTGTTTTTCAGGAATGGGAATATCTTACTCTCAAGACTTTGTCTGCATATTAACAGCTCAACCATTGCAGGTACATCATAAATATCAATTGGCCTGAATTCAAATATTTTCATTTCTACTCCCCCATACTAAATTTGCGTTATATTGTGTAGGAAATTCATCTATCTCGTAAATAATCTCTTTCAGATATTTCACAAACACAATTATTCCTATTTCCAAATCACCTCTAACGTCCTTTGACAATTCAAACAAAAATCATAGTCAAATTATTTTAGAGTGCAGTTCCCTTTGTGGGAACAAACAAATGGGACATATCGACACCTTCTAGTTCAAGTAATTTCACTTTCTTGTTAATGCCACCAGCATAACCTATCAAACTACCATTTGTCCCTACAACTCTATGACAGGGGATAATAATAGATATAGGATTGTGTCCAACAGCACCTCCTACCGCTTGACTCGACATAGTTTTCTTGTTCATTTTAGATGCTACTATTTTCGCAATCTCACCATAAGTAGTTACCTCTCCATATGGTATTTGACATAAAATCGTCCATACAATTTGCCGAAATTCTCCACCAATAGGAGCTAACGGTAATTGAGAAATAGCAGGATTTTTACCTGTAAAATATCTATCCAGCCATTTTTTTGCTACTTCTAATACTGGTATATCGTCCTTTACTGTCATTTCTGTGGATATATTAGAACCATGATATTTTTGTCCTTCATTCCATACACCAATAATATTATCTCCGTCACACGCAAGTGTAATTAAACCCACAGGTGATGTATAAGTTGTCTTATAGTACATTTTAATACTCCTTTCGTCGGTTCATTTTATAAGGTATTCAAAAGATTAATCGTATGTCTTTTTTTGAGCTTTCGTAAATATTATCTTATTAAATTTTTGAGTATTTATCTTTTCTTTGTAACAGGATTATGAATTCTACATGTCTTGAAGCGATGATAATGATGTCACAAGTAGATAGTCCTCCCTTAGTGGAAAGGTATTAAATCCTTTCTATCATAAAAATCATTTTCTATTACACCAAGTCCACCTATTATTTTATCCCCCAACATTACTACATACCATTGTGAGATAGCCTTTTCATTTTTTGAACACTTGTCAATGCTTTCAAGATATGCTTCAACTGGAACATTCTATCTACTGTGAAACCAGTTAGCTACATGGTTTCTTACTTCTGATTCTTCCTGTATTTTAACAATTTTATAATTACCCACATTTGCATTCCCCCTGTAATTCTTCTATACGTTCTTATCCATTCTGGGGTACTCCTATTTATACTTTACTTCTCATTCCAACTTTATATCATATTGATATTTTTATTTCAAATCCCAATTCATGTAATATGAGGTCATCGTCAATTATTTCATTATAGACACCATCAACTCTTTTAAAGCCATTTTTTATATAAAGATTTATAGCGGGTTTATTTGTATCGACAACAAAAAGTCTTAGGTATTTAGCCTCCATATCTCTTGCAAGGGCAATCGCCTTATTAATCATTATACTGCCAATTCCTTTTCGTGAATAGTTGATGTTGACCCCAAACCTGTCAATATATAATGCTTTGTCATGATTGCTCTCCCATTTTACATATTCTGCTCCTGCATTTGAATGGCATAAAGCAAAAGCAGAAACTATTTCTTTATTATCCTCTAAAACATAAAGATAATTATTTTCAATATCATCATAAAAAAACTCACACGGATAAATTTCATCCCAAATTTGAATATTATTTTCATTCATGCTGTAGATTATTTTTTCATATACCATTTTTAGCTGTGGTAAATCACCAATATTAGCCATTCTAAAGTTCATATTATCACCCCTTCCCCTTGTATACATCTCATTTCTCAATAAAATTATATAGTGCTTTGTCTATTTCCTCCGAATGCCCTGTCATCAAATGCCCACCTGTTTCAAATGTTACAAAGGTGCAATTTGGAAATCGGACTGCCGCTTTTTTCATATCATAATAATTTGACATTTTATCATCCTTAGCGTGCAATATTAACGTTGGAACCTGTAACTCTTCAATAGGATACTTTACATAGTTTTTAGCCATATCAGGATTGGTAATTGAAGCATCAATTTCAACTCCAATATTTCGCATATTGATGGGGAGCATACTATAAATTGTGCTTGACTCCATTCCCATAATCGGTTCAAATAAGGGGCTAATTAAAAACATAGCATAATTATTACACAGAAAGGCTGGTGGCCCTTGATATTTAAGATATGTATCAGGCTTCTGAATAAGAGGTGGTGCAGAACAATACAGAATCAAACCTTCCGTCCTTTCTGGATAATCTAATGCAAACCTAATTGCCACAGTACCCCCAGCAGAAGTTGCCAATAGATATACTTTGTCAACACCAAGATTATCCAAAAGCTCTACATATGCAGTAGCTTGCTCCGCTGGGGTACCATTACCTAAAACTTCACTTCCCAAATAGCCAAAACGTGATGGTGCAATAATTCTATAGGTATCCACCTTATCTTTGCAAGTATCAAATGCCTGGTCATATCCTCCAAAAATACCATGGATAGATAATATGGTATCGCCACTACCCTGGTCTACATAGGTCATATTTCCATAGCTTAATCGTGCTGTTTGAGCATCATAAATTTCAAGCCGACTTCTTGCATTTTTAACAGCAAAACCACACCGCACTCGTTGAACAATTAAGTATAGTAGCAATAAACAAGCTATCATCAGTACTATCGTTTTTAACATTCTTATCACCTTGGTTTTATTCAATTTATTCACCTCAAGTCCTCCTATTATATAATTAGTCTATACTTTACATTATTCTAATTATGTTCATCTACAGTATATAAATCATCAATCCATTTATCAACCTAATATTCTTAATTTCTATCTATCATCACTCAAATTAACCTATGTCATCTATAAAATACCCTATTTTTGACCCATTTTCTATCTTCAAACCATTATATGTTGTGGTCAAACTCTATAATTTCCCCCTTAAGCCACAATACGTCATCAGAATTGTACCCCCAATGTGGCTCGTCCTCTTGATAGGTGCATTTTTGTAAAACTGCATTTTGCTCACTTTTAGAAATTTGTTTATGTCCATCAATTTTGCTAGTTAAGCCTGTCTTAAATATAAAGGTCAGCATATAAGGATCTATACTTCCATCTTCTTTATACCCACCTATGATAACTTCCCCCACTACAGTTTTAAATACTTCCCTATCAAATTCTACTAGTGGTTCTTTGCTTTCGAATAATTTCCTGAAGGATGCTATTCTTTCTTTAATAGTTATTTCTTCATCTTCTACTATATCTAATTCTTTCTTTTCTGTTTTTAGTTCTAGGAGTTCTTTCTTTAGTTCAGTATATTTTTCCTCATAGTTTTCTTTATCTATTTTATCTTCTAGATGTAAATCTAGGAGTTTACTTATTTTATTATCTACATTCCTTATATCCCCATCTATTTGCTTTAATAGTTTTTTATTATCCTTTGACTGTAGTTCCTTCTCTATATTCTCAAGAAATTCCTCTACTATTGTTGTATTATCTCTACATAGGATATTAAAGGCTTTTACAAAGGCATTTTCTATTATCTTTTCTTCTATTGCCTTACATTCAGGACAGGATTTCTTTCCTTTTCTTATTGCAGTTGTGCAGAACCAGACATCCTTTTGTTTATCAGTTCCACTATGCCATCTTCTCCTGCTAATATTCCCACCACAGTAGGCACATTTCATCATACTGGAAAAGGCATATTTTAAGCTATGTTTTTTCATTCTTCCTTGATTATGATTCCTACTTCTTTTTTCTAATATTTCTTTTGCTTTATTAAATTGTTCCCTTGATATAATAGGTTCGTGGTTGTTTTTTATATAATACTTTTCTTCTTCACCAAAATTATCTAATCTTCTTTTGCTTATGGGATCTAGAGTAAAGGTCTTTCCCATTAGGATATCCCCTACATACTTTTCATTTTTAATAATTCCTCTGACAGATGAATCTGACCAAGTTGTATTGCCCTTCTTTGTTTTTGCTCCCATTCCTGTAAGTTCTCTTGCTAGTACAAAACATCCAATTCCACTGGTATATCTATTAAATATATATTTTACTATCTTTGCTTCTTCTTCATTTATAATTAACTTTTTCTTTTCCTTGTCATAATCATAACCTAAACAGGAAGCTTGTCCTACTAATTCTCCTCTTTTCATCTTCATTTTAAGACCCATTTTAGTATTGGCAGAAAGTGATTCACTTTCCTGTTGTGCTAAGGAACTTAGGATAGTTAGAAGCATTTCTCCATTCATTGTTAAGGTATTTATATTTTCTTTTTCAAAGATTATTGCTATATTTTCATCTTTTAACATTCTAACATACTTTAAAGTGTCCATGGTATTGCGAGCAAATCTAGATATGGATTTAGTAATTATAATATCTATTAAGCCATTATTGGCATCAGATATCATTCTTTGAAACTCATCTCTATTATCTGACTGAGTACCTGATATTCCTGAATCAGCATAGATATCTACAAATTCCCATTCCTCATTCTTCTTAATTAATTCTGTATAATGATGTACTTGGGCTTGGTAGCTATTCATTTGTTCATCTGAATCTGTACTTACCCTACAGTAGGCTGCTACACGTAATTTGTTTAATATCTTTCCTGTATTTCTATCAATTTTCTCTTTCTGTGCTTGAATTACTTGTACCTTACTCATTTTCTCACCAACCTTTCTTTTAATCTATAATCCTTGTATTCCTATCAGGGATTACAAGGATTATAGATAGAAGATTCTTCTTAGTCAAGCTAATTATCATTGTTTCAGAGTTTTTATCTCTGTACTTATTCTAGAAATTTAAAAGAATAAATACAGAAAATAAAATAGTAAAGATAAGCCTGTCCTAATATATTTTATTGTTTTTCCATTTTCTTATTTTTCCTACTCTTTTATTTCATATTTTCTCTTTATACTATTCCTTATAGTTAAATGTTCTTTTTCTGAAATTAATTCCTCTTTTAATAATCGATTTAACATTCCTATTTGGAGACTATATTTTTCTATATTATTCTTTAGAAACTTATATCCTATTGGAGTAAATAGAATATTTGCTACTGTTTCTATATCTCCTTCACCTTTTATATCTTTTAAAATTATCTTTATTTTCTTCCATAGTGATCTTAACTTCTTCTTCATTAAAAACCTCCAATCTTATCTATAACTTTTATATAATTTCCCCTAAACTTTCTTTGACCACCTATAGGTGACACCAACAAATGCCTATTTAACGGGATTTCCATCATTTCTGACCACCTAAGCTGACACAAAACCTTAATTCCGACCACCTATCTTTATCCTTTCAACCCACGGCACTGCCGGGGGATGTAGCTGGAAGGTGGAATCTTTTGACCACCTTCCTTTATCCTGCACTAAAATCGATATGGGGGTCCAGTTACTATTTCGGTAAAATAATACAATATTTATTTGTTTTTATTCTCTTTATTTCAATTGTTGTAAGCATAATTTGTGCCCGCATCTGCCCAATAAATCACTTTACTGGTCATTAGGTGTTACTACTCGATTCCTCTAGTTTCAATGCCACACAGGGCGACACTGGGGCAGACGACGTTAAAAATTGTGCTACTTCATTTGTAATTAGTTTTTCAGGGTCTTATGGGTCAACAGGGTCATCATTTTGAGGACTTAGGGGGTACTCATTTTATCGTCCCTAATGACCCTATTTCTAAAGATTTCAATTAATCTTTTCCCATTGCTCTTACGGATAACAACAGAGATTGAACGTTCTTCAAGTTCCCTTGTATTTTGTAATATCTTTTTACTAAGGGTCTTTGGAGATATTTTATCGTCCCTATTTTTGGATAAAATTTCTGCTAATTCTGTTGGTGTAGATTTATGATATTCTTTATCTTCCATAAAGTCAGAAAGAAGAATAACAATATCATCTAATAGAACATCCTTATTTATAAAACTATCTGTTACTACTTGCCAAATATTATCTTCATTCCTTTTTAACTTAATTTCTCTGTAGTCTATATCTCTACCTACGCAAGATAAAGTTGCCACTTTACTTCCTCTTGTATCTTCTACCAGTATAAAACTACTATCTACCGCTCCCTGTATTCCAGTAGTACCAGAGATACGATTAAAGGGATCCTTGTCATATTCTTTTCTTAAGTGATGAATTAGCAAAATAGCTATGCCATATTTATCAGCTAGATTTTTTAGTATAGTTAAATCACTATAGTCATTGGCATAATTATTATCCTTTGATGTGTTTCTTATCATTTGTAAAGTGTCAATAATGATTAAAACTGTATCTGGATGTTCTTTTATGAAGTTTATTATCCTTTCTTCTAGTTCACCACCTAGCATTGCGTTTTCTGTACAGAAGTTTACTGCATCTGTTGCTTCATCTGTAATATCAAATAGTCTATTTTGAATTCTTATTTGACTATCTTCAAAACAAAGATAAAGGGTAGTCCCTTCCTTAACCTTATTTCCCCAAACCTCCTCTCCTTTAGCTATTGCTACGGATAACCATAAAGCAAGCCAAGACTTTCCTACCTTTGGTGATCCTGCCAGAATATGAAGTCCTTCTGATAACAGGTCTTCAATAATGAAATTAATTGGTTTAAGTGGCATGGTCATTAATGTTTCTCCATCAATGGTATTAAATCTTTTTGTCATTTATTTTCACCCCCTTACTTGTTTCCACATTTGAAGTCGATTTTTTAAGCCTGAGATATAAAATAATTTAAATTAATTTTATCCCCTCATATGTTTCCACATTTAAACCTCAATTTTGAAGTCAAATTTCAGAAATAGTTAAAATAAAAAATACCCTCTATATGTTTCCACATTTAGAAGGTGATTTACGAAGTCTAGTTTTGAAAATAGACGGAAAAAATCAACCCTGATGCTTTTTTTAAAATTAACTAACCTATTCATCATAAAATCCTCGTTCCATTTTTTCAAATATATTTTAAATGACTCACTTTAATAATTATCTTTACTACATTGTAGCCACATTATTATCTATATTTGGGATGTATGAAAATACTGATATTCTAGATTTATCAAAGTATATAATACTTCATCTGTATCCTGTTACATCCTTTAATTAGGTAGATTAAAGAGAGTATAATATATCGTTCTAAAAATTTACCCCAATTCCCAACATTATCTATCCAGTCTTAAAACGATATAACCTATTCTTTCTTGTTACCCTTTTACAAAACTAGACAAAATTCTCTAGTTTACAAATTCAAACACAACTGTGCTTGATATTAGTACAGGAGGGGTTGCAAAAGGGGGAATTAATATGGAATTGTATGATTTATTAAACAGAGCTAGAAACAATGATAAAGATGCTCTCTATGAAATTATAAAAGATTTCGAAGGTACTCTAAAAAAACTTAGCAATAATTTGTATTACGAGGAGGCAGAGACTGATTTAATTATCGAGTTATTGAGTTTAATAAGAAATATAGATATTAGAAAATTTAAAGATTCAAGTCATAGGCAAATAGCTAAATATATCCACATACACTTGAGAAAACGAGCCTTAAATTTGCTTAGAAATAGAAAAAGAGAATTAAGTTTCATGGAAATTAACTACTATATATTAGCGGATACAAGCAAAGCTAATGTAGAAGATACAGTCTTAATCTCAATATTAATTAAATCATTACCTAAAAAGCAACGAGATATTATTATAATGAAATATATTTATGAGTTATCGGATATGGATATAGCTAAAATACTAGGTATTAGTAGACAAGCTGTTAATAGACTCAAAAATAGAGCTTTAAATAATTTAAGGAAGTTTTTCTTAGAAGAAGGGGGTCATTCAATTGGATGAAAAAATAATTGAAATCGCCGCGAAGGAGAGTATATGGGTAGTATTAACTGTGGCTCTTATATTTTATATCCTAAAAAGTCAAGAAAAAAGAGATCTTCGACAAGAAGAAAGAGAAGTAAAATATCAAAATATTATATCTAACTTAAGTGATAAGTTGAATTTGATAGAAGATATCAAAGATGATATATGTAAAATCAAAAATTTTGTTTTTCAAAAGCAACCTTAACATATACATTTAATTACATCATATTTTATTAAAGGTAAAACAAATAATTTAATCAAGAATGTTTACATTTTACTCAAAAATGTGCTTGTATATAGTGAGAAGCAAATAACCGGTTATAAAATTCTCAAGGTATAAATCAATGTATGATTAGAATAAAAATCATAGAAATAAATCTAGTATACAAGACTATAAATGATTCAATACCACTTCTATGGTAATAGTTCAGCATGCTGAGTAGTAATAAAAATTAATTTAGAACAAAGGAGAGATTATGATGTCAAGTAAATATTTTGCTTATCCAACAACATATGAAGGTGAACGTGCTGTGCTGTATTATACAGGAGGTCCAATATACTATCATGTAGGTGGATCTATGGCTTGGAGAAATAATAATCCAGGAAATTGCTATTCTGGAAACTCTAGTGCACGATTTAATGAAATTGGTCAAAATGGCTCATTTGCTATATTCCCAACTTACTCTGATGGATACAACTGTATGGAATATGTAATATTCAATAACTACGGGTCACTTTCAATTGCAGATATGATGTATAATTATGCCCCACCTCATGAAAATGATACTGAAGCATACATTAGAATGATTGTAAATGAAACTGGTCTAAGTAGAGATACCATTCTTAATACTTTGAGCTCCAGTAACAAAACAAAGCTATTGGGAGTTATAATGAAAAAAGAGGGACAGCAAAAGGGAAGAATAGTAACTACAAATATATGGCCTGACTAAACCAATTAATTTTTTAATAGATTCTTAGTTATAATCGTGGTGGGATTGCTAAAAATCCTACCACGATTATTTCAGTACCTTTCAATTTAACATATGTTTGATACTTTTTTAGATGAAAACCATCTAAATTTTTAGTATAAAGTTCAAGCTTACAAGCCACATGTTGCCCTTAATAAATTATTACTACTAGTAATTATTCTGATAAATCTTTCTAAATATCTTTGACCCTTCATTATTGATTATTTATAGTTTTCTTGTCTTAAAGTCACTGTTGTTTTCGTCAACTTAATGTTCAATTAAAAATCTTTAAAATTAAGCTTTAGATAATACTCCTCTACAGGACTATAATCATGTATATGATTTTCATTAAGTAGCAGTATTTTTAATTTGCTAAGTCTTTTAAGAGGATTTATATCAGATATTTTATTATTATTTAATTTTAGCTCTGTTAGATTTACTAACCCACTCAGGACTCTTATATCTGCAATCTGATTATTAGACAAATCTAATTCTGTTAAACCCTCTAGATTACTAAGGGCACCTATGTCCGATATCTTGTTATAAGCTAAATTTAATTTGGTTAAGTTCTTTAGGTTTTGTAAGGAACTTATATCACTTATTTCTGCATCGAATAAAATTAACTCAGTTAAATTCTCTAGATTGGTTAAAATACTTATATCTCTTAGATTGCTTTTACCTCGGAAAAAATGGCTAGATAATTGTAGTTTTTGAAGATTGGATAAGTTGCTCAGATGACTTATATCTGCATCTCCATCATAGTCCAAATATAATTCAGTCAGATTAGTTAAAGTCTCAAAAAAGCTCAAATCGATAGACTTATAGAACCCTAAATTTAGCCAATTTAATTTTGTTAATTTATTTAAGCTATCTAAATCAGTGACATTGTTTAGATATAAACTAAGGTTCGTCAAGTTTGTTAAATTATTCAGGAAATTTATATCACTTAATTCGTAATTATAGAAGTATAATTCGGTTAAATTATTTAACTTTCCTAATACATGGGTATTTTCCAAATCAATATTTTCGCAATGTGAAATATTAAGTATCTTTAATTTAGATAAATTTCCTATAGGTCTTATATCCTTAACCAAAGTATTTCGTATATTCAATTGAGTTAAATTCTTCAAGTCATTTAGAGCACTTATATCACTAATATAGTTATTAGATAGATTTAACTTAACTAAAGTGGTTAAATTACTTATATTGCTTATATCGTTGATATCATTGAATGATAAGTTTAATTCTTCTAAATTGGTTAAATTTTCAATTCCGCTTAATTCTTTTATATTAGCCGAAACAACCTCCAGCTCAGTAATATTCTCCAAATCAACTTTATAAATTTGACCTGATGGTTTTGATATCTTTTCTCTAATTGCTTTCTCTAAAGAAGAATCAGAAAAAGCTATCGAATCATTACCGTAGTTTTCTGTTGTACTATCAAGACTTTGAATTAATTCCCTAGATTTACCTTGATTATAATGCATACCTACCCATGCTATACAAATACAGACTATAATAATAGCAAGGTATCTTTTCATTAAAATCCCCCCCTTACACATTAAAAATCTTATAATGTATATTTATTTTATTAGAATTAAAAATAACTTTATCTTATAAATATTGTTTATATATGCCTAGATATTTTTTAAAAAAAGCAGTACCCTTCTGATTATAGGTTATTATTATTTTATAATAAATTTCAATACTTTTCAATACAATCAGTTAATTTATGGCAAATCTCAAGTCTTTCAGATGCTTTGGTACTACAATCCTTATAAGACATTTTATTTTCATCATAGACAGTTATTGGGGCTGAATATTCTATGTATTTTTATACTCTCTTTAGTTCTTTCCCACTAAAATAATTTAACTATAGAATAAGGTTATTTAAAAAATATTATTCTATCGTAAATTAACACAGTGATAAAGAGTAGAAGTAAATAACCCCTACTCCTTTCTCCTACGTAGCTAGCCTAATAACAACCTCAACCCCATTAAAAACTTCTTTTCTTCTTTTACCCTTCCCTATATCTTTAAAAACGATATGTTTTTCGTCATGAATAAATTTCATAACAACATATCGTTTTCGTTGATAATTAGCCATCTCATGTTCTAATTCTACTATTGAATCTTCTGTATTCTTACTACGCACTCCACATGCCTTGAAGCGATGATTATGATGCCAAAGGTAGATATTATCCCCTTGGCGTCAGTTTACATCTTCAACAATTCTATGATTTATTCATTATTCTTTAATTAATTACACATAGATTATATCACGGCAACTATTATTTTTGATATCTAATTTACTTAAATAAAATCTGCCAACAATAAAACCCTCAGCTTACTGAAAGTCTTAGTCTTAGCAGGTTTTTAACAGAAACCTATTCACAAATTTTATAGGAGAGTTATAGCAAAATCCTAATAGGATTTTGCTATTTCATCTCCATGCCATGTTCAGGTATATTTTGTTCTACAATATCCATATCTTGAATGTCAGACTGTAGGACAATATCATATTTCTTACAGAATTCTTCCATCGTAAGTTCTTCTCCAAGAAAATTCAATCCATTCTCAAGTTTAAGAAACCCCTGTTTTTCAGGAATATCTATTTTACTTAGGACAAGAACTGTGCCAGCATAATTGACCATTACCTTGGGTTCAATGGTAAGAGGATTACTGGCATCATAATCCGAACCACGAAGATCATAGCAGTATAATGCCTCTGGTACACTACCATAAATACGAAGATTTGTAAACAGTGCCGATTTTCCGAATATCTCAATATGTTCATAACGTCTTTCTCTTGCATCTACAATCATTAAAAAACTCCTTTCATTTGGTAGCCACATATAATTCAATGAATTATATTTAGCATAGTTCTTTTTTCTGAAAACAAAAGAGCCGGAGAATTAGAATGCTAAAAACGCACTTTAACTCTCTGACTCTATCTATTTTTATTTCATCATCATAAATACTATACTACTCTATCATCATTGTTGGGTTATTATTCAAAGATTGTTCTCTATTTTCCTCCATCTTTTCAATTGCAGCTTTATAGATTTCTTTTGAAATAAGTGGTTCTGTCTTACATGGTCTATAGTCTTCCTTAGATAAAGATTCGATATTTTTTAAATATCTACCCTTTTTATTTTCGGAGAGAATACTAGTACCATAAGCATCCTCATAATTATCCTTATATCTTTCTTCTATTATATCAAGAAGTTCTCCTTCTAAAGGCATTTCTAGAAAATTTTCTATTTCACTTGATGTATCTCCTTGCCTATTTTTTTCATATTCCTCCATTCTCAGATTTAATTCTGCAACCATATATTTCTTAACCATGGTAAGTGAAACCCGTTCTTTTGCTTCTTCGTAGGGAATTTCTTCCCCTTCACATTCATCTATAATCTGCCTTATTAGAATATCCGGTGGATTATCCTGATATTCTATGACCATCTGATAAATCCATTTTACAATTTTTGATTCAGTTTCATTTACTTGAAGTTTCCCGTCTTTCCAATCATATCCTCTTGGCACATTCCTCTCCATAAAATACTCCTTTCCCGATTGATTGTAGTATAGATTTTTCAATATATTTTTAATTACATTATATCCATACCAATAATTACTATCAACTTTCTTTTGTAATATTAATATTAATTTTACTCCTTTAATGTAGGATCATGATTTAAGGTGATATTACCTAATATATAATGTTATCTATTCCATCTTCATTCCTAACTGATCTGTGTGGCATGCATTAAGCATATCCCCTATTTTCTCTGGTACATTGTCAAAATCTACATGATAGTCACGTTCTAAAGATACTGTATACCAATAATCATAAGGGATATAAGTTTGATTCACATATTCCCTTTCATAGGCAAATAGTTTTTCAGATCCTTGTTCAATTACACCTTTTGGAGTTAAAAAGAAAGTTCCCCAATGTTCACCAAAAGATTGAATATCAAGTGACACAATCCCAAGTCCAATATGTCCAGTATTTTTTCCCTTTATTATGGCGGGAACCTCTACAAATTCATAAGTACAACTATCAAGGTAATCTGTTTTATAAACTTCTATAAAAATGTCATGCATCTTTTTTAATGTATCCTTAGCATAGCTATCATCTTCTGAGTTACAAGATATGTCAAGTTTCTTTAAGTCCAATGTGAATAGTAAACCATTTAGCCGCATAATAAAGTCTCTTTGTAAATCTCTATCTTCCATAGTTCCACCTCTATTTTTATTTTATCTTGCTTTATTCTCTAATTAATTCCATTAAATATGGACTCCAACGACAGTAAAATATTGTCTAGAAAACCTTAAACTAAGACTTTTCTCTCCAACTTTATATTTTTGAAAGAGTAGTATATCCTACACCTCTTTCTTTTTTATAACTACTATCTACATTACATATTTCTTTCTTGAAATTTTCCAACTTTGCATTAAGAAGTCTTTGCCTTGCTTCATCGCTTAATTGTTCCATGCCCCCAACTCTTATATAAATTGCAACCTTTGGAGTTCTGTTTTCTTTATCTATATTTTTATAATTATTTTTCATAATCCCATCCTTTCTTAGTTTCAATATTTTGCTGTTACAATTGATCCTGTGATAAATTCAAAATGATTAAAAATATTAGTTCATTAATAGATTCCCCTTATTATGCGAGCAGTAACCACTTCTCATATTCTAGTTACTGCTCCTATATTTCTAGTCATAATAATCTACTATCTGTTCCATAACTATTCCTGATTCAAACTGTATCTTTAGTCTTTCACCTTTACTCACTTTAATGGTTTCAATTAACCTCCGTACCAAGTCCTCGTCAAATTCCCTTACCTGTGGACTTACAGTCTTTAAGGTACTATCCGCATCCATTAATCGCTGCTCGTACATCTCATCCCGTTTCTTCTCTTGTACAAGCCTTATTTTTGCCTTTTTAAGCTCATTTATCTCTTCGGATATCCTTTTGTATTCATCATCAAAATCTCCTGCTACAGCTCCTTGTTTTGCGTTTTCTTCGATTAATAATAGCATTTCTTTTTGCAGATATTCTATCTTTTCATCATATTCTGTTGAGATATTTTTTGTAGAATAGTTGCCTATGACTCTGATAATATTTTCTCTGAATGCTCCTATAAACTCTCCATTGTTTTCTACCACATTATTAATGGCTGTCATTATTGTATGATGTAGTGGTTCTTCTTTAAGAGTAGGCGAGTTTTTACAAGTTGACTTTACACCATTTTTTAGTCTGTTTTCACATCTCCACACTGCACTTTTTTGCCCATATTTTGACCAAGTTTGTCTTCGATAGGGATGTCCACATTCGGCACATACTAATATTTCTGTTAGTGCATATTTAGAACTAAATTTACTTTTTTCCTTTTTTAGCTTGTTTGCTTTTCTTGTTACCGCCGATTTATTCAGGCTGGCACGTCTTGCTTTTTCCTCCTGCACCTTATAAAATATTTCCTTTGGTATAATGGCCTCATGGTTATCTTCGATATAGTATTGAGGTACGATTCCATTATTTTTTACTCGTTTTTTTGTAAGAAAGTCTACAGTATAGGTCTTCTGCATCAAGACATCTCCCATATACTTTTCATTAATTAACATTCTTTCAATTACACCAGGATGCCATGTGTCTTTTCCTGTTACCGTTTTAATTTTATCTGCTTCTAAGACCCTAGTAATCTCTAGAATACTAGAACCTTCTAAATACATTCTAAAAATACGTCTTACTATCTCTGCTTGCTCAGGCACTATGACCAGCTCACCAGTTTTTTTATCCTTGGTATATCCCATAAATTTTTTATGATTAACTGTGATGATTCCATTTTCATATCTTCTAACGATTCCCCATCTTGTATTTTCACTTATATTTCTGCTTTCTTCTTGTGCCTGACTGCTTAAAATGGTGATTAGTAACTCTCCTGATCCTTCTAAGGTATTTACCCCTTCTTTTTCAAATAATATGGCAATGTTTTTTTCCTTTAGCTTTCTTATTGTTTGTAAGGAATCTACGGTATTCCTTGCAAATCTGCTGACTGACTTAGTAATTATCATATCTATTTTTCCTGCCATACAGTCTTCTATCATAGCATTAAAATCGTCTCTTTTTTTCGTATTAGTTGCAGATATACCATCATCTGCATAGATACCCGCCAGTTTCCAATTAGGATTACTATTTATCTTCTCCGTATAATAAGCAATCTGGGCTTCATAACTGCCCTCTTGTTGTTCTAACTTTGTACTGACCCTGCAGTAAGCTGCTACTCTTAGGACTTTTAATTCTGGCCTGATACCTTTATTATAAATATTCTGTGCAGGAATAATTGACACTTTCTTCTTTACTGGTACTGCCATTGTTATTCATCCTTTCTTATGTCCTCATAATCTTCCTCCATAGTAATTTCATTTATAAATTCCACTACGACTTTTCCATCCTTATGGATGATTATCTGTTTTATTATGGTCTTAAATAACTCCTCATCAAATTCCATCAGTTGTTCTTTCTCAGCAAGTGCTTGTCTCATTTTTTCTGTGCTATAGGCATAATCATCTATTTTAGTGATACTATAATAGGCTTTTGCTCTTTTAAAGATTAGTTCTGATAGCTCCTTTGAAGAAAATTGTTCTTCTTCCTCCAGCTCTTTGATTCTTTCTTCTATGTTTCTGATTTCCATAGTTATTTTTGGGGCTTCTTTTTTCTTTTCTTCATCTAGAAGCCACATTTTTGATAGGATTTTATTTGTTGCTGATATAAATATGTTTTCTATCTCTTCACCCGTTAAAAATGGATTTCTGCAACATACTTTTCTCTGATAAATATATCTTTTGCATTTCCAATTTCTACTTTCTGATGCTTTACCGACATTTTCAATATACTCTCGGTAAATTTCCCCACATTCTCCACATATTATTTTCCCGCTATATACGGCTTGATTTTTTATTTTATTTACCTGGGTAGTTTTCCCAAACCTAGTTGCAATTTCTTTTCTGCGATTCTGCACAGATTCAAAGGTTTTTTCATCTATAATCTGAGGATGCATTGTATCTCCTAAGTATTTAATGTTGACCAATATTCTTCTTACAGATCCATAACTCCAGCTAATCTTGTTATTTGCATTAGGTATTCCTTTGGCTTTAAGATATTCTGCTATTTTATCGGTGGATACTCCGTTCAAATAGTCCTTAAAAATCTTTTTAACTAATTCTGCTTTTTTATTATCTAAGACGATTCTTCCATCTACCATCGTATAGCCTATTGGTACATTTCTCCTCATACACCTTCACCTCACTTTCCTACATACACTGTTAGCTCTAATGTATTAATCAATCTGAAAGCAATTTCAGGATCTTTTCCTATGAAAATTTTATCTACTGTATCTATAAATAAGTTTTTATCGTAGTCTTCCAGTATCTCTGGATTGCATCTAATAATGTCAAGTAATCGCAAAGTTCCTTCTATCTCCTTTTCAAAACCGTTATTAACTAGTAATTGGTTTCTTCTCTTCTTAGTTTCTTCAATCTCTATAGTCAGTGCATTTTGCCTTTCTATAAAAATAGCAGGGTCAATATATCCTTTCGATACTACTCGATTTAGGATTTGACCCTGCTCTGTTAATTCCATTATTTTATTATTTAATTCTGTTATTTCTTTCTCCTGCTCTTCATTAGTTCTTAGGTTCTTTAAGGACTCAAGTAGTGGATACAGGATATCTGTGTAATTAGTCACTAGTTTATTCCACATGGTTAAGAAGGCTTCCTTTATAATTTCATCTCTCGTGGCTTTTATGCTACATTTTTTCTTATCTCTCATATGTTGAGCACAGGACCACTGGACTCTTTCATTTGGCTTTCCTATACTGACTTTTTGTCTGTGGTATGTACTTCCACATTCACTGCATATAATCTTACTGCTAAAATCATATCTGTTTTGATATTTGCCACTATCATCTAATCCCATCTGTTCTCTTCTATATTCAAGAATTTCACGTATCATCTGTCCTTCTAGCCTTGTGATAATAGGTTCATGATTATTTTCAATAAAATACTGAGGTACTTCCCCTTTATTTATTCTTTGCCTAAAAGGAAGTACCTCAGTGCTATATGTTTTTTGCAATAATAAATCCCCTTGATAGACAGGATTTTGTAATATTTCGTTTATTACACTATGTTTCCATTCTTCTGCTGATCTAATAGTCGGTATATTATCTTTATTTAGCCCTCTAGCAATTATATAAGTACCTTTGCCATTTAGATATTCTGTGAAAATTCTTCTAATAATTTTAGCTTCATCTTCTTTAATTATCAACTGTCCATTCTCATCTTTCATATATCCATAGGCTGGGGTATTTATTTTATATGTTCCATCTTCAAACTGTTTTCTAATTCCCCACTTAGTATTAGCTGAGGTATTTTCTGACTCAGTTTGTGCAACTGAACTTAGTATTGTAGGCATTTGTTCACTTTTTTCTGATAAGGTATTAATCTTTTCCTTTTCAAAGTATACTCCTATTCCTAGCAGTTTCAATTTCCTTATTGCCTTAATGCTGTCTACCGTATTTCTGGCAAATCTTGTGAATGATTTAGTAACAATCATGTCAATCTTACCATCTTCACAATCTTGCATCATTCGTGAAAAGTCATCTCTTTTTTCTACCTGAGTACCACTTCTACCCTCATCAGAATAGATTCCTGCATATTCCCAGTCATCCCTTTTTCCTATATAATTTTTATAATACTCCACTTGATAATAAAAGGAATCCTGTTGCTCTATAGAATCTGTACTGACTCTTACATAAGCACATACCCTTTTTTTAGGCTTTAATTCCAACATAACTTTCTGATGTATAGGTTCTATTTTCTTGACTTTCTTCACTTTATTTATCATGGCTTTTCCTCCTTCCTTTGATATTTACTTCTTCTCAGCAACATACACTACCACATAAAATCATATATAGCTATTGTTATTAGACATATACTCCAGAAAGTTCTGGTAAAAAGGTCTGACGGTTGAGTTCATCAATTTTTACATATTCATCCTCTGTTATAATTCCTCTGGTAAGGAGTATATTTAAGAGTTTTAAAGCCATCTTATATTCTACTTCCTTAATTGACTGCTCCTTTGTCATGTGATTTCCCCCATTCTATGTAATTTGTATTTTAATTCTAATATCTATTTTCTTAATATCACAAAAATAGGGACCACTATATTTGTAAAACAAAATATATAATCTCTTGCCTTAAATAAGTGATCCCATTGCTTCTAATATTAAAAATTAATAGATACTTAAAAGTATGTGTTGTACTTAGACACTACTATCCCCAACACATAAAGCCTTGTAAAAGGCTTATAGGGCGATTTCATAAACTGAAGCTGGTTATTCTTCATCATAGGAGTTTCACCTCCACCGGGATCTCCGCTGGCTGCCCCCATTGGGATATCTGTGGCTGGGCAGAAGTATCATTATAGGCCGATAAGATTATGGCGAACAATCTACCATAGATTGTTTTTAGGAACAGATGGGTACCGCTCTTTACCTTAGAAAGCCGACTTTTATATAAAATAAATCTTTTATACAGGTGGTCTTGGCGCATCTTCCTTTGTCGCTTTTCCATCTCTGGCTTATCAGCTAATGTATTTATAAAATCGGATATTTGATTTTCAAAGTACAACCTGTAAAATAAAAACAGGGAAGAGAAAAATATCCCTTCACCTGTTTCCACATTTGAAGCCTGTTTTTGAAGTCTAAATTTAAAACTTTTTTATTTTTTCTTTTAATTTCTTTTTTGCAATGTCTATACTATACTTAACTGCACGTATAGAGCAGTTTTCCATTTTTGCAATTTCTTTTAGTGAAAATCCATAATCATAATATAAAAGTAATCTTTTTCTTTGAACATCAGGTAATTCCCCTATTGCTTTCCAAAACTCAGTTTTCATTTCTTTTTCTAGTATAATTTCTTCTATACCTTTTGACTTTTCAAAGATTCTTCTGCTAAGAGTTTCATCAGTAAGCTCTGAATGTTCTAGATTTCTTTCATCTGAACGAGTAAGATTCCTATCTCTTTTATTTAATTCAAATAAAGCAGAATAAATATCAAAGTTAATCTCTATCCTATGAAGTACATAATTTCCGTCAAAAAATGAAACATAATATTGTTCTTTATCTATACCTCCAGTCTTTTCAAGAATGTAAGCATTCATAAAGTTTGCCATTCGTTTTCCTCCAATTTTTTCATTTTTGTTTAATTAGAAAAAATCAGAAGATCACGGATATCTAGCAATATAAGTTTCCCAACGCTTCATACTTCCCCCTTATCTTTTGATAAATAAAAAGCCGAGAATAACAAAATCGTTATTCTCGGCTTTTAAATTCCTTATTATTTGAAAAAGTATAAAAATAGCCCCAACACTTTATTTAAAATGTCAGAGCGCTTATTTTGTTTTATTCAATTTTTTATCTCATTTTTTCATTGTATTATATATAATCTAGGTAGGTACTTGTCTAAAATAAATATGAGATTATATATATCATAATAAAGTTAAAGCAGATATCTAAAATTAGAATCTATTTTTAAATATATTTAAGGCTTCCCTCCACTTTAGTAAGTGTATATTTCTTTTCTAAGAAGTAGGGTCCAATACACTTTTTACTGTATTGTTGTAGAATGCTAATGTTATTTTTTCTACACAACATTTCATCATTTCCAACCATTCGATCATGAAGTCTGTAGAAAGTCAGACACTTCATCTGTTGTTGGTTAATGTCTTTTGCAGGGTTACTATCAATCAATTCAAGTTCGACTGTATAATCAAGAGCTATTGTAATTACTTTATATAATTTCAAGATAGCCGTTTTAGCCGCCTGATTTTTCTGCATCTGATAATCGCTGTATTTTATCCATAATCAAAATAACCCATGTCCAAGTTAGCTATATTAAAAACATCTAGTGCTAAAAATCATAAATCATTCCAAGATATTGACTTCAAAAGTTTCTTTATCAACAACAAAAGTGCCCTTATCGGATAGCACATGAAGCTCCTTATGATTTTGGAATACTGCAATCCTATTGGAAACAACTTCCGCTACCTTTTGATTGCTTTTCGCTTTAAAATCAATCCTGTAAAGATATTTATTATCATCTTCATTAGAATAATAGATGTATCTATCGTCATAATGAAAAGTATAGGCTGCATCCTCCGTTATTTTCCGTAGGCTGAAATCATTTAAATCCATGGCATAAATCCTACCGTTATCCCGTGGATTTAAAAAGAGCAGCTGATTATCCTTAAGCATCATATTCCTTGTTACCACATCGGGAATTATGAAATTCTCCTTCGTTTCCACATCCAATCTTACCACCTGAAACCTGAGGTTAACATAGTAAATATACTTCCCGTAAAAAGCAATCTGTTCAATATTTCTGGGGAATTCCAGGATGGTTTCTGCTTTCCTAGTTTGCCGGTCCACTTTGTTTATTTTACTCCCTGATGTGGTACCCTCTACTAGGTATATATATTTATTATCCAGGAAAAAGCTTATGATTCTGCTGAAAGATCCACTATCGGACTTTATAGTGCCCAGAAATGCCTCTTTTTTTATTCTTGTATCCAACTCATAGATGATTCTTTCATCATAAGTATCCCAATCAATTTCTACAATGGAGGTGCTCTCCTGTAACGCACCCGCCTGCGTATAGGTTTCTTTGTTCCTAATATAATACAAGTTATTGTCATATATATAAAATACAGTTCCAACATCAAAAAAACTTGCGAAAGGATTTTTAATAGCATCATATCTGCTCCCGCTTTCCTTGTCCTGGGCTATAATCTTATTTCTCCCCTGTATATAAAAAACAGCATCCTGATTTTCTGAGAATATGCGATTAATTTGCATATTGAAAACACGTGAATTTTCATTCATCTCATCGCTTTTTCCGCATCCGGACAAGAGGGTGGATACAATTATGATAAACAGTGTTATTGCTCGATTCATTGTTTTTCACCTGCTTCTCTTTTTGTAAATTGAACTTCCCTTCTTATAGGTTGGAAATTGATGTATTTTTTTATCATCACCAAGATCATCGTCAGGACTATGAAGATTAAAAGAATAGCTATTATTTTAAATTCTGTATCATTAATAGCCCTAAATTCCACTTTAGGCTCTATTGCATCTACACTGTCCGTTATTTTATCCCCTCTGAAGAAACCGCTGCCCAACATGAAGCCCAGGGGCAGAGGAAGTAAATACTGAATCCATTGGGCAGTTAACCCAAAATAAGGCAATAAAATGGCTGACGTACTGATGAACAAGGTTAAAATTGTTTTTTTGGTGCAGATGGACACGAACATAATTAGAACAGAAAAGCATAAATAGCCAAAAAGCTTGTAACCGGAGACCCTTATAAATGCCCCAAGAAGGCTCATGTTTTTTAAGGAGCTGTGAAAATATTCAAGGCTTTGAATAGGATAATCCCCGTCACTTAACCCATATCGAAAGTTAAAATAAGTATATTCAACCAAGCTAAAAAGCAAGCTCAGTAAAGTTACCATGCCGAAAGCCAACAATATTTTTTTCAGCACTAAAGTTACTCTGCCTTTTTTGCTGCTGAGTAAAATGATATCCATTTTGCTTTCATATTCATTGCAGAACATGGGAGCAATAAGGAGCAGCAGTAGGAAAAACATGGGCAAATCTAAGCGCTCATGGGCAAGAAGGGCATTCCAACCGTTGGTATATAAAAAATAACGGTTATCAGGGTTTTCCCTTATATACATGTATTGATCATAGATTAACTGAAAACCCTTTTCCTTTTCTATCTGTTCTTCAAAGGGTTTTGACAGGGAATCAAGTTCTTCTTCCGGCATTACCTGATTATAAATGACGCCGTCATAATAGTCCGAGTATAGGTTTTCAAGCTTTACTTTGGCAGATGCAATTTTTCCCGATTCATCCCGTAAAAAGCTCTGGGTTTCCTCTGTCAAGGCTCCCTTGACCTGTTCCAGATAGAATAAATAATCTTCCTTATCCGCTTCCAGTCTTATGTCTGAGCCGTTATCTAAAATTATTAGACTCAAAATTTTAAGAAGCACCAATAAAAGAATAAACCATGCCCCTTTTTGGTAAATAAATACTTTTTTTATCTCAAATAAAAAATCCCTCATTTATTTTCTCTCCTTCATCCTGCCGAGGCTTGCATTCTTTTTGCTTGTCATTTTAGTTGCCAAAACAAAAGCCCCTGCGAGAAATATCACAGATAAAATCACCCCTATAAACTTATGAACCGGAAAGTCCAGTATTTTAATAAATCCAGTATTTTTAAATAGCTCCCTGTTCGCAATGAGTTCAATGGGATTGATAAATTTCATTTTTGCGAACTCATTGAAAAGCATTAACAAAAATACCGTGGCCAAGCTTAAAATATAGGGTAGCAGGGCTCTCCTGAAAATTGATGATAGAAAAAGAATCATTGAGGAAACAGCCATTAGGCCGATTATTTTCACCACAGCCGACAGTATTATAAATTCCCACATTCTAACATTCAAAGGTGTCAGCATGAAATCCTTCAGTGCATATAGCTGATTGTTGAGACCTGTAAGTCCGTAAAAATAAGAGAAAGCAAGAAAATCAAATATATAAAACCATGCGCTGATTATAATCACATACAAAAAAGAACTAAGTATTTTAGCGTTGATTGTCTCTTTCCCTCCCTTTTTGCTTGTAGACAGAATAAGATTCATTTCGGTTTCCTTCTCCGCCACAAATACAGGCACCAGAGCCAATATGCTCATTAACAGAATAAGAAAGGATGAAAAATCATAACGAAACAGATTTTCATACATCTCCGTATGGTAAAAATCTGTAACCTGTCTGTCGCCGAACAGGGAAGCAATTTTTAAATTGCTTCTGTATTGATAATTGTTGTCCACGGACCGGAAAAATTCGAGGTTTTCCATTGCTTTATCCGCAATTTCCAAGGCATGGTTTCTATACATATATGAATATTCCATGGGGCGCACAAAACCCAGGTCCAGCATTCGGTAATCTCCAAAAGTATAGCCTGTATAGGTCTCGGGATCATATTCCATACTATAGCTTCTTTCAACAGCGCAAATCTGATAGAGGGGAGTATATATCTCCATCAAAGCATTGATTTTTTCATTGGTGATTTTGCCTTTGAATTTTCCCTTATATAAATTCCAGAATGCTTCACTCCTATTTGTTTGTTCGGTTGAAAAAACATGATTTTCTTTATAATAGTCATAAATCATAAAGATATTTATCAATGTAAGCAAACATAACGTGACAAAAAGGTAACGTTTTAAAAAATTTTTCCGTATTTCAAAGATTAGAATTTTCATTTGCCATCACCTGTTTCGCAATAATGCAGAAAAACGTCCTCTAGGTTAGGGCTGATAGAAGATGCTCCTTCTACTGGCTTTTGCTCACTAACCACCCTTATTGAGTAATGGCCTTCATTAAATACAATATTGCTGATACTGAATTTATCTAAAAATTCCTGATTGTTTGCTGTGTCAACCTTTACCTCCCATACCTTCCCTCTCATTTCGTCTATTAAGGACATTGGCTTATCTTGTTTAATAAGTATGCCTTTCTGAAGCAAAATGACTTCATTGGCAATATACTCCACATCTGAGACGATATGGGTGGCAAGCAACACAATCCTATCCTTTGAAAATTTGGATATAAGATTCCTAAACCTGATTCTTTCTTTGGGATCAAGACCTGCGGTAGGCTCGTCCAAAATTAAAATTTCTGGATCATTGACCATGGCTTGAGCAATGCCTAAACGCTGCCTCATGCCACCAGAAAAGGTACCTATTTTTTTGTCGGCTACATCAGATAAATTAACCATTTCCAACAATTCTTTAATCCGTTTTTCACCTGTTTTCTCCGGAACGTCCTTAATTGCACAGATATATCTCAAAAATTCTAGAGCTTCAAAGTTTTTATAAAATTGAGGAAATTGAGGCAGATATCCAATTTTGGAAACAAAGTCCACCCCCATTTTCTTTACATCCACATCATTGAAAAACACCTTCCCCTCATCCGGGTTTAAGATTCCTGTTATAACATTAATCAATGTTGTTTTTCCTGCTCCGTTCTGTCCTAGTAAGCCATAGACACCTTCTTTCAAGGTTGCAGAAAAATCCCTTAAAGCCTCTTTGTCTTTGTAGCTTTTTGATATGGCGTCCAATTTCAGTATCATATATTCACCCTCTTAAAATTCATGGATTGTTACCACCGGTTCAGAATTATAAAAAGCGGAAACAGCAATAAAAGTATTCGTATCATCAAAAGTTTGGACATAGGTTTTAATGTATTTTTCATCGGTTTTTCCATCAAATTCCTGTTTCGTTTCCTTGAATAGCTTACCTGTTTTACTGTCGTATATTCTATAAATTACTTCCTTGTCATCGTTTTGGAGGCATGTTATAAAATACTTCCCTTTTCCCAAAAGGAATACATTTTGACCCTCATGCTTATTCTGTAAGGTATGCCTGTGAATTTGCCCTGTTGCATTATCAATTATAATTACTTTCCCCACAGGTTCCCCGGTATTAATGGGATAGGCATCTTCACTAAAAGCAACATAATAGTCAGTTGCTTCCATATTTCTGAGACGGGGCAACTCCGCTTTTTCATTGACCATCTCGGTACCATCTACAGAAATAGTTCCGAACGTTGGTTGTTTCTTTGAATTTCCACCTATCTTTTCATAACATGAGCCAATAAAGGCAATCTTGGTATCTTTGTCAAAGAAAGCAAGATCGCTGAGGTATGTAAGCCCGTTATTGGCTTCCGTATTTTCTAAACCCAGATTTAATAGGGTTTGTTTTGTTCCCTTAACCAGATCATAAAGAAATAATCCGGTATCTGTAGCGAAGGCTATCTTCTTACCGGTTTTGTCCACAGCTATGAATTTTGGGGATTCTCCCAGTACTTCATTCAGGTTTACTTCCTGTACAATATCTAAATTTTCATTGTAATAACAAGCCTTAGTGATTTTTTGGCTTTCTGTATGTTCATTACCTACAACACAGTAGCCTTCCTCTGTAGTAAAATATCTTTCAGGGGGATTAAAGTCTTTTAATGGTCCCTCAGCTACTACTTTTTGGCCTTTCACGTCAAACAAGTAGAGCTTATCTGATTTAACAAGGATTTTACCCTCGCCTGCCTCAAAGATGAAATTTCCTCTCCGAGCGTTGATTCCTTCAAAAGGATTTGCACCTTCAAAATTGATTCTCTCTGTGGAAGGAGCAACATAAGCCTGATTATATGATCCGCCGGGGCTGTTCTCATCTTTTTGTTCATTGGTAAGCGTATTGTAGCATCCTGCCAGGATAGCGATACTTAATATTACAGTTATTACAATTGCCTTTTTCATTTTCTTCCTCTTCTTCCTCGATTTTCTTCATTAATTGTCTGTCATCAATAACATGGATTCTGTTTTCTCAATAAAATCATCACTCCCAATGGGTACGGATATGCTGTACAAGGTATTCTTTCCTTTTATTTGGCTTACATCCAAGTACATTTTATACTCCGCAATACTGCCTTTGACTGTATTCCATTCCAAATAATCATGTCCCTGAATGCCTATGGGCTGGTGATTGAGGTAAAATGTAGTTCTGTAAGTTACCCCTTCCTTTCCAAAGCCCCGGAATATGAGCGGAACAGTTTCTCTCCCGCCGGATACGATTTTATTATTATTATACAGCGCGTAATTTCCTTCTTCAAATAATTCCACGAAGATGCTTTTATCCAGCCGATTCTCATCCTTATTTTTATTATTTTCGTATTCCTTTCTCATATCCGTTGAAATTTCCTCTTCTGAATAACTTACATTTTTCAGGATTTCATCCTTAGACAATTTATCTTGCCCCATATATACGGTATTTTCATGAAAGGTCATTTCAACTGGGTTATGAGTGGACATTTTGTGGTTCATACCATATATTTTTTCTGAATCTGGTATAAAACTAGGATTATATATACCTGCGAAGTTTATTTCCAGTGTTTCGCCTACTTTTCCCATGATTGGAGTAAAGATAATTTTAAATTCTTTATATTCATTTTCATCCAGCTTAAAGACATGGAAAAAATCTCCATCCTCATTAGGATAATCAATTTTGAAAGGTTGTGGGATACCTTCTAGGAATAGAAGTAAGCCATATTCTAAAGTAGCAACACCCTCATTTTCTATAAAATAATCAATCTCCAATTCTCCGCCGTTATAGTTACAGACTACAGGACCGTTATTTAAGCGAGCATCTACCGGTCCGGATCCAAATTGCGCTATAACTGTCCTTGATCCGCCATCATCCCTCCCATTGTTAGCATCGAAGGGATTATCTTTCGGTATTTCACCCTTTGCATAATCATCTGGAATCTCATTGGAGCAACCTGCAAAGACTACTAAACTGATGACTATCATAATAATAAAAAACCTTTTCAATTTTCTTCACCCCTCGGTTTCAGTTTATGAAAACAGTTAATCTATAAAAAATCTTATTTTAACAATTTTAAAATTTAGGAACCACCGCCCTCCTAGAAGGTGGTTCCTAAATTTACGTGATAATTAATATAGTGTCACTGTATACGCTACCGCTGATCTGCTCCCTCGAACTTCATGAGAGCCATAAACTGCGGAACCATAATAAAAGTCTCCATCAGTCAAGGTTTGCAGGAATCCCTCACCATAGCTGCTACGCTCTGATCCTTGCGCATAAAGCCTACCTGTATCATTATCCCGCACCTCGTAGCCGTTTACTAATCTTCCAGTTCCATCATTATAGTCTATCGTGGTTTCTATTATCCAACCATAATTGTAGCCCCATAGTGTTCCATACTTTCCTGCATCCACACTATCCTCATCGTATGCTGCCATGGCAGAAATAGGTGCAAAAACCGTAATTACCAGAGCTACAATTAATAAAGCTGTTAATTTCTTTTTCATAGCTTTTAACCTCCTAAGTTTAATTTTTATTTTTTTCTTCCTTTATGTAATAACTTAGCTGTCGCTGTTGTACCAAGCTTCATTATTGAGTTCAACAAAGCTTGCATCAATACTTTGGCGGACCTTTACCATGTAACATGACACGACCTCCTTTCTTAAGAATTTGATACTAATGTATCTTTATCAACAGAAACACCAATTTTGAATATATTTTTATAATCTAAGTTATCTAATCACCTTTAGAATTTTAAGTGTTCCCGTGATAATTCAACGAAACACAATGTTTATATGTGTTTGTCTCATTTTCATACTCTTAAGCTTATAAATAATAAATACTAGTAAAATCCATTGTGCTTGTCCGTTTTCTAGTACATGAATATTAGGATAATTGCTTCTGAACACTTACTATATACAATGAAACAACTACATTGAATTAATTATAACATTATTGTTTTTTTGTGCGAGAAATTGCTACGAACTATACATTTTAATGTCATGAACTAAGATTTTAATGCTGTAGTTCCTTTCTATTTTTGTTAATAAAAATTCTAAATATCAAATTTTATAAAATCTGAGTTCTTCTAAAAATTCAAATGTGACCCATTCTAATTCTTTCTCTTACATTACTCAAACAATAAAAACTGAGAATAATAATTATTTTGTTCTCAGCTTTTAAATGGATTCTCTATAAATATGTGTCATACAATATTATGGCCAAAATTTCATGCTATGCACTTCAAAAAATGCAAATCTACATAGCCAATATGAAAGACCAAGACATACAATCAAACCTATCCTCATACAGATTTATTTTTCATATCTATTGATTTCAAGGTCTTAATGGAATAATTACTTTGTCACATGTACTATAAACAGGAGCATAAAAAGTTATGTCAACTTTATCTTGTATATTTTTTATATTAGAAAGAATTATTTTTATATCCTCTTCTTCAGAAATTTGTGAATCTGCATCTCTATAAGGATCATCCCATATAACTCTTACATCTTCCACCATATATTCATTTAATTGATCTTTATTTACATCAGCTGAAATATTTTGTAATTTTAATTCATTAGTACCTACTAAGCTTTTACTGATAGCAAGGTTTATCTTTTGTGCTTTCTCTTCCATTCTATAATTGCTGTTCTCAGGAGTTCTATAATTAAATTTTTCATTATATTCATCCCATTCGGCGTTATTAATTACTAGTTCATTATCACCAAGGCTGAATTTAACAGGCAAAGAATCGTATTTACTTATACTCACATTAGAGCGTACATCGTTATCTGTAATAAAGATATGTGGAATAACTAATTTAATCCCATTCTCCAATTTTTTATCAAAGTAAAGTATATTTTCATTGTTATTATCTATACTATAAAATTTATTTCCTTTTGAATCTAAAAGATAAATTTCCTTAAGTGGGAAAGATATGGATTTTACCTCATCAGAAGACTGTGATAATATATTGACTTCTAATTTATTTTCCACATAGCCTGTTACTACAGCAATATCTGCATTAATATTTTTGATGGAAATATAGTTATGATTCTCAAGAGGAATTTCTGGCAGTTCAGTCATAATAACAGGTATATTAAATTTATCATAAATAATATTAAAATTATTTGTAACTTTTCGGAATTCATAAGTACATCGGGCGCTCCATTGATAGTCATCAAGGTTTATAATGATGTCGCTTGATTTAAGCTTTGCTTTATTATTTTCCTCATCTACTATAGTTATATATCTTTCTATTTCTTTTTCAATTGTAACATTGCCTTCCATTGTCAGTGTGACAGTCTTATCCTCATTGTAAGCAGCATTTACCTTTATGTATTTTTCTTTATCAGACACTTCTACTGAACCTAACAACCCATATACCTTATTTTCTCCATCGTTGTAAAATATTTTATTTATACCTGGAAGATAACTGAATAGCTTTTGGGCAGCATAACTTATCTGCTCATTAAAAGCTAACAAAGACAGTATCATGATAGGTAAGATAATAACTGCTGCTGGTTTTAAGCGATTATGCTTGTTTTTTCTGATTTTATACTGTATATTCCTTTTAGTGTTATCTGTAATTCTTATGCTTTTCATATTATTGTCTATGTAATCTTTTAGATTTTCAAGATTATTCATAAATGATTCCTCCTAATTCATCCTTTAATAATTGTCTTGCTCTCGAGAGACGAGTAAAAGCATTTGACTCCGAAATATCCAGAATTTGTGATATTTCATTAACTGATAATTGTTGATAATAATACATTAAAATAATTTCCTTATATTTCTTTCTTAAGTTCATTATAGAGTTGAACAACTCACTTTTTTCTAATTCGGCAAATATTTCTTTGTCGGAAACCTCCTCTTGAATAAACTCCTTATTTTCTAGCGTAACCTTTCTTTTCCATGGATTTCTCAGATAATTTTTACATGTATTAATACATATCTTTGTAATCCAAGTTTTCTCCGTTGAAAGCCCGTTGAAGCTATGAAAACTCTTATAAACTTTTAAAAATGTGTCCTGACAAGCATCCTCCGCAAGTTGATAGTCTTTTAGATAAAGATAACATAGTCTCAGAATTTCCGTACCATATTCATCAATTAAGCTATTGAAGTGCTCTTCAGTTAGTATTTTTCTTCCCATTTCTACCCCTCCTTACTATATTAGACACTTCATTACCCGTAAACCTTACATTATTATTATAGAATTGAATATAAATGTAAAAATATCGTCAACAAAAGCGTTGACGATATTTTTGAGTAAACTTTTACCATTAATACACTTCACCTGAACCGCTTATTCTTGTTCCTTGTGTACTTGTATACTTAATATAATAAGCTTTATTTTTTACAGCAGTGCCATAAGCTGTTACATCATCCAAATCGAGTATCGGCGAATTAAATTCAAAATCCCCATTACTGCTGTAGAATGAAAGTCGCATTTTTTGCCTTGCATCAGGTTCAAAATAATGATATATTCCATATCCTGTTGATCCGAGAGAATCTGGACAAGGCAGATATTTATAGTCGGAGTATATATAGGAGCTGAAAGAATAACTAAAGTATCTTGATGAATCGTTTAGATCCCAAGTCTTAGTAGGTACACTAGTTCCCATAGTACCTATCTCTGGCAATTTTAGAAATTCGTATCTTTCGGGAGATGGTTTTATAATACCTGCTTCCTCATATGCTTTTATATTTTCTTCTCCTTTAACTATTATGAATGTTGGATATGATTGATCCTCAAATTTTTCCTTATCTTCATCCGCATAAGCAATTACAGAAGTCAAACATAACATAACACATAGACTCAATATAAATATTTTTTTCATTTTATTACCTCCTGACTTTATTTTTTAAGTCCGTTTCTAACAACTTTCTGTTTTAATCTCTAACTAAATAACTATTTTAGATTAAAAAACCTTTCTTAAATTCTATTTCCTTCAACAATAAGACTTCAGAATATCCTTTCACATACTTATTGCTAAGTATTATTTAAGTTATAGGATATCTAATTGGTCTTAATTTTATTTGGTGACCTGATATTTAACATCATAACAATGCCACCTTTCTTTTTGGTCTCTCATTAATATGTAGATATAGTATCTATATATTAATAAAACCATTTACTATTTTATGAACGTTCAAAGTGCTAGCTTTATATTAATTAGAAATCGTCATTTCTAATACTAGCCATGTTTTACTTCAAACTCAAAATTAATCCTTCATAATACTAAATCTCTTTTATATGCCTGTACATTTTTACACTACAATAGCAACAATCTTGTATTAATTATAACAATTTTATTTTTCTGTGCCGGAGATTGTCATGAACTATATATATTAATGTAGTGAACTAAGATTTTTAACAGAATTTAATGCTATAAACCCTATTATTGTTACTAAAAGTTCCTGAGTTCAAAGTCAGATACTCAATTTGTTAAATACGAATCATACTTGATAAATTGACCCACTACATATCCTGAACCTTCCCTGAAAAAATAGACCTTCAAGTATCTACACTTAACGGTACTTGAAGGTCTTAGTCATTTGATGAAAGTAATAGCTTATAATACAAATATGCTCCTTCCTATTAATTCTTTATCTCCTCCTACTTGTCAGTCTTTCCTAATATTTTTACTATTCTCTTGAATAATTAAATCTATTACATTTCCAATTTTACTATACTCTTCAATAACGCTTAATGCACAATGTAGTATATTATAAAATAGTCCACTCCTTAAAATAAACCATTATGCCTCATGGAAAATATTTGCCTGCCCAGCTATTAGCTGAACAATTTTTTTGTTCTCATTCAACAAACATTAACAGTGCTGTATGGAATATATTGCTATCATATTTAAATTCTATAAGTCCATTGTATTTATTTAAAACTGTTTTTACACTTTCTAACCCTAAACCATGATTGGTTTTATCCCTATGTGAAGTAATAATTTTACCTTTTTCTTTTATGATTATTCCATCAAAGGAGTTATCTATCTTTACAATTAGTCGTCCTCTTGTATATTTGATTTTAATATTAATATACCTATCTTTTTCTAATTTTTTTACTGCATTTAATGCATTATCTAATAAGTTTCCTAGAATGATGGTTATGTCAAATGAAGGAATATTTAGTTCTCTAGGAATATTTAAATCTATATTTACAGTAATCTTCTCCTTTTCCGCTTCTCGTAATTTAAAGTTAATTATGCTGTCTATAACAGTATTTCCTGTAGATGCTAAACCTTCTTTATTATTAAACACTTTTATCACTCCCGATAGATACTCTAATACCTCTTCTTTTTTATCCTCTTCTACTAATGCATATAAAGATGTCATATGGTTCTTTAAATCATGCTTTATTGTTTTTATAGATTTCAAAGATGCTCTCATTAGTTCAAGCTGCTTTTCATAATACTTATTTTGCTGCTGCATAAGTATCTTATCTTTTTCCTCTGATAATATCCTTGAAATTTCGTCATACAGGTAAAATGTTGCAAAATTAATCAATAATATCAATGTTGTAGCCATAAATATCGTTACAGATTTAAGTCCACTTGTCATAAATGTTGTAATTAGTAAATACAATGTTCCTATTGGTATAATAAGTATACATAACCAGTAGGTATTCGGAACAATATCTCCTTGACGAATATTTTTGTAGCTTCCTATAATCAGTACAATAAAATATGATACTATTCTTATAATAATAATTCCTAAAATCGATTCATACTCATTTCTTATTAAAAGATCTAATTTAAAATATCCTGTAGATAAAACAATTATCATTTCAATGCACATTAAAGTAAGGTATATTAAAAAAGTTGTCAAAAACCTCTTTTTAAAACTACCCTTATAATTTAATGTTAGCATTAGGAAAAGTCCCAGATTTGAAATCAAGAGTATAATAGGGATCTTAACAAAAATATGCAATATAGTAATAGCTATAAAATATATAATATAAGACCCTATTTCCATTGCCTTTTTATTTGTATTTTCCTTTACATAAAATATCTTCATAAACTTATATATTGTATAAGTCATAAAAATATTGCTAAAAATATAAATGGAATTATATATATCGATGCTCACTACTTATTCCTCCTGCTCTATACTCAACTGTATATCTTTAACTTCTTTTCTTCTCGCTTGACTTATGGGTAATATAATCTCATTTGACATAATAACTTCCTCATATCTAAAAATAGATATATGATTATAATTAACTATGTAGGATCTATGAATTTTAATAAATTGATATTTCCTAACTATCTCAAATATATTCTGCATTACCCCATAAAAAATATCTTCACCTTTTACAGTAACAATTCTTGTTTCTCTGCCAAGGCTCTCAAAATATATGATATCCTTTATTGGTACTTTATGTGATTCATTTCCTTTTTTATATGCAAATATTCCCCCTAGTTTGTCTGCTCTAGTCATAGCTAGCCTTAGATCTTCTATCACTTTATTCGGATCAATAGGTTTTGGAATAAAGTGCAAGGGCTGTACATCAAACAGCTGACGATCATAACTATCTTTACCTGAGATATAAACAATGTCCGTTTTATGATTCTGCATTGTATTTCTTATCTTCTTTCCAACTTCAAGTCCATTCATACATTCCATTTCAATATCTAAATATATTAGGTCAAAGGTATGACTCGATTCCATATATTTGTACAATTCTTCCCCTGAAGAAAATACTATAATATCTATTTCCAAACTGGTTCTTTCCGAATAATCCAATAATATATTCTCAATTTGTGAACCTATTATCTGTTCATCATCACAAATCGCTATTCTAAACATAATTCATACCCCCTTAGCAACATGATAACTTACAGTAACTATATCACATCTATACCCTCTTTTGATGAATTATAAAGAATTAGATATATGAATATTAGGCAAAAAGACCACTATCCTAACAGGTAGCGGTCTTTCATTATCCGTAATCCTACATAAAGTAAACTAGAGAATTATTAAATACTTATAATCCTTTCAGTTTAGAATTACTAGCATTTTACTAATCCATATATGCAGATCAAGAATATATATTGGATAGTTTCAAGATTAACTATTGATATTTATTCTTTGATATCTTTAATTTTTCCAAGTACAAGCATAACAGAAATCAGACATATACCCATAATTATACATATCGAAATTTGTTTCTCACCTGTAAACCAAAAGAGTAAAGCAAATCCAATTAAAACGCCTAAAATAATATTTGTCCGTTTTTTGAAAATCCTCTTTTCCTCTTGATTTAAGGGCTTGTTTGCATCCTCTACTGGTGCCATTAGTAATATGATTATACCTGATACTGTTGTAATAATAAAGCAGATAAAACCATTCCAAGGAATCAGCTTTATCAACCAAAGTACTGCTGTTATCATCACAACAGAAAATAAGTAACATCTGAACGGAGTACTAGCATGATATCCTCCTGCATAAACCCTAAGAATACTGTAAGCAACCATAAAGATTACGCTTTGCCAAATCATATTAAAGAAAAAGCCAATCATTATTATGGTTATCATATTTAAAAGCAACAATAAGCCCTGTTTAAAACCATAGGAATAAATATCTTTTTCCTCTGCATTAATGATTTGCATACTTATTAATTTGTCCGTAAGTATTTCTGATAAATCCATTAAAACTTACGAAGCTTTTTAGCTCCTTCTGGCAATTCAGGTTGGTGAGCAATAAGCATACAAGTTGTATTAACGTTTAATGATGTTACCATTAAAGCTAAGCTCGCCAATGTCATACCGACTTTTAATCCCAAACTCCTTAAGTTTCTCAAAGCTAGTCCCCCTTTCTTTGTTAAATAATTGTTTACTTTTATTATAACAATTTAATATTTCTGTGCCATGATTTGTCATGAACTATATATTTTAATGTCATGAACTAAGATTTTTATAAGTTTTAATACTAAAAATGTTATGTAATTATTACTAAAAGCTACTAAATCTATTTTTTGAAATATCTTTAACCTCTATATTTCCAAATTTATTTGTGAAGTAAATAATTAAATTATCGCTGTTTTGAGAAACAATCCAGCCCTGCGACCCATTGATTGCACCGTCTATTGCACTTTTTCCTCCCTCTGCTGCAGTTGCAAGCAGACAAATATCAGAAAAGAAGGGGAACGGGATCTCAAACTTAATCCCGCCCTTGACTTTTTCATGTTTCACCCCGGTTTTTGGGTAAAGAAAAAGCCAGAAACAACAAAGTTTTGTTATTCCTGGCTCTTACTCGCCGAAATTAGAAAAATGGGTAAAAAATAACCCCGACACTCAATGTCGAGGTTATCTTTCATATTTAATTTTTGTCCATTACCTGTCCACAGTAAGCAGTGTATACTATGGATAATTCAAAGTTAGTACACAGATTTTCCATATATAATAATAGTTCCTTTTTATCTAAATCCTTGACTCAATCTTAACTCATTTGATATTTCATTAGTATGGGCAATTCGCACGTGGGTGAGAATATGAATTTTTATACTCCCTATAGGATGCATCACAATTATCACAAATAAAAAAATCATATACATCTACATAGCAAGTGGGACTTGTCCTTGAATGTACTTCCATTAAATAACGTTTCCAACTTGTTCTATCACAACAAGTAATTATTCTAGCACTTTCATTATTATCTAATTGATGGTTAGAATCCTGATAATTACCTTTTTCTAACTTTTCAGAAATCATTTTTCCTACTATTTCTGGTATAGACTTTTCTTTGAAATCTGGAACGTCAATAATAAGCTCAAGAACTGTTTCACCTTCCTCAGAAAAAACTACTATACCTAATCCATTTTCCTCATGTACATCATTTTTATGTTCATTTCCATCTGCATAGTCACTAATTATAGAGATATTATCCTTATCAGCTACATTCTGAGCAAATATTTGCGAACTGGAAAAGGATAATAATAAAGCAAATATGAACATTATAGAAAATACTCTCTTCGATTTCATTAAATAACCTCCTCTTTAAATCAAGTAGTATTTTTCAATACTTCTGATTAATTTTTTATTATTTTAGTAGATCATTTTAAGCAAAATAATTTTATTTTACATGAAATGTCTATTTTAATCCTCACTTAATAAAAGTAGCATTATATTATTTTATAAACAATGGCTTTGCTCACTTTATATAGTAGTAGAACCTCTTTCTAACAGGATTTATTTCCCAAACTTCCTTCGTCCAACTTAAGCTATATGTGAGTCCCGTCATGCTCGTATGCAGGATTATATCCTAATGGAGGAATTACAGGATCGCCACTTTTGTTCTTTTTAATAATTGTAAATCTTAAATTCAAGTTCTATTTTAGCTACCATATTTAAATAGAATTTTTTAACACTATTAATTCATACGTAATGTAATCTCTGGAATAGATAAGATTAAGCAGCTGAATTTAGAAACTCCTCTGGATATTTTATTTCTGACATCATTTTACTTTCATCATAGTCAATATCTTTTAAGATTATTGTATGAATTATTCTTAATAGTTTTCTGCATAATGCTATTATAGCCTGTTTCCCAGTAAGCTGATTTTTTCGTCTTGTAGTGTAATAAATATACATTTTTTTAAATGCAGTATTAGTCCTTATCATGCCTAATATTACCTGATACAGCAACCGCCGAAGATCTTTACGTCCTCTTCTACTTATAGATGTTGTGCCTTTTACCTTACCAGAACTATTTTCTGTTAAAGAAAGTCCTGCCATTTTTATCATTTGTTTTGGTGTTTTATACCTTCCAATATCTCCTAACTCAGCAACTATACCACTTGCTGTTACAATTCCTATGCCTTTTATTTGTGTTATCTTTGCTGTTTCATCTAGATTGCTACAGATATCAGTTACATAGTTATCTATCTCTTCTATTTGTTGGAGAAAACCTTCATATTTATCTAATAGATAATTTATTTCTATTTTCGCAAATGAAAGACCCTCTTTTATTCCTATACTATTTTTGCTAGCTATTACAAGTCTTTCTATCTTCGCAAGGCCTACACCCCTTCTCATCTTTGGAGGTAGCATCTCATAGATTTCATTTGGTGATAACTTTTCAATTTCAGATGGAAAGATATACTTTTTAATTATTTTTATAAATGATTTTGATTTCCAGCTGGCATATGCTTCTTTATATTCTGGAAAATATCTGTCTAACCAATTGTGAATTTGGTTCTTTGTACGATTTAAATCCTTTATTACAACTTGCCTTAAATTCTTAGCATTCCTGAGCTCTTCATACTCACCTTCGAGTAAATTTGGGGTAGAATATCTAGCATCTTTTACCAACTGTGCGATGATTTTTGCATCTTTTTTATCTGTTTTTGTTTGAAGATTATCATCTAACTCTTTTATCTTTTTTACATGCATTGGATTTACTGTAACTACTGTATAGGCATTGTCCTTAAGATATCTTGCAATATTTAGCCAGTAATGTCCTGTTGGTTCCATTCCAATTATTACTGTAGTTTTCTTTTCGGCTAACTTAATCTCCTTTATCCAACTATCCAATTCTAAATATCCTGAAAGTGAATTGTTAAATTTAATTGATTTCCCAAATTCTATACCACGAACATCTTGTGCTCTTGCTACATGAAATTCCTTGGCAATATCAATTCCAATAATTAAAGTTTCATCTGTTAATTGATTTAACCTTTGATTTTGTTTATAATTCATAGTAGATCCTCCTTTAAATTAAGAATTGTTTTCTCTCAATTACAATTATACCTTAATTTATTTGTGAGGATTTTCTATTTTTATCGTATCACAGGAAGCTCGTATTTTAACTACAAAAAATCACTTAAACAGTTTAATTAAAATGGCGTACTCTTACATCGGGATCACCCCCTATATATGCACATCTCCTTATATATTATTTAACAAATCCATATCTTAAATTGTATCTCTTATTGAATAGAATTTTTTAATAGGATTAATTTCATAAATACAAATAACTATAATATAATTTATTTTTCTTACATTAAAATTGCTATTTATACAAAAGGTATACAGTACCTTTTTATCCTAATCAAGCCAATTGAAAATAAAGTTTTCTTCCATCAAATCAGTAGTCATTTCTTCATTTCTTTTAACAGAATCTTCATTTTCTATGTTATAGTTTACATCTCCAGGATAAATTAAAATAAAAACCACTTCTTCATTTTCACCCAAAACCTGATGTTGTACTGGTATTTCTAAACCATAATTTAAATCCTGCCATTCTTGAATTGTATACTTATGAATATAGGCAAGTGTTTCAATATCATTTACTTGAGAAGTTATAGCCAAACCATATTCATATGGAATAACTTCAAATTCACCACTCCAACTTTCAGGAAATTCTATACTAAATCCATACTCATCATTAGTATATATTAGATTTTCCTTTGTTTCAGAACATGCAGATAATGTAACAATTAATAGAAACACTAAAAAGATGATCCAAGTTAAATTATACTTTTTCATAGTTGCCCCCTAGATTACCTTCCTCCCCTGTTCCAGGGTAATTTTCTGGAACAAGGGGAAAAGGGTGCTTATTTAATTTTGTGGTGTCCAAACTCCACCATATGAATCCCATACTGGTATATAAAAAGAAACATCGCTTATGTTTTTAAAAGATGATGATTTACGGTCATTCGTATGTGCACAAAAAGTCATTGTTACAGTATCATTTTGATCTACTAAACCTACATGGGAATACGAAGTCCAATAAATAATACTACCAGCCATAGCTTTGTTCTTGTTAGATGATGCAAAGAAAAATCCCTGGTCTACCATATAATCTTTAAGCCCATAAATTGAGGAGGAATAACCTGTGTTAACCCATGTATTTGTGCCTGATTTCCAATTGCTTTCTGTTGCAATTCCACCAGCGTGAATTGCTTGAGAGACAAAATTAGCACAATCATTACCATTATAAAATGGGTAATTCTTATTTCGGCAAGCATGGGGACTTGTTGTACATTTCCCACATGAATAATCTCTTGCATACCCTCTTGCTTTAATTCTATCATAGTCTTTAGCAGAGCTTGGATTAGTTTTAGCAGCTATCTCCACATAACGTTCAATATCAGTACTTTTAAGAATTGAATCTATTTCCTCTACACCTTTGTTAAAAAGTTCACTTTCAGAAGCAGGAGCAAAGTCTGACATATTCATTTCTCCTGTTTCACTTTGAAAATAAATTTCAATATTTGTGGATTCTTCTATACTAAAACCATCTTTAGCTATAGGTATAATAACCTTAAATGTTGCATTTTCCTCTTGTTCTTTGCCTATATAATTATCGTCTAAATCTTTTTTTCTTGCATCAATCTGCTCTTTCGCAAGTAAATTAGAATTATCATCAGTGATATTAGCTAATTCACTTTCAAGACCTTTAATATAAGGTAATTCAGATGCAGACTTTGCTAAAAGTATTTTTTTAAATCCCACATCTACAGTTGCATGAATGCCATCTGATTCAGTAATTAGCGAAACTATTTGTCCAGAAATACTGGGGATTGTATAATATTCTGCATAACTTTCAATTACTTGATCACAAACATAGGTAATAATAGCTTCTTCATTTTCCCTACTAATACTGGTAAAATTATAATTATTCGCAGAAGCAAATGCAGTTGGGATAAAACTTAAAATAAGAAACATCGCTACTAAAAAAAATAATCTTCTTTTTTTAAACATATAAAGCCCTCCCGTTTTTAATTTTCCTTTTTCTTAGCAGTTTTAAATTTTAAATTATAGTTAATTTTTTAATATCTATACCGTGCAATCATAAACATCACTCCACTTCTTAAAATATTATATATTTTAAAATTGTTTAAAATAATATTTATATGATAAAAATGTTAATAATTTACTTTATTTAATATGATCCATGGTACAGAATATGCACCAATGTCCTTGTCGTACATCTGCTTTTAGATAATTGTATGGTTTTAGAACTTACTAGAGATATCTATTGTATAGTTCAAATTGCTTATGATTATTTACCAATTGATTTCTCATTGATAAGGGGGAACTCTACATATCAATCCATGAAGAAGGTAGTGTATTTATGTAACCATCCTTTCAGTCACTGGGTAGGCAAAAATCTTATGTCATAGAAAATCGATTACCTAGAGAATAGATACTTTATAATAATTACGTCAATTAACTCGACCGATACTGCTCCTTTCCTTATATATCAAACTAAATTTATTCATGTTATGTGTTTATTATAACGATTTAATATTTCTATGCCATGATTTGTCATGAACTATATATTTTAATGTCATGAACTAAGGGTTTTGTTAGGAAATAGCTCATTAAATCCTCTTATATTATTTCTTATGATGGAAACTCATAGATCTTTTATATGATAGACTAGACACCTTAGAAGGCTGGCTTTTATATTAGCAGAAATCATATCTGCGTATACAGGTGGTCTTGGGGCATCTTCCATTGTCGCTTATCCATTTCTGGCTCATCAGCTAATGTATTTATGTAATCGGATATTAATTTTTCAAAGTACAACCTGTAAAATAAAAACAGGGAAGAGAAAAATAATATTCCTTCACCTATTTCCACATTTAACCTCTATTTTGAAGTCTGCTTTTATAAATTTTTTATTCTTTCTTCTAATTTCTTTTTTGCATCATCAATGCTATGCTTGACAGCACGAATGGAACATACTACTAACAGTGCTATTTCTTTTAATGTAAAACCATAATTATAATATATAAAGTAAGGTATATTTGAGGGTTGAGATTTCTATATCCGCTTTCACCTTAGCCGTATTTCTATAAAGCAATTAGAGTAAAAAATTATATAACAAAAGAAGTTGGCAAAAAGAAAAAAGACGATTAATTAATCGTCTTTTTCATGTATCTATATTCAAGTATTAAATATGTTGTAATCATTGAGAGAATAAACAATAAAGTAAATGAGCCTTGTATTACTAATCTGTAATTAAGATAAAATTCCTTATAATCCATTAATGAGTATAGTCTTATTGGATTTTTTGAATGATATATGAATATCAATGATAGAAAGATAGTGGATACAATTTTTAATTTTAAATCTTTTTTATAGTTTTTAAAATTTTGTTTTTTTGGTTTGTCATTATATTTTAAGTAAAATATAATAAATGCTATTAAAATACTTAAGATTATTTTAAAGGAATATACTATAAAAATATTAAAATAATTATATAGATTTATTGAATTAGCAATTATTAGAAGTATTGTAAATCCAATTATAAAAAATGATAATGTTGAGATAAATATTTTTAGATTATCTTTAAATTTAATAAAATTCACCCCTTCTAATAGCTATACTTTTAAATTTAATTCCATAATTTTGTTTCCGCAAGAACAGTTATAGACCCTTTATTTCTACCATCAGTAACATCTGCAGTTGTACTTGCACTAAATCTAAATCCTTTTCTATAATAACTAAAATGATTATAGTCATCGCTTCTTGGATAAATTATTCCATCTTTATTTGCATTATCAATAAGAATTCTAAGTTCTCTATTTGATACTTTTGAATCACCAGTTGGTTTCCATCCGTAAAATACACTTTCTAGTTCATTGTCCATTCCGAAATTATCTATCCAAACTAATCCAACAAGTGCAGTAACTCCAAGTTTTGTTGCTTTATCTTCTATTTCTTTAGGTCTAGCATATGCTGTCATTGAATATACTGATTCACCATCAATTTCTCCAAGTTTTTTTACTGTATAACCTGTTTCTATTTCCGGGGTTTCTGAAGGTAATGTAGAAAAATTTCCTATTAAAGATTCTTCTGAAATAAAATCTCCTTCAATTTTTATTTGATCTATTATTTCTTTAGGAACTTCATTATCGATAACCCCATTAATTGCATTATCTAATTCTCTGTCAATGTCTATTGATGATATTAATTCTTCTAGTTTTAAATCTTTTTCAGTGATGTTATGTTCTTGTGCTAATACATTAACACTTGGGATTAACATTAGAATTGCTAAAAAAACTGGCAATACTTTTTTGATTTTAAGCATAATACCACTCCTTTTTTTAATTTTTCACTTTTTATATATTGTTTTATTTTCTTTAGTGCTGAATCTGTCCAATATCCTAATTGCCGATTTGAATACGTAGCTCCAACTGTTATATATATCTCTTTTCCATCCCTCCTTATTTGAGACTAATGACATAAATTTAAATTGCTTATGCTTTTTAGTACCGATAATACTGAAAATATTAATAACTCTTATACATAAGAAGATAAAGATACAATTGTAATGAAGATTCAAGGCATGTCCAAAAATTAAATTATTTATTTTCTTATCTTGTTATATTCAATTATATATTCTTCAAATTCTAAAATCAGCTAACTTTTGTCCACTTTCTTAATTTTTTTACTATATATCAATTCATGGTAATAGTAAAATCTACTTATTTGATTTGACAAATAATAACCGATATTTATAGCTTATAAATATCTATTAAATAATCCCCTTAACCTTATGTTTATTATAACAATTTTATATTTCTATGCCATGATTTGTCATGAACTATATATTTTAATGTTATGAACTAAGATTTTTATTAAGAAATAGTTCATTAAATCCTCTTATATTATTTCTTATAACGGAAACTCATAGATCTTTTTTATGATAGACTAGACTATTTATAATGTTCTTTTTCGGATGTTAATATAACCAATTGCACTCCAAAGTTCAGTCTTCTTTTCTTTTTCTAATATGATATCTTCCACCTTTTTCTATTTTATTAAGGAGCACTTACTTAGAGCTTCTTCAGTAAGATCTAAGTGCTCCAAATTCCTTTCACCAGAGCGAGTAAGATTTCTATCAATTTTGTTTAATTCAAATAAAGCAGAGTAAATATCAAGGTTAATCTCCATTTTGTGAAGTACATAATTTCCGTCAATAAATGAAACATAATATTGTTTTTTATTTCCACTTTCAGTCTTCTCAAGAATGTAAGCATTTATAAAGGTTGCCATCCGTATTCCTCCAATTTTTTCATTTTGTTAATTAGAAAAAATCAGAAGGCTGCGGATATCTAGCAATATACGTCTCTCAACGTTTCATACTGGTCCCCTTAATTTCGGTACATAAAAAAGGGCGTAAAATCAGCCCCGGCACTTTAATTCAAAATGTCGAATCCTGCAGCTTAAGCAATTATTTAGTTTTTATCATAAGCTTTAACGTATAATTAATATAAAGCATTGCTTAAAATTACTTTATAGAAATTACATTTTTAATTTTTAAAAATATTATATACTTTTTATCGTAGTTCCATTTTAAAAACTACATGCAAATCTTTTTTAATTTCAAGCTTACACTATACAAATATGCTAATATATCATCTTCTATTGGGCAGATTGTTAGATTATATGCTCCTTAAACTTTTATAATTTCCAAGTAAATATCTTCTGTAGGTAATTATTCGACATTTAGCATCTATCTATTCCAACTTCATTTTTTCAATTTGTCTTATTAAATGTCATATTTATACTTTACATCACATCATCAATCTCAATTCCAAGAATAAAGAAATAAGCATAATTCTCATCATATGAAATAATTTCTTCAGCATATTTCCTCATTAATATAATCTAATTTATTGGCTAAATTTATTATCTAGACTTTCTAACATCATAAAGCTTATTATGTCATATCATAAGTTGTTTTTAGATGCTCTAGTATTGTAAATAATCTTCTAAAAATTATCTTATTACACTCAATAAGTTTCTTATAACTAATTAAGCAGTCATATAATAACTATAGAGGAGTATCATTATATTTTAAACAATCAAAAGGCTATTTTCTTAGAAAATTCTCTACAATTATGGCGTACAACATATCTGTTATTTCTTTTATTTTTTGAATATCAATTCTTTCAATTTTATCACCACTTATCAATCCACCAATATTGGTAAGTAGCATTGATGGATATTGGGCTATTGTTACTGCAGGACATCCAGCATATTCAAAGGCAATATAATCGCTTGGAGGACCTTTCTTAATTTCCAAGGACTGATTATTAAGATATTCATCAAACAAATATGTCAATTCATTAGCCTTCCCATTAAATGTACCTATTATTGGATACAAATCACCTTCTTCCCCTATTGAATCAATATTGATATTATTAATTCTTTCTAATTCATCCTTTTTAAGTTTACTCACGTAATATCTTGAGCCATACATGAAATTCTCCTCACCAGAAAATAAAATAAATCTGATTTCAGTATCTAAAGATACTTCCTGTAACATATTTGCAAGTTCCATAACAGCAGCAACACCAGTCGCATTATCAATAACCCCATTAGTGATGGATTCAGAATCATAATGGGCACTGATAACTAGAATATCTGCATTACTATTTAAATTTGCTGGTTTTCTAGCTATGACATTAGTTCCTATTCCATTAAAAGTCGTATAGTTAAAATCCAGAGATTTATTCTTATTAATACTCAAAATCTCATCTATACTCAAGGTTTTGAAAGGGAAACTCTGAAGTTCAACTTCATATCCGTAAGATTTTAAAATATCAGCGTAAAAAATAGCAACTTCTCTTTCAAACTCAGAACCAACTACACGTGGCTGTGTAGTAAGGTGCTTAATAGTATTGATAATATTTTCAGAACTAGCTTCTCCGACAGTATTAACAATATTTTTATTATCATTTTCGTAAATGTTTGCATCTGTTGTTATAGTAACTGTTCTTGTACTTTGTTCCCAGTCCACCTTTGCTTTCATTTCTTCTGCTACAAAACGTATCGGTACCAACGTTCGACCATCAATAACCTTTACTGCTACATCCAGCTCGACTTCCTTTCCATTAATTTTGGCAATTTTATTATTAGGCTGTAGCTCCATTATTAAATCAGATTTTTCCCCGATAATAGTTCCCGTATCTGGTATCCAATCAACGTTTACTTCCAATGCTTCAAATATTGCACGAAATGGCACCATTATCCGGTTATCAATTATAATTGCCTCGGTCTCCGCTTTAAGTTCTACACCATTAACTATTATTTTAATTTCTTTCTCAGCATTTGCATTAACCGTGACAGTCATAAGGAAAACTAAGGCTATAGATAATGCTGTAAATATTGTCTTTTTAAACAAATTTATCACTTCCTTAAATATATTTATCTAATCAGTTCAATAAAAATTATCTCCAATATAAAAAACTGATATAAATATCTACATAGTATATTTTAATATCTTATAAGGTATTCCTCCAAACAAAGGCCATTTTCCATTATTTCTTTTGCTGCCTGTTTTCCTACATATCTAAAGTGCCATGGTTCATATATAACACCTGTTATCTCAGTTTTATCTTTAGGATATCTAAGTATAAATCCATATTCACTACAATGTTCAACCAGCCATTGTATTTCCGGGGTTGTCGCTTGTTTCTCATCAAGAATCTGATAATCTAGAGATACTATATCAACAGCTAATCCCAAATTATGCTCACTCGTCCCGGGATATGCAACAACCTTTTTCGCTTCAACCACTGCCTGATGAATACTCAATCCATTGCCCATCTGTTTCTTAACTTGATTGTCAAATAATTTTTGTTGATATTCTACTGTCCTAGATGCGGAACAAACAACAGGAGATAAACCTTGTAACCTTGCATCAGCAAGCATCTCATTAAGATAATCTATTGCTCTTTCATCAAATTCAAGTCCATTTTCTAGTTTTTTCAATTTAGGTAAATATCCATCTGGCAAAGGACTTTTTTCATTTACCAACATTAGCATCCAGTCTTTACTATTCTGCACCAAATAAGATTTTTCTTTTTCTTGTTCCAAAAAAGATTCATCCTTTTTTTCTCTTAATAAAACTTTAATTGATTCTGAAGTTTCTGCATTAACTATAACTGTAAATGACAATATAAGAAAAATAGATAAAATAGTAACTATAGATACTATTCCTCTTCCCTTTAACAATGACCTTCCCTTTACTTTCGATTCTAAACTATCTACTTCAATAACATGTTTATCTATTGTATACACAAAGAATCCCCCTTATCTCATAGTAAATATTATCTAATTATTTTGTAATACGTTTATTTCCTCTATTCTATCAACTTTCCATCCAATATAGAGATAATCCGTTTACTTTGCTTAGCTACCTGATTATTATGGCTAATCACTATTATGGTATTGCCATTATTATTCAACTTCTTAAAAAGAGCTAGTATATCCTTTCCTGTAGCAGAATCTAAAGAACCAGTTGGTTCGTCTGCTAGCAACAAAGAAGGTTCCGTTATTAAAGCACGGGCAATGGCCACTCTTTGTTGCTGTCCTCCTGAGAGTTCATTTGGCTTGTGCATTATCCTGTCGGACAAACCAACAAGACTGACGATTTTATCTGCTTTTTTCACTGCCTCATTTCTGGTTATCCCACGTATAAGTAAAGGCATAATGATATTTTGCATTGCTGTATATTGGGGTATCAGATTATATTTCTGAAAAATAAAACCAATTTTTTGGTTTCTAAACCATGACAGTTCCTTATTAGTACACTTATTCAACTCAATATCATTAAATTGATATATTCCGCTATCAGAAGTGTCCATACAGCCCAAAATATTCATTAAAGTACTCTTGCCAGAGCCTGATGGTCCAAGTATGGTTAGGTAATCACCCTTCTCAACTGTAAGACTGATATCCTTAAGCACATGCAAGCTTTCCTCTCCCATGAAGTAAGATTTATTTACATTTTCCATCCTGATCATTTCATTCATGGCATTCCCTCACTTTAAAATTGTCAGCATTTCTATGCTGGCATCCTTACCATCTACAAGCTTTGGCATAAGCATTAATACAGATCCCTTTTTAATTTCTTCCAAAGTCGCCGTTTTTCCTAAAACATTCCGTATTTCGGTCCCCGCCTGTATAGTCAAGGTTATGCTTTCACCTGTATATGTTAAGTTGATTTCTCCATTTTCTCCGTATATAGGGTTCGATGGATCTGGCGCATAATAATCTTCAACTCCTGGAGGATTTTCCTTTTCAGCAACTTTTACCGTAGAGACACCTGGTTTCTTCTTATCTTCACCATCGTCTCCATTATCTCCATCCCAATCTGGTGCTTTTCCTAACTCAATCTCAACTTCATTGCCTATGATGCTCTTTACCCTGCCATAAATATTCTTCCCTGACTCTTGAGCATTTTCATCATAATCAGCATTCTCTTCATTTGAATCCTTTTTAGATAACATCTTATCCTCAGATTCTTTTTGCTGCAAATCAATATCATTTGCTTCATTTGGTATTGTTTCATTTGAACAACCTGTAAACATTAATAGGGCAACTACCGTAATTGCTACAAATCTTTTTAATCTTTTTAATCTTTTCATATCAATCATTCTCCTTCACTTTATTCATAATTTAATGCATCGATAGGTTTCTGCTTTGATGCTCTATATGCAGGATAGTATCCGAAAGCTGTGCCTGTTAGAAGCGAAAAAAATAACGCAGCTAATTGGCCTCCTGCAGATGGAGTAACCGGAATATCAATATATCTCATAAGTGGCAATATAAAAATGCTCAAAAGCATCCCAGCCACACTTCCAAATGCACTTATGGTCATGGATTCAAGAAGAAACTGCAGAAGTATATTACCTTCGGAACAGCCTAAAGCTTTCAAGATTCCGATTTCTCTTGTGCGCTCCTTCACAGATACAAACAAAACATTCATGATTCCGATTCCGCTGACAACAAACACAATAACCGCAACAGAAATCAATATAACACTCATTATTCTTGCTGACTGGGTAGCGACTTCCATTCTGCTTCCTACATCTTCAATTGTGTACGCATCACCGTTATCAAAATAATAAGTGAGGGAGCTGCGAATCCATTTGATTGCAGAATCCACATGGGACACATCATCTGCTAAGGCAACTGCCCGAGGTATTGAACGATTACTAAATATATATTCTTTTCCTACAGAGTATGGGATAAAAATTGATGAATCTGGAACTACTAATCCGACACTATCACCTCTTCGAGGCAGAACTCCTACAACTTTTAACAGCTTATCGTTGACTGATATATATTGGCCAACAGCATATTCAGCATTACCAAAACTCTGCTCCGCCACATTAAACCCTAAAACAGCAACTAATGTTTTATTCTCCTCATCATCCTTTGTCAGATTTTCACCATAGGCTGTTGATAGATTCATAACATGTTCATATTCTGCCGTTACACCTGTGACAGTCCTAAAAAACTCCTTACCATTTATCATTACATTTACGCTGCCAAAGTCTAAAAGCATAATATTTGTCAGGTATGGATTTTCTTCTTTTATATGGTAAATCTGTTCCAGATTTAACCGTTCTATTTTGCTAAAATCCACATTTCCACTTAGGGCAGCTTTCGATTCATCTGGATTAATATAGATAGTAGCTGCCGACAGATCACCGAATTGCTTGATTATTTCTGCTTCTCCACCTTTACCTATAGCAATTACTAAAACAATTGTTGTAGCTCCTACAATAATACCTAATGAACTTAGAACAACCTTAAATTTGTTCTGCAAAATATTAATCCATATGATACGTAACATTTCAGTCAATTGCATACTTATCCCTCCACGTAGACAATTTCCCCTTCAGAAAGACCTGATAATATTTCACTGTATCGCCCATCTGAAAAGCCTGTCTGGATTTCTTGTTCAAATAGATTACCTTCTTCATCCATAAGAAGTACGATTTGTTTACCTTCTCTTAACTGAATTGCTTTGTTTGAAAGGCATAACACATCTTTTACCTGTTTCTGAATGAGCTGGGCTGAAAATGTCATCCCCTCCAACAAAAGCATATCTTCTTGTGTATCAATAGAGGCGTAAACCGTATATTCCACTGGATTCGCATTTTTAGGAGCAAACTGGACATCTGTAACGATCCCCTGCAGTGTCTGCGTCGGATACGCGTTGAGGGTAAACTGTACAGGCTGGCCGACTTCTATTTCACTAATATCTGCCTGGGATACCTGTATACTTGCAGTTATCTTCTTCGGGTCTCCAATTTGCGCAACAATTGGCTTTCCTGCAGTCATTTCACCTTCCACAGAAGGAACTGAAAGGACAACGCCATCTAACTTGGAGTAAAGATTAGGATTCTCTAATTCGGTGCCAACTGCTTTAGCAATTTTATCTCCAGCCTTTACTGTATCACCTTTTCTTACATAAACTTCTTCAATCTGAACAGGAATATCAAAATAATGATTAACGCTTGGTAGATATAAATAACCGCTAGCAGAAATCCCTGCTGTTATATCATCTCGAAAAACTTCATATTCCCTTAAGGGCATAACATCCTCTTGAGACTTATTTGCTTTAGACAGTAAATAAGTAGAAGTCAGCAGAACCGAAATGACAATGATAGATGTAACAATTTTTCTTTTTCGTGTCTTTTTTCCATTCATATCACTCTATACCTCGCTTTTTATTTAATTAATCTTGTAATATAAAGTATAAAGGGGCCGTGTATCAAAGTTGTATCATTATTGCTTAATATTTGCACAATTTTTACCTAAGACAAAGAATTTTATATAATAAGTTCCTTAAAAATCTTGCACAAAAAAATACGCCCTGCTGAATCTTAAAAGCTACTCAAGGCGTATTTTTCTGTTGAAAGTCTTATACACAGACAATTTACCATATTAATTTTTCATGTTGCTTTTGTCATGGTCGAATCTTAACAGAGGTATTATAACTTGATATAAATTTCTTTATGTAACCAAATCCATACCCATTTTCAAAATTATAAAATGTATAGGGCAAAACATGATCTTCGAATTTAAGTTCAAAATTATAAGCGTTATAGCCGCTTTCAGATATCTTTGTAGTTTTATCCTCCCAAAAAGAGTAAGTTTCCGGCTGAGATTCTATTTTTCGAGCCTCAAGCCCAAGATAATTTGCCCATGTTTCAATGCCCCTATTTTCTATAATCAATGGCATATCTAGCGTAGTTACAACAAACTGTATAATCTTTCCAGTATAATCATCCATGTAGAAATTTCCTAAAAATTCACCTTCTTGCAAAGCTAAATTCCAAAACACCCCACTAATGGTTGGTTCATCTTTTTGAACATATAAGCTGACGTCGATTTTAACAGTAGTTTTATCGCTTAGTTCTATTTCAGGTAGCAGTCCAAGTTTTGTAAGTACTGAAATTTCTTCTAAAAATTTAGAACTTGCGGAAGTCAAGTCAAATTTCGTACCCATTTCAAGTGCAATCCGATTCACATTTTGCGGATAATCTCTCAATAAGCTTATTTTCTCAACTATCGTTATTTCTTTATCTGATATAATTTTTTGCGGTTCAATTGATTCAAATTTGACCTTACCAATTATACTTTGATCTGTATGAGCAGTCATCCATTCAGGTAGGAAAAAACCTGCTGCAATAAAAGTAAATACTAAGGAAATAGTCAATATATATGTTTTATTTATCCTCATAATTTTCTACCCCCTTAAATCCAAATAAACACTGGTTCCAATATCTACTTGAGATTCAAAATTCATCTCTCCACCATGTAGTTCCACGATTTCTTTACACAAAGATAGTCCAATACCTACACCTTTATCTCTGACCCTTGATTTATCCACCATATAAAACATCTCCGTAATCCTTGAAAGCTCATTTTCTGTCATCCCCTTGCCATTATCCTTAACAATAATTATAAATCTCTCATCAGATATCCGTTTGCCTGTTAAGTTGATGATGCCGCTCCCTTGGATTGCTTTTCTTCCATTGTCTATAAGGTTTATAATAAGAGTTTTTATCAAATCTTCTTCCACCCTTATTTGAATATCTTCAGCAGAAATTTCTAGTAGAATATTACTTCCCTTAATAGTAGGTTCCATAATCCCTTTGATATTATTGAACAGCTCTTTCATATTAATTTCTTTCATCTCAAATTCATGATTTTTTACTACCAATAAATCAAGTAGTTTTAATGAAAGAACCTCTAGTCGTTTTCCCTCATTAAAAATATAATCTGCTGCCAAGATTCTATTTTCTTCGGACATCCTCTTTGAACGAAGCATATCCGCATATCCAATAATTGAAGTAAGGGGAGTTTTTACTTCATGAGCAAAACTGCCTATAAAATCTCTCTGGCTTATTGTCGTTGCTTCAAGATCCAGTATTTTGGTTTCAAGACTATCTGCCATCTTATTGAAATCCTCCGCTAATAACCCAATTTCATCTTTTGTCTGAATTACTACCCTGTCACTATATTTCCCTTTGGCTATTTCTCTTGTAGTATTGGACAGTCTTTTTAAGGGGGAGAGTGTCCATAATGTCATTAAAAAAACTAATAGTCCGTTGACAACCAGCATGCAAAAAATAAATTTTCGATAAGAAGAAAATAAATTTTGTCTGTCTGTGAAAATAGAAGATATATCATGAATGGTTTCTATATATACTTTTCCGCTAAAGGTCTGGAGAATAGAAGCTGTCTGAATATAGTATCTGCCATTATATTCTATAGTCTTATACAACAAGGAATTGTCTTCAAGTTGTTTCAGCAAATTTACATCAAATCTTACATCATCACTCTGAGCAATTATATTCTGTTCATCATCTGAAATCCTAATTGATAATTTATCATTTGTAAAATGAGATATAATAGATTCTGAGATATTTACCATTGATGCTTTACTTTGTTCTTCAGATGTTGACGTAGGAATTACTGCTCCAAAATAACTGCGGAGCATTTTGTTTTCCTCCAATGCCGAACTGCTTTCTCTATTAAGGGCAGACTGAAAAACAGCAGATATGAGAAAATAACCTCCTATACTGAATGTCAGTATCGTAATTATTAGAGTACTGAAAAATACTTTCCATGATAATTTCATTGTTTTATCTCCAACCGATATCCTACTTTATAGACCGCAGTAATCAACTGCTCCCAGCCAAGCTTTTTTCTTAAGCGCTGAACATGCAGATCAACAGTTCTACTGTCTCCCATATAATCCCCACCCCATATTTTTTCGTATATTTTATTCCTAAAAAGTGCAATATTTTTATTAGTAATAAAAAATATTAGAAGTTCATATTCCTTCGGTGTTAGAAGGATGTCTAGGTTTTCTTTCTTTACGGTTCTTGCTTTGGTATCAATGAGCAATCCACCTATTTCAATGGTAGATTGACTTAAATTATATCTTCTTAGAACAGCCTCAACTCTTGCTAAAAGCTCAATAATTTCAAATGGTTTCACAAGATAGTCATCAGCACCAAGTTTTAACCCTTTAACTCTATCATCTACACTTGCTTTTGCTGTTAAGAATATTACTGGAACATCTAGTGGCTTCACATATTCCATAACCTCATATCCGTCAACTTCTGGAAGAAGAATATCTAATAGAATTAAATCATATTTGTTTTCATCCAGCATATTTATGGCGGTCATTCCATCGAAAGCGCAATCACAAAAATACCCTGCTTCAAATAAGTTCATTCGTATTAAGTCAGAGATAGGCTTTTCATCTTCCACTATCAGAATTCGAATCAATATTATCACCCCTTAATAATGATACATCAAAGTTGTATCTTATTTGTATCATCTTTGTCTCTATTTTAAAACTTAAGTAAATCTAATAATTTTTCAATTGTATTAAGGAAAGATACTATTATTTTTAATCCGATTAGAACTTCTAATATTTTAACTATTAATCCTCATATATTTTTCAGCTTTGCTATTGTAATACATAACGAAGCATCCTAATTGTTAAAATATAGTTTAACATCAATATATACATATAACTAAGTAAAATCAAGTATTTATTTTAATTTCAATTCTCCAAGTCTAAATTTTAACTCATATAAACATATAAAGTTTCAACCTATAATTTATTGAGAACTATATTTTTTTGCAAAAAAAGACTTTTATTAGAATAAATAGTTTTAGTGAACTATTTATAAAGTTATCATTGTTGTATTTTAAGATTAATAGATTTTACTATTGTATTATCATACTGTTCTTTTTCTGCCTATAGATAATTCTTAAAGTGAGTCCTTCTGATAGGTTCATCATGAACTCCACCTCAGTCCAATCGAGTAGGGGAAAATAAATTTCCCCTCTCAGTCGAGTAAGTAAGAGGAATTTCACCTCAAACTTCTCACAGAACCGTACGTGAAAGTCTCCTTTCATACGGCTCTTATCATTCAACAATACGAATATATAGCTCCCCAATGAGCAAAAAGTTTTGGCTCTCGCTTTCTCAAAGTGTAGAGCCATTTTTCTGCTCTACGTCTTCTACCACGAAAGTGCTTATACTTACACATTGCCCATTTCACAAGCCTTCTTTCAATGCATTGTAGCGTAGCTTTCATCGCTGATGGATTAAAATTACCAAAGTAATTCATCCAGCCACGTATCATTGGATTCAGCATTTCTGCTATAATGTCTATCTTACATCCTGTTCTTTTATGAATTTCCAATTCTCTGATTTTATTTCTGAATGCTTTAGCAGACGCCTTGCTAACTGATGCTATAAAGTTGTATCTCATTTTCCCATCTCGACACTTAATGTATTTAGCTTTGAAAGTATAACCTAGAAAATCGAACTCATTAAGTTCCTCTTTCTTTGGTCTATCCTTATCTTTACAATACACAATCCTTGTCTTAATCGGATGTAGTTCCAGTTTACATTCTTCAAATCTTGTAGATAAGCACTCTTTTATATACACAGCCTCTTCTCTTGTATGACAATGGACTACTCCATCATCTGCATATCTTTCAAAAGGAGCCTGTGGAAAATGTCTTTTCATCCACATATCGAAGACATAATGAAGAAACATGTTTGCAAGAACGGGACTAATCACACCTCCTTGAGGTGTTCCAGATTTCCTTTGGATAATCATCCCACCCCTGGTTATAAACGGTGTTTCAAGCCATCTTTTAATATATAGGCATATCCACTTTTCTTTTACATGTCTTTCTACCACTTTCATCAATAGCCCATGGTCTATGTTATCAAACAGACCTTTAACATCCAGTTCAACTACATAATCATATCTCCAACAACGTTTTCTTGTTGTCGCTATAGCATCTAATGCTGACTTGCTTGGTCTGTACCCATAAGAGTCCTCGCAAAACATAGGTTCAACTGCTGGTTCCACATACATCCTTGCCACCATTTGTGCAACTCTGTCAGCTATAGTTGGAATTCCAAGCCTTCTCACACCACCGGATTTCTTAGGTATTTCTACTGCTAATACCGGTGATGGAAAGTAACTACCAGAACTCATGCGGTTCCAAATCTTATATAGATTGTTATTTAGTTTCTTTTCAAAGATTTCGAAGTCAATACCATCAATTCCTGCTCTTCCTTTGTTTGCTTTTACTCTTTTATAGGCTTCAACAACCATTCTTTTTGGTATTTCATACTGTTTGCTTTCGCTCATCAAATCCTCCTAGTCTCCTAGTTGTTATCAGTATCAAGCAGAATGACGTTACCCCTTTGCTCCATTGTCATTACAACAACTTCAACACTACTACGAGTAACTCCGCCCCTGTAGAATACTTTTCTACTTTTGACCTTGTCTTTCTGTGACTTGTATCTTTTCGATTTTCATTACTCTACAGGTTCCCATGTTTCACACAGAAGCCTAATACATGCTCATGCCACCTTGATGCCGTTCCACAGATAGTCAGCTATACAGGTTTCCACTATCCTTATCCCTATCCAGTGGTGAAAGATAGGTTTTGCAGAAGTCTTACGCTTTCGACACTTCATCAATGGTTCACTTTCGTTCATCTTCATGTATCATATCTGATTGTTTAGTACAACCTTTTCTCTAATCGCTCACTACCATGATCTGAACCACAGCAGCATTAGAGTGATTTGACAGGCTTGCCTGTTCAAATCCTGCCGAAGGGCCTTCCTTCATCTTCTGTGTGCCTTGCATGGCACACCACCACCGTACGTACGGTTCCGTATACGGCGGTTCAATTAAATCTAACATTACATCTGTGTTCATAGTAATCTAAGGGGCTAATTAGACCTCTTTGGGTCAATATATCCTTTGATATGGCTCTTGATACACAGGTTTTTGTTGCTACAAAATAATACCTATCTCCGCAATATGAGGTTAGCCTTGCTAAGTCTTTACTAATCCCTAACTTCTGTAGCCCCCACTGTCTTTTAGATGATACTTTCCACATTTTCCAGATTATCATTCTTAATCTTGTTCTTAGTCTTGAGTCTATTTCTGTTAATGCCCCTTTCATTGACCCTATCAGAAAATAGTTTACCCATCCTCTTATGACTTGGTTTAATTTCTCTAGTCGCTCTGTAAAACTTATTGACCACTTTCTCTGTGTAAGTTTCCTAAGCTTTTCTTTGAATCTTTTAATAGAATCTTGGTGTGGTCGTGCTCTCCATTGGTTAGCCTTTCCATCTTTCCAAAATCCAAAGCCTAAATATTTCAAGTTTCTTGGTCCTGTAATTTTGCTTTTGGTTACATTTACCTTTAGTCCTAATTTTCTCTCTATCCAATTTGTTACTGATTCCATAACTCTTTTTGCTGCTGCCTGACTTTTTACTGTTATTATACAGTGAGTAGACCTAAGGAACCTCCCCTTAAGTCCCTCTCAGAACCGTACGTGAACCTCTCAGCTCATACGGCTCCCATTATTCAGCCGTTGGTAGTATTCCAAATTTCCAGTGTGCAAATAATTTCACATCTCTTTTGGCAATGCTACCTAACCAATATTCTGCTTTACGCCTATGTTTCCGTTTCTTATATTTTCTACGAACCCACTTAATTAAGCAGCCATTAATATATCGTAGCACTCCATACATTTCTGATTTGTAGAAATGTGAGTAATAATTAATCCATCCCTGTATTTTCTGGTTAAACATCTTCGATATGTCCCATAGGTCTTTATCAACTTTTAGTTGTAACTTCCAACTTCTTACTTCTTTCCGAATTGCCTTCTTTGCCTTTTCAGATATAGCTGGAAGAAAGTTAGTAAAGAATTTTCCATATTTACTACTTGAATGTCTTGGTCTAAATGTATATCCTAGAAAATCAAAAGATATGTTTGAATAATTCCCTTTACGGTCGTCATCTTTACAGTATACTATCTTCGTTTTCTCTAGATTTAACTCTAACCCACATTGTTTAAATCTTTCTTCCAGCCTTCTTTGTAGGTATTTTGCTTGCTTTAATGATGTACAATGTGTTACTCCATCATCTGCATATCTCTCCCACGGTATTGTTGGAAATTGTTTTACCATAAAATCATCAAATGTATAGTGTAAGAACAGATTTGCAAGTACTGGACTTATGACACCTCCTTGAGGTGTTCCTGCTATTCTTGGTATTATTTCTCCATCTTCCATTTGAAATGGTGCTGTTAACCATCTTTCAATGTATAGGATTATCCATTTCTCTTCAGTATGTCTTTTTACTAATTCCATTAGGTAATCATGTCTGATATTATCAAATAATCCCTTGATGTCAAATTCTAATATCCAATCTTTTCTCCAGCATCTTGTTCTTGTCTTTTCTATTGCTTGTATTGCTGATTTATTTGGTCTATATCCATATGAGTCTTCGTAAAATATGGACTCTACCTTTGGCTCAAAGTATATTTTAGCTACCATTTGTGCAATCCTATCTTCAACAGTGGGTATGCCTAGTATTCTAGTACCACCATTCTTCTTAGGTATTGCTACTGCTTTTACAGGTTTGGGAAAGTAACTTCCTGATGACATTCTATTCCAGATTTTGTATAGATTGTTGTTTAAGTTTTTCTCAAAATCTTCAATTGATTGTTCATCTACTCCATATGTTCCCTTATTTGCTTTTACCTTTTCATAGGCTTCTTTCACTTTCCATTTTGAAATATTGTATGGCTTTGTTTCTTGCATAAGCTCCTCCTCCTTCCAAAGTTGACTTATTCTTGAAACTGAATAACTCGGGTTCTTCGCTCCATTCCCATTACAGGAACTTCTTCACTACTACAACCCAATCTGCCCCCATGACTGCATTGGTACTCTTATCTCACGGTTCTTCCGTTTGATATACTCCCTTAACATCAGCCCGTGGGTTCCCACGTTCCATACAGACGCCTGTATTAAGTTCATGCCACCTTTGTGCCGTCCACCATCTAGGCAGTAAACAGGTTTCCCCTAGACTTATCCCAGATTAACGACTACCCCCCGGTTTTGATGGAATCTCTACGCTTTCGACACTTTCGTAAGTGGTTCACTTGTTCGTTCATCTCCTTAACACACACTTGACAGTTTAGATACTGCCTTTTCCTTAACGCTCAATACCATGGCTTTTGACCACAGCACCTTAAGGTAGTTTGAAATCTCCACCTGTATGGCGATTTCGGTGGGCCTACCACCATCATCTGTACAGCATGGCTGTCTTCAAGTAGCTACGCTACTTGGACACGCCTTCGTGGCGCACAGTCATCTGCATAACGGACAAAGTTAAGACCACGACTTTCTAGTTCTTTATCAAGTTCATTTAGCATTATGTTACTCAAAAGTGGGGATAAATTCCCTCCTTGTGGTGTACCTGTTTCTGATGGAATAAATTCACCTTTATCCATTATTCCTGCTTGGAGAAATTTTCGGATTAGGGATTCTGTGTCTGGGTCATTTACTATGTTGTGAACTAGGCTCATTAATTTGTCTTGTGGAACTGTATCAAAGAATTTTTCTAGGTCTATATCTACTATCCATAGATATCCATCATTGAAATATTCCAATAGCTTTACTATAGCCATTTCACAGTTTCTACCTGGTCTAAATCCATAGCTACATTCTGAGAATTCTTTGTCTACTATTGGATTTAATACTTGTACTATCCCTTGTTGTATTATCCTATCCATTACCGTGGGTATTCCTAGTTGTCTAGTGCCTCCATTAGGTTTTGGAATTTCTACTCTTAATACTGGTTGTGGTTTGTAGCGTCTTTCTTTTATTTCGACTTTTATTTCCTTCCAGTTCTTTCTAATGTATCCATCTATTTCGTCAACGGTTATACCATCAACTCCAGCTACCCCCTTATTAGAATATACTCTTTTAAGGGCTTGGTACATATTTTGTCTGTCAAGAATTTTATCTAATAAATTTGTCATAATGTGCATTCTACTCCTTTTTTGCTAGTTTAGAATATGTCTTAATTTAGTGACCTTGGGTTCCTTGTACGTTTTCACCTGTATCAATCAGATTATCTAAACTACAGCCATTTTGTATTGTGCTCTTTAATTGTTCAGTCCTTTACTAAAAAAAAATTTTAGCTACTATGACTTCTGCTGACTTCTCATGATTCGTTGTTACTACTGTGTCGCTCATGAGACCTCACGGGTTAAGCCATATATCTTTCCTCGTTTACTTGCAGAATTTACGCTTTAGGGTTACGGTTACCTTTTGGACTTTGTTGTTTTCAGCCAACTTATCCACCTTTTACGCCTTATATTCTGTTTCTGTTCGTCAAGCCACGATTTCGCTATTGCTTCCTCTCTCCCACACCTCACGGTGTGAAACTTGCAAGTTGCTATTGGGTTCGTTGGTAACTACGCCCCGTAGGACTTTCACCTTAGATATATGACATGCCCGTCAAACTGAAAAAGACAAACTACCCCCTTGGTGGATAGTTTATCTTTTATCTTTACCTTATTATGATTTTAGAAAATATCTATTAGATGTATTACTTCCATTCTCCCTATACCGTGGTTCTTTTGTAAGTAAACCACACCGTATAAGATCAGCTATACCTCGCTTTACTGTACTCCGTGACATAGAAGTTTCCCTTGCAATTGTATTTATAGCTGGCCAGCATTCACCCTTTGCATCACTTCTATCTTTTAGATACATATATACTGTTTTTGCACGAGTTGGAAGCTCATCTGATGAGTAGGAATAAATTGTTCCAAAATAACTCAAACCTTATCCCTCCTATGTTCTCAATGTCGGCCTTCTCTTTTTATTAATTGAATCTATTTTCGATGATGGATTGTGTGCCATTCCACCACCTGTATTTTTTCCATCTTCTAATTCTATTTCTTCAATATTTTCATCTAGCTCTTGTTTCTCAATATTTTCTTCTAATGTTTCCTTATCTGCATAGGAAACCCTACGATGTGACTTTTCCTCCATAATATATGGTTTACCAAAAGTGATGCCCCAATCTAAAAACAAACGGAGTACAGTCCTCATTGGATGCACTCCTGTTTTCATGATAACAAAGTTTCCTTTTGGTAAAGATTTTAGTTCATCTGCTGTTAATAATGGTCTCTCCATCATCTGCAAACTTTGGGAAGGATCATTTTTACCTCTACTGATACTTCCACTCATGACAGTACGGCTTCCAAGTGATTTGGACAGAACTTGAGCAGTTTCAGAGTTAGGCGCAAAGCCTCCAAAAATAGTAAGCTGACAGTTATCAGTTATAATCTCACTACCTTCTTTTCCATAGTTTTTATCAAGCTGTGCAAAGGATTGAATGATAGGCACTAATGATATCTTTCTGGAACGACCAGCACTAAGCATCATTTCAAAGGATTCTATCTTTGGTATTGTACCTATTTCATCTGCATAAATCATTACTCGATTTGGAAGCTTACCCCCGTTTTCATCAGCTACTGTTAACATTTCACGATAGAACTGTTGTAAAAATAAGCTAACCATAAAATACTTCGTATTATCTTCTTCTGGGAGTATTAGAAAGATAGCAGATTTTTTATTACAAAAAGTTTCTGCATCAATTGCAGTGTCAAAACATAAGATCTGTTCCATTTCTGTATCTAAAAATGCATTAAGTCTTGATAGTACTGTAGATAGAACTGATGCCATTGCCTGTTCAGCTGAGTTTAAAGCTGCACCTGCAAACCACCTTGCCTTATGCTCTGAAGGAAGCTTGTCCATCAGTAACTGAAACTGACTCTTTCCTTTTACCTTACTTGGTTCCATTAAGTCCTGCACCATTTTAAATACACTAATTATATGCCTGGTATCAACTACTTCTCCATCTTCTTTCGTAGGTGGAAGATACTCTGCAATAAGTAAAATAACAGCAGTTAGAAGTCCTTCAGCTGCATCATAGAAGAAAGCATTTTGTCCATAGGCAGAACTATCGCCTGTGGAATTTATAATAGTCTTTGAAATAATCTTTGCATATTTTTCAGCCTTTGCCTTAGCAGAAATATTATTGTGATCTTCCCTATATCTATCCATATACTTATTAACTAAATGCAATAAATTATTACCATCACTTCGTGTGGGATTTCTAAGATCTATAACTGCAATATTATATCCGTAACATTCTTTAGCAATCCTTCCATAGTTTCTTGCTAAATCCCCTTTTGTGTCAGTAGTTATAAAACTCATCCCAGTTGCACAGGCATATTCCAAATTAGGATAAAGAAAAAATGCAGTCTTTCCTACACCTGCTGCACCAATCATAAGACAATGGACATCATCAGTATCTACAAGTGCTATGACATTATTTTTAGCCCCTTTGCACCCAACTATAATTCCCTGCTCTGTAGGTAGATTTTTTCCCTTCCTCCAATCTGAAACATTAAATGGTACATGCTTATAAGTTTTTAAAATTTCTTTCTTTGTAGCAAATCTAGCTGTACCATGCTGACCATCGCCAACAGTTTTTGATTTGATTCCATTTAAGGTATAATAATGTGCAATCATTGAAATTCCGCCAATTACAAAGAACATCAGAGATGCCATGCTTATAAGCAGGTATAACTGTGATTCCATAGATCAGTCCCCCTTTTCTTCTCTATATTTTTAAATCACGTCATAGTATTCATCCTTGTCCCTATTGCATAGCCATCTCTTTTATTTGTTTTTGTTCCTGCTTTAGTTCTTGTAGTTCAATCAAAATAATTGCCTTTAAACTATGTTGGGCAATTGATTCATAGGCTTTTGCAATATTTATTTTTTCATCTTCAGAAATAATCCCTTCATATCTACTGATTTTCAAAATTTCCTGTCCAATCATATCCAACCGATTATTGAGTCTACTGCGATTCTCATGTGCTTTAAATCCGTAATACAATCTGTTTTGGATAGCATCTATGCCTTGGCTAATTTCCATTTGTTTATATTCCCTCTCAGCTAAAAGCAAAGAAAAAGCAGATAGTTGTTTTAATGTTTCAACTATCTGCTCCATATTATTTGTTTTACATCTGTGGAATAATTTATTTAATTTTGATAGAGAATCATCTGTACTTTTAAATTCAGATGTTAGACTATAAATCTCTGAACAAACTTTATCCCGTAGGGGATAATGTGGATGTTCTTCTCTGGGTATTACAGGAAGATTAAGGCTTGCCTTAAGGTCTTCATTCCAATCTTTATATTTAGGCATAAGCTTATCACATCTTATTTTCCTATCAATTAATATATCATAGAATTTTTCAGTGGTTTCAATTCCAGCTATATCATAATCCAGACATAGTATTACATGATTAAGATGGGGATTTATTTCAATCATCTTCAGCATCGCCTGTTCAGACACTCCGCACAATGATATATAACTATGTGACTGCCAATCTCTCTGATATATTGTAATAAAGGATAGCATATCAATAGGTGCTTCAAACACATAAAGCTTGTTACCTTTTCCAATATAATTAAAGCTATAGCAAGGATCACTGCTTTCTATATTTCCTTTGAAGCTCCTACCTCTTGTATAAATTCCTTGCTTATGTCCATGACGAGGAGTTCCATTTTCATCTAAGCCTACAAATACAGCGTTGTGATATTCCTTTGTCTTGTCTTTAGAGAGTTCACTGCTTTCATATAGCATTTTATTTCTAGCAAAGAAACTCACTATATCTCTATTAATACACCTTTGTTTGGTCATATAAGCAAAGACCCTGCGCATATCAGAATGTTTTCGGGGTAAAACAAAGGGCTTTCTTTCCTCCTGTTCTTTTACGTCTGCTGTTTTATATATTATTTCTCCCTGTTCATCAAGTAATTTTGTTACTGCATCTGGAAAGCTAAGTCCATAAAAGTTCTGCAGAAAATCAATTGCTAGACCACCTTCTCCTGTTTCATGGTCATACCATCTATTCCCTCTAATAGTTATACTACGGTCACTTGCAAGCCTTTTATCTCTTCCTGAACGTAGTAGCTTTTCCCCCTGTCTTTCCAGAAAATCCACTAGATCAACTGAGTTTGCTTTCTTCTTTTGTTCCTCTGTAAAATGAATGTAAGTAGACATTATTACCTCCCTTTTAATTCTATAATTCAATATTCTGCTGCTCATGGTCATCTTTCTTATGTCCTTGTGCCATCTTCTTTTCTCTTAACTTTCTTAATAACTTACTATCAACCTTAATTCCAACTCCTGATGATTTTAACGGAACATTATCTTCAAATGTCTTACTCATATGATGAAATATCTTTGATACTGCAAGTGAAACAGATGTGTTATAAAACTTATCCATATTATCTAGGAAAAACTGAGCATATTCATTCCCTTGCTCGGCAGATAATGTAAACCATTTTATTGCCTCTTCTTTATTCCTTGGCACATCTTCACCCAGTAAATATATTTTTCCTAATAGATACTGTCCATATTGATTTCCTTTTTCTGCAGATAGTAGCAACCATTTTACAGCTGATGGGATGTCTTTAGGTATATCCTCACCCTTAAGGTATAACTTTCCCAGCTGATATGCTGCATACTCATTTCCTTCTTTTGCTGATAGCTTAAATAACTCTAAAGCTTTCAATATACTTTTATCTACATATTCCCCATCAAGATAAAGTTTTCCAAGAGAATACTGTGCAAATTGATTTCCACTATCCGATGCCTGTTTTAAATAGTCAATTGCTTTTTTAACTTCCTCGTGTTCCGGGTTTTCTTCTGCAAGAATTAATTTTGCAAGAGAATAACAGGCAAATATATTTCCAAGCTTTGCCGACTTTTCATAATACTGTTTTGCTTCCCCTATATCTTTCTCTGTACCGATTCCATTCTGAAGCATCCAACCAAGCCTATATTGAATTTTATCATCATGACTTTTCTTTTCTAATCTCTTAAAACCTATAAAGGCAGAATAAAAATATTTATCTGACTCTTCCTTATTCATATCAGTTCCAATTCCGTCACGATACATCTTTGCTGCTTCAAAATTAGCATATGGAAAACCCTGCTTTGCAGATTTTAAATAGAGATCAAAGGCTCTTTCATAGTTCTGCTCAACACCTTGACCTCCATAATAAAGACCACCCAAGGAATATTCAGCAAACTTATATCTTTCTTTTGCTGACAGAGTAAGCCAGTATGCTGCTTTTTCATAATCTTCTTCTGTACCAAGACCTTGTGAATACATCTTACCTATACGATACTCTGTATATTTCCAAGACTTTTTATCTTCTACTTTATGAAAGGCATTGAGGGCTTTTTCATACCATGCATATGATTCTTCCATATCAATTTCTACACCAAGACCATCTGCAAAGATTCTTCCCATATTAAACATGGCAAGAGCATTTCCTTTTTCAGCTTCAGATTGAAATAAACAAAAGGCATCCTCAAAATCTTGTACTACATCATCTGTACCATATAAGAATTTGCAAGCCCTTTTATAATCATCACTCCACTTGATATAAACATCTTCAGCTATATCTATATCATCACTAACTTCTATTTCATTAATTAAATCTAAATTGCTACCTTCTACCTCAATAAATTCTGTTTTTTTTTCAGCTCTATTATCTATTGCTTTATCTATTTCTTCATCAGCAATATCAATGTCATCATTGGTTATTTCCTCAAAGGAAAAGATTCCCTTGTTATAATTATCTGCCTCTTTAATAATCATATTTTTTATTGATTTAAATTCTTTTTGTTGTGATAATGGCAGAGGCTCTGGCAGATTATCCATGTAGCTATTAAGAACTTCATTACGCATTTCATACCATAGGCCATATGCCTTACTTATCCTTTCATCCTTAGCTAGTTCATCTACAATCTCATCTACCATAGCTTTAAGCCTTGGTTGTAAATATCCATACTGTTTCTTTCCTTTGCTAAATTTCAATCTTTCTGCAAACCCTATAAACAATTCTTCTACATTACTGTTTTGGAAGGTGTTATTTTTCATTTCAGCTATTAAATTTAATAAGACCTCCCTTGATTCCTCTTTTAATTCATCCCTTCTTTTACTTTGCTCTATATATATTTCTTTTAGCTCTTCTCCAAAGATATTTTTTACAAATCCTGATTTCATTTTCTCTATACCTTTTTTAGTTAGATATCCTTCCTTTGGATTTGTTGAATAACAAATCATATGGATATGGGGATGATGACCCTCATTATGAAAGGCTGCATACCACTGAAAGTTCTCAGGCTTTATCTTTAAAGATTCAGCTATGTCTATGGCATAGTAAGAAAGCATATTGTGCCAACTTTCAGCATTATCAAAACCAAGTCTTGCAGCATCTTCTCTCCTTAAAGAAATAATTGGAGTCCAAACATTTCCTTCATGATTTGCAACTTCATCTGCTATTTTACTAAGAACTAGACTGTCATCTCCGCCAGTAAATAAACCATGCTTTCCCATCTTTTCCACCCTTGGTCTATTTGCAATATAATCTACATAGTTTTTCCGTTTACCAATCTTATCAAAGTTTTCTTCTATTGCTATGGAAATAAATTCAGAAGCATTTTCTAATGATGGGTTCTCAATATAATCTTCATATTCAAATAAATTTTTGGTGTTTGGAAATTCTTTAACTAGCTGTAATATTAATTCTCCCTGTTTTGTTGTGGAAGAAAAATTTCTATTTTCTATATTAATTTTTTCTACTCCATCACGAGTAGCAATATAATTTACTAAGTTTTCAAGATGAGCCGATGTTTTATCACTCCCACCTTTTAGATAAGGACACTTTAAAATAAGTCTTGGCATAAATTATCACTCTCCAATTCCTTGCTGAAACTTTATCGCCTCCTCCATGGATATTTTACCCCTTGTCTTTCTTACTTGCTGGACACATCTTCCCCTAAGACTACGAAGTTCTTCCTCACTAATTTCTAAACCTGCGGCGAGTATATTCATCATCATACTCATTTCAACTGATAGACGAAATAAATTATTAGCATTTCTATTTTCTGTTTCTTTAAGTATTCCTTGTATTGCTGAGATTAGTATCTTAGATAGATATCCTGTAGCATCTTCGCTAACTAAATATCCCATATAAAAATTTAAAGCTTTATCTATAAATTCACTTCTGCTTTTGCAATTATCCCTTTCTAGTAAACTATCCATTTCTTCCATTGTTTCAGGATATAACCATACTGCTGTCCTTTCCTTTACTGAGTTCTTTTTCTTTGTCAATTTATCACACCTCAAACATCTATTATTTCCCTTGACCACCCACAAGGTACACCTACCAAGTCTTTGTTTTTTGGGGTTCTTAGTAGATAACGACCACCTGTGACAACACAAAATCCTATTTCCGACCACCTGCCTTAATCCTTTCAACCCACGGCACTGCCGGGGGATGTAACTGGAAGGTGGAATCTTTTGACCACCTTCCTTTATCCTGCACCAAAATCAATAGGGGGGGTTCATCCCCATTATTCTAATAACATCGCCTAAAAGCCAGTAGTTAAGCCATCTTAACATTCATTATGCTTAGTCGGCACATTCGCCCCAACTTTCGATTTACTTTATATTAGGTATAAACATACCATGTCCCTCTTTTAAATGGCACACAAGGGCAAATACGCCCTCAAAAATTGTCTTATTCCTCTTTTATAGATTGCATATTAGCTTCTACTTGATTTTTGGTGGATTTTTTAGGTTTTCTTCTCTGCATTGCTTCTTCTTGCTTTTCATCAATATATTCTCTTACATTGGCTGGAACATATTTCTCATATAGTTTTTGAAGTTGATCAATTAGCTCATCTTCTAAGTCTAATTCTTTTTTTTCCATATATAGGTTTATCGCTCTTAATTTTTCAGCATTAAAACTTAACTTAACAATATCTTTTTTCATTTACATTACCCACCCTTCGATTCAGTTCCATTCCATTTAATTTTCCTTCTTCATTACATACTAAGATACAATTATCATCCAGATAAATACATTCAAATAATCCTTGAACTTCTTTTTGGATACCTTCTAAATCATTACTTATTTCCTTTTCATAAGGTAGTTTTTGTGGCTCAATTTTTAAGATACGAATTCTCTTTTCTATATTATCCATATATAAATCCTCCTACATTCTTATATTTTCAAATGGTTTTTGTGTATCAAATTTAGATATTTTTCTTTCAAATACTCCTTTTGTAATTAACATAGAGTCCTCCTTTTATGGTAAATAATTTCTTGGGTTTTTCTTTTCTCCATTTACTCTTATTTCAAAATGAAGATGGTTCCCTGTACTTCTTCCTGTTGAACCTACCTCCCCTATGATGTCCCCTGCTTTTACTTTTTGCCCTTCTCTGACTAAAATCTTGGAACAATGAGCGTATAAGGTAATAAATCCACCGCCATGATCTATCATTATGTGATAGCCATAACCTGTTGATGAGTATCTAGTTAAATGGACAGTTCCATCTAGTACAGATCGTATAGGTGTGCCTTTTGGTAATCCTAAATCAATTCCGCCATGTCCTTTTGTCTGCCCTGTAAATGGGTCTTTTCTATAACCAAATTCACTGGTAACTACATTCCTCCAGTTAGATCCCACTGGAGAATAAAAATCATCTACACCTATAAATTCTTCTTCGGACAAAGGGAGTCCATTAATAAATCTATCAAATTCTTCTCCATAGGTAGGAGCAGGTCTTCCATAAAGTATGCGATAATATATTTCAGTAGTATTGGCCATATCCTCATAAGTCACAGTTCTTCCCATTATATCTTCCATATTTTTATAGACTTCTGATATGTCTTTTATAGGAATAGCCACTGTATATGTCTCTTCATGTTCATTTCCTTCATCATCCGTTACAGTTCTTTTACGCTCTTCATAGTTGACAAAACAGTCCACATATTTCGCCTTATCTATTTTTGAAGGATGATTTTCGCCGAAATACAGCGAATAAAAAATAGCCTTAACCCTTATTGAGTCTAAGCTATCATCTTCATCCATTTGGCTATTTATTTTAGTGATTCTACTATCAATATGGGAAAAGCTATTACGCATATCTTTAATATGGCCTCTATAGTCTTCTGGAATACTATTTGGCATACTACCTCCATTAAATGATAAATCTAAGGCAATGTTGTTATGATTTGTTGTTCCTGAAAGCAATGCACATATAATAACAATGATTAATATAAAGGGAGATAGGATTGCTGCAATGGTCCACCCTATTCCTTTTCTTACCCTTTCATCTGATAAGGCAGATAAAGCTGTTTTTACAATAATCCCTAATGATCCAGGGTCTGCCATTTATATCACCACCATTTCATTCCAAATATATCTCCCTGTTCAGGTTCATTTTTCTCTATTTCTTCAAAGTTCTCTATTTGACTTAGGGTTTTCTCTACTGCATCATATAAAATATCTAAATCAAATCCTGCATCAATATAGCCTTCTTCTATGGTTCTCAGATAATTACCAGATGGATTTCCAAGCTTATACCCCTCCGTCATTATATAAACCATTGCTGTAGCTTTATGATTACCTACAGTAATATCCACTCCAGATTTTCCATAAAAACTTGGATATCCTTCGTATCTATCAAGGGCCTTCTCATCTTTTGGCTGAATACTCCATAGTAAAACAGGAACTGTACTACCTTCACATGGTTCGATAGTTGCCACTGCACTATGTCTTGATCCACGAAATACAAGCTCATAGTCCTTTAGCTCCGATGCACCGATAACCCTTGCAGTAGGGCATCGGTACTTCATCTGATTTAAATTTAGGTTACTTCCATAGGCAATATATAATTTATGGATTGAGTCCTTATCTATATTTATTTCTTCCATATTGACCTCCTTATTGATTCATAGACATAGAAAAAACAGGATCTTCCTCCTGCTCATCTATTTCCATATCATTATTTTCTAATTCTTCTCTTCCTTCTTGCTCTAAAAGTTCTAATTCTCGCTTTTGTCTAAGTCTTTCTTTTTGAGCCTCAGCTTGCTCTGGTGACTTCCAAGCAATATTTCCTTCTAGATTATCTAGAAGATGTTGTCTCGCTGTTTTAAATTCATCTCCAATTAAGTTGAGTCTTAAAAGCCATCCCCTAAATGTATATTTCTCATTTTCTGATACAGTTTTTCTTGGACTTGCAGACCTTTGATTATAGGCTTGAGCTGTAATTGCCATACAAAACTGCAGGTAAGCCTTAAGTTTTCCTGCATGGAGTGATCCATTAAAGGCACGATTATGTTTAGCTAGACATAATCGTGCTTATGTGCAGTAAAATATTATGTTAGCAATAGAAAAGAAATGTTGAAAACACAGCAGTTAAGGCTGTTTTTACTGAACATAATATTTTATCTATATGGTATTATCTTGACAGATACTGGAAACAATAACATTAGTCGAGTAAATCTTACTCCACATAATAATGTTAACCCAGGAGGTAATATCATGTTAGAAAACTATTTTATAGATTCACGTACAATTTACAGACTGTCAAACTGTGGAATTCTTGGTCAAAAGATGGAGGAATATGCTAAATATCTCCACGAGCAAGAGTTCTCACAAAATACCACGAGGGAATATCTTCGTGCAGCAGCACATCTTAGCCGATTTGCTTTATGGCAAAGCATTAATGATTTATCACTATTCAATGAGACTTTTGCCTGTCAATTTGTAAATGAGCATCTCCCTAATTGTTCTTGTGAACGTCTAAACAAAGGGAAATATCATTCCACAATACGTGGTGTATGGCAAGTACTAAATTTTTTAAGTGAATCTAAGATAATTCCATCACCAGCAGATTTAATTGAAAACAGCCTCATACCAAAGAATCCTCAACCTTTTAAACCATTAAAACCTTATCCTCCAATAAAATCAGAATCAGGCAAGCCTACCCCACCAAGAACTGATATTGCAAGCCAAGTTCTGATTATGAACAACTTGCCTAAAAGTATGGGTGGCATCATACTTCAATACGATGAGTATTTAGATAGTTTATTCGGTCTTTCTAAGAAAACACGTGATGTTCATAGGCTAAAAGCAATGCTATTTCTTAAATGGATATACGAAGAACATGGCTCTGATTTCCAACTCTCATCTTTGGCTACACAGGATATTTTAAAGTTCCAAGAGATGTGCAATGAATACGGCTACTCCAACGATTATCGCAAGACCGTAACATCTTGTCTTCGTGGATTCCTACGTTTTTTACGTTGGGAACGAATAATACAAGATGATTTGACACCTGCTGTTTACAAACTAAAGGAATGGAAGTTAGCAAGTATACCTAAGCATATCCCATATGAAACAGCCCTGTTGCTACTTTCTGCACCAGATAGAGAAACTGTAAAAGGAAAGCGAGATTATCTAACACTTTTATTAATGCTACAACTTGGTCTTAGAGCAAATGAAATAATACAAATTAAATTGGAGGATATTTCTTTAACAAAAGGCGAACTGTTAATCCATAAGACAAAGAGCCACAGGGGGCGTTGTTTGCCAATTACAAATGAGATTGCTGATGCCATCGTTGATTATTTTCGTGTTAGACCAGAAAGGCAACAATCTGAGTTAATTCTTAGGACTGTAAGACCATATAATCCCCTTAAAAATTCATCTTCACTTGGAAGTGTTGTTCGCCAATATATAGAGCAATTAGACATTAAAGTACCATCATATGGAACCCATCTTCTAAGGCATTCACTAGCAACACACTTGGTAAATAATGGGGCATCTTTCAAGGAAACAGCTGATATTCTTGGGCATACAAGTATTGAGACTACTGGTATTTATGCAAAGGTTCAGATTGAACGTTTAAAAGATATCGCCCTACCATTTCCTTGTTGGGAGGAGGTGTGCGTTATATGAAAAAGGCGCCTGATTTTAACAGCTTCAATGCTGATAACCTATCTGAATATACTAAGTTTATGGTGGATAATGGCCGCTCCTTTCGTGTAGAAACTACTATTTTAAAAGAATTTGATCGTTTTCTAGAACATACAGAAACTGCAGTTATCAATTCTGATACTGTTGAATCTTTCGTTTATAGCAAGCAAGACCTTAGCAACAGCCAATATGAAAAACGACATCGTATAATACGTGGATTTTTAGATTACTGTGCTATAAAAGGGACAGGAGAAAATATACCAGCTCATCCTAAAGCACGTAGTCAAGGACGTCGTATACCTTATTTATATACAATCTCTGATATTGAAAAAGTCTTATCCTTAGCTGCTGATTTAAACCCTAAAGACTCAATAAGGTCACATAGTTTCCAAGCAATTATAGGACTTATTTATTGTACGGGTTTGCGTATAGGTGAAGCTCTAAGATTAGATATAAGTGATGTAGATTTGGAAAATGGAGTCTTGTTTATCCAAAATACTAAGTTTAAAAAATCAAGATATGTCCCAATACATCCAACAGCTGTTGAGGTTTTAAAGCGATACCTAAAGTTAAGGGATCATTATTCTCCGAACCCCAAGGGTCAAGCATTCTTCTTAAGTACACGCAATGATAGACTAGCATATAGTACTTTTAATACTACATTCCTTCAATTAGTCCGTGAGGCTGGAATCCGTACAGAACACCGTAATTCCAGAACCCATGATCTTAGACACACCTTTGCAGTTAATCGCATGCTTAAATGGTATGAAGAAGATTCCGATTTTCACGAGCAACTCCCTATGCTTTCAATATATATGGGTCATGCTCATTTTGAGGATACTACTTACTATTTAAATGCTAGTGCTGAGCTTATGGCAAAAGGCTCAAAGTCTTTTCAATTTGGAGGTAATGGCAATGCGTGAAACTAAACCTATAAGTCTGGGTGAAATGCTGGAAAGTTTCTTTAATAAAAGATTAATTCAACAACAAAATGTATCACAAAATACAATCAATAGTTATCGGGATACATGGCGATTATTGCTTAATTATTTAGTATCTGAAAAAGAGATATCTATAACCCGACTGACCATTGATATGGTTACAGCTGAGGTAATTCTTGATTTTCTAAATCATCTTGAAACACAACGAAAATGCAGTATCAACACAAGGAATCAACGCAGAGCTGCTATCCGTGCTTTTGCTAGCCATGTAATTTTATATGAACCAAAATATATGGCTCAGTTTGAACGGGTTTTATCCATACCAGCAAAGAATTATGAGAAAAAAATGCTTGGTTATCTTACTGATGAAGAGATGAACTGTATCCTTTCCACCTTTAATCGCAGTACCCCAGATGGATTCAGAAATTATGCTCTCTTTATGCTAATGTATAATGTTGGAGCCCGTGTTTCAGAGATAATATCGATAAAATGTAAGGATGTAGGTACAAATCAAATACTTATTCATGGAAAATCAAGTAAAGACCGTATTGTTCCAATCTGGCCAGAAACAGCAAAATTATTAAGTCAATTAATGGCTAAAGAAAAACTTGACCCAGAACAAAAACTTTTCTTGAATAGGAAAAAGGAACCTCTAACTAGGAGTGGAATTTCTTATATATTGGCTACAGCTTCAAGTAACGCAGCAAAAGAATGCTCAACTTTACAGGGCAGAAAAATATCACCTCATACAATTAGGCATACAACTGCAATGCATTTACTTCAATCAGGTACTGACCTAAACCTCATCCGAATGTGGCTAGGACATGTTCATTTAGATACTACACATGGATATATTGAGGCAGATATTAAAATGAAACGGAAGACATTAGAAAACAGTGGAATTTCTAAGTCTGATAAAGGTTATACCTGGAACCCAACAGATGAAGTTAGGGATTTTCTTAATACACTTGGAATTAAGTGAGGTATTATGTGCAGTAATTGTTATTTCTTAGGGCTACAATTAGCTATAGTTATTACAACAGGATAAGTATAACTGGAAATATTATGTTTAGTGATAAGTGGAGAAACCTTCTAATTTTAATAGGTTCCCGAATAAACTAAACATAATATTTTACTGCACATAAGCACGAAATTCTATTGTACCTTTTTGGAATACAGAATGTAAATTTAAGCACCTATACCTGCTGTCATGGTAATGCTCATGACTTCCATCCCTCCCCTTATACCAGAGATTTTGTACTCCACTTATTGTTTTAGGCTTCTTTTTATTTAGTTCTTCTAAGAAATCCTTATCTATCTTTCTGCAATACCTCCTTTCCCTTTCCGAATCTACCTTTAATGCTTTATATATCATATCTTCTTTTGATGCTATAATATTTACAAGATTTCTAATTTGATAAGCCTTAAAGGGAGCCGCATTTATGTGGATATGAATTCCACAGGATTTATTGCAAAATGCCCCAGCCCTTCTTAATTCTCTTATCATCTCCTGGATATTTTCTATGTCTTCATAAAAACATATAGGACTTACTAATTCAACACTATACTCGCTATCTGCTATTTGCTTTCGATTTCCTATTTTCTTTTGACAGGTAATACTGGCATCTCTTACAAGCTGCCATTTCCTGTTTTGATTATCTGTTACAGTATAATTTCCATATCCCCCTCCCACATAATTTACTCTACCATTTAAATATTCGCCTATAACCTGTGCTGCTCTTTTTCTTGTGATACCTGTCATTTCTACTTCTACACCAAACTTTTGCTCCCTAAGATCCATGTCCGCACCACCTTACCATAGTCTTTTTTCATTTAAAATATCTATGGCATTTTCGTATCCTACATATTTTGCTGAACTAACTATCAATTCTATAAGCCTTATACTTCTCCAAGAATCTATTAATTCCCCATAACATTTATCATGAATTTCATTGATTTTAAAAATAGTATCTGCAATAATCTTTTCTACTTCCTCATCTAAATCATTAGATGCTTTGCTAATAACCCTTAGTTTATTAATAAATCCATCTAAAATATTATCTAGTTCTTTAATATCTTTTTCATCATAATAATTATAGGCTAGGAATGGATTTTCATATTCTTCTCCATTGATACATTTCTTTATTTCCTTTAGTATCTTGACCCTATTCTTTTTTTCTGCCTTTAAATATTGCTCCATAAAACATAGAAGATCATTATCTTTATTTGGAGTATAACTAATGCACACCCTTAAATCCTCTATAATGCCTTGCTTTTGATTTCTAAAAGATTCAATTTTATCAAATATCACTATCTGCCGCCTGCCTTTCCAAATAACTTTTCTTTATATTCTGGAGCATGAACTGCTAGATTGTAACGTTCATTACCACATTTATATAAACACACTCCCCTCTGTGGAAATTTAATTAGATTATATTCTGATTCCTCAAGCTGTAAGGTATCCATATAAAACTGCTTATCAATATTTCCTGCATTAAATAAAAAAGCGTGTGCCGGAATAGAAAACAGTGGCTTTGTCAGCTCCCTAATTCCTTCAATGTTGAAGTCTTCAAGGTTTTGGCTGCTAAGGATAACTGCTGATTCTTTCTTTCGCACTCGCTTCATAAAGTTACGAATATATTCAATTGCTGTAAGGTTTGTTAGGAATAAATAAAGCTCATCAATTCCTGCTGCTGTATTTCCTTCTGTTAGTAGCTTATCTGACATAAAGGATAATACATTAAATAATAAGGCATTTTTAACATTTTTACTAGCTTGAAGTAAGCCTTTAACTCCAAATACAATAAATCTATCTGATCTTATATTAGTGTGTCCATTAAAGAATTTACTCTCTGCCCCTTGGCACATGGAATGAAGTCCAAGGAGTATTTCTTGTAATAATTCTTTAGTATAGAGTTGGTACTTTTCATTATCATAACCTTTGTATTCTTCCTCTATTAATAAATAAAAGTCTGATAAAATAGGATAGTCCGTAGATTCTAGCCTACTAAAATCTGTGCTATCACTAATCTTATATTTGGTATAAAGTTTTCCAAGCATAATTTCTATTACATCAATATGCTTATCTTCAAAGTCTTTATATGAACGGAAAAAGTCCTTTAAAAAACTAATATGTTGACTTAATTTAGTTGATTGTCTAAATGCAAGAGGGGCATCATTGTCACGTGGGCTTCCTTCTTCATCCCAAGTTTTAGGTTCTAGTGGATTAATCATATATTCTCCACTCATTAAATCTACAAAGCATCCACCTATGTTTTCAGCTAATTCAACATATTCATGCTCAGGATCTAGGCATATTACATTCTTTCCTGATTCTAAAATATTACATAATATTAACTTTAATAAATAACTTTTTCCCTGCCCTGAATTTCCTAAAATCAGAATACAGGGGTTAGTTTTATCATCATCCCTTTTATCAAAATCTACAATAATATTTGAACCAAACTTATCTCTTCCTAGATAAAATCCATTAGTATCTGTTTTACCTGAGTAGTTAAAAGGATAGAGATTAGCTACAGAAGATGCTGGTAGTACCCTCTCATATTGAGTAGCAAATACATTTCTTCCGGTTGGACCTACACATAAAAATCCTTGCTGCTGACGAAGCATTAGCCTATCTACATTTAATTTACTTCTTACAAGTTCGGTTAATACATCTGTTTGGAGTAGTTTTAATTCCTCATAATCATTGGCAATAAGTTCAATATATACTGCACAATGAAATAGTGGCTCCCTATTTCTATGCATAGTAGATACTAGTGTTACCACATCTTGTAGATTACTTTCCGCTGTTACAGTCTGTTGTAAATCATTTGTATTTGAAGTATTCATCCTGTTTTTATTGGCTGCATTATGGATAATTTTCTTTTCTTCATTTGGAGTTACTTGCCTTGTATAGATTCTAAGTGTAACCCCATCTTTTTCTCCAAGATGACGGAGGATTGCCTGTTCATTTGTACTTGTAGGATATTCTCTTAATGCCCATACACACCGATAGGTGTTCCCACAAATAAAGTGGTCAGTGTTAAATTTAATGATAGAAGGGGCAATCATATCTATAAAGCTTTTTATTTTTTCATCTTCTATGATTGGTGATTTCTTTTTTACCATTGTATTTCTTTGCCTCTCTTTCTTTTTTGACATTAAAAAAACCCTACACATTAGTGCAAGGTTTGGTAACATATAAAATAATATATAAAGTTTGTCCTTAAGATTGCTCCATAATTTCATCGATAAATTGGAATTTATCGGTCTGTTTGTTCCGTCATCAATCCCCATCGGAAACCAAATTTGTCGATAAATACAACCATACAAGAACTATAAGTCGTGCTCTGCATCTGATAAATTGTCTCGCTGTCCTCCCGTAAAACACCATATGCCTGTTTTACTTCTTCCTTTGTATCGAATGTGACAGTCAGTGAAAGAGCCGTACTTTTCACAAAGTTAACATCCATATTGTCACACATCATAATCCTTTGGTCGCCAATAAAAAGCTCTGCGTGATATATATAGTTTTCTTGCTCTGAGGTTAATTTTTTATCCCAATCAGACTTATTGGCGTCGGAATATCGTAATAAACAACCAATCCTTGCGTCAAAAGCCTTTTGATACAGTACAATTGCTTCTTCACAACGACCTGCAAAATTAAAATTTGGTGTGATTATAGTCATTTTACCACCCTTTCATATTCTCATTAAATTCCTTTTTGTCGATAAGTGTAGATGTATATATAGCCAGTAGTTCGTAATATCAAACATTGGCGTTATATTCATAATCTCAACTATAAATTGGAATTTGTAGTGCTCCCATAAGATGCCTACTCATTATGCTCGTTATCTAAACAATATTTTCCCCTAAAATAATTTTTGGCATAGTAGTCAAACAACGATTCCAACGTTTGTAAAAACGCTCCAGACCAAGCTTAGAAACACGGGCATGAGTTTCCTCATCTCTAACTGTCCAGTGTAAGACATAAGTTATTTTACCTACATGGCGAGTTAGACGAACAGGTAAATCGCCTTCTTTCACAGCATTAAAATCTTTTTGTCGATGAGTACGTTTAATATATCGAACCTCCATCACGCCGTCCTGTTCCATATAAAAGTAGGCAACCTCTTTCATAAGTTGTTCGATTTCATCTTGTTTTTCAATTTTTGCCTCATATATGCAAATTTCATTAAACATTTATTTTTCCTCCATCATAAAACATAAATAGCCTTTGGCCCAAAACTGTCCGACAAATTCCTATTTATCTACGTCTTATATAATCTTTCCTAGTTCGCATTAATCCGGGATACATTATTATTCCATCTTCATTTCACCATTATCTTGCTTTAGCTTAGGCAGTGGTATATGAAGAAGTCGTAAAAAATCCTTTTGTGATTCCAATTCTCTTTCAGCTATAAAGTTAATAAATGGTTTATCATCTTCATGTGCTTTTTCTAGGAGTGAAATATACTCACTTCGTAAAATTGGGGGAATTAGTGCTGGCAAATATCCATCTTGTATCAGTGCTGTATTCATTAATAGTCTAGCCACTCGCCCATTACCATCTTTAAAAGGATGGATAAATACAAACTTTTTATGAAGCAGTGCTGCAAATTCTACTGGATGATATTTTTTTCTTTCTGTCTTTATCCATTTACATAAATCCTCTATTTCACTTTGAATATTTTCTACTTTGGTAACCGGATAGTTAGATCCTGTGATAAATACAGGAATGTCACGATATCTTCCTGCAAACTTTTCCTCAATATTTTGATAAAACAGTTTATGCAGATAAAGGATGTCTTTCTCTATGATTTCTTTATTCTCAAGCAAAGTAAACATATAGTCATATGCTTTTGCATGATCTACGGCTTCAAACATATCTCTTAGAGGTCTTCCCCCAACCGTTAATCCATCTTCTATTAAAACTTTTGTTTCACTTTCAGTCAAAGAATTCCCCTCTAGTGCATTTGATGTCCATGTTAATCCAACACGATAAAAGTCTTTTATCTGCTTTAGCATTTCACCTTCAAATGGTCTTAACTCATTAATGGTATTTTGATATAAATCCAATTTTTCAATGCCTTCCATCATTTCACTCCCTTTTTATATATTTTTATATAGATATAGTATAGTTTTCATAATCCTTTAATTATACCAATTGTACCATATACCATTTATCAAATAAACTCATATTTTCTGTCTTTACTTTATTTAATCATTGAAAATTACCCATCTTTCCCCATCATAGTCTTCATATCTTTCCGTTGTTACATTCTGCTCATAATATACTCCAAGGAATCTTTTGATATCTGCATTATCTGCTCTTCTAGCTACAAATCCTTGATCCTTTAAATTTTTTTCTATCCTTGAAAGATAAGGAAACACATTTGATTCCTTTTCATCTTTAAGACGAATAATAATTAGAAACTCTCGGGCAGTTGCCATCTGTACTTGCATTCTATCAAGATTAGTGCTATCTTGTTGTAACAGTTTTCTTATAACAGGATTTTGTTCCATCTCCATTCTTCTTTTTAAATATTGCTTATTATCCTCAAAATTTTCCTTTGAATTGAGGCATAGCATTTCTATTTCAGCTATTCCTTTTAGAACTGTCATAAGAGCATAAATTCTAGCTCCTATATTTTCATCTGATAATACTGATATATTAGTTGGGTGGATTATAAAGTATACTAATTCCCCATAAGGAGTCTTAGTACTAAAATCTGTAATTTCATCTATCCCTATAAGTTCCCTTGTGGACTGCCTTTGTTTTTCCCTTTTTCTCTGCTTTATACTCATTTTATAACCTCCATTCAAATACTTGCTGTTTTAAAATAAAGAAGGCACAAGCATATTGAATAAAGTTTAGTATGCTTGTACCTTCAAATTGTATGGTTAAAAAAGCATAAACTGCTGTTATTACAATTGGTGGCATAAATCCTAGCTGTACTAAAGCAAATACAGAAACAAGAAGTCCTATTCCAATTACTCCAATGTCCTTAAGTTCCCATAGCCATAATGTTGCTTTAGCTTTTAAATTATCTGGATACATATACATCCTTTACTCAGTCCCCTCTTCTTTAAACTTTCTTAGAAAATAAGCAATCCCCTGCATAATAAAATCTACACAAGGGATTGCTACACTATTACCTAATGCCTTATATCTTGCACTATCTGATGCCTTTTCAATGTTAGTCCATCCATCTGGAAAGCCTTGAAGTCTTTCACATTCCAATGGAGTAAGTCTACGAACTAGATTTCTTGTAGTTACCAGATTCTCACTTCCTCCACCATTATCTCCACCTCCTGCTCTTAGAGTTGCACAACCTTCTTTATAGTTAGCAAATGCTGATTGCCCAAATATCATCTCCTCACAATCTACAATACACTTATCCTGACTTACATATTGATTACCAATGCCTTTTTCATCCCCTACACACAATGTACCTACTATATCTTGATATGTTTTAGGTGGAAAACAAACAGCATGGATGTCGCTTGTAGTAAGGGTGTAGCTAATATCTTCTTGAAATCCACACCCATTTCCACCATTATGTTCTTTCCTATCTATAATGTTTCCTGCAATGCAATAGCTTTCTTGGTCAATATGTTTTGATACCAAAGGAACATTATTTCCACCTGTTCCATAGGTGGCTGCAATTGTAGGTGCTACTTTTAAGGGACCATTGTATCTGCAATCCCTCCCGTGGTTATCGAATAGAACTGGTTGATTGTTACCACTTGTACCTGCTGAAGATGTAGTAGTGGGACAAAGATCAACACAAATTTCCGCATTACCTTGCTGAGTTTCCATGACTATAGGCAAATTTCCACCCATGCTAGCTCGTAACGTGGAAGTAATATTCTCTGTTATATCCATTCGATTACCACCCTGATCATTAAGGCATAGCATGGGTTCTGCAATGTCTGCAATAAATGTCTGCATCTGCATATTTTGTGTTGCCATCAATGCTCCTGATATTCCATTTAAATCAATTCCCTCATTACGCTGATTAATGTGATATGCCTTGTATTCAATGGGCATATCCTTGTTAAAGCCTTGTTCTATTCCCTTAATCCCTGCTTGAATCTCCAAAGCCGTTTTTAATTGTTTTGGCAGTTCCTTACCTCTTAACTTTGCCCTTCTAAGTATTCCCAAACAAGCTTTCTTGCTCAAATAATATTTTTGGAGCGGTGTGTCCTCCAAAATCTGCCACAAGAAAGATTCTTTTACGCCTTTGGGCGACACCCCAGTATTGAGCATCGAGAACTCTCCAAGCAATGGTGAATTCATATCCCAATATGCACCCAGCAGGTTTCCATATCCCTCCCGCAGGTCTAGGTATAGATACATTGCTGTCTGCAATTCTTGCGGTTTCTTCGAGGACCGCCTTAAAGTCTTCCCCTCCTGCACTTGAGAATGCTCCAGGGACATTTTCCCAAACGAAGTATCGAGGTCTGATAAGGTGATTTGCTTTTCCTTCTCTCCCATCTTTACACCTCATTTCTTTTGTGATTCTAATTTGCTCCATAAACAATCCTGAACGCTCACCTGCAAGTCCTGCCCTTTTACCGGCCACACTCAAATCCTGACAAGGTGATCCCCCGGTTATAATATCAACAGGAGGCAATTCATCCCCTTTTAATTTTGTTATATCACCAACATGAACCATATCTGGAAACCTTATTTTCGTCACTTCAATGGGAAAGGATTCTATCTCACTTGCCCACAGGGGAATGATTCCATTATTAACAGCAGCAAGAGGAAATCCTCCTATTCCATCAAAAAGACTCCCCATGGTCATCATTACTACATTCCTAACCTTAAGGGAGTCTGTTTAATATCTATATCAAAATGTCTAATTCTCTTTACTGGAATCCCTTTTGCCCTTGCAAACTGAATTTCTTCAAACATTCCACTGGAAATATTATCTCCAAATACCCACAGTTCATCACATTTTGCTAATAGTTCTTTTCCTATTTTAATACCTAGTTTCCTTTCTTCTAGATTATTATCATTTAAAATCTGAGGATAAAGAAGATGGGGACAAAAAAATGCATTGCCACTATTTAATACATATCGGCAAGCCTTTTTTGCATAATCTATATTCTTTTTTACATCTCCTGCATAGGGAGATGCTATAAATATTAGTTTCATAAAACTCCTCCATTTCTTTTTCATTGCTTACTATTTCGGTACTGCTTGTACAATAGTTTTTGTGGTATTAACTGCTGCTTGTGCTGTATAAACTGCACTCATTATATTAGCCTTTGTGGATGTATCAAGTCCAAATGCCCCAGCAATCCTTGGCACTTCTCCTGCCGATAACATGAGACCAAGTCCTAATAATGCATGGTCTTTTACTACCATAAGTCCTGCAGTTAGTATGGTGGCTTGCAAGAATGTAGTAAGACATAGACCGATTATCTGCTTAGACCATTGAATAAAACCATCAATATAACCTCGGGGAGCAGAAAACATATAAAGACTTCCAACTGCTATTTGAATCAATAAAATTCCACCTCTTTTAAGGTTTGCAAAGAACACTTTAATAACTGCATAGCCCATTAGAATAATTATGAACAGGGCCATAAATGGACTTGTTATTATAGAAAGTCCACCAAAGATTCCTGAACTGCCAATGCTAGTAACATCCCCTGCATTATTTAATACTATAATAATGTTTGATGCAAGTTCACCTATTCCACTTCCATAACCAGTTATCCCTGCAGTTAAACTTGCTTGTAAATTAATAGATAATTTATATAGTTCCACTGGTACTATGGTAAATAAACTAACAGCCATAAATCCTTTTATAGAATTTATGGCTGCATCTCTAATACTTCCCCTACCATTTTGATACTCAATACCTGTTTCAAAGCAAGATACTACAAGACCAGTTCCATATAGTGACCAAGCAAGATAGGAGAAAAACAAAACAATAGATTGTACCCAACTCATATCAAAGAGTTCTACTCCCATATTTCCCATCTGAGCAAAAAAGTCAGCAAGAAAACCTATAAGCTGACTATAAATCCAGTCTATGATTTGATCCATCACATCGCCCAATATGAAATCCCATATAAACATTTTCATCACCTACTTTCATATAACCAAAAAAGACATATGGTTTTTTATGTCATATGCCTTTCAAAAACAATTTACATCCCAAGGATAGTCCAAATATATTTTGGTGCTGTTAGGGTGAATACTAGACATGCAAATAAGATTGCAGGTGCCGCCCATTCAAATTGTCCATGTTTTCGATAATCAAAATAAGCCATACCGAGTTTAGCAAAGAAAAACACTGCTAAAATAAGATCTATTGCAGGAAACACAACTTTATTTACTACAGTCTTAATTTGTCCGGATGCATCTTTCCAAGTACCCTCGATTGCACCTGCTACATCTCCCGAACCTGCAGCAAAAGCTGTAGTACTAAACATTAAAGTAAACATTAATACTATGCATATAGCTAATGTACTTCTCTTATATCTCTTCATAAAATCCACCTTTCTCTTTCTGTATTTAAGGTTTTAAAGGCGCAATATGCCAGTCTTGCCATAGATTTCCCCTTATTGTAAGTGAGTCTGTAAGATTCATAGAAAGCATCCCATCAGGGGTCCATGCATCTACGAGCCATGTGTTTACAATATATTCACCGTCTGGCATCCATATAGGTGTAAAATGTGTACGGTTTTTGTAGGTAGAATACTTATTTTTCTTAAATTCAAATCTTGTATTTGAACCTCCTGAAACACGTTCTAATAATCTCCAGTAGGTTTCATATCGAAATTCTGGAAAATAAGAAACGGCATTTTGAGGATAGGTAATGGCAGAACTTTGATTGCTACTTACACTTGCATTTACCAATTGATTGATGCCGTATCCACTTTTGAAAACACTTCCACTTGCAGTAGGATTTTTAATATCATTTGTAATTCTCATATCAGCAGAAAGTCTTGCACTATATTGGTCAAGGTCAAACTCCCACCAACCATGATCACACCAATATCCTGAATCTTCCCCAGTTCTATGCCATACCCAATACTCTTGCCACCATGGACTCCATATGCTCCAATTAGCTGTTGTTTTCTGCTCTCTATTTGGAACAGGAGCATGTGAGAATGTATCATTTCTATCATTAGCTACAGGATTTGGAGGCGGATTCTTATCTAAATCAACAATCCTTACATCGATAATCGATTTAGTTATGCTGCCAGAACCACGAACACTTACATTAATAATCATATCCTGCTCAGTATCTGGTGTTGTCCATTTTACCCAAGCAAGTTGTGAGTCACCTCTAGGATAGTAGACATTTCCTACATTGTAGGTTCTTCCCCCTATTTCAAAGCTAACACTGGTTGGATTATCAGGATCAGATTGCCCACCACTTACCATTACCGATGTTATAACTTCTGTATTTACTCTATATTCATAATCATAGGTGCTGATAATTGGTTCTTCTGGTTTCTCTGTAAAACGAACAATTCCAAGACCCAAAGAAGACTTGATATCTGCATTGGATGCTGGAGTTGACGTACTGCCTTTCCATGCATGATATCCTAAATCTCCTACTTCCAAAAACATTGAGAGAGGTAAATTTTTATGGGATAAGGATACCATTTTACTTCTTAATAATCCACTTACCTGCTCATCATACATAGCCGCCTCTGTTGCTGTTGTAGCAACCATAACCCCTTGAAATGTATAATATGCCATAGGTTCTAAGAGTAGTTTATATTCTCCATTAATTAGTATGTCATAATTCATTCCTGTACGAGATGCAATTGAACGAATAACCTGCTCATCTGTAAAATAGCTTTTTATGGCCTCAATATTATTTTTCCCATCTGTACTTACTATTTTAGGTATTGATTGTGAAGGATTTATAAAGGAATAACTATCTCCACTAGGTGAAAGAGTCTTACCACTGTTATAACTTATTTTGCTTACCTTTCCAAAATGCAGGCGGACATTGGTTGGCGATTTATTAGTTAAATCAATAGGGGTAGTCACTGTAGAATGGTCACTTGCACGAACTACAGTCACCCTCACCCCATCATAACCAGGTGACCATTTATTTCCACTTGTACCACTTCCCATTCCTCCACCGCCAGAGTCAATATTTCCATCTCCAACTGCAAGTACAGAAATAGGTGCAACTAAATTAAATATCATTAAAAAGGCTATAAAAATTGTTAATATTCTCTTCATGGAATTCTCCTTTCTGCAAAGAAAAAACACTGTATTTCTACAGTGTCTATCTTGCTATTAGTATTTAATCCATATTACCTACCTTGTTACCATTCTCATACATATCTTCAGCTTTAATTCCTTCACCTTCTCCAATATCATCAATCCATCCAAATCCAGGCACATAAATCTTACCATCTTTTTTATCTCCACTCTTTGGTTCATCATTCTTTTTTGGTGGCTCTTCGGGTTTCTCTACCTTGTCATGATCCACATTTACTGGTGGCTCTGTTACCCTTTCACCATTAGGTTTCTGAGTTGGATTTGTAAGCTGTTCTTTTGTAGGTTCTTTAGGCTTTTCAACATTCTTTTGAATAGTCTGCTCTGTTCCCTTATTTACACCGTTCTTATTTGTAGACTGTGTATCTGGAGTTTTAATTGGTGGTACTATAATTCCATCTTCATTTTCATTTGCCTTTTCATCATTTGTTTTATCCTCATTATTTGTAATTTCTTCTTTCTCTGCCTTTTCTGTATCCTTTGGTTTTTCTATTGTTACATCATCAACTTCTATATTTTGATTTGGCAGTGTATCCTCTATTGGTTCTTTTCTAAACTGTGAGCTTATCATAAGTATAAGCATTGCACAAATCACCAAACCTCCAGTAACTACAAGCCACTTTTTAGTTTTTTCACTTATATTCTTCATAGATTTCTGCCTCCTTTTTTCCGTTTCTTATAATTCACACCCTACCACAAGAGTTTGGAAATGTCTATTCATATTTTCTAAACTCTTAAAACTTAGGAGTATAGCCTCCGCTTGTCTTTATTTTTATCCTCATACTTGGAAGAAGTCTCCCCCCAAAGGATACTGGTACTTCAAGCATAATGGTGCAATCAACCTTAAATCTTGAACTGGCAATATCTCCTGATGCAATAGGTGCATTTCTTATATCTACATCTAAATTCCATATTCTAAACTCCATTTTTCCATCTGATATAGTCTTTACATGGTATCCACCACTTTGCTCTAAACCTAATATTGTATCTAATCTATTATAAATATCTCCATAATCAAGAGATTCTTCAAAATCATCTGCTACTGGCTGATATCCTCCCGAATATCCTTCACGGACTCCATGATAAACATCATCATAATTATCATTTACTGTGGAAATTACTGCATCTTGCACTGCATCACGAACACCCTGTGCTATAATCATCAATCTAAAATATTCAGATATTCCTGTAATAATTATTACAAGACACAAAGCTACAGCTACAATCAAAGGAAAGGAACTGCCTTTTTTATCTTTTAGTATTTGTTTGAGTCTTTTCATCCTTTCACCTACTTCCAATATACTTCTGATTTTCCTGCAGCATCGGCTCGTAAAGTTATAGGGAAGGAACCAAATCCTCCAAACAAACCTATATTAGTTTCATAGGTTAAAGTAACAGTTATCTCTTCATTTAATTGTATCTTTCCTGTTCTTGACCACTTAACCGTTGGTGTAATTCCCATTTTATCTCTTAATAAAATTTCCCTATTTGTAGTTTCTGCCCCTACCCTTCCTGCAATCTCTGCTTCTCTAACAAGTTCTGTGGCAAAGGTGTCAATTTGTTGCTTTGCAATATAAACTGGAAATACTTTTACGGCCAGAGCAATAACAAGCATTACAGAAAGTACAAGTACAGCTACATCAATATATCCTTCTCCCTTATTAGACTTTAGTACCTTAAGCATATGAACACCTCCTAAAACAATCCGCTGAAAGAGCGGATAATTTCATAGATGATAATAGATATATATACACCCATAAAACACATAAGCATAATAAAGGAGAACACTCTTATCTTTGGTGGTATTTTCATAGCTTCAGCCTTTAACCTTTGAAGTTCTAATTGTTTCATATCATGGGATAGCATTTGAAAATACATCGATCCATCATCTCCACGAAGAACACCGATTAGCCCTCTAGTAATATCTGATAACATAGGTGAGTTTATCCTTGCTTCAAACCTTGTAAGTGCTGCTTCATAAGATGAAGACCTCATATCTGCAGTTAATATATCTAATTCATTTGCAAAATCCTCTCCTGCATTTTTCTTGAAATTTTCTAGGATAGATAATACATCTCTGCTGGCCTTTAACTCTTGAGTAATGGTTGCTACAAATCTTGGAAGTTCTCTTTCTATCTTTTCTCTTTTTTCTTTTAATTCTTCATCTGCTTTTCGTATCTCTTTAAAATATATAAGGATACTTAAAAATGCAACAATTGGTGCTAAAAGTGGCAGTATTATTAAACAAGGTACTACTCCTAATGCAATTACACCCGACTTCACTATGGCAGATGCCATATATTCTTCTGGAGTCATATTTATTCCAGAAGCATTCAGTGTATTTTTCATTCTATTTCTTTTATACTCATCAATGGGAATGTATTTTGCCAGTTTTACCGCCCATCCTAGAAGTAATATATCTATACTTTTTGTCTTTTCTTTTCCTTTTTTTCCTGCTGATTGCATGGCTTTTTGTGTGGCAAAGCTTGGAAGTCTTAAAATATCAGCCATTATAAAAAACAGTCCAAGAGCAAGGAGTATTCCAAAGATAATAATTAAAAATGTCATCTTATCTACCTCCTATACTCTATTGGTTGGGTTAATTTGATTACAAAAGCTGTAGATATAAATATGGCAGTAATACATATTGCAAGTACAATCTGCCCCATTACAGTATGCATCAATGTATGATACCAATCTTTATTTAGGAAATATAAAAGGGGAATATTCCCAAGAACTAATATCTGCATCGTAATAAATTCTTTTCGTGGTTCAAACACCATATTTTCAAGCTCTCCATTTACTACTCTCATATCAGACAATTTGCTTACAATTGGGGTTAATGTTGTCTTTAAACTTCTATCAAACTGACAAGCAATTAATGCATCACACCATTCATGAAACACTGCATTATCAATCCTTCCTTTCATTTCCCTTAAAGAGGCAATAACATCAGGATCTATTAGCTTTATCCTTGAAACAAATTCCCTAAAAACTGATAATGCCGGAGGATTTAAATAATTCATATTTTCTTCCACAGCAGTTAGAATATCTTCATTTCTTAAATATGCTGTTGTAATAATACTAAGTGCTGTTTCAAGTTCAGCTGAAATAGCCTTTTTAAAATGGGTTTGGGTAATACGAACATACCAAAAAGGGATAAACATAAAGCCTATTGCCATTACTGGAACTAAAAAAAGATTTCCGAGGATAATGGCAATTGATCCTCCTATGGCAAAAAGCAAAAGGGATAATGCACAAAGCATAGGAAATCTTTTCTCTCTCCCTGTTACTCTCAATACCTCCTGAACTTCCATTATTTCTCGCCTTAAAAAAGACATTTTCTTTCTCTTAGTAACTTCATTAATCTCATCTTTAATACTTTTAGGTTTATTCATTAGCTTTTTAAAGATATTATCCGTAAATTCCATTGGAGAGATATTAAACAAAATAAAAAAACCTGTAATCATTCCGATACAAGCCATTAGCAAGATGGTACTCATATACTTTGTACCTCCTTCTTTTTAAGTTTTTCTATAGTACTAATTGGCATTCCGTTTTCTAAGAACCTTTTAGATAGACTTTCAGAAATGCTATTCACTTGTTCATGATAACCTTTAATTATAAACTCCCCACCTTCCATATGATTTTCAGTAATAATGTACTGAAATAGTGGCCTATAATTTCTAGTACCATCAGATAGGATTTCGCATTCCATAATCTCCATCAATTTTCTTTCCTTATTTTCAAGCTGCTTACAAAATACAACTATAGGATAGGCTTCTGTCACATATCCCATCAATGTTTCATCAGTCATATCCACTGCTCTTTTACAAAGGGACACCATCCTTCTATAGGTTGCCTCACAGGAGTTTGAGTGTATGGTTGTAAGAACAGCTACCCCTGTCCTTGCTGCTTCTTGTGCTGCATTAGCCTCTGCTCCACGCATCTCCCCTACTACAATAATATCTGGATTAAAACGAAGAGACATATCAAGGAGTGTAATCTGATCTATTCTTTGTCTTTCATTTTCGCTATCTCGAGTTATTGTATGGATAACAGAATTAGTTACTCTACCATCTTTTTCACGGACTAGGGATAGTTCCCTTGAGCCATTTTCAATGGTGAATATTCGCTTATTATCTGGTATTGTAGTCAGTAGCCACCCTGCAACTGTTGTTTTACCTGAACTGGTTGCCCCCGCCACACAAACAGAAATTCCATAACGGATACATTCTGATAAAAAATCCAGCATAGGATTAGTTGCTGTACCTCCATTTACAAAATCTTCTTTTTTCATGTTCTGGGGATTTACAATACGAATAGAGGCTGCAATACCAACATCCTCATCTACGAGTGGTGTTTTTAATACTGCTATACGAATATTTTTAGACAAATGTCCAAGAACAGCAGGACTTGCATTATCAAGAACCATTCCAGATATATGGAGCATTCTCCTTATTACATTAATTGCGTGTTCTGGAGAATCAAAGTGTTCATCCAGCTTTTGACATCTTCCGTCAGAATACTGAATTTCAATATCCTTCCATGAATTGATATCAATCTCTTCAATTCCTTCTCCATGTATATACTTTGTTAAAAATCCAAACTCAGCCATTTCACTATAAAGTGCATTAATAAGTTCTTCTCCACTCATTCCCTTTACTGAAATTCGACTGTCCTGTACATATTTGGATATATATCTTTTTAAATGTTCCTTAGATTCTTTTACTGTTTCATCAGTAATAAGGATAGAATAATTATTTGAGATATACTCTTGAACATCTTTTAAGACTGTAGAAAAGTCTTTACCATCTGATTCTGGGGTAAAAAATAGAGAGTGGGTTCTGTTATCAGACCCCAACTCTCTTTGAGTTACCTTTCCTTCATTCACTTCCAATACCTTATTTATCTCTTCCGCTCCTTCTGTTTCCAACACTTCTACTGCTAAATCTTCAGTAGTAGATATATGACTAACTGGTTCATCTTTTGCCTCATTTTCATTTACAAATCTTCCATTTTGTCGATTTTTTTCCTTTAGAAAAACAGATTTATCTCTTTTTTTACCTAACATCCAAACACCTCCCTTGCAATCTTTTCTATCTCTTTTCTAAATGCCCTGCTATCTCTCATGGATAAGTCTGCAAATAGATTCCCTGCAAGGTATTGTTCTTCAAGTTCCTGTGAATGGGGTAGTTTAAAAGCCACATTTCCAAGAACTTGATTTATATATTCAATACCTTCCTGTGTCTTTAGATTTGATCCTATCTTATACTGCTTATCTGCATCCCATTTACTATCTTGAAGAAGGGGTAATTGGCTGGATAAATAACTGATGCTTTTTAAATCACAATTGGCCAGTCTTAATACTGAATCTGATTCCATTAAGGCAACTGCAGATAAAATATCATTTGCAATATAACTGCCACAATCGATAATTACAAAAGGTGCTATTTTTCTAAGGTTTTCAATTAATTCCCTTGCTTGTACTTCTGTATATGGGGGATAGGTATATTCATTTTCTCCTTTAAGCATTCCAAGGATTGTTAAATATGATAATCTCTTATGAGTAATCATATTGTGTTTTACAAGGGCTTCACTTACATGAGTTGCAGCTAAAATACTTCCCAAGGATTTTTCATATTCAAGATCTGATGGAGGACAAATACAAGGAAGCATAGGTGCTGTCATATCACATAAAACTAATACTACATTCTTTTTCTTATCTGCTAGATACTTGGCAATCTTTGTAGCTGTAATTGTTTTTCCACTTCCGGGACTTCCCCAAACAGCCAAAACCCCTCCATGAAGAATTTCCTCCTGCACTTTTTCCTCTGTCCTTCGTGTGAATATACCTTTCTTTTTAAAGTTCAGCAATTTATTCCACCTCACCATCCGTTATTTCCTCAACTATATTTTCTTCAGGTACTTCTTCATCTGTTTCTTCCTGTTCTTCTTGTTCTTCCGGATATAGTTCCTTGATTATCTCTTCCTGCATATCAATAAACTGTCTTGTATTTTCTGGTGTTCCCCTATAGACCAGTGATAAATGTGCCTTAGAATCTGACTCTAGTTCAGCAAGAATATTTCCTTGTTCTGGAGTTACAAGAAGGGTTACAGTTGATGGAAGTTCCCTTTCATCTTCTATTCTTTGTTCACCAGTATTTGCATCATATCCTGATGAAGCAGTTACGGATATCACTTCTACATATTTAAGTTCTGATGGAATAACTGTTGTTCCCTGCTTTTTATAATCAGGTGCAATGATAGATACTATATCTCCACTTTGAAGCTTTCCAGATAGACCATTTGCAAAACTTTTTATGGTAATGGATATTGCCTGTTTACTTCCATTAAGATTGTACAAATAAGCATTTTCAGCTGCTGGCATATCTGATAGCTTTGTATTTAGAATGTAATCCCCTATTCCTAAATCCGATGTGGCATACTTTCCAATAACATTATCCTTTGTTCGAATAATATTATCAGGTAGGTTATAACCACCTACTTCTACAACTTGAACCATGTCCTTTGTAATTTCATCCCCTGCTTTAATTTCCTTTACTACCCTTACAATCTCTGTTTTTTTACTCATACCTTTATTAAATAATGGTGTAAGTCCAAAGCATATAAGAAGTGATAATAAAATACATATCACTCCAATTACAGTTCTATTTTTAAAAAAACCCATATGATTTTCCTCCTAATTTATAAAATATATAATCATAAAACCTAGCCCTAAAAAGGGAGCAAGTGGCATAGGAAGATTCCTAGCCACTTGCTTTTTCTTTATCTTAGATATTAATATAAAGCACAAATAAAATAATATTAATAAACTAAGTCCTATTATTAACCCATAGATTCCTCTCCAAAATCCAAGGAGAATACCTGCTGAAGCAGTTAGTTTTATATCACCCCCACCAATACTGTTTTCTTTTAATACTGCTCCTAATAAAAATGGGATAGCAATAATTATCCCAAACAGATTTATAAAGCTAAACCTTAGAAGTCCTATTAATGCAATAAATATACAGATTATATCTGGTATTTCCCTTTTTCTAATATCTGTATAAGATGCCGCCATAAGCAGAAAAGAAAAAAGCACCCCCTGTAAGATGCTCTTAACCTGCATAGTTAAACATTTCTTTGATACGTTCTGTTAGTGTTGGCATAACCACATCACCGAATAATAGGTATAGTCCTGCCAGAAGTAATGCCCCTAAAACTACAGCAATAAGAATTTTCACTGCTGTGTCAATATATCCTTCTCCCCTATTATTGTTCATTGCTGTTTTTACAGATATAGCTTTATTTGTTATAAAATTATTTGTTTTTTCAATTGTTCTTTCCATATTCATTTCCTCCTTATTTATTCAAAATGGTAACTTACAGAATAGGTAATATTGGATTTATCATACATACAATTGTGATTCGTATAATAATAAAACTCAAGCTTAGAGTACATACCAGCACTTAGAGTTCTGCTGAATGTGATACCATTGCTTGTAGTTCCATAATCAAGTTCATCCCATTGTTTTGTTTTTACATTGTATCCACGGACACGACCATAATCACTTCCACTATGTCCTGCAACAGGAGGAACAGTAAATGTATATTCAGTAATAGTTGCACTTTCTAAACCATTTTCTAGAATCACTGAATCAGGACCAGTTAACATCATACCTCCACTGCCATTAGGATCAGCAACAAAGAATACAATGGCTGCCCAAGGGGACTCTGCACCTGTGGAATCCACAGCCTTTACGCGAACCGTATTTTTTCCTAACGGGTAGACTTGTGTTTCAGCATTACGCCCTTCCCAAACATAGGTAATTGGATCATTATCTGCATCAGTACTCTTAGCTGTAATAGTTACCTTAGTACCAGGAGCAACACTATTTCCATTTGGTGTCCTAGTAATTACAGGAGTAATTGGTGGTGAGTTTTTAATTGTAAAACTCTTCTCTACCCAAGGTGAATAAGCTCCTGCACTGTCCTTGGCACGTACACGGATAGTATGTGTACCTACCGAATAGTAGTTATCACTAGTTGTACCTTCATATTCCAAAGTTGTTGCATCTCCATCCGGATCACTGGCTGTTGCCTTAATATCAACAAGGAATTTGCCATCTTTAACAGTTCTAGTAGGTGTGACAATTAATGTTACTGTTGGTGCAGTATTGGTAATAGTAATCTTTTCTTTATGAGTAAATACTCTTCCTTCACCGTCTATAATTGTGGCTATAAGAGTAAATTCACCTGTATCTGATATTGAGATTTTCCCTCCTGTATTTGTAAGTTCACCATTGAAATTTGCTAACTCACCTATTTTTTCTAATGTCCACCTAACCTTATTAGTTCCAAGATTTTCAGAAACTGTCTTTACTTCAAAATCCCTGCCATAATGAATGGAATCAGGTATGGTAAAGCTATACTCTATAACAGGGTTTATGGTTATTTGTTGACTATATGAAAAACTTCTCTCTAGGAAATCCGTCATCCTTGCAGTTAATATATAATCTCCATCTGTAAGGAAAGTAATTTTACCACCTTGTGCATTTAAACTGCCAGAAATTGCTTGTTCTTCAGATAAAACTTCACCGTCTTTGGTAATACTCCATTCCACTGGAAGTACATTATTATTACCATAGGTCCTAATATTAATAATGCTATCTGTATAAGCTGATTGAGGAAGTTCAAATCCTATATCTAATACAGGAAGCACCTCGATTTTATCTCCTACTTCAAATAGAAATATTCTGCCCGTTTCATCGGTGATTCTAGCCACTAGTTCATAAACACCTGCTCTTTTAAATCTAATACTGCCTCCTGAATTATTTAGACTTCTCTCTACATAGGTTGACCAATCTTGAAAGCCATAGGTATTATCAACAAGCCATTCTATTTCTAGGTTATCTATCTCAGTACTATCTACATCTACATTAATATTGCTGTCAGTATGAGCATATTTAGGTAATGTATAACTAACGGCTGGCACAGGGTAAACTTTAAAACTTTGTTCATAGTCATATATTCTTCCTCCATCGTCGGTGAAAGAGGCTTTTAGAATATATTCACCTTTATAAGGAAAAGTAACTATTCCTCCATTGTTTGATAGATTTCCACTAACAAAATCTGAAAGTTCTACTTCTTTGCCATCCTTAATAAGTGACCACTCTGCATCACGATTGCCAATTTCCTCAAAGGCTGCTTCAATCTTTATCTCATCATCTGTATGGAATATTTCAGGTAAATAAAAACCAGCAGAACCTACAGGATATACGGTAATGGATACCTTATCTGCAAATGTTCTGCCAGTTTTATCTATAGCTGAAAGAATTAAATTGTATACACCTTTTTTCTTAAAACCTATAACGCTATCTCCTAATGAGATATTACCTTCAATAAAATCTGAAACATTGACCTCTTCTCCATTTCTAGTCAGGGACCAAGTTAGCTCCATATCATCAAGATTTTTTGTTTCTGTCTTTAATATAACCTTTTTATCAGTATGTGTTATTTTATCAAGTTCTAGCTCAACCTCTCCCACAGGATATATCTTTATTACATTACTTACTTTGATTTGTTTCCCTAATTCATCAGTTATAACAGCTGTTAGCTCATATATCCCTGTGTCATTAAATATTATTAAACCACCTGTATTTGTAAGTTCCCCTGTAATATTAGTATCAAGTTCTATTTCAACATTGTCTTTTTTTAGCGACCATGCTATAGGATTATCTCCTAAGTTTTTGACGGATAGGTCAACATCTATGGTTGTATCTGTATGGGCTGTTTCAGGTAGTTTAAACTTAGCAGAAACTACTGGGTAAATATCTATGGTTTGTTCATGCTTAATCTCTTTTCCACGACTATTTACAGCTGTGGCCGTAAAGGTATAACTTCCAATAGATTTAATTTTGATAGTTCCCCCATCTGCCTCTAGTTCCCCATCAATAACTGAAAGTAAATCTACAGAAATACCATCTTTACTAATCTCCCATGTAACCGACTTTACATTGGAGGCTTTAGTAATAATTTTTATTTCCTCATCAACATAAGCTGTAAGGGGAAGTTCAAAACTATATTTTGGTGCTGGAACATAATTAGATCCATCGCCTGTTGATGAGCTGTTTCCTGTATCTGTATCCCTATCTCTATCTGGATTGTTGTCTATAGGCTTATCAATTGGTTTTGATGGTAAAATAGGCTTTTCTTGCTCATTTTTAGCTTTATCTTCCTTTATCTTTTCTTTGGCTTTCTCCTGCTTAATAAGCATTGTAAAGGCTTCAGCACGAGTTGCCTCACCATTAGGACGGAGGGTTCTGTCTGGATAACCCGAAATAATGTTATAATGTTTTCCAAGACAAATATATTCAATCTCTTCTTTAGTCAAATTATCTTCATCAAGAAAGCCAGTATTACAAGAACAATCTCGATTATGATTTTCTTTTCCTGTTGCTCTAACTAGCATTTTAATCATTTCCATTCTAGTAATAGGCTTGTTTGGAAGGTATAACTTACCATAGTCTCCCACTACAATGATCCCTTCAGAAACAAGTGCTTCTATTTCATTTTGGGCAAAATGTCCTTGAATATCTTCAAATACTGGATTAATATTAGCTCTATCTTTAGTTTTAAGTTCCATAGTTCTTGCCAAAAGAGCTGAAAATTCTCCCCTTGTAATAATATTATCCGGATGAGATAGTCCATCAGGATATCCTTGAATAATCCCTCTCTCTGTAAGAAGATTAATTGTTTCTCCAGCCCAATGTCCTATACTATCTGAAAATATATGCTTTGTAGCATAGACAGAACCTATAAAATTAGTCATTAGAATACAAACTACTAAAAGAATATTAATTATTCTTTTTGATTTATATTTCATTATTACGTTTCCTCCTTTTAACCTGCATAGTTAAACATTTCTTTAATTTTTTCGTTTAAAGTAGGCATAACCACATCACCAAATAACAGATATAATCCTGCTAGAAGTAATGCCCCTAATACAACAGAAATAAGGATTTTTACTGCTGTATCAATATATCCTTCACCACGATTATTACTCACTGCCAATTTCATAGATATAGCCTTTCTTGTAATAAATTCATTTGCCTTTTTTATCATATTGTTTTCCTCCATTTTTAAATTCTTAAATACTCATATTCATTCCTTGATTTTGTTCTTTTTGTTCAAAATCAATTTCTTTAAAACCAAATCGATCTACATAGTAAAATTCACTGCTTGTACTATCATAAAGCTCTATTACATCAGATATAGAAAGTGAATGACCAGTAAATCCTTGAGGATGATTTAGATTAAACTTTGTATATATTTCCTCCAAATCATTAGTTTCAATTTTCCCTTCATAGGCAATCTTATAATTATCCTTATCAGGCTCTCCAAACTTATCTTTTAATTCTTCATAGCCTATAAATTTACGACCAGGGCATACATCAGTTTTTAATTGCCATATACGACAATCCTTTAAAACTATTGATACTTCATCACCAAAAGACATACTTCCCTTTGATAACTTTTCAAACACACCCTTTGTCCATTTAGGACTTAATTTTCTTTGTTTAATCCAGTTTTCTAGTTCTTCACTTTTAAATATGGAATCTATAGTTGCCTTTTCATTTTCTACATAACCTGCAGGATTTCCATAATAAAAAATACAGCCATTTTTTAGCTGAATGCCACTCATACTACACCTCCATTTATATATATTTCCCCCTCCCTTTTAAACTTTTATTATCATCTCCTCTCATAATCCTACTTTGTTAAGGTTACTTATTTTTAAGATTATTTAATTAAGGGTTATTCATCTCCATAGACGATATTCTCCATTATTAGATTTTCTTCCAGTTCCCTAATGCAAATTCCTGACATCTCAAAAATGTCGATTACAAACTGCGGTACATCAGCTATATCGTAGTCATAATCTGCCTGCATCACTATAACTTCACCACTGTCTTCTTCTGCATATGCACAAAGCTTTGCATCTATTGGGATTCCTGCTTCTTCTAAAAGATAATCAGGTACAATAATCTCATCATATTCTTCAGTTCCTGCACAGTATGAGCAATCAAGGCATCTGCCACAAACACTTGCAAGATGGATAATTAACTCTTCAGATAGGTTCTTAAGTCCTTCAGCTAACCTTATGAGTTCCATCGTATTCATAGTTCCTTTCATCACTACAAATGCATTTTCCAATGTTTTTAATTCAATATCTTTACTATCTAAAAGATTTGAGGCTTTCAATACCTCAATTGGTATAATGATATTACTATTGGAATTTTCTTTTATAATCTTCATCTATATTTCCTCCTTGTTTTAAAGTTCATTGTTTATTTCAAATATATTTATTTGTGAAGGATTGTTATCCTTCCTTTCCTGCATGTCATAATTTGCTACAAGTATTTCTGAAAACTGGGCACCGTTATCATAACGCTGCTTAATGTTATTGATACGGGAAAAGCTTTCAATCTGAATATTCGGAGCATCGTATAGATTTCTTATAAAATCACAGTCATTATAGGAAAGTAGGAATTTCCCTTCAATACTCATTAAGGTATCCCTAAGCCTTATATGATCCTTCTCTTGGAAACCATCTTCACCTATATTTTTATAATATTTTTCTGTTTCAAAGTATGGTGGATCTAAATAGAAAAAGCTGATAGGGCGATCATATTGCCTTATCAGCTTTTCAAAATCCTTATTTTCAATTACAACTTTACTAAGTCTTCTATGTGCTTGTTCAATTAAGGGGAAATTAACCCACATATCATGGGGCTGACTGCCAAAGCTATTAAGTCCTGATGCATAGCTATATCGAATAAGCTGATAAAAATATGCTGCCTTTACTACATCACTTTCAGGACTATCTATTGCAAGTGCATCCTTTACTCTGTCAAAATCCTCCCGGGAATTTAATACAAAGCGTAATGCCTCCATCAGTTCATTTGGTTTCTCCCGGACACAACGATATAGATTGGTCAAAAGTCCATTAAAATCGTTATAAACTTCAAAATCATTACCAGGTGGTTTATGAAATAGTACCCAGCCACCGCCTCCAAACACTTCTATATATCTTTCATAATAAAGTGGAAATACAGACACTATCAATTCTCTTAAAGCCTTTTTCCCTCCTATCCAACTCATAAAGCTATTAATATTTCATCACCTCTATTCTCTTCCTTCATCAATCTCTAGTTTCAGTTGACCACTTTCATCGGGAAAGTTCTGCAGGGATTTAACTAGACCATTCTTTGCTTTTGCAATTTCCTTTATTCTGCTGGTCATCTGATAAACACTATTTAGGACTTCATCTTTATTTGTAGCATAATAATAGCCATTTTCATCACTGCATATTGGATTGCCCTCATTTCTTAATTGATTGACTATTTTTCTTACAGATCTGCTGCTTATGGAAAATCTGCTTTGAAGATATGCACTGGATACTGCCTTTTCTTTTCCCTGATGATATTTTTTTATATAGGTTAAAAAATCATGTTCCACCTCCAAACCCTCCTTTGGCTATTATTTTTAGGCAATAAAAAAAGGCCGACTGATATACTGTTAAATACAGCAAACAATCGACCTTAATTATTTTTAGGTATTAAAAAACACGGTTCTTACCGTGCTATCTTAGCATACCAAGTTTTATTAACAACTTGAGACAGTCTTTTATCCCTTCCATATAAATAAATTTTTGCATCTCCCTTTCTATAAAATATGATATATCTTTGTAATCTTCAATCTGTCTTTTTACTTCCCTTGGAATATCTCTGTTTTCACAAAGCTTTATCCCTAATTCCTTCACTGCTTCAACGCTTTCTTTTACCTCTTCATCTTCTTTGATTAATTCAAAGTATGCCAGTTCCAACCTTTCATATATTGCATCTTCTAATATTTCCATGATATCTTCCATGGATGCCACCTCCTTCAAGCACCAAAGCATACCACAAGAAATTCAATATATCTATTAGAATATTGGCTACTCCATGGATAGTTTAACACTATCTGGTTCTTCACTGAATTCATAATAAAACATCTCTTCATTTCTTTTAATAAACCCATGCTTGCAAGGTTCCAGTTCTTTCTTTTCAATATCTGCCTTGGCATATTTTACATAGTCGAAGTTTTCTCCCAGGATTGAGTCCAGTTTTACGATTCCGTGTTTTTCTGCCATAATCCTTCCGTACTTTTCAAAATCAGCACCTTTTGGTATAAAGTCATAGCAATCTAGATTTTGGGAGATATCAAGGGCAAAATCAAGTCTTGTACAACCTTCAATTTCTATGGCTGATTCTAAATGCTCCATAAAGAAATCTCTCCCTTGATCTTGTTCATCACAAGCATAACCTAAATTATTACCATAAAAAATTAACTTTTCTATAGAGTCACACTGGTCTCTTAATTCTGTAATACTAGGGAATATACACTTCGCATCTAGTAAATAACCTTCATCCCACTTATCTATACCAAGTACGTCTAATGCAATAGCTATCTCATCAGGTTCTAAGGTAAAAGGTCCATAGTCAGGCAAGTTTATCCATAAGCCTTTCGGATATTCTTTACTTCCAACCTTAATTTTTATTGTCCAATCACCTCCTGTCAGCTTATCTAAGTTTGAACCATCATAGATTTGCTTTATTGTATTTCTTTCAATCGTATATCCCTTATTAGTAAATACACCTTCAAAATCTTCATGGTATTCCCTTCCTAGTTTTTCTGTTTTAATAAATGGGAGTACCTCGTCAGATGCATATTCTTTAAATCTTGCTACATATTCTCCAAGGGATTTTTCATTGATAGCTTTATAGTAAAAATCAAAACTACTTAACTGCTCTATAAGATTAATTAAATCTGGTGCATTATATATTTTAACAATTTGAATGGCACCTTCTAAAACATATTGTTCTTTTACTGATATTTCATTAAATCGTCTTTCAAGATATGCTATTTCTTCTTCTGTCCCTTCAAGCTTTTTCCACATATGATCTAAATTTCTCATAGGCTCATACCTCCCATGCCTTGCGACTGTTCTTTGGAATGATTCTCTGATTCTTTGACTTCTTCTTTAGGACGGGATAATACTTTAAAGTTATCTACTTCAGGAATAAGACCAAGACTTCTGCCATTATCCCATTTCATGTGGATGGTTCTGATATCGTCTACATGAATCACAGTTCCCTTAGTCCCTTTCTCAACTCCCTGCTTATCATCCATTGTTGAAAGTAATTCTATTCTTGTTCCTGCAGGATACATATTTTTAATTTTTTCCACCTGCTTTCTATTATTCAAGTTTTATCCCTCTTATTATTTGATTTTGATTTATTTCCATTTCTTCAGGAATCATGATACCTAGATTTTCAAATAATAAATTGGCAAGCTTTTGATTAAATCCATGATAAATAATATATCCTTCATTTGAAAATGCCCCATCTTCCTGTACCATTTTCATTTGCCCATATCTTTTAAAATCAATATATTCCTCAAGATTTGGATCATATTCAAAATGCCCTGACTCACAAATCATATATCTTCCATAGCTTTCAGCATTTTTTATTCCATCAAATAATTCAAATTCATACATAGATTCTGCAAGTGCAAAGACTTCATCAATAGTTCGAGGCTTAACATAATCTATCAGCTTTTCAAAATGTATTATATTATGACTCCCCATCTCACTATAACGCTTTGCTAAATTGTTTAAGGTAGCCACCTTAGTTACTGGTGTTGTACTTGCAGAAACAACATTTAATATACTGTCAGGAAAACTATTACTATCAATTGCTACTTCACAATCATGCAGGTAAGGTGTTTCTAATCTCATCAGTGCCTTTTCAACTTCAATATCTGAACATGGAAGATAAATATATTCATTCTCTCCCTTTGCAGTCAGTTGCACTGCTGCTATTGTTTCTTTCCATAGATATGGAGGGAACTGCTTTCCATTATATACTTGCTCAGGTACATTGCTATTTTTATATAGGACCCCATATGGTGTAATTATAGGATTAGGATTATTTTTTATTACATCCATTGCGTATGATTCACCGTCAAGTTCATCTAATTCTTTTGTTGACACTGCTTGCTTCTCTGTTAGATATAGGTCTTTCCCCACCTTTTCTAGATTATTAAAGTCAGATACAAGGCTATAGCAATGCAGATTAAAACTTAGATTTATTAATTCTGCCATTGTCTTAGGGCTTTCTGAAAAGGATACTGCATAAAATCTTTCTATTTCCTTTTGACTAAATCCATCCAACCTTTTCATTAAATAGTTTAGCTCATCTATATTACAATTTTTATTATACAGTATCTCTAGAAAGTTTCTATCCATACTATTTTCAATATAGCAATTTGATGCTGTAGTCATTTCTATTCCTATTTCACTGCATATCTTATATAGATTTTCTTCTTCAATGGGAAACCATACAGCTCTAGTCTTTTCATTTTCTCCATTAGATTTTTTAATTGTTATGTTCAATTTTTATCCCTCCATTCTACTTTGTAATTAAAAATATATCTGTACCATACCTTGTAATCAGTGAAGCATTAACAATAGTCTTAAAGGACTTATCATCAATTAAATCCACATCTGCTATTTCACTGATCTCTATACTTTCTTTTCCTGTCCATATGGTTTTAGCCATTTGGTATATGGCATAGCCCTCTGTACTGATTTGTTTAAGGTTACTCTTATTAAAATCAAATCCATTTAATTTTACTGTATGTTCTGTGAGCTGCCATAGAATTTCATCGTAAGTCAAAAGAAATATCACAGCAATGTATCTTGGGAATATATCGTAGATGTCAATATCTTGTTCGTAAATCACACGATAGAATCTTTCCTTATGCTTAGGATTTAAAAATATTTCTCCTTTAAAGCTATCAGTAAGATGTTTCAGCCTGTCTTTAAATGAATAATTTCTTATTTTTCTAAAGCATTCATTTATTAAACCTTTGTAACTAATCTTATCCACATTAGATAAAAAACTAGAATGAATGCATCCGCAGTCATTGCATCTATTACTTACATTAATCACAGAATTACAATCTTTAACACCTCCTTCGCAATTAAAATAATTATTAATAACTATACCACTTCTTCTTGGCTGAAAATTTGGCGCCATAACCATCAGCTGTTCTATTCCCTCCAATGAAGTTCCATACATAAATAATTTTGACATTGTCCTCAATCCTTTCTTTCTGTTTTTAGACATAAAAAAAGGGCGAAGTTTATAATAGTCATTTATTGACCTAAAACTTCGCCCTTTACCCTTTATTTAGTTTTTATTTAAAAATAAATACATTAAGATTTTATATGAATCTCAACGCATTTATCATTTGATTAATTTAATTTTTCTTACTTATTAGATGAACTATGTATAAAAAATGTGAACTACTTCAGATAGGGATTATACTTGTATTATTCAATTGGTAGATTGTGCTGTTTTAAGAAAGATAGTTTATCCCAATAGCCCCTCTGAAATAAAATCTTATTATTTACTATCTGAAAAAAGCCACAGCCTCTTAAACCTAATGGGTCACGCCACTCTAAAATTGCCCATTGTCCATCTTCAAAGATATTTTCAACAATGCAAACCATCTTTGCTTGAGAAAACTCTTGTTCAAACATTTCCTTTATAGCCTCTTTTCCAACAACTGGCTCATTAGCAACCTGATGATTTATTGCATTATCATCATATAAATTTGCAATAGTTTCTGTATCTGCATTGTTAAACGCATCAACCCATTGACAAAGTATTTCTTTTGGCTTCATGTAAATTACCTCCTGTTATGTAATAATCTTTACTTCGCATAAATACACCCTTGCGCCGCAATATTTGAAGATGGCGAATTAATCATACTAAATATTACTCAATTTCTTTAGTTCATTAACCATATTACTCCATAGTGTAAAAGATTGATTAATTCCTTCTGCAAAACTACCTAATCTAATAACTTCTAATAATTTTTCACTACATCCTTCGGGTTTAATACTAAAGTTCTCAATAAAATCAAGAGTTCTTTTTCTGCTTGGAAAATAGATTTTATTAATAGCAAACAACGCTTGAAGGAAATGGTCAATTGCAATATCCATTGCAAAGTGATAAAACAGTACATCTTTTCTGACTACAGCACGTCCCAAATCCTCTGTATCCTCAAGTTCATCTAAATGATATTGTATAAGTATCTTTCCTAATTTATCGGGGTACTCGGATAGTCTTTTTTTTAAGTCATCTAAAAAATTGCTTTTATCGCATAAAACATTAATATCTTTTAACATGGCACATCGCCCTATTGGATAGTAGTAATTATCCAATTTATCTGGGTATTTACCATTAAGTATAGAGTCCATATCAGTTAAGGTTTCACTCACTGTAAAATACATTAACCAAGTTTCAATACCGTTTATAAGCACGAAATCTCCTATTCCCCAATGTCCCCCTTCAAAGATATTTACTTTGCCTTCTTGTATCTGGCTACCCAACTCATTTATTATGGCTTGTCTTTTTTCAAGATTAGGTATCATATTGCAATATATAAAAATATCAATATCCCCTTCTCCTGCCCTTGGAAGAGAGGTCTTACTACCGCTTATTCCGATTGATTGTACTTCACTCATTTCTGAAATATTACTTATTAATGTATCTATGATTTTCTTTGTATCATAAATCATGATATCTCCCCCTTAAAATACTTATTTTAATGCGTCATATTCTACAACTCCGATAAAAACCAGTCATTATTTGTTAACACTATTTTATCTTTTATTTTACTTTTCATTTCATTTGTTATGAGTGAAGATCCATGCGGAATACTTGCAATTATATTATTTATCCTTTTGCCTCTTCTTATTGTTACTGGTTTCAACCACTTTCACTTCCTATCTGTATTATATTTTAGCTAACTTTCAAGCATTCATAATACGATTGTTTATCTTATAAATGATGTTCATAGTTTATTACTAAGTTTCAATGTAGCTTATATTATTGTAGATACAAGGATTATTTATATAATTATAGATATTATTTTTAATATTAAAGTCTTAATTTTTTATTTTTGTTATATACTTAATTATTTATGTTCATCTATAGTATATAAATCATCTATCCAATTAGCAACCTAATATTCCCAATTTCTATCTGTCATTACTTAAATTACCCAATGTCATCTATAAAACACCCTATTTTTAAGGGTCAAAAAACGGTGTTTTTCCACCGATTTTTGACCCAAATCTCATCTCTAAACCACTATATGTTGTGGTCAATCTCTATTATTCCTTCTCCAAACCACAATACGTCATCAGAATTGTACTCCCAACGTGCCTTGAGGTGGCAATAAAGATGTTGTAAGTAGATATTACCACCTTGGTGGTAGGATAATATTTCTAAATAGAAGTTCCATATTGATCAATACCATGTCTAGAACATGATGTCAATCATTACTACTAATACAGTTAATCTATACTCTTTCTCTTATAATCATCAATTCTAGTCTTGTTATCATATGCAAGTAAATACTCATTGTATTGGGAATCATCATAATCAGACCCTAATATTTTTTTACTTCTTTTGCTGATAATCCCTTTCTTTGATTAAATTTATCACAGGGATAATTAGAACATTCCCCACAATGAGAAAGTTCTTCATTTATGTCACATTTCCTTACAGGACAGTCAGTATCTATAAGTTTTGCTTCCGTCTTCTGGCAACGGCAACCATCACAGTAGATATTTTTAGGAGAAATATCAAGATCATAACAACTCTTCCACATTTCAGAAAGTTCTTTCCGCTGGTCATTTTTTAATATATTAGGTGAATACGCTTTGCATAAATCACAACAATAACCACATTTAGTTAGATTAATCACATTTATCCCTACTTCCTATTAGGTTTTTTCTTTATTAAAATGAGCTTTTTAATATCATCAACAAGTAAATCTCTATTATAATCTAAATATAGCCATTTACCATCATGATATTGATGTGTGTTATCATAAAAATCCCTTATATACTGGGTGAACTCTTGTCTTGAATTCTCAAATTTTTCCCGTTCCACCTTTCCAAAGATCACTAAAATCTTCAAACCTAGTTCCCGCGGGTATAGCGCGCAAAGAGTTTTGCCACCTCTACGATATTTAAGTTCGTAAATACCTGTTTTGCCTCCTTTGTCCCACATAGACTCAACATTATAATTCTTTTCAATAAAACTATTAATTTCAGTCCATGCTTTGAATTTCTCTTTGCCCATAATTTGTTGTAGTTCCTCTTCTGATGGTATCTTTTCTAACATTTCAATTTGCCTCCTTTTCTATATCTATTTTATCAAGATGCTACTTTATAATTTTATTATATTATATTGGACAAAAGTTCGTTTAACAATTCGAAATTACAGTTATATCCATTCTTTTTTAGCATCAGAAATTATAAATCTAAGTGGATATACTCCCCAAAATACAGAAACCATCGAATGCCATCTATATTCAACGGCTTAAACTATTGATATCACTACACTCTATTGCTTTTCTAATTTCACGATAACCTCAACGTGCCTTGAGAGGTCAATAATGATGTCTTTTGATCTTGACTGCTGATAAATTATATAATATTTTATTGTATTTCTAAATAATGCAATATTAATAAGCTTCTAAATGTCAAATCACACATACGTCTTTTTTCTGTCCTCCAGTCTTTTTCCAATGCTAAACCAATATAAGTACCCCACTTTGTGAAATAATAGTGACTTAATCTTTTTTTGAATATTCCGTCATCTTTATATAAAATATTAATGAGAAAATCAACTTGATTCTTTAATTCTTCTATATATTTCACTATTCCAAGTCTAGATAGTAATTCCATTCTATGAAACCATATCATCCAATCCTTATCTTTAAAAGTGCTCATATCTGGACAAAAATCATGCATACAAAATGAAGCTGGTGCAATCAATTGATGTCCTTTTAATACAAGTATATCAGGAATAGGTGATAACCTTATTAATTGACGTATTGACGAAATAATTATTTTTTCGTTTTCTTTACTTCTCCATGTTTTTGTAAAAGCAAGAAGCCTAAGATCATATATACTTGGCCACTTTACTTCATCTTTAAAAATTAATTTGTTTTTATACTCCTCAGTAATATCTTCTATTCTGTCTATAGAAAGCACAAACTCAAATTTATCTATTGCAGATTGTATTTGATCTTGGATAAACTCTTTATCTTCTACACCTGCATAAGCAAAAATAGTTGCTCTAATTAGCTTTGAACCTCCAAATCCTTTTTCATCTAATACCTCGCCTACATTAAATAGACATCCTTTATCAAATGTATCCTCTCTTCTTTCTAATTCATTAAGCATTTTTTGCATTGGAAATCCTTTTGATAATACACCTTTTTCTGATAATAATCTTATTGCTGTTTCAATTCCTTTCTCACTATGGAAATCCTCATCTATCCAACCATCGGGATTTTGTCTTGCTAAAAATTCCTGAATTAGTTTATCCTCTAATATTTTACTTTGCAATGCTTCTTCTTCATATGAATCCATGTCACGTAGAATTTCTTTTTTTAGCCTATATCTTATGGACGGACAAGCATTATCTAATAAAAATTCAATGGCTTTATTCATGTTATTCCTCCAAAACAGATATTTATTTTTATTTACTCCTTACCTCTTACATAGCATTATTTAACTGTAAATCAATCATTCATAGAATATCTCCCCCTATTTCAGTCATGTTACTCATCAATACCTCTAACAATTCTTTCTAATGTTAGAAGTCTTTTTTATTATCATTGTTTCTTCCTATTCGGCAAAAGAGGAATATTTTTATTATTACTTTTTGTAAATTGATTAAAGAAATTTGCTATGCTACTTCTTTTCACCAAGTAATCCTTTTTTAACTCTGGCATTCAATTCACCGATACCAACTTAAGTTTATCTCTCTTTATCCATCTATGGACTTGCCTTACCTAGCACAAGAAGATGATTCTCTATTCTTTGTAAAAATCAAATGGATAGTGGTATACATTGATAATACCACTCTTAATTTCTATAGTACATAGGAAAGTTGTTATAAATGCATCAAGATTTTATATCTCAATGCATTTGTGGTTTTAAGCATATTTAGATTTTATAGTAAAGGATTAATTAGTGATAGGATAAAGCTAACTAATCAGAATAATTACTTCCTAACTTACTTAATTCATCCCTTATTATTTCCTTATCCAATCTCTCAAATAAAATATCAAAACCCTCTATTTTATATCCTATTTCTAGATTAGTATATTCCCAAGTTTTTACATCACAATTTAGCCAACTCTTCACTTTAGCTGATGAGAAAAGTAAAAAGGGATGCAATAAATTTGCTATATTTATTATAGCTATTAAACAATTATAAATGGTATTTGCACACTGATCCTTATCTGCATTTATGGTAATCCAAGGAGTTTTTTCATCAAAGTATTTATTAATACTTCTCACAAAATCAAAAATTTCATCTATAGCTATCTTTAGATTTCCTTTTTCAATAAATTCGCCAACCTTTTTATATAATAGTTCAATCTCTACTTTAATGTGTGGCTCTATTTCACCCTTTGGTATTCTACTATCATAATATTTTTTTGCAAATACTAAAGTTCTGTTAACTAAATTTCCATAGACACCTAGTAGTTCACTATTGTTTCTACAGACCATAATACTAAAATACAGTGGTAACGATTATTTTTCATTATTTTCTTTTATCTGTATCGCTAATTGAGCAAATTTCTCAGGTTCCTCAAAGTGAGGGAAATGTGCCGATTCTTCAAACCATATGATTTCTTTTTTAGGAGCGATAATATTATTATAATAATGTTCTACTAAAATAGAAGGGGTATTATAATCATATCTACCTACACAAAAGTAAATAGGTACTTTCACTTCAGGCAAATCCCTCATGAAATCTAGGTCATTATTATGCCCCCACATGGTATCTGCGGTAAATTTATTGCCCAGAGCAAATTTTAATCCATCAATCCCTGTATACTCTGGAGAAAAAAAACTTGAAAGAATGATATCTTTTAATGTATTAACTTTTCTTTCCACGCCTCCATATTTGCCAAGCCATTTTCTTTGAGTCGCCCTATCTCTAACTTTTTTTTTGTAAGGAGGTCGTCCGATTTTCTCTAAATCTTCTAATGCTTTCTCATTATTCTCTTTTTGAGCCATCTCTACAACATAGTCATAAGAAACCACTTCATTATCAATCCCATTTACTACTTGCCCAATACTTATAAATGCTGTGATTTTTTCCGGATACCGATCTATGATATATAAGCCTAATTCACTTCCCCAAGAATGACCAACTAAATATATTTTTTCTTTGTTATACTTTCTACATAGATAGTCTATCAGTTCTTTACCGTCTTCTATAAACTGTTCTCTGTTCATCGTTTCTTTAGGGATATTAAAAGAAAATGACATTCCAGATCCTCTTTGATCCCAATTAACAACAATAAAGTTATCCTCTAGTTCCTCTTGATATTTTCTTGCATATGAGATTTGTGAGTATCCTGGACCTCCATGTAAAAAAAGAAGTATTGGATTATTAATATCTCTACCTCTTATCATTATATATTGCTCTATTCCACCTATTTCTACTTTTTGAATTGATGCAATACTGTTATTTCCTTCATTCTGTGGTGTTCTAGATGGTATTAATAATACAAGTAATAAGAATATTACTAGAATAACCATAGTTAGCTTAAAAACTTTTTTTATTAGTTTCATCTATAATCTCCTTAATATTTCCAAGGTTAATTAGGAAATTAGGATTGTAATAATAACCTTGAATTAGATTATCTCCATCATTTCCATCCTTAAAAGGATGTATAAATACAAACTTTTTATGAAGAAGGGCTGCAAATTCTACTACAAACTTCAATTTTACTTGTTTTCTAATTATAAATATTGTATCATACAGCTTTTATCAAATAAACATATATTTCTCTATTCTACATATCCTTAGATATAATCCATCTTCCATCACAATAATCCTCAAATTTTTATTATGGATATGTTCCCAAGTACAAAAAAGACATTGAATGTCATCTGCACATTCAATGTCTTGTAACCTGTCAAACTATTGGTATTACTATGTTTTATTGCTTTTCAAGCCTAACAATACTTTCAACATGGCTTGAGTTAATAGAACTGATGTCATTTTGATTTTTGCTTACTACTCCCATTTGAAATATTTTATAGAAATTCCTGCGCACAGCATGGTTACTGTCCCCATAACAATAACAGGTAGTTTTATATTATCTACTGTAAGTCCGAGGAAAGTTGCTTTCATCAACTGAATACCTTGTGTCATAGGAAATACTCTTACTATTTTTTGAATAACCTCGGGCATGACTTCAAAAGGAAGTGTTGTTCCGGAGAAAATTAACATTGGAAAATACAATAAGCAAGCAATGACGCTTGCACTCTTCGAATTTTTTGCAATACCGCCTATCATCATTCCAATACTTAAAGTAGATATCATAGTAAGCAGCCAGCTGCCTAAAAATGCTAACCATGAACCATGTATTGTTACTTTCCAAAATATCATCGCCACAAGAATCAAGGTAATCATAGATACTAAACAATAAATCATATAAATAGTAAGTTCAACAGCTAGAAGCTTTATAGGACTAACAGGTGTAACCTGAAAGCGTTTCAAAATTTTACGCTCTTGATATTCAGATACAACAAGGGGTAACCCCATCAGACCTCCTGCACAGATTGAAATCGTACAAAGAGCACCGAATGATTGTTCCATAAATGTATATTCCACTCCATAAGCAGCAGGCTTTGTACCATTCAAAAATCCAAGAATCACCAGAACAATCAACGGCATGATGACAGCAAAAATAACCATATTCATATTTCTGATGTTAAGCTTCAATTCATTTTTTAATAGTGTTAAAAAAGATTTCATTCTCTATCAACCTCCTCATCAGATAATATCAGATACGCATCCTCAAACTTTTTACTGCCACTTACTACCTTTGATTCTTCCACTGTTCCATAGAACACAACTTTACCTTTTTTCAAAATACATATCTCGTCACATAGTACTTCCACTTCATCCATGAAATGAGAAGTTAAGAAAATACTTAAGCCTTTCTTTTTTAGATCAGATAAAATCTTCCAAACATCACGACGCGCTTTTGCATCAAGTCCTGTGGTCAATTCATCAAGAAATACAATCTCTGGATTTGGAATTAAGGCAAGAACAATGAACAATCTTTGTCGTTCACCGCCAGAGAGACTTTTTACAGCATTTTTTATTTTGTTTCCGATGCCGAATTGACTGCAGAGTTCCCTCCAATCCGCAGGAGTTTTGTATAGACAAGCGGTTTCTTCACATAACTCTGAAACTTTAATTTCTGGCTGATAATCACACTCTTGAAACTGAACACCTACTTTTTGAAAAAGCTTGCGCCTATCTTTTTGTGGATTGTAGCCTAGAATGGAAACTTGCCCTTTATCAGCTTGCTTTGTTCCCAAAATACATTCGATTGTCGTACTCTTACCTGCACCATTTGCTCCCAGCAAGCCAAAAACCGTACCACGTTTTACGGATAAACTTATATTATCCACTGCAAGCAGATTGCCATATGTTTTTGACAACTGATCAACTTTAATTACTTTCTCCATTTCATCGCCTCCTTATTTTTATCAAATAAAAGAATACCACCGATCAAAACATTGGTGGTAAAATGGAGGCTTATAATTAAAATAAATTTTTCATTTCATATAGCATTTCAATTATTTTCCTTGCATTATCTTCAGCAGCAGTTAACGATAATATTAATATGTCGCAAACAGAAATAATATCATCATTTGATTTTGGGGTATTTAAAGCTGCTCGTATATCGGTATTGGAATTATGGAATAACTGTTGCAACATACGCAAAATTGATTCAAGGGAATAGTTTGCACATCTTAGTGAACGGATAATTTTTAATCTTTTTATATCATCATTTGTATAAACACGATAGCCATTTTGTCTCCTTTTGACTTGTATTAATCCATTCATTTCCCAATTTCGCAATGTATCCATTGAAATATTTAGATATTCTGATACTTCTTTTCGTTTCATGCAAAGCATATTTGTATCTTCACTGCCAGATAAAATATCATGAGCAACTTGAATGGCTTCTTCTGCATTATGACGCTCTTGTTGTAATTGTTTCAAATACTCATCTGTAAGTAAAATAGCTCTATCATAATCTCCTGTTGCAGTAGTCTTTACCATTTCAACAATTTTCTTTCTCAAACCATTTTGCAGTATTTCAATTTGAAATGCAGTACGAGCAAGTTTGATTTGCATTATATGCAAATCAGTAAATATCCGATATCCATTTTCTTGTCTTTCTGGTTTGCTAATCATTCCCCATTCTTCATATAAACGCACTGTATTGGGATGTATGCCAACAATCGTCGCAACTTCAGCAGTTTTATATTTTTTCAAATTATGCACCTCCTAATATGAACGTAATATAGCATAACACAGATTAAAAGTATGGTGTTATAATGGATAGTTTGTCTTTGAAGTGTAAAGGAGTTTAATCCATGTTACCTCCACACCCCCACGATTTCATCTAATCTGTCAACTCAACCCTACCTAATTCCAGTCATAAATTCATCCCCCAAAAACACCCTCGATATGTTTCCATGAACACATATCGAGGGTATAAGTCGAGTTGACAGCTTTACTTTTGTTTTATATAACCTAGTATTTTCAAGGCTTTTGGTGCTTTATTTTTTCGATATCAAACAGACCGTCTCCACATGCCTTGAGGTGACAATAAAGATGTCGTAAATTGATATTACCCCCTTAGCGGAATGATTTCCTCTTTACAAATACCTTCTTTGTCTTAATAACTTTTTTGTATTAATTGTAGAATCAAGCTACAATCAACAAAACCTTCAAAATTAATTCTATCGTTGAAAGCTTTACTCATTATAACTTGAAATACTGACCTAATTTTAGATTACCATAAACACAGTAGGCTTACTATTGTTTCATTATCTTCATTAATAAAAGAGCCTTAAGGCTCTTAATAATATATTATTTGAAACATAAATAATCTTCAAATATTATACTCAATTCCAGGTAAACTTAGAAGACAGCTTATATATGTCTTCTTTATCTCATAATTGTTATTCACTCTTTCTTGACTTGATGAGAAAAATATTTGCTTTCTTGCTCTGGTTACACCCACATAAAATACACTTAATTCTTCTAAAAATTTATCCTCTATACTTTTAGGCTCATTTAATATGCATCCCATATTATATATTTCCCTATAACTATATTTACACGAACCACATAGGCCATAATAATTTGGGAAAACAAATTGCTCCATATCAGGCATAATTACATAAGACCACTCCAAACCTTTTGCTCCATGTATGGTTGATAAAATAACATTTTTGCTTATATTCTCCATATGTTGCTTCAAAACATTATTTTCAAATGTGTCTTTAATAAAACTTATTTTATCTTCAACATCTAAAAAACTATATTCAATAATGATTTTATCGAAAAATACCTTTAGTAGACTTAGTAAAGATTCAGTAGTGGCACTTTGTTCACCTTCAAATTTTTCTTCTACTTTATTATATATTCTGTTTAAAATACTTTTTGATATTCTATTACCTTCATCACTTTTTAGATGCTCATTAAATTTTTGTAGGCACAACCTATGGAAATTAATATATTCAGAATCATCATCTCTAAACAATCCAAAGAAATAATCAATATTTTGCTTCTCCAATTCAGCAATTATAATTCCCACATTAATACTTCTTTGTTTTACTAAAATAGCAATTTTATGTTCGGGATCCTTTTTTATTAATTCTATAATTTTTTCAGTTACCCATTTTGCCTCATCTTGTTGATTTTTAGTTACTGACAAATTAATTCTTGCATTTTCTTCTATGTTAGGATGCATTATATCTTCTGCATTTGATCTTATGTTCTTATCCAAAATTAGCATTTCAGCATTATCTTTAAATCTATAATTCTTATTTAGTTCTATTTTTTCCATTTTATAATAATTTTCAGCACTTGATATTAAATTTGGTATAGCACCAATAAATCCATATATTCTTTGCAACGAATCTCCCATAAATATTACATTTGTTTTTTCTGAAATTAAGGATTTTAATAAGTTCCAACTTAATATGTTGGTATCTTGAAATTCATCAACTATTATTACTGGAAAGTAGCCTTGGTAGAACTTTTTAACATTAGAAAATTTTTTAAAAAGTTCTATAGCTAAAATTAATATTGCATTATATGGAATCATATTGTTAGGTATAAAAGTTTCATTAATGATTTCTATGTAACTATTAAAATTAGATTTTATGTAATCTATATTTATTTCTTTTACCGCTTGATTAAAATCTGATATCTCTCTAGATTGCTCTAAGCTTAATCCTATGCCTAATTGATAAATCTTTTCCATATCACTATCATCAACCGAATCAAAAAAATTAATATTTCTTAGATTCTCATGTATTAGGTATCCATATAGATTTAAAATGTGTCTTGCAAAACCATGATAATTTGAAATATAAACCTTATCATTAACTTTTAGCGGATGAACATTATCTACATCAATCATTTTGGGCAACTCTTCACTAACATCCTTTTTCATTTTATATGCAGCATTGACACTAAAGGTTAAGGCAAGTATTTTCTTAGGGTTTGGTAACTCATTACTAGCAATTATATAAGCTATTTTGCTAATAATAGTTTTTGTTTTACCACATCCTGCTGGTGCTTCTACTATTAATTTGTTTGCATTGGAAAATATCACTTCCAACTGATTTTCGTCATTATTATGAACGTCTTTTATTCTTTCTATTATATTTTGTTTGCTAACGCTACTCAACATTCTCCAACAGCTCCTTTGCCTTTTTTATAGCATCAATGTATACGGTTGGAATATCTTCTTTTTCTAGAGAATAACCGATAATTCTTCCTAAAATAATGGTTTTATTTATATCTAACCAAGTTAGATATATAAGTTTTGCCATGTCTTTATCATTTATTTCAGCATCAGCAATCTTATATGGACACATTACATCAGGAATATCTAGGTTATATTTTTTTATACGTTTATTTAATGCATTCTCTTCTAGTGTTCTTTCGCTGCCCATCACATCGTATTCGCAAACAATCTCTCTTAAAACTTCAATTTTTCCCTTATCAATTAAGGTGTTTACTATATCTTCCTCAAAATCCTTTCCTAGTGTATGATAAATATTATCGATAGCTCTGTAACTTTCTTTATACTTATCCTGATCTATTATTCCTATACTTTTTATTCCAAAACTTTCTAATAAATCTTTTATTGGAATTACTGAGTTTGCACCTGAAGCTTTAATTATACTAATTCCAAGATAATCAAAATCAATTTCTAGCTTTTCAGCAAATATTGGAATGCTACTAAATTCAGAATCTCCTTCTACTATTATTACACTTCTAGCAAAGAATGCTTCTTTTATATATGCAAATTGAGCAAGAAGATGTTTTTCAATTTCAGCCTCCATTCTAATATCAATTCCACTTTTTACGTTTAGCTTATGTCCACTGCCTTCGTAAAACCTGATAATCTTTTTATAATCATTCGTCAAAATATTTGGTGAATGTGTGGTAGCAATTATTTGACCCATCACATTGTCTATATCAAAAATAGTGTTTAGTAAGTCACTGAAGTTACTATCCTTGTTCTCTATAATTCTTATAAGATTTTTTATTAAAGAACGCTGCATATGAGGATGAAGATGAATTTCCGGTTCATCCAACCCAAGAATAATTGGGATACAATTTTCTCCATCTTCATTTTGCATTACAGATTTCTCCAATCTCGTTTTATTCATATTCAATATCTTTTCAAATATTGTAAGGGTGATCATTGATAAGAACTGTATACCAGACCCAACATCTTTTAAATCAAAGTTGTTAGAGTCTGCTAACACAACAACCTTTGATAGCAAATTTTTAATATCTTTATCTAGATTAGCATGGATTGAAAAGTCATTAAATGACTTAATTTTTATCAAGTTTCTATTAATATAATCTAATAATCCATCTAATTCTTCAGTCTTTATAAAATCAATATCACTAGTTTCTTGACTATCTAAATATTTTGAAATTAGATGTCCTAAAAACTTGCCAACTCCTCTATTTCTATCAAAATTTAATTCAGTATTTGGTAACCTCAATGAATTATAGTTTATATAATTAACGCACTTTATCAGTGAATTAGATATAATCGTATCTGTTTCAAGGTGTTTAAATATTATTATACTGTCAACTGTATCTTGGACTGCAATAATATTAATATTATCCGACTCTTCTGGATCAAACAAATCATTAAATAAACCTTTTTCAGTTTCAAACAAAGATAAAGTCATTTCAATTCTTATTGGTTCATCTATGTTGGCAAAATCCTCCACACGAAAACTATTGAAGTTATAAAGTATATTAAATAAATCTAAAAGATTAGATTTTCCCAAATTGTTTTCTCCGACAATGAAATTATTTATAGGATGAAAATTGATACATATTCCATCCAGATTTCTATAATTATTAATACTTATTCTCTTAATTCTCAATCTATCGCCTCCAATATTATTTTTGGTTATTACAATTACACAATTGACCTAATCTATTAAATTGGATTTATTGATAAATTCTGCTATATCTATATAAAAATCATTTTTATCAAACATATTCAAAACATGGTCACAATACTTCTCTATAAGCTCCTTAACTTCATCATCAGCATGTCCTTCTCCATAGGATTTAATCTCATTCACGTATGTTTCTATAGACTTTAACTGCTCCCATTTTTCAATATGTTTTACAATTATAGATTGCTGCTTAATTTTATTCTCTTTCTGTTTTTTCTTCTCTTCTTCTTTTTCCTCTTCTTCCCACCTTAACTTTCTTTGTTCATATTCTTCTTCCTGTTTCTTTTCAATCTCCATGCTTTCCTTAAATAAATCAATTAGAATAGGGCGAATTGCAATAAATATATCTGCAATTTGATTATTTAATGATAGATTTTCCTCATCAAAAACAATCTCTTCTTGTTGTTTTGAACTGCTCTTTACTGTGTGAATCTTAAAAATTAATTTACCAGTATTAATTGTGTCATATAACGGTCTCATAGTCTTCGCATCTTTTAACTTAATATCTCGATACTTACCTCTTTTTTCTACCAGTGAGCATTCAAGAGTTCCATAAGGAAAACTAATCACTGTATTATCGTTATTTCGAGAGTCAACAAATACGGTTCCTCCTAATGCCTGTACCATTTCTATAAAACAATGCATGAATCCATAGGCCCTATTCCTCTGCTCATCTGAAACGTCTATATTAAGAACCACACTCTTATCTTGATATCTTTCATATTTCAATCTATATTGAACAGTAAAAGGTAAATAATCTTTAAATTTGTTTTTCTCCTTTGCTTTTCTAATTTCAAATTCACTATTATGCTTATTAATCAATGGATTGAATAGATTTATTTTTTCATCTACCTTTATACTCTTACACCATTTAAAGTATTCTTCCTCGTTTTCAATATTAATCTTCTGAGCATTATTCTTCATTCTCTATTTCCTCACTTTCAAAACAACACCCTACCCGATATAATATATCTACTAGTGTCTCTAGTTTTTCAGAGTCCTTAACTGTATTTGGTATAAAGTACCTAGATTTGCTGTCTTGAAGAATGGTCATTAAACCAGCCATGAAAGTTGATACTGTTGGATAATCCATTGAATTAATATATTCACGCCTTTTCTCATTATAATAAGTGTGTCTATTAATGCCCCAAGAGTCTATTTCATTGATGTGGATACCTATTATAAAATTTCTCATACCTGCAAGGGTATTAATCATATCATCCGTATTTTTCTTTATCTTATTTCTTTTACTTGTATCTGTAAAATCTACTGAAAGCTTCAATTGTAGCTTTAATTCTTTACACGTATTTCTTAGGCATACAATATCCTCAATTGTTGAAAACAAAAAATCTTTATCCTTAGTTCTCCTTGTATAACCATTAATAACAGCTATCTTCATTTTTGTATATCGCCTCATCCCCTTCTCAAATACTTGATACTTTTCAAAAAAATTTTCTTTCGTATAATTAGGTGATTGATAAGGGGATAAGAATTCCAATAATCTTGGTGCTCCAAACTGCTTAAAGCTTAAGTGAAGGTTTTTTATTATATTATCTAATGCCTCTCTGTCCTTCCAAATTTCATCATTTGACTTTTCATATATTATTGAAAGAATATAGTTTTGCCCAGGATCTTCTTTTAATATCCCATTCTTAGTTTCTATATATTTTACATTTGAATGTATTTCAGAGGGATAGCTCAGGCCTTGAATAAACACAGGGTTTAGTATTCGTTTTTTCTTCGCTAAGCTCACTCTTTTATTTTCAATACATAGTTTTACATATTCCGGCCAATATTCTTGGTCATGAACATCTTCGAATAACCAAAAATACATTATCAGCATTTCCAATTCACCTTTATGTCCATCTATGAACTCACGATGTCTGTTTCTCTTATATATATCATTAATATTGAAAGGATTATCCTGATATCTGTAATCATATTTATTGATGTAGTAAAATGTTTCAGTCTGCCTATCATACTCATGATCTACATACTTATCATAAAATTTATATGAAATCCCCCTTGCATAATCTAGCAAATCCACCTTATATTTTCTATAGACTTCTATTACCCAGTCTGAAATTGCATTGTCAAGTTCTTTCATATCAGACATACTAGGTTCTCCCATTTGAGTTTGCCTATATTCCTCTGACATTGTTGCTATATTATTTAATAGTTCTTCCGTTGCAGCAACTCCTAATTTCTTTTTACAAATATACTCTGCAACCTTTATGTCATCTTCCGGCAAATAAAATAGCTCTACATCTTCAATTTCTTCATATGCCTTAGATACTAATTTATCTATACGTTTTTTGTTTGACCAGTAATAAGAAATTATAAATTCATAAGTTGTTGGAAAGTCTTCAATTATTCCTTCTTTAAATTTATCAATCACTTGCTGAGTCTTTACTTGCTCATAGCTATAATCTTCTAAATTTAAATACTCATTAAAATAATCCATTACATATTGAATAACTGCTCCCATATTCTCTGAATGCTTCTGAAAATCAAATTCATCCAATTTATCTTTTTTCTTTCTTGAAACAATATAATCTTCAATTGTTAACATAATAGTTGCCTCCTAGCATTTATCTTGTACAATCCAAATTAATACTCAGATTACTGATTTAAATATATCTTCTACTAATTTTAGACAAGTTAGTAGAAGCATAGGCTAAATTTCTTATGCAACAACTTAATATTCTAAAATTGCTAATACCATCTATGACTTCAAATACTCTTAAAACTAGAGTTAATTAAATTACTTAAAGATTTCTTGTTCCGTGCCTTGATATTATTACCTTTATTTTATAGCATCTTCCAGCATATCTCAACTAATAATTCTAAAATTTGACAAATCACAAGTTGTTCTAATTATTTTTTTGATAAATATGCCAACATTAAAATCCTCAGCATCCTCTGAGGACTTTAGTCTTAACACATTCTTGTTACTATCAGAGCAGTAACTACCCCTATTTCCTTGTTACTGCTCTTATATTCCTAGTCATAATAGTCTACCATCTGGTCCATCACTATTCCTGATTCAAACTGTATCTCCAGTTTCTCACCCTTATTTACCTTGTAAAGGACAATGATAAAATACAGATAAAAGGTAATCAAAAAGTACAGAGTTCTTAATCAAAGAGGGAACACTACCTAAAGAATAAAAAATAATAGGTGGTGTGAATATGAAAGGAGAACTTTGGATGGATATAAGAAATGATTATCTTAAGGGTCTATCCATTTCAGAAATATCAAGAAAATATAATATCAATTGGAGAACAGCTAAAAAGTATGCAGCAGCTATTGAGACGCCAAAATATACATTAACTAAAGATAAACCTTCTAAGTTAGATGACTTTAAACCTATGATAGATGAGTTACTAGAGGAAGCCCCATATAGTGCTGTAAGGATATTAGAAATAATAACTGATCAAGGGTTTGATGGTAAAATTGGTATAGTTAAAAACTATGTTAGAACTAAAAAGAAAGAGCTAAATACAAAAGCTACAGTCAGATTCGAAACTTTACCTGGGAAACAGGGTCAAGTTGATTGGGCTCATTTTGGAACATTCATGGATGAACTAGGAAGAGAACATAAACTGTATTGTTTTTTAATGATTTTAGGGTACTCGAGAATGCGATATATAGAATTTGTTACAGAGATGAGCACAGAAACTCTAATAAGATGTCATAATAATGCTTTTAGATATTTTAATGGATATCCAGAGCATATACTCTATGACAACATGAAGCAAGTTGTTGTAAAAAGAATGATAAAGCAAGAAGATTCTAAGTTAAATCCATTATTTGAGGACTTTGCAGGATTTTACGGAATAAAACCTATACTATGTAGGCCTTACCGAGGCCAGACTAAGGGTAAAATTGAAAGAACAGTCAGATATGTAAGGGATAACTTCTTTACTGGTATTAAATTTGTTAACCTAATAGATTTAAATAATGAAGCTCTCTCCTGGTGTGAAAAGATAAATAGAAAGGTCCACGGAACTACAAATAAAATTCCTTATGAAATGCTGCAAAAAGAAAAGTTAAATAAATTCGATCGAGAATATGTTTTAAGTATTGAAGAAAAAAGAAAAGTAGAGAAAGACTGCTTGATTTCCTTTAAGGGTAATAAATATTCTGTCCCACCAGAATATATAGGAAAAGAAGTTTCAGTATTCTCTACAGACAACTTAGTTAAAATTTATCATAATAGCTCATTAATATCAACTCATAGCACATGCTTTGATAGGAATAAACTAATAGTCTTAAAAGAGCATTATGAATCTATAGGTATAGTATCTCCAAAAAGATATGGTAAAAATACATTGATTAAAACAAATGTTAATCCCTCTTTTGATGTAGAAGATAGAGATTTATCAACATATGATGAAATTTATGAGGAGGGAAAAAGTGAGTAATGTAGCTTATGAGAGAATTAAAAATAACTTAGAAAAGCTAAAACTAACAAAAATAAATGAAATAATAGATAACTATTTGGAAATAGCCTTAAAAGAAGAAACCAATATAGTAGATATACTAGACTATCTTTTAGATCAAGAAACTAAATTTAAAGACACAAGAGCTTCAGAAATACAGGTAAATGTAGCAGGTTTTCCATATAGAAAAACCTTGGAAGACTTTGAATTTGAATTTCAACCTTCAGTTGATAAACGATTAGTTGAAGAATTATCTACATTAAGGTTTGTGCATAATGCTGAAAATGTGGTGTTCTTAGGACCACCTGGAGTTGGTAAGACCCATTTAGCTATAGGATTAGGTATCACAGCAGCTAAGAATAGGCATTTAACATATTATATTAGTTGTCAGGACTTAATATCAGAACTAAATAAGGCACACTTTGAAAACCAACTTCAAAAGAAACTCAAACATTACGCTAAGTACAAGCTATTGATAATAGATGAAATAGGGTATCTTCCTATGGATATTCAAGGGGCTAACCTATTCTTCCAACTAATAGCTAAAAGATATGAAAAGTGTTCAACTATATTTACTTCAAATAAGTCATTTTCACAGTGGGGTGAAGTATTTTCAGATAATACAATAGCGGCTGCTATTTTAGATAGAATACTTCATCACGCAACGGTAGTTAATATTAAAGGAGAATCATACAGATTAAAAGATAGAAAAGAGTATATGTCTTCTAGAAAAGAAATCACAAATACTCTTTTAAATAAATAAATTCTCTGCACTTTTTAAATGACTTTTTTATGTAGAATTAGATTGTCGTTGACATACCTTGATAGTCTGAATTATCCTTCTTACCAAATCTTCATCAAACTCTCTTACATCTGGTCTTACAGTCTTTAATGTATTCTCCATTTCATTTAGCTGTTCTCCATAGTTCTCTGCCTCATTCTTTTCCTGTACAAGCCTTAATTTTGCCTTTTTAAGCTCATTTATCTCTTCGGATATCCTCTTGTATTCATCGTCAAAATCTTCTGCTACAGCTCCTTGCTTTGCGTTCTCTTCAATTAAGGATAACATTTCTTTTTGAAGGGATTCTATCTTGTCATCAAAGTCGGTAGAAATCCCTTTTGTAGAATAGTCACCGATAACTCTTATGACATTTTCTCTGAATGCCCCTATAAATTTTCCCTTATTTTCTACTACATTATTAATGGCCATCATTATTGCATTATGCAGTGGTTCTTCTTTAAGGGTAGGTGAGTTCTTGCAGCTTGCCTTTGCACCATTTTTTAATCTATTTTCGCATCTCCACACTGCACTTTTCTGTCCATATTTTGACCAGACTTGCCTTCTATATGGATGTCCACATTCAGCACATACTAAGATTTCTGTCAGTGCATATTTTGAAATATGTGACATGTCACATATAGATGGCTATGTGCCCAAAAATAATATGGGACGAAGTTATATAGAAATGGTGTAAATCCGCATAATCTTCCATTAACTTCGTCCCATATTTTAAAATAGAATCAAACTAACTTTGCCAATTTTTCCATCAAATCATTATCATCATTCCAATCCGAAAGTGTGGATGCAGTAATTTCAGGATATGCTTTTTCAAGGGCATCTCTTTTTCTCTCTGTATCAAGCTTTGCATAGATTTCCGTTGTTGATATATCAACATGTCCTAATATATCTCTAATATAAATCAGGTCGATTCCTGCCTGATATAAATGCATTGCCTTTGAATGCCTGAAAATGTGTGGAGTAATTTTGAAGTCAGAAAGATGTATTGAGGATTCAATAGCACGATTTTCATATTTTTTAATAATATATGAAATTCCTTTCCTTGTGTATGGAGCATGGTGGCAATTTATGAATAAGGGAATATTTGAATTCTTTGTATCTGTATATCCTAAATCTGATAAATATTGTCTTAGTAGTAAAACAGTATTTTTCATTATTGGAACATGCCTTGTTTTTTCTCCTTTTCCAGTCAATGTGATAATTGAAGGTGCTTCAAGACGAATATCTCTGATTTTAAGGTCACATAGCTCACTAACCCTAGCACCTGTATCATAAAGTACAGTTAATATCACAAGTTCTTTTCTTTCAGATGGAATTGAACGATTTGGAAGAGTTAATAAAGATTTCATTTCTTCTGGTGTCAAATATCCAACCACTGTTTTAGGGGTTCTCTTTTGTGGAATAGCAAGTATCTTCTGGCATAAAAATAAATGCTCAGGTGCTTCGATTTGTAAATATCTAAAAAACGAATTTATCGCAGTTCTTCTATGATTCCTTGATGTTATACTGCAGCCTCGAGATTTCTCTAGCCAATCATAATATTCTTTTATGATCTGTGGTGAGATTTTGGAAAGAGTTAACCTCTCTGGTACAATATCTTTTTCTTCCTTACAAAATGTTAAAAATAACTTGAATGCATCTCGATAACTTTTGATTGTATTTATACTTGCATTTCTTTGACCAGACATATATGTTGTTAAAAAGTTGGTCAAATGATAGGAAAAATCAGAAACCTTCATATTCCTCACCTCCAGAAAACGGAATAATATCTGGGTAATATTTCTCTAAGGTTTCCTCTATCATTGGATATATTTCAGCTGTGATTCTTAGATAATAGGCTGTATATCTAAATAATGTATGCCCCATATATGCCTTTAAATATGGATAGCAAGTGTTTAAATCCTTGCCTTCTAGTACCCAATTTCTAAGACAATGAACAGCAAAAGTATGCCTAAAATCATGAATTCGTATTTGTCCATTCTTTCCACCATGAGAAATTCCTGCATTTATTAAAAATCTACGGAAGTTACCATAAACATTCATATATTTAATGGGATCATCTGTTTTTGATGGAAAGAAGTACTTGTGTGGATTACTACAATGGACTAGCTGATAATAATTTTTGCATCTTTCATGCATATCTTCTGATAGTGGAACAAGTCTTTCGCCATCATTTTTTGATTCCATAATCTTTAGTATGCCATTTTCCAAGTCTACATTATCAGTTAATAAGTTAGTTGCTTCAGAAACTCGAAGACCACAAGAATACAATAATCTAAAAAATACAGGCATTATTAAATGTCTATTTGGATTTTGATGAGTAATATGACATCTATCTGTTGCATTAAAAAACCTAGTAAGCTCATCTGTGCTGTATATATGAGGGGTATATCTTCTTTCTGGGGGTAAGGTTTTGGTTGGGAAAATATATGCTGACATACCTTTATCACATTGGTATTTAGCTAGATGACTTATGGGGGTCATATTTAATCGTAAAGTTTTTGGGGTTAGATATTTATCAACTCCCAACTTATGCCATGCCATTACTATATCCTTAGATAAAACATTTTCATCCCTAAAGTTCTCATAACAAAATTTATCAAAGGATTTTAAAACTATGGAAGGGCTATAGTATATATTTCCTAATCCATGTTTTAGTTTGATAAAAGCTTCGATATCACTTGCAAATCCACTAATAAATGTAAAGTCATTAAAGTTTGCCATCTTGTTTTACCCCCAATTTATTAACATCAAGAGCACAATCTCTAAGCCTATTAATATCAACATTTAAATAGATTGATGTAGAATCTACCGAAGTATGGCCTAATATATCAGAAATATTACTCAAGGCTATATTTTCCTCCATAAGGGTAGTTGCCAAAGAATGTCTAAGGGAATGCATACCATTTCTTTTTTTAGCACTTATGGGAAGTTTTGCTCTTATCATATACTTTTCTATTGTTTTGTAAAGATGATTTCTTTCGGAAAGTTCGGCATAAGGTGGTAAGTGTCTTAAAAACACATGTTGATTATCTACCTTTGGTCTGGCATTTTGAACATAATCAATAATTGCCCAGCCGACATCTCGCAAAAGTGGTAGCGTAAGTGGCTCTCCAGTTTTTGATTGGATAATAACTATTTGATTTTCTTTCCAGTGTAAATTTTCAAATTTTAATTTCTTTACATCACTGCTTCTAAGCCCAAGTCTAGCTACGAGCAAAATCATAGCATAATCCCTCTTCTCATTCGGATTGTTTTGGTCTATTGCAGCTAGTAATTGATTCACTTCATTTTTAGTCCAGAAGGATGGTAGTTTTTGATGGTAGGTTCCCCTTATAGTACCAATGTATTGTGATAAATCTTCCTTTATTATATTTTCTAGATATAAGTAGCGTAAAAATAGTCTTAATGAGCCTGTTTTATGCTTTATGGTAGCTTTTTTGAATTCTGAAAGTGTTTCAATATATTTAAACATAATTTCTGCAGACCACTCATCTATACATAAATACTCATTTTCCTCTAAAAATTGTATAAATCCTACAACATTTTTTAGATATCCTTCAATGGTACGGGAAGAATATTCTCCCTCTGCCAGATGTTTTCCATAATCATTTAAGATTTCAATATATTGGGGATTGTTTGATTTGGTTATAGGGGTGTAGCATCTTAAGGGAATTTCACCATAATTATTGTAGTGGTCTAAAATAAAGATAGCTCTTTTAATAAAGTTTTTACTGTGTTTTCTTAAATCTGTTTTGCTGGATCTAATTTCAAGATATTCCATCGCAATTTTAGTATTGAATTCATAAATGTTTTGACTTTCAAAATACCTAATCATGCCATTCCAGAAATATCTGAAATTGTCCCTTGTTAATTTACTGTAACCAGAAGCCTCAAGTTCATTTAAGACTTCATCAGTTAGTTCATCTAATTTCTTTTTCATAAAAAACCTCCAAAATATTTAGTGGCTTTAAAAAGCCCTAATTATATTTTAAAGGAAATGGATAGATTTATAAAAATAATATGTACCTATATTTTATGGAATGTACGTATTTACACCATTTCTATATAACTTCGTCCCATATTATTTTTGGGCACATAGCCGTCTGCAGCCTGTCCAATCACATTTTCTTTTATTTTCCCAAGCTCTTTATAGGTTAAATCATCATTTAATGTTAGTATTGCTACACCCATTAGTTCATCATCTACCATTTCAACAGAAAATTCATATTTAGCTACCTTCCCATTTACACTGTCATGTTCATCATAGTAACGCATAAGGCCTCTTTCTTTTTCTTCTGGAAGAGTATCTCTTTCTATGGCTTCAAGGATTTCATCAATATAATCAACTATTTCATAGTTTCCTAATTCCATTGGTTCATTTAAGGTTTCTCTATCGCCATAATCATTTTTAATATCATAGGTTGTAACAGTTAAAGGCATATATAACTTCAATGTCTTTAATTCTTTATCTTCAGGAATCATTATGCCTAGATTTTCGAATAATAAATTGGCAAGCTTTTGATTATATCCATGATAAATAATGTATCCCTTATTTGAAAATGCGCCATCTTCCTGTGCCATTTTTTCTCTGCCATATCTTTTAAAATCAATGTATTCTTCAAGATTTGGATCATATTCAAAACGTCCTGATTCACATATCATATATCTCCCATAGCTTTCTATATCTTTAATGCCATCAAAGAGTTCAAATTCATACATGGATTCTGCAAGTGCAAAGACTTCATCAATAGTTCGAGGCTTAATATGATCCATAAGTTTTTCAAAATATCTTGTATCTTGACTTCCCATCTCACTATAATGCTTTGATAGTTTATTTAAGGCATCTACCTTAATTACTGATGTTGTACTTGAAGAAACAATATTTAATATGTTGTCGGGAAAACTATGGCTATCAACTGCCACCTCACAATCATGGAGATAAGGTGTTTCTAATCTCATCAGTGCCTTTTCAACTTCAACATCTGAACAAGGAAGATAGATATATTCATTCTCTCCCTTTGCAGTCAGCTGTACTGCTACTATTGTTTCTTTCCATATATATGGAGGGAACTGCTTTCCGTTATATACTTGTTCAGGTACATTGTTATTTTTATATAGGACTCCATATGGTGTGATTATAGGATTGGGGTTGTTTTTTATTACATCCATTGCATATGATTCACCATCAAGTTCATCTAATTCTTTTGTCGATACTGCCTGCCTCTCAGTTAGATATAGATCTTTTCCCACCTTTTCCAGATTATTAAAGTCAGATACAAGACTATAGCAATGCATATTAAAACTTAGATTTATTAACTCTGCCATTGTCTTAGGATTTTCTGCAAAGGATGCAGCATAAAATCTTTCTATCTCCTTTTTACTAAACCCATCTAGTCTTTTCATCAAATAGTTTAGTTCATCTATATTACAGTTTTTATCATGCAGTATGTTTAGAAAGTTTCTATCCATGCTACTTTCAATATAACAATTTGATTCTGTAGTCATTTCTATTCCTAGTTCACTGCATATCTTATCTAAGTTTTCTTCTTCAATGGGAAACCATATGGATCTAGTCTTTTCATTTTCTCCGTTAGATTTTTTAATTGTTATGTTCAAGTCTTATCCCCTCCATTCTACTTTGTAATTAAAAACATATCTGTACCATATCTTGTAATTAGTGATGCATTAATAATAGTCTTAAAGGTCTTATCATCAATTAAATCTACATCAGCTATTTCATTAATCTCAATACTTTCTTTTCCTGTCCATATGGTCTTAGCCATTTGATATATGGCATAGCCTTCTGTACTTATTTGCTTAAGGCTACACTTATTAAAATCAAATCCATTTGGTTTTACTGTATGCTCTAATAGATTCCATAGAGTCTCATCAGAAGTAAAAAGAAATATGACGGCAATATATCTTGGAGATATATCATAGATATCAAGATCTTGTTCGTAAATCACACGATAGAATCTTTCTTTATGATTGGAATTTAAAAATACTTCTCCTTTAAAGCTATCAGTAAGATGTTTCAGCCTATTTTTAAATGAAAAATTTCTTATCTTTTTAAAGCATTCATTTATTAAACCTTTGTACCTGACCTTGTCCACATCGGATAAGAAACTAGAATGAATATTTTTACAGTCATTGCATCTATTACTTACATTAATCAAGCTGGAATTACAATCCTTAACACCTCCTTCACAATTGAAATAATTATTAATTACTATGCCACCTCTCCTTGGCTGAAAATTTGGCACCATAACCATCAGCTGTTCTATCCCCTCTAATGAAGTGCCATACATAAATAATTTTGACATTGTTCTCAATCCTCTCTGTTTTGTTTTTAGGCATAAAAAAAGGCGAAGTTTATTTAGTCTTTACTTGACTAAAACTTCGCCCTTTACCCTTTATTTAGTTTTTATTTAAAATAAATGCATTAAATTTTATATGAATTTCAATGCATTTATGGTTTAATTAATTATATTTTTTCTTACTTGTTAGATGAACTATATATATAATGTGTCTTAACGGCAGATTCCAATACGTTGACTTAAATCCCCACTTTTCTCATTGTTCTATTTCATTAAACTTTATATAGATAGTTTATATCCTAGATTCATTGCAAGGTTATATAATATATTTGCTTTAGATACCCTCAACCGTCTCCAAATAGATTTTATAGAATAGAATTGCTTTCTAAACCAAATATATCCTTCATAAAGTTCATCCTCTGTCATATTCTTAGGCTTAAATGCTACCCTTGTCTTTCCATTATAATATGTCCAGTCTGTGGTATTCAATCTCCCCTCATTTTTCATCTGCTCATATATGGGAGTTCTAGGCAATGGAGTTAATATACTAACTGTAGCTCCATCTATCCCTAATTCATTACATGCAATTAGGGTTTCTTTAAATATATCTTTTGTATCTGTATCAAGACCAAATATTATACCTGCTTGTATTGATATTCCATTATGATGTATTAGATTTATAATTTTCTTATATTTATCTACATTATTAATTCCCTTGTTTACACTATTAAGACCTTCTTGTGAAAAAGACTCTAATCCAACAAAAAAATATATGCATCCTGCCTCTTTAGCAATTTTTAAGAGTTCCTCGTCTTGACAGCGTTCCAATGTAACCTGTGCTGCCCATTTCTTTTTTAACTTTCTAAGTTCAATCATTAATTTCTTTGCATATTCTATATCTCCAAAAAAATTATCATCCCAAAAGACAAAATATTTACTTCTGATATTTTTAATATCTTCTATAACTTCTTCTATGGGGCGAGTCCTAAATGAGTCACAATATATCTGCTTTAGATTACAATAACTACACTTATACGGACAACCTCTTGTAGCAATAACTGCTCCTTTTGTTAAAAATCTTTTTTTAACAAGATTTCTTTTCGGAATAGGTAAGCCACGTAATGATGGTATATCATCACACATGTATTTCTCCTTAGCACAGTCATTATAGAAATCTTCAAGGAACTTAGGCCACGTCTCCTCTGCTTCTCCAACTATAATATAATCACAATAACTCATTGCCTCCTCAGGCAATAGGGTTACATGAGGTCCTCCCATTACCACTTTTGAGCCTTGTTGTTTAAAGTTTTCAGCAATTTTATAGCAGTGAACTGCATTGGGAGTATTAACAGTTATTGCAACTAAATCAAAGTGATTGTCATAGGGAATCCTTTGATTGTATTCATCAATTAAAACAATATCATATTTTGATTCATCAATAAAACCTGCTAAGTATGGCATTGTAATTTGAATAAAGTTGTTGAATTGTTTTTTTCTAAAAGAATTAATTTCCTTGTTTTCTGCTGTAATCATTAAAATCTTTTTTCTTTTTTTGACTCTATCTTGTTTTATCAACTTCTCATTCCTCCCTCTCCTAAGGAGTCTTTGCAATATTATACTATTTTCCATCACGACCAAAATCTCTGCTTAGACATGATTTTTTTAATCTTTTTGTTCTTAATAAATACTTGACATCAGAAAGATTATCATAAGAAAGTTGAAGATGGAAATAGTTAATATATTCAAGTACTGCAAATATATAAATAAATCCAGCAATCCCTAGACTAACTAAAGGTAATGATGGATACCATATGAAAAAATCAAAAGCAAAAGCAAAAATTGAAATAATTATCAGTATAATATTTAATTTTTTCAAGCTTTTATACCTCTTAATAGTTTCTATAGAAGTTTTTATTGTATTCTCTACTTTTAATCTCTTCCATTTTGTATACCAATATATACTTCCCTGCACTAGTAGAAATTCCAAAAGAAAAAAAGAAAGCCAAAAAAAGCTTAGCGAATACAATCGTAATTGGGGATAGACTTTATTAAGGAAAAAAAATACGACAATAAACATTACTACTGACATCAATTCGCCAGTATATAAATATGAAAATCGCTTTAATAATCTTTTTCTCAAATATCCATCTCCTCTCATTAAATTAAGTTAGTGAGAAAGTACCATTCATAAAATAGTTTAAGATATAGATTTTCGTTTACGTTACAATAATCTACTTATGTTCATCTATAGTATATAAATCATCCATCCATTTATCAACCTAAAATTCCCATTTTCTATCTTCATCACTCATATTACCCTATGTCATCTATAAAACACCCTATTTTAAAGGGTCGAAAATCGGTGTTTTTTAACCGATTTTTGACCCAATTTTCGTCCTCGAACCACTATATGTTGTGGTCAACCTCTGTTATTTCCCCTCCGAACCACAATGCGTCATCAGAATTATACTCTCAACGTGAGGAGTCCTTGGAAACTGGTCCATACATTTTGCTTTCTCTACCTTGTATCCCCTCTCAATAAACACCTTTAAATCCCTTACTAAAGTAACCGGATTGCAGCTTACATATACAAATACCTCTGGGTTAAAATCTATGATTTTATTTATAGCCTTCGGATGAATTCCGTCTCTTGGTGGATCTATGACTATTAGATCTGGTTTTTCCTTTAGTTCATCTACAGCCTTTAATACATCACCAGCTATAAACTCTACATTATCTAAATTATTTAGTTTAGCATTTTCACGAGCCTTTTCTACTGCTTCTTCTACTATTTCAATACCTATTACTTTTTTAGCAACAGGTGCCATTATTTGAGCAATAGTTCCTGTACCTGAATACAGGTCAAAAACCACCTTATCATCTATATCTCCTGCAAATTCTCTTACCATAGAATACAGCCTCTCAGCACCAAATGTATTGGTTTGAAAGAAGGAAAATGGAGATATTTGAAATCTCAATCCTAAGATTTCTTCTATAATATAATCTCTACCATATAATACTTCCAGTTTATCTGCCTTCACTACATCTGACAATCCATCATTTATAGTATGAATTATTCCAGTTATTTTTCCTATGGTGGAAATCTCATTTAATTTATTTATAAAGTCTTCTTTATTTAGCTCCTCTTGACTAGATGTTACTAGATTTACAAGTATTTCACCAGTTGATAAAGCTTTTCTAACTACCAAATGTCTTAGAAATCCTGAATGTAATCTTTTGTTATAGTAGCTTGTATTTAATTCTCCAAAATAATTAAGAACAGTAGTAAGTATATTAGTAAAATCTTTATCTACTATATTGCAATTTTCAACATTTACCACTTCATAAAATCTACCTTTACGATGAAGACCCAACGCCAATGGTCCATCCTTTTCTTCATCTCCAAAGGTATACTCCATTTTATTTCTATATCCATTAACTTCTGGACTTTTTTCTATGCCTAGAAAGTTTATATCTAGTTCTTCCTGTTCAAATAAGGCTTTTATTTGCTTTTCCTTTAGCTCTAATTCATTTTCATATGATAAGGATTGATAAGTGCATCCTCCACAAATTCCAAAATGTGGACATCCTTCTTCTGTTTCTATGGGAGACTTTTCCACTATATTAACTATTTTTGCCTCTATATAGCCTTTTCTTTTTCTACTTACTCTAGCCTCTACTTTCTGCCCCTCTATTCCACCTTTAAACTTAATATTATGACCTTCAAATTCTCCTCTTCCCTTATTAGGAAAGCCTACTTCTTTTATTTCAAATTCAATTAATTCTTTTTTCTTTACCATTTTTCAACCTCCAAAAATAAAACAGGAGAAAATCCCCTGTTTTCTAAAATCCTTTACTTACCATTAAAGCCCACCAAAACTCTTTACCCATGTCCAATACATCCTCTATATCTTTTTGAGGTATACTAATGGTTTCAATATCAGTCAATGGATTAGCAGATTTAAACACAATATTCAATTGATCCATAGTTGGGATAAAACTTTGTTCTTCATCTACTCCAGTAAAGTTTTCAATACCATAAATAGTACTCCCATCCATAATGCTATTTACCAATTTACCTGCTATATTTTCAGATACAATCTTCTTATAATCAGAATCATCTTTAAATAAATCTCCTAAATTAAAGAACTTTCCATTTTGTAAACTAATATTATATACTTCTCCATTTCCAACAACTTCAGTTTCACCATTATCGGAATACTGATAATATTTACTGATAGTCAATAAATCATTTATTCTATTTACATCATAAGTTACTTCATAAAACGCATGTCCTTCATTGTTCATAAATCTATTATATAGTTCTTTGTTTATTTTTTCTTCTACTTCTTTATTTTTCATCCCTTCAACATATGGATAACGTATATTTATGCCTTCTTCCACATATGTCTTTTCTTTTAAATTTACATCTTCACTAAGGACATAATCACTGTTTTCTTCCCAAATGATTTCTCCCTTTGAATTATAGTAGCTTAATTTATTAAGGGACACTTTTCTAAGAACATTACCATCAAAACTTAATTCACCTTTTCCCTTTAATACTGGTAATTCTACTTTATCACCATTAAAATTTAATATATATGTTTCTTTGCCATCAAATACTGAAATGAAATTATTTTTTATATTAATATTATTTAAATTAGAATATGTGAAGTCTGTAAGTAATTCACCCTTATTATTTGAAATTGCATATTTAATCTCTTTACCATCCATTTCCTTTTCAACACCATAATATCCATTTCCAAAACCCACTATATTCCTGTATTCAGGTTCTAATAAATATTTACCTTCTCTATCTATTAACCCATACAAGTAATTATCATCTTCTCCTACTGCTACTACTGCATTTCCATTTTCAAATATATTTCCTTTATTAAACTTTGGTTCTATTAAAGTATTGTCTTCATTATCTATATAACCAAATAAACCATTTTCATCTTTTACAAGATAAATATTGTCATCTACAGATGGAACTACTAAAGGATATTCTAATTCTTTAATTATATTTCCCTTTTTATCTATAATCTTATATTTATCTTTTCCCTCTAATACTAAAGCTTTTCCATTGTGGAAATCATAAACTCTACTATAAGCAGGTTCTATTATTTCCATTCCAGACTTATTTACATATCCCATCAACACTTCGCCACCATCTGTGATTTTACCTACTCCAAATAAGTCATCACTATAACTGCCTACATAAATATATTCTCCTGAAAAATATTCCTTACCTTTGGAATCAAAAATATAAATTAATTCTCCATCATATCCTAGAAAATATCCTCCATCTAAATCTATTATTTGCTGATATTGAGGCGCTATTATTTCTTCACCTTTAGAGTTAATCAGTCCTACTCCACCATTTTTATAAACTTCTGCAACTCCATTTTTAGAGAAATCTAATACTCTTTGATATTGAGGTTCTATAATAAATTTACCAGATTTATTGATATATCCCCAAGTTTTAGTATTTTTCTCTGTTTTAAATGCGGGATAGAGCTTTACTACTTCCTCATTCCCTTTGTTTACACAACCAACTAAATTAAATAAAATCAATAAACTTAAAGCTATTATTCCTACTTTTTTCATGGCACACCTCTCTTATGTTAATAAAACAATTATACAGAAATCATGGAATATTTACAAGAGCCATGGGCTGATGTTATTACTTCTAAATCTAATAAAATCCAAAATTCCTAATTCAATATATATTTTATACTATATATTATGGTTTATCTTTCACTGTTATTTTTAATAAAAACATATGTATTCTCATTAGATAGTTTATGGTTAAAAATATAGCCTAGTCTATCAAATCTTTTTATGTCCTTCATATCCTTAATTCGTTTTTCTGTCATGAATCGTACCATCTCCCCCCTTGCCATTTTTGCAAAAGTTCCCTTTTCAACTACCTTTCCATTAATTAATTCTCCAAATACGCAGGTAATAAATTTTACATTTTCATCTAAGTAGTTGGAAATACATTTACTGTACTCCTTTGATGCTAAATTTACAATATATTGACTTTCTGAAAAAAGATTTTTAGCCAGCTTATGACCCCAAAATTCATATAGTGAATTAAAATGCCAGTCTATAGGCTTAGCCTGCATTTCTAGTCTATATGGTACAACACCATCAAAGGGACGTAATATTCCATAAAATCCTGATAAAATTCGTAAATGCTCATCAATATATTCTAACTCCTCTTCTTCAAATACTCCAGGAGCCATATACTGGTACTGAATTCCTTCATATGATAGAATTGCAGGTGTGAGATTTCTATATAAATCCATGTTTCTAATACGATTGTAATTAAGCTCTGCAATTTTATCACTGCATTTCCATATGGATTTCACTTCTTTATAGTCTAATTCTCGTAAATATGTAAGCAGGATTTCTGCATCCTTTATAAATTCTGGTATATGGCGATGACCTAAGTCATCGGAATCTACTTTCATCTTTTTTGCAGGTGAAATAATAATTCTCATAGTTTCTTCCTTTCCATGCTATTTTTACTTTTTTATTAGATGCTTTGCATCTGAGTTCATCGAAAAAGTAAAATATTTTTAAGAAAATCCTAAATTCAAAAAGGATTTTCTTTTTTTATGTCGTATATAGTATATGAGGTGATATATTATGATGACAAGAGGCAAAAGAAAGAATCAACAATTTGAATTGGAATTAGTAATGTTAGAACAGTTAGTAAAACCAGATCATGACTTAAGAAAAATAGATAAACACATTAACTTTGACTTTATCTATGACTTAGTTGAGCCATATTATGCAGAAGATAGAGGTAGACCATCAATTGACCCTGTAGTATTGTTTAAAATGTCACTTATTCAAGCACTTGATGGCATCCGTTCCGAAGAAAAGCTAGTAGATGCAATACATCATAATATGGCTTACCGTTGGTTCTTAGGATATGGATTAACTGAATCCATACCAGACCATTCAACCATAAGCCATAATAGAGCAGTAAGATTCAAAGATTCAACAATATACGAAGATATATTTAACGAAATAGTACTAATGGCTATAGACCACGGATTTGTAGAGGGAAAAATTGTATATACCGATTCGACACATGTAAAGGCTAATGCTAGTAACTCAAAGTTTGAAAATGTAACAGAAGAACGTGTAATAGAAGAAGATGAGTCGTTACTAATGTTAATAAACGATAAGCGAATTAGTAAAGATCAGAAAGCCTTAAAGCCAGCAGATTCTAAAATAGAAGTTCATTCAAGAAAAGTAAGTAAGACCGATCCTGATAGTGGATATATGCATCGAGACAGAAAACCAATAGGATTTTATCATTTGGTTCATGGCACAGTTGATAGCTCAAATAATATACTACTAAGTGCACACGTAACACCAGGCAATGTTCATGATAGCACAGTATATATAGATAACCTAGAGGACATGTTTAAAAAACTAAATTTAGCTCCAAAGTATGCAGGTGCAGATGCAGGATATTTTAATCTAGATATAATAGAAGAACTAAGTACTAAAGGAATAACACCAGTAATTGGACCAAGAAAATATGCAGGAAAAAAAGGTAAAAAATCAAAGTATTGGTTTGAATACTACCCAGAAGAAGATATATATCGTTGCTTTGAAGGAGAAGAATTAAAATATAAAACTACAACACGACAAGGTTATGTGGAGTATGAAAGTGATAAAAACATTTGTAATAAATGTCCTAAACGCGATAAATGTTTATACGAAAGTAATACCACAGGAGAAATTTCCTCAGAGCAAACAAGGATAATTAGACGACATATCAAAGAACATTATGCCGATGAAGTTCGCTCTTTCATGAAGACAGAAAAGGGCAAAAGTCTTTATCAACGAAGGAAAGAAACCGTTGAAAGGGCATTTGCAGATTTAAAAGAATTGATGGGTATGAGATATGCACATTATCGTGGCTCACATGCAGTAAAAGCTCAAGTCCTAGTGACAGGGGCTGCTTATAATGTCAAAAAGATTGCAAGACTGCTGGACAAGCAGGAAAAGGAATAGTGATAATACCAGAAAAGCCATTAAATATAGGGTAACTTCAATTAAAATTTAATAAATTTAATTATATAAGGAGAAAAAAGCCTAATTTCTTACTTTTCTTAAGAAATTAAGGCTTTTTTCGATAGTCTCAGATGCTTTGCATCTATATTTATTATACCTCTATTTCAATAATAAAATCTACAACTAAACCTCTCCCTCAATTTCAAAAATCATTACTGTATAACCCTAGTTTTTATTTCAGTTATTTAATGTATAATATATAATATACTTAAAATAGCTCTACATTAAATAGGAGTGAAAATAATAATGAAAAGAATATTATTAGTAGAAGATGATAAGCTGCTAAATCAAACTTTAGCCTACCATTTAACAGTAGAGGGATATGAGGTTACTTCTTCTTATGATATAAAATCTGCAGAAAACCATATTTCAAAAGCTGATTTCCACTTAATTATATTAGATGTAAACCTTCCTGATGGTAGCGGTTTTGAACTAAGCAGAATGTGTATAAGTAAGACAACTACACCTGTTATATTTCTAACGGCCAATGATATGGAAAGTGATATGCTAAAGGGATATGAGCTAGGAGCAAAGGATTATATTACAAAACCCTTTCATGTTAGTGTTTTTCTAAAGAAAATAAGAGTTTTATTAAATATCAATTGTAAAAAGAATACAGAGTGTATTTATGATGATGGAAATTTATTGTTAAGCTTCACAAAGCGAACTGCTAAACTTAGGGAGAAAAATATTGAGTTGACCGCAGCAGAATTTAATCTTCTATATTTGTTTGTTGTCAATTATAAAATGGTTCTTAAAAGAAGCCTTATATTAGAAAAACTTTGGGATAGTAATGAAAAATATGTTGATGAAAATGCCTTAACTATGATGATAAGTCGAATTCGAACAAAGATTGAAACTAAAGATAAAAAATACATTAAAACAATATATGGCATTGGCTACCAATGGATTGGGGATTCCTATGAAGAGTAGAAGCCTTCCAACCATAATTAGTATTATCATAGGAGTTATATATCATATTTTTTTAACTTACTATTTCCCTAATATGGCATTTATATTATTTTCTTTAGTCTCTTATTTAGCAGTTATAGTAATCCTTAATTATAGCAAAGCAAAAGCTATTGAGAAATATCTGGCTTCCCTCAATAATATAAACGATTCATTGACTAATCTAATCAGCAGAGATTATGAAAAGCTAAATAAACTGCAAACCTTAAGAGAGACTTTCAATTCAAAAATCAATAAAAAGATAATACAATTATCAGAAATCTGGCAGGAGGAATCCCTGCGAGGATTAAAAGAAAGGAAAAACTTACAAGGCTTAATTTCTGATGTGTCTCATCAGGTAAAAACTCCCATGACCAATCTAAAAATGCTGCAAGTAACTTTGGAAAATGAAAGAATATCAAAAGAGGAAAAGGAGCAAATATTAAAATCTATGACAGGACAAATTGAAAAAATAGATTTCTTATTAGAATCTATGATTAAATCCTCAAGGCTAGAAATAGGATTAGTTCAATTAAATAAAACCTCCTACTTTTTATTTGATACTATTGCAGAGGCCATTTCCAGTATTACAGTAAAGGCTTCAAAAAAGAATATAGAAATCTTTGTAGATTGTCTAGAGAATTATCAACTAGCACATGATAAAAAATGGACAACAGAATCTCTATTTAACATATTGGAAAATGCAGTCAAATATTCTCCTGAAAACACTAAAATAGAAATTAAGGTTCAATCATGGGAGATATATACCAAAATTGATATTATAGACCAAGGTATAGGTATCTCAGAAGAGTTGTTCGGAAAAATATTTCAAAGGTTTTTTAGAGGAGATAATAATTATATTGAAGAAGGGGTTGGAATTGGACTATATTTATCACGGGAAATTATTGAGAGGCAAGGTGGTTATATAAAAGTAGCTTCCTCTGTTGGAGAGGGCTCTACTTTTTCTATTTTCTTACCAAATGAACTATAGAAATTATATTCAATATCAATTCTAACAAAAATGTTAGCATTGATATTGTTTTTTTAGATAAAAATATTTCCTGTTAGATTTCTGTTAGATTTCTTTGATAAAATCAGCTTAAGAAAAGGAGGCATAAATATGAGTATATTAGAAGCTATAGACTTAAAAAAATACTATGGGGAAGAATCCAGTCTTGTAAAAGCCCTGGATGGAGTAAGTCTGAAAGTAGAAAAGGGAGAATTTCTATCTATTATCGGAACATCAGGGTCAGGAAAATCTACTTTGCTAAATATGTTGGGAGGCTTAGATACTCCTACATCGGGGAAAGTTATTGTGGCTCAAAATGATATTTCTACTCTTTCAGATGAAGAATTAACTATTTTTAGAAGAAGAAATGTGGGATTTGTTTTTCAAAATTATAATCTAGTACCTATGTTAAATCTCTATGAGAATATTGTTCTTCCATTGGAATTAGATGGGGAAACAATTGATAAAGATTATATAGAGGAAATCATTGAGCTATTACATTTAGGAGAAAAAAAGCGAAGACTTCCTAATTATTTATCAGGTGGAGAACAACAGAGAGGAGCAATAGCAAGAGCCTTAGCAACAAAACCCTCTATTATTTTGGCAGATGAGCCTACTGGCAATTTGGATAGTAAAACAAGTTCCGAAGTTTTAGGACTATTAAAAAAGACAGGTGAACTATTCAACCAAACTATTGTAATAATTACCCATAATAATGAAATTGCTCAATTAGCTGATCGTATTATTAGAATTGAAGACGGAAAAATCTTTAATAGATAGGAGGTAAAATAATGATAGCAAATAATAATCGGGCAGTCATAGGAAAATTGGCTAATAGAAATATCAAATTTAATGGAACAAGAAATGTTTTTATTCTGATAACTATTATTCTATCTGTTTCATTATTAGGAGTTATGTCTCTTACTCAATCGGCAAGAGAACAAAATATCAGAAAACAACTAAATATGGTACAGCATGTTATGTATGAATATGTTAATGAGGAACAGATTGAAAAATTAAAAGCCTTTGATGAAATAGATTTTTTGACTCCAGCAAAATTTGGTAAGAGCTTTAAAATACAAGATAAAATGATTCATCCAATTTATTTTGAAAAAGATACAAAGAGTATAAAAACACCAGCAATAATACATGGAAATTATCCTAAAAAACTAAATGAAATCGCAGTGTATAAACCTATGTTAAATTTATTTCACAATGCAAAAAATATTGGAGATACTATACGAATAAAATTTTTAGATGGACGAGAAGAAGAATTTAACATCAGTGGATTTGTGGAAGGAAATGAGAACTCCAATGTCTTTCAAGTATTATTTTCTAAGGAGTATTCTGAAAGTGGAGAACAGTTGAAAGATTTCCCTTACACAGTTCTTTGTAAAATAAAAAATGCAGATAGAATGTCAAAAAATGAGTTTTTAGACACAGTAAGAAGAATTGGACGATATGCAGGGATTGAAAGAAAAAACATCAATCCACATAATGCTTTCGCCAATTCATTATCCCTTTCAAAACAAAATATTTTATTTATTATAGGACTATCTATAGGAATTCTATTCGTTAGTATATTGGTGGTCTATAATGTATTTTATATTTCAGTTTTAGAAAATATTCAAAGATTTGGTCAGCTTAGAACCATAGGAACTTCTAAAAAACAGATTAGAGCAATCGTAAGAAGAGAAGGGAAAATTTTGTTTTCTAAAGGTACTCCAATAGGATTGTTAATATCTTGGATTATTTCATATTTGATTAATCCAGATGGTTGGAGTTGGAGATATACGATTATTCTTAGTTTAATTGTGACAATTGCTGAATATATCACTATTATTATATCTATTAGAAAACCAGCGAAAATAGCTTCTTCTATCTCTCCTGTGGAAGCCTCCAGATTTTCTGGGAATAAACATAATGAAGTAAAAGAAACAAATAATTTACACAGAAAGCTATCTCCATATTCTATGGCGCAAATAAGTCTAAAAAGAAATAAGAATAAATCTTTTCTGACGTTGGTTTCTCTTGGAGTAGGTGGAATATTATTTATTATGAGTTCAACACTAATAGTATCAACTTCCCTAGAAAAATATTCAAGACAAGGATTATATGAATTTGGAGAATATATTATTTCCTTTGATTATAATACAGTACAAACCATAGATAAGGGAGTAACAGGAATTCAATTAGATAATCCGATAAATAAAGAGTTGATACAAAAAATAAATGAACTACCAGAGGTCAATAAAGTCATAGAATTTCATCGAACCTCCGTAAAATTTGACTATAAAGATGTAATTAATGTAGGAGATTACTTCTCAGCATTTTCTAAAGATGATACAGACACAATCAACAAAACATTATCGGAAGGAATATTTGACTACAATGAAATGATAAAAAATGATGAAATCCTTATTGTATTTAATAAAGTTGCACAAGAGATCTATGGTTGGAAATTTGAAATTGGAGATAAAGTTGATTTTAGATATTCTGATGGTAAAAAAGAAGTTGAAAAATCATTTAAGATTGTGGGTTCTATAGAGAAACCTAGTAATATCACATATCACTCTGGTTGGTTTTTGTTGCCAGTGGAAAAACTAGAAGTATTATTCCCAGGTCTCAATACAATTGATACTTTAGTAGTATCTATTAATGATTTTGAAAATGAAGGAGATATAGCGGAAAGCAAAATTTATAATTTAATAGATAGAAATCCTTTACTAGAAATTCATACATTAAAACAAAATCTAATAGAAGATAAGGAAGCCTTTAATTTATTATATAAATCAATCATAGGATTAAGTGGATTTATCATTTTATTTAGTTTAATCAATTTAGTAAATACCATAATCACCAATATAATTTCAAGAAAAAAGGAGTTTGCTATGCTTCAATCTATTGGATTAACAAATAAACAGTTAATAAAAATGATTCAATTTGAAGGGTTAGGTTTATCTTTTGGGAATTCAATAATTACTTTGATATTTGGCAGTTCCCTAGGCTACGGATTGATAAAGGTATTACAGCATGTTGGTGCTACCTATGTTCATTATCATTTTCCCATGTATTACTTTATAGTTTACATTATGATTATTGTTATGGTACCTTTAATTGTTTCCAATATTTTAGTAAAATCATTTCAAAAAGAAAGTCTTGTTTCTAGACTTCGACATGTTGATTAGCAAATATTAATTATATATAAAAGAATTCTAGGAGATTTTCAATTACCAAAATCTCTCTAGAATCCTTTTCATCTCCATATCAGTTCTTATATTTTTAGCTCCTAACCATTCATTGGGAAACAATGCCCTATATTCTCTAGTTCCATATCTATCATCTATAAGTAAAACAGCCCCTCTATCCTCTGGAGATCTGATTACCCTTCCTGCTGATTGTAAGACTTTGTTCATACCAGGGTATACATAGGCATATTCAAATCCTTCATCTAAATTATAAGTGAAATAATCCTTGATTATATTCCTTTCAAAACAAATTTGTGGTAGACCCACACCTACTATTATAGCTCCAATAAGCTTTTCTCCTGTTAAATCTATTCCTTCTGAGAAAATTCCACCCATTACTGCAAAGGCAATAAGCTCATTTCCTTCTTCAAATCTTAATAAGAATTCCTCTCTTTCTATTTCTGACATATTACCATCTTGAATAATTATATTTAAATTTTCATTTCTCTCCATCAAAATCTCATATACATTAGTCATATAAACATATGAAGGAAAGAATACAAAATAATTTCCTTTTTTAGCATAAATGAATGTTTCTATATGCCTTACAATATCTATATAGGTCCTTTCCCTATCTTTATATCTTGTGGAAATACTATTTGCCACCATTAAACATAGATTTTCCCTTGAAAAAGGTGAACTAAGTTTTATATGATAATCGTCTTTCTTTCCGCCTAATAATTCCATATGATAGTCTAATGGAGTTAAAGTCGCTGAAAAGAATATACTGCTTCTTCCCCTCTCTAAAGCTTCTCTTAATAAATAAGAGGAATCAACACAATATAATTTAAATATAATATCTTTATTATATTCTTTTATATAAGTTACATAATGACTATCATATAATTCACTGATTTTCACAAAAGTAGTTAAGTTAAAATAAAGCTCCAATACCTTTTCATATTCACTATGTTTTTTCTCTTCCATAAGCCAAGGTTCAAGAACTGTAATTACTCTTTTTATAGGATAGTATAAGTCAGATATTTCCTCTCTTTGGTAGTATTCTTTATCTATATCTAAATCATCTTTTACTTTGTTTAATATACTATTTATTTTACCTAGAGCTTTATATATAGGTGGATAATTTTCCTTAAAAATATCTCTTATTCCCAGTATACTAGATTTATTTATTTCAGTTGAAAACATTTCTCTTGACCTATCAACTAGATTGTGAGACTCATCTATTAAAAATATATAGTCTTCATTAGGATTTTCAAAAAATCTTTTTAAATATACTTGTGGATTAAAAACATAATTATAATCACATATAATTATATCTGCCCAAAGACTAATATCTAAAGAAAATTCAAAGGGACAAACATTATGCTTCAATCCATAGGAAACTATAGTATCCCTAGTGATTAAATCCTCATTTTCAAATATATCCATTATGGCTTCATTTACCCTATCATAATGTCCCTTTGCAAAACTACAGTCTCTAGGGTTACATTTTACTTCTTCATTTGCACAAATTTTTTCCTTAGCTGTAATTACAATCACTTTTACCCTAAGACCTTTTCTTATGAGAATTTCTGTAGAGGCAATTGGTACTTCTCTAGTTATGGTCTTGGCTGTAAGATAAAAAATTTTAGTTCCAGTACCTTCTCCAATGGCTTTAATGGAAGGAAATAATGTTGACATGGTTTTTCCTATGCCTGTAGGTGCTTGGGCAAATAGTTTTTTCCCTTCTTTTATGGTTTTATATGTGGCAACAGCTAGTTCTCTTTGACCTTTTCTATAGTTTTTAAAGGGAAATGATATTTCTTCTATGGATTTATCTCTAATTCCTCCCCAATAAAATGTAATACTAGCCCACTCTATATATTTATCTGTTAAATATAGAAAAAACTTTTCTAAATCTTCTTTAGTATATTCTCTTTTAAATATTTTCCTTTCCTCTGATTCTATATGAAAATATGTAAGTTGGATGTAAATATTATCTAGATTGTTTTGCAGACAGTATATATATCCATAGCATTTTGCTTGAGCCCAATGAAGTTCATTATAATCTTCTTTTATATCCTCCAAATCCTTAGTTGTACTTTTTATTTCATCTACTATTATTTCGTCTCCTAAGGTTAAAATGCCATCGGCCCTACCTTCTAATTGAATAGTAAAATCATCGTAATAGACATTGTGTTTTAATGTTACTTCCTTTTGGTATTCATAACCATAGGAATTCTGTACCTTTTGATGAGCCTTAGTTCCTTCTACTGCTCTAGACATGGACATAAAGCTAGTGTCTATGTCTCCAGTTCTTAATACAAACTCCACTAAATTTCTAACAGATATTTTAATTAAATTGCTCATACTATTTTCCTCTTATCTTTTTAAAATCATATAATATTTATTATACCAAAAGACACCCATAATAGGGTGCCTTTATATTAATTATTTGATTCCATTAAAATATCTTCATAATTTATTATACCTAAAGGGCTCATTCTAGCTCCAACTATGTCTTTTTTTGAAACTAGAGCTATTTTAGGATGAAAAATAGGTACCCATGGTGAGTCTTCTATAATAGTTTTCTGAATCTCTTTATATACTTCCATTTTCTTATTAGGATTTATTATTTCCTTTGCTTTATCCATTAACTCCATAACTTTAGAGTTATTATATCTTGTGAAGTTTGTCAGATTATTATAGTTAAATGAAGGCTGTAAATAATTGTCTGGATCTCCTGTATCTGCTATCCATCTACCAACAAATATATCACAATTTGAAATGACTTCTCTTGTATAATAGTTCTTAACATCTATTTTCTTCACTTCATAATTAATTCCCAATTCCTCTAAGTCCTTCAAAATATATTGACTCATTCTATAAAATATGGCATCTTCGGGTTCATCTCTTATAATTATTTTTAAAGCTCTACCTAAACTATATAGACCTTCTTTTTTTAATATATCCTTTGCTTTAGAAGAATTATAAGAGATATTAGTTAAACAACTATTATCAACTATTCTTGATGGAATAATCCCCTTTGCCTCTTGTCCTAACTCTCCTAATATATCATCTACTATTTTCTTTTTATTTATTGCCATATTTAATGCTTGTCTAGCTTCTTTACTCTTTGCGAAAGTTGAAGTACTTTCCATATTAAATCCTAAATAGTAAGTTCCTAAAACATCTGCCAAATAAATATTTGCATTTTCCATATTTTTAACTTTATTAAATTCATCCTTGCTATTGGCTGTAATAATATCATATTTTCCATCAACAAATCCTTCTAAATCATTATCATTTCTGTAGTTTATGACTATCTTTTCTTGATAAGGTATACCACCATAGTAATCTTTAAATGCTAGGAGACTACAATATTCATCTGTTACTTCCTCTAGAATATACGGTCCACAGCCTGTTATCTTACCTTGCTCCACATCTTCTTTTGCCAATATACAAGTACTAAACTGACCTAAGTTTAATAAAAATCCACTATATGGATTAATTAACTTAATTGATAGTCTATATCTATCTATTACTTTAACACCTATTACTTCACTGGCCTTACCAGTTGTATATTCTTTTGCACCTTCTATATGTTCTAAAAACCAAGTATTAGGAGAATTAAACCTTGGATTTAACATTCTTTCATAGGAATACTTCACATCATTGGCAGTTATTTCTCTTCCATTATGAAACTTTGTACCTTTCCTTAAAGAGAATGTCCAAGTAACTCCATCATCTTCCACATACCAAGACTTAGCCACTCCTGGAGAGATTTCTCCTGTTGAACCTATATATAGAAGTGCACCATAAATATTAAATAGAACTTGAGCACTTTCTTGGTCATGAGCTAGTTGAGGGTCAAATTCTATTGGTTTAGAATTGATACTAATATTTAACACATTTTCAGCAAGAACATCTGTATCAATTTCTTCCAACAGCTTATTTGATATACTATGCAAATCCTTCGATACTTCGGCTAATATTTTTAAGGAAGTCTTAGTATATTGAGTATTTAAAGATGCAATATCTACTAGAGATGTAACTCTTTTTGAAGTATCAGTCATATCTACAGTACAATCTATTACACTTTCTAAACTGGCAGTTTGTTTCGCTATTGCCTCGTTGATTTCTTCTGTTACCTTTGATGTAGTATTTATGGCATCGATTATCTCGTTAAAAACAATCATTGTATTATTAGCAATCTCTGCTCCTTCTTGAATCCTCAACATACTATCATCCATTGCCTTCATAGTATTTGTGATTTCTCCATTTATCTCTTGTATTGTTTTTGCTATTTGATCAGCAGAATGGGCACTGTTATCTGCAAGTTTTTTTACTTCGTTAGCTACAACAGCAAATCCACGGCCTGCATCTCCTGCTCGTGCAGCCTCTATAGAGGCATTAAGAGCCAATAAATTCGTATTATATGATATATTATTTATTACCTTTAACATTTCATCTATATGTTCTGATTTTTTATTTAAATTATTTACTACTTCTTTAGCATAAATAACGGATTTTTGAATTTCATTCATTGCATTAATAGAATTAGTCACTGCCTCATTTCCAGAGTTAGCAATATCCAATGTAGTTGCAGCAATTTGTCTTGAATTCTCTGTATTAGCAAAAACCTCTTCTGCCAATGCTGAATAAGTTCCCATTTCATTTACAACATTATTTATAGAATCCATTTGGACTTCCACATGGTCTGCTAAATCATATGTAATCTTAATTAAGTTATCTGTAGCAAAGGCTGTTTCATCTATTTTCATTGCTAATCTTTCAACAATATGCTGCTGATTCTTTTTTAAGATTCCTGCATCTTTAGAAAATTCTAATCTTGCCCCTTTATTTTCTTTTTCTACAGGCTCAATATTCCCTTGTTTTTTACCTTTTTTGATGAACTTTAACACTTGTATCCCCCCTGTGGAAAATTTGGATCATTATATATTATATACCAATTATATACCAAAACCCCCTGCTTGTCCTTATTAGTTTTGAAATATTTGAAAAAACCCTTTACCTTAATGCAGATAAAGGGTTTTATAACCATTTTTTATTTATCTTTTTTACATTGTAATCTCTATCACTTACCTTACAATAAGGACATTTTCTCACACCTAATTCCTTATCTTTTATAAATATTACTGGTTTAGAACAATATGGACACCATAATTCCTTAGGTCTTAGTTTTACATCCTTTGGAATATCTGAATCTGGGTTTTTATTGTTTATATTTATAATAGAAAACATATCTCTTTGTTCATTCACTTTATCACCAACTATATAAATTAATAAAAGAACCTATGTTCATTATTGTACTATATATAAATATTATTTACAAGTATATTTATAATTTCCATTCCTACTTTTGTGATATAACAAGCTGTAGATTTATAAAACTATCTTTATTCCCTAAAGTAATTTGCTTAATTCCTCATCTATTATACTTTTATCTAATCTTTCAAATAGAATACCAAATTCTTTTATTCTATTTCCTATTTCTATCTCTATATATTCCCAAGTATTAGAAGTACAATTTAACCAATCCTTAACCTTAACTGATGAAAATGGTAAAAAAGGCTGAAGTAGATTAGCTATATTTACTATGGCTACTAGACAATTGTAAATGGTATCAGTACATTTGATTTTATTTGTATTGATTGTAATCCAAGGAGCTGTATCATCAAAATATTTATTTATACTTCTAGTAAAATCAAATATTTTTTCTACTGATATTTTTAGGTTTCCACCTTCTATAAGAATTCCAATTTCTTTATACAAAGTATCAATATCTTCTTTTATTTTAGAATTTAACTGTCCTTTTGGCACTTCGCTATTAAAGTATTTTTTCAGAAATACCAAAGTTCTATTTACTAAATTTCCATATACTCCTAATAACTCTCCATTATTTTTATTAACAAATTCTCTCCAAGAGAAATCCGTATCCCTTTTTTCTGGACCATTGATTATGAAAAAATACCTCAGTGAATCAATATTATATTTTTCAATAATATCTGGAACCCATACTGCCCAATTATTACTAGTTGATATTTTCTTTCCTTCCAGGGTAACATATTCACTTGAAACTATATTATTAGGAAATTTATCAATATCCACACCTTTTAATAGTGATGGTAAAATTATTGTATGAAATGGTATATTATCTTTTCCGTGAATATAATATGATATAGCTTCATCATCCCAAAACCTTTTCCAGTCTTTAGGATTCTCCAGCCCCCATTTTTTGCTTAAAGTAAAATATCCTAATACTGCATCTACCCATACATAAACTTTTTTGTCCTCATATCCTTTTATTGGTATATCTATACCCCATGATAACTCTCTTGATATGGCTCTGTCTTGCAATCCTTCATTTAAATATCTTTCCGTATTATTTACTGCATTTATTCTCCAATCTTTTCTATTTTTATTTAGAGCATCTCTTATTTCCTTTTCAAAGTTTGATAGTCTAAAAAATAATTGTTTTACATTTTTAACCACTGGTTCACTGCCACAAAGTTTACATTTCCTTTCTTTAAGTTCCAGAGGTTCTAAAATAGTAGAACAAGCATCACATTGATCTCCCCTTGCAAGGTTTTTACATACTGGACATACACCTTCAATAAATCTATCAGCTAAAAACTGATTACACTCCTTACAAAATAGCTGTTCTACTTCTTTTTCATATATTAAATCATTGTCATATAATATTTTGATGATGTTTTGAACCTCTTTCTTATGATATTCATCATCAGTCCTAGAATATATATCATAAGAAAATCCTAATTTCTCAAAACAATATTTGAATTCATTATGATATTTATCTGTGATTTCTCTAGGGGATATATTTTCTCTTTTAGCCCTTATGGATATAGGTGTACCATGACAATCACTTCCCGATACATATAATACCTCCTCACCCTTTGCTCTAAAATATCTTGCTATAACATCTCCTGGCAGCAATGCTGCTATATGTCCTATATGCAGTGAGCCATTAGCATATGGCCATGCTCCTCCGATAAAAATATTCATAAATTTCCCTCCTATTATTTAAAAATAAATAAAAAAACTCTCAAACCTAAGAATCAATCCTAGGAACGAGAGTTTAATTTCGTGTTACCATCCTAATTTACCTATATCTCACGATATAGACCTCATCAAGTACGTCACAAATAATGTGATTATACTTTATCACTATAACGGGTGAACCCGTTGCAGCCTAAATCCTATGATTTCGGTGCACTACTCCAAGGCCATTTTCACTTTAATATTCTTTGCTCCTTCTCACCTAGTAGGAACTCTCTGTAAAAGTATTCTTAAAGCTACTTTCCTTTTCTTTGCATTTCAATTATTATGTGTATTATATTCTATATTATAACTAAAGTAAATAGAATCTATTTATTTTCTAGATTAGTTTCTTTTATATGTATGGAAAATAACTCCAACATATGCTATAATGGAATACGAAAATAATATATGACAGAGTAGATAACAAGCGTTAAGTGTTTGAGAATGGAACGTTGTCTCAAGACGAAAAGCCATGCTTGCGGTTTGTTATTGCGTTCACTGCCATAGGACTTCTTTCTTATGTGCAGGTCATAAAAGAAAGGAGTTTTTTTAATGGTTAAAAAAAGTATATTCACAACAAAGAAAATCGCTTACGCAGCTATTTTTATAGCAATATCTGTAGCGATTAACACCATGAGAATTGGAAGTATCAGCTTCGGAGGATTTCCAATAATATTTTCAGGATATGCTATGGGACCTTTAATGGGTTTTATAGTTGGGGGATTAGCAGATGTAGTAGGATTTTTAATTAGACCATCTGCAACAGCAGGATTTAATCCGCTGTTTACTTTGACATCTGCTTTAACTGGTGCTATCCCAGTAATTATAACAAAATTGCTAGGAGATAAATATCCAAACTACAAATTATGGAAAATTTTTATTGGTATTCTTATTGGACAAACTATAACCTCTGTAGTTATGGTACCTATATTTATCTCATTACTTACTGGTAAAAACACTGTATGGTACTATATTTACAGAGCAGCTGCAAAGCAAATAGTTTCAATCCCTATATATGCCATACTTTTAAAAGCAATAAATGATACAGTAACAAAGCATTTTGATTTTATATAATAATTGAAAATTTGAGATTTCGATTATTATATGTCAGCATATTTAAAAGAGCCCACCTCAACAGTGATGAAACAAATCACTTTTGGGTGGCTCTTTTTTTAGAGAGATTTTTTAATTAACTGCTACTTAACTTTAGCTGATAAAAAAGGTAAAAATGGATTAAGTAAATTACCTATATTTACTATGGCTACTAAGCAATTATAAATGGTAGTAGATCAATCTATTTAATTTCTATCCGTATCCGTCAAATATAGCACACCTATAAATAAAGTCCTATCTATGAGATAATTAGATCATCATAAATAGGACTTGTTCTATTTCTTGGTATTAAATAGTCTCCTACATTCCTCAGGCAATGTTTCTGACCAAGGAAGAAGGTGATCTAGGGCCTCCGGAGCAGTAAGTTTTGTATTCGGAAGCTGCTCAAATAAATATTTCAGATAGTAGAATGGATTCAGATTGTTCATTTTAGCTGTTTCTACTATACTATATATCATTGCACTAGCCTTTGCACCATGGGGTGATTTGCAGAAGAGATAGTTTTTTCGGCCTATCACAAATGGCTTTATAGCTCGTTCTGCGCCGTTATTACTTAGTTCACATTGTCCATCTTTTAGTATATTATTGAATAGTTCCCAGTTTGATAAACTATAGTTGATTGCTTGTCCAAGCTTGCTTTTCTTTACAATCTTAGGCTGAACTTCTTGAAGCCATGACAAATAGGCCTCTAATACAGGCTTTAATTCAATATTTCTAATCTTTTGCCGTTCATCAAGGGATAAATCCTTCCACTTTGATTCTAGGTGAAACATTTGTCTGAAATATTTTAATGCTTTATGGGCATTAGTGGATTCAATTTCCGCTTCCTTTGGAAGTATCTTAAGGGCATCCGTATAGTAGCGTCTTGCGTGAGCTAGGCAGCCTACTCTAGTTATGTCCTCCACAGAATTATATCCTGCATAATCATCCGATTGCAAAAAACCATGAAATCCCTCAAGAAATTTCCTTGCATGTTTACCGCTTCTGGAGGGCTGATATTCATACAATGAGATCTTTCTCCCAAAGTTACCACTTTTGTAAAGCCACATGTATGACTTGCTGTCAGTAGGTTTGCCATCTTTGGTTAGAACTCTAAGGGGACTCTCATCAGCCTGTATAAAGGTTTCTTTTAGTAACTCTTTTCTCAATCTTTCAAAGAGTGATTCAAGCCAAAGTTCAGAAGCCTTTATTATCCAGTTGGACATATTCTGTTTTGAGATTTCTATTCCAAAGTCTCTAAATATCTTCTCCTGTCTATCTAAAGGAAGTGCTGCAAAGTATTTTTGGTACATTAAATATGCGATTAAACTTGGCGAAGCAAAACTACCTGATATTACAGGAGCTGGCATAGGCGCTGTAATGATAGGAGTCTTATCAGCTGTTTTCTCACATTGTCTACAGGAATATACTTTTCTAACGTGCTCAACGATACATACCTGAGCAGGTATAACTTTAAGCTCTTTTCTTATTTCAACTGACATTTCATGAATCTTAGAATTACATTCTCCACAAACCTGTTCTTCCTCCGGAATTTGGTATTCTATTCTCTCTATCGGAAGATCTTCAAAGGATGGTTTATTGGTCCCTCTCTTTTTACTTCTTTCATAAGTAATTTTTTCAAGAACCAGTTCTTCTTTCTCAGGTCTCTGAGTAATCTCAGCTTCATTAAAAAATGAGATTTGCTCTTCATCAAAACTATCGCTGGATTTACCATATTTCTTAGCTGAATTCAGCTTAAATTGCTCCTCATACCATTTAATCTTGGCATTTGCTATTTCCAGTTCATGTTGAAGCTTTGCATTCTCATTTTTAAGGTCATCATTATTAAGTTGTAATTCTTTGACTTCAGTTATATTCTTCATACTAGTATTATACTATATCTCGAAGTACAAAAAAAGCTTTATTTGCATGGGAATTGAAGATTTTTCTAGATTAAAATACGTTCATATGAAGGTTTATGAGCATTTTCTTGGTCAATGCTTAACCCATCCAGAAGCCAACGGAATTGCCTTTCACTAATTGAGACAGACCCACCACTTCCTTTTTGTGGCCATTTAAAATTTCCACTTTCAAGTCTTTTGTAATGTATCCAAAAACCATTGTTATCCCAAACTAAGATTTTGATGAGGTTCTGTCTTTTATTGCAAAATCCAAATAAATGAGTTGAGAAAGGATCCATTTGTAGGACATGTTCTACGATGAGAGCAAGTCCATCAATAGATTTCCTAAGATCAGTGGAGCCTAGGGCAAGATGGACTTTCTCAATTGATATCTGTTTTATCATAACTTTTTAAGGGTCTTAATCAGCTTAAGAAGTAGTACCTCATCATAATCATTTGTTATGGCTAACCTTACATCTTTAATCTCAAGTGTCACAGCTGGGGAAGCTTGATCTTCTGCAATTGAAACACAGGCAAATTCAAATGCATCAGATGAATTAACAGGCTTAGTGAATGAGTTATTATCAAGCTTTCTAAGCCAATATCTAAGTGAGCTGACCTTGATATTATTTTTTTCACACCATGTAGTTTGATTAAGGTTGCTGGACTTAAACTCTTCCACACGCTGAGTCCATAGTTCTTTGTTTTCATTTAGCTTCATAAAGAAAAATACACCTCCAGTTAATATCTTGGGTGTATTATCTCATGATCTTAAATTCTATTCTATGTGGGTTATATTTGACGCTTACGATAGAATATTGGAAATAATAGCTGTACCTTTTACAACATTTTCCTTCACTCTAGGAGCCTTTGAAGGATTAGATGGATATTTTTTTCCATCAAATTTCATTCTGGCATAAGAAAATTCTGTCCCTCCACCTGCTACCTGCATTATAATATCATTCCACCCATTTGTTTTATCTTCACTTACTATAATTGGATTTCTTGCTAATGTGAATTTAGATATTATTTCATAGCCTTTTTCCTCAATTATTAAAGCTGTAGAACCACCTGAACCTGATACAGATTGTCCTAATAAGTAAACGAAGATTTCTTTTTTGCCATCTCCATTAATATCAATATAGTTATAAGAATATGCAACCTTTCCATCTTGATTTTTATCATACTTTAAATAATCTATAATAGCTTTTTCTAATTTTTCATTTCTTTGAGTTTCAGAAGATTTATATTTAATAATTGAAAAATCTATTGTATTTGATTTGAATTCTATTATCTCATCTTCATTTATTATTTGATTCATCTTATCTATTAAATCCTCTGTAATTTTATTACCATTTTTAGCTATTTCCTCTGTATAAGTCTTCAATATATCATGTAATACTAAATGCTCATAATTTTCCATTGCCTTATTATAACTTTTAAGGATATCAGAATTCATCTTATGATTTACAAGATCATGGGTGGAGAAAATATATCCTCTTAGATACCATTCATGCATTTGATTTACTTCTGGTAGATATTTAGAATAAGGATACATTAACATAAACTCTTCCATAGCTGCAATTCTTGAAGCCATTTCATCTAATGGTATTTGAACATATTCTTCAGAAAATCCTGGCTTATTCGATTCTGCTGTAAATATCTTTAAATAATCATTTATCTCACTACTTACGGAATCACTAAAATTTAAAAGTTTCTCATAATCTATAATGAAATAGTAACTTCCTTCCGCTGTAGCCACTTTTAATCCCATACTGTTGGCATTTAGAAGTAATTTTTTCAAATCTTTTTCCTTTGGAAAAATAGAAGTATTTTTAATAATATTTACATCATTTAAATCAGTAGCTTTCAATTTATATGTTTTCATGATTCCTTGATTTTCAAACATTTTATATTTTTCCTGATATTTATTGAAGGTAGTATTCATTAAACTAAGTTCTTCATTTAAAGCTGACAAATATGTCCTAACTCCTTCACTATTATCTCTTATAGAAAGTTTATCTTTATTTTCATTTAAATAATCAAATGCTTTTGATAAATTCCCTTTATTTATAAATTCATTATAATTAGATATTATTTTTTTATCTGTTTTTTCTTCTTTATATTCTCCTACTTTCTCACATTTCACAAAATTAACTCCATCTTTTCCATCCCATTTATACCATATATTAATCTTTTCTGAGTTGACAGAACTACTGTCGGCAGATTCAGGATCAATTTCTTGTATGGAAAATTCAAGTATTCCATCTTTATCAATATCTTTTATCTCTCCATTTGGATATACTGATAAAAGATTTGCCTTTTTAGGGCTTATTCTATTAACTAATTTATCATTCTCAAGAGTAAAAAGATAAAATTGTCCTGAATGGGCTCCTACATTGGAATTTATAAAAATCGCATTTTTTCCTGTTTTCCCTTCTCCTATAATTATATTTTCAACTCCATTGTCATAATTCATAGAAACTCTATCTATTTCCTTATACTCACCATCTTTATATTTATATAATACTAATGTACCTTCATCATCCATCTTGCTGAAATCTCTTTGTTCATACACTATAATTTCAGGAATGTTATCTCCATCTAAATTACCGATATTAAAATGTTTACCTATTTTTCTACTATCGTCTTTACTATATTTTGTCAATAAGCTGGTTCCTAACTTATTTGCCAATTCAATATACTTGGAATCTTTCATATAGTCATGATTATTATCATTTTTATTAATAATTGCAGATATTGAGTTTTGTAATCTGTCACTTGCTTTAGTCTGTTCTGCCATAGCTGTAATTCCATTCAAATGTCCCAGTGATACTTGTGGTAGTGGTGCAATAGCTATAGTAAAACCTAATGTAACTGAAGCAATTCTTCTTATTTTCTGTCTCGTTTTTTATTCTCCTTTTTTTATTGAATTAACTTTATTATATAACTAAGGAATTTGGAAGTATTTACAAAAAAATTACATAATAATTACATAATAGAATCAATTTAAACTAATGCTCTTTTTATCTCGCATTTCACTCTTAGAATGATAAATCCTTAACTTCTTGAATACAAAGATTGAGATTTCCAAACTGCTATAATATTTTCTAAAATCGTTTATTTCCTTTTGTATATGATCATGCTCCTCCGACAAAAATATTTATAAACTTCCCTTCTATTATTTAAAAATAAATAAAAACTCTCGAACTAAGAGTTATTCCTAGATCAAGAGTTTGATTTAATTTTACCTTTTATTATTAATATTATAAAAAACTTCTAAATCAACACAGGATTACTAACTAAATCATTATTATCAATTTTAGACTCTCTGTATATTTGTGCAACTTCATCATAGCCCTTGTTAATTATATTTTTTACATTAGATGCAGAACTTTGTACAGTATTTGCTATTTCGCTACTTGCTGATTTTACTTCAGATGCTATAGTTTTTACGGAATCTACAACTTCCTTTGCTACTGATACAATAGCACTCTTAACTATTCTAATTTTAGATTCTGAATTTTTAACAGTCTCTACTATATTACTATAATGCTCTTTTATATTATTGCTGCCTGTTGAAAATGTATTTGGTATTCTCTTTATAGGTTCCTTTATAGAGTTTATACCTGCTTTTATAAGTCCTATGGTTTCTATTCCTTTTTTCAGAATTCCATTATTCGGATTATTTATTGTTCCTTTAATATTGTTTACTGTAATTCCAATATTCCCTACTATACTTGCAACATCCTCACCTATAGAAACCGATGTTTTCAATGATTCCCCAACTATAGAAGTAGCTGAACTTAAGATTTCCTTAGAGGCTTGTTGCAACTCTGAAACTGTCGTTGATACTTCTTTATAAGTATTAGATATCTTTGAGATAGTTTCAGTTTTTTTATCCTCAATTGTTTGTACAACATTCTGTATGCTTTTACCCACTGAATTAAAAGTATCTTTTATAACATTTGAAGCTAAAAACACAGTATTCTTTACACCTTCACCTATGGATACTGCTGTCTTTGTAACATTTTTCACAGTATCCAATGTCATAGAAATAGACTCCGATATTGAATTTAAAAAAGAACCTATGGAACTTTTAGTTGTATTCTTTACATTAGTATCAACCTCTTTAATATTAACAGTATTTTTCATAATTAATTCTCTATATTCATTTTCAACGGTTTTAACACTGCTAGTCATATTTGTTTTGCAATTTTCATTATCATTTTTCTTAGGTTTATATATATTACTGTTATTTACATAGTTTAGGTCATTAATACTATTAATAGATTTTATCATCCTTTTCAACCCCTTTTCTAATCAATATTTTATTTCTCCCTGTGATGAATATGAACTTGATTCTGTAATAGTAAATTGATCCTCTAAAATAAATTCTCCATCTATAAATAATTTCATTGTCCAAACTCCACAAGGATACTGTCGTCCTTTATCCTCTAAATCCATCCAAAACCACATCTTTATTGGCTTGTCCTCTCCCTGTGGTGTAAATAAATTGTTTTCTGTAATTTGAAACAAATCCATTTTAGGGGTATACCATACTGTTGTCACTGTATGTAACCCTGTTACTTTGGTAAATTCAAATCTTGTTATTACTTTCTTATCCAAGAAGATATTGAATCTTTTCTTATTAGCAACAACTTCTTCCTTTGCAACTGAACTTATATTATATTTATCCAAATGCACCGTATATTGAGTATTATTATAAAGTCTTTCTTCTTGATCATTAATAATAATTACTGACCAAAGTTCTTCGTTATCATCAGGCAAATATATATTAGCTGTCGGATCATTAAGCTTCAACTCTCCATTTATAAGAAATTTATATCTATGTTCTCCTGGGGGAAGGTTATGTCCAAAAATCCAAGTATTGCCCTCTTTTATCATTTGTCCTTTTTTAGAATCATAGCCATTAAATTCACCTATAACAGATATAGTATGTATATTTAAGTACTCATTTTCTTCATATTTAAAATTTATTTTCATACTATTCCTCCTTCCACATATCTTATTGAATTCCATAATAAAATAAATTAAGTTATAAAGATTATCGGCAAATATTGGAATTTGTTGAGTTTATTGGTATAAAAATTGTTTAATTTATGTCATACGTTAACTTATCTAATTAAAACTAATACCCTTAACACTTGCCAGCTACGATACTCATTTGCAATGGAATATTAATACTAAATATCAAAAAACTCCTATATATATATCTTTGCTATTAAAATATTAACTGGTTTTTCAGATCTTAGTTTTAGATTTAGAATATTGTTATTAGATCTAACTAGAAGAGTCTGAAATGGGCTAATAGGCTTTGTATCTTCCTTGATATCAACATACACCTCATTATCACAAGCATATATAAAATAAAAGACTTCCTTAAAATCAGATGGAACTTCTTCTACTATTAAACACTCTTTATCTATATAAATACTCTCAAGTTGTCCTTCAACTCCGTCTCTAAGCATCAAATTAAAATCCCTTGCCATACCATAGCTAGTAGTATCTATTCCCCCATCAAATTCGTATACTTCAAAGGGTTTTAGATTGATATATTTTTTGTGATTATGTGTTAATTTAAGCCCATTATCAAGTGATGTAATAAATCTATTTACTCCTTCTAATTTAGTAAACTCTGATTTTTCTAATTCTACTGTTGCAGAGCTTAATCTGAATTTAAAATTAAGCTCTTTATAATTTGAACCTTCTGGATAGATAAATATTTGAGTAGTCTTACCTCCTGACCATTCTGTCATTATATAATCATCTTCTTTAATTAATCTTGTCTTAATCTCCATTCTATTCTCCTTATTATTTTCATAGTCTTGCACATGATACATAACTGTCTAATATGCTGAAAAACTTATAATATGTATATATTTTATAACAGATAATTTGAAATCGCCACTATAAGTTTGATTTTCAACTGATATGCCTTCAATCCCTTCTTACAATATGCCACTACACTTTTTAGCAGTGGAAAAAATCGTCTATATGTTATAACATACAGACGATTTTTATCATTTCATTTTATTTCTTTTTAACAGGGTAGCATACTTCCGTTACTAATTCTTCTGGATTCTGTGTTTCATAAGGACTAACATGGTAAATGCAGAAGGACAAACCATTAAATTCATATCCATTATCTCGAATCCAATTGGCTACAGCTTCATTCACTTCTATAACTTGGTCATAACTTCCTTTGTAAGTAGCTGAAGCAATTTGAATTGGCGCAACGGTCTTAAATTTAACATTTTCAGTGTCCTTATAGTTTCCACGGACTGATTTCTGAACTTCTATATCCACGTTGCTTTCCTTATACTCTCCATCATGAAAGATAGCTAAAGTATAACATGGGTCACCATCTTGCATATGAAGAGACGCTGTTTCTTCCATGAGAATATTCCAAAGCATTCCTTCTTGCTCATAGTTAGGAATTATCTTACGTACACTTGCCACATATCTTTCAGGAAGCTCTTTTAACGTTACATTATAATTCATTGTCTTATCATCCTTTCCAAGTCTCTGAATAGTAGTCTCAATGAGCAGTAAACGTCGATGGATTTCCTCCGCTTGTTCTTGAATTTCTGTCTGTTTTAATAATAAATATTCCTTTAGAGCTTGTGGATTTTCATAACTTTTCAGTATTTTAGAAACAGATGCCAAGCTAAATCCCATATCTTTTAGTGCATTAATACGACCTGCAAGAGGCAATTGTGCTTCGCTGTAATATCTATAACCTGTAAAATCATCTATACTCTCTGGAATAAGTAAACCAATCTCATCATAATGACGTAGCATTCTTATACTGATCATTGATAGTTTTGAAAAATCACCTATTTTTAACATTTATCTTACCTCACATATATGTGTTTTTTGAGCTCAATTATAGTATAAAGCATACCATAGTGTAAGAGTCAACAGATAATTTAAAAATTATCTGCTGACTCTTACACCATACTATCTAAATTAAATATGCAGATCTAAAAACAGTCATCAATTTTTTCCTTTCTTAAACATACTTTTTAACTCCTTAGCTGCTTCTTTTATATCTGGCTGGGAAATAATAGCTGAGACCACTGCAAGCCCATGGATATCTATACCTTCAAACTCTGGTATTGTAGTCTTATTAATTCCTCCAATTACCACAATAGGCAGTTCAATATGTTCTCGTATTCGTGCAAGTTCATCTATGGATGTAAGCTTTGCATCTGTTTTCGTATCAGTTGCAAACATTGCTCCGATACCAAAATAGTCTGCATCATCTGACTGGGCCTTTATTGCTTCTTCAAGGGTAGATACAGATACACCAAGAATTTTATTGTCGCCGATCAATTTTCTTGCAATGGTTGCAGGTATATCACTTTGACCAATGTGTATACCATCAGCATCAACTGCTAATGCAATATCAATTCGATCATTAATGATTAATGGAATCTGATATCTATCTGTAATTTTCTTTATTTTCATTGCTATTTCAAAAAATTCTAAAGATGAGCAATTTTTTTCTCTCAATTGTATTACAGTACAACCACCTAAAATAGCTTGTTCTACAGCAGTCTCCAGTTTTTCTGTACTCATAAGCTCTCTATCTGTTATAAGATAGAGTGTATAATCAATATTTGGTTTCATCTATCTTCACCCTTTCTACAAAATATGTGCTATTCATATTTGATAAAGCATCAATAATACCAATATGAAAACTACCTGTTCCCATTTCTCTAGTTTTTACAAAGGAAAGCTCACCAGCAATTCCCATTACAACAATTCCTGTAACTGTTGCTGTATAGTAATCTTTTGTTATACCACAGAAACTACCTACAAGTGCAGATGTCATACAGCCTGTACCAGTTACTTTAGAAAGTAGTTTATGGCCGTTGGTTATTTTAACAATACGAATGCCATCTGAAATAACATCTACTTCTCCTGTAATTCCTACAACACAAGAATATTTATTCGCCACTGACTTTGCAATAGCTTCTGCATCATTTTTTTCATCTGCTTTTGAAGTATCAACTCCTTTTGTAGACACACTTAGTCCAGCTATAAAGGAAATTTCTGATAAATTTCCACGAATTACATCTATTTTTATTTCTGAGAGAATTTTTTGTGTTGTTTCGTTTCGCAGTGTGGACGCTCCTGCTCCAACAGGATCTAAAACTACGGGAATATGAAGTTTATTGGCTTTTTTTCCAGCTCTAATCATGGAATCAACAGTTCGTTGATTTAAAGTTCCTATATTAATTACAAGAGCGGAAGATATTGAAACCACTTCTTCCACTTCTCCAACATCATCAGCCATAATAGGTGATGCTCCAATTGCCAAGATGGCATTTGCACAATCATTTACTGTAACATAATTAGTGATATTATGAATGAGTGGACTTTTTATCCTAATTTCATGAAGTAAATCTGCACAATTATTAGTTAAGTAATTCATTAGTACTCCCAACCTTTCTTTTATTTATAATAAAGCATATAGAACCAATAGCTACCATTACAGATAAGGTAGACACCTGTTGATTTTCATTTTCATTACAAATCTCCTTTACTTTCCTTGATGTTCAAACCATTTTTATATAGGTCATAGAAATGGTGTGTTGGTCCATTACCCTTACCAATATTTAAGGAATGTTCTATTGCTGTTGTAATATATTTTTTAGCCTGTTCTACGGCAATAGACATAGGCATACCATGTGCAAGATTGGAAGCAATAGCCGAAGAAAAGGTGCAACCTGTCCCATGGGTATTTTTCGTATTTATACGCTGGGTTTTAAAATAATAAAACTCTTTACCGTCATATAAAATATCCAGTGCATCTCCAATAGCATGACCACCTTTAACAAGAACATTTTTACATCCCATGTCATAAATAAGTTTTGCTGCTATTTTCATATCTTCTGTGTTTCTTATTTTGATATTTGATATCTTCTCAGCTTCTGGAATATTAGGTGTAAGTAAATCAGCATAAGGTAGTACAACTTTAATCAACGTATCTATGGAATCGGGGTCCATAAGCGGACACCCATTTTTCGCATACATTACAGGATCAATTACAACATTACATGGCTTATATTGCTCAAGTTTTCTTGCTACTGCCTCCATGCAAAATTGTGTAGACAGCATGCCAATTTTCACAGCATCAACTTCAATATCTTCAAATACTGCATCAATCTGACTTTCAATCATATCTGGAGTAATATCCTGTATATCCATAACACGGCTGGTATTTTCTGCTACTACTGAAACAATGACACTCATTCCAAATACTCCATGTGCTGAAAATGTTTTTAAATCTGCCTGTATACCAGCACCTCCACTACAATCTGATCCAGCAATACTAAGTACCTTTTTCATTTAAACTCCTCCTTTTCTTCTTTATATATAATAAACTAGGGTACTTCCCTATATGGAGAAGCACCCTAATCAAATACAATAATGTAAGTGATTTGCTTCCCTACGTTGGTATTAACCAACAGGTTCAAAGGGTCAGGTTTTACCTTCTCAACTATTTCTAGTCCCCCCGCAAATATTAACTATATTCATTTTTTACTTAATAATCCTATCTTAAATAATAATAGGGTACTTCTCTACACGGAGAAGCACCCTAATCAAATACAATAATGTAAGTGATTTGCTTCCCTACGTTGGTATTAACCAACAGGTTCAAAGGGTCAGGTTTTACCTTCTCAACTACTTCTAGTCCCCCCGCAAATATTAACTATATTGAGTATATCTTATAATAATAACATAATCAAGGTACAAAATATAATTTATTCTCTAACTTTATTTATATAATGATTGCTGTCTTCAACAATTATAGTCATACTATCATCAGATATTAGATTTAAAAAATTATCTAAAAAAGTATAATTACTCTTTAAGATATAATTCAATAATCACATATATAAAAATAATATATAATTTAATAAAACTTTTTCAGCTATATAATTGTCTAATAGACAGATAATAAAAATGAGCTCATATTTTATTCTCAAGGAGGTGGTTATACTGGAAAAATTAGTTCTTAAAGCAATAAAGGGAGATGGTGAGAGTTTTGGCCTTCTTATAAATAGCAAAAAAGAAGATTTATATAGAATTGCATATAGCTATGTACACAATGAACAGGATGCACTTGATATTATAGGGGAAGCAGTCTATAAATCATATATATCAATAAGTAAGTTAAAACATCCAGAATATTTTAATACATGGATCGTTCGTATAGTCATCAATTGTGCTATTAATTTTATAAACAAATCTAAAAGAATTTTATATCTAGATAATAAGACTATAGAAAGTTTAAATAATGAAAAAAATGATATTGTGGAATCCATTGACTTAAAAGAAGCCTTAGAAAAGTTAGACCATAATTATAAAATTGTCATAATATTAAGATACTCTCAGAACTTAAAGTTGAAAGAAATAGCTGAAATTCTAGAACTTCCTTTAAGTACAGTAAAAACTAGGCTTTATAAGGCAATAGAACTTTTGAAAATAGAACTTAAGGAGGGCGAAGATTTTGAATAATAATATTGATGATTTGAAAAAAATTTATTCAGATATAAAAATACCTGATGCCTTAAACGATACAATTAACAATTCAATAATAAAGGGAGAGAATTATATGAAAAAAAATAATAAAAGCAAGAAAAAAATAATTAATAGCTTTATATCAGTAGCTGCGGCAGTTGGAATATTTACTCTTAGTATAAACATTTCCCCATCCTTTGCAAATAGTCTTGAAGGTGTTCCCGTTTTAGGCACACTAGTTAATATACTTCAATTTAATAATGGAAGTTCTCAAGGAGGTAAAATAACTGACGGCATTGATGTAAATTTTATATCTCTAGACCAAAAAAAAGATTCTGATATTATCACAATAAACTTTGATGGCTTTAATAAAGAAAACCAAGAAATTGCACCATTTTTTAATGTGGATTATAAGGAAGCACCTTTTACAATGACATTTTCTATATCTGGTGCAAGAGGTCTTTCTGCCAATAAGTACTTTGAAGAGTTAAAAAAGAGTGAATATATCCAAGATATCTATGAATTAATGACTTTAGATGACTCTGCACAAAGATTCAACATAGTATTTAATCAACCAATTGATTTCAAAGTAGAGGAATATAAAAATCCTGCTTATATAAAAATACAAATTTCAAAAAATACAGAAAAAACTTCAGAACAAAAAATATATTCCATAAGAACTAGTTCTTATGAAAAAGGAGAAGAATTTGCTTTTCTTGAAGAAATGTTATTTGAAATAGAAGACCTTAGAATTTTAAAAGATAGCAATGAAACATACTTATATGAACTGGGTCAATATAATTCAGATAAAGAAGCACAAGAAAAATTGAAAGAGTATAAAGATACTTTTAATAATAGTATAGATATATACGTTGAAGAAAGGACTATGGACAAAGTCCCTCAAAGTATAAAATAGTAAAGAAGTAATATTTAAAAACATATACCATATTTAGGGATGAGGCTTAATTAAACTTCATCCCTTGATTTACTTGTACACATAGTTATTCAGCTTCCATAACTGAAATTATAGTAGCCAAAGCATCTATATTTTCTTCTGGAACACCAGATATACAAAGCCTTATGTAGTTGCAATCCTTCCGATTTTTCTTTTCAAACCATTCTTCGGGGAAGAATTCTAATGCTGTTTTTACCAAAATCCCATGATCTTTAAGTTTCTTTTCAAGTTCTACAGCCTCTATATCTTCAGGAAGATGAAGCCATATGAATATTCCATGCTCTGGAACATACCAACTGGAATCTAGTGAGCTTAATGATTTAACAATTTCAGATGCCTTCTTAAGTTTGGTTTCATAAGATTTTTTCACCTTTTTAATATGTTTTTCATACATTCCTGATTTTATGAAAATATCCAGTGCTGCTTGTGGAATTTTTGATGTATTCAAATCACTAATATGCTTAATATTAATCACTTCTTCAATCATGGACTCTGGAAGTACTGCTGCCCCCATTCTTATTCCAGGCATGAAAGCTTTTGAAAAGCTTCGTATATAAATAGTACTTTTCCTTATATCATAATAATGTATTGGCATGGAACCTTTTTTTGAGCCTATATCTGCTAAATAGTCATCTTCTATAATAAACACATTATATTTAAAAGAGAGTTCGGCAATTTTCTGTTTGTCTTTTTCAGAAAGAGTATAACCTGTGGGATTATGATGTCTTGGTATAATATAAAAGGCAGTAATTTCACCTGACTTAAATATCATTTCCATTTCGTTATAGTCAAAACCATCAACCCTCCTTTCAATTCCCATAATATCAATCCCTAAATGATCTGCCAATTTTAAAGCAAGATTGTATGTAGGAGATTCAACAAGTAATTTACCTTTACTTTTCCTAAATAGATATTGGAACACTAGCCCTATGGCTTGTTGGGCTCCATGGGTAACTATTATCCTTTCAGCAGTAGTATATATTCCATCCTTCTGGAATTCATACTTCAATGTATCCCTTAAAGAAGATAGTCCTCCACTAGATTCATATCCAAACAATGTATTTTTATACATATCAACTGCCTTATTCATTACATGAGTAAATTCCCTATATGGAATAAGTTTTTCATCTGGCTTAACTGTCCTGAAATCAACCTCTTTCTGTACTACTTTTAAACTTTCTTCAGAATCAACCAAGTAAAAACCTCCACGGGGAATACTATATACTTTATGCTCTCTTTCAAGTTCGTTATATGCTTTATTTACAGTTATTTTATTGATAGAAAGATATGAAGATACTTCTCTGCAACTGGGAAGCCGCTGACCATTTTTTATTCGCCCATCCTTAATTTCTCTAAATATAAAATCCTTTACTATCTCAACTTTGCTTTTTTTCATCATTTCTCACCTCCATCCCATATTCTGTAATAGTACAGAATAGATTTTGCATAATTGAACTACTATATTTTTCATTATATACTTAATTTACAATAATTCAATATATTGGAGGTAATAAAGGTGGATGAACTATACAAAGATAAGTGCATGAAAATGTTTGTAAGTCCAAATGTTTCTCTAACAGTCATGGGAACTTTAGGTACCCGAATCAAAACTAAGGAATATGGAGAATTGATTGACTTTGAATCAGGATGTTGGGCTGCTGTCCTAGGTCATAGCAAGAAAGAAGTGGTAGATACTATAGTTGAAAATGCAGGACATTTATTTCATACTCATCAATATTTTGATACAGAACACCCAGGTGCCTTAGTAAAAGAACTTACTGCAGCATCTAAACTTAAAGGAAATTATAAAGGTACCTTTATGTCATCAGGAAGTGAAGCTGTTTCTCTAGCTGTCTTACTAGCTGAACTTGTTACTGGTAGACTAAAGAAGCTCTCCTTATCAATTTCTTATCTTGGTACATCAACAGAACTAAGGATGCCTAGAAATCCTAATCAATGGATGGATCTAGATGTATATGAGTGCCTTAACTGTACAAAAGATTCTAACTGTGGAGAATGTGGCAAACATAATCATATAGATTTCTCACATATGGCAGCATTTGTTTTCGAACCTGGAAATTCAGGAGGTCTTGTTCTGTGTCCACCCGATAAGCTAATTACATTTTTAGTTGAAAATATTAGAGATGCAGGAGGTTTTGTTATAGCCAATGAAGTTACAACAGGCTTCGGCAGAACTGGTAAATGGTTTGGATTCCAACACTATAGGGTCTTTGACAGTGAATCAAGCTCCCCTGATTTTATTGCACTAGGTAAAGGTCTTGGAAACGGCTATCCCATAAGCGGCGTGCTAGTTCGTTCAGAATTGGCAAAGATAGTAGAGTCAATGGATTTTAGATACGTCCAATCCCATACAGACGATCCTCTAGGTTGTATTGTAGCAAGAAAAGTAGTTGAAGTCATGTTAAATGAAAACCTCATTGAATATGGAAATAAAATAGGCGAATATTTTCGTTACAAACTAGCTGAAATAGGAGAACGTACAGGTGGAATAACAGAAGTACGCGGAAGAGGAATGATGAACGTTGCAGTTCTTAATAGAAAACATAAGGCATTAGAAGTATTTAAGCATCTCCTTAAAAGAGGTTTTTTCATTGGATATTCAGAGGCTCATAATTATCTGCATTTCTATGCTCCTTTAATAATTAAAAGTGAAGAAATCGATAGCCTATGTAATTCTCTTGAAATCATTCTAGAATCTAATTCAGTTATAATATCTAAATAACTTATATGGGATTGTATAAATTATTATTTAAAGTTATGGAGGTAGTAAAATGAACAACCTTGAGTATTATATCTCTACTGATAAATCAAAATTAAATATTGAAGCAGTAAATTCATTACTCAGACAATCTTATTGGGCTAATGAAAGAGCTGAAAAAACAATATTCAAATCAGTTGAAAACTCCATCTGTTATGGGGTATACCAGAATGAAAAATTAGTTGGATTTGGTAGAGTCGTTACAGATTTCTCTACAGTTTATTGGATTTGTGACATAATCATTGATATAAATCATCGTAACAATGGTTAGAGATATAAAAATAATCCATAGATTTTGCAAAATCTATGGATTATTTTTATCTTATTGCCAACCAAATAAAAGGTATACTAAATCCCTAATTATTAGGTATTTTAAATTCAAAATGTTGATAATCCTTTAATGACTTCCATTCTCCACCCCATTCCCATCCTCTACTTATAAAGGCATTATAGCAGTTGTCTCCTTTAACTATCATACCTTTTCTAATATTTTCTCTGTCTAGATATTCTCTACTACTTTCAGGTGATACTATGTTGTTTTTAACATAAGGATTCTGTACTGGGTTAATATCTATGGCCACTCCATAACCATGGTTGGATATTTTTTTACTGCCTACAATTTCTCTATAGCAAAATGCTGAAGTATTATTGTCTAACATGGATAATTCATCATTTGCATTATAATCATCAATTAATCTTATTTTTTCAATAGGAAATTTAGCCTCATATAATTCTTTAAAAATCTCAATAACATCCTCTGATACTACTTTATTTACAATAAGTTCTCCTACATGTTCTTTATCATCAAATCCCCAATAAGTTACTTGAATATAAGCTAAATCTTCTATTTTTATATTGTTATTTTCTTTAAATGATATTCCTAAAATCTTATCCTTTATTTCTTCTGACAACGGATTAAAAGTAAATATAGTTTCTGGTTCCTCTATATCATCAGTTTTGCCTTTTTCTATACTTAGATTGTTTTCATCGTCTTTGATGAAGGTTGTTACTGAATAATCATATCCCTTATGTATTACATTGTTTGTTTTTAAAGCATATATCTTATATCCTATAAAAATCATAAATACGATTATAACTGCCATGCACTTTTTAAATTTCACAATCATTCCCCCGTTCATAAAATAAAATACTATATTAATAAATTTAATAAAGTAAGAAGCTAGTTCTACTAACAAATCTATGAATATATCCAAATGTTATGACTTTTATTTCCATTTGTCACAACTGTTAATATAAAAACCTATTTTTGATATGAGACAATACATTTGTGACAAGTAAATATGAAAAAAGGAAAGACCTCTGATATAATGTTGTTTACCATAACAAACAAAAATCGGAGGGATCTTTCCTTATGAAAACAATTATAACAGAAGAGATGAGATTTCGTCAAAGGGTAGTTAAATATGCAATTAAACATGATAATAATGCTAAAGCAGCTAGAAGATACCACACTAGCCGTCAGCAAGTCCAACGTTGGAGAAAAAGATATGATGGAGATGTAAGATCTTTGGCAAATAAAAGCAGAAGACCACAATTTCATCCTAACCAACATACTCAAGAAGAGTTGGACTTAATAAAGCATAAACATAGATACCATCAGCATGAAGGATATGCACAAGTGTATCGGAAGTTAAGGGATGCAGGGTATAAAAGAACTTATGACTCTATGTGTAGACAGCTAAGAAAAATGAAATTAAACGTAGCCAAGAAAAGAGCTAGTTATCCTAAATCTAATTATCGTAAAGATGCTACTACTTATCCTGGAGAAAGAGTGCAAATAGATGTAAAATATGTTCCAAATGAATGTATTGGTTTTGCAAGTAATCATAGTAGATACTACCAAATAACAGCTATTGATGAATATTCAAGAAAGAGATATTTAGAATTAGTTAATGAACTTAGCACATATAGTACATCTAACTTTTTAACACGATTAGAAGATAAATTAGGATTTAAAGTTGAATTGGTTCAAACTGATAATGGAATCGAATTTGTTAATGATCAAGATATTACAAATAAGAAAACTAGATTTGAAAAGTATTTAGAAAAGCTAGATATAAAACACAAACGTATTCGTCCATATTCACCATGGCAAAATGGTATAGTAGAGCGTAGTCATAGGATAGATAATGAATTATTCTACAGCAGAAGACGGTTTAGTAGCTATAAAGAAATGGAGAAGTCATTTAGAAGATATAGTAACAAATACAATAACATAGCAAGGAAAATTCTTAACTTTAAGACGCCAAATGAAATAGTTGAGGAGTACTTCTCTAAAAATGCTGCTTAAGATGGTATTACTAATAATTATTTAATCAAGGATCGCTATCGCTTTCCTCCTTGACAAAATAATTACTAGCAATTTAAGAAAACCACAGCATTATTCAGAGAAAATTTTTCAGAGGTCTGTGTCACATATGTTTGACTTCTCTAGAAAACTGTTAATATAAAAACCTATTTTCCTCTTGTAATTTGGATTAAAAAATGATAGACTATCATGGTCTATTTATATTGTGAGAGTGTTTCCTTGGAACCCACTTTAAAAAAATCAAGGGAGTGATAAAAATCATAAGATACAGTAGGATTTTAGAAAAAAATCCTAGAGAAATCGTACTTTTAAAATCGCGCCCATGTACATGGGCGCGATGTTTTTTTTGTGATTATATCCATGATAATTGCAAAGATGACACAAGCATAATACAGTTTAATAAAGAGATTCTCAAAGATATAACTGGAAATTTTAAAAAACTAGAGGTAATAAATTCAGCAAGTGTATTTGAATTACCTAAGGAATGCTTACAGGATATAAAAGACATAGTATATGGAAAGGATATAAAGGAACTTTATTTTGAAAGCCACTATATGTATAAAAATAGGCTTCAAGAGATAAGAGATTTTTTCCCAGACATAGATGTGAAATTTAAAAGTGGAATCGAAACTTTCCATAATGAATTCAGAAATAATTATCTTAAAAAAGGTGTGAACTTTAATAGTCCACAAGAAGTGGCTGCCCACTTTGACAGTATTTGTCTTCTTGTTGGAATAAAAGGTCAAACAAAGGGAATGGTATCTCAAGATATTGATTTACTTCTAAAATATTTTAAAAGAGGATGTATAAATATCTATATGGAAAATTCCACACCCGTAAAAGCTGATCTTGAGCTTATATCTTGGTTTAAAAAAGAGTATTCCTATTTAAAGGATATGGATAATATTGAAATTCTTTGGAATAATACAGACTTTGGAGTAGGTGAAAAAGATGAATACTAAAATGATTACAAGAGGTGCTGTAGTTGCTGCACTATATGCCATTTTAACTTTGACTTTACCTGCCTATGGTCCTTTACAATTTAGGTTATCTGAAATAATGACACTTCTTGCATATTTTGATCCCTTTTATGTAATACCCCTAACCATAGGATGTGCTTTGGCAAATTTGGCTAGTCCTTTTGGTGTAGTCGATGTTATATGTGGAAGTCTTGCAAGTTTTTTAGCTTTAAAATCCATGAGTAAAACTAAAAATATTTACTTAGCAAGTATATATCCTTCACTTTTTAGCTTCATCATAGGACTAGAAATAATGTTTTTATCAACTGAACCTGTAAACTTTTTTCTAGTAACAGGTCAAATTATGATTTCAGAATTTGTTGTAGTCACTATAATAGGTATACCAGTAATTAAATATATAATGAAAAATCAATATATAGAAAGACTAATCCAGCCTCTACATATGTAGAGGCTGGATTATATTATAATACTAAATGCTTTCATCCTTTAGTATATCTACTATATTATCCTTTTCAATTCTTTTAATTCCAAAATAATATGCAGAGTAAATACTCATTACTATTATTATAATATATACAACCATAATTTTATAATCTAAATATACTAGAAAATCTTTGATACCAAATAATCGATTGGTCTTAACAATTCCAAGCAAAATAATTATACATAGAGGAATAGAGTATATAAAAGGGTATATGCTATAATATATTCCTTCCGTCTTAAGCATTTTCTTTAATCCATCTTTTGTCATACCCATAGATTTTAACATTGCAAACTCACGGCTTCTATTTCTTAAATTATTATTTATACTTGAATATGAATTGGATACTCCAATTATCCCCATAAATAGTACAAATGAAAAAGCTGTTAAATACATTACTTTTCTTGAGTTTTCTACTTCTATGGCATAAGAAATTTCATCCGAAAGATAGTAATCACTCTCTGGTATATAGTATTTAGCTATATCCTTTATTTCATCTTTTACCTGTTCAATATCTTCGTTATCTACTAGTAAATTAACATACTCCGTGTGACTATAATGCCCTGGTAGATTAAACTCTCCCATCATTGAATTTAATACTTCTTTAGGTACTATTAATGCAATATTATAATTTACTATATAAAAATCTTTCCAAGGTTTTTCAGAAGTTTTATACGAAATATCTATATCATAATTGTACCCATTATCACCATATTCTCCAAATGATAAAGAAGTGATATTATCATTTAAATACGGAATATAATTTGTCCTAGATATAGGTGTATTCATATCTTCTCTTACTAAATTTAGGAAAATAGCCTTAGGATTTTCCATGTCATAATATTTTTCTGGATCTTGACCTAGTGACTTAGCATATAAGTTGAAATTATCATGATCCATACCAATTATCTCACCTGCAACCTCATAATAATCATCCACATATCGTACACTAAATTTCCTACTATCAATATCCTTAAACCCTCCCATTTCCCTAAAATTATTAGATTCACTTTCAGATTCAATCTTAAATAACAGATGTGAACGTTTATACATGATGTTTTCCTTAATTTCAGATATCTCACTTATTTCATTAAATAGATTTTCATCAATTATTTCGTTGCTATTTAGATGTATACTTATATTATAATAAGTTTTCAAGCTATTTAATATTTCATCTGCATTTACACCTGACATTACAACTAGAAATGTAAATAATATAGTAAAGCCAATTCCTATAGCTATTATAGTAGTCCTAAAGCCTTTTTTATTAGCCTTTAATGAATCTTTAGAAAGACTTTGGATTATCTTTGCAGGATTATAGTCTTTATTATGTCCTTTAGTAGCTTTAAAACTATCATAGTTAACTCCATTATATTTTATAGCCTCAATTGGAGATATTTTACTTAGTTTCTTAGCAGTTCTACTAATTGACAGCAAAATCATTAGAAATGATAGAATTAAAATAATAAAAATAATTATAGGAGATGTTTTAAATGTCATATTAAAAATACTTCCATCCATATTAGAATTCGCAATACTTTTTACCTTTTCTATAAATAAATAGCAAAATAAATGCCCTAGCCCTACTCCCAATATAATTGGTATTATAGATAAATATATTGCCTCAACTTTTACCGTTCTCTTTATTTGCTTAGGAGTTGCACCTATGCTTTTAAGTATACCTAATTGCCTCAATCTATTATTAGACCATATGGCAAATACATTATAAATTATTATAGAAAACATAAATATTATTAGGAATATAAAAACAGAGGATACAAATATAGCATTTGATTTTTCCTCCCATATCTTAATTGAAGGAGGATATATTCCTTGAAGCAATAAGTATCGTGAATTATATCTTGAACTATAGGAATATTCATTCCCTACTTCTTCCCCTAACTCAAATCCCAATATCTTTCCTATTTGTGGTAAGTCTTTATATACTGACCTCGGGTTTTTCATCCTTAGAAATACATTTAGTTTAATATTTTCATTCATAAATTTCCTATCTAAAAAACCTAACCCTTTATAATAAGGCTCATAGGACAAGCTTTGTCCTGAAACAATGCCAACTATAGTATATTCTCTTATATCCTCACTTACAAAATTTTCATCTTCATACAGAAAGTCAAATACATCTATATCTTTACCATCTTTTTCTCTATGCCCATGATTTATTTTTATCTTGCTTCCTATTTTATAGGATGGATTTTCTTTAATCAGATTTCCCATTACTACAATTTCATTTTGATTATTGGGAATTCTTCCTTCTAATATTAAATTCTTATCTTTCATATTATCCCAATACCCTTTATCCATATATGAAATATTTATATAGGGCTTTTCCATATCTATTTTTCCTGTATAGTATTCTGATTTTAAATAGACCTTATCTACCTTCTGATTCTCTTCCAAATATGGAATCTGAGCTTTGTTGATATAGGATTTAAATGTTCCATGATAGTTTCCATTATTGTATATTGCTTTATCAACTTCATAATTCCAATTCATATACATGATTAGTACCATAGTACTTAACAATATAACAGCTATGGATATAACAATAATTATAGATATGGTATTCTTCTTATTTTTATTTAAATAATTCAAAGTATATTCAGTGAGGATTTTCATTGCATCACCCCATCTGATATTATATTTCCATCTTCCAACGTAATAATCCTATCTGTTTCCAATGCCATTTTTTCATCATGAGTTACTAAAATTATGGTTTGCTTATACTTCTTATTTGTTAATTTTAATAATTCTATTATCTCATTTGAATTATTTCTATCTAGATTTCCTGTAGGCTCATCTGCCAATACAATTGCTGGTCTATAGATTAAGGATCTGCCGATTGCCACTCTTTGTTGCTGTCCTCCTGAAAGTTGACCTGGATAATGATTAAGTCTATTTTCCAAACCGAGAATACGAACTATTTCATTAAAATACTCCATATCCACAGTTCTACCATCTAAAAGTAGTGGAAGCAATATATTCTTCTTCACATCAATTGTTGGAATCAAATTATAGAATTGATAGATTAACCCTACTTTTCTTCTTCTAAAAAGAGCTAATTCATTTTCTTTCAAAGTAGATATTTCCTTGTCTTCAATAAACACTTTCCCCTCTGTGGGTTTATCAACACCACCTAATATGTGTAGTAGTGTCGACTTACCTGATCCACTGGAACCAACAATAGATAGGAATTGTCCCTTTTCCACTGAAAGATTTACTCCATTAAGGGCTATTACCTTCGATTCACCTTTACCATAGGATTTAATTAGATTTTCTGTTCTCAATATTTCCATATTTATCCCTCCCATGGTTATAATTCTATAATCCTAAAGTGACATTTAAGTGACATTTTAAGAATAGAATTTAATCCTAAATCTAGCTCCCCCATCCTTTTTATTTTCCACAGAGATTTCTCCATTATGCTTTGTAAGTATTAATTTTGACATGGCAAGACCTATACCAATACTATCTTTCTTCGCATTTTTCCCCTTATAAAATCTATTAAATATATATGGAATATCTTCTTTAAGAAATCCTACGCCACTATCCTCTATTATTATCTGTTTAAATATGGGATTAGAACTAATCAAAACGTCTATATTTCCATTGTCCTCCATATGCTCCACAGAATTTTTTATAATGTTTAAAAATGCTTCACTTAACCAATATATATCTCCTTCTATACTTGAGTTATCGTCTAATATGTTTATTGTTATATTCTTTTTTTCAATCAATGACACTATAGGCTCAATTCCTAAGTCTATAATATCCTTTAACTTTACCATTTCTTTTGTAAATTTTATAGTATCAGCATCTAACTTTGACATGGTTAATAAAGAACTAGTTAATAACTCTAGTCTTTGTATTTGTTTATTTAATCTATGTATATACTCTTGCTCTTCATCTTTAGAGCAGCTGTCCTCCATTAGTTGAGACATAATATTAATAGAAGTAATCGGTGTCTTTAACTGGTGGGATATATCTGCTATATTATCCTTTAAGCTCATTTTATCTTTAACAGCTTTTTCTTTTAATTCTCTTAAGGTTACAACAGTCTTATATAATTCATCTGAAACAATAGCAAAGTCTTTATCCACATTAATATTTAGGGAATAGTTGCCTTTGTTAATATTCTCCAGATATTCCTTTAACTCATTGACATTCCTTCTTTTATTTCTACTTAAAGTCTCCATACATATTCCACATAAAATAGTAATACAAAATGAAAACATAATACTTAACAAAAATATATTTTTTTTATCTTTTATAAATATAAATTTTCCATGACTATATCCATATTTATCTAATGTGTCTTTACCAATAATAGAGTATTTGTCAAAATTTGATTTTAGTTGATTCATGGCAAGTATCTCCAATTCCTTAGAATCTTCTGATATTACTCCAACTACAGTAGACAATTTATCAAACAATATATTTTCGTAATAATTATATAAAAAAATAGAAAAGAAAAATGATAATAGCAATACCATAACCAACAATAATGCTTTATACCATGGAGATTTATTTAATCTTGCCATTATTATTCTCCATTCTATATCCTATTCCCCTAATGGTTTTTAATATCTTTGGATTATTTGGATTATATTCAATCTTTTCTCTTAGCCTTTTGATTGCCACAGTAAGGGTGTTGTCATTAATAAAATCTCCATCTATATCCCAAAGCCTTTCTAAAATAAATCTTCTCGTTAAAGTTTGGTCTTTATTCTCCATAAACATTTCCAGCAATCTATACTCTCTACTGGTTAAAAATATTTCTTTATCCTCTTTTAATACCTTTGTTTGAGATTTAATTAGCTTTATATCATTTGAAAATATTACATCATCTAAAGATATATCTCTTTTCACACGTCTCAAAACTGTATTTATCCTTGCCTCCAATACAGATAATTTAAAGGGTTTGGTAATATAGTCATCTGCTCCCAATCCTAAGCCTTTGACTATTTCCTCATCTTCATTTTTTACAGTAAGAAAAATAACAGGGATATGGGATTTTGATTTTATAAACTCAAGAAAATCATATCCGCTTCCATCTGGCAAGTTCATGTCTAATACAATCAAGTCATAGTCCGCTTTAAACTTTTCTTTTCCTGTAGCTATATCACTTCCTATTTCTACATTGAAATCTCGTTTATCTAAATATCTCTTTATACCAAAAGATATATTTTCATCATCTTCAATTAATAAGATATTTTTCAATTTCTTCACCTCTGTTAGTATAATTCCCTTGAATACTTTATTATAATTATACTACAATTAATAGAGATTATATTTTTCAATTGAAAAATATATAAGATTCTCACTTCCTTCTCCATATAGATTTCCTTTAGTGAAGTTTATAAATACTTTATAATTATCAAGGGTAATTTTCTTCTTATTTAGCTTTTTATTAAATATATTTTTATACTCATTTAACAATAATTCTTTTTCATCTTCCCTTAATTCTAAAGTATTAATTAGGTTAGTAAAAACATAAATATCATCAGATTCCAAATCTGCTTCACGCTCTCCTCGTATAAGTATATTTATCTTCTCCATCTCTTTATCCTTTAAAAACATACTATATCTTGTTCTTGTACTATCTGGTTGAGAATAATGATAATAGCCCTCAGAGTCTACAAATTCTATTAGACTAAATTCTTCTCCCATTATAGCATTATCTAAAAAATATTTATCATGAAAAATTTCATTACAAAGTTCCCTATGATAGTCATTCTTTATATCTAAAAAGTTAACCTTAATAGCTATAGAGTTGCCAGCACCTCTACTTCTATTTTCAGTATATACCAGAGTTCTTCCTATTTTCTCTGAAATAATTTCATCAGGCTGTAATTTTTTATATTTCATATCTGAAACATAATCCTTTAAACCTTCAGCTATACTCTTATCTAAAATTTCAACTATATCAGCAAAATATTCATCTAGGAGTTTATCATTATTATTAAATACAACATTTTTAAATTTAGAAACGCTAGTTTTATATACTTCCAAATATGGTGAAATAGAATTTCTTTCATCAATACCATCTTTATATTTTTCTTTTAAACTGCTTATATCCATAATAACCTTTTTCATATCATCGTTTATATACATTTGGTCTTCCAAAGCATATTCTAAATGTATTTCATTTTTCTTATTATACTTTATATAACCTAGTTCTTCTACTAATACGGTCTGTTCTTCTATATTCATAGTACTAGAACAACCTGTTAATATCAATAAAGCTCCCAATATAAATATAACCTTTCTCATAATATCCCTCCTATCTAATACCTACTTTAGTTATCTTTTTGCTTATGAAATATCCTATGGCTCCTCCTAATAATATAAATAGGATATATATACTATTGTTTATTTCTATCCTTATTATTTCATTTAATATAATAGAGACCAATAGACCGCTACAAATAGTTACTCCTATTTTAAATATTTCTCTAATGACTTTAAATGGTATTATCATATTTTCATTTTCAACTTTTGAATCTTTATTAAATTTATTTCCTATTATTATATTTATAATAATTAAAGCCAAAGATATTATATATTTAATCTCTAGGTTTTCTATAATCTTAATATTGGCAAAAACCATTCCATTACCATCATAAATCCATATAGTATTACGTTCAAAAGCATATAACCAAGGTATTAGCCATCGAGAAAAATTCGTTAAATCGTAGAGAGCTGATATTCTTATGAACTCATTTAATATATAAGTTGATGTATACAAAATAAACCCTGGAGCTAACCATACTAGTATTCCTGTAACTATACCTCCTACTAAATTTGTAAAAGTATATTGAACCATAAACAAAAATGTATAAAAACTAAGAATTATTAAATATATAATCCCTATTTCTTTTAACAAACTTGCTACACCATCAGCCTTTATAAATGGCTCCGATATAATACTTATACCATAGACATCTTTTATCCAAAACATATTGTTCATTCTTACAATTATTATTCCAATAGTTAAAATCATAAAAGCCAAAGTTATATTAATTATTCCAGTAGATAATTTAACCTTAAAAAACTCTCCCTTACTTATTGGTAAAGATTCTAAAAATCTTTTTATTTCTTCATCCTTTTCTGTTCTAAATTGAATAAATACCTGTATTACAGAAACTATTGTAAATAATATTAAAATCATAGGAGATATATCTCTAAATGCATTTTGAACTATGGAAGTATTTCCCTCCAATCCTTTTACAAACATTCTTCCATACATTTCGTTTAAAATTATACTAAACATTATAATTAAAAATAAACTGACTAAAATAGATAATAATAATATCCATTTCATAGATCTGGTTTCATGTTTTAATATGGATTTATTCATCTATTCCACTCCCCTCCTTAATTTTACTAGTATATACAAATACTTCTTCCAAAGTAATTCCTATGTTCTCAATAAGCTGTGCCCCTATTTCTTTTAAATCAGCTATTAAAACCTCACCATAATTATCAGTAACCAAATAATATACACTACCAATCTTCTCAATATCTATAATATTTTCTAACTGATGTATTTCTTTTTCCACATCCCCTTCAAATACTACTTGTAACTTTTTCACGTTTTCTTTTATCTCATCTATATTAGATTGATATTTGATTTTCCCTTTATTAAGTATTGTAATTTCATCACAGATTTTTTCTAATTCGCTAATATGATGGGAACTTATTACTATAGTTAATTCTCTTTCATGAACTTGGTCTATAAGTATATCCAGTAAATCCTTTTTTACAATTGCATCCAGACCTGATGTTGGCTCATCTAAAATTAATATTTCTGGTCTAATTGAAAGGTTTAGCATAAGAGATAGTCTCATTTGCATACCTTTAGATAGTTGCTTTATTTTTTTATCCAAATTTAATCTAAATATCTTATTATATATCTGAAAATCTGTCTTAGAAAAATTCTCATAAATACCAGAATAAAATTCTACTATTTCCCTTATCTTATAATCCTTAAAATATTGATTTCTATCTCCTACATATCCTATTTTATGTTTTACCTTATTATTATCATAAACTTCTTCCCCTTCCACAAGGACTTTTCCTTCTTTAGTATCATATATACCAGCTAAAATTTGTAAAAGAGTAGTTTTACCAGCACCATTTTCTCCTATTATTCCATGAATAGTTCCTTTTTTTATCCTTATATTTATATCATCTAAAGCTGTAAAATCTCCAAAGTCTTTTCTCACATCCAATACTTCTATCATTTTAACCCTCCTTTTCAATATCACAATATATCTTTTCTATTTCCTTAAATATCTTTTCCTTATGAAATCCCAAATGTCCTAACTCTATACATATAGTTCTAAGACTTTCTAATGATTTGATTATCCGATCACTATCTATAGGATAATCAGCAGGTATACTTATAAAAGTTCCCTTTCCCCTTACTGTATGGATAATTTTTTGTCTTTCTAACTCTTGATATGCTTTACTGACTGTATTAGGATTAACAGAAAGCATACTAGCCATTTGCCGAACTGAAGGTAGTTTATCATCAGGTTTTAATATATTCTTTAAGGATAATTCTTTTATATTATCTATAATCTGTTCGTAAATTGGTTTATCACTAGTAATATTTATATTAAACATAGATTTCCTCCTTTCAGTGTATTAAGTGTATTATATATAATAGTACACTAATTGTAAAGTATATATGCCAATTTTTTTAAAATTTAAATGACATATTTAATATTAATATTTAAAAATTCCCTTATAAGCCAAAGAACTACTGACAAATTATATAATTTGCCAGTAGCTCTTTATTATGTTCTTTCTTTCTGAACTTTTAATTTTACTTCTTTTTTAAATTCCTTTTTACCAAATAATACTTTGTATAATTCTCCTATTATTAAGGGGAAAAGTGCAAAGCTCATTATAACTCCCCAGTCAATTAAGCTTAAAGATACAGTATAAAATATTGGCTGTAAAACTGGTATATATATAACTGCTAATAAAAGACAGAAGGAGAATGTAGTTGCATATATCATAGTTGGATTTGAAAATATACCTATTTCAAAGAGAATATGTCTTTCTGATCTACTAGAGTATGCTCTAAGAAGTTCAGCCACAATCAATGTTGAGAATGCTATGGTTCTAGCTTTTACCAAATTATCTGGAAATGCTCTAAGTCCCCATACATAAGAAATCAAGGAAGTAATACCTATTGCCACGCTTTGTATAAGTATATTTGTCATCATAGCTCTATCAATTATAGGTGAGTCTGGATTTCTAGGTTTTATCTTCATTATATCTTCTTCGCCTTTTTCTACCCCCAACGCTAATGCTGGAAAGCTATCAGTCACTAGGTTTAACCATAATAACTGTATTGGTAAAAGTGGTATAGGTAAATTAAACAATATACTACTAAAAACTATAATTATTTCTCCAATGTTGCAGGATAGAAGAAATAATACAAACTTCTTAATATTACTATAAATTATTCTTCCCTCTTCAACTGCTGATACAATACTTGCAAAGTTATCATCTGTAAGAATTACTTCAGCAGTATTTTTAGCTACATCAGTTCCAGTAATTCCCATGGATATTCCTATATCTGATTTTTTTAGTGCCATGGAGTCATTAACTCCATCTCCTGTCATTGCAACAATTTCACCATTTGATTTAAGAGCAGAAACTATTCTAACTTTATGTTCTGGTGATACCCTAGCATAGACTGTAGTATTTTTCACTATTTTTTTAAGTTCTATATCTGAAATTCTATCTAGTTCTTCTCCTACTATGACTTCATTTATGGATTTAGCAATTCCTAATTCCTTGGCAATTGCATAGGCGGTTTCCTTATAATCACCAGTTATCATAACAGTTTTTATTCCTGCACCTTTACATTTTTCAATGGCTTCCTTGGCTTCAGGTCTAGAAGGGTCTATCATACCTACTAAACCCACAAATATCATTTCTTTCTCAATATTATCTGAAGAAATATCCTTTGGAAGATCATTATATTCTCTATAGGATAATGCCAAAACCCTTAAAGCATCTTTAGCAAAAAAACTATTAGTATCTAGAGCTTTTTTTCTTAAAGATTCGTCAAAATCTTTTATTTCTCCATTTATATTAATATATTTACATCTTTTAATAATTACATCTGGTGCTCCCTTAGTAAAAGATACTACCTTTCCTTTAATATAGTTTTTATGAAATGTAGTCATCATCTTTCTATCAGAATCAAAAGGTATCTCCTCAATTCTAGGATATTCCTTATTCATACTGCTTTTCATTATATTTCCTTTATGAGCCAATGTCACTAATGCACCTTCTGTTGGATCTCCTATTATATTAAATATTCCATTGGTTCCATTTATATTTGCATCATTTGCCAATACTCCTATTGATAATAATGTTTTTAAATCAGCTATTTCATTGGGATCTACTTCTTTATTATCTATTTTAAATTCACCTTCAGGATTATATCCAACTCCAGTAGCATTATAAATTTTGTTGCCAGTGAAAACTTTTACTGCTGTCATTTCATTCTGAGTTAAAGTACCAGTCTTATCTGAACATATAACTGTTATACTTCCAAGTGTTTCTACGGCTAAAAGTTTTTTGACTATGGCATTTCTTTTAACCATTTTATCCATACCTAGAGCTAGTACAATTGTTACTATAGCTGGTAGCCCTTCAGGTATAGCTGCAACAGCTAAACTAATTGCCACCATAAACATTTCCATTACTTTTCGTCCTTGTAATATCCCCACAGTAAATACTACTATACATACTGCTATGGTTAATAGACCTAAATACTTTCCTAACTCATTTAATTTTTTTTGCAGTGGAGTTAATTCTTCTTCAAAGGATTGAATCTGAGTTGCTATTCTTCCAATTTCTGTATTATGACCTGTTTCTACTACTATACCCTTAGCTCTTCCATAGGTCGCAATAGTACTCATAAATACCATATTATCCCTATCTCCTAAACTCATATCCTCTTTATAAACCTTATGACATTTCTTTTCTACAGGTACCGATTCTCCAGTTAAAGATGCTTCATCGATTTTCAAATTAGAGCTTTCCATTAATCTTATATCTGCTGGAACTATGTCCCCTGCTTCAATGACAATCAAATCACCAGGTACTAAATTCGATGCAGGAACTATATCTAAGTATCCATTTCTAATGACTTTTGCCGTTGGAGATGTGATTTTTTGGAGAGCTTCAAGAGCCCTTTCAGCCTTTCCTTCCTGATAAATCCCTAAAACAGCATTGACTATTACAATAGATAATATTACTATGGAGTCTTTAATCTCTCCAATAAAAATAGATACTATAGCAGCAGCAATTAAAATTAAAATTAAAAAATCGGAAAATTGAGCAAGAATTTTAGACATAAGCCCTGCCTTTGCCTTTTCTTTCAATTCATTTGTTCCATACTTTTCTAACCTTTTTTGAATTTCTAAATCTGTTAAGCCTTTCTCTATACTTGTTCCAAGATTTTTTACTACTTCATCTTTTCCTTGTTTATACCAATTCATCTTTCTCCTCCATTCTATTTATTTAATCTTTTCATTTGGTAATCTACTATATATTTATATAGTTTGTCCTTATGTTTTATGACATCTTTTTAAAATAAAATACTTATTAGAATTATATATAATTCTAATAAGTATTTTATAGTTTCCTAATTCTATCCTTCTAAATAAGCCTTTTTTAGTCTTTCATCTACTAGAATTTTCTTTGAGTTACCTTCCATTTCTATTTCACCATTTCTAATTATATATGCTCTATCTGCTACATTAAGAGCCATATTGGCATTTTGCTCTACTAAAAGAACCGTAGTTCCAGATTTATTTATATCTTTTATAATGGAAAATATCTCTTTAACTATAATTGGAGCAAGTCCCATAGAAGGTTCATCTAACAATATCAACTTAGGTCTTGACATTAAAGCTCTACCTATGGCAAGCATTTGTTGTTCTCCACCTGATAATGTACCTGCCATTTGACTTTTTCTTTCAAACAGCCTTGGAAACAAAGAAAATATATTTTCAAAATCCTTTTTAATATCTTCCTTATGATCTCTTATATATGCTCCCATTTCTAAGTTTTCCATTACACTCATTTTAGAAAATATTCTTCTTCCTTCTGGAACATGAGATATTCCCAATTTAACTATACTTGGAACATTTAGAGAATTTATATCCTCTCCGTTAAATTTTATTTCTCCACTTCTAAGCTTTTCCATTCCTGATATGGCTTTTAGAGTTGTACTTTTTCCTGCTCCATTTGCTCCTATTAAAGTAACTATTTCCCCTTCCTTTATTTTAAGGCTTATATTTTTAAGTGCATGAACTCCTCCATAATATACATTTATATTTGAAAGCTCTAACATTGTAAAGCCTCCTCACCTAAATATGCCTTGATTACCCTTTCATTTCTCTGTATTTCTAAAGGAGTTCCACTGGCAACTAAATGTCCATAGTCAAATACAAATATTCTTTCACAGATATTCATAACTAAAGACATATCATGCTCTATAAGGATTATAGTAAGGTCAAAGGTTTCTCTTATCCATTGAATTAGAAAGTTTAATTCCTTGGTTTCCTTAGGATTCATTCCTGCAGCAGGTTCATCTAGTAATAGTATCTTAGGTTTTGCAGCTAAAGCTCTTGCTATTTCTAGCCTTCTTTGATCTCCATAGGAAAGATTTTTAGCCAGCTCATTTTTCTTATCTAATAAATTAAACTTAATTAGAAGCTCTAAAGCTTCATCATAAGTACTTTTTTCAGTCTTATAATATGAAGGCAACCTAAAAAATGTAGAGACTATACTATATTTTAGTCCACTATGAAATCCCATAAGTACATTATCTAATACCGTCATATTTTGGAAAAGTCGTATATTTTGAAATGTCCTAGCAATCCCATAATGAGTTATTTTATGAGGCTTTAAATCTTTAGTATATGCTTTTTTATCTAAATCATAAATTATTTCCCCTGATGTGGGAGTATATATTCCAGTCAATAAGTTAAAAAGTGTAGTTTTTCCAGCACCATTAGGCCCTATCAAACCTATGATTTCACCTTTCTCTATATTTAAACTAACTTCAGTAACTGCCTTAATACCACCAAAGTTTTTTGATAGATTATTTACTTTCAATACTGACATTTCTCTCAGCTCCTTTTTTCCATAATTTAAATTCACCTTTACCTAAAAGTCCTGTTGGTCTATAAACCATTATTGCAAAAAGAACTACTGAATAAACAACCATTCTCAATTCAGGAATACCTTGAAGGAATAATGAAATTATGGATAATAAAATTGCTCCCAAAATTGAACCTTCTATACTTCCCATCCCACCAAATACAACGATTACTAATATATCAATGGATTTCATAAATCCAAAAGAGTCTGGCTTTATAAAGTAAAAATAGTTAGCATAAAGTGAACCTGCAATGCCTGCAAAGAATGCACCAATGGCAAAGGCTAAGACCTTATAAAACGTAGTGTTTATTCCCATGGCCTCAGCTGCAATTTCATCTTCTCTTATGGCTATACAGGCTCTTCCATGGTATGAATTAATAAAATGTTTAATTAAAAATACTGTAGCTACTGTCATCATAAATATCCAAGTCCAATTTGTATATTGAGGAATATCATTGAATCCAATAGCTCCACCTATATAATCTATATTTAAAGCTATAATCCTTACAATCTCACCAAATCCAAGAGTTGCTATAGCAAGATAATCTCCCTTTAATCTTAATGTTGGTATGCCAATAAAAATACCTGCAAAGGCGGCAATAACTCCTGATACCAATATGGCTACTATAAAAGATTGCCCAAGTTTTGCCGTAAATACTGCTGATGTATAAGCACCTATTGACATAAACGCTGCATGACCTAAGGAAAATTGACCAGTGAACCCTGTAATTAAATTTAATCCAACAGCTAATATAATATTGATTCCAATAAGAAATATATTTAATTGTAAATAAGAATCTATTATTCCTATATCTAGTAATATCTTTACTAGAAAATAAATTATAGTTAATATACTAAAACTTATAATATTCTTTTTCATGTCTCTACCCTCCTATACCTTTTCTTTTATAGTCTTTCCCAAAAGTCCATTAGGCTTAATTAGTAAAACTATAATTAATATTGAAAAGGCAACGGCATCTTTAAATACTGAACCACCATAAGCAGATACAAGAGTTTCTGTCATTCCTAAGAAAAATCCTCCAAATACTGCTCCAGGAATAATTCCAATTCCTCCTAATACTGCTGCAACAAAGGCCTTTAATCCTGGGACTACTCCCATTAGAGGATTTATAGTATTATAGTATACTCCTACAAGAACTCCAGCTGCCCCTGCTAAAGAAGAACCAATGGCAAAAGTATAAGATATAGTCTTGTTCACATCTACTCCCATAAGTTCTGCTGCATTTTTGTCTAATGATACTGCTCTCATGGCTTTTCCTACCTTAGTTTTATGAACTACATATTGAAGTCCTGCCATCAATAAAATAGTAATTAAAATAATATAAATATTCTTCAAATCTATTATAATTTTTCCATTAAATAATGTAAGTATTTTACTCTGCAATACCTCTGGAAATGTTCTTGTATCAGGCTTTACAAAGTATACCATAGTATATTCTAAAAATAATGATACTGATATAGCAGTAATAAGAGCTGCAATTCTTGTGGAATTTCTTATGGGCTTATATGCCACTTTTTCTATTATCATACCTAGAATACTGCAAACTAACATTGATATTAGCAATGATGGAAAAAATCCTAGTCCTAGAAAGGTAGTTAAAGCAAATCCCACATAGGCTCCTATCATATAAATATCTCCATGGGCAAAGTTAATTAAATTTATGATTCCATATACCATGGTGTACCCTAAAGCTATTAAAGCATATATGCTTCCAAGGGATATTCCATTTATTAATTGCTGTAATAATTGTTCCATTTTTTAACTTCCTTTCTATAAATTTTTATGAACAATGTCTTTAAAATAATGTTCTTAAAGACATTGTTCAATTTATATTATTTTGGATCCAATTTCTTTAAGAATGTTGGAACTCCATCTTTCATCTCTATTATGGTTACAGATTTTACTGGGTTATGGTTTTCATCTATTGAGACTGTTCCTGTTACACCTTTAAAATCTTTAGTTGAAGCAAAGGCATCTTTTAGTTTCTCAGAATTTACTTCTCCTGCTCTTTCTAAAGCATCTTTGAAGAAATAGCCTAAGTCATATCCTAAAGCGTTGAAAGCATCAGCTTCTTTACCATATCTTGCCTTAAAATCTTCTTTAAATTTAACTACTTCTTCTGCATCATCCATTGGAGAGTAGTGGCTTGAATAATATACATCATTTAAAACACCTTTTCCTGCAATTTCAGTTAATTTTGGAGACTCATATCCATCAGCACCAAGGATTGGTACATCTAATCCTAATTCTCTTGCCTGCCTAACAATTAGACCAACTTCTTCATAGTATCCAGGAACAAATAGCACTTCTGGATTCAGCCCTTTAAGGCTTGTTAATACTGCTTTAAAATCTGTATCTTTGGCTTGGTAGGCTTCTTCCGATAAAATTTTTCCTCCTTGACTTGTAAAAGTTTCTTTAAAAGCCTTTGAAAGTCCTTTGGCATAATCAGATGTACTGTCAGCTAATATTGCTGCATTTTTAAAGTTTAAATCATTTAAAGCAAATTCTGCCATCATAACTCCTTGGAAGGAATCACTAAAACAAGTTTTAAATATATATTCTCTCACATTTCCATTGCTATCAACAGTGACATCATCTGCTGTAGCTGAAGCAGATACTAGAGGGATTTTATTTTGTGTAGCCGCTGGTATGGCAGCTTTTGTATTTCCTGATGTGGCAGGTCCAAGTAATGCAACAACCTTATCTCTAGTTGCTAATCTTGTGGAAACATTAGCTGATTCTGTGTCTTCTGATTTATTGTCAACTTTTATAGGTTGTATTTGTTTTCCAAATACTCCTCCATTTTTATTTATTTCTTCAATGGCTAATAATACTCCATCACTTAAACTTTGACCATAGGTAGCAACATCTCCTGATAGTTCATAGTTTACTCCAACTTTTATTGTATCTCCATTATCTTGATTTCCTGTAGTTTTTGCTGTGCATCCTGATATAAGACTTAATATAAGCACTAATGATAATGCTCCTAATAATTTTTTATTCATTTAAGACACCTCTCCAATATTATTTTTTATAAAAATGATCCTAAAAAAGCCTCTACATGTATATCAAATACACGTAGAGGCCATTAAGCGTTACCACTCCACTTTATAATTATCTCACGATAATTAACTTATTAGGTTCTATCAAACCCTGATTTTATAACGGAATCTCCCGATAAGACCTACTTTATTTTCAGTCTTATAACTCTAAAGTGATTGTTCCCTATTTTACCAATACTGGTTCTCAGCTAGTCCAGTTCTCTGTAATCAGTTTCTTAAATAGTTCACTCTTTATCTTAGTCTTTATATTTAATTAAATTACTCGATTGCAATCGAAATTATATTTAAAAACTACTATAGCACCATAAAGCAACAGTGTCAATAGTTTTTTTGAAAATGTTTTTTAACAAGGCTTCAATTAACTAAATTTTCAGCCTTATTTTCAAACCTTGATATTTTATTTTTTATTTGATATTATTAAATAAAAGAATACCCTTAGGAGGTTTGTTTATGAAGGAAAAAGTTCTTAGTGTATTATCGATTTTCACGGCTTTTGGTGCAGCCTTTTGCTGAAGTGGTGGATTAATATTAGCCTCCTTAGGTCTAGGGACAATAAGTACAGCATATTTATCCAACCTTACGAAATATAAACCTGCTTTAGTAATAACAACTGCAACTTTAATATATTGGTCCTATAGCATAATTGAAAAAAGAAATTCTAGCAAAGGAACCAAAATATTATTTTGGATTTCTGCTATAATTTCAATTTTAATTTTATATTATCCTGTAATTTTAAGATTTTTTTAAATTATTAAAAACTTAAAATCTCTTTATAATACCTATAACTATACTATACTCAAATACAGTTACTATAATACAAAGCATAATAAAAAATCCTAATTTAATCTCTCCGCCTCTATCTTTCCAATATTCTCCCCTAAATAAAGATATAATATCTGGAGTAAGTGAGTATCCCACAGATTTATTAAAATCATCTTTATCTATAAAAATAAGATTAAATAAGAACTTGTAAATTGTAAAAATATTTATTATTATTAAAGCTATTATAACAATGGTCTCCATGCTCTCCCTCCTTTTATTTATATTCCAATCTCTTTATAAGAATATATCTTTTTCTATATAGTTAATATATTCCATATAAAAGTTCTAAATCCTTTTTTAATATAAAAAAGAAAACACTCTTAATTGTACCTCATTCATACAATTAAGAGTGCTTTGTACATGACCAATTACTCTTCCTCTACCATTTTCCAGTTATGGTATACTTCTTGAACATCGTCGTTATCTTCAAGCATATCTATTAATTTTTCCATATTTTTTATATCATCTGTACTAGTTAATTCTATTGTATTTTGTGGAATGTAAGTAAGTTCTGCCATGGCGAAAGTATATCCTTTTTCAGATAAACCGTCCCTTACACCATTAAAATCTTCTGGAGCTGTTATTATTTCAAATCCTTCATCTTCTGCTGCAAAATCTTCAGCACCTAAATCTATTGCAAGCATAGTTAGCTCATCTTCATCTATGGAGTCAGTTCTTTCTATGGCAATCATTCCTTTTCTGTCGAACATAAATGTAACGCACCCTGATTGACCCATATTTCCACCACATTTGTCAAAAGCATGGCGTACATCTGGTGCAGTTCTATTTCTATTGTCTGTTAAGCAAGTTGCAAATACTGCTATCCCTCCTGGACCATATCCTTCATAGATAATTTCTTCAAAGTTATCTGCTCCTAGTTCACCTGAACCTTTTTTAATAGCTCTTTCTATATTATCATTTGGCATATTTTCTGCCTTTGCTTTTTCTATAGCCGCTTTTAATGCTGGGTTATAGTCTGGGTCAGCTCCACCTTCTTTTGCTGCAACCATAATATATCTACCTAATTTTGTAAAGACTTTAGCTCTTTTAGCATCTTCTTTACCTTTTTTATTTTTAATATTATTCCACTTTGAATGTCCTGCCATTCATTTTCACTCCCTTTATAGTATTGCCTTATTTATTTTAGCATAATATTATATTTATTGCATTACATTTGTTTAAATTTAAATATTGGTGGATAAATCCTTTTATGTTCACTAATAGCATTCATTCTTTCTATCTTTTCTACTATTTCTTTAGGTCCTTCACCAGTCTTTATATAATTATCTAGTACATCATAGGAAAATCCCATTTCCTTCTCATCTGTCTGATCTTCCCATAGTCCTGCTGTAGGTGGTTTTTCTATTATTATATCAGGGATGTCTAGACTTCTAGCCAACTCTCTGATTTCTGATTTTACAAAGGAAGCTAATGGAAGTAAGTCTACTCCACTATCCCCATGTTTAGTAAAGTATCCTACTGTATACTCAGATTTATTACTTGAACCTATTACTAAATAATTATTATTTTGGGCAAAGTAATATAGAGTAGTCATTCTAAGTCTTGGTTTTAAATTAGATATGGCCATTTTGTTCTTATTTTCTACCTTTATAGAATCTGTTAATACATCAAAAGAATTAGATAAATCTACTTTTTCAGTGTGTAAATTTAATTTTTCTGCTACTAATATACCATGTTCTTCATCTATTGGGTCACTATGGCATGGCATAATAACTCCTAGAGAATTATTGGGAAATGCCTTTTTAGCAAGACCTGCCATTACTGCTGAATCTATTCCACCACTTAAACCAAAAACTAATCCCTCTGCCTTTGCTTCTTGAACCTTTTCTTGTAACCATCTTACTATTTCATCTACAACTAAGTTTACATTTTCCATATTTCCCCTCCAACTTTTTTCACTTTTGTTTATATGTATATCTTCTCTATAATTGGTAAGATTAATCATAATGATTATAACATAAAGGAGTATTTTATGGAAAAAAATAAAGTTAAATTATTATCCATAGGTTTAATTACTGGATTAGTTAATGGTTTATTTGGCTCAGGAGGCGGAACTTTAGTTGTACCTTTTTTAGTATTTTTGCTACATATAGATGACCATAAAGCCCATGCTACAGCAATATCTATAATTTTGCCTTTATCCATTATAAGTACCATTATATATTTTGTGAAAGGTTCTATAAATTTTAAAGTTGCTCTTCCTGTAGTTTTGGGAGGAGTAATAGGTTCTTATATTGGAGCAAAAGTTTTAAATAAAATCCCCGTTAATATACTTAGAAAAATATTCGGTAGTGTTATTATATATACTGCCATAAGGATGATTTGGAAATGATTCTAACTTTAATTGGCTTTTTATCTGGAATAATCAGTGGAATGGGTATAGGTGGAGGTACTATTCTTATTCCTTCTTTAGTAATATTTTATGGCATTAAGCAACAAGAAGCTCAAGGCGTAAATTTAATGGTTTTTATTCCTGTGGCTACAGTGGCTTTAATAACTCATTATAAAAAAGGAAATCTAGATTTTTCTATTGCAAAATTGATTATAGTTGGAGGAATAGTTGGTGCTATTATAGGCTCTTTCATAGCTGTTAAAATTGACCCTCTTAAGTTAAGAAAATATTTTGGTATATTCTTACTCCTTATAGGTTTTTATGAATTAATAAAAAAGAAAGAATAGGCAATATTTACCCATTCTTTCTTAACTCTTTGTACACACAATCATCATATAATATTTTAAATCCTAATTCCTTAGCCTTTTCTATAACTTCATCGTTATACGTTCCAGGCTGAAACCATATATATTCAATATCTGCTTCTTTCGCTTCATCTAGTGTAGAAATAGCAATCTTCGGAGGTACAACCATATCAAGAACTTCTATTTTCTTTGGTAAATCTTTAACTGAATGGTATATCTTATCTCCTTCTATTTCATCATAATTCGGATTTATTCCATAGGTTTCATAATTATTTTCTTTCAATATCTTCCATATTTTATAACCAAATTTATCTTTCTTTGCTGTAACACCTGCTACTGCCCAAGTTTTCTTTTGCAGCATTTCTTCTTTATTTTTTAACATGTTTTCCACATTATCACCTCTGTATAATTATACCCTGATTATCTTTTATTAACTCAGTTTAGTTTAACTTTTTACCATCTTTAATAGGAATATATTCTTTGTCTAATTCTTCGAATATAGCAGTACCATTTGTTAAATCTGTTATTATATTATAAAAGTTTTCTTTATCCGTGTCTTCTATGTAGACAAATATATTGACACCATCATCAAAATCAGAACCATCAACTATATGACCTTCATTCATAAGGTAGTTTTCCATTTTTCCATATAGAGTATAGTCAATTCTTATTTTTATCTTAGTATAAAGAACCATATCAACTATTATCCCAGCATCAAGTCCGATTTTAGCCCCCTTTGTATATGCTCTAATCAGACCTCCTGCTCCCAGTTTAATACCACCAAAATATCTAGTCACTACTACTACTACATTTCTTAAATCTTCCTTCTTTATTACTTCTAAAACTGGTATACCGGCAGTTCCTGATGGCTCCCCATCATCACTAAATCTTTGAATATTACTATCCTTTCCTAGAACATAAGCATATACATTGTGAGTTGCATCTCTGTGTTTTGTTCTTATTTTTTCTATGAAGTCCAGTGCTTCTTCTTCAGTTTCTATAGGCGTAGCATATCCAATAAATCTTGATTTATTAATTATAGTTTCATCTTCACCATAATTATTTATAGTCTTGTAAGTATTATTCATACAACCTCCTTTTATCTAAATGATATACCCCTTATATTTCTCTCTATCAATTTGATTAATAGTTAGTTCTAATTTTGTCCCATCTTCAATATATTCCAAATTATCAATTTCATAATTTTGACAAAAATAATTTACTATCCCTTGCTTATCATATGGTATTTTTAAAGTCACTTTTTTATATTGCTGAGGTAATGAGTCTTCAATATTCTTCAGTAGGTTTTCTATATTCTCTCCAGTTTTGGCTGAGATAAATATTTTTTCATTAACATAGTTTCTATCATAAAATAAATTGTGTATATCTGTTTTATCCATTTTATTAAACACAGTTATCATGGGTTTATCCAATGCTTCTAAATCCTTCAATATATTATAAGTAGTTTGAATTTGTATGTCTAAGTCTTTATTTGAAGCATCTACAACATGAAGCAACAAATCTGCATATTTAACTTCTTCTAAGGTACCTTTAAAAGCTTCTATTAATCTCGTAGGAAGTTTTGATACAAATCCTACTGTATCTGTTAGTAAAAATACCTGCCCATTAGGCAATTTCCCACGTCTTAAGGATGTATCTAATGTAGCAAATAACATATCCTTTACAAATACTTCCTTAGACTCCGTATATTCATCATTGAATTCTATTAATTTATTCAATAAAGTTGACTTACCAGCATTAGTATAACCTACTAATGCAACTATTGGAAGGCTGGAGCCTTCTCTTTTCTTTCTTTTTATATCCCTATTTTTTTCTACTTCCTTTAGTTGTTTCTCTATATTGTCAACTTCTCTTAATATATGTCTTCTATCTGTCTCTAATTTTTGTTCTCCCGGTCCTCTAGTTCCAATACCTCCCCCTTCTCTAGACAAATAGTCCCTAAATCCTATTAATCTAGGGAGTCTATATTTTAATTGAGCTAGTTTTACTTGTAGCTTTCCTTCTTTAGAGTTTGCCCTATTTGCAAATATATCCAATATTAAATTGGTTCTATCTACAATTTTTTTATCTATAATCTTTTCCAAGTTTCTTAATTGTGCTCCTGACAATTCATCATTAAAAACAACAGTTGAAATATCCAATTCCTCACAATAATTTTTAATTTCTTCTGCCTTTCCTTTTCCTATAAAATAGGCAGGATTTATACTTTCCTTTCTTTGTATTACTCTAGTAACTACTACTCCATCTGCGGCCTTCACTAATTCTTCTAATTCATCTAAAGATGTTTCTATGTCTATTTCATCTTTATCTAGCTCTACACCAATTATCAAAACTCTTTCCATATTTGTTGTTTCTTGATTCAATTTATCAACTCCCACCATGAATCTTAAATACTTTTTAATATTATTATACCATTATTTTGAAAACTTATCTAATTATCTCTAAAGAATCTTCCTTTGGAATAGAGATATATTGCTCTGGTACATCTCCTACTATAACTGTTTCTGCAATAGGTATATTTGTAGTTATCCTCAAAGTCTCTGAAGTCAATGGAATAATCATTCTTATATCTGTCATTACAATTAAATATATCCTATGACGAGTTTGATTTATTCCTGCTTCTTCAAATTCTGTAGCGAAATCTACATTAACAGAGCCTTGAGGCTGTATTTCTAATTTTATACTTGGAAGACGTATCATTTGCCTATTGAAGGCATTTCTGATGGGAACATCTACTTTACTTGTAGATAGTTTTCCTAATTGTTCTTGAACCTCCAATGCCACATCTGCAGCTATGGTATTCATCATCATCATATTCGCTTGAACCAATGTTGCTCTCCCATTATTATCGTATTTTATAATTATTAGGTCATCATAGGCAATATTATTCTTTATTCTTGATTTTATTGTATCGTTTATTGTCTTTGTAGTTACTGCTTTTGCCTGTACTTCTGATAATGCTATTAATGTAGGCTTAATATTATTGTCTATATAAAAGTACATATATACTATTAATAGAACAAAAGCAATCAGAAAAATTATAAGTTTCTTTTCTTTCCATCTATGTATGGTTCTCCCCATTATTCTTTTCATTCATATCACCCCTTATAATAATATATGACTTGAATTAATATTGTTGTTACTTTCGTCACCATATTGTAATAATTATTTAAACCATAGAAATATTAACATTATTATATTTCTATGGTATAATTAATTAGTTCAAGCCTTTTCTTAACTAAGGAGGTAATTTAATGGATAATAATGATAAACAAAAGAAAAAATCATCCACTAAAAAAACTATTTTTAAATCTTTAAAGATATTTTTAATTGTACTTATAGCCTTAACAGTTATAGCTGGTGGTGCTGTCATAGGGGTAGTACTTTCTATTTTAAAAGACGCACCAGATATAGACCCAACGAAGATTAATGCTTCGTTAGATCTTACCTCAACTATTTATGATTCTTCCGGCAATCTTATAGAAAAAATTCAAGCACCAGAGTTTAGAACTATAGTAAAAGTAAATCAAATGCCTGAATATCTTAAAGATGCCTTTATCTCAATAGAAGATGAAAGATTTATAAAGCATGTTGGTGTAGACCCTAAGGGTATAATTTCTGCTGTCATGGATAATTTAAAGGCTGGCTCAACTGTAAGAGGCGCTAGTACTATTACTCAGCAGTTAGCTAGAAATGTTTACTTGACTTTAGAAAAATCTTGGGACAGAAAAATTAAAGAGGCTTATCTTGCTCTACAAATTGAAAAGGTTTTAACAAAAGATCAAATACTTGAAGCATATTTAAATAGAGTAAATTTAGGTCAAGGTGCTTATGGAGTTCAAGAAGCTTCACAAACATATTTCTCTAAAAATGTAGAAGACCTTACTCTTGCAGAATCCGCTTTATTTGCAGGTATTGTAAAATCTCCAACTAGGTATGCTCCTTATCACACCATAAGACCTGAAAACTTTGATCCAAATAAACATCACGAAGTTGGAAGAGTTGAAATACTAGGAGAAAAGTATATAACAGTTTATAATGAAGAGGCAGTTAAAAGACAAAAGATTATACTTAAAAAAATGTTGGAATTAGAAAAAATTAGTGAATCTGAATATCAAAGTGCTTTAAATGAGAATATTAAAGAAAACTTGAAACCTGGACAAAAGAAAATAGAAGGTATTTCTTCTTATTTTACAGACTATGTAAAAACACAAACTGTAAATGCACTTATGGAAAGATTCGGATACACTAAGGAACAAGCTCAAGATCAACTATTTACAGGTGGATTAAAAATTTATGCTACTATAGATGTAAAACTTCAAAGAGAGCTTGAAAGCATTTATAATAATTTTACTGAAATTCTAGTAGGAAATCCTAGTAAAATCAAAGGACCTATATTAGTTGACTGGAGATTAAATAAAGCAAAAGATGTTATTGATGATAAAGGAAATATAATCTTTTATCAGCAAAACAACTTGTTTAATGAAGGATTTGAATTAATATTAGAAAAGGGAACATACGAACTAAGAGATAATAATTTATATATTAAAAATAAGAAACTTACTCCTTATCAAAAACATATAGATATATCTGATTACTATACTATAGATGACAGGAAAAACTTAGTAACTCATACAGTCGGTTCTATTATCATACCTGAAGGTCAGTTTAGTATATCTGACAATAAAGAAGTAAAAATAAGTCAAACTTATTTAAATGATACTAAAGATTTTTATAGAATTGATGATAAGGGAAATTTATTGATTAGTGAAAAATACTTTTTCAGATCTAAAGATGGAATTGTACAGCCTCAAGCCGCTACTGTTCTCCTTGACTATAGAACAGGACATATTAAAGCCCTTGTAGGTGGTAGAGATGTTAAAGGTACTAGTATATTAAATAGAGCCACTGCTTCTCAAAGGCAGCCTGGTTCCGCTATGAAGCCTATAGCTGCTTATTTACCAGCATTGGACAATGGCTATACAGCTGCATCCCCTATAGACGACATTCCTTTTTACGCTAATGGAAAATTATGGCCTAGAAACTGGAATCGAGTATATAAAGGCATTAATACCTTGAGATATTCTGTAGAGCAATCAGTAAACGTAAGCTCTGTTAAAACTGTGGAATATATTGGAATTCAAACTTCCATGTCTTATTTGGAAAAGCTGGGTATTATAAGTAAAACTCACCCAGAAAGTGATAGCTTTGTTACAGCTAAAGAGAATAGTGCTACTAATGATGAAAACTTATCTGCCTTAGGATTAGGTGGTATGACTAAGGGTGTAACTCCTCTAGAACTTACTGCAGCCTATGGAGCCATAGCAAATGATGGTGTTTATATAGAACCCATAGCCTTCACTAAAATAGAAGATAAAAACGGAAATATATTAATTGACAATACACCAAAGGAAAATGTAGTTGTTTCTCCTCAAATTGCATATATAATGGGAGATATACTAAGAACAACTGTATCTAATGGTATAGCTGGAAGAGCAAAATTATCTAATATGGCTGTAGCTGGTAAAACAGGTACAACAACAGATCAAGCTGATATTTGGTTTGTTGGATATACTCCCTACTATGTTTCAGCTACATGGATAGGAAACGATTCTCCTAAAATTACTCTTACACAAAGCAGTCGTGCCGCTACACAATTATGGCAGCATATAATGACAAAAATGCACGAAGGTTTAGAAGGTAAAACTTCTTTTAATAAGCCTAATAATATAGTTAGTGTCAATGTATGTACAATATCTGGAAAACTTCCTACAGAGCTTTGTACCCGTGACCCAAGGGGTAGTACTGTTAGAAGTGAAATCTTTGCCAAAGGTACCGAACCTACTGAGTACTGTAATGCACATGTGGAATTAACTATAGATAGTTCTACTGGCAAGATTGCTAATGTATATTGCCCAGAGGAAAATCAAGTTACTAAAGTGTTTGTTGAACGTATGCCACCATATTCTCCAGCACAACATAACGGAATAGTTCCATCTGATTATCAATATACTGCACCAACAGAAGTTTGTGATGAACATGATTTGAATAGTGTAATAGAATCACCTCCCGAGGAAGATGATGCTCTTCCGCCATTCCCAGGATGGGGAGATGAGGATGATCAAGATAATGAAGATGATTATGAAGATGAAGATGATTATAATGACGAAAACTAAGGTTAATCCTTAGTTTTTCGTTTTTGGCTTAAATACTAATGCCATTATATAACCAAACAATATGGCAGCAGCTATTCCACCTGCTGCAGCAGTTATTCCTCCTGTAAAGGCACCTATTATTCCATTTTTCTTTACACCTTCTATTGCTCCTTCTGCTAAAGCATTTCCAAATCCAACTATGGGAACAGTAGCTCCTGCTCCAGCGAATTTAACAATAGGTTTGTATAATCCCAAACCACCTAATATAACTCCTGCCGTTACAAATGATACCAATATATGTGCTGGAGTTAATTTTGTATTATCTAATATAATCTGCCCTACTACACATATTAAACCACCTACTATAAACGCTTTAATATATTCCATTTAATCACTCCTAGTCTTTATTTACATCTATAGTAATTGCATGAGCTATTCCTGGAATAGACTCACCTTGTTGATTCATAGTGGGAGAATGAAGTGCCCCTGTTGCCATAACAAGTACTCGGCTAAACTTACCTTTCATCATTTCCTTATAAATATATCCATTTAATACAACTGCTGCACACCCACATCCAGATCCTCCTGCATGAGTATCTTGTTGAATGTCAAATACTTCTACCCCACAATCTGTATATATATCTGTTAAATCATATCCTTCTTTCTTCATCAATTCCAGAACTATTGCCTTTCCTACTTTACCCAAGTCTCCAGACACTATTAAATCATAATCCTTTGGTGAATATCCCGTATCTTTAAAATGAGTAAGTAAAGTATCTATAGCTGCTGGTGCCATGGCAGCCCCCATGTTATCTGCTTCCTTTACACCCATATCAATGATTTTTCCTGTAGTAGCATAAGTTATATAGGGTCCATTACCATTTGCCGATAATACCGTGGCACCAGAACCTGTTACTGTCCACTGTGCTGAGAATTTTCTCTGATTTCCATACTCTAAAGGAAATCTAAATTGTCTCTCTGCTGAACTAAAATGGCTAGATGTGGCACATACTAAATTGTCAGCAAAACCACCGTCTATTAGCATTGCTCCAAGAGATAAAGATTCAGTCATAGTGGAACAAGCCCCAAATAACCCATAATACGGTATGCTTAAAGACCTAGCAGAATATGTGGATGATACTATTTGATTTAATAAATCTCCAGCTAACAAATAATCCATATCCTGATTTGTCAATTTCCCATTTGAAATAGCAGCCTTTATAGCTTCTTCTTGTATTTTTGCTTCAGATTTTTCAAATGATTCCTGTCCCCACATATCATCTTCTAAAATCATGTCAAAATAATCTTTGAGCGGTCCTTCACCTTCTTTTGGTCCTACTATTGTATAGGTACTTATTATTGAAGGTGGATTTTGAAATTTTACTGTTTGTGAACCAATTCTTTTTATTGCCATAAGTTATCTTCCCCTCGTAAATAATAAATGTAGTATTCCAACTACTATAGAACTTCCTACTCCATAAACTAATACTGGTCCTGCTATTGTAAACAGCTTTGCTGCTACACCAAATATTAAACCCTCTGTTTTAAACTCCATAGCAGGAGATACTATTGCATTGGCAAATCCTGTAATGGGAACTGCCGCTCCCGCTCCTCCAACTTTTCCAATTTTATCATATACTCCAAGCCCTGTTAAAAATGAACCTATGAAAACCATTATAATAGCTGTTCCCGAAGCAACAGATTTTTCATCTAATCCATTTTTAGTTAACCACGCTCGCACCATCTGTCCCACTGTACATATTGCTCCTCCTACTAAAAAAGCTAATATTATATTTTTAAGATAAGTTGGTTTCGGTATCTTTTTTTCTGCATACTTTTGATAATCTTTTTTGTTCATATTTTCCATTTAATTCATCTCCTATTTAAGAAATAACCAAAATATTAAGGCTCCTACTACCTTTCCACCTAATAAGGCCCATACTGTATATTTCAAATTATCTTTTATTTTGATTTTTTTAGACAATACTGGAATTACATTCAGCACTTCTGCTAAAGAAGAGGATAATAGTCCAATGAATATTCCGTATACTAGTCCAATTGGTGCAACTACAAATTTAGGTAAGCTTAAATTGAAATTTGAGAAATAGATTATTATAGATCCAATAAATGAAACTATAATTATATTTTGATATAGATTAATCCGTTTCCACGTTTCTGTAATTTGCACTAATCTAGGTACAATTTTCAGTATAGTAAGAAAAGCTGTTATTGCACCACCAACTGTTATTCCGCCACCAAAGGCAATTAATATCAAGGCTAATAATCTAAAAAACATATTACACCTCTTTTGCTAACTCTTTTTTTTCTTTACATTGTTCAATATATCCTTTTCTAAATCTTCATCATATAATAATAATTCAATTTCCATAGGCCCAGGCTCCTGTTGCCTTCTTTTACTAGAGCTAAAAACTCTAGAAAAAAATGTAATTACTCCAATTCCAATACCAAAACAATAGGGAATTACCATTAGTAAAGGATTATCCTTTTCTTCTCCAGTAAAAGTATAGTATAATTCTTTCATGGATTTTCTAGTATTTACATCTTCATGGAAGTTAATTATGGCTAGACTAGCTCCAAAAAATAAAACAATACATACTGCGACCACTTTAATAAATTCCCAAAAAGGTCTTTCTTTACCCCTAGATTTATATTCTATTAAGGTCTCTACTTCACCTAATAAATCTAGGTCAATATTGGGATATTTACTTAATACCTTTTCTACTACATCTTTAGCAGTTATGTAATCCCAATCTTCTTCCACGTTCTTTTTCTTTAATCTAAGAATTTCAATATCTTTTTTTATACTAGTATTTTCGCTATATACCTCTGCTATATCTTCTAATAATAAATCTTTCTCTGGATCAATAGTTGCTTTTTTACTGATAATTATATATACTTTTTCTTTATCCATTTACTTCACCTAATTCTATTATATTTAGTACAAAATTAGCTCTTTTAGGTGCTTCCTTATTAGCTGTTTGTTCTTTATACCAAATAACTCCTCCTATGATTACTAATACTATCATTAACAAAGTAATGAACTTTTTATAGGTAAATCTATACATTAATATAATCACCTCACTGAAATTATTATTTACCATATTTGTTTTTTCATACAGAAACTTATTTAGTAGGAAAAATTTACAAATTCTTAATTTATATGAACTAATGAATGAAAGGCAAAAACATATAAAAAAGTTGCTCTTATAAGAGCAACTTTTTTATACAAAAAATCATATATCATGCCTTTGCCAAATTTTTTCTCATTTCCTCTATGATTTTTTTCTCTATTCTTGAAACTTGTACTTGAGATATACCTAATTGGTTTGCTACCTCAGTTTGAGTTTGATCTTTAAAATATCTCAAGATAATGACTTGTCTATCTCTAGGTTTTAGTCTTTCTAGCATTTCCTTTAAAACTATATTATCTACTATATCTCTATTTTCCTCTGGTTCATTGCTAATTTTATCAATTAAATATAATGGAGAGCCATCATTTTGATGTACAACATCATAAAGATAGTCCGGATGATATGATGCTTCCAATGCCATTACTATATCTTCCTTAGGTATTTGAATTTCATCGGAAATCTCTTGGATTGTAGGTTCCCTTCCTAACTCCATAAGTAACTTTTCTTCTGCACTTTTTGCCCTTGCTGCTGTTTGCTTTAAAGATCTGCTTACTTTTACCAATCCATCATCTCTTAAAAATCTTTTTATTTCCCCCATTATCATTGGTACTGCATAGGTGGAGAATCTAACATCAAAGGAAATATCAAACTTATCAATAGCTTTTAGGAGTCCAATACTTCCTATTTGAAACAAATCATCTACATCATATCCCCTGTTCATAAAACCCCTTAATACAGACCTAATCAATCCTAAATTATAGGATACTAATGTATCCTTAGCTTCCATACTACCTTCTTGAGCTTTCTTAATGAGCTCCATGGTTTCTTCATGGGATAATAAGGCCTTAGTTTCACCACTAGTATTCATAGTATCTACTCCTTATCTGGAAGGATTTGAAATCTCTTAGTCATCTTTACTTTTGTTCCTTGTCCTTTGATACTTTCTACTTGAAGGCTATCCATAAAAGTTTCCATAACTGTAAATCCCATACCTGATCTTTCCATATTAGGTTTAGATGTATAAAAAGGTTCCCTTGCCTTAACTATATCTGGTATTCCCATTCCTTTATCTTCAACTATTATCTCTATTTCGTTATCTTCAATTTTTGATTCAACTATTACTAATCCTTGTCCATATTCATATCCATGTATAATAGCATTTGTTACAGCCTCAGATACAGCAGTCTTAATGTCTGATAATTCTTCTAATGTAGGATCTAATTGAGATGCAAAAGCTGCCACTACAACCCTTGCAAATGATTCATTATTAGATTTACTTAGAAACTCCAATTTCATATAATTCTTTTCCACTTTCTTCATCTCCTTTATAAGTTTTCAGCAGCTTTTTCAATTGTTGGATAAACATTAATTATTTTAAGGAGTCCAGACATTTTCAACATCTTTTCTACATAGGAATTATCACTTACTATTGCCATACCTCCAGCCTTTTCTATACAGTTTCTATATCTTCCCATAATAAGTCCGATTCCTGAGCTGTCCATAAAAGTCAACCCTCTTAAATCCAATATTATATTTTTAAGCCTTAGATCATTATACTTTTGGTCTATTTTTTCCCTTACACTTTCTGTGGTGTGATGATCCAATTCCCCTTTAAACTGTACCAATAAATTATTGTTATGTTCTTCTACTGATAGATACAAAATACCCCCTCCTGTCTTTTCTTCTGTATTTATATATATTCTATATAGGCATTCAAATCTCCTTCAAAGAATATTGACTATTTTTGTATTAAAATGAAAAAAAGAGTCAATATTGACTCTTTTTTTTCGATTTATATCTACATTTTTTTACAAGCATCAACTACATGGGATAATAATATAGATGTAGTCACCGAACCAACACCACCTGGAACTGGTGTTATCATAGATACCATTTCAGATACCTCTGGATAATTAATATCTCCACTTAGTTTTCCTTCACTATCTAAACTAACTCCAACATCTATACATACTGATTTTTCATTAAAATATTTCTTATCAAAGAATTTTGCCTTTCCTAAAGCAGTTACTACTATATCTGCCTTACTTGTTATTTCATGTAAGTCTTTAGTTCTAGAATGACAAATAGTTACAGTTGCATTTTTTTCAAGTAACATCATTACTAAAGGTTTACCAAGTACCATAGATCTATTAACTACTACCACATTTTTTCCTTCCAATGGAACTTCATTATATAATAACACTTCCAAAGCCGCTTTTGCAGTACAAGGTCCAAACCCTGTCATGTCTCCTTCAAATATCTTTGCTAAATTTATTGGGTGCATACAGTCCACATCTTTAGCAGGTGACAAAGCTTCTCTTATCTTTGTCTCATCAATATGTTTAGGTAGAGGTCTAAATAAAAGAACTCCAGATACGGAATTATCTTTATTTAGCTCTTCCATTAAAGCTACTAATTCTTCAGTTGTCATATCAGTATTTCTTTCAAAAACTTTAGATTGTATACCTATGGTATCACAATTTTTGATTATACTTTTTTCATAGGAAATATCATCTGGATTATTTCCTAATCTTACAATACCTAGTGTAGGCACTTTACCTATCTTAGCCAGTTCTTCAATGTCTTTTTTCATCTTTTCCTTGATTCCAGCTGCAACAACGTTACCTTTTAAAATCTCTGCCACTTCACAACACCTCTTTCATCTATTATCTATAAAAATTGTAGTAATAATTCAAATTATAACATATCAGGTTTTAAATTCAAGAATACCTTCAAAAATGACTTAAGTTTTAAATGCTTTTCATTAATTTATCTTCATTTTTTTATATTTCTTTTTAACTTTACATCTGGTTCGGCTGGAATACCAAACAATGGTATAAATCTATCCCAGCCAGTTAAAGTTAATAATAATATTGAACCTACGGCTACAAATGCCATAAAGTTATATTTAATTAAGTCAAACTCCATAAATTCATGAATCGGATATATGGCTGAAGCAATTCCTGTAAAAAATGCAATATATACGTGCCATGGAATAAGCTGTGAACCAAATACCCCTAAGGCATCAGAGAAAGTAGCATTTCTTAGGCGAAGTTTATACATATCCTCTTCGCTTGCTTCCACATTTTCATCAGTCAATTCTTTTATAATAGGTCCAATAGTTACTATTTGAGCCATTTCATCTGCTAAAGCTGCATTACCTAATATGGATAAAATGCCATTTGCAAACATTAATTGTCTTACATTCCTTACTAGCCTTGAAACTAAATCTGATATAGGTTTAAATGCATTCATCTTGTTCATTATTCCACCAAAAGCTCCTACCCACATCATCATAACTATTACCCATGAACCCGCTTCTGCAAATCCTGATTCCAACATTCCTAAGAATTGGGTAGTATTTTCAACTGTACCTGCAGCCATACCAAATATATAGGAAGAAATCAGTCCCAGTCCTAAGCAAGCCAAAGTAGGAATCCCCTTTATGGCAGCTATTAAAACAAGTACTAGAGGTACAACCATATAAAATGGTACTCCTTCTTTTACTTGATTAAGCAAATCTACTGCCGCTGGGTTTTCTTCAGATAATGCAGTCCATACACTTTCTGGAATTTGATTTATTGCATCGACTGCACTACCAACTTCACCTGGTAATCCTAAACTTGCCACAACAAATAAAATTGCTGCTACAATTAAACATAGACCAGACCAGACACCTTGATGCCTAATTCTATGGATAACTTCTACTTCTTGAATTCCTGAACTAACTACAGTAGTATCTGATATAAGTCCTATATTATCTCCAAAACAAGCTCCACCTGCTATTGCTCCAACAGTGATAATCACATCTCCCTGTACTATATGGCTTAGCCATAAGAAAATAGGTGCGCAAGCTGCAAAAGTTCCCCATGATGTTCCAGTTGCAATTGATAGTATTGCTGAAACAATAAATGCTATTACTGCAACAGTCTTTCCTGTAATTCCTAATCCTAATGCCATATTAATAATTGCTGCTCCAACTCCAGTTGACATAAATGCTTCTGCCATGGCATAGGCAAGCATAAGAATAAAAAAGACCAACTGCATTTCCTTAACATTATCCACTGCTGCATCTACGATTTCATTTAGTTTGTATTTTTCTGTTACGGCAGCAATTATCGCTGCATAAACAGTTGCAATAGGTGCTATAACCAAAATGTCTAAACTAATCCCTAAAAAATCTAACACCTCAATATTGCTCACCATCATAAGTCCAGCTAGTAAAAATATTGGCGAAAACTTTAGCAATGCAATCATTTTTCCATCCCCTTTTAAAATATTTTATTAAAATTTAACTAGAGTATAACATATCAACCTACTGTAAACAAGAATATTCTAACAATTCCCTTCATAAGTTCAGTTAATAAAAAAATACATCAAAAATCACTACAATTTTCAATGTATTTTTTTCAATTAATTATTTATAATTCTTCTAGCCGTTACATACCTTTGCTTATAATAAGCTTCATCTAAAGATGATACCATAACTTCTCTTCTGCCAGAAGATGCGTGTATCATATTGTTATCCCCAATATATACTCCTACATGACCTATTCCTTTTCCAGATGTTCTAAAGAATACTAAATCACCTGGTACAAGCTCTTCTCGCTTTATTTCCACCCCATCAGATACTTGAGAACTAGAAGATCTATTAAGTTTTATTCCTAATGTATTTAAATAAATAGAATATGTAAGCCCAGAACAGTCATATCCTCTTTTCCCAGTGTCTCCTGCTACATAAGGTTTTCCTAATTCTGCATAAGCAGCTTGAACTATTTTAGTGACAGAAGATCCTCTTCTGGATATATTTCCTCTTGTTGCTCTTTCTTTTTGTCTTCTCAAGTCAATATAGCTCTCTTTAGCCTTAAACTCATTTCCTTCTTCATCTACAATAGTATAAATATTATCTTTAAAATCTTTTATAGCAACTGTTTCGCCTTTTATCAAAGTATAAAATAAATCATTATCTGTTAGTACCTTATCTACTTTTGAAACTCCGTAAGAAGTATTTTCCTCTACAATTGCCTCTAAATCTGATAATTTTACATAACCATCAATGCCATCCTCTGTATTAAATAATCCATAGTAGTCATCCTCAAATTTAAGAATTTGCAGAATCTCTTCTTCTCTCAAAACTCTAATAGGCTTTGCTTCTGGCTTGTCCAGAATGTATGTATCAACTTTCACTCTATACTTCTGTGAAGTTTTATTAGTTCTTATTGTTTCATTCCTTGCTATTTCATATATTTCATCTTCTTTTTCTCCAATAATAGTTACTTTTTCTTCATTAAATGCAACTTGAGTAGCGTCATCTATACTAATATATTCCTTAACAAATATCCCAGTATCTTTAAATCCAATTAAACCAATGAGACATATCCCTGCAATTGTTACTGGTAGCTTGTGTTTTCTATTATTCAATATGAACACTCCCTATATTAGATTTCAAATATAAGATTATTATATTATATTATATTAGATGATGCAACTCAATTATTACAAAATTATTACAATTTTTCTTAATTTATTTAAACGGCTCAATATGAACCATACAATGTTTAATATCAGCAATATCTTTTTCTAATTTGTCATGAACTTTTTCAGAAATTTCATGGCCTTTTTCAACAGTAATATTAGAGTCCACAAAAATTTCTATATCAACATAAATTTTATTTCCAAACATTCTAGTTTTTAATTCTTTCACTCCTCTAACACCCTCTGTGGATTCGGTCTTTTTCTTAATAGTTTCTATGATTTCCTCACTGGCAGATTCGTCTACTAACTCTTTAATAGATTTTATATATAAATCAATTCCTACTTTTATTACAAAGCAAGATACTATTATTCCTGCAATAGGGTCTAAAGCTGGAAAACCTAATCTAGCTCCAAGTACACCTGCAAATGTACCAACGGAAGAAAAAGCATCTGATCTATGATGCCAAGCATCAGCCTCCATAGATATACTTTTTATTTTCTTAGCTACTTTAATAGTATACCAATACATACCTTCTTTAACTATAATAGATAAAAAAGCAACTATAAGTGCAATTATCTTTGGAGTCCTAATTTCACCACTAATTAAAATTTTAATAGATTCATAGCCTATAAATACACCTGTTAATAATAGTAATATACTTAAAAGTTTTGCAAATACAGATTCATATTTCTCATGTCCGTAGGGATGACCTTTATCAGCTTCCTTAGAAGATATTTTTAACCCTAACAAAACTACAAAAGTAGTCAAAATATCAGATAAAGTATGTACTCCATCTGCAATCATAGCACTACTAACTCCTGCTATCCCTGCTATAATTTTAAAAACTGCCAAAATAATATTAACTATAATTGTTATCCAAGAAGTTTTGACACCTAGTTTATAATTTTCCATATGCTTCATACCTTTCATATTTTATTATTGATAATGATAATACCATTGTACACATATTCCTTAGGTATTTCAATAGGTTTTCGAAGATAGAACTTATTATCAACTGATAATAAATTCAAATAGAACATATAACTCTTACTATTACTTATTTTATTCATGAACCAGGATTTTATTTCTAAACTGTATAATTTAAAATAATTTATTTTTTACTTGCAATTATTAAAATTATATGCTAATATAATAATTGTAAGAAAACTTAATAAGCGAATGAAGATTATTGGAAATATCTAATTAGATAACCGTAGGAGCAAAGAATAATTATATCACTAAACTTATTCTGAAACTCTCAGGTTCTTAACAATAGTCAGACGCGTTCCCTGGAGAGACTTGTTAAATCAAGCATCGAAGAAGCAATTCATATATGTATATTATGAGGAAACTTTCAGATACAAGGACAGGGAGATAATGTGATATGTTTTATATATGTCATTTTATCTCTCTGTCTTTTTATCTTTTTTGTAAATAGCTTATTTTCTCCTTATTGAGGAGTTGTTAAGTATATATTAATTTTATGACACGCACACACAAATGAAGCCATGATAATATCATGGCTTCATTTGTGTGTTATTTATTATTCTATGGTCTTCTTCATTAAATTCAAAGTATTTTCCTATAATTTTGTCTATATCTTTTTCTAAATCCCATATCTTCTCTTGAGTTTCCATATTATCTTTGCTTTTTAGTTTCATTATTTCTTTGACCTTTATACTTATATCTTCTATTATTTCCTCGGTAATTATTTTTAAATCCATTATGGAGTTAGGATAATAATCATAAATTCCTTTTCCCATTTTTTTTGCAAATAATTTAAAATAAAATTCATATATATTAGAATTAAGTAATCCAACTAAATACTCAAGAGTTATTTTATTTTTATATTCATCTTTAATAATTAAAGAGTATATATCTGCACTATAATATAGATTATTATAGTCTATAGCAAATCTATTGTTTCTAGATTTATATGGAAATATTATCTTAGGCTGTTCAAATAAATTACTATCTCTACCCCATTGTAATTCATACCATTTTCTGTTTCCGGTTTTATATTCCCTTCTATTTTTCAATCTTTCTTTATGGACTTTAATAAATTCTATACTATTAGGATAAGTCTTTTCTTTCTTTATTAAATCAGAGTAAATTAAAAACAGGTCATTATCTAAAATATTATATCTCTCTATATTACTATTTTTTATCCATTTTTTAAGTAAGTCTTTTTCTATATTATTTAATAGTACCTCTTCCCTATTTAACACAAATGCTTTATCACATCCAGTTATGATCCCTTGAAAAGAAGTTGCTATATCTCCCAATCTATATCTAGTCTTTCTTTCTATTTTTTTATATATATTTAAGCTTTCTCTAGATACCAACATCCATCTATTTAATTCCAAATTATCCTGTTCTACTTGAAAGCTATTAAATAAATTTGAATCTATTTCTAATCTCAAATTCTTTAAATCACTAAATTTATATTTATCATCAATTAATTTATGTACTGTTATGTTATTACCTATGGATTTATATTTTTCAAATAAATATATGGCAGTTGCAACTTTAATATCTTTAAAAATTTCAGCTCCATAGAAATCTACTATTTCAACAATATTTGCATTTTCCCTTAAATATAATCTTAGCTCTCTCCCTGTAGGACTTTCCATAAAATATCTAGAAGTTATTATTCCAGATATTCCTGTGGAACTTAAAATTTCTAGTATTCTCTGAAAAAAACAAAAGGAAATATCTGATTTATCTTTAAATACATCCTTATATTCTTCTAATAACCATTTTTTATATCCTACACTTAACTGCTTATGTCCAATATATGGTGGATTACCTATGGAAATATCATATTTTTTACTCCAGAATTCCTTTAGTTTGTTATAATCCTCTGAATCCATAACATTGTTTTCCCACCTTACTAAGCTATCACATTCTACAATATTTAAATCTATTTTATAATTTACCTTTTCTTTAGATAGCAAAGCCAATTTAGTTAAATAAACAGCTACCTTATCTTTATCAGCGCCATAGATACAGTGTTTTAGTATATGATAGTGGATGTTTTCTTTCTTCCAATAGTCTATTCCTCTTATTTTTATCCTTTTCTCATCTTTCTCTATGATATAGTTATGATTTCCATACTTATGCCTTATTTTCTCTAGATTTAATAAAAATTTCTCTTTTAAAATATCATAGGATGCAGTCAAAAAATATCCTGCACCACAAGAAATATCAATTATTCTAGTATATGGGTTGTCTATCACATTTACTTTACCAATTGTATTTTCCAATATATATTTAATAATAAAATTAGGTGTATAATATTGCCCTATTGATTTTCTAATTTCGTTATCTGTATTTTGTTGATAAATTTCACCTAATATGTTATCTTCCATATTCCACCTCGAGATCTAATCAAATATATTTTCATTAATACCATATTACCATATATTTAGATAAGTTTCATATAATAAAAGCATCCATATGGATGCTTTTATTATATGACTAGTTTTCCATCTAATATAACATTTTTAATATTTATATCTCTGCCAAAAATAATTAAATCTGCTTTTTTACCTATTTCTATACTTCCTAATTTATCATCTAATTTTACAGTTTTTGCAGCGTTTAAACTAGCCATTTTTACTACTTCATAAATAGGAATGTTTAAAAAATTTACCATATTGTATACAGCCTTTTGCATATTAAGAGTAGATCCTGCTAAGCTTCCTGATTCTAGCCTTGCTGCTCCTTTTGAAACATTAACCTTTTGCCCGCCTAGTTCGTATTCTCCATCTTCAAGTCCAGCTGCCCTCATGGCATCTGAAACCAATACTATTTTATCATACCCTTTCATTTTTAAAGCAATATTTACAGCTCCATCGTGTAAATGGATTCTGTCATAGATTATCTCACAATATACTCTATCATCTTCAAGGGAAGCTCCTATGACTCCAGGCTCCCTATGATTAAAAGTTCTCATGCCATTGTATAAATGAGTAGCCACAGTTACTCCACAGGCTATGCCCTTTTTAGTCTCTTCAAAGGTTGCATTTGTATGAGCCATGGCTATTGTTATATTTCTTGCTTTTAAATATTTTATTATATCTAATGCACCTTCCAACTCTGGAGCTATAGATACCATTTTCATTTTATCCTTTGCCATATCTACTATGGATTTTATCTTATCTAAATCTGGAGTTTTAATATGTTCCTCTGGTTGAGCACCTTTTTTTCCTAAATCAAAAAATGGCCCTTCTAAGTGCACACCTATAATCCGGGATATATTATGTTTATTTTTATAATTATTTATATTTTCTATTGCATTCATTATATTATCATAGGAGGAAGTAATTACAGTACCTAAATAAGATGTTACGCCATTAGAAATATGATATTTCCCAATTTCATCTAAGGCTTCCTCACTACTATCCATTATATCAAAGCCTTTGTTTCCATGGTTATGAATATCTATAAATCCTGGACTAAGATAATTTCCATCTCCATCAATTGTTTCATATTCTCCCATCCTAAACTTTTCTTCCAAATCTATATCTACTATTTGTCCATTTTCTACTAAAACTCCATATCCCTTTAAAACTTCATAAGGAGTAATAATATCTACGTTTTTTATTAACATAAACTCGCCTCCATATAATCCTAAATAATTACCTCTAATATAACTCTTTACCTCTTTTATCTAAACTTAATCATATATCTATGTAAATTTAGATAAAAAATGCCTATAACCAATTTAGCCATAAGCATTTTAACTTGTATTTTGTATAATTATATTTTTATTTTTTCAATTTTTATCATATTGATTAACTTATCCACATTATCTAAGTCTACTTTACCAGTTTCCAACTCCATGGCATTTGCAGTTCCACAAGCAGAAGATAATCTTAACATACTTTCGAAATCATATCCTCTTAATAAGGATACTGCAAATCCTGCAACCATAGAATCTCCAGAGCCTACAGTATTCATAACCGCCACCTTGGGAATATCTACTCTATACATATATTCATTATTAAATACCAATGCTCCCTTATCTCCTAATGATATACATATTACTTCTATGCCATTTTCAATAAAACCCTTTACACCTCTAATAATATCTTCTTCAGAGTTTATATTTCTGCCTATGAGTTTACTTAGCTCTTCTTTATTAGGTTTTATCAAATATGGTCTTTCGATTATACCTTTTGTTAAAGGCTTACCACTGGTATCTAAAATAAACTTTTTCTCTTTTTTATTGGCTCTTTTTATTAGTTCATTATATATATCTACTGGTAATCCATCAGGCAAACTTCCAGATGCACATATTATATTACATTTATCCAATAGACTATCATATAGCTGGTAGAACTTATTTAATTCTTCTTCATCTATAGTGGGACCAGATTCAAGTATTTCTGTATTACTTCCATCACTTGATGCTATATTAATACAAGACCTAGTCTCTCCATTAATAAATATAAAATCATTTTCTATATTCATTTTAGCCAGTTTATCTATTATATATGTTCCATTTCTGCCACCTAAAAATCCTGTAGCTAAAACTGGATCTCCAAAGGTATTTATTACCTTAGTCACATTGATACCTTTTCCACCAGCTGTATATTGATATTCATTAGTTCTAAATATCTTTCCTTTTTCAAAATCTTTTACATCATATCTTCTATCAATAGAAGGATTTAAAGTAATAGTTAAAATCAACTATATTCCTCCTTATAAGTTTTAATATCTATTTGCACTTCCACAGACTTTTATTTTTTCCATGGCTATTTTCTTTACCATATCCTTAGCCGGAGTTAAATAATATCTTGGATCATTTGCAGATGGATTTTCTTTAAAATATTCCTTAATGGCTTCAGCAAATGGTATTTTTAGTTCTGTCGCTATATTTACTTTACTAATTCCATTTTCTACTGCCTTTATTACACTTTCGTGAGGTACACCAGATGCACCATGTAGTACAAGAGGTATGCTTACCATACTATTAATTTTACTTAATCTTTCAAAATCTAATTTAGGTTCAGATTTATAGACTCCATGAGCAGTTCCTATGGCAACAGCTAAGGAATCTACATTTGTCCTTTGTATAAAATCTAAGGCGATATGTGGATCTGTAAGAGTAGTATCCTTTTCATCTATATCTCTATCATCTTCTTGTCCACCTACTAGTCCTAATTCTGCCTCTACACTAACTTCATATCTATGGGAATACTTAACTACTTCCCTTGTAATACTTATATTTTCTTCATAGGACTTTAGAGAAGCATCTATCATTACTGATTTATATCCTGCTTGAATACATTGTTTTAATAATTCTACATCTGTACAGTGATCTAAATGTAGTGCTATGGGAATATCATATTTTTTCGCTGCCGCTCTAGCCATGGCAACTAAAAATTCTAATCCAGCATATTTTACAGTTCCTGGAGTTGTAGCAATTATCAGAGGAGACTTAAGTTCATAAGCTGCTTCTATTACTCCTTTCATAGTTTCTAGATTGTGAATATTAAAAGCAGGAACAGCATATTTGTTTTTTCTCGCTTCTATTAACATTTCTCTATTTGATACAATATCCATGGATTTACATCTCCCAGTTATTAATTTATTTTATTGCTAATTCCGTATCTTTATCAAAAAAGTGTAGCTTTATTTCGTCAAAGTATATTTTTATATCTTTATGATTTTCTATATTTATATCTGAATCTATTATTGAAATCAATTGATATTTTCCTAATTTAATATATACATATTTCTCAGAGCCTAACATTTCAATTAATTCTACAAAACCATTTAATTCTATTTGAGTTTTTCTTGTTTCGTTATAAATATGTTCAGGTCTTATACCTATGATTATAGCCTTATTTAAATATCCTTTATCAGCTAATCCTTTACCTACTTCTTTGGAAATATTAAGTCTAATATCATCTATTTTAATACTATAGTTATCCCCTTCAGAGATTAATACTCCTTCCATAAAATTCATTTGAGGACTTCCTATAAACCCAGCTACAAAAACATTTGCTGGATTTTGATATACGTTTTGTGGTATATCTACCTGTTGTATTACACCATCTTTCATTATTACAATTCTATCTCCCATGGTCATGGCTTCTATCTGGTCATGAGTTACATATATAAAAGTAGTCTCTAATCTTTCGTGGAGCTTTATTATTTCTGCCCTAGTTTGGACTCTAAGCTTTGCATCTAAATTAGATAAAGGCTCGTCCATAAGAAATACTTGTGGATCTCTTACAATTGCTCTTCCAAGAGCTACCCTTTGTTTTTGTCCTCCAGAAAGTGCCTTAGGCTTTCTATCTAAATATTCTTCAATTCCTAGTATCTTCGCTGCCTCTGTAATTCTAGTATTGATTTCATCTTTAGGATATTTTTTTAATTTAAGGGCGAAGGCCATATTATCATAAACTGTCATATGAGGATAAAGGGCATAGTTTTGAAATACCATAGCAATATCTCTATCTTTCGGGGGAACATCATTAACTAAAGTATCTCCAATATATATTTCTCCCTTTGAAATTTCCTCAAGTCCTGCAAGCATTCTTAAAGTTGTAGATTTACCACATCCTGAAGGTCCTACGAATACTACAAATTCCTTATCTTTAACTTCTAAGTTAAATTCCTTAACAGCTTCTACATCTCCTGGATATATCTTATATACATTTTTAAAAACTAATCCTGCCATTCTTATCCACCCTTCTCAATATCTTAGGTTAAATCTTCCATTTTATTTCTTCTTCTTTTAAGGTAAGTACTACAGATTCTTCATACTTATTTGAATCTATTATCTTTGCATATAATGCTGCACCAGTTATTGGCTGTAAAATAGGTTTCATTAATTTAACCTTTCCATGTTCCTCTAAATATTTTTTTAAAGGTTCTAATACAAAACTATCTGCATTAAATACACCACCTGAATAGGAAATAAGTATTTCCTCATCCTGTAGATTTAACTGATTGATTACAGATTTTATAGTAAGGTAGTGTTCAAAAGCTGCTTCTTCAAAAACCTTAATAGCTTCAGTATCATTTTCTAAGGCAGCTTTATATATTATCTTTGAAAGTTTTGCAATTTCATCTCTTTTCATAGATAGCTTAGTAATGACAATATCTATTAGGTCAAAATCATTTTCTATATCTAATTCTTCTCTTAATATATTGTAAAGGAGAGTCTTACTAATTCTCCCATCAGATTCCTTGCTAAATATTTCTATGGCTTTTTTTCCTATCCAATAAGCCGATCCCTCATCACCACAGAAATGTCCCCATCCACCTGCTCTAGTAAAATGTCCTTCTTTATTCATTCCAAATGCAATAGTACCTGTACCTGCGACCATATTTATTCCAGCCTTGCAAGCCAATGATCCTGCCCAAGCAGCAACTGCATCATTGTCACAAGTAAATGGAACATCATTTAATATCTCTTTTAAAATATTTGATATTAGAGGAATGTCTTTTTTAGTCTCTCCAAAACCAGGAATTCCTAAAAACACATAATTAATTTCCTCTATAGATATTTTAGCTTCATTACAAATATCTTTTATCCCTTGTCTTATTACATTTTCAAAGTTTTTAAGTGATGATTGTTTATAGTGGCAAGTTGGCTTTATATTATAGGCTAATATCTTGCCTTTACCATTTATTAAGACAAATGCAGTTTTAGTTCCTCCCCCATCAACTCCTAAATATAACAAGTCCAAACCCCCAATTAAAATCCATTAGTATAATCTTTTGTATTTATTACTTTCTTAGTTTTTCTAGCTTCTTCTGCTGCAAAGGCCATCATATGACTTTGTACTGAAATGCTGGCAGAAGTTAAACCTGTTTCTGAATTTGCATCAGATTTTACCAGTGATATAAAGTCTTCCATAATACCAGTATCTCCACCACCATGACCACCTGATACTACTTTTGGTGTTATGACTTTCTTTTCATTTGAAGTAAATAATTGTACTTCAATTTCATTTTTAACATCATCGCCTATGATTTCTCCCATAGTACCCATTATCTTAATATTTCTATGAACTTTATTTGTAAATGCAGAAAGATTGAATACAACAGTTACTCCGTTTTCAAAATTTAATACAGTTCCTTGATGATCAACTACATTGTTATCACAGCCTCCAAAAACACATCTGCCATAAGGTCCTTCCTCTAAAGCCTTATCAACATTTTCCTTAGTTTGAATTTCTGTTATTACAGAAGTCGGCCATCTACCAATGTTATCATAATATAGTTTTAACGCTGAATAAGGACATTCATTCTCAACCTTACAAGTTACGCAACGATCAGATGCACCTTCTGGTCTATTTTCCAGTGTAAAATGACTTAATTCTCCAAAGGATGCTATATCTGTACAATCACTATTAACTAGCCATAAAAGTATATCCATATCATGACAGCTCTTTTGTAATATTAAAGGACTTGATTCATCACTATTTCTCCAGTTTCCTCTAACAAAACTGTGTGCAAAATGATAATACCCTATATTTTCATTATGTTGAATAGATATAACTTTACCAATTACTCCACTATTAATCAGTTCCTTAAGTTTAGAATAAAAAGGAGTATATCTTAAAACATGGCATATCATAAATACTTTACTATTTTGTTTAGCAAGTTTTCCAAGTTCTGCAACTGTTTATGATATCCTAAAAGTACCCCAAATAATAATTGAAAATTCCTCTAGAGGAAATATATAATATCCCTATGACAATTCATAGGGGGTTAGGGGATGATAAGTTTAATGGATAAACAAGGAATAATAATAGACGGATTTTTAAAAGGAAATTCTCAATGGGAAATTCATAGAAATACAGGATTTGATAGAAAGACAATTAGAAAATATATTAGGGAATATGAAGAAAGTAGATCTAAATTATTGAGTGGGGAAGGTGATAAATTAATGCTAACTGAGGAAATAGTAGAGTCACCAAAATATGATTCAAGCAACAGAACTAAGATAAAGTTAACTGAAGTAATAATGGATAAGATAGATTTCTATCTAGAGGAAAACCGGGAAAAAAGAAGTACGGGTAAGGGTAAACAACAAAAGAAAAATATAGATATACATAGTTGTTTAATTGATGAAGGACATAATATTAGTTATTCAACGGTTTGTAACTATATCAGAAATAAGTTAAATGAAAAAAAGGAAGCATACATCAGACAAGAATATGAATTAGGTCATGTGGTTGAATTTGACTGGGGTCATGTTAAATTAGAAATAGATGGTGAAGATAAAAACATACAAATGGCTGTAATGGTAACAGCTAAAGGTAATTACAGGTTTGCATACCTTTATCAAAATCAAAAAATGGAAAGTTTTCTAGACTCTCATGTTAGGTTTTTTAACCATATAGGAGGTGTTCACAAGGAAATAGTTTATGACAATATGAAAGTGGCAGTTAAAAGATTTGTAACAAAAACTGAAAAAGAACCAACAGAAGAACTTTTAAAATTATCTATGTACTATGGCTTTAACTATAGATTTTGTAATGCTAGACGTGGAAATGAAAAGGGACATGTTGAAAGATCAGTAGAGTATGTAAGAAGAAAAGCATTTAGTAAAAAAGATAAATTTGAAACATTAGAGGAGGCCAATAAATATCTGGAAGAAGAATTAATTAAATTAAATTCAAAAGAACAAAAATATAATGAAAACAAAACAGCAAAAGATATATTAATAGAGGAAGTCCCCTACTTAATAAAACTTATGCCTACTTATGATATTTCAAGATTAATAGAATTAAGAGTAAATAAATACTCAGTAATAACAATAGATGAAAATAAATACTCAGTACCAGACTATCTAGTGGGAAAGTTTGTAATGACAAAGGTATATCCAAACAAGATAATAATCTACCATGAAAATAATAAGGTAGCAGAACATAAAAGAAGTTTTGGATTAAGTACATGGGATATAGAAATAAAACATTATTTAAATACATTAAAAAAGAAGCCTGGGGCAATTCATAACAGCACAGCCATGCGTCAAATGAATTCCAAGCTTCAAAACATCTATAATAAATATTATACACAAAATCCAAGAGATTTCATAGACCTAATTGAATTAATTTCAAAAGAAGATTTAGAGAAAATAGAAAAGATTATAAAAGAATTAGAAAAAATAAGTCCTTTAAATATAGATACAGAAAAAATAAAACTTTTATGTTATAGAAAAAATGAAGCCATGGAGGAAAATAAATATAAAAATACAGAAATAGAAAAGCAATCAAAGCTAATTCTAAGTGATTATGGAAAACTATTAAACAATTCAAGTATAGAATTTGATAAAGGAGCTTTGATAATATGAAAAAGAATATGGCTAAAGAAAATATTAAAAATCTAGCAAAGGAGCTAAAGCTTCCATATATAAATAGAAGTGTAGAAGAAGAAATTAATGAAGCAAATATAAGAAATTTAACATATGAAGATTTTCTTTTATCAATACTTGAAAATGAGTACGACTTAAGAAAAACTAATGGGATAAAAAGTAGAATTAGACAAGCAAGATTTCCATATAAAAAATATCTAGAAGATTTAAGTCTAGAGGACTTACCACAAGACGCAAGGGATAAAGTAAAGGTATTTTCATCCTTAGACTTTATAAAAACAGGGCAAAATATAATATTAGCTGGTAATCCTGGAACAGGAAAAACACATATGGCTATAGGAATAGGTATTAAAGCCTGTACAAAGGGTTACAAGGTATTATTTACAACAATCCCTTTACTTGTAAATGAATTAAAAGAAAGCAGATCAGAGAAAACACTTAGGGCCTTTGAAAAACGTTTTGAAAAGTATGATTTAATAATAGCAGATGAATTAGGATATATCTCCTTTGATAAAGAGGCTTCAGAATTATTATTTACTTATCTCTCATTAAGAGCAGGAAGGAAGTCAACAATAATTACAACTAATTTATCATTTGAAAGATGGGATGAAATATTTAAAGACCCAGTAATGACAGCTGCTATGATAGATAGGCTTACACATAAATCATATATAGTTAATATGAATGGAAATTCTTATAGATTTAAAGAAACACAGCTTTGGTTAGAAGAGCAATAATTTTTTTATCCAACTAGAGGAATTTTGGAGTAAAATATGGGGGAAATTTCGGTTGACAAATACAGCAACTTCTTCTGGTCTATTTGACATTGGTTTCTCAAGTAATATATGATATTGTTTTTCTAAGGCTAATTTTGCTGGTACAAAATGAGTATTGTCTGGTGTAGCAATTATTACTGCATCACAAAATTTGTCCTTACTAAAAAGTTCCTCATATGATTCAAAAGCCCATTCATCACTTATATTATGTTTTTTACAAAATTCTTCTCTTTTTAATTTATTGGGTTCTGCAACTGCTACAAACTCTATATTTTCTGGATGTAAAAGAGCGTAATTTCCATATATATCCTTTCCACGTTGACCTGCACCTATTAAAGCTACTCTTATCTTTGACATATTTTTTCTTCCTCCTAACATATATTAAACTCTTAACCTTTCGAACCGGTAGATGCCATTCCTTCAACAAAGTGTTTTTGGAAGATAGCGAATAATACTATCATAGGCCATACTGCCAGTACAGTACCTGCCATTGCAACAGGGAAGTTTGTTCCGTGCTGACCACTTAAAGTTGATAATCCTGCTGATAATGTCATTTTATCTATAGATGTATTTACTATTAAAGGCCACATCAATGAGTTCCAACAATATAAACAAGCTGTAATAGCAAGGGCTGCTATTCCTGGCTTCACCAATGGAGTCATTATTTTCCAAAATATTGTAAAATGATTACATCCATCTAAACGAGCTGCCTCTTCCAATTCTTTTGGAATTCCCATATAAAATTGTCTCATAAGAAAAGTTCCATAGGCACTAAATAGACCTGGAAGCACTAGTGCAGTAATAGAGTTTAGTAATCCTAGCTTTTTCATAATCATAAACTGTGGTATTAAAAATATTTGTCCTGGTACCATTAATACAGACAAAATCAATACAAATATAAAGTTCTTACCTTTAAAATCAATTCTTGCAAAGGCATATCCTGCCATGGAACAAAATACAATTTGTCCTATAGTTGTCAGCATTGTATAAACAATAGTATTGAAATAAAACTTTCCATAAGGTAAAGTTCTCATAGCCTCCTTATAGTTTTTGATATGAGACAATACATTTGTGACAAGTAAATATGAAAAAAGGAAAGACCTCTGATATAATGTTGTTTACCATAACAAACAAAAATCGGAGGGATCTTTCCTTATGAAAACAATTATAACAGAAGAGATGAGATTTCGTCAAAGGGTAGTTAAATATGCAATTAAACATGATAATAATGCTAAGGCAGCTAGAAAATACCATACCAGCCGTCAGCAAGTTCAACGCTGGAGAAAAAGATATGATGGTGATGTAAAATCCTTGGCCAATAGAAGTACAAGACCAAAGTCACATCCTAATCAACATACTCAAGAAGAGTTAGATTTAATAAGATATAAGCATCGATACCATCAGCATGAAGGTTATGCACAGATATATCGTAAGTTAAGAGATGCAGGGTATAAAAGAACCTATGATTCTATGTGTAGACAGATAAGAAAAATGAAATTAAATGTAGCAAAGAAAAGAGTGAGCTATCCTAAATCTAACTATCATAAAAACCTTGCTACTTATCCAGGGGAAAGAGTACAAATAGATGTAAAGTATGTTCCAAATGAATGTATTGGCTTTGCAAGTAATCATAGCAGATACTACCAAATAACAGCTATTGATGAATATTCAAGAAAGAGATATTTAGAATTAGTTAATGAACTTAGCACATATAGTACATCTAACTTTTTAACACGATTAGAAGATAAATTAGGATTTAAAGTTGAATTGGTTCAAACTGATAATGGAATCGAATTTGTTAATGATCAAGATATTACAAATAAGAAAACTAGATTTGAAAAGTATTTAGAAAAGCTAGATATAAAACACAAACGTATTCGTCCATATTCACCATGGCAAAATGGTATAGTAGAGCGTAGTCATAGGATAGATAATGAATTATTCTACAGCAGAAGACGGTTTAGTAGCTATAAAGAAATGGAGAAGTCATTTAGAAGATATAGTAACAAATACAATAACATAGCAAGGAAAATTCTTAACTTTAAGACGCCAAATGAAATAGTTGAGGAGTACTTCTCTAAAAATGCTGCTTAAGATGGTATTACTAATAATTATTTAATCAAGGATCGCTATCGCTTTCCTCCTTGACAAAATAATTACTAGCAATTTAAGAAAACCACAGCATTATTCAGAGAAAATTTTTCAGAGGTCTGTGTCACATATGTTTGACTTCTCTAGAGTTCTCATAGCCTCCTTATAGTTTTCCCATTGCATTTGTTTGGGAAATATTGTAGGAGGAATAATTGTTGATTCACCTAAAGTTTTAAATGATGTTAAAATCATCCAAACAAATGGTATTATAGTTATAATCGCACCTAAAATAAGTAACAGATGTATAATTATTTTGTTGATTTGCATTCTTTTTTTATTAGATGAAATTTCCTTCATATTCCTACTCCCTTCACTTCTAGTAGTTTACCCATTTTTTCTGTAGCCTTAATTGAATTGCAGTAATAACCAAGATTATCATAAATAATACAATTGATATGGCAGAAGCATATCCTTTTTCTTGGAATTCAAAGGCATATTTATAAAATAAATATACTATTGACATGGTACTATCTACGGCTAAACTAGTTTTACTAATCATTAAAAATATTAAATCAAACATTTGAAGTGCACCAATTAGTGAAGTTATCATTACAAAGAATATAGTTGGTGTTAAAGAAGGAAGTGTTATGGAAAAAAATTGTTTAATAGGACCTGCTCCATCTATGGTTGCTGCCTCGTAATATGCCTTAGGTATGCCTTGTAATCCAGCTAGGAAATATATAATCTTCATTCCTAATGAACTCCATATTCCTACAACAATTAAAGCTCCCATGGCAAATTTAGGGTCTGCAATCCAAGCCTGTCCTTCAATTCCCACTTTAGCTAGCAACTGATTAAGTAATCCATACTGTCCGTTATATAACCATTTCCACATCATGGCAATGGCTGCTGGCATAGTAACAGCTGGTAAAAAGTATAAAGTTCTATACAATGATAGTCCCTTTATTTTTGAATTTAATAATGTAGCTATAAATAAAGATATGATAATACTAATAGGTACACTAATAACTGTAAACTTAACAGTATTTATTAGAGCCTGTGGTACCTTAGGGTCAGAAAACACATTTATATAGTTTTCCATTCCAACCCACTTATATTTACCAAAGGCCCCTAGGTTTGTAAAACTATAGTATAAGTTTTGAAAAAATGCAGCTATATAAAATACTGCAAGTCCCAGCACTGTTGGTAAAATTAATAAATATCCCCAAAAAAGATCATTAAGCTTTCTTTTTCCAGATGCCTTTAAGGCCTTATTGTTCTGGTTGTTTTTAATATCAGTATTAGCTTTCATGTGATCCTCCTTCTATAATAAGCCCCTCGCAGAATATAGTTCAAGTTGGTAAGGGCTTTTACAATCTAAGAATCAATTAGCCCTGTTTATTACAAGGCTAATCGACAAAATTTAAACTATTATTGTTCTTTAGTTAAAGCCTCATTCATTAACTCAGCTATTTTCTTTAATCCTTCTTCTACAGTTATACCCCTATTCCACATTTGCTTAATATACTCAGTTTCTACATCATTCCATTTTGAAGTATTCATTGAAACTGGATACATAACTGCATAATCTAGTTCATCAACAAAAGCTTTTAAGTTAATATCTGGATACGAAGATTCCCAGATATCTAGTACCTCTTTATGAGCTGGAATTACTGCTCCAGACTTAGCCCATACTTCATTTGCTTCTTTACTTCCTAAGAATTTTACAAAGTCCCATGCCTCATCCTTATGTTTAGAATTAGCTGCTATGGCATTTGATAATCCATGAATAGTGGCAGCACGTTCTTTTATTAAAGGCATTACAGTTAAATCTATATGGTCTTTAATGATTTCATTTTCCATAAATACTGGCACATTCCATGATGCAGCATATACCATAGCTACTTTTTCACCTTTGAATAATTCTATAGCGTTTGTATCAGCTTGTTCTTCAAGAGTTGGTGACAATCCTTCTTCCAAAAGATCTATCCAAATTTTCGTTCCTTCTAAAGCTTCTTTTGTATCATATCCTGAAGTTTTTCTATCTTCAGAAATTATATATCCTCCTGCTTGAGGAATTGTATCATATATACCTTCTTGTGTATCAGGTCTTGAAGCTATACCATAAATTCCTTTTTCCTTATCTGTTAATTTTCTTGCCGCTTCAACCATATCATCCCAAGTCCAATTTTCATTTGGATATTCTACGCCCTTTTCATCGAAAAGTTTCTTATTATACCAAAGTGCTGTAAGATCCCAATCCTTTGGTATACCGTATAGTTTACCCTCTACAGTATAAAGGTCTATTAATCCTTCTGGATATACACTAAGATCAATATTATTAGACTCAACTAATTCATCTAATGGAACTAGCATATCATTTGCAGCATATTTAACTATATTAGGTCCATTAATCCAAAATATATCTGGAAGTACTTCTCCAGTTGCAGCTGTCTCAAGCTTTGTCCAATATTGTCCATATGGAGTTAATTGTATATCAATTTTTATATTTTCGTTTTTAGCTTCATACATATCTGCCAATTCTCTCATAATTGGCTCTTGATATTTATCCCATAGACCAAAAGTCAATGTTACCTTGCCATCTGTTGAATTACCTGCATCATTTTTTGAACATCCTGCTACTACAGTAATAAGCATCATCACTACTAATAAAATTGACAAACTTCTTTTAATTTTCATTTTTCTCCCCCTAACATTTTTTTAATAAGGTTGTTTAAATTTATTAGTATTTATATATTGTAACCCCCTTTACTACTCTATTTACTAATCCACTTGGATTAGGATTATCTGGTTCTACTTCTGATTTCACAGAATAAAATAAAGAAAATACTTGAGCATATATTGCATACAGTAATGATATAAGTCCTATATTTTCTATTTCACTTTTATCCTTAGTTAAATATAAATATTTATCTGTAATATCTTCTATTTCCTCATAATAATTATTTGATATTGCTATTAACTTGTGATTGCCTACGTCATAATAAATTTCTTTTAATATATCTATTTCATATTTACGTGTATAGTCATTATCAGATATATAAACTATAATAACAGACTTATCATTTACTATAGACTTAGGTCCATGCCTGAACCCTAATACAGTTTCACTTTGAGAAACAATTTGACCCCTAGTTAACTCTAAAAGCTTTAATGCACTTTCCTTTGTCAATCCTCTAAAATTACTAGAACTTAAATATATAATCCTATTATAATCATCACTAATAATTGGTTGTATTCCTTTATAGCCTTCATCTAGTATGATTTCACCAATGGATATTAATTTCATAACTTGTTTTTCATTTTTTTTAAAGTTTTCCAAATCGAATATCAATAGTGATGCTAAAGTCATACATGAAAAACTGCTTGTCATAGCAAACCCTTTATCATTTGATTCTTCTGGCATAGTTAATAATAGAATATTTTCCTTACCAGTAGATATTTTCGCAAGTTTTCCTTCATTATTGCAAGTTATGAAAATATGAGATATATCTGATACTAACTCATTAGCAAGATTATATGCTGCAACACTTTCTGGACTATTTCCTGATCTAGCAAATGATACCAATATTGTAGGTATATCCTTCTTTAAATAAAGCTCTGGATTATCTACTATATCAGTTGTAGCTATGGACTCATAAATACTTTTTTTTCCTTCATTTAATTTAGCAGCCACTATTTCACCGACATAGGCTGAAGTACCAGCTCCTGTTAAGATTACTCTAATATCTTTTTTATTTAATCTCTTCTCTAAATAATTTCCTATTTCTTCTATATTTGACTTTACTATTTCTATTACTTCACCCCATAGTCTAGGTTGTTGATATATTTCACTGGCTGTATTCAGTCCATTTATCTGAGTCCAGTTTTCCTTAGTATATCCAAACATTTAATCATTCCTTTCATACATATCCACTCGTAATGACGTTCTGATGTTATGACGTCATTACCAGTTGATTTAAAATTTTTTTATTTATTTAATACTACTTGATACCTAAATTTATCCCCTCTAGCAACCCCCTTTGTATATTCTATTATAAAATCATTTTCATAAGTAACTCTTTCAATCATCATACTAGGAAGTCCAGTTTGATATTCTAAAAGATCGGCTTCTAATTCTCTAGTTAAGACTGCTTGAAATATCTCTTCTGCTTTTGTAAAATTAGCATTATATTTTTTCATAAATATATCATACATTGGAGTGGATTCTAGTTCTTCTTTAGTTAAGTTAGGGAATCTATCACATGGTACAAAACTTGTTTCTAACATCATTGGTTTAAGATCTGCTAACCTTAATCTTGTAAAAACATATACCTTATCTTCTTGATTTAACTTCATTTTTCTAGACAATTTTTCATCACAACTTATTATATCGAAAGACAATACTTTAGAACTAGGTGTTTTTCCTAGTTTTTTCATTTCCTCTGTAAAACTATAAATCTTCAATAGGCTTTGCTTAAAAATTTCTGGAGATATAAACGTTCCTTTTCCATGAACTCTATAAATATACCCTTCATTCTCTAATTCCTGAATTGCCTGTCTTACAGTAGATCTACTAATATTATAAGTGTTACATAATTCCCTTTCCGATGGCAACTGGTCATGGGCTTGTAAATTACCTTTTTCAATCATTTTAATTATTTCATCCATTAATTGATAATATAAAGGTATTATGCCACTTCTATCCATTGTCTGTTCCCTCCATAAGTTTCCCTAGTTATCTTTATTGTTTAAATATCTGGTTGTTACCACTTTAGAATATAATATAATAGTACAGATTAAATGTCAATAATATTCTAAAAATATATAATATATTTCTTATTATATATTTTATGGTTTTCTAAATGTTAAACAATACATCATACCTTTACAAATCTCTTTATAGTTTATATCTAACATCTCCTTTGGAATTAACCCTATAGATGACGATATATCATGTTCTTCATTGTAATATTTTTTAGTTGTTGGAGTTTTTTTAAAGGTTCCATTGACTCATTTTTCAGTTTCAGCTACTATTATAATCTTAGTTTAACGGGTCTCTCTTCATTATTTGCAACAAAATCCGAAGTGTACTTAGTACCTTTTCTTTCTTAGACTTACTTCAATTTTTCTATTTTCTATTATCTAAGATTTCTTTTTTCTTCCAAGTGTTCATATCAATAGTGAATATTTTAAAGACTTCATCAGTATATCGCTTCATGGTATATGCTTTATCTTTATATAGGATAAGCTTACCGTAAGTTCCATATACATCTGAATAGGAGTAATGTACTTGTTGAATTAAAGGAGTTTCACTATCTAATTTCATTCTGTAATAGCCATCATTGGCATAATAAAGCCAAGGATATTGAATATTAACTATACCACTATTTTTAATAACTAATTGAACCTCCTTTGTATTTTTATTGATTTTAATCAAATCCTTACATGAAATATAGAGCCATTCATCTAATTGAATTAAATTAGCAATATAATCATACTTTCCATATTCCATTAATTTTCCGTTAGGCTTTATTCCTATTAATGTTACAGGGTTCGATGTATCATTTATTAAATAATTACCATATACGCTATCATCGTTTCCAACTGTAATAACATTTATTCCATCTTTATTATAGTATACGGATTCCCATTTTGAAGAACCTAATTTTTCAATAGGTATAGAATATAAAGTTCGAAATTCTTTTAATTTATATATATAATTTTTCCCTAAATAATAGACTATTCCCCCTCTGTAATCATTCACTGTTTCCTTAGAATCAACTGATCTATCTTCCATAGTTTTAACATTAACAGATCTTAATTCTAATTTGTGTACCCCTGTATAAATCCCAGAATTATAGATTTCATCAGAACTTTGGACATAGTATATATAATCCTTTCTTTTCCCAAGAATATTATATACACCCTTTTTATCAACTAAAATTCTCGTTTTCCCTGTTTTAGTATTTCTCTCCTTTATTCTTAAATAATCTATATTGTAGTCCGCTGTTACATAATATATGTAGTCGCCCTCTATTATCATTTGTGGTATAGAGTTATCAATTCCATATTCTGCTGTATTTCCTTCTTCATAGGATTTTATCTCTGGATTCATATTAATCTTATCTTTATTATATTTATAGTATTCTCTCTCGGATACTATCTCATATCTAAGTCCCCTTTCTTTTAAATAATAAGAGTTAAGAAGATCTTTTTCAGCTAACTGTTCTGCTAAAATAATATTTTGTTCTCCTTTGGGAACTAGTAGAAAAGCATTATATATTAAATAAAGAGCATCCTTAATCCTAAATTCCTTTAATTCTTTTAAATTTTCAACCTCTTCAAAATCTAAAAGATAGATATCTTGGGCTAAAGTATATATATCTTTACCATTTGTATCATGACCTAACTCCTTAATCAAAAATTCTAAGAAAAGCTCTTTAGAAATGTGATTTGCTGCTCCAAAATTATTCTTATCAATATCCTGAATTAAATCATTTTTTATACAAAAGTCAACATATGGATTCGCCCAAGTTGGAACATCCTTATATGTTTGTCCACTCATATACATTCCCTTAGTATAATAATGAGGTTGGTGAAAACCAGAGATTAGGAAAGCATAATCTACTCTAGTAAGTGGTTTCTCAGCTTCATCTACATATGTGCTTGGTATGTATTCTAAAACAACTAGGTTTTTAATTCTATCATCATATCCCAATGGTGATAATGCAAAGCTTGGAACAACAGATGATAAAAGCATTATAATAATTGTTACTAATAGAACTATTTTTTTCAATGTCTCATCTCCTCTATTATTAATTTAAATGGTTTTCTAATTATAGCATAGATATATGGAAATTAATAGAATATATGAATGATTAAACAGTGAATAGTCCATAAAGTCAATTGATGCGAAAAGTATAGAGATACTCTTTTTCAAAAATCAACCAATAAAAAAACACCAGCTGAAAAGCTGATGTTTTGATTATGTATACGAGTAAGTCTATAAGCCGTGTTCTGTTTAAATGGTCATCTATCTAAGACCTATTGTCACCAATAGGTTCATGCGACCTACCTCTGGAATGGCAGCGGGCAACCGCCTTTTATATTCCTTTTTGGTCTTGCTTCAGATGGGGTTTACATAGCCATTTAGTCACCTAAATGCTGGTGAGCTCTTACCTCGCCTTTCCACCCTTACCAGATAGCCCCATCTTTCAGTTATTTCATCGGCTATTTCACTGCAAACCCAGTAGTAATCGTTATTATGAACTGAGAAAGAGTTCTGGCGGTATATCTCTGTTGCACTATCCTTAGGGTCACCCCCACTGGACGTTATCCAGCATCCTGCCCTACGAAGCACGGACTTTCCTCATGTGTTACCACACGCGACCACTCAACTTACTCATAATGTAGATATATAATATACCATAAATCGTCAAAATTTGCAAAGGATATATTTTCTATAATTTACATAATATATATCTTTCATCTTTATCTTATCCTTTAAATAATTAAATATTCCTTTAATATATCTTATAAAATGGACTTGGATTATTATATATTTCTATATATAAACTTTCCTTAGATTTGCTTTCTAAGTATGTTTTTATAACTGGCAATATAATCTTTTCAGTATGATAGTGTCCTGCATCAATTATTGTTAAACCTAGTTCATCTGCCATTTGAGCTTCGTGATATTTTATATCTCCCGTTATATAAATATCTGCATTTTCCCTATAGGCATCATATATAAACTCAGCTCCACTACCACCACAAACCGCAATCCTTTTTATAAGTTTTTCCTGATTTCCATATACTATTACATTTTCAGTATCTAATTGTTCTTTTATCACCTTTATATAATCATTTAAACTTATTTCTTCTATATCTCCTACTCTACCATATCCAAAAGATTTTTCAAAGTTTAAATGCAGAGGCTTACCTTCTTTTAAACCAAGAAGTTTTCCTAGTTGGTGACTTACTCCTCCTTCTGCCCTGTCTAAATTTGTATGAGCATTATACACTACAATCTCATTTCTAATTAAATTATATACAAGTTTTTCCTTATAGTTAGATGTAGTTATACTATTTATAGGCTTAAATATAAGTGGATGGTGAGTTATTATAATATGAAAGTTTTCTTCAATTGCTTTTTGGCAGATCTTATCATTTAAATCTAAAGCAAGTAATATTCTACTTACATCTTTATTGTCATCACCTATTTGAAAACCAGTATTATCCCAGTCATCAATTAACTCTGGCAATGCCCAACTATTCATTAAATCCATTATCGCTTTAGCCTTCAACCTCCTTTAATACCTCCTCATAATCCTTTAAAGAATTTTTTAATTCTAAATATCTTTCCTGAGATTTTTCTGAACCTATATCTTTTATTTCTTCCATTATCTTTTTAGTTGATGTTATTTTTTCTTCTATAAATTCCTTCAATAAAGGATGTCTTTCTTTAATTAAGAATTGGCTTATTTCATAATATATATCTTTTTTAATAAAAGATAATCCTTTTTTAGCATAAATTATTTCATAATATTTATCTTCCTCTTTCACCAATTCCTCTTTTATAATTTCAAATTTATTTTCTATTAAATATTGTCTTAATTCTTTTGAAGCTACCATGGGCTGAAATATAAAATTGATTATGGAATCTGTAACTTTCTTATGATTCTCAAGTATATCCCGAATCAATAATCCACCCATACCTGCGATAATTACTGTATCTATTTCATAGGGTTTTATTACTTCTAGTCCATCACCTAATCTAGTGTCTACCCTATGTTCGATTCCTAATTCTCTTATATAGTCAATTATTTTCTCCAAAGATCCTTTTGATATATCTGTCCCTATAACTCTTTTAGATATATTGTTTTGAATTAAATAAGCTGGTATATATCCATGATCTGTACCTATATCTGCTACTATAGAATTATTAGGTACAAAGTTTCCTATAGCCTGTAGTCTTTGAGATAGTTTCATTATTTTCTCCCTTTCTAAATTATAGATATAATCTCTATTACACTTATATTAAATGTAATAAAGATTCGCCTTAGGCGAACCTCTATTATTCTAAGAAGTCTTTTAATTTTTTAGATCTGCTTGGGTGACGTAATTTTCTTAAAGCTTTAGCCTCTATTTGTCTGATTCTTTCCCTTGTAACTTCAAATTCTTTTCCTACTTCTTCTAATGTTCTTGCTCTACCATCATCTAATCCAAATCTTAGTCTTAGAACTTTTTGTTCTCTAGGAGTTAAAGTATCTAATACATCTATTAATTGCTCCCTAAGCATAGTAAATGTTGCTGCTTCTGCTGGAGCTAGTACTTCATCATCAGGTATAAAGTCACCTAAATGACTATCTTCTTCTTCACCAATTGGAGTTTCTAAAGAAACTGGCTCTTGAGCTATCTTCATGATTTCTCTAACTCTTTCAACTTCCATACCCATTTCCTTACCTATTTCCTCTGGACTAGGATCTCTTCCTAACTCTTGAACTAATTGTCTTTGAACTCTAACCAATTTATTTATTGTCTCAACCATATGAACTGGAATTCTTATGGTTCTAGCTTGATCAGCTATGGCTCTTGTAATGGCTTGACGTATCCACCATGTAGCATAGGTACTAAACTTAAATCCTTTTTCATAGTCAAACTTTTCTACTGCTTTCATAAGTCCTAAGTTACCTTCTTGAATTAAATCTAAGAAAAGCATACCCCTACCTACATATCTTTTAGCAATGCTTACTACTAATCTAAGGTTAGCCTCTGCAAGTTTCTTCTTTGCTTCTTCATCTCCATCTTGCATTCTCTTAGCTAGTTTAATTTCCTCATCACCAGTTAATAGGGGTATCTTTCCTATTTCTTTTAAGTACATTCTAACAGGGTCATCTACATTAATTCCCTTAGGTACTGATAAATCTTCTTTTATATCCACTTCTTCTAATTCATCTTTATCTATATTATCATCTATATCATCTTTTTCCAATAATAGCTCTTCTTTATCTCCAATTACTTCAATTCCCATAGCTTCTAAGCTTTGATAAATCTCGTCTATTTGGTCTGCATCTATACTAATATCCTCCAGTACTTCTATTACCTCACTATATGTTAACATTCCTTCTTTTTTTCCCTTGTCTATTAGCTTCTTTACAGCCTCCATTTTAGCAGTATTTATTTTTGCTTTGTCTTTATCCTTATTTTGTTGATCCAACTGGCTTACCTCCCATCCTCATGTATCATGAGGTTTAGTTCTTTATTCAAATTAGTTAGTTCTATACATAGTAAAAGAAATTGTTCTTCTTCATTTGAGTCCATCTCAGATTTATTCTCTAACTTTTCTATTTTTTCTTTTACCACATCTCTTTTATTTCTTAGTTTATTTACCTTAATTGTATTAATTAAGTCTTTTATCATCTGCTCCACATCTTCTGGTGAAAAATTTATTCTTTTCTCAAATACTAAATGGAGTAGTTCTTCACTTATATTAGGTATTTCCTTTGCCTTTTTATATAGTAGTTCTTCATCTAAATATTCATCTTCTTTATATAAATCCATTATTATTTTAAGAATTTGCTTACACTCTAAGTTCATATATTCATCCAAAGAAACCTCTTTAATTAGCATATCAAAATAAATTTTATCGAAAATCATTAATTTTATCAAATCGATTTCAGCTGTAAGACTGGCTGAAGGCAATATGGTTTTAACTGGAGCTATATTTTCTTTTTTATATTTATCATCACCTTTAGTTTTATTCCTAAAAGTGCTATTTGCTATATGTTTTATAGTATTCCCAAATACTTCCTTTTCTATTGCTTCTTTTGATATATTCATTTCTTTAGAAATCTTTTCTATATAAACATCCTTTTCTATAGGAGATTTTAATCTTTTTATTATCTTTGCTATTTCAATTGTAAACTTTATTTTTCCCTCTGCTTCATCTATATTATATTTCTTCTTATTAATATGAATTCTATAATCTATATGATTAAAGGATTCATTTATTGTTTTTTCAAATTGATCTACAGAGTTTTCTTTTAAAAAATCATCCGGATCTTTATAGTCCCCAAGATTTATTATTTTGGGTTCAATCTCTTCCTTTAGTAGGACTTCTATGGCTCTGTCAGTAGCATTTATACCAGCTTGATCTGAGTCGTAGCAAATATATACATTCTCTCCATATCTTTTAAGTAGCTTTGCTTGTCTTTCAGTTAAAGCTGTTCCAAGGCTTGCTACTCCACAGTTTATCCCTTTACTAAATAATGCAATTACATCCATATAGCCTTCTACTAATATTATTCTTTTTTTATCAGAGAATTTGTTTACTAAATTTAGTCCATAGAGATGTTCTCCTTTATTAAATACAGGGGTTTCTTGGGAATTTAAATATTTAGGCATGGAATTATCTAAAACTCTTCCACCAAAACCGATAACTCTACCTTTTGTATCGATTATGGGAAACATAATTCTATTTCGGAATTTATCGTAATATCCGTCATTACTTGACTTTTTACCTATTAATCCTAGTTTTTGGGCATCTGCTTCTTTATATCCTCTAAATTTAAGATATTTATATAAATCATCCCATTTGTTCAAAGAATATCCTAGGCCGAATTGTTTTATAGTCTTATTATTTATTTTTCTATTATATAAATAATTTAATCCTGATTCATTTTTAGTTAAATTACTAAAGAAAAACCTTGCTGTTTCCTTATTAATCTCATAAAATTTATTTTTTTCATCTATTAGCTTTTGATTTTTAGGACTTGTTTCCTCTATGGCAATACCTAGTTTATCTCCTAAGAATTTAACTGCCTCTGGAAATTCTAAATTCTCCATTTTCATTATAAAAGCTAAAGCATCTCCACCTTCTCCGCATCCAAAGCAATGAAAAAATTGCTTAGTGTCTGATACTGAAAAAGAAGGAGTTTTCTCGTTATGAAAAGGACATAGCCCTACATAGTTTCCACCTGTTTTTTTCAGTTGAATATAATCTGAAATAATACTAACTATATCAGCAGATTCTCTTACCTTTTCAATTGTTTCATCATTTATATAACTTGTCATAATATCACCTAAATACCTCACCTACCATCAATCTTTTCTAATAATTTTACTTCATAAGATTATATTCGACATAAAATCCAAAAATCCTTCTTTTTTTTCAATATTTTTGCCATGGTTTAGGTAGAAAGATATTATTAAATAAATTTACTATATATCTATCTGTTGTTCCCGCTATATAATCACATATAATATCTTCTATATCACAGTCTATATTCTTATAAATGTTTAAATGTTCTTGTGGTAATGCTTCTATATTGTTTAAATAATATTTGTAAAGTTGTTCTATAACGTATTCCGCTTTATATTCTTCAGATTTTGCGTTGTTGTTAAGATATACATTCTCAAACATATACTCTCTTAATATATTAGTTGCCGCTCCTACACTATCACTCATTTTTATTTTATCATTTTTCATACTATTCTTAATTATATCTAAAATCATGGTATTTATTCTCTCACCATGGCTTTTTCCTAAGATTTCTACAGATTTTTTTGGTAAGCTTTCTTTTTTAATAACACCTGCCCTTATGGCATCATCTATGTCATGATTAATGTAGGCTATTCTATCTGCGTATTTCACTAATTGTCCTTCTAAAGTTTCAGAAATCTTCTCTCCAGAATGGTTCAATATACCTTCTCTTACTTCATAAGTTAAATTTAATCCTATTTTTTCATCTTTATGCTCTAATATATCTACAACTCGTATAGATTGTTCATTATGATGAAATCCATTAGGATGCAGTTTATTCAATACTCTTTCACCAGTATGCCCAAAGGGTGTATGACCCAAATCGTGACCTAGTGCTATGGCTTCTACAAGGTCTTCATTTAATCTTAAAGCCCTTGCTAAAGTTCTTCCTATTTGTGCCACCTCAAGGGTATGAGTTAGTCTTGTCCTAAAATGGTCTCCTTCTGGTGCTATAAATACTTGAGTCTTATGTTTTAGTCTGCGGAAAGATTTGGAATGAATTATTCTATCCCTATCTCTTTGAAAATCAGTTCTCATAGTACATTTTCCTTCAAAGTTTTTTCTTCCCTTTGAATTTTGGCTAAGCATGGCATATTGAGATAAATTGTTTTTTTCTATTTCTTCTATTCTTAATCTTATATTCATTATTTACCCCTCTAACACATAATTTATCCATACTATTATATATACAACATAAGTTTCAATAATCCTTCTTTTTTGAATGAAATAATTTTTATTTTTTAAATAAAATAGAAGTGTTTTTAAAACACTTCTATTGGAAGACCTTTTCTCCAAAATTTCTCTTCATATGCTCTATTATAAGACCTGCTGTTTCTTCAATAGCTTTATAAGACACATCTATTACTATACAACCAAGTTTATCCATTATTTCTCTAGAATATTCTAATTCTAAGTTTATTCTATCTATATTTGCATAATTAGCATTGTTTCCTAAGCCTAAAGCTTTTAGCCTTTCCTGTCTAATTTCATTTAGTTTGGCTGAATTGGCAATAAGGCCAATGATCCTTTTATTATCTTTTTGAAATAATTCATTTGGGGCTGGTACCTCTGGAACTAAAGGTACATTTGCTACCTTAAAGTTTTTATGTGCTAGATACATGCTTAAAGGTGTCTTAGATGTTCTAGATATACCTACTAACACAACATCTGATTTCTTTATTCCTCTCGGGTCTTTTCCATCATCGTATTTTACAGCAAATTCAACTGCTTCAACTTTTCTAAAATAATTTTCATCTAGCCTTCTAATCAATCCTGATTCACGCTTTGGCTGGTAATCAAGAACAGATTCAATTGCATTTAAAGCTGGAGTCATTAGATCTACTGTTGGAATATTAAATTCATGACCTTTAAATGTTATAAAATTTTTTAACTTCTCTATCACTATTGTATAGATTATAACACTAGGTTCATTTTTAGCTTCTTCAAATATTTCCATGATTTGTTCTTCTGCTGTAATAAAGGGGAACCTTCTAACTTCATATCTTCCTGAGTTAAATTGACTTAAAGCTGCACGAGATAATAATTCCCCAGTCTCCCCTATGGAGTCTGATAGTACATAAATTGTTAGGCTTTTGTCCATAAATCTGCCCCCTTAATCATTTTTACCTAATTCTACAAACAGTCCTGTTATAGTTGTCTTCGTTATTCTGCCTAATACTTTATAACCTTTTGCTTCTTTATCTTCTTCTATTACAGGTAAGCTGTCTATTTCATGGTCTATTAATTTTATTGCTGCATCTAAAATACTATCCTCTGGTTCTACATAGACTATATTAGGCATTCTTGTCATTATCATACCTATAGGCATTTTATTTAAATCTATACCACCTATGGCGTTTCTAAGGAAGTCTTTTCTTGATACTACACCTGACAATAGACCTTTGGATGTAACATAAATAGAACCTACATCTTCTATAAACATTAATACTATAGCATCATAAATACTAATAGCTTCATCTACTACTACTGGTACAGACTTTATGTCCGAAACCTTTATCTTTTTTATCTTTTCAGAAATATATGAAAGGCTAGTTTTTCCAGTATAAAAATAACCTACTTTTGGTCTTGCATCTAATATTCCAGACATAGTCAAAATAGCCAAGTCTGGTCTTAAAGTTGATCTAGTAAGTTTAAGCATACTGGCAATTGCTTCAGAAGTAATAGGTTGATTTTCCTTGACTATGTCAATTATCTTTTCTTGTCTTTCACTTAATTGCATAATAGTATCCCCCCATATTTTTATTATCTAAAAATATAAATAAGGGTTATTTATTTACTATCTTTGATAGATCACAGATTTTAACCATTATATCATATATTTTCTTTAATAAGCCTAGTCTGTTATTTCTTAGTCTTTCATCTTCTACCATTACCATAACTTTATCAAAGAAATTATCTATAGGCTCTTTTAGTACTACTAATTGATCTAATGCTTTATCATATTCTTTTTTAAGAAGTAAATTATTCACTTTTTCTTCTATACTATTAAACTTATCATATAACTCTATCTCATCTTCAGTAAGTAAGCTTCTTTGCACTTCATCTGAAACTGCCTTTTCAGCTAAATTAGACACTCTATTAAATGCAGATAAAATTTCTGATAATCCTTCTTTCTTCAACCATTCATTTAATTTATTTGCTCTTATTTTCATATCATAAACATCATCTATATTGGTTCCGATTATTGCATCTACAATATCGTATCTGATACCAATATCTATAAACATATTTCTTATTCTTCCATTTAAGAATTCTATAATCTCTTGTTTTACTTTTTCATAATCAAAAGCCAATCCATTTATATCAACATAAAAATAAAGAGCTGTTTCTACTAATTCATTAATAGATATACTTAGTTTTTTATCTAGTATTATATTTATAATCCCAAGTGCTTGACGTCTCAAACCAAATGGATCTTGAGAGCCTGTTGGGTGAATTCCTATGGCAAATAGTCCAGATATAGTATCTATTTTATCTGCAATACTTAATACAGCACCCGCTGTAGTAGTTGGAAGTTCATCTCCTGCAAATCTAGGTAAGTATTGTTCAAATATGGCTAAACTCACTATTTCATTTTCCCCTGAGGTTTTAGCATATTCCATACCCATTTTTCCTTGGAGTTCTGTAAACTCAGTTACCATCTTTGTAACTAAATCTGCTTTAGATAAATATCCTGCTCTTTCTATATTTTTTTCAGTTTCTTCTCCAACCTCTAGGTACTCTCCTACTTTTACACCTAAGCTTTGAATTCTCTTAGTTTTATCATATAATGTTCCTAATTTATCTTGGAAGGTTATTTTTTTAAGTTCTTCCACATAGGATTCTAATGGATTTTTAATATCATCCATATAGAAAAACTTAGCATCTTCTAACCTAGCTCCTAATACCTTTTCATTTCCTTTTATAACTGTTTCTATATGTTCTTCATTTCCATTTCTTACAGTGATAAAATAAGGTAATAGTCTATTTTTATCATCTAATACAGGAAAAAATCTTAATTGTTCCTTCATAGGAGTTATTATTACATCTTTAGGCAGAGAAAGATATTCTTCCTTTATCCTTCCTATTATCGGAGTAGGATACTCTACTATATTAGTTACTTCATCTAAAAGACTTTCATCTTTCGGTAAATTCCCACCCTTTTCTTTCACCAATTTTTCCGAACCATATTTAATAATATCTTTTCTTTCTTTTTGGTCTAATATTACAAAGTTTTTCTTTAAAATCTCCATATACTCATCTACACTAGGCACTTCTATTTTGCTATTTCCTAGGAATCTATGACCTTTTGTAACATTAGATACTGCAATTCCTTCTAGATCAAAGGAGATTATTTTATCATCTAATAATGAAACTAGCCATCTAATAGGTCTAGCAAATCTAATATTTTTACCTCCCCATCTCATGGATTTAGGGAAATTAATCATCTTTATTAGATTAGGTATATTTAAACTTAAAATTTCTTCTATAGTCTTACCAGTTTTCACTACATCTGCATAGATATACTCTACACCATTATACTCCTCTGTATATATTGCACTTATATCTATATTTTGACCTCTCATAAATCCTAATAACGCCTTACTTGGATTATCATTTTCATCAAAAGCTATTTTCTTTGTAGGTCCTTTGACTTTTTCTTTTAAATCTTCTTGTCTTTCATCTAATCCTTCCACTATTAGGCTTAATCTTCTAGGAGTACTATATACATTGATATTGTTATAATTTATTCGCTCATCTTTAAGCAAATTTTCCGCATTATTTTTTAATTGTTCTAAAGCATCCCCAACTAACCTTGCTGGTAATTCTTCTACACCTATTTCCAGTAAATATTTTTTACTCATTACTATGCCCCTCCTTTTTCAGTAGAGGATATTCCATTTCTTTTCTTTGTTCGATGTATTTCGCTGCAACTTTTCTTGCTAAATTTCTTACTCTTCCGATATAACTTGTTCTTTCAGATACAGATATGGCTCCCCTTGCATCTAATACATTAAAAGTGTGGGAACATTTAAGAACATAATCATAACTTGGCAAAACAAGCCCTTCATCTAGTACTTTCTGCACTTCGATTTCATAGGTATTAAATAGTCCTTTTAATGTGTCAATATCCGCTTTTTCAAAACTATAAACAGAATGCTCATATTCAGCTTTATTGAATATATCTCCATAAGTGTAGTGTTCATTCCATTTTATATCAAATATATTATCTACATCTTGTAAATACATAGCGATTCTTTCTAGTCCATAAGTCAATTCAGCTGACTCTAATTCACAATTAATACTTCCTACTTGTTGGAAATATGTAAACTGTGTAATCTCCATACCGTCTAACCATACTTCCCATCCTAACCCCCATGCTCCTAAAGTTGGGGCTTCCCAGTTATCCTCTACAAATCTAATATCATGTTTGAGAGGATCAATTCCTATGGCTCTTAAACTATCTAAATACATTTCTTGTACTTCTTCAGGAGATGGTTTAAGAATTACCTGAAGCTGATGATGTTGATATACTCTATGTGGATTTTCTCCATACCTGGCATCAGCAGGCCTTCTTGAAGGCTCAACATATACAACCTTCCATGGCTCTGGTCCAAGGGCCCTTAAAAAAGTATGAGGACTCATTGTTCCTGCTCCTTTTTCTACGTCATATGGTTCCAATATTATACATCCTTTATTTCCCCAATAATTTAGTAATTTCAGCATTAAATCCTGAAAATACATACAAAACCCTCCTTAGTTTAACAATTTATGAAAACAAAAAAACCCAACATCCCCATAGGGACGAAAGGTCTACTTCCGCGGTTCCACCCTATTTAATACTCCTAAGGAGTATCCACTTTATAAAAGCATACTCAGAAGTGCCTTATTCAATATTAATTATATCTAGCTTACACCATCCCAGACTCGCTTAAATAATATCTATTGTTCTTTCTTCATCATCGTATATAAATTTTATATGATTAATAATTTAGCAAAATTTGTTTTTTTTGTCAAGTCTCTGTCATTTAAATAAATTCTTTATCTAAAGAATTTATCAAACTTAGAGAGTTAAATTTCTGTCTATCTATATTATACAATATATATTGTACCATAATTTCGTGTAATTTATAAAGAGATTCCTTTGAAATAATAACTTTATTTACATCTTCCAGAGGACTATATAAGAGAGAATTCATACCCTCAAGTATTTCCTTATCTATATTGATACTTGAAGAATTAAATGAAAAGCAACTGTTACAAATTATACCTCCCTCTGATATGCTAAATTTTAGATTATTTATATTAGTTTTTCCACATAATACACATTTGTTTAGATATGGTTTATAGCCTAAAAAAGATATAAATTTAAGTTCATATGCTGTTATAAATTTAAAATATCCTTTATCTAACTCAGATAAAATAGTTAATCCCTTTATTAAAAGATCGAATATCTTATTATTTTCTTGCTCTTCTGGCATGGATTTATCAATTAATTCAAGGAGATAATATCCAAAACTCACTCTTTCTATTTTTTCTCTTATGGAATAAAATGATTCTATTATATCAGCTTGATTTAGGTAAAAAAAACTTTTTCCTCTATGAAGCTGATATTCATTATAAGAAAAAGCTTGAGTATTGGCTATAATTTGAGACTTAGGTCTATAAGCACCTCTAGCCATTACACCTATTTTACCATATTTCCTAGTATATACACTAAGTATTTTAGATGTATCTTTATATCTAATTTCTTTTAAAACTATACCTTCTGTTCTTATCATGTTTTTTCCTAACTATTTATATCCAAAGTATTTTACTTTATTTTCTCTTTCTCTCCAATTCTTTTCTACTTTAACCCAAATTTGAAGATTTACCTTGCTTCCCAAGAGAGACTCTATATCCATTCTTGCATTTTGTCCTATTTCCTTTAATTTGGTCCCTTTTTTACCTATTACTATACCCTTATGGGAATCTTTTTCACAGTATATATTAGCAAAAACATCTATTAAATCTTTACCTTCTCTTTCCTTTACTCCATCTATAGAAACATAAATTCCATGGGGAACTTCTTCCTCTAAACTAAGTAATGCTTTTTCTCTTATGATTTCAGCTATAACAAATCTTTCTGGCTGATCTGTTATCATATCTTCTGGAAAATACTGTGGACCTTCTGGTAATTTACTTTTTAATACTTCTATATATCTTTCTATATTATTATTATTTAATGCAGATATGGGTATTATTTCTTCAAACATATTCATTTTACCATATTTATCTATTAATTGTAATACTTCTTCCTCTGTTAATTTATCTGTTTTATTGATTAGTAAAACTATTGGGGTAGATATTTTCTTTAAATCCTCTATTATTAGATTATCCATAGTACCAATTTCCATACTATTATCAACCATAAAAGTAACTACGTCTACTTCCTCTAAGGTGCTTTTTGAAATCTTTAACATATATTCCCCTAGTTTATTTTTAGGCATCTGAATACCTGGTGTATCAAGAAAAACTATTTGACTGTTTTCCTCTGTATATACTAGTTGTATTTTATTTCTTGTGGTTTGAGGTTTATCCGATATTATGGATATTTTCTCCCCTATTACCTGATTTAACAAAGTTGATTTCCCAACATTTGGTCTTCCTATTACAGTTACAAATCCTGATTTATACATTATTTTCACTCCTGTTTTTTGCTTCCTCTAAATCCTCTGGACCGAAACTATGAGGTAATAGTTCCTCCAATGTATATTCTCTATAGTCATCTTCAGATTTGGCTATGATTATTTTAGCATTATTTCCAAATTCTCTAATTACTTGTCTACAAATTCCACAGGGATAAGTAAAATCTGTATCTCCTACAACAACTATTGCCTTTATGTTTTTATGTCCTTCAGATATTGCCTTAAATATGGCAGTTCTTTCTGCACATAATGTAGCTGAATATGATGCAATTTCTATATTACATCCTGTAAAAATTTCATCATCTTCAGTCAGTAAAGCTGCACCAACATGAAATTTTGAATATGGAACATATGCTTTTTGTTGGGCCTCTAAAGCTTTTCTTATTAATCCTTTTATATCCAATGAAATACCTCCTCTTTTTTTGGATTTATTTTACTCTATTGTAATCTCTGTTTTTGGTTCAACAACTTGAATCCATGTTATTCCTGGATTTAGAGTTATTTCTTCTCCTTCTAAATTTGTATATATGGTTTTATCATTTCTCGATGTCTTTGCCCATTTTATATCTATTATTTTGCCATTGGTTATATATTTTCCTTCTCCTGCTCCCATTAATTGAACATCTAATCTGCCTTCATTGTCAAGTACTTTTGTTTTTGCCTCTTGAATTATTATATTTTTAGCTACAATAGGAGTCTCATCTGATTCATCTATATGTAGTTTATCATCTTTCTTTCTAGTATAAACCTTATTTTCAGTATCATAATTATATTCAGTAGTATTATTCTTCCTATACTTAATAATAATATTATTGGCAATATCCCCTTCAATATCCGTATCATCTTCATAAAATTTAAAAGGTTTATATTCTCCATCTAACCTGTATTTTCTTTCCTCTTGAGTTGCTCTTAAAATTTCCATACTTGAATATAGATTATGAGGCATCTTTTTATGAGACTTCCTCCAAAACACTTTGTTGGAACTACTTAATCCATCTATATCTGCTACTTTTAAGGATTTAATGTCTGACTTCGCCTGTGCGCTTCCACCTACATGAACGTAAACAGCATCATACTCTAAAGCAGATGTTATAAAATAAGGTCTAGCTGATCTAATTGGTCCAATGGAGTCTGGGTCGTTTATTAGATATATACCCATATATCTAGTATAAGGAGCCTCAACTAAAGCTTCATATACTATTTCTGCATCCTTTAAACCAGATTGCCATCTAGCACCATGATGATTATCAAACATAATTGCCACAGGTCTTCTATTTACCTTTGATTCTTCTACATATATTCCACTTAAAGGTGAAGGCACACCCACTTTTTCTGGTTCTTTTGTTTCTTCTAAAGTTTCTTCTCCTTCTTCTGAATTTTCTATTACTGCTGGTTCTTCTACTTTTGACTTCTTACATCCAGTTAGCATTAAAGCTACACAAGCTGCTAATAAAATAATTCTTATTCTTAATTTCATTTTGGTCCCCCTTATCCTATGATTTGAAACACTAAGACTCCTACTAATATTCCTAGTATTCCACCAAATATAACTTCCATAAGGCTATGTATTTTTCCTTCGATTCTACTTTCACCTACTAGAATAGCCAGGGAAAAAGTCAATGTGGTAACTAACATATTTTGTGCTAAAAAAGCTATTATTGTAGCTACACAAAATGATACTGCAGAGTGACCACTTACTGTCCCCCCTTGAAAATGTGTACCCCGCCCTCTATAAAACTTGGCTTTAAGCCCTATGGTTAAAAGTATAACTATTAATAGTGCCACAAAAGTAAGATGAACGGATGATCCTCTTATTTTAAATAATAATAAATTTGTATACTCACTTAATCTATCGAAAAAAAGTAAATATCCTACTATTATAGAGTTAATAGCTGCAATTAAAACTGCACCTGCTGCCACATCCTTTACTAAACGTGCTAATGGGTGATAGTCCTGTGTGATTAAGTCTATTACTCTTTCTAATGCAGTATTTACCATTTCAGCTACAACTACTAATGTTATTGAAAACAATAATAAAAGAAATTCTACCCTGGAGAAATCAAAAAAAAGACTTAAAATTATAACTCCAAGGGCAATTATATAGTGTATTTTCATATTTTTTTCAGTCTTTAATGCTATGATGATTCCAGAAACTGCAAAATTAAAACTATCGATTATGGATTTCCTTTTCATATTTTAATCCCCTTTGTTTTCTTTGAATATCCCTAATCTTTTCATTATCTCTTTTTCTTTTGTTCTCATTATATCCTTCTCATCTTCTTCCATATGATCATAACCCAATAAGTGAAGCATAGAGTGGGCTGTTAAATACGCAATTTCTCTATCTAGAGAATGTCCAAAATCTTCAGATTGTTCCAATGCCTTTTCCAAGGAAATAATTATATCTCCTAATAAGGTAGGTCCTTCTAGGAAAAAGTCATCTTCCATTGGAAAAGACAATACATCTGTTTCCTTATCCATGGATCTATACTCTCTATTTAACTCTCTTATTTCTGTATTATCTACAAATGACACACTGACCTCGCAATCTAGGGATTCTTCTTCTAAGTTTAAAACTTCTTTTACTACATTTTCAATTATCCTTTCAATATCATATTCTAACTTTATTTTATCCTGCCTATTATCTATATATATTTCCATGGCATATGCCTCCGATTTTCTGTATTGATATTAATTTTACTTATTGATTTCATTCTATTAAAAGTTAAAAAAAGAATTGCCGTAAAAAATCACAAGCAATAACCAAGTAAACTCTTCTATTTTCATTGCCTAAAATCTTTATTATCTATATTTTACTTATCTTTAGTATCTTCATATCTTTCATAAGCATCTATTATCCTTTGAACTAAAGGATGTCTAACTATATCATGCTTTGTAAGATATATAAAGTCTATTCCTCTAACATCATTTAATATATTTGTAATACCTTTAAGACCTGATTCCTTTCCTTTAGCCAAATCAATTTGAGTTATATCTCCCGTAATAATAGCCTTTGAACCAAATCCAAGTCTGGTTAAAAACATTTTCATCTGTTCATTTGTAGTGTTTTGTGCCTCATCTAATATAACATATGATGAATCAAGAGTCCTGCCTCTCATATAAGCTAAAGGAGCTACTTCAATTACACCTTTTTCAATATATCTACCGTAGGATTCTGCCCCTAATATGTCAAATAAGGCATCATAGATAGGTCTTAAATATGGGTCAACTTTTTCTTGTAAATCTCCAGGTAAGAATCCTAAGCTTTCCCCTGCTTCAACTGCTGGTCTTGTAAGAATTATTCTATTCACTTCCTTATTTTTAAAAGCTTGAACTGCCATTGCCATAGCTAAATATGTCTTTCCTGTTCCTGCAGGTCCAATTCCAAATACTATATCATTGGATTTAATTGCATTTAAATATTTTTTTTGTCCTAAGGTTTTAGGTTTGATACTTTTTCCTGAAGCTGTAACACAAATTACTTCATTTAATAATTCTTTTACATATTCTCCTTGTCCATCCAGCAAAAGTTTAATGGAGTATCTAAGTTCTTGCTTATCAAGTTTTCCATGTTTTTTAATTATATCAATTAAATTATAAATCAAACTTTCTCCCAAGTCTATAGATACTCTATTTCCATATAATTTTATTTCATTTTCTCTAGTTGCTATGTTGATTCCTAATTCTTCTTTTATTATATTAATATTTTCATCTAAATCTCCAAATAATTCTCTTAAAGTTTCATTGTTTTCTATTACAATACTATTTTCTTCTATATTGTTTGTCAAACTTATTCCTCCTTGTTCCCTATAATTTGCTTTCTTCCTATGTCTTCTAGTACTTCTACTATTACTTGGGTAGTTAATATATTTCCATCTATTTGATGTCTAGTATTCTTTGATTGTATTTCTACATTTTCAGGTAATTGACTATTTATTTCTTTTGTAGCTTTAATTTGAGAATCTCTCTTTAAAAAATCTATATTTTGTTTAATTTCCTTTAGCTCTACTTCTCTATATTCGTAATTCACTGTTTTAATTGGAAAACTTATATTATATTTTTGAAGATTTATTAAATCTTTTTTTGTTTCCATTTCTTTGTAATTAGTAAAAGGAATATTTCCTTTCATAAAAATAATACCTTTATCTCCAAATTTAATTCCTTTTTCCTTGTATACTTTTCCTGTTTCCCTTTCTTCATTTTTTACTATAGGTTCTTTTATAATGCTGCTATATCTAGTTAATGCCATTACTTCTCCCTCTGCATGAACTAATATCTGTTCTTCCCTATTTTCATTAGTTAGTATACCCGCTATAAGGATTTCTCCTTCATTAATTACTTCACCTTTTTCTACAATTGCTCTGCCATTTCTAGGTACAACTTTAACTATAACTCCTTTTTTCTTTGCTACTATATGGCATGGATATGACTTATCTACTTTTTCAGGTGGCAAATCTTGTTCTTTTACTTCTATAGTCATTTTTGTTCCCTTTATATTTACAGAGACAAAGGAGAAATAATCATAATTATCTATTAACATATACTTAATATTATCTTTATCCATATTAAATTTTAATTTGCCTATATTTATATTGTTATCTTTAAGTAAAGAAATTATCTCTTCCTTTGGTGTTTGCTCATTTCCTATTATTTCTATATTCCAGATAGTAGATGTTAGCCATATGGTTATTATACAAAACATCAAAAAACCTACAACTAACATTTTTCTTTCTTTTAGCTTCAGTATACTAAATGGAAGTCCTATTTTGTCTTTTATTTCTACCCGGCATCCTACTTTTTTGACGATTTCTCTTAGTTCCTTAAATCCTCTAGTTGTGGATTTCATCTCTAATACAAGATTGTTTTTTCTTTTTATATCCCAAAGATATATATCATGTGTTGCTGCTAAATTTAATAATCTTTCCAGTGTTAATCCTTCAACCCTAATAATAACATATCCTTTAAAATAATTCCATATTTTTATAGCTAGCATATCAACACTCCCTAGCTTATGATTTCTATATTTTCAATATTTCCCATAATAATAATCTCTTCAGATAGTATAGTTTTTATTTCCAAATCTTCTCCTGTTATTTTAAATATCCCTGATTTTGTATTTATTCTTATGATCTTTTCAGTATATTCTATTATTCCTTTGTGATTTAATAATGAGGCTTCAACATTACCTATTACTGTTAGTCTTGGTAAGTCCATCATAATATCTATAGGCAGTTCTAAAGCTTCTGAAATATTATACTTTATGTTTTCTAATGGTCTTTTCATATTAATCCCTCCGATTAATTCTATGCCTTTTGTGAAAAGACTATTCCACATAAAAAAGAAGCCTATGGCTTTATAGGCTTCTTTTTTGATTTTGTACACTTTTAGGAGGAGCTAAGATTTCAGAAAATATTATTCCTCTTAAAATATCTTTTTGTATTTCTTCTTTTTTGTATTCAATATTTTTTTCACTTAATGATTCCATAGATTTAACAGTTTTCACAGTATCCACATTATTTGTTTCTTTATAGTATTTTTTTCTTTCTAAGTCTACCTTTGTAATCTTGTGTTCTTTCTTGTTGTTAGCTTGAATACTTTTTTTATCTATGGTTTTATCTTCTTTTTTAGATAATTCTTTTTGAAGTTCTTCCTGTAAAATCTTTCTTAATTCTCCCAGTGTTCTAGTTTCTTTAGGTACTTTATTTATTTCTGGAATTCTCTGATTTTTTACTTCTTCTATTTTTTGCTTATCTTTTACAGATTTTAAAATTAAGTCTATTACAATAATGAGTACAAAGAATAGTATAGGACCGGGCATAGTAATCCCTCCTTATTTCTGCTTCTTATCGTCTTCAGCTATTTTAGATATTGATGAACGCATATCTGTATCTGCCAACACATTTCTCATATTATAATAGTCCATAACTCCTAAATTACCTGATTTTAAAGCTGTTGCTAAAGCCAATGGCACTTCTGCTTCCGCTTCTACTACTTTAGCTCTCATGGCCTGTACTTCTGCCCTCATTTCCTGTTCCTTAGCTACTGCCATTGCCCTTCTTTCTTCAGCCTTAGCTTCTGCAATTTTCTTATCTGCTTCTGCTTGATCCATTTGAAGTGTAGCTCCTATATTTCTACCTACATCTACATCTGCTATATCTATGGAAAGTATTTCAAAAGCAGTTCCTGAGTCTAGTCCTTTATCAAGTACAGTCTTAGATATGCTATCTGGATTTTCCAATACATCTTTATGAGAGTTTGAACTACCTACAGTAGTTACAATTCCCTCTCCTACTCTGGCTATAATAGTTTCTTCTCCTGCTCCTCCTACTAACCTTTCAATATTAGCTCTTACAGTTACTCTCGCTTTAACTACTACCTCTATACCATCTTTAGCTACTGCAGCTATTTGTGGAGTTTCTATTACCTTAGGATTAACTGATACTTGAACAGCTTCTAATACATTTCTACCTGCTAAATCTATAGCAGCGGCTCTTTCAAATTCCAATGGAATATTAGCTCTTTGTGCTGCAATCAAGGCATCTACTAAAGTATTTACATTTCCTCCTGCTAAATAATGAGCCTCTAATTCGTTAATTTTAATAACTAATCCTGCTTTTGTAGCTTTAATCATTGGATTTACTAATCGAGATGGTGATACTCTCCTAAGTCTCATACCTATAAGTGTAGACATGGATATTTTAACTCCTGAGAAAAATGCCGTAATCCAAAGTCCAACTGGCACAAATGAAAAGAAAAGCATTACAACAATTATAATAAATAATGCAAAACCTATTGGGAAAAATGCTGAACCCATATTAACCCCTCCTAACAAATATTTTTGAACCTTCTACCCTTGACACTTTTATGGTTACATTTTTAGGAATAAAATTTCCATCTGATAAAGCGTCTAATTTCACTCCATCTATTTCTATAAACCCAGCTGGGCGAAGTTCCGTTATACTAGTTCCTTCCTTGTCAACATATTGATTCATAGAATCCACTGATAAATATCCTTTTTCATCTTTATTTTCTGTATCTAATACAATTTTATTAAGAGCATTACTTTTAAAACCCATTTTAATTAAAATTACAGTTACAATAGAAGTAATTATTATAGCAATGCTCAAAGATACTAAAGCCACAGCAAAAGAATCCATAGCAAGAATTATCCCTAGGCTTACTAATATTATTCCACTAATACCTGGAAGTCCAAATCCTGGTACTGTTACCTCTATCACTAAAAGTATTAGTCCTATGACAAATAAAAGTAATGAAAACCAATTTGAGTTTCCCGCAAGTGAGTTTCCTCCAAAATATAGCCCAAAACCAATTATACTGATTACACCACCAATGCCAAAGCCTGGTGTCAAGATTTCAATTACCAATCCAACGAGTCCTATTGTTAATAATAAACTACTAATGTAAGGATTAGAAATGTACTCAGCCCACTTTACTTGAGTATTGCCATCTGCATATGCAATGTTTGATAAAATTAAGATTATCATTAGTATAGATATAGCCGTCCATCTTTTTTTCATTATAACACCCCCATTATATCTTCTAAATCCGACCTTCTATATACTATTACCCAGAAATTTATAAAATAACTATTAAATTAAATAGTTATTTAAATATTATATCATAAAATAGTTTATATGTTTCATAAAATAGTTTATATGTTAAAACCTGGGTAAAATACCCAGGTCAATTAAGAATTTTCTTTATTATTTTATTTACAATAGTGCCATCAGTTCTACCTTTTACCTTTGGCATTACAGTTTTCATTATTAAACCTATGTCTTTCATAGAAGTAGCATTTACTTCCTTTATGGTTTCAGCTACTATTTCTTCAACTTCCTCTTCTGAAAGCTGTTTAGGTAAGTATTCTAAAAGAATATCCATTTCTTTTTCTGTCAACTCTACTAAATCTTCACGTTGTCCTTTTTTAAATTCTTCAATAGCCATTCTCTTTTCTTTTAATTGCTTAGATATGATTTCTAGTATGGCCTCTTCAGATACATCTATTCTTTCATCTACTTCTTTTTGCTTTATAGCTGCCCTTATCATAGTAATAGTATTCTTTTTAATTGTATCTTTATTTCTCATGGAGTCTTTTAAATCCTCCATTAGTTTTTCTTTAAGGGACATTACTTCACCTTCTCAATTAAAATTTAGAGTGTTTTTTCCTTCTGGCTTCTTCGGATTTCTTTTTACGTTTAACGCTTGGTTTTTCATAGTGCTCTCTTTTTCTAGCTTCACCTAAAATGCCAGCACGTGCACATTGTCTTTTAAATCTTTTTAACGCATTATCAAGAGATTCGTTTTCTCCAACTTTAATTTCTGACATCGACTTCTCCCTCCTCTCTCTACTGCAAGAGTACTTTCATACTATAACTATTGGGCTACACACTAGATTATTATACATTAAAATTTCAAATATTTCAACTAGTATTTAGCCCGGTGGCCATAACATTTTTCTCTCACCTAATACATGGAAATGTATATGTTCTACAGTTTGTCCACCGTTTATACCACAGTTATTTACTATTCTATAGCCTTCTTCTAATCCTCTACTTTTTGCTATTTTAGACACTACAAATAATATATGACCCATAAGATTTTTATTATTTTCATCTATGTAGGCTGCTGATTCTATATGTTCTTTAGGTATTACAAGAAAATGTACTGGTGCTTGAGGATTAATATCTTCAAATGCTATAACCCTTTCATCTTCATATATTAGATTACTTGGTATCTTGCCTTTAATTATATTGCAAAACAAACAATCCGTCAATTAATTCACCTCCCAATCGTAATATAATTTTACTCCCCTATTAGAAAATCATCTTTAGCTTCCTTTATCTTTATATCATTAATACTGCCTATATTGTTAATTTCTTGTTTAGATTTCACTCTAATATAGTTTGTAGTATATCCCTCTATAAAATTCTTTTCTCTTTTACTTTCTTCTTCAAATAATACAGATAATGTTTTTCCTACAAAAGTAGAGTTAAATTCAAACATTAATTTTTCTCCTAAAGCCATTAGCTTTTCTGATCTACTATTTTTAATATTTCCATCTATCTGATTTTTATATTCTGCTGCAGGAGTACCTTTCCTTGGAGAATATTTAAATACATGAATCTTAGAAAATCTAATATCTTTTACAAACTCTAAAGTTTGGTTAAATTCTTCTTCTGTTTCCTCCGGAAATCCTACTATTATATCTGTTGTAATTCCTGCATTTGGCATATGTTTTCTTATTAAATTTACAATATCTTTATACTGAGAAGTAGTATACTTTCTGTTCATTCTTTTAAGAACAGTATCAGAACCTGATTGTAAAGATAAATGAAAATGGTCACAAACCTTTCCTATATTAACTATGGTCTTCATAAATTCTTCATCTATTAAAGTAGGCTCTAGAGAACTAAGCCTAATCCTTTCTATTCCATCTACCTTAGCCACTGCCTTTAGTACATCTGTTAAAGGTGTTTTATCTATATCTTTACCATATGATGCCACATGAATTCCAGCTAAAACTATTTCTTTAAATCCGACTTTAGCTAATTTTTCAGTTTCTCCAATTATTTCTTCTAGCCTTCTGCTTCTTATTGGACCTCTTGCATATGGTATTATGCAATAAGAACAAAATTGATTACACCCATCTTGAATCTTTATATAAGCTCTAGTTTTAGATTTTATTTCATCTATATTTATAGGTTCAAATTGTTTTTGTGTATTTACATTTTTAACTATGTTTATTTTCTCACTTTTTTTCTTTGCTTCTTTACATAGTTCTAATATTCTATGTCTCTCAGTAGTACCAATAATAACATCTACCCCTTCAATCTTTGATACTTCTTCTGGAGACACTTGGGAGTAACATCCTACTACTGCAATTACAGCATCTTGATTTAACTTTTTAGCTCTAGATATGAATTGCCTTGACTTTCTATCAGATAAATTTGTCACTGTACAGGTATTTATTACATATATATCAGCTATATCTTCGCTATTTACAACTATATATCCATCTTTTTCAAATATTTCTTCCATAGCTTCTGTCTCGTATTGATTTACTTTACACCCTAAAGTGAATATACTTACGGTCTTTTTTCTTCCATAGCGATGGAAAAATTCTTCACCACTAAGTGTTATATCTATATTATTCATTTTATCCCTCTCTATTTTTTTGCATGATGTATAAATATATAACTTTTTTTATTATCCCTAATAACGTATTTAATTATATACATAAACAAAAATCTTTTCAAATACTTTTTTCTTTCTTGTATCTTTTAATTATAACATTGATTTTAATATAATGTATATATTTAAACAAGATAAAGCTTATATTCCTACTAAAATAATCATAAACATTCGATATAGTCTTTTAAAGCGTGTATAAGCCCTAAGAAAAGTATTTGTTTACATGGCATGTAATTATATTAATCCCTACGGAAAAATTGATTCTAGACCAAAATGTTAAGTCACTTTTTCTAAGAACAATATTCAAATCCTCCAAAATCAAAAAAGACCCTAGATTACTCTAGAATCTTATCATATCTGTGATAATATAATATTGCAATAAATCTTTCTAGTATAGTCAATTAACACCATATCTCTCAAAACTCTATACTATCATTCTTTCCTGTTCTAATTCTACTAATGATACATCTATAACTTTTTTCAATACACTAGTTATGTAGTTTCTTTCATCTTCTGTAAATTTCATAGTTTCCAAAGAACATAATAAATCCTTAGATATAAGTAGCCAATTCTCTAACATAACTTATCACCCCTCATATAGATTTACTTATATATTTCTACATAAGTTTTAAAACTCCTTCAAAAAATAAAAAAAGACCAGAATTAATTTTCTGGTCTAATAACTCTTAATTCTCTAGGAAGATTTTCTTTTCTCTCAATAAATCCTTTTAATTCTAAATTCTTTAAATATATATGAAAGATGCTACTAAATTTTAATCCCATTAATTTCCTCGAAAAAAGAAACTAAGACACTCAAAATCTTAAAAATATATGATTTAATATCTAAAATTTATTCTTCTTAAACATCATTTTTTATTAGAAATATCTCATCTTTCTCACAATAATAGGTTATTATTCCATTCCTATTTTTTTCTAAATCAATACCTTTTACAAAAGCTTGTAAAAATACTCCTTTATCTTTTTCATCAGGGATCCATTTTAATTTATATCTATCCCCATGAATTATACCTTTTTTCATATCTTTATTACAATATGGACATATCATTTTCTCAATCCTTTTTATAAATTAATAATAAAGTGTTTTTATAAAAACACTTTATTATTAATAAAATTATACCTATCTATAACTTACAGCCACAAGTACCTCTGTAGCATAATTACTATCAATTAAACTTAAATCAATATATCGCCCTCCCCAATACTCAGCTGTATGAAAAGTTCCATAATTAGTTTCTATACATCTCCACATAACATCATATCCTCTATCAGTTTGAGTTCTTATTTTTTTAGCTAAATCGGCATCTCTTGCAGAGGTGAAAAATCCTGTAACTGTAATGACGGGACCCACTGTAGGAATAAATCCACTTAACAACCAAATAAATTGACTTCTTAAATCAAAATCTAATGTTCCTGCTAATTCTTTACCTGTATCGTTTGTTAAATAATGGTCTGTAGTCTTTTGATTAAGATTAGGCGCTCCTAAATGTTTTACTACAACAGCTTCAGTATATCCTGATGGAATATAATCTGAGACAGAAGACTGTACATTTGTTTTTACTTCATCAAGGTTTATGTCTATTTTTTTTAAGCTTTTATTTGAATTTTTAATTTCTATTATTCTACTTTCTTTAATTTCCCCTGTTTTAACAACTATATCTTTTTTTTGAATAGGTTGTCCATCATAATAAGCAACTATCTCATTATCATCAGCCTTATAAAATAAGCTGGTAAGTCTTGGATTATAATTATTATCATTTATATGTGCATAACTAGGTATGCAGGTAACCATAACCATTACAATTGCTAATAAAGATAAAGCTATTTTCTTAGATTTCAAAGATCTCCCTCCTTATTATTATAACACCTCTTATTTTTTTTAAAAACACCTCTTATTTTTCTAAAATCACCTCCTTTTATCTTTCTAAAATCACCTCCTTTTATTCTGTTAATTATAATATACTACAAGGAAGATGATAATCCCTTCATTTCTTCATAAGAAAATTCCTACAAACTATACTATAATCAATTCAGTTTTTACAATATAATATTTTTTTAGATTATAAATATAATTAAATGTCATAAAAAAATATAAAATATAGTATTTTTCCGTCGATTTTTCAAGTTTAAAATCTATTATAAATTCTTTCAAAAAATAAAAAAAGACCAGGATTAATTTTCTGGTCTAATAACTCTTAATGCTCTAGGAAGGTTTTCTCTTCTCTCAATAAATCCTTTTAATCCTAAATTCTTTGAATAGATTGTGAAATAAAACTTCAATTTGCGAGTCCACTTCAAAATTTTTACAAAGTTTATCAAAAATACATTTTATATCATCTTCAAAATTATTATTAAAACTTAAATCAGTAATTTTTAATGAAATAAGACTCTCTTTAATTTCTTCTAATAAATCATATGCACTGTCAGTTTTATTAGATAGATACTTTATAGTTCCCCTATGTAATAACCTTAATACCTTATACCATTCTGGTCTATTAGGTATGTAATTAAATTCTAGTTGTTTTCTTATAATTTCTTTATTATCTATGATAAAGTTTGTATCATCTTTCAAAAGAACTATACTGTTTTGCAAATCTTGTTGTGAAATTGTTTCCCTTATGTCCAAATCGACAGAAATGTTATCCTGATAGACCAAGATTAATATACCTTTAGGGTTTTCAGTAAAATTTATCATTACGGGATTACCATAGAGTGAAATAATTTCATCAACTCTATGACTATCAATGTTGCCTAAAATTATTAAGTCTATGTCAGAAAATTTTGTTGCTGCGCCTCTTGCTAAAGAACCCTTTAAAATCATTGAAAATCCATTATTTTTACAAAATTCATAAACAGATTCAATATAACTTTTATAATTTGATGAAGGATAATCTATTTCAAAATTAAGCATAATAGCCTCCTTTCTAATCAAAGACAATACTAGCTCATTTACATTCTAATATAGTTCTATTAAATTTAATTTTTTTTTGATTCCTTCATCTAGCATTTCATTTACATTCTAATATAGTTCTATTAAATAGGAATTTCTGATAGATCTGTAGGCTATTATGAAAAATTTACATTCTAATATAGTTCTATTAAATTAAATAATGACGGAACTACAGAAGTAGTAGATGTAAATTTACATTCTAATATAGTTCTATTAAATTGTGTCAATATCTTTATTCTTTTTTGCTTCTTCTTTATTTACATTCTAATATAGTTCTATTAAATACGAATCTTTTGGTTGCTTGGTTTTACTGGGCTGTATGGGTAATTTTTGTCGACCTAGCAATTTATTTGTAATATCATCTTATTTTACTACTTGTTATTATATCTAAACATATCATACACATCTATTTATAATGATTTGTCAATCTACTATAATATTTACACTATTATAGATAGACAATATACATTCTAAAAAAATTAGATATTTTATCATGAACTATTCCTAAAAAATCTTTTTCTACTTATCTTTCATTTTCACTTGGAAATATTAGTTAAGAATATCATATACAAGTATTATATATCAAATAAGGTTAAAAATAAATTAATTTGATATTATTTTATATTAAATTAATTTAAACGGTAATTTATAAGAAGTTTATATTTTTCATCATAGTATTATTTCAACTTATCCATATCCTCTAAAGTATATTTGTTTTTATAAAATTTCTAATTTAAGTAAATATTTTATTGTAACACTAAAAGTTATAATAACCCCTAGTGTAAATTCTATTACTTCCACTAAAAGCAGTATAGACACATTTTTCTAGTTAATTCTCTACCGCCTATATAGTTACCCCCTAGAAATATATTCTATATTTATTTAAAAATTTTTTTAAAAATAAAAAAGAACCTAGATTTTGATATGATACTTCTAAAGTAGACAGTTTAATTAATTAAAATTAGATTATCTACTTGGAGGTATTTTTTATGGGAAAAAAATCGAAGTATAGTAAAGAGTTTAAGTTGTCAGCAATAAAGGAATATACTTTAGGCAAATATTCAATGGCAAATTTAGCTACTAAATATATAAAGATGTAGCTGATAAGTATTCAATTACTTACGCACTGGTATACAAATGGACAAGGACATATATAGACAAGAGGTCAGAAGTACTAAAGTATCAAAAGCGTGGACCAAAGGCAAAGTCTGAAATTGATGAAAGCAATTTAACAGAAATAGAGAAGTTAAAGCTAGAGCTTGAAAAAGAAAAATCATTAAGAAAAAGAAGAAAATTTGAACTTGAAGTTCTTAAAAAAGAGAGGAATTCGAAAAGAAACTTCGCTCTCGAAAGTAAGGCAGGAAGCAGAATACGAAACAATAGATTTTTTTAAAGATAAAGCTTATCTAGTAATCAAACTGTGTGAAGTTCTAGGAATTTCAAGAAGTGGATACTACAAATATAAGGATAGGATTACATCCGAAAAAGAAAATCAAGATAAACTATTATGTTTACTAATTACTGAATATCATTCAACCTTTGATGGAATTTTAGGGTATGGAAGAATGACTATGTTCATTAACAAACTAAATCATAAATCATTTTCATAAGGATATATTCATAGACTTATGAATATTTTAGGTATTACAGCCAGAATTAGAAAAAAGAAAGTTAATCGTAAGAAAATAAAAACAGAACATACAAAAGAGAATATTTTATCAAGAGATTTTACCACTAAGACTCCTAATGAGATATGGAAAAAAGTTTAAAACACTTGAAGAATTCAGAGACAAAATAGTTGAATATATTAAATCTTACAATGAAAAAAGATTTCAAAAAAAACTAAGATGCATGGCTCCTTTAGAATATCGAAACCATGCATCCACATGTGTATAATATTTAAATTAAATTATTTGTCTACTTGACATTAGTCAGTTCATTTTACTTTAGAGCCTTATCATATTTATAAAATATTGTTATCACCCTTTCTAATATAGCAGACTTTAGAATTAGTCACTTATGATAAGTCCTCATCTTCTATCCCACTAGGTTTTCGGTAATAAGTTTTCTCATATTCATTGAATACATTAATGACTGTTTTATATAATTCTACTACTGATACAATTGCATTAGCATATAGTTAATGCCCCTTTATATTAAGTATATAGAGAGTATGTTTATGTTGGTTTACAACATCTCAAATTTTATTATTTTTTTATTTTAAGATAATTAAAGCATTCTATAAAAAAGTTAACTAAAGAATAGAACAAAATAAAACTTCCAACAATACTGATTAACGCTAATAACCTAAACATAATTAAATCTAGCCAATAAGGAGGATTACCAAACAAATCAAAAAATGGTGAAATACCTCCATCTAACAATTGAAAACTACGACAAAATATTAATATTAAGGAACAAAGAGACATCTTGAAAAACATATTAATCCTTTCCAAAACATATATACCCCCTTTTCAATTATATCTAATTTTCTATTGACAATCTATTATGACATACTTCAAATTATTCCCTATCTCATATACGCTAGTTTAAAACTTAACCCAATTATACCATAACAAATATATACCAACAAATAAAAAACCTAGATTTTACTCCATGGTCTTAAGGATTATTTATATTCTATTGTTACTTTTCCGTCTTTATATCCTAATTCTTCTAAGAAAGAAAGGAACTTATTAATTATGCTAAGTACGTTTTAGGGATTGATGACTTTGAAGTATTTTCTGACGCAGGTTACTCCGGAAAAAATATGGACAGGCCAGCCTTTCAAGATATGATGAACCGTATTAGGCAAGGCGAATTTACTCATCTTATCGTCTGGAAAATAGATAGAATATCAAGAAATTTATTAGATTTTGCTAAAATGTATGAAGAATTAAAGAAAAATAATGTGGCATTTATATCTAAAAATGAACAATTTGATACATCTTCAGCTATGGGAGAAGCTATGCTTAAAATAATACTTGTTTTTGCTGAACTTGAAAGAAAGCTTACAGGTGAGCGTGTATATTCTATTATGCTATCTAGAGCTGAAAAAGGACTGTGGAATGGTGCAACTGTACCTTTAGGATATAAATGGTCAGACGAGATTAAGTTTCCCGTTATAGATGAAAATGAGGCTTCCACAGTAAAATATATTTATAATCTATACGAAAATAACCAATCAACTCCCAAGACAGCTCGTCAATTAAACCTAGAAGAAGTAAAAACCAAACGTGGAGGCAAATGGACAGCTAAAACCGTTGGCGATATACTTAGAAATCCTTTCTACATAGGAACCTATCGTTATAATGTAAAAACTAGTCCTAACAGAAGATGGAAAGATGAAAAGGAATGGGTAGTAATCGAAAATAATCATCCAGGTATTATTTCTTCTGAACAATTTAAAAAAGTAAACAAAATGTTAACTAATAACTATAGAGGGGTCAGTATCAGAGATCAAATATAAACACTCATATCCTCTCTGGAATGGTTTATTGTGGGAATTGTGATACTGCTTGTCATGCTGGACTTGATAGTCCTAGAAAAGACGGATATAGACCTTCTAGATATACATGTTCAACAAGACAGTTCAATGAGGAACAATGTACTAATTTTATAAGTGATATAACTCTACTACCTTTCATACTAAATTATATTTCTAACTTTATAAAACTCCAAAATTCAATAGTCAAGAAGCACTCATTAAAAGATATTGAAAAAATATTACTCAAAGGAAAATCTTTTATCGACGTTGCTGGAATTGATAGAGAAGGACTTGTACAAACTTACTCTATATTTGTATATGGGTTTGAGAATCAGAAATATGACAAACCAGAAGTTGTCAATGAATCTACTACAAACTTAGAACTGGAAAATCTCAAAAAAGAAAAACAAAAATATGAAAAAGCTATGGAAAGATTAGAAAGCTATTAGATACTGTCTCCATAGATTTAATAAAAGACTTTGTTCAAACTGTAATAGAAAAAGTAGTTGTAAATGACAAGAAGGTCATGTCAATAACCTTTGTAAATGGTATTGTTCATAAATTTGCTTACAAAGAAATTGCTCAACAAAAAATCAGGACCAGAGAAAAGTTTTTATATTTGTCATTTGAACCTATGTTATTAGAATACCTAGAGGAACATCAATCTATTACCCGGAAAGATGTGGAAAAACTAACAGGCTTGAGAGATCTGGTGCCCATTCTATTTTGCAAGAATTTATGGATAGAGGGATCATAGAAAGAAAAGGTGAATCTATATCGATTAGATGTTTTTTAAAGGAATAAATAGGACCACTTTTAATACAAAGTGGTCTTTTGTTTACTAAATTTATTTTTATTGTACTGGTGTCTTTGCAAGGATTACAAAAGAATTAAAAATAGCCATATTTAGGTTTACTTCCTCACACGTAGTGTATAAAAAGCTACTTTGTTCATTAAACCACTCCTAAGTCTCCAAGTTCATAAAGTGTTATTGTTGCTGATACAATTCCAGCTGTTTCTGTTCTAAGTATGCGAGGCCCTAAGGTTACTATTTTTGCTCCTATTTCCTTTAATCTTTGTATTTCATCAGGTTCAAATCCACCTTCAGGACCTATTATTAAATGTATATCATTTCCTTCCATACTTTTTAATGCTTTTCTTATGGTTTCTTGTTTTTCATCTTCATAGGGTACAAGTATATTTTCTTTGTCCTTTAATAAAAGAATCATTTCATCAAATGTAAGAATTTCTTTTACTATTGGAAGAATGTCTCTCTTGCTCTGTTTCGCTGCTTCATCTGCTATGGTATTCCATCGTTCTACTTTAGATTGCTCTTTTTTAATATCTTTTATTTTTACTACTGATCTATGACTTGCCAATGGATAAAATTCCTTTACTCCTATTTCTGTACATTTTTGTATGATTAAATCCATTTTACTCCCTTTGGCCAATCCTTGATATAATGTAATATTTATATTTGATTCGTTAGAACCTTGATTTTTATCTATTATCTTTGAAATTACTTTACTTTTATCCATATACTCTATTTCACAAATATAAGTCATGCCCTCTGAGGCAATCTCAATTTTTTCACTTGCTTTTATTCTTAAAACATCTTTTATATGCTTTATATCGGTCCCTATTATTTCTATAGTATCGTTTTGTATCTGTTCCTTTTCAACGAAAAATCTGTGCATATTCTCACCTAATTATTAGTAGCTATAATACAAGCCCAACTATTTTGTTTCTTAATTTCTAGAATTTTAAATCCATTTTCTATTAATGCCTTTTCTACTAAATCAATTTTTTCTATAATAATACCTGATGTAATAAATATTCCACTATCTTTTAGATATGCTTTTAGATCCTTTGTCATTTTTGCAATTATTTCTGCTATTATATTGGATACTATTATATTAGCCTTACCTTCGACTACATCTAGTAAATTACCATTTTTAATTTCTACAATATCACTTACATTATTTAACTGTATATTTTCATTAGATACTTTTACACATACTTCATCTAAGTCCACCCCTACTACTTTTTTCGCTCCAAGTTTTGCTGCCACTATACTAAGTATGCCACTACCACAGCCAATATCATATACTGTATCGCCTTGTTTTACATACTCTTCTAAAGCTTCAGTACACATAATAGTAGTTTCATGGGTTCCTGTACCAAAAGCCATGCCTGGGTCTAATTCTATTAATATATCATCTTCTTCCAATGTGCATTCTTCCCAAGAAGGTTTAATTAATATTTTCTTTCCTATTCTAAGAGGTTTATAATATTTTTTCCATGAATCTGCAAAGTCCTCATCATTTATAACTGCTATATTGATTTCATTTGACCCTAAGGCTATGGTAGAATTGGCTTTCATTCTAATTTTTATTTCTTCTATTATTTCTTCTACATTTTCTTCTTCTGAAAAATAAGCTTTAATAGATATTTCGTCTGATTCTATATTTATTAAATCAGGGTCTACAAAATCCCAATTTTCCTTATACTTAGATAGTTCAAGAATATCTCTTGGATCTTCTATAGCAAGTCCCGTAGCTCCTGCATCATATAAAATGCTTGATACTAAGTCCTCTAATTCGGCAGTAGTTTTTATTTTAACTTCCGTCCAATTCATAAACACACATCCTTTTTAGTTTAAAATAATTATAACCTAAGCATAATATAAAAGTCACTATGATTTTAAAAACAATCACTGTATAGTGATTGTTAATTAAAGGCATCTTTAACCTTGCCAAAAAATCCTTTTTTATGTTCTTTAATATCTTCTCCAGTTTCTTTCGCAAAATCCCTTAATAATTCTTTTTGCTTCTCTGATAATTTAGTAGGCACTGCTACTTCTACAGTAAAAAATAAATCTCCTCTTCCATGTCCTCTAAGATATGGAACTCCCATACCTTTAAGTCTATATTCAGTTCCTGTCTGTGTTCCTTCTGGAATAGTATAATTTGTTATCCCTTCTAAAGTCGGTACTTGTATTTCTGCTCCCAATGCTGCTTCTGTAAATGTAATAGGTATAGTTAGATATATATTATTTCCAGTACGTTTAAATATTGGGTCTTCAGCTACATTTATATAAATATATAAATCTCCGCTAGGTCCGCCTTTATCTCCAGATTCACCTTCTCCTCTCATGGATATAATAGACTCATTATCCACACCTGCAGGAATTTTAACTTTAATCTTTTTAGTCTTCATTTCTTTGCCTGAACCATTACAACTATTACATTTTTCTTTAATGATTTCACCTGTTCCATTACAAGTATCACAAGTAGAAGTCCTTACAAATTGTCCAAGAGGAGTTTGCTGAGCATATCTTACTTCTCCTCTACCATTACAGGTCCTACAAGTTTCCTTTGATGTTCCTGGTTTGGCTCCCGTCCCGCTACAAGAACTGCAATTTTCTGTTCTTCTAATTTGTATTTCTTTTTCTGTGCCAAATATGGATTCCTTAAACTCTAGATTTAAATCATACCTTAAATCATTACCCCTAGTTGGTCCATTTCGTCTTGAACCCCTACTAAATCCACCACCAAACATATCAAATATATCTTCAAAAATATCACCAAATCCTCCAAAGCCTTCACCATATCCACCTGCTTGAGGATCTACTCCTGCGTGTCCAAATCTATCATATCTAGATTTTTTCTCTGGATCACTTAATATTTCATAAGCCTGATTCGCTTCTTTAAATTTTGCTTCAGCTTCTTCATTATTTGGATTTAAATCAGGATGATATTTCTTTGCTAAAGTTCTATAGGCCCTCTTTATCTCATCTTCTGATGCATCTTTACCTATACCCAAGATTTCATAGTAATCCCTCATCATTTCACCAACCTTTAAATTTCCTCATACAATTATATCAAATATATGAGCTAAATCAAATGATTTAGCTCATATATTTTTCTTTTTTTATTCTTCATCTACTACTTCGTAGTCTGCATCTACTACATCATCATTTGCTTCTTGACTGCCTTCTTGGTTATTAGCATTTTCATACATTTTTTGAGATATAGAATAAAATGCTTCAGTTAATTCTTCAGTTTTTTGCTTAATTTCATCATAGTCGTCTCCCTCTAACGCTTTCTTTAACTCTTCTAGCTTGGATTCAACTTGTGCTTTTTCATCTGCCCCAATTTTGTCTTCTACTTCTTTTAAAGTCTTTTCAGTTTGATAAACTAGATTATCTCCATTATTTCTTATTTCGATAGTTTCTTTTCTCTTTTTATCTTCTTCTGCAAATCTCTCTGCTTCTTTTACTTTTCTTTCTATTTCATCATCTGAAAGCTTAGTAGAAGCAGTTATGGTTATTCTCTGTTCTTTTCCTGTTCCTAAGTCTTTTGCACTTACATTTACAATACCATTGGCATCTATATCAAAAGTTACTTCTATTTGCGGAACTCCTCTTTGTGCTGGAGGTAATCCTGTTAATTGGAATCTTCCCAATGTAGTATTGTCTGCAGACATTTGACGTTCACCTTGTAGAACATGAATATCTACTGATGTTTGGTTATCTGCTGCTGTAGTAAATATTTGACTCTTTTTAGTTGGTATAGTTGTATTTCTTTCAATCAATCTAGTAGTTACTCCACCTAAAGTCTCAATACCTAAAGAAAGTGGTGTAACGTCTAATAAAAGTATATCCTTAACTTCTCCAGCAAGAACCCCACCTTGTATTGCTGCGCCTAATGCAACACATTCATCTGGGTTAATATCTTTTTGAGGTTCTCTTCCGATTAACTTCTTAACTGCATCTTGAACAGCTGGAATTCTAGTTGAACCACCAACTAAAAGCACTTTTTCTATATCAGAAGCTTGTAAACCAGCATCTTTTAATGCTTCTCTAACTGGCTCCAATGTTTTATCAACTAAGCTAGAAGTCAATTCATTGAATTTCGCTCTTGTAATATCCATATTTAAATGTAATGGACCTGATTGAGTAGCAGTAATAAATGGAAGATTGATATTTGTTGACATAGTTGAAGACAATTCTTTTTTAGCCTTTTCCGCAGCTTCTTTCAGTCTTTGTAAACTCATTTTATCTTGTTTTAAATCTATTCCATTTTCTTTTTTAAATTGTTCAGCTATATAGTTTACTACGGCTTCATCAAAGTCGTCTCCCCCTAGATTATTGTTTCCGCGAGTAGCTAATACTTCAAATACTCCATCTCCAAGTTCTAGTATAGATACGTCAAAAGTACCTCCACCTAAGTCGAATACCATAATCTTATGCTGTCCTTCTTCTTTATCCATTCCATAAGCAAGAGCTGCTGCTGTTGGTTCATTTATAATCCTTTTTACTTCTAATCCTGCTATTTTTCCAGCATCTTTTGTTGCTTGTCTTTGACTATCTGTGAAATACGCTGGCACTGTAATTACTGCCTCAGTAACAGTTTCACCTAAATAGCTTTCTACATCTGCCTTGATTTTTTGTAAAATCATAGCTGATATTTCTTCTGGTGAATAGTCTTTACTATCTATATTTACTTTATGGTCTGAACCCATTTTTCTTTTTATTGAAGCTACTGTTCTATCTGGATTTGTTATGGCTTGCCTTTTTGCTGTTTCACCAACAAGTCTTTCTCCATCCTTTGTAAATGCTACTATAGATGGTGTTGTTCTATTTCCTTCTATATTAGCTATTATAGTAGGCTCTCCACCCTCCATTACTGCAACACATGAGTTTGTAGTACCTAAGTCAATTCCAATTATTTTTCCCATATATAACTCCTCCTAAATAAATGTTATTTTGCAACTTTAACCATTGATGGTCTAATAACTTTGTCTTTTAATATATACCCTGTCTGTAACACTTCAGATATTTTTCCTTCATCATATTCTGTATTTTCTTCCATAAGTATTGCATGATGGAAATTAGGATTGAAATCTTCTCCTAAGGATTTTATTTCTTCAATTCCATTGTCATTAAGGGTTTTTATTAACTGTTGGTATATCATTTCTATACCTTTATAAAAACCGCTTTCCTTATCTTCTTCCGATTCCATTGCTCTTTGAAAATTATCTATTATAGGCAATAAATCGCATACAAAAGATTCTAAAGCATAAGCAATTGTACTTTCCTTATCTTTTTCAGCTCTTTTTCTAAAATTAATAAAATCAGCTTGAAGTCTTAATAATTTATTGTTTAGCTCTTCTACTTGTTTTGATTCCTCAGTTTCTTCCAAATCTTCATTAGAACTATCAGAAATAACTTCTTCTGTTAACTCCTCATCTTCTTTAGGGTTTTCATTTTCTTTTTTCATTACATCACCTCTTAAATATTATAGTTATCTTGAGATATGTTTGCCCATGAGCATATCTATAATTTCTGTAATGTTTACAGAAAATAACTGCAATGTATTTATTAAATTCAAGTAATCCATTCTTGTAGGGCCTATAATACCTATTTTTCCTATGGTTTTATCCCCTAGTTTATAGGTTGTTGTAATTAAGCTACAATCTTTTATAGATTCATGAATATTTTCATTTCCAATTATTATTTCCATATCTTGAGATATAGAGTTATTTAATAAAAGATCTACAACTAAATCTTTATCTTCTATAAAGGATATAAAAGATTTAGCTTTTTCTAAGTCCTTATACTCTGGAAAATTTAGTATTTTAGTTATACCATCTGAATATAAATCAACATTATCTATATCTTCCATAGATTGGTTTATAATAGGTATAATTTTATCTATAGTGGTCTTATATTCATATATTTCCTTCATTATACCCTCTGATAATTCCTCACCAATTTCTTCTATTGATAAACCTTTTAGTTTGTGAGTTAAATAATTAGATATTATATTAATCTGTTCTTCTGGTATCTCCTGATTCAATCTAAAAATAGAATTTTTAACTGTTCCAGTATTGCTTATTAAAACCATCAATACCTGTTTTTCATCAATTGGTATTAACTGAATATGTTTTATTTTAGATCCTTTCATGTTTGGAGATAGTGCAAGGGCTGTATAGCTGGTTATAGCAGATAATACTTTTGCAGAGTTTTGTAATAGCTGCTCTATTTCTCTTGATTCACTAATTAAGATTTTTTTAATCTTGCCCTTCTTTTCTAAATCTATTTTATAATTTTGATTTTTTAAGATTTCATTTACATATAATCTATATGCCTTATCTGACGGAACTCTTCCTGACGAAGAATGAGGTTTGTTTAGATATCCTAATTCTTCTAAATCAGACATTTCATTTCTTATGGTAGCAGAGCTTACTCCTAAATCATATTGTTTAGTTATTGTTCGTGAACCTATAGGTTCTGCACTCATTATATAAGAATTTATAATGGCATAAAGAACTTTAAGCTTTCTATTATCTAGCATACTCTATCACCTCAGTATTTTAAATACTAGACTTGTTATTAGCACTCTATGTTATTGAGTGCTAATGCTTACGATTTAAAGTTACCACTACTAATAAATTTTGTCAATAGTTTTTGATAAAAATGTTAAATTATTTTAGAAAATCTACTTCTACTAAGTTGGATAAATCTAACCCTTTCTTTGTTAATTTAACAAAGCCTTTTTCATTTACTATTAATCCATTATTTATATGCTTATTTATTATATCCTCATATCGATTTTCTATTTCTTCGTCAAATCTTCTCTTAAATTCTAGTTTATTTATTCCTTTTATTTTTCTTAGTCCTAATATACAAAATTCCTCTATTTCTGTTTCCAAATTAATTATTTCTTCTCCATCTATTGGCAAATCCTTTTCCTTTAACTTTTTTATATAATTATTTATATTAGATACGTTAAAAAACCTTTTATTTTCCATATAAGAATGACTACTTAATCCTAATCCTAAATACGGTTCTAAGTCCCAATAGACTAAATTATGTTTACATTCATATCCTGCCAAACTATAGTTGGAAATTTCATAGTGATTATATCCATAATTAATAAGATATTCTGTAACCTTATGATACATTTCTCTTTCAATATCCTCATTAGGAAGTGTTATACTTCCTTTCCTATATAAATTATACAGCTTTGTATTTTCTTCTAATATAAGTCCATAATAAGATATGTGTTTTACTCCAATTTGAATTATCTTATCTAGTGAATCTATTACATTTTCAATAGTTTGGTTAGGCAGTCCAAAGATTAAATCTACATTGATATTTTCTATATTTGCTCCCTTTAGCAATTCATAACTTCTATAAAAATCTTCCGAGGTATGAATTCTTCCTATGGATTTTAATAAATTATTATCTAGAGTTTGTACTCCCATACTGACTCTATTGATTCCGGCTTCTTTGTATAACCTTACTTTTTCTTTATCTATGGTTCCTGGATTTGCTTCTATAGTTATTTCTGTTAAACCAGTAGTATTGAAATTTTCATATATAAACTTAAGGAGTTTATATATATATTTTCCATCTATAGATGATGGAGTTCCACCGCCTATAAATATGGTTTTTATAGTATAATCTTTTAGTTTTTCCTTATACAGTTCCATTTCAATTAGGAGACTACCTATATAATCATGAATTCTATGATTTTCATGGGAAAATGACGTAAAATCACAATAATAACATTTGCTTATACAGAATGGTATATGAATATATAAAGAGATTTCTTTCATTTTTTCCTCCTAAAATTAATTTAGGAACGGTAGAAACCGTTCCATAGATTATTTTTCATCATATTTTAGAACAGTTAAAAATGCTTCCTGAGGAACTTCAACTGAACCAATTTGTCTCATACGCTTTTTACCTTCTTTTTGTTTCTCTAGTAATTTCTTCTTCCTCGATATATCTCCACCATAACATTTAGCAAGTACATCTTTTCTAAGGGCCCTTATGGTCTCTCTTGCTATTATTTTTGAACCTATGGTAGCTTGAATAGGTACTGCAAACTGATGCCTTGGTATAACATCTACTAATCTTTCTGCTATATTTCTTCCTCTTTCATATGCCTTTTCCTCATGAACTATTAAGGAGAAGGCATCTACTAATTCTCCATTAATAAGAATATCCATTTTCACAAGTTTCGATTGCTGGTATCCTTTTAAATCATAATCTAAAGAAGCATATCCTCTAGTCTTTGATTTAAGTGCATCAAAGAAATCGTAGATTACCTCGTTTAAAGGTAGTTCATAATGAAGTACAACCCTTTTTTCTTCTAAATACTCCATATTTAAGAAAGTTCCTCTTTTGTTTTGACAAAGCTCCATTATTGCACCTACATAGTCTGTAGGAGTCATTATATTAGCTGTTACAATAGGTTCTTCCATATATTCTATTTCTGTCAATGGAGGAAGATTAGATGGATTTTGTATTTCCACAACTTCTCCTGTAGTTTTTGTTATTTTGTATATAACTGAAGGTGCAGTAGTTATTATGTTTAAGTCGAATTCTCTTTCCAATCTTTCCTGAATTATTTCCATGTGTAAGAGCCCTAAGAAGCCACATCTAAAGCCAAATCCTAAAGCAACAGATGTTTCAGGTTCAAAATCCAATGCTGCATCATTTACCTGTAGTTTTTCAAGAGCTTCTCTAACTGTGTTAAAATCTTCTCCCTCTGCAGGATATATTCCACAATAAACCATTGGTATAACTTTCTTATAACCTGGCAGAGGCTCATTAGTTGGATTGTCTGCACCTGTTATAGTATCTCCTACTGTAGCATCCTTTACATTTTTTATACTTGCCGTTACAAAACCTACATCTCCTGGTTCTAGTTTATCTAAAGTTATATGTCTTGATGTATTTACACCTACTTCTACTACTTCATAGGATTTTCCTGTTGACATCATTTTTATTTCCATACCAGGCTTTATAGTACCTTCATATACTCTTATATAACAAATAACACCCTTATAACTATCATAATAGGAGTCAAATATAAGTGCCTTTAATGGTGCATTGACATCTCCCTTTGGTGCAGGTACATATTTTACTATGCTCTCTAATACATCTTCAATGTTTAGTCCTTCTTTTGCAGATATAAGTGGTGCTTCTTCACAATCTATCCCTATAATATCTTCTACTTCTTTTTTTACTTCCTCTGGTCTTGCACTTGGCAAGTCTATTTTATTTACGACTGGTAAAATTTCCAAGTCTTGATCTAGTGCTAAATATACATTAGCTAAAGTTTGAGCTTCAATTCCTTGAGTAGCGTCCACTACTAGTACAGCACCTTCACAAGCAGCTAAAGACCTTGAGACTTCATAGGTAAAGTCCACATGGCCAGGGGTATCTATTAGATTTAGTATATATTCTTCTCCATCTTTAGCATTATAAACTAGTCTTACTGCTTTTAACTTTATGGTTATACCTCTTTCCCTTTCTAGGTCCATATTGTCTAAAACTTGGCTTTGCATTTCTCTTGAAGTCAGCATTCCAGTTTTTTCTATTAATCTATCTGCCAAAGTAGATTTTCCATGGTCTATATGGGCAATAATCGAAAAATTTCTTATATTTTGTTGTTTCCTTTTTTCCATACTTTTCCTCCTTATGAAGTTTCAAGATAACTCTAAACAATTATAGCAAATATTCTCTATTATGTAAAACTAAAAGACCAGAAACTGGTCTTTTAGTAAATTTATTAAATAATTAAAATCAATTGTATAAGATTTCCCAAAGAAATCTAAAGTTTTTGTTTCTACAGAGAATCTAAAGATATTGGGATTTTCTAGACAATTAAGTTCTACAATATTTTGGTTTACTATTTCTATTCCCAATACTAAAAATATAAGTAAAATCAATATATATATTCTTTTTACTCTTTCTATACGCCTTTGTTTTTTATATCTTTTATTTCTCTCTAATCTCGTTTCCATATTATCACCAAGATTAGATTATCCATTTTTTGTATATATTATACTATTATTTTATCTTGCCAAATCTGCTATCAACAGGAAAATATCTAAATCCTGTTATACCTTTAATACTTTTAATAGATATACATCCAAAATAACGGCTATCTTTAGAAGCTCCTTCGTCTCTGTTATCTCCTAGTACAAATACTGACCCCTCCGGCACTTCCCAAATGCTTTCTTCATATATATGGGTATAGGCTTCACTACTTATATAGTTTTCCTCTAACATAGTTTCATTTACATATACCTTACCATCTTTTATCTCAACTATATCTCCTGCTATACCTATTACTCTTTTTATATAATCTTTATCTGGTGCATCTGGAGCCTTTAACACGATTACATCGCCCCTTGATGGCCCATGAAAATATAATGAAACTTTATTTGCAAATAGTCTGTCCTTTTCGTGTAATGTAGGGTACATGGAGTTACCCAATACATAAGTAGTATTAAAAACAAAAGTTTTAATTAATAAAGCAATAATAACTGCAGTGACAATACTTTTTATCCATTCTATAGTTTCGTTTTTTACTTCTTTATTATTTTCTTCCATATTGTATAACCTCCTGATTTCCAATAAAATATATTATATCAGACTTTGAAAATTTAGGAAAGTCTATTCTTCTACTATACTATTTAAAACTACAGAAAGAATATTTCCTATTAACTTAGCACCTTCAGTAGCTTCCTCCAAAGTATTAATATTATATCCTACTTCTATTAGAGCTGAATAATCTGATAGATATTGGTTATATTTGCCATATTTCTTTATTATTATACCTTTACATAAGCCTGGATATAAATTGTCTGATACTGCCTTAACGTATTTTGCGAAACTAAGAACTTGTTCTTTATTTTCAGAATCTGGTCCTACTACTAAAGAAAATGTTGCTACAGACTTACCATCTATTTCAATTCTAGATTTTTCTCTCACACTTTCTATATTAGCAATCTTATCTACATCAATACCATCTCTGTGTACATCTAATAATATTTTCAAATTATCAGATTCAGCTTTTTTATTCACAATAGTTTTTAAACTTCTAGAATAAGATTGATTATAAGATGGAAGGTCATGGGATGTTTCTACATGATCTACTTTATGACCATTGGCTTCTAAAACAGTAGATATTATACTTCCCACTCCTACTATATTATTCTTTTTATCTGTACTTCTATAATTACCTGCCTTGGCTAAACTATAGCTTTCAGTAGCATGAGTATGATAAATTAAAATATATGGCTTTTCCTTATTAACTTTAACCTTATTTATCATTAAAGGCTCTGGAATATTTTCTACCATATGAATACCTGATGAATCCTTAACTATTATTAAGGATTCGTATTCATCTAAATTTTCTATAATCGTATCATGAGAAGTATCATGTTCTTCATTTACATCTTCTCCTATTTCTTCAGACTCTAAAGGGATAATTCCTGTTTCTAAAGAATCCTTATGTTTATTTAATCTATTTCCCATTGAAAATAAAGAATTCATCGCCTTTTTTACTGATTCAAAGGACATATTGGACATATTAATTATATTAGATAGTTTGAATTTCTCTTGACTTAAATTATTAGGCTCCTTTGATGAATATAATCCAAGGATTATAGCACCAAGATTCAGAACTATCAAGCATGTCAATGCCAAAATAATATAATCTAACTTATTTGTTCTTCTCATATCAACACTCCCTAATATACTTTCAATACAAGCATTATATTCTTAAAGGGAGTCAAATATTCTAAATCTTATTTACCTAATATATCTGTTTACATCTTTTAAGTCTATACCTGGATGCAATGCCATATTTAAACCATTGGCAACTATTATGGACAAATCATCAACTACAGCGTCTATGTCAGTAGGGGTTACTATGACATTTTTCATATAAGGATTTAATACTTCTTGAATTAAAGAATATTTTTCTTCTGATGATATTTGAGACAATAAATCATAAAAGTCGGAACCTACTTCTGCCTCTTTCTTTAAAGACTCTATTATTAAATCTAGAGTATCATTTACAATAGTAGCTGCATCTACCACTGTTGGTATTCCTATGGCAATAACTGGTACTCCCAAGGTCCTTTCATTCAGCTCCATTCTATTATTTCCAACACCCGCTCCTGGATTTATACCTGTATCAGAAAGTTGGATTGTAGTAGAAACCCTATCCATCTTTCTTGATGCTAGTGCATCTATGGCTATTACTAAATCGGGTCTTACTTTTTCAACTACTCCTTTTATTATCTCTCCAGTTTCTATTCCTGTTATGCCCATTACTCCAGGGGACAAAGCTGCCACATTAGCTACAGTTTCATCTATTTCTTTGTTATAATTAACAAAAAATTGTCTAGTGACTAAAACTCTTTCTACTACTTTTGGTCCCAAGGCATCAGGAGTAATATTCCAATTTCCTAATCCTACAATTAAGATCTTTGTATCCTCTTTAGTTTTTGCTATTCCCTTTATCTCCTTTGCTAATGCCTGTGAAATCTCATCTTTTAAATCTTCATCTGTTTTATTTAGCTTTGGTACATCTAATGTTATATAAGTTCCTACGGGTTTTTTTATATTTAAGCTGCCTTCTTTATTTAAAACCTTTATTCTTGTAACTGTATAGGAATCATTTTCCTCTTTTTCTATACTAATTCCTTCTTCTTGACTTTTTTCTTCTTGTTTATATAATTCTCTATTTTCCACTGCTAAATCAGTTCTAATCTGGAACAATTCAATTCTCCTCTCTAATATTCTTTTTTATCCTATTTTATATTTTTGTCCATTATAATGCTAAATATCCTTGCAATTTATACTTCTTCGTGATAAAATATTTTTTGTTAGATATGAGGAGGTGAAACTATTGGCAAATATTAAATCTGCTAAGAAAAGAATTCTTATTACGGAAAAAAGAACAGCTATGAATAAGTCTAAAAAATCTGAAATTAAAACATATATTAAGAAATTTGATACAGCTATTGATAATGGAAATTTTGATGAGGCAAAAACATTACTTAAAGCCATTGATAAAAAATTAAAGAGAGCTGCTCATAAGGACATTATTCATATGAATAGTGCATCTAGAAAAGTTAGTCGCTTAACGAAGAAATTAAATAATGCAATGTAGATAAAACTTCGGTGAGCCGAAGTTTTTTCATTTGTATCTACATTTTATAAGATAAGTTAACAATAAGCATTTCAATGGCTAGTTTTTCATCATGAGAGCTAGTCTTTTGTTTTATGTCCAACTCTAGTATATAACTTAAAGCTTTATTTAACTGTTCTTCAGTAAAATTACTGGATTCCCTTCCTATTTTTTTTAACTCAAAGGCTTTAATCCCTAATTTTTCTCCAATCTCCCCATCCACATATCCTTTTTCTCTATATAGCTTATAACCTAAAGTTAGCCTTACTTGTCTAATAATCATTGACAAGATTTTTTGAACAGGTTCACCTGATATATACATTTCATTAAATATTTTTAAGGATTCTTCGCTGTTTTTCTTACTTATATTTCCTAGCAGATTAAATATATTTGTGTCTAAAGTTTGAGTTAGAACAGTATCAATAGCATCTCTATTTATTTCATCACCAGATGTATAATCAACTACTTTCATTAGTTCATTTTCTAAATCATAAAGTGTCTTTGTGCTATTATAATCACTATAACTGGATTGCTGAATGAAATAACTTACATTTGAAGTAGATATTTTTTTGTTATTCTTTTTAAATCTATCCTCTATCCATGTATTTAATTCTTTACCTTTTAAGCTATTAAATTCAACTACTCCACCTAATTTGTTGATTGTCTTATATAGTTTCGTAGTTCTTTTAAAATTATTAGATCTATCCATTATTATTAGACAAAGGTAGGAATCTAAGTTTTCAACATAGGAGCTTAATACTTTATCCAATCCATTTAAGTCATTTTCCATAATCTCACTAATATCCTTTATGACTACTAATTTCTTTTCTGACATAAATGGTAGTGTTTCACAAGCATTTAATATATCATCAAAGGTTTTTTCTTTTCTGTCTATAATTACATAGTTCAAAGTTTCAAAGGATTTATCAATATATTTATCCTTTAAGGATTCTACTGCTTCTTTCATTAGATATTCTTCACTTCCACTAAAGAAATACACAGGAAGAATATTTTCTTTCTTTATACAATTCATAAATTCATTATAATTCATTGGTTTTTAGCTCTCCTTCTAAATATAAATAAAATTTTATTAAAATATAAGATAATAAATAATATATTATATAAAAAATAATATAAAAGAAATTCGTATTTAAAAAATCTATTGAATCTGGTTTTTCTTTTATAAAGGATTCTATTTTTATATCACCTTTATTTAAAACTACCTTAATTCTTCCCATGGTATCAGTTCTATATATTTCAGTTCCATAACTTATATATCGTTCTAATACTTCATTTCTTGGATGACCATAGAGGTTGTTTCTCCCCACAGAAATAATAGCTGTAGAAGGCTGTATTACTTCTAAAAATTCATCTGTTGAAGAAGTATTGCTTCCATGATGTGGAACTTTTATTATATCTATATTATCTTCTATTTTAGAAAATAATTCCAATTCCACTTCCTTTTCTATATCACCAGTAAAAAGTATGTTTTTATTATAATTAGAAAGTATAAATACCAAGGATTTATTATTTTCAGTAAATCCATTTCTAATTATGCTTTCATTAGGACTTAAAACCTTTATATATGTATTATTGTCTAAATAAATCAAATCATTTTCTTTTAGTATTTTTATTGGAATATTTTTATTTTTTATTTCATCATATGTTTTATTTCCATGATTTTCATAAGATAAAAGAATATTTTTTATTTTGATATTTTCCATTAGTAATGGTAAGGATTTACAATGATCTTCATCAAAATGTGTTATAAAAACTCCCTTAATCTTATTTACCCCTATTTTCTCTAAATATGGTAAAGTAATATTCTTTCCTATATCAAAAGAATCCATTATATTACCACCTGTATCCACTAAATAATTATCCCTATTAGTTTGAATAAGAATTCCATCTCCCTGCCCCACATCTATGAAATGGATGTTTACGGATTTATCATTTAACAGTATTATAAAATTAAATACTAGAAAAAATACTAAATAATATATAATAATCCTCTGTAAATTAAAACTTATTTTATTTACCTTAATCACCTTAAATAAAATAAGTATAAAAATATAATATAAAATAAATTCTCCTATACTTGGTGAATGATACTTTATTATTCCAAAAGGAAATTTATAAAGTATATCTATTAATCTAAATTGTATGGATAAAATTAAGTTCAGTATTTTTCCTAAGAATGGAATAAAAATATCTAGTGAATAAGATAGCCCCACCATAACGGCTCCTATAATTAAAGAAAATGATAATATAGGTGCAATAATTAGGTTTGCCAATATACCCATAATGGATATTTTGTTGAAATAATAAGCTTGTACTGGAAATAATCCTATTTGTACTGCTAATAGTCCTGATAATGTATAGGTCAGCTTATTTTTATATAAATAAAATATATGTTTAATTTTAGGTGTAAAATAGATTATAGAAAAACTTGCTAAGAAAGACAACTGAAATCCAAGGTTAAATATCCACATCGGATTTATAATAAGTAAAATAAGCATAGCAAAAAACAAGCTGTTAATTGAATCATATGGTTCAGCCATTGCTTGGCCAATAAATATTATACTAAACATTATATTTGCTCTAAGTAAAGATGGGGGAAAGCCTATAAGGTATCCATAAAACCAAATAATTATAAGAGTCATGAATATATTTATTTTTCTTTTTATACCTAAGTGAGAAAATATATAGACTAAAAAACTAGATATGATTCCTATATGTAATCCTGACACTGCCAATATATGTGCTAGTCCTAAATCTCTATATTTTGATATATTCTTTTCATCTAAATAATTATATTCTCCAAGGACTATACTTTTCATTAAGGAACTATTTTCCTCACTTAAATTACTGTTAAATAGGTTTTCTATTCTTTCCTTGAATTTAAGTTTCATCTTATACTTTAGTGGTATATCATTTCTTTCTATTTCTAATATAGAATAATCATTAATATTTATTGTTGTGTATAGCTTATTTGATAATAAGCTTCTCTTATAGTTAAATAGCATAGGATTAGTGTTTTCCAAAGGTACATTTATTTTCCCTTTAAATATTAACTTATCTCCCAATGAAACCTGTTTATCTCCTCTTATTTTTAATACTGTTTTTTCTTTTATATTAAAATTTCCTACTCTATTAATTTCGACTATATATTTTCCTTCTCCCTCTTCTTTCCAAACAACATCATCTACTATTCCCCTTAGTAAAAATTCTTCTCCTTCTTTTGATATTAAAAAGCTATTATTTAAATTATATTTAGCCAAAATTATTCCAAATGTAAATAATATTAATAGGAGAAATATGTTGTTGGACTTATCTTTTGAAAAATTTATTATATATAAAATTAAAATAAAGAAAAGGAATATAAGTATTGTTATAAGTCTTATTTCAATGTAATAAGAGAATACTATCCCCAATATAAATGGAATTGTTATAAACACAAAAGGTCTTTTCATAAAAGCCTCCAGCTTATTTTTTTCTATGTATTCTATTTAAACTCCAAATCATAAGCATTACTCCTAAAAGCACTAACATACTACCATCTGGCATAATATCACTCCCATTCTTTTATATGATTATAACATAATTAGCCAATATTTTATTATGATTTTATTTTTTTTATGTTATTATATTATATATAATGTTGAAGGGAATGATTGTTAATTGACTTATAAACTTTATTTAGATAATCCTTATTTAAGAGAAATAGACGCTAGAATAGTTGATAAAATCTATAAAGATGGCAAATATTATATAAAACTTAATAGAACTATTTTTTATCCTCACCTTTCTGGTGGACAGCCAAAGGATAAAGGAACCATAAATGGTGTTGATGTAGTGGATGTATATGAAGATAATTTAGATATAATCCATGTAACTAAGGATAATATTCATAGTGATAAAGTCATACTTACTATAGATTGGGAAAATAGGTTAGATAATATGCAGCAACATACTGGTCAACACCTTTTGTCTGCTGCTTTTTATAAATTATATAATGGTGAAACTGTAGGATTTCATATAGGGCAAGATTATGTATATATAGATGTTACTTTACCAGAATTAACAGATTATGAGACAGAAAAAATTGAGATTTATACCAATAGAGTAATAGCTTCAAATTTTGAAATTAAATCTTACTATATAGAAAAAACTGATATAGAAAAAATTCCAGTAAGAAAGCAACCTGTTGTAAATTCTAATATTCGTATTGTTGAAATCGATAATATAGATTTTTCCCCCTGTGCTGGTACTCATTTAAGGAGTACTGGAGAAATAGGAATTATAAAAATAAGAAAATGGGAAAAATATAAGGGAAATATCAGAATTGAATTTGTATGTGGTAACAGAGCCTTATATGATTATAGATGGAAAAATAAAATGATAAATGATATTGGACTATTTTTATCTTCTAAAGATTTAGATGTATTGGAAAAAGTAAAGATATTATATGCCCAAAAAGAAGACCTTGAAAAAACTAATAAATCCTTACGTGAAGATATTTGTATTTATAAAGGTGAAGATTTGTTGAGACATTCATTTAAAATCAATAATACTTCTTTCATTTCTAAAATATTTGATAATATGGACCTTAAAGAAATAAGCCTTATATCCAATTACTTAAGCAATTCTAATACACTTATTCAACTTTATGGTTCTATTTATGAAGAAAAAGGACAATTCCTAATAAATATACCTAAAGAATTTGACATAAACCTTAAAAATATATTGAAAGATGTATCTGAAGAATTCAACATCAAAGGTGGAGGAAGCCCTCAAACAATTCAAGGTGGTTGTTCTCTTGAAGATTTAGAGAATTTACTTAATAGCTTTTTTGTTAAAATTAAAGAATGTATATAGTAAAAGTATCTATCTATATATTTAAAATTTTAGGGTAGCTTTTGTTGAAACTCATTGATATATAGTTCTAAAGTAAATAAAGATAAAAGTAGCACTTTACTATTGGTTATAATAAAAGGTGGCATTTTGCCACCTTTTATTATATATAGGTCAATATTTCATTATATATTTCTTCTCTAATTCTATTTATACAGCTAAAATCAACAGATGGCTTATAGGCCTTTTCTAGTATAAAATGGTTTTCCTTAGCACCGTTTAAATCTATTGTTCCTTTTTCTACTAGTAAATTAAACATATTCATATCTTCTTTGTTTATATTGTTACTGTCTAGATATTTGTTTAAATCTATTATTGTATTTCCTTTAGTTTTTCCATGTTTATTAGATGTTATTATGGTATCTAACTCTTTAATATATAAGCTTTCGATTTTCTCTGGTATTAAAGCATTATAATATATTTCTACTTCATAATTTCTAATTCTGCTTTCCACCAATAGTCTATCTAATAACATAGACCTGCCTGTTCCTATTTCTCCATTGATATAGTATATATCTGTTATCCATTCTAATATGGTATCTGTATAATCTACAAATCCTTCTGGTGTATAGGCAGTAGAGAACAAACGTCTCTCTTTAAATCCATTTGAATTTATTTCTATAGGCTCCTTACTAAATACTCTATCTATTAAATTTATAGTCTCATTATTTAACCCTTTTATATCTATCATTCTTTTATTATCATCTACTATACCCTCATGAATAATCTTTGCAGCTTTAAAATAATTGAATGCTCTTTTATAGGCTATTTTATTATTTTTCTTAGCCTCCACTATATCATCCTTTTTTTTCAATATTTTACTCTTATCTATGAATTGTGCTAAATCTATTATCTTATCTGTTATTCCGGGATATTTAGGGTCTATGCTGTGTGGATCTGTTCCGTCTAATAAGCATATCTTTAATTCATCTATGACTATGGCATCAATTGAACTTGGGTCTGACGGACAATGATGATATTCAATACTATATCCTTTTTCAATCATTCTTTCTGCCATATCTTTCATTAAAGATGATTTTCCTCCACCTGGCATACCTTTAAATATATATAATTGGTTTCTATCTTCAGATATTATATTATCATGAAAAGAGCAGAATCCGTTAGCCGTATTCCCTCCTGGAAAAATTCTTCTAATTTTAGACATAATATCACTCCCTATTTAGTTTTCCTGTATGTATATAATATATTCTCAAAAATATTTATTGTGATAGGGATAACCATATTTACAAAGCCAGATACTTCTACCTATAAGTGTATATTAGCCTAAAAACTGTTTTTTAGTCTTTCTTTACATAAATTATTTTGCCAAAGCTTCAGCAACAGTTGATTTTCCAGAAGCCATAACACTAGTAATTACATATATTACTTTCTTCATACCAACCCTCCACAATGTTTTTAAATTTAACTTTTAAATACTAATTTAGAATAATCATATATAACTTTCCTGTCTTTTACTACCCTATACTTTTGTTAAATATAGCAGGATAATTAGATCATTTTTCTATCTAAATAACGAAAGACCATAATTAATTTTCTGATTTAATAATTCTCAATGCCCTAGGAAAATTCTCTTTTCTTTCAATGAATCCTTTTAATTCTAAATTCTTTAAATATTTATGTACAGTAGAGCTTGATTTAAGTCCCATCATACTCCCTATTTCTCTAACACTAGGACCATAACCATTTTCCTTAATGTAGTTATCTACTATATTTAATACCTGTGATTCTCTTTCAGTTAACATATAAAATTCCCCCTTTACTAAATTATATCAGAACATCCGTTCCTCGTAAAGTGAGATTTGTCAATTTATGTAGAAAAATATAATAAATCCCTATATAAAAATAAACTTTTTTAATATAATTTATCACCTTTTATATAAGATTTAATTATATATTTCTACATTTATTTTAAACTACTTTAAAAAATAAAAAAACACCTCCAAGTAGATAATCTAATTTTGATTAATTAAACTGTCTACTTTGGAAGTATCATATCATTACTCTAGAGCCTACTATGCCTATATAATATTGTAATAAATCTTTCTAATGAAATAGGTTCTTTTGGATTAGTTCCATCAGTTAGACCTAATTTCATTGCCCACTCCATAGCATCTACAGCCCATGGGCTACAATCCAGTTCTTTAGTTTTTTCAATATATTTAATTCCTGAGTAATTGAAAATTCCTTTTGCTACTGCTAATGCTAATTCTTCTTGCTTATCTTTTAAGATTTTAGCATCATCAGCATTAGTAATAAAAGCTAACTCTACTAAGGCAGACGGCATATTACTTTGTCTTAGCACTGCAAAATTAGCTGTTTTTATTCCTCTGTCTAGTGTATAAACTTTACTTTGTAATATGCTGTCCTGAATACATTTTGCTAAAACAATACCTTTAGAACTATTAGGATAACTAAATGTTTCTACACCTTTACCGTTTATGTTTCCAGCAGCATTACAATGTATAGATATAAACATATCTACATTAGCTTTATTTGCTAAATTAGTACGTTCTGATAGTTCTAAGAATACATCTGTAGTCCTTGAATATAGCACTTCTATATTATGTCTTTTAAGTATTTCTCCTATTTTTAATGTTACTGATAATGCTATATCTTTTTCTTTAAGACTATTACCTAATGCTCCGGGATCTTTACCTCCATGTCCTGCATCTAAAAATACTTTCATTACAAAATCGCTCCTTATCTTTCTAATGTGTTTTTAGTTCCTGAGTATAGTCCTACTGCTGATAATCCCATGAATATACCTTGTACTAATCCAGTTTTCATGTCCCCATTTCCAAATAATCCTATGCCTATTCCTACTCCAAGTACTACTGATACTACAGGTATATATCTTTCATTTAAGCCTACTTTCTTAAACACCTCTAAAATACCTATTAATAAAGGTATTATTGCTATTCCTCCATATTCCATTATTAAATCCCCTTTCTATTTAAATAATATTTGTTGAACTGCATAAAAAAAGAAGCTTACAAAAGCTCCTGCGAATAGCCCTATAAACCACCTCATGGTGGTTGTAAGTCCTTGAATTGTCTCACAAAGATGTTTTATCTGTATTTTAAATTCAGCATTTTCTCTATCATTCTTATCTAATCTTTTATCTAGTTCTAATAATTTTTCATCATGTTCATTGATTTTCATCTCTATAACTTCATAATTCATATCACACCTCCAAAATTCCATAAAAAAAGAAAAAGCCACGAAATAACGTGGCTCTCTCTCATTATAATTCTATATTAGCTATATTCTTTCCGTCTTGAACTGCTTGGACATTAACTTTTTTGTCTTTATATTTTTCCTTTAACTTCTCAGCATATTTTTGAGCTATTTCTTTTCCTTTTTCTTCTGGAACTCCATCTTCAATACTTATTGCTCCTATTACCCAATCATCCTGAAAATAAATTTGCCCATCATAAACTTCTTCTTCCTTTACTAATTCATCAGTTAGATTCTCATCTCGTTTTTTATTAGGCTTCACTTTTCCCTGATTTTCATTATGTTGTACTTCCTCTTTATTTTCATTGTTTCCTACTTCCTCTTTGCTATTTAAGTTTGAACAAGAAATTAAAGATATGGATAATATAGAAATAACAATAATACTAATAAACTTTTTTAATTTCATATACATATTACCTCCCTGTAAGTAGTATATCTTAAGAAAAAGCCTGTTTCAACTTACTTAATATACCAGTATATGAATTAATATCCTAGATTTCTAGTTAATAAGAAAGGGAATAAAAAAAGCCTATCGTCTAGTCTATTGATCTTTCAGTTATTTAGTTTATATAAAATCTTATTGCTCAATAAGCTTTTCTACTTTTTCTATCCAAGTTGCTGGTACTTGCTCTAATGTTCTTAACCTTTTATAGATACATACCCCTTCACACCTTTTAGGTTTCTAGATGTAGATACAATTTCTATACATACGTTATCTTCTTTTGATTTTTCATAATAGTTTAATTTCATTTTATCCTTCCTTATTAAATTTATACTAGAGCACTATAACAGCCTTCAAAATATACCCTAACATCATCACTAGTTCCCCAATCTTGATCACTCATATGATCTTCCGAGTAAAATCTTAGGGTACCTCCAGATGTAAATTCTATCCAGCGTTTGCCATACTGATTATCCATTAGGGTCACTTTACTTCCTTTCTGAATGAAATACGTGGTCCGGCGCTGAACTCCAGAGCTATAATCCTCCAGTATTACAAACACAGAATCAGATTGAATACCAGTTACTATCGTTGTAGTTGTCCCTTTACTGCCACCTCTAAGTGTGGCAGATCCTGTAAATCTTTTTAACTGCATACCTTGCTCGTAATTCCCAGCAACCCCTCCAATATTTACACCCTTCTTAATATTTCCTGCAACCAAATTAGCGAACTGTGCCTTAACACTACCCCCACTATAGTAACCTGCAGGTATATTATACTGTCCTCCTTGGGTAGTTATTGTCTGTGCTGGCGCTCCTCTGTTTGGCATAGTTCCAGCAGCTCCTGCTATTGTAGTTCCTGTTAATACATTTGCCACTGGTACTGGAACTTTTAGCACCTTTCCTGCTCCATTGTGGAATCCATTTACTATTGTTTGGTCTGCTTGACTAGGTGTAATATTTACTGCACCACGATTTGGCATTGTTCCAGATATTATTCCATCTTCTGTACCTATTGTCTTTCCAGTTAGTACATCACTTGCTAAGGCTGTTCCATACTCACCCCCTTCACCCTGTAATTGAAAATTTACGCCATCATGTACTAGTGAATAAATTCCTCCTGCTTTTAAGTTTGGGCTTCTACCACCAGGCTTTATTATATTTATAGCACCAAATTCATTGATATTTAATGTACTTGCCCCATTACTAGCTTGATGGAATTTTACAGTTACTTTTAAACCAGGTATTAAATTTAATAATCCTGCAATAGTTACAGAATAGGCATTTGCTACACCTGTTGTAGTTGGTAATGCTGTTAAAACATTAATCTTATCAATTTCTTCTTTTAACTCTTGTCCTAGTTCCTGTCTAGTTATTAATCCATTACTCATAAAATCACTCCTTATATATTTTATCTTTTATCCTGCATAATAATTTGGTTTCTTTTTTATCATTCCTTTCTATGTTGTAGATATTATTCGAATATAGTGTTCTATTCTTGCAGAATCACTCCCCCCATCTTTTAGTTTAGTGCTTTTAATAGTAGCAGTATTATTTATCACCTCAAATCTAACTCGATATTCATCACCATCCACGTTAAAATCTCTACTAAATGGGAGTTCGGTAGCATTACAATGAAATACATATGTCGTAGATCTTTTTCCCCCACTACTTGGCCAATATGAAGTTTCAAAAGCCATAACAACAGCTAGTAATTTCCCAGGAAAAATTACACTGCTTCCAGCTAAAGGTGTAAACCCATTCATCTCTGTTACAACTATATTACCTAACGGTTCTAATATCCCGACCACGCCTCCAGCATTAACGCCTTTCTTAATATTATCAGCAATCAAATTAGTAAATTGTGCCTTAATACTACCACCACTATAATATCCAGCAGGTATATTATAGTGCCCACCTTGAGTAGTTAATGTCTGTGCTAGTGCTCCTCGATTAGGCATTGTTCCAGCAGCTCCTGCTATTGTAGTTCCTGTTAATACATTTGCTACTGGTACTGGGACCTTTAGCACTTTTCCTGCTCCATTGTGATAACCATTTGCTATAACTTGGTCTGATTGACTAGGTGTAATATTTACTGCACCACGATTGGGCATGACTCCTAATATACCAGTATCATCATCATTGCTGAATATTTTTCCTGCTAGTACATTTTCAGCAACTGCATCACCCTCTGCACTAGCTAACAGAAAAAAACAATTATCACTTTCATTATAAAATATTTCATATACTTTATTTGCTTTGATTGATACATCTTCAAGAGTTATTTTTTTTAAAGGTACTTGCCCTTTATCATCTATATTTATAGATACCGCTCCTGTACTATCTTTAGCCGCTTGGAACATTAGTCTATTTCCTTGTATATATTGAAAATCTCCATCGGTAGTTATTTCTATATCATTTTCTGTACCTTTAGCAACTTGCACTAAATATTCTGATTGAAATTTAGTTGTTTTCTCACTCAAATCAACTAACCCATGAACTCTATTCTGAGGCAGAGAATCAGGTGCTATGACTATGCCTGAGACAGACCCTTCTTGACCTATCGGAACATTCTTCCATACTTCCAGCGTAATTTTTGATACTTGCTGCAATCCTTGATTCAAAATAATTTTATTATCTATAATATTAAAGAAGTCACTATCTCTAGGAATAGCATTTATATATAATTTTACTGTATCTGTAGCCTTATCGAATGTTTCAAGGGGAATTTGTATTTCAGTAGTTCCTATTTCAATATTATCAAATATATATTCATATACATTTAGCTTTGGGATACCTGTTTCAGTTACTAGAGTGATTTGGCTATCAGTATAATCTCTAACATAATCTTTACTTGCCTTGCTTTTTTCTAACTCATTTATTGCACCTGCTAAAGTCTTATTTTCTGTTTGTAAGTCTTCTATTGTAGTAGAGCCTTGTTTTAATTCCGCTATGTCACTTTTATTCTTTAATATATCGATTTCATTCTTGGTAATCCTATTACTTAAAATATCTATATCTTTTTTAGTTGCTAATATAATAGAAGGATCTACTTTTAGATTAACTACAGATGTATTTGCTACTTCCAAAATCATTCTAATATATAAATCCTTAGCACTTCCATTTTCAAGTAATGGTTTGTATGTTTCAGGATATTTACCTATTGCTAATAGATTACCTTCATCATCAAATACTCCTGCTTCACGAATAGTAAAACCACCTACGTCAGCAGGTATAATAGTTTCTAATACTATCCAACTTGGGTTATTTTCATCTACTACAATTTGCCCTATGTTTCCTCTCCAGACCTCTTTTTTCAATGCTGTTTGAGTTTCCGTAGGATTATAGTAACCTCCATTACCATCACCTAACGCAAAATGTGTAAAGTTTATTTTATTACCTAATGCACTAGCATTTGCTATTTTTGCTTTACCTACTTGGGTAGTTATCGTATAAAATTGTTCTACCATTTAAATCACTTCCTTTCTAGGATATATTATTACTTTCTCTAATCCTGTGTTGCTTCCTGTTGCAATGTAAATATTACCTTTTGATAATAGTTCTTTAGGTGAATAAGGATATACTGTTATTTCTTCACCTGCAATTAAAGCACTTGCTATATAGATTTCACTCAATTTCTGTTTATAGTTTAAAGTAATATCATAATCTAAATGAGCAGGTTTTATTTCTTCAATTGCATTAAACATATCACTTATATTTAATGTTATAGTCCCTTCATTAGTAAATTTAATATTAATTCTTCCGTCAAATATTATGTCTGCTGTGCTTCTTGTATAGGCTTCAATTATAGATTTAATCATTGCTAAATCTACTTTCCCCATACCTCTCATTTTGGACTTTATAAGACTTCTTCGCTCTTCTAAAATCTTTTTAGGTCTAATAGGCAGCTTCAATTCTTTCTCATATATAGCAAGCCCCCAAGTGGCAGTATCTATAAAAAACTGTTTCTCCAAATCTTCTATATTCAGCCCTAATCTATCAAACTCCATTTGTTCAGAATTTAATATCTCTTGAAATACTATGGAGGATCTTTCATAAATCGGTAGATATTCTAATAATCTACTCATTTAACATCACCTCACCTAGTATAGCTACTTCTTCATTGTTTATTATGATATTTTCTAATCCTTCATTAACTCTTAAATCCATATAGTCTAATACTCCATCTACATTTAATATTAAAGAACCTATTTGGGCATAAGATACTAAGTTCTTTTTAAATGCTATTTCTTTTAAATAATTAGTTATATTTTCTTCTATATTAGATTTTATCTGTTCTAGAAGATAACTTTCATCTTTAGTTATTGTAGCAGATATATTAATATCTTTACTTGCGGCAGATATTGCAGTACAAAATGCACCTATGGGAGCCTGTCCTGCTCCTGTCCCCCAAGTTGCCCATCTATTATTTATATATTCACCCTTAGGGTCTATATATTCTTGCACTCTACTAATCAGATCCTCACTAGCAGGTTTTTTATTACTATCTATTACTATTACCTTTACTGTGTTATCCCCATTCCAAAGAGGAATAACTCTAGCATCACCTACACCCACCACTTCTTTTGCCCAATTTAGGTAATGATATTTATTTCCTGATGTTGCAGGAATACGTATTCTTTCGTAGTATCTTTGTCTTAAGTCAAAATCACTTTCTGCATCATAACCATTTTTTACTGATTCAAGGTTAGTCACATTTGTTAATCCTGCAATACTAATGGGAAAGTATTTTATTGCTCTTGCAGGAACATTACCTATGGTGCCGGGTACTTCACATTCTACCAACACTGTCATTTGCCCCATATCATCAATTGTTTTATCCTCTGTAGATATAAAGTTTACTGTATCGGATCCTACAAAATCATCTTTAGAAATTCTTGCACCTTCTTGACCTGATATTGTTACCATAGTTTTTGCTTTTGTTGCTAGTTTTCTAGTTATTCCTGTACGTTGATGTATAAATCTTTCCAATTCCTCCCTTGATAGATTTTCTATGTCTAGCTTATTTGCGACTTCCTGTATTCCTCTATTTTTATTTTCAAATTCTATAGCTGTAGCTTTAGAGAAATCGTAAGGGAATAATCCTTCTGATTTATCGTATTTATCTGGAATATGGCTTAATATTCTTTTTAGTATTTCTTCTCTATTTTCCAATTAAAAATTCACCTCCTGGTTGAAGGTTTCTCCATTTTTTAATATTATTGTGAAATATATTCTAAGGGTGGCTACTTCTTGCTCTGTCCTAAGGTCTTTTATTCTGTCAATTTCACTATGTCTCTTTAATACTTCCTCTATCTCTCTCTTTAGTTCAGATTGTAGAAAGAATTGTGGTACTTTTTTTCCTTGAATTAATTTCTTTATAGTTGTACCGTACTCGTTAATATTCTCATCTGCTTTGTATACTTCAAACTTGAATTTTTCAGTTCTTAGTATTTTTTCTATCCAAATTTTTATAGCTTCTTTTCCTTCTACCTCTACAAGTCTGCCATCCTTAATTACAAAATCTCCTTTTTCAAAATCAAATAAAAATGTTTTACCTTCATTCTTTTTTTCTTCAAATTGTAATTCTTCTACAATATTGTCTAAATCCAATTTGGGAAACACTTAATCACCTACCTTTTGGATCTTATCTACTATAAAAAATACCTGCTGGTTTTCGGCAGGTATAATTAACACTTCATCACCTTGTTTTAATTCAAAGTATAGTGTCAATTTGGTTTTTTCTTTCTCACTTATGTTGAATGAAATTAGAGGATTAGAGGGTTTAGAGGTAATGGCAATATCCCCTATATCTCCATCAGCATTTAACTCTAATTTATATTCTCTTTTTGCTAAGCTTTGACAGATATATAGATGCTCTTCTTGGAGAATTACTTGCCCATCTAGTATTGAAACTTTTAAAGGCTTTACTCCTACAATTTTACCTACACAGGGACCTATATTAATCTTATTTTCCCTCTCCTTAAACATTTGAGCCAATCCTACGTCCCACATATTAAATCACCCTCTCTAATGTTAAGTCCATAGTATGGATTCTATTTTGATACGTATGTGTACAATCTTTAATTAAATATTGTCCTTTTAGTTTAAACGTATCATTATCTACTTCTAATATCCTTCCTGCCCTGACATTATCATCCCCTAATAGTTTAATAGATATATCCTCTTTTATCTTATTCAACTCTTTAAGTTTATTTTGAGCAATTACCTTAGCTTTGGCTATATCCTTATCATCTACGGATTCTATTTCCTGTAGTAGCCCAAATTTAGATATACTTTTTTCATCTTTAGCTGTTGCAATTACTCGACTGCTTTTTTCATCATTACTTGAAATTAATATACTGTTCCTCATATCTGCTATAGACTCGCTTTTACTTATACTTCCTATAGTCTTTAAAGGATTTAAAGAAGCTACATTAGAGGCAGGTTTAAACCTTGGCGTTATGATCAAATCAGTATATTTTTCTATATATAATTTGCCTTCTCTCATTTCTAGCCTATAGTTTGTCCCCAATTCATTTGTAGCCTGTTCTAATATATCCCTTATAATTTCTGCTATAGTATTATCTTTATATATTTTAGTAATAGCTGTAGATATAGATACTATATTACCCATAGGAACATTAAATTTACTACATAACTGTTTGATAGCTTCATCTGCATTTACTTTATTAAATTGAATAATAGTCATAGATTGATTTAGATAAAAAGCGTAATCAAAGGCTGTTATAGATTTTGAATATCTGTTAATTCCTAAGTCTACTATAATCCCTCTAAATAATTCTTTGTTATTATTAAGTAAGATTATCTTATCTCCAACTTCAATTAAATCATAGCCTTTCATATACTTATCATCTATATTCCTAACTGCCTCTACATTTAATTCCATACCTAGAGTATCTATACTATCCTTCCATGAGAGATTTCCACAAAAATTAGTTATATCTGAACTCCAACCATTATTTTTTATTAGGGTTATTATATAATTATCCATTTAATTACCTCCAACAAATCTATATTCAGATAAATCTAATGTATATTCCACATCTCCATTTTTTCTAACCTTATAAGAGAAATTATCTATCAATACTGCCATGTTAAACCATTCTGTTCCATCTCTTTTGCTTGTAATGACTCTAAATGGTACTTTCTTTGCTCTCCATTTATTAAAGAAATCTACATACTTAAAAGGTTCTGCTACGCTTCCAGGCTTCAGCCATCTATACTTTTGAGAAGGCAGTATGGATGTAATAGAAAATGTTCTAATCACCTCATCACCTACTAAGTTTATAGTTCCATTGTTTATAGTTTCGAATTGTTCATTATTTTGAGATTTATTAATTTCTATTTCTGGCACCACAGGTAATATCATTACCTCTTCATTGTTATTTGCACTAAATATTATATTGCCTCCCATTTTCTATCACCCCCTAGATATTATCTAATGCTAATTTAACCTTTCTATATACTTCCTCTCCCACTTCATTGGCAAATTGCTTATTACCTATTACATTGCCTGCTATGGTTACATCTACTTTTACATCTTGTCCGATACCTTTACCTCTAAGAAGTCTTTCAGATTTATCAGCAGGTATAATAGTTTCTCCTGATGATAGTTTTCTTATTTCTCCACCTTCTTCATGGATTCTTGCCCACCCAGATGGAGAATAGCTTGTTCCTTTTGAAAATGTTGGATCTTCAGATAGTGAAGTATTAGTAGCTATATCATATTCTTTATTTTTCTTGAATAACTCTATAGTTCCTCTGACTGGATTTTTTAAGAATTCCATTAACCCCTTCCAAGCTTTTTTTATCTTTTCGATTACTCCTATAAACCACTCCATTATAGCTTCCCAGTTTCTCCATACAAGATACCCAGCTGCAACTACTGCACCTATTGCTAAGACTAACCATCCTAGGGTAGGCATCGTTAAAGCCCCATTTAATACCGTACTAATCTCTTTCCAAGCTCCCATAACTGAAACTACTACTCCTATAACTTTTATAACTGCGTACATAGTACTTATAAATACTAGTATAGTGGTTATAAGCTTTTCATGTTCTTTTACAAAGCTTAATACATTTTTTATAAAATCAACTACCTTAGTAACTCCATCGCCTATGGATTGTACCCAGCCTTGAATCTTTTCTTCATTGTTTGTAAACCATGTCTCTATCTTATCTATATATTCACCTATGAGTCCTGATTGAGTATTCATCATAGAAGTAAATATATTATTAGACGTATTTTTAAGTTTATCTAACTTAAAACCTATAGTATTAGTCATAGCTTCAAAAGCTTCATCTGTCATACCTGCACTATCTATTACTTCTCCAAGGATATTATTAAAATCATTAAATCCACTTTCACTAGTTAAAGATATTGCAGCATTTAAGGCATTTACATCACCAAATAACTGATCCATAGCATCAGTGCTGCCACCAGTTTTTACTTTTATTTCTTCTAACCACTTAGCAAATCCTTTACTTTTTATAGCACTAACACTAAAATCTATTCCTAATTTCTTAGCCATATCTTTTGCTTGTTCAGTGGGTTCAATTACATTAGACATTATCCCCTCTAGTCCTGCCATTGCTTTAGATGTAGACTGTCCACTTTTTGTAAGAGAACCAACAGCACCTAATACCTCATCTAAACTTATACCTGCTGATTTTGCTATTGGAGTAACAGATCCTAGGGAACTGGCTAGTTCACCGATTGATGTGCCACCAAGATTTTGAGTTACTAGCATTTTATCACTTATACTTTTCATAGCTTCAGTTCCAGTAAGCCCATATACGTCCATTGTACTAGTCATAAGCTTTAACGCGCTATTGGTATCTGTAAATCCAGATACAGCAAGTTTACTTGATAATACTGCTGCATCCATGCTTTCTGCTGCCTTTACACCAGAAGAAATAGCAGCATACTGAGCATCTGCTAATTCATTGACTGCTACACCGGTTTTAGTAGAATTTTTTAATAACTCACTCTGTATATTGTTTAATTCTAAAGAACTTCCTGCTATAGATTTAACCTTTACACTAGCATTTTCTAGCTCAATCATGCCTTTAAATCCTGTATCCACTGCTAAATCTCCAAAGGCCTTTGCTTTCGCCTTAGCCATTTTAGCTGATTTCTTGATTACATTATCTATAGCCTTTACACTTTTATCTTTCCATTTTTCTATTAGAGTTTGTGATTTCTTAGTTTCTTCTTTGACTTTATCTACATTTTTGGTAATTCTCACCAAAGCCTGTGACATCCCATCTTTTAAAGAGAGCATAACTATTATTTCCTCTTTTACCAATTTCTCACCTACTTTCCTAACATGGCTCTATATTTTTGTCTTTCATCTTCATAATATCTATTTATACTTTCCATATAAAATAGCTTTTCAAAGTATCCTAGATTAAGTAAATATTCTAGCTCATGTCCTCTAACTACCAGGAAGGATACACATTGCAGCCATCCATCCTGGTCTATTAGTTTTTTACTTCGTCATCTTTTATCTTATCTAGACCATAGAAACTATTTATTACTTCGATAATGTCTTTTATCTCATTTAACTGATCCTCTAATACAACACTGGGTAAATCAATTGGTTCAGCAACTCCATAGGCTTCCATAGCTTCTTGAGTATTAGTTTTAAAAATTGGACAACATTCATAGATTATTTCATTCATAGTATCAATGGTATTAATATTATCTTCTGCCAATCTTTCACTTAATTCCATATATCTCTGTAAAGGAATTTTCCTTATTTCTATTTCAGTGTCTAAAACTTCACTTTTATAGTATTTAACCTGCATTTTATCATTTTTAGATTGATTTCTCTTTGTTATTATATCAGCTAAAGTCACTGTTCTATTATTCATATAAATTCTCCTTTTTTATAAAATAGTTAACGCCTTAGATTCAATCTAAGGCGTTTTAAATTTATTGTAATATCTCTACTTCACTAGCCTTGAAAGGCATTTCTACTTCCCCAACAGACTTTTCTTCCCATGATTGTAAAGCAAGTTCATCGAAAGTTATATTTGTTACCTTAATTCTTTGAGTTTTTCCAGTTGCTCTATTAAAAGCCTTGCCAATTATGGTAACATCTGGGACTCTACCTGCTACGTACTCAGCAAACAACAAATCTATTGCCTTGTTATAGTTTTTATCGGATTTCCTATAACTAAAACTTCCTTCATAACCATAGCCTAGTAAAACCCTATCTGTAGTCATTCCATTTGGTACATCTTCCCACTCTATGACCATTTTAACCTCAAAACTCTTTACTTTATCCCATTCAGAGTCATTGACCCAGATATTGCCATTAGAACCATTCCAATATTGATTTCCTTTACTCATTATCTACCACTTCCTTTCTACATATCTATTTTAAATTTAAAATCTTCCATAGCATTTAATATTTTTATATTTCCATCTAAGAATACATTAGTACCTACTGTCATTTCCATAACCTTATCATCATCCCAAGTACTTACTTCTTCCTCTCCATATTTAGAAATATTTGCTAACCTTTGTTGCTCTATATCTATCATAGCTTTATTTGAGAAGTTAGGATCTAGTAGGAGCTCATTTGCAATTTCTTTAAAATAACTATTAATGGCTCCTATTAATAACATTTGGTTGTCTAGATAATTTTTATATTTACCTTTATAAAAATTCTTCCAAGTAGTGTAAATATCTGTATAAATCATATCCATAACTTCAACTATTAATATAAACTTCATGTCATCAGTAATTCCTTGCCCTGTAGTTATAAGTGATGTAATACCTCTCGCAACTCTAACTTCACCTTCATCATTGTAAAGAATGAACTCACCCTTATTTATAGCTTCATCTAAATCTTCTGGTTCTTCTACAGCTTCAAACTTCTGCAGTGGTTTAGCAATGGCACTCATATCTAAGGATAAACCTGCAAGATAACCTAATAACCATGGAGAAGCCTTACCTCCATCTTGTTCTCCTCTGTTATCTTTGAAAATCACCTTTTCATTAGTGAAATTCACTATGTGCATATCATTAGATGAAGCAGCTTTATATACTAACCCTTTATATCTTTTTTTATCATTTTTAACACTGGCTTTTATAAAACTTACTAGGTCATTGGTTTCCTCTGCTGTTGCATCTGCCATACCAATCCAGCAATTCATTTCCACCTTACCTTTTACAACTTTTAATAAGTCTGCTAAAACTCCATCATTATCCATTCTTGCTATTACTAGTTTCTTAGGTGATCCTTCTAAGACATCTTTAATATATGTTATATTTTCTCCTGTATATCTTAGCAACTCTTCTGATGTCAAGTCTTCTATGCTTCTATATTCTTTAAATGTAAATGTCTTATCGGTATCATCTTTAATGATTAATACTGCTATCCCTTTACTTCCTCTTTGAACTGCACTTACTCCTAATCCTTTAAATATGATTTCTATTTTGGGCATTCCTAAATCTGCCATATCCTCACTCCTTTATATTTAATTCTTCCATTAGTTCTTTATCCTCAAAATCAACACCAATACCTGATTTATCACGTGGATAACTTTCAGATATTCTAATGTCAAAATAACAATGTAGAACCTTATCAATTACATTAATTTCTAGCTCATTAATTTCAAATTTTACATATTCATCTACAGTAATTAAATTATTTTCTAAAAATAGTTCTACTAAGTCATCATACATATTCAGTAATTCAATCCCATTTTCATCTGCTGTAGATGAAAAGTAATAAATCCTTGCAGTCAAATAAGTGTCTCTTGCTTCTCTCATAAAGTCACTAATTTTTATGTTATTCAACTCAATAAAAAAAGAAGGTCTTACTACATCCTTCTCAACATCTGTACTAAAGACTATATTTGGAAATTTAGTCTTTATCCTTTTTACAATAGCCTTGTATATATCAGTATATTTTACAATTTTTATCACCTCCTAAAGTGAATAGTTGCCTCATAAAACATCCTACTTTCTTATTTCCTTTTCAACTTAATCACCTCCTCTCTAATATTTGGATAATTTATCTAATGTAGATAATGTTACCTACCATATGGTCAATATAAAAATAACTTATAACAATTAAATCGCTTAGATGTAATAAAAAAATCCCACAGAGGAACCCGTGAGATTTTTATAATCTTTATTTTTTCTGACATATGATCTGTGACAACTTTCCATGATACTATAATAGCATGCCTAAATTCATTTGTCAGTATAGTCTAAGTATACTCTTTCGGATTCCTTGCAGAAATTTTCTTTATGTATATTTCAGAGTATCCTAACTCGTCTGCAATTTCCTTCAAGGGCTTCCCTTGGATTTCTCTCATATATACTACCTTTTTATCTAATCCATCTAGTCGTCCTATTCTCTCTTCCATTTCCTTTTTTAATTCTTCCATTTCATCTATAGTGCTTTGGTGCATAGATATATGTTCCTCAAGCTGGTGTAATCTAAATAAGGCCTCTTCAAATCCTATTTGATTAGATTCTTGTACTCTTGGCTTAGTGTAATCTATTCCTTTTACATCGCCTGGCCCATATAATCTAGCTAACTTTTTTATAGCTCTGATTTCTGCTTCATAAGTTTCTACCCTTAGCTCCCATATCTTTATCTCTTTACACAAATCTTTATATGATTTAATTATATCCATGTATTTCTCCCCTTTAATTTCTTCTTTAATTTGTTTTATAACTATATCTACATTAAGTTTGGCACTATATATAGTTTCAGCCATATCTCTTTGGCTAATGTTCTCTTCTCTTTCTTTCTTTTACATCTTCTAGCTGGTCAGCTATATATTTATCTGTCCTTCTCTCAAAGTTGTGTAATCTAGTCTTTTTAACCTTATTTTTATTCCTTTGGGTTTCTTAAATTCAGTTCAATCATTTTGAACCTTGGAGGTAAAAAAATATACTTGAATCTCTTCCTGTGGGATGCCTAGAAGTTCAGTAGCTAAAGCAATCTCATCTTGGGTAAAATATATTTTCCCATTAAGCTTTAAAGATAGGGTTCTTTCCGATACTCTCATAACTCTAGAAAAAGCTAATTGAGTACTAAATTTCTCAATAATTTTTCTCCTTAATTTATTGTAATTAAATGTCATTGAATAAATCCTCCCTTCTCTAAGTTCAATCTAATTGAATTGACTTAAATATATCATTAGAATTTTTCTTTGTCAACACATAAATTCAATTTATTTTAACTTTTGTATTTCATTATTGAACCTTAGTCTAAAATATGATATATTTAATTTTAGAACGATAGGAGGGAAAATTTTGAAGAAATTAACTACATCTGATAGACTTAAAGAAATTATGAATAAACGTAGACTAAGACAGATTGATATATTAGAAATGACAAAGCCATATTCCGAAAAATACAATATAAAGATGAATAAATCTGATATAAGCCAGTATGTATCCGGACTTGTTGAACCTAGGCAAGAAAAGCTCTCCATATTAGGAATGGCTTTGAATGTTAGTGAAGCTTGGTTAATGGGTTATGATGTACCTATGGATAGAGATTATATTCATACAACGAATATGGGAGTAGTTTCACTAAGAGAAGTGAAATTAATGAACAACCTTCGCAAGTTAAATGAAGTTGGCCAACAAGAAGCCATAAAAAGAGTTGAAGAACTTACTTATATAGATAAATATACAATACAAAAAGATTCTCATCTATTACCCAATGCTGCACACGAAATTGATGGAGCTTCCCAAAAAGATAAAGCCCATGATGATGCTATAATGGATGACGAAGATTTTTAGGAAGTTGACAGGGGGACTGATTAAATGACTTATGAAGAATTATTAGAAGAAGCAGAAATACATGAATTAATTGTAAAAGAAAAACCGCTTAGAGCCTACAAGGGAAGAATTAAAGGAAATAGAATTGCTATAAAAAAAGATCTTAGCAATACAGACAAGAAATGTACATTGGCTGAAGAAATAGGACACTACCATACTACAGCAGGAAATATATTAGATCAATCGGATGTTAGCAATCGGAAACAAGAAAGATATGCTAGAGCTTGGGGGTATAGAAAATTAGTAGGAGTCACAAAATTAATCGATGCTTATAAGCACGGTGTTAGAAATAGATTTGAGTTAGCTGAATACTTAGGTGTTACTGAGGAGTATATAGAAGAAGTTTTAATTTATTATAAACAAAAATATGGATTACAATATCAAATAGATAATTATTTGGTTTGTTTTGAACCATTATCAGTATTAGAAATATGGGAATAAAAATCTACTACGGTGCTATCAACACTATGGTGGACAAACCAAGGTTAATGATATAACTACAAACTCTGAACAACTTAGTTATATCATTAATCTCCTTATAATATAATTTTGTATTAGCAGAAGCAAATTTAGATGAATCCTTAAGAAGATGTTCAACACCTATTAAAACTGATTTAAAAGATAGTAATTTAGATAGATTCTTAAGGTATACAAAACTTGATTTTGAGACTGAAGTGTTGGATAATCCAATAACTTATAAGGATATGGCTTTTAAGTCGTTTTCCAACTATAAAGTAGTGATTAGATATAAAACTAACAAATCAGACTAAAGAATCTTATATGTATAATCTTAAATATATTGGTAATAAAATTTTATCTGACTAGTGCATTTACAACGACAAATATTTATGTTCATGCTATAACTATAATAAATTGTGATACATCTAATGTTTTTCCAATAATATGAAAGCCATCAAATAAATCTTAAAATAAAAAAAGCCAACTAAGTGGCTAATTTACAATAATGGGAATATATGAGAATCGAACTTACCCAATAGAACTCTATTCTCTAGCAAATGATGCAAACCATTGAAATAGGAATCTTTTTGGGTTCTTATTTTTTTGATTCGGCATGGTAATTAAACTTCTTGTATGGTAAGCCAAAAGTCAATTAACACAATAATTCCCAAAACTCTATACTCCAATTCTGCCCTGTTATAATTATATTAACGATACATCTATAATTTTTTCAATACACTAGTTACATAGTTTCTTTCATACTCTGTAAATTTCACGACCTTCAAAGAATATTATAAATCATTATATATAAATAATAAACCTTCTAATATAATTTATCATCTCTTATATGAAATTTACCTATAGATTTATTCCCGTCATTTCTTTTATAAGTATCCGTTAAATATAGCCACCTATAAAAGAATCTATAAAAAGTTTTATATGCTCTTATTTTATCTTTTAAATAATCCTGTTGTGTAATAATGATAATTAGTTTTTCTAGTATTGGTTATTGGAGTAAAGGTCACTAGGGAAAATTCTTTATTATATCTATATAGGTGTCCATTTCCTAATATAATAATATCATCTCCATCCAGATGCAGATGCTCTATATTATGATTAAATTCAATTAACTCACTACTTGCATCATCAATATTAAATATACTGATTATACCGCCTGTAACTCCTACTGGATCAAAATGAGTTATTAATAGATTATCTCCATACCCTAGTATCTGAAACGGAAAATTTTCCTTTAAACTATATGTCTTGATTTCTCCACTTTCCCCATTATACTCCAATAGTTTATTTGTAGGCTGGTTCTCTATACTATCTATTGAATAGGAGGCTGTAAAATACAATTTATTGTCCTTTATTACTGTATCATATTGTCCAAACCCTATATGAGAAATATCTATTTCTTTTTGGATATCCAGAGTATTAGTATCTATTATATAAAGGGATGATTTCATTTTTCCTAGATCTTCACTTTCACCAAAGGCAAATAACTCATTTTCATAGACTTCAATATAGCTAATATAGGTATCAGGTATTTGAATTTTAGACAATTCCTTTGTTTTTCTATTACATTTTACAATATTAGAAGTAAAATCCATGGTATTTACACCAAAGATAAAATCATTATTTACAGCTATACTATTCATATTCTGTAATTCAGTATCCCACTTCTCTATTTCAAATCCATCTAAATCGTATTCCATAATAAAAGTAAGCTCTTTTTGATTATATATTCCCTTTGGAACAATAAACATGCTCTTATCAAAAACTATAGGCAATGCAAATCCATCTCCCATAGAGCCATATTTAATTTTTTCCTCCCCTACCTTTTCCAAGTTATCATTATAAAAAGATAGATAGGACATATTTTCTTGGCCTGTTGTTTCAATGACTCCATATCTATAATCAATATTTTTCATATTAAAACTATTATTGCTACATCCTAATAATATTAATAAAAAAGCCATTGTCATAAGAATCAAGATTCTTCTCAACATTTGTTTCCCTCCTAAGCTATAATAGTGGATATACTAAATGTATATCCACTATTGGTTAAAATTATAATCAATAAAACTAGCTCTCGTATATTTTTGATGTTCTACTGGTATTTACCAACTCCATTGGATGAACAGCTGCTCCATATGAACTAGTATTTAAATCTATTCCATATAAGTCTTTGAATGCTGCCCAAACTAAATGAGAACAATAAAAAGAGCTTCTAGTTGAAACATTCAGATAGTTCCAGTTATAGCTTTTACCTCTTTGATTATAACACCAATTAGCAGCATTGCTATCTTGAGTTGTGGTTGTTCCACTTACAGTTACTCCATAGGTTTTTGATCTGACCTTGTTCCAATTATTAGCTCCCGTAGTTACTCCACCAGATAGGGATTCAACAACTGTAGTGTTATTGTAGATAATTGCTGCATGCCCTGTAGGTATTATGCCTTTTAATTTGTCAGGAGTGACTAAAATAACTCCCTTTCTTGTTGGATATGTTCCAGTAGCCATGGGAGTTATTCCCTTAGATCCCTCCACTGTTTTATCACTCACTACAGGTACCTTAGCAGCCTTTTCCCAATCTGCTTCAACTTGTTTCATATCAATGGTATAATCATCCTTAGCCTGAGCAAAAGCTGGAGAGATATTGGTCAATAATAAGACCATCATTAAAAGAATACAGCCTAATAAATTCTTCTTTCTCATTTTCACTTACATATTACCCCCTTAAATTTATTTTGTGTATATTTACTATATGTAGTACTAGAGTACAATATGATTTTAAAATTAATTTATAAATTAAACTATCGAAGGGTTATAATATGAACTGAATTCTATTTAATATAGAATTCAGTTCATATTATAAGTCAAATTTAAGCTGTATGTGTTTCAGATATGTCTTTAAGATTATTTATGACAATTATCATTTATATTTTACCTATTTCTTATATATCAAATAATGCTTTTAGCACAGAAATATGTGTAATCAATATAGGTAAAGCTCCAATTTTAGAATCTGAAAAATATATAAAATAATCATCAATGCCAGAAATTGTTAAACCAAAAGCTTTATCAATTCCAATTCTATCATTTAAGTATAATACAAAATTAAAAAATTCTTTTTTGTATTTAAGATCCTTATGTATTAATTCTTCAACTAATAATGTAAATCTCTGTCCATTATTCATAATTTTCTTCTTTTAACATATTTATCTTTTCTTTTAATACTTGTAATTAAGGCGTGTTTATTATCTTTATTCTTCTTCTCTACATCCTTTCACTATAGATATTCAACGTCAATTTAAAAACTCTTTAAAAAATAAAAAAAGCCACATAAGTGGCTAATTTACTCTGGTGGGAGTATATGAGAATCGAACTTACCCAAGAGAATTCTATTCCCTCGCTCTGGTTTTGAAAAATTAATATATACTTTTTGTGTCTTTGTTTATGTTGTGATAACGTTGAAAAATAGCCATTATTTATTGTGCTAAATTGTGTATATTTGGGTCCAATTTGCTGTATTTACAATAAATGGCACAGGGATTAATAATATAAATCATTGAAATAAGAATCTTTTTAGGTTCTAGTGTTGCATCAAAATAAAAAATACCAGTTGACATGGTAAAATTTGATTAATGAAAAAAAGAGCCTCATTTGGTTTAATGGAATTATCGAGAAACCATACACCAAGGAGGTTCTTTTTCATGTATATAAATAATAATAAAATATTTTTTGATAAAATAACACAAGTAATTAATGGTAATATACTAAATATGCTTGTCAAAAAATATAATACAGATTACAGGACGCAGCATTTTGATACTTCTTCACACCTACTTGCAATGCTTTTCTTTCAGTTAAAGGGTTTAAATAGTTTGAGGGAACTGCAAACTAATATCTCAAATAATAATAAATTAAGAAAAATGATTAATGTACCAAGTGTTTCCCAATTTTCAAGAAAGAATGCTAACAGGGATTATAGGGTTTTCGAGGAACTTTACTATCATATAGTAAACAAGGCTACAAAAATGTTTGGTCTTCAGCGTATCAATAAGGATCTTCCAATAATTAAAATTATAGACTCTACTATGATAGATTTGCCTTTCAATTTTGTTAAAGAATTTCGTTATGATAATAAACAGAAACGTTCGGCAGTTAAAGTAAGTACTCTTTTTAATGGCGATTTCCCTGAAAAGATACACATAGTATCAGGAAAAGTAAATGATAGAAAATGTATAGATGACATGATTAATAATAAGGATGCTATATATCTATTTGATAGAGGATATTCTGATTATAAATGGTATGATAAATTAACTGATGATAAATATAAATTTATAACAAGGCAGGTATCTAATGCCTGTGTTGAAGAAATCAAAAGCACCTATGTGGAAAATGATTTAATATTTGATTATGAAATTACAATGGGAACTGAATATAGTAAGAATAAAACCGAGCACACATATAGGGAAATCCTAACTTTTGATGAAAACGAGGAAGAATTTAGACTTGTAACAAATATATTTGATATACCAGCAGAAGGAATAATAGCTTTATATAAGAAACGTTGGAAAATAGAGTTGTTCTTTAAGTGGATTAAACAAAATCTTAAAATAAAGAAGTGTATCGGGTATTCTGAAAATGCTATAAAGATCCAAATATATACTGCCTTGATAATGTATATGCTGTTATATATTTTTAAGATGAAAATAAACTCTAAATTATCAATGCTAGTTCTTACAAGGATTATAAAAGTAAATATATTAGAGAATTTCAATGAAAGTATAGAATATTTATTAACGGGATAATACTTGGATAAAATTGAATGATTGTTAATTAGCCTTGTAGCACTTTCAGCTCCCTATATGGTAATATTAGACAATTATGTATTACACTGTAGAATTAGGAATCCCTTGGATGTAATTTATATCATCCAAGGGTAGTGTAAAATAATCTGTGCTTTTGTGAAAATAAATGCTCTTTTCTGGCAAGAATCAAAATAAGATAAATGTCAGAAAGGAGCGTTTTTATGTCAACATTACCAAAAGAAGTATTAAGAGAAATGATAACAGGAGGAAATTTAAAAACAGCAGGAGATCTTCATTCTTATCTAAAAGATATGTTTAAAGATGCACTCCAGGAGATGTTAGAAGCAGAATTAGATGTAGAATTAGGATATTCTAAAGGAGATAAAATAAATAAGCAGACCGATAACAGACGAAATGGATATACAGAAAAAACTGTGAAGACTAATTATGGAGAAATACCAATAGAAGTACCAAGAGATAGAAATGGTGAATTTGAGCCAATTGTGGTACCTAAGAATAAAAGAGATATATCAGGTATAGAAGAAAAAGTGATATCCCTTTATGCAAGGGGTATGTCTACTAGAGATATACACGATCAGATTAAAGATATCTATGGAATAGAATTATCAGCAGATATGGTAAGTAAAATTACTGACAATATTATTCCACAAATAAAAGAATGGCAGAATAGACCATTAGAATCAATATATCCATTTGTTTTTATGGATGCTATTCATTACAAAGTAAGAGAAGATGGGCAAATAAAGAGTAAAGCAGCTTATGTAGTTCTAGGGGTTAATTTAGATGGATTTAAGGATGTAATAGGTATTTGGATAGGGGAAAATGAATCATCCAAGTTTTGGCTAGGTGTATTAAATGACCTTAAAAACAGAGGCCTAGAAGATGTATTAATATTTAGTGTTGATGGATTAACTGGTTTAAAAGAAGCAATACAAGCAGCATATCCTAAGGCAGAGATTCAAAGATGTATAATACATCAACTTAGAAACTCATTTAAATATATAAACTATAAAGATCTAAAAGAGTTTGCTAGAGATTTTAAAGAAGTATATAAATCTGCAAATGAGGATGCTGCTCTTGAAAGCTTAGGCGAATTAGAAGAAAAATGGGGTAAGAAATATCCATATGCAATTAAAAGTTGGGAAATAAACTGGGATGTATTATCTCCATTTTTCAAGTATCCTAGTGAAATTAGAATCATAATGTACACTACAAATATAATAGAAGGTTTTCATAGACAGTTAAGAAAAGTGACTAAAACAAAGTCAGTATTTCCATCAGATCAATCACTTGAAAAAATGCTTTATTTAGCTAGTCAAAACGTAATAAAGAAATGGACTCAAAGATATAGAAATTGGGATTCAATTTTGAATCAATTGATGATATTCTTTGAAGGTAGAATAGAAAAACATCTAAAGTAATTAGATAACAGAAGTTTCGATGGAAATAAAAAGGATTATAGGCCTAAAATTAGCTTGAAAGGCTAGTTTAATGACTATAATCCCAGCAAAAAATAAAATTTCTTTTTGAAAAAGACATACCTTCTCATAATTAGAATTATTGCCAAGACAAATAAATTTAATGTATAAAACTTAAAAGCCTTGGCAAAATAAATCTTAAGATATTTAATTGTAAATTTAATCCAATTTAATAATTCTTGTCAGATTAGTGCTCCATTATTTATATAAAAGCACAAAATCATTTACACTCTCCATCCAAGGGATTCTCACTTTGTCAATATTTAATTGTTTCCTAAATGCAACACTAGAATCTTTTTAGGTTCTTATTTTTTATTTAGCACCATATTAAAGCACTTGTATGGTAAGCAAGAGATTTATTAACATTTCAACTATCAGAACTCTATCCTGTCATTCTTTCTTGTTCTAATTCTACCAATGAGACATCTATAACCTTTTTCAATATACTAGTTACGTAGTTTCTTTCATCTTCTGTAAATTTTATAGTATCCAAAGAATATAATAAATCCTTAGATATAAATAATAAACCCTCTAACATAATTTATCGCCCCTTATATAAGATTTACTTATATATTTCTACATAAGTTTTAAAACTCCTTCAAAAAAATAAAAAAAGACTAAAAATTTCTCCCTAGTCTACTTCAATAATTTTTCTAATTCTTTTTCTCCATAAACTTTCTGAACTAATTTTCTAAATATCTTTCATAAAACGCATACTTGACTAATGTTAATATACTCTATCATCTTATTTTTACATTCTAATATAGTTGATCTCAGACTATTTCCACTATCTGGAATAGAAACACCAGGGGTAATGTATACTGGGTTTGCTAGGATGATGGACTATTTAAGATTTACATTCTAATATAGTTCTATTAAATTGGGCATTAGTATAATTATCAAAACCGCTTAATTTAAATTTACATTCTAATATAGTTCTATTAAATTTAGTCCTCACCCTTTCGTTTGATTAAGATGGAAAGGCAACCCTTTTTTAGACAAATTTATTCCGAACAAGAATATACTTTCTAAATACTGCCTAAGCTGCTAAATCAAAGCTAGCTCTATTTCTATATTCAATTGGTGATATGTATCCTAAAGATCCATGAATTCTTATGTGATTATACCAGTAAATATATTCTGCAAGCTCTAATTTAAGCACTTCCAGACTTTCAAATCTATTTTGATATATAAACTCTACTTTTAGGATTTTATTGGTAGCTTCACTTACAGCATTGTCATAGGGATTCCCCTTCCTACTTAGAGAACGTTCTATGTTAAAGGCTTCTAGGATATTATCTATTTTTATATTATCATATTCCTTACCACGGTCTGAATGAAATATCTTTATATCTTTTAAAGGATAACGGCAGCTTAAAAGTGCTTTTTCTATAAGAGAAGCATCTTTATTGGGACCAGCTGAATAGCCTATTATTTCCCTATTAGATAGGTCTACCAAGGTACAGACATAGTTCCATTTACCGCCTACTCTAACATAGGTAAGGTCACTTACTGCTACCTCTAGTTTATCTCTATTATCAAACTGTCTATCAACTATATTAGAGACTTTAGACTCATTACAGCCCCTGCTATGGACCTTATATTGAGCTACTGTATAGTTGGATACCAAGGCATTTTCTTTCATAATCCTAGCTATCCTTCTTCTAGAGACTTGATGACCCAGTTTTTCAAGCTCTACTTTAATTTTTCTGGTGCCATAGTTATTTTTACTTCTATGAAAGATTTTTATTATATGTTTCTCTATCTCTGAATCTTTATTGACAGAACTAGATTTCCTATTATTTAGGTGATAATATACCAAGCTTCTTGAGACCTTTAAAAACTTACACATAGCACTAATACTGTATTTCTCCCTATTGGAAATAATCAAGTCTACTTTTTGCCTAGTAGTAGTGCTGCCTGCTTTAAAATATCATTTTCCATCTCAAGCTGCTTAACTCTTTTTTCTAGTTCTATTACCCTGTTTTCTTCATCAGTTCTATTATCTTCAGCATTAAATGATTTAGTATTATTATATCTTATTACCCACTGCCTCAGAGTAGATGGAGAGACTCCATATTGCTCATGTAGATCTCTATAGGTATGGTTACCTTGGTTGTATATGTTGACTAATTGCTTCTTGAAATTTTCCTCATAATATTTTCTTGACATGATTTTCTCCTCCTAATATTATTATATCATGTTCGGAGAAAACCTGTCCTAACTAGTGTAACCTATCCAGTATTTACATTCTAATATAGTTCTATTAAATTCAAACAGTATATGTGAACTCTATGAGAGACTTTCTAATTTACATTCTAATATAGTTCTATTAAATACGAGATAGTGCAGATAGGTGATAGATACTACGTGAATTTACATTCTAATATAGTTCTATTAAATGAGGATATTGTTTATAATTGGTTCGATGAACAATCAATTTACATTCTAATATAGTTCTATTAAATGTTGGAATACAATATTACTTATCGAAAAAAAGATGGATTTACATTCTAATATAGTTCTATTAAATGGTATGAGGAAATAAACTCAACCTCTTTCGGTGTTTATTTACATTCTAATATAGTTCTATTAAATCCACTTTTGGTACATGGGTAGAGGAGCTGGAAAGAAATTTACATTCTAATATAGTTCTATTAAATATGCTCTATTTTGAACCCCATCTAATCACCTACTTTATTTACATTCTAATATAGTTCTATTAAATTTAAATCCCTTTACTTTTGAAAAATCAGTTTTATTAATTTACATTCTAATATAGTTCTATTAAATTATTGCTCCTATAGCCTTATTTTCTTTTAAAGATGTATTTACATTCTAATATAGTTCTATTAAATATGAGAATTTTAGATGAAACCTTTGGAATTTATGGAATTTACATTCTAATATAGTTCTATTAAATATATTTATTCCTCAATATAGAATACTTCCTATTAGGATTTACATTCTAATATAGTTCTATTAAATCAGAAGAAGAATTAGATAAAAAGGTAGAAGATATAAATTTACATTCTAATATAGTTCTATTAAATTAAGTGGTGGAAATGCAGTTGCTACAGGAGTAGCAGATTTACATTCTAATATAGTTCTATTAAATAGGAGAACTTGCTTTAAATTATGTACAATTAACTATATTTACATTCTAATATAGTTCTATTAAATTAATCTATCTGTGTATTCTTTGTGATTTTTTTTAGTATTTACATTCTAATATCGGATTGACCCCTTAATATTGGACAAAAACTCACGAATACTTTCTTTTTGTTAGTTTATCTATATTTTAATGTTTATCGCTTTTTTTATTATACATAAATATTTATCCTCATCAAGGGTAAAGGCTACGCCCTTGCTATCGCAAGCCCTTGATTTCAGCTAAATATTTATGTGATTTGCTACTAAGCGAAAAAACATTAAAGTCTTACTACTAAAGGTTTTACTGTTCCCTCTAAGGTTTTTTGATAGAATTCCATTGGAGAGATATAACCCAAAGAACTATGAATTCTAAACTTATTGTAAGATTTCATATACTCAGATACTGCCTCATAGGCTTCAGCATAGGTTTTAAATTCGTACCTTGATAAACATTCATCCTCTAGTAATCTATGGAAAGATTCTATATGAGCGTTTTTGTTTGGAGTTTTAAATGGTATCCTTTCATGCTCTAGTTTTAACTCCTTACAAGCATCTTCAAATTTATTGCTAATGAATTGTGGACCATTGTCTGACCTTATTACTAAATTAGTGTCTTTATCATAGAGACCACGCTTCATTAATGCTCTTTTAAGAATTATAGTTATATCTTCTGCAGTACATGATAGTCCTATATGGTATTCTACTATGTTTCTATCATATACATCTAGAAAAGAGGCTATATAAAAGAATCTATCTTCACCACAGATGTAACCATATTTTATATCTACTTCCCAAAGAGCATTAGGATTTGTAATTTCTCTATTTTGAGCTATTTTCCTTGGATGCTTTGGTTTAACTATCCTTTGAGGTCTTAGTACATTTAATTCTTTACATAATCTATACACCTTCTTTTTATTTATGATTAAATTAAATTTTCTTCTTAGTATTATGGTTATTTTATGATAACCATAGCATAATCCTTCAGATTCAATGATTTCACAAATATATTCTTTAATTTGTTCATCACAGACAGTTTGTCCATCGGTGGTTTTAGATGAACCTTGAATTGGTCTACCACCCTTGTTTATTAACTTTCTATCTTCTGTTGATTCTATATTTGAATTTTTATTTATATTAAAGTAATAGGTTGATTTGTTTAATCCAAGTATTTTAAGTACCTTAGTTACTGGATAACCATACCCTAGCCATTTATTAGCTATATTTACTTTATCTTCTATCTTTGGGTCGTTTTTTTTAGTAGGTCTTTAAGAATAGCTATTTCAAGGTCCTTTTCACCTAATAGCTTCTTTAATTGCTCATTCTCCTTATCTAAGGAGGAATTAGTGCTATAATCTATATTAAGAGGATTATTGGTTTTATTAGCTGATTTTGACTCCCTAACCCATCTTGTTACTGTACCTGGAACAATATCATGTTTTCTTGCTACTAAAGTTGCATTACCAGTTTCCTCTACTTCTTTAACTATTTGTCTTTTAAATTCTTCTGAATATCTTGTGTTTTTACTTCTCACTTTGGCAACCTCCTATTGATTATATTTTACTATAATCGTGTGCGATTGTCCAAAGTGGTTAGGGGGCTAAATAGATATAGTTCTATTAAATTGAATGTGGAAATATATTTGTATCTGATGGAGATATTTACATTCTAATATAGTTCTATTAAATCTTGCTAGAAGTACAGCAATAACAATGGCTGGTGACTTATTTACATTCTAATATAGTTCTATTAAATAAATAGTCTAGAGTATATCTTATCAGAATTATCAGCATTTACATTCTAATATAGTTCTATTAAATAAGTTCTTGTTTTTCTTCGGGAGCTTCATTTTCCACATTTACATTCTAATATAGTTCTATTAAATGTAATCTATGTTTTCAAATTGAGGTCCATCAAACTCATTTACATTCTAATATAGTTCTATTAAATGCAATTATAATAATGATCCTTGCTCCCATCTTCTTTCATTTACATTCTAATATAGTTCTATTAAATTCTACTACGGATGAACATGCACTATTGATTATATAATTTACATTCTAATATAGTTCTATTAAATCTAATTTTTTCCATTCTTCATTTAACCTAGGAATTATTTACATTCTAATATAGTTCTATTAAATGATAATATTAAAATATCTGAAATGGCAGTAAAAAGAATTTACATTCTAATATAGTTCTATTAAATAATCATAGCAAATGAAGATATTGAAATAAAAGGCACATTTACATTCTAATATAGTTCTATTAAATGAACGTGAAAAGATTTATCTTGTCTTCAATCCCTTTATTTACATTCTAATATAGTTCTATTAAATGCCTTGCTCTGTTAGGTTGAAATGTTCTTTACTAAAATTTACATTCTAATATAGTTCTATTAAATACCTATTTTAGCAGCAGCAGTTCCTATTCCTAATATATTTACATTCTAATATAGTTCTATTAAATCATTTGTGAGCATCTGAACCAGGACCTTTCTTTGAAATTTACATTCTAATATAGTTCTATTAAATTAGTATCAAATCAATCCATGCTTGCCCTTTAGAAAAATTTACATTCTAATATAGTTCTATTAAATTTTAGGAGTTTATGATGATGTAGTAGTTGAAGGTCTATTTACATTCTAATATAGTTCTATTAAATAGAAATAAATATATTTGATTATGAAAATGAAACAAAATTTACATTCTAATATAGTTCTATTAAATAATGTAATATAAAGAGAGAAATAAGAGAGGTTAAAAATTTACATTCTAATATAGTTCTATTAAATTATGTAATATTATCAATAAAACGATGAGCGTTGATGATTTACATTCTAATATAGTTCTATTAAATGTTTTTTTCTTGTAGTGTAGGCTCTGTAGGTAAAATATTTACATTCTAATATAGTTCTATTAAATTGGAAATCCATGTGAGTATACTATTTCTCTTGCTTTATTTACATTCTAATATAGTTCTATTAAATTTTTTCTTCAAATCCTTTCATCTTACTAGGTTGTGAATTTACATTCTAATATAGTTCTATTAAATTCTTCACTACCTGCTAAATAGGTAGTATCTTCTGTACATTTACATTCTAATATAGTTCTATTAAATATTCCCGCTAGAAACAAAGTATCTATAGATATTTTTATTTACATTCTAATATAGTTCTATTAAATCTTTAAATAAGGTTTCAACTCCACCTAGAGATTGTATTTACATTCTAATATAGTTCTATTAAATAAAAAGATTACTTTCTAAATATATAGATGAAATGGAATTTACATTCTAATATAGTTCTATTAAATAGTATTAGACTCTCTTTCAAAGTTATATAATGTAGATAATTTACATTCTAATATAGTTCTATTAAATGCTTAATAGCATGTCACGAAATGGGATTTGAATTTAATTTACATTCTAATATAGTTCTATTAAATCTATTTTAACTAAATCATGCACATCTTCAATTAAATATTTACATTCTAATATAGTTCTATTAAATAATATGATGTGTGTATGATTGACTTGTTTGAGAAATATTTACATTCTAATATAGTTCTATTAAATGATTTATCAATGTATTAGCTGTAACTGGAGATTTGTATTTACATTCTAATATAGTTCTATTAAATGAGCAAGTATTAGGAGCACCAGTTAAATTCTGTGACAATTTACATTCTAATATAGTTCTATTAAATAAATTTTTCTTCTGCTAGTAGTAAATCCATTGCCTTATTTACATTCTAATATAGTTCTATTAAATCCAATCTAAAGGTATTAAACCTTCTATGCCTTGTAGATTTACATTCTAATATAGTTCTATTAAATGGACAGTAGCCTTTACATACTAGCATAGCTCAATGGATTTACATTCTAATATAGTTCTATTAAATAAGGACAGTTTTAATCGAAAGCAAACCATATTTTGTATTTACATTCTAATATAGTTCTATTAAATAAATAGACTTGTTTTCAGTACCTAACAAATTTGTTGATTTACATTCTAATATAGTTCTATTAAATAAGAGAATAAATAGGGGCGAATCAGCCCCTTGGAGGTATTTACATTCTAATATAGTTCTATTAAATTAGGGGGTCGGTGAAACACCCAGTCCCTACAAAGAGATTTACATTCTAATATAGTTCTATTAAATATATTAAAAATAAATACATTGAAACGAGTTGGGAAAATTTACATTCTAATATAGTTCTATTAAATTATCAGTTTCTTTATTGATAAAAGTTACATGCTTACATTTACATTCTAATATAGTTCTATTAAATGCATTAATTAGCAATCCTTCTGATTTTGTAAGATTAATTTACATTCTAATATAGTTCTATTAAATATAGAGGAAATAGACTTGTTTTCTGTAGCAAACAAAATTTACATTCTAATATAGTTCTATTAAATTATATTTATGATTTCATCACCTACAAGGACATTAAAATTTACATTCTAATATAGTTCTATTAAATATGTTCACAAAATAGTGCATCCATATAGCTGTGGTGATTTACATTCTAATATAGTTCTATTAAATCAATCCATTCAGTACCATTCCATTTAGGTCTATAAAAATTTACATTCTAATATAGTTCTATTAAATAGTAACACTATACTCCCCTCCATAAACTGTTATAATATTTACATTCTAATATAGTTCTATTAAATCTCCGTTCATGACATTATGAATCATCATCATAGTATATTTACATTCTAATATAGTTCTATTAAATTATTGGTGTATAATTTACTTTCAAGCATGATTTCCAAATTTACATTCTAATATAGTTCTATTAAATGGACATAAAAAGAATATAAATATCCCTTGTGGTTTTATTTACATTCTAATATAGTTCTATTAAATGCGAATCTTTTGGTTGCTTGGTTTTACTGGGCTGTATGGGTAGTTTTTGTCGACCTAGCCATTTATTTCTAATATCATTTTATTTTCCTACTTATTTATTATAGCTAAACCTATCATACACATCTATTTATAATGATTTGTCGATCTACTATAATATTTACACTATTATAGGTAGACAATATATATTCTAAAAAAAATTAGACATTTTATCATGAATTATTCCTAAAAATCTTTTTCTACCTATCTTTCATTTCCACTTTAAAATCTTAGTTAATAATATGATATACAAGTATTGTATATCATATTAGGTTAAAAACAAATTAATTTTATAATAAATTAATTTAAATGTTCATTTATAAGAAGTTTATATTTTTCATCATGGTATTATTTCAACTAACATATATCCTCTAAAGTAGATTTCTTTTTTATAAAATTTCTCATTAAGTAAATATTTTATTGCAGAATTAAAAGTCATAATAACACCACTAATCAAAAAACTTCCCCTTATAAAAATTCTCATTGTTAAGTTTCTTGGCCGTCAGCCTGAACATGACACAGCCATCTGGGCATACAATGTCCTTGCTATATTTGCTATTGCCACCAATGTTCTCTAAATCTCCACCACTTCTAACCGACTCCATGATGGGGAACATAATCATCATTACCTTGGAACAGATACCCTGTCCATCCACATTTATGGGACAGCCATAGGTACAGGTATACTTATCCCCAACTTCCTCTCCATTTCGGCAATACCGCTCTGTATGGTCACTGCGAAGAAACCCAGTTACTTCAATTTCAAATTCATACTCCTCATCATACCATTTTTTCATGATTAACCTCCAAATTCTAATTTATGAAGCACAATTTAGTGAAATTGTAACTTAATCTATATATTTAATTGTACCATAATTTTCAACGATTTATAATTGTTTATATATCTCATTATATCATTTTCCCTTTCATGTTTTTAAGCATAATAAAAACACCTACAACACAGTAAGTGTTTTGCTTATTGTTCATCATTAATCCAATGACAAATCAAAAGTAAGGTCTTCCCCTAATTTATTTCCATCTAAATCAATCGGTCCTGAAATTACATATTTTAAACTAGTTATTTCTTCTGCTTCTGAATCTAATACGAAGTATATATAACCTTCTCTAATTATTTCTCCTATATATTTTCCGCCTATCATTGCCGAAAATTCTTCATGTGTATCCTTTTGTTCTTTTGTATTTGTAACTATCGTTCCTTGATCTGGATATATTATGTTAGTTTCTGTACTTTTGTTTTCAACCTCTACTCTTAACTCTACAATAGTAACAACATCTTTATTGTCGAAGAACGTACTAGTGTTGCATTAATGTAAAATTTAAGCTTTGACAAAATGGATGCTCTAAATACAGCATCCATTTTGTCAATATTATACTATATATCATATATTTACCATCTATTACGTATGGAAAACCAAGGCTAGAAAAGAAATACTTTTTTTAAAAGCTTAACCACTTAATAAATTTAAAACTGATGATTCTTCTAATAAATTTACTTCAATTATTCTACTTATTGAAATCATAGAAGATTTAATTTTCATTCTTGTCTTTAATAAAGCTAGTATTACATAAGATATTAATGCTGAATATATTTGTATTTTAACAGCATTTTGATTATGGCCTAACCATTTCTTTATTTTTAAGTTTTGCTTAACCCATTTAAAGAAAAGTTCTATTTTCCATCTCAATCTATATAATTCCATAATTTCTTCAGCTTCTATATCAAATACATTTGTAAGAAATCTTATTTCTTTCCCCTCTTCATCAAAGGTTAGAATTTCTCTATATTTATTATGTGTTTTATTTTTACTGTAATCAGTTCCTAAGGTGATTTCAGCATCAAATACTAATTCGTTCTCAACATAAGTTGATCTTATTTCCTCAATTACAGCATTAGTATTTTGTCTTGTAATGAACTTATATCCATTGTCAGTCAAATTATCATACCAATTATAATTATAGTAACCTCTATCAAAGAGATATAATGTATCCTTATCATCAAAAAAGTCATCAATACACTTTCTATCATTAATTTTTGCAGGTACAATATTTACTTTTTCAGGTAGGCTTTGAGATATATTCAATAAAGTACTAATCTTTATTCCTGATGACTTACCTTCAAAAAATAATTCAGGTGCTAAAGAGGAAGCTATTGTAATAACTGTTGAATCAAAAGCCTTAATTTCTTTAAATTTTTCATTAGATTTCTTAATTCCTAACTCCTTTTTAGCCATATTTATCATGCTATAATAAAGTTCTTCAAATATTCTATAGTCTCTATTGGCATTCTTCCTTGAAAGTTGTGAAAGGCTTGGAACATTAACTGTTCGTTGTAATTTTGGACTATAATTTAATTTATCAATTAAGCCTCTTAAGCTTTTCGTATTACTTAACTGAAGATAAAGCATGGAAAAAACATGAGATTTAGTGTTAAAATGTTGAATCCTATAATCTGAATTATATTTATTAATTATATAATTTAACTTATTTCCATTTATTACTTCTATTAATTTACTAAAAACTGTTTTATTATTATATTGAACCATAAAAAAGAACCCCATTTCATTGTTTTCTAGTCAAAAACAATTTAACACAAGGGGTTCTTTTTTTCATTATATAAATTTTTCCATGTCAACCTGTAATTATTTCTTTAATGCAACACTAGTACGAAGAACGCCCTTTTGTATTTCTCACCAACTTCTAATTCTGAAATTTGTATTTTGTTAATTTTCACAGTAAATGGTCCTGATTCTTGAATTGCTTCAACTTCATCATTTTTCTTAAATAATGTAAGTTTCCCTATGTCACTTTCTCCTTCTGGTATAAAGCTTTCAAGCATATCTTCATACTCATCTTGATTATTGCTTGATTCACTCAGAATGCTACTGCAACCAGATATGAATAATGAAATAATTATTAGTATTACTAGTATCTTTTTCAAAGATACCCCTCCCCTGTTAGTGTTATATAATAGTTTAAGCATACTATACAAATGGAAGGAGTTCAAGCCTTTTTGATGTAGATGTGCTATTGTCATACAAATTTCAACAATAAAAACAAAAAATAAAACAAGACCAATAAAATGAATATATTTGACCAATAGCCTGAAAATCCAGTAGAGAGGTTATCTAACAGAATTCCTGTAGGCATTCTGTTTGCAGATGTATAAATACCACTTTCCAATTTAGCATAACCTAATTCATCTAGCCAATTTTCATCTTCTAATTATTCTTCGGTTAATAGGTTAAAGTCAATTGATAACTCATCCCACACTCTTCTATTGGGAACAAAATAAGCTATATATTTAATTTTAGGACTATTGTTATGTATAAATTCACCCTTATCTTTAAGTTTAAATAATAGATAAATTATAGTTTATTGTACTCTAATTGTAACTTACCAAATACATTTTTAAAATGGCTATGAAATTCTTCTTCATCAGATAGTGTTCTTAAAAATTCCATTCTATCTTTTGATATATTTTTAAGAACACTATCTCCTGCTTCAACACTATTTATATATTTAGGAAGTATCTTATCTTTATTAATTTCTATACCATAATATCTATCTTTTTTATTATCACCATAATTGCAAACTGTCTTTATATCCATAAACTTATATATTTCTATCATATCTTTATCTTCAGTTACTAGTATTGGATTATATATTTTGATTTGAAATGCCATTTAATGTTTGCACAGCAAACTCATTAATAATTCTCAAAAGGAAAATGTCCCAACTCGAATTCCAAATTTTCTGTTCTTCTGTTTGCTCTTTATTTATTTTTAACATTTTTTCTATATAAGTTGTTTCTTCATCATCTTCAGAAAATAACAAATAAATTATAAATATTAATTTATAGGACAATACTACCCTTAAATCTTCTATCGTAAATCTAATCATCTCATTATAAACTTCTATACTGAATTTCTCATTAGGCTTAACACTGATTTCTTTATAAAATTTATATAAAAAACAAAAAGTAGGTAGCAGCAATGGATTGGCATTCATGTTCTCTATTAATCCACAAAACTCTCTTTCACCTCTCTTTACAGGTGGAAATTTATTATTAATATATTTTTTCTTAGACTCTATTCTTTTTATAGTATCAATATGATATTCAAATAATCCCTCCATAGCAAATAACATTCTATTATATTTAATTACATCTATATCACTCAAACTAAAATCCCAAGACAATTCCCGGATACCAAAATCTGGTAAAACATCTTTATCTTCAAAGAACTCCCATAATCCCTTAATATAGTCAAAATCATTTTTTAAACTTTCAGGATTGTAATATAGACTTCTTAGTTTTATAACAATATTAGAATCAAGTATATATGAGTCATGTATATTTTGACACTTATTTTTTACTGTATTATGTAATTTATTATGTAAGAAATCAATCTTCATATTTAGACTAGTCCCTTCCCATTATTTACCATAATTATAACATATTAAAAAATAACCTACTGATTTAAAGTAGATTACCTTTTTATTATAAAAGAGGCATCACTTCACAGCATTTACATTTCTACTTAATAATACTTTTTGATTTATTGAATAAAAAAAGACACCTATTTGATATGATACCTCTAAAGTAGATAGTCTAATTAATTAAAATTAGATTATCTACTTGTATGGGTCAGTCCACTTCACAAGACTCTTATTGCTTATTTTATATACTTATCAATATTCTTTAAATACACTCTTTTAATATTATCAAACTCATTCTGAGAAAATTGTTTTATATCCTTTTTGTTCCTTAGCATTTCAAATACAAAGTATAATTCAATAACATCATTAACTACTTCATTATTATATTTTATTAAATCATATTTTATTAAACTCCTCAACTTTAATTTTATCATTTTCATATCCAAACGGTTTTGGTTCATCTTCATTTTTAAACCTATTATAAAATGTATTTTTACCCTGGAGTACATTATTGAAATTGTATTTTATTTCGTGAATTAAAAACAATTTAATTATATTTTCACTATTCTTCATGTCTTTATCTTTTCGCTCTCGTTCGTTTTGCTCTGAATCCATAAAAAACCTTGAACTGTAGCATATGGACCCAAAAAGGTACCAAATAATGTTGTCACAGTCCTTAACCAAGAATCAATACCTAAGTCAGTAGGTCCTACAAAGCTTTTCGCTACAATATATAAAAACCACAAGATTCCATATACACTCAACGGAATTAATATTGTGCCAATAATCATATATTTAAGTGTTTTTCCCTTTTTGTTCAAAATTTATCTCCCCATTCTCTTACTTATCTTCGACACAAAAATGGAAAGCCTTCTTTTTCTTGTAAATATTTCATTAGTTTTATCTAGTTTAACTCTCCATTATCTGCAATTTTTTCAGGTATTCTCTTATTTCTTTCTGTAGTGAATCCTGTAGAGTGCCTATCTTTGCAGGTGTTTCAGTATATACTTCTTTAACCTCTTCTTGAGACATTTTTTTGCCTCTTTCTAATTCATAAGTAATAGAATATTTTACGTCAAATTCATATAATTTAAATATTCCCCTGTTTATGACATAATCTCCTTAGTTCTTTGAACCCTTCATATAATGCTTCATCATAAAAAGGGGAATACTTGTCAACAGTAGTAGAAATTTCATTATATTTTTCTACAAACCTACTTCACTTACTTTCATTAATTTTTTCCCGCTCTTTTTCATGAACAGAAGTATTTTCCCAATTTGGATATAGGCTTTTAGTACTCATGACGCACTCTGTGAACTTTTCCCATATTTCAAGATCTATAGAGAACTCTTTATCACATTGAAGTTTTGTAACGTATACAGACTTGTCTATTATTGAGTTGACTAGATTTATTTCTTTCTCTAGTTTCTTTTTATATTCTTCAATTTCGATTGTAAAGTTCTTCTTTTCAGTCTCTAACATCCTATTTGCCCAAACTTTCCCCTCCTTTTTTCTATAATTATATGTGAGTTGAAATAAATTGACAACATATCCAAGAAAAAAGAGCCTGGTGGGCTCTTTAAATAACCAATAATTGTATTCCATAACATAAGAATTAATATGGCTTTTGTTTAGTGATATATGTGCATAAAATCTATGTTTACCACTTTCTATAAAATACTAATCATTAATTTTTAATAAAAATATAGGCACATAAGCCTCTCTTTTTCCATAGATGTAGAGTTGTTCAATATAAGGAACTGCTCCAATTATCCTATTTTTATTAGTATATATTCTTTTTCTACCATCAGAAACATTATGCACATAAATTTTATTTATATCTACTAACCTAGTCTCTTTTTTTGAAATTCTTATTTTTGATTTCTCTTATTTCATAACCAGGATATTTATCATTAATATATATGTTTTCTTTAATATATATTTCTGGTAATTCTTCTGATGTAAGAAATACTCCTACTATTTCCTCATACTTCCTTTTCAAAATTATTATGCTATAATCTTCAAAATGTCTTTTATTAACAAATTCAAGCATAATATCCACTTTAACATATATACTTCGACAGAAAAGGAAAAAATCCTCTATTTATTATTCACCTTTATGGTCTCTTTCATTCTGTACATTTTTATTTATATGACTAATGTTAATATAACTTTTTATCCTCAACTTTTTTATTTTATTGTGTATAAAAAAGTCTAATATCTCTATAATATATATTAGTGCCATATTTCCTTTGTAAAGCATATAGTATTATTAAGCCATAAGCTTCAGGTTTTATTGTTTCCTCCATATATTTATCTTTTCCCTTTCTATATGGTTAAAAGAAGCAGTCAAGTTTAAGAGATGATACCTCCTTTTCTTGACTGCTTTACGTTTTGCTATATAAATCTTCAATAATTATTCAATATATTGTTGTGACATTACCTATATTAAAATATCTTTAAAAATATTTTTCAGCACCTCATAGGAGTTATTAATCTTTTTAACTATTCAATAAGTCTTTTATTGCGTCAATAACAATATCTGGTCTGGTTTCATGTATACAATGATTGCTATTATTAACTATTACGATTTTACTATCATCAGATAAATATTTTAATTTATGAGATAAAGTTTGTGCTAAAGCCTCAATCTTTTCTGCTTCTATTCTAGGCACTCCCTCTTCGACCATTTCATTAATAGAATAGTAAGGATCTTCAATTAATATTATTAACGGACAATTAGGAAAAGATTGCATTTCCTTCATGTTTATTACATTATTCCTCAAATCAACTATTTCAGAAAGCTGATTTATGTATATATTGGGATTTACATAAATATTTAAAAGTTCTTTTTGTATTTCACTAGATAAATTAGATTCCTTTTGATATAAGCTAGGTTTTAATTCTTCTACTAATTTATCTTTAGTATATTTAGAATATTTTTTCCATAACTTCATATATACTTCATCTGAACTAAATACATCAGATATAGAAGTATTTAATTTTTCAAATTTATCTTGTCTATAAATTGAAGCTGATTCAACAAGAAGTACACTCTTTACCTTTTCTGGATATATCCTTGCAAAATGTTGAACACATAATCCTCCATACGAATGGCCTACTAAAATAATTCTTTCCTTTATGTTCAATAAATTTAATAATGAAAACAAATCTTCGGAAGCTATACTAGTATTGCTTCCATCGGTATGAAGTTCGCTATTCCCAACTCCTGGTCTATGAATTATAATAACTTGTACATATTTTTCTATTTCATCTACAATTTCCAACCAATCATAAATACATCCTCCCATACCAGGCATAATTACTACTATGTTTTCTCCTTTTCCCTTAAATAAATATTCTACTTTTCTTCCATTAATGTTGGCTAATTTTATAATATTAATCATCTCCTGCAATTTATTAATACCTACAAAATTGTTCTATATCAAGAATACTTATTCTTGGATTTCATATTTCATAATGACATCCTTTCTTTGTTTTGATTAATATTAATATTACTATAATAATATATTTATCGCAAATCATTTCATCTGCTTCATTTTCCCTTTATCTCTCTTATAACTTCTCTCCTGCATACATTCCTATCTCCTATATTGTTTATGTAGTCATTAGTTTCTTCTACTAAGTCTACTAACTCCTCTATCCTTCTATTTAGCTTTCCTTGTAGCCTATTTAACTTGTTGTCATGTCCTCGATAATTTACTACTGTAATTAAGAAGTTATTCTCTACATAAGGGAAATAAGGAATATATCCTTTTACCAAATCTGTTGTTATAGTATAAGTCATATCTTCTATTTGTAGTTCCTACATATCCTCCCTTACGAAAAAGAAAAACCCAGGAGTTTAATTTCTCCCTAGGTTTTTAGAGCCTCTACTGTTTTATTGAATATAGTTCTTGTGATGCGAAATAAAAAATACTGCAAAATTTATTTCTGAATAGTACGGTATTTTTAATAATTATTCGTTTTATCATTACTAGATTTAATATAAAGAATGTGTTGTTATTATCCTGAGTATAGTAAAGGTTCTCATGTTTTATATTCTTAGGATATCTCTTTCTTATATTTCTAGTGAATACTTATAAGCAGTTTCGATGGGATTATCAAAATACTCTTCTACTTTGGTATTAATCTTATATCCAAAATCTTCAAACACCTTTTGCATTTTTAAATTTGATTCTCTAGTTTCACCTTTAAATATATGCATATCATCTTTCAACATTTCATCTATGATATACTGCATTAACATATGGGCATATCCTTTATTTCTATGATCTGGATGTGTTCCTATACTCATAATCTTAATATAGTCATCTTCTCCCTTCCAGTTATAGATAGAAATATTAGCTTTTATAATATTATTTTCTTTGAATGCAAAAACAAAAGTTCTTTTATCTTCCAAAAGTTCAATCCAATATTCCCGTTTTGTATAATCAGTTGGAAAACAAATTGTGTCAAATCTGTATATATCATCTAAATCTTTTAAGGTTAATCTTACTATATCTTCCATAATGTTCTCTCCTCTTTAAATCAAGTAGTATTTTTCAATACTTCTGATTAATTTTTTATTATTTTAGTAGATCATTTTAAGCAAAATAATTTTATTTTACATGAAATGTCTATTTTAATCCTCACTTAATAAAAGTAGCATTATATTATTTTATAAACAATGGCTTTGCTCACTTTATATAGTAGTAGAACCTCTTTCTAACAGGATTTATTTCCCAAACTTCCTTCGTCCAACTTAAGCTATATGTGAGTCCCGTCATGCTCGTATGCAGGATTATATCCTAATGGAGGAATTACAGGATCGCCACTTTTGTTCTTTTTAATAATTGTAAATCTTAAATTCAAGTTCTATTTTAGCTACCATATTTAAATAGAATTTTTTAACACTATTAATTCATACGTAATGTAATCTCTGGAATAGATAAGATTAAGCAGCTGAATTTAGAAACTCCTCTGGATATTTTATTTCTGACATCATTTTACTTTCATCATAGTCAATATCTTTTAAGATTATTGTATGAATTATTCTTAATAGTTTTCTGCATAATGCTATTATAGCCTGTTTCCCAGTAAGCTGATTTTTTCGTCTTGTAGTGTAATAAATATACATTTTTTTAAATGCAGTATTAGTCCTTATCATGCCTAATATTACCTGATACAGCAACCGCCGAAGATCTTTACGTCCTCTTCTACTTATAGATGTTGTGCCTTTTACCTTACCAGAACTATTTTCTGTTAAAGAAAGTCCTGCCATTTTTATCATTTGTTTTGGTGTTTTATACCTTCCAATATCTCCTAACTCAGCAACTATACCACTTGCTGTTACAATTCCTATGCCTTTTATTTGTGTTATCTTTGCTGTTTCATCTAGATTGCTACAGATATCAGTTACATAGTTATCTATCTCTTCTATTTGTTGGAGAAAACCTTCATATTTATCTAATAGATAATTTATTTCTATTTTCGCAAATGAAAGACCCTCTTTTATTCCTATACTATTTTTGCTAGCTATTACAAGTCTTTCTATCTTCGCAAGGCCTACACCCCTTCTCATCTTTGGAGGTAGCATCTCATAGATTTCATTTGGTGATAACTTTTCAATTTCAGATGGAAAGATATACTTTTTAATTATTTTTATAAATGATTTTGATTTCCAGCTGGCATATGCTTCTTTATATTCTGGAAAATATCTGTCTAACCAATTGTGAATTTGGTTCTTTGTACGATTTAAATCCTTTATTACAACTTGCCTTAAATTCTTAGCATTCCTGAGCTCTTCATACTCACCTTCGAGTAAATTTGGGGTAGAATATCTAGCATCTTTTACCAACTGTGCGATGATTTTTGCATCTTTTTTATCTGTTTTTGTTTGAAGATTATCATCTAACTCTTTTATCTTTTTTACATGCATTGGATTTACTGTAACTACTGTATAGGCATTGTCCTTAAGATATCTTGCAATATTTAGCCAGTAATGTCCTGTTGGTTCCATTCCAATTATTACTGTAGTTTTCTTTTCGGCTAACTTAATCTCCTTTATCCAACTATCCAATTCTAAATATCCTGAAAGTGAATTGTTAAATTTAATTGATTTCCCAAATTCTATACCACGAACATCTTGTGCTCTTGCTACATGAAATTCCTTGGCAATATCAATTCCAATAATTAAAGTTTCATCTGTTAATTGATTTAACCTTTGATTTTGTTTATAATTCATAGTAGATCCTCCTTTAAATTAAGAATTGTTTTCTCTCAATTACAATTATACCTTAATTTATTTGTGAGGATTTTCTATTTTTATCGTATCACAGGAAGCTCGTATAATATATTTATAGTCACCTTCATCATCACTTGTTGCGTATAATTTCACTAACATGATTAATCTAGTAAGCAAATTATACCATATTTTCTATATTATTATAGTAAATTCTTAATTTTTAACACCTTATTATTTAGTTTTGATAATTATGACGTTTAATATAAATATCATAAAGTAATACTATGTAAGATTATGCTCATTATCACATAGTAATTTTTCATACAAACTGATGTAGATATACTATCTTCATAAACATTAATCTAATTGACTTAGCTTGTGATTTAATACTGTATTTAATAGAAAAGTCCATTAATGCTTTGTCTACACTACATTTCATAAATTTCGGATGAATAATAGAACCAATTATTTTTCAATTATGCTTTGTCGCATAAAGATTGCCGTTTATGACTCCATCAATTGCATTTTGTCTTATAGAATCATATACCCTTTAGCCATCCGGGATAATTTACTGCTTTTGCCAAATAGTCATTTAAATCATTGTAAAGTTGCTCTAATTTATCAATATCATTTGCTTGTCCAAGCTTGATGCTAATATCCATATATATCCTCCCAATAAATGTAAAATATAAATCTTGTTCCACCACAATAAACTACTAATGTACCTTTTATAAATAATGTATCTTAACTTCAAATTTTATTTATAATCTCATCGATAAACTAAAATTTAAACCATGCTATCAAAGTCCTTGCTTAGACATGATTGCTTAAGCCTTTTTGACCTCAATAAATACTTAATATCAGAAAGATTATCATACGAAAGTTGAAAGTGAAAATAATTAATATATTCAAGTATCGCAAATATATAGATAAATCCTGCAATGCCTAAGCTACCTAAAGGTAATGATAGATACAATTTAAAAAAATCAAACGCAAAAATAAACATCGTGATAATTATTAGGCTGATATTGAATTTCTTCAAGTTTTTAAAGCCTTTTACAACTTGCATAGGAGTTACTGTTGTATTTTCTTTCTTTAATCTTTTCCATTTTATATACCAATATATACTTCCCTGCACTAGTAGAAATTCCAAAAGAAAAAATGAAATACAAAAAGAGGTTATAGAATACAATCGTAATTGAGGATAGACTTTATTAAGTAAAAAAAACACTATAATAAACATTACTACTGACATTAATTCGCCAGTATATAAATATGAAAATCGTTTTAATAATTTTTTTCTCAAGTATCCATCTCCTCTCACTAAGTTAAGTTAGTGGAAAAGTAGTTTTCACAAAATAGTTTAAGATATAGATTTTCGTTTACGTCATAATAATCTACTATTACGAATTACTTATGTGGATATTATATCATATTTGTTCTATCTTTCGTATATTTTAGAATCATCTGACAAGTTTCTCAATACTGTATTATGTAGTTTTCAAAGTTCAAGAAGTAATTTCCCGTATTTTTTACATCTTATCTTCTTCATTTTCCCATCTCCGTTTATCTACTGAATATACTATTTTTAGCCCATCTATAACCTCAACATGTCTATCTTCATTTAGTTCCTGTTTCACTATATCCATTTTATTTTTTATGTTGGAGTTACTAGAAATTATAAAAAACAAGAAAAATACTAATACCTGGTGAACCCATGTATACCAATTTACAATTCTATTCACTCTTGTAACTGATGCAAGATTAGGAAAGCTTTTAGCATTACGTGAAAGTGACTTCAATTATATTGATCATAACACTAAAATATCAAAATCCTTATCAGAAACTAAAAGATCAAGAAAATTATGCCCAATTAAAACTAAAGAACTAAATAATTTGTTAGATGAACATTTAAAAATTGAAAAATTTTAAAAAAGAATCATTGGGTGTAAGCAATGCTTTAATATTTACCTCAATGGCTAGAGATTTTATGCTAAAGATCTAAAAAATGTAGCAGAACGATTAGGGCATTCTAGAGCATCTACAACTGCTAATATTTATGCTCATGCTATACCAAGAATTGATAAGGAGGTAGCCGATGTTTTTTCAAACATTTTATCAAATGGCACACGAAGTGTCACACAAGATGAAAATTTGAAGGTTGTAAAGCAAGTTTTTAGACAATAAAATAGGGTCATAGGAAAGCCTATAACCCTTGATTTTACTATATGGCGGGAGTATGTGAGAATCGAACTCACCCAAGAGAATCCTATTCCCTCGCGCTGGTTTTGAAGACCAGAGAGCCCACCAGGACTCATCTACCCCCATACTGACAACAGAATATATTATATAAGATTTTTCGACAAATTTCAAGGTTTTTTTCAAATTATATTTTAGAATTATTAAAATAATATCCTACTCCCCATTTAGTCATAATATATCTAGCATCAGATGAATCTTTTTCAATTTTTTCTCTTATTCTTCTTATATGAACATCAACAGTTCTCAAATCTCCATAATAGGCATATCCCCATACTAGTTCTAACAATTCTTCTCGTTTAAAGACTTTTCCAGGATTTGAAATAAGTGCATAGAATAAATCAAACTCTTTCCCAGTTAAGTTTATATCCTCATTCTTTATACTCACTTTTCTACCTAACGTATTTATAGTAAAATCTTGAATTTGTATTACTTGATTATCAAACCCTAAAGATTTATGTTTTACCCTTCTAAGTACAGCTTTGATTCTTGCCTTTAACTCAAGATCATTGAAAGGCTTGATAAGATAGTCGTCCACGCCATGTTCAAAGGCTAATATTTTACTAATATCCTCATCCTTTTTAGTTATTACTATTATTGGTACTTGAGAAGAATTTCTAATGGTTTGACACAATGTCAAACCATTGGAATCTGGTAAAATTAAATCGAGCAATATTAGATTATAGTTATTTTGAGTAATTTTTTCTAGAATATCTTTAGTATTATACATTTCATCTATAATATATCCATCTTGTTCTAAACTATATTTTAATCCTTTTACAAAGGACCTATCTCCATCCAATATTAGTATCTTTGTTTCCATCTTCTCACCCCTGTAACATTAATCATTAGTTTAAAACTCTAATATCCTTGTCTCGTTTAGTTATTTTTACTTGATCAAAGTATTCAAGAAGGGCAAGAGCTACTTTTCTATTTGTGTTTAACAAATCTCTATAATCTCCTATTGAAATACTACCATTATCTACCAAGTACTCTTTTAGTTTTTCTAGTGCTATATCATAAGCATTTTTAGATAAGTATACTTCTTCACTTAATTTTATAATGTCTTCATTGTTTACAAGGGAAACAAATACTTCTTCTATTTCATCTTTTTTAGCTCCTATTATGGAGTCTAAATCTTCTTTTCTTGGAGGTTGATATGGACTTTTATTTAAGGAATTTAATATATCCTCTTTAATCTTTAACTGATTTTCATTAAGTTTTATTTCAAATCCCTTAATACAAATATTTTCCATTTTCTGCTCCAAATATTCATTTTGAATTAACAATTCTATAAAAGCATCTGCAACTCTCGGCTTTGCATTTTTAAGAAATCTGTTTCGTATTTCTTCTTTTTGCATTCCTGCCCTTAAAGGATATTTAATATGAAACTTATTTAAAGTTTCCAATATTTCATCTTTAATTTTATTAAAATAATTTATATGAATAATATGCAAATCCTTAGTTAAGGAAAATGATATAAGTTTATTTTCTTCTATAAGTTTATTTACTTCATTTTTCACATTTTCTTCTAACATTGCTGTGAAAACTGCAATCTCCTTCGTTGTTGGGAATTCCTTAGACTTTTCCTCAATTATATTTTCTATAATATCAGCAGATGAGCCCATTTCCTTAATCTCAAGTTCCTTTATGGCCTTATCATCAAAACGTTTTTTCTTCTTAGGGTTAGGCTCTAGAACTTCCCCACCTCCGATTGTAAACATTGGAGAGTAGAATCGAATAATAAATTTATCTCCTCTTTTAGCTACAACTTCTTCTTCTAATCTAAGTTGGGCATAGGCTTCTTCACCTGGTCCTATTTCTTCTCTATCCAACAAAACAATACGACATAGAACCTCTTTAGTACCTATATATAATCTAAGTCTAGTTCTATTATCAATATATCTATCAATACTTTTAAGGAGCTTAAATTTTACATCAAGCATCATAGAGTCTGACATGGAATCAACTGGGGCTATGGTATCTCCCCTATCTACGTCTTCCTTCTTTAGTCCTGCTAAATTGGCTGCAACTCTTTGTCCCCCATAAGCTATATCAGCATCCTTATCATGAACTTGTAATGTTCTAATTCTAGCTTTTTTATTTCCTGGAAATACTTGGACTTCATCACCTATTTTAAATTTCCCAGATAATAGTGTGCCTGTAACTACAGTTCCAAACCCAGATATGGAGAATACTCTATCTACTGGCAGTCTAGGCATATCATCTACATCTCTATCTTTTAATTCTGCTGTATACTTATCTATTAAATTTATGATTTTATCTATACCTATTTTTGTAGTAGATGAAGCTCTAATAATAGGTGAGTTTTCTAGAAATGTTCCTACTACTTCTTCCTTTACTTCCTCTTCTACCATATCTATCCATTCATCATCTACTAAATCGGCTTTTGTAAGAACTATAAATCCTTTTTTTATTCCAAGAAGATCTAAAATATGCAGATGTTCTACTGTTTGAGGCATTATGCTTTCATCTGCTGCCACAACTAATATGACAATATCTATACCTATAACTCCTGCCAACATATTTTTAATAAATTTCTCATGACCTGGTACATCTATTATTCCTGCTCTTTGACCAGAGGGTAAATCAAAATAGGTAAATCCTAGTTCTATAGATATTCCTCTTTCTTGCTCTTCTTTCAATCTATCTGTATTTCTTCCTGTAATAGCTCTAATTAAAGTTGTTTTTCCATGGTCTATGTGACCTGCTGTTCCTATAATTACATGTTTCATCTATTAAACTCCTTTAACTTTATTAAAAGCAAAACTTATTCCTTCTACTACAATATGAAATTCTTCTTCTCTAATGGTTCTTAAATCTATATATACCCTATCTTTATATAATCTAGTAATAATAGGTATATGAAATTCTCTTAAATTGTTTTCAAATTCTTGGGTACTAAAATTGTCTAAAGTAAGGACCAAACATTTTGTAGGTAGTTTTTCTAAAGGTAAAGAGCCTCCACCAACTTCGGAGAAGTTATCTTCTATATCTATTTTAAATAAATCATTAGAAACTTTTTCCTCTATTTTTGATTTCAGTTCTAAAGCTTTCGCCCCTATTTCCTCTAATGATTGAGTAAGCATAGCTAAAGTAGGAATCTCTTTAATTGCTGCTGATTCCTCAAGATAATATCTTAAAGTTGCTTCAAGGGCGGATATAGTAAATTTATCTACTCTAAAGGCTCTAGTCAATGGATTTTTTTTCATTGCATCTATATATTCTTTCTTTCCTACTATAACTCCTACTTGAGGTCCACCTAAAAGTTTATCTCCACTGAAGGTAACTATATCTACACCTTTTTTCAAGGATTCTTGAACTGTTGGTTCATATTCTATTCCATATTTAGATAAATCTATAAGAACTCCACTACCTAAGTCCTCTATAAGGGGTATATTATATTTTTCCTTCAATAAAAATAATTCTTCAGAGTCAACATTTGATGTAAATCCTAGTATTCTATAATTACTAGTATGAACTTTAAGTAATGCTCCTGTTTCTTCATTTATTGCATTTTCAAAATCCCATAAATGAGTCTTGTTTGTTGTACCAACAGCAACTAAATTTGCACCACTTTGTTCCATTACATCTGGTATTCTGAAGGATCCACCTATTTCTACTAATTCTCCACGAGAAACTATTACCTCTTTATTTTTAGCCATTGAGCTTAATACAAGAATTACTGCCGCTGCATTATTATTTACAACCATTGCAGCTTCTCCACCAGTTATTTCACATATTATTTCTTCTAAATGGCTATATCTTGATCCTCTTCCTCCATTAGCTAAATCAAATTCTAAGTTTGAATAGTTAATGGCAACTTCTTTAATATTCTCCATAATCCTTTCGTTAATCAAGGAACGTCCTAAATTAGTATGAATTACAACTCCTGTTCCATTGATCACTCTTTTTAATTTAAATGAGTTCTTTTCTTCTGCTCTAATTTTAATTCTGGTATAGATATTTTCTATGCTTTCTACGATTTTCTCTTCTGAAAGCTCTTTTCTTTTAATTTTAGTCCTAATTTCTTCTATTTCTATTCTTATACTATCTAATACTATTTTTCTTGGTATATATTTCAATAGTTCCTTTATGAAATCCTTATCTAATATTTCATCTACTTTAGGTATTAAAGTAAATAGATTTTTTTCTTCCATACAATCCCTTCCTTGTCTTCTATTCTATAATTACATAATGATCTTGTTTTTCACATACTTCTCCTACTACTGCATATTCAGTGGGATTAGATTTTAACTCTTCTAAAAGATTATCTTGTTTCTCCCTTGGAATAGATATTAAAAGTCCACCTGATGTTTGAGGATCAAATAGTACATCTTCTATATCTTTTGGTACATTTTCATTTATAAAAACATTATCTCCAACATAAGTTCTATTTGCATAAGTTCCAGCAGGAACCAATCCCATTCTAGCATATTCTAGTGCATTAGATATTATTGGAACATTATTATGTTTTATTTTTATGGTAACAGAGCTTCCTGTAGCCATTTCTAAGGCATGACCTATTAAGCCAAAGCCTGTTATGTCTGTAAGGCTATTAACGCCTTCTGTACGGTCTAAAGCCTCTTTAGCGTATTTATTTAAGGTAGACATTACCTTTACTGCTTCATCATAAGTGTTTTTATCTGCTATTTCTCCCTTTATAGCAGTATTTATAATTCCTAATCCGATTGGCTTTGTTAATACAAGTATATCTCCAGGCTTAGCATTGTTATTGGCAAGAACCTTATCTGGATGAACAAATCCAGCTACAGATAGCCCATACTTTGGTTCATCATCTTCCACAGTATGACCTCCTACAGTAATAGCTCCTGCCTCTTTGACTTTGTCATATCCGCCTTTCAATATTTCTCCTAATATATTTGGATCGAGACAATTTGGAAAACATACTATATTCATAGCCAACTTTGGTTCTCCACCCATTGCATATACATCCGATAAAGAATTAGCTGCTGCGATTTGTCCAAAGGTGTATGGATCATCTACTACAGGTGTAAAAAAATCTAAAGTTTGAATCATTGCTAAATCATCATTTATTTTATATACAGCAGCATCGTCAGATGTCTCTAATCCTACTAATAAGTTTTCATCATAAGTTTTTGGTAAGTGGCACAAAACTTGTGCCAAAATATCGGGACCGATTTTAGCCGCTCAACCAGAACTTTTAGTTAATTGTGTTAATCTTTTTTCCATAGTTGCACCTCTCTATTTTACTATTATTAATTCCTTTATGGCTTGAAACTTTTTCTCTCCTATTCCAGAAACATTTTTTATATCTTCAATGTTTTTAAATGGAGTAGATTCTCTATATTCAATTATTTTACTAGCTGTTGCTTCTCCTATACCTGGCAAACTAATTAATGCTTCTTTTGTACAGGTATTTATATTTATTTTATCAGAAATGTCTTCCATATTTAAATTATTTACACTGATAGTATTTATTTCTTCTGATGGTTCTTCCCCAATTTTAGGGATATATATCTTTTCTTCATCAACTAATTTCTTGGCTAAGTTTATTCTATCTATATCAGCATCTTTTTTAAGACCACCTGCCAATTCTACTGCATCAACTAGTCTCTGTCCTTGTTCTAATTCTACTAGTCCTGGCTTATATACTTGTCCACTTATATGAACCATTATTATTGTATCTTCTTCCTCTATTATACTAGTATCTTCTATATCCTCAGAAGCCTCTAATTGGTTTTCATTAATTACTTCCATATTATCTTCCAGTTTAATTATATCCCTTGTGAAAAATTTAAAACCTAAACTTACAACAATTACTAAAACAATTACTAGTATACCTATTTGTTCTCTTTTTGTAAAGGAATCCATAACACCCCTCCTAAAATAATTATTACTACTTAGTTTAATTCGACTTAATTATTTTTTTCCCTTCTATTTTATAAATATTTTGACTTAAAATTTTATATAATTTCTGTTATAATCTTAATATATAAATAAGGTGGTGGATAATTTGAAAAGACTTTTTATTTTGTTTATTGTTGGGGTTTTATTTAGTACATATTCCTTTTCTTATGCTGATGATTTAGATTTAGTTGGAGAAGGTGCTATCTTAATGGATATGGATACTGGTAAAGTATTGTATGAGAAAAATTCTAATTCTCAACTATATCCTGCAAGTACTACTAAAATTATGACTGCAATATTGGCTATTGAGAAAGGAAAAATGGATGATATTATTACCATAGATCAAGAAGTTATAGATTTAACTTCTGGAAGTCATATAGCTCTAGAACTTGGAGAACAAATGTCTCTTGAAAATCTACTAAATGCCTTACTAATAGAGTCTGCCAACGATGCTGCTCTTGCCATAGCCAAATATATATCTGGCAGTATAGAGGAATTTAGTAATCTGATGAATCAAAAGGCAAAAGAAATTGGCGCATTAAATACCAACTTTGTCAATCCAAATGGTTTGCCAGATGAAAATCATAAAACAACCCCTTATGATTTAGCCATGATGGCCAAATATGCTATGACAAATGAAAAGTTTAGAGAAATCGTGGGAAACTATACTTATACAATTCCTACAACAAATAAAAAATCTGAAACAAGGTATTTAAAATCAGCCAATAGACTTCTTTATAGTAATGAGAAAATTGATGTAGATGGCAAATTAACTCCTATTAAGTATGATGGAGTTAATGGAGTAAAAACTGGTTATACTGTAGCTGCCCAACAATGTCTTGTAACATCTTTTGAAAAAAATGATCATAAACTAATAGCTGTAGTTTTAAAATCCAGTGGAAAAAATATTTATTCTGACATTCATAAATTATTGAATTACGGTGTTGAAAATTTTGAAAACATAAATATTGGATTTGCAAATAAATTTATCGATAACTTTAGCGTAAATAAGGGTACTGTTCCTTTTGTATCTGGAATAACAAAGAATGACACTACAATTATAGTAAAAAATGATAGGAAAAATAGTATAGAAGAAAAAATCACAGTAAGTGAAAATTTAGAAGCCCCTATTGCCAAAGACCAAGTAATAGGTAAAGTTGAATATATCTTAGACAATGAAGTAATAGGTAGTACAGACATTGTTTCCACTATGGATGTGGACAAGATTCCAGCCCCCAATATATTTAAAATACTTCTTGGTAAATGGTATTTATTTATATTTGGATTACTGCTTTTCCTAAGAATATGGTCATTAAATCAAAGAAAAAAAAGACGCAGATATAGAAGTGCAAGTATTTATAAATTATAAAAAATCTAGTCCAATATTTGGACTAGATTTTTTTTATTATAATATTGCAATTCCCTCAATTTCAATATCTGCATCTTTAGGTAATGCGGCTACTTGTACTAAAGATCTAGCTGGTTTATGTTCTCCAAAGAATTCTGCATAAACTTCATTTATCTTAGGAAAATCACCCATATTAGTTACAAAAACTGTAACTTTAACTAGATTTTCAATACTTGCATGTGCTGATTCTAAAACAGCTTTTACATTTTCTAAACATAATCTAGTCTCTTTTTCAATATCACCTTTAGATAATTCTCCTGTTGCAGGATCAATAGGTAGTTGTCCAGATGTATAAATTATATTCTCGGCCTTAACTCCTTGTGAATATGGACCTACCGCTCCAGGTGCTTTGTCGGTTGATAAAAATCTTAATGACATATAATTCTCCTCCTAGTTCTGATTATTTGTTTCTTCTTCCTTAGACCACAATCTTTCCAAGTCATAAAACTCTCTTTCCTCTTTATGGAATACATGAACTATTATATCATTAAAATCTAAAAGTATCCACCTTCCACTTTGATAGCCTTCCTTAATTATTTCTTCTGATCCTGCTAAAATCATTTTTTCCTCTATTTCGTCAGCTATGGACATTACTTGAGTAGAAGAATTTCCACTTACTATAACAAAATAATCTGCTATAGGTGTTAACTTTGTTATATTCAATACTTTTATATCTATTCCTTTTTTATCCTCACAGGCCTTAGTAATAATATCCAACTTTTCTTGTAAATCTATCATAATCTACCCCCTAAAATATTTATTATTTTATATAATACAAATCATCTTAACTTTTTATTACTTTAACTAACTAACTTAACTTGTTTGATTTTATAACTAAAAAGTTTCTTGCCTTTACAGTATCAGGATGAATAATTTTATTTTCTCCAATTAAAAATATTATAGTCTTTTCCATTGCCAATAAAATCGACTTATCTAAATCTTTAAAAGCTAAATTTCTTATTTCTTCAACTCCTGGAAAGTTTCTACAAGGCTCTATATAGTCAGCTATATAAACTATTTTATCCAATATGGTCATATTCTCTCTACCAGTGGTATGATAACAAATAGACTCTAAAATTTCTCTGTCTTTTATTTTATACTTCTTTTCTGCAATTTTTGAGCCTAAAGGTCCATGTATTAATTCAGGATTATGTTCCATACAAGTATCTACGATTATACCAAAGTCATATGCCATTTTCAACAGATTTTCTCTATCAATGAACTTTCCACAGTCATGTAAAATAGCCGCTATTTTTATTTTATCAATATCTGTACAATATTTTTGACCTAAATCTATGGCAGTTTCCATTACTCTTAAAGAATGATTATATCTTTTTTCTCCTATATCTTCTATTAAACTTTCCTTTAATTGTTTATCCATTTATATTCTCCCTGCTATATAGCTTATGCTTATAAATATAACCTTCTACTATTTCTGGTACAAGATACTTAATGCTTAAATCCCTTTTAACCCTTTCTCTTATTTCAGTAGAAGATATTTCAATAAGTGGTGCATTTACCTTTTCAAATTTTAACCCATATAATCTATTTAATTCTTCAATTTTGTTTTCTATTTTATCCTCATTTTTTCCTAATCTGTATAATAATATAAAATTACATAATTCTATAAGTTCTTGAAAACCCTTCCATTGTACTATTTCAAATATAATATCTGAGCCAATAATAAAATAGATTTCATCTTCTCTATAAATCTCCTTTAAAGCTCTTATGGTGTCTATAGTATAAGTAGTACCTTCCCTATTTATTTCTATATTAGATATATCAAAATATTTATTTGATTCTATGGCTAAAGAAAGAATATCCAATCTTTTTTTCCCCTCAGTAATATTTCTATTGTTTTTAAATGGATGAACTCCTGAAGGAATAAAAATTACCTTATCTAGCTTCAATGAAGTTCTAGCATATTCTGCTGCTATTAAATGTCCATTGTGAATGGGATCAAAGGTTCCACCCATTACTGCAATTTTCATAGAATTTCTCCTCCAAATTAATAATTAAACTTCAGAAATATTTCTGAAGTTTAAACTTTTTATCTAGGCAATTCAATAGTTTTATTTTCTTCTGATTCCTTATATATTACAAATTTATTTCCAATGCTTTGTACAAACTCTGCATTTGCAGCTTCTGCTACTTCATTAGCAACCTCTGTTGCATCTAATAAACTATTATTTAGTACCTTTATTTTTAATAATTCTCTTGCCTCTAGGGCTTCTTCAACTTGCTTAATAAAATTTTCAGTTATCCCATTTTTTCCTACCTGAAATATAGGGTCCATATTATGTGCAATGCTTTTTAAATATGATCTTTGTTTACCTGTTAACAAATACTTCACTCCTCTAATTTAGACTTCCAGCTCTTTTTTGTTTCTTCTATGCTTTTCGTAGTCTGTACTCCCTTTCTTCCAACCTGTTCTACATTTTTCTTCTCTTTTGTAGTTTTCATTTATTACTACTTGGTTTTCCATTAAACAATAATATGTTGGTTGATTTTCTTTACAGTTTCCACAATTTAAGCAGTCCATTTTAGTACTTTACCCTCCATTAATTAAAAAATTCAAATTCGTATCCACATATAAATACAGATTCCCCTTCTTTTATACCTAGACTATTTAACTCATCTATTACACCTTTTTTCCTAAGCATATCTTGGAAATATCTCAAGGAATCTACATCATCAAAATATGTTGCACTTAAGAGTCTGTCTATAAATTCTCCTTCTACCATATATTTTCCATCTTCTTTTTTCACAATTATTGAGTTATTAGTATCTTCATCTTCATGAATAAACTCTTCATCAAATGTTTCATAAACTATTTCAGTGTTTATCAATAGATCCCAAATTTCATATTTTAGTTCATCTATACCTTCCAATGTTGCAGCAGAAAGTGATAATATTTTATATCCCTTAGGTTCAAATTCTTCTTTAACTTTTTGAAGTCCTTCTTCTGCTCCAGGTATATCCATTTTATTTGCCACTATTATTTGTGGTCTATCTTTTAATTTTATATTATATTTACTTAATTCTTCATTTATTTTATAAAAATCATCTATAGGGTCTCTACCTTCACTACCTGATACATCTAATACATGTACAAGTATTCTAGTTCTTTCTACATGTCTTAAAAAATCATGACCTAATCCTGCACCTTCATGAGCTCCCTCAATTAACCCTGGAATATCTGCGATAACAAAAGACTTCTCATCGCCTACTCTAACCACTCCAAGATTTGGTTTTAGAGTTGTAAAATGATAATTTGCTATTTTAGGCTTAGCTGCTGATACAATTGATAGAATAGTAGACTTACCTACATTGGGAAATCCTATAAGTCCCACATCTGCTAAAAGTTTTAATTCAAATACTATATTTCTTTCCTCACCTTTTTTCCCTGGCTCAGCAAATCCAGGTGCTTGACGAGTTGCAGTTGCAAATCTTGCATTTCCTCTACCACCTCTACCACCTTTGGCTATAACAAATGTTTGATCTTTTTCTTTAAGGTCCACAATTACCCCACCAGTGGCTTCGTCTTTAACCAATGTTCCAATAGGTAATTTTAATATAATATCCTCTCCACCTTTACCAAATTGTTTCTTAGATCTTCCATCTTCGCCATTCTGTCCTATATATGATCGTTTATATCTAAAATCCATTAAAGTTCTAATACCTTCATCAGCCTTTAGAATTATACTGCCACCATTGCCTCCATCGCCTCCATAAGGTCCACCTGACGGCTCATATTTCTCTCTTCTCCAAGCTACTACTCCATCTCCACCTTTACCTGCCTTAACACGTATATTGGCTACATCTATAAACATAGTCTCATCATCCTCATTTATTACTTCTTCTTTTATTTTTCAAATCTTTTAAATTTATTATACCAATTTTGCCTCTTCTGTCAATCTAATTGTCTTATTTAAAATAGTTTTTCCAAAAAAATAAAAAATATAAGCTTACCATAATGGTAAGCTTAGGTCTATGCTAATTCTTCTGCAGGATAAACACTAACTTGTTTTTTATCTCTGCCTTTTCTTTCAAACTTAACTACACCGTCAACTGTAGCAAATAAAGTATCATCTGAACCTTTACCTACATTGTTTCCTGGATGTATTTTAGTTCCTCTTTGTCTAACTAGGATATTTCCCGCTAAAACGAATTGGCCATCTCCTCTTTTAACGCCTAATCTTTTAGCTTCACTATCTCTACCGTTTCTGGAGCTACCTACTCCTTTTTTAGAAGCAAATAATTGTAAATTCAATTTAATCATCAATTACACCTCCCCATTTTGAGTGTTACATACTCTGGGTAACTTTCTATTATGGATTTAATTCCTACTACTAAAGATTCCAGTAGGATTTGAGTCTTATCTAATTTATTTTCTTCTATATCTTTAGGTAATTCTACACTTAGAAACCCTCTATCATCTATAGAATATATTATAGTTTTTTCGTCAATACCACAAAGTTCCATTAAAGATAATAAAGTGGTATGAGAAAGTACTGACATAGCAGCACATACTATATCTTTTCCATAGGAGTCATAGTTTGCATGTCCTTCTATGGTATATTTTTTAATTTTATTTTCTTCGTCTCTAAATATTTTAGCTACAATCATAATTAGCCTACTATATTTTCAATTCTTACCTTAGTAAATGGTTGACGATGTCCTTGTTTCTTTCTAGCATTTTTCTTAGCTTTATATTTGAAAACAACGATTTTTTTAGCTTTTCCTTGCTCTAAAACAACAGCTTCAACTTTAGCTCCGTTAACATAAGGTTTACCAGCAACTATATCGTCCTCTTTAGATACTAAAAGAACTTTATCAAAATTTATATTTGAGCCTTCTTCTCCATCTAATTTTTCTACAAAAACAACATCGCCTTGTTGAACTCTATATTGCTTACCACCTGTTTCTATTACAGCATACATTTACAGCACCTCCTCTAACCCAGTCTCGCCAATACAGGGTGCCATTAGGACTTAAACCCAGATTGAGCGGCTCTACACCAAAATATTTTAACAAATATTTGCATGAATGTCAATAGACAATCTATTCTATAATATGACCTCTTTCTAGAGAAGTCAAACATATGTGACACAGACCTCTGAAAAATTTTCTCTGAATAATGCTGTGGTTTTCTTAAATTGCTAGTAATTATTTTGTCAAGGAGGAAAGCGATAGCGATCCTTGATTAAATAATTATTAGTAATACCATCTTAAGCAGCATTTTTAGAGAAGTACTCCTCAACTATTTCATTTGGCGTCTTAAAGTTAAGAATTTTCCTTGCTATGTTATTGTATTTGTTACTATATCTTCTAAATGACTTCTCCATTTCTTTATAGCTACTAAACCGTCTTCTGCTGTAGAATAATTCATTATCTATCCTATGACTACGCTCTACTATACCATTTTGCCATGGTGAATATGGACGAATACGTTTGTGTTTTATATCTAGCTTTTCTAAATACTTTTCAAATCTAGTTTTCTTATTTGTAATATCTTGATCATTAACAAATTCGATTCCATTATCAGTTTGAACCAATTCAACTTTAAATCCTAATTTATCTTCTAATCGTGTTAAAAAGTTAGATGTACTATATGTGCTAAGTTCATTAACTAATTCTAAATATCTCTTTCTTGAATATTCATCAATAGCTGTTATTTGGTAGTATCTGCTATGATTACTTGCAAAGCCAATACATTCATTTGGAACATACTTTACATCTATTTGTACTCTTTCCCCTGGATAAGTAGCAAGGTTTTTATGATAGTTAGATTTAGGATAGCTCACTCTTTTCTTTGCTACATTTAATTTCATTTTTCTTATCTGTCTACACATAGAATCATAGGTTCTTTTATACCCTGCATCTCTTAACTTACGATATATCTGTGCATAACCTTCATGCTGATGGTATCGATGCTTATATCTTATTAAATCTAACTCTTCTTGAGTATGTTGATTAGGATGTGACTTTGGTCTTGTACTTCTATTGGCCAAGGATTTTACATCACCATCATATCTTTTTCTCCAGCGTTGAACTTGCTGACGGCTGGTATGGTATTTTCTAGCTGCCTTAGCATTATTATCATGTTTAATTGCATATTTAACTACCCTTTGACGAAATCTCATCTCTTCTGTTATAATTGTTTTCATAAGGAAAGATCCCTCCGATTTTTGTTTGTTATGGTAAACAACATTATATCAGAGGTCTTTCCTTTTTTCATATTTACTTGTCACAAATGTATTGTCTCATATCACAATCTATTCTATAATATGACCTCTACCTTCACATTTAGGACATACTTTATAAAAGTCCCTAGACAAAGACCTTCTTATTTTTTTTCTAGTCAATTCCACAAGACCTAATTTTGTAATATCTATGATATTAGTTTTTATTTTGTCCTTCTTTAAATTCTTACGAAGTATGGCTAAAACATTGGAAATATCATTTTTATTTTTCATATCGATAAAATCTATGATTATTATACCACCTATATCTCTAAGTCTAATTTGCCTTGCAATTTCTCCAGCAGCTTCTATATTGGTTTTTACTATGGTATCTTCCAAAGAACTACTTCCTACAAATTTTCCAGTATTCACATCTATAGCCGTTAGTGCCTCTGTCTCGTCTATAACTATATACCCTCCAGATTTAAGAGAGACTATTCTTTGTAATGCAGTTTGTAAATCCAATTGAATTCCTGTGTTATAGTTAATAGAAAAATCTTTGTCTAATTCCATCTTATTAGAAAACCTGAATGGAAATGTTTCCTCAGTTAAAATCAAATTATCATAAACTTCTTTATTATTCACTATGATTTTTTCAGTTTCATCATTAAAGCTATCCCTTATTATTTGATAACCTAAACTAGGCTCCTTATATAATAATTTAGGACAAGGTAAGAAATTTCTTTCTTTTTCTATTTTAGCATAAATATCATATAAAATATTGTACTCTTCTTGTAATATAGATTCATCTATACCTTCTGAAGCTGTTCTAAAAATTAGACCAGTGTCATTTTTTATGATTTTTTTTCCTATTTCTTTTAGGCTTTCTACTTCAACTATACTTCGAATCTTCTTTGATATGTTTATCTTATTTGAAAAAGGAGTAAATACTAAGAATCTACCAGGTATTTCAATATGAGTAGTCACTTTTGCACCTTTATTTCCTGAAGGTTCTTTTATTACCTGAACTATTATTTCTTGCCCAGATTTGACCACTTCTGATATACTATATCTTTTGCCACTATATAACATTTCCTTCGGTAGAGCATCTTTTACATATAAATAGGCATTTTTACCTTCTCCTATATCTACAAATGCTGCTTCCATACCTTGTAATACATTGACTACCCTACCTCTATAAATATTTCCAACTATTTTCTTTTCTTCTTTTTCTAAATGATATTCAACAAGTCTATTATTCTCTACAATGCCTACTCTTTGAAATCCATCTAAGGAATCAATAAAAATATAACTCATAAAAACTCTCCTATCTTATAAAGGCTTATATATATTCTTATCTTTTTCCGCATATAGACCTAATCTTTTTATGGTTATAGAATCCATATCTATATTAAGAGTTGTATCTCTATTTAAAGCTTCCATTAAGTTAGTTGGCTTTAAATTTCCATTATCTCCTGCTTTTATTAGTGTATCTATTATTACATTGTTATGATTTATTTCTTTTAATACTATATTTCCTATAAGATTTTTAATGTTTTCTTGTCTCTCAATTTTCTTTTTACCTTTTTTCTTTAATTTGGTAATCATTATTTCTTCTTTACATAACCAAGTGTTGATTATATCTTCTATTTCTTCTTTAGATTTATCTTTAATTATATCAAAGTTTATTTCATAAAATGCCCAAGAAATCAAAGATGCTATAGATTCTTCTTTTTTTAAGTATATTGCTTTAGTGATTTGAATATCATCTGGCAATACCTCATTCATTTTTTCCATAAATTCATCTACTGCCATATAATCTAGGTCTATATCCATATATTCTTCCTCAGATTCAATTCCCAGTGATAAAGGATGTGCTATGGAGAACTTAGGATGGGGATTGAAACCCTCCGAATATTTTAGAGGAATTTTTGCTCTATTAAAACTTCTATGAAACAATCTCATTAGATCTAAATGCCCAATATATCTTAAATAATTCTTCTTGCAAAATGTAACTCGTAAAATCAATTGTTTTCACCGCCAATCATTGTACATCCCTTTATTCCACAACCCCTACATTGGTCTCTACAATCAGGTGTAGTTTGTTCCTCTATTGATCTTTTATATTCTCTTATTAAATATTCTTTAGATACTCCTGGATTTATGAAATCCCAAGGTAAGTTTTCCTCTAAAGACCTATTTCTTAAAGCGTAAAAATCTCCATCCATATCTAACTCTTTTAAAGTCTCTATCCATGTATCATATTTAAAGTGCTCGGACCATCCATCAAATTTACAGCCTTTCTCCCAAGCCCTAAGTATAAGTTTAGATATTCTTCTATCACCTCTGGCTATTATAGCCTCTAGATAACTTAGTTTAGGGTCATGATAATTGAATGTTACCTTATTATCTTTTATACTATTCTTTACAAGATATATCTTTCTGTAAAATTCATCCATGGATTCTTGACCTACCCACTGAAAAGGAGTAAATGGTTTAGGTACAAAACAAGAAGCACTAGCTGTTACCTTTAAATTACCCTTTCTTTCTTCTTTAGGCAAATCAAAAAACATATCCTTAACTTTATAAGCTAAATCTTTTATCCCCATTACATCTTCGTCAGTTTCAGTAGGTAATCCCACCATAAAATATAGTTTAATAGTGGACCACCCTTCTTTAAATACATAGCTTACAGTATTGACTAAATCTTCCTCTGTAATTCCTTTATTTATTACATCTCTAAGTCTCTGACTTCCTGCCTCTGGTGCAAAAGTCAATCCAGATTTTCTAACCTTTTCAATTTCCTTCAATATATCTATACTGAAGGAATCTAATCTTAATGATGGTAAAGATACTCCTACTTTCTTCTCTTCAAACTTTTCCATTAATTTTGTAATAAGTAAATATAATTCCGAATAATCACAAGAGCTAAGGGAAGATAAAGAAACATTTTCGTATCCAGTGCTTTCCACTAATTTATCTGCTAATTCTACTATTTTATCTACAGATTTTTCTCTTATGGGTCTATAAATCATGCCTGCCTGACAAAATCTACATCCATGGGTACACCCTCTAAATATTTCCATACTTACTCTATCATGAACAGTTTCAATAAATGGTACTATCATTTTCTCTGGTGAAAACATGGAGTCTAAATCTTTAATCATTCTTTTGTCTATCTTACTTGGCACCCCTTCAATAAGGGTAATTCTCTCTTTTATAGTTCCATCTTCTTTATATACTATATCATAAAATTTAGGAACGTAGACCCCTTGAATTTTAGCAATTGATTTTAAAAATTCTTCTCTATTCCAGTTTCCCTCTTTATGCTCTTTATATACTTGAAGTATTTCTATAGTTACCTCTTCCCCTTCACCTATTATGAAGAAATCAATAAAGTCTGCTATTGGCTCTGGATTATATGCACAAGGTCCTCCAGCTAATACAAAAGGATCCTCATCTGTTCTATCTTTAGATAATAAAGGGATCTTAGATAAATCTAAAATATTTAATATATTTGTATAACTCATTTCATATTGTAGTGTAAATCCCAAAAAGTCAAAATTTCTTACTTCTTCTTTGCTTTCCAATGTAAAAAGAGGAAGATTTTCATGTCTCATTTCTTCTTCCATGTCTGTCCAAGGAGCAAACACTCTTTCACATAAGAAATCTTCTTCTTCATTTATTAAATTATATAAAATATGAAGTCCTAAATGAGACATTCCAACATCATATATATCTGGAAATGAAAAGGCAAATTTTACTTTCACCTTTTCTAAATCTTTTGATACTGAATTTTGTTCCATTCCAATATATCTTGCTGGTCTTTCTACTCTTTTTAGAACCCTATCAAGCTTCTTCTGATTTATCATTTGTTTCCACCTTTCATTGATACTCTAAGTATTATCTTATCACTTTTCTCCCAATATTAGTAGGAAAATTTTACTCTTCAATAGAGTACCTCGGGAAATCCCGAGGTACTCTATTTGTTATGTTTATAAAGTTGTCCTGTTAGACCTTCTATTGTTTCCATAGATGTATCTACGAATTTTACTAAATATTCTTTTACTTTTTCTCCATCTTTCTTTAAACTAAATTCATAATATACATTTTTTTCAATAATATTGATAATATCATTTGTTATTCTAGTATTCATCATCTTAATTAAAAGTATAATTAATAAAGTAACTAAAACAAAAACTAATTTATTAATCTGCCTATTATAATAACTATTAGAAGATTTAAAATATCTTTTATTCATAAAATCACCTACCTCAATATACTATATGATATTTGGTAGAATTTATACTATTGATTAATATTCTTTTATGTTAAAATGTTTATTCCCATTATTCAAATTAAATTTATCATTTAAACTTGCAGGAATATATACATCTCTATTTTTTGTAACAAATATAGCTTGAATACCTTCCAATGAATTAACTAGTTCTATTCCTTTATCTACACCTAAAACAAATAATGTAGTGGACAATCCATCTCCATCTATGGATTTATCTGAAATAATACTTACTCCAGTTATTTCATTATCTCCTGGATAACCTGTTTTAGTATCTAAAATATGATGATACTTCTTACCCTTATAGGTAAAAAATCTTTCATAGTCTCCAGATGTGACTATGGACTTGTTTTCAGCTTCTATTACTCCTAAAAAATTTCCAGTATGCTCAAATGGGTCTTGAATCCCTATCTTCCAAGGGGTTTCTTCTAGTTTAGTTCCATGAGCAAAGACATTTCCCCCTAAGTCAATTATTGCACTATTTACCCCATTTTCACTTAATATTCTTCTAACCTCGTCTGTAGCATATCCCTTTACTATACCACCAAGATTAATCTTCATACCTTGTTCTTTTAAATATACTTGATTATTATCTAATAACTCAAGATTATTATAGTTTATATAAACCTTGGTTTTTTCTATATCTTCAGCTGTAGGTATGAAATCCCTTTCCTTCTCTTCTGCCTTTATATTCCATAAATCTACTAAAGGTCCAATAGTAGGTTCATATGCACCAGAAGAAATTTCAGCGAAATATTTTGCTTCACTTATGACAAAAAATGTATCTTCATTTATGGATACAGGCTTTATACCTGCATTTTCATTTATCTTATTTACATCGCTTTCCTCTAATGTAGCACTCATTCGTTTCTCTATTTCTTCTAATCTTAAAAATACCTTATCTAAAATCTTTTCATCAGGCTTATCATAAATTTTCACAGTCATTACTGTATCCATTAAAAATTCTGTCCTAGAAATAGGATCTATACTTTTATTCTTCGTACATCCTGTTATAACCAATGATAAAGCTAGAAGTATGCAAAACATATATCTGCTAATTTTCATTTTATCACTCCATATTATTTTAAAAAAACCCTAACGTTTAGTTAGGGTTTTATTTTTATTTTGCTGAGCTTAAAGCTTGATTTACAAGTTCTATTACAGTAGTTCTAGTTGTTGTTGCTCCTGTAATACTATCTACATTAAGGTTTTCTGTTCCATTGTTATCCACAATTAATTTTTGCATTGCTTTAGCTACTTCAAAAGCTGGCTCATAAGCATAGTTATCTGCTGACTTTCTATCTCCTACTTTAACTCCATCTGCATCTTCTACTGCTATTTCGGCATAGTCAACACCAACAATTTGTCCATCCTGAACCTTTACTTTAACTTCTGCTAACCAACCATGACTAGCTTCTTCAGCTTTAGCTTCATATTCTCCATCTTTAAATACTGGAGTATAAGTTTCTCCTTTAGATGCTTTATCTAATAACTGTCCAGTAATCTCTTTGAAAGTTCCTTTTGTACTAGTTGCACCTGAAACTGCATCAAAGTCTACTGCACTAAGGTCTTTTTTGTCATTAAATTGAGCGTTTAAATCTTTAATTACAGCTATTCCTTCTGCATAAGGATAATTGGATTCATTTTTAGCATCTCCTGAGTCCACTAAATACTCATTATAATCAAGTGCCTCAATTTGTCCATCCTTTACCTCAAGTTTTGCCATAGAATAGTTCCCATGATCACTTACTTCTGTTTTAACTAAATAAGTACCATCTACTAAGTTGCCATTTGTTTCTCCTGCTGTTTCATTTACACCTGGTTTGTTTTCATCCACTGGAGTCGGTTCTTTTTTAGTACATCCTGTAAAAATAGCAGCAGTTACTACCACTGATAATCCTAAGGCTAATACTTTTTTCTTCATTTCAAACCTCCTAAATTTTTCTTTGGTTATACATCTTTACTATTATACTATATAGTATAAAGTTTATCAATATTAAATTTTACACTATATTATTTACTGATTATCCTTTACTTTTACTATAGGTATATTTGCTACTAATGCAGAAACTGTAGAATTATCCTTGTCTCTTTTCATTCTTGTTAGTTTAATATCTAATCCAGCCTCATCTATATCTGCATATTCAGATATTACCCTAATTATATCACCTTTAATCATATCTAGAAATTTAGGTGAAAGATCTGCTCTATCGTGTACCAATACTAATTTAAGTCTTTCTTTAGCTACATTTTTACTACTTTCATCTTTTTTCCCAAATAATTTAAATAGTTCCAAGAAACTCCCCCCTTATTTACCAAATAATACTTTTAGGATTTTGCTTAGCTTTCCTTCTTCATCAACATCTAAATTTAGAAATTCTACTTCTTCTCCTATTATTCTTTTGGTTATATTTTTAAAGGCCTTTCCTGATAATGCTTTTTCATCTATAACTACTGGCTCCCCCTTATTTGTAGATATGACAATAGCTTCATCATCTGGTACTATACCAAATAAATCTATGGCTAGAATATCTATAATATCATCCATATTCATCATATCTCCTCTTTTTACCATTTCATGCCTGATTCTATTTATTATTAGTTTAGGATTATGCAATCCCTTTGCCTCAAGTATTCCTATTACTCTGTCAGCGTCTCTTACAGCTGATATTTCAGGAGTTGTTACTATTAATGCTAAATCAGCACCAGCTATTGAATTTTGAAATCCTTGTTCTATTCCTGCTGGAGAATCTATAATAACATAATCAAATTCTTTTTTTAGCTGATTTACCAATTCAAGCATCTGATCTGGACTCACTGCAGATTTGTCCTTTGTTTGGGCAGCTGGTAAAAGGTATAACTTTTCATGTCTTTTATCTCTGATCAAAGCCTGTTTTAGCCTACAATTTTTCTCTACTACATCAACTATATCATAGACTATTCTATTTTCCAATCCCATAACAACATCTAAGTTTCGTAGCCCAATATCTGCATCTACAACTACTACAGATTTTCCTAAAACAGCTAGTCCAGTTCCTATGTTTGCAGATGTTGTAGTTTTTCCTACGCCACCTTTTCCTGAAGTGACAACTATGGCGGTTCCTAGTTTCTCTTTGTCCATTTATTATCCTCCCTTTTATTATTTGTTAGGTAAATATGGTTCAATTATTACCTCCCCATCTTTAATCTTTGCGACCTCCGGAACTTTATATATCTCTGATTGTTCGTCTGGCGGTCTAGCAATTATATCCCCAATCCTTAACTGCATAGGTTGTAAATTATATGCTGCCACTATGGCATTTAAGTTTCCACATATTCCAGCATGAGCAACTCCTCTAATTGTACCAAGGACTATTATATTTCCTTTAGCCTTTATAAGTGCTCCAGGATTTACATCTCCTATTATAACTATATTACCATCATAGTCAACAGTTTGTCCTGATCTTAGAGTCCCATTTATATATTTTGTCATTCCACAATCTATACCATCAAATGTAGAATCAGGTATAGTGTCTAACTCTTTATTGTCTTCATGGATTTTTAATTTAGGATTAAGTATATAGTCTGGCAGTTCTTCTTCAGAAACTACCAAATCATATTTATACTTTAAAATCAATTTTAATTCTACTAAGTCTTCATAGGACAATCCTTCTGATTTAATACCTAAAAGTTTTATTCCTTTATAAAAATTGGGAGCATTTTTCATTTTCTTATCTAGTTCTTTCTTAATAATTAACAAATCTGCCCCATTAACATTTAGAAAAACACCTTCCTTAACACCCTTAAAACTAATTAAGTCATCTTTCACTTTCTAAGCTACCTCCACAATAATTTAAATAGGTTTCATATTACTCTGATAAACTGTTTTTAAAAGGTAGGGATTCCTTAGTTCCAACTACATTTAATCCTAGATATTCTGCAATAATATCTCTTGTCATAGGTCCTGCATAACCTCCACTACCACCTTGAAACAGTACTACTGACACTGCTATTTCAGGGTCTTCATAAGGTGCAAAAGCAACAAACCATGCAAAATCATCATAAGTGTCTCCTGTGTAAGGATTCACCCCTGCTCTTTGAGCAGTACCTGTTTTAGAGCCTACTTGTACAGGAAAATTTCCAAATATTCTTCTGGAAGAACCATCATTTGATACTTCCAACATTCCTCTTTTAATATGTTCTAAGTTTTCGTAGTTATTTAACTCTATTCTCTCAACTTCTTGTTCTTTATTTAAAATAACCTTAGAATTATTATAGTTTTTTACATTATCTACTAAAGTTACCTTATGTCTATAACCTCCATTAGCTATGGTAGCTATATAGTTTGTCATCTGAATAGGACTATAGGAGTTTTGACCTTGACCAATGGTCACATTTAAAGTATCTGTTATATTCCACCCTGCTTGTTGCAAGTAACTAAATTTAATTCTATCAGCTAGTCCTTCCTTTTCTCCTGAAAGTCTCTTTTCTGGCTCTAGCCCGAAAGCATCTAATCTTCTAATAACCTCACCTCTAGATAAAGGCTCTTCTAATTCAGTCCAGCTTACTATATCTTCTATTATATCTTTAATAGTATCTTGATCCAATATAGTATCTTCTTTTACATATTTTTCTATATTACCACGTAAATAGGATTTTAACATGGACTTAGTAAGTATTATTTTTCTTTGTGGATCTGGAACACCACCAGATACTTCTGCAGGTATATTTATTTCTATACCACTTTTATCATTTAGTCCTAATTGTTTAGATAAATTTACTATATCTTCAATCTCAAGTTTAATTCCTATACTCTCTCCAGTTCTTTGATTTCTACCTAAGGCTAATGTATAAAAATAATAGTTACATGAATCTCTAATTGCTTCGTATAAGTTTTCATATCCATGAGTTCCTCTGCTTTGATTCCAAATCCAACACGCTGGTTTATAATTTCCAATTTGAACATATCCCATATCTCTTATACGCTTAGTAGGGCTTAGTCCTTTTTCCAAGCCAGCAAGTCCAGTTACCATCTTAAAGGTAGAACCCGGTTGTACTGCAGTTTGAATAGCTATATTATACAAAGGTCTAGGTGCTAATGGGTCTTTATCGTGTTCTGGGAATAAACTTAACCAATCTGTATCAGATATGCCTGTTGCAAATAAGTTCGGATCATAAGCAGGATAACTAGCCATGGCTAAAACTTCTCCTGTTTTAACATTAGTGGCTACTACTGCACCAGATGTGGCATTTACATATGGTCTTCCCTTTTTCTTGTTATTTCCAAATTGATAATTACCCCATTGACTTTCATATGTCCCGCCAACTTGAACTTTTTCTAATGTTTGACGCAATACATTTTCTGCAAATTTTTGCAGCTTCAAATCTATGGTTAAATAAAGATTGTTTCCTGGTGTTGGCTTTTTCTCATCTAAGATATTTGTTGTATTTCCTAGTACATCTACTTCTACTCTTTTTACTCCATTTTCTCCCCTTAGAACTTCTTCAAAGCTTTCTTCAACTCCAGCTTTACCTATAATATCATTAGGGGAGTATCCAGCTTCATCTACATATTTTTTAATTTCATTAGGCTGACTGATTTTCCCTAAATATCCTAGTATATGAGCCGCAGTATTTTTCTCTGGATAATATCTAACAGGTTCTATGGAGACCTGTATACCTGGTAAATCTGATAACCCTTCCTCTATTTTTGCCACAGTTGAATCTTTAATACCATATGCAATATTTATTGGCTGATAAGCTAAATGTCCCTGTTTACTAAGAACTTCATATAGTATAAGTATGGACCTAGCCTCATAATTACTTAAATCCTTAGATATTTCATGTTTTTCTTTTAAGGCTTCAAAAGCTTCCTTAACTGTACTTGTTTCATCTATACTATATCCATTATACCATCTTTTCTTATTATTTATAAATACATATTCAAAATCTTTTGCAATAGAAATTTTAGGATTTATTCCGTTATTTAATAGCTGTTCCTGTGCCACTGACCTTATATTATCATTAATAATAAATTCTTCCATAACTCCAGCCTTTTTACCATACTCTACTAAAATGTCTGTAGGTGATTTATCCCCTATATCTTCATTTCCTGTATATTTATATATTACACTAGAATTCTCTTCACTTAACTCTATCTTTATAGGTATATTGGGATCTTTCTCCAATATCATATCTAATAATATTTTTCCAGGTACTATAATCTCGATTTTTCCTTTATTATTTTCTTTTTCTATTACTCTTTCTAAAATATCATTGATAGATGTTTTCATAACTATACTGACAAAGTCCTGTTTTGCTGTTGTTTTATCTGTAACCTCTGGATAAGAGCCCATTAAACTTCTTTTTTGCTCCTTATATTCTTCATCATAAGTTAATGAATAATCTTCCATAATAATATTTTCAGTTAAATTCTTATTAGTTAAGATTTCGTATATCAATTTCCTAGAAATTGGATGGTCTATTATTTTTCTTATGATTATTTTATCGTTTTGTATTAGGCTTACTAACTCACCAACCGTAAGACCTTCTCTATTAACTTCTATGTCTCTATCTTCTAAAGCATTTATAGCTTTTTCTATTATAGAAAATTTGTAATGCTCTGGGTATTCTTGATGAATATATGAAGCTTCAAGCAGCTCTCCCATGAGATTATGATTGATTATAATATCTACTACCTTGTCATTAGGCATTAAATCTTCCTTAAAATAATCTTCCTCAGCCTTATATTTAAAGGCATTTAATTTAATTGGAAAATCATCTACATATGTAACTCCATCTTCCTCCAGTAGTCTTACTAAAGACAATAAAGCCTGATTTTTTTTATTTTTATCCTTTATATTTAGTTCATCTTTTAAAAGTTGCACAGTAAAACTAGGCTTATTTCCTGCTAAAAGCCTACCATATCTATCTCTTATTTCTCCCCTTGGTGCAGAAACATATACTTCTTTTAATCTTTTATTATCTGCTTTATCCCTATAGTCATCACCTTCCACAATAGTTAAAATAGCCAATCTGAAAGATAAAAGAAACATAAGAAGAACAACGATATATGTAACAATATTATATCTATTAAATATTTTTTCTATCCATTTCATTTATTTCACCTCTATCTACTACCAAATCTTATCTTTGGTACAACGAAAATCTTTGAAAAAATCTTATATATAGGAATACATAAAACAATATTATATATTATCTCTATAGTTAATACATCTTTCAGGAAATATAAAAATGGAATATCATGAGATAAGAAAAACATAAATACATAATATGCAAAATTATAAAATACTGTACCTAAAATGGAAAACAATATAGGTATAAGAATATTATCCTTAGATAATTTATTTTGAGTCAGTCCCACTACATAACCTATAAAAAAATAGATAAATGAGTTTATACCTAAAACAGGACTGAATAGAATATCCTGTATTATACCAATTATCAGCCCCATTATTCCTCCATAAATTCTTCCCTTATATAAACCTATGGAAATAATTATAAGAAGGGCTGTATTAGGTACAACCCCAAATATGCTTAGATATGGAAGTATTGAGCTTTGTAAAAAAAGGTTTAACAAAGTTATTAAAGATAATGTTAGTACAATCATATTCATCCCTCAATTTTAATCTATTACAAAAACTTTATATAATTTTTTAAAGTTTACAGCAGGTTTAACTGTTATCTTTTTCATTAGTTCTTCCTCTGCATCTATTACTTCATCTACTTCACCAATATATATATCCTTAGCAAAAACTCCACCAAGACCTGATGTAAATAGTTTATCTCCTTTTATTACATCCGATTTATTATCATAGAGAAATCCAGAGATTTGTCCATCAATACTGCCCGATATAACTCCACCATCTTGAGTTCTCAGATTCACAAAAGATATACTATTGACTTCATCTATAATAGAAACTATTTTCGACCAGTTGTCTCCAACATCAACTACACGTCCTACAACACCTTCAACTATGATATTTTGTTCAACCTCTACACCTTGAACTACAGTACTACCTTTTTTTATCCCATCTTTTATTCCTTTGTCTATGGTAAATCTATCAAACCAACTTCCAGGTTCCTTGCCTATTATTTGAGCGGAAATTAAATTAAAACTTGTCTTCTCTAAAACCTTGGCTTCATTTTTAAGATAATCAGTTTTTCCTATAATATTTAAGTAATTTCGATTTTCTTCTTCTAATTTAGATATTTGTTTTTTTAAAGACTCATTTTCTTCTTTTAATTTTCCAATATTTTTAACACCTTCAAAAAAATCAGAAACACCTTTACCTATAGAGTTTGATACTTTCCCTATAGGTGTAAGAATATTACCTATTATTTTTTCTACTTTACTTAAAGCCATTCTTTCAGTACTGGTAACTCCTATTATAACAATTAGAATGATAGCAACTGCCGTTACCATCATTCTCTCTTTATTCCTATTGAAAAAGGACATAATATCACCACTAACCTATTCTTTTATTATTTGAAAGGGTTTTTTTAAGAACTTCTATACTGTCTAATGCTTTTCCTGTACCTATTGCAACACAATCCAATGGTTCTTCAGCAATATGTACTGGCATACCTGTCTCTTCCATAATCAATCTGTCTAAGCCTTCTAAAAGTGCTCCCCCACCTGTTAACATTATACCTAACTCCATTACATCTGAAGCCAACTCTGGTGGAGTCTTTTCCAAAGTAGATTTTATTGCATCTAAAATATTATGAACTGGTTCTTTCAAAGCATTATATATTTCATCTGAACTTACACTTATTGTCTTAGGTAATCCAGAAATCATATCTCTACCTCTTATATCCATTGTAGATAATTCAGAATTTGAATCTGCTGAACCTATGGTTATCTTAACTTCTTCTGCGGTACGTTCTCCAATCATTAAACTATACTCTCTTTTTATAAAACTGACTATGGATTCATCTAACTCATCTCCACCTACTCTAATGGATTTAGATGTAACTATACCACCTAATGAAATAATAGCAACCTCTGTAGTACCACCACCAATATCAACTATCATAGAACCCGTTGGCTCTTGAACAGGTAATCCAGCACCTATGGCTGCTGCCATCGGTTCTTCAATTAAATAAGCATCTCTAGCTCCAGCATGTATAGCCGCTTCTTCAACTGCTCTTTTCTCTACTTCTGTAACACCACTAGGTACACATATTACCACTCTAGGCTGAAATAGACTTCTTTTTTTAGATGCCTTTCTTATAAAATATTTTAACATACTTTTTGTAACATCAAAATCAGCAATTACTCCATCTTTTAATGGTCGAATAGCCACTATATTTCCTGGTGTTCTTCCTATCATCTTTTTAGCCTCTTCACCTACAGCCAATACTTGTTTAGTATTTGTCTGTATTGCTACAACTGAAGGTTCTCTAGCTACTATTCCTCTGCCTTTTATATAAACTAATGTATTTGCTGTTCCTAAATCTACACCCATATCCTTTACAAATCCACTAAATAATCCCATGCTATTTACTCCTTCCTTAATCCAAACTTATATTAGATTCTTTTCCTTAAAACTTATATATCTATTATCACCAATTATTATATGATCTAACACTTTTATTCCTATTAAATTACCAGCCTCTACTAAACGGTTAGTTATATTAATGTCTTCATTACTTGGTTTAGGATCACCACTAGGGTGATTATGCACCAAAATCATAGAATTGGAGTTTCTCTTTATTGCTGCCTTAAACACATCTCTTGGATGAACTATGGAAGCATTTAAAGTTCCTACTGAAATTTCTTCAGTTACTATTATTTGATTTTTTGTATCCAATAAGGCAATCCTAAAATGTTCTTTTTGTAAATATCTCATTTCGTCCATATATAAATTGGCTATGGTACTAGGCTCATTTATTTTTACTTTATATAATGCTTCTTTATAATTTAATCTTTTTCCTATTTCTATTGCTGAAAGTATTTGTGCAGCTTTACACCTGCCTATACCTTTAATTTCCATCAATTCTTGTAATGTAGTATCTCGAAGATACGCCAACCCTCTATTATCCTTACTCAAAATCTTTCTAGCTAAATCTATTGCTGAGTCTTCTTTATTACCTGTTCTAATTATAATTGCCAATAGTTCCTCATTGGACAATGCACTAGGTCCATGACTATAAAGTTTTTCTCTAGGTCTTTCAGTCATGGGAAGTTCCTTAATGGTATAATTTTTCTCAAGAATAAAATTATTACTCATGCAAACACCTACTTATCTATAATATTTTTATATTAAAAAATTTATTTAATAAGTAGTCAAGCCTTCCTAAAGGTAAGCCTACTACATTAGAATAACATCCATCTATCTTTTCAACTAAAACCTCACCATAACCTTGAATTCCATAAGCTCCTGCCTTATCCATAGGCTCTTTAGTGTTTATATATCTTTTTATTTGTTCTTCTGATAAATGTCTAAATCTAACTAAAGTAGACTCATAGTCTATTATTTTTATATTGGTATTTGCTCTTATAATTGAAATACCAGTAATTACACTATGTTCTTTATTATTTAATAAAGATAATATTCTAAAGGCATCCTCTTCATCCTTTGGTTTACCTAAAATCCTATTTCCTAAAACTACTATGGTATCAGCTCCTATAACAACTTCTTCATTATCAAATTTGTTACTTACCCATAGTGCTTTTTCAAATGCTAAAGCCATTGCAACTTGTTCTGGTGATTCGTTATATGACTTTTTTTCTTCAATTTTGGCTTCAACAATTAATGGATTTAAATTAAATCTATTTAAGATTTCTTTTCTTCTAGGAGAAGACGATGCTAATATTATTTTTTCCATATTATCTCCCCAATTACACAAAATATGATTTTAAGCTTTTTTCTAAATTTTTAGTTATGAACATTGATGCAAGACCTACAAAGTATCCTGTAAATAAACTCATCAATAAGAGAATAGGCAAATAAGAATATATTCTTGAATTATACATCATCAGTGAAGCCATACTGACTTGACCAATGTTGTGAGCCACTGCTCCAAATATGCTTACTCCTATAAGGCTAAAAACTTTAGAAAAATATTTATATACAATATACATAGTAATAGAGGCTAAAATAGCACCTGATAGACTATATATAAGACTTGATGGACTACCTGTTACAAACATAAGTACTATACTTTTCAATACACCTACTATAAAGGATTCCTTGAATCCAAAGATAACTAATGTAACTAAAATAACCACATTTGAAAGTCCTAGTTTGGCACCTGGTATAGTAACTGGTAATGGCATTGCTGATTCTAATACTGATAATCCAAGCCCTACTGATACCAATAGAGATAAAAATATCATTTTATTCAATTTCTTCATATTCTATAACATCCTTAATAACTTATATGATCAACTTCATTGTTTTCTTGGGAACCTTTTATTTCTATTACTAGTTTATTAGGTAAACACACAATTAACTCTCCAGGTTTCGATATATATCCTTGATGTACGTCTAATTTATCAGGACAAGAAGCTTCAATTACTCTAACTTGTTCATCTCCTATTTCTAATAAATTAAAACCAAATTCAGATTCAATAGGTATAGTTTTTCCTATTATTTTTTTGTCGAAAATTATTTTTTTATATTCTTCACCATTTATTTGAATGCTAATATACTTTTCTTTATATCCTGAAGCTTTGCTTTTTATTAAACCTAAAGAAGTTACACTTATTAGTATAATAACAATTATTAAAACTTTATCTCCTTTTGTCATGTAATCATCCTTTATCTAATCTCTAAGCTTATTACACACATTACTAGTTTACCATTTATATTTTTTATTTACAAGTTACAATTTAATAAAATAAAGAGCCTTTAAGGCTCTTTATTAGTCTGCTAAATCTTCAACTTTATTACCATATATAGCTTTTGTCGGACATTTTTCAGCACATATTCCGCAATTTATACATTTTTCATAGTTAATTTTTGCCAAGTTATTTTCAAAACTAAAGGCTTCTTCTGGACAATTTTTAACACACATTTGACAACCTATACATCCAATACTACATTTTTGCCTTACTTCCTTACCTGAATCTTTACTCTTACATTTTACAATAAATTCATTATCGTATGGAACTAATTCAATAATAGCCTTAGGACATACTTCAATACATTTCATACAAGCAGTACATTTGTCCTTATTTATAAATGCTATTCCATCAATCATTTCTATAGCTCCAAATTGACAAACATCTTTACAAGTTCCACATCCTAAACATCCAAAAGAACAAGCCTTACTTCCACCTTGCAGTATATTGGCTGCCCTACAATCCTTTATACCTTCATATTTAAACTTTTCTTTTGCTTTATTACAACTACCTTGACAAAGAACTGTAGCTACTTTTCTATCCACATTAGCAGCATTGACTCCCATAATATCTGCTATTTGTTCAGCCACTGGTTTACCTCCAACGTTACAGGCATTAACAGATGCTTTTCCTTCAGCAATGGCATTTGCTAAACCATCACATCCTGGAAACCCACAAGCACCACAGTTAGCCCCTGGAAGTACTGTTCTTATTTCTTCTACTTTTGGATCAATTTCTACTGCAAATACATTAGATGCTATGGCTAGAAGGACCGCAGAAACTAATCCCATTCCGCCTAATACTAACATTGGATTTAATATATCTGTCATATTTTTCCCTCCTAAACAAGTCCATTAAAACCTAAAAAGGCTATGGACATTAATCCAGCAGCTATTAAGGCTATAGGAAAACCCTTTAAAGCCTCTGGAATATCTGCTAATTCAAGTTTTTCTCTAATACCTGATATGAGGATTAAAGCTAAAGTAAATCCAACTGAAGCCCCGATACCATTAAAAGTAGTTTGAAGTAAATCATATCCTTCTTTTATATTTAAAATTGCAACTCCTAGTACTACACAGTTTGTAGTAATAAGTGGTAAGTAAACTCCTAATGCGTTATATAATGTAGGAGATATTTTTTTTAGAACTATTTCAACAAATTGAACTAATGCTGCTATGACCAATATAAAAACAATTGTTTGTAAATACTGTAGACCCATAGTTACTAGTATATATTTTTGTATAAAATAAGTAATTATAGATGATAATGTAACTACAAATGTTACAGCAATTCCCATTCCTGCTGCAGTTTCCATTTTATTTGATACTCCTAGAAATGGACAAATACCTAAGAATTGAGCTAATACATAGTTATTTACAAAAATTGTACTAATTAAGATTGCTGCAATACTCATTGTTTTCCCTCCTTATTAAACTTCACTGGAAGCTTTTTTATTTCTAACAAAGTTAAATACCCCTATTAATAGTCCAAGAACAATAAAAGCTCCTGCAGGTGCTACAAATATTCCTGCTGGTTGGAAGTTTGCTCCAAATAGTGTTTTTCCTAAAAAAGTTCCTGCACCAAAGATTTCTCTTATACTTCCTAAAATAACTAGAGCAATAGTATATCCAAATCCAACAGCAAGACCATCTGCTATTGAAGGAATTATTCCATTTTTAAAAGCAAAAGCCTCCGCACGTGCAAGTATTATACAATTTACTACTATTAGGGGTAGAAATATGCCTAGAGCTTGATAAATAGGTTGTGCGTATGCCTTCATAAACATTTCTATAATAGTAACAAAAGTGGCTATTACAACAACAAATGCTGGAATACGAATTTTATCTGGAATTACATGTCTAAGTAAAGATATTACAAAGTTTGAGCCTACTAATACTGCAATTACTGCAAGACCCATAGCTAAACTATTTGTAACATTCGTTGTTACAGCTAATGTTGAACACATACCTATTAATTGTACAAATATAGGGTTATCGTTTATTATACCATTTTTAAATATCTTAGATAATTTCAATTTTTCCACCTCACTTACATTAGTTTGAAAGCTGTTCATTAAATACTTTTCTAGCTTCATTTACACCAGACATTACACCTTTAGAGGTTATTGTAGCACCTGAAATAGTGTCCACAGTTATTTCCTCAGAAGCATTTTTACCTTGGAATCTATCTGTAAAATCTGGCAATGTAGCTTTTGAACCTATACCTTCTGTTTCAGAATGTTCTACTAATCTCATACCTATTATATTTCCATCTAGTGAAAAACCAGTTAAGGTAATTAAATTTGTTTTTCCAAAACCTTTAGAACTTATCTTTATGGCATATCCACTTAAAGATTCACCACTATATACCTCAAATATTTCTTCAGTAGATTCGTTCGCTTTTTTTATTTCATCAAGTCTTCCTTCATCTAAAGCTTTGAAATCATTTTCTTCTCCAAACACTTCTTTCAGTGCCTCTATACTACCAGCCATTGCTATTTCTGCAATTTTATCTTTAGTTAAATTATTAGAAATAGCTAAAACTCCTGCTGATACTGCAGTAATAATAAATAAAATTAATCCTAATTTTATAGTTTCCTTCATCTATTTCGCCCTCCCAAATATTTTTGGTGCAGTGAACTTCTCTATTAATGGACTGGCTACATTCATTAATAAAATAGAATATGAAACTCCTTCTGGAAATCCTCCCTTAACTCTAATAAGAGCAGTTAGAATTCCAGCACCTAAAGCAAATATTATCTGACCAAGAGGTGTAACAGGTGTTGTTGAATAATCTGTAGCCATAAAAAATGCTCCTAAAATCAATCCACCACCTAAAATATGATATATAAGTTGGTCCATCTCAACTCCTAAAATCAATAATAAAATAGCTGTAGTACCTATATAAACAACTGGAATCTTCCAGTTTATAACTTTTCTAATTATTAAATAAAGCCCACCAATTAATAATAATAGTGCTGATGTTTCACCAATTGCTCCACCTATATTTCCAATAAACATATCCATTACAGATGGTAGTTCTTGTACTGCTTGAGCAACAGTAGCAGAAGCCCCTGCATCTGCTCCACCATACTTCATAATAGCAAGTGGGGTAGAACCTGTTATCGCATCTACTCCTGGTAATACAAAATTGGACATTATATTTGGCCATGAGGCAAGTAATACTGCTCTAGCTGCCAATGCAGGATTCATAAAATTAGAACCGATCCCACCAAAACATTGTTTAACTATAATAATAGCAAATCCAGAACCAAATACCGGAATCCACCACGGTGCATTAGCTGGTAAATTAAACGCTATTAAAATACCTGTAACTATGGCACTACAATCATTAATTGTAATTTCCTTCCTAAATAGCTTTTGTATTGCTGCTTCAAAAAATAAAGCTGATGCTATTGATAATAAAATTAATTTTAAAGCATTAAGCCCGAAAAAATATACGGCCCCTATTGATGCTGGTATTAAAGCTATGATTACATCTAACATTATTCTTTTAACAGATTCATTGGATCTAATATGGGGCGAAGAAGATACTACTAACATATCAGGTACTGAATTTGAGTTTATAGTGTTTAACACTTTACCTTCCATCAAATTTCCTCCTATCTTTATGATTTTTTCCTTTTAGCAAGAATTTCTCTTTTTGAAAATCTAATTGATTCTACTAATGGTCTTTTTGCTGGACATATAAAAGAACATGCTCCACACTCAACACAATCTAATGCCCCATACTTCTCTGAGCCTTCAAAGTCTTTCTTTAGAGCGTAAGCTGATATAAATAAAGGTTGTAATTTCACTGGACACACTTCTAGACATTTACCGCATTTTATACATGGTGATACTTTTTCAGCTAAGGTTTCTTTCTCTGTAAGAACCAAGATTCCACCTGAACCCTTAATCACTGGTACATCTATAGAGAATTGACTTAAGCCCATCATAGGCCCTCCCATTATTACTTTTCCTGGAGTTTCATTAAAACCACCACATTGTTCTATTACTTCCCCAAAAAGTGTTCCTATTTTAACTATAAGGTTTTTTGGCTCCTTTACTCCATTTCCCGTAATAGTAACAACTCTTTCATATAGAGGTTTTCCTTCCAATATTGCTTCTGCTATGGCTTTAGCAGTGCTTACGTTGTTGACTACACAGTTAACATCCATAGGTAAACCACCTGAAGGAACTACTCTTCCTGTAACAGCATTAATAAGTCTTTTTTCATCTCCTTGAGGATATTTAGTTTGCAGAGTTACAATTTTTATATTATCTTCAGGTTTAATTATAGATTCTAAAGCACTTACAGCATCCATTTTATTAGTTTCAACACCAATAAAACCATTTTTTACATTTAATGCCTTCATTATTGCCTTTAAACCAAAAACAACCTTATCTGGCATTTCTAACATCAATCTATGATCAGAAGTTAAAAAAGGCTCACATTCTGCACCATTTAAAATAACAGTATCAATTTTTTTATCTGGTGGAGGTGATAATTTTACATGAGTAGGAAACCCTGCTCCTCCCATACCCGTTATTCCTGCTTCTTTAATTATTTCAATTATCTCTTTAGAAGAAAGTGTTTCTAAACTTCCCTTAGGTTTAACTTCTTCAGATATTTCATTACTTCCATCTGATTCTATAACTATACAAGTTGAATTAATTCCTGTTGGTGTAGTTATTTTTGTTATCTCTTTCACGGTTCCAGCTATACTGGAATGAATTGGGGCTGATACAAAGGCTTGAGATTGGCCAATTTTTTGTCCTACCTTAACAGTATCCCCTACCTTAACTAAAGGTTCACAAGGTGCACCTGTATGCTGATGCAGTGGTATATATACCATACTAGGTTCTTTCCCATACTCTAGAGCTTTTTTCTCTGTTAACTCTTTACTATGTGGTACATGTACCCCACCCTTAAAAGTGAGATTCTCAAGTTTCATTCTATTCCACCTCTCTATATAGTATTTTTCTTAATTAATTATATATTAATTCCACGACTCACCTTTATATTATAACATTAAACCCTAGCATTGTACACATTTGTAAACTTGTAAAGACTGTTAATTGTTTTTCAAGCATTGTTAATAATTTTATAATTTCTATAATTATTGGGATTTTTTTAAGCATAAATGAGGAATATTTTCATTTTATATTCATTTAAATTAACTTAATTTTTTAAATACTATTTAATAATATGTAATTTTTCTACAAAAAAACTATGAAACAGTCTTATAGTTCTGAACCATTTCATAGTTTTTTCATATTTACTTATATTAAAATATCTATCTTTCTATAATTTAAAATCATTGTTTAACAATTGTCATATTTTCCAGTCTTTCTTTACCAATTTTATATCTTTTAAACATTTATTAAAAAAACTTAACAATTATTTATCTGTCATATTTTACCAATGAATTTATATGATACCCTTCTATATTTTCTCTTCCTTTTAAAAATTCTAATTCAATTAAAAACTCTAAGGCAACTACTTCTGCTCCTAAGGACTCTATTAGTTTTACTACAGATGACACCGTACCTCCTGTGGCTAGTAAATCATCTACTATGGCAACCTTTTTTCCCTTTTCTATGGCATCAAGGTGAATTTCAAGCTTACTATTTCCATATTCTAACTCATATTCATAGCTAGCTGTTTCTCCAGGTAACTTTCCCGGTTTTCTAACTGGAATAAATCCAACCCCTAATGCATAAGCAACTGCTGCTCCAAGTAAGAATCCTCTTGCCTCTGGTCCAGCTATGTAGTCAATATTTTTTCCTTTTAAATCCTCTACAATTCTATTAACGGTTTCCCTAAAAGCTTCTCCGTCCTTTGTCAATGTTGTTATATCTTTAAAGCTAATACCTTTCTCTGGAAAATCTTCTATTACTCTTATTTTAGATTTAAGATCCAACTAAACCCCTCCATATTTTATGAAATATCGTCACTATAATAGTTTACCATATTCAAAAAAATTTTCTATATAAATTTAATATTACTTGATTGGGATTATTATCAATCTTGTTATCCATAGTATTTATATATTTTTGATTAATACCTGCTTAATTTTCTATGATCCCTATTGATTATAAAAAGAAACACTATTATAGCAGTTATAGCAATAGAAAATAGCTTTATCTTACTTATATAATTTCCCACACCCATTCCAAATAAATATAAGCCTTTGGTCAACTTTCCCTTTGAAAACATTTCGAAGAAATAATAGAGAAAAGGAGCTAAAATACCAATAGATATTTCCTTGGACATATATCCTAATATCATGGCAATTATTCCTAAGTACAATGCCGTTGCATAAGATCCAAATAAAATATTCGCTATATGAAAATCCATTCCAATAATTTTCAATGGAATAAAGAAAATACTATATACAAAAAATAATTGTGTGGAAATAATAATAATTCTATATAAAATATTTTTCCAGTAAGGATATACCTTTGAATAAATCATTTCTGATATTCCATATTCATCTTCAATCAATGTAGTCCTAACAAACATCACTATTCCAATGGGAGATATAAGCTGTTCTCCCATGAATATTAAACTATATCCTGATAAATCGTTTTTATTAATCATCAGATAAATAGCTCCTACATATGCTAAGGCTAAAACCATGGTATTAAACGAAATTATCTTTATATTGTTATAAAATATCCTTCTTTCTAGTCTTATATCCACTACTCATCTCCCCTCGCTTTCTATCCCATAGCTTTATAGCTAAAAATAATAATATTAAAGAAAATATAGTAAATAGTATTCTATTTAAATATATTCCCTTCATAAAGGGTTGAAATTCTGAGTGAGGAATAATTTTATTAAATCTTATGAAATATTTTGTAGGCTGAATCCCTTGTGAAATCAAATTTTTCATGCTATAGATCCAGTAAAAAAATTGAACTATAATAGATACTATTCCATTGTCAAATATAAGCTGAATTACATAACTTAGAGAAGTTACAAACATAATAGTTGGGATAATCCACACTATAGAATATTTAAAGAACCCTCCATAGGAAATAGGATCTCCTGTTAATTTTGAAAAACCATGAAATATCCAAGTGGCATGACCTGTCACTAAAAACAATATTAAACTTATTATAGCCATATCTCCCAAATATTTTCCTAATACATATTTATAAGAAGAAACCCTAGTAGTGTATATAAGCTCATTACAATTATATCTCTTATCTTTAGTAAGGCTAAATGCCGTTACAAATACAGCAAAGAAGCTTATTGCAATTCCTATATAATCTGCAAAGAGTCTTCCATAGGCATTTGTTACCTTATCTTCTTTAAGTATAGCATTATAAGTTTCTATATCTTCTTCATAATATTTACTACCAATAACAGATGAAAAATTATTTTCATTGCTATATACGGTGTTGCCACCTAAGGCTCTATCTACCTTATCTATAAATCCATAATATTCATCAATAGTTTGAAAGTCTATGTCCTCCATTTCTATTATTGCTTCTTCTAAAAACTTTCTCTGTTCTTCATTTATCTTTTCATAGAACATATTTATTCCCTTAATTCTTAGAGTATCACCTGAGTTATAATCAGCCTTCATAGTATTATAAGCATATTCAATATGATCTTCTAATGTAACTCCTTTCACAGCTAAACTATCAGTTGTACTATATTCAAATCTAGGAGGCATAGGCTTTATGCCGTCTCTTTTTATATCTCCTATGAATTGAGTATAATAAAATAGAAATATGGCTACTATTAGAATCCATATACTTAGACTTTTAATTTGTTCCTTTATTTGCTTTAAAAAGATCTCTTTAAGCATTTTTCCTATACCTCCTTTATAAGCTTCATATACGCATCTTCTAAAGTTGGAGAAACATTATTAGCATTAAGAGATGGTTTATCCTTTGACAATATCCTTAAAGAAATCTTATCCTCATCCATTATAGATGAAATAATGTTGTACTTGTCCATGTACTGTTCAGAATCTCCAGAGTTTACATTTAGATTCCACACATATCCTTCTGCTTCTTTTATTATCTCTTTTACTGTCCCACTATAAATCAGATTTCCTTTATTTAGAATCGAAAGACTTTTACAGCTTAATTGAATATCTTGGGCAATATGAGTTGATAACAATACAGTTTTTGTCTTTCCAAAGTCAGAAAGCATATTTCTAACCCTTATTCTTTCTTCTGGATCAAGACCTGCTGTAGGCTCATCTACAATTAATACTTCCGGATTCCCTACCATTGCTACAGCTATTCCTAACCTTCTCTTCATTCCTCCTGAAAGAGTCTTTGTCTTAGCCTTATATATATCTTGAAGATGTACAATTTCTAGTCTATCTAATATTTCCTTTTTATTTAGCTTTATATTAGAAAGGGAAGCAAAATAATCTAAGGTTTCATATACTGTAAAATTTGGATAAAAGGAAAACTCTTGTGGAAGATACCCTATTATTTTTCTTATTTCTTCTTTATTATCCACCTTTATATTATCATAATAAATTTCTCCTGATGTCTTAGATAATAACGTTGATAAAATTCTAATCAAAGTTGTCTTCCCTGCTCCATTAGGTCCTAAAAGTCCGTGGATTCCCTCATCAAAGGTAAGATTTATTCTATCTAATATTTTATTTACTCCATAGTATTTTTCTAACTCTTTAATTTGAATTCTCATAATAAATCCTCCTTTTAGCTTCATTAAAACTCAAATAATCATAGGTTTCCGCACCTATTAAAAATGCTGATATACATATAATTAACCACTCCATACTGACCCCTAATATAAAATATAATATTAAACTTATAAAAGATAAACCTCCAAATATCCATAGTGATAGCTTTATTTCCATTCTTCTAAGAAATCTCTTATTTTCTTTTATCTTTTCTAACTGATATTTATCATATTCCTGTGCCCTTACTCTTCTCCACACTTCATTTAAATAATCTCTATTGTTCTCTTCAGGTCTCATAAAATTTACCTCCATCAACTTTATTTTTCAGCATATAAAGCCTTTAATTTTTTTCTTGCCCTAAAAATATTTATTTTCACCTTAGCTAAGCTTATGCCTAATACTTCTGAGATTTCATTATAAGACATCTGCTGAAATGCATATAAATAAAGTATGCTCTTCTGACTTTCATCTAATTTATTAAAACTATCTATAAATTTATGTTCTTTTTCTCTATTTACTATAATTTCTTCGGGAGAAATAGTGGAAGCAATCTGATAATCAGTATAAACATTTTTATCATTATCTCTAATATAGTCTACAGATTTATTGTGTATAATAGAAAACAGATAGGATTTCAACGTACTGTAATCTTTTAATCTTTCCCTATATACATAAAATATAGCAAAACTATCTTGAACAACATCCTCTGCTGCATGATAATCTTTAAGTATACTTAATGCGAAATTTACAGCTTCTTTTCTATGTTTAAGTACAAATTCTTCAAAGGCACTTTCATCACCATTTTTTAATAACTGCAACTGTTCTTCCACTCTCTCACCTCCATCTTCTTTATATAGCCAATCATTATTTTATTCCTTTTCTCTTTTAAAACATGTATACACTAAAAGTATAATCCCTAAAAATATGAATACAAGTCTAGAATAAATAAAATCACTGGCTAAATCAAATGATATATTCTGGCTTGTTCTCCCAAAGAGTTCTGCAAAGGTTGACATTTCAAAGAAATGTTGTCCAAATATATCTAACCATAATGGCAAAATACTACTTGTATTCATGATTCCTAATAAAAATGCCATTGGAATCAGACCATATAATAGATTTGAGCTTGTTTTGCCTAAAACCATGCCAACTCCTAATAAAAATATAAAAGTAGGAATAAGAAACCATATAATGTATTTCCCAAAGATGATGAATTGACTATAATCAAATAATACTTTGTAATATATAAAGCTCATAATAATTGGAACTAGTGCTGTCAATATAAAAGTAACCACTAATCCAGCAATTTTCAACATATAATATTTACTCTGAGGTATTGGCGCTGAGAATAATATCTTTCTAGCCCTTAGTTCCTTCTCATTAAAAATATTTGTCATCATAAATATCATTATGCTCATCACTAAAGATGAAATTAACTGAATGAAAAATGTATAGGTCCATTCAGAAAATGGAGCTGTCCCATAGTACCCGCCTATTACTAATCTTGTCAGTGAATCATAAGTAAATGCTATCAATATAAGGATCATATATAAATATTTTTTTGATATAATCATTCTTTTAATTTCGTATTTTAATAGATTAATATTATTCAAATTCAATCGCCTCCTCAGAAAGATTCATTTCTTTAAGAAACTCCTCATAGGTTAAATCCTTATATAAATAATTTTTATATACCTTTTCTATTCCTTTTAAAAATTCTTTTTCCCCTAATACTTCTTCTCCCTTTAGTAATTTAATAGGCATTAAATAATATAATTCACTCTGAAGTTTTTCCATCTCTAAGGATTTTCTATATTTTTCATTTATCTTATCTAGCATTTCACTGTTATTTAGATAATAGTAATTATTCAGTTCTCGTACACGACTTTCCCATCTGCTCAAGAATAAACTTGATTCCATATCTCCAAATTCACTTTGTATATACTTATAGGAAAAATATTGTGCAAGTCCCTCACTTGACCAAGGACTATCTTCTACTACCTTAACACCTGTGCCCCACCATTGATGTGCAATTTCATGTGCTATAAGACTTAGATCACTCATAAAAACATCTATATCCATACCCCTATACTGAGTATTTTCATCTTCTATTAGTGAATACATATTCTTGTCACGATTTAACATATTTTCAGAAATAGTTATAACATTTTCTGATGAATGTCCTCCTCTCTTATATAAGGCAACCTCTGCAATCTTTAATGGATATATATCTGAATAATAATCTCCTATATTTTCAATATAATACTTCATCATATCTTTTATATATTCTTCTATTTTCATATTCTGGACATATTCCTTATGCCTAGGGGAATAGTAAAATTCAATATTCATATTTTCAAAGCTGATTTCGTGCTTCCCGTACCTTCCTGCAAATGCTCCAATGTCTGCAGTATGAGAATTATATTCAAATATCCATTTCTTCAATTGACCTTCTATCTCTGTACCTATAAGCCTTCCTGGAACCACCACCGTTAAATATTCAGGTGCAGAATAATATCCACTGATATTTATGGAATCTCCTTCTTTAACTAAAGGTCTGAAAATCCAATTAGAATTCTCTAGTAAATAAATACTATCTTTAGAAATATATCCTGGCATACCTCTTCCTACACCATTTTTATCAGTTTTTACTTTTCCACCATAGGAAATTATGATTTCTATTTCTTTCATATTTGGTATAAATACCTCAACTTCGCCTTTAGTTCGATTATATTCTATTTCTTCTCCATTAACTTTTATAGAATTTATATTTAGTCCCTCATTAGTACTGAATATAATTGAATCAGAACCTTTATTTATGAAATCATATAAAACCCTTCCATACATTTCTCCCTTTTCATTATCAAACACAATTTCTGGTCTAAGACCAGTTAGAGATATATTTTCATCAATATTATTTTCCATATTTCTTATTAATTCCATTGTATAAGGCTCTTTTATATAGGTAAATCCACTTCCAAATACAGCAATTACAACTAATATTATTAATGCCCTACTTTTTACATTGATGAAAAATGACTCTTTTAAATGGAATTCATATCTTCTTTTAAATAGCAATCCTACTCCAAATATTAAAACGGAGATAAATATCCACAGTAATCTATTATAAATAATGGTTTTACCTACAGGCTGTATTCCTGCAAAATCTGAAATAATATCTAAATTAGTTTGTACCCATGTAAATAAATAGTTATTCGAAGTTAGGCTCTTAACAAATAATACCCCTAAAGTTATAAAGCTTATATCTAAACTATCTATTAAAAGATATAGCCCACTTACTATTAAGGTAGAAAATAAAAGTGATGGAAAAAATATAATCCAATAGTTAAATAGATAATAAAAAATATTAACTGGAATACTAAATACAAATTTTTGTATGGTAATAACAACCATCATTCCAATTATAGTTGCTATAACTTCATAAAAAACTATGGCCAAAATACGAATTATCATTAATTTATGGTAATCTATATTAGATCCTATAATTTCTTTACTTCTTTTTCTCTTATCTTTATCTAATGTCAATACTGTAAACAATCCAAATAATAATGCAGATATTGAGGCTCCAAATTTTACAGCACCAAAGGCAATGGTTGAAGAAGACCTTCTTATATAAAACAAATCAAAGTCATTGGACATATTTAAGGAATTTATTCCAATAGTTACAGCAACACAGGATACCAATATCAAAAGCATTATCAACTTTGATTTAAACATCAATTTAATTTCATTCTTAAGTAAATCCATATTATTCCTCCTCCAACATACAATATATGTAGGCATCTTCTAAGGAGGGAACTACTTTTTCAAAAGATAAAGGTAAAGATTTAGATACTACTCTATATTTAGTACCTGTGGGAGTTATAACTGTAGATGTAATCTTAAATTCTCCTTTTACCTCTCTTTCTAAAAATTTCTCTTTATCAGCACCTATAATCTCTACAACACCTACATGATCTATGGCTTTTCTAACTAACTCACTGGGCTCTCCAACAAATAGTATCTTACCTTTGTTTATAACAATGATTAGATTACATATGGATTCTACATCTTCAATAATATGAGTAGATAATATAACTATTTTATCAACGGAGTCTTCAGAGAAAAGATTCCTAAATTTAATTCTTTCTTCAGGGTCAAGTCCTACAGTTGGTTCATCAACTATAATCAATTCAGGATTGTTTAACATTGCCTGGGCAATTCCAACTCTTTGTTTTTGTCCTCCTGAAAGAGTCTTTATTTTAAGTTTTCTCTTTTCTTCAAGATTAGTCATTACCAGAACTCTTTTTATTTCATCTTTCTTATTTTCCTTTATTCTTTTTAGGGAAGCCATATAGTCTAAGTATTCTTCCACTCTCAACTCCTCATATAGCCCAAAATCTTGAGGTAAATATCCTAGCCTTTCTTTTAAATATTTTTCTCTTTTATTGAGAGAAACTCCGTCTATTAAAACTTCTCCCTCTGTAGCTTTAAGTTGTCCTACTAAAATTTTCATAAGAGTACTTTTTCCAGCTCCATTTGGCCCTACCAGTCCAATCATTGCTGGAGTATTAAAAGCTAAATTAATATTATTTAAAGCCTTTACATTTTTATATTTTTTACTAAGATTTTGTATTTTTATTTCCATTTTATCACCCTCCACTAGATATACGGAAAAAAGAAGAAAAAGTTACAAAAAAATAAAAAAAGGATCTACAACGCGTTAGTTTTTGATCGTACTAGACTTCTAATAAAAAATGTATTTACTACTCATACTGATACTTAGCATATTCTTTGATATCAATAATATCGATAATACTATGAGTAATAAATCATTTAAAATTAAAGATATCTTTGCAGATCATTGGGATACCTTTGTTGCTAAGGGCTATCCCATTCGTTCTGCTGTACATAAAAATGTTGGAAAAATAATTAACTGTAGTAATCCTTCTATGGGGCATGCACTTTATTTTTGCGAACACTACAGCAAATTTAAACACATTCCTTTTACCTGTAAGAGCCAATTCTGTAGTTCTTGTGGTGCTAAATATACTCAAGATAGAGCTGCTTCTATATCTTCTAAATTAATTCCATGCACTCATAGACATGTTGTCTTTACTATCCCCAAGGAACTTAGAATCTTCTTCCGTAAAGACCATTCTTTACTTCATTTGCTCTTTAGTGCATCCAATGAGACAATTTTTAAGTATTTTCACAAAATGAATAAATTAGAGAACTTTGAACCAAGTTTTGTTTTTACCCTCCATACTTTTGGTAGAGATCTCAAATGGACCCCTCATATTCATATGTTATTATCTGAAGGTACTTCTGGAGCTAAAATACCATGGCGTAAAGTTAAACATATTCCTTTTAATATGCTACGTAAACGCTGGCAGGCTGCCATACTTTCATTTTTACAAAACGATTAGGGGCTTCTTTTCTATCCTCTTAAAACTAAATTATTTAAAGCTTATCCTGATGGCTTCTATGTCTATGCTAAGCCAAATATGGATTCTAATTCTCTTGATACTGTTAAATGTATCATTAGATATAATGGAACACCTGCCATGGCACAATCAAGAATTATTGATTATGATGGGCAGTTTGTCACTTTCTACTACGACTGCCATGAGGGCAATAAACGTGTTACTGAAAAAGTCCATGCTTTTAAATTTATCAAACCCTTAATCATTCATATTCCTGATGACCAACTTAAAATGATTCGCTATTATGGTCTTTATGCTAAAAAGTACAAATACTCTTCCAAACTTTATCTTTTAGAAAATATAGCCAAAAGAAACTTTAGAAAAAATATTCTAATTGGCGTTCTCGTCTTCTTCTATCTTTTGGTATTGACCCTTTATGGTGTTCATGTGGTCATACCATGGATTGATTGGTATTTTCAGGCCTGGGCAAAACCTATATATTGATAATCATAACTCTCACATATATAATAGTGCTTAACTAAGCAAAGGATGTTGATTATGAATATACTTGAAGTTTTCACAGAGAAAAATGATTTAGTAGAATTTATCTGTACCAAATACAACTATTCACTATGGGTTCCTAGATTTATTGTTCAAGAATTAGAAGAAGATAATATATTTGGAGGTTTAGATCCTTCTGTTACACCGCAACAATTTTGTCAAGTTTGTGATGGTATCATGAATCCAAAATCTTATACAGGTATTCATGGGACTCATTACGAATACAAAAAATAGTCTAATCTTCATTAGGCTTTATTTGCATGCACAAAATTCTTGAGCTCCTTTTTGTTTAATAGAAAAGTAGGACTTTCCTATTAAACAAAAAAACTTATAAGGCCTAAAATAGGCCCTATAAGTTTGTAAAATGAATGATTTCAAATGATCGAGATGCATAAAGTTACAAGTAATCTAATTTTAACCTGTTGTATCTCCACCAGCTATGATGCAACATAAAAAGTTATCATCAGTTTCAATGTCGTCAATCTCTAGCATATCAACTTCTTCTACTAATTCTAAGTTAGTCATACTAATATGCCTCCTTTCTTATAATTTTATGTTTAACATGTTAAACACATTAAAACCAAGATATAATACAAAATTACATTAAATGATATGAAGATTCTAGTTGAATTATCATTCCCGATGATGAAACTCCAACTCCTCCACATCGTTGTTTTTTCTTAATACAGTCAATGGTCGAGTACCTAGCATTTTCTCCAAAGCAAGCTACTATACCTTGAATAAAGTCGATAATATCCAGCTTTATTTTAAATGGTGGTAGCTTACAGATATTACCTCTAGAATAAACATATCCTGAATCAATAATTGCTATAATCACATCATTTTTAAAAATAGCTTGTGATATACCTTCAATAAACAATGCTTTCTTTAAAGAGTAATCAAAATATATTCGATTTGATGGCAATAGTATAGTGTTTGTTACTCTGGGTAATAGTAACTCACTACCAGCACGGCATCTTTTAATTCCTACATTCTTATTGTCTGTGATTAAATTATTTAAAACACCATTATCAATAATAATCTCATTTTTTAAGACGTTGCCAACATCATCAAACTTACAATATCCACCTAACTGCTCTTCCGGTGAATCAAACACAGAAATAAATTCCGGAAAACTTGGTGTTTTTCTATGTTTTAGACCAGCATAGTAATTGTCATATTCAAAAAAATGCCCAAATACCTCGTGATTAACGATTGCTGCTGTAAATGGTGAAAATACGATATAATCAGTGCTTAATGGTGTATTTAAAATTGGTGCTTTTGAATAATCATATACTCTTGATAAATTTGAATCAATTAAGTCTATTATATCTTCTATCGCGAATTGATCAAAAGAACTTGAATACCCTATTGTTAGCAAAGGTTTATTATTGTAGTAATATTTGATTGTAACAGTGAGTATTTTTTTATTTTCAAAAAGTATCAAGTCATAATCAACAAATCTTCTATCTGAATAATCAACACCGATTTGGTATATAAAATCAATGTTTAATCTGTTAATCATAGACTTATGTAAATCCATGTAATCTAAAAGAAAACTCATCTTTTCACTTTTATAAACCTCATGAATTTTATTCTCTATTTCAGTTCTCAATTCATTATTTGTTTTAAGAATATACATATTTTCTTCAATATCTAAAACCTTATTTCCCCAAATAGAAACTCTATTTTTTAAAATATTATTTCTATCCTGATATACTTTAGCTAAATAGTAGTAATTAGATTCAATATATCTACCCATTTGAGCTATTATCTGGAAATCTTAATATATTTTTTTCTAGTAAATAAAGTAACAGTTCTAGCTTAGCTTTTTCATACATGCGTTTCTTAAATATATCGTCGCAATGTTTAGTAAAGTACCTATTATATATACAGCCTCCTGTACATATTGGGAAAAGCTTACATTCCATACACTCATCATCTAATTTTCTATCAATATATTCATTTGTAGCACTTAGAACTAAATCAAAATCGTATATTGAACCGAGTATTTCATTTTTATGTCCTAGCATTCCTCCGCATTTATAGATATTACCAAAAGGATCAATAAACTGCCCAATAGGCACTAAGCTCATGCATCCCCCAAAAAAAGGATTATGTTTGTTTACCTTGAATCCATGTTTAGTCGCTAAACTAAATGCTTTAATAATAATATCAAGTTCAAATACATTATTATGTTCAGATGTTCTTTCACACAATGTTTTCTCCGTTTGATACAAACTTAAAACAACATCCTTTTGAGCCAACTCTTTTATTTCTAGCAACATATTATCAAAATCTTTAATATTCTCTTTATCAATATTCGTGCGAATCAAAGTTCTTATTCCAGAATCAGCACATTTATTGATAAGTTTTATAGTTCTTTCATGAGCATCAAAGTTTGAAACTCGCCTTGAATTATGCATCTTTTTGGAACCATCAAGTGATATTTGAATTAAATCCAATCCTAACTCCTTAAGATCTTGAAAATATTTGGAAATATCAATAGTCCCATTAGTTACTATACTAAAAGAAAATTCTATATCCATTTTGTTAAGATTTAGTCTAAGAAAATTAGCAATCTCCATTATTGCATCCATATTCAGTGTAGGCTCACCACCAGTAAAAATAACTTTTACTACCTCTGATTTGTAATATTTTAGATATTTAATGATATAATTGCAAATGTCTTTACTTAACTGTTTGTTTAATGTACACCTTTCACTTCGAAAACTTTTTTCATAACAATACTTGCATGACAAGTTACAGTCAAACGTCGTTACTATGCCAAAAACAGCATTTTTATGATTTGCTCTTATACTATCTAGATATTCTTTAACATCCGTTTCAGGTTTTCCATTTATTACATTATCACTATCTAGCATATCTGGATTCTTTGCCGCTATTGATATACGCTTATTAAAGAAATCCACACTTAGTACTTTACGAGAAATTATATTTTCGAAATAAACGCAATTGTTCCTATTATCATACATATTCTATCTCTCCATTTTTAATCTTTAAATAAAATTCCTGAATGCTTGCCTGATATTTTACTACATGCTAGATCAGGCTCACCTAATTCTCTTCCGAAAATTATTGTGTTGAGCTGACAACCCCCTCTGCAGTAAAACAAATCATTACACTCATTGCATACAGGATTATCAATTAGATTACGAAATGTATAATAATTTCCATTATACCATATATCTTTTAATGTAGATTTATACACATTCCCAAAATTGAAACTTTTTCTGTAGCTATACCATTTATCACAAGGTGCTACTGTACCATCAGCAAAGATCATAATAGATCCAATACCTCCTGAACAACTTTTAGGTTTTCCATATTCCATATATTTGAAAGATAAGTGCCTATATTTATCCTCATTACTTTCCTTAAGTCTTTTTATGTGATCATCTAGTTCATGAATTTCATTAGTTGCCGGTATAAGTTCAAAATCAGCTCTTCCTACGGGAACCACTACTTCTAGATTTATACAATCAATATTTAAATTAGTAAAGTAATCTATTAATTCAGGCATAAAATTAATATTTGTTTTAGTAACTACAACTTTTAATTTTACTTTAATACCAACACTCATAAGATAGTAAATAGCTTTATAAAAATCTTCAAATGCTCCATTTTGTCCTACGATTTTGTCATACTGTTCTGGTATATGCGAATCGCAAGACACCTGTATTTCTGTTACACCTATACTTCTCATTTTTTTTGCTTTTTCAAAATTAATTAATGTGCCTTTAGTGAATATTATAACATTCATATATCCGATTCTATATGCATAAGACACTATATCTTCTAGGTATGGATATAGTAAAGGTTCCCCTCCAAAAATACCTAAATACCTTGCCCCCAATTCGTAAGCCTCTGTAACTATCTTTACTAAATGATCATATTGGAATTCATTACCCTTACCAAATGGAGCACTCTGAGAACAATGAGCACATTTCATACAACAAGTTTCTGTTACAGATATAGTTACTGTATGTAATTTGTCAGGATTAAAATAGTCTTTTTGCTGATTGAGCTGTTTATTTGGTGTAGAAATTTCTAATTTAACTTTCACAGGACTCCAATGTAAGAAACCAAGCTTAATCATTTTAAATACAAACTTCCTTACAGATTCTTCTGTAATCTTTAGACTTTCATTTTGTACTAATTGGTATGATATCTCCTCGATAGAGTTCTTCCCAGTACACTCCGAGATAATCATACCTTGATATTTATTCAGTATTTTTGTCTTAAATGTTTCGATATTAGTTATTAGATAGGCATCTTCTCTAAGTAACGATAAAGATGCTTTTGGTGATATAATTGGATATATTGAACTAGTCATGATATTAATTCCTCCTTCCTACTTCCTATGTTTACTACATCATCAAATAACGAAATAACTTCATCATTTACATGATGGCTAATTATAAGTACTGTTATAGGTAATGAGCACAAATATTTCATAATTGCAGTAGTACTTTTATCATCTAGAGCCGCAGTAGGTTCATCTACAATTAAAATATCTGGTAATTTCATTATAGCTCTTGCTAGACAAATTCGTGATTTCTGGCCTCCTGATAGACCATTTGAATCATCAATTATCTTTCGATAGTCAATATCATTAATAGATAAGTGTTCCATCGACTTAAGAACCTGATCTAAGGTAAAGTTTCGATAAAGATCGATATTGTTAAATATTGTATCCTTAAAAACATATGACTTCTGATCAACATAGCTAATCATCCGTGAGATTTGTTCTCGATTCATTGAATCAATTGACTTGTTGTAGACTAGGATTTCACCACTATCTGGTTTTAGTTCACCAGACAATAGTTTCGCCAAAGTTGTTTTTCCTGATCCACTATCGCCTTTTATTAGATATTTTTTGCCTTTTAAGAAATTAAATGAAAATTCATCAACAATCCTGCCTTCAGAATCAGAATAAGAATATGACATATTTTTGACAGTTAATGCTTCTTTAGTCTCTTTTTCTCCCAATAAAACTTCACCATCTATTTGTTCTACCTCTAAGTTTTTATTTAATTCTGTTAATACTGGAGCACAAGCATTAATCTCATTTTTATATCCTGCAATACTTACAATAGGTCGGACAATATTATTCATAAGTTGTATGATTCCGATAACCCCACCCACTGTAATTAGATTCTTAAAAGCAAGTAGTCCTCCTACTAAAAATACAACAAGAAGAGTTGAATTACCCACGGTGCTTGTTATTGTGCTAGCATTAAAATTTGCTAGGCGATTCTTATAGCGTTTATATTCAAATTCGTTATTAGCAAATTCATGTTTTTTCAAGAAATGATCAATTACCTGATACTTAATTATCTCAAGCCTTCCTTGCAAAGTATCACTTACCATACCAATATATACTGTACTACCATTGCTATATTCGGTTGATGCCTTTTGTACATAATTTCTTAATAAGCCCGGAACAAACATTGGAATTACAGACACAGCAATTGATACTAAAAACATAATCCAGTTAATTGAAATAACCGCTATAGCTGAGAAAATGAAAACAAAAACATTTTCGAAAATAAGCCAACGTTTTAGAAAATCATCCGTGTAAACCAAATCAACTTTACTTGTAAAATTTGCTATGTCTATAGAATCATGCCTTTCTCTGTTTAATTCTTTTATGTACAATTTGTTCTTAAGCTTTTCAGCTTTCTGACAGGCATTTCGATATACACTTGATCTTGCTAAAATAGAAAATAAGAGATTAACAATGATGATTCCAAAAGTCAACAGAAGTCTTTGAAAAAATATGTCTTTATTCTGAATGTTTATTGCATCTACAATTCTTCCAATATAAATTCCAAAAGCAGCTTCTGTAAGGGATGCTAGAACAATAAATATCGCTGCTCTATATTTAGCTTCAACATTTTTCAATTTTTCAAATCTCCTTTCTTTAGTCTCACTAGTTTCTTAAATACTCATTATATCTTTAAATAAGAAACACTTTTTAAGATATAATTTTAAGCAAAACTATGTCTGGTTATGCAAGTTTAAGTACTTAGATACTGAAGTTGATCAATTTCTATAGCTTGGACAAAAATTTAGACTTTTTATGAATCTCTGCCACTATTAGCAATCCAAACATAAACGGTAAACATTTATCCAAAATTAAATCTTCTAAATATTTTAATCATTCTTATATTTGCTAATGTTTAGGATTATTATACCCCCCCCTAAATATTTTGTCAACACATTGATTTCGACTGTTTTAGACATCATTCAACATGCTTTGTCGAATAACGAAGACCAGTTAGGATTTTCCCGCCAAATCCTAACTGGTTTAAATCTTAATCTTCACTATTTAATTATACATTCAATCTTTGTTTCATCTAGAAAATTTACAACTATCTTCTAATCCCCAAATACTATTATCTTCTCAATCATCTTAAAATATAAATCTATATCAAATTCTTCAATTGGCTCTCCATCTTCTATAATCCTTACTAATTCCATAGACCTATATCCCCTAGGTTCATTTTCAGCCTTCCACATTTCTATAAAATTTTCTTTATATTCTATTAAACTTAGAAGATTTCCTCATATCTTTTTGGAATATCAATTTCTAGATTTCAAGCTATCATCTCTGAAATATCATATGTCGCCTATAAATCACCCTAAAAACAGTGGATAAAAACGGTATTTTTTCACTAATTCCCTCCCCTATATTCGCTCCAAAATCACTATATCCTGTGGTCAACTCGCCCTATTTATCATTTTTGCCACAATACGTTATCAGAATTATAGTCTCAACATGTCAGGTTTGTGATGGTATCATGAATCCAAAATCCTATACAGGCATTCGTAGGACTCATTACGAATATAAAAAATAGTCTAATCTTCATTAGGATTTATTGGCATGCACAAAATTCTTGAGCTGCCTTTCTTTATTTAATAGGAAAGTAGGACTTTCCTATTAAATAAAAAAACAAGGGTCTTGAATTTCTCATTCAAAACCCTTGTCATTATATTATAATTTGAATATCTAATTTTTAGTGCGAGTAGTGGGACTTGAACCCACACATCATTTCTGATACATGCCCCTCAAACATGCCTGTCTGCCAATTCCAGCATACTCGCATCTTATTAATAACAATATGATTTTACTATATTTTCAACTTTTTTTCAATACATTATTACTGGAATTCTTCTGGTATATAGGCTTTTTCTATACCCTTATATGGGTTAAATAATCTAGGATTTAAGTCTCCTATTATTTTGCTATCTATTAATAAAGCCTTATTTCTGAAGAATAAACTTACATAAGGTAGATCTTTAGTAATTAATTCCTGCAATTCACTATAGGACTTTAATTTTTCTTCTCTTGTTCCAGCAGTAGAAGTTTTCTGAAGCAAGTTGTCCATATTTTCTCTGGAATATCTAATAAAGTTTGTATTTTGAGAAATCCTTGAACTATGGAAAGCAAAGGATAAGTCAGGAATTACAGATAATTGCCATCCAAGAAGTGCTATATCATAATCTCCTGATGCTAAATGATTATTTACTAATTCCCATTGTTTATCTATATCATCTCTAGTGATACTATTGCTTTTATTATTTTCTGGATATATACTAACCAGTATTCCAACTTTTCTTAAATCATCCTTTATCATCTCTGCAGTCTTTAGCCTTGTAATATTATAGGAATTAGTTAAGATTTTAAGGAAAATCTTATTTCCACTTTCATCTTCTATAATTCCATCATTATCCATATCTTTAAAACCTATCTTGCTTAACTCTGCTTTTGCTAAATCTATATTATAACCAAATTTATTTGCATTATCAGATAAAAGCCAAGAGTCTGGATGTATTGGTACATCCACTTGAGTGCCATGTCCTAAATATACCTTTTGAATAATAGCTTGTCTATCTATGGCATAGGCTATTGCTCTTCGCAGACCTTCCCCTTTCTCTCCCGAGAATAATTCTTTTCCAAAGTTAAATCCTAAAAACTCATAATTAGAAGAAACAAATTCTAATATATTTATTCTATTATTCTGAGCATACTTATCCCAGTCAACATCTACAGTGGTAGCCATGCTGATTTGTCCAGTTTCAAAAGCAGTTAGTATGTCTTCTTCACTTTCAAATACCATACCCAATATTTCATCAATATAAGGTCTATCGTTCCAATAGTCATCATTAGCTATTAATTTTATTTCTTTCATCTTTTCATATGAGTCAAATTTAAATGGTCCAGTACCTATTGGCTTATAGTTATTTACTTCCAACGCCTTAATATATCTACTATTACCTGCTGAATTGAAAATATGTTTAGGTATTATAGGAAATGTTAAAACTTCCAGATTATTACCAAGAGATTTATCAAATGTAATATTTAAACTATTTGTACCAGTAATATTTACATTTAAGATGTTTTTTATATCACCTTGTCCATATACTCCCAATGAATTTGAAAACATCTGTTTATATGTGCTATCTAAACTAGCATATTTAATAGTATCTATAGTAAAAGCCACATCTTCAGCACTAAATTTTTGTCCGTCATGCCAAAGAACATCTTTTCTCAATTGAATCTCAACAATTCTTCCATTGTCTTTTATATTATAGGATTCAGCCAATTGATTTGTTATATTTAAATTATTATCAAATTCAAATAAACCTTCAAATATAAGTTTACTAAAAAAGTAATAGTTACTATTTTCAGTTAGAAGGGGATTTAGAGTATTAAAATTGGTCAATGGAAGTATTGCTTGTCCTCCTGGGACAGGTGTATAGTCACTAGTCCCTTCTCCTTCTTCAAGTAAATTCATATCCTTATTATTTCCTAAAACCATACTATCTTCACTACAACCTATGGTCATAGTAACCATTAATATTACAAGAAATAAAGATAAATTTTTTTTATATTTCATCTATTCACCTCATTATATGTTTCTCATTAATTCTTTTAAAACCCTTCTAATATTATGCAATAGATTAATATATAAAGAGTCTTTATCTGTAGGATTCATTATATATTCCTTATATACTGAACTATAAACTTTATAATTGTCCTGTATTTTTACTAAATAATCCTTAGTTTCCTTAAATGGAATAACTGACAAAGTAACTCCATCTCTACAATATTCTTCATTGTCTAGCCACTTACTTACATTTCCACTTCCTGCATTGTAAGCTGCCAGAACTAAATCTAAATCTCCATTAAATTCCGTAAAAAGATTATTGAGATACCATGTACCTATTCTAATATTTACTTCAGGATCAAATAACATTTCAGCATTATAATTTTCTATTCCTAGAACTTCACCTGCCCACTGTCCTGTTTGTGGTGCTATTTGCATTAGACCCTTGGCTTCTTTACTAGATATAGCATTTTTATCATATTTGCTTTCTACATTAATAATTGATGCTACTAAATAAGGATCTAAATTATATTCATTAGAATATTTTACTATGGCACTTTTATATCCTATTGGATATTTAGTAGTCAAGACTACAAGACCACCAACAATTATTAAAATAATAATAGTAAAAAATATAATAGTTTTTTTAATTAATTTTCTTATTTTGAACAACAAAGAACCCCTCCAAGATTAGATTAATTTCTCTAGTAATTTATCTATCTGTTTTTCTAAAAACTTCATATCTCCGCTGTTATCAATTGTCTTGGAAGATTTTGCTTTTTTAATTTCTATATCCATTTGTGATTCCATTTTTCTAAGTGCTTCTTCTTTTGAAATGCTATCTCTTTTCATCAATCTATCTAATTGAGTAGTTTTATCAAGATATACCACCCATATTTCATTAAATTTAATGTCATATTCCTTCCATAATTCATATTGCTCAAATAATAAAGGAATATCCAGAAATATAGTAGAATTATAAATACTAAGCTTATCTATTTCATTTTTAATTTCTTGAAAAATATAGGGATGAATTATACTTTCTAATCTTTCCTTAGAAATCCTATCCATAAATATAATATTTCCCAGTTCTTTTCTATTTATAGATTTATTTTTTAGTAATATTTCTTTTCCAAATTCCTTAACTATTTCTATATATGCTGGTTTGTTTATTTCAACTACTTCTCTAGCAATTTTATCGGCATCAATTAATGGATACCCTTTTTCTTTTATTATATGAGATACAGTAGATTTACCTGAAGATATTCCGCCTGTCAATCCTATTAATATACAATTATTTTGTTTCATACCAACTGTCACCTGTTTCTAAATCAACTATAAGAGGTACATCTAATTTTATACAACTTTCCATTATACTCTTCATCAGTTCCTTTACCTCTTCTACTTCCTCTTTATCTGCTTCAATTATAAGTTCATCATGGATTTGTAATATTAATTTTGATTTTAGATTCCTATTCTTCAACTCATTATATACTTTAACCATTGCTACCTTTATTATATCTGCGGCTGAACCTTGAATTGGAGTATTCATAGCTATACGTTCTCCAAAAGATTTGATATTGAAGTTTTTAGCTTTAAGTTCTGGTATATATCTCCTTCTATGGAGTATAGTCTCTACATATCCATTAGCTTTCCCCAACTCAACTATATTTTCCATATATTCCTTAACCTTTTCATAATTTCTTAGATAGTTATCAATATATTCTTTTGCTTCTTTTCTTGAAATATTTAAATCCCTTGATAATCCAAAATCAGATATTCCATAGATTATTCCAAAGTTTACAGCCTTGGCATTGCTTCTCATTAAAGATGTAACTTCTTCTCTTGGCACATTAAATACTTCTGAAGCCGTCTTTGTATGAATATCTTCATTAGTATTAAATGCTTCAATTAATTTTGAATCCCTAGATATATGTGCTAATACTCTTAATTCGATTTGAGAGTAGTCTGCATCTACTAAAATATAGTCTTTATTTTCTGCAATAAAAGCTTTTCTAATTTTTCTTCCATCCTCAGTCCTTATTGGTATATTCTGTAGATTTGGTTCTGTACTGCTTATTCTTCCTGTAGTAGTTATAGTCTGGTTAAAACTTGAGTGAATCCTATCTGTATCTTTGTTTAAAAGATTCAATAATCCATCTATATATGTTGATTTTAATTTTACAATTTGTCTATATCTAAGAATTTTATTGATTATAGGATGCTGTTCTTTTAATTTATCTAGAACTTCTACATCTGTAGAATATCCTGTTTTTGTCTTCTTAATAACTGGTAAAGATAATTTTTCAAATAAGATTTCTCCTAATTGTTTAGGTGAATTAATGTTAAATTCTATATCCGCTAATTCATATATATCCCTTGTTAAAGTATCTATCTCTTCATTATATTCTTCTCTAAGTCCATTTAATTCTTCCTTATCTATTTTAAATCCATAATATTCCATACTGCTTAACACTTCAACTAAAGGCAATTCCACATCATAGTAAAGTTCCAGCATTTCCTGCTCTTCAACAATCTTTTTCATATTATCTTCTATATTGAAAACTGTATCTAATAGAAATGCTAAATAATCTCCTATTTCTTCCTTACTTAGTTCGTCAAAGCCTTTCTTAGACTTTCCTTTTCCTAGTAACATTTCTTCGTCTTTACCATAATAACCCAAGTATTCTTTACTTATATTATTTATAGAATAAGATGTCTGAGATGGGTTAATTAAATATGCAGCTATCATAGAATCAAATATAATACTTTCTACTTCAATTCCTAATCTTTTTAAAATAATTATATCTGATTTTAAATCATGACCTACCTTTTCAATTGATTTATCTTCAAATATAGATTTAAAACTATTAGCAAACTCTTCTTGATTATCTATATAGATAATATTCATTGAATTTGATGTTTTAATCCCTACAGCAATTATTTTATCCTCAATATACTTATTATTTGATACAATAAACTTAAATCCAAACTTATTTTCTTCTTTTATTGTGCTAATTAATTCTTCATAGCTTGAATAATTTATTATATTATAAGATAGAGAAGAATATATCTCTTCTTCTTGTAAATCTTCACCTGCTATTTTACTAATTAGACTATTAAATTCAAGCTCTTCATAAAGCTTTCTTAACACTTCCCAATCTGGCTCCTTAGTCTTTAAATCTTCAAGACCAACTTCTATAGGTACAGAAGTTATAATTTCTCCAAGCTTTCTACTTAAAAAAGCGAGGTCCTTATTTTCAGTTAAGTTTTCTTTTAGTTTTTTTCCACTAATATTTTCTATATTTTCATATATATTTTCAATTGTACCATATTCTTTTAATAATTTTAGTCCAGTTTTTTCACCAATTCCTGGTACTCCTGGAATATTATCGGATTGATCTCCCATTAATCCCTTTAAGTCAATAAGTTGTTCTGGAGTAATTCCATATACTTCTATTATTTTATTTCTATTAAATTCCTCTATTTCTGTAATACCTTTTCTAGTAATTAAAACTCTTGTATTATCTGTAGCAAGTTGAAGATAATCTTTATCTCCAGTTACTAGAACAACTTCCATTGATTCCTTTTCACCTACTTTAGCTAATGTACCTGCTATATCATCTGCCTCAAATCCTGTAACCTCTAAATATTTTATGTTCATAGCATCAAGTATTTCTCTTATAATTGGAAATTGTTGTACTAGTTCTGAAGGTGTAGCCTGTCTATGTCCTTTATATTGTTCATATTGTTCATGTCTAAAAGTAGGTCCTTTTTTATCAAAAACTACACATATATAATCCGGATTAATTTCCTCTTCCACTTTATATAACATTGTTAAAAATCCATAAACTCCATTTGTATATACATTATTTTTATTGGACAATAAGGGCAGAGCATAAAATGCTCTATGTATTAAAGCACTTCCATCTATAATCATCAATTTTTTCTTATCCATTAGATCACTCCATTCTTTACTACTTTATAGTATACCTCAAAACATAATTTCAGTAAACAAAAGGTAAAATAAAATATTGATTATTTTAGTATTTTATGCTATTATATTTGAGTAATGTATTTGCCGGTGTGATGGAATTGGCAGACGTAGTGGACTCAAAATCCACCGGTGGCAACACCGTGCCGGTTCGAATCCGGCCACCGGCATTAGTTCTTCTCGCACAAACAGTAGAATATAAAAGAAAAGATAGGAATTAAATCCTATCTTTTTTTGTTTTTATAAACTTCTAACAATCAAAACACTTGCAATTTACATTCTAATATAGTTCTATTAAATTAGAAACGCTATTATGATGATTCATGATCCAATGCTATTTACATTCTAATATAGTTCTATTAAATAGGGGCAAAAGTAAAAGATACTCAATCGCTATATTAATTTACATTCTAATATAGTTCTATTAAATTCAAGTGCTGTAGTTCCCGTTATTCCTATTTCTTGTATTTACATTCTAATATAGTTCTATTAAATCCTAAAAGATAAAGCAGATAATGCCTTGAATAGTCTATTTACATTCTAATATAGTTCTATTAAATAGAATATTTACTTGGAAAAGAATTATTATTGTGTACATTTACATTCTAATATAGTTCTATTAAATGATAATAAATGTATCAGCAAATATTACATTAGCAAAATTTACATTCTAATATAGTTCTATTAAATTACACTCTTTTTTATTTCTACAACTCCACAATCTACATTTACATTCTAATATAGTTCTATTAAATTGGACCTATGTCAATATAGTAGACACATTTTCTCGAATAAACTTTATGCAACCCTCTTAGAATTATCTTCCCATTCTTGGGGAGTGATATAGCCTAAGGAGCTATGTATTCTTTCTCTGTTATACCATGATTCAATATACTCAAATATTGCAAGCCTGGCAACATCAAAATCGAAATACTTAACTAGATTAACTTCTTCTTTCTTCAATACTGAGTGAAAGGATTCTATACAAGCATTATCATAGGGGTTTCCTTTACCGCTAAAGGAGTGAATTAGTTTGTGCTCTTTAACATATTTCTCAAATTCATAACTTGTATATTGACTTCCTAGATCACTATGAAGAATTAGACCTTCAGCAGGTTTCTGAAGCTTATAGGCATTATCTAAAGCCTTTATAGCCAATTTAGTATCTATACTTTTAGACATAGAGTATCCAACTATCTTCCTACTATTAAGATCCATAACGGAAGCAAGATAGCACCAGCCGTCTTTAATTGTATGAATATAGGTAATATCAGTTACCCATTTCTGATTGATCCCAGCTGTAGAGAAGTCTCTATTGATTATGTTTTCTCTACTTTCAACTTTAGTTTTTAATGAATGTGGTCTAAATTTCTTACATACTATTGATTTTATACCCAGCTTGTTCATAAGCCTTTGAGTTCTTTTAAGACTTATAAATACACCATTAGCCTTTAGTTTTTCATATATCTTAGGAGCTCCATACCGAGATTTACTAGCTTTATATATATTTAGAATTTCATTTTCTAGAAATCTATTTTCAATACTTCTTTTGCTTTCTTTTTTATTGAGGTGCTTGTAATATGAACTTCTAGATACTTTTAATACTTCACACATTAGTTTTATATCATGTATATCTTTATTATCAGTAATGAACTTATATATTGAGCTTACTTCTTTGCAAATATGGCCATGGCTTTTTTTAATATTTCGTTTTCCTCTTCTATTCTAGCCATCTTCTTAAGCATGGCTTGATAATCAGCTTGTGTAATTGTTTTATTGTTATCTACTGCTATGGGTTCAGCCTTCTTTACCCATGTTAATATTGTAGATTTAGGTAGGCCATATTCACTATTAAGCTCAGCAAGTGTTTTACCGGAATTATAAAGTTCTACAATGGTATTTTTATATTCTTCTGTATACCTTTTTGACATTCTAGACACTTCCTTCCTTTTCTATATTTTATAGTATTCGGAAAATCGTGTCTACAATATTATACTAACACCAATATATCAAATAAGTTTAAAAATAAATTAATTTGTAATCCTATAAAAATATATTGCAAAAGAAATTTGCTATAAATTGTGCTTATTATCCCCAATTTTCTATTGTTGTGTTTATACATTTAAATCCGTTATTCAAATATAGCTGAATAGCTTCTTTATTCAAGTCTGCAACAAATAAAATAATTTCATCAGTTCCTGTTTCCTGTAGATGATTAATAGCAAAAAATAAAAGTTTCTTTCCATATCCTTTATTTTGATATTTAGGATTAACAAACAAATGATCTATTATATTCTCATGTGTTTCAACAGAACCTACCATTTCTTGATCTATAAACATAATAAAAACATTATGTCTCTTTTCGTTCATTTCCTCTTGTGTGTAAAATGAATCTGGGTTTAAGTTTGTAGCTATTCTTAAATTCCGAAAGCAGTCACAACTAATTCTTCGATAATCATTATAATATTCATTACTATAATTAACTACATCTATGTCTGAATTCACTTTTCCACCATAATATTTCATTTTATGTACAATAACTTCAGTCATTTTTGCCTCCTAAACTATGTAATGTATGTTTATTTTACCATTACCTATTTGTTTAATTACAAATTATCTATATTCTAATTATAGCATGGATTTCAATGAAGTGTATATATCAAAAGAATATTGCTTATTTTCTAGAGAAGTCAAACATATGTGACACAGACCTCTGAAAAATTTTCTCTGAATAATGCTGTGGTTTTCTTAAATTGCTAGTAATTATTTTGTCAAGGAGGAAAGCGATAGCGATCCTTGATTAAATAATTATTAGTAATACCATCTTAAGCAGCATTTTTAGAGAAGTACTCCTCAACTATTTCATTTGGCGTCTTAAAGTTAAGAATTTTCCTTGCTATGTTATTGTATTTGTTACTATATCTTCTAAATGACTTCTCCATTTCTTTATAGCTACTAAACCGTCTTCTGCTGTAGAATAATTCATTATCTATCCTATGACTACGCTCTACTATACCATTTTGCCATGGTGAATATGGACGAATACGTTTGTGTTTTATATCTAGCTTTTCTAAATACTTTTCAAATCTAGTTTTCTTATTTGTAATATCTTGATCATTAACAAATTCGATTCCATTATCAGTTTGAACCAATTCAACTTTAAATCCTAATTTATCTTCTAATCGTGTTAAAAAGTTAGATGTACTATATGTGCTAAGTTCATTAACTAATTCTAAATATCTCTTTCTTGAATATTCATCAATAGCTGTTATTTGGTAGTATCTACTATGATTACTTGCAAAACCAATACATTCATTTGGAACATATTTTACATCTATTTGCACTCTTTCTCCAGGATAAGTAGTAGCATCTTTACGATAATTAGATTTAGGATAACTAGCTCTTTTCTTGGCTACGTTTAATTTCATTTTTCTTAGCTGTCTACACATAGAGTCATAAGTTCTTTTATACCCTGCATCCCTTAACTTCCGATACACTTGTGCATATCCTTCATGCTGATGGTATCTATGTTTATGCTTTATTAAGTCCAACTCTTCTTGAGTATGTTGGTTAGGATGAAATTGTGGTCTTCTGCTTTTATTTGCCAAAGATCTTACATCTCCATCATATCTTTTTCTCCAACGTTGGACTTGCTGACGGCTAGTGTGGTATCTTCTAGCTGCTTTAGCATTATTATCATGTTTAATTGCATATTTAACTACCCTTTGACGAAATCTCATCTCTTCTGTTATAATTGTTTTCATAAGGAAAGATCCCTCCGATTTTTGTTTGTTATGGTAAACAACATTATATCAGAGGTCTTTCCTTTTTTCATATTTACTTGTCACAAATGTATTGTCTCATATCAATATATCAAAAGAATATTGCTTATTTATAAAAATTCTCCATTTAATTTAGGTCTCTCTTTTTATCTATTAAATAAAAAAGGGGTTGTTTCATAACTTTAGAATAGTTATGAAACAGCCTCTTTTTTAGACCCTAGTCAGTAACTATATCTCATTAGGATTAGTCCAATTTATATAAATAAATAAGACAATCATCAAATATCAATATATGCAAAATCACCTATCAGTATTGATAGGTGATTTTGTGTAAGACAAAACTCCAGTACCTCTGTCTACATATCAACTTTTGGTGGCTCAACGATTGGTAATTCAATAATCGGCTCTAATATTGGCTCAGTTATTTCATCTTCTACTATTGATTTATATTCACTACTTGGTACTAATCTAGCCATAACATTTATAATTTTTCCTGATGTGACTGTAAGATTACCTGAAACAGCACTGTGTTCATGTCCTGATATCCAAATGGTTTGTACTCCTTCTTGTACATTATTTAATATAAAATATCCATCATTATCTGTATATACATAAAGTGAAGTGCCATCAATATCTACTTTTGCATCTGAAATAACTTCTCCTGTATTATAATCTATTACTCTACCTGCTATTGTACCAGTTTGCACTGGTTCTGTATTTAGAACCATTGTACCATTGGCTGTTATTTCTTGATTCACATTTATAGTTATATTACCTGATATAGAATTATATCCTGTAGCTGTTACTGTTACTGTATAAGACCCAGCAGGTATATTTTCTATAGTGTAATAGCCAGTGCTGTTAGTTGTAGTATATAATAATGTATCATCTATTATTATACTTGCATCTGAAATAGCTTCTCCTTTACTATTGGTTATCCTACCTGTTAATATGCTGGTTTCTATTGGTTGTAATGATCGTAATCTTGATACACTTTCTACTGCTCTAAGTGCATTTACTAGACCATATCCGTATCCCATATTAGGTGATGTACGGTATGTGGTATCTGTTAAAGGCGTAGCAGTGTTTTTAATTACATTTTCTACTTGGATTACTGAAAGATTTGGATTTGCTTCTAATATCAATGCCGCCACTCCTGCAATATTGGGAGCTGCCATTGATGTACCGCTCCAACCACTTTCATATCCATTAATTACTGATGAACGTATATTTACTCCTGGAGCTGATATATCTGGTTTTGGTATATTACTATCATAAGGTGAAGGTCCTAGTTTAGAAAAACTTGCCCTTCTATTAGATGAATCTGTAGCTGCCACTGCAAAACTTTCTGGATATGATGATGGTAAGGATATTGATCCTGGCCATGGAGCTGGTTCTCCTCTAAGCTGATTTCCAGCAGCAAATACTGGAACAATTCCTGCCGCTCTCCATGATCTTACTACTCCTCTAAACCAGTCATTAATTCCAGTACCGCCACCCCATGAATTATTAATTATATCTGGTGCATTTGCAGCATTTCCACCTGGTTTAAGCATCCATTGTCCTGCTGATATTAATTGGTTTGCAGATCCTCCATTTGGGCCTAATCCTTTTGCAACTATAAATTTAGCTCCAGGTGCAACACCTATTGCGTTTCTACCTGATGGTTCTTGCCCTAATATAGTACCCATAACATGAGTACCATGTGGTGATTGTGAATCATCATATGGGGTTGTTCTTCCAGCATATGCATCATACCAGTTCCCATTATGATTTACTGCTCCAGTTGCTGGATTATACCCTCTATATTTATTTTTCAAGGCTGGGTGATTCCATGTTACTCCTGAATCAATCATACCTATTACAACACCTGTACCATTAATCCCATATGTGCTCCATACTTTATCAGCATTTACTATTTTTATATTCCATTCAATATCTGACGGTAATACAGCTTTAGGGGTAATATCACTTGCTATGGTTTCTTTCATTGCTTCTTCAATAACTTCAAGTTTACCCTCCTCAGCGTCAGTTTCTTGTACTATATCTGTTTCTTCTAATATCTCAATTACACCTTCTGGCTCTCTAGTATAATCATTCAGGTATACTTTTTCATTAAAATAAACTTTTTCTACATCATTCATAAGTGCTATTCTATTAACTACATCCTGCGTAGCTTTTATATATATCATATTGACTATATAATAGGACTCATATTCTTCTATATTACCATTTTTAGTTTCAGTTTCAATATATTGTAACAATCTATATTGTGTTCTTTCAGCAGTACTTTCTAACTCATCAATGACTGCTTCTCTAGTCAATAATTTCATTTCATCATTATCAATCCTTAAAGAATTTAACTGCAATCTTTCATCATTAGCTATTTTTTCTACATCGGCTTGTTCTCTTAATTTAACTAAAACTTCAACCTTATCTTCCCCAGAATCAAACCTATCAAATACTTCACTTGATACCTTATCCTTTAACAATTCCTGATTTCTTTGATTTGTATCTAGATTCTCAGCAAAGGATACAAATGAACTAAGCATCAAAAACATTGCTATCATCATGGATACAACAGATTTACTTTTTCTTGACTTAAAAAACGTTACCAAATTATATTCCCCCTAATTTTTAAGATTTTAATTAATAAATATCATAGAAGATTTAAGTTAATCAAATTACACCTCCTTTTATTATGATAACAATTCCCTCCTTTCTCTTTCTTTTCATAATCTGGTGGCTGAACTGTCATTGTATTTCATTTTAAATTTTAGGACTTTGCACCTCAACCTTCCAGAAGATTTGCTAATATTATTTACTCTATATTTATATGTCAGACTACTCTGAATGTTCACTGAAATATATTGTATCTTCTAAAATATATAGATATGTTAATTAAAATCCTGCAATAAGCTTAGTAACATTTTATTTTGAATAAATAATAATACCCTTCTCCTTTATATGGCAGATTCAAATATTAAATATTTTCTATAAAAATAAAGAACCCCTATGTACTAATGTTCCATTAAAAAAATAATTACAAGTTGACATGAAACAATTTATATAATGAAAAGAACCGCATTTCATTGCCTTTAACTCAACACAATGAAATGTGGTTCTTTTTTATAGATCAATATAATAATAAAACAGTTTTTAATAAATTGATAAAAATACAGAGTGATTTTTTCCTTCTAAGTCCTAAGTGTTGCCTTCACCATATTCTTATTAAGCAATATTTCTATTCCTTCCTCAATAGACCTAGTAACTATATCTGCCTTAGATAATAGTTTTCCACAAGCACCTTCTCCTTCTACTATTGCAATAGATAATATAGCCTCTTCAAACATTAAAATATCATTATATCCATTACCTAGACATATGGTCTTATGACCACCAAGACTTCTTACTATCTCTTTCTTTGATTTACCTGCATTTTCTTTTGGAAAAGTTATAACTTCAGCATCAATATAAACACATTCCTTTGCCACAGTTCCATAGGTATCAGCTGTTAAGATATGGACTTTCGCATATTTTGCTAATTCATTTATTAATTCCTTCACTCCATCAATTAACTTTCCATTCACTGCAATTGTACCATTATAATCAAATACAATATTTTCAACTGCTATATTATCTCTACCGGGTATTTCATATAATATCATTTGTATTCCTCCTACTAAATCTATCCATATATTCCATCTAGATATTCTTTTGTTCGTTTATCCTGTGGATTGTAGAATACTTCATTTGTATGTCCATATTCTATCAGCTCTCCATCTAAAACAAATGCAACATAATCTGATATTCTTTTTGCTTGAGATAAATTATGGGTTACTATTATTATGGTATATTCCTTAGAAAGCTCTAATAACATTTCTTCAATAATTGCAGTGTTCTTTATATCTAATGCAGAACAAGGCTCATCTAATAGCAATACTTCAGGCTCCACGGTTAAGGCTCTTGCTATGGAAAGCCTTTGTTGTTGTCCTCCCGATAATTTCATAGCTGACATGTTTAATTCATTACTTACTTCCTCAAAAAGTCCCACTTTTTTTAGATTGCTTTCTACTAAGTTTCTTAATTCTTGTTTATCTCGTACTCCATAATATATAGGTGCATATGTCATATTTTTATATATGGATAAGGGAAATGGTGTAGGTTTTTGAAATACCATACCTATCATTTTTCTTATTTCATCTTTATCATAAGCTTTAATATCCTTATCTTTGAAAAGAATTTCTCCATTATATTTTCCATCATATTCCTCTAACATTAAATTAAGTGTTGTAAGAAATGTAGATTTTCCACATCCTGATGGTCCTATAATTGCTGTAATCTTATTTTTAATAAAGGGCATTGACAAATTTTTTAATATTAACTTATTTCCATAACTTACATTTAAATTATTTACCTTTATTATTTCCATCTATCTATGCTCCTTTCTTCTGCCTATAATCAATGATAGAATATTTATTAATAGTAATATTATAATAAGTACTGCAGCAGTTCCATAAGCATTCTGAAGGGATATTCCCTCTCCTGTTAATATATAGAGATGAAATGGAAGAGCCATAACAGGTGAAAATATGGATTGGGGTATTGGTGCGAAAATCACAGCCCCTGTTAATATTATTGGTGCTGTAGCTCCCATGGCAAATCCTCCTGCTAGAAGAATTGCCGAAATAATATCAGCTTTGCATATTGGTAAGATTAATCTAATAATAGTATGAAATTTTGAAATTCCTAAGGCATAAGAAGAATTGATTATACTAGAATTAACTTCATTAAGTATCTTTTCTACTCTGACCTCAATATATGGAAATATCATAATCCCTAATGTTATGGCTGCTGTTAAAAGAGACCTATTAATTCTAAGATATAAAATCAATAAAGTATATCCAAACATTCCTAATACTATGGAAGGCACACCAGCCATACACTGTATTATTAAATGAATAATATCTCTTACTTTCCTAAAACTACAGTAGAATACTGTGTAAATAGCAGTTGAAATAGCTAATATTGATGCAAAAATACATGATAAAATCATCAATAATAAACTACCAATAATAGCAGGAAATATTCCACCTTCTACTCCTAATGGTATACCCTTGGGATTGCCAAAAATAAATTCTAAGTCTATAGCTCCAAAACCTTTCCTTAAAATATACCCCAAAACAAATACTATAATTGTGACAACTATTATGGTACTAGATATAATCCATAATTTAAATATTTTATCTTCAATTTTTTCTTTCATATATTTCAACCTTTATATTAATTTTCTTTTTATTATATATAAAATTATATTAATAATTAACAAAATCATCATAAGTATAAATCCTGAAGCATAAAGACCATGATAATGTAGGCTCCCAACCTCTGCCATTCCCATTTCCAGGGCAATTAAGGAAGGTATGGTTTGACATTTCCCTAACAACTTAGGCATTATAGGTGCATTACCTATTACCATCATTACAGCCATAGTCTCTCCCATACCCCTACCTAATGCTAGTACTATAGAGGCTAAAATACTCCTTTTACTATTAGGTAAAACTATCTTCCGAATCATATAACTTTTAGATACTCCTAAGGCATTTGAATATCCTGAATATTCAGCATATACCTTTTCCATAGATTCTTCACATGTGGAAATAATAAATGGCAGCATCATAATAGATAGAACTATTCCTCCTGCTAATACTGACTCACCTGTAGGAAATTCAAACTTTATCTCTAAAAATTTTACAAGTACTAACAAACCAATAAATCCATAAATCACAGATGGTATACCTGCTAATATATCTACTATACTTCTAATTACCCTTTTGACCTTTCCATCTGTATAACTAGATAAAACAATAGCATTCCCTATACCAATAGGTAATGCTATAATAATTCCTATAACTGATACATATATAGTACCTAATATTATAGGGAATATAGCCAATTTGTCAGCAGATCCTAATGGATTCCATTTCCTTCCAAAAATAAATTTAATTATATATACTTCTTTAAAAAATACAATACTTTCCTTTAAGATAAAAACTATAATAAAAGAGAGTATTAATACAGAAAATAAAGTTAGAAATCTTACTATTCCTTTAAAAATACTATTTTCTATTTTTTTCACCTAACCACCTCAAAAAATAGGGGCTTTATAGCCCCTAATTCTAATTTGCTGGTACAAACCCCATATTCTCAATCATTTGTGACCCTTCATCTGATAAAACGAAGTTCATAAATGCTTGCTGTTCTTGTGTTAACTCCCCTTTTTTTATTGCAATAAGAGGTCTTGATACCTTATATGATCCATTAACTATATTTTCTTCTGTTGGTTCTATTCCATCTACTTTCAAAGGTATAAGTTTCCCTTGATTTTGATTTACCATACCATATGAAGCATAACCAATAGCGTCTTTATTTTCAATAATTTTTGTAACTAAAGCACCCATTGATGGAGATTGAATTGCATCTTCTCTTACTTGTACATCTCCCATTATGCTTTTTTGAAATACTTCATGTGCTCCGCCACCTAAATCTCTAATAACGACTACAATTTCTTTATGCTCAAGGCTTTCATCTAAATCATTCCAATACTTATATTCTCCTGAGAATATTTTCATTATTTCTTCAGTACTTAAACTGTCCTTTAGTTTCACTAATGGATTTTCTGGATTTATGGAAATTGTTAAAGCATCTATACCTAAGACAAATTCCTTTATATCTCCTATCTTTTCTTTTTCTTCACCTTTTACTTCTCTAGCTAACATACCAAAATCACTAGTTCCTTCTATTACTGATTTAGCTCCAGCACCTGACCCACCTGCTGATACATATATAGATATATTTTCTTCTGGAAAACTAGAATCTACATTGTTCCATGTAGTATTTGACTCAATAAACTCTGTTGCTATAGCTGATATTACAGGTGCTAAAGTAGATGAACCGTTAAAGGTCATTTGTGCTTTAAATTTATTATCTTCTACTGTTGAACTAACTCCACTATCTCCACATCCAACTAAAGATACAAATAGCAGTATCGTAATCAATAAAAACGCAATTTTCTTCTTCATAATACCCTCCCATAATTGTTATATTAATAATTACCTTAATAAAGTTTATATCCCAAGAAGAGTATTGTCCAATTAATTCTATCTATGGAATAACCTACCACTATAGATAAATTTGATAACACCCTAACATTATAATCTTACTGGTTTACCATACTTCTTGCAAAATTATTCCATTCAAACATACCAATTCATCATAAACAAATGAAAAATCAAATTATTTCATTTATCTTTTTGTATTTAAAAGCATTTTCATTTGTTCTTTTAGTATTACAATTACCTTCATTAATTAGTATATTCTATGTTTTACAACAAAAGGCATAACTCCTACAACTATAGTTGTAGGAGTTATGCCTTTTGTTCTATTCTACTAAAACTTTTTCAGTGCCTTGGTTTTCCCTAGCCTTTGTTTTCATTAGGCTGTTACTATCATTGCCTCATATCCCTTAGATTTAAGTTCTTTTACTAAAGCCTCTGCATTGGCTCTAACACTAAATGCCCCTACTTGTACTTTATATAATCCTCCTACTGTAACTACTATTGGGCTATATCCTTTTCCTTTAAGTTCATTGGCAAGATTATCAGCATTTGCTCTTACTGAGAATGCTCCTACCTGTACTCTATAAAGGGTTGAACCAGAACCACCATCTTTATATGGGATTCCAAGATAATTTAATATTCCCTTAGATACTGCTACTGCTAATTCATCTTGTCTATTTTTTAATATATTAGCATCCTGTGCATTAGATATAAACCCTAACTCTACTAAAGCTGCTGGCATATTAGTTAGTCTTAGAACTGCAAAGTTTGCTGTCTTTGTTCCTCTATTTGCTGTATATACACCACTTGATATTATATTATTTTGTATAGATTTTGATAAGTTAGCACCTGTTGTACTTTCTGGATAACTATAAGTCTCAACTCCTTTTGCTGATGAATCAGTGAAAGAATTACAATGAACTGATACAAATACATTTGCACCAAAACTATTTGCTTTTGTAGCCCTATCTGCTAATTCTAAGAATACATCTGTAGTCCTAGAATACCCTACATTTACTCCATGATTTTTTAAGATATTACCTATCTTTAATGTTACTGATAATGCTATATCCTTTTCTCTCAATCCATTACCTAATGCCCCTGGATCATGTCCTCCATGCCCTGCATCTAAAAATACTTTTGCCATAAATAAAACCTCCTATTATTTTTTGTTTTTTAAAGATTACTTTAGTCGACTTTTTCACCTTTCAATATATAAATAGATTCTATAATGAAATGTTACTATGGTAATTTAAAAATCACATAAAAAAAGAAGCTTATAAAAGCTCCTTTTTATTATTAAATCATTTTTTATTATATCTTTAATTTTATCCTAATACTTTTCTCGCTATATTCACGGCCTCCCTTGCATCTTTAGCATAGAAATCTGCGTTTATCATATTGGCATAGTCATGATTTAATACAGCTCCTCCTACCATAACTACAAACTCTGGGTTTTCCTCCTTCAAGTCCTTAATAGTATCTTCCATATTTTTAACCGTTGTAGTCATTAAAGCACTTAGCCCTATTAATTTAACATCATTTTTTATTGCTTCTTTCACTATCTTTTCCTTAGGTACATCTTTTCCCAAATCTATAATTTCATAATTATAATTTTCCAATAAAACCTTCACTATGTTTTTGCCAATATCATGAATATCTCCTTTTACAGTAGCCAATATTATCTTCCCTTTGGAAATTTGTTCTTTTGAATCTATACTTAAATCTTCTTTTATGATTTCAAAAGAATTCTTTACAGTTTCTGCTGAACGTATTAATTGGGGAAGAAATATATCTCCATTTTCATATCTTTCTCCAATTAAATCTAGTGCAGGAATTATATATTCATTAACTATATTTAAAGGCTCTTTATAAGTAAGTAACCTTCTAGTTGCATCTTTAGCTTCCTCTTTTATTCCCTTCAAAATTATATTAAATAAATCCTCTTTAATATCCTGAGTGTCTTTTGAATTACTTTTGTCTTCTATACTTTCAAAGGAATTAATATATTCTTTTGCTCCCTTATCTTCATCCCACAGTACTCTGGATGATATTATAGTATCCATCATTTCTTTATTCATTGGATTTATTATGGCTAAATCCAAACCTGCATATATACTGGCTGCCAAAAATGTCTTATTTAGTAATTCACGGTTTGGAAGTCCAAAAGATACGTTAGATACACCTAATACAGTTTTTACCTTCAACCTGCCCTTTACCATCTCAATAGCTTTTAATGTTTCTTTAACTCCTTCTTGCTGTGCTGCAGCAGTTAATGTTAAACAATCTATATAAATATCCTCCTCAGATATATTATATTCCTTTGCTCTTTTTACAATTTTTTCTGCAATTTTAAATCTTTCAAGTGCAGTTGGTGGAATTCCTCTTTCATCTAATGTAAGACCTATTACAGAAGCACCATATTTTTTTACTATGGGAAGGATGCTATCTAGACTTTTATCTTCACCATTTACTGAATTCACTATTGCTTTTCCATTATATATTCTCAATCCTTTTTCAATGACTTTAGGATTAGTGGAATCAATTTGAAGAGGAATATTCAATACCCCCTGTATTTCTTTAATAACTTTAACCATAGTTTCCTCTTCATCTATTTCTGGCAATCCTACATTTACATCTAAAATATCTGAACCCGATTCCACTTGAACTATGGCTTCTTTTAATATATAATCTATATTCCCTTTAACTAAAGCATCTTTAAAAGCTTTTTTCCCTGTTGGGTTTATTCTTTCACCTATTACCTTTACTCCATTAATTATCACTGAATTTGTAGGAGTACATATACAGTTTATGGGACAATATTTTATTTCTTTTACTAAAACATTGTCTAATCCATTGACCAAACTCTTTATATGCTTATCTGTTGTTCCACAACATCCGCCTATTATTCGTACACCCTTTTCTACAAACCTTCTTCCATATAAAGCAAATTCTTCTGGAGAAATATTAAAAATTGTCTTTCCATTAACTATAGATGGTAATCCTGCATTCGCTTGAACCATAACTGGCACTTTAGAAATCTTTAATATTTCCTCTACTATAGGTTCTAATTCTTTAGGACCTAATGAACAATTAACTCCTAAAGCATCTACGCCTAATCCTTGTAACACCATAACCATAGACAAAATACTACATCCTGTAAATGTTCTTTTATCTTTTTCAAAGCTCATCGTACAAAATACTGGCAAATTTGAATTTTCTTTAGCAGCTAATATGGCAGCCTTTGCTTCATATAGATCTGTCATAGTTTCTATTAATATTAAGTCTACTCCGTTTTTTACACCTTGAATAATTTGATTCTTAAAAATATTATAAGCCTCTTCAAATTTCAATGTTCCCATAGGTTCTAATAGTTCTCCAATAGGTCCTATATCTAAAGCTATATATACATTCTTTGTTCCAATGGCTTTTTTTACATTTTTAACTGCCCCATGGATTATTTCCTCAACAGTATATCCGCTATTTTTAAGTTTCAATTCGTTAGCTCCGAAGGTATTGGTAGTTATAATTTTTGAACCTGATTCTATATATTTCTTATGTGTTTCAACTATTATTTCAGGTGATTCAATATTTAATTTCTCTGGTATCTCTCCTATCTTTAATCCTTTATCTTGTAAAATAGTACCCATAGCCCCATCAAATACTATAATTCCTTCCTCTAAATAATCTCTAACTCCCACAGCTAGCATCTCCCTTACTAAAATTACATATGCTATATTTATTACAATTTAAACAACTATTTTCTTCAACTTCTATATCTGTGCTTATTACTCCAGCTATTGCCGTAACTGATTTTCTAGGTATTAATATACTATTAGTTGAAGCCGTTAATCCTATTACTTTTTCAGCCCCTAATACTCCTAAAAATTCTTTTTGAATTTCTATTGGCAAATCTCCATAACCTGGACTATATCTTAATGTTAATTTTCTATTATCTTTAACAAGAACATTAGATATTTCTTTACATAATCTATCACATACCTCTTCAATAGCAACAGTAGCACAAGTATCCAATATTAAAGCCTTGGTCATATCTATCTTTTCATAATATCTTATTCTAGTATCCACATCATGACCTAAAGTCACAGCCATCAATATACAAATTTCAGACTTATTTAAATGTTTTTTTATATCATTTCCTCTTAATCTTAGATTACTATTATCTAATCTAATTTCTCCATTCCATCTTTGTATATGAAAAAAATTATAAATACTTTTTTCTTTCTTTAAACAATTTATTTCATATATAGACTCATCTATTAGTCTATCTGTTATACTATCTATTTCTTGATTTCCATGTCCTAAATATCTTAGAATTTCAGCTTTATTCTTTAAAGTATCAATCATAATAAATGACCTCTTTACATTATAAATTTAAAAACTTAATTAGTATATTATCTATTAGCCTTTAAGTATCTTATATTAAATTACACTTTTTCTATTGATTGAACTTAATATAAATTCTATATTCTTAGATATATTTTTGGCTATATAAGGATTATTCATAGTATATAGATGTATTCCATCTACTCCAAAAGAAGCTAAATCAACTATTTGTTCTAGAGCAAAAGCTATTCCAGCATCTCTTAGTGCAAGTTTATCATATTCATATTTGTTCATAATCCTAAGAAATTTATTTGGAAGTTTAGCACCACATAATGAAACTACTCTTTCAATTTGCTTTTTATTTATTACTGGCATAACACCTGCTTGTATTGGACCCTTAATTCCTTTTTGTTTTGCTTTATCTAGAAAATCATAAAAGTATGAATTATCAAAGAAAAGTTGCGAAATAAAATAATCAGCCCCAGCTTCTTCCTTTAATTTTAGCACCCTAATGTCTTTATCAACGTCCTTTTTACTCTCTATATGTCCTTCTGGATAACAAGCAGCAGCTATTCCTAAATTTCCACTTTCTTTTATATATTGTATAAGTTCTTGAGAATTATTAAACTCTCCTATTCCTATGTTACCAATATCGCCTCTAAGGGCTAATATATTATATATATCTTTATCTCTTAGTTCTCGAATTATGGAATCTATATACTCTTTACTTGAACCTATACAAGTTAAATGAGCTAAGGATTCAATTCCATATCTACTTTTAATAAAATGTGATAACTGACAAGTTCTATTATTATTAACACTTCCGCCTGCCCCGTATGTAACACTTATATAGTCTGGATTTAACACACTTAGTTCTTCTATGGTATCATATATAGTTTCCACTGGATAATCAGGCTTTGGGGGAAATATCTCAAAAGAAAAAACTAATTTTTTATCTTTAAATAATTGTTTTATTTTCATATTACCTCCTATATATCTTTAGAATATTTAATTATACATTATATATGTAAATTGCTTAATCTCTTTAGATTACAGCAATTTACATATAATTTGTTCTTCTAATTTATAGTCTTTTCAAGGGCTTGAGCAATATCTTCTATTAAATCATCTATATCTTCTATACCTATTGATAATCTTATTAAATCTGGAGTAACACCTGCTTTTAACATTTCTTTTTCGTTTAATTGTGAATGTGTAGTACTAGCTGGATGAATAACAAGAGATTTAGTGTCTGCCACATTGGCAAGATTTGAAAATATTCCTAATGATTCTATAAATTTTTTTCCTTCTTCAATCCCACCCTTTATTCCAAATGTAAATATAGAGCCTACTCCTTTGGGAAAATATTTTTTAGCAAGATTATTATACTTATTTCCATCTAAACTAGGATAGTTTACCCAAGAAACTAAAGGATGATTGTTTAAATATTCAGCTATTCTCTTTGCATTATATACATGTCTTTCAACTCTCAATGATAAGGTTTCAAGACCTTGTAGAAATAAAAAAGAATTAAAAGGACTTATTGCTGCTCCAGTATCTCTTAAAAGTTGTACTCTAGCTTTTACTATATAAGCCTCTGGTCCTATATCTTTGGCATATACTAGACCATTATAGCTTGGATCAGGTGTATTAAAATCTTTAAACTTAGGATTATCTAACCAATTAAATTTACCAGAATCTACTATTATTCCTCCTATTGAAGTACCATGTCCTCCAATGAATTTAGTTGCAGAATGAACTACAATATCTGCTCCAAATTCTATGGGCCTTATAAGATATGGTGTACCAAATGTATTATCGATAATTAAAGGTATATTATTTTCATGTGCAATCTTAGCTACAGCCTCAATATCAATTATATTTATTCCAGGATTACCTATACTTTCTATGAAAATTGCCTTAGTCTTTTCATTTATAGCATTTCTAAAGTTTTCTACTTCATCTGAGTCTACGAATACTGTATTTACTCCATATTTAGGTAATGTTGTAGAAAACAAAGCATAAGTGCCTCCATAGAGAGTACTTGCAGATACTATTTCATCTCCAGCACCAGCAATGTTTAAGATTGCATAAGTAATTGCAGCTGCTCCAGAACTAACAGCCAATGCTCCAACTCCTCCTTCTAATGCTGCCACTCTTTTTTCAAAAACATCTGTGGTTGGATTGCTCATTCTTGTATAAATATTTCCTTCTTCCTTTAGAGAAAAGAGATTTGCTCCATGTTCAACACTATTAAATACATAAGATGTAGTCTGATATATGGGAACAGCTCTAGAATTAGTTGTCTTATCGATTTCTTGTCCTGCATGTACTTGTAATGTATCAAATTTATATTTTATTTCACTCATTATAATCTCCCCTTTATTGTTTTAAATTTATTTGTTGCATAATAATAAATAAAGCTTCTATATAAAAAAACCTCCTTTCCTAATTTTTTATATTAGATGAAAAGAGGTTACATTTATATTCTATATAAACATTATCTTCTCATCTTCCCATAGTAACTTACACTTTGGGTAGGATTTGGCACCTTTTCAGACTGATCTGAAGGTTGCCGAGGTTTCTTAGGGCCTTTCCCTCCACCTCTCTTGATAAGAATATTTAATTGTTGATTTTTAAAATTATACTTATCTGCAATAAAAAAACCTCTTTAGCTAAAAAGAGGTAAAATTATCGTAATCTTATCTCTCAGCCAATGCCGTAGGATTTAGCACCATTGTATTTAATACTGGTTGCTGGGTTTCATAGGGCCTTTCCCTCCACCACTCTTGATAAGTCTTAATTTTAAATTAAACTAATTATATTAGATATATAAATATATGTCAACAGTTATTTTCTTTATTTCTTGATATTTTTATATTTTAATATTATTTCACCATACTTCTTGCAACACTATTCCATCCAAATATACCTCCAGTGTGGATAAATAATATATTCTTATGATTATCAAATGTTCCCTTTTTTATTTCCTCTACTAGGCCATACATAGCCTTTCCAGTATATACAGGATCTAAAATTAAACCTTCTAATTTTGCTAATTTATGAATAAATTCTATTTCATTTTCATTACTTAGAGCATATCCACTTCCAATATATCCATCTAAAATATCTATATCTTTTTTGTCTACATGAATTTCCTCTCCTGTATATATGGAGATTCCTTTAAATAATTTTAATACTATGTTTTTGAAGTATTCTGCATCATCACAGATATTTATTCCATAAACTACTGCATTATTATCTTTTATATAGTTTCCATAGTATAATCCTGCATAAGTACCACCTGAACCAACAGTACTAACAATGGCATCAAATTTTATACCTAATTCTTTTTCTTGGGACAATATTTCTTCCACTGCTGCACAGTAGCCTAGAGATCCTACTCCATTGGAAGCTCCCATGGGAATTATATATGGCTTATATCCTTCTTTTTCTAGTTCCTTTTTTATATTTTCCATAATGTTTTCTATATGAGAATTAAATTCTTCTGGAGCAACTAATTTTATCTTTGCTCCCAATATTTTATCTAAAAAATAGTTTCCTTCCAGTTCTGAATCCTGATTACCCCTCAGTACAAGATATACTTCCATACCTAGTTTTCTAGCTACTGCCGCTGTAGCTCTAGCATGATTTGATTGTATGCCACCACAGGTAATTAGATAATTACAACCATTATCTATGGCTTCTCTAACAGCATACTCCAATTTTCTAATTTTATTTCCTGATATTTCACCTCCTGTTTGGTCATCTCTCTTTATATAGATTTCTTTACCTAATTCTTCACTTAGTCGACTTAGCTTTTCGATTTTTGTTGGTAAATTTGCAAAGTTGAATTTTTCTGGTAATCTCATAAACACCCCTCCAATATATAGTTTAAATTAAAAATCTTTACAATATTATAGTATCAGAAGGTACTAATCCTTTCAAACAAAACCTTATCTAGGAATCATTAACACATTTCTATTAAATAAAATTATGAATCCAATTTATATCAATAAAAAGCATGGACTTTTTTAGCTTTAAGTTATATATTATTAATGTAATAATTTTCAACAACAAATATTTAGTATTATAATTTATTTTATATAAGATTCTAATATTGAATATTTCCCTTATAACTAATTTAAGAGGTGATTTTCTTGTTTAAAAGATTTTCAAAACCCCCATGTGATGAAGCATCATGTATAGTTAAATATGTAGAAGATTCCCTAAACGGAATATTGGTAGAAAAACCAAATGTTAAATATCCTATACATATTCAAGTATTTGAATACTTTCAAAAATTATTAGATAATGAAAATAAAATGTCTGAGTCAACTAAAGAAATACTTCATATACTTACTGCATTAAGTAGTTTCGATGTAGGGATGAAACATATTTCAAATCAATTAACGGATTTTGCACATGAAATGTCCACTTTAAGTGAATCCAATTTAGCCATGGTAGAAGAAACAACTGCAAGTATGAATCAAGTAAATGAGTCTGTTATAAATACTTCAAAAACTTTGGAGAGTTTATCAGCTGACTCTGAATTATTAGCTAGTAAAAACAATCATAGTATGGACTTACTTAAAGAAGTACAGGCTTTAAAGGATAATGTTATAGAAGATACTGGAATTATGAGTGAAAAAATACATCAACTAGTTAACTTAGCCACAGAAGTAGGTAAAATAGTAGATAGTGTACAATCTATAGCAGAACAAACTAATTTATTAGCATTAAATGCAGCTATAGAAGCCGCTAGAGCTGGTGAACATGGAAGAGGTTTTGCAGTTGTAGCTCATGAAATTAGAAACTTGGCTGATAATACAAAAGAGCAGCTTAATGGAATGAGAGAGTTTGTAAATAATATACATGGAGCAGCCCATGAAGGAAATGATAGTTTAAATCGTACTTTAAAATCTACAGAGGAAATGAATGAAAAAATAGAACTTGTCTATGATATAGTCACCGAGGATATAGAAATGCTTAAAACGGTGTCAGTAGATGTAGATAATATTCATAAATCTATGGAAAGTGTAAAATATGCAACAGATGAAATAAATCAAGCTATGGAAGCATCTACTACAGATTCTGAAAGACTTACTCATATGACTCATAGTATCCATAATGATGCAATACAAACTGTAGAATTTGCAAAACAATTATCTCAAATTGATAATCAACTTTCTACGATTGTATCTACCATGTTTCAAGGGTTAAAAGGTGGAGTTCACGGCCTTACAAACCAAGAGATACAAAACATTATAAAAAACGCCAAAATTGCTCATTTAAAATGGTTAGATGTTCTTAACCAAATTGTAACAGAAATGCACCTTTATCCTTTACAAACCAACTCAAAAAAATGTGCATTTGGACATTTTTATCATTCAATTAAAATAGAACATCTCGAAATTAAAGATGAATGGGAATCAATAGATAACATTCACCATAGTTTCCACAGTATAGGAGATAAGGTTATAACCGCAGTAAAAGAAAAAGATGAAGCGACTGCTAAGAAACTATATCTAGAAGCAAAAGATTTTTCAATTAAAATGATAGGTCTTCTAGATAAAATAGATGGAAAAATAATTGAATTAAGTCAATCAAATTCTTCTGTATTTTAAAATAAAAAATCCGAATAAATTTATTCGGATTTTTTTATAACCCATAAGAAAGTTTTACTTTTTTATTATTAGTACCTTAATACTGCTGCTATAGTTTTTCCATTAGGCATTTTATCTTCATCTACTGCATATACAGTCCCACCTCTTGTTATAGTTAAAGTAGCTACTAGTTCCATTAAATCTTGATTTTTTATTTTTTGTTCTTCGTGAAATTCTATTTTATTAGTTTCTGGGTCAAAATTACCCCATTGAGTTGCTCCCTTAGCAATAAATAATGTTTCCACTTGCCCATTATATGCCTGAGATAATATTTTCCTTAAAGAATCTGAAAAAAGCTTATTTCCTTGACCAGAATATTGTCTATATTTTTCCTCTGCTAATTCTTGTATCTTTAAAAATTTAGGCTCTATAAGAGTCCAGGCCATTTTTTGTAAATCATCTCCATATAATATTTCAGGATTTCCTTTTATGAATTCATCTAATATATTGGGATAGTTACTTATTTCTTTATATATGGGAATTAAATACTCTACACCTGCTAGTACTAAAGGTATTTCATCTCCTTTATATAACTTATTTAAAGGTTCATCTATTGCTCTAAAATACCTTATGAGTTCATTTCTTTCAAAATCATTTTCATTTCCTTGTCCCTGTGTTACACTATTGTATACTAATTCACTTGTACCACCTTGTGGATTTGCAGTTTTAATCGTTAAATTGGTTCTTGGATCATTATCTACTTCCATATCATGAATACTTCGTGGTGCTTCTTCCATCCTAATTTCTTTAACCATTTGCCTTGAAGCCTTAAACAATCTCATTTCATTTTTGCTTAAAGCCAATATAAGATATTGCCCATCTCCTGTAAATAAAGGAAATAATGGCTTTGTATAAAATTTATTTGACACTATTGTTTGTTCTTCTACTTCAAATGGAAGATGATAATAATTTATATTTTCTGAAGTTAGAAATACAGCTAATCCTTCAGTTTGATTTTGCCAAAATACCGTTTCATCTATTAAATCACTGGCAGATTTTAAAATATCTTTAACTTCATCTTTTTCTAATCCCATATTAAATAATTTATCTTCTGCATCTCTTATTCTTTGTTTAAATCTTATTGGATTTTGTTTAATGTCAACACCCATACGAAAGGTAGGAAAATACATTGATACACATAACTTTTCTTCTTTATTTATTAAATCTTCTAATTTCTTTCTAGTTAGTATATTCATTGCAACCTCCTCTAAAAATTATTTGATTTTAAAAAATTATTATCCTTTTTAATTTGCCCACTATATTATTCATTATGTTATAGTTTCTTTAGAATAAGAACCTATATATTGAAAAATCTCCAAATGTATTTTCAACATTTGGAGATTTTTGGTATTTATTTTTTAAAAATTTACTAAATGACAGGCAATCTGGTGTTCATCTAGCCCTTGGAGCTCTGGCTCATTTGATCTACATATATCCATACATTCAGCACATCTAGTGTGGAATGTACATCCTGTTGGAATATTAATAGGACTTGGAATTTCATCTTTTAATATTATTCTTTCTCTTTTGATATCTGGATCTGGTATAGGTGAAGCAGATATTAAAGCTTTGGTATAAGGATGTTTTGGTGTATTAAAAATTGTTTCTGCATTACCTACCTCAACTATTTTACCTAAGTACATAACAGCTACTCTATTACTTACATGTTTTATTACATTAAGCCCATGGGCAATAAATAAATATGATAACTTAAATTCTCTCTGTAAATCCATCATTAAATTTAAAATTTGAGATTGTATGGAAACATCTAAAGCAGACACAGGTTCATCACATACAATAAACTTAGGCTTAGTAGATATAGCTCTTGCAATCCCAATTCTTTGACGTTGTCCACCACTAAATTCATGGGGAAACCTATTTGCATCTTTTTTAGATAATCCCACTAGATTTAATAACCTTACTACTTCCTTGCTATATTCCAATGGCTGAACTATCTTATGTATTGTCAATGGTTGAGTTAATATATCCTGTATAGTCATTTTAGGATCAAGAGAAGCATAAGGATTTTGAAATACTACTTGCAAATCTTTTCTAATAGCTCTAAATTCTCTATCACTAATTTTTGATATATCTCTACCTTCTAATAATATCTTTCCAGCTGTAGGCTTTAGAAGTCTGAGTATTAACTTTCCTGTAGTAGTTTTTCCACTTCCCGATTCTCCTACTAACCCAAGTGTTTCACCGTGATTAATATGGAAACTTATACCATTTACTGCCTTTACAACTCCAGTTTCCATTTCTAAAATTGGAGTGCTTAACGTAAAATATTTCTTTAAGTCAACTACATCAATTATCGTCATATTTCTTTACCTCACTATTTTCATATAAAAAGCAACGAACTAAATGTCTTTCTCCTATATCTGCAAGGGCTGGTATTTCCTTCTTACATTTTTCCATAACATCTGGGCATCTAGTTGAAAAGCGACATCCTTTTGGAAAATCCGTTGGATATGGTACATTTCCTCCTATGGTATATAAAACCTCTGCCTTATCATCAGTTCTTGGGATACATTGTATCAATCCTCTTGTATATGGATTTAATGGATTCTTAAATAAACTAATCTTGCTGCTTTGCTCCATTATCTTTCCGCAATACATAATACAAACTCTATCTGCTATCTCAGCTACAACCCCTAAATCATGAGTAATTAGTAAAATAGACATGCCATTATCTTTCATTAATCTACGAAGTAAATCTAGGATTTCTGCCTGTACAGTTACATCCAATGCAGTTGTAGGCTCATCTGCAATAAGTAGCTTTGGTTCACATGCAATTGCCATAGCAATCATGATTCTTTGTCTCATACCTCCACTAAATTGTGATGGATAGTCTTTATAACGCTTGTCTGCATCTGGTATACCTACTAGCTCCATCATCTTTATAGCTTCTTTTTTTGCATCAGCTTTGGAGATTTTCTTATGTATAATAAGTGTCTCTGCAATCTGATTGCCAACCCTAATATATGGATTCAATGAGGACATAGGATCTTGGTAAATCATAGCAATATCCTTCCCTCTGATTCTTCGCATTTCTCTTTCTTTTTTACTTAATAAATCCTCTTTATTAAATATAATTTCTCCATTTACTATTTTTCCTGGTTCTTTAATCAATCCCATAATAGAAAGGGATGTAACAGATTTTCCACTTCCTGATTCTCCTACTAATGCTACTATTTCTCCTTTATTTATATTAAAATTAACGCCATCTACAGCAGGTATAACTTCATTATCTATATAAAAGTATGTTTTTAAATCCCGTACATCTAATAAACTCATTTCTTACCTCCCTTATGATTTTTTAAATATTAATTTTTAAGTCTTGGAATCAAAACTTGTCTTGTAATATCTAAAATAGTATATAAAGCAAAATAAACAATGGCTAAGATCACTGCAAGACCTAGAAATGCTACTGTACTGCTGCCATCAGCAGCTGGTCTACTATAAATATTTAACATTTCAAAGGCTAATCCTGGAAAGTAAAAAATACGTTCCACAATAAATAAAGACGAAAACATTATTGAAGCAATAGTTGGAAAAGAACCAATTAAGTCGGTAATTATATTTCTCATTATATGGTTTAGTATAATTCGTGACTCTGAAGCTCCCTTTCCTCTAGCTGCTAATATATAATCTCTATCATATACTACTTCTATTGATGAGGCTGTTATTCTTGCAATATATGCTGCTGGTACTAATGCTAATGCTATAGTAGGATATATGGATTGGCTCCAGTGTTCATATCCTATGTGCATAATAGGTTTCATACCAAGTATTGATATTTCATTTGTATATAAATAAAGTGCAGCAAGTTGTACTAAACTTATGGTTAATACATCTGGAACTGATAATGGAATTAAAGTCTGTAGTAGTTTAAAAGTAGATTGTTTTTTCTTCCTTCTACTGTCAAATATTCCTTTGGGAATACCAATTATAAGGGATAATATAGTTGCCATAAAAAAAATCCTCATACTTCTTCCCATGGCAATCTTTATGATTTCTCCTACATCACCACTTTTTCCCAATACCTTATGTTTCAAAAATTTCCCTGATGTTAAAAGTTTAATTGAATTCCATATATCTTCTTTATATATTTCTTTATTTAAGTTACTGATGATTTTCCCCTCAACTTCAGCAAAATCTAAATCTAAGGGAATATTTGCCATTACTATTACCATGAAACAAATGAAAATCAACATTGAAATACTTACTATGAGCTTAAATCCAATTTTTCTATACATCTTTCTCCTCCTTACATTTAAATCCTATTTAAAATTCTCATTTATAGTTATTAAATCTATGAAGTATTGTCCCATATTTATTAACTGTTTTTTATTAATACTCTCTACAGTATCTTTATCTGAGTCAATATATCTACTATAAGGAGAATCTGCTGATAACTTTAGAGATAGATTACTACCTATATTATAATATGAAGATGAGCTTGAATTTTTAAATTCATAGTCTATTTTTTTCTTTTTTAGCCATTTGGATATATTGTTCATCATATCATAAGTCTCCACCTGAAATGCCGAAGGAGAATCAAAGGCAATATTGATTTTTTCTTCATTAGTTGCTAGTCCTATATCAAAATAATATATCTTATAAAAGTTCTGTGTAAATATTCTATTGTGGTTATAATACCTGCTTCCAGAATTAAAAGAAGAATTTCCATCCCAAAAAGCAAAGACTATGGTTTTATCAAGTTTTTCTTCCATCTGTGATAGTACCCTAGCAATTTCTAAATTTATCGCAATATTAGATGCCCTCATGGCAGATATTCTTTCTTCAAATACCCCTACTCCATCATAAGATGATCCAACTATGATTATATCTTTTTTATTATTACTTGAATCCTCCTTGTCCCAATTCTTCCCTGGTAAAACAGCAAAAATATTTCTTCCTTCATGAGCAGGTTTAGCAGGAGTCTTAGTTTTTATTTCAACTTCACAAATATCTGATTTTAGTTTTTCAGCTAATTCGCCCTTAGGAATTATATTATAATTCTTTCCACTATATACAGGCATTTGATTTGGAAGTTCATCAACTCCTTCTAAAGTAACAAAATTAATATCTGGTGTTGAACCATAATACCAAAGTGAATCTCTTATAATTTCATCGTAATTATCCTTTGATTTTACAGATATTATTTTTTTTATATCATCAGAAAGTTTCACTTCTTTCAGCCTTTCTCCTGGTGCTGATATTCCTTTTAATGTAATAAAATCATCATCTTCAAAGATTACATTTTCATCAAAATCAAAACAAAAAGAAACGAAAAGAAAATCCTTTCCTATTTCATAGTGACTAATGTTTCCATCACTAGTAGTTAGTTGTATATTTGCTTGCTCCATAATTAATCTAACACCTGAATCTCCCATGGGAAATAATTGGGTGTAGTTTTCTCCATCATAAGGCTCAAGACCATATTCCTTTAATTTATTTATTATGTATTCCCCTGCTAAATAATTACCCTCAGAACCGGTTAATCTACCTTCGTACTCTGGTTTTATTAACTCTTCTAAATGCTCTATGGCTAAATCCGCTTTAAACTCATATAAACTTTTTGGTGGTGGCATTAGAATGTAAGTCAGTACTAAAATAATACATAGAGTTTTTATAATTGCAGGTTTATAATATTCTTTAAATCTATGTAATTGCTGGAAATATATCTTAGGGGAAAAAATAAATCCAAATCGTCTTATAGTTGATGCAACCCTTGATGTTCTCTTTTCAAATTCTATTCTTAGGCCCTCTCCTGTTAAGTTAAATGCCAATACTCCCACTGCAAAAGCAAGGGCTGGATATAATCCTATCCAATATCTACCTATTCTATTATTAATTACAATTCTAGACAGCATTGCACCCCATTCTGGATTCACACCATATTCTATAGGAGTAGCACCTTCAAATTTAATAAGTTTAGCCCTTGGTCCTACAAATACTCCCAATATACTTAGTTGAGCCAATAGAAAAACAACTAAACCTACTTCTATGAAAACAATACTTATAAGGGAAGGTACTAAATGGGGTACCATATTTTGAATAGCAATTTGTGTTATACTTTTACCTATTGCTATTTCACCTTCAATAAATTCCTCTTTCATGATTTTACTTGCTTTTTCTTCCACCTGTTTAGCTAACTTTCCCCATCCTAGAAATGTTAGTATTATGGTAAATGTAATGATGGATTTATCCAAGGGTTGTTTAGTAAAATAATCAATATTAAAAACAAAAAAACTTATGAGTAAAATAGGAATTGCTGTAAATGTAGTGTTAAAAAATCTAATAATTGTTGAAGCTAATTTACTCCCAATACCTGCCATAATTCCAATAGGTAAAGCTACTAAAACTCTAAATAGAACAATTAATAAAGCTGTTTTTAGTGTTATACTTGCTCCATAGACTATACGGGTATAAATATCTCTACCAAATTCATCTGTACCCATTATATTATCTTCATTAGGCCTCCATGGGGGCATGTCTACCTTGCTTACTTCCTTTCCATTCTCTACTATAGTATAAGTTCTAATATTGCTTTCATAATTAGGATCCTTGTCTGTAAACTTTTCAGGAAATAAAGATATAAGGAATAATATAATCAATAAAATTATCCCAAGATATAATGGAAAATTAATTTTTTTCAAACTATCACCTCTTTTTTTTAGTTTATTTGCTATATTATAGCATGAATTTTACAACTATTCCAATTATTGTAAGAAAAGTTTCTATTAAATTATTAAAAATATAGATAATCTTAAAACTCATAAAAAATCCCTAAATACTTTTAAGCATTTAGGGATTTTTTTATTGAAACATAAGATTTATAAATTCTTCCTCAGAAATATTTCCAAAATATTTTTGCAGAGGTTGATCTTTTATTACATTTTGTACTTCTTTTTTATCATATCTTACTTTATTTAATTTATCTTCAAGTAGTTTCACATCTTCTGTACCGAAAAAATCACCATAGATTTTAATTTCCTCTATGAGTCCATTTACTACATTAAATCTAATATCAATACTTCCAAATGGAAATCTTTTATAATTTTTATAATTGGATTTTGGTGATTCTCCATAGTTCCATTCCCAAGTTGAATACTTTTCTTCAAATAGTTTTTGGATATTATCTAAGTCTTCTTGGGATAGTTTATATTCTTCTGGTTCTAAGCCTTCCATTGCAAATATATTTTTTAGTAATACATCTCTAAATTTAAATATATCTATATCTTCTTCCAAATAAGGTTTTATATTAGTAACTCTGCTTTTTACTGATTTTACCCCTTTAGATTCGATTTTATCTTGTTTTACATTTAAGGCTTTTGACAATACATCTAATTCTGTATCAAATAATAGTGTCCCATGGTTTAAAACCCTTTGTTTCCATACTGATTGAGCAATACCTGAGAATTTTTTCTCATCTATAGTTATATCATTTCTACCAGATAATTCACAGTTAATACCTAATTTTTCTAAGGATTTAACTATCGGTATATTATACTTTTTAAAATCAATTTTTTCAGCACCAGTAGACATACTGATTATACTGAAATTAAGATTCCCAAGATCATGATATACAGCCCCTCCACCAGTTACTCTTCTAACTACCTTTATACCATTTTCATCTACATAATCTTGGTTTACTTCTTCTATTGTATTTTGATTCTTCCCTACAATAATAGCAGGTCCATTTATCCAAAGAATTACATAGTCTTCCTTTAAATCTAAACTTTTAAAACAATATTCCTCAAAAGCTAAATTATATCTTGGATCATTTGAATTGTTCACTAAATATTTCATATATTCCTCCTGCGGTATATAATTTTTATTTTCCTATAATAATATTTAACTCCATTAATGTATGTTGTAAATCTATTAATTGATTTTTAATTTCATCATAATTAGTGGCTAATACTTTAGAGTCTAATAACCTTCCTGATTTGTCTATTAGTGCCTCAAATTGATTATATGCTGTTTTAAACTCATTTTCAATATCCTCTCTTAACATAATAGGGGTTAATTCTATTCCTTTAGTTAATTCAACATCATTTTTAGCTATATTAAAGCTATCTCCAATATTAGGAATTATAGTTTCTATTCTATATAGATGTTTAATAAGGTTTGAAAGAGCTACAGATGCTTCTTCTTCACCATGAACAATAAATATTTTTTTTGGTTTAATCTTAAAATTATTTAGCCAATCAAGTAATATCTTTTGATCTGCATGACCTGAAAATCCTTCCAAATCATAAATCTCAGCTTTTACATCAATTTCCTCTCCAAGTATCTTTACTTTTTTCTTACCATCTAAAAGTATTCTTCCCAGTGTTCCTTGAGCTTGATAGCCCACAAAAACTAAACTATTTCTATTATCCCATAGATTATGTTTTAAATGATGCCTTACTCTTCCTGCTGTAGCCATTCCACTTGAAGATATTATAACTTTGGGAAATTCAAATTTATTTAATGCCATGGACTCCTCTTGAGTTTTTATATATCTTAGATTTTTAAATTCAAAAGGGTTATCTCCACGTAATATAAGTTCTCTTGCCTCTTCATTAAAACTGCTTGAATTCCTCTTAAAAGCTTCTGTAGTTTCCACTGCCATAGGACTATCAACATAAATAGGAATTTTCATATATTCTTCCACTTCAGAATTGTATTCATAATATTTATTTAGTTGGTATATAAGTTCTTGGGTTCTTCCCACTGCAAAAGAAGGAATAATAACAGTACCTCCTCTTAATACAGTTTTATTAATTATATCTATTAAATTTTGAGTACTTTCACTATAGCTCGCATGAATTTTATTCCCATAGGTAGATTCTATAACTAAGTAGTCTGCCTCATCTATATAATCAGGATTATTTATAATAGGTCTATTTGGCATTCCTAAGTCTCCTGAAAATACCACCTTTACTTCCTCATTAGCTTCCTTTATCCATAATTCTAATATTGCAGATCCTAATATATGCCCAGCATCTTTAAATCTAATTTGAATATTATCATTGATCTTTATTCTTTGGTCTATAAAATAGGGTTCAAAATACTTTAGACTATTTTCTGCATCTTTCATAGTATACAAAGGTTCTATAGGTTTTTTTCCTGCTCTTTGTCTTTTCCTATTTTCCCATTCTATATCTGATTCTTGTATCTTTGCACTATCTCTTAACATTATCTTACACAAATCATAAGTTGCATTTGTAGCAATTATTCTACCTCTAAAACCTTCCTTTACTAGCTTAGGAATCCTTCCACTATGATCTATATGAGCATGAGTCAAAATTAAAAAGTCTATATCAGCTGGATTGTATGGAAAGTCATCATAATTTAGTCTTTCCATTTCCTCATTTCCTTGAAACATCCCACAATCAACTAGTATATTATATCGTTCAGTTTTTACAAGATAGTTAGAACCTGTAACCATTTTTGCTGCACCAAAGAATTGAATATCCATAATTATACCTCCAATTTTATGGTATTAGAAACTAAATAAATCTATTATCTCTTTTAATATATTCATCTATTTCCATATTTGCTATTACTGCATTTCTGAGAGCATTTATTTCTTTTAAATCTCCAAATAAAATTACTCCAATAATCTTTTTATCTTTAGTAAATATCTTATGATATATATCCTTTTCTTCATCTTTATATACATATACTTTATCAAAATCATTTATAACTCCTGCAGAAAAAAGCTTTATATCTCCTATTTGCAAAGTTGTAAATATCTTAGGTTGATTATATTTTAAATCTTTGTCTGTCATATTTGCGCCTGCTATTTTACCTTGTTCATTTCCAGCAGTCCATAACCCAAGTACCATACCATCTATTTCAACTACATCTCCTGCAGCGTAAATATTGTCTATATTAGTTTTTAAATCCTTCCCTACTTTTATACCTTTATCATACTCTATATTAGTATCTCTAACTATATCTAGATTTGGTCTAATTCCTGAAGACACTACAATAGCATGGGACTCAATTTCCCTTCCATCTTTTAACCTTATTCCATCAACCTTTCCTTCACCAAGGATTTCTTCTGCTTGAGAATCAAGATATAATTTGAATCCATTATCTAACAATTTCTTCTCTAATTTATCAGCTATTTCTTTATCTAATTGCCTAGGCAATAAATAGGGAGCAAATTCAATTATATTTACTTCCTTTCCTAATTGTTTTAATGACCATGCTGCCTCAAGACCTAGAAGTCCACCACCTATTACTGATACATCTCTTAAAGGTTTTAAATATTCCTTCATTTCATATAAATCTTTTATTGTTCTTAAAGCAAATACACCTTCTTTATATTTTCCATTTATAGGTGGTATGAATGGTCTGCTGCCTGTTGCTATAAGTAGCTTTTCATAGCTTATTTCTTGACCATCATCTAATCTTATTTTATTGTTTTCTATATCTATATTTTCTATAATCTTACTAAGAATAACTTCTATATTTTTTTCCTTATACCAGGAATCTTTACTAACTAGTAATTCTTCATCAATGAAATCTTTAGCAATATATTCTGTAAGTTTTACTCTATAATAAGTATTCATTCCTTCACTACTAACCATTGTAATAGTACTATCTAAATCATTATTTCTTATTTCCTTCGCAGCTGCAAGTCCTGCTATTCCATTGCCAATAATCAAATATTTTACACTTTTCATTATTACTTACACCCCTTTTTTATAAGTTACCTTAATATTTATTACCCAGTTTGTAAGAATATAAGCATAAAAAAAAGAAAGCCCTACTACGACCAACGTAATAGAGCCTTCTATATATATATGTAGCCTGGCAACTTCCTACTCTCCCAGGTCGTTTCCAACCAAGTACCATCGGCGTTAAGATGCTTAACTTCTGTGTTCGGTATGGGTACAGGTGTGTCCATCTTGCTATCGTCACCAGACGAAAACTATTAAATACAATATACACAGTTTCGTAACTCAAATCTATTAGATTTGGTACTCATTGCGTTTGACCTACATCAACTCAACAAAGTTTCATTGTGTTAGGTCATAAAGGTCAAGTCCTCGACTTATTAGTATCTCTTAGCTTAAAGTATTACTACTCTTACACCTGAGACCTATCTACCAAGTGGTCTTCTTGGAGTCTTATCTTTAAAAGTGGGAAATCTTATCTTGAGGGGGGCTTCGTGCTTAGATGCCTTCAGCACTTATCCCTTCCAGACTTAGCTACTCAGCCGTGCCATTGGCATGACAACTGATACACCAGCGGTCTGTCCATCCCGGTCCTCTCGTACTAAGGACAGCTCCTCTCAAATTTCCTACGCCCACGACGGATAGGGACCGAACTGTCTCACGACGTTCTGAACCCAGCTCGCGTGCCTCTTTAATGGGCGAACAGCCCAACCCTTGGGACCTACTCCAGCCCCAGGATGAGACGAGCCGACATCGAGGTGCCAAACCTCCCCGTCGATGTGGACTCTTGGGGGAGATAAGCCTGTTATCCCCGGGGTAGCTTTTATCCGTTGAGCGATGGCCCTTCCACTCGGAACCACCGGATCACTAAGTCCAACTTTCGTTTCTGCTCCACTTGTTGGTGTCACAGTTAAGCTCCCTTTTGCCTTTACACTCTTCGCACGATTTCCGACCGTGCTGAGGGAACCTTTGAGCGCCTCCGTTACTCTTTAGGAGGCGACCGCCCCAGTCAAACTGCCCAACTGACAGTGTCCCTATACCAGATCATGGTACCAGGTTAGAATTTCAGCATTACAAGAGTGGTATCCCAAGGTTGACTCCACCAAAGCTGGCGCCCTGGCTTCAAAGCCTCCCACCTATCCTGTACATGCAATGCCAAAATCCAATGTCAGCCTGCAGTAAAGCTCCACGGGGTCTTTCCGTCCTGTCGCGGGTAATACGCATCTTCACGTATACTACAATTTCACCGGATCCATTGTTGAGACAGTGCCCAAATCGTTACACCTTTCGTGCGGGTCGGAACTTACCCGACAAGGAATTTCGCTACCTTAGGACCGTTATAGTTACGGCCGCCGTTTACTGGGGCTTAAGTTCTAAGCTTCGGTTTCCCTAACTCTTCCCCTTAACCTTCCAGCACCGGGCAGGTGTCAGCACCTATACTTCGTCTTTCGACTTAGCAGATACTTGTGTTTTTGGTAAACAGTCGCTTGGGCCTATTCACTGCGGCCAGGTTTCCCTGGCACCCCTTCTCCCTAAGTTACGGGGCTATTTTGCCGAGTTCCTTAACAATGGTTCTTCCGCTCGTCTTAGGATTCTCTCCTCGCCTACCTGTGTCGGTTTGCGGTACGGGTAGTTACTTACTCGATAGAAGCTTTTCTTGGCAGTGTGGAGTCAGCTACTTCTCTACTTGTTTTTCGATCCCCATCACTTCTCAGGATTGTTGAAACGGATTTGCCTATCTCAACTCCCTAAAAGCTTGGACGTGCTCAACCAACGGCACGCTTAGCTTATCCTCCTGCGTCACTCCATCTCTCAAACGCTTGTAACTAGTACAGGAATTTCAACCTGTTGTCCATCGCCTACGCTTTTCAGCCTCAGCTTAGGTCCCGACTTACCCTGAGTGGACGAACCTTCCTCAGGAAACCTTAGGCTTTCGACGGGTGAGATTCTCACTCACCTCTCGCTACTTATGCCAGCATTCTCTCTTGTGTGCAGTCCAGCACTCCTTTCGGTATACCTTCTACCCACACACAATGCTCCTCTACCGATTCTTTCGAATCCCACAGCTTCGGTACCAGATTTAAGCCCCGGAAATCTTCGGCGCAAGGTCTCTCGACCAGTGAGCTATTACGCACTCTTTAAATGTATGGCTGCTTCTAAGCCAACATCCTGGTTGTCTGTGAAACCTCACATCCTTTACCACTTAATCTGGATTTAGGGACCTTAGCTGGTGATCTGGGCTCTTTCCCTTTCGACTATGAAGCTTATCCCACATAGTCTGACTCCCAAGGGTATGATTATGGCATTCGGAGTTTGATAGGTTTTGGTAACGCTATGCGCCCCTAGACCATTCAGTGCTCTACCTCCATTTCACTCTTCCTTGAGGCTAGCCCTAAAGCTATTTCGAGGAGAACCAGCTATCTCCGAGTTCGATTGGCTTTTCACCCCTATCCACAGGTCATCCCATAGCTTTTAAACGCTAACGGGTTCGAGCCTCCATTGAATTTTACTTCAACTTCACTCTGCCCATGGATAGGTCACCCGGTTTCGGGTCTATGGCAGGGAACTATTTCGCCCTATTAAGACTTGGTTTCCCTACGGCTCCTGACCTTAAGTCATTAACCTTGCTCACTACCATAACTCGCTGGCCCGTTCTACAAAAAGTACGTGGTTACACTAATAATGTGCTTCCACTGCTTGTAGGCGTAGGGTTTCAGATTCTATTTCACTCCCCTTCCGGGGTTCTTTTCACCTTTCCCTCACGGTACTATTCTCTATCGGTCACCAAGGAGTATTTAGCCTTGGGAGGTGGTCCTCCCTACTTCCCACTGGATTTCTCGTGTCCCGTGGTACTCTGGATACCAGCTGGTAAACTCATCTTTCATATACCGGACTATCACCGTCTTTGGTGGGATTTTCCAATCCTCTTCTATTAGATTCATTATTCCGTTATGCTGGTCCTTAACCCCAGATAAATCTGGTTTGGGCTGTTTCCCGTTCGCTCGCCGCTACTTAGGAAATCGATTTTTCTTTCTTCTCCTCAGGGTACTTAGATGTTTCAGTTCCCCTGGTCTTCCTTCATACACCTATGTATTCAGTGTATGATACTTGAGGGTTGCTCAAGTAGGTTTCCCCATTCGGAAATCTCCGGATCAATGTCTATTTGCGACTCCCCGAAGCATATCGGTGCTTATCCCGTCCTTCATCGGCTCTTGGTGCCAAGGCATTCGCCCTACGCCCTTAATAACTTGACCTTAATTACTTATTTATATTGCATTCTTTAGTTTTCAATGTTCAGTGTAAACCTAAACAAAATCAGTGTGATTACTTTGTATCCTTCCATCAACTTGCTTTGCCAATTTAGTAGTCATCGCAGTTTCGCAACTCAAATTTATTCACTCCCATTCGGTCGTGTAAATTTGGTGCTCATTGCGTTTGACCTACATCAACTCGCTCCGCTCATTGTGTTAGGTCATAATCCTTAGAAAGGAGGTGATCCAGCCGCACCTTCCGATACGGCTACCTTGTTACGACTTCACCCTAGTTATTGACCCTACCTTCGACAGCTGCCTCCAAAGGTTAGCTCACTGGCTTCGGGTATTGCCAACTCCCATGGTGTGACGGGCGGTGTGTACAAGACCCGGGAACGCATTCACCGCGACATTCTGATTCACGATTACTAGCAACTCCGACTTCATGTAGGCGAGTTGCAGCCTACAATCCGAACTGGGATCGGCTTTAAGAGATTTGCTCCTTATCACTAAGTCGCTGCTCGCTGTACCGACCATTGTAGCACGTGTGTAGCCCAGGACATAAAGGGCATGATGATTTGACGTCATCCCCACCTTCCTCCGATTTGTCATCGGCAGTCCCTCTAGAGTGCTCAACTTAATGGTAGCAACTAAAGGCAAGGGTTGCGCTCGTTGCGGGACTTAACCCAACATCTCACGACACGAGCTGACGACAACCATGCACCACCTGTGTCCCCTGTACCCGAAGGTAAAGTCCTATCTCTAGGACGGTCAGGGGCATGTCAAGCCCTGGTAAGGTTCTTCGCGTTGCTTCGAATTAAACCACATGCTCCGCTGCTTGTGCGGGTCCCCGTCAATTCCTTTGAGTTTCATACTTGCGTACGTACTCCCCAGGCGGAGTGCTTAATGCGTTAGCTGCGGCACCGAGGTTTGACCCCCAACACCTAGCACTCATCGTTTACGGCGTGGACTACCAGGGTATCTAATCCTGTTCGCTCCCCACGCTTTCGTGCCTCAGCGTCAGTATAAGTCCAGAAAGTCGCCTTCGCCACTGGTATTCCTCCTAATATCTACGCATTTCACCGCTACACTAGGAATTCCACTTTCCTCTCCTTAACTCAAGCCTTTCAGTTTCAAATGCTTACCACGGTTGAGCCGTGATCTTTCACATCTGACTTAAATGGCCGCCTACGCACCCTTTACGCCCAATAAATCCGGACAACGCTTGCCCCCTACGTATTACCGCGGCTGCTGGCACGTAGTTAGCCGGGGCTTCCTCCTTGGGTACCGTCATTATCGTCCCCAAGGACAGAACTTTACGACCCGAAAGCCTTCATCGTTCACGCGGCGTCGCTGCATCAGAGTTTCCTCCATTGTGCAATATTCCCCACTGCTGCCTCCCGTAGGAGTCTGGACCGTGTCTCAGTTCCAGTGTGGCCGTTCACCCTCTCAGGCCGGCTACCCATCGCGGTCTTGGTGAGCCATTACCTCACCAACTAACTAATGGGACGCGAGACCATCTTTCACCGCTTTACGCTTTGACTTAAAAGTCATGCGACTCTTAAGTATCATAAGGTATTAATCCCAGTTTCCCGAGGCTATCCCTTTGTGAAAGGCAGGTTTCTCACGCGTTACTCACCCGTCCGCCGCTAAGATAATCAAAGTTTCATTCCGAAGAAATCTGCTTTGAAAACTTCGCTCGACTTGCATGTGTTAGGCACGCCGCCAGCGTTCGTCCTGAGCCAGGATCAAACTCTCATTTAAAAGTCTGATTAGCTCAAATTTGCTGACTGTTTTTCATGTGTTACTTTTTATAATTCAAAGTTTCTCACACTGTTTAGTTTTCTAGGTTCATCGCAGTTTCACAACTCAAATTTATTTACTCGCTACGCTCGTATAAATTTGGTGTTCATTGCGTTTGACCTACATCAACTCGCTACGCTCATTGTGTTAGGTCATAATGTTTCCTCTCTCGAGGGAACTTTCTTATAATAACATTTTTGTTTATTACTGTCAACGGTTTTTTATAAGTTTTTTATTTTATTTCAAAACTTAATTTCCCATCAACTTTCCAGCCATTTTTGACTGGATATTTAGTATACCATGTTTTTTTATGATTTGCAAATGCTTTTTATAAAATATTATTCTTTTATTATATTATCATATTTTATCATTGCTAAAGGAGAAAGATTAACATTTGTTATTCTCTCTTGTGTACAAATTCCATTATATGGATGATAAAGAGGTATACATGGTACATCTTCTGATATTATTCTCTGTATCTCTTTATAGATTTCCATCCTTCTTATAGGATTAGATGTTTGCTTTGCTATTTTTAATAATCTCATAAGTTCTTCACTTTCATACCCACTAAGATTAGAGACACTGTTAGTTGCAAATAAAGGCTCTATAAAAGATGATGGTTCAATTGCATCTGCATACCAACCATATAGATATACATCATATCCTTTATATATGTTAGCTGAATTGGCATGTTCCTTATCTGATACTTGATGATACTTACATGTAATTCCAATTGCTTTTAAATCTTCTTCTATAAATCTTAAAGCACCATGAATATTTTGTCCACAGAGTATATTAAGCGGTTTACTTAAATCTACATTTTGACTTTTTAGAATTTGCCTTGCCTTTTCTGGATTATAATTGTATCCACTTATATGGTCAGATGGCACTAGTTTAGATGGAATCATACACTTGGCTTCTGATGCAAAGCCCCCTGTCATTTCATCTACTACTCTTTTCTTATTTATTGCATAGTGAATGGCTTCTCTCACTTTCTTACTTGTATACTGAGAATCTGTATTTTTTATTTTGAATCCTAAATAAAACGTAGCTAGTAGTTCCTCAGTTTTAAGATTTTTATAGTATTTAGTTTCCTTTATCTCATCTAGTTCCCGTTTACCTTGTACTACATAAAAATCATATTTATTATTTATAAAGTTTCCAAGAGCATTTTTGTCTCCACTTACTATTTCTACAATATCACAATATGGTTTCCCTCCTATATATTCTTCGAAGGCTACTAATCTATATAAATCATTATTAGCACTCTCTAATCTATAAGGTCCACATCCAACGAGATTCCCCTTTTCCAATTCCATAGGATCCATTACTGCACAACATATCTGAGATAAAAACATTAAAAAACCACTAAAAGGTGTAGCCAACTTAATCGCTAATTGATTTTCTCCTATTATTCTAATGCCACTTACTTCATTTGAGATATTCTCCATATATTCCTTTGCACCATCTATATAATCTATGAACCAAGTATTTGGAGATTTTAAGTTTGGTGAAAGTACTCTTTCCAAACAATATTTTATATCTTCGGCACGAATTATTTTTCCATTGTGAAATTTTGCATTATTTCTAAGGTTAAATATCCAAGTAAGATTATCATCTTCTACATACCAACTCTTAGCCAATGATGGTAATACATCTCCAGTATCACTAGTAGTTAATAATCCTGTATGTATATTCATAAGAAATCTCATATTTTCCATACTATTTACCATGGCTGGATCTAGTGTAAAAATAGGCTCAGAAAAATTGCTCCTTATTGTAACCATTTCTCCCTCTGAATTAATTGTTTCATCTACTAATTCTTTTGTAACTCCATTTAACAAATTAACAACTTGTTCAAGTGCAACTAAAGCTGCCTTTGTAAACTGCGTATTCAATAATGCACTTTCTACCATTGACATTGCTTTATCTGAGACATTTGACATTTCATCTGTTGAGGCTACTATGGATTCAAGACTATTAGTTTGAATGGATATTGCATTGTTTATTTCATTCATAGTCTCTATCATAGTTTGAATAGCTTTTTCTATCCTACTAAAAGATATATTGGATTCTTCTGCAATACTTGAACCTTCTTTAATTTTCTCATTGCTTTTTTCAATAGCTTCAATTGTGGTATTAACGCTTTTATTAATATTATTAATTATATTGGAAATATCATTTGCCGATGCTGTACTTCTTTCAGCCAATAGTTTAACTTCATTTGCTACTACAGCAAATCCTCTTCCAGCTTCTCCTGCTCTTGCTGCCTCTATGGCAGCATTTAAAGACAATAGGTCCGTTTGATCTGCTATACCCTTTATTACATCAAGTATATTATCTATTTGAGCTGTAGCCGTTTTAAGTTCATGAATCTCTATCATTACTGATGAAATGGATTTCTCAATTTCATTCATAGAGTCAATGGTATTATATACTGCTTTACTCCCCTCCTCTATTATTCCTAAAGTTTCTCTAGCTGTCTCATAAGATGTATTTGAACTTGCACTAAGCTCCTGTGCCATAGCTGAATAATTTCCTATTTCATTTACTACTTCAGAAATAGCCTTTACTTGTTCCTCTACTCTATTGGATATAACTTCAATTATATTTATTAAGCTTTCAGCTTGATTATTAGAATCCTTTATTCTAACGTTTAAATTGTACAATAAATTTTCTTCGTTCTTTTTAATTAAAGCTCGTTTATTCATTTCCTTTTCTTTTTGTTCGTTATATACTGTTGATTCTTCTTTAATCTGTAATTCTTCTGTTTTTCTTTTCCATAGTTTAATCATATCGACCTCCGTAAAATAAGACATCCTATGTAACATATTGTAACATATTGTCTATTTACGGCAATATATTTAAGAACTTTTTTTATAAATCGGACTTATTTACTATATAAAATGCTTTAAAAACAAGTACTTACTATATATTAATTAAGTTCCGCAGAAAGTTTTATAATTATTATTTGTGTTCTTAGATAAAACTGAATATGCTTCTTGTTCATAAGAATATTCATAGGGTTGTAAAAGAACCTTTAAAAGCTTTTTCATTACCTCATAATCTCCCTTCTCTGCTGCCCCAAGGGCTTCTTCAACACGATGGTTCCTTGGAATTATAGAAGGATTAGAGTTTTTCATTAGAGAATATGCCTGCTCTTTTGATTCACCTTGCCTCTTTAATCTATCTTGCCATTTAGCCTTCCATTTAGAAAATTCTTCAGTTTTAAACAAATCCATATCTTCTAAGCAATCTAGGGTCAATCCTCTGAAAGTATTTGTATAATCAGCTTTATTTTTTTCCATCATATTTAAAAGTTCTTCAATAATATCTTTATCTTCTAATTCCTCATTAAACATTCCAAGCTTACATCTCATTCCTTTAATCCACTCATCATAGTATAAACTACTAAACTCTGATATTAATTCTTGAGCTAAATCAACAGCTTTATTTTGATCTTTATGAAGTAAAGGTAGTAGTGTTTCTGCAAATCTTGCTAAATTCCAAGCTGCAATTTTAGGTTGATTTTCATAAGCATATCTTCCATGGACATCTATTGAACTAAATACAGTAGATGGGCTATAGGTATCCATAAATGCACAAGGACCATAATCAATAGTTTCTCCACTTATTGTCATATTGTCAGTATTCATAACACCATGAATAAAACCTACTAATTGCCATTTTGCAATAAGATATGCTTGACGCTTTATTACCTCTTGGAGTAGTAAAATATAAGGATTTTTCTCATCTTTAATATATGAAAAATGACGTTCTATTGTATAATCAGCCAATGACTTTAATTCATTATTTGTTCCCCATTTAGCAGCATATTCAAATGTACCTACTCTTATATGACTACTTGCAATACGAGTAAGAACCCCTCCTTTAAGCTGAGTTTCACGAATTATTTGTTCACCTGTTAATGTCACTGCTAAGCTTCGCGTTGTGGGAATTCCAAGCCCATTCATTCCTTCACTTATAATATATTCCCTAAGCATAGGCTGTATTGCTGCCTTACCATCTCCACCACGAGAATATGGAGTTCTACCTGCCCCCTTTAATTGAATATCATATCGTTGTCCTAATGGTGTAATTTGTTCACCAAGAAGTAAAGCTCTCCCATCTCCCAACATGGTAAAATATCCAAATTGATGTCCTGCATAAGCTTGTGCAATGGGCAGACTTCCATTTGGTATTTTATTACCCGATAGTATATTTACTCCATCAATGCCTTGTAGCTCTGCAATATCCAATCCTAACTTCCTTGCTAAATCATGGTTAAGGATAACTAATTTAGGTGATGATACGGAATTTGGAGTAATTTTTGAGAAAAATATCTCTGGGAGCCTAGCATAACTATTATCTAATTTCCAACTATCATTTATTAGTTTGTTTTTTTTAATCATAATAACTCCTTTTCGTTTTATACTTAATAAGTCTAATATACCCTTTAGTTTTTACCTTTGTTCATTTATTATACAATTCTATAAAAAACTCTAGAGAGATTCTGGAGTAAAAATTTGAATTTGATTTTTCAGGCATGAATAAAGGCTGTCCAATAGATAATAATTGGACAGCCTCCCTATAAAAGTATTTTTCTCTCATTTTCATAGATTTAATCTTATATAAAGCTTTTTAATTTATATACAAATCTATTTATCTAGAAATCTTTCTTTTATGATTCCATCATTTGAATCCATAAAATTTAAATATTCTTCTTTTGTCATAGCTGGAACAAAATCTTTAAGGATATTTTTAGCCTCTTTTGCACCATCAAATAATAAATCTACTATTGTTAAAGCCAATGACTTAGCAGGCTCTAAATAGATATACTCCTCATTAATTATACAGTAATCCTTAGAGTGAAGTTCTCCTTTTATTCCACCAAACATAGGATGTAGCGTGGGCATAATATGGGATACATCTCCTAAATCAAAGGATCCTGTAAAATCTCCACCTTTTATTATTTCATCTTCTTTTATTCCAAGATATAATAGATTCTTTAGAAGTATCTCTTCTATCTTTTCATGTTTTAAAATTGGCAAATACCCTGGTATCTCTTTAATCTCAATATCTGCACCTACAGCCATAGCTCCGGCAATCAATGATCTATTAACCTTTTTATTAGCATCTACCATGGCTTGTATAGTCCTTGCCCTTGTATATGATTCCATCTTAACATCAGCAGGTATTACATTTACAATATCCCCACCTTTAGTTATAATTGGATGAATTCTTACCTTATCGTTATCTTCAAAGGTTTCTTTCTGGGCATTGATATTGTTCATAGCCAGTAGTGCTGCATTAAGTGCATTTACTCCTTTATGGGGAGCATTTCCAGCGTGGGCTTCTCTACCTATAAATCTAATATCCTTTCCAATAAACCCATTAGATACAGGTCCTACTAATACCTTTTTATCCCCTGTGTCTAAAGCATGGAACATAAGGGAAATATCTACATCATCAAAGGTTCCATTTCTTATTAACTCTTGCTTTCCTCCGAAATATTTAATGATTCCTTTTTCCTTAAGTTTACTTCTATAATCTAATTCTATGAATTCTTCAGCTGGCGTTGCAATAAAATCAATCTTTCCATCTAATTCCTCATATACACCTGATTTTATAAGGCCAATTGCTACAGCTAACATTCCTGCAATTTGTATATTATGCCCACAGGTATGAGTTGCTCCTGAATCTAGTGCATCTTTATGATTGCCACAAACTATACCGTCTAACTCTCCCAAAACTGCAACTTTAGGTCCTGTTTTGTCTTTATTTATTTCAGCCTTGCAACCTGTATATGCAATATTTTCAACTACACCAATATTGAGTTCTTTTTTAAAAAAGTCTTTTACAAGCTTAGTAGTTTCAAATTCTTTAAATCCAAGTTCTGGATTATTATAAATTCTTCTGCCTATTTCAAGTATTAAATCTTTATTATCATCAATTGCTGAGATTACTCTAGATTTAATTATTTCCTTTTCAATGCCCATTTATTATTCATCCTTCTTTATATATCTTATAATGGCTTCTGTCGTTTTAAATAATTCAGCAATCTCTAAATACTCATCAACTGTATGAACTTTATTCATTCCAACTCCAATAATAATTGAATTAAATCCCTGTTCAGCAAATATATTACTATCTGAACCTCCTCCAATTATTTTAAGTTCAGAATTCACTCCCATTTCTTCATAAACCCTGACAAATTCTTTTGCAAATTTTAAGTCATCCTTTGGTTTTAACACTGGGTAATCACATTTGTAATTAATTTCATAGCTACCACCAAATCTTTCAACTGTTTCATCACATCTATTTTTATATGATTCAAGGATCTCTAATATTTTTTCTTCAGAATGACTTCTTACTTCTCCAGTCATTGTACATATATCTGGAACTACATTTGAAGGAAATTTAGAATCTATTGTGGAAATATTTGATGTTGTTAAATCATCTATTCTACCTGTATTCATATGTGTTAAAGTGTGTGCTGCCATGGCAATAGCATTTATTCCCTTTTCAGGTTCTATTCCAGCATGGGCGTTTCTACCTTTAAATCTAATCTCAAAATCATACTTACTTGGAGCGGAATGTGCAATAATACCAGCAGCCCCTGAATTATCCACTACAATCATATTCTTTGCAGGCATCATATCCTTTGGTACATTGCCCCAATCAAAATATTTTGCACCAAGCATACCAATCTCTTCACAAGGGGTTAATACTACATAAATATCCTTATGTGATATCTTTTCTTCTTTAATAGTTCTTATAACCTCTAGAATACTTGCTATTCCACCCTTATCATCCCCACCTAATGTAGTAGTTCCATTGGTTTTAATAATATTACCTTCTATTATTGGTTCTACATTTAAATTAGGCTCTATTACGTCCATATGGGCAGCAAGTGTTACTCCTTCTCCTTCTATATCTCCAGGAATTTTGGCTATAATTGAGGGAGAGTCACCACCATATTGTAAATATCCTTCATCTAGGTATATGTCTGCACCTAAACCTTCTAGTAAATTAACCATATATTTTGCAAATTCTCCTTCTTTTTTTGAAGGCGAATGAATCTTTAACATTTCTATAAAACTATTTATTAATCTTTCTTTATTCAAGTCTATTACCTCCCTTTTTCTAGTGAGTAACTATCTATTTTCCATCTATTTGCTTACTTAATTGTTTCTTAGCAAATGCAATAGTTGCAAATACTGATACTAAAGTAACGATAAATGAAGGTTGACCTGGAATAAAAGCTACAGCTTTTGTCATTATATAAGCAACAGCAATAGCAAAGATACCTGCCTTTGGTGATTTTATTGCAAATTGAGCAAATACTCCACCAAATAATGCTGGAATAATAAGAGATAGCATTGTTGTAAATGATTGCGGTAATGCAGACAATACACTTTGTCCAGCAAATACAGCTAATAATAAAAATATAATTCCAACCCATATAGAAACGCCTATTCCTATTGTTCCCATAATAGCTCCTTCATCAGTACCAGATTTATATCCTGAACCTTCTAAAGCTGATACTGCTGCTGGTATTCTCATATTTACTAAGTTTCCTGATAAGAATCCCATATAAAGCCCAGCTCTTCCTACTATAGGAAAATAGCTAATAGGTTCACTAAAATAAAAAGCTCCTGAAACTGAAATCTGAGAAATTGCTCCCGCAATAATTGCACCAATTCCTGGATTAAATCCAAATCCCCAAGTCATAACCGCTGGTGGAAGTATAGATACTATCAATCCAAGGATCATTGTAAATCTACCTATTTTTGTAACATCCTTAATATATTCATCATAGACATTCATTTATATTCCTCCAATAATTAAATAGTTATAGTTCCAATAATTGCTCCTCCAAACATGGCAATTGTTAGAGCCCATTCTTTTAACCAAGTAAATTTCTTTTCTCCCAATTTCAAGCAAATCATCATAATGATTAAACCTGCCACAGCTGAAATTGTTACATCTGGATTTGTTCTAAATTTTATATAATTTCCAACATTAAAATATGCAAAAGAACCAAGCATAGCACCTATACTAACTGCTGGTAATAATGCTTTTCTTCCACTTGTCAACAAATTATTTACCTTATCCATTCTATGGGCAAATAGATATACAAATATAATCCATCCAATTGAACCCAAAGCCATTGTCCATAAAGCATTCGTAAATACTACTGGAGTCATATTTGTTGAAAGTTCTGACCCTAGTGCCTGCGCTCCAAAGTTTGCCGCCATGGCCTCAAAGTTAGAACCACCTATTACACTTAATCTAAAAGCAGACATGGGAGAACCCATAGTAACTAATAATGCCAATAAACTTCCTACTACTCCAAGTGCTGGCCCAATACTACTAATTGCACTGGTTTTGATACCTTTTTTCATTCTAGAGTAATCCATTCCCATGTCTACCCCCGCCTTAATTGACTTTTTGATTATCAATATAGACTGAATTAGTACAACTGATATTCCTATTATGGATACAAGCCATATAATAGGATGATTTGCATAAACCATATGATTCATATTTACTCCTCCTTTTGTCTTTTAAGTTCGTGTCCTAAATACGTCCTTAATTACCTCGATTATATTATAAGCTTAAATAGTTGTCAATATTTTCTCTAATTATTATTTAGATAATTTCATCTTTATTTTACGGCGTGGTCTTCCAGGGCCTAAAGAATTTTCTAAGTTTGACTCCTCACCATATCCAGTATCTATTATTTTTTTCAAAATTCTATTTGCACTCCGTTCACTTATGGAAAGAATTTCTGCTAGCTCTTGACTAGTGAATTCATCTCTTCCTAGTTTATTAATTACACCATTTATCTTTTCAATATACTGAGAACTAATGCCAATTTCTTTAGATAATTGTATAGTTTTTTCATCTGATAGATTCTTATATTTAATTTGACCTTTACTCATAATTGGTCCTATTACATTTTGTCCATCATAAAAATATACATTACCTTGTTTTTCAGAAATACTCTTTCTTAAGGCATTTCTGGCATTTGTTTCAGACTGATAGAGAGTTAACCCTTCTCCAATTCCTACACCAATGATAATATTATTAAGTTTACAATTATTTATTATCCTAGATAAAGAGTTTATATTCTCTGAACTTAACAATGCTCCTTTATTAGATATAATAAGATATTCGTTTGGTTCTATGACCTGCATCATACCTTCTATCTCCTTAGAATAGATAAGTATTTCTTCCTGCAAAAGTTTATTTTCTTCTCCAACTACTTGAATGATTTGTATTTGAATCACACGCTCATGAATATTTTTAAATTTAATGCTATTTTCTAATTGAATAAATCTATTTTTAATATCAATATTTGTTGCTTGTATTCTATAAACAGGAATATCTTGAGTTTTAAAATAGTTATATATATATCCGAAAGATGTAAAAATACAGTCTATCTCCTTATTTTCATATTTTCCTAAATAGTATTTTATATAATCTTCTTCGCTTTTATTAGGTAAATATCTTTGAATATCATAGTCTTTAACCTCTATATTAAACTCATTAAATACATCGATTAAATCCTTTTCCTTAATTATATCCAAAGCTATCTTTAGATCTTTCGTATCTCCAAAATCACTACGGAATTCACATAATGCTTTAATGATACCTATTATACCTCTTTCTGTATACACAACTGGTTGTTCAAATTTTATCTTTGAAGATAGTTCAGAATAGACACCTATTCCAGTTAGAAAAATACCATCTATTGTAAGATCTATGTTTCTTGCCATATCAATAAGTTTTTTTATCTCATCTTCTGCGTATTTAACAAACTCTATATTTCTATGTTCTTTAGAAAGAACCCCATATATCTTTTCAACTGAATCTGAAGCCCCCATTATAGCAACTTTCATTATTTTTCTCCTCTTAAATTAATTTATTTATCATAAGCAAATAAAGTATATTACTTTTAACTCAATTTAATAATAAGTATAATGTCTTTTTATACAAATCATTCTAACATAAGTATAATAAAAGTACTAGTTATAGAAAAACAAGTTAAGAAAATTTTCTTAACTTGTTTTAAAATCCATCTATTTTTTACCTTTTACCTGTTACAGTATTATTTATTCATATAGGTCTCTATTTCCTCTACACTTTTTATAATATATTTAGATAAGTTTTCACATCCATCTTCCGTTATTAATAAATCATCTTCTATTCTTATTCCGATTCCCTCTTCTTCAATATAAAGTCCTGGTTCATTGGTTATAACCATACCTGGTTTAAGTTCAAGGTTATATTCTCCTACATCATGTGTATCTAGCCCTAGATAATGTGAAACACCATGGTAATAGTATTTTGATAGTTCTTCATCTTTCTTTATTAATCCTAATTCCTTGCATCCCTCAGCTAATACTTTTTTAGCAATTTCATTTAACTCCTTATATGGAAGTCCTGGTTTAGCTGCTTCTTCAACTGCTTTTTGAGCCTTTAATACAATATTATAAATATCTCTTTGTCTCTCTGTAAATTTACCATTTATAGGGAAAGTACGGCTTATATCTCCATTATAATATTTATATTGAGCTCCTAAATCAAAAAGAACTAAGTCTCCATCTTCTGATTTAGAATTATTATCTACATAGTGTAATATTGTAGCATTTTTTCCGCTGGCAGCAATTGTTGTAAAAGCTTTATCTTTTACTCCATTTTTTCTCAAGGTAAAATCAAAGTGTGCTTCAATTTCATATTCCATCATATTTGGCTTCATATTATCTAACATATTCATAATGCCTTCATTAGTTATTTCTATTGCTTTTCTAATTAACTGAATTTCTTCTTCTGATTTTATAGTTCTCAATTCAGCAATATCATAATAGATATTTTTTATACTTATATATGGATATTTTTCAGCCATAATCTTTGCAAAGGATTGTGCTTCTGTTATTGATGTACTAATTTCTTGTCTTTCCAAGTCTAAATATGTCTTTTCTATCTTATTTCTACTTAATACAGAACTCATAGTTCCTTCTAACTCATCTAAATATTTAATATTATCTATACCTGATATATCTTTTGCTTCCTCCTCAGAAATAACTGCCCCTACCCATTTTGCCATAATAGGGTCTTGTCTTTCTATAAATAGTGTTTCTGATATATTTCCATCAATATTACTTATAAATAAAATAACTTTATCACTATCTATACCAGTTAAGTAATAAAAATTTCTATTTGGTGTAAATTGATATAATTCATCAGCAGATTTATATGGTGCTCTATCTGCAAATAATAATAATATACTATTATTTTCTAACTTTTCTCCTAAATTCTTTCTATTTCTTGTGAAAAATTCTTTATTCATTTTATTAGCCTCCTTTTTATAAGCCATACCGATTTAATTAAATACCTTATATATTTAAGATAAACCTATCTTAATTTTTATACTATCAAAGGTTTCAACCTTTTACAATACAAAACACTGACTCTAAAATATTTTTTTCTAAAGTCAGTGTCTTATTATTTGTTAATCTTGTGAAGTTATTTCAGTCCAAATTCTATCATATTCAGTTATAATATCTGATGGGTCATGAAATATTTCCGTATTTTCTATTTCTTCATCAGCTGGATATGCCACCTTTGAATTTCTTATATCTTCAGGTAACATTTCTACTGCTTCAGGTATTGGCGTTGAGTACCCTATATAATCAGTATTTCTTGCTGCTATATCTGGTCTAGCCATAAAATTTATGAATTTTTCTGCACCTTCTTTATTTTTAGCAGACTTTGGTATTACCATGCTATCAAACCAAAGATTTGTCCCTTCCTTTGGTATTGCATATTCTAAATCAGGATTATCTCTTATCATAGCTACAGCATCTCCAGACCATACTACTGCAAAAGCCGCCTCTCCACTAACCATTGCTCCCTTTACTTCATCCCCTAAATAGGCATATACAAGTGGTTTTTGTATCAGAAGTTGTTCTTTAGCCTCTTCTAATTCTTTTATATTTCTTGTATTCATGGAATAATTTAATTTTTTTAGTGCTACTGCAAGAGTATCCCTTTGACTATTCAACATTATTATTTCATCTTTATACTTTTCATTCCATAGTATATTCCAACTATCTACTACATCATCTACTTTAGTCTTATTATAAATTATACCTACTGTACCCCACATATATGGCACAGAATAATCATTGTCTTTATCAAAATCTAAATTAAAGAACTTTTCATCTATGTTTTTTATATTAGGTATGTTATCTTTATTTAATTTAACTAATAAGTCTTCTCTTATCATTCTTTCAATCATATAATCAGACGGGAATATTACATCATAACTGGACCCGCCTTGTTTTAATTTTATATATAAATCTTCATTAGTCTCATACATACTATAATTTACTTTAATACCGTATTCTTCTTCAAAATCCTTTAAAACTGACTTATCTATATAGTCTCCCCAGTTATAGACATTGATAGTTTCTTTCTTCTCTCCACATCCAACAGTCATAATTACAATAATCAAAGATAAGGCTAATAAAATAAATCTTCTTTTTTTCAAATTAGACACCTCTTTCTATTTCATTTTTTTCTGTTCTTTTATTTATTATTAAAAGCAATATAATCAGACTTACAAACATAAGTGTAGATAGTGCATTAATTACAGGGTTTATTCCACGTCTAGACATGGAAAATATCTCTATACTAAGGTTAGATACATTATTTCCAGTATTGAAAAATGAAATAACAAAATCATCAATGGATAATGTAAATGCCATAAGGCAACCTGTAATTATTCCTGGCATTATCTCTGGTATAATTACTTTTCTTAAAGCATAAAAAGGAGTTGCACCAAGGTCCATAGCTGCCTCTGCTAAATGTTTATTCATCTGCTTTAGCTTAGGTAATACTGATAATATTACATAAGGTGTACAGAATACTATATGGGACAAAAGCATAGTAGCTAGACCAAATTCCATCTTAAAAAATCTAAATAATGCCATAAGAGATACTGCAGTAACTATGTCTGGATTTAGTACTGGTAAATAGTTTAAATTCAAAGTTATTTTCTTACTTAATCCTGGCATATTATATATTCCTATGGCTGCAAAAGTCCCTAAAACTGTAGAAATAAGTGCTGAAAGTACTGCCACAAGCAATGTATAGTACAATGCTTTTAAAATTTCTGCATCTTTAAATAATTCTATATACCATTTAAAAGTAAATCCAGCCCATACACCCCTTGACTTTGAGTTATTAAAGGAAAATACTATAAGTACTATAATAGGGGCATATAGAAATAGAAATATTAAAAACGTATATAATCTTTTAAGTCCTCTACTTACCATAATCCTCCGCCTCCTCCTTCTTTCTCTTTGTCAAACTTAGATGTAAGAGCCATTGTTATTAGGATAAATATCATAAGGATTATTGACATAGATGATCCAAAATGCCAATCTCCAGTCCATCTAAATTGTTGCTCTACTAAATTACCAATTAAATTATACTTATTTCCTCCTAATAATGCAGATATAACAAAGGTACTTACTGCTGGTATAAATACCATGGTAATACCTGTAATAATTCCTGGCATACTAAGAGGAAGTACGACTTTACTAAATACTTCTATCTTATTAGCTCCTAAGTCTTCTGCTGCTTCTATTAAACTCTTTTCTATCTTAATTAAAACAGTATAAATAGGTAAAACCATAAAAGGAAGAAAATTATATACCATTCCTAATAAAACTGCCTTGTCATTATATATCAGTTCTAATGGTTTAAATCCTATTTTAGTAATTACAAAATTTATAAACCCATTTCTCCCTAAAAGAGTAAGCCAAGCATAGGTTCTTAGTAAAAAATTCATCCACATAGGTATAACCAACATCAAAACCATCATATTTCTTTTTCTTGGCTCTGCCTTTGAAATAATATACGCCAATGGATACCCTAAGATTAGGCAGATAATAGTTGAGATAAATGCCAGATTCACAGACCTTCCTAATACCTTTAAGTATGTTGGAGTAAAGAATCTTTTGAAATTATCTAGACTAAATTGAAATGTAGCAAAGTTTTGGCTATCTCCTGTAGTAAAGGCAAAATATAGTATAAGGAAAAGTGGAATTACGATAAATATTGCCATCCAAAGAATATAAGGATAGGCGACTTTTTTCATCTTCATTCTGCTCTCACCTTCTTCATTATATGAATATTTTCAGGCAGAACTGTCATTCCTATTTCAGTCCCTACTTCCTTCATTATGGTAGAATGTATCATCCATTCAAAGTCCTTTGATTCTATAATCATTTCATAATGAACACCTTTAAATGTAACAGATTTAACTATTCCATTTAATTGACCATCTGCTACTGATACTATTTCAATATCTTCTGGTCGAATAACTACCTCTATGTTTTCATCTTTTCTAAAACCTTTGTCTACACATTTGAAATTCTTACCTGAAAATTCTACTAAATAATCTTCATGCATAATTCCATCTATTATATTACTTTCTCCTATAAATTCAGCAACAAAAGCATTTTTAGGTTCATTATATATATCAACTGGCGTTCCTATTTGTTGGATCCTACCTTTATCCATTACAACTATGGTATCTGACATAGTCAATGCTTCTTCTTGGTCGTGGGTTACATAGATAAATGTTATTCCCACTCTTTTTTGCATATTCTTTAACTCAATCTGCATATCTTTCCTAAGTTTTAAATCCAATGCTCCTAGTGGTTCATCCAATAAAAGTACCTTAGGTTCATTTACCAATGCTCTGGCTATGGCTATTCTCTGTTGTTGTCCACCACTTAGGGAATCTATACTCCTTTTTTCAAAACCTTGTAGATTTACAAGTCTTAACATCTCTTTAACTTTAGAGTCTATCTCACTTTTGGGTAACTTTTTTATCTTTAGTCCAAAAGCTATATTGTCATAAACATCTAAATGTGGAAAAAGAGCATATTTTTGAAATACGGTGTTAATTTGTCTTTTATAGGGTGGAATATCTGTTATATCCTTTTCTTCAAATAATACAGTCCCCTTTGTGGGTTCTTCAAATCCGCCTATTATTCTAAGAGTTGTAGTTTTCCCACATCCACTAGGTCCTAAAAGAGTCAAAAATTCATTTTCTTGTATATATAAATTTATATCATTTAAAACAGTAACTCCATTGTATTCTTTTGAAATGTTCTTTAATTCTATAGTATGCATTTTTGTCCCCCCATTATCTTTAAAAATTTGGTGGTGTACTCACCCAAATAACTGAGGCCTTTGTTTTGCCTTCATTTGCTATATAATGATTGGAGTTAGCCTTATAATAAAAGCTCTCCCCTTTTCTTACTCTATATTTTTTACTACCTATATATAAAGAAATACTTCCACTTATTACGTATCCAAATTCTTCACCTTCATGAGGTGAGTCCTCTTTAGACCTTCCCCCAGGTTCTAATTCTATTAATATAGGTTCCATTTTATTTTTCTGTGCATTTGGAATTACCCAATTTAAAGTATATTTTAACTCTTCATTCTCTGTTTCAAAAGCATCATCCTTTGAAAACACTATTTTTTCTTCTATATTCTCATTGAAAAATTCCTGTAGATTTGTTCCTAGACCTTCTAATATATCCACTAAAGTTGTTATTGAAGGAGAGGTTAGATCTCTTTCCAATTGAGATATAAATCCTTTAGTCAGCTCCGACCTATCTGCTAACTCTTCTTGAGTAAGAGAATTTTGGATTCTCAGTCTTCTAATTTTTTCACCGATTTTCATAATACACCTCCTAAAAAAACTAGTTATATATTAAATAATTAGTTTATAACTACTAAACTTTTTTAGCAACTATCATATTATAGTAAAATTTTAGTATAAAAGTCAATACTTTATTTAAAAAAACATTATAACTTTAACCATGTAGATTACTTATTCATATCATATCCATTTCATCATAGGTTTAATATATTAAAAATTAGATACTCTTTAACTGTTAATTTGTTTTTTTGAAAAAAAGAAAAAGGAATTGGTTTAATAAACCAATTCCTCTAACTATTCTATTATAATCAACTCCATATTTTCTATTGCGTTATTTATCAATGATTCCACATCTAAAGCTTCTTCTGACTTTAATATATCTTCTATTTTAGGTTTTGTAACAGGATGTTTAGGTAAAAATACTGTGCAACAATCTTCAAAAGGTAAAATAGAAGTCTCAAAAGTTTCTATATCTCTTGCTATATCTATTATATCCACCTTATCAAGACCTATTAGGGGCCTAAGAACTGGAATATCCACCGCTCTATTTGTTACACTAATACCCTCTACTGTTTGACTGGCTACTTGACCTAAACTTTCACCTGTAATAAGTGCATTTATTCCTTCTTTTTCTGCAATTCGACCTGCTATTTTCATCATAAACCTTCTTGAAAGTATGGTCATTTCATTTTCTTTACACTTGTTATTAATTTCCTTTTGTATATCTAAAAGATTCACGCTATACATTTTTATTCTACCTACATATCTAGATAATATTCTAGCTAAATCCTTTACTTTCTCCTCTGCCCTTTCACTAGTGAAAGGATAGGAATGATAATGAACAGCAGATATTTCTAATCCTCTTTTAGCCATTAAAAAACCTGCCACAGGACTATCTATTCCACCTGATAAAAGTAATAATCCTTTTCCGTTAGTACCTAAAGGAAGTCCACCATAACCCTTGACTTTTTCTGTATAGATATACGCATTTTGTTTTATATCTATATATAAAAAAGTATCTGGATTATGTACATCTACCTCTAATTCTTTGAAATTTTGAAGAATCAAACCTCCTATTTGCCTAGATAACTCTGGGGATTTAATTGGAAAGTTTTTATCTGCTCTATTGGTATCTACCTTAAAAGTATTAATTTTTTCCTTGTCAATTTTTTCCCTAATTGCTGCTATGGAAGCCTCTTTTATTTGTTCCTCATCTTTTTCTATTCTAATACACGGACTTATATATACAAGACCAAATACCTTCTTTAGTCTGTTTATCATTTTAGGAAAGTTGTTTTCTTCCGCTTCTATATATATCTTTCCCTGTTCTTTATATATCTTCTCAAAACCAATATCTTTTATTACTCTTCGCATATTTTTAATCAATTGATCTTCAAAATATTTTCTATTTAATCCCTTTAAAGCAATCTCTCCTAAACTTACTGATAGTACTTTTTCCACTTAATCACCTCATAGTTATTTGCCTAATATCTTCTACTGACTCTTTTAGTACCTTTACTGTATAATCTAAATCTTCTATAGTATTCTCATAAGAAAAGCAAAATCTTATGCTCCCCTCTATTTCTTCATTTCCAAGACCTATGCTTTTCAAAACATGACTCTTTTCAGTCCCCTTTGATGAACAAGCCGATGTAGTAGATACATAGATTTCCTTATTTTCCAAGTAATGAAGTAATATTTCTCCTCTAACATGCTTAAAGGATATATTTATAATATATGGGGAAGAGTTTTTATCTAAAGATGTATTAAATTTTATATAAGGTATTTCTGTCTCTATTTTTCTTGCAAAATATTCTTTTAATTCTATTACGTAGTTAGATTCAATTTTGTGACTTTCATTCATTACCCTTACAGCTTCTCCAAACCCAATTATCCCTGTCAAATTTTCAGTACCTGATCTTAAACCTCTTTCTTGATTTCCACCAAAAACTAAAGGAAGTAAACTATGCTTTTTATCTATAAATAGTCCTCCTATACCTTTTGGTCCATGTATTTTATGTCCGCTAAAAGAATAGCAATCTATCTCCCATTTTTTTAAATCCAATTCTACTTTACCAAAACCTTGAATTCCATCTACATGAAATAATGTATTAGGATTTATCTTTTTGATAATATCTTTTATTTTGGATACAGGCTGAACGGAGCCAATCTCGTTATTCACGTGCATAATTGATACTAAAATAGTATCATTTCTAATATTATCTTTTAGTTCTTCTAATGAGATATATCCTTGTATATCTACATTTAAATAAGTAACATTAAAACCTTGCTGTTCATAATTTTTCATTATATTTAATACAGAAGGATGTTCTATTTTTGTAGTTATTATATGGTTTCCTCTTTTTTTCAACTTATTTGTTATACTTTGAATAGAGATATTATTACTTTCTGTACCACCAGAAGTAAAATATATTTCATTCTTATCTACATTTAAAAAATTAGCAATATGTTCTCTTGCTGATTTTATTTTTTGTTCGGATTTCATACCAAGTCTATGAAGTGATGACGGATTTCCAAAATCTTCAATCATGCTTCTCTGCATGATTTCTACTACTTCTTTTCTTAGTCTTGTTGTAGCACAATTGTCTAAATAAATCAAATATAATACACCTCTTCTATTAGTATCCTAATTCCTCATTTACTAAGTAAATATGGATTGTTGTAGTATTTGGTTTTTTGTGGATTATTGTTTCCACTTTGCAAATTCTATCTGGTGATTCACAGTCACTACATTTCCCTGTATGAGTACATGGAGTATTTAGATTTAATCTCTTTGCATTTAATGGAGCTGCTATATTTCTAATTCTTTCTATGGCAGCATCATAATCAGTACATATTTTATTCTTCCCTATAACAATATAAACATCCTTATGTCCAAAAAACATAGATGCAACCCTATTTCCATTTCCATCCATGTTTACAAGCTTACCATCTAATGTTATAGCATTGGTACTTGTAATATAAATATCTGATGTCATAGCTTTTTCAATAGGATTTTGGGTATCTTTCCTCCAATGCCAGTATACTTCATTTCCTCTTTCTTTTAACTCCTCATAAATACCCATATCTTGTATGGTCATAGAACCGCCAATTCCTACGGAATCTTCTTTTTTTATATCTAGTAGCAATTCTTCTTTTGCTTTTGTTGTGTTTTCAAATGTTTTGACTATAAAGCCATTATTCTTTAATACCTTTTCCAATTCTAAAAACATATCATTAACCTCCTACCTATCTATTATATTTATTATACAAGATTTAGATATTATATTAAAGGGAAATAAATTTCAACTATTTCATTATATTATGTAGCCTTTATGTCGAATAAAAAGTTTTTTTTAAAAACTCTTGCATAATTTGTCGAGCTTTGCTATAATTAGATTGTGGTTATCCCCCTGGTAACCTCAAATAAGATCTCTATTCCCAATACCCCTTTTGAACGGTTTATTTACATCCAAAATGGGTGAAGACTCCTGATGGAGTCTTTTTTTTATGTTTTTTTAATATTATAATTATGTTATATTATATTTATGATTATTAATATAATTAATTGGAGGTATAAATATGTCTAACAAAAATAAAGTTGCTATAATCTTTACTGGTGGTACTATTTCTATGAAAATAGATCCTCGTATTCATGCAGCTATTCCAGCATTAACATCAGAAGAAATTATTGGTATGGTTACAAATATAGAGAGTTTTTCTGATATTGAAGTAATAAATTATGCAAATATCCCTAGCCCTCATATTACTCCTTCTATGATGATGGAAATAGCAAAGTTAGTAAAAGAAGTAATAAAAAGAGATGATATTACTGGAGTTATTGTGACTCATGGAACAGATACTTTAGAAGAAACTGCATATCTTCTAGATTTAATAATAAAAACTTCTAAACCTATAGTTGTAGTGGGTGCCATGAGAAATGGTTCTGAACTTGGATATGATGGTTCTAGTAACCTTTCAGCGGCTTTATGTACTGCTATTTCGAATAAATCTAAAAATAAAGGTGTCTTAGTTGTTATGAATAATGAAGTCAATGCTGCTAGTGAAGTAACAAAAACTAATACTTTATCTTTAGATACATTTAAATCTCCAGAGTTTGGTCCTTTAGGAATTGTAGATAATGATGAGGTTATATTCTATAGAGATATGGTTTCTCATCAATTTATTGATACAAATGTTATAAAGGAAAAGGTGGGTCTTATTAAATCTGTACCAGGTATGGAATCAGATATATTGGATTTTTACATCGATGCTGGCTATAGTGGTTTAGTCGTAGAAGCTTTAGGTAGAGGAAACTTACCCCCTGCTATGATTCCCGGTATAAAAAGAGCTATTAGTAAGAATATTCCTGTTGTTATGGTTTCAAGATGTCCTACAGGCAGAGTCTTAGACTCCTATGGCTACGAAGGTGGAGGTAAACATTTACGTGAACTTGGTGTTATTTTTGGAGGTAATTTACCTGGACAAAAAGTTAGAATTAAACTTATGTTAGCTTTAGGCTTAACTGATACTATGTCTGAAATCAAAGAAATTATTGAACAAAACCTATTTCTATAACAACAATAAAGAAAAAGGCTTTAAAGCCTTTTTCTTGTTCTTTCATACCTCCCTTTTGTTCTATTAACCAAGAAATCTTCAATTTTAATTATACTTTCTTCTAATTCTCTATTTTTCTTCTCTAATCTGTCTATAGTGTTTTTTAAATCCTCGGGAATATATTGTGCCCCTTTTTTTTTATTGGGACTTCTACTGCATTCTCCAACGGACCAAATCCAATAAATCTTACTTCTGGATATATACTGCCAAAAGAGTATTTAAGTATTATATTATCACTAGGATTTGCATTTATATACTTATACCTTACAAAATCTATTTCTCCAGATTCACTCCACTCATATATACTATCCCAACTATCTCCTTGATTATCACTATATCTACTTACAACCTTATTTAATTCTACCCATGTAATCCATAATTTATCTTCGTAGAATATAATATTAGGATAAGCTGGACTTCCTTCGTTAGAAATATATTCTGATTTATGTTTTATATATTGTTTATTGTATTTATCATATAATATCTTATTATATCGTATAACTAAATTTCCATCTATAAACTCACAATAAGTTAAATGAATTATATCCTTATGCTTTATCATATCTAAAAATACCTTATGATTTTCTGTATTTACTATATTAAATTTATCTTCCCATTCTAAGTTTTTATTTCTAAACCTTCTTAAATTTATTTCTCGGTCATTACTATAGTAAGATATTAAAATATCTCCTTCTAGTTTTATTATTCTAATTGGATTTAAAACCTTTTCTCTAGTTATTTCATCTACTCCATATGTACTCCATTTAGTACCATCATAGTAATGATGATTTATTCTATATTGATTTTCCTTAGTTTGTACTTCAATCATGTAAAGTATATGGATTTCCTTTCCTTCTACTATAATATTTAAGTCAAATACCTCGCTTATTGGTTCAGCAGTAAGTTTTACTTCCTCTTTCTTTTTACTTCTTAGTATGTTCAAAATAAGATGACCTTCTGTATTTTGATATAATATATAAATATTATTTAATTCATCAATTTCCATATCATATTCCTCTAATATATCTTTAGTTACAACTTCTCTACTGTCAAAGCTTACTTCACTTACTACCTTTTCTAATAATATATTAGTCTTTGACTTCCTAACTAAAACCATATTATTTGAAGCTAATTCTGCAATAGTCCATTTATCAGTAAAAAAAGTCATTACTCCACCACCTTTTTATTTAATTCTAATAGTTTCCACTTACTAATAAGTATTATATTTATATATTTTATATTACAGTTTTTATTTGTAACACAATATTATCCCATGGAATATATTATGATTGAGTAGTAAAATTATATTATTTAAAAGGAGGAAATAGAATGAATCCTAACATATTACCAGAAGATCTTACTCAAAATATTAGTGATAGATGTTGTATTGGAAATACAGGCTGTGAATGGGATGGTACTTTAAGAAGAGTAGTTACTGAGCCTGTTTATGTACAAAAAGTTTATGATGCAACACTTGTAAATTTACAAGCTTTAAGTACAGTCAACAACATCAGATTTACTCCACATTTACCCGTAGGATCAAGAATTGTAAGAGTTGTTGATATTAGATGTAGAAGATTCTTCAACCCTGCAAATATTAATGATCCTCGTAATTTAGTTATAGATCCAGAGACTATACTTTCAGGTGGAGAATTTATTAGAGATGAAAAAGGATGCTTTGTAGAAGTAGTTGGTCCAGATGGAATGAGAAACCAAAAGATAATATTTGCTGATACTACAGAATGTGATGATAGAGGCAGAGGTACTCCTGTATTCGGTACTCAAAGAATTGCATTAAGAGGAAATGTATTTATTGAAATAGATGTACTAGTTCAAGACTCTAGAGGAAGAAGAAATACTATAACTTTAACATCTAACGTTCCTATTGCACCAGTTAATGCGCCTATAATTTTAACTAACTTCTTTGAGCTATGTATACCTTCAGTATTTAATTCAGCTTTCTTCCCAAGATTTGCTGAATTCTGTAATATACTATGTGAAACAAGATTAGGTACAAATAGTATTTCTAGAGATATTCGTGTAAATCCAGAAACTGGTGAAGTAAGAATTGACTTAATCATTGCAATCTGCATTACTTGTGAAAAGAAAATAATTCTTCCTGTTCAATTATGTGTTCTTTCAACAGGATTCGCTGAATTATCCCCAGAAACATCGCCAATATGTTCAACATTCCCAACACTATTCCCTAAACAAATTGATAGTAATAGTATAGGGGATGAAGTAGACCCACCTCGTCCTCCTCATCGTCCTGGATGTAGAGATAGACTTCATAGTCTAGAAGCAGAAGAATTCAATGATGATATAGAATAAGATATAAAGGTGTCAATTGACACCTTTATATCTTATTATTTTCCCTCTGGTAAGTTATCAATAAAATATAATATATAATCTATTGTAAAATTAATCTCTTCTTTTGGAACTACACGTATATCTAAAGAATACCTAATATAATCATTGAATTCTTCTATTCCTCTAAAAGGAAGTTCTATCTGAGACAATAGTTTTCTCATTCTTATTTTTCTTTCTATGTTTGTCATTTTTCCCAAAGATCTATTTATATATTGAATTAAAGAATCAACTATTTGTTCTAAGTAATCAGCTCCTACTGTTTCCCCATCCTCTGGAAATAGTACTTTATGGTCTGTCAATTTAAAATCATTATAATAAGTTAATACCTTTTTTGTATATAATAAATCTTCATTTAATTTCTCATAGTCAAAAGTTTCCCTACTTATTGCCTCTGAATTTAAAATATTAAACTCTTCTAAATCTCCTAGCATATCCTTTTCTATTTGTTTGATTTTTTTCTCAATATTTTTTTGACTATCTTCTATATACTTTCTGTTTCCATCTATAATACTCTTCTTCCACTGTCTATATACCTCTTCTATTTCTTCTATTTTATTATCATTAATTAAATTTATAACTATAACTAAATTACTAATAAGTCCTAGTTGCAAGATGAAGTTAAACATTTCATCTATCTTTCTATTTAAAGAAACTATTTTTTCAGCAACTTCATCTATTTCTTCTAAACTTTTATTGGATAAATCTATATGCCTTAGTTTTTGAATTTCTCTAAAGCAATAATCAAATTTAGTTCCATAGCCATTTCTCAAAGAACTATCAAATTGTTTTTTATACTCATTTATTTGATTCTCTGCTTCTGGTTTTGTATATAATTTTAGATTCCTCATTATGGTATTTTGAACTATATTAAAATACTTATCTTTGGTTAATCTCATTGGTAAAACTGAAATAACATTGGATATAATATTAATATACTTAAAATAATTTTGCTTTTGATTATCTAGTAAATTATTAACTTCTTTTATTAATTCTTCTACACTCATATTATTATATGGAATTTTTTCGTAATCTTTTTTAGTTATAATTTTAGTTCCATAATAATCCACGAGTTCTCTGACATAAGATAATTCTATACTATATCCGTCTATAATGGATGCCAATTCATATAATTCCTGTCTAATATTTATAGCTTCTATTAATCTATTTTGTTTCTTTTCTTCATCATCATTACAGATGGAATCTTCAATTAGATTAATGGCTTTATTTAAATAATTTTCTAATGAGCTTATTTCAATATTAGATTCTGTTTCATTTTTATCTAAATTGTCTTTTAAAGTGTTTTTTAACATTGTGACTCCATTAAATACATTCAAATAACTAGACTTTTTAATTAAATTTAATTGTTTTGTATTTAAATATATAATCTTCTCTTTTAATTCATAATCTTTCATAAAAGATATGTTTTTTTCAAGCTCGGTCATATTACTTTCTCCTTTCAGTCCTTTACCAATTATATATAAACTTTGATTTTATACCTATTAAAATGTATAATATTATTATAACATATGAAGGACTTAGGGTGAATTTTTTATGGAAACTATAACTAATATAATTGAACATACTTTAAACATGGAGAAATATTTTAAGAATCAAAAAGTATGCTTTATGGACATTGAAACTACAGGACTAAATAGAAATAATAGTGCTATATATTTAATTGGTCTTTTGTACTTTAATGAAAGTACTGAAAATTGGGTGTTAAATCAATACTTTGCTAACAATATTAATAAAGAATTAGATGTGTTAAATAAATTTATACAGGATTTGTCTATTTTTGATAAGATTATTACATTTAATGGTGATTCCTTTGATATTCCTTTTATAGAACATAGACTAAGAAAATATGATGTTGATTATGTATTTGACAAAGGAAAATCTTTTGATATTTATCAAATTATTAGAAAAAATAGACTCTATTTGAACCTACCTAATCTAAAATTAAAAACCATTGAACAAAGTTTAGGTTTTATCAGAGAAGATAAATATACTGGAGGAGACTGCATTAAGTTCTACTATGATTATATAAAATCTAAAAACCTTTTATTGAAAGAGGATATATTAAGACATAATTATGATGATTTAGTTCATATGCTAGATATAATAGTAATATTGGATATATTGGATGAAAAAAAGAGTATATATATCAATTCAATAGATAAAAGTACAAAACTTGTAATTGAAAGCATAGAAAAATGTGGAGATATTCTAAATATAAGTGGAATATTAAATAATGAATTAAAAAATAATATAAAATATTATGGAGAGGGCTATAGTGTTGTAACTAAAGACTTTAATAATATTTGTCTATCTATAGAATTCAAGGAAGGATTCATATCTAAAGAGCAAAAGTGTATTTATATAGACACTAATCAGATATATGATTTACAGCATATTAGAGATTTAACAGAATATCGTCTACCACCTAATATAATTATACTTACTATAGAAAAAACTTATCATATGGATAATATTAAAAATTTAGTTAAAGAGATGCTTAAAAATGTACTATAAATATAGTAACAAAATAAAAAAACAGACCTTATGGTCTGTTTTTTATGGTGGGCCTTCAGGGACTCGAACCCCGGACCTACCGGTTATGAGCCGGGCGCTCTAACCGACTGAGCTAAAGGCCCATAGTATATAAATTATTATAAACTATGGTGGACCTAGGTGGACTCGAACCACCGACCTCACGCTTATCAGGCGTGCGCTCTAACCACCTGAGCTACAGGTCCAAAAGTTTCGCAGTTTCGCAACTAAAATCTATTTACTCGTTATACTTATATAGATTTGATGCTCATTGCGTTTGACCTACATTAGCTTACTATCGTTTGCCGGTTAGGTCATATATGGTGGGCACAACAGGGCTCGAACCTGTGACCCCCTGCTTGTAAGGCAGGTGCTCTCCCAACTGAGCTATGCGCCCATATTATATTTTTTTAATTTAATTGGCAGGGGTGGCAGGATTTGAACCCACGACATTCGGTTTTGGAGACCGACGTTCTGCCACTGAACTACACCCCTACAAGTAATAATGGTGGGCCTTCAGGGACTCGAACCCCGGACCTACCGGTTATGAGCCGGGCGCTCTAACCGACTGAGCTAAAGGCCCCAAAAACAAACATGGTGCCCGGAGCCGGAATCGAACCAGCGACACGTAGATTTTCAGTCTACTGCTCTACCGACTGAGCTATCCGGGCACGTTTAAATTTATTGAATCGTTTTTACTTATCCATAATTCTTGCCTAACCTATGAAAACTGATTAAATTAGGTTATAAATGGTGGGCCTTCAGGGACTCGAACCCCGGACCTACCGGTTATGAGCCGGGCGCTCTAACCGACTGAGCTAAAGGCCCCTACCATACTTGGCGGAGAAGGAGGGATTTGAACCCTCGCGCCCCGTGAAGGACCTACTCCCTTAGCAGGGGAGCCTCTTCAGCCACTTGAGTACTTCTCCATAGTATTATGGAACTAAATTTATTTATTTGGCGGAGAGGGTGGGATTCGAACCCACGTGGGCTTGCACCCTAACGGTTTTCAAGACCGCCCCGTTATGACCGCTTCGGTACCTCTCCATATGGTGATCCATCCGCGACTCGAACGCGGGACACCCTGATTAAAAGTCAGGTGCTCTACCGACTGAGCTAATGGATCATATATAATTGTTATTTATTTCAATGGCTGGGGTGACAGGACTCGAACCTGTGGAATGCTAGAGTCAAAGTCTAGTGCCTTACCGACTTGGCTACACCCCATCATTTGGCGCGCCTAGGAGGATTCGAACCCCCGGCACACGGATTAGAAGTCCGTTGCTCTATCCTACTGAGCTATAGGCGCAAATTTATTTTTTTAGATTTATAACAAATCTATGGAGCGGGTGAAGGGAATCGAACCCTCGCAACCAGCTTGGAAGGCTGGGGCTCTACCACTGAGCTACACCCGCGTATTAAATTATAATGGTGGAGGAGACTGGATTCGAACCAGTGAAAGCTTAGCTAACGGATTTACAGTCCGTCCCCTTTAGCCACTTGGGTACTCCTCCTCATTGTGGAGCTGGCGAGAGGAATTGAACCCCCAACCTACTGATTACAAGTCAGTTGCTCTGCCGATTGAGCTACGCCAGCATTTGTTAAATTTGCTTCTTGTATTAAAGTTGTAATGGCGACCTGGAAGGGACTCGAACCCTCGACCTCCAGCGTGACAGGCTGGCATTCTAACCAACTGAACTACCAGGCCATTTATGGTGGGCACAACAGGGCTCGAACCTGTGACCCCCTGCTTGTAAGGCAGGTGCTCTCCCAACTGAGCTATGCGCCCATAAATGGTGACCCCACCGGGATTCGAACCCGGGTTACCGCCGTGAAAGGGCGATGTCTTAACCGCTTGACCATGGGGCCTTATTTATTTTTTTGGTAGCGGCGAACGGATTTGAACCGCTGACACTGCGGGTATGAACCGCATGCTCTAGCCAACTGAGCTACGCCGCCAAATTTTTTTAGTGTTTGTACATTGACTTCTTTAAAAATTATGGTTGCGGGAGCCGGATTTGAACCGACGACCTCCGGGTTATGAGCCCGACGAGCTGCCAGACTGCTCCATCCCGCGGCATTATATTAATATACTACTTCCCTATACACATTATATATGTATCGTTTTACACCCTTAACTCTTTTATAATTCAGAATTAATTGGTGCCGGAGACCGGAATCGAACCGGTACGATCGGTGAGGATCGCAGGATTTTAAGTCCTGTGCGTCTGCCTGTTCCGCCACTCCGGCGTTTTTTATGTTTCTAATGGCTCTTGGGGTGGGACTCGAACCCACAACCTACCGGTTAACAGCCGGTTGCTCCGCCATTGAGCTACCCAAGATCAGCCTGGCAACTTCCTACTCTCCCAGGTCGTTTCCAACCAAGTACCATCGGCGTTAAGATGCTTAACTTCTGTGTTCGGTATGGGTACAGGTGTGTCCATCTTGCTATCGTCACCAGACGAAAACTATTAAATGCAATATACACAGTTTCGTAACTCAAATCTATTAGATTTGGTACTCATTGCGTTTGACCTACATCAACTCAACAAAGTTTCATTGTGTTAGGTCATAAGGTCAAGTCCTCGACTTATTAGTATCTCTTAGCTTAAAGTATTACTACTCTTACACCTGAGACCTATCTACCAAGTGGTCTTCTTGGAGTCTTATCTTTAAAAGTGGGAAATCTTATCTTGAGGGGGGCTTCGTGCTTAGATGCCTTCAGCACTTATCCCTTCCAGACTTAGCTACTCAGCCGTGCCATTGGCATGACAACTGATACACCAGCGGTCTGTCCATCCCGGTCCTCTCGTACTAAGGACAGCTCCTCTCAAATTTCCTACGCCCACGACGGATAGGGACCGAACTGTCTCACGACGTTCTGAACCCAGCTCGCGTGCCTCTTTAATGGGCGAACAGCCCAACCCTTGGGACCTACTCCAGCCCCAGGATGAGACGAGCCGACATCGAGGTGCCAAACCTCCCCGTCGATGTGGACTCTTGGGGGAGATAAGCCTGTTATCCCCGGGGTAGCTTTTATCCGTTGAGCGATGGCCCTTCCACTCGGAACCACCGGATCACTAAGTCCAACTTTCGTTTCTGCTCCACTTGTTGGTGTCACAGTTAAGCTCCCTTTTGCCTTTACACTCTTCGCACGATTTCCGACCGTGCTGAGGGAACCTTTGAGCGCCTCCGTTACTCTTTAGGAGGCGACCGCCCCAGTCAAACTGCCCAACTGACAGTGTCCCTATACCAGATCATGGTACCAGGTTAGAATTTCAGCATTACAAGAGTGGTATCCCAAGGTTGACTCCACCAAAGCTGGCGCCCTGGCTTCAAAGCCTCCCACCTATCCTGTACATGCAATGCCAAAATCCAATGTCAGCCTGCAGTAAAGCTCCACGGGGTCTTTCCGTCCTGTCGCGGGTAATACGCATCTTCACGTATACTACAATTTCACCGGATCCATTGTTGAGACAGTGCCCAAATCGTTACACCTTTCGTGCGGGTCGGAACTTACCCGACAAGGAATTTCGCTACCTTAGGACCGTTATAGTTACGGCCGCCGTTTACTGGGGCTTAAGTTCTAAGCTTCGGTTTCCCTAACTCTTCCCCTTAACCTTCCAGCACCGGGCAGGTGTCAGCACCTATACTTCGTCTTTCGACTTAGCAGATACTTGTGTTTTTGGTAAACAGTCGCTTGGGCCTATTCACTGCGGCCAGGTTTCCCTGGCACCCCTTCTCCCTAAGTTACGGGGCTATTTTGCCGAGTTCCTTAACAATGGTTCTTCCGCTCGTCTTAGGATTCTCTCCTCGCCTACCTGTGTCGGTTTGCGGTACGGGTAGTTACTTACTCGATAGAAGCTTTTCTTGGCAGTGTGGAGTCAGCTACTTCTCTACTTGTTTTTCGATCCCCATCACTTCTCAGGATTGTTGAAACGGATTTGCCTATCTCAACTCCCTAAAAGCTTGGACGTGCTCAACCAACGGCACGCTTAGCTTATCCTCCTGCGTCACTCCATCTCTCAAACGCTTGTAACTAGTACAGGAATTTCAACCTGTTGTCCATCGCCTACGCTTTTCAGCCTCAGCTTAGGTCCCGACTTACCCTGAGTGGACGAACCTTCCTCAGGAAACCTTAGGCTTTCGACGGGTGAGATTCTCACTCACCTCTCGCTACTTATGCCAGCATTCTCTCTTGTGTGCAGTCCAGCACTCCTTTCGGTATACCTTCTACCCACACACAATGCTCCTCTACCGATTCTTTCGAATCCCACAGCTTCGGTACCAGATTTAAGCCCCGGAAATCTTCGGCGCAAGGTCTCTCGACCAGTGAGCTATTACGCACTCTTTAAATGTATGGCTGCTTCTAAGCCAACATCCTGGTTGTCTGTGAAACCTCACATCCTTTACCACTTAATCTGGATTTAGGGACCTTAGCTGGTGATCTGGGCTCTTTCCCTTTCGACTATGAAGCTTATCCCACATAGTCTGACTCCCAAGGGTATGATTATGGCATTCGGAGTTTGATAGGTTTTGGTAACGCTATGCGCCCCTAGACCATTCAGTGCTCTACCTCCATTTCACTCTTCCTTGAGGCTAGCCCTAAAGCTATTTCGAGGAGAACCAGCTATCTCCGAGTTCGATTGGCTTTTCACCCCTATCCACAGGTCATCCCATAGCTTTTAAACGCTAACGGGTTCGAGCCTCCATTGAATTTTACTTCAACTTCACTCTGCCCATGGATAGGTCACCCGGTTTCGGGTCTATGGCAGGGAACTATTTCGCCCTATTAAGACTTGGTTTCCCTACGGCTCCTGACCTTAAGTCATTAACCTTGCTCACTACCATAACTCGCTGGCCCGTTCTACAAAAAGTACGTGGTTACACTAATAATGTGCTTCCACTGCTTGTAGGCGTAGGGTTTCAGATTCTATTTCACTCCCCTTCCGGGGTTCTTTTCACCTTTCCCTCACGGTACTATTCTCTATCGGTCACCAAGGAGTATTTAGCCTTGGGAGGTGGTCCTCCCTACTTCCCACTGGATTTCTCGTGTCCCGTGGTACTCTGGATACCAGCTGGTAAATTCATCTTTCATATACCGGACTATCACCGTCTTTGGTGGGATTTTCCAATCCTCTTCTATTAGATTCCTTATTCCGTTATGCTGGTCCTTAACCCCAGATAAATCTGGTTTGGGCTGTTTCCCGTTCGCTCGCCGCTACTTAGGAAATCGATTTTTCTTTCTTCTCCTCAGGGTACTTAGATGTTTCAGTTCCCCTGGTCTTCCTTCATACACCTATGTATTCAGTGCATGATACTTGAGGGTTGCTCAAGTAGGTTTCCCCATTCGGAAATCTCCGGATCACAGTCTATTTGCGACTCCCCGAAGCATATCGGTGCTTATCCCGTCCTTCATCGGCTCTTGGTGCCAAGGCATTCGCCCTACGCCCTTAATAACTTGACCTTAATTACTTATTTTATATTGCATTCTTTAGTTTTCAATGTTCATCGCAGTTTCGCAACTCAAATCTATTCACTCGCTACGCTCGTGTAGATTTGGTTCTCGTTGCGTTTGACCTACATCAATTCGCTACGCTCATTGTGTTAGGTCATAATGGTGGAGATGAGGAGAGTCGAACTCCTGACCCCCTGCTTGCAAGGCAGGTGCTCTCCCAACTGAGCTACACCCCCACGTTAATTCACAATTTCACAGTCTACAATTAACAATTGAAATCCAAAGGATTTCAATGTGATTGATTCTGTAATTTTAGCGAACCAAATTTATAAACAAACAGTGTGAGTTCTTTTGAACTCCTTAGAAAGGAGGTGATCCAGCCGCACCTTCCGATACGGCTACCTTGTTACGACTTCACCCTAGTTATTGACCCTACCTTCGACAGCTGCCTCCAAAGGTTAGCTCACTGGCTTCGGGTATTGCCAACTCCCATGGTGTGACGGGCGGTGTGTACAAGACCCGGGAACGCATTCACCGCGACATTCTGATTCACGATTACTAGCAACTCCGACTTCATGTAGGCGAGTTGCAGCCTACAATCCGAACTGGGATCGGCTTTAAGAGATTTGCTCCTTATCACTAAGTCGCTGCTCGCTGTACCGACCATTGTAGCACGTGTGTAGCCCAGGACATAAAGGGCATGATGATTTGACGTCATCCCCACCTTCCTCCGATTTGTCATCGGCAGTCCCTCTAGAGTGCTCAACTTAATGGTAGCAACTAAAGGCAAGGGTTGCGCTCGTTGCGGGACTTAACCCAACATCTCACGACACGAGCTGACGACAACCATGCACCACCTGTGTCCCCTGTACCCGAAGGTAAAGTCCTATCTCTAGGACGGTCAGGGGCATGTCAAGCCCTGGTAAGGTTCTTCGCGTTGCTTCGAATTAAACCACATGCTCCGCTGCTTGTGCGGGTCCCCGTCAATTCCTTTGAGTTTCATACTTGCGTACGTACTCCCCAGGCGGAGTGCTTAATGCGTTAGCTGCGGCACCGAGGTTTGACCCCCAACACCTAGCACTCATCGTTTACGGCGTGGACTACCAGGGTATCTAATCCTGTTCGCTCCCCACGCTTTCGTGCCTCAGCGTCAGTATAAGTCCAGAAAGTCGCCTTCGCCACTGGTATTCCTCCTAATATCTACGCATTTCACCGCTACACTAGGAATTCCACTTTCCTCTCCTTAACTCAAGCCTTTCAGTTTCAAATGCTTACCACGGTTGAGCCGTGATCTTTCACATCTGACTTAAATGGCCGCCTACGCACCCTTTACGCCCAATAAATCCGGACAACGCTTGCCCCCTACGTATTACCGCGGCTGCTGGCACGTAGTTAGCCGGGGCTTCCTCCTTGGGTACCGTCATTATCGTCCCCAAGGACAGAACTTTACGACCCGAAAGCCTTCATCGTTCACGCGGCGTCGCTGCATCAGAGTTTCCTCCATTGTGCAATATTCCCCACTGCTGCCTCCCGTAGGAGTCTGGACCGTGTCTCAGTTCCAGTGTGGCCGTTCACCCTCTCAGGCCGGCTACCCATCGCGGTCTTGGTGAGCCATTACCTCACCAACTAACTAATGGGACGCGAGACCATCTTTCACCGCTTTACGCTTTGACTTAAAAGTCATGCGACTCTTAAGTGTCATAAGGTATTAATCCCAGTTTCCCGAGGCTATCCCTTTGTGAAAGGCAGGTTTCTCACGCGTTACTCACCCGTCCGCCGCTAAGATAATCAAAGCTTCATTCCGAAGAAATCCGCTTTGAAAACTTCGCTCGACTTGCATGTGTTAGGCACGCCGCCAGCGTTCGTCCTGAGCCAGGATCAAACTCTCATTTAAAAGTCTGATTAGCTCAAATTTGCTGACTGTTGTTTCATGTGTTACTTTTTATAATTCAAAGTTTCTCACACTGTTTAGTTTTCTAGGTTCTCGTTTCCTCTCTCGAGGGAACTTATTCAGTATAGCAAATTTTCCATTTGCTGTCAACTACTTTTTTAAAAAACTTTTTTAAATCATTTGTTGATTTGTGAAGTTTTTCATTGTAGCTGACTTTTACTATCATACTCTTTTTTCCAAGAGTTGTCAACTGTTTTTTAACTTTTTTTAAATCTTTTTTAGATTTATTTGAGTTAATGTCGCAGCCGACTTTTATTATAATACACGGTTTCGAATATAAAGTCAACCCCTTTTTATAAAAAAGTTAAAGACTATGTTAAACATGGTCTTTAACTAAGGTTTATTGTATTCAGTTTTCTAAAAATTATACATATAATTCAAATTTGACTATTCTTTAAAAGCTGCAACGACACTTCCCAATGCAATAGAATATAGTTTTGATTCATGGTCATCTGCTCTCGATACTAATACTATGGGAGCCTTTGCTCCCATCACCACGCCTGCTGACTTTCCTCCAGCAAAATAAGTAATACTTTTTCCTATACCATTACCCATTTCAATATTAGGAACTAAAAGTATGTCAGCATCTCCTGCTACTGGTGATTCATATCCTTTTATTTCTGCCGATAATTTAGATACTGCTAAATCCAATGCCATTGGACCATCTACTATTACCCCCTTTGAAAATTCTCCTTCCATATATTTATTCTTCAACTCACCTGCATCTACTGTTGCTATCATTTTAGGATCTACTTTCTCCTTAGCTGCTAAACAAGCTACTTTAACTTCTTCTCTACCTAATGATTTTATTACTATGGCTGCATTTTCTATGATTTTAACTTTATCCTCTAAGGATGGATGTAAATTCATTCCACCATCTGTTAAGTAAATTAACTTTGAATAATTGGGAATATCATAAGTCATTACATGACTTAATAAAGAATCAGTTCTTAGTCCCCATTCCTTATTTAAAACTGCCTTTAACAATATGGACGTATCTACTAGACCTTTCATTATAAAGTTAGCCTTTCCTCCAGAAACCATTTTAACTCCTATTTCTGCTGCCATACCTAAGTCTTCTTCGTCTATAAATTCATAATTACTTATGTCAAATCCTTTTTCTTTAGCTATCACATTTGTTTTTTCCTTATGTCCAATTAAGATTGGCTCAGCTATACCTAGTTTCTCCGCCTCTACTACTGCACTTAAAACCTCTTCATCATGACAAGCCACTACTGCTAATTTCATTGTCCTTTGAGTTTTGACTTTTAGTAATTCCTCTAGTCTTTTGATTTCCAAATTATATCCCTCCATATTTAATATATTATCTATTCATTAAATCGTCTAATATGTTCTTTTGATTATTCATATTTTCATCATTAGGATTTAATTTAACTGCTTCACTAATATCTTCATATGCTTTTTCTAAATTTCCCAATTGTAAATAACACAGTCCTCTATTAAATAATAGTTTATAATCATTTTGTATATTTTCAATGCCTTCTGTATAAACATCTATTGCATTATCTAAATCCTCTATGGTAAATAAACAGATTCCTAATTCATTGTACACATCAGAGTCCTCTTTATATAAATCTAAGGATTCATAAAAGTAGTCAATGGCTTTTTCAAGCTCTCCTAATCCTTTATAACAAGCTCCTATTAGGTATTTAAGCTCCCACCACTTTTCAAACTTAGGAAGCAGCTTTAAAAATACATCTAACGCTTGTTCAAAATATTCTCGAGATAAATATGATAATCCTGATTCCAATGCCACATCATTCTCTATAAGCTCTATTTCTCCCCTTATTTCTTGAAGCCTTATTTCATCCCTATCTAAGGTTAAATACTTTGTCCATATTAGTTTCGCCTTTAGATATTGATTATTAAATTTGTAATGGTATCCAAGTTTATAATATGCTAAAGGATATTTATCATCTATATCCAATATAGATTCCAATTCTCTAGTGGATTTACTTAAAAATATAGACCCTTCTTTTTCTTGTTCCTTTTCAAAGTATTCCTTGCTTATTTCCTCCAGTGCAAAAGCATAGTTAAAAATACCATTAAGGTTCTTTGAATTTATTAACTTTAATGCTCTAAAACAAATTGCTCCACCTATATGGTCTTTAGCTTCCATTCTTTTAATTCCTTGAAAGAATATATATTCTTCAACTTTTTCATTATATTCCATGATAATCTTTTTATAATCTTGTATATATTTAAACTCAGGGTCTATACCCATTAAATAGACTATTCCATTTATTATATATTCAAGTTTTATTTCCTCTTCTAAATTACCTTCTTTTATTTCATCTATTAATACATCTGTTATTATTGGTAACGGAATATTCTCATTTATAGGATACCCCTTAATATTAATAGTAGTATCTTCCTTCAATTCCATAAATGTAACTCTATTTGCTTGTCTTTTAAAATATTCATTAATAAAATTCATATTATCACCTTCTATTATTAAAACTTATTCATAAACATTCTTTTTCTTCTAGTACTTGTGCTAAGTAACTTATACAAATGTCCTCTATAAATCATAGTAAAGGAAAATATTCCTTGTCCTAGTAAATATCTTATAATTCCTAAGATACCTAAATCTAATCCTAAATTCAAATGTGTAGTAAATATAGTCACAATATTTCCTGTAAGATAATAAATAACTATATAAAATACAACATTAGGTAATAACCAATTTAACCAATTTTCCTTCATAAAATCAATTGAATACATAATACTGTCCATAGGTTCTAATACTTTTAAATATAATGTCTCTGGCAGGGGATTTAATAATATAAATATCGATACTGTTACTACTATATTTAATATATATCCATTAAATCCTAAGATTCCTTGAACAATATTTAATAAGTAACTTCCTATCCATGCGAAGAAAAATACTGTATATACTTTTCTAAGAAAATATTTGAATCCATCTTTAAAATCTTGGAATGTTATTCTATTATAATTAATTACATTATACAAAAGATATAAGTAATTAGATATTAAACTTGCACTTACTATTGCGATTATAACACCTGCAATAATAGAAAGTATTCCACTAAATAAAGTCATTGCTAAACTAAACATAAGCATATTTATAATTATATATGCTATTCCTGTAAAGATTATCATCCAGTTATCCTTCAAACTAACTACTGTTTTCTTTAAGGTTTGTTTATTAATCATTAAAAAATCTTTTAAAATATCCAATTAAATCAACTCCTTTATTATATAAGTTATATCATAGGTTTTACACCTATTTATAACTCCATTCTGATAAATAAATAGTATATATATTTCTTCATTGTCATCTATTGGATTATGACCATTTTCTATGATTTTAAAAATATTCTCTTTAAATCCTTCTATAGACACTTCTTTTATTACCCTTTTAGTTGGTAAATATTTATATTCATCTAAATAATTTTCAATTATTCTTTGATCCTTTAGTATCTCATGGATAATTCTTTGTTCTACATTTCTTCCTAAAGATTCTATATTCTTTGGAACTTGCGCTCCTTTATTGTTTTGTATAAAATCAAATCTTAAAAGTTCGTTAAAGTTCAATACATTAGAATAATTTCTTGTTTTATAGAATTCCATTAATACTTCATATAGTTTGATTCTACTGTTGGATACCTTATGATACTCCTTGTCTTCCCAAAACAAAGAAAAATCCTCATAGAAATCAAAAGGGCTAATATAATGATTGTTAATTATATATTGGAGAGAATGTTCAAAGTATCCTTCATTATAATACTTTTCTACTAAATCCTCTATAACCTTCAGCTTTATAATTTCTCCATATTTTATAAAATCATTTTCTAATATTTCATAAGGAGGGATATCTAAATACTTAAATCCATACTTTTCTTCATCTCTTCTAAGTCCGGACCCTTTTAATAGCTTTAAAAATCCTAATTGTATCTTCTCGGGCTTTATTTCATAAACATCATTAAATGACTTTCTAAAGGAGTCATATCCTTCATAAGGAAGCCCTGCAATAAGGTCTAGGTGCTGATGAATATTTTTATATGATTTTATTTCCTTGGTAATCTTTCTTAACTTTTCAAAATCGGTAATCCTCCCTACTGCTTCTATAGTATCTAAATTAGTAGATTGTACCCCTACTTCAAACTGAAATAGTCCTTCATCTACATTAGATAGGAAGTCTAACATTTCCCTATCCAATAAATGTGCTGTAACTTCAAAGTGAAAGTTAATACCTTTAGGATTTTTATCTATAATAAAATTCATTATTTCCATAGCATAATTTTTATTTGCATTAAATGTTCTATCTACAAATTTTACTTGCTTAACATTGGCATCTATTAGAATCCCTAATTCTTCCTTTATTCTATCTATGGAAAAATACCTAACCCCTTTAATGGTTGAGGAAAGACAAAATTCACAACCAAAAGGGCATCCCCTAGAGGATTCAAAATACACAATTTTATTTCTAAATTCATTTCCTATATTCTTATAGGGAGAGGGGATAGCGTTTAAATCCTTAATTAAAGGTCTCGGAGAATTTATAACTACTCCGTTGTTATTTCTATAAATTAACCCTTTTATATTATCAAACTTCTCACCATTTTTAATCAAAGTTTCCACAAGCTCCTTAAATGTTTCTTCTCCTTCTCCATAGACTATAAAATCAATGGAAGGATTATCTTTTAATATATTTTCTCCATCAAAAGAAACTTCTGGTCCGCCTAAGATAATCTTTATTTCAGGTTTAACTATTTTTAAAATCTCACATATCTCTAAAGTCTCTGTTAAATTCCAAATATAAGTTGAGAAACCTATTATATCTGGATTTTCTTTAAAAATATCCGAAGCTATAAAATCCGTATTCTGATTTATTGTATATTCTTTTATTTCAATTGGAATTAAATCTCTAATATATTCCTTCAAGTATCTAATAGATAAACAAGAATGAATAAACTTAGAATTCAATGTAGTTAATATTATTTTCATTTTTTTCCTCCTCTAATACTAAGTACATTATATCATTAGTTTTTAATCTTATACAGATAATTTAGAAAAACATAGAATAACCATTGAACTTTTGATAAAATTCTTATAGAATATATTGTATAATATGACAAAAGGGGGAGAATCATGAGGGATTTCGACAAGATTTCAATACAAGAAATGTCTAAAGATGATATGCTTCTAATTATTGAGGCTTTAGAATATACAGGTAAAAACACTAAAATAGATGATTTCATCAGTTTAAAAGATAGTATTGTTGAGGAATTAAGCTTCTTAGTAGAAATGGATGAAAAGGATTTTTTAGAACATATAAAAAAATAGACTCTCATAAATTTGAGAGCCTTATTTTTTAAATAAATACATACCTGTTCTAGTTTGAATTAAGGAAGTTAAAACATTGTTTTTTACTTCTTTTTTTATTACTTTAGCTTCTTTAAGCAAAGAATGAAAAAATATTTCCCCTTCTTTTTGGTCAAAAATATCTGGTAATATATATTTTTCTATTTTAAGCTGTTCTGGATCAATTCTAGATTTCCTTAAATTTATAATATAATCTCCAAGGTTTATATAGAATTTAGGAAGATTGTATTCAATATCTAAATCATATATAAATCCACAAAATATTTCACCAATCATAGTCTGTGGTTCTTTTTTATCTAATACATTTAGTAAATCAATTAAATTAGAATATCTATTATTTTTAATTCCATTGAGTATATTTAACAGATGAATCTTTTCTCTTTCAAATTCAACACTAAAATTACCTTTATAATCTTTAATATTTGCTCTATAATATTTTTCATATTTTTTCATATAATCAGCTTGAGAGAATCCTATTACAACTTCTTTTAATGTATCTAATAAATTGTTGTTAGATTTATTAAAAGCTGTTTCATGTAATAAAGAGCTTATGGCTAACCATTGGAAAAGTGTCGTTAAGTTTCCAGTTGTAAATAGTATGTTTTTTATGATTTCCTCTTGAATCACTTCATAGTTTTGATTTGCAAGGATTATTGGAATTATTCTGCTTAAAATTGAGTTATCTTCTTCTTCCCAATATGCAACAGAATTTATTTTTCCTTCTGCATTTAATAAAGAAGAATTCCCTCCATTTCTATAACTTAGCCATAGTCTAAATTCCTCTACAAATCTTTTATAGTCAATTCTTACTGCCACTTCTTCTTTCATAGGAATTAATGATTTTATTGTTATTACTCCTAATTGGGATAAGTATGTGTAAGAGTTATTTTTCGTATAATCATATAGAAATAGATTTAGCAAAAGTCTTTCTAATTTTTTTTCCATTCTATCTACATTCTTTCTGGTGCTTCCATACCTAATAGCTCTAATCCAGTTTTTATTACAGTTTTAGCTCCAAAAGATAGCATAAGTCTTGCTTTTTTTAGCTCTATATCATCTGTAATTATAGGACATGAATTGTAAAACTTATTATAAGCTTTCGCTATTTCAACTATATGTCTTGTAATGAAATATGGCTCATTTTTTTCCATTGAATCTACTACTATCTTAGGGAAATCATATAATAACCTTGTTATATTTATTTCCTCCTCTGTATTTAAAAGATTATAATTCACATTGTCTTCTATATTAAACTTTCCTCTTTCAAGTAGAGAACTTATTCTTGCATGAGTATATTGAACATAAGGTCCCGTTTCACCTTCAAAGCTTAATGTTCTATCCCATGAGAATACATAGTCTTTAATTCTTTGATTAAACAGTTCTTGAAATACTACTGCACCAATCCCTACTTGTTTTGCGACTTCTTCCTTGTTTTCTAAATTTGGGTTTCTTTCATTTATTATATTTAAAGTATTTTTAACTGCAGTATTTAGTACATCCTCTAAGAATACTACTCTACCTTTTCTAGTGGATAAAGTTCCATCCTCTAAACTAACCATGCCAAACGGTATATGAACACAATCATTTGCCCACTCATACCCCATCAATTCTATTACCTTCATCCACGCTTTAAAATGAAGATTTTGCTGAGAAGCTACTACATATATATTTTTATAAAAATCGTAGTTTTTCTTTCTATAAAATGCAGCTGCTATATCTCTTGTAGTATATAATGTAGAACCATCAGATTTCATTATAAGTGCTGGTGGCATTCCATGTTCCTCTAAATCCACTAGAAATGCACCATCTGATTCCTTCAGTAAATTCTTTTCTTTTAATTCCTCAATAACTGCTGGCATTTTATCTGAATAGAAGGATTCCCCTGCATAGGAGTCAAACTTAATGTTTAACATATCATATACTTTATTGAACTCCTTTAAGGATATTTCTCTAATCCATTGCCATAATTCTACAGCTTCTTTATTTCCATCTTCTAATTCCTTAAACCAGTATCTAGCTTCATTTCTTAGTTCTTCATGTTCTTCTGCTTCTGCATTAAATCTAACATATAGCTTTAATAACTCATTTATAGGATCAGATTCTATTACTGCTTTATCCCCCCATTTTTTATAGGCAGAAATTAACATACCAAATTGAGTTCCATAATCTCCTAAATGATTAATTGCAATTGTATCAAATCCTAAAAAAGTATATATTTTATACAATGAATTTCCTATAACTGTTGTTCTAATATGACCTATGTGGAAAGGTTTTGCGATATTAGGTGATGAGTATTCTACTATTACTGTTTTTCCATTACCCATATCTGATGAACCATACTTAGCTTGTTTTCCTTTTACTTCATTTAAAGTAACTTCTGTAAGTTTACCTTTATTTATAAAGAAGTTAAGATAAGGGCCTTTGTTTTCTATTCTTTCAAAATATTCATTATCTCCAAATTTAGGCGCTAACTCTTCTGCTATCATTGGTGGTGCTTTTTTAAAAGCCTTGGCTAATCTAAATACTGGAAAAGCATAATCACCCATATCATAAGATGGTGGCACTTCTATTAAGGCAGATATTTCTTCCTCTGTCAGTACATCTACTTCTGATTTAATTAATTTTACAACTTTTTCTTTAAAATTTAACATCTTTTTAACCTCCTCTTATTTAATTCACAATTATCTTGATTTATAAAAAATAAAAATCGGGTCAATTCTCATCTCTAATAAGAGACGAGAGCTAACCCGTGATACCACTCTTGTTGGCAAATGCCCACTCGAAATTTTAACGCTACTAGCGTAATATCTTACTTTTTTCAGATATATTCTCATGAGTTCTTTTCAAATATTTCCTAACACTGGCTTTCACCATCCCAGTTCGCTTTTGCTAGTTTAAATATCTTACTCTCTCAATCTACGAATTATATACAATTATTAATATATAATATACAATACTCCTTATAAAAATACAAGTAATTATTTAATTTCTTCATTTACATTTAAAAACATTGTTTTTTTACTATTTAAGGATAAAAAATTAGTCAGAAACAGTAATATTCCTCCTACAGTTGTTATGAAATATATTGGGATTCTATTTAATAAATATCCAGATAAGATTAGACCAATGGGCAGAATGATTTTTACCGTACTCATCACTATACTTAGAACTCTTCCCCTATATTCATCTGGTATCATTTTTTGCAGCATATACATAATTGGTATATCTATAAAAGATATAGTAGCTCCAAATATAAATACTACCCCACAATAGTATAAAGTATATATCATAGGAGTAAATGCCATATTCTTAAATAGTATGGGAATACCTAATAAGATTGTGCATATACCTAATGTAAAACTAGAAAACATTAAAACTTTTTTATATGCAGTCTTTTTCATTATCCTTTTAATCAGTAATGCACCAATTATCATCCCTACTGGAAATCCACTTTGAATTATGCCTAGACTTTTAGATCCGAGCATCAATACATTATTAATTATATAAGGTAAAGGTACAGTAACTGATAGCCCCATAAAAAAGTTTATACTAATAAACACAGTAAAAATTCCTATAATATCTTTTCTCTCCATAATATATTCGAAGCCCTTTTTCATATCTTTTACAAAATCAATATTATTTTCATTTTTCTTATCCTCTTGGTAGTTATATCTAAAATCTATAAACATTTCGGATACTCCTGAAATTATATAGAATATTCCACAGAGTAAAATAAAATATCTAATATCAATAAAAGCAAATATCAATCCTCCAACCATTGGACCCAATATTGAAGATATGGAGTCTATTATTTTACTAATTGAATTAATATTCATTAACATATCTTTTGATACTATATTAGGGATTGCAGCCTCCATAGATATACCAAATATAGTACTGAAAATCGTAGTAATAAATGTACTCACATATATCATAGGCAAACTTAGTCCATGTATACAACTAATTATATATATTAGCATTAAAAATATTCCATTTAATATATCCATCATAACAACTATCTTCTTTTTATCAAATTTATCTGCTAAAACCCCAGCAAATGGATTGATAATTAGCATAGGTATACTACTGACTATTAGACTTAAAGCAAAATTTAATCCTGAACCTGTAATTTCTAATACATAAAGACCTATTGCAAAAGAATAAATAGATGCACCAAAAATAGATACAAATTTACCTAAAGAAAATAATATAAAATTTAGTCTTTCTTTTTTGTTTTTCATATTGACCCCTCCTATTAACTACATTTTAAATAGTAGTCTTTAGGCAACGTCAATATATATAATAAATATTTTTGAGTATATAACTGATCAAGTATGGTGTTAACCCTATCTTTTCCCGTAATATAAATAAGAATATACTTCTTCTCCTTTTACGAAATAATCTTCATATTTACCGCCTTTATCCAATGGTGCTGATACATTTTCATAAATAGGTTTATAGTGTAGGTTATTTATATTTTCTTGTATATTATTTAAAATGAAACTTTTTCTATATTCTTCGGCTATTTTACTATTTATACTAAAGTTTTTAAACATTATATATGTTCCAATTAACCATGCAGATGCTTTAATATATTTATCAATTTCCTTTAATAAAAACTCTTCATTTAAAAAACCATAGTTGCTACTTCCTGTAAAATCCACAAGAACATCAATAGATTTATCTTCTATGGGAATTTCACTAAAATCTGTGCAGATAAAAATTATGTTCTTATTGCAATTCATAAGTTCTAACATGTTTTTTAAAAATTTATGTCTTTCTAAATCATTATCTACAGCTATATAAATAGCATCATCAGGTAATTCATTATATATATGTCTTAGGAAAAAACCACTTCCCGATCCTAATTCTAATATCATTTTATTTTTAAACTCGTCAAATTCTATTTTCTTATGAATTAACTCTAAGTTCCTATATACTTTATCTAAGTACTCTATATCAGTTAAACTTATATATTCCACTATATAATTAAAATCAAAATTTACTCCATGACCTTTAGATTGCTGATTAATTACTAATATTCCATCTTCAATTATATATTCTAATCCACAGCTACATCTTAGAACACCATCAATTATTTTATTATTATCCACATTTCCTTTTGAAAGTACTAAATTACTATTACATTTTAAACATTTAAATATATTTAAATGTTTAAAATCAATTCCAATTTTATTCTTTGGATTTATATTAAGACTTTCTAGCTCTTGTATTTTGTATTTAAGTTTTTTTCTAACTTCTCTAAGATTCTCTATTTCTTTTCCAACACTAATGTATTTGTTTTCAAAAAAAGCTTTATAATATTGATTTTGTTCATAGGGTGTAAGATTTCCTAATCGCCTAAAGATAAATATGGATTTAATTTCATTTAATGTAAATCCCATGGTCTTTAAATTTAAAACTTCATCTAAATCTAATTTACATCTAGAATCAAAATAATATTGTCCTCCTTGCATTTCTGGTATAATCAATCCCAACTCCATATAATGTCTAACAGTGTCAATGGTAAGATTGTTACTTTCAGCAAATTTTCCTATTCTCACTAATTCACCACCTATTAATAATTTATCACACTTATTCCCAATACGATTCAAACTTTACATTCTTTGCATTATTTCCAATTAAATAAAGCTGAACTTTCCCCTCTTTAAATATAGATAAATCCAATTCATAACTATCATTTTTAGGCCATAAATCTATAGTCTTTTCTATTTCTCCTTGTATTAACTTTAGTGAAAGTTCGCCTTCCTCACATTCAGATTCAATATAGAGTGTTTTTGGACTATTATCTTTTATGTTTATTTTACGAGTAAATTCCTTAGTAGAATAAATATACGATATATTCCACTTATCTCCTATATTGTTTTCTATTGAACCTATTGATATTCCACCATTAAATTTTAAGCTATCATCTCTAAATAACATTATAACAAATCCCATGAAAATTATAATAACTATAGTAAAATAGATTATAAATCCTATTATAAGCCTCTTAGAGCTACTTTCCCTGTAATATCTTAGATCTTCCTTAAATTCACTTCCACAATTCATGCAATAATGGGATGATGCTGGTACTGTGCTACTACATTTATTGCATTTGATTGCTTCATATCTACGAGCTACTAGAAAATAAATTATTAAACCCATTAAGTTGGGAACTAATAATACTATTGTAGTCCATAGACCTGCATCTAAATTCCTTTTTTTTGCATCCTTATATGTCCATGTCCCCAACAGGATAAATATCACACCAATAAATAATATCAATATTCCAAACAGTATTAACATATTCATAAACAAATCACAGCCCCTTTCTTAAGTTCAAAGTATTTAACTCCTATAGCTGTCAATACTATGCTAAATATCATAGTTAATAGCAAAAACATTAAAACTCCTAACTGCAAAATTCCGTATGGAATAAAAATAAAAGCTATTGTCGATGCTACCATAGTCATAAATATGGAAATAACCATAGGAAGCCACCAGATAGATAAAGATTTTTCTTTGGAAGACTGAGTCTTTAATTTTTTCTTCAATTCTTGATTTAATCTTTCATCAACCTTAACAGATGGTGAAAGTGATATTTTGAGCAACATATCAATCTCATCCCTGTCTATATCTTTCATATCCCTTCACCTCCAATTCACTTTTTATAATTAATCTAGCTTTATATAGACGACTCTTAATTGTTCCTTGAGGTACTTTTAAAGCCGTAGAAATCTCTGCTATAGACATATCTCCATTATAATACATAATAATAGGTATCCTAAACTTATCATTTAATTTAAAAACTATGGTATTAACTTCATCTGTTAATTCATTTGAGATAATTATATCTTCTATACTAATACTATCAGTGGATGTATTTAACCAGTCCTCCTCTTCCATCCCAACAATTGGTGCGATCCTGTAGTGACGTGCTTTCTTACAAGTGCTGTTTTTCCATATACTTACAGCAAGAGAAATCAAGAATCCCTTGGGATTATTGTTTATATCTATCTTTTCTTTTATTTCTAATGCTCTTAGGAAAGTTTGCTGATATAGATCATCTGCGTCAGCCTTATTCATTGTAAGCCGCCGACAAAATCCATAAATAACATTCCCATATAAATCAATTAATTTTTCCATATCACATATGTCCATTGGCATCACCCCCTCATATTGTTATCGTCGCCAGATAGAAATCGGTTCATTTTTTTCTCGACTATTCATAAATTAAAAAGAGATATTTATCTTTACCACGATAAATATCTCTTTTGTTTTTATTTATTTATTTAATTTCCACTACAGTAACTCCAGTTCCACCTTCATTATAATTTCCTATTCTTGAAGTCTTTACATGTCTATGGCTTCTTAGATAGGTTTTTATACCATCTCTCAATACTCCAGTACCTTTTCCATGGATTATATGAATCTGCTTTAATCCTGCAATATATGCGTCATCTAAATATTTGTCTAATTCAAGGAAAGCTTCATCAAGATTTTGTCCCCGTAAATCTATTTCTGTTTTTATATCCTTAGATTTTGAACCCATAATTTTTTTAGTACTATTATGGATTTTCTCTTCTTCTTGAGATATTGCTCTTTTAAGAGTTGATATGTGGGATGTTATTTTCATTATACCTACTTGAATTTTTACATTTCCATTATCATCAGGCTCTTCTACAACTGTACCCTTCTGGTTAAATGTAAGTACTTCTACAGTTTCTCCAACCTTTAGATTCTTTGGTGGCTTATTAGACTTTACATTTAATATATTTTTAGATACTTCTCCCTCTGCCTTATTCAATTTAGACTTTAGTTTCTCTTGAACTTCTTGGATTTTTCTAGCTCTATCCTTTTCTATTTCTAAAGATATATCTTTTAATTCTCCCACTATGGAATCTGCTTCTTCTTTTGCTCCTCTAAGTACTTGTCTGGCTTCTTCCCTAGCTTTAGTTAAAATTTTATCTCTCATTTCCTTTGTCTTATCTCTTTCTACAGCTAAATCTTCTTTTAATTTTTCTACTTCTAATCTATATCTTTCTGCTTCTTGTCTATTGGCTTCAATGGCTAATCTATCTTTTTCCATGGCTTGAAGTACATCTTCAAACTCTATATTTTCCTTTGAAATAAGATCTTTAGCATAATCTATTATATTATCCTTTAGTCCCAGTCTTTTAGATATTTCAAAGGCATTTGATTTACCAGGAACTCCTATAAGCAGTCTATAAGTAGGACTTAGAGTTTCTACATCAAATTCTACTGAGGCATTTCTTACTCCTTCTGTAGTTAAAGCATATAATTTTAACTGACTATAGTGGGTTGTAGCAATAGTCCTTACATTTAGTTTAAGTAATTTATCTAAGATAGACATGGCTAAAGCTGCCCCTTCTGTCGGGTCTGTTCCCGCACCAAGCTCATCAAATAATATTAAACTATTATATTCTACCTTATCAAGTATATCTACTATATTTACCATGTGTGATGAGAAAGTAGATAGAGACTGTTCTATACTTTGTTCATCTCCAATATCTGCAAATACTTGATTGAATACTGCTATTTCTGAATTAAAATCTGCTGGAATATGAAGCCCGGACTGAGCCATTAAAGTAAGAAGTCCAACAGTTTTCAATGTAACAGTTTTACCGCCAGTATTTGGTCCTGTTATTATAAGAGAATTAAATTCTTTTCCTAGATACACATCTATTGGTACTATTTTAGCCACATTAAGCAAAGGATGTCGTCCTTTTCTTATATTTATATAACCATCTTTATTTAAAATAGGTCTTGTAGCCTTCATATCTAAGGCAAGTTTGCCCTTGGCAAAAATAAAATCTAATTCTTGAAGAATTTTTTGGTTATTTCCAATTCCTTCTGATTCTTCTGCTACTAAATTGGAAAGTTCTCTTAATATCCTTTCTATCTCTTCTCTTTCCTTTAATTCTAGCTCTCTAAGTTCATTATTTAACTGAACTACAGCCATAGGCTCTACAAACAAAGTAGCTCCACTTCCACTCATATCATGGACTAATCCTGGAACATTTCCCCTATTTTCAGCCTTAACTGGTATTACATATCTACCTTCCCTGATAGTTACAATACTATCCTGTAAATATTTTTTATTGTCCTGTGAGCTTATTATGGAACTTAATTTATCTTTTACAGCATCGTTTTTACTTATTATTTGCCTTCTGATACTTCTAAGTGTGGAACTAGCATTATCAGATATGTCATTTTCAGAAACAATAGCATTATTTATTTCATCTTCAATATGTTTAAATACCCTTAGATCTTCTACTAGTCTCTCAATAATGGGATAGTTAGAAACCTTATCTTCTTTTGTTTCTTTTATATAGTTTTTTAATCCTCTAGATACTCTCAAAGAATCAGACACCTTTAATAATCCACTTGGGCTAAGAGAACCACCTATTTCTGCCCTCTTTACCTCTGGTGCTATACTGTGTATCCCATAAAGTGGTGGTGTACCTCTTTTAATCAATAAAGACTGTGCCTCTTCTGTCTCTCTTTGTAAATATTCTATATCCTGTAACTCAGTTAATGGTTCTATTTCTTTTACTCTATCTTTTCCTAAGGTAGATTCTGCCTTTTCAAGGAGTAAATCTATAACTTTGTTAAACTCTAATGTTTTTAAGGTTCTTTTATTCATTTTATCACCTCTATTACATAACACCTCTAAAATAATGACCATTTGTTATGCTTTTATTTTCTTTAAATCTATCTAAAAATTCTTTTGCTTCTCTTTCATCTATATTATTATTAGCATAATCATAAAAATTACTTTGAATTTCTTTTATTCCTTTTTCTTCAATAGTAAAATCTAATCTAGCCATGGACACACCACTATTATATATTTGTTTTAGACTATCTATTACAAGTAGTGCTACAGAATTGTAAATATTTGAATATCCATCTTTTCTATCCATATAAAAAGTAACATTCATTCTATCCTTTATTCCATAACCCTTAGAGAAATTACAGTTCTTACAGCTTTTGTCGTCTTTACATCCTTTTACTAAAGACATTGGACAATGTTTAGTTACCATAACTGGTAAATAACCATAGACTATAGCTTCTGTAAAGGCATCTGAATGTTCTGCTATTTTTCTAATTTGATTTAGAGTTAATTCAGGAGAAAATGTTGTACTTTTAAGCCCTTTTTCCTTTAGGTAATTTAAAGTAAAGCTATTGAATATATTTAATCCAATATCTCCATGAATCTTTAAATCAAATCTATCTTTTATATATTTTAATGTACCTAAGTTAGATACAGATACTCCGTCTATTTCTTCTTTTATAGGCTCTATTATTTTAGAAATATTATCTAAGTCTTTTCTATATAATATCTTGTCTGTCCAAAAGTATATTTCTTTATTATGGCTTTTAGCCTTAAAAATAGCCTTGTCTAGTTTATCATAAAAACCTAAATAAACCCTATCTAACTTGTCTAAATCCAGCTGATTAAATTGCTCTATATTACTAACTTTTACACTAATCTTATTGTCTATTTCTTTATCTAATTTTTTATATGAAAAAAAAGCTTTCTTCTTTTTACTATATATTTGTCTGTCTATGGGATTTCTCTTATGTGAATTTTTTAGTATTTTATCTAATTTCTCTATGGCTTCTCTTCTCAATGAGTTTAAAGATGATACAGGCAAATAAGCCTTTTCATCTAAATTAATATTTAAATTATCTAAGATATAAATAGAGTCTCCAAGTTTTGATAATTGTTCTCTTATTTTATCTTCTGTTAAAGGTACTTTTTGAGATATTTCTACTTCATTTTCACCCTCTATGGTAATTAGGTTTTCTCTATACATAAGAATAAGTTTTGGCTTCATTCCTATGTTTATATTTATTTCCATATTTATAGGTCTTTTTATATTTTCAAACTTATAGCTTAACTTAGCTTGTTCAAGAAGATTTACACTTGAAGTCTTATATACTAATGAGTCTTTAAGTATAAAGCCTGGTTTCTCTAAGTTCATGGTAGTTCCTTTTTTACCATTAAAGGGAGCTATCATTCCTTTATACTCTCCATTGGCACTTTCAAACTCTAATCCATCTCCTGCATCTACATCTTCATTCAATAATACATATACCTTATATTTATCTGCCTTAGTTACCTTACCTACTAATATTCCCCTATTATCTGGTCTTTCCATAGAAGAAAAGTTCCTTCCAAAATCTCCAAACATAAGCCCTTTAGTAAATCCCCTATTGAATATTTGCTCTACATCTTTTTTATCTTCTGAACTTAATACTCCTTCATCTAAAGCTTTTCTATAATTTTTAACCACTGTTGCAACATATTCTGGTCTTTTCATTCTACCCTCTATTTTCAGAGAGATAATTCCAGACTCTACTATTTCTTGTATTTCTTCAAGAGTATTTAAGTCTCTTGTACTTAATATATGTTTTTTATTCCAATCCTTTATTAAATTTCCATCCTTATCTACTATGGAAGATGGCATTCTACATGGTTGCGCACACTTTCCTCTATTACCACTTCTACCACCTATCATACTACTCATTAAACATTGTCCAGAGTATGAAACGCAAAGAGCCCCATGTATAAAGGCTTCTAATTCAATGGGGGTATTTTTATGGATATATTTAATTTCATCAATAGGAACTTCACGGGCGATAACCACTCTAGTAAGTCCCATATCATGTACAAACTCTGCTCCCTGTAAATTATTTATTGTCATCTGTGTGCTTCCATGAACCTCTAAGTCTGGAAAGAAATCTCTTATGGTCTTGGCAAGACCAAGGTCTTGAACAATTATACCATCTATATCAATTTCATAGAGAAATTTAATATAGTCTATTACATCCTCCATCTCAGAATCATCTACTAAAATATTAGCCGTAATATATACCTTCACATTTCTCAAATGTGCATAATTAACGGCCTCTTTTAATTCATCATAATCAAAATTAGAGGCATATTGTCTAGCATTAAAGAGTTTTCCTCCTAAATAAACTGCATTTGCTCCATTTTGAATGGCTGCATGAAGGGATTCCATGGTACCAACTGGAGCCAATAATTCAATATTATTATTCACCTACTATAATTCCTCCTTGGCAAATACCTTTTTTTCGTTATCTAATATTCTTAGGACTTCTCCTAATTCTTTTTTAGTTTCGATTAATTCAATCTGATTATCAAATACCTTATCCTGCAAAGATTTTATCATCTTTTGACTTTCAATTAATTCTTTTTCCTTTAATTCTAAAGCTTGTTCATATTTTTTCATTTGCTTTAAGACATTTTCACCCTCAATTTTAGTATTAAGCAAATCATTTTTATATTGTAGATTTTGCGTTTCCAAATTTTGAATAGTGGCTTTTGCCTTTTCTAACTCATTTATTACATTTTCATATTTCTCCATAGGGTCTTTAGATTGATTTTTCAATTGTTCTAACTTTGACACTGTTCTATAAAGTTCATCTGCTATATTAAAAGCAGCTAATGTAGCTGAGCTGGTTTGACATAATCTATCATTTTTATTTGTTAATTCTCTTATCTTTTTATCTACATAACTGGCTAAACTTCTAACATAGTCTTCATCATCAGTTGTTCCCACCACTGTAAAGTTACGACCATCTATCAATATATTTATTTTCTTTCTTTCTGTCATAACTTGTACCACTCCTTTAATAGTTTATAGATATATATTCTACATAAGTTTTAAATCTCCTTCTTTATTGGAGAAAAAGAGTAGAATTATCTACTCTTTTTTATGACCTAAGCTTTGCATCAAAAGTATTTTCTAAATCTTTAATAATAGATTCTTGAATATTATTTACTTCATCATCCCGAAGAGTTCTTTCATAGGATCTATAAGTAATAGAATATGCTACACTCTTCATTCCTTCAGGGATTTGGTCTCCAGTATATATATCAAATAATTCAATTTTTTCTATTAAACCTTCTCCATGTTTAGAGATTATCTTTTGGATATCACCTACTAATATATTTTCATTAACTACTAAAGCTAAATCTCTCATCATTGCTGGATATTTAGGTAGAGGTTTATATTTAATTTCTAAATTAGTCTTTTCAACTATTTTATTAAAGTCTAATTGAGCTATATATACTCTTTCTTTTATATCATAGTTTTCAAGAACATCTATATGAATCTCACCTAATATTCCTATTTCTTCACCATCATGTATAAGCTTAGCAGTTCTACCAGGATGGAAACTAGTATTATTTTCTTCTCTAATATATTCTATCTCTTTGATACCAAGTCTACCTAAAGTCTTATCTACAATTTCCTTTAGGTCAAAAAAATCCTTATTTCCATAGATGCCTATGGATAAGATCTTCTTCTCAATAGGTAATCCTTCTATAGGTAAAGATTTTGATATAAATGAATTCCCTATTTCATATACAGAACACTGTTCTACACCACGGTTATAGTTTCTACTAAGAAGTTCCATCATATTTGGTATAAGTGTAGTTCTCATTACACTATAATCTTCTCCCAATGGATTAATTAGCATTATATATTTTCTTAAAGGGCTACCTTCTGGCAGCTTAATTTTGTCATATGCCTTAGGACTAATAAATGAGTACGTCATTACTTCATTTAGACCTAGTCCTTGAAGAATATTCTTAGTTCTATCTTCAATTCTTCTTCCATAAGGCTTTTCACCTCTAGTTAAAGTACCAATTAAAGGTTTGCTCTCTATATTGTGGAATCCATAAAGTCTACCGATTTCTTCAATTAAATCAGCTTCTATTTTAAGGTCAAGTCTAAAGGTTGGTATATTCACCTTAATTAAGTCTTCTTCAAGTCTTGATTCAAGACCAAGTCCATTTAAATAAGAAATCATTTCTTCTGTGGAAATATTAATTCCTAAAAGTTTATTTACTCTATTTGGTCTTAAATCTATTGCTGTTTCCTTTTTTACATCCTTATATATATCTATATCTCCTTTAACTACTACTCCAGCACCAATTTCTTCAATCAGTTGACATACTCTATCTACTGCGATTTGGCTTAAATTAGGGTCAATTCCTTTTTCAAATCTTGTGGATGCCTCAGTTCTCAGTCCAAATCTCTTTGATGTAAGCCTTACACTTCTTTGATTAAAGTTTGCACCCTCTAAAAGTACAATTTTAGTGTTATTTGTAATTTCACTATTAAATCCACCCATAACTCCAGCAATCCCAATAGGCTGTTTTTCATCTGCTATAATTAAATCTGAAGCACTAAGTTCTCTTTCTGCTTCATCTAATGTTAGTATTTTTTCTCCTTCTTTAGCTTCTCTTACAATGATCTTTTTCCCTTCAACTTTATCTAAATCAAAAGCATGTAACGGCTCCCCATATTCAAGCATTACAAAATTAGTTATATCTACAATATTACTTATTGGTCTTATTCCTGCCTCCATAAGTCTAGTTTGCATCCAAAGTGGTGATGGTTTTATATTTACATCTTTTATTACCCTAGCATAGTATCTATTACAATTATTAGAAGGTACTTCTATGGAATCAACATAATCCTTTATATCTTCTACTTCATTTTCTATATTAATAATAGGTTTTTTTAATGGAATCTTAAATGTAGCAGAAGTTTCCCTTGCCATACCTATAATACTTAAACAATCAGGTCTATTTGGTGTAATTTCAAATTCTATTACATCATTATTTAATCCCATTATTGTAACTATATTTTCTCCCAAGGGATATTCATTATCTAATACAAATATACCATCTTTCATTTCTTTTGGTATAACATTGTCACTATATCCTAATTCCTTTAAAGAGCATAACATTCCAAAGGAATCTACTCCTCTAAAGTTTGTTTTTTCAATTATAATATCTCCTGGTAGTTTTGAGCCTACAGCTGCAACAGGAATGTAATCTCCTTCTTGTAAATTATCAGCACCAGTCACTATTTGAAGTACTTCTTTTCCTATATCTACTTTACATATAGTAAGCTTATCTGCGTCAGGATGTTTCTCCAAACTTAAAATTTTTCCAACTACTATATTTTCTAAACCTTTATTTAAATTTATAATTGACTCTACATGAGATCCAGATAGAGTAAGTCCATCTGCTAATATCCTAGAGTCTTTATCTGTTTCTATATAATCTTTTAACCACTTTACAGGTAATAGCATATTTTCACTCCTTTTCTATCTAGAATTGTTCTAAAAATCTATTGTCATTTTCAAATAATAAACGAATATCATTTATACCATATTTAACCATGGTAATTCTATCGATCCCCATTCCAAAGGCAAATCCACTATATTTTTCAGAATCAATTCCACAATTTTCCAAAACTTTTGGATGCACCATGCCACAACCTAATAACTCCATACTCCATCCAGTAAAATTACAAGCAGTACATCCCTTTCCTCTACATTTCAAACATGTTACATCTACTTCTGCTGAAGGTTCTGTAAATGGAAAATGATGAGGTCTATATCTAGTTTTCATATCGTCTCCAAACAACTCTTTTATAAATATATCCAATGTATGAATAAGATTAGCCATATTAATATTCTCATCTATAACTAGACCTTCCAATTGATGGAACATTGGTGAGTGTGTATCATCTACATCATCAAATCTAAAAGTTCTACCTGCTGAAACAATTCTAAGAGGTGCACCCATTTCCTTCATTGCTCTAATTTGAACGGGAGAAGTATGAGTTCTTAGTACAATATCATCAGTTATGTAAAATGTATCAGATAAATCTCTAGAAGGATGATTTTCAGGGGAGTTTAACGCATCAAAGTTGTTCTCTACTGTTTCGATTTCTGGTCCTACAACTACTGAGAAACCCATGGATATAAAAAGATCCTCTAACTCCTCTATAGTAGCCAATAGGGGATGTTTATGTCCTAATTTTTTCTTATTTGTAGTCATGGTTATATCTATTTTTTCTTTATTTATTCTATTTCTTTTTAGTTCTTCTGTTAGTTTCCCTTTCACAGAAGCAATAGCATCTTCTAATTCATCTCTAATTTCATTAGCCACTTGACCTATTATTGGTCTTTCTTCTGCTGCTAATTTTCCCATATCTCTCAAAACAGAAGTTAAATCACCTTTTTTTCCAAGATATTTTACTCTTAATTGTTCAACTTCCTCTAATTCTGATATTTTCTCAATACGATCTAAAGCAATTTCTTTTATTTCTAGTAATTTATCTCTCATATTTTCCTTCATATTCCTACTCCTTTACCATAGTATAAAAAACAAGACCTTTAAAACAACAAAGGTCAAATTGTAAAAGTATTTATTCAATTATAGCACCTAAAAATTTAAAACACAAGATTTATTAGGCTCTCTGTTTCATTGCCTCATACATTATAATAGATGCTGCTATTCCTGCATTTAAAGATTCGGCCATACCTGGCATAGGTATTTTTATTAATCCATCAGATAAAGAAAATACTTCTTCACTTACTCCCTTTGATTCATTACCTATACTGAGAATAAATCCTTCCTTAAAGTCTATCTCGTATATAGGAGTACTTCCACTTAAGGAAGTTGAGTATATTTTTATATTTTGATTTTTTAATTCCATTAAATCTGCTACAGAATTGGAAATATAATATAGAGGTACTCTAAATATAGAACCCATAGTCGCCCTAACTACTTTAGGATTATACGGATCTACACAACCATCTGTAATTATAACTCCATCTATATTAAAAGCATCAGCAGTTCTTATGATAGTTCCCATATTACCTGGGTCTTGTACTCCATCTAGAAATAGTAAAAATGGTTTTTTTATTTTTTCTATTTCCTTTATATTATTATATTCATACATTGCAGTTGCCAATATTCCTTGAGGATTTTCAGTGTCAGATATTTCTTTGAGAATATTTTGAGATACATAAATTATATTATCTAACGACTTTATTTTTTGGAAAATCTCCTCTCCATCATTGGTTTTGAAAAGTTGGTCTGTATATATTATATTTTTAATAGGATAGCTATTATCAATAGCTTCTTCCACAATTTTTATTCCTTCAATAATAAAGGACTTATTTTTCACTCTATCTTTTTTTCTATATAATGATTTTATCTCTTTAATTAAAGGATTTTTTAAACTAGTAATTTGAATCATACTATTCACCGACTTTTTGCTCTATTCTTTTAATATCTTTAGAACTTCCTATAACTACTAATATATCGTCTCTCTTAATTATAGCCTCTCCGTTTGGTGAAATATTAATGCTATTGCCTCTTTTAATAGCCATTACATTTATTCCATATTTAGTAGAAAGTTTTAATTGCACTAAGGATTTATCTTCCCATTCTTTTATAGCAGTTATTTCCAAGATACTATAGTCTGGCGATAGCTCGATAAATTCCAATATATTTGTAGAAACTAAATTATGTGCTAATCTAACTCCCATATCTCTTTCTGGAAAAATAACTCTATCAGCACCTATTTTCTTCAGAACCTTCCCATGTAAATCTGTCAACGCTTTAGCCACTACTGTATTTATTCCCAACTCCTTAGTGACTATAGTTGCCATAATAGAAGCCTCTATATCTGAACCAATGGCTACAACTGCTACATCAAAGTTTCTCAATCCTAAATCCTTTAATACCGTTTCATCCATTACATCAGCTTGAACAGCATGGGTCACTTCCTCAGATATTTCTTTAATTATTTCTTCACATCTATCAATTGCTAATACTTCATTTCCCAAACTATATAGTGTTCTAGCAACTGCACCTCCAAATCTTCCACATCCTATAACTACAAATGATTTCATAAAAATATCTCCCTTCTATCCTACCATAATATTGCCTTCTGAATATCTAAAGTTTCCATGTCTACTTTTTCTAGAAAAAACATATGCCATAGTTAAAGGTCCAACCCTTCCTGCATACATAGTCAATAATATGACTATCTTTCCAAAGTTAGTAAGATTAGGTGTAAGTGCTCTAGAAGATCCTACAGTTGCAAAGGCAGAAGTAGTTTCAAATAAAACATCCAGGAAATTTGCAGGTTCTGTTACTGTCAGTACAAAAGATACTGCAATTATTAAAATAATTCCAACTGTAACTATGGCTAAGGACCTGTTTATTACATCATATCCTATTCTCTTTTTGAAGGCAACAACATCCTTTTCACCTTTTATTACTGCTATAGTAGTAAGCATAAGCGTTCCAAAAGTAGTGGTTTTAATTCCTCCTCCAGTAGATCCTGGAGAAGCACCAATAAACATCAATATAATAGTAAGGAATACTGTAGTATCATATAACCCAGTTAAATTAACAGAGTAGAATCCTGCTGTTCTAGGAACTACAGATTGGAAAAATGATGCTATTAATTTCTCTCCCATACTTAGGTGTTTAAGAGTAAGAGGATTATTATATTCTATTAAAAAGAATATTACCATTCCAGCTAAAAGTAATGTACCTGTAATTGATAATACTAATTTAGAATGTAGACTAAGTTTCTTAAAGCTTCTATTTCTAGTAATGTCTATATATACAGAAAAACCAAGTCCTCCTAATATTATTAAAGCTGATATAGTCATATTTATGGTGAAATCCCCAACAAAAGGTACTATACTATCTCCAGTAAGATCAAATCCAGCGTTGCAAAATGCAGATATAGCATGAAATACTGAAAACCATATTCCCTTAACCGTTCCATATATTGGTATAAATCTAGTAGATAGGAAAATAGCACCTATGCCTTCTATGGCAAATGTAGACAGTACAACATATTTAGTTAATTTCACTAGTCCAGACATGGTCTCTTGATTTAGCTGTTCTTTTATTACTAGTCTTTCCTTTAAAGTAATTTTCTTCCCTATAAGCAATGCTCCAATGGTAGTCATAGTCATAAAACCTAGGCCTCCCATTTGTATAAGTATAATTATTACAATTTGCCCAAATAATGACCAAAATTCACTTGTATTTACTACTACAAGTCCTGTTACACACACTGCTGAAGCTGAAGTAAATAATGCATTAATAAACCCAACACTCTCTCCTGTTTTTGCTGCTATAGGTAAGTTTAACAATAATCCCCCTATAAATATTAGACTTGCAAAACCTAATGCTAAAACTTTAGGAGGGTCTAAATGGAAACCTTTTAATTTCTCCTTTAAATACCCCATACTGATTCCTCCCACTTATTATATACACCTTAGTATCCCTAAATGAAATAAATATATAAATAAAAAGACTTTAGAATCAGCCTTTTTTGAAATTCATTTATGGCATAATAATTGCCTTATAGATTATAAAAGAAAATAAAAGTCCCATAACGGAACTTTTATAATTAATTACCTTTTGCAATTTCAACTAGTTTAGCAAAACCTGCAGCATCATGTATAGCCATTTCTGAAAGCATTTTTCTATTTATATCAATATTTGCTTTTTTAAGACCATCTATGAATTTGCTATAGCTCATTCCATTTAATCTTGCAGCAGCATTGATTCTTGCAATCCAAAGTTTTCTAAAATCTCTTTTTCTTTGTTTACGTCCTATATATGCATAATTAAGTGATTTCATAACAGCTTGGTTAGCAGTTCTAAATAATTTAGATTTAGCTCCGTAATAGCCTTTGGCTTGTTTTAATACTTTTTTATGTCTTTTTTTGGCATTTACTGCTCTTTTTACTCTTGCCATCTATAGTACCTCCCGTATATCTATATAGTTTTTTTATGGTATCATTGAATCTATTCTTCTTTGGTCACCCTTACTTACTAAAGTGCCTTTTCTTAAATTTCTAACTCTCTTTGGTGATTTTTTACCAGTTTTATGGCTTTTATAAGCTTTGAATCTTTTTAATAAACCTGAACCAGTTCTTTTAAATCTTTTTGCTGACGCTCTATGAGTTTTCATTTTTGCCATGATGTTACCTCCTTTATTACTCAGTTCTCGGTGTTAAGTACATTACCATACTTCTTCCTTCTAATTTTGCAGGTTTCTCTATGATTCCAAACTCTCCAGTTAGTTTAGCAAAATCATTTAATACTTCTCTACCTATTTCTGTATGACCCATTTCTCTTCCTCTAAATCTAACTGATACCTTAACTTTATCTCCTGACTCTAAAAACTTACTGGCAGTTTTAGCTTTTACATTTAGATCATGGGTTTCAATATTAGGTGTTAGTCGGATTTCTTTAACGTTGATTATCTTTTGATTTTTTCTAGCTTCTTTCTCCTTTTTAGCTAATTCATATTTGTATTTACCGTAATCCATTATTCTACATACAGGTGGATTAGCAGTTGGAGCTATTTTTACTAAATCTAATCTTTTTTCCTCGGAAATCTCCAATGCCTTCTTAATAGGCACAATTCCAAGTTGACTTCCATCAACATCAATTAATCTTACTTCCTTATCTCTGATTTCTTCATTAATCTGAAGCTCTTTGATAGTACAGCACCTCCTAATTATTCTTAAAAATATTAAAAGCGGGTATAGAATACCCGCTTAATCTCATAGAAAAATATATCTTAGTTATAATAAGACTTTTTTTAAATAACCTTATGAGCAAAGCTATAAGGTGAGAAGCGGACACTTCTACTTAAACCCAATATTTAATTTACTTAATTATTATATGACAAGGATAATTGTTTGTCAAATATATTTTATATTTTGTTTGTTAATTTTCAAGAACCTTCATATTTCTTGTTTCTTTTTAAAAAAGTCTAAAATAATCTGAAGATATTTCTTTTGTATAGCAAGATTGACAATAAGTGAAACTCCTATTCCAATTAATGTATCAATTACTCTATGTAATGCAAAATACATTGGAGCTATATCTCCTCCATGGGAAACAGTTATACTTAAAAATACTACACAGCTAATATATGTTGAACTAGCCCACTTTAGAAATACATTGGTATATATAATTGGAATTAAAAATAAGCTTAATAGCAAATAATGAATCCAATTAAATAATTCAATTTCTAAGAAATTAATCAGAATTATGGATAAAAACCCATATACTCCACCTATTAAAGTTCCTACAATTCTACTTTTGCCTACTTCAAAACTATTGGCATGGTCACTTTGCATACATAGAATTGCTGCTATTACTGAATAGAAGGGTAATCCTTTTCTAACAAAGCTTAATAAAAAGCATATATATACAGATATAACTGTTTTAATAACTCTCATTCCTGGTAGTTTTATCTTCTTATGTTGTTTTTCCATACTATCCCCTTTTAAAATTAATCAAAACTAAAGCCTTCTCCTAGTACTTCATTAACTAACCCCATGGTTATAAATACATTTGAATCTATACCTTGAGCATAGTTCTTAATTCTAATATATTGTCTTTTGCCAACAACTGTACTTATTATTGTTTTTTCACTTCTAGAAAATCCTCCATTGGCAACATAAATTGTAGTACCTCTTTTTATTTCATTAATTATATAATCATTTATCTCATTACTTTTATCACTAATGATTATAACATTCAATCTTTCATTAAAACTTGCAATCATATTATCTATTACATATGCATTTATAATAAGACCTAATAAAGCATATAATCCAAGTTTTAAACCAAAACTAAATGTAGCAAATACTATAATAATAAAATCAGATAAAAGTAATGCCTTTCCTATGTTTAAATGAGTGAATTTATTGATTATCTTTGCTATAATATCAGTCCCTCCAGTAGAGGCATTTTGAGAAAAAATTATAGCCATTCCTATACCTTGTATAATTATTCCATAAATTAAATTTATTGTCAAATCATCTATTATAGGCGATTCTAACGGAGTAATTATTTCAAGTAGATATATAATTCCTGATAATAGAAAGCTTGAATATATGGTATATCCTCCAAAGTCTTTTCCAATTACTAAAAATGCCAATATAAAAAGAAAGATATTTACGATCCCCATTATTATGCCAATTGGAATAAATTTGAATATATTATTTATTACCATGGCAATTCCTATTGCACCACCTACAGCTAGATTTTCTGGCAATAAAAAATAATATAGCCCTAAAGCCATAATAAATACACCAAAATTAATCAGCATAAATTTTTTAAAATTAATCTTCATAGGCACTTCTCCACAATTGATTGTCCTTTAATGCCTCTATTAATGTATTGGCTATATTAGTAGGAGTATCTGACATATATATACCAGAATCCTTCATTGTTTTTATTTTTTCTTCCGCAGTACCTTTACCAGATGATATAATAGCTCCCGCATGCCCCATCCTCTTTCCAGTTGGCGCTGTTTTTCCACTAATAAAACCTACTACGGGTTTTCTCATGTTTTCTTTAATCCACAGAGCAGCTTTTTCTTCTGCATTTCCGCCTATTTCTCCAATCATAATTACTGCATCTGTATCTTCATCTTCATTGAAAGCCTTAAGTACATCTATAAAATCAGTTCCATTTACAGGATCTCCTCCAATTCCTACAGCAGTTGATTGTCCAATTCCTTTTTGAGATAATTGATGTACTGCCTCATAGGTCAAAGTCCCAGAACGTGATACAATCCCTATTCTTCCTTTTTTATGTATATATCCTGGCATAATCCCTATTTTACATTCTTCTGGTGTAATAATTCCTGGACAATTAGGACCAATTAATCTAGTTTTTTTGCCTTCCATATATCTTTTAACTATGAGCATATCCCTTATAGGAATATGTTCAGTAATACAAATAATCATATCTAATCCTGCATCTACACCTTCTAGAATTGCATCTGCTGCAAACTTAGCTGGAACATATATTATCGAAACATTTCCTCCAGTATTATCTACAGCCTCTTGCACAGTATTAAATACAGGTATACCTTCAACTTCAGTATTTCCTTTTCCTGGTGTTACTCCTCCAACTATATTAGTTCCATACTCAAGCATTAGTTTTGTATGATATGCAGCAGTATTACCTGTTATTCCTTGTACTATTAGTTTAGTGGATTTATTTACCCATATACTCATTATTTAGCCACCTTTCTATTTTATTAATTCTAATATTTTCTTAGCACCTTCATCCATATCTTTTACTGCAAATATATTTAGACTAGAGCTTTTTATTATTTCCATACCCAAGTCTGCATTAGTTCCTTCCAATCTAATTACTAAAGGAATATCCAATTTTAATTCTTTAGCTGCATTGACAATTCCTTTAGCTATAATGTCACATTTCATTATTCCACCAAATATATTGACAAAAATCCCTTTAACTCTATGGTCTAATAATATTATCTTAAATGCCTTGGTAACATTTTCTTCTGCAGCTCCTCCACCTACATCTAAAAAATTAGCTGGTTCCCCACCATGAAATTTTATTAAATCCATAGTAGCCATGGCTAAGCCTGCACCATTTACTACACATCCAATATTTCCATCTAAGGATATATAAGATAAACCATATTTTGATGCTTCTATTTCTTTTTCATCTTCTTCACTTAAATCTCTATAGTTGGATATATCTTGATTTCTAAATAAGCCATTTTCATCAAAGTTTATTTTTGCATCTAAAGCAATTAATTTTCTTTCTGTTGTTAATACCAATGGATTTATTTCGACCAAGGTACAATCTTTCTCCATGAAAAGTCGATATAAATTCATCATAAACTTTACTCCATCATCCATTACCTCTATTGGCAAATTAATATTAAAACATATTCTTCTGGCTTGAAATTCTGTTAAACCTATTAGGGAATCTATAGTCTCTTTATAAATTTTATTAGGTCTTTTTAATGCTACTTCTTCAATGTCAGTTCCGCCTTCTTCAGATGCCATAAGAGTTACCCTTGACTTATCTCTATCTAGTACAAATCCCAAATAATATTCTTTATAAATTTCACATCCTTCTTCTATTAGGACAGCCTTTACTTCCTTTCCTTCTTCTCCCGTTTGATGTGTTATTAATTTTTTACCTAATAGCTCTTTAGAATAATTTTTAACATCATCTATTGATTCAGCTATTTTAACTCCTCCAGCCTTTCCACGTCCACCAGCATGGATTTGAGCCTTTACAACTGCAATATCAGTTCCTATTCTCCAAGAAGCCTTTTCTGCATCTTCTGGATTATGTATAACTTCTCCATTAGGAACTGGAATTCCATAGTTTCTTAATAATTCTTTTGCCTGATATTCATGTATATTCATCTTTATCCCCCCAATTTATTTTTCAAAAAAATAACTCAGCAAAAATTTGCTGAGTTATTACTATAATCTTATAAAACAAGTATTGCAGAACAAAAAAAACCTTTCTACAATAGAAAGGATATTATTAATAGAGTAGAACAAGCCTTTAGCCTACCTTATAAATAACACCTCCTCATCCTCGTGAGCAATAAACAGCGTTTTTATCATTGGCAGGTCTCCTGACTAAAGAATAACAAACTTTATCCCTTCCCATACTTTAAGTACAGTGGTATTTATAAAGTTCTATCTATCACAGTGGCGGGACCGTGTCGGAATTAAACCGAGCTTCCCTTTTAAATAATCTTATATAAAATTATACCAACGATTAAAATATTAAATTTTAAGAAAAATATATCATATTAAATATAAATTGTCAAATTATAGGTTTTAATAGAATATTATTTATAATATTGATATTAGTCTTTATAGAAAAAAATTACTATATAAGATAACTTTCTCTATTAAAAAATAGAGAAAGTTATCTTATTATATTTATTTTGCTAACTCATATAAGGCTTGAGCATATATTTTTGTAATCTTCATTAAATTCTCTATGGATATATATTCATCTCTTTGATGAACTACATCTGGTTGACCTGGAAACATTGGTCCAAATGCTACAGCATTTTCCATGGCTCTAGCATAAGTTCCACCGCCAATAGTAATGGCATCACTATTTATATCTCCTGTTTGTTCCTTATATACTTTCATCAAGGTTTTCACTAAAAAGCTATCCTTTGGAACATATAATGGCTTACTGTCACTTCTGCCTTCAACTAACTCTAATTTTGTTCCTTCAATATTCTTCCTTATGCCTTCATATACTTCCTTTGAACTGCTTCTTATTGGATACCTAACATTTATAGTTAAGATTATCTTATTATCCTCTAGTTTAATAAGCCCTGGATTAAAATTTAATTTTCCTGACATATCATCTTCTAATCCACATCCAATTCTTTCACCATTATGTTTGAATCCTATTCTTTCATTGTAAATATTTATAAATTCACAAATATCACATTTACCTTCAAGCATATAACCTAAAAAGTCCATTAAATACGAAATAGCATTTTCTCCTTTTTCTGGAGTACTTCCGTGGGCTGATATGCCCCTTGCTATTACCTTTACTTGATTATTCACTATATTTATATCTATTGAATTATTCTTCTCTTTTATATAATCCTTATATCTTTCATCAAAGTTCTCTATATCCTCTACTTCTAAAGTCACCTCTGCATAGTCTGGAACCATATTGGGGGCATTTCCACCTTTTAAATCTATAAGTTTGATACTTCCACATATATTTGAATCTATTTTTTGTTCTAGATTAAATACTATAATGCCCTTTTCTCCATATATAACGGGAAAATCTGCATCTGGTGTAAATGCCATAGTTGGAGCTTTTTCATGCTTGAAATAATAATTCATACATCCCCAACCTGTTTCCTCATTTGTTCCAAGTATCAATCTAATCTTTCTATTAAGACTTATACCAGATTCTTTTAGAGCCTTCATAGCATAAAGTACAGCAATAGCAGGTCCTTTATCATCTACAGTACCTCTCCCATATATTTTTTCATCATGAATTTCCCCGCCATAAGGAGGATAAGTCCAACCTGTACCTTCTGGTACAACATCAAGGTGAGCTAAAACTCCTACTGTCTCTTCTCCTTGTCCGAACTCTGCATATCCAGCATAGCCCTCTAAATCTTTAGTATCAAATCCTAGTTTTTCTGATAGTTCTAGAGCATATTGAAGTGCTTTATAAGGTCCCTCCCCAAAGGGCATATTCTCTTTTGGTTCTTCTTCTACACTTTTAATTTTTACTATTTCTTGAGTTGATGCAATAATTTCTTCCTTATAACTATCAATTAAATTTATAAAATTCATTTTATACTCTCCCCTTTCCTGCTTATGATTATTATACCTTTGTTATTATTTTCATTCAACTTTATTATTTTTCTTTTATATAAATCCAATTAAATGGTTACACTAACCTTAGAAAAATTAATAAGGTGGGGATATCTTGAAAAAGAAGAAAATAATATTTTTGTTTTTAGTATTAGGGTTAATTGCATCCTTTATACTTATTTACGATGGTTTTTTCCCAACTAAAAATTTTGCGTCATTTAAAGTTGGAGATAGACTATTAGTATGGTCAATTACTCTAATCCTATTTATTCTCTATACTCATACAGATAGTAAACCTCAATTAGTCCCCTCAGTTCTATCTATTGAAAAAGATGCAGGAAAAGAAAAGGATAAATCAGATGTATCTTTTAAAGATGTAGCAGGACTAGACGAAATAAAAGAGGAGTTACAAGAAACTATTGATTTTATCAACAATTTTATGAAGTATAGAAAAATGGGTGCTAAAATACCTAAAGGTATTTTATTCTATGGACCTCCTGGAACTGGAAAAACTCTATTGGCTAAGGCAGTGGCAGGAGAAACCAATTCAACTTTTCTTTATGCCTCTGGATCAGAGTTTGTTGAAAAATATGTAGGAGTAGGTGCAAAGAGAGTTAGAACTCTTTTTGAAAAAGCAAAAAAAGAAGCACCAGCTATTATCTTTATAGACGAGATAGATGCCATAGGTGCTAGAAGAAATTCAGAGTCAAATAATGAAAAGGATCAGACATTAAATCAGCTTTTAGTTGAAATGGATGGATTTAATTCTAATGAGACTGTTATAGTAATTGGTGCAACCAATAGACTAGATTTATTAGATGAGGCTCTGCTTCGTCCTGGTAGATTCGACAGACATATATTTGTAGGAAATCCAAATGTTAAAGCTAGGGAAGAAATCTTAGAGGTTCATACTAAAAATAAACCTTTAGACAAATCAATAGATATTAAGTCCATAGCAAAAAAAACTACAGGTTTGTCTGGTGCTCAATTAGCCAATATTGCCAATGAAGCAGCTATTATTGCTGTAAGAAAAAATAAAAACATTATATCCAGTCATGAGTTTGATGCAGCAATTGAACGAGTTCTTGCAGGGTTAGAAGTTAAAAATCCTAGTATTCTTAGAAAAGAAAAGGAAACTGTAGCAATACATGAAGCAGGTCATGCACTTGTTTCTAAATTATTAGCCACAGATATAGTACAAAAAATATCTATAGTTCCAAGAGGTCAAGCTTTAGGCTATGTACTTAAATTTCCAGATGAAGAAAGATACCTATTAACTAAATCAGAACTTCTCAATAAGATAACTTGTCTATTAGCAGGAAGAGCTGCAGAAGAACTGATATTTAGTGAAATAACCACGGGAGCTAAAGATGATTTAAATAAAGCAACAGATATTGCAAGAGAAATGGTATGTAGTTATGGAATGAGTAGTTTAGGTACTATGGCTTTAGATAATAATTTTATGAGATATAATTCTGATGTAATTAGAGTTGAAGTAAAAAAAATTACAGACGAAAGATATAGGGAAGCACTTCAGCTTATAGAGGAAAATAAAGAGTTGCTTCAAAATATAGCAAATGTCTTGCTTGAAAATGAAATCATTGATAATGATGAATTAGACAATATATTTGAGAATCATAGGAAATCTAAACTACCATGTGCCATAAATAGTAATTAAAAATAACTCCGACTTCTGATAACAGAAGTCGGAGTTATTATCTATTTCTTTTCTTTTACTTCCTCTACTACTTGAGATATAAATTCTTCAACTTTAATTTGACCTTTGTCTCCCTCATCTCTTTTTCTTACAGATACTAATTGTTCTTCTACTTCTTTTTCACCTACCACTAACATATAAGGTATCTGCTGTAACTGAGCTTCTCTTATTTTATATCCTATTTTTTCAGATCTATCATCGATCTCTACTCTAATCCCCTTATTTTCCATTGACTTTTTAACTTCATAAGCATAATCATTAAATTTATCTGATATAGGAAGAATTGTTGCCTGTACAGGAGCTAACCAAACTGGGAATTTACCTGCATAGTGTTCTATTAATATTCCCATAAACCTTTCCATACTTCCATATATAGTTCTATGAATCATTACTGGTCTTTTCTTTTCATTATCCTTATCTACATAAGTTAAGTCGAATCTTTCTGGCATTTGGAAATCTAACTGAATTGTACCACATTGCCAAGTTCTGCCTATGGCGTCTTCTAATTGGAAGTCAATTTTTGGTCCATAGAATGCTCCATCACCTTCGTTTACAATATATTCTATGTCCCTTTCTTTTAAAGCCTCTATAAGACCATTAGTTGCTATTTCCCATTGTTCTTCACTTCCCATTGAATTTTCTGGTCTAGTGGATAATTCTATATGATATTTAAATCCAAATATATTGTACATATAGTCAGCCAAATCTATTATATTTATTAATTCATCTTTAATTTGAGAAGGAAGTGTATATAAATGGGCATCATCTTGAACAAAAGACCTTACTCTCATTAATCCATGCAATGCACCTGATAATTCATGTCTATGAACTAATCCTAATTCACCTAATCTAAGAGGTAAATCTCTATAACTATACATCTTTGATTTATATGTCAATATGGATCCTGGGCAGTTCATAGGTTTAATAGCATAATCTTCTTTATCAATTTCTGTGAAATACATATTTTCTTTATAATGATCCCAGTGACCTGATTGGTGCCATAAGCCTTCATTTAATATAATAGGAGTTTTTATTTCTCCATAGCCTCTCTTAGTATGCTCATCTCTCCAAAAGTTTTCTAATATATTTCTTATGACCATTCCCTTTGGATGAAAGAATGGAAATCCTGGTCCTTCCTCATGAATACTGAATAAATCCAATTCTCTACCTAATTTTCTATGATCTCTTTTCTTTGCTTCTTCTAATCTATTTAAATGTTCTTCTAAATCCTTCTTCTTTTCAAAAGTTGTTCCATAAATTCTTTGAAGCATTTTATTTTTCTCGTCTCCACGCCAATATGCTCCTGCAATACTTAAAAGCTTAATAGCCTTAACCTTCTTAGTATCATATAAATGAGGTCCTGCACAAAGATCAGTGAATTCTCCTAAAGTATAGAATGATATTTCTTCATCTTCTGGAAAATGTTCAATTAAATCTACTTTATATGCTTCTCCTTTTTCCTTAAAATACTCTAAGGCTTCATTTCTATCCATTACAAATCTTTCTAATATATGACCTTCTTTAACTATTCTAGCCATTTCATTTTCAATCTTTTCTAAATCCTCTGGAGTAAATCTATGTTCTGTATCAAAATCATAATAGAAACCACTATCTATAGCAGGTCCTATGGCAAATTTAACTCCTGGAAATAAATTTTGTACTGCTAAAGCCATTATATGAGCTGATGTATGCCAAAATATAGCTTTTCCTTCTTTATCTTCAAACTTAACTACTCTAAATGTTGAATCTTCATTTATAGTCTCCTGCATCCCTTTTGTTTCATTGTTTACCACTGCTCCAAGTGCTACTCTTGCTAGCCCTTCAGATATATCTTTAGTTATATCTAGTACAGATACTCCTTTGTCATATTCTCTAACTGCACCATCTGGTAATGTTATTTTTATCTTTTCCATTTCCATTCCTCCTAATCTATAATTGTCTAAATAATAATTCCAAATTAAAAATGTTATTTCACCTATGTCAATTATGTTTAATGTATTAAATAATAAAAAACCTTTCATACCTACATGTAAATAAATACATATAGGGACGAAAGGTTAAATTCGTGGTTCCACCCTAATTACTTCTCAATTTATATAACGCTAAAAAGCGGACATCCATTACGGATTCGGCTCAGGGGTAGTTTTCATATATCTTTATCTTGAGGAAACTTTCAGCCACGATTTCCTCTCTCTTAAAGCAAATAATATACTACTCTTCCCATCAATACCTATAATATTAATTTATGTTTTTAATATTCTAACATTATCAAATATATATGTCAAGCAATTATTTATATTATACCATTATATTTTCTAGAGAAGTCAAACATATGTGACACAGACCTCTGAAAAATTTTCTCTGAATAATGCTGTGGTTTTCTTAAATTGCTAGTAATTATTTTGTCAAGGAGGAAAGCGATAGCGATCCTTGATTAAATAATTATTAGTAATACCATCTTAAGCAGCATTTTTAGAGAAGTACTCCTCAACTATTTCATTTGGCGTCTTAAAGTTAAGAATTTTCCTTGCTATGTTATTGTATTTGTTACTATATCTTCTAAATGACTTCTCCATTTCTTTATAGCTACTAAACCGTCTTCTGCTGTAGAATAATTCATTATCTATCCTATGACTACGCTCTACTATACCATTTTGCCATGGTGAATATGGACGAATACGTTTGTGTTTTATATCTAGCTTTTCTAAATACTTTTCAAATCTAGTTTTCTTATTTGTAATATCTTGATCATTAACAAATTCGATTCCATTATCAGTTTGAACCAATTCAACTTTAAATCCTAATTTATCTTCTAATCGTGTTAAAAAGTTAGATGTACTATATGTGCTAAGTTCATTAACTAATTCTAAATATCTCTTTCTTGAATATTCATCAATAGCTGTTATTTGGTAGTATCTGCTATGATTACTTGCAAAGCCAATACATTCATTTGGAACATACTTTACATCTATTTGTACTCTTTCCCCTGGATAAGTAGCAAGGTTTTTATGATAGTTAGATTTAGGATAGCTCACTCTTTTCTTTGCTACATTTAATTTCATTTTTCTTATCTGTCTACACATAGAATCATAGGTTCTTTTATACCCTGCATCTCTTAACTTACGATATATCTGTGCATAACCTTCATGCTGATGGTATCGATGCTTATATCTTATTAAATCTAACTCTTCTTGAGTATGTTGATTAGGATGTGACTTTGGTCTTGTACTTCTATTGGCCAAGGATTTTACATCACCATCATATCTTTTTCTCCAGCGTTGAACTTGCTGACGGCTGGTATGGTATTTTCTAGCTGCCTTAGCATTATTATCATGTTTAATTGCATATTTAACTACCCTTTGACGAAATCTCATCTCTTCTGTTATAATTGTTTTCATAAGGAAAGATCCCTCCGATTTTTGTTTGTTATGGTAAACAACATTATATCAGAGGTCTTTCCTTTTTTCATATTTACTTGTCACAAATGTATTGTCTCATATCATTATTTATATTATACCATTATATTTCTATTTTAAACTTTTGATTACCTCTTCTATGGAAATATTTTTTTGTTCCCCTGTTTTCATATCTCTAAAAGAATAACTATTGTTTTCAGCCTCTTCCTGTCCTATTACTATGACATAAGGAATATTTAACTTATCTGCATAGTTGAATATCTTACCGATCTTTCCACCATCTACATAAACTTGAGAATATATTCCAGCTTCTCTTAAAGCATTGGCAGCCTTTACTCCATTATCTATAAATCCATCCATTGGAATAATTAAAACTTTAGTTAAGGAATTATCCTCTGATTTAATGATTTTAGCTTCCATTAGCTGATAGAAAAGTCTAGTAAATCCTATGGATATACCCACTCCTGGTAATTTTTGCTTAGTATAGTGTGTGGCTAAATCATCATATCTACCACCAGAGCAAACAGAACCAATAGAAGGATATTCATCTAAGAAAGTCTCATAGACTGTACCAGTATAATAATCCAATCCTCTAGCAATTGTTAAATCTATTTTATAATTGTCCTTTGGTACTCCAAAAAGATTAATATACTTATTTACTTCAAATAGTTCTTCTAATCCCTCTTTGAATACTTCATTATCAATTCCTAGATTGTTTAATTCTTCTAATACTTCCTCATTTGATCCTTTTATATTTATAAATTCTTTTATTCTTTGAATAGCATTATCTGTAATATCTAAGGATTTTAATTCTTTTTCTACACCATCTATGCCTATTTTATCTAGTTTGTCTATGGCTCTAAGTACAAAGGTGGAATCTTCAATATCTATACTCTGGAAAAATCCTTTTAAAACTTTTCTATTATTAATCATTATAGTAAATGAATCAAATCCTAGATCTTTAAAAGTAGAATAAATAACAGAAGGAATTTCAGCATCATTTATTATATTAAGACTACCATTTCCTATAATATCTATATCACATTGATAAAATTCTCTAAATCTACCTTTTTGATTTCTTTCTCCCCTATATACCTTTCCTACGTGGTATCTTCTAAATGGAAAGCTTAACTCTGAATAGTGTTGAGCTACATATCTTGCTAAAGGTACAGTTAAATCGAATCTTAAAGACATATCTGTACTTCCTTTTTCAAATCTATAGATTTGTTTTTCCGTTTCTCCACCACCTTTAGCTAAAAGTACCTCTGTTTTTTCTATTACAGGAGTATCTATTGGAAGAAATCCAAACTTTTCATAATTTCTTCTAATTGTATCTAACATTTTATTAAATAAAATCTGATCTTCTGGTGTTAATTCCATAAATCCTGGTAAAATTGATGGCTTAACTATATCTTTACTCATAATATACCTCCATATGTATCTTTTATTATTATAATAACAGATAAAACTATTATTTCCAATTATTTTTAAAGAAAAAGAAGTTGATTAAATCAACTTCTTCACTTGCCTTTTTTAACTTTAGTCTTTATTTCACATTTTTCACATCCATGACAAAATTCTATTTTATCTCCAAATACTTTTGAGATTACTGAAATTAATTCCTCTTCTTCTCCTTCTTCAATATGAATCTTTATTTTTAAAGGAGAAATCACTATTAAGGAACTTACTAAAAGATCAGCTTTACTTATATCCTTATAAAATTCTTCTTCTGGTGTATACTCTAACAAACCGTTTTCTATTATATTATTGTCCTGATCCAGCAGAAAATAATCATTATTTTTAATTATTACATTAACTAACTCATATTTTGGTTCCTGTACATCTACAAAATATTTAAGCATATTCATAAACTCTTGATATTCCTTTTCCACTTCAAATTCTCCTATGGATTTTTCAATTGAAATATCAAGTATATATATATATCTTCGTAATCTAAAATTCATAAATCCATCTATTATTATATGGTTATTTTCAATTATATGGTTAAGAATTTCTTCATTAATTTTATTTTTTTCTTTTATATAATAATTTTGGTTCAATATAGTTGAATGAGCAGAGGCAAATATTATTTCTTTATCAGCAGAAGAATAGTTACCACATATTTTTAATACTCTATCTATAATTATAGGTTTAATATATATTTCCAAAATAATATCTTGAATTAAATTAGCTATCGCTCTATAAAAAGCAATATCTTCTATATTTCTTTTATTATTTAAAGTAAATTCAAATTCATACCTTTCTTGATAGTCTTCTTCTCTAATAGTTACTTTAGAATCGGAGAAATACCTATTTATTAGATTTTGTACTTCATCTTTTTTTAGATTTCCACCAATTTTTATAGCCTGCATTGTATCACTCCCTTCTTTTACTAGTATGTACTTAGAGAGTAGACATATACAATATAAAGACTTACTCTAATGGTAATTTAGAGTAATAATCGTACCAATATCTAGTAGTGTTTTTTGAGATAAAAAAATTAATTCTACTCTATTATCCAAAAAAAAATTAAAAATTTCCGTTTTATTAGGATGCTCATTTAAAGTACCAGATATAATAGATTTTTTATTGTATAAACTTCCATTTGTTCCACCTATGAAACCATAATTTTGATCTTTTAATATAATATTTCCTGGATTAACTAGTAAAATTTTATATCCTAAATCAGTTAATCTTTTATACATAGGATAATCGGAAGTTATTGCTGAATCTTCTCCAACTACAGCTAGGGAACATTTGCTATATCCTTGCTTTACATTTATAAACTCTATATTTTCTTTTTTTAAATAAAATTTCAAGACATTATCTGTGTATTTAAAATTATGAATTGCAATTCTTGAAAGTCTCCCTACATTATATGCAATATCGTCAGGATATTTACAACCCAAATATTTTTCTCCTTTAATTAATTTTATACCTGTACCTTTTAACTCTTCCTTATAATAGTCAAATACATTTGGAGCTATAACTAAAGTATTGTGATTCAATGGATGAATTACAATATCTGGATGATACGAAATACTCTCATGAACTTCATTACATTTTATAGTTTTTATTATTTTCAATCCCAATTTTTTTAAATTATTTTCAATTTCTTCATCTATTCTTCTATCTACAATGACTACATCAGCCATATATTTTGGAATAAAAGGATTCATATATTGTCCTCCTTAAATTTTCAAAGAAAAAAAATCTCTGAGATTTAGTCTCAGAGATAATCTGGAATCCTTATATGGATTTAAACTGAAAGAAAAACTTTGCAGTTCTATATAAACTCCAAATTTAATTCTCTAATATTTAATAGCAGTCTTAAATATAGTTAATTTCTTGTTCTCTATTTTACACCTTATTATTATATAATATTTTCTGCTTTTAATAAATATATTCAGAAAAAAGATTAGGATTAAGTTCTTAATCTAATAAACTTTTTAACACTTTAGGAAGGTTTCCTTTATTAATTTATATCTGAACGTAAATTCTACATAAATAAGAATTTATAAAATCATAAGATAGGTGTTTTTTTAACTCCACAATAAGAAATGCTAAAGATTTTTCTTTAATCAATGTGTTATATATAACAAATACTCCTTTCCATCAAGTGTAAAAATAACACACAAATAGGAAAGGAGTATTTAAATATAACTTTGTTACGGTCCTATAGGATGTGGCTTGTCTGGATCTTGCCAAGGTGGCTTAGGCTTGCTTCCACCACCCTCTTCTTCTCTTGCAGGTGGTCCTGGATTTGCATAACTAATCATAGGTGCAATTTGCATTAGAGCTACACAGCTAAGACAAAAAATTAAGAACATCTTCTTTAATTTACTACCCATATAATTATCCCCCTTTCATAAATATATTTTACCATAAAGTAAACTATAATTATTCAATAATCGTTCAACACTTTCTTGCAATTAAAAACAAAAAATACTATATAATCTTATTATAAATACATAATACTATAACACTATGGGTCTTTTAGTATTGGTTAGAGTGGCTTTTATATAAATAAACTTCATACTCAAAGAAAGTTTATTTATATAAAGTATTTTTGTTTAGAATAAAAATAGAACAGATTGGAAAATCCAATCTGTTCTAAATCTTATAAATATTATTTGGAGGCGGCACCCAGATTTGAACTGGGGAGTAAAGGTTTTGCAGACCTCTGCCTTACCACTTGGCTATGCCGCCAAATATAAAGCCCTAAGTACTTAGGGCTTTATAAAATATGGAGCGGAAAACGAGATTCGAACTCGCGACCCTCGCCTTGGCAAGGCGATGCTCTACCACTGAGCCATTTCCGCAAGAGATATTACCTTTACTATGATAGCATAGGTTCCTAAATAAGTCAATACTTTATTGAAACTTTTTTGTAAAATTTGGCTTTCTAGACTCTATACCATAAAATACTACATGGTGCCCGAAGCCGGAATCGAACCAGCGACACGTAGATTTTCAGTCTACTGCTCTACCGACTGAGCTATCCGGGCAAATTAAGCTAAATTATTAGCAGATGATACAGATACCTTCTGCCGAATATGTTCATCAAGGACTAAGCGAGGTACACAAAATCGAAAATCACGATTTTGGTCCCCTGCTTATACCGACTGAGCTATCCGGGCAAATTTGAAAGCAAAGCTTTCACTTTGCTAATCACAACAATACCAAGTATATATTAATTTCTATTATTTGTCAACTATTAGTTCTTCCAATTCTTCTTTTGAAAAATGATACTTTGTATTACAGAAGTGGCATACCATTTCTGCTTCTCCATCCTCATCTATAATGGCTCTTATTTCGTCTTTTCCTATACTAGTCAAAATCCTTTCAAGCCTTTCTATTGAGCAATCACAGGAGTATTTTATTTCTACTTTATCTAATACTTCCATCTCAAATCCTTCTAATAACTCATTCATTATATCTTCTGGCGATAATCCCTTATCTATTAAAGTTGATACTGGTTCCATTTTACTTAAGGTTTCTTCTATTTTAGTTATATCTTCATCGGACACATTAGGCAATAGTTGTATTATATATCCGCCTGCCGCTCTTACAGAAATATCTTTATCTACTAATACTCCTAAACCTACTGCTGAAGGCTGTTGTTCTGATATTGCATAATAGGCTGCTAAGTCTTCTGCTATTTCACCAGATACTAAATTAGATTGCCCTATATAGGGGTCTTTAAGACCTAAATCCATAATAGTTGTAATTGTACCATTATGACCTACAAGTTTACCTACATCTAATTTACCATCTATTTCTCTAGTTTGAACATCAGCATAAGGATTATCCACATATCCTTTAATTATACCTTGATTATTTGATACTATCATAATGGTTCCTAGTGGTCCATCTCCAGCTATCTTTAAAGTTAATCTATCCTGTTCATTCTTCATCATCACTCCCATCATAGCACCTGCAGTTAACGCTCTACCTAAAGCTGCAGTAGCCGTTGGAGAAGTATTGTGAGCAACTCTTGCATCCTCTACCATGTTCGTAGTAGCCGCTACAAATATTCTTATGTTTCCTTTTTTATCTATGCCTCTTATTAAATAATCCTTCATTCCAGTCCTCCTAAGTATATAATTATTTTATAGCAATAAAGTTTATTCTTTCAGTTTCTTTTCTTATTTTCTCAAACCCAAAAGCTTCAAAAGAATCTATGGTTTTAAATCCAGCTTCTTTAAGTAATTCTATTATTTCATCTTCCTTATAGGCCTTTTCCTTATGTTCTTCATCAAATCTTTCAAAACACTCCCCATCATTACTACAGAAAAAAGTTAAATAAAATTCACAGATTTCTTCACTGTCATCATAGTAGTTTTGCCAAGAATAAAATACATCTTCTCTATCTTCTATAAAAGTATTATTCCCTATTATATGTTTCAACTTATAATGAGAGTTAATATCAAATATAAATATACCATTATCTTCTAAATGATTCCATACATTTCTAAAGACTTTCAGTAAATCTTCTTTTTCTGTTATGTAATTTATACTATCGCATATGGATATAATTGAATCAAAAGACTCATTTAAATTAAAATTAATCATGTTCTGATTCATCAATCTTACGTTTTTAAATTTTCTAAGTTTATCATAAGCTCTAGATAGCATGTCTGAGGATAAATCAAAACAGGTTAATCTATACCCTCGCTTTGCAAGATAATATGAAAGATTTCCAGTTCCACAAGCCATTTCAAGAATTTTTTTTGGTTCTCTATTATATTTTTTAAATATTTTTTCTATGTAATTAAACCAATCTTCATAATTAAAATCTATCATTAATTCATCATAGATATTAGCAAATCTATTATAAATATCCATTTTCGTCCCCCTTTTTGTTATTTATTCTTTCTTTTCTTCAGTAGTTTTGTTCATTTCTCTTTTTCTAACAGTAATTAAGCCACCTATTCTGCCTGATTCTTTAGCAGTTAATCCTCCCCAGCCTACATCATTTATCTTATCTGTTAGTCCTAGTTCTTCTGCTATTTCATACTTTAATTTATCCTCTAGAGTTTCTATCTTTTTCTTTTTTTCTCTTTTCTTCTTCATATTTATCCCTCCTAAACTTATTATTAGGAAGAACCCCTTCTTTTATTCCTAAAGGATAAAAATTAAATAACAATTCACCTACAGAGTAATTTCTGTAGGTGAATTGTTTAATCAAAAGTAAATATATATGGGATATTTCTATAATGGTCTCCGTAATTAAGTCCATATCCTACTATAAAAACATCTGGTATACTAAAACCTACAAAGTCAGGTTCTAAGTCTACCTTTCTTCTACTAGGTTTATCTAACATTACACAAATCTTTACTGAGTTTGGATTTTTTAGACCTAAAGTTTCCTTTACTTTCTTTAGTGTATATCCAGAGTCAATAATATCATCTACGATTAAAACATCTTTCCCCTCTACATCCGCTCTTATATCATGTACAATTTCCACATTGCCTGAGGATACCTCATTATGTCCATAACTTGCAGTTGTCATGAAATCAACTTCAACAGGTATGGATATTTCCCTGACTAAATCTGAAGCAAAAATAAAACTACCTCTAAGTAATGATACCACTATTAAATTTTTATTATTATATTCTTTAGATATGATTTCTCCTAATTCTTTAACACGAGTAGCTATACTTTCTCTACTATAAAGGGTTCTTTCTCTTTTGTTGCCTTCCAAATTATTCTCTCCTTTCTCCTAAGTTAATATAGTTTGAACTTCTTAATAGAATTTTTCTTATATCCCTAATTTCCCTTAATATAAGATTAAGTGTATATTGAAGACTTACTAATATTATCAATATTATAGCACTAAATATGAATTTTGTATCCATAAATTATCTTATCCTTTCAGTTTGTACCTTAAGCTTCTTCTTCACATAGTTCCAATCTATTATTATCATTTTCAACATACTCTAGCTTTGACACAGATACTTCAAATGCGATCCTTCTTTCCAATTCTCCATTAGGAAGTTTCTTCTGATATTCCCTGCTTTGAATTCTCCCCCAAAGTTTAATATGATCTCCTACTAACATCTTTTCACAAAATCTTGCATTTCTTCCCCAAGCAATAGATGGTATATAGTCAGACTTATTATATGATCTGTTTACTGCTATTAAAACATCTGTTATCTCTCTTCCAAAAGGAGTAGTTCTATAGATTGGCTTCTTACATATATACCCATCTAAATAAATTTCATTGGGTTTTCTCAATGCCTCTTCCAATTCTTCTTCCTCTGGTATATAGATTTCTTTTGTAAATATGGTTAATACTAACCTATTGCTATTGTCAATATATCTGTTATAAGACCTTAATTGTCCTTCTATTATAACATATTGTCCAATAGATAAGTCTATATCTACCATAAGTCTTTCTGAAACCGTTATTGGAAGAATGTCTACAGAATCACTTAATCTAGGTACTTCAATATCTAGATTATAAAATCCTTCTCCATACATCTCATGACTAAAACTCTTGTCGCTTGCCACTTTCCCAACTAATCTTACAATATTTGTTTCTACAGTCTTATCAATCATTACTAATGTCCCCCTCTATTCCTATGTTTTTTAAATCTATATCTAATATATTCCAGTAGATAAAACAATATGAATAAAAAATAATAGATATATCAAATTTATCATTTGTATATATCTATTATTAGACATAGATTTAAAAAATCCTTCTTTTTTTATAATTTTTGTTAAAAAAAACTCAAATTTATTTAAATTCCTTTTATTTTATACTTTTGTTAATATAAAATCTGGTAAAATCCTTTAGAGAAAATATATCTATATCCATTAACAAACTAGTAGTAATAGTTGCTATAACACCATATATATCAAGTTTATCTCTAGAATTAATCTTTATAGGCAATTCATAGGGTTCTATTATATTTCCATTTATGGTTTTGATTTCCCTTTGAAAGCATATATTCCCTTCTATTATATCGTCAATATTATAACTAGAAATATTTATACTTGCCTTATTATTGAAACCATAACTTATAATTATTGACTTTAGGTTATTTTCTAGTAAACGATTCCAGTTTTCTTCATCACAGTTTACAATTATATATTCTGAATTATTGAATATATTTTTAGTATTATGATCTTCATAACTCTTTGTGTTTAGAAATGTATGAATAATTATATTAAATTTAATATCCATATTTCTTATGGAAGATATTAGTTCCTCTTTTATATCTAATAAAAGAATATTACTATATCCTTTATTTAATATTATTATATTTTCAGAACTATTTGTATATAAAGTTTTATATTGAAATTTACTAAGGATTTCTTTTAGTAGTTGAAAGCTTATTCTATTTTTTATCTCTTCTATTACTCCAATTACTATTATCTTTTGCTCTTTCATATATCTCCCTCAATCATCCTTTATTTTTGTAAAATCTGTCTTCCCGTATTATCCATTATAAAATTTTCTTTATATATTAATTCGGAAATAGGAACAATTTCATAGCCGTCTTCTTGTAACCTTTCTATGACTAAAGGCAAATATTCTTTTATATACTTTGCATTATTATGAAACAATACAATAGAACCATTTCTTACATTTCTAGTTACTCTGTCTACTACTGGCTGAACTCCAAATTCTTTCCAGTCTAGGGAATCTACATCCCATTGAATGGTATAGTATCCATTTTTTCTAGCCGTCTGTATTACTAAATCATTATAATCTCCAAATGGAGGTCTAAATAAAGTAGGTTTTTTTCCTGTCAAATCTTCTATTTTTTTCCCTACGGTATTTAATTCTTCTGCTATCTTTTCTTCACTTAATTGACTCATGTTAGGATGAGTTGTTGAATGATTTTCAACATCATGACCCCTTTTTGCAATTTCTTTTACATGCTCTGGAAACTTTTCAACCCAAAAATCAACTAAAAAAAACGTACTCTTTATTTTATATTTGTCTAGTGTATCCAATATTTCATTAGTATATTCATCACCCCAAGCTGCATCAAAACTAATACTAATTTTTTTATCTGGTGTCTCTACACTGTATATTGGTAATTCTTTAGTTGGAGCAAATACTGTAGCAATATTTCCTGTAGTTTTAACAGTAATATATACTAAAAAAACTAATGCTACACATAGAACTATTAACAGCCTAATAGTAATATTAATATCATTCTTATAATACCTGTTTTTCATATCTCCACCTCCAAATACTTATATATATAATTTATTCAGAAATAAGATTTATATTACTTAACTTTATAAAGGCAAACTTATGATTATTTCCCAATTGGTTATTTTTATACATTTTTAAATTAATTACCAGTATATCTACTTCCAAAAGGGTTATATTAATACCACAACGACAAAATAAGTTGTTGAATTAAGGAGGTTTGAAAAATGGCTAATAACAATAATAGTAATAAAATAGTTGTTCCAGAAGCTAGAGCAGCCTTAAATCAAATGAAATTAGAAATAGCAAATGAATTAGGAATGTCAAATTATGATTCAATAGATAAAGGTAATTTGACTTCAAGACAAAATGGTTATGTAGGCGGATATATGGTTAAAAAATTAGTTGAATCTGCTCAAAATCAATTAGCTGGAAAATAATTTAGTTTAAAATAATATTTTAAAATAGAGAAGTGGAATTCCACTTCTCTATTTACTATTTATTATGCTATAATATATTCATGTAATACATGAAAAGAGGTGTTAAAAAATGTTTATAGAGAACACTGAAGAATTAGCACAAAACAAACTCCTTTTATTATATTTAATAAGATTGTCTGATAAGGAATTTACAAATTCTGAAATAACAGAATTTGTATTAGAAAAGAACTATATGAATTTTTTCTTAGTACAACAATATTTAAGTGAACTAATTAATTCTAATTTTATCCAAATAGAAAATAAGGATTCTAAGGATGTATATATACTATTAGAAAAAGGAGAAATAGCTTTATCTTATTTTGAAGAAAGAATTCCAGTTAAAATTAAAGAAGAGTTAAATAAAGAATTTAACAAATTAGAAAAAGAGAAGAAAGTTGAAACACAAGTAGTTACAGATTATTTTCAAAAAAATAATAATTTATATGTGGTAAATTTAAAGTTAGTTGAAAATGAAGATACTTTATTTAGTATTTATTTAGATGTAGCCACAAAAAAACAGGTGGATTTAATTTGTGATAAATGGAAGAAGAATCCTGAAGCTATTTATCAAAATATAATTAATATACTTACAGATGAACAAACCACCCCATTAGAGTAGGAGAATCCCATTCGGTTCTTTTCCTACTCTAATGTTTTTTATACTTAAACCATTTAACTCTTGAATCACACTTAAATTATCATCTAAAATATTGGTGATATAAAGATTTGTCTTTCCATTCCATTTAATATTATTCGGCATCCCACCTAAGTAAAATCTTGAAATATTTATTTCTTTACCTATGGATATTCTATAAATATATCCATTTTCCACATTTGAAAGATAAAATAAATCTTTACCTTTTATTTTTACAAAATTAGCATATATGCCTTTTAAATCTATACTTATTTTTGTCTTGTTGTTTTCTGTTTCTATTTCTGATAGATTACTATAGTTGTCAGTTCCATTTCCTTTATATGAAAGAATGAACAATCTATTATTTTCTATTATCATTTTTATGGGTTGCTTAGTTAAAATTATAGAGGAAATCTTTTCATTATTTAAATCCAAAATATTTATTGTATAACAATTTCCATTGGCAATAAATACTTTTAAACCTATTTCATCAATTTGAATATCAGTAGGTCTTTCTCCTACAGATATATCTTCTATTAATGAAAATGTATTTTCATCAACTACAGAAATAGAGTTGGAATCACTATTTGCTATATAAATTTTACCTTGAAACTTTTTAATAGAAGTAGGATTTTTACCTATTTTAATGAATCCCAGCAGCTCCTCACTTACTAAATCTATTTTCATAATAGAATTATCATAGGAATTTGTAATATATATGTTTTCTCCTTCTCCTTTAATCATATCATAAGGTCCTAGTTTGCTATTTTCCAATATGGAATTGTCTATTTCTTTCCCTGTAAGTTTAGATAAAAGTATGGTTTTAGACTTAGAATCATCTTTAAAATCTTTTAAAGTTAAACTATCTTCACCAGTGTTGGCCACTAGTATTCTATCTTCATTCAATATATCACCCCCTGTATATGTAATTTATGCAGGTAAGTATATATTGGTGAAATATAAAAAAGGCTTGTAAATAAAGCCTTTTTTTGAAAATCATAAAAATTTATGTTATAAGACTACTGTAGAAAATCTACAGTAGTCTTATTAAAGTTCTTACTTCTCCTATTAAATACAAAGAACCACCAAATACTATCATATCATCTTCTTTGGCTAATTCTAAGGTTTTTTCTATGGCTTTCTTTATATCCTTTTCTACAAAAACATTTTGATTGTATTTAGATATTTCCTTAGCTAAGTCTTCTGCATCTAACTTTCTTGGCATATTTACCTCTGTAGCTATAATTTTATCTGCTAAAGGTGCCAATAGCTCAACCATATGTGATGAGTCTTTATCTTTTAATATTCCCAATCCAAGAATTAGTTTGTTATACTTAAATAGACTAAGAGCCTTCTTTAATTGCTGGATTCCTTGAACATTATGTGCTCCATCTATTAAAAATGTTGGGTTATTTCTCATTACTTCCAATCTTCCAGGCCATTTTGTTTTTTCTAATCCTACCCTAATTTGTTCTTCTGAAATATTCACTAGTTTCTTTTCTCTTAAAATCAATAATGTAGTTAAAGCCAATGTGGCATTATAGACTTGATATTCACCTAGCATAGATATTTTAAGAGATTGTAGCTTTATATTTTCATAGTTGAAGTCAAAGATACAACCTGAAATATCTATTTCTCTAACTACAATATTTTCCATAGGACATAAATAAAAATCTGAGTTTTTTTCTTCTGCAACTTTCTTTATAACTTCCAATGCCTCTATTTCTTGAGGATAAGATACTACTATGCTATTTTCTTTTATTATTCCTGCTTTTTGATAAGCAATTTTATCTAATGTATCTCCTAAAACATCAATATGATCATAATCCAAAGTAGTAATTATTGATGCTAAAGGTGATGAAATAACGTTAGTGGAGTCATATCTACCACCTAAACCTACTTCTAAAACTACATAATCAACTTCCTCCTCTTTAAAAAACATAAAACCTATGGCAGTAACTATTTCAAAAGTAGTAGGATGTTCATAGCCTTCTTGTACCATAATATTAGCTTTTTCTTTAATAACTCCAGTTATTCTTCCTAATGTATCATCTGGTATATCTTGTCCATTTATTTGAATACGTTCATTAAATCTTTCTATATAAGGTGAGGTAAATAGCCCCACCTTATAACCACCTGCTTCTAGACAATGAGCCATATAAGACGAAGTAGAACCCTTTCCATTGGTTCCTCCTATATGAATATATTTTAATCCTTCTTGCGGGTTTCCTAAGAGACTCATAAGCTTTCCTATTGAATCAAGTCCAAGCCTTGAACCATATTTATCTTTATCATTTATATATTTTAAAGCCTCTTGATATTTCATTTTGCCCTCCCGTTTATTTATTAGATTGTATGCTTTCAAGTCTTTCGATTACATTTTGAAGCATTTCTTCATATTTTCTTTGTTTTTCTTTTTCTTCGTTCACTACTTTTTCAGGAGCCTTTTTAACAAATCCTTCATTAGATAATTTGCCTACTACCCTTTTTATCTCACCTTCAAGTTTTTCCTTTTCTTTTTCCAATCTTTCAATTTCCTTCTCAAAATCAATTAAATCCTTTAAAGGTAAAAACACTTCACATTTATCTAAGACTACAGAAATATTATCTTCTCCTATACCTTCTTTTGTATCTATTACTTCTATTTCATCACTTGATGCAAGATTTAAAAAATATCTTTTTCCATTATTGATGATATTTTTTATATTTTCATCTTTAGTCACAAATATTTGTTTAGATTTTCTAGAAGGTACAATATTCATTTCTGCTCTTGCATTTCTTATACCCTTTATTCCTGATTTAATAAATTCAATTACTTCTTCTGATTTGGGGAAGTTAAATTCTTCCTTATATACTGGCCAATCACTTAATATTAAAGGATTATTGTTATCTGGTAAATGCTGCCAAATCTCTTCAGTAATAAATGGCATCAATGGATGAAGCAGTTTTAATATATCCTTTAGAACAAATAATAAAACTTTTTCTGCTGTTTCTTTACTTTCTTTATCCTCACCATATAATCTAGATTTAACCATTTCTATATACCAATCACAGTATTCATCCCAAATAAAATCATATATCTTTTCTGCCGCCATACCTATTTCATACTTATCTAAATTTTCTGTTGCCTCTTTAATTACAGAATTTAATTTAGATAAAATCCATCTATCCTCTTCTTCTAATTTATCTAAAATTAGCTGTTCTTTAGCCACATTTTCTTCAAGATTCATTAAAACAAATCTAGTGGCATTCCACAATTTATTGGCAAAATTTCTATTGGCTTCTACTCTTTCAATATAGAACCTCATATCATTTCCTGGGGAATTCCCTGTAACTAACGTAAATCTAAGCGCATCTGCACCATATTCATCTATTATCTCCAATGGATCTATACCATTTCCTAAAGATTTACTCATCTTCCTTCCTTGTGAATCTCGAACAAGTCCTGTAAAGAATACATCTTTAAATGGAACTTCTCCCATTTGTTCCATACTTGAAAATACCATTCTAACTACCCAGAAAAATATAATATCGTATCCAGTTACTAATACATCTGTTGGAAAAAAGTAACTTAAATCTTCAGTTTTCTCTGGCCAACCTAAAGTAGAAAAAGGCCATAAAGCAGATGAAAACCAGGTATCTAATGTATCAGTATCTTGATGTAACTTTGTACTATTACATTTACTACACTTTTCTGGTTCTATTCTTGATACTATAATCTCATCACAATCTTCACAATAATATACGGGAAGTCTATGTCCCCACCATAATTGTCTAGAAATACACCAGTCTTTTATACCTTCTAACCAATTTACATAAACTTTACCAAATCTTTCAGGTATGAAGTTTAGTTCTCCTCTTTTATATGCTTCAAGGGCTGGTTTAGCTAAGGTCTCCATTTTTACAAACCATTGCTTTGAAATAAGAGGTTCTACAATAGTAGTACATCTTTCACAATGACCTACTGCATTTTGATGATCCTTTATTTCTACTAAATATCCTTGTTTCTCTAAGTCTTCAACTATTTTTTTTCTAGCCTCATATCTTTCTAATCCTTCATATATTCCACCTTTAGAACCAATAGTTCCATCTTCATTCATTATTATATATTGACCTAAATTGTGTCTTTCTCCTACTTCAAAATCATTAGGGTCGTGGGATGGAGTTATTTTAACTGCCCCTGTTCCAAATTCCATTTCTACATAATCATCTGCTATAATAGGGATTTCTCTGTTCATAAGAGGTAGAATCAATATTTTTCCCACAAGGTCTTTATATCTTTCATCCTCTGGATTTACAGCTACAGCTAAGTCTCCCAACATAGTTTCTGGTCTAGTCGTTGCTATAACTATAAATCCATCACTATCCTTAATAGGATATTTAATATGCCATATACTGCCATTGGAATCCTCATGTTCTACTTCTGCATCTGATATGGCTGTTTTACAATTTGGACACCAGTTAATTATTCTATCTCCTCTATAGATTAATCCTTTATCGTATAATCTAATAAATACTTCCTCTACAGCCTTGCTTAATCCTTCGTCTAAAGTAAATCTATCTCTATTCCAATCACAGGAAACTCCTAGTTTTTTAAGTTGATTTTTTATTGTATTCCCATATTTGTGAGTCCAATCCCAAGCTTCATCTAAAAATCCATCACGACCTAATTCTTCTTTAGATTTACCTTCTTTTTTAATTTTCTCCACTACTTTTGCTTCAGTAGATATACTAGCGTGGTCTGTGCCTGGCAGCCATAATGCTGAATATCCTTCCATTCTCTTCCATCTAGTTAAAATATCTTGAATAGTATTATTAAGTGCATGACCCATATGAAGATTTCCCGTTACATTTGGTGGCGGCATCATTATTGTAAAAGGTTTTTTAGTTTTATCAACATGAGCCTCAAAATGTCCATTATCACTCCAATATTTATATAGTCTATCTTCAAAGTCCTTTGGATTATAGGTCTTTGGTAAATTTTCTAACATAATATCACTCCTTATTTATATTTACTTAGTTGCTGTGTTAGGTTATTTGCCGCAGTTTCGCAACTCAAATCTATTTACTCCCTATGCTCATATAGATTTGGTGCTCATTGCCTTTTTGTCCAATGAGCGTAGCGAATTGTAGACAAAACGGACAGCCTAGGTGCGTTTGACCTACATCAACTCACTGTTGTTCGCTGTGTTAGGTCATAAAAAAATCCCTTCATCCTTAACACTGTAAGGACGAAGGGTAATTCGCGGTACCACCTTAATTCCATAAAAATCATGGCTCTTAACTAATATAAGGGCTAAAACCCTTCAAGTTTACTTGATTTCAACTTGAATGCTCTAAAGCTACCTTCAGTAAATATTTAACTTAGAGTTTTTCAGCCTAGAACTCTTTCTCTGTAAAGAATATTTACTTACTCCTCTTTATCAAAGCAGAATATAAAATTATTGATTCAATTATATATATATATAATTTATTTGTCAACTATATCATTTAATGTATTATGCCTCATTTTTATATAAATTATAAAGTAATTTATAAAAGCTATAACATTTAAAACTACAGTTAAGAAAAATAAGGTTTTAGATAATAACTCGGGAAATTTAAATACTACAGATAATGTTGCAGCGTAAAAGGATAAAGTTGCTACTTTTCCATATTTATTTGAAGGCATTACTTGTTTTCCTTTAAATAAATACAATATTGCTCCACCTAAAATCATTGCTATTTCTTTTATTCCTATGGCAATTAGTATCCAAGGAGGTATAATTCCTTTTGTAGTAAAGCTAATCAAAATAGTAAATGTCATTAATTTATCTGCAATAGGGTCTAAAACTATACCAAGTTTAGACGTTAAATTATATTTTCTTGCTATGTATCCATCTAAAACATCAGAAATTCCTGCAATAATAAATATGATTCCTGCTAATAAAATATTTTCTCTTAAACTGGAATAAAAAAAGTATAGATATACTGGAATCAATAGTATTCTTAAAATCGTTATCATATTTGGTATATTCATTTAATTCCTCCTAACCTAATAACTAATTTAGTAACCTTTACCCTATTTTAGAATATTATAGCATTAAATAAAGCTTTCGTATACCCATATTATGTTAGGAGGGATAAGATGTTAAGAAAAGTTTCATTTATATTAATCCTAGTGATAGTGCTATCATTTGGATTAGTTGGCTGCAAGAAGAACACAGAGTTACAAACCATTAGGTTAGTTGAAGTTACTCACTCCCTATTTTACACACCACAATATGTAGCCATTACTAAAGGATTTTTTGAGGAAGAAGGACTAAAAGTTGAATTAATCAATGGTAAAGGTGCAGATAAGGTTATGGCTTCTCTATTAAGTAATGAAGCTGAAATTGGATTTATGGGACCTGAAGCATCTGTATATGTATATAACCAAGGGCGAGATAATTATGTAATTAACTTTGCACAATTAACTCAACGAGATGGCTCTTTCTTAGTAGGAAGAGAAAAGGACGATAATTTTACCTTCGATAAACTTAAAGGTAAAACAGTAATAGGTGGTAGAAAAGGCGGTATGCCAGAAATGACTTTAGAGTATGTAATCAAAAGCCACGGACTAGAAATAGGTAAAGATGTAAATGTACGAACTGACATACAATTCGATGTAATGGCTGGAGCATTTGTGGCTGGTGAAGGTGACTATGTGGCATTATTTGAGCCTGTTGCTGCTACATTGGAAAAAGAGAACAAAGGCTATGTAGTAGCTTCCATAGGTGAAGAAGGTGGATATTTGCCATATACCTGTTATTCTGCAACTAAGGAATATATTGAAAACAATCCTGATATAATTCAAAAATTTACAAATGCAATTTATAAAGGTATGGTTTGGGTTCAAGAACATACTAGTGAAGAAATTGCTGATGCTGTAATGCCCCAATTCCCCGATACAGATAAAGATGTTTTAATCTCTTTAATAGAGAGATATAGAGATCAAGACTCTTGGAAACCAGATTTGATTATTACAGAGGAAGGATTGGAACATATGATGAATATTATGGAACTGGCAGGAGAACTAGATCAAAGAGCAGAATACAATAAAATAGTAACTACTGAATTTGCTGAAAAAGCTATGAAAAGATAAAATTATATCGGTAGTGTAAAATAATCTGTGCTTTTATGAAAACAAATGCTCCTTTCTGGTAAAATCAAAAAAGATTTAAAGTGAGAATGTAAATAACTTTGTGCTTTAGAGAGAATCGTTCATCTCTAATCTGACAAGAAATATTAAACTGGATAAAACTTACAACTAAATATCTTGATTTTATCTTTGCCAAGACTATTTTATTTTATGCATTAAAATGAATAGTTTTGGCAATAATTTTATATAAGTGATGCTATGACTTTTTACAAATGGATTTTAGCTTTACTTTTATAAAAAACTCTTTTGTTTTTTAAGGAGTTATAGGCTTTAAATCAGTATTACAAGCTATTTAAACGCCCATAATTCCAGATTTAGAAGGTTTTTATATGCCACTCAGTATAATTACATTAAAGATGGACATTTACTCGTTCTTCAAAGAAGATGGATAGTTGATTTATAATTAAATCCCAGCTTTTATATCTTTTGGTCCATTTCTTTATGGTATTTTGACTAGCTAAGTAAAGTATCTTTTCTAGAGCTTGATCAGATGGGAACATAGTTTTAGTCTTGGTTACTTTTCTTAGCTGTCTATGAAAACCTTCTATTATATTTGTAGTGTACATTATGGTTCGAATCTCCTGAGGATACTTGAAAAATGGAGATAGTACATCCCAATTTGACTCCCAACTCTTAACTGCATGTGGGTATTTATCTCCCCATTTCTTTTCAAGTTCCCCAAGGTTTTCAAGAGCTTCTTCTTCATTTATCGCCTTATATACTGATTTAAAATCATTAGCAAACTCCTTTGAATGCTTGTAACTAACATATTTAAAAGAATTTCTAAGCTGATGAATTACACATCTTTGTATTTCTGCATTAGGATATGCTGCATTTATTGCCTCTTTAAGCCCTGTTAATCCATCTACGCTAAATATTAATACATCTTGTAGACCTCTATTTTTCAAATCATTCAAAACTCCAAGCCAGAACTTAGCTGATTCATTTTCACCTATCCAAATCCCTAAAACATCTTTAAATCCGTCTAAATTAACACATAAAACTACATAAGCTGCTTTGCTTTTTATCTGTCCATCTTCTCTTACTTTATAATGTATTGCATCCATAAATACAAATGGATATATTGGATTTAGGGGTCTATTCTGCCATTCTTTTATATGTGGAATTATTCCATCAGTCATTTTGCTTACCATTTCGGCTGATATTTCTATTCCATATATATCTTTTATTTGTTCGTGTATATCTCTAGTTGACATACCCCTTCCATAAAGAGCTATTACCTTTTCTTCAATACCAGAAATATCTCTTTTATTTTTAGGTATTACAATTGGCTCAAACTCACCATTTCTATCCCTTGGTACTTCTAGTGGAATTTCACCAAATTGAGTTTTTACAGTCTTTTGGGTATAGCCATTTCGCCTATTATCTGTTTGTTTATTCTTTTTATCTCCTTTAGAGTACCTTAATTCTGCCTCAAGTTCTGCCTCTAACATCTCTTGAAGTACATCTTTAAACATATCCTTTAGATATGAATGAAGATCTCCTGGTGTTGTTAAATTTCCATCACTAATCATATTTCTTAAAACTTCTTTTGGTAATGTTGACATAAAAAATTCTCCTTTCTGGTTCAAATCATATTTTGATTCTTGCCAGAAAAGAGAATTTTATTTCGTAAAAGCACAGATTATTTTACATTACCATTAAAAGTCAAGAAAAGAGCATTTGTTAAGTTAGTATCCTCTTATTTTAACACTAAGTTTTTCATGCTTATGTCCAAAGCTTTAACTGAATGGGTAAGCATACCTAATGAAATATAGTCCACGCCTGTTTCTGCTATTTGTCTTATATTATCTAAACTTATATTGCCTGATGCCTCAGTTATGCTTCTATGGTTAATCAATTCTATAGCCTTCTTCATAGTATCCGTGTCCATATTATCAAGCATTATAATATCTACTCCCACATTTAAGGCTTCCTCTATTTGCTCTAGACTTTCTACTTCTACTTCTATTTTTCTTACAAAGGAAACCTTCTCTCTTACTTTATTTACCGCTTTCTTTATCCCCCCAGCTGCTTCTATATGATTATCCTTTATAAGTACTCCATCTGATAAACTAAATCTATGATTATGACCACCACCTACCGCAACAGCATATTTTTCAAGAATCCTCAAGTTAGGAGTGGTTTTTCTAGTATCTAATATTTTTGCATTAGTATGTTTAACTAATTCCACTGCTCTATTGGTAATTGTCGCAATTCCGCTCATTCTCTGCAGAAGGTTTAATGCTATTCTTTCTCCTATTAAAATATTATAAGTACTTCCCTTTAAAATTCCAATAGCCTGTCCAGTTTTAATTGAATCTCCATCTGCTACAAAGAAATCAACCTCTACATCTCCTAAAATATTAAATACTCTTCTTAAAACCGGTAATCCTGCTATTATTCCATCTTCTTTAGATATTAAATCCACATTACATTTACTATCATATGAAACTATAGCAGATGTAGTAATATCACTATAAATAGCATCTTCTATCAGTGCATCTTTTATAATCTGATCTACAATTAACCAATTCATTCTATACTCTCCTCTTTTTATCAAGTAGTACTTTTCAATACTTCTGATTAATCTTTATTACTTTAAGCTAACTCAAGCATCTTAAATAATGCCCTACTCGCACTAATCCTTATATCTTCATCAATAATAATTTGATTTTTATCATGTAATAAACTCTCATATACATCTTCAATAGTTATACATTTCATTGGATTACATATGATATCAAGGTTATGAAATCTTCTATCCTTATACCTATTTCTAAGTTCATAAAGAATACCATCTTCTGTTAAAATTAAAAAATCCTTATGATTTGTTGTGCCTACATAGTCAATAATTTGACCTGTGCTTCCAATATAATCAGCTAAATCACGTACTTCCTTTCTACACTCTGGATGTACCAATATATGTAAATCCATATTTGTTTTTTCCCTGTAATCTAAAATATCTTTAGCTCTTATATTATTATGAACACAACAAAATCCATCATATAAAATCATTTTCTTATCTTTCACTTTTTCCTGTATACAACTGCCTAAATGTTTATCAGGTATAAATATTATTTCTTCAGCATCTATATTATTTACTACATTATAGGCATTGGCAGATGTACAACATACATCTGAAATAGCTTTTACCTCTGTGGATGAATTTACATAGCTAACTATCTTAGCATCTTTATGTATTTCCTTTAGCTTCAGCACATCTTCTTTTGTTGCTAAATCTACCATAGAACATTTTGCATCTGTATTAGGTAATAAGACTTTTTTATGAGGAGACAATATTTTTGCACTTTCAGCCATAAAGCTGACACCACAAAATACAATCACTTCATTATCTACTTCTAATCCAATTTTACTTAGATTATAAGAATCTCCCACATAATCAGCTATTTCTTGTATTTCATCCCTTACATAATAATGTGCAAGTATTACAGCATTCTTCTCCTCTTTCAACCGTAATATTTCTTCTTTATAGTTTATCATACTGTGTTCCTTCTCTCTAAAATTTACTTTTTCAATGCAATTGCATCTATTTCAACATCAATTCCTCTCAATTGAACACCCATAGTTGTTCTAACTGGAAATGGCTCACTAAACATTTCTCTATAAACAGAGTTCATTTCATCAAAATATTTAATATCTGATAAATATACAGTTGTCCTCACTACATCTTTTAATGTACATCCAGATTCTTTTAAAATAGCTTGAATATTTTCAATAACCTGTCTTGTTTGTTCTTTAATATCCTTCTTTATTTCACCAGTAACTGGATCCTGCGGACGTTGCCCTGCAGTAAAAACAAAATTATCCGTTATAATACCTTGAGAATATGGTCCTGCAGGTGTAGGTGCATTTTGAGTAATTATTTGTGTAAAATTAGTTGTCATCATAAAACCTCCTATTATTTTTTATTATCATAACAAAAGTAAATACAACTGTCAATACAGATGTATTTACTTTTATATTTCTTAATATATTTTTCTCTTGATTATTATTCTCCTTCTATGTTAAACTGTTTGTGACAGCATCTATTTGAGCTGTACAAATAATACACTTACTGCCAAAAATTAAATATAATATCTGCTTTGATCCATTGGACTAAGACAGGGCTAATAAGTTTAAATTCATCAAGTCTTTTTGTTATGTCCAAAAAGACTTTTATTTTTTCTAAGGGGTGAATATATTGAAAATTTCTTTTATAGGTGCTGGAAAGGTAGGCATTTCATTTGGCCTGTATCTCAAAAAATATAGTTATAATTTACTAGGATATTATAGTCGTTCTTTTTCATCGATAGTAAATGCTGCAAATATTACAGATTCAACTGCATTTAAAAACCTTGGGGACACCATAGAGGCTGATATTATATTCATCACTGTAAATGATGATTCTATTAAAGAAGTAGCAAATAATATTTCTAAACTCAATATTGATTATAAAGATAAGATATTTGTACATATGAGTGGAGCTTTGTCCTCCTCTGAACTGGAGATTTTAAAAAATGAATCATCCAGTATAATCTCCTTACATCCTATACAAACTTTTACAGATGTACATACTACGGTGGAAAAGCTTAAAGATACTGTATTTTCTATAGAAGGGGATAATAAAGGCATAACAGTTATAAAAAAAGTTCTAGATAAATGCAGAAATAAGTATTTTATACTAGATAAGGAGCAAAAACCTCTTTATCATGCTGGTGCATGTGTGGTATCAAATTATTTAGTTACTCTTCTTGACTATGGATTTTCCATCTTAAAACATATAGGGCTTTCGGAGGAATTAGCAATCAATAGCTTTTCTCCCCTTATAGATTCCAGTATAAACAATATTAAAAATTTAGGAACGAAAAATTCCCTTACAGGTCCTATCTCTCGTGGTGATATAAATACTATAAGAAAGCATTTAGATTCCTTTGAGGTAAATGACTTTAAAAACACTTTACTTTATAAGGAACTAGGGATTTCTACTGTTAAATTAGCAGAAGGAAAAAATCTAGATGAGAAGGTTGCTTTACAAATATTAAAACTATTGGAGGAGAATTAAAATGGGTAAAAATACAGTAAGATCATTTTGGGAAATGAAAAAAAATAATGAAAAGATTACAATGCTAACTGCTTATGATTATTCTACAGCTAAATTGTTAGATGAAGCAGGTATAAATTCTTTACTTGTTGGTGACTCCTTAGGTATGGTAGTATTGGGCTATGAAAACACTCTTCAGGTTACTGTCGATGATATTATTCATCATTGTAAAGCTGTTTCAAGAGGATCGCAAAATTCTCTAATAGTTGGAGATATGCCATTTCTATCCTATCACATTAGTATAGAGGATACCATAAGAAATGCTGGCAGAATAATTCAGGAAGGAAATGCCCATTGTGTAAAGCTTGAAGGCGGAAAAGATGTAATTGATAAGGTAGAAGCTCTTATAAAAGCGCAAATTCCAGTAATGGGCCATATTGGACTTACTCCCCAGTCTGTAAACATGTTTGGAGGCTTTACTGTTCAAGGTAAAAATGAAGAAGATGCGCAAAAAATAATAGATGATGCTTTATTATTGGAAAAGGTTGGAGTATTTTCAATAGTCCTTGAGGGTATACCTGCAAAACTGGCAGAGATAATCACAAACAAACTTACTATTCCTACCATAGGCATAGGAGCAGGGAATAAATGTGATGGTCAGGTTTTAGTTATAAATGATATGTTAGGTATCTATTCTGATTTTACTCCTAAATTTGTAAAAAAATATGCAAATATAAAAGATGAAATAAATAAAGGATTAAGTAATTATATTGAAGAAGTGAAAAATGGCTCTTTTCCAAGACCAGAACATTCGTTTTCCATAGCAGACGAAATCCTTGAAAAATTATATTAGGGGTGAAAAAATGTTATTAAATACTATTGAAGATTTAAGAAAACAAATAAAACCTAAAGTAGACAATTCCACAATTGGCTTAGTTCCCACCATGGGTTACCTTCATGAAGGACATATTTCTTTAATAAATAGAGCAAGGAAAGAAAATGATATTGTTATATTAAGTATTTTTGTAAATCCAACCCAATTTGCTCCCAATGAAGATTTGGATAAATATCCTCGTGATTTAGATAAGGATATGAAACTTGCCTATGATAATGGAGTTGATTATATATTTGCACCAACTGTAGAAGAAATGTATGGAAATAATTATTCTACCTATGTAAATATTGAAGGAGATATAACCAAAAAACTTTGTGGAAGTTCTCGTCCCACTCATTTTAAGGGAGTGACTACTGTTGTAACTAAGCTTTTTAATATTACTACTCCTAATAATGCTTATTTTGGACAAAAAGATGCACAACAGCTAAGTATAATTAAAAAACTAGTTAAGGAATTGAATTTTGATATAAATATAGTTTCTTGTCCCATAGTAAGGGATAAGTATGGTCTTGCTTTAAGTTCAAGGAATGTATATTTAAGTGAGCTTGAAAGAAAACAGGCTTTAGTATTATCTCAATCCTTAAATGATATAAAATCCATGTATCTAAGTGGTAATAACAATGCCTTGGAGTTAAAGAAATATATAGTTGATAAGATTAGTACTATGAATCTAGCAAATATAGACTATGTAGAAATTGTAGATTTTGAAACATTTGAGGATGTTGATATAATAAATAAACAAACTCTGGTAGCATTGGCAGTTAAGTTTGGAAACACGAGACTAATTGATAATATAATCTTGGGGGAATAATTATGTATTTAACAATGCTTAAATCAAAAATTCATAGAGCAACTGTAACAGAAGCTAATTTAAATTATGTAGGAAGTATAACCATAGATGGAGAGCTTTTAGAGAAATCTGGTATATTGCCTGGTGAGAAGGTATATATAGTAAATAACAATAACGGAGCAAGACTTGAAACTTATGTAATAGAAGGTGAAAAGGAAAGCGGTGTCATATGCTTAAATGGTGCTGCTGCACGTTTGGTACAACCTGGTGATATTGTTATAATTATGGCTTATGCCCTTATGGATAAAAATGAAGCATTAAATTCAATTCCTACAATCTTGATATTGGATGAAAAAAACAAAATAAAAGAAATTCTTTCAGAAGAAGTTCATGGTGATATTAAATAGTATATTTTTATATTAAAATTCTTGCTTAAGTAAAAAGATATGGGGTTTAAAACTCTTGGAAGCCAGATTTGATTATTACAAAGGAAAAATTGGAACATATGTTAAATATTATAGAACTGGCAGGAGAACTGAATCACAGAGTAGATTATAACCAAATAGTAACCTGCATTTGTTGAAAAAACTATGAAATAGATAAAGGGATTAATCCCTTTATCTATTTATCTTAACTTATTATTCTAATTAAAGTAATACTGCTGCTATTGTTCCAAATATTAATAATGGAATATTATAATGGAGAAATGTAGGTACACAAGTATCCCAAATATGATCATGCTGACCATCTACATTAAGACCAGCAGTAGGTCCCAATGTACTGTCTGATGCAGGCGATCCGGCGTCTCCCAATGCTCCTGCTGTACCTACTAAACAAATTGTTGCAGCAGGACTAAATCCTAATGCTATGCACAGAGGAACAAATATTGTTGCAATTATTGGGACTGTTCCAAAAGATGTACCAATTCCTAAAGTAATAATTAACCCTATTAATAGCATTGTAAATGCTGCTATTGCTTTACTTCCTCCCATCATACCTGCCGCCGCCTTTACTAAAGATTCAACCCCACCTGTTTCCCTAATAACTGCACCATAACCTGAAGCAACTAACATTACAAAAGCAATAAATCCCATTAATCCAATACCACCATTTATCATCTCATCAAGCTCTTTCCATTTAAATCCACCTAGCATCATCATCAATGCTAATCCTACTATGGCACCCAGCGGAAGGGATTTTGTTATAATTTGAATTACAAATGCTGCTACAGCTCCTACTAATGCAGCCCAGTGTTCTCTTGTTACTCCTAGTTCTTCTATATCTTTAGTATCAGATTCTTGTAATTCAAGCTCTTTATACTCCCTTGGTTTTTTATAACTTATTAACACAGCTATAAATAATCCTACTATCATTCCTATACCTGGAAGCAACATTGACTTCCAAATCATATTTGTTTCTACAAAGACTCCATTATCTATTAAAGCATCTCTTATTATGTTGTGAAAAAGGAGTCCGAATCCTACTGGTAATATTATATAAGGAGCCTTAAGTCCAAATGTTAGTGCTGACGCTACTCCTCTTCTATCAATTTTATATTTGTTCATAACAGGTATTAATGGAGGTATTAGTATTGGAATAAAAGCTATGTGGACTGGAATTAAGTTTTGGGAAAAACAAGCCACGCCAGCTATTAATAATACAAATAGCCTTCTTCTACCATCTATTACCCTTCCTATTTTCCTAGCTAATATGTCTGCAACTCCTGTCTTACCAATTGCTACTGCTAAAGCACCAAGCAGTATATATGATAGTGCAGTTTCTGCACTTCCACCCATTCCATTAATTAAAATAGCAATGGAATCACCTACTGACATACCAGATAATACACCACCTAACAATGCCGATAAAATAAGTGCGATTAATACATTTACTCTTAATAAACATAATACAGCCATGACTAATACTGATAATAATACTGGATTAGTTAACATAACATCCCTCCTTGATACTAATATACATATTAAAACTGTGTTTTAACATATATTATTCACTCTAAATAAACCATAGAACTTTAATCACCTAAGGAAGTTGTGCTATATTGACTGATTAGTTCCAGAAAATATATTAGAAAAAATAGTTCTACCTTCTAATATATTTTTATAATAAATATTAATTGCCATTCTAAATTTAATAGACTTAATTTATATATGTTGTTCTCTCCATAATTTTTCGTATCTTATGGCATTGTCTTTTATGGACTTCAGGTCATCTTCTGTCAATTCTCTTCTTACTTTTCCAGGAGAACCTAATACTAAAGAGTTAGGTGGTATAACTGCTCCTTCTGTAACCAAGGCTCCTGCCCCTATAATACAGTTATCTCCTACAACAGCACTATTAAGAATTATAGCACCCATTCCTATTAAACAGTTATTACCTACAGTACATCCATGAACAACTGCGTTGTGTCCTATGGTAGTATAGTCTCCGATTTTCAAAGGTTCATTAGTATCTACATGTAAACTAGAGTTATCTTGAACATTGCTATAGTTTCCAATTTCAATCGTATTCATATCTCCTCGAACTACTGCTCCATACCATATACTAGTACCTTTACCTATAGTTACCTCTCCTAAAACATCGGCAGTTTCAGCAATAAATGCTTCTTCATGGATTTTAGGGTTTTTATCTTTTAAATTTTTTATCATAATATCTCTCCTTATATATTGTCATTTAATATTTACTACCCTAATTATATCATAAAAACCCAGTAATTTTTCATTCTTAAATTTTATAGATTTCCCTGTAAATCTATTTTATCAGCCACTTTTCTCATGGCAAGTATCGTTTCTTTAATTACCTCATCCCTTTCCATTCCTAACATCTCTATACCCTTCTCTATAATAGCTCTATCTACTCCAGCTGCAAAAGCCTTGTCTTTCCACTTTTTCTTCACTGATTTTGGTTCTAAATCAAGGATAGATCTGCTTGGGCGAAGAAGAGCTACTGCTGTTATAAGCCCTGTTAATTCATCAATGGCATATAGGACTTTCTCCATTTTTTCTACAGGTTCTATATCTACACATATTTCATAACCATGACTAGCAATTGCTCTTATATAATCCTCTGGATATGATTCTTCCCTAAGAATTTCTTGAACCTTTATACAATGTTCATTAGGATACATCTCATAATCTAAATCATGAATAAGACCTATTATTGACCATTTCTCTACATCTTCCTCATTAAAAAGCTCTGCAAAATGTTTCATTGTTGCTTCAACTGAAAGTCCATGGCGTAGTAGACTATCTGATTTGTTATATTTTTTAAATAACTCCAAAGCCTCTTTTCTAGTTGGTTTTTTATTTGCCATATGTTTCCCCTCTTTCTTTTTGACTTTAGTATATATAATAAAGTAGTAGACTTAGAGTGTCAAGGTCTTATACCTAGAATTAACAGAATATTAATACATAAAAAGAATCATAAGCTTATACATTAATCTTATAATCCTTTTTCATATTAGTTTTTCCTAAATTAAAAATTTTATTTTATTATTTAATATATTCACTACTTACTAAAATATCTTTTATTACTTCTGTTGGTATGGTAAATTCCTGTGTTCCCATGTATCCAGGGGCAATTTCATATTTATCAAATGAAATTATTAATTTACCCTCATGGTTTATATAGAAACTTTGTTCCTTTGATATATTTTTAAACTCTGATTCACTATCCATAGCAAAATCATCAATCCAGTAAACTTTATTTTCGTCTTCCTTCATTTGTTCTCTCATTTGTTCTTTTATATTTTCACTTATTGCTTCTGTATAGCTTTCATTCTTAAATAAACTTGGTAATGTAATCAATATTTGATTCTTCTTATCAATGGTATCATACTTAACTTTTCTGTCTGAAGATCCTGAAGTACTTTCAATATAACGTCCTATGGAGAATATATTATCATTATCAGTTTTTACCTCATAGTTCGTACTAATACTTATATTTCCACTATTTTTTGATTGAAGTTTTTCCATTTCTGATACAAAGGCTTCATATAGCTCTTTATTTTCTTTAATATATTTTTCGTTTATTCTATTTTGTAATTCTTCATTTTCTAAACCTTCTATTTTAGGAACCTTAATATTAGCATCAAACTTATCTTTATCTATTTTATACTCTCTAAATGTCAATACTTTGACTATGCCACCAAATATTGGTACTTCAGATAGATTCTCTGCAAGAGATGGACTAGTGTTGACTCCTGCTGTTATTAATAATGCAGCTGCAGCTACTGACGCTGCTGTGGTTTTTAATATTTTATATTTATTATCTTTTTTCATACTATTTTTTCTCCCCTCTTTAATTGACTTTTTGACTATAAATTCCAGTTCATCTGGAATTGATATATTCATATATTCCTTTTTTGATTCTTCAAGTTTATTATTCATACTACTCCTCCTGGTCTTCATCATTTATTTTAATTCGTAATTTTTCAAGTCCCTTATATAATCGAGTTTTTACTGTATTTAAATTTAGATTTAAAATCTCAGCAATTTCTCCTATCTTTAAGTCTTCAAAATATCTTAGGATTATAATAATACGATAATCTTCAGGTAACTCTTTAATTGCAGTATTCAAATCAATATCTTCATACATATCCATTTTACCTAAATCAAACCCAGATAAAGTCTCATCATCTACTACAACTAATCTCTTTCTTTTACGTAAAAAATCTAGTGAAGTATTTACCAGAATTCTATAATACCAAGTCTTTATGTAATCAATATTTTTTAAGGAACCTTTAAATAAAAAAGCCTTATATATAGATTCTTGTATAATATCTAAAGCATCCTCAATATTCCTTACATAGGTATAGACCAATCTATAGTGACTTTCTTTGTTTTCAATTACATAGTTTGTAATTTGTTCATCTATACTATCTTCATCCATCCCGGGAAATTCTCCTTTCTCTTGTCATAAGCTTAAGCCTTACACTATATAGACGTATAATGCTTTAAAAAAGTTTTATAAATTTAAGTTTTTTAGAATTATTCAATTAAAAAAGGTATCATATTAATGATACCTTTTTACTATTACCTATACATATGAATATTACCTGATTTGTTTTTAATTATTTATCTGTTTCTACTAAATAGTTTTCTATATTGTATTCCTTATACTTTTCTGCATACCATTCTTGATATACTTGTGGTAACTTTTCTTCCAATAATATATCTTTTATTTCATCTTTACTGTCTTCTAAGTTTGCTGCTTTAGCTTCTTGCTTATCTTCTAGTTTTATTATATGATACCCAAATTTACTTTTAACTGGATTGCTTATTTCTCCTATTTTCAAAGCAAATGCTGTATTTTCAAATTCTTCTACCATTTGCCCTTTTCCAAAATATCCTAAATCTCCACCTTGTTCTTTAGTTCCCTCATCTGTAGAATATTCCTTTGCAAGTTTAGCAAAGTCTTCACCAGCGGAAAGCTTTTCTTTAACTTCCTTAGCAGTTTCCTCTGTTTCTACTAATATGTGGCTTGCTTTTACTTGTTCTTCTTGGTTAAAAGTTTCCTTATTCTCTTTAAAGTAATTATCTATATCTTCATCTGTTACTGTAACTTTACCTTCCATAAGTTTTTTTATTTGTAAATTCATAATTATATCGTTTTTAATATCTTCCATATCAAAACCATATTCTCCTATGGCTTGATTAAAGGCATCTTCACTTCCATAATAATTTTTTACTACACTAAGTTCAGCTTCTACTTCTGCATCATCGATTTCAATTTTTTCTTTTTCAATCTCTGATTTAATTATCTTTTCACTTATTAAATACTCTATTGCTTGTGTTCCGTATTGCTCCACCATTATATTATATAAGTCATCCTTTGTTATAGTTTGGTCATTTACTTTAGCAACTATCTCCTTTTCTCCACTGGTACATCCAGTTACTCCTAAAACCAATGCCATAATAATTGTAAGTATTATATACTTGTTGCCTTTACTTCTTAATTTGTTCATATTTTTCCCCTTTCGCTTTTAATTAATAAAAGCAAAAATTTAAATATCCCACAATTCTTGATATATTAATGATTGCTTTTTATTAATTATAACATAGAATTATGGGATTATTATGGTAAAATATAAAATTTAATCTTGGATACGAATTTTACTTTAATTTATTTAAAGATAAAGAATTTGGTACTTTATTTTCAATTTTAGATATTTTAGATGGTAAATTGGCTTTACTAGTAAAGTGTTGGGTTTTAAGTATATTTATACACTGGTTATTTACTACAGGATTACTAGTATTTTCAATTAAAGATTTGTATCTAAAAAATATACTTCCCTTTACTTCTTCATATAGACTATTGAATTTAAGCTGATTTGAAATTTCTTTAGGATTCATCCAACTTAAATTTTTATTGTTTGGATCTGCTTGTCTATAGTTAGCATGTCCTATATACAAATTAACATCGGTATCTTTTACAGCATCTGACCACCAATTAACTAATTCTCCATAGGGTGCTGCCTTTTCATCAAAGCTCCAATATATTTGTGGCGCTATATAGTCTATCCAATTATTTTTTACCCATTTTCTAGTATCTGCAAATTGGTCATCATAAGATGCCCTAGAAGTTACTGGAGTTAAACTTCCTTCCATATGCAATGCTTTATGCCCCCATATTCCAAAAGGACTTATTCCAAACTGTACATTTCTATTATTATTCTCGTTATAAGACTCAATAGAATTATGTATGTTTTCGATTAATGTATCTACATTATTTCTTCTCCAATCATCTTTATTTTTAAATTCAGTACCATATTTTTTAAATGTAGTTTCTTCTTCTTTAAAATACCACCCATTTCCTGATTTAAAGGGATAGAAATAGTCGTCAAAATGTACTGCATCTATATCATAGTTTTCTACTACTTCCATTACACTATTGGTAATATATTTAATAACTTCTGGTTCTCCTGGATTTAATTGTAGCTTACCACCAAAGCTGTAAACATATTGTGGATTTTGTCTTGCCCAGTTATTTAAGGCTAAGTCTGATAACTTTTCACTTCCCGTTGTTACTCTATAGGGGTTAAACCAAGCATGAAACTCTATTCCTCTTTTATGAGTTTCTTCTACCATCCACTCTAAAGGATCCCAACCAGGATCTAGTCCTTGCTTACCTGTTAGATACTCTGACCATGGGTTGATTTTAGATTTATAAAATGTATCTAATTTAGGTCTTACTTGAAATATAACTGAATTCATATTTAGGTTTTCTAGATTATTTAAAAGCTGTCTATATTCAGCTTTATATACTTCCTTATTTAATCCATTCTTGGAAAAGTCTAAATTATATACAGTGGACACCCATACTCCTCTAAATTCTTCTACCTTTTCTTGTGCATATATAGGTATTTCTATAGGCTTATTATTTATTAAAACTATTTCATTAGTGTTGTATTTAGTTAGAAACTGCATACCTGTTCTGGCCGTTTTAGCTTCAACTATTGTGGTATTTAATCCTATAGTTAAAACAGTAGCACCTATAGCCATAAGCTTACATATATTTCTTTTCATCTCCAATCCTCTCCAATCTAGTAAAATTATGTTATTTTATTAGATTATATTATAACTGGACAAGGATTACAAATTACGATTCTATGACATTTGTCCAAAGAAATACCCCCTAAAAAATTTAGGGGGTATTTCTTTATTTTTTAGCTCTTATGATTTCTACATCATATCCATCTGGATCTGTTACAAAATAATATCTTGGCTTCTCTCCTGGAAGTCCCATTAGTTCTGTAACTTCATAACCCATTTCCTTATGTCTTTCACGAGATCCTTCTAAATCCTCTACGTTAAATGCCATATGGCTAAATCCATCTCCTATTGTATAAGGTTTCTCTGGATTATAATTATATGTTAATTCTACTTCATAATTACCTGTTTCATCAGCTAAAAACACTAATGTAAATTCATCTTCTGGAAAATCACTTCTTCTAGTTTCTACTAGTCCTAAAGCTTCTTTATAAAACTTTAAAGATTTTTCTAAATCCATTACCCTAATACAGGTATGTAACATCTTATAATTCATTAAAATCCACTCCTTTTTTATTAATTACTTCATTCAATTATGATTATACCCAATTGAAGTAGGATTTTGTAACTTTTTATAATAATATATTTTTTCTTTCTTGGGCATAATAACCTAAAACCATTAGGAGGGATTCTTTTATGTCTATTATGGAATTAGATACTCGAGGTCATGAACAAAGTCATATAAATAATATGGTTATAAATAGTTTTGATTCACTTCCTGTAGGTGAAAAGATGATATTAGTGAATGATACTGATCCTTCTCATGTATTCGACCATCTAGAAGAAAAAAGATATGGTAAATTTGAATGGGATTATGTAGAAGAAGGTCCTGATGTATGGAAGGTATCTTTAGCTAAAAAATATCTTAACTATATATAATACAAAAAGCAGATGACTTTAGCAATCCTCCAATAAGGATGTTTACAAAATCATAGTTGTTTAGCATATAGCAAAACGATTACCGATGAATTGTAAATAATCTTTATTGGAGGATTTGCTTTATAGCACAGATGTTTTTTTAATTTTATATCAAGTCAATATCGGTTTTGAATCAAATTATATCATCCCGAAGCGCGTCAATAATATTTTCTCTTTTTATCTTGTTAGTGGCATACAGCATTGTAATAAATACAATAAAGAGCACACCAAACACGCTGATTGCCATACTGCCCCACGGAAACACAAAATCAATATTGTCCGCCCCGCCGACGACCATACCCTTATAAATCAGACAGGAAAGGACTCCTGAAAGGGGCAGCCCCAAAATCATCGTCCGCGCTCCATAAAGAGTGCATTCAAAGCGCATCATCTTATTGAAATCCCGGTCGGACATCCCCACAGAACGGAGCATGGCAAATTCCCGTCTGCGCAGCTTGATATTGGTGGAAATTGTGTTGAAGACGTTCGCAACCGCGATTAGCGAAATCATCGTAATAAAAACAACCGAGAACAGATTGACAATGAATGTGATATTGCGGTTTTGCTCCAGCATCTCATAGACATTGTACAGATTATAGTCGGCGGTAATGCTGGCTCCATCAATCATCGTCTGCATCTCAGCTGTAGACTGACCAGGATTTTCCGACTTGAAGGTCATGCCCAGCTTTGTAGGCTTTACTGTCGCACCAAGTGCGTCAAACTGCGGCTTTATCTCGTAAGGAGCCATCACCATAAGCGTGTATCCGGGCCACTCACCCGGCTCCGTGGGTAGCAGATCCGGGTAGTCTTTTACAAAGGTTGCACGGATTGTTTTCGTCTGATCCCCGGTCTTGGAGCGGAGCGTAAATTCCATAGGCTGTTCCTGCGTATACCAATTCCCGGGCAGAATTCCTGCCATGATCATTTTTTTGTCCTGTCCAGTGTATTCCTCTGCGGACAGACCAAGACCTTCCAACAGATTCTGATAGACGCTACCCTCAACAAACTGAATATCCAACAACACTTCTACCGTTTCACTTGCCCCATCATAACCGATGGGCTCGCCGTACTCGTCAAAAAAATGACTTGATAAATCACTTACATTGAGCACGCAGGAATAGGTTGAAAGTGCCTGATAAGAGCTTTTGGTAACGCTGTCGACGGTTTTCAACTCATCATAAAGCTGGAACAGTTCACTTTCCTCCATGTCTCGCGTATAGAAACAGATGTCATATTCTTCAACTACCACAGATGAATTCTCCGCAATCTTATTTAGATATGTTCCGAAAGAGCTTGCCGACACAAACAACACGACGCTTAACGTAAGCGACAGGATAATGCTGCGGTAACGCCGCCTGTTTCTCTTAAAGTTTTTTAACGCAAGTGTTTCCTCTAAACAGTAAAGGCGTTCCGCGAGCTTTGAGGTTCTTATCGCTTTGGCTTCCACCTTGACCTCGTTTGTCTGGCGGATACACTCCATCACAGGCGTACTGGCGGCCTTCTTTGCCGGAATATAGGCCGAAATTAGAATGGTGATCATACTGATAACCGCTGCAGCAACAAGAGCAGGAACAGACACCACCAAAGTCAACGATACATTGTCATACATAACATTTGCGAAATTCTTTGCCACAAGGGAAAGTACAAGTTTGATGCTTGGTATCCCGACCAAAATGCCGATCGGAATGCCGATTATACCGATGCAAAGTCCCTCAAACAGCACAGAATTACGCAGCTGTTTTTCCGTGGCACCTACCGACATGAGTATTCCAAACTGGTGCGTGCGTTCATTCAATGAGATGTCAAATGAATTATAAATCAGGAACACCGAGCCGAGCATAACCAGGGCAATCAAAATGCCACCAATGGAGTACAGGAGAACTGTAAGTATCTTTTCCCCTGAAAGTCCCATAAAGCGCAGTACATCATCGTTCAAAACGTAACTGTTATTGTCTGATATGCTGTCTACATAAGAATGAACCTGATATGGGTTCTTTAGCGTGATAAATACGGTAAGACTATCCGATGCGGCTGTATCCTTTGTTGTGATTAAAGTGTATCCGGGTGCAGCATACTCCTCGATTGCCGGTCGTTGGCAGATGCCGACAACCGTATATGTTTTCTTTGTCGTAGGTACAAGCGTTTCTTCCCCGGCACAATAAGAATCGTGCTGGCTGAGCTTCTGATCGACACTCATGCGGTTGCCGACTGAGAGAGTGAGTGTGTCACCCACCAAAATTTTCACTCCGCCGTTTGCCGCAATATGAGCTGGTATCACGACTTCGCTGCTGTTCTCCGGCAGTCTGCCAGAAAGCAGCTTGATGGGCAGAGCATCCAAGGCTTCCTCGTTCCATCCGGTAACAAAAAGATATGGCTTGTCTGGATTTTGCCCCCCTTCCAGTGTGGCATAGCCGATGTTCTGTAGCGCTACCACATTTGCCACTCGGCTGTCCTCTGCCTGTTTCTGCGCAATGGAGGAATCTGCCTCCGGGATTTCAATATGCCAATCACCATATTTGGCAGCGGCACCATTTATCATATAGCTTTGCAGGGACACGGCAAAGGTAGCGACTGCCGTAATCATGGCGGCGGACAGAACAACTCCGATAATCGTGACAATCGTTCGGGTACGGCTTTTTTTCATGCTTTGCAGGGTAACCTTGTTGAAAATGTTCATGGTCTCACCCTCTCGTCTCGCACTACTTTGCCGTCTGATATGCCGATAATGCGGTCTGCTTGCAGGGCGATATTTTCGTCATGGGTGACGAGGAGCAAAGTCTGCCCATATTTTTTATTGCTTTCTTTCAGCAGTTTGATGATTTCATGTCCATTTCGGCTATCCAAACTGCCTGTGGGTTCGTCGGCAAGCATGACCGCCGGGGCGTTCATCAAAGCGCGTCCTATGGCAACCCGCTGTTGCTGACCACCCGAAAGCTGATTGGGTAAATGAGTTTTGCGGTCTTTTAGCCCCAGCAGATCCAACAAGTCATTCAGCCGTTCCTCGTTGATCTTCCTCTTGTCCATCAGTATAGGCAAAGTGATGTTTTCCACCACATTCAGAGTGGGAATAAGGTTGTGAAACTGATAAATCAGCCCGACCTGCCTCCTGCGGAAAATAGCGAGTTTTTCATTGCTTTGGGCATATACATCCTGTCCCTCCAAATATACCTTTCCGCTTGTGGGCACGTCCACGCCGCCGATGATGTGAAGCAATGTGGATTTGCCGGAGCCGGAGGAGCCGATGATTGCCGTAAACTCCCCCTTTTCAATTGCAACCGAAACATGGTCAAGGGCGGTAACTTGGTTTTCGCCCTTGCCGTAGACCTTGCATAAATTTTCAATTTTTAAAAACTCCATTATGTGAGTCTCCTTTCTCATGTCTTACCCATATAATAGACCCTTCAACTTACATCTCTGTGACTTTTAGGTGAGAGATTCGTCACTTTAGGAAACGAATGGAAAATATCGCGCCGCCCTGCGGGTGATTTTTGGCGGTAATCGTCCCTCCCTGCCGTGTTATAATCATCTTGCAGAGAGCCAATCCAATCCCATATCCTGTAGCGTTTGGGTTTTTCCCACGATAAAACCTGTCAAACAGGCATGGTAAATCTTCTTTTTCAAAGCCCGAGCCGCTGTCGTGGATGGCAATCTCGGTAAACAGTGGGTTGGACCTGCAGACAATCTCAATCTTCCCGTTCTTGCCTGCGCTCTCCATGCAATTTTTGAGGATGTTTTGAATTGCTTCCGAAAGCCAACCTGAATCACCCTGAATAATTACCCCTTTCGGCACGTCTATTTGCAAATCAATATCCTGCAGCTCCATCAGGATTAGGAACGGGCGAAGCGCGGCGCATATCAAGTTGTTTACATCTATCTGCTCACTTTGGAATACCACAATGCCCGCGTCCAAGCGGGATAATTTCAATAGGGAAGTAAGCAACCAATCCATCCGCACAAGCAATTCATCTGTTTCCCGTACAAATGCTTTCCGCTGGTTTTCATCAGGATTATTCGCTAACAATGACAGAATGAGGTTCACGGATGTGAGAGGGGTACGGAGTTGGTGGGCTATGTCAGCCAGCGAATCGGCAAGATGTTCTTTTTCTTTTTTTAGTGCGTCGTTTTGCTCTCGAATACGCAGTGTCATTTTTGTTATCTCGCTTTGCAGAATGGAAAGTTCACCCTCATCCGATTCACCAATATACAGATGGTCAGCATTATGGAGCACAAGATCGATTTGATTTGAAATCTGCGCAATGCTTTTGTATCGGGCTTTGGTAAACGCGAAAAACGCTATGCCAAAGGCAGCGGCAGAAGCAATGGCAAGGATTCCCGCCGCAGTATTTATTGCAAATCCCAGAATTACAGCAACCGCCGCCATTAAGGAGAATAAAATAACAAACTGCCGAAACTCTCTATTCCGAAGCATACTCGCCCCCCAATCTATACCCTATCCCCCGAACGGTCAGAATAATTTGCGGGCTTGATGGGTCGTTCTCTATCTTCTCCCGCAATCGTTTGATGTACACGGTTAATGTATTGTCATTGACAAACTCGCCCGCTGCGTCCCACAATTCGTCAAGTAGCCTGCCCCTCGTGATAATACTTTTAGGGTTGCTAATAAACACCAGCAACAAGCGGTATTCTAATGCTGAAAGAAAAACCTCGCTGCCGTTTTTTTTCACAACACCGCTTGCCGTATCGACATGAAGCCCGCGGATTTCAAAATCCGATCCGCAACGCCCGCTTTTTCGCAGGGCGGTTCCAATTCGCGCAATCAATTCACGCGGACGAAAAGGCTTGGTGATATAGTCGTCCGCGCCCATGTTCAGCCCGGTAACAACACTCGCCTCATCACCAGAAGCCGTCAGAAAGATAACGGGAACATCCCCTGTTTCTTTGATTTCTGTGTAAACCGTAAAGCCATTTCCGTCAGGCAAAGAAATATCAATCAACGCCAAGTCAAATTTGTTCCCGGCAAGGGCAGCAAGGGCTTCACTCCGCGTAGGGGCGTGAGTGACTGTAAATCCCTCCGAGCGGAGCAAAAGCACAAGGTTTCTGGCGATTGCCTCATCATCCTCAACCAAAAATATCCGTTTCATTTATTTTCACCATCCTTTACTTTATTGCTCCTGTATCGTCCGTCAGCCGGTTTTTCAGCGTCAACCGGAACAAGCCATGTATTTCCCATTTTTTTAGCTCCCTTAATCCGTCCAGCAGAGCAATGGTACACTACCATTCTGTCTGTGATTCCCCAATTTTTCGCTACTTCTTTTGTCGTTATATAATCCACGCATAGCACCTCCATAATTTTATTATATTTCTTTTGACAGAAATATACAAGCTGAGGTATAAAGCAAAAAAATACAGGAGTGTGGAAAGTAGTTCACGCTCCAGCTTGGCAAACCTCGCCGAACTGTTACCATAAATTTACTGTAGAAAAGGCCGGACAGATGGGGATAGCGTTTATGAAGCAGGTCGATGTGACTGCTACGGATAAAGTTGCTCGTTTAATTAAACCGAGCATTAGCCATCTGCTTTTTGTATTGCAGAAACTTTTATATAATTTATGTTGTTATAGATAAAGTTAATAGTATATAATATATCTATATATATTAATAATAGAAGGGAATTTTATATGTTTAGAGTAATTGATTACGAAGATATAGATAAAAATAGAATAGATGAGAATCATATAATAATAGACTTGCGAAGTCCTAGTGAATATGAGTCTGCAACCATACCAAGGGCTATTAATATACCTATCTTTAGCAATAAAGAGAGAGAATTAATAGGTACAGTTTATAAAAATGAAAGCATTGATAAAGCAAAGAAAATTGGTGTAAAAGTTGTGTCTGAAAAATTACCTAGTATTTATGAAGAAGTATCTAAACTTGATAGAGAGTATAACAATCTTGTATTTTTCTGTTCTAGGGGTGGATATAGAAGTAGTTCTCTAGTTGCATTATTTAAATCCATTGGAATAAATGCCATTAAACTTGATAATGGATATAAAGGATATAGAAAATATATAAATGACCATTTACCAAATATAGTTAAAGATATACAGTTTGTCGTCCTATACGGCAATACTGGAACAGGTAAAACAGATATACTAAAGGAATTAGAAAATCAAGGCATGGATGTTTTAGATTTAGAAGGATGTGCTAATCACAGAGGCTCTCTCCTTGGTAGTGTAGGCCTTGGTAAACAAAATAGCCAAAAGATGTTTGAATCTTTAGTATATGATTCTTTAAGTAAAAGAAAGACCAATCTTGTATTTGTAGAAGGTGAAAGCAGAAGAATTGGAAAAGATATGATACCTGTTTATATATATGAAGCTATGAATAATGGTATAGGAATAAAAATTCAAGCTACTATGGAAAATCGAGTATATAACCTTTCAAAGGACTATGTACATGATACAGATAATGAACTTATAGTATCTTTAAATAATTTAAGAAAGTATTTAGGGGATAATAATATCGATAAATATATAGAACTAATAAAGAATCACAGATATAAAGAAGTAATTGAGGAACTTATGATTAAATATTATGACCCTATGTATGAACACAAAAATAGGAATTATAAAAAAATCTTTAATAATAACAATGCTAAAGAAACAGCTGAGGAAATAATCAAATGGTCAGAGAATATAAAAAGCTCTAAGTAATTATACTTAGGGCTTTTTATATTCTTATGAAGCAAATTTTGCTAAATCTTCATCTATATCTAATGTTTTATATATATATTTTGCTACTCCATAGATTAATATAATAAATATATTAAATGCTAAAAATGCAGTTAAACTGTAAGCCATTGGTGACATGAATTTTTCAAAGGATGCCTTAGCAATAGGTGCTTCAACTAAATAACAGTAGTTTGATTTAGCTACTATATTGAATATATATATAAATGAATGATAAATGTTTGTAAAATATAATATTGACCTTAAACTCTCTCTATCCATCCTATACTCTTCAACTACTAATATATATATTGTGGACCATAGTAAACCTATATGGCCTATGAAAAATGATATATTAGTATAATGGGGAAATGAAAATGGGTCTAAGTCAGTAGGTAGTAACAATGCCAATATTGCCCCTGCTACACCCCAATAGCATCCTACGTTTTTAAATATCTTTTTATCTGTTACTAAGGCAAAGATTGTAAATATAATGGCTACTCTACAATTATAGAATGGCAAACTTTCTTGTATAGTAAAATACCCTGAGAATCCATACCATAAATATAAACTTACCTGTTGTAAAACCAATATTATAATCATAAATTTTTTAAATATTTTTCCCATATTTGTAGATTTAAGTCTATCTTTCTTTAATACTATAAATTCAACACCTACAAATGCAATGGCTAATATTAAAAAATGAGTTAAGCTCCAAATTGGAAATACAAAATCATCTGGAGTTCCCCTAAAAAAATACTTCATACATTATTCCTCCTATTTGGGAATGAATCCTACTTTCTTATAGACCTTTCTAAGGGTTTTCATAGCATGATATGATGCTTTTTCTGCCCCTTCTTTATATATCTTCTCTAAATGGTCTTTATTGTTTATTAAATAATTATATTTTTCTTGAATAGGTGAAAGACTTTCTACAACTACTTCTGCTAAATCTTCTTTAAATTCACCATATCCCTTTCCTTCATATCTATTTACTATATTAGGTATTTCTTCTTTTGAAAACACACTATATATATCTAATAAATTTTTGAGTCCAATTTGTTCATCATTATAAGCCACTACTCCTAAGGAATCTGTAACTGCTCTTTTTATTTTTCTTCTAATTGTGTCTTTATCATCTAAAAGTAATATATATGCGTTTTCATCTGTATCTGATTTACTCATTTTTGCTTCTGGATTTTGAAGACTCATTATTTTTGCCCCAATCTCCTTTATTTGTGGATCTGGAACTTTAAATGTATCGCTATATTTATTATTAAATCTTATGGCTAAATCTCTAGCTAACTCTAAATGTTGCTTTTGATCCTCTCCCACTGGAACTAAATCCGCTTCATATAAGAGTATATCAGAAGCCATTAGTACTGGATAAGTGAATAATGCTGCATTTAAGTTCTCTTCAGACTTTCTAGACTTTTCTTTGAACTGAGTCATTCTATTTAATTGCCCCATATAAGATATACTATTTAATACCCAAGTTAGTTCTGTATGTTCTGGTACATGGGATTGAATAAATATAGTGCTTTTTTCTGGGTCTATTCCTGCCGCCAAATATAATGCCAGTACATCTAATGTATTTTTTCTAAGATCCTTTGGCACTTGAGGTATAGTTATTGCATGTAAATCAACTATACAGTAATAGCAATTATATTCATTTTGCAAATCTACCCAGTTTTTTATAGCTCCCAAATAGTTCCCTATAGTTAATTTCCCTGAAGGCTGTACTCCACTAAATACAATTTTTCTTTCCATAAAAATCCCTCCTATCATAATTACTGTCATTTGTTAGTTTGTTTGATACTATGACTACGAAGTTTCGAAACTCAAATTCATTTAATCGCTACTCATGTAGATTTGGAGCTCATTGACTTTTTGTCCAATGAGCGTAACGAATTGTAGACAAAACGGACAGCGTAGGTGCGTTTGACCTATATAGCCTTCATCACCTTCGTTAGATTGAGTTGTTTGACAAAGTGACTACGCAGTTTCGCATCACAAATCTATTCACTCGCTACGCTCATATAGATTTGGAGCTCATTGCGTTTGACCTACTAAAGCTCACTGGCGTTCGCTAAGTTAGGTCATAAAAAAACCTTCCATCTCTATTAAGAGACGAAAGGTTCAATTCCGCGGTACCACTCTTGTTGCTAAAAAGCCAACTCTAATCATATAAGGTTGATTAATCCTATATCTTACTATGTTCAGATATATACTCACAAGTCCATTCATCATAATAGTATCACTGGTTTCCACCTTTTCCAGCTCTCTTTAGATCTTTATTATGATTACTATTCTTGATCTTTGTATTTACTATATTATATATATTATACTCTAGAATACTATATTGTAAACTAAAATTTAAATATTTTTTATACTACATATATATAGCCATAGTTCTTATTCTTTTTTCTTATTATTCTTGCTGGAGAGCCTACTGCTGTAGAATATGGAGGAACATCCTCCAATACTACAGAATTCGCACCTATTTTAGCTCCTTTTCCAATGGTTATTGGTCCAAGAATTTTAGCACCTGCTCCTATAATTACATCATCTTCTATAGTTGGATGTCTCTTAGAACCCTTTTCTCCACCTATTCCTCCTAATGTCACTCCATGATACATCACTACATTATTTCCAATTTCGGCAGTTTCACCTATTACTACACCCATTCCATGGTCTATAAACAATTTATCACCGATAGTAGCTCCAGGGTGAATTTCAATACCAGTTATTCTTCTAGCTCGTTGAGAGATTATCCAAGACCATATGAATTTTTTCTTCTTATATAGTCTATGTGCAATTCTGTGGTAAAATATCGCCCTTTGACTTGGATAGAAAAACATAGCTGTAAAAAGATTTTTAGCCGCAGGATCTTTTTCCAATATATTTTTTGCATCATTTATAAACCATTTAAACATAAAATCACTCCTCTAAAAACAAATCTGTAGATAAATATCTCTCTCCAGAATCAGGAATAATAGTTAGGACCTTTTTACCTTCACCTAACTTTTTGGCCATTATAACTGCAGCAGCCACATTTGAACCTGCTGATATTCCGCATAAAATTCCCTCTTCTACAGCTAATCTTCTTGCATAAGAATATGCTGTTTCTTCATCAATACTTAGTATTTCATCTACTATTTTATTATCAAATATACCTGGTACAAAATTTGCACCTATACCTTGTATCTTATGAGGACTAGGATTTCCACCTGTTAAAACTGGAGATTTACTTGGCTGAACAGCTACTATTAATATACCCTCATTATGTTCCTTTAGTCTTTTTCCTGCTCCTGATATAGTACCACCTGTTCCTACTCCTGCAACAAAAGCATGAATCTCTCCATTGGTTTCTTTGAGTATTTCTATACCTGTAGTCTCATAATGAGCTATTACATTATTTTTATTTTCAAACTGATTTGGCATAAAATAATTGTTTTCTTCAGCTAATTTAGTTGCTAGTTCTACTGAACCTTTCATACCATACTTTCCTTTTGTTAAAATAATCTTAGCACCATAGGCTTCCATTAGCTTTCTTCTTTCTATACTCATAGTATCTGGCATAACTAAAATTACATTATATCCCTTTGCTGCCCCTATCATAGCAAGACCAACCCCTGTATTTCCACTGGTAGGCTCTATAATAGTTCCTCCTTTAATCAATTTTCCTTCTCTTTCAGCAGCTTCTATCATATATAGAGAAGCTCTATCTTTTACACTTCCTGAAGGATTGAAGGATTCAATTTTTACAAATATCTCTGCCATTCCTTCTTCTTTAATTCTATTTAGTCTAACTATTGGTGTATTTCCTATGGATTCTTTAATATTACTAATTATCATTTTACTACCTCCTATATTTTAATAATGTATCCTGTTGTCACCAGTTTCTTTAATCAAAAACTATGACTTTGGTTAAGTTTAATGTATGACAAGGTGACTACGCAGTTTCGAAACACCAATTTATTTACTCGTTACACTCGTATAAATTGGGTTCTCATTGCGTTTGACCTACATCAACTTAACTTAGTTCGTTGTGTTAGGTCATTTCACGTAGTCTCACTGCACAAATTTATTTGCTCATTGTCATTCACATAAATTTGGCGTTCGTTACGTTTGACCTACTAAAGCTCACTATCGTTCGCTAAGTTAGGTCATAAAAAAAACCTTCTACCCATGTATAAATAAATATACAGAGGCAAAAGGTAAGTTTCGCGGTTCCACTCTGCTTAAAGAATTAATCTTTAGCTCAATTCAAGTACTTTCATACTCTAGTTCTGTAACGGGAACATCCGTATAAGTCTACTAACTATCTTCGACTCTATGCTCATTGGTGCACTTCAATTATATATTATATAGACTCCTCCCACCATTAGAGTCCTCTCTGTGATACTGTATATAACTTACTTTACCAATTCTTAGCATTTTAGTATGTTTTAATATTGTATTCAAGTATAACATAAATGTTCTTAAAAGAAAAGAATTTTTTATAATTATTTTTTAAGGTAATATATCTAGGAGACTAACTATATGAAGTCAATATAAATTTGATATATTTACCTGAAAAATAAAATAATAAAAATGTGCATAACAAATAGAACAACAACGTTGCTCTCATAAAAAATATATTTAGGTATAATTACATTTGTGAAACAAATGCTGTTTTGTTCTTAAGTAGATAAAAAATAACTCTTAATAGTTTTTTACCTACATGGCTTTGAGCAACTGAATAATGTTTACCTTCAGAACGTTTTTTAGCCATATATGTTGAAAAAGTATTATCACGCATTGATACAAGTCTTACATCTTGTAGAACTGCCCATCTAAGGTAAGTTGAGCCGCGTTTAACCATTGGAGTCTTTGATGCAGTAAACTTTCCAGATTGATAGGTAGAAGGTTCCATACCAGCAAATGCAAGAAGTTTAGCAGGTGTAGAAAATCGCTCAATGTCACCAATTTCTGATAATATTATTGAAGCCAGAGTATAACCAATACCAGGTACAGTCAAAAGTGGTGTATTTAACTCATCTACAACGATTTTAATTTGTTTATCCAAGGCATCTATTTCAGTTTGTACAGATTGAATGAGTCGGATAGTTTGCTGCAGTTCAAAGGATGTAGAACGACTACTAGAGCCAATTGAATTAGAAGCAAGTTCTTTTAATGCAATAGCCTTATCCTTGTCATACCTACCTCTAGAAGCCTTACTTATGATATTAGTAAGTTTTGTGAGATGACAAGAACTAATATCCTTAGGGGTTGGTAACTCAAGTAATAAGGCATAACTTGAACTCTGATGAACTGACCAGACAAAGTTTTCAAGTTCTGGAAAGATAATATCGAGTAAACGTGTAACAGAGAGTTTAAGTTTAGTACGATAACCAACCATACGATACCGATGTCTTGTTAGTGACTTCTATTTAGCCCCCTAACCACTTTGGACAATCGCACACGATTATAGTAAAATATAATCAATAGGAGGTTGCCAAAGTGAGAAGTAAAAACACAAGATATTCAGAAGAATTTAAAAGACAAATAGTTAAAGAAGTAGAGGAAACTGGTAATGCAACTTTAGTAGCAAGAAAACATGATATTGTTCCAGGTACAGTAACAAGATGGGTTAGGGAGTCAAAATCAGCTAATAAAACCAATAATCCTCTTAATATAGATTATAGCACTAATTCCTCCTTAGATAAGGAGAATGAGCAATTAAAGAAGCTATTAGGTGAAAAGGACCTTGAAATAGCTATTCTTAAAGACCTACTAAAAAAAACGACCCAAAGATAGAAGATAAAGTAAATATAGCTAATAAATGGCTAGGGTATGGTTATCCAGTAACTAAGGTACTTAAAATACTTGGATTAAACAAATCAACCTATTACTTTAATATAAATAAAAATTCAAATATAGAATCAACAGAAGATAGAAAGTTAATAAACAAGGGTGGTAGACCAATTCAAGGTTCATCTAAAACCACCGATGGACAAACTGTCTGTGATGAACAAATTAAAGAATATATTTGTGAAATCATTGAATCTGAAGGATTATGCTATGGTTATCATAAAATAACCATAATACTAAGAAGAAAATTTAATTTAATCATAAATAAAAAGAAGGTGTATAGATTATGTAAAGAATTAAATGTACTAAGACCTCAAAGGATAGTTAAACCAAAGCATCCAAGGAAAATAGCTCAAAATAGAGAAATTACAAATCCTAATGCTCTTTGGGAAGTAGATATAAAATATGGTTACATCTGTGGTGAAGATAGATTCTTTTATATAGCCTCTTTTCTAGATGTATATGATAGAAACATAGTAGAATACCATATAGGACTATCATGTACTGCAGAAGATATAACTATAATTCTTAAAAGAGCATTAATGAAGCGTGGTCTCTATGATAAAGACACTAATTTAGTAATAAGGTCAGACAATGGTCCACAATTCATTAGCAATAAATTTGAAGATGCTTGTAAGGAGTTAAAACTAGAGCATGAAAGGATACCATTTAAAACTCCAAACAAAAACGCTCATATAGAATCTTTCCATAGATTACTAGAGGATGAATGTTTATCAAGGTACGAATTTAAAACCTATGCTGAAGCCTATGAGGCAGTATCTGAGTATATGAAATCTTACAATAAGTTTAGAATTCATAGTTCTTTGGGTTATATCTCTCCAATGGAATTCTATCAAAAAACCTTAGAGGGAACAGTAAAACCTTTAGTAGTAAGACTTTAATGTTTTTTCGCTTAGTAGCAAATCACATAAATATTTAGCTGAAATCAAGGGCTTGCGATAGCAAGGGCGTAGCCTTTACCCTTGATGAGGATAAATATTTATGTATAATAAAAAAAGCGATAAACATTAAAATATAGATAAACTAACAAAAAGAAAGTATTCGTGAGTTTTTGTCCAATATTAAGGGGTCAATCCGACTTTAACTCCTGAATTTGATATGATGAATTAGAATAGGATTTTGATTCATCAGAGAACAGCATCGTTGCAATGACTTTGGCGTCAGTTTTATCTGTTTTAGTTTTTCTGAGGGTAGTGGCCTTACGAAAAAGATTAGTAGATAAGGGATTCAAGATATGTACTTGAAATCCCTTGGAATACAGATAATTTGTAATGTTTGTGCTATAGTGACCTGTTGATTCAAGTCCTATTTTTACATCATCTAGACCATTTAAATCTAGGCAAGAAATGATTGTTGAATAGAGTTTATCGAATCCTTCCTTAGTATTTGAAATACGCAAAGAATCTGTATAGATGATTTTGGAAAGGCAACCCTTTTTTAGACAAATTTATTCCGAACAAGAATATACTTTCTAAATACTGCCTAAGCTGCTAAATCAAAGCTAGCTCTATTTCTATATTCAATTGGTGATATGTATCCTAAGGATCCATGAATCCTTATATGATTATACCAGTAAATATATTCTGCAAGTTGTAATTCAAGGTCTTCTAAGCTTTCAAATGTATTTTGATATATAAACTCTACTTTTAGGATTTTATTGGTAGCTTCACTTACAGCATTGTCATAGGGATTCCCCTTCCTACTTAGAGAACGTTCTATGTTAAAGGCTTCTAGGATATTATCTATTTTTATATTATCATATTCCTTACCACGGTCTGAATGAAATATCTTTATATCTTTTAAAGGATAACGGCAGCTTAAAAGTGCTTTTTCTATAAGAGAAGCATCTTTATTGGGACCAGCTGAATAGCCTATTATTTCCCTATTAGATAGGTCTACCAAGGTACAGACATAGTTCCATTTACCGCCTACTCTAACATAGGTAAGGTCACTTACTGCTACCTCTAGTTTATCTCTATTATCAAACTGTCTATCAACTATATTAGAGACTTTAGACTCATTACAGCCCCTGCTATGGACCTTATATTGAGCTACTGTATAGTTGGATACCAAGGCATTTTCTTTCATAATCCTAGCTATCCTTCTTCTAGAGACTTGATGACCCAGTTTTTCAAGCTCTACTTTAATTTTTCTGGTGCCATAGTTATTTTTACTTCTATGAAAGATTTTTATTATATGTTTCTCTATCTCTGAATCTTTATTGACAGAACTAGATTTCCTATTATTTAGGTGATAATATACCAAGCTTCTTGAGACCTTTAAAAACTTACACATAGCACTAATACTGTATTTCTCCCTATTGGAAATAATCAAGTCTACTTTTTGCCTAGTAGTAGTGCTGCCTGCTTTAAAATATCATTTTCCATCTCAAGCTGCTTAACTCTTTTTTCTAGTTCTATTACCCTGTTTTCTTCATCAGTTCTATTATCTTCAGCATTAAATGATTTAGTATTATTATATCTTATTACCCACTGCCTCAGAGTAGATGGAGAGACTCCATATTGCTCATGTAGATCTCTATAGGTATGGTTACCTTGGTTGTATATGTTGACTAATTGCTTCTTGAAATTTTCCTCATAATATTTTCTTGACATGATTTTCTCCTCCTAATATTATTATATCATGTTCGGAGAAAACCTGTCCTAACTAGTGTAACCTATCCAAACTCTATGTTAAATGTATCCTTGCTACATATAAAACGTCATGCGTTATCTAACTAATTAACAAATCAACACAGAGCTATGGTTAGACTCTCTATAGAAACAGTCGGCTTCATAAAGACAGCTGCTGTAGGTGATTAAACTAATCCACAGCGTCTGGTTAAGATTATATAGAAAATAATCAAGAAAGGAAAATATATATGAATTCTATATGAGTTCATTATACAAGGTGATTATATGAACTCCGTAAATATCTTAATCGTAGAAGATGAAAAAACATTTCTGATGTTATAGAAGCTTATTTAATTAAAGAGTTCAATGTATTTTTAGCCCATGATGGAGAAAAGGCATTGAAATTATTTAGAACTAATGACATTCATTTAGTTATATTAGACCTTATGATTCCTAAAATATCTGGGGAAGAAGTATGTAAAAAAATAAGGACTACATCTGATGTGCCAATTATAATGCTTACTGCTAAGACCAATGAAGATGATAGAATAGAAGGTTTATCCATAGGAGCTGATGACTATGTATTAAAACCCTTTAGTCCTAGGGAATTAGTCAGCCGAGTTAAAGCACTTCTTAGAAGAGCATATCCTAACTCTAGACCAGTGGCGGAAAAACTTAGTTTCAATAATGGGGATTTAGAAATTGAAGTGGATAAAATGTTAGTTAAGAAAAATAATAAAAATATAACCTTAACAACTAATGAATTTAAAATATTATTAGCCTTTATATCTCACCAAAATCAAGTCTTATCTAGAGAACAATTAATAGAATTTACCTTTGGTGAAGGATATGATGGATTTGATAGAACAATAGATACTCATATTAAAAATATACGATACAAAATTGAGACTAATCCAAAGTCTCCAGAATATATTCACACAATTTATGGACTTGGATATAAGTTTACAGTAGAAAAATAGTAACTCCAATTTTGGGTCCCTTACACCCAAAATTGGAGTTACTTATTTTCTTTTCTTATTTTTTCTTACTTAATTGACAACAGTCCAATGGTTGATCTCCAAAAGATTCCTTATTAGCATTTGCTAATTTATTTAGCATCTTTTTTATCCATTTTAACAAATAATTCACCCTCTTCTATCTTCTGCATCCTCTACCAGTCTTTCTCATACCCATTCTAAAATTATCTTTATCGCAAATACCATGTACAAATCCATTTTCTTCATGATACTTCTCCATTTGATCTAAATGTTCTTCCCAATTGTTTGCTTCTTCTTTTGTAATCTTTCCATCTTTAAGGAGATTTTGAATTTCTTCTCTCCTATATTTCATTCTTTCCTTAAACCATTCTTCTCTGTTTTCTGTACTATAGTTGGTATTTTTATTTGAAGGGATTATATTTGGTATCTTAGGTGAATCTGCATATCCTATTAAAGAACCCATTCCTATGACTGTTACTAAAGTTCCTACTGCTAATAATTTTTTCATCGTTTATCTCTCCTCTCATTCTATAAATTGATTATAACCATAGAATGTGAAGTAAATATGAAGAAATGTATTTCTTCATATTTCTTACAATATTAACTGTTATAATATAATTATACTATAAATTTCATGAAAAAAGTAATCGTTATCTTAACATTTATTGGAGGAATATATATGAAGCTTTCTAAAAAGTTTACTTTATTTTTTATTTCATCAATTTTATTTTCTATTATAATAACCAGCTTTATATCAAATATTATGATAAACAATAAATTTGAAAATTATCTAACTGATGAACATCAAAATAGATTAGATCAAATTAGCAATAATTTAAACCAGTTGTATAACAAAAATGGTTGTGTTTTACATCAAAATGAAATCAACTCTTATGCTTCACTGGAAAACGTATATATTGAAATTAGAGATTTAAATGATAATATATTATATACCTCAACTAATAACAACAAAATGGGAATGGGACATATGCACAAAAGAATGATGATGAGTCATGGTATGTATGAGGGAAACTATGTTGAGAAAGACTTTCCCTTTATTCAGGAAAATGAAGAAGTAGGAAAACTAATTATAGGATATATTGATAATTCCTATTTAACAAAGTCTGCTATTTTATTTAAAAACACCTTATCTAAATCCTTTTTATTATCAACTATTTTTACTACCATTCTTGGATTAATAGTTAGTATTATATTATCTAAGTCTTTGACTACACCTTTAATAAATATTAGAAATACAGCTGTTGAAATCCGTAAAGGCAACTTAAATAAAAGATCTAAAGTAAATACAAATACTCTTGAGATTGTAGAGTTATCAGATTCAATTAACTTTCTAGGACAAACTTTGGCTAAACAAGATAATATTAGAAAGAAATATGCTTCTGATATTTCCCATGAACTTAGAACTCCTTTGGCTACATTAAAGTCTCATTTAGAAGCCATTATAGATGGTGTATGGCAGCCTAATGAAGAACATTTAAATATTCTTATGACTGAAATAGATAGATTGTCACATTTAGTTGATAATCTTAAAGACTCTTTCAATGCTACAGAATTAGATATTATTTTAAATAAAACTAAATTCAACCTATCTAAAGAACTTGAAAGTACTATTATAACTTTTGTTCCTCTATATACAAAACAAGGGTTCACTATTGAAAGACATATAGAAGACCATATTTATATCAATATGGATAAAGACAAGTTTAAACAAATTATCTACAATCTTCTTTCTAATTCCATTAGGTATCTAAATGAATTGGGGAAAGTTAAAATTACTCTAAAAGCAGAAAAAAATAATGCCATTATAAATATTACAGACAATGGCATAGGTATAGAAGAAAAAGATATTCCTCTTATATTCCAAAGATTCTATAGGACAGATATTTCAAGAAACAAAAACACTGGTGGAACAGGTCTTGGTTTATCTATTGTAAACACAATAATTAAAGCCCATGGTGGTACAATAAATGTAAATAGTATTTATGGAAAAGGCACTGAATTTACAATAACTCTGCCATTAGATATCTAATCCAATAATACAGACTCAATTGTTTCAAATATAGAATAGGTCCTAACCATTCTAACATAAAGTGTTGAATTCATATAATACTAGATCACTGGTATTATTAAATATTCTTTTTAATTCTTCCCTATTTTTTTGTAAATTATTTGAAATCATGATTTTCACCCTTAGTTTTACATAATTGTTCTGTACAATTATTACCAACTACAAAAAAGATATAATAGTCATTAGAAATTTCTAATGACTATTAATCTTTTATCTATTAACTAAGTCTTTTGCGTGTTTCTCTGCCATGAATTTTATTTTCTCTACATCCAGGGTTTTAATTTCTCTCTTCTCCATTATTATCTTACCATCTACTATTACTGTATCTACATCTGATGCCTGAACTCCATAAGCCAATGAAGATATTATATTATGATGTGGATAAAGATGAGGCTTATCTGTATCTATAAGAATTAAATCTGCCTTTTTCCCTAATTCAATAGACCCTATTTCCTTTTCTAAGTCTAATGCCTTTGCTCCATTTATAGTCCCCATTTTTAGAGCTTCTATTGCTGGTACTGACACTGCATCTAGGTTTACTGCTTTATTTACTATGGATGCTAGATTAATTTCTTCAAACATATTTAGATTATTATTAGATGAAGAACCATCTGTACCTAAAGCTACTGGTATTCCTTTTTTCAGCATTTTATCTATTGGTGCAAATCCTGATGCTAGTTTTAAATTACTTCCTGGATTGTTCACAGGAATTAGACCTTTCTCTTTTATAATTTCTATATCATCATCATCTACATGGACACAGTGAGCACCTATAGTATGTATATCTAATAATCCTAAATCATATACATGCCTGATTGGAGATTTACCATGTAAATTGAAACTATCTTCCACTTCCTTTCTAGTTTCAGAAAGATGTATATGAATGCCTGTGTTTAACTCCTTTGCAAGTTTAAAACTTTCCTTAAGAAAATCTGGACTACAAGTATAAGGTGCATGAGGTGCTACCATAACTTTAATTCTTCCATTTCCTTTTCCATGGTAGTTTTTGAATAACTCTCTAGTTTCATCTAGTTTCCGTTTTGCTCCTTCATCTTCAATTAGTCCACGAGTCAATACTCCTCTCATACCTGACTCTTCTAGTCCATTACCTACTTCATCCATAAAGAAGTACATATCACAAAAAGCTGTAGTTCCACCTTGAATCATTTCAACCATACTTAAAAGCGAACCCCAATATACATCTCTACTAGTAAGATTTGCTTCTGTAGGCCAAATCTTTTTAGTTAACCAATCATGTAATGGTAAATCATCAGCAAAGTTTCTAAGTAAAGACATTCCTATATGAGTATGGCTGTTTATAAGTCCTGGCATTGCTATTTTATGTTTTCCATCGATTATCCTTTCTACTTCTATATCATCTCTTATTTCACCTATATGGATTATTTCATTATCCTTAATATAGATATTAGTATTTCTTATTACCTCGTCTTTTCCATTTATAGGTACTAAATCAATGTTTTTAATTAACATATCTTCCCTCCTAATTAGTAGTCTAAATCAATTGTAGTATATCTTACTATGCCATATATTAAACTAGGTATTAAAACCAGTTGAATTCCGATACCTGGAAGTCCTGTAATAACTCCACTTATGACAAAGGTCATAGGGGATAATTCTACGGCAAAGAAAGTTGCTAATAAAAACACTACTAACCCTGCCATTAGCCTTCCTCCTATCATGGAAATAATCAATGCTATTATAGGTGGTATTTTCATCTTTCTATATAATATAGATGCTATAAGTCCATAGGCTCCCAATTCAAATACCATTATTACTGCCATAGGAAATAATGGTGGCATACCACTGATTATGGAACTAATTATAGGCATTATCATTCCCAATATCAAAGCTAAATATGGTGGTAATAAAAGTCCTCCTAAAAATACTGGAATATGCATAGGTAGAAATATGGTTCCTGGAATTCCAGTTGCATGAAATATATTGGTTATTATGATTCCCATTGCCAATAATGTACCTGCTATGACCAGTTCTTTTGTACGATTTGTCTTTTCCATTGTATCTCTCCTTTTAGGATAAATTCTATCCTACTTTTCAACTGATTTGAAAAACTCCTTTATTTTATCCAATAATATTTCTGGATTATCTATATCTAAAGAAAGTTTTTCTATTGGGCAATATCCTGTCTTATCTCTATTTTTTATATATGGACAAGATTTTTCCATGATATATGGAATTTTATATTTTTCTAAAGTATTTATACCGCCTTCTGATATTAATTCAGTGTATACTTCTTCAATTCCAATATATCTACATAATAAGGCTGCCCCTTTACCTATTACCCTATCAGCTAATGAGCCACCCTTTGATAGCTCCTTCACTTCTGTAGCCAATATATACATAGGCTTTATACCCTTATCTTTAGATTTAAAAACAATTTCACCATTTTTTACTACTACTAAGGCTAAATCTTCCTGCTTCAATACTTTTCTTGCTAGTTCTATATCGTTCAATAGCCTCTTCCTTCCTTTTTTTATTCAATAACTAATGCCTCTTGTTCAAATATATCCTTCTTTTTAAAATAAAAATAAGAATATACAAGTCTCCAGCACATATCTATTGCTATACCTATCCACAGCCAAACTATATCTGCCTTGAAAACATAAGCCATTATCATTACAAATGGCACCCTAATAAGCCAAAGACCTATTCCTGCATTTATCATAGGTACTTTTGCATATCCCGCTCCCCTTAAAGCGCCATTTAATACACCAGATATATTTTGCGGCAATTGAGTTATTCCCATTATCAATAGATACATAGCACCTATTTGAATTACTTCAGGTTCTTTTACTAAAAGCCCCATAATCTGCTTTGGAAATATAATAAGTATTCCACCTGCAAATATAGTTACAACAATAGTATATTTTATAAGTTGATTAAGATATTTCTTACCTAATTCCTTATTCTTACTTCCTAGAGCATACCCAATAAAAGTAGTAGCTGCCACGCCAAATCCTGTAGCTGGCATATAGGATATAGACTCTGCCTGTAATCCTAGTTGATAAGCAGAATAAGCTAACTCCCCATAAGTAAGAATTGCCCTTGTAAGAAATATAGATGCTGCCTGCCAAAATGATGTTTCAAAAGATGTAGGAAGTCCAAGTTTTAATATCATTTTTGCTTCATCTGACTTAAATCTAAACCCAAATTTCCCTTCCATGTTTTTTATAATCCCATTTTTACCAAATAACATAATTATACCAAATAAAGCTGAAGTAATATAAGCAATGTTATAAGCGTATCCTGCACCCTTTAACCCTAAAGATTTAATACCTGCATTTCCAGTTACCAACACAAATCCCGCAATAATATTGACTATATTTAGTATACCTACAGTTATCATAGGTGTTTTTGCGTTTCCCATGCCTTGAAGTATTCCTGCCACTAAAAGTATAATAGCTGCAAAGGGTAATGACCATGAAATTATCTTCAGATATAATACTCCATTTGCAAGTAGGTCTGGGTTTGGATTAAATACCATCAGCAACGGCTTGGCAAACCAAAATAATAATTGTTGAAATATAATTGCTACTCCTATGGAAATAATAAATGATTGCTCAGATATGGATTTTAGCTTCTCATAATTATTGGCACCATGAGACTGTGCTACTAATACAGAGGTTCCCGTTGCTAGTCCCTTAAATATTCCCCATAGTATTCTATAAAGAACTGTGGCTATACCTATTGCTCCAACAGCGTAGGCATCTATTCTGCCTATCATTGCCATAAGTACAATTCCTGCTGTCATCTGTAAAACATTCTCACCTGTTATGGGTATAATCATAGACAGTATTTTGTTTCTAATTATTCTATCTTCATTTGAATACTCCTTGGCCATTTTACATCTCCTTTTACTATGAATTTTATATATTATAACTTTATCATTATATTATATTTTGATACTCTAAACAAGATAATATAGGGTATAAAAAAACCTTATAAAAATATAAGGTTTTTTAATTTAAATATTATCTTTATTTAGTTTAGCCACAGTTAAACCCGTAAAACTTAGAAGTATTACTATAATAGGTGTTAAATAATTAAAAAATGCCCATTTCCCATATTGTAAGGCAGATACACCTAAAATTCCCTTCATAAAAACACCGCAGGTGTTCCATGGAATTAAAGCTGATGTCAATGTACCAGAAGCTTCTAGAGCATTTGATAATGTCTTTGGATGAAGTCCCCTTTCTTTATAAGCAGATGCGTACATTCTCCCTGGGATTACTATGGATATATACTGCTCTGGCATAGTAGCATTGCTAAATAAACAAGTCAATATAGTTGCAGTTATAAGACCTGTTACAGATTTTATTCTCTTTATTAAAGCTCCAACTATGACCTCTAATTGTCCTGTCTTTTCCATGATGCCACCAAACATCATGGCTATTATTGTAAGAGATATGGAAAACATCATAGCTTGTAGCCCACCAGCAGTTAGAAGTTTGTCTATCATTTCCACACCAGTTTCACTAACAAATCCACTAAAGCTAGCAGTCAAAAGATTACCTAAATTAGCTCCTTGAAATATAATGGCTTCTATAGCTCCTATTATAATTCCAATTGTAATCCCAGGAATAGCTGGAACCTTAAATGCTATAGATACAATAACTGCTATAGGTGGTATAAGTAATAGAGGAGATATTTTAAAGGATGATACAATACCTGTTCTAATGGTTTCAATGGCTGAAAAATCTGTTCCTTCTCCACTAAATTTAAAACCAATAAATAAAAATATTCCTAAGGTTATACCATAAGATATTAATGTACTTGGAAGCATAAACTTAACATGAGTAAAAACATCAGTACCTGCAACTGCTGGTGCTAAATTTGTTGTATCTGATAAGGGAGACATCTTATCTCCAAAATATGCTCCTGAAATAATGGCTCCAGCTGCTATAGGTGCTGGAATTCCTAATCCCTGTGCTATCCCCATAAGGGCAATACCTATGGTACCTGTAGTACCCCAACTAGTACCAGTAGCTAAAGATGTAATAGAACAAATTATTACTGTAGCTACTAAAAATATACTAGGTTTCAATATTCCTAAACCATAATAAATCATACTAGGTACTACTCCTGCCAAAAGCCATACCCCTATTAAAACACCTATAATTGCAAGAATAATAATTGCTTGTAAAGCCTGATAAATTCCATCAAACATTGAAGTTTGAATTTCATCCCAACTATAGCCTATTTTCACTGCTATAAGAGCCGCAAATAATGTTCCTACTAGCATTGGAATATGTGGATCAGCCTCGTATATAGAAATACTGGCTGCCATAATAGCTATAAGAAACCCAAAGGATAAAATTGCCTCATAAAGATATGGTTTTCTTCTTTCATTTTCCACTGGTATGTCACTCCTTAAAGAATCTATTTTTACATAGATATATATATTACTAAATATTTAGAACATTTTCAATCACATTTTTTTCCAATCCTTGATATAATTTTTTCTTTAAATTTCTGCTAAAGGAAATTTATGATATTGTATTATAAATATTTCTTGTTATAATGAAAGAGTATTATCTAAAACAAAGGAGGAGTACAATGGGAATTGTCAAAGTATCTAGGTTAGTTAAGTCAGAAGATTTGAATCATCATGGTACATTATTTGCAGGAAGAGGAGCTGAATGGTTTGTAGAAGCTTGTTTTATTTGCGGAGCTAAAATTACTGGGAAACCCGAAAATATAGTTTGCGTAAATATTCATGGATTGACTTTTAAAACTCCTGGAAATAAAGGAGATATAATAAATTTAGAAACTAGATTGGCAAAGGTTGGAAGAACTAGTTTTATGGTTTATGGTAAAATGACTAGAAACAATAGCCAAGACATATTGTCCGATGGATTTATTACCTTTGTATTTGTTGATGAAAATACAAAGACTATACCTCATGGAATAGTTTTAGATGAACCTATAGATGATGAAGATATTCAAATCAGAAAAAGAGCTGAAAATTTAAATTAAATGATAATTGTTATCATTTACTTCTTTTATTTCTTGTGTTATAATATTATTGGCTCAAAATTATCGCGGCAAATAATTTTGATGGAGTGATATAATTTGGCAAAAATGATGGGACCTAGATTTAAACAATCTAGAAGGTTAGGATTAAACGTATGTGGTCATCCTAAAGCAATGGATAGAGCCACAAAAGGCAGTTCTCGCGGAGATAAGAAGCTGACAGAATATGGAATCCAGCTATTGGAGAAACAAAGACTCCGAGCTTATTATGGTGTAATGGAAAAACAGTTTATGAAATATGTAATTAAGGCTAAAAAATCTGGAGAGCAAACTGGTCATGCTTTAGTTAAGATTTTAGAAACAAGATTAGATAATCTAGTATATAGACTAGGTTTTGCTTCTTCCATTAGACAGGCTAGACAAATGGTAGTTCATGGACATATTCTTGTAAATGGTAATAAAGTAGATATACCTTCCTATATAATTCAAGTAGGAGATACTATTTCATTAAGAGAAAAATCTAAGGATATTGAAATATTTAAGGAAAACTTCAATAACTTCTTCTTAAATAGTTATCCTTATTTATCAAAAGATGAAAACAATATGTCAGGATCCCTAATTAAATATCCTGAAAGAAATGAAATTCCAATAGAAATAGATGATCAACTTGTTGTTGAATATTATTCAAGACTTATATAAAATCAAAAAAATCCCTCTGATAATACAGAGGGATTTTTTTGATTTTATTCCATCACTTCAAATTGTGTTTTTATTAGCTTCTTCAATAATACAAATAATATTATACTGGTTAATCCAAATACTACTGTCAATAATCCATAAATTAAATTTACATCTACTTTATTCATTATATTTATAACTAAATATATTAAACCTCCTAAATATAAGACCCCTAATCCCATACTAATTAATACATTTAGATTTTGTTTCATTGCTTTTTGCGGATTATCCCAATCTAAAAGTGGTCTTAGTATGTCTATTATCATTCCAATTTGGGTCATTGGAATACTACCTAAAAGCCCTAAAAATACAATTAATAGAATACTTAATATATCTAGTTTTATTATAAAACTTAGACTAATAAGTAATGCCCCTACTCCTAATATCTGGACTATTAATGATGATAAAATCCTGCCTATTATTTGATCTTCTACCTTTATTGGTAAAGTTCTTTGGATCCATAAACATTTCCCTTCTCTTGAAAAACTAGTTGCTCCTATACTATTTAATATGCCTAATGCTGCAATAAAAGCTATACCAGCTAAGGTTATTAAATTATTATTACCTCCTAGCATATCTATTATCTGAACCAGTGACTCATCTCCCCCTGTCATACTTGCTACTAGTAATATTATGGGAAGCATAACTACTCCTCCTACTGTATTTAACAGATATACAGGGGTCTTAAATAACATTATAATTTCTTTTTTTGCTAAAGCTATATAAGGCTTTGTTTCCTTAGTCATATCTTTTAGGGCTATTTTTTTTCTGCTTTTTCCTTTAGATGCTGATACTTCTATATTTCCTATTAATCCGTCAAAGAATAAGGATTCAGATAAAAATAGCATAATCATAAAGGATATGATACCTACTACTATAAAAGTCAATAAATTCATTAACCCTGTTAAATTAAAATAATTTGATAGAGCCAATGCACCCCATTGAGAAGGTGGAAATATAATTCCCAACTTTTTTACTAGAAGATTAGAATCTTTCACTAGATTGACAAAAAAATCTCCTTCCATCATTGCCTTTCCAGCTATGGTTTGAATTTTAAGTTGGAAATATACCATGGCAATAATGAAAATTACTGCACCAATAACCCTAATTAAATCCTTTTTCGCTCCAATATTTGTATATTTCATAAATACCATTATTACAATAGATGACAATACTAAAGGTATAATAGGAGCTGTAATCACTAATAACAAGGAATATATCCAATAAAGTAATCCTTCTCCTCCTTTAACTCCATATATAATAATAAAAGGCAATATAATAGGTAAGGAAGTCAAATACTCACTAATCATTAAAGTTACAAATTTTGAACCTATAATATATGATGATTTAATAGGTAGCGGTACTAAAGTTGCTAAATCATTAGAAAAATAGTATTTACTCATTACATAAAGTAGCCCAAAAATAAATACCATAATCTGAGTTACTAAAAATCCTGATAATAAAAACATGGATTTCTGACCTACTTCTGCATATATATCATACATACCATTTAAACTATTTATTATTAAAAAATATGATGGTATTAAAGATAGCATTGCTATGGCTAAAATTATCATTTGCCATCTATTTTTTTTATTTTTAAAACTATAGATAATGGAGGACAAACCAAAAGTAATATTGAAATCGGTTTTAATCAATGAAATAATCTTATTCATCATTCAGTCAACTCCAAGAATATATTTTCTAAGGACTGTTTCTCCTCTGCATGAGCCTTTAACTCCTCCATTGTTCCCAAAGCCACAATTTTTCCTTTATTGATTATGGCAATTCTATCACATAGTTTTTCTGCTACTTCCAACACATGGGTGGAGAAAAACACTGTTTTTCCCTCGTCACACATTTTCCTCATAATTTCCTTTAAATTAAAAGCAGACTTTGGGTCAAGACCTACCATAGGTTCATCAAGAATAAATAAATCTGGATTGCTTAACAATGCCCCTGTTAATACAATTTTTTGTTTCATTCCATGAGAATAACTGGCTATTAAATCTCCTACTGCATCTTTTATGCTAAATAACTCTAAATAATAGTTTAACTTCTTCTCTCTCTCCTCTTTGGGAATTCCATACATATCACCCATAAAGTTTAAATATTCAATACCCTTTAACCTATCATATATTTCAGGATTATCTGGCACATAACTAATCATGGACTTTGCTTCTATAGGCTCTTGCCAAGCGTCTACTGTACCTACTGTTACTTTTCCACTATCTGGTTTTAAAAGTCCTACTATCATTTTTATAGTAGTAGTCTTTCCTGCACCATTTGGGCCTAAAAACCCAAATATTTCTCCTTTTTTAATATCTAAATTAATATTATCTACTGCTTTTATAGCACCCTTATTGTATGATTTAGAAATATTTTCAAGTCTTAACATTTTCCAACCTCCTTTTTTCTGTTATACTAATTATATAACAAACAATCTATAATATCAATATGGTTTGAAAATTTAGTTATTTCTTTATAAATTAAAAGACTAGAGAATTTATCCCTAGCCTTTATTTATTCCAATATTTTTTTCAAAAACTGTCCTGTATAAGACTTCTTAACCTTGGCAACTTCCTCTGGAGTTCCTGTAGTGACTACTGTTCCACCTTTATCTCCACCTTCTGGTCCTAAGTCTATTACATAATCTGCTGTTTTTATTACATCTAAATTATGTTCTATGACTACTACTGTATTTCCACCTTCGACTAATTGATTTAATACTTTAATCAACTTGTGAATATCAGCTACATGAAGTCCTGTAGTCGGTTCATCTAGTATATAAATAGTCTTTCCTGTGGAACGCTTAGATAGTTCTGTAGCTAATTTTACTCTTTGAGCTTCACCACCAGATAGTTCTGTAGAAGATTGACCTATTTTTATATATCCTAGTCCTACATCATATAGTGTTTCTAGTTTTCTGCTTATTTTAGGTATGTTCTTGAAGAACTCTACTCCTTCTTCCACTGTCATATCCAGTACATCAGATATGGTTTTTCCCTTATATTTAACCTGTAAAGTTTCCCTATTATATCTTTTACCTTTGCATACTTCGCAAGGTACATATACATCAGGTAAGAAGTGCATTTCTACCTTTAATATTCCATCTCCACTACAAGCCTCACATCTTCCGCCTTTTACATTGAAACTAAATCTGCCTTTTTGGTATCCTCTCATTTTAGCTTCATTAGTCATGGCAAATACATCTCTTATATGGTCAAATACTCCAGTATAAGTGGCAGGGTTTGACCTAGGAGTTCTACCTATAGGTGATTGGTCTATATCTATTACTTTATCTAAATATTCCAACCCCTTTATATCTTTAAACTTCCCTGGCTTTACTTTTGAGCCATTTAACTTTTGTGCCAAGGCCTTGTGTAATATTTGATTTACTAAGGAGGATTTACCTGAACCAGATACTCCTGTTACACAGGTAAATAAACCTATGGGAATTTTTGCATTTATATTTTTAAGATTATTTTCCTTGGCCCCTTTTATTTCTATCCAGTTTCCATTAGGCTTTCTTCGTTGTTCTGGTATTTCAATTTTTTTCTTTCCCGATAAATATAGCCCAGTAATGGAATTAGGATTGTTTTTTATTTCCTCTATGGTTCCTTCAGCTACTATTTCACCGCCGTGAATACCTGCTCCTGGACCTATATCTACAATATGATCTGCTACATACATAGTATCTTCATCATGCTCTACTACTATTAAGGTATTTCCCAAATCAGTTAAATTTCTTAAAGTTTTTAGTAACTTTTCATTATCTCTTTGATGAAGCCCTATACTTGGTTCATCTAATACATATACTACTCCCACAAGACTAGAACCTATTTGAGTGGCTAATCTAATTCTTTGTGACTCTCCTCCAGATAATGTACCTGCCATACGAGATAAAGTCAAATAATCTAATCCTACATCTTTTAGGAAATTAAGTCTTTCTTTAATTTCTTTTAATACCTGTTCTCCTATTATTTGCTCTTTTTCTGTAAGGGTTAAGTCATTAAAGAATTCTATGGCTTTAAAAATAGATAAATCTGTTAATTGTGCAATATTTAATCCATTTATCTTTACTGATAAAACTTCATCTTTTAATCTATTTCCATGACATTTAGGACAAGGATTTTCTGCCATATATTCATCTATTTTATCCCTCATATAGTCAGAGTTAGTTGCATTATATCTTCTTGTTAAATTTGGAATAATTCCCTCAAATTTTCCATTGTAATCTCTCATTCCATCTTCATCAAAGTGACTTAAAAACTTAAATTTTATTACTCTATCTGTTCCATATAATAATTCATCTATAAACTTTTCTGGTGCATCTTTTAAAGGCTTATCTGTACTAAATCCATTGTCTTCAGCTAAAGTTTTAAATATTTGATAGTAATAGGTAGATTCGTTGGAACTTGAAAAAGGTGCTATTCCTCCTCCATCTATACTTAAATCTAAATTTGGTATAATAAGTCCCTTATCTATTTCCTTATGAAATCCTAATCCATTACAAGTTTCACACATGCCAAAAGGACTATTAAAGGAAAACATTCTAGGAGATAGTTCTTCCATGGCAATATTACAATCAGGACAAGCAAGTTTTTCACTGAACATTATTTTTTCTTTATCTATTATATCTACTACTACAATTCCCTCTGCTAATTTCAATGCAGTCTCTAAAGAGTCCGATAGTCTTCCTTCAATTCCTTCTTTAATTACTATTCTATCTACTACTACTTCTATAGTATGTTTTTTGTTCTTCTCTAGCTTGATTTCATCTCCAATATCATACATTTCATTATCTACTATAACTCTTACATATCCTTCTTTTTTGATACCCTCTAGCACCTTTATATGTTCACCTTTTTTACCTCTTATAATTGGGGCTAAAATCTGAATCTTTGTTCTTTCTTCTATTTCCATTATTTTATCTACCATTTGTTCCACTGTTTGGCTGGTTATTTCCTTTCCACAACTTGGACAATATGGTGTACCTATTCTTGCATACAATAGTCTTAAATAATCATAGATTTCTGTTATTGTGCCTACAGTGGAACGAGGGTTTTTTGATGTGGTTTTTTGGTCTATGGATATGGAAGGAGAAAGTCCTTCTATATATTCCACATCTGGCTTATCCATTTGACCTAAAAACTGTCTAGCATAACTAGATAAGCTTTCAACATATCTTCTTTGTCCTTCTGCATATATGGTATCAAAGGCTAAAGATGATTTTCCCGAACCTGAAAGACCTGTAAATACTACAAATTTATTTCTAGGAAGTTCTAATGATACATTTTTTAAATTATTCTCCTTAGCCCCTCTTATTATTATTTCGTCTTTTACCAATTATTTCACCTCATTATAACTTCTTCTTTAGTTCTATCATTTTATCCCTTAACTCTGCTGCTTTTTCAAAATCTAATTCTTCTGCAGCTTTTAACATGGCAGATTCTAATCCCTCTATAGTTCCTTGGACTTCATCTTTTGAGAAAGTCTCTTCATATTTGACTTCATCCTCTGCTACTATTGTAGCTTCTATGATTTGTCGTATATCCTTTTTAATACTTCTAGGTGTTATATTATGCTCTTCATTATGTTGGCTTTGAATTTCTCTTCTTCTATTGGTTTCAGATATGGTCTTTTCCATGGACCTAGTTATGGTATCTCCATACATAATTACTTTTCCATCTATATTTCTTGCAGCTCTTCCTGTAGTTTGGATTAAAGATGTTTCCGACCTTAGAAAACCTTCTTTATCTGCATCTAATATGGCAACTAAGGAAACCTCTGGCAAATCCAAACCTTCTCTTAATAGATTTATACCTATTAGCACATCATATTTTCCTAATCTTAAGTCCCTAATGATTTCCATTCTTTCTATGGTTTCCACATCTGAATGAAGATAAGTAACTTTTATCCCAATATCTTTAAAATAGCTAGTTAAATCTTCTGCCATTTTCTTAGTCAAAGTTGTGACTAATACTCTTTCTTCCCTATCTACTACTTTTCTAATTTCATTTACTAAATCATCTATTTGATGTTCTGTAGGTCTTACTTCTATAACTGGATCCAATAATCCTGTAGGACGTATTATCTGCTCTACTGTGTTTTCAGTATGAAGAAGTTCATATGGACCTGGTGTTGCCGATACATATAAAATCTGATTTACCATAGATTCAAATTCGTTAAATTTAAGTGGTCTATTGTCTAGCGCTGATGGAAGTCTAAAACCATACTCAACTAAATTTGTTTTCCTAGATTTATCCCCTTCGTACATACCCCTTATTTGTGGTACTGTAACATGGGACTCATCTATTATTATTAAAAAGTCCTCTGGAAAATAATCTATTAAAGTAAAGGGTCTGGAACCTGCTGGTCTATTACTTAAATGTCTGGAATAGTTTTCTATTCCTTGGCAAAACCCCATTTCTTCTAACATTTCCAAATCATATCTAGTTCTCTGCTCTAATCTTTGAGCTTCTAACAACTTCTCCTTATCCCTTAATTCTTTTAATCTATGGTCTAATTCTTCTTCTATGGTCTTTATTGCTCCTTTAACTTTCTCCTCAGTTGTAGCATAGTGAGATGCTGGAAATATGGAAATATGGGAACGATACCCAATGACCTCTCCAGTTAAATGATTTACTTCTACGATTCTATCTATTTCATCTCCAAAGAATTCAACTCTAATGGTATTTTCACTAGAGGATGCTGGAAATATTTCTAGTATATCTCCTCTGACTCTAAAAGTTCCCCTTATGAAGTTAATATCGTTTCTTATATATTGAATATCTATTAACTTCCTCATTATATCATCTCGATCTCTAACCATTCCTGGTCTTAAAGATACTACAAGATTTTCATAATCTATAGGGTCTCCTAAACCATATATACATGATACAGATGCAACTATGATTACATCTTTTCTCTCAAATAATGCTGCTGTTGCTGAATGTCGTAATTTATCTATTTCATCGTTTATAGATGCGTCTTTTTCTATATAGGTATCTGATTGTGGAACATAAGCTTCTGGTTGGTAATAATCATAATAACTAACAAAGTATTCTACTGCGTTGTTTGGGAAAAACTCTTTAAATTCTGAAGCTAATTGATAGGCTAATGTTTTATTGTGAGCTATTACTAAAGTTGGTTTTTGAACCTTCTCAATTATATTTGCCATAGTAAAGGTTTTCCCCGAACCTGTAACACCTAATAGAACCTGATGAGTAAGATTATCGTTTATTCCTGCTACTAGCTTATCTATGGCCTTAGGCTGGTCGCCAGTAGGTCTATAATTTGATTCAATTTTAAATTTATTCATATCCACACCTCTTTATTTGAACATTTGTTCAAGATATATAATATTATATAATATTATATAAAATTGTCAAAGCCTAATATAAAAATATAATGTCTTAATATTCCTATAGTCCTAAATATTTGGCAATACTCTAAATAATCTTATCACAAAAAAGTATATTGAAGAAAGAAGATTAATATAGTAAACTATGGATAAGGAGGTAGTTATATGAAGCGAAAGGTATTAATACTATTTATAGTACTTATTGCATTATTCATCTTTGGATGCAGCTCCAAGAAAAAGAGTTTGAGTACCTTAGATAGTAGTGTGATTTTAGAGGAAGAACAAATTCCATATGAAATAAAACAAATTACATTCTCAAAGAGCTTCCAGTCTATGGAACCTGTAGTTGAAATCATAACCAATAATAATAAGTTAAGATTATTAGCTTCTTTGGGATTAGCTGAATATTCAGGTGTCAATGTAAATAAAGTCATTAGGAAAGGTGGAGAAATCAACATTCATGTTAGTGGTATTTCTAATAAAGAAAGTTCGTCTCTGTCAGTTCCTCAAATCAGTTTGGAACTTAAAAAATCTAAACTAAAAGATATTAAGGATTTAAAGTTTAATATAGTATATGATGACTTTGATCCCATAAATGTAAAAATAAGCAGCAATGATGTCTTAAATAAAATTCATTCTTATCTAAAGGTATCAACAAAAGGATCTCCTGATATTAACTTAATTAAATCCAACGATGATATTATATGGGATATATCCTACAATAGTGTATTTGATAAAGAAGATTCTAAAAGTTCTTTAGTAAATCTATTTGCTCAAGTCGACGCTAATACTGGCGAAATTATAAAATCAGAAAAATCTTTTATAGCATCACCTTTAGATGAAGGACATATTATAGAATTTAAAGAAAATAATTATCTCTTATATAAAAAATCTGTAGTAAACCAAGAAACTGATAATACTAGTGAACAGCTATGGATATACAATGTTGCAAAAGACGAATCCAATATGATATATTCCTCAAACTCTAAAATATTAGCTGCAGAATTTAGCCCTAACTTAGACTTTATCTCACTTATAGAGTTAAACGATACTACTTCAGAACTATATATAATTGCGAAAGATGATAAAAAAGCGTATAAAGTAAGTTTTGAAGAAGACTTTAATCCATCCTTTATGGCTTGGAAGAGCAATAATAATCTATTTATAATTGAGAGTAATAAAGGAAAATCTATAATAAATAATTATAATGTAGAAAATAATGAAATAGAATTAGTAGGTGAATTAAATAAATCTATTAATGGATTTAATATTATAAATAATAAATTTCTAGTACTTGAAAAAAACAAAGATGAATTTAACAATCAAATATCCATCACTACAGATTGGAAAAAATTTGAGTTTATAGATAATGGTTTTAATGCAAAGTTTATCAATGACAATACCATTGCCTATCTACAAAAGGATGAGAAAAAAGATAAAAATTTATTATCAATTTATGATATAGAAAAAGAGAAAGTCAGTAATAGGCTCAATAAAAATATTTTAAGCTATGAAGTATTTCCAAATGAAAAAATAGTATATGTAATAAAAAATCCTAATACCAATTATACTTTAGGATCATATTCCATAGAAAACAGCTCTACTGAGGATATTGCTAATGTAATTAATGACACAATCTATTACAATGAAAGTGGTAATATTATTTACTTAAATGCTATATTGCCCTTTGAAAATAATAAATCTGAAGTAATTTATTCCATAAATTTATCTAAACTAAACTAAAAATCCCTAGGGACTATTATTAGTCCCAAGGGTTTTATTTTTCCATAGTACTTTTTTGTAGATAATCCAGATTTCATATTAAAAATTTCAATTTTCAGCCTTTTAGATTTTATCTTTGTAAAATCCTCCATATCCTTATTGCTATTTATTTCAACTCCATTTATTTTAAGTAATATATCACCAGTGTTTATACCTAATTTAGTACCTATACTATCTGGAAGAACATCAAGCACTCTTACTCCTTTATCTAAATGGGTAAAGACAGGTGTTTTCTTTTCTTCTATTATTTTATTTTGTAATATTATATATTCATGACCTAATAATGCAAATAAAGGAGGTAAGAAAAGATTTAAAGTGTTTCTCGACATATATAATAATATCGTACTATATAAAAACAATACCATAGAGGTTTTCATTACTTTCTTTTTTGGATATGAGGATATAGAATAATCACCATAACTTAAAATCGCCATAAGGGTAATAGGTTGAATCAAACCATCTCCTATAAATATTACAAATGGTATAGGCCAAAATCTATTCATATTAAACCCACCAACTATTTCTTCTCCTGTCTCAAGGAAAATTGGAAGTCTATTTCTTCCACCATCTAAAAGTATTAATATACTTTCCACTATATGTAGTACTGCCACTACTGACATTACTTGAGGAATTTCGATTTTAGGATACCCTATAATTAAACTACATAAAGATACTACAGCTCCTCCATAGGAAAAACACATATATCTAGGGTTTATAAGAGATAAAAGTATTGAAACCACTAGTATATACATATAATCTGTTGGAATCGCAACTACTCCCAAGTAAAGAAATATTACTGTAGTAATTATTCCACCTAAAACACCAAATACAGTTGATGTAATTAGCTTTAACATAGCTGATCTTTTATAGCCTATATTCTCCTTTTCTATTTTTCCTATTTTTATATATTGAATATATATAATACCTAGGACTATAATAAAAAAAGGAGATTTAAAAGTATTTAAAATGTCTATTATTGTAAAATATACAATCTGATATAATCCATACATACTTTAATTCTCCTTCTTAAAAGACTATTTAATTTTAGTTTTTATTTCTTCTATGGCTTTTTTAAGCTGAGTATCCTCCTTTAAGTTTTCTACTCCTATGTCTTCTACTCCTTCAGGTAATTCCACTATTATATCCGGTTCAATACCTATACCGTGAATATTTACTCCATTTGGTGTGAAATACTCTGAAATTGTTAGTTTTAATCCTGACCCATCATCTAAGTCCTTTATTCTTTGAACAACTCCTTTACCAAAGGTAGTAGTTCCTATTAATGTGCCTCTCTTATGGTCTTTAATTGCACCTGCAAGAATCTCTGATGCCGATGCTGAGCCACCATTTACAAGTAATACTAAAGGATAATCAACCATTGATTTTCCTGAATTTTCATAAGTCTTTTTGCCATCTTTAGTTTGAGTATATACTACAACTCCTTCTCCCAGTAACTCATCTGCAATTTGAACACATCTGTCTAATAACCCTCCAGGATTATTTCTTAAATCAATGATTAAACCTTCAATATTTTTTCTGCCTAGTTTATCTAATTCAGCTTTAAAGTCTTTATATGTTAAATCATCAAAAGATGTAATATTTATGTATCCTATATTATCATCAATTATATTGGATTTCACAGTAACTAATCTTATAATTTCCCTAGTAATTTCTAAATCAAATATTTGGTTTTTACTTTCCTTATCAGTTCTAAGAAGTGTTAAAACCACATTTGTATTTGGATCACCTTTCATTACCTTAACTGCTTCATCCATTTTATCTGCTGGAAATTCTATACCATCTACCTTTAGTATTTTATCTCCACTTTTAATTCCTGCTTTTTCTCCGGGAGTACCTTCTATGGGAGATACTACAGTAATTATATTGTCTTCTCCTGGTGTAACTACTACTCCAATTCCTGCATAGGTTCCACTTGTCTGTTGCAAAAAAGATGCGAATTCATCTTTGGTCATATAATTAGAATATGGATCTTCTAAAGATTGGAGCATTCCCTTTAATTGTCCATCTATCATTTTCTTTGTATCTACATCTCTTAAATAATTTTGTTTTACATAGTTTTCTACTGCTATTACTTTGGAAAATTCATTATAAACAGATTTAAGCTGTTTGTATTCTGCCAAAGGAATATATGCCTTGTTATTGAAACTTACACTCATTAAGTTTGTTAAGCCAAAGGTCATTATGTTTGTAATAAGTAAAAGAACTACAATTAAAGTTATGACTTTCTTCTTAGACATTTTCTCACTCCCATATTTTTAGGTTATACAATTATTGTATTTATTTTATATTAAGATTATACCATTCAATTTAATCTATTACAAAGATTAAAAAATACAGCTAAGATTATAATATAAAATCCTAGCTGTATTTCCATAGACCCATTCTCTAATCTTTTTTTAACTCCAATAATATTACTAAAGTATTTTACCACACTATTCCTTTTCAAAAATATATTATATTTATATTCTCCAGTTTTTTATTCTATCATTATATCTACTAACGATCAAAGTCATGTATCATATTGTATCTGAAATATCTATGTACTAACATCCTTTATATTATTTTTTTAATACTTTAATTAAAATTACAATTATTATTATCTGTAAAATCAGTGATATATAACTTGCTAAAATCGTTCCAAATGGAACATTAGCTACAATTTTAGCCTCTAATCCACTCATAATCAACCCCACCTTTAAGATTGCTACAATTTTAATATGTATTACATTTTATCGATTCCTTATCTAGAAAAATGATATCTAAATAAGGAATCGATATATTTATTATAAATTATTCCCAAATTATTCTAGGACTTGTTACTTTTCCCAAACTATTCTAGGATCTGTTACTTTCAAATTAGGCTCTACTCTAAAACTCGTTCTAAAAGGATCCTTCTTTACTGTTAATAGGCCTCCTACTAGAAGGTTAGTATCTAAAGTTCCTCTACCAGTTACAAAAAGTGTTCCATTTCGTACGGATCCATCTGAACTTGGTCTGCTCAATGTAGTAGCAGGAGCGAATCCAGATAAGTATAGTTCCCCATCATTATATCTCTCACATGCATAAAAAGAACCACTACTATAATGATCAAACCATACTCTATGTATAAGATTTGGTTGTGGGAAAGGCAGTTCAATTGTAACACTAGCAGTTTGTTCACGAACATTATATAATGTATAATTCAATTCTTGGTTATAAGATTCTGTTAAAATATTATTATCTTCAATTGTTATCTTTACTTCTTCCTTTAGCTTGTTGAAATTTTCAATAAACTCTTCAAATTCTTCTACAGTATCGAAAACTATAGTATCTTCTGGTATATTATGGGCATCTTCAACAATCTCCATGTTATTATCCTCGATAATTTTTAATATCCTTTGAGTATTGTGACTTTCTATTTTTTCACTACTTGCATGTGAGATAAATGAATTACTAAGTAAGATAATACACACTAAAATAAAGCTAGTACTTCTTTTAAAATTATACATTGAATAACTCCCCCCTATAAACGAAAATTTAATTGCTTTTTTAAATAACGTTTTCATAACATACCTCCTCATAATTAAGTTAGTATACTCTTACTAATTACATCAATACTGAAGATTACTCCAAAAATATTTTGCCCTTATCCTCCTCTCTAGCTTTATTATTAATACTCGATGCTACTATAGTAACATTAGCAAATAAGTAATTAACTCAAACTTCGCACTTGATTTATCTTGTAATTTCAGTAACTGACTAAACTTAACTTCAAGTTTATAGATAAACAAGCTTATTTTAACCTATACAAGATTTATATATCTTAAGCAATGAAATTTGGAATTACTTAGTAAACCTATAAGTTTATTTAGTATAAACTTTAACATATGGTAATAGTAAAATCTACTTATTTCGTTCGACAAATACTGTGAAAACGTAGATTTTGTCGAACTGCTTGTTTTTGTTATCCTTAAATCTAATCCAGTCATATGGCACTTAATAAATTAGTAGATGCTATATCATTAGCTACTCCTACCTTTACCCTCGATACTTATGATACAAATGTAAGAAATTTTTAGATATAGATTTACATATATAAGAAATAAACTTCTAATTACCAAAACTCAACTCTCTCAAAGATAAAATAAATGGTAGTGTATCTACAAAAGATTTCTGCAACTTACACAACTTAGTTGTTAACTTTCACATAGAAAAGAGGTGTTTAATAACTGATAAATCAGTTATTAAACACCTCTTTTCTTATATTAATTATTTTTACTTTAGCCAAGGCATAGGATCTACATATGCACCATTTTTTCTTACTTCAAAGTGACAATGTGGTCCAGTAGACACTCCTGTACTTCCAATCTTTGCTATAGTATCCCCTCGTTTTACTTGCTGACCTTCAGAAACTACTAAAGATGAATTATGTCCATAAAGTGTAACTATACCTCCACCATGGTCTATCATTATGGTTTTACCGTAACCTCCTAAATTGCCTGAATAAATTACAGTTCCTTTTTCTGCCGCAACAACTCTCTCTCCAGTATTGGCTGCTATATCTACTCCTGTATGTAGTTTCTTAGTCTTATAAACTGGATGTATTCTATATCCATAAGTAGAACTTATTCTTTTATATACTGGTACAGGCCACTGCATCTTACCCTCTCCACTATATGGTCCTGTGTTTCTCTGCAACTTTAATATCTTTGATTCAATCTCCTTTGCAAATTCAATTAGCTTATCTTCTTCTTTTTCTAAATCCTTTATATTCTTTTGTAAATCTCTCATTAAATTTTCTTTTTCCCTACTGGCATTTGCTAAATTTCTTCTTCTATCTTCTAGTTTTGTTTTCGATAACTCAATGGATTTCTTCTGCATTTCCAATTCCGTTTTCTTCGTATCTATTATATCCCTTTGATCTCTCATATATTGAATTAATTCTGTATCATATTTTGCTATGGATTTTATCATATTTCTTCTAGATAAAAAGTCCTTTATACTTGATGATGATAGTAGGACCTCTAAATAACCTACATTTCCATTTCTATACATTACTCTCATTCTTTTATTAAATACTTCTTGTTTTTCATTAATATTTTCTTCTGCTGTTTCCAGTTCAACAGTTGTCTTTTCTATGTTTGTTTTTAAAGTTCCAAGTTCTTTTTCTACTTTATCAAGTTCAGTACTGGCAACATCCATTTTCTTATCTAAATCCTCGATTTGCTTGGATACGTCCTTTGATTGGTTTTCTGCTGTCTTTATTTGATTTTTATTTTGCTGAATCTGCTTAAGTAAATCTTTTTGTTGCTTTTCCAAATCCTTAATGTTATCTGCCGCTGAAACTTGAATGAAATTAAATGTAAATATTAAGGCTAGAATCAAATATATTTTTCTCCTGTTTTTCTTCATACTCTTTCTCCCCCTATACATTTAAAAAACGTTTTAAAGATACTATACTTCCCAATGCACCGATTCCAACACCTATGGCTGAAAACATAATTGTTATATCCTTCATTAGTAAAGTAGGTGGCACTAGCCATACTGTAAATAAAACATATAGTTTATCACTTACTGACTTAAAGAAGTAATCATATCCATAGTTTATTATGAATATAGATAATACTGATCCAATGAGTCCAAATAATATTCCTTCTATAATAAATGGTCCTCTTATGTATCCATTAGTAGCACCTACATATTTCATTATATTTACTTCTCTTTTCCTTGAAGTTACTGTAATTTTTATTGTATTGGAAATAATAAACACTGATACTAATACTAATATTCCTATTACAACTATACCTCCAAATCTTATATAGTTAGCAAATACTAAAAGCTTGTCTATTATATCTTTATAGTAATTTATATACTCTATTCCTTCTATGGTATCTAGTTTTTTAACTACATCGTCTGCATCTTTTATATCCTTTAACTGAATTATATATGAATCTTGAAGTGGATTATCTTCTTCAAGACCTTCTAATAAATAACTATCTTCTTCCCAATCTTTTTTCATGATTTCTAAACCTTGACCCTTTGATTGAAAAACCACTGATAAAACTCTATCATCTTCCTCTATGGTTTCCTGTATCTTATCTATATCTTCAGCTGTTAAATCATCCTTCAAAAATACTTGTATCTCATCAAACTTAGTCTTTATCTCCATTGCTACATTGTTTATACTAAGAACCAATATTATAACTACTCCTAATATCATAAGTACAGCCGATATGGACCCAATAGATGCCAAACCCATACTACGATTTCTCCACATACCTTGGAATCCTTGTTTTAGTATATTTTTAAATACTCGAAATCCCATCGCCGTATCCACCTTTCTGCTCATCTCTTACTATCTTTCCTTCATTGATTTCAATTACTCTCTTTTTCATATGATTTACTATATCTTTGGCATGAGTCGCCATAAGAACTGTAGTTCCTCTTCCATTGATTTCAGATAAAGCTCTCATTATCTCCCATGCAGTTTCTGGGTCTAAATTTCCTGTAGGCTCGTCTGCAATCAGTACAGGAGGACTGTTTACTATGGCTCTAGCAATAGAGACTCTCTGTCTTTCTCCACCAGATAATTGGTCTGGAAAACTAGAGGCCTTTCTGCTTAAATCTACCATACTAAGAACCATAGGTACATTTCTTCTTATTTCTTTAGGATGAACTCCTATTATTTCCATGGCAAATGCTACATTTTCATATACTGTCTTATTTGGCAGAAGTCTAAAATCTTGAAATACTACTCCTATATTTCTTCTTATATATGGTATTCTTCTATTTCGTACCTTTGTAATATCCATATCATTCAAAATTATCTTTCCCTCTGTAGGCTCTTCTTCTTTTAAAAGAAGTTTAATTATAGTGGACTTACCTGCCCCTGATGAACCTACTAAGAATACAAACTCTCCCTTGCGTATATCTAAACTAACATTTGTAAGTGCTCTAACATTATTATTATATTCTTTGCTTACATTTTCAAACTTTATCAACCATTTCACCTCATCTGTTGTCATATACTATATGTAACTTTAAGTAGAATTCTGTTAATTTTCATTATTTTTGCAATCCATTTTTACTTTCCCTTAATTGTATATTATAATATACTTTGTGAGATAAATAAACCTTAAGAGGTGATTTTTTTGGATAAAAAAACTTTAAGAAAAGAAATGTTGAAAAAAAGGTCAGAATTATCAAGGGAAGATATAGTAGAATACAGCAATATTATTGCAAATAAAATTTATGAGATGGATAATTATAAAAATGCTAAAAGAATTATGTGTTTTGTCAGTAATGGAGACGAAGTTGAAACTCATCCATTAATAGAACAAATTATAAAAGATGGCAAAAGTATTGTTGTACCAATTACTATTCCTAAAACAAGAGAACTTTTAGTATCAGATGTCTATAGTCTTTCTGAATTAGAAGTGGGAGATTATAATATAGAAGTTCCTAAAAAAGAATTTACAAGAGTTGTGGACCCTAATACTATAGACTTAATCTTAGTACCTGGCGTGGCTTTTGCCAAAGATGGTTATAGAGTTGGTTATGGTGGTGGATATTATGATAGATTCCTATCAAAATTATTAAATCCTACACCTAAAATTGCCATAGGGTTTGATTTGCAAGTTGTTGATAAAGTGCCAACAGATCAATACGATCTTCCTGTAGATATGATTGTGACAGAAAAGAGAATTATTCATTGTTCCAAAAATTAATTCAATCTAACCTTTTAATTTGATTTATTGGTGGTATAATATATAGGGTGTTTAATTTGTTATTTTAGGAGGAATTATAATGGTAAGAACCGTAGGAACTACATCAAGGGGGATTAGAACTCCTATTGTAAAGGAAGGTGACGACCTAGTTAACATAGTTGTTGATTCTTTATTAGAAGCTTCTGAGGCTGAGAACTTTAATATCTGTGATAGGGATGTTTTAGGAATTACTGAATCTTTATTAGCTAGAGCTCAAGGTAATTATGCTACTGCTGAAGCCATAGGCATAGATGTAAAAAATAAATTTCCTGCCACTATTGGGCTAATCTTTCCTATTTTGAGCAGGAACAGATTTTCAATTGTGTTAAAGGGAATAATTGAAAGTGGAAGAAAAGTTGTATTACTTCTATCCTATCCAGCAGATGAAGTTGGAAATCATTTAATGGATATAGATAAAATGGATGAATTAAAAATCAATCCTTATACAGATGTATTAACTGAAGAAGATTATAGAAGATTATTTGGTGAAAAGGTAGTTCATCCTTTTACTGGAGTAGACTATGTAAATATGTATAAAGAAATCGGTAAAGAAAATATAGAAATAATATTTTCCAATAATCCAGTGACTATTTTAGATTATACTAAAGATATATTAGTAGCAAATATTCATGATAGACATAGAACTAAGAGAATTCTTAAAGAAGCTGGGGCAAATATGGTATATGGTCTAGATGATATTCTTAGTTCACCTATTGATAATTCTGGTTACAATGATGAATATGGTATTCTCGGTTCAAACCTTGCATCTGAAAATGAATTAAAGCTGTTTCCAAGAGATTCACAAAACTTTGTAGAAAAAGTTCAAAAGAAAATTAAGGAAAAGACAGGGAAAACTGTAGAAGTTATGATTTATGGTGATGGAGCATTTAAAGACCCTGTAGGAAAGATTTGGGAATTAGCTGACCCTGTGGTTTCACCTGGATATACTAAAGGTCTAGAGGGTACTCCAAATGAATTAAAGCTAAAATATTTAGTTGATACTGAGTTAGATGATTTACGTGGTAATGATGTAATAGCAGCAGTAAAAAATAAAATCAATAGTAAAGATAATAATATGACCACACAGGCAGAAGCTTTAGGTACAACTCCAAGAAGATTAACAGATTTACTAGGCAGTCTTTGTGACTTAACTAGTGGCAGTGGAGATAAAGGCACACCTATAGTCTTAATCCAAGGTTATTTCGATAATTATGCAACAGAGTAGGGATTCCCTACTCTGTTATATTTTTTAAAGCATCTCTTTTTAAGATTAAGTCAGAAATATATAGATGATTCTGAAGTTCTTTTATTTTTTCTTCATATAAATCAATATCCATTTCTTCTCCATTCTCTTTATTATATACTTTATTCTCTGCACTTATATATATGAACTCATTAGTTATTACATTGCTATTTCTTAAAACTGCATATCCCTCACTTGTATTTATTAAATCTTTCCCTAAAGCATGAGGCACATCAAAATCCATAAGATTTGCAATTGTAGGAAGAATATCTATTTGTCCTCCTATTTTACTAATTGTCTGATGTTCTGTTATACTGCTGTCATGAATCAGTAACGGAACTTTTTGAAGTTCTGTCCATTGAGCCTCAGAATAGTCATGACCTGTAAATTCCATAAGTTCCTCTGCCTTATCCTTTGGAACTGCTTGATGGTCTCCATATATGACTATTAAAGTATTATCATAAATCCCTTGCTCCTTTAGATAGTCCATTAAATCCCCTATGGCATCATCTGCATAGTTAGCAGCCTTCAAATAATATCCTAAAAATGTCCCTTCATATTTTCCCACATCAAATTTATATTCCTCAAAGTACTTAAAATTAAATGGATAATGGCTGGACAAAGAAATCATAAAGCTATAAAAAGGCTCTTTTTTATTTATTTTATCTAAGGTCTGCTTATAAAAGGATTTATCTCCTAATCCCCATCCAATGTATTCGTTTATTTCAAATTTTTGATTGCTAAAAAACTCATCAAACCCCAGTGCATTATACATTATAGCTCTATTCCAAAATGTTGGATTGTTTGCATGGGAAGCATAAGTTCCATATCCCTTTTCCCTTAAAATATTTCCTATGGAATCATAGGTATTAGTTGGATATAGAAAATAAGCACTTCCTTCTTTAGCAGGATAAACAGAGGCATTAGACAATAATTCTGCATCAGAAGTATTCCCCCCTCCTGTTTGATAATATATATTATCAAAATATATGCTTTCGTTTATTAGACGGTTCAAATTAGGTGTTATTTCTTCTCCAGATGGGGTCTTTGCATTTATTACAAACTCTTGTAATGCCTCTACTTGAAGTATTATAAGATTTTTTCCTTGAGATATACCTTTATAATTTGTACCCTGTATTTCTTTGTTATTAAAATGGTTGGTAAGCTCCTCTATCTCTTTATGGTTCATTTTTCGATTTCTAAAAATAGTATTTTTAGTAAATTCCTTTATATCATAATAATGATAATATGCTATACCACCATGTTTTATAATATGATTATTATCATAAGAGAACGTTGAAGTATCTGCATTTTTTAATGATATAAATATTAATAGTACTCCTACCATTGATATAACCAAAGTTTTAAATACTCTTTTTAAAAATGATTCTCTATTATTCCTATGAAAAATACTTTCTTTAAATATTCTATTCAATAAAAATAATATAAATACGATTACTGGAAAATCTAATATATATACTAAGTCTTTAATTTTTACTAAACTCCATATACTATCTCCTAAAGAACCTACAAATCCTATTTGATATATAGATGTTACACTAAGGGCACTATAATAATATCTATAATATACTGTATCTGAAAATAATATAAAGCTAAAAATCAAATTGAAAATCAATAGTCCTAAAGACTTTTTCTTATTGGAAATTAACATCACAATAGATAAAAGAATTATACACATTCCTAAATTAGCAATCAACATCATGGTATTTTCAAATTTAAAATATGGTATACGATTTAATTTAGTAGTGAATTGAAAATAGAATGTCTTTACAAATATTGCACCTAGAAACATTAAGAAAATCAGAACATTTTTTAACCTATTGTTTCCAAAACTTACGTTTATTTTAAATAGTTTTTTCAATCTGTATATCATTTTACCCTCCTTCTTTTTATTTTCTTTAATCCCATACAATTTAAAGTTTATCATAAAACTATTAAATTTTACAGTTCTTTTCAATATCTGCATTTTAAAAAGTCATATCCAATGCTATAATATTATAAGAATAATTATTTATCTTTTATGGAAGGATTGAGAACATGATAAATGTACTGCATTTAATTAATATTACAGGAGGTGGTGGTACAGAAAGCTATATCTATTCCCTAGCCAAAAAATTACATAACAATAGATGTAAATTCTTTTTAGTCTATTCAGAAGAAGGTCCTAGTCTAAATCTATTTAAAAATTTAGGTATAGAAACCATTAAATTATCTATGAATAGCCCTTATGATTTTAAGGCTGCTAAACAGTTAAAAAAAATATGTGCTGATAAATCAATTGATGTAATTCATACTCATTTTTTAAGAGAAAATTATATAAGTATTATTTCTAAAGTCTTAGGAAATAATGTAAAACTTATTAATACTCGCCATATGCTTATAAAAAATAGTAAATCAGTTGTATATTCTAATAGATTTATGACAAAATTTAACTATAAAGTTATAGCTGTAAGTAAAGCTGTAGAAGAACTTCTTATGGATGAAGGTATTTCACCTAATAAAATTCAATTGATTTATACTGGAATAGATTTAGATAGTTGGTCTAGTGAAAAAAACTTGGAATTTAGAAATGAATTTAATATAGATAAAGATAACATTCTAATAGCCTCTGTTGCAAGATTTTCAGAGGAAAAAGGTCATGAATTTCTACTAAATTCTATTGCTGCTATGAAAAATATTATTGAATCCAAAGAAATTTCTGATTTGAAATTTAAGTTTGTTCTTGTAGGTGATGGAAATTTATTAAATAAAACTATGGAATTGGCCCAGAATTTAGATATTAATAACGATATAATATTTACTGGACATAGAAATGATATAAATCATATTTTAAGAGCCTGTGACTTATTTATATCCCATTCTAAATCTGAAGCTTTTGGTATCTCCATATTGGAAGCTTTGGCTTCTGGACTGCCTGTTATATCTACAGATAGTGGAGGTTCAAGGGAAATCATAACTCCAAGTTGTGATTTTGGCACATTGATTCCTTATGGCGATAAAGATAAATTAGCAGAATCTATATTGAAGTTTTTATCTAATAAAAGTTTAATAAAAATCTATAGTAAAAATGGATTGAATTTTTTAAGTAATAACTTTAATCTTGATAATACTATGGAAGAAACTTATAATCTATATAGTTAAGTTTAAATACAAATAACAAATGAAAGGAGACAAGATATGATAATTGACAATAAGGGAAGAATCTTTGGAAAAATTAGCATTATAGATGTTTTGTTTATATTAATAGGGTTATTTCTTGGAGCTTTAGTATTATTTAAACTTGGATTTATATCTAATAATCAAGGATCTATTATAAGTAAAAATAAAGTTGAAGTTGTATTTTATCAAGAGGAAGTAAATAATTTCTCCTCAGATAATGTTCATATAGGAGACCCTGCTTCTGAAGCTTTACAAAATGTTAGTTTTGGTACTGTTACAGATATTAAGATAGGCGAATCTGTATCTTGGGATTCAACTGTGGAAGGCAAGCAATTTTCCTCTCCCAGAGAAGGTTATTCATCTATATATATAAGTATGGAAGCTGATGGTACTTTAGGACCTAATGGAATAAACCTTGGTGGTTCTACTTATTATATTGGACAAACCATCACCCTAAGAGCTGGTAACTCAATATTCTATGGGAAAATTCATAGTGCAGATAAAATATAGGAGGTAGTTTTCATGAGTAAAAATAATTTAAAACCAAAAAGAAAATTCACCATTATAGATGGGATTATTATATTTGTTCTTGTAGTTGGAATTGCTGCAGTGGGCAATAAATTTAAAAAAGCACAGGTAAATACTCCATTTGTGGCTAAATCAGATAAGATTGAAATTTCTTATTTTGTTGAAGAAATACCTGAATCTGCTGCAACTTCAATAGAAATTGGTGATTCTGTGAGAGAATCAATTCAAAATGCTAATTTCGGCAAAGTTTCAGATAAAGTTGTAGACCAGTCCATATCTTGGTCTAGAGATGTAGATGGAAATTATGTACCTTCTACTAAAGAAGGATATGCTTCATTGTATATAACTATGGAAGCTGATGGAATTATAGGTAAAAATGGTGTAACTATTGATAAATCTATTTATTATATAGGTCAAACCCTTACTATATATGCAGGTAACTCAATGTTACAAAATGGAAGAATAGCTGAAATTAAAAAAGTTGAATAGCCATTGGAAGGTGATGAAAATGGAATACCTTATAAATAACAGCTTAATTATTGGATATATATATAAGTTGTTAATGTTTGTAAAAAATAAGTTTAAAGATTCTTTAATATATGGACTGTCCATCTCCTTTGTTAAAAAGATACAATATTACCTATCTTATAGCAAGATTTGGAACTACTTAAAAAGACCTGATTATTTAGATACTATTTGGCGAAATAGTTTTATCTATAGAGTTCTAGACAAATGCTTAAATGGACCAATTATCTTCTTTAGGAAATTTTATTTAAAATATGAAGAAGCTTTTTCCTATAGTTATATATTTAAGTTTATTAAATTTTTAATAAGTAGGTTTGAAATAGTCATAGGACTAACTTTAATCTTTACTTTTATAATACCAGACCATAGATGGTACAATATTTATGGAGTTTTATTTACTTTAATTCTTCTTATATTATTTATTATAAAGATTATAATTGAACCTGCTAAATCCATAGATATTTTTCATTTAGATTTTAGCTTAGTGCTGTTTTTTGCTACAATAACTTTAGCAACTGTAACATCTTTATTTCCTAGGGAAAGTATAAATTACTTTATTTATTATTTAATCTCATTTATTACAGTGATTATAATTATTAGTTCTATTGATTCAACAGATGAATTAAATAGGCTTATTGAATTACTTCTTATGGGAACTTTTCTTACAGTACTATATGGTATATGGCAATGGAAAGTAGTTGGTATAGAGGTTAATCCTTCTTTAACTGATTTGACAGTTAATCAAAGTATGTCTGGTAGAGTATTTTCAACTATGGGAAATCCTAATATATATGGAGAATTGTTGGTTCTTACTATGCCGTTTTTAGGGACTGTATTTTTTAACTCAAAATCTTGGTGGAAAAAAGCATTTATCCTATGTATATCTTTACCTATTGTTGTAATACTTTTGAAAACAGGCTCTAGATCTGCTTGGGTATCCTTTGCATTTGCAATGTTTATATTTGTATTCTTTAAAAATAAAAAGCTTCTGCCTTTTATGATTTTAATTGGAATACTATGTATCCCAATATTACCTCAATCTATTTATAGAAGAATACTAACAATATTTAACCCAAACGATTCATCTATAAAGTATAGAAAACAAATTTTAGAACCTGCTATACCTATGTTGAAAAATTATTGGCTTGGTGGTGTAGGTCTAGGAAATCAAGTATTTAATACTATATATAAAAGATATAAATCCTTTGCATTAAAGACTGTAGCTCATACTCATAATCTTTATTTACAACTTTGGTTAGAAGCTGGAATATTGGCTTTAGGATCATTTATATTATTAATATTTAGATTATTTAAGAAATCTATGGTGTTGATATTTAATAAAAAAGATGATTCCATTAATAATATATTAATAGCTTGTATATCTGGTATAGGTGGACTAATGGTTATGGGATTTGCTGATCATGTGTGGTTTTATAATAGAATTCTATTCTTGTTTTTTATAGTAGTTGGAATATGCCTTTGTGGATTGAAACTATTAAATAAACAAGAGGAAAAGAAATAGACTGATTTCCTATTATACTCATAAATCTTGACAACAATTCAACTTTTTAGTAGAATTGAGTCGACAATTAAATAAAAAAAATAGGTTCTAATTTTAGATTAAAAGGGAAGTTGGGTGAAAGTCCCACACGGTCCCGCCGCTGTAAAAGAGAAGTTTTTTCAAATATGCCACTAGGAAACTGGGAAGGCTGAAAAAATGTAGATCCTTGAGTCAGAATACCTGCCTATTTTTTATTACTATACTTTACGGAAGATGAAGGAGGTAGATTAGAATAGGAAAAATGTATTTTCTATAAGCAATCCTTTATTAATTTAAATAGGATTGTTTTTTTATTTTTAAAATTAGGAGGAATTATGAAAATAGCAATAGGTGTATGTGAAAAAATCAATGGTATTTGTACAACAATGGGATGTTTTAAAGCTTATAATAATAAGGAAAAGCATTTTGAAGAGTATAAAAATATAAGTACAGAATTAGTTTCTTTTTTTACCTGTGATATATGTTCTAAAAATACTAAAGAAAATATAGAAAATATCAGTAAAAAACTAAAAGAATTTGAAGTAGAAAGACTACATTTAGGTGTATGTGTAGTAAAATGCAAAGCAAATATATTAGAAGAAATAAAGGAAGTTTTTACAAAGAATAATATAGAAGTAATAGAAGGAACTCATTAATATATAGGGGGAAACAGAATGAAAAAGTTTTTAAGTATATTTTTAGCAACAGCAATAATGTTTAGTATTACAGGTTGTAATAAGAAATCTGAAGAAGTTAAAGATGAAAATGTAATTGTGGAAGATACCGTGGAAAGTACAGAAGTTAAAAATGAACACTATCCAGTAATCATAACCACATATAATTATGAAAAAGAACCTATAGAAATTACTTTTGAAAAAACACCAGAAAAAGTAGTAGCTGTATATCAAAACTCCATTGAAACATTGTTAGCATTAGGTCTTGAGGATAAAATAGTGGCGGCAGCAGGACTTGACCATGATGTAAAAGATGAATATAAAGAAGCCTTTAGTAAAGTAAAATATTACGATAATGTTCCTACAAAAGAAGAAGTTATAGGGCTTGAAGCAGATTTTATATTAAGCTGGTATTCTTTTTTTGGGGAAAAGAGACTTGGAGATGTTGGGTTTTGGCATGAAAGAAATATAAATACTTATATGGCACAAAATAGCGGAGTTTCTAAACCAGATTCTATTGAAAATGAATATAACGATATATTAAATATGGGAAAAATCTTTAATGTAGAGGATAAAGCAAAGGCTATAGTTGATAATATGAAGGCTGAAATCGAAAAAGCCAAAGAATTTGGAAAAGATAGGGAACCAGTAAAAACAGTTATTTTAGAAATAGGAAAAGAAAATACTTTTAGAATTTATGGAGAAGACAGTATTGGAGGAAATATTGCCACTTTAGTTGGAGCAGATTTAGTAGCAAAAGAAAATGGTAGAATTGGTGCAGAAGATTTAGTAAATCTTAATCCTGAAGTTATATTTACTGTTTATTATGGAGATGCCATAGATCGAGATACGGCTTTACAATCTATAATGGAAAATCCAGCATTATCAAGTATATCAGCTATACAACATAATAGAGTATATTCCATTATGTTAAGTGAAGTTTATGCAAGTGGTATAAGAACCTTAGATGGTATAATATCCATAAGCAAAGGATTATATCCAGAGCTTAACTAGGAGTCGACTATGAAAGAAAAACTTGTAAAAAGAAATAATAATCAAGGATTATTTAAGGGAACGCCTATTTATGTAGGCGTTACTCTTCTTTTAATAGTTACACTAATTTTTTCTATATTAACATCTGTAACTATGGGTTCTGTAGATATATCAGCTAAAGATATATATCAAATAATTTTCTATAAATTATTTGATATAGGAACTGAAGAAAGCTTACCAAGTAGTTCAGCTATTGATATTGTATGGTTTATTAGACTTCCTAGAATAATCCTTGCCACCTGTGTTGGAATGGGACTTTCCATATCAGGTCTAATCATGCAGGCAGTAGTAAAAAATCCATTGGCAGATCCGTATATATTGGGAGTATCTTCAGGAGCATATTTAGGGGCTACCATTGCCATTATGTTAGGAGTCGGGTCCTTTTTAGGCCCTAATTACGTGGGAATCTGTGCTTTTATAGGTGCCTTTATAATTTCAATTTTAGTAATGGTAATGTCAAATATAAACAGTAAAGCAAATTCTACAAAATTATTGTTATCAGGTATGGCACTTAGTTCCCTTTGTTCTGCCTTTTCAAGCTTTATAATATATTATACTGATGATAAAGAAAGGCTTAGAAGTATTACTGACTGGATAATGGGTAGTTTAGCAGGAGCAAATTGGGATACTATAAAATTTATATTTCCAATAATTTTAATTGCTGTAGTATTTTTCATAACACAATATAGAACTTTAAATTTAATGTTACTTGGAGATGAAGTTTCTATTACTTTAGGAAAAGATCTACATATATATCGTCAAATATATCTATTAGTAACTTCTTTAATAATAGGGCTTATAGTTTATTCATCTGGAATAATAGGATTTGTTGGATTAATAATTCCACATATAGTAAGGATATTATTTGGAACAGACCATAAGAAAATAATATTTATAAATGCTTTATCTGGATCAATATTTCTAATATGGGCAGATGTGCTTTCTAGAATCATTATTCCTGGAAGTGAACTTCCCATAGGAATTTTAATATCTATGATAGGAACTCCAATTTTCATATATTTAATGATTAGTAAATCCTATGGATTTGGAGGTGGCAGATAATGGAAATGTCATCTAAAAATTTAGTGGTATATTTAGGTGGAAAGAAAATTTTAAATGATTTGAGTCTACATATTAAAAATAAGGAATTCGTAGGGATAATAGGTCCAAATGGAAGTGGCAAAAGTACTTTACTTAAAGCTTTATATAGAACTTTAAGACCAAACTCAGGAACTATTTATATAGATGATAAAAATATAGATGATATTTCATTAAAAGAAACAGCTAAAAAAATAGCAGTAGTAGCACAACATAATGATTCAGATTTTGACTTTTCTGTAATAGATATGGTTCTAATAGGAAGAACTCCCCATAAAAAATTTATGGAAAGAGATAATCCAAATGACTATAAAATAGCTTTAGAATCCTTGGAAAAAGTTGGAATGACCAATTTCTCTGATAGAAGTTTTAATAGTCTATCAGGAGGAGAAAAACAAAGGGTAATTTTAGCAAGAGCATTAGCTCAAGAAACAAAATGTTTGATTTTAGATGAACCAACAAATCATTTAGATATAAAATACCAACTTCAATTTATGTCTATTGCTAAAAGTTTAGAAATTACAGTACTATCTGCAATTCATGATTTAAATATAGCTGCTCTATATTGTGACAAGATTTATGCTATGAAATCAGGTGAAATAATAGACTATGGCACTCCAAAAGAAGTATTAACAAAAAAACTAATTAAAGTTTTATATGAAGTGGATTCAGAAGTCAATATAAATAAGGATACGAATACTATAAATATAGTTTTTAAACCTTTTGAAATTCAATAGTCTGGTGAAAATCACCAGACTATTTCATATATCTACTTTATCTATTCTTCCCCAAAATCTTGACTTAACATAGAATAGTATATTAACTTTTCCTGTACATAGTGATTTATAGTATTTTCTTCGTATTCTCCATCTTCATTTAACTGTCCTGCTTTTATACCCGTTAATATTTCTATTCCTTCATCAATAGTATTTACAGCATATATAGTAAACATTCCTGACTTTACAGCATTTATTACTTCATCATTTAGCATTAAATTTTCCACATTTATTCTTGGAATTATTACTCCTTCATCACCTTTCAATCCTTTTAATTTACACACATTATAAAATCCTTCTATTTTCTCATTTACTCCACCTATAGGCTGAATTATTCCCTTTTGATTTACAGAACCTGTTACTGCTATTCCTTGTTTTATGGGAACATCGCCTAAGCTAGACAGTATAGCATATAGTTCTGTACTTGAAGCACTGTCTCCATCTATACCATCATAGGATTGTTCAAAGGTAATACTTGCAGTCATGGATAATTGAATGTTTTGGGCGTATTTTTCACCTAAATATCCACTCATAATTAATACGCCTTTATCATGTATATTTCCACTTTGTTCTGCCTCTTTTTCAATATTTATTATTCCATCTTTACCATAGTAAGTATTTGCTGTTATTTTGGTTGGTCTTCCAAAGGAATACTGCCCTAAGTCAATTACCGACAATCCATTGATTTCCCCTACCTTTTCTCCTTCTATGTCTATTAAAATAGTACCATTATTAATCAATTCTAAAACTCTTTCTTCATAAGAGTTGTTTCTATATTGTTTTTTTAGAATTGCTTTTTTTACATCTTCTTTATCTACTATTTTTTTAAATTCACTTCTAGCCCATCCATCTGCTTCATATATTATTTCTACTAATTCATTAAATCCGGATGTTAATTTATTTTTTTCATCTGCAATTCTACTGCTTATATCTATAATAGCTCCTAGAGCATCCCTATGAAATGGAAGTAAGTTCTCTTTCTTACATTGATAAGCTACAAAAGAGCCTATTTTTATAATATTTTCATATGTTCTTTCCATTTCAGTATCAAAATCTGCTCTTATTCTAAACAATTTCTTAAATTCTTCATCATAAGAATATAATATATGATATGTTAAATAATCTCCTACTATTATTACCTTTATATCTAAAGGTATTGGCTCTGGATTTAAAGTTTCTGAAGCTATATCCAATCCAAGTACATTTTCTATTTTTAACTTTTCCGTAGTTAAGGTTCTTTTTAATCCATCCCATGAAAATTTATTTTGTAAAATATCTTTCGCTTGGATTATTATATATCCGCCATTTGCTTCGTGCATGGAACCTGATTTGATTCTAGTATGGTCTGTTTTTGCAACACCCATTTCATTTGCATATTCTATTTTACCAAATAAATTATAATAGTTTGGGTTCATCTCTCTAATTACAGGAGAACCTTTAGTTTGACTATTATCTATAAATAAATTTATAAAATATCTTTTCAGAAAATCCTCCTTCTTATTTCCCTGAAAAAATATTTTTTCCATATAATCTTCTTCTTCATCAACTAAGAACATTTCATAATTCTTTACTATATCCTCTTTAATTTCTAAAAGAAATTTAAATATATCAATATTCTCTCTATATCTTACTTGTATTGGTCCTATAAAAGTAGTCACTACTAATGTGACCTGTTCTTCTTTTAATTTTTTTATTTCATTTTTAAGTTTTGATTCAACAGCCTTTATTCCTTTAATATAATCATAAGATTTTTGAGTCAACTCTATGGATATATTCCCTAATACGTCTATTTCTTCATCTGTTAATTCATCAAGTTCTTCATCTGACATAGGTCTATTTCCAACTAAGGGTATACTGAGAAGTCCTTGGTCTGTTTGTTTAAATACAAAATTATACTTTTTAGCAAATTGATTTAATTCTTGAAGTATGGATTCGGCTAATTTTTTATTCTCATTGAATACTGCATTTTTACTATCCTCATAGAGTTTTGAATTTAGCGCTTTTGGTATTTCAATATCTATATTTTTAATTGCAGATTCTATTTCTTGTTTAAAATTTATTCCTTCTCCCGGCTCTAAACTTATAGCTTTGGGACAATTAGCTTTTTTAAAATTATATACATAACACCAGTCTTTAGGTATTGGTTTTTCCTTTGCAAATTCCTTTGCAATTAAATAAGAATAGGAGTTTCTTCCTGTACCTGTAAATCCTGATACATAAATATTATATCCTTTTCTTTTCATAGAAATCCCATATTTTATAGCTTCCATAGCTCTATCTTGCCCAATAAGCTCTCTAGATTCTACGCATTCTTCTGTAGTTTCATATGGAAATATATTTGGATCACATTGGTTTCTCAATTTCTCAATTGGAACTATATATTTTTCTAACATTATGATTCACCTCCGTAGATAACTATTCTAATTATACATTATTTCCTAATTTAATGTATTCTAAATTCTAAAATTGTTTACAAAAACTTTGCAATGAAAAAAGGATAGATTTTTCTATCCTTTTTTATTTTATAATATTAGACTTTATTTTCTATCTATACTATACCTAAAGTATAAACTAATCCATAATGTTTATAATTTTAGGTATAGGTTTTATTCATTGTATTCTATATCTAAATGAACTTCTTCTGGCATATTTTTCAAATTAGTTTTGACTACTATATATGGATAATCATATTCTTGCTCTACTATTTCATTAGGATCTGGATCAGTAAACTTTGCATAAACTACTATATCAAATACTTCTTTTGAATATTTTTCTTTCATTATTTGGTCTATCTCTACTAAATATCCTTTAGAATTCTTTTCTCCCCTAGTTACCACTACATAAATTTCATCTCTATATTTACAGGTTAAGGCTCTTTCCTCAATTAAATACTTTGGCAGCATTTCAGAAATCTTCTCTGGAATTTCCTCCTCTTTTACTACTTTAAACTTTATTTGTTCATCATTTCCTTTTATCATCTTAGGTATAAATAAAGCTCCAATAATCAAAATAATTGCCAAGGCTATAATATAATTTCTTTTCACTCCAATCCCTCCAAGTAATTAATCTTATATCATTAATATTCCTAAATGGACTGGATTATGTATAATTATTTAATCATTTATATTAACTAAGGTTGTATTTCTCCTTAATTTAATATTAAATTTCGGTATTCTACCTAGTAAAAGCCATCTGTTTTTCAATGTTGCAATTAACAGTACCAAGAGGAAGGTAAAAATTATTCCTAAAAATACTAATATTAATAAAGAACTAAGTCTGCTATATCCTAAGGCAGCAGGAAATTTACTAAATATCTTATATTTTATTTCCTCTAAAACTATAGGATGTGCAAAGTATATTCCTAAGGAATAAGTTCCAAAGGTTTTTATTATATTAAACTTTCCTACCATTCTCTTTGTAACCCACATTAATATTGGCATAGTAGCTAAGGTATAGATCATGGTTTCAGGTCTTATGGATCCAAAGTTATCATAATAATCCCTACCTCCATTTAGAAATATATTATAATATACTTGTCCTACATAAACACACATAACTCCAATATAAACAATAAATAATAGTTTAATATTTCTTTCAATGTAATTTTCTATTTTTTCGTAGTTTAACCCTAAAATACCTCCAGCTATAAAATAGAAAAACCATCCAAATATGCTCTTCCAATAATAAAGATTAAAGTATCCTACTATTCCTGCTGTATTATAATTTTTAAAATATCTTCCATATATAAGTATCATGGCTTGAAGTATAAAAGTTATAAAAAATAATTTAATTGGATTTTCTTGCATTGGTTTAGTTAAATATCTTATTAATAGCGGTAATATTATATAGAACTGAAATATTAAAACTATAAAATATAGATGTGGAAATGCTGTTCCAAATATTATTTCCTTAAATAATATTGGTATCTGATTAATACTAAAAGAAATACCTGAAATATAACATCTATAAAGAAAATATATTGATGACCATATTATATATGGTATCAGAATATATAAAACCTTTTTAGTATAAAACTTTTTTACATTAAATTCTTCTCTACTTCTATAGTTATAAAATAATACTAACCCTGAAATCATCATAAATACGGGGGAACCAAATCTAAAAAATTGATTAAAAAATATTCCTAAATACATTGCCTTAGAATTAAATGTAGAATTTACAGCAAATACACCTGTTCCATGAATAATTAGTATACCCAGTGCAGCTATAGCCCTTATATAGTATAATTCTTCTATCTGCTTTCTCTTTACCATTAATCTTCACCTCATATTTTATAATATAAAGACCTCTAATAATTAGAGGCCTTTATATTATATCATCTTCTTTACATTTTGAACTATATTATCTACACTAAGACCATATTTATCAAGTAATTCAAAACCGTCTCCTGATTCACCAAAGGTATCCATAGTACCAATTCTAACCATAGGAACTAACTGATTCTCAACTACTACTTCTGCTACTGCACTACCTAATCCACCTATTATACTATGTTCTTCAACTGTTACTATAGCTTTAGTTTCTTTAGCAGCTTTTATTATAATATCTTTATCTATAGGTTTTATGGTAGACATATTTATAACTCTCGCTTTAATCCCTTCTTCCAAAAGCTTTTCTGAAGCAGTTAAGGCTCTTTCTACCATGACTCCTGTAGCTATAATCGTTACATCTGTTCCTTCTTTTAGTTCTACACCTTTACCTATTTCAAATTTATAATTTTCATCAAATATTACTGGAGTCTTTGCTCTCCCAAGTCTTATATATACTGGTCCATAATGTTTAGCTGCCTCATATATACATTGTTTCGCTTCTATACCATCTGCTGGGCTTAAAACCACCATATTAGGTAAAGACCTCATTAAACTAATATCTTCTAATGCCTGATGAGTTGCCCCATCTTCTCCTACTGTTAACCCTGCATGGGTTGCAGCTATTTTTACATTTAAGTTTGGATAACATACGGAGTTCCTTATGATTTCAAAGGCACGTCCTGTTGCAAACATAGCAAAAGTACTTGCAAAAGGAATCTTTCCAGCTGTAGCAAGTCCTGCTGCTGTACCTATTAAATTTTGCTCTGCTATACCTACATTAAAAAATCTTTCAGGGAAAGACTTTGCAAATACGGATGTTTTTGTAGAACCAGAAAGATCTGCATCTAATACTACAATATCCTCATTTATTCCACCTAATTCTTTCAAAGCTTCTCCATAGGCATCTCTAGTTGCAATCATTATTTAGCACCTCCTAATTCTTCTAAGGCTTTTTGAGCTTCTTCTTTTGATGGAGCTTTTCCATGCCAACCTACTTGATTTTCCATAAATGATACTCCTTTTCCCTTAGAAGTTTTAGCTATTATTATTGTTGGTTTATCTTTAGTTGCTTTTGCCTTCTCTATTGATTCAAGTATTTCATCTATAGAGTGACCATCTATGGTCAATACATTCCATCCAAATGATTTAAACTTTTCATCTATTGGTTCAATATTCATTATATCTTTATTAGATCCATCTATTTGAAGTCCGTTATGGTCTAAAAACACTGTAATATTGTCTAGTTTATAGTGAGCTGAAAGCATTGCAGCCTCCCATATTAGACCCTCTTGACATTCTCCATCTCCTATTACTCCATATACTCTATAATCCTTATTATTCAGTTTACCTGCTAAAGCCATGCCATTTGCAGCAGCCAAACCTTGTCCTAAAGAACCTGTGGTCATATCAACCCCTGGTATTTCCTTCATATCAGGATGTCCCTGTAGTATAGAACCCATTTTTCTAAAGTTCTTCAGTTCTTCCTTAGGAAAAAATCCTCTTTCTGCTAAAGTACCATATAATACTGGTGTACCATGACCCTTTGAAAGTACAAATCTATCTCTATCCTCCCATTTTGGATTAGAAGTATCTATATTCATTTCCTTGAAGTATAATGCTGTTAATATTTCAACTGCTGACAATGAACCTCCAGGGTGTCCTGATTGTGATTCTTCTAACATTTCAATAATATCAACTCTTATTTTTCGAGCTATTTCTTTTAATTCCATTTTCCTATCTACCTCCTATTTTTTCTTTTCATCTGTAAATCCTTCACCTACTACTTCAGACATTTCAGATACCATAATAAATGCAAATGGATCTACTTCTTTTACTATTTCTTTTACCTTACTAAACTGAGATCTGCTAACTACACATAGCAAAACATCTTTATCCGCCTTTGTATACATACCTTTTCCTTTAAGAGCAGTAACCCCTCTATCAATTTCTACCATAAGTCTTTGACTTACTTCTTCAGGCATATCTGTAACAATATAAAATCCCTTTAAATATCCAATTCCTTCTAAAATCATATCTATTACTTTCATTATAACAAACATGGCTATAACTGAATATAGGGATATTTCAATATTTTTCTCAACGATACCTGCAAATATAACTACACAAAAATCAATCATAGTCATAAATGTGGCTACGCTTAAATTTGGAAATTTTTTATTTAAAATAGAACCTGCTAAGTCTGTTCCACCCGTAGTTCCTCCAAATTTAAAGACTATACCTAGTCCTATACCCATTAATACTCCCCCAAATATGGAGGACAGTAAGAAGTCATGAGTTAAAACTGTTGGTTTTAAAAATTTTAAAAATAAGGATAATAAAAATGTTGCATATAATGTTTTTATAGCTGTATCTTTTCCTAATGTTTTTGCACCTAAGAGAAACAATGGAATGTTTATAGCCAAGTTTGTTAAATATATAGGGACTTTAGATACCTTCTCTAAAACTACAGCAAAACCTGTAACTCCCCCTGGAGCTATGGTATTTGGTGCAAGAAAATATAGTAAGGATACTGACATCAAAAATACCCCTATAGTTATTAAAATATAAGAAAATAAAGTTTTATACCATTTGTGGCCGTTGTTCATAAAATTCCCCTTCCTACTTTATAATGTCTTTAGAAAATAATACTTTTAGCATGAACTTTGGTAAAACTATTTGTCGTTTTATTCTTGAAGGTTCTTTAACTAATCTATACAACCACTCAAGTCCTAATTTCTGATATATTTCAGGGGCTCTTTTAGAGTTTCCAGCTAATATATCCATTACTCCGCCATTTCCTATGATTACCTTTGCCTTAATCTTGTCTTTATTGGCATCTATCCAAATTTCCTGTTTAGGAAATCCTAATCCTACAAATATTATATCTGGATTTAAAGAATTAATATTATCTATAACTTTTACTTCTTCTTCATGGTTCTCATATCCCACATGGATACCTTTAAAATACCCATGATGGTGTCCTGCTATTCTAATATTTGGATAATCCTTTTTTACATTTTCCGCTGCCATTTTAGCAACTCCATCTTTTCCACCAAAAAAATAAATACTATAGGAGTTTTCATTGGCTATTTTAAGTAAATTTATAGATAAATCAAATCCTGTTACTCTTTCTTGTAATGGCTTTTTTTTAATTCTAGAAGCATATATTAACCCTATTCCATCTGGTACTATTAGATCACCCCTATTAATTAAATCTTTAAGACTTTCATCGTCCTTTGCAACCATTACAATTTCTGTATTAGGGGTGTAAATAGCTTTTAATTTTTCTCCTTTAAGATATTCTTCTAATTGTAATGTTGCCTCTTGTAAAGTTGTATTATATATTTTTACTCCAAATATTTCTAAAGTTTTAATTACAATCACCTACTTTTTTATTAAATCTAACGCCATTTCCACATTAGATAATGCTTTTTCTTCTAGCTCCTTATGCTGTTCTTTTAAATGTTTATTGAGATTGGTTCGATTATTCCATATATAATCTATTTTTTCTAATAAATCATCATATGATAAAGTCTCAATACTACATATATAATCCATATCTAGAGAACGTAAGATTCCATCAACTTTTGGATCATAAGATAAACCTACCATAGGTATCTCTTGAGTTGCTGCATAAATTAAGGAATGAAGTCTCATGGCAACAATTATTTCTAATTCTCTTATTATCCCCATTATCTCCTCTACACCATATTTCTCCTTTATTACATAAGAACCATTTTTCCTAACCATACTATTTATATCAAGACTTATTTCTAAATCCTCTGGATAGTGCATAGGTATCAAAATCACATTTACATCATACTTCTCTACTATATAATCTATGGCTTCCGCCATAACCTTAATTAAATTCTCATTATCTTTCCACTTTCTCACTGAAATTCCAATAAACTTTTTATGTCTAGGTATTTCTTCTTTCTCAAATATTTCTTGTATCCTAGGTTCTGGAGCTGGCTCTAAAGTAAATACTGGGTCTGCTGTTACTACTATATTTTTATTCTTTACTCCTAAGACCTTAATAAAATCTTCAGAATCCTTATCTCTAAGAGTAATTAAATCAACTTTATTCAATGTACTTCTAGTTAAAATTCTATTTAGCTTCTTTTTAATAGGTCCTATTCCATTGGCATATACCATTACAGGCTTATTATATAATTTTGCCAACCTTATTGTTGATAGATAATATAGTAAGGACCTTGTGCTGGTTATGTCCTGTAATAAAGACCCACCACCTGAAATAAATAGAGTGGAGTTCTTCATAGCCTTATATACTTTTTTAAATTCAAATCTATTTACTGCATTTACATTATATATCTCTTCAGTTTTTGCAGGATTATTAGAGAGTACATTTATACTTATATCTTTATTATAGGCTTTAATATCTTTTACTATTGCCTTTAGTATAGCATCATCACCACTATTATCAAATCCATAATATCCAGATAAAAGAATTGAATCTCTTAATCCACTATTATTTAATATCTTCTCATAGATTTTTAGATGCTCTCTCGCCATAGCTTCTGATGAATACATTTCTTTTACTTTATTAAATAGATTTTCACCCATATTTTGAATTTTTTCTTTATTCTCTACTAAATCTATTATTCTATTGCTTAAAGCTTCTATATCTCCTACATCAACTAAATATCCATTTTTACCATCTTCTATTAGTTTACTTATTCCTCCTACATTGGTGGATATTATTGTCTTTTTAAGCCTTGCCCCTTCTAATATTGCATAGGGAAAGGATTCACTAACTGAAGTTAAGGCATTTATATCTATGGCATTAAAAAATGAATTTGGGTCTTTTATGTAACCTAAAAAATGTAGATTTTCTTCTACCTTTAACTCCTTAGCCAATGACATTAGTCTTTGTCTCTCATTTCCATCTCCTGCAATTAGAAATATAACATCTTTTCTTTTCTGCAACACATTTGAAGCTGCTCTAATAAAGGTTTCATGGTCTTTTACTAAATCCAATCTTGCTGCAATTCCTACTACGGTCTCTCCTTTGTAATCAATTTCATGTCTTTGAAAAAATTCTTCTTTGGAGAGATATTCCATACTGCTGTCTAAATCTATACCATTATATGCAGTAAATATTCTGTCCTTCTTAAATCCTCTTTGAACCAACATATCTTTAAAGGTATCAGAAATTGCAATAAAATATTTGAATCTTTGAAGAGCAAATTTATTTAATGTGGTGAAAATGATTTTCTTATAAAAATTATCTTTAAAATCCAATTCGTAATCACTATGGATTGTTGTAATAAAGGGTTTCTTTACCTTTAACTTTAAAAACATACCAATGAAATTAGCCCTAGCCCCATGACAGTGAATAATATCATATCCTTGTTTTTCTACTTCTTCTGCCAACCTACCTACTACTGACATATCAAATCTACTCTTTTGTTTAAATACTTCTATGGGAATACCAGTAGCTTTAGCATCATGATAGAAGGTATCTTCAATAAAACATATGATTTTGGCATCTATTAACTTGTCTATTGCTTTTATTAGAGAGATTATATGGGTCTTAGCACCACCTGTATCTCCCCCACTGATTAGATGAAGTACTTTCATTTTAATATGCTCCGTGGGAGCTACCTCCTATCTTTATTTTCTAATATTTCTTTTACTGACTTGTTATAAATTTTCTTTTCTTCTTTTGATTTCATAATTGCATGAATTAAAGTAAATTCACTACTTATTTGCTTGAATATCTGTGGATTAAACTTTTCTTTTTCTAGCTTATCTATTATTTCTTTTAATATCATATAATTTACACTTACAAAGTTTTCAACAGCGTAGCTTTTTTTATACATCAATGCTCTTCTTCTATCTAATAAGTTAAAAGCACTAAATCCCATTGCCCACTGTGATTGAAAAATATCAAACTTACTTAGTTTCTCCTTATATATTTTTTCATCTAAGAAACTGGTTCTGTTAATGATTTTAGGGTCTATTAAACTATTTACTCCATATAGATATATGTTTTCAAATTGTTCATTCCATATTTTTAAAGCTTTTTCTAAAGTTTTTGTAGTTTCTACATGGTCTATATTTCCATCAATTAAAAAAGGACTGAAAATAATATCTGGTTTTTCCTTATTTAAAATTTCTAAGATTTCTTCAATCAGGTTTTTATCCTTAGAATCCAAAGTTCCATCTACTTTTTCTAAAAAGTAGATACTGTGAAATCCATAGCTTTCTTTAATCTTATATCCTTCTTCCATTCTTTCCTTAGCTGTCTCTTCTTTAGATTTATAACTAGTGCTTCCACTTCCATCAGTTAAATATACTAAGGACATTTTGCTTCCTGAGCTATGATATTTAATAATAGTCCCACCTAAACCAATGGTTTCATCATCTACATGGGGAGACAATACAAGGATTTTTTCATTCCCTTTAGGAATTATTTTTATATAATCATCATTAATTTTACTTCCCTTAAAATAAAACCATAGATATATACGATTTATAAACATAATAGGGTATTTAAGCAACATCTTAATTAATTTTCTTATCATACAATCACTTCCTAATAAAAATCTGACTCTATAGGCATTATATACCAATTCTTTTCATCTAAAATAAATTTTTCTAAATCCTGATTTTCAGTAAGGTTTTTCACAACAAAAGGTATAGTGCTTCTAGTCTTAACAAATCCTAATTTCACTAGTAATCCTCTATACTGCATGGATTCTGATGCCCATGTTGCTACTAAATCTGTATTTTGACTTTTAAAATATTCCTTTGCTTTAAAATATAAAGCAGCTACTGTATCTTCGTTGATTCCCACAATATCTACCATACTGCCAAGTCTTATATTAGGGTTATTTCTTATTTCTCTTTTTTCAATTTTAGTAATTATATATCCTACTAATTCATTATCTAAATAAGCACCAAAGGTTTTATAATCTATATTTGGATGATTCTTTATTCTCCAATTTAAAAATTTGCTATCTCTTTTAGTCATTATAGGACTATCTGATTTAATCTTGTTCCATAGATTATCAAAATCTTCATCAAATTCATCTATTTCTTTAATTATATAGTTTTCTTTTATCTTTATTTTTTGTTCCTTATATACAAATTTAATTAGACCATGTAAAGGTATGGATAATATTTTTGCTAGAAATTTTATTTTTACAATATTTAATAGAATATTATCTAACCTATAATAATTTGTGAAAAGAGGGATATCTGCTACAAAGGATCCACCAATACCACCTAGTAAACCTCTTAGGGCCATTTTTGAAGGAAATCCGAACCTAAACTCTATGTTGTTATTTACACCTATTTCGTAAGATTTATTGGCAAGTTCTTTATGTATACCTTTGCCTCTATAATCCTCATTTATCATGGTGTCTATTGATTGTCCTGCTAATACTTCTTCTCCTCTAACTAACATTACAGTAGGTAACAGAGTACACTGTCCTACTATCTTAGAATCATCTTCTGCCAGCACTATTACAGATTTTCCAGCAGGGTTCTCCATAAATTGCCAGTTCCAATATTCTTCTTTCCTATTAGTATTAAAGACTTTATTAAATAACTCTATTATTTCTTTTTCATCATTATTTTTATATTCTCTTATATTAGCCATAAGTTCACTTCCTATCTAATTTCATAATTTCCTTTCACTAGGAAAAAACTATTTTTTGTAGCTCTTGCTCCTCTTCCATCATCTCTAGGCACTATCAGTAAGTGATTTGCTTGAATGTTTTCATCCATTCTTAAATCCTTACCTATGGTTACATTTGTAAGTCCATTTTCTATACCATTGCTTATTATGGCAATTGCTTTGGCTTCACCAGACCTTAGAATTATTTCTGTACCATCTTTACATATTAATGATTGTCCTTTCAGCACTTCAACTGCTTCCCATGAATTTACCGTCATATTTTCATTATTTTTATTTCCTATTTTTTCGTCTACATAGTATTTTAGTTGTTCTATTTTCTTTTCCACATAACTAAGACTTACTAATGGATCACTTTCAGAACCTGGCTCTGAAAATACTACTGTAGCCCCTAGAAGAATAATAACTGAGCTAACTCCAACACAAGCTTTCTTAAATTTACTCACTTTATGTACCTCCCTTTTCTTAGTGAATAGTGGATAACTAATAGTGAATAGTTCAGTAATCAAAAGTACACCATTGTTTTTCATTGGTTTTAAACTATTCACTTTTCACTATTAACTATTAACTGTCTTCATTATACTACAAAAACAACAAAAAAATAAGCATATTCAATGCTTATTTTAAATATGTATGTATTTTTATAGTTCTACTAACCCTAAGCTTATTTTTAGGCACTCATCTACATTTGCCATCATTTCTTCATTGAATCTTCCAATTCTTTCTCGTAACCGTTTTTTATCTATTGTTCTTATTTGCTCCAGAAGGACTACTGAGTCCTTCGGTAACCCATATTCTGGAGCATTAATTTCTACATGAGTAGGCAGCTTTGCCTTGTTTATCTGTGATGTAATGGCGGCAATAATAATTGTAGGACTATATTTATTACCAATATCATTTTGAATAACAAGAACTGGCCTTACTCCCCCCTGTTCAGACCCAATAACAGGGCTTAAATCTGCATAGTATATATCCCCTCTTTTAACTATCATAATATCTCACGCCCCGTTAGTCTTGCTTCATATATTACTAAATCAAGAATGTCTTGCTCTAGCCCTATTTCTGCAAGAGTTAAATTTATTTGACTCATCTCTTTATACCCTTCTTTCATCTTTTCCGCAACTTCTATTCTCTTTTTTTCGTTGATAAATAGTCTCATAGCTTCTATTACAAAATCAGACCTATTTTTGTACTCCATCGGTACCATAACATCAACTTCCTCAAGGAGGCTATTAGGTAAACTAATCATAATCCTTCTAGTCTCAGCCATATAGATCCACCCCCATATTACAGATTCTTATAATTGCAGTATAAATATAACTTTTGTTGAAACCTATTGATAGAAAAGTTCATTATTTATAAAATATCCAAATGTAGAACCTTCCTATTCCTTATAAAAATTTAAAATAGCCTAAGATAATTATATATTCATTATATTGTATATGTCAACCTATTCATTGTTTATTCCTTTTAAACCTTATTCCAGTAAATAATCCTTTATTTTCACAATTTTGCCATCTGATATATAAACTCTAGGTACTCTTCTACTTACCATACAAATAATCTCATAATTTATTGTACCAAGCTTTGCTCCAAGTTCATCAACATGAGGATGCCCCTTCTCATATCCAAATATAACTACTTCATCTCCTAATTCTATGTTTTCTATATGACTTACATCTATCATACATTGATCCATACATATATTTCCTACTATTTTTGCCCTTTTTCCTCTTATATAAACCTCTGCCTTATTACTCAATAGTCTTGTAAATCCATCTGCATATCCAATAGGTATAGTTGCAATTTTAGATTCCCTTTCTGTTATAAAAGTATGCCCATAACTTATACCAGTTCCCCTGGATACAGTTTTCAAATGCACTATTTTAGTTTTTAACGCCATTGCTGGTTTTAGCACTATGTATTCCTTATTTACTTCATCTGAAGGATAAAGACCATAAATCATTATTCCAGCCCTTACCATATCCAAATCATAATCTCTCAAATCTATAATTCCTGCACTGTTTGACATATGTTTAATTTTTATATTTAATCCCCTGTTTTCTAGTTTATTTATAATTTCCATATATCTTTTAAACTGTATTGTGGAATAGGATTTGTCTAATTCATCAGCTTTAGCAAAGTGAGAAAATATTCCTTCAACATATATATTTTGAAGTTTGGATATTTTCAATATATCTTCTACAGTTTCTTCATTGGCTTCAAACCCTATTCGACCCATTCCAGTATCAATTTTAATATGAATAGTAGCCTTTTTCCCTAATTCTATTGCCTTACTAGATAGTTTTTTAGCATCACTATAATTATATATGGTTTGTATCAAATCATATTTTAATATGGCTTCATAATTATTAGGTGATGTATAGCCTAATATTAAAATACTGTCATTTATATTTGCACGTCTCAGCTCTATAGCTTCTCCTACAGTGGCAACAGCCAGTCTATCAGCACCATTATTAAGTAATGTTCTTGCTATATCTATAGAGCCATGCCCGTAACCATTTGCCTTCACTACAGCAGTAACTAATGTATTTTCCTTTATGTGTTTTCGTACTTCCATTATATTATGAGCTAAATTGTCTAAGTTAATTTCTGCCCATACTGGTCTTATTTCATCTAAGGTATACATTTGACAGTCCTCCTTATAATACTCATTAGTCTTTAAGAAACTTAAAATCTTCATAAGTAATTTCCATCTGTAGCAAACCATTCTGATCTAATACATTTAATTTATAAGGGACAAAATCCTTTTTCCTTACCCAAATCTTAGTTAAATCTCTATATTTATTTTTTTCATCTAATTTAAGCTCAAAAACTATATGCTCCTTTCCATTTATTTCATCTATAGAGATATTTTCTACATTTTGTAAGTTGTTTAGAAAATCTCCCACAATCATCTGATTATTTAAAGATTTTATTGCCACCAATGATATGGATTGATTTATAGATGGATGCTCTACAAAAATTTTATCATCGGTATTTAGTATTACTATGCCTTTACTTTCTTTAGGGCTTAGGATTTCTAATCTATAATCATTTGATTTATTATAGCTTTCTTCAATTGTATATTCTGAAACCGTATCACCTGAAGTTATTCTTATATTGGCCTTGCATTTATATCCACCATAGTTTTCATAAGCTTTTTCTATCTTTGATAGCAGCTTTTTATTTTTATCTAATGTATTTTCATTATTCTTGGGACTACATCCTGTAAGTAAAATAGTAATAGCTATCATAAATATAAAAAACCTTTTCAATATTACACCAGCCTTTACTCTAGGATTTTTTTAATACTATAAGGAATGTTTTCTAAAATATCTGTAGCTATAATTCCATATTCGCCTTTTTCATAACTTGCCAAGTCTCCAGCCAACCCATGGCAAAATACTCCTAGTTTTGCCGCATCTTCTGGTTTTATTCCTTGACCGATGAAAGAAGCTATGATTCCTGTAAGTATATCTCCAGATCCTGCTGTAGCCATTCCTGGATTTCCAGTACCATTGATATATATTTCACCTGTAGGCAAGGCCACAATAGTATTAAATCCTTTAAGGACTACTATTATATTATATTTCTTAGATATATATTTAGAATAATAAATTCTATTTTCTTGAATATCTCTAGTACTCTTATTTAATAGTTTGGCTAACTCCTTGGGGTGCGGTGTAATAATAATTGAACTTGTGTGATTATTGAGAATATTTAAGTTAAATGAAAGGGAATTTATTCCATCTGCATCTATTACTATTGGCTTAGTATAATTTTTTAAAACCTCTTGGATTATATATAATCTATCTTTATCTGCTCCTATACCTGGTCCAATGGCTATTACATCCAATCCCTTTATTTCATTTAATATACCATTTAAGGATTCCTTAGAAAAGAATCCTTCATTGTCTTTGACTGGTTTTATTATGGCCTCTGTTAATTTTATACTCATTATAGTCTCAATAGCTTGTGGTACAATTGTATAAACAAGACCAGAACCAGTCCTAAGAGCCGCCTGTGATGCTAAGTACACTGAGCCCGTCATACCTTTGCTTCCAGCTATTATACCTACTTTTCCATAAGTTCCCTTATGGCTTTCCTTTTCTCTTTTGGGTAATAACATTTTAATAGAATCATCTATATTTCCAATGGGAGAAATATTAGAGTATCCTGCTACAAAAGCTATGGCATAATCTTCCTCATGGGAAATTGATAAATCCATACTTTCTATTCCTAGGTCAGTCATTCTTAACTTTCCATTTCCAATTAAATTTATATAAGGCTTACCCCTTCCATCGTGTAAAACCTCAATATTTTTCCATTCCACAGTGGATATACCTGTTCCTAGAGCCTTGCTTACAGCTTCCTTAGCTGCAAATATACCGCCTACAGTTGTAGCTTTATGTCCACCTTTTGATATATATTTTATTTCATTTTCTGTAAATATTCTACTATAAAAAGAATCTTTCTTTGTCAATAAAATTTTTTTTATTCTATTTATATTTACAATATCTATTCCTGTAAATAGTTTGTTTTTATCGTTCATATTATTTTAATCTCTCTTTATCAATTTTTTCTATCTCCTCAGAGCCCAAAACTCCATGTAAAAAAGTGTAAGTTTCATTTATCCACTCTTCATAGTTATGTTTTGTGTCTATTAAAATCTTTAATCTTGCTCTCAAAGTCTCTATTTCGCTATTGGCTTCCTTTACAAACTTTTCCCTAATCTTCAACTCACTGTAGCTGTACTCAATTGTTGCTTTAAGTAACTGTAGATTGCTTTCTCTTATTTCTTTAGGAATAGTTTCAAGTTGAAATGTCAATTCATCTAAAGCCTGATTTATTTGTAGTATTTGTTCTTTATATTCATCTAAAAGTCCTATATTTTCAACTTTACTTTCATTGTTGACAGAATCAGATATTCCAAGAATCATTTTCATAGACCTTAGCTTTTGTTTTTGTAATTCTTTATTTTGTATCTCCAGTTCCTTTTCTCTAGATACTAGTTCCATAAGTTCTTCTTTAGCATTTTCAATTTTCTTGTTATCTACATTTCCAAATAGTTTAGTCCAGCTAGGTTCACTATATAATAATGGTATTTTATTTTTAAGTAATATATCTTTATCTAAATTATCTAAGTTCATATTTCTATTAAACAATTTTATCACTCCCATATATCATTTTACTCATTTTTATAATCTTTTTCAAACAATATAATCTTTATTTCTAGAAATATATAAAAAAGGCTTCTTTAGACCTATTTGAGAAGCCTTTTCTATCTGTTATATTCCACAGTCTCGAAACTCAAATCTATTTGCTCGTTACCTTTGACCTACCTACAGTTCACTCACTACGTTCGTTCACTGGGTTAGGTCATAAAAATAAGCTAGAGTCCTCTACTCTAGCCTATTTATATAACAGCCTTATTCTTTACTGTAAAAACTTTATTATATCTATTCTTAGTCTCTTCAAATATTACATGACTTACATTTACTATGGTCACTCCTTCTAAATCAAGTAATGTATTTTCTATTTCCCTTGCTACATTACTATCTAAACTTGCAAATGCCTCATCAAGAAATATTATATCTGACTTATTTAGAAGTCCTCTTGCTATGGCTATTCTAGACCGTTCTCCTCCAGAAATATTTTTTCCATTATCATAAATCATAGTATCTAATCCATTTGGTAAAGCCTTTAAAAAGTCTTTTAGACCAGCTTTATCTATTGCAAGATTAATCTCATCATCATTATAGTCTTTGTATAAAGCAATATTGTTACGGAGGGTATCTTCAAATAAAAATACTTGTTGTTCTACATTGGAAATATTTTTAAAATAGCTCTCCTTCTTAAGATCCTTTAAGTCATTTCCATCTACTAATATTTTACCTTTGGTAGGGTTAAAGTATTTCCTTAAAAGTTTAAGCAAAGTAGATTTACCACCGCCACTAGGTCCTATTACCAAATATTTTTCACCTTTAGTAATATTTAAGCTAATATCATTTAAAATCTCCTTATTATCATAGCTAAAGAATACATTTTGAAATTCTATTGTATTTTTAAAATTATTTAACTCCGTTGTTTCCTCGTAATCCTCATGATTTTCAAGACTATGATCTAGTTTTGTAAATAATGATTTTACTGAAAATATTTTTGGAAACCACTCTCCTAAATTCATCAGTGGAAATATTACTCTGCCCATATTATTTATTATTAAAATAACTGCTCCTGTAGTAATGGAACCCTTTATTGCCATAAACGCTGATATAAGTAAAATAGAAAAGGTAGAAGCATATACTATAAACTGTTGTATAGACAGAGTATAAGTATGAATTTTATCTATTGTATATCCCTTATATTGAATATCTTTACTTTTATTATAAAAATCATCTTTTACTTTTTCATTTAAATTATTAGCTTTAATTATTTGAAAGGCTCCAAGAACTTCTTTTATATATGATGTATATCCTTCAAATAATTCTGCCCTATGTTTTTCATGTTTTTGTAATGGTTTTCCTACTATCATTGATAAAACAACAGATGCTACAGATATACCGATTCCAATAAACAAAGCCCATGGACTTACAGAAGCTATAACTATAAATGATATTAAAAAACCAATAAAACTATTTCCAACTTCATATATTCCTTCTAAATATTTTTTCTCTATATTGTTCATATCATTAGTCATAGATGATAAGTATACTCCATTATTCTCAGCTTGAAACTCATTTATATTTTTAGCAAATAATCTTTCCATATAAGTTATCTTTGTTTTTACTAAGGATTTATATATGTATAATCCTCTTGTATATGAAATCAAAATACTAAATGGAAGTGATAATCCAATAAGTATAAATATTTTCACAGCTTCACTTTTAAACAACGTCATATTGCCTTCTAAGGCTGAGTCTATTATTTTCATCATGCTGATACTTACATATCCATCTATGGAGATTCCAATAGTCAATACTAAAAATGCTAAAATCAAATATATCATAGATTTCCTTATGGTTTTCTTCATATTGCCACCTCCATAAAATATTCTTTTGAATCATATTTGTAGATATGCTGATTTTTAATTTCCAATACATAGTCATATTTCTCTGTTATTCCTTCATAATATCTATGGGATATGGCAATAACTGTACAATCCAAGGAAAGAATAGTTTCTTCTACCTTTCTGCCTAATTCTTCATCAAGGCTTGATGTCCCCTCATCTACAAATAGTATCTCTGAATCTTTTACTATGGCTCTTGCAATAGAAATTCTTTGTCTTTCTCCACCAGATAGATTCTTTCCATTCTCCATCAGCATTTCATTTATTCCATTTTCTTTTTTTCCAATAAGTCCATCTAACCCCGCTTGATTTGCGGCTCTTAAAATTCTTTCTTCCTCATAAGATTTATATAAAGCTATATTATTGTAGATAGTATCTTCAAATAAGAACACATCTTGATATATAAAGGAAACCTTGTCATTTAAGCTGGATTCTTTTATATCTTTATAGGACACATTATCTACTATTATTTCACCTTTATAATCATCATAAGTCATGGATAAAAGTTTAATTAAAGTAGATTTACCTGCACCACTGGCTCCTTTAAGCAAATACTTTTTCCCCTTCTCTATGGTAAAAGAGGCATCTTTAAGTATTTCTTTTCCATCATATTCAAAATATAAATCTTTTACTTTGATTTTATCTGTAAATACAAAATCTTTTTCTTTATCTACTGCTGTTGAATTTTCCTCATCTACTTTTGTGATTTTATCAAATATTTTAGCTGATGATTTCAATTGATTAAATAAAGGTAAAATAGATGTAATATTCCATATACAGCCGTTGGACAATTGAAACATATAAGTAATTTTAGTTAAAGATATTCCTTTACTCATTAAAGTGGATAAATATACTAGAGCAATCATTACAAATCCAAATCCTAAGAACTCCATAACTCTTCTTTGACTATCTGTATAAACATTGTAACTAAATTTCTTTTTCTCAAGTCCTATAATGGATTTCAATGATTTTGAAAGAAATTGATCTTCAATATTGTTTAATTTCAATATTTCTAATCCATTAAATGTATTGGATATATTTACAGCAAAATCTTCATTATATTCTGATACTTCTTCCTGAAGAGATATTGTCTTTTTTTCAAAGGTCTTACTAATTAAGAATAAAAATATTGAAATTGCAAATGCACCTATGGCGAACTTTAAATCTAAAAAAGCTATAATAGTCAGAGATACTACATATATACCTCCACGATATATTACATTAATAAGTTGTAAGAAAAAATTGCTTTCAAATAAATTTATATCGTTGATTAAATTTGAAATATAAGTATCCTTAGACTTTTTACTAAATTCTTTATAAGATGAGTTTAATATCTTATGAAAGGCTAAAAGTCTAACATCAAGTAATGTGTCTCTCATATAGGATATTCTCATAAATCTAGACACGATATATAATATAGCACCTAATATTATAACTCCCAATGAAAGCCATAAAACCTTAAGGAAGTTTTCCTTTGTACCTACTTGAATACTACCTATTATCATTGACATAACTAAATTTACTAAAGTACTATCTAACACTGGTATAAAACAAGCCAATATGTACATCATAAATCGTGATTTCCGTTTCATTAAAAGTTCTTTCATATTATCCCCCCGTTTTATAATTCAAAATTATCTTACTTTTTATTTCCTAATATGATATTAGTATATTTTGTTAATTTTGTCAACACATTAATTAACATATTTAATTTATACTTTAAAATTATTAATATAAAAATTAAATATGTTAATAACACATTATAGAAAACTTTTCCTTAATATTAATTGTTATCTTGTAAATACTATTATTATATGGAGGTGATTTATTTGAAAGATAAACATAAATTTAATCAACCTTATTATACTGAACCTGTCAACAAAACAAACTCCAACATTTCCAATGATAATGAGGATTGGAAAAAAACAGGATTTTATCGAAATAGTGAAGATTTTCCACCACGAGGTAGTTTTATAAGCATACCAGAAGATGTATTGCTTGGGACCAATGGAAATCTATTAGATTCTATAGTTAAAGATAAAGATGAAACTATTGGTTCAGATTTATATAAAGAAACAAAAAATAATAAATAATTTCCAAGGTTATATTCTGTTAAGTTAATACTCCTTCCATTATTTACTCAAAAACAAAGCACTAAAAGCTATGAGATTTCAGGAATCCTATAGCTTTTAGTATTTGTATTTCTATATAACAAGTTATTATGACTTAACTAATAAACAGTGGCTTTTATGCTAAATGACATCGGAAATTTATCAACATTATATTCAAGGTTAAACAATCCATTCCCTACATTTTTCATGCCCCCAGCATTGAAGAAGTTTTCCTTATATTCATTAAAGTAATTTATATGCAAACCAGCATTTGTAAGAGCATTAATGATGTCAGAAACTGTGTACATCCAAAAATATGCTTTTACACCATGTTTGGGTGCTGAAACATATCCACCAATTGAATCTTCCTCATCAGGAATTTTGCTGAAGTAGGGATACTGAATCTCCATTTCATTTTTCGCAAGTTTATCTGTATTAAAGGTCAAGAAAAACGGATGAGAATCAAAAACGTAAACAAATCCATTATCGTTTAAAAGATGTCTAATCGTTTTTGCCCACTTATTCAGGTCTGGAAGCCAACCAATAGCACCTTCCGAAACAAAAACTACATCATATTTTTCATTATGTTTTTCCATTAATGTCATAATATCAGACTCAATGAAATCAATATTTTCTACATTTAGATCATTGGCAAGCCTTTTAGCATAAAAAATATTATCTGGTACTAAATCAACACCTATTACTTCTCTTGCTCCCATCTTTGCTAAAAGTATTGTGTCAGCTCCTGTATTACATTGAAGATGTATAACCCTTTTGCCTTTTAAATCACCAATTTCATTTTTTATATACATATTAAACTCATGGGTCTCATTTAATAGCTTTTTTTTAAATGCTTCATAATGATCTTTCGATACTTGGCCCCAAGCATGTTTGTTTAAATCAATTTCTTTCATTTATTTATCCTCCATAAATATAAGTTTTAAAATATATGATTTCTTAATTTTTATTATATAGAGCATTGGCTGAATATAATATATCAAGAACAATTAATATAAGTTCTTAACAAAAAAGATTCACCTAATTAAAGTTAGATGAATCTTTTTAATATTTTATTTAGAATAAACAATTCTTTTAATACTTTCAATGGAAAGGCAAAATTCCTCTGACAGTTCATCCATAGATAATCCCACAAGAAACTTTTCACGAATTTGGCTGTTTCTATGATCTAAATATACTCTATGACCTGAATTTTCTCCCCATTTCTTTCTAACCCCTTCTGGCTTAGGAATATATACTAATTCCCCTTGTACATATTTTTGTATTTGTTCTAATAATTCTTCTGGGAAAATATTATTTGCTTTAATATATTTCATTCTAACCTCACCCCTTAAAAAATTTTGTTCTAAGGACGCAAAGTCTACATTATAAACAACTTATTCATAAACAAGTTAGAATGAATATTGGCAATCATACCATTTTACTCCATACAAACTAATTGCCACCGTTTATCTTGTATGACTTTGCATGGAGGATGTGCCGGTTTTATAATTCTTTAAGTACATTGAAAACACCACCTTATAAATTTATTATATCGTTAAAAATCATATTTTTATATTATAATATATTCTTTGAAAAAGCAAATATATATAAGTGATAATAATAAATATTTTTAGTTCGATGTTTTGTTAAAAGCACGACATTATACCAGTATTGATATAAGTGACGTGCTTTTAAAAGGAAATATTTAAATTGTATTTCATCTATTGCTAAAAGTATAAGCAGTTGCCAATGTATCATCATAAACATCTTTAACATCTAAATACTTATTAAAGTCTTCACCTACGATTTCTTTTATTACTGCTTCCCAAAAAACATGCGATGCCTGATTATTAGGATGAACCGTTAATTCCCATTTTCCAGGGTGCAGCTCAACTACCTTTTTGGCAGCATATCTTCCAATTCCCTTTCTGCGATACTTCTTCATTACAAAAAATTCACATCATTATTTTCATACTCCGAAAAGTCATATTCATATAATTCAATTAAATGTGCTAATATTTCTTTTTCTTCCTCTTTTACTTTAACAATTTCAATATCCATAGTTTCCCTCTTTCTTCCCTGAAACTCATATTTATCCTAGAACCTTTTCTTTAAAAAGTACTGCTTTATACCATCAGGGTAATCATCTAGTATAGAGAATACCTCATATCCACATCTTTTATAGAACCATGGTGATTGATAACTAAATGTACACGTATGGGCAAAAATACATCCATATTCTCTAGCCATTCTCTCTGCTTCAGTAATCAATATCCTGCCGTATCCTTTTCCTCTATATTTTTCATTAATCCACATTACATCAATATACATGCAATAATTAAAAGTATCACATAAGATTGCTCCTATTGTTTCTTCATCAGAAGTTTTAAGATATAAATTAATATCAATACCCGGCTTTCTTAATACTCCTTCTGTCTTCATTACATTATGTTTAAATAGTCCTTTACAAACACAATCATAGTCATCATTCGAACAGTCTGTTGTGATTATGATGCTTTCATCAAGCTTTTTCTTCACATGAAGCCCACCATGCTGAACATCTCTTGCATATAACATGTCATTTAATGTTTTGATAATATCTGCTAAATTCCAAACAAATACGTCAACTAATGTATCTTTCCCTTTAGGAGATTGAACAACCTGCTTTTTTACTTTTCCACCTAGATATAAATAGTATTTATTAGAAGATACTTCATGCCAATTATACACTATTAGCTCTCTAAATCCGTACACCTTAAATTCATCTACTATGCTTTTAATCAATTTAATACCAAGTCCACGTCTCCGATATTCCCGTTTTACAAACAGATAACTTAGTTCTACTCCATCATCACTGTCTTCCCTCTCCGCTATACTTGCTCCTACAAAACCAGCAAATTTTTCTCCATCAAAAGCTCCATAAATCCGCCTTATATCATCATATTTTTCGTTTATCCATGACGTAAGATATTTCAGTTTTTCTTCTCTATCTATCGTATTAGTCAGAACAACTCCCCTATAATCATCATTCCAACATTCAATTAGTAAATCAACAGCCTTATATAATTCCTCATCATATAATTTACGGATTAACATAACCCTACCTCACTCCTATATTTCATTTTCTTGTTTTTCCCATTAATCTCGTGAGCTAATAACTGCTCGATATTTGAAAGTACCATCCATTATAATATACAACTCAAATTTTATTATATAAGGTATTGATTGAATATAATATATCAAAAACAATTAATATAAGTTCTTAACAAAAAAGATTCATCTAGTTAAAATTAGATGAATCTTTCTAATATTCGATTATGTATTAAAGCAATGTTGAAATTATATTATCATTTAAAGAAAGTCAACTTACTTCCCTTGCCGTAGTACTGCATGAGAATTCATCTCATGCATCACTATATCTTTCTACTTCCAGGTTTTACTATCTCTAGTCCTTCTTTACATAAAGGACATTCCTCTTTATCATATGTTTTTATTTCTAAATCAGTTCCTCCATAAATAGGATATTTAATATCTCCTTTAGACCTATTGGCAATACAAGCTATGCCTACTACTATTCCTCCATGTTCTTCTACTACCTTAATAGCTTCATAAGCTGATTTTCCAGTAGTTACTACATCTTCAGATATAATCACTCTCTGTCCCTTTTCTATATGAAATCCTCTTTTTAACTTCATTTCCCCATCTTCTCTTTCAGTAAATACAGCAGGTTTACCTAATTGGCGACCTAGTTCGTAAGCCACTATAATTCCACCCATGGCAGGTCCCACTACTATATCTATATCCAAATCCTTAACTTTTTCAACAATAAATGATACTGCTTTTGCTGCCTTATCTGGATATTGCAATAGTTTTGCACATTGTACATATCTATCGCTATGTTTACCTGAAGATAGTAAAAAATGTCCTTCAAGTAAAGCATCTGATTCTTTAAGTAAATCAATAATCATATTTTTTCCTCCCTTGATTTAGTGAATAACTATTCACTGTTTTTAAATTATTCCTCTGATTTCTTCCAACGATTTAATTCCTTCTTTCTCCATAAACCTCTCAATCCCATGAATAATATCTATAGAAATATTAGGATTAATAAAGTTTCCGCTACCTACTTGAATGGCAGTGGCTCCTGCCATAATAAATTCTATAGCATCCTCAGAACTTATTATTCCTCCTATACCTATTATTGGAACGTTCACTACCTTGCTTACTTCATATACCATCCTTAAAGCTATTGGTTTAATACATGGTCCTGATAATCCTGCTGTTATATTATTAAATATAGGTTTCCTTTTATAAATATCTATGGCAAGTGCATTAAATGTGTTTACAAGTGACAGTCCATCTGCCCCAGCTTCCACACAGGCATAAGCCATTTCTTTTATGTTTTCAGCATTGGGAGACAATTTTACTATCATTGGTTTTTTCGATATACTTTTGGCCTTCTTTACTACTTCTGATGCAGTATTGCATTTTATGCCAAATGCCATTCCGCCTTCCTTTACATTGGGGCATGAAATATTTAGTTCAATCATATGAACTGAAGTTTCATTTAAAAGTTCTATTCCTTCTAAATAATCATCTATGGTGCTACCACCTAAATTAGCCAATATTACAGTATCTTTCTTCTCCATAAATGGCAATTCTTCTTCGATAAATCCCTTTACTCCAGGATTTTGTAATCCTATGCTGTTCATTAGCCCTGATGGTGTTTCATGAATTCTTATGCCTTTATTTCCATCCCTTTTATTTAATGTAAGTCCCTTAGTAGAAATACCACCTAATTTTTCTATAGAAAAATACTCCTCAAATTCTCTCCCAAATCCAAAGGTACCAGATGCAGCTATGACAGGATTTTTAAATTCTATTCCGCAGATATTTACCTTAGTCAATAGTTATCTCCTCCCCTTTAAATACTGGTCCTTCTTTACATACTCTTTCTATTCCCCTTATGGTCTCCACAGTACATCCAAGACAAGCACCTATTCCACAAGCCATTCTATTTTCCATTGAAATATATAAAGGTACTTTTCCTTTACATATATTCATTACTACTTTCATCATAGGAGTTGGACCACAGGTATAAACTAAATCATATTCCATAGGATTAAATAATTCAGTTACAAAACCTTTGTGTCCTTCTACACCATTATCTGTTGCCACAAATATATTATCTACATATTGTCCTATGGTTTCTAAAAAATATGGTTTATCTCTAAAGCCACAGTATAAATCTACATTTATATTAAGGCTTTTAGCCAGATATAACATTGGTGCAATACCTATTCCACCAGATATTAAAGCAATTTTTCCCTTTGTATTTATATTAAATCCATTGCCCAATGGTCCTAGTATACTTAATTTATCTCCTTTTTTAAGCTTAGATATAATATGAGTTCCTCTACCTTTAACTTCATATAAAAATGTAATTTTACCATTATTTAAATCTGCAATAGAAATAGGTCTTGATAAAAATGGATCTAAAGCTTCCCAACCTCTAATCATATAGAATTGTCCTGGAAAACCTTGAAAGTCTCCATTAAGGATAATCTCGTATATATTTTCACTGATTTCTATATTAGATTCAATAATCCCATCTTTATAGCTACTTTTCATAGCCTATGTCCTCCCTCATGGAAAATACTGCTTCTCTTGTATATTTTTCAAAATTTCCGATGCCATCTTCATGCTTTTTATATGCTGTTATTATTCCTCTTGAAGAATTTACAACTCCGCCGTTCCCATTATTTAAATAAAGATTTACATCTTGTCCTTTAGCTCCTTGTGCACCATATCCAGGAATTAAAAAATACATATTTTTGTATCTTTCTCTTATTTCTATTGCCTCATCTGTATGAGTGCCTCCTACTACTCCACCTATTAAACTATATCCAAATTGCCCCATATATTTAGTTCCTAATTCTTCTAATTTATTTCCAATATGATAATAAAGTTTTTCTCCGTTTACATCTAAGTATTCAATGTCTTTAGCCCCTGGATTAGATGTTCTAAGAAGTACAAATATGCCTTTATTTCCTTCATCTAAATATTTGAAATAAGGTGTAATGCTATCAAATCCCATATATGGATTAAGGGTAATAAAGTCCACTTCAAAATCTCCTTCAAAATGCCCCTTTGCATACATATCTGCCGTAGATTGAATATCTCCACGCTTTATATCTCCTATGGTTAGAGCCTTTAGACTCCTTAAATATTCTAAGGTCTTTTTATAGGCTATTAACCCCTTAATTCCATAAGCTTCGTAATATGCTATTTGAAGTTTATAAATTGCTGTAATATCTTCTGTACAATCTATTATTTTTTTATTAAATCTAAAGATTATTTCATCTACATCCTTATATTTCAGCTTTATATCCTCAGGAATATAATCTAAATGTGTGTCTAGTCCAATACAGACATTTCCTTTAGCTTGTACTTCTTTGTAAAGTTTATCTATTATCATATCTTCACTCCTAGTTTTTATACTCTTTATTTACATACTTTGTCTCTCCATCTTTTAAAGTCATGATTACTTCACCGTAGAAATTCATACCATCAAAGGGAGTATTTTTTCCCTTAGATAAGAATGTATTACTGTCTATTGTAATCTCCTTATTTAAATCTATAAGGACTAAATCAGCAATATATCCTTTTTCTATTCTGCCTTTTTTAACCTCCATTATCCTTCCAGCATTAGCTGACATTAATTTAGATAATTTCATTAAATCTATTTTTCCAGATTTCACTAGATTAGTATAGGTCACCGAAAAAGATGTTTCTATTCCAGATAAACCTGGTGCTCCTTTTTCTTTGTCCTCTTTAGTATGAGGCGCATGGTCTGTTGCTATTGTATCTACTGTTCCATCTATTATTCCTTCAATAATTGCATCTCTATCTTTCGCTGTCCTAATAGGTGGATTTACCCTATAATCATTGTCATAAAGTGCAATATGATGTGGTGTTACTTCACAGGTCACATTTACTCCCTCTTTTTTAGCCCTTCTAATTTCATCTATGGCTTCTATGGTGCTTACATGAGCTAAATGTAATTTTCCACCTGTTACCTTAGATAAATATATATCTCTAATAGTAATGATATTTTCTGATATTCTATAGTCTATCTCTGTTAAATCATCATCTTCTGCATGGGTAATTATTGTTAATCCTTTTTCCTTTGCCTTTATCATGGCATTATACATTACTATATTGGATGTTACACCTTTGCCATCATCTGATATAAACTTTACTCTACTATCTAAAGTATCTAAATGCTCCAAGGTTTCTCCATCAAAGTCTTTAGTAATAGAGACAGTTTGATGAACATTTACTAAATCTAGCTCCTTGGCCTTATTTAGCACATATTCAACTATATCCATAGAGCTGCATATAGGGTTTGTATTTCCCATTAAGTTAACTACAGTATACCCACCCTTTAGGGCTGCCAATCCTCCACTAAATAAATCTTCTTTATGAGTAAATCCCGGTTCTCTAAAGTGAACATGAAGGTCTATGAAAGAAGGCATAAGAGTCAAGCCTTCTCCATCTATCTTTCTACAATTATAATCTAATTTGTCAGCAAAATCCTTTATTACTCCATCTTTAATATATAAATCTCCGATGAAATCCTTAGATTCATCTACTATTCTGACGGATTTTATTAAAAGTTCCATTTTAACCCTCCCAAGAATATATCTGATCACAATATTCACATTTATATGTTCCCTCTTTTTCATCAAGTAATACAAATTTATGAACTATTCCTCTTTCTACTGAAGTTATACACCTGGGATTCTTACATTCTATAATTCCTTCTACTTTATCTGGTAATGATAAATTTATTTTCTCCCTTATTTTTTCATTTTCTATTATATTTACAGTAATATTTGAGTCAATAAATCCTAACATTGCCAAATCTATATCTATTTCATTTTCAATTTTTATAATATCTTTACGACCTTGTTTGCAACTTACAGCGTTCATTATTAACGCTACAGTAAAATCTGCCTTATCAAGTCCTAGATGTTTAAATATTATAATTCCATATCCTGGTTTAATGTGATCTATTACAATTCCTTTTGAAATACTATTTATACTTAACATTATTTCACCCCCAATAGTTTAGCAATTAATGCCATTCTAGCAAACATTCCATATTTAGCCTGTCTAAAATACCATGCTCTAGGATCATTATCTACTTCCATGCTTATTTCATTTACCCTTGGTAGTGGATGAAGAATTGTTAAATCTTTTTTAGCAGTTTTCAATTTTCCATTATCCAATATATAACTATCCTTTAGTCTTATATAGTCAGCTTCATTGAAGAAACGTTCTTTTTGTACTCTAGTCATATATAAAATATCAAGCTTATCTATGACTTCTTCAAGTCTTTCTACTTCTACATAATCTAAAGATTTCTTATGAAGAATTTCTGTTTTAATATATTCTGGGGTTTGCAATTCATTTGGGGATATTAATATAAATTTTATATTTTCATATCTTGATATTGCTTTTATTAAAGAGTGAACCGTACGACCAAATTTTAGATCTCCACATAGTCCTATGGTTAAATTTGAAAAGCTACCTTTTGCAACTTTAATTGTTAAAAGGTCTGTAAGTGTTTGAGTTGGATGTTGATGTCCTCCGTCTCCTGCATTGATTAAAGGTACATCTGAATAATATGATGCGTATTTAGGTGCTCCTTCTTTTGGATGACGCATAGTAATAATATCTGCATAAGCTGCAACTGTTCTTATGGTATCTGCTAGGTTTTCTCCTTTAGACACGGAACTTGAATTTGGTTCTGAAAAACCTATTACCTTGCCGCCTAATCTAAGCATTGCAGCTTCAAAGCTTAATCTAGTTCTTGTACTAGGTTCAAAGAATAAAGTCCCCAGTACTTTCCCATCACATAAATGTATAAAGTCCTCTGGATTGTCTATAATTTCCTCTGCTAATTTAAAAATGTCTTCTAGTTCTTCCACTGTAAAATCTTGTGGGTCAATTAAATTTCTTCCTTTTAACATTTTAATGCCTCCTTATAGTCTATAAGATCTTTAAAGGATTAGCGTCAAAAAATGCCCTCCATAAAGGAAGGCACAAGAATATCATGTACTATTTTTATCTCCGCTGTCCTTCCTAATCTCACAGGATTAGATTAAAGGTATTTATTTATCACTAATAAAATTAACATAAAATATAGGAAAAGTCAATAAGAGATTTTTTTATTTATGAATTCAAATAATAAGAACTCCTAAATGGAGTTCTTATTTAACTATTGCATTTGATTTCCTGATGACGTACTATTTACTGCAGATGTTAAAGTAGTTTTTAATTGATTTATATCATTTGATTTAGCTGTCGGTGCTGGAGTGTAATATCCTTTTTGTTCAGCTATTTGATATAATTGATATTGCATTTGCTCTGCTTCATCTCTTAATGTTTGTAAAGTTGATCTTAATTGTTGGTTTGCACATTCTTGTATAGCAGTAGTATAACAGTTTATACTTGCTTTAGTTCCACCTAGAATATCATTAACTATATCTCTTTCTTGCATTATTTCTCCTACCTCCTTTTATAATGAGTTGATTAAATTTGTAGCTGTCATTTTAGCATCGCTACTTGCTTGTTGAAACATTTGTTTTAATTGTGGGTCTTGAACTTGATTCGCATAATCTTCAAATTTACAACTCATAGTTAAGTGTTCTCCTGCAATTTCCTTTACTGAATTAAGTTCCTGATAAGTTAAATTACTTAAATTTAATGTGTTTTTAAGTGCCATAATTACACTCCTTTCAAAATGATTTGTTTTCAATCCTTTAATATTATTTGTTAAATTTAATTTTTTATTCTACCAAAAGATGTTTAAATATATAAGGTTAAAAAGGAAAAACTAAATTTAGGAGGTGTAAAATTTATGAGAATTCCCAATACAAACGATCCTTTAGAGTTTTATAATTATTTTGAAAATGAGAATTTAGAAAATACAGATTATATGAGTCATGATGAAACAGATATAAGACCACCAGATGCTTATATAGGATTTTACAATAATCTATTCTCATCCCAATTTTCTAATATTGTTACTTCTGGAGAAATTGGAGGACTGGAATGGTATAATAGAATGGAAAGAAGATAAATAATAGTCATAAAATATAATAAAAGTGTATAAAATTAAAAAAACATAAAAATTTGATATGAGACAATACATTTGTGACAAGTAAATATGAAAAAAGGAAAGACCTCTGATATAATGTTGTTTACCATAACAAACAAAAATCGGAGGGATCTTTCCTTATGAAAACAATTATAACAGAAGAGATGAGATTTCGTCAAAGGGTAGTTAAATATGCAATTAAACATGATAATAATGCTAAGGCAGCTAGAAAATACCATACCAGCCGTCAGCAAGTTCAACGCTGGAGAAAAAGATATGATGGTGATGTAAAATCCTTGGCCAATAGAAGTACAAGACCAAAGTCACATCCTAATCAACATACTCAAGAAGAGTTAGATTTAATAAGATATAAGCATCGATACCATCAGCATGAAGGTTATGCACAGATATATCGTAAGTTAAGAGATGCAGGGTATAAAAGAACCTATGATTCTATGTGTAGACAGATAAGAAAAATGAAATTAAATGTAGCAAAGAAAAGAGTGAGCTATCCTAAATCTAACTATCATAAAAACCTTGCTACTTATCCAGGGGAAAGAGTACAAATAGATGTAAAGTATGTTCCAAATGAATGTATTGGCTTTGCAAGTAATCATAGCAGATACTACCAAATAACAGCTATTGATGAATATTCAAGAAAGAGATATTTAGAATTAGTTAATGAACTTAGCACATATAGTACATCTAACTTTTTAACACGATTAGAAGATAAATTAGGATTTAAAGTTGAATTGGTTCAAACTGATAATGGAATCGAATTTGTTAATGATCAAGATATTACAAATAAGAAAACTAGATTTGAAAAGTATTTAGAAAAGCTAGATATAAAACACAAACGTATTCGTCCATATTCACCATGGCAAAATGGTATAGTAGAGCGTAGTCATAGGATAGATAATGAATTATTCTACAGCAGAAGACGGTTTAGTAGCTATAAAGAAATGGAGAAGTCATTTAGAAGATATAGTAACAAATACAATAACATAGCAAGGAAAATTCTTAACTTTAAGACGCCAAATGAAATAGTTGAGGAGTACTTCTCTAAAAATGCTGCTTAAGATGGTATTACTAATAATTATTTAATCAAGGATCGCTATCGCTTTCCTCCTTGACAAAATAATTACTAGCAATTTAAGAAAACCACAGCATTATTCAGAGAAAATTTTTCAGAGGTCTGTGTCACATATGTTTGACTTCTCTAGAATAAAATTAAAAAAACATAAAAATTATTGTTGACAAATTTGAAATATGCTGTTAGAATTTTAAATTAATATTAAGAATGACTTTGAAGAGAAGAGTAAGTTTATGAATACTCATACAGAGAGCTTCTAATTGGTGAGAAGAAGCAGAGGATAGTAAGCTGAATATGGTCTCGGAGTTTGATTGTCGAAGTTGACTTTAGACATTCACGTATGCACACGTTATAGTGCTAGAGTATAATCACATATTTGTGACGTACTTAATAAGGTACTGTATCGTGAGGTTCAGTATAAACTTAGGGTGGTAACACGAAGCTTTCGTCCCTTTGCTTTTTGCAAAGAGATGAAAGCTTTTTTTATTGTTTTTCATAAGGGGGTTATGTTCTTGATTGAAATATCTAATGTTAGCAAAAAATTTAGCAATTCTACAACTGAAATTGATGCTGTTAAAAATGTTTCTTTAAAAATCAATAAAGGAGAAATTTTTGGCATCATTGGTTTAAGCGGTGCTGGTAAATCTACTTTAATCCGCTGTTTAAATAGGCTTGAAGAGCCAACAGAGGGACATATATTAATTGATGGTGTAGATTTAATAAACTTAGATAAAAAGGATTTAAGGAAAGAGAGAAAAGAAATCGGAATGATTTTTCAACATTTTAATCTATTATCTCAAAAAAATGTTTATGATAATATTGCTCTTCCTCTACAGTTGGAGAAAATGGATAAAGCTAAAATTGATAATAGAGTAAATGAGCTTTTAGAATATGTTGATTTAAAGGATAAAAAACATAGTTATCCAAGTGAATTAAGTGGTGGACAAAAGCAACGGGTAGCCATTGCTCGTGCCATTGCAAATAATCCTAAGATACTTCTTAGTGATGAAGGTACTTCTGCATTAGACCCGAAGACTACAAAATCCATATTAAATTTATTGAAGAAAATAAGAGATGAGTTAAATATAACAATAGTCATGATAACTCACCAAATGGAAGTTGTAAAAGAAGTTTGTGATAGAGTTGCTATTATGGAAAATGGGCAAGTTATAGAAGAAAATACTGTGGAAAATCTATTTAAAGAACCTAAAACAAAAATTGCAAAAACATTCATCAATTCATTACAAGGAAATATAGAAGACGAAATTATACACCCAAATGATTTCCAAGGAAAACTCATTCGACTTTCTTTCCTTGGAAATAGTGCAAAAAAACCTATTGTATCTAAAGTCATAAGGAATTTTAATATTGATATAAATATATTGTCAGGAAATATTAATAAATTACAATCAACTAATGTAGGTCATTTAGTCTTAGAATTAATTGGAGAAGATGAAGAAATAAATAAAGTTTTCTTATTCCTGAAAAATGAAGATGTCCATGTGGAGGTGATATAATGGCAGAATTAGTTATACCTTCTTTATTTGAAACTCTATATATGGTATTTTTCTCAACAGTATTTTCATTATTATTAGGTTTTCCTTTGGGAATTTTATTAGTAATTACTGAAAAAAATAGTATCTGGGAAAGACCTAATTTCAACAAAATTTTAAATAGTATTATAAATGTAATGAGGTCTATACCTTTTATTATTTTAATGATTTTAGCCTTTCCCTTGGCAAAACTCATAGTAGGTACAAAAATAGGTACAACAGCAACCATAGTTCCCCTATCCATATCTGCAACTCCTTTTGTGGCTAGGATTATGGAAGGAAGCTTAAAGGAAATTGATAAAGGCATAATTGAATCCAGCCTTGCTATGGGGGCTACAGTTCCACAAATTATTTTAAAGGTTCTTATACCAGAGTCCTTACCTTCAATAGTATCTGGGATAACTCTAACTATAATAAATATAATAGGATATTCAGCAATGGCAGGTGCCATAGGAGGTGGTGGTTTAGGTGACTTGGCTGTTCGCTTTGGATTATATAAGTGGCAAAAAAATATAATGTTTATATCTCTTATAGTAATCATAGTTTTAGTCCAAGGAATACAAATTTTAGGTAATTATATTACATTAAAAATAAATAAAAAATAAATGGGGGAATCAAAATGAAAAAATTATTGTCAATTGTATTAGTAGTAGTATTATCACTATCTGTATTAGTAGGTTGCAGCAAAAAACCTGCTGAAGTAGCCGATGTAGAAAAAATTAAAATCGGAGTATCTCCAGACCCACATGCAAAATTGGTTTCATTAGTTGTAGATGATTTAAAGAAAGAAGGTATTGAAGTTGAAATAGTTGAGTTTACAGATTATATAACACCAAACCTATCTCTTAATGATGGAGATTTAGATGCTAACTTTTTCCAACATGAACCTTATTTTAATGATTTTAAGGCAAAGGAAAAGTTGGACTTAACTGTATTAGGCAAAATCCATGTGGAACCAATGGCATTCTATTCATCAAAATATAAATCTATAGATGAAGTTCCCAATGGTGCCACAATAGCTATTCCAAATGATACTGTAAATGGTGGTAGAGCATTACTTTTACTTGAAGCTAATGGATTAATAGAATTAAAAGAAGGCATTGGCTATGAAGCTAATGAAAAAACAGATATAATAAGTAATACTAAAGATCTTAAATTTCAAGCTCTTGAGGCAGCATTTCTTCCAAGCTCCTTAGACAGTGTTGATGGTGCCATAATAAATGGAAACTATGCTCTTGAAGGTGGACTTAATCCTGTAAAAGATGGTCTTTTAATAGAAGACGGGGAATCTCCTTATGCTAATCTTATAGCAGTAAGAACTGGTGAAGAATCTCAGGATAAATTTAATAAACTTCTTAAAGCATTACAATCTGAAAAGGTTAAAAAATATATAGAAGATAATTATGATGGTGCTGTAGTTCCAGCATTTTAAATAGAGGTAAGCTAAGCTTACCTCTATTTTATAACTTTACACAATATAAATTATTTGTGCTATTTGTATTTCCCTTGGATTTCCGTATTTTTAGTATTTATTATGAACTGCTTATCATTAGTATACATTGGATCATATCTGTATAATGAATTCTCGTATATAATAAATTCATCATTTCCTAAATTCTCTTCAGAAGCAGTATCCTCATATAAAAATATTACTAGCACCAAGTTATCTTTATTATTTGGGTTTTCTGCTATAAAACTTCCTGTAACATTTTGATTTTTAATGGATATCTCATTTATATTAATAGTTTCTTCATCTAGTTTAATAGGTAATTCAGGATTCATTTCTTTAATCACACTATGTTTATTTGGATATCCAATTAATATTAAATTGTTTTGTTTATCCTCTTCTGTTAAATCCTTTTCTTCTTTAATTTTCATATTTGAATCATATCCACTCATTCTATCATTTACTAGCATTTGGGTAAATTCTTCAAAATTCATTAAGTCTCTTTCACTTAAATATTTTGGCTTTACTACTATTACGGTCTCTTCATCTAAAGCCCTCAAGGCTATACTACCCATTATCAATCCATTTACTTTTTCTGATTCTCTTAAATATCGTTTGTGCTGATTTCTATAGTAAGCTTCTTGTTCTTCTTGAGTTAATTCAATATCATTAGGAAAATAATTAGGCTGTGTTACTGCCTCCTCCATAGAATTCCTTATATCTTTTCCTGCTACTTTTTCTATCACATCTAATAATCCTTCTATTGTTGCATTTTTGAACTTATACGTTTCAAAATAAGTCTTCAATATTTCAGTGAATTTTTCTTCTCCTACTTTTTGTTTCAGAGCTTCAAAGAAAGCAGGTCCCCTTCTATATATAGCTTCACTATAGTCTCCCCAATCCTTAAATTCATCTACATTGGTATTTAGTGGCATTATATTTGATGGATACATTGAATTTCTTATGGCAAAATCAATTCCATTTTCATGACTTTTTCCATATTCTTTTTCAAAGTAGTATGCAGTAGTAAATACAGTTAAGGACTCATCTAAAAAAGGTTCCTTGAATTCATTGTTTCCCACTGTTACATACCACCATTGATGAACCGTTTCATGAACGGCAGCTTCTATTAGGAATGGAGCACTCTCTTCTATATTAATATCTTCCATGTCCCAATATCCTCCCATTTGTATTGCCTGAGGGTACTCCATAGCCCCTCCACTTAAATATGTTTCTGCTATTTTCAACTCATCATAAGGATATTTCCCTATGGTTTTGTTCATAAACCTTACAGTCTTAGCTACTTCATCTAATATCATATCTGCAGTTTTACTATCTTTTTTACCTTCCTCTACAATATAATAATTACTAATTTTAATATCATCTACTTTTTTAGTTTTTACTTTATATTTATCACTCATAAAAACAACAAAATCTCTAACCTTTTCAGCCCTTATGGATACGGTCTTATTTGCACCATTTTCTTTCTCCTCTATTATGGTTCCAGTTGGAGCGATTACCATATTCTTAGGTACAGTTATATCAACATTATAGTTTGAAACATGGCTATAATTAGACTCTCCTATAGGGTTAAAGGGATTCTCATCCCATTTTCTATCTTTCTCATTATATATAGACAGTATTGGATACCAATTTGTCAAGGAATAAACTCCTTCTAGATGATGAAGACGATGGTATCCTTCAGGAATTTTTATAGTGAATTCAATTTTTATCTCTGCCTTTTCACCTTTTTTTAATGGTCTATCCATATTTATTTTTAATATTTGATTATCATCTGTATACTTAACTTTTTTATCATTAATATGGACATCTTCTATCTTAATATAACCTTTTTCTTCCTCTGCTAATTTAGGAATTTCCTCTCCTTCCATTAGATACATACCACCTATAGCTGGTAAGGTCTCATATGATTCATAGGAATTAGGATAAAGATGAAAAACTAGATTTTTCAAGTCCGCATTATAAGTATTAGTAAAAATAACCTTTTGTTCTCCCTCTACAGTATGAACCTTATTATTTAAAGTAATGTTCATTTCGTACTGAGTCAAGTTATCTAAATCTACTGCAACTCCCAATTGAAAACTGCTTAATAAGACTACTAAAATCAATGCAATTGATAAAAATCTTTTTTTGTTCATTATGTACCCCCTCGTTTTTCATATATTTACCATTATTTTATCATAGATTGCCTACAATTTCCAAAATATATAGTATATTTAAAATGAATTCAGTTGAAATAACAGCAAGTTTTAAAGTATCTTCCATCTGTGAATATTCTACTAATTTAAAATCAAGCTCTATACCTCTTTATATAAATTAATCAGAATATAGTCCCTTGCTTAATATCACACTCTTATAATTTGTTACATCCCATTTAATAGTTTCTATATATTTATAGCCTCTTTTTTTATAATAATCAATTAAATGATATGCAGTTTCAGCCGTATCTAGTGCAAGTTCTCTTACATTGTCCATCTTTCTTGCCTCATCTTCTACAATATCCATCATCTTACTGCCAACTCCATATTTTTGTAATTCAGGTTCTACTGCAAACTGTCCAATCTTGGCTACGAATTCCTTACTATACCAACTATTTCCATCTGAAGCTTCTGGCTTATATAGAGATATTGTTGAAACTATTTTATTTTTATATATTCCCACATAACATTTATAGGCCTTATTTATTCTATCTAATGTTATACTAGAATCCTGTGTAGCTGCCACATAATTAAGTCCCATATCAGCTAAAGTCTTATAGGATTTGTTTAGAAGTTGTGTTAATTCTTCAACTGAATCACCATCTGATAATAATCGAAATTCTATATACTCATTATTTAATTCGTGTGAATATAAATTTTTTTGCATTGTCTAACCTCTCTCTGTTTTAATTTTTTCTTATTCAAGCATATTATTTATAAGATGGATAGCAATCTAGTAATGTCCTATAACCGACTTATCTTTTGTTCTATGTTTGCGGTCAGGTTCATATTCCTGCCAATATACTCTCTTTTCATTAAATCGTGTTCTGGCCTCTTTTTCTTCTGCAGGGTATCCAATATATACAATACCTAAAGGAGTAACATATTCAGGTATATTCAGTATTTTTTTTAATGGTTTTATATTGCTTTCTAAAGGATATATTCCTATCCAAACTGAACCAAGGCCAATGCTTGTGGCTGCGATTAAGATATTTTCTATTGCAGCGCTACAATCTTGCACCCACATTTCTTGGGATGGACCTTTAAAGGCTAATTTCATATTTCCACATACAACAATGGCAACAGGTGCATTATATCTAGCAAAAATCAATTTATCTCTTAATTGAGAAAGTTTTTCCTCCTCATCAATAACTATAAACTCCCATGGTTGACAGTTTGCCGCTGTAGGTGCTGCTGTAGCAGCTTTCAACAAGGTTATAATTTTATCTTTTTCAACCTTCTTATCTAAATAATGTCTTATACTTCTTCTCTTATAAATCGTTTCAATTACTTCCATTCTAAAACCCCTTTCACCTTAAATTATAGAATTTTTATTATAAAAGTTTTCAATCTTCTTGTCCTTCCATAATAAGCCTTATCTATAATAACAAACTAATTATTTTTACTTAATACCATTACTACATACACTGTTCAAGACTTCTTTATCTTATAATAAAACTTATATATAACTATTAATTCTATAAAATTTGTTAAATTCCTTCTTTTCTAAATAATAAATTAAAAAAGTATGTAATCTTTCTTTTAATTACATACTTTTTTAATTTAGGTTTTCTTTCGATTTCAACATGTTCTATTTATAAAAAATTCACTTCTATTATTCAAACATATTATTTATAATGGGAACTATATTAAATAATGGTTCTTCATATGGGTGAATCCTTCTTATAGCTTCTATTGCATTTTTTATATACTCCATTTTACACCTTACTTCAACCTTACATTCCTTACCTTCACAAATTTGTCCAACTTGTCCACTATAAGGATTAGTTCCTTCTAATGGTCTCCAATATCCCTTAACATTAGTTATAGACATGCAATTGTCATAATTTCCTACTCTACAGGCATTTACTTTATTAAGTTCATCCCTTAACTCTATAATATATTCTTCTGGAATATAGATTTCTATTTTTACTTCCTTTATTTCCATAGTTATATCTGCTCCTTCCTTTATTAAGGATAATTTTTATATATCAATTTGATACTTAATTTATTTTAGTTCTTTATTATATAATAAATAATCAAATCATGCTAACAATATGTATTATGGAGGTAATAATATGATAATACTTAAAACAATTTTAGCTTTTTTACTATTATTAATTTTAGCTAGATTTCTTGGTAAAAAACAAATGAGTCAAATGACTTTTTTCCATTATGTTACGGGAATAACCATTGGTTCCATAGCTGCCGATATAGTTATAACTGATAATGGTTCTATCATAGACGAAGCCATAGGTTTAGTATTATGGTGTACCTTAACTGCTCTATTAGCTTATGGTACCTTGAAATCTGCAAAACTTAGATTACTCATTGATGGGCAACCTACAATTTTAATTAAAAATGGAATATTGCAAAAAAAATCTCTAAAAATTACTAGGATAAGCATGGAAGAACTGTCTATGATGCTTAGAGAACAAAGTATTTTCTCCATTGAGGAAGTAGATTATGCTATTTTAGAGCCAAATGGCAGATTAAGTGTACTAAAGAAGCAATCTAATTTAAGTTTAACTAGAGCAGATATGGATATTCCTACTTCTAATCCTAAATATTTACCATCACAAATCATTGTAGATGGTAAAATAGTATATCAAAACCTAAAACCCCTTGGTCTAAGTATTGAATGGTTAGAAAAAGAACTTGATGCTCAAAATATTAGTAATATAAAGGATGTGTTCTATGCTGAAATTCAAAGTGATGGTTCCCTCTATATAGCTCCTTATTAAAAATGATTTTTTATTTCTTTTAACATATAGATGGCATATTCTTCTAATATATTGCCCTTATGTTCAATTTGATCTAATCTATTAGTATATACATTAACAGCATCTTCCACAATTTTTTATATTTTTGTGGCACTATTTCCTTAGCCCAATTTCCAGCCTCTAGTTTTGAGCAAATTATATTTTCCTTTATATAGTACAATACTCTACATAAATTTAGAATAATATAAACTGTATTTTCCATTATATCTTTCTCAGCATTTTCTATATCATTAACAATTGAGTCTATATAATATTCTCTTGGTACATCTGCAAATACTTCTTCAATCCTTTCACCATGCAGACAAATACCTCTATGTTTAATGATTGTAAAATGTGCAGCCAAATCTTTGTCTATAGAATTTTCACAAAGATAATTACTATCAACCAAATATCTATATTTATAAGAATTTGAATAATGCAATTCAAACGGTGTGGGGTATATAAAATCTTTTGTATACTTTTCTAAGACAATACTCATTTCTACACCTTTTCTTGGCAAATTATCTAAGGTTATTATTGAATCAATAATAGCCTTTTTATCTGGAATACTCATAGGTTCTTTTACTACAACAATTAAATCTATATCACTTTCATTTGTATAACATTCCATGGCTAAGGAACCATGTAAATATATGCCAACAAGGTTTTTATCTAATATACTTTTATATCTTTCAACTATAATATTTAATATTTTCTTAGGTTCCATGTTCTCACCTTATTCTGTTCTTTCGAAAAATCTCAATATTTTAAATTCAATTCATTTAATAGTGTTACTCTACCATTCTTTATTTTACTGATAAATATGTTTATTATTATATGTTTATTAACCTATGGTTTTCAATATCCCATATCTTCATTTATAATGATTACCTTTATTCTTTCATAATCAAATTGTCTTGCAATAACTACAAAACTATTACAAATTCGTTGTGGATGTTTACAGTCAATACATCTATCTAATTTAGTACAAGGAGTTTCTTTTTTTAATCTCTTGGCATCTAATGGTGCTGAAATCTGACGTACTCTTTCTATGGCTTCATTTATATTGTTTACAATTTTATTTTTACCTACTATGACAATTACTTGTGATGGTCCATATATCATAGGAGCAACCCTGCTTCCATTTCCATCAATATTAACTAGCTCTCCGCTAACTGTTATTGCATTACATCCAGTAATAAAGTTGTCTACTGAAAAATTTTTAATATAAAGCTCTCTTTTTTCAATGGAAGTTAAATTCTCTATATGTTTGTCATAAAATATATAATTTCCCTTCCTAATAAAATCAAAAACTCCCAATTGTTCCAATGTAACAGAATCACCACTTCCAACAGTACTCCCTTGCAAAATCAATTTATCTAAAAGAGGAAATAAGTCCTTACTATCTTCAATAAAATATCCCTGCATATTATTACGTTTTAAATTATCTAAAGTAGTCTTTATTAATTCCACCATTCTATCCTCCTTCATAAATATAATTAATCATAAAATGGTCCATATTTGTACTCTAAATCTAGTTTTTCTATGATTATATTCCTAACATATCCAAATTACTTTCTGTATACACCTCAATATTATTTTTAATTAATAGTCCTGCAGTTAAACCATTTCCTCTTATCAAATTACCTGAAAATGTTCCATCGTATATAAGTCCACAACCACAAGAAGGACTTTTCGACTTTAATATTGCCTTTTTAATACCTATAGCCTTAGCAATTCCCAGAGTCTTTTTCGCACCTTCAATGAATTGTTTAGTAAAATCTCGTCCATCCTCACTAAATACATACTATATCTCCCTTTATCATTCATGAGTTAATATAAAATCAGCATTTTCCATAGGGCAATATTCTTCAATATATTTATCTTCTGCTGGAAAATATCGTCTTTCATATTTCAATTTTATATCTTCCGAATCTCCTATATACTTGTCCCTATTTACTACACGATTTAATCGTACTTCTTTTGGAACATCTAAATAAATTACACAATCAAAATACTCCCTTATGTCTTTTCTCTGTAAAAATATTCCTTCCAATAGTAAAATTGAACCTTGAGGTATTTTTATTTGTTCTAAAATATATACATCATTATCTTTATCATATATTTCAATTTCTTTGTGAATTTCAATTCCTTGCCTTATCGGCATCAAGATTTCTTTAATTAAATAATCATATCTCCATTGGATGTTATAATAGCAATTCCATTCTTCTTTAGATTCATTATATCTAATATTTTTTGGATATATGAAATCATCAATATGTAGTATAAATGTATTATAATTTCTATTACTTAATTGTAGTTTTAATGAGTCAACTATTGTACTCTTACCAGATCCTCCTAGACCATCAATTCCTATAATTAAAGTTTTCTCTGGATTATATATTTTTATTATCTTATCTAGCAATTCCTTCATTTATAATTCTCCTGTATTATCAATATTCTTTCCGGCTAATTCCTAAACTTTCAAATTTAATACCATATAACCTCAATATATCCTCAAGACCTAACTTTATCTCTTCACGACTAAAATCCGCTTCTTCTAATTCCTCATCACTTAATTTATTTACTTTATCATAAAAATCCATTGCTATTTTTATGTATATTAAATCATTGGTTTCTATGTTTTCAAACAATAGGTCTTCTGCTTCATTGACTTTTAGGTTATTTATCAGGTTTATTAACCTTTCATATAATATATGAACTTTTTCAGAATTACTTTCACCGTGGATATTTAGTTCCACACTATCCTTCTTAAATAATACCTTCCCTATCATATGTATAAAACTTGTAATCTGCCTCATTATCCAATCTTGATGATACATAAATTTCACCTCCTTCGCTCTTCTTTTTTATCTTTAATTACTTTAATGAATTTACCCATTTAACTTTAATAAATGTTCCTGCTTATTTAAAAATATAATCCTTCTTTCGTTACCACTTACCTTCCATAAATGAATTCCAGTATCACCAGTACTTATATATGAATCGGTATTAACTGGTAGCATCATAAAGCTTCTAAAAAGCGTATTTATCATTCCGCCATGTGATACTATACATATCCTTGATTTACTTTCTTCTCTTTCATACTTATATATGAACTTTGACCAAAATATTTCTGCTCTAGCTCTAAAATTAATATATGATTCTGACTCTGCAAACTCATCATGAGGTTTTCTTCCACCTTCTGGCAGAGGAAATTTCTCATTTGCTTCCGAACGATATAGACCTGCTAATAAACCATTATTCCACTCCATTAACTCATCATCAAATATTATACCTACACCAGTTTCTTCACTTATGAATTCAGCTGTTTTGGCTGCCCTTTTAAGTGGACTGCTTAAAATAGTATTAATTTCGTAGTGTTCTTTTATCCAATTTGCCGCATATTTTGCTTGTTTACATCCTAATTCAGTAAGTTCAAAATCTGCTCGTCCTTCGTGTCGTTCCTCTAAATCAGCAACAGACTGTCCATGTCTTACTACTAATATTTCCATATGAAATCCTCCTTGTACTACTACAGTTTAATTATCATTTCTATTCTACAGACCATCTCTTCCATTTCAATACTTCCTTATCTTTCATATCTTCATTATTATATTCTTCTAATTCCCTATGAATTTTATCTAATAATATATCCTTTTGCTGAGGAAGTCTACCCTTTAGTATCAGTGCATTTGTCTTATGTGTCCCATTAAATATAGTATTTTTCAAATTTAAATTCTCTATTAAAAGTTTCTCTTCTTTCAAGGATTCTAGAGGTCTTAATCGAATAAACTCTTTCGTTCTCACCTTTTCAACTAGCTTTGCATTTTTAAATAATACTAAAGTAACTACAATTATAACATCAGGATTGAATTCTGATAAAAATTTAGCTGTATCTATGGCATGCTTCTTACTTAACTTTCTTCCACCTAGCCCCAACATAATGTATGTAGAATAACTTATATTACATTGTTCTAACCTAGTTAATGCTAAATAATTATCCTCTCTTGTAACACCTTTATTGTGAAATGCTAAAACTTCATTATTCCCCGATTCTATACCAATAGATAATTCCCCTACTCCTAAAGCTTTAAGCCGTAATAATTCATCTTTACTTTTTCTCAATATATCATTAGCTCTTGCAAAACCACTAATATTATCTACATGAGGGAAATAGTATCTTATTAGCTTAATTATTTCAATTAATATATTAGTATCTAAACATAGAGGATTCCCTCCAGCCATAACAACTTTCTTAACTGTTCTATGTCTATTTGAATAATAATCTTTTAATATTTTTAACCTTCTATCTATTTCTTCCAGCCCTAAGAATCTATATTTATTTCCTTGATTTAAATCACAATATAAGCATTTGTTCCAACTACAACCGACAGTAATGGGAATAGCTATACTATAACCTTGAGTCATTGGAACATAAAAATACTCACCATATTCCTTATATATTTCATTCAGCATTGTTTTTATCCTACTCCTATTTAGTAATATTGACAACCCTTACAATAGTAAATACTTCCTCCCAGATAAGCCTCCTTAATAATATTATTACCACAAATCTTACATGGCTCTTTCACAGTCTTTTTACTTAATTTCGTAGTATAGCCTCCTGAACATCCAAATAAATCCTTTTCTGTATCTCGTCCACCTTTTGCAACCATCTCATCTAAAGTAGATTTAATAGAATAATATAGTCCCTCTATTTCTTCATCTGAAAGTGTTGATCTCTTTCTTTTAGGATGAATTTTGGCATTGAATAATATATCCTGCAAGATTCCATTTCCAAGACCAGGTATACGTTGTTCTGTAGCTAAAACAAATTTTATACTTTTCTTCTGTAAACTCTCATCTGATATAATTTTTTTATAATATTTAAAATCAAATTCTTCAGATAAAGACGATGGCTTCTCTTTGGCTAATTTATAATATATATTGTCGAATTCCCCATCTTTAAAACACCAGATCCCCCCATACATTTGAATAGATGCAACAAGTGAAGAATAATCATCAAATTGTATTAATAATTGATGCTTTTGTGGTAACTTTTGACCTTTATCAAAGTATCGTAGATTTACGCCATCCCCTAATAATAATCTAATATCACCTAAACTGATTTCCACAAAACCACCATATGAATAAGCTTTCTCTATTATTTTACCATTTAACTTTGAGTTATATTCACTAGGTTCACCATAATACCAAGCAAACTTATGTGGTGATTGATTAGTAATAACATCATTAATCTTTTTACCCCTTAAAGTCTCATTTATTTGACATGATAAGGTAATAGCTTCTGGTATTTCAATCATAGAATTCCCTCCTCTAATTGTTTCTTGCAAATCTCTAATTTAATTAATATATGTATTCCTAGATGTCTTAGCATATGGCACTTCTTCAACAGATTGCTATTTTTCCATCTTTAATATATTTGGATTTTGTAGCACATAGTTCAATTTATCTTCCCATCTATCATGCATATCATAACTCTGTTCTTCTCTATTGATAAATTCAAATCCAAACTTATCAAATATCCTTTGCATTTTAAAATTAGATCCCATTGTATCAGCATAAATATATTTAAGCTTTAAAGTATTAAATACATAATCTATTGCTATTTCAACTGCTTCCGTTCCATATCCTAATCCCTTATATTTATTATTAACAAGAGCTATACCGAGTTCACATTGGTTTTTTTCATGATTAATTCTTTTAAAGGATAATTCACCTACTAGGGTTTCATCGAATAAAAAAATCCCTACTCTCGGATACCATGATTCTTTTTCAGTAATGGAATCATATCTTATATCTACTTCTTCTTTATTATAAACATAGGGATCGGGACCCATTATTGGATCTGGGATATATGACTGCCAAAATTGATGATATTCTTCCCTTGTAAATGTTCTTAAACAAATTCTATTCCCCTTGATATTAATCATAGGCTCCTCCTTTAAAATACAAATTATATCTTTTACCTGCAAAACTTATCCTTCGGCACCACAAGAATTTAAGAAAACTTAGATAACTTTCACTAACTTTTTTCTGCTATTACCAAAGCATGAAGTGTGCGTTCAATAGATATTTTACTTCTGCATATTTTTTGGTTAAAATCTAGCCATGCTTTATATCCGTTTTCATCTAACATATTAATAAAGCCTCCATTTTTTGGAGTTATTCCATCAATTGCTATATGGTCGATTATTTTAAACCCTGATTTAATAAGAGCTTCTTCAATATATTTAGAATCTAGCCCAATAAAGTAAAGATTGTTCCCAAGTTCTCTATGTGTGTTTTTATTAATATATGCAACTGCTAATATTCCATTTTGACACAACACTCTTTTACACTCACTTAAACACTTGTATTGTTCATTTTGATTTGCTAAATGATATAAAGGTCCCATACACAATATGGAATCAAATTCTCCTTCTTTAAATCTTGATAAATCTAGTGCATTTCCTTGAGCCACCTTCATTTCTAAATCTTTAAATTCGTCTAGCTTATTATTAAGTATTTCAATATGCTTCTCAACTAAGTCCATAGAAAATATAGAAATTCCTTTCAAGGCATAATAAAAAGAATAACGTCCCGTCCCTGCCCCAATATCTAACATTCTAGAGTTAGGTTTTATATAACTCTCTAATGCATAATTCGTCATATCAAATTCTATCCGATGTGCATTATCTTTTATTAACCTATTTTCCTCATCATAATTAGAGTAATAATCTACTATATTTTTTGTCATAATATTTATTCCTCCTAAACTAAGAACTTATTAATATTCTCTCTAATGAACAAAGCTCTATTAATTAACTTCTTATATAAATATACATCCTTAGAATCAAAATAATCCTCAGTAAATCTATCCAATGCAAACCAGCTGACATCACTGTTTTCATCTTCTTTTACTATAAGTGTTTCTTCCTCACTTGCAATAAGAATATATGCTACCGAAAGATGTAGATGGGCACTAACATACTTATTTCTTCTCATATGTCCAAATACAGGTAGAATATCAATAGACACAATATTTTCTGTAAGAGCTGTAAAGGTATTTATACCTGTTTCTTCCTTTGCCTCTTTAATTGCAACATACAAAAAGTCTGAATCTCCATCAACATGCCCACCAGTCCAAGCCCAAGTATTCCGTATATTGTGATGAATCATTAGTACCTTATCCAGTGATTTATTCATTATAAATCCAGAACTCGTAATATGTGCAAATTCATTTTCTCTTAACAAAATATTATGAGGAAATTTTTCTATATAATCAAGAAGTACCTTTTTATCTTGAATTTCCTGTTGGTTTGCAGGAGTGAAATCAATAATTGGTTTTATATAATCCATTTATTCCCTCCTTAATATTTATAAATTAATTCAAATGATCTATATATTTACTTAAAGTCATCTTTATCTTTCCTTTATCTACTTCAATCTTATGTATACTTGTATTTTGAGCTTTAAAAACCTTATTTTTATTAGTCCATTCAATCTCTTTTACTAAATGATATATAATATTTATCACTCCACCATGTGTAACTACTAATATATCTTCATTTTGAGCTGAGACTTCATCTACTAAATTATAAAACGTTTTTTCTATTCTATTTAAAAATTCTCTTGGACTTTCTCCCTCTAAATATCTTTCATCCATTCCTAATGTGTTAAAATATAAACCCGGAAATGATGTTTCAGCTTCTTCATTTGACATACCAGCCATTATTCCATTGTTGTGTTCTCTCCACTCCTGATCTAACTCGACTTTCATTTCAAATTTTTTAGCAATATAAAATGCTGTTTCTTTTGCTCTATTTAAATCACTACTAATTATTCTAGTAATATTAAATCTTTCTTTGTTTCTATACAAATATTCAGCAAGCAACTTAGCCTGTCTTTTTCCTTCATTCGATAAACCTATTTGACTCCATCCTCCCCTAAATCCTTCCTCTTCTTTTCCATGCCTTACGAAATAAATAGTCAATATATTCCCCCTAACTATTTTATATTTGACCTATACATCCATCAGATCCTTTTTTATTAAATGCATCTTAGCAAAATGTCTTTTTTCCTCAAATACAAAACCTAAATCTATATATCCTTTATCTAAAAACCAATCAAGGGGACCATTGGGAAATGGAGTATTCTCAGAAGCTATGGCTATTATGGATTTAAACCCTAATTTAGGTAATTCTTCCTCTAACCTTTGTAATGGGTATGTCTTATAATCGCCATTTTCACTGGTAGTAAAAGAACAAGTAAGAAATGCCATATCTTCAGCCTTGGGTATAGGATATGGAACCACTACTGAGGGGATGAACTCTGCACCTCCGATACAAATTTCATTTAAATAGTGGAGTTTTCCCATATGTGGGAGATTATATCTTTGTCTTAAAACTTTTATCCAATTTCCTTTGTCCTTACAATAAATATCTTTTTTAGAAGAAGAACATAAGGCACAAGTATCTATTATTGTTTCTTCAGTTAAATCTTTTATATCTCCCATAATAATATTATTACTCATTTTAACATTATAAGTTTTTGCTTCTGGTATAGTACCATTTAAGATATTCTCTAGATTATCTATAGAAATTGGTCCATGCCACCTTAAATCATTATCTATAATAATCATATTCGGAGAAAATATATTTAATTTTTCTGCTATATTATAATCCTTAGATATATCAAATAAATTAATTTTACATCTCTTATCATTTGAAAATCCACTCAGTAGCTCTCTAATTTTACAATTATGGGGACATTGATCTCCCCAATAATAAAAATCAACTTTTCTCATATTTTTCACTTCCCTTGAATATAGTTACAGCTAAAATAAGATTCATCAAACAATTCTATTTTAGATAATAATTCCATATCTTTTATCCTAATCATTATTTTTGCTTAGTTATTTTAATATTAGTCCTAAATTAAATCCTATTATTTTAATGACATCCTTGGAAGTAAATATCACTTACATTTGTTGCTTTTTTCTATACCTCAATATAAAATTATATTTTTAAATTGTTTTTATATATTCAATCAATGGATTTATGTATTCTTTTTTTGAGTAATCATTTGATTTAGTAATTGTATCATACATACCTTGTTCTTCTGGAGATTTATCTTTTTTAATCTTTAATATAGCTTTAAATATACTCATCATTCCTTTACTACCAAGTCCCATCTTTTCATAATTCATACCACTGTGAAAATAAAACAAATGAAAGTTTTCTTTTTCTTTCAATGAAAAGTTTGCATTCTTAATTTCTTCAATTTTTATAGCCTCTTTTGGTGTTGCACCTGTAACAAAAATAATTATATTTTTATCGTTCATTTTAAAAATATCATTTTTTATAGACTTTAGTCCGTTAATCTTACCAGCGTATAATCCTCCTCCAAAAACAATAGTGTCATAACTTTGTAATTCATTTACGTTTATTTCTGTTATAGAGATAGCACTACAATTCAATTCATTCGCAACCCATTCAGCATATTTTTGGGTAAATCCTGTATTTGACTTATATAATACAATCACCTTTTCCAATATTAACTCCTCCTTCTTACACGGATATTATTAAAACAAAATACTTATTTAATCCATGGATGCCCTTCTGGATATTCTGTATTCATAGCATTTATAAACCAATTATATCTTTCCTTTTCAAGCTTATTTATTACTGAATCAAAATCATGTTTATAATCATTATTTTCATGGTTTCTTGACTTGTAAAGTAGTATAACCTCTGGGGCAAGAATACTGATTTTGCCTCTTTTTATAAAAGCAATATCTGTATTAACCATAATGTTATGATTTTTTTGATAATAAAAAATACCATTTTCTACTTTATTAAATAAGACTTCTATAAAATCTAGTTCTGTCTGTTCTCTATCAATAAACTTTACATATTTAAATATACCATCAATTTTCTCAGTCTTTATAAAATCAGCATCTTTTTTATAACACCAAATATTATCAAAATATAAATCTGGATGCTTAAAAGCAAATTCTACGGGTACTAATCTTTGATTACCAACTGGTGCATCTATCTCCCAACCCTTTGATTTTAGGTGTTGAATACATTTTTCCATATCATCAAAACTAACAGTTATATCTATATCTTTATGTGTTCTCGTTATTTGTCCTAAAAAAACATCTATTGCAAATCCTCCGCAAAGATGCCACTCTACGTCCATATCCTCTAAGTGATTATATAAATCATCCAATAGCTTCATTTCTATCTCCTTTTATTTTCCTTTTCATTTCCATGCTTAAAATTGCCAGTAACCTTAGCCATGATTAGCTGTGCTTCCATTGTATCTGCTTTTCCTATTTTAGCTAAAAACTTCTCACTCTCTTTACCCTTCAGTATCATTACTTGTTTTTCATACCAAAATATAAATACCTTATTATCTTTTGATACTCTATATGAAAAACATTCTTCTTTAAGTCTATTTCTTTTATCTATATTATTCAATATATCATCTCCTAGATAAATCTCTGAACTTCCACCATTTTAAGTTACAATATCTGGTTTTATAATTGCTTTAAATACACATCCATAGACTTCCCTGCCTATTGTAATAGCACATCATTAAGTAATCTCATAATGGTAACTATTTATCTTAATACTATTCTACATTGTTTTCTAGATTCCTTCTTTTTCAAAAATATTCTTTAAAAATCTTATGCTAAATAATACACAATATAAAAGACTATAATAATCATTTGATTATTATAGTCTTTCACTTTCCTTATGCTATTCTGAATTTAACATTGTAAATCTATATCATCATAAAGTTCTATTTTAAGATTTTCTAAGAACTCATATAAGACCTTTGTTCTTCGAATTGCTATCTTTTTAGCTGTTTCTGTATGGATTCTATCTTTTATAATTAATAATCTTGAATAAAACAAATCCAATGCATATTCTCTACCATTTGGGTCTCTACTATTGCAAAATGGATCTTCTGGATGATAAAAACTTTTTTTCATCTGACCTATTGAACTAAATGTTCTCATTATAGAAATAATTCCTGTAGACTCTAACATATCAGCATCTTGTAAAATCTTTCCTTCTAAAAGTTTTGGTATAATTCCTTTAGAAAAGGAACATTCCTCTATTGTTTTGTAAACTTTTTGAATCTTATCTTTTGGGTAACAATCTAATTTTTCTAATATATCTACTGCAAATTCAGCACTGTCTTTAGTCGAAAACTTAGATTTTGGATGATTTTTAGGATAGCATATTACATCATGAAATATTGCTGCTGGTATTAAAATATCTAAATCTCCACCTTCTTTTTCTTTTATATGTTTTACCATACTAAGTACTCTCATAGCATGATATATATCATGAGAAGGATCAGTATTATCAATTTTTTGTTTAGCAATTTCAATTAGATATTTTTCCATTCTATTTTCCATAGCTATCCCTCCTTAAATACACCAAATATCATATAATATTTAGGTGTATTCCCTATCTTTTAACTAAATTCTCTTGCCAGCAAACAGCTACTACCTTTATTGGTTGTATAGAGTACACAAATTCAATCAAGTATTTTCTCAAAGCTTATACTGTCAACCCATCTTCCATTTTGATAAATATGCTGATTGTAGCGTTCTATAAATTGGAATCCATTTTTAATTAAAACTATTTGTGAACCTATATTATCTGGAGATGTACCTGCTTCTATTTTATGAAGCTTATGTGCATTCGTAGCTTCATTTAAAATTAATTTTATTGCATTTGTAGCATATCCTTTTCCTTGATGCTTCTCAGCTATTCTATAGCCTAATTCAGCTTTATTAAGATTCCCTCGTTCTATTGATACTAAGTTTATTCTACCAACAATTTCTTTATCACTATCCATAATTAGGTACATATATACCATATCTTTTTGCTGCTCTTCAACTAGCTCCTTTATTATTTCTTTAAAATTATCAAAATTATAGTAACTATCATCTCTCCCCAAAGATTTACTTTCAAAAAAATCTCTATTTTCAAGCTCAAATTTAAAAAGTTTATTCTCATCTAATTGTTCAAGTAACTTAATACTAATTTTAGTCATAAGAACACTCCTTTATCTTCATTTGTTAAGCTATCACTGATATATCTTTAAATAAAACTTCAAATACTACCTTAATATTTATATAGAAAAAATTCCTATGGTAATAAGATATTACATGCCAGATTATATATAATAAATATGATGAAACTTTCAACCTTTAATATTTACATCATTGTTAAACTTAAAATTAGTTTATTTCCATCATCTTCTGTTTGTGAAATTTCCTCTTGATAATTGCCATTTATATAATTTCCAATGGTTTTTCTCCAAAAAGTTTGCGCTCTTTTATTGCCTTCATTAGGGTTTGTCTGCAATTCCCAAGTACCACGATGATTATTGAACACTTTAATTGCTGCTTTTTCTGCTACACCCTTCCCCCTATAACTTCGTAAAATAAAAAATTCATTTAAATAAAAATCACTTCCTTGTGGTGTATAAGGAGGTGTTGCTACTAAAGCAAAGCCTGTTGGAATACTATCTACCATTATTAAATATGGAAATAATATTGATTGTTTGGACCACCATATATCAAAAACCTTATTTTGCTCATTTAAAGTCAAAGTTTCGTCATCTTCAAAAACTCCATATTTGTTTGGTTTCCATCCCCATATCTCAGATAAATCGTGTAAATATAATGGGTATAGATTGTTTATGATAAATTTAGTACTTTGATCTGTCAAATTTAAAGTTACTTCCATTTATTCCACTCCTTTCTATTCCTATTATAGTATTTCCTTTGCTTTTTTGGTATATAACTTCTAAGACTTTTATACTTATCTCCTATTATATATAATTTTATAATTTTTTCCCTCACTGCGTAAACACAGTATTATACGGAGTTCATCATATCTTTGAATTCGCAACCGAGAATACTCTTAATACTATCAAACATCTTATTCCAATCTCTATCTGTATTATTCAAAATATAAAAACGAAAAGGTAGCAACTTAGTTATTTTAAGTTCTAAATTTTTTCGTTTTATATAATATTCTACTGTTTCAGGATTGGACCATTTTGGTTTTGAGCGAATAATGGCCGTATGTTTCAATGATTCTTCAACACTATTCTGCGACATATATAATAAAACTGGATTTAATGGGCTAATTATAACTGAAAGATTTATTATATATTCAATAATCTCATCTTCTGAAATTTGAGGATACAATCTATTAATATCATGAATTTGATGCTGAAATAAGACACTCTCAAAAATTGTTAATGTATCTATATTGCGCATTCTTTTAACATACTGTTCAAAACGTCTATAAAAAACCCTTTTATATGTATCAAATGAAACAATTGGCTTATTCGAATAACAAAATTCTTTAAAAGATAAATACTCAGCTAACTCATCACTTTGTGGTTTCGGCTTAGGTATTTTATAAGGTGTTAAAATATAATCATTTTCTATAATAGAGTTTAATCCAATCCATTCTGCTTGTTGAGGAAATCTCATTAGTAAATTGTTGTATTCAGACTTTGTAAGATAAGCATAAAAAGGTAAATCAATTGGATGTTCACTACCTTCAATATAAACTTCTGAATTTATACCAATTTCTTTAAGATATGTATATAGTAATTGAGATGTAGTTGTTTTGCCAGAACCTGGTATACCCTCAAATATAATTAATTTAGTCTTTTCCATTTCCACCATCCTTATGATATATAATAAATACATTATTTTGACCTACACATTAATGGTCTTCTATGTCTACAAATCCCCAATCTATGATTTTACAATTATTTTCTTTATCAATTTTAATCTTATATAATTAAAAGTACATAAACTTACTTTAATTCTATTTTATAACATTTTGTCTCTTATTTCCTCTTCATCATAAACCATAACAAATCTATGTCAATATACTATTCTATATTTTCTCTCAAACTCCTTCTTTTCAAAAATATTTTTACTTTTTACTATTAATAAATTTTTATTATGATATTATAGACACTTTAATACAGACGTTGTAAAATATAAATTATATAGCTTAAAATGAAAGGATCGTATCATAATGGATGATTGTAAGTCAAAGATTAAAATTTCAACGCAAATCAATATTATAGGTTTCATCCTTATAACAATGGCAGGATGTATTGATACAGTTGGAATAAAACTTTTTTTAGACGAAAGCCCTGCTTTCTTAACGGGTAGAGGAATAATATTAGGTTATTCCATATTTAAAAGAGATTTTGGAGCATTTACTTGTGTATTAATAGTTATTTTAGCATTTATAATTGGTGCTTGTATTTCCACAATAATAACTAGAAAAATGGGATTAACGGGAGGTCTATGTTTTACAGGTATACTTATTGCAATAGCAGCGTTTCCTGTTAATTTAAGTAATATAACTATTGCTACAATTATTATTCCAATGGCTATGGGTGGTCAAAATGCAGCCACAAGCCTAACAGCAATAAATCGTACAACCCATCTTACTGGTCCAGCTACTGATATTGGGATAAATATTGCTAAAGGAAATTGGAACATTGTTGCATTTTGGATTTTACGTTGGATTGGATTTCCTTTAGGTTCCGTTATTGGATTCCATTTAGTACATACGGCTAATAATAATATTATAAATATTCCATCAACATTACTTTTACCTGCTATTATTATTATTTTAACTGGCATTATTCAAAAACTAACTTTTGATATTCCTTTGTTAAAAAATATATAGAAATAAGTAGAAGCAAGAAAACAAATCATATATATCTAGCTGATAATTCCATAAAACAACTAAATAAAAAGCATTTAATCTTAATAAGGTTAAATGCTTTTTCAATAAAACTTATTTTTTATCTTACAATTCTTTAATCTCTGTTAATGTAGCTGTAATAGGTGGCACTACTTGTTTTTTTCTTGAAAGAACTCCTGGCGCATAAAAGGAGTTGTTTACAAGGGTTTCTCCAAAGGCTTTAGCCACTAATTCTTTATTTTGTCCTACTACTACCATTTCTGAAGCTTCCTTAAATATATCTGTTAACATCAATATGAATATGGAATATCCCCTATCCTTTGCTCTTTCTTCCATTAATGATATTAGGTCAGTTTTCATATCCTTTAAGCTTTCTGGATCCATGGTATATACCTGTGCTATACCAATATTATCTTCTTCTATGGTAAAGGTTTTAAAATCTTGTTTTAATAATTCTTGAGGTGTTTTTCCTACTAAAGAAGTTCCCGCTTTAAACATTTCCATGGCAAATTTCTCTACATCTAAGTCTGCAATTCTTGCTAGTCTTTCTAGTATCATTTTATCTACATTAGTAGAGGTAGGAGATTTAAATAACAATGTATCAGAGATTATAGCAGCAGAGAGTATTCCTGCCATTTTCTTTGAAGGTCTTCTGCCATTTTCAAATAATATTGATGCAATTATAGTACATGTACTTCCAACAGGTTCATTTCTAAAATATATTGGATTACCCGTAAAGACATCTGCTACTCTATGATGATCTATAATTTCCAATATCTCACATTCCTCTAAACCATCTACCGATTGACTTCTTTCATTATGGTCTACTAATATTACCTTTTTCTTCATACTGGATATTAAGTGATATCTAGATATTAATCCCACTACTTTATTGTTATTATTATCATCTATAACAGGATATGACCTAAATCTAGTCTGTGACATTTTCTCTTTTACATTATCTACTAAATCATCAAGGTTAAATACTACTAAATTATCTCTAGTCATTACATGACTAATTGGAACTGATTGAGTTATTAGCCTAGATGTTGTAAAAGTATCATGAGGTGTTGATATTATAGTTATTCCCTTTTCCCTAGCTAAATCTATGATTTCTTCTTCCACATCTACATTGCCAGTTACAATCATTAAACTAATATCTCTATTTATAGCCAGTTCTTGAGTATCTCTTCTATCTCCGCATATGACTACATCATTTTGTTCTATGTACTTTTCTACAGATTTAGGTTCCATAGCTAAAACTAAAAGCTTTCCTGTAATTGGTTTCATATTATGTGGACTTATAATAGTATTAGCAGACAGAGTATCTACAATATTATCTATACTAGTTCCTGACTTTCCTAATATTCCATTATCCCAAACATCTATATATGCCCCTATTATATCTGATATAGTTACTATTCCTGCTAATTGCTCATTTTCATCTATAACTGGCAAACTGTTTAAATTGTTTTTTTTCATTAGCTCTAAAGCCATACGAAGTGATATATCTGGACTAATAGGAGCTATTTTATCAAAATTTAAATCTTCTACACTAAGCCTTACTGTTTCTAAGAGAGTAGGTGCTGAAACTCCAAAGTATTCCAATATAAACTTAGTTTCTCTATTGATTTCTCCTAGTCTTACAGGAATAGCATTGATACCGCCATTGGCATTTTTATACTCTGCATAGGCTAAAGCTGCACATATAGAATCTGAATCAGGGTTTTTATGTCCTGTTATGTACACTGTTTCTCTCATATTTACCTCCTTCAATCCTTATCTTTAGTTTTGTAACATTATTATATCATTTAAACCAAAATAATAAAGTATAAAAAAGCTGATGGCTATCATCAGCTGTACTATATTTTAAACTCATTGTAATCAAATATAATTTCCTCTCCATTATTTACTACTATACAAGGTAATCCTACTCTTCCAGACTCTTTAACCTCTTTAAATACTTCATAATTATCTCTATACTTTAGAAACATCTTTAAATTTAGCATATTTTCACTTATATCTAAATATACAAACTCAACATTATTGTTGGAAAGATACTCTTTCGCTGGTTCACATCCTGGTCAATGTTTGCTTCCAAATACTATTATTTTTTTCATAACATTCCCTCCAATTTAAATTATATATCCAATTATATACTTTTTGGAGTTGTTTTTCTATATTTCTAGTTTAATCTTTTTTTTCTAAAGAAATAAACGATTAACATAACCGACGGAATAACTATAATAGATGTAATAGATACTACTGAAATAACCGTATTAGCAGGCTGCGGCACCCCTAATATGGAACGGCTATCCTTTAAGATAGTTACTAGAACAAACATTATAATTGATATTGGAATAATGAATATCTGATTCTTCTTATTTGCTATTTCTCCCAAGGTTATGGTAGTAAAGTAAAGATAACCTGAAATCTTTGTTGTATTTCCCATTATCCAACAGATCATATATAATAGATCAAATCCTTGGATTTCTCCTATTTGAATCATCCTAGTAAATGTTAAAAAAGGAAAATTCATGTGCTTTGCAAGTTCTATACCTACAGTCATTTGAGTAGGTATTATACACCCTACAACTATTAAAATAGAATATACTATGGATTTTACAAAAATTCTATTTAAATCCTTTTTATTTTCTAAATTAGGAGTTATCATAACTAATACCAATATATCAAAAAACTTCATGGAAGTATTTATGGCACCTAAATTTATTTGTCCAAATGTGGAATCACTAAATACTGGTAATAGCTCTTTAATATTATAATTTTTATATCCTAATATTATAATCAAAAATATAGTAAATATAACTATTGGAACTATTATTTCACCAAGTCTACCTATATTTCTTAAACCTCTAGAGGAAATATAGGCACAAGTCAACATTATAATTAAAGTAGTAAACCAAGTAGGAGTTACTGGAAATAAGGCTGTATTCAATATTTCAACTAATGTGCCAACAAATATAATATTAGAAAATAAAAATGTAATAAAATAAATAACTCCTATTATTTTTCCTAAAAATTTCCCCATAATTTTTTCTGTAATTTCCAATAAATTCAATTTATTAAACTTATTACTTAAATAAATTATAGGTAAATTAAATAATATGGTGTAAAAAATCGATAATAAAGTGGCTATCCATACATCTTGATTGGCTGGAGTAGTATTTACTGCCGGCATATAAGTTAATCCTACCATTATTCTATATAATACTATTAATAAAAGTACCTGATTATAAGATACTTTATTAATCTTTGTATTCTCCATATTATTCCACCTTTATCCTATTAATTGGTGTGTTTATTAAACCTGTCCTTATTATATTAGTATCAACTTCTATTTGAAACTCTGCTTCTGAAAATATTTCATCCCAATTAGATTCTATATTTTTCCATTGACTAGGATATTTCCTATGAAATACTATACCAAAACCAAAAATATCTAACTTATACTCTTTTTGAACCTTTTTAACAGCTGCTTCGAGAGCTTCCTCTATTGCCTTAGAACAAGCTTCTTCCATCTTTTTTATATTTTCTTCCTTAGATATATCTATATTCCCTATAACTTCTCCCATAGATGATGTTAACTTAACTTTAGTTTTAAGTATTATTCTACCATCTAATATTTCTATATCATTTTTAGTTTTATTTTTAATTATATATACTGAACTTAATTCATCAGAACTACTTTCAGATACTGGAGTATGAAATGTTATAACTCCTCCTTTTATCTTATCTAGAAAAAAGTTTAATGCTTTAGTATCATTTCCATTTAAATATCCTACTAATTTATCTCTATCAAATACAGCTGAACCTATGATTGATAACTCATATTCCGATGTTGGACCTATATCTGGAGATTTATTAATTATTTCCTTTTCCCTTTTCTCTACTATTCCAGTCATTGGATGGTGTCCATTATGATAATAATGTTTTATGTACTCTATAAAATTAACACTCATCGCTTTTGGATTGCTATTTGTATTTTTAATAAGCTCTAATACATAATTTGCAGGTATTTGTTCTAGCCCCGGATTAACACCCATTATATCATAGGCCTTAGCTCCCTTTGCAATTAAAATATATGATGTTTCTCTTTGCTCTAGAGAAGTCAAACATATGTGACACAGACCTCTGAAAAATTTTCTCTGAATAATGCTGTGGTTTTCTTAAATTGCTAGTAATTATTTTGTCAAGGAGGAAAGCGATAGCGATCCTTGATTAAATAATTATTAGTAATACCATCTTAAGCAGCATTTTTAGAGAAGTACTCCTCAACTATTTCATTTGGCGTCTTAAAGTTAAGAATTTTCCTTGCTATGTTATTGTATTTGTTACTATATCTTCTAAATGACTTCTCCATTTCTTTATAGCTACTAAACCGTCTTCTGCTGTAGAATAATTCATTATCTATCCTATGACTACGCTCTACTATACCATTTTGCCATGGTGAATATGGACGAATACGTTTGTGTTTTATATCTAGCTTTTCTAAATACTTTTCAAATCTAGTTTTCTTATTTGTAATATCTTGATCATTAACAAATTCGATTCCATTATCAGTTTGAACCAATTCAACTTTAAATCCTAATTTATCTTCTAATCGTGTTAAAAAGTTAGATGTACTATATGTGCTAAGTTCATTAACTAATTCTAAATATCTCTTTCTTGAATATTCATCAATAGCTGTTATTTGGTAGTATCTACTATGATTACTTGCAAAACCAATACATTCATTTGGAACATATTTTACATCTATTTGCACTCTTTCTCCAGGATAAGTAGTAGCATCTTTACGATAATTAGATTTAGGATAACTAGCTCTTTTCTTGGCTACGTTTAATTTCATTTTTCTTAGCTGTCTACACATAGAGTCATAAGTTCTTTTATACCCTGCATCCCTTAACTTCCGATACACTTGTGCATATCCTTCATGCTGATGGTATCTATGTTTATGCTTTATTAAGTCCAACTCTTCTTGAGTATGTTGGTTAGGATGAAATTGTGGTCTTCTGCTTTTATTTGCCAAAGATCTTACATCTCCATCATATCTTTTTCTCCAACGTTGGACTTGCTGACGGCTAGTGTGGTATCTTCTAGCTGCTTTAGCATTATTATCATGTTTAATTGCATATTTAACTACCCTTTGACGAAATCTCATCTCTTCTGTTATAATTGTTTTCATAAGGAAAGATCCCTCCGATTTTTGTTTGTTATGGTAAACAACATTATATCAGAGGTCTTTCCTTTTTTCATATTTACTTGTCACAAATGTATTGTCTCATATCATAAAATATATGATGTTTCTCTTTGCTCCCTATCTCTCATTAATTCATCTATATGACCCACTAATCCCTGCTTTGCAAAATCCTCTCCAAATATAATGACCTTATTGTGAGATGCAAATACACGGCGATCGAATTTCAATGTAATATCCCTAAAGGCTTCCAGTATAGTATTCCCAGTACCCTGTGCATATTTAACCGAAAGGTTTCCTTCCATATCACCTTCTTGAGTAGATGCGGGGTTGATAAATCCTACTGTTAATAATACCTTACCATTTTCCACGTCATAGCCCATGATTAAAGAGATACCAAGTTTATTTAACTCTTTAGAATCCCAACATCCCGTAAGAAATAATATTAATATAAGCAATATATTTAGAAAAATAATCTTTTTCATATACTTACCTCTCCCTATTTCTATTTTGCCTTCTAACATTTTTCTTTGCTATTGCCTCTGGTCTAAATATAAATTTTCGTATAGGAGTTCTTATAAATGTATCCTTTTTTAGTCCTTCCATATTTCTAGGAGCTATAGGCCAACAGTAAGGTATACCAAAGGAATCTAAGGACACCATATGAGTGGTTATTATCATAAATCCACAAGTAACTCCGTAAAGTCCTGACATTCCCCCTAAAAGGATAATAATAAATCTAATTATAACAATTCCCTGTACTAATTCTGGAATAATGAATTCTGATATAGCTGCTGCTGATACTACAATTACTGTAAGTCCACTTACTATTCCTGCCTGAACTGCTGCCTGACCTAATATCAATGCTCCAACTATACTTACGGTATTACCAATGTTTTTAGGAAGTCTAAGTCCTGATTCCTTTGTTAATTCTAGTGCCAAAGTTAGTAAAAATACTTCTATTACTATAGGAAGAGGTACTCCTTCCCTTGCTCCCGCTGCACTTATTAGCAATGGGGTGGGAATCATTTCCTGATGGTAAAGTTGCAATGCTACAAATACTCCTGGTAAATATACAGTTACAATCATTGCAGTATATCTTAAAATCCTTAGAAAAGAAGCATAATAAGGTCTTAAATAATAGTCCTCACTTGTCATTAATCCTTCTACATACAGCTTAGGTATAGTAAGAACATGAGGTGTACCATCCGTAAGTATAGCTACTCTGCCTTCTAAAATTTTAGCTGCTACTATATCAGGTTTTTCCACGTTTCCAATTGTTGCAAATATTGATCTTGGACTGTCTTCTATAAGTTCTTCTATATATTCACTTTCCAATATTGCATCTATATCTATCGTATTTAATCTTTTTTTAACTTCTTCTAAGACATTTTCATTAACTATTCCTTTAATATAAACTAGACTAACAGCAGTTTTAGTCTGTTTCCCAAAAACATAGTCTTCAAATACTAGGTTATTATTTCTTAAAACTCTCCTTATAAGAACCTTATTCACTGAAATATCTTCTATAAACCCTTCCTTTGGTCCTCTAACAACTGATTCTGAACCTGGTTCTTCTATACTTCTCTTTTCCCATTTGCTAATTTCCACCATATAGCAGATAGTCATATCTTCTATAAATAAAGCTACTTTTCCATTTGGAAGTTGATATATTATATCTTCCATTGAATCTGATTCTTCAATTTTAGAAATAAAAATAGTTCTTTTTATATCTTTAGGATCTTCTAGGCTAAGTATTAAAGGCTTTAATATATCATTATCAAAAATATCTCTATCTATAAATCCTTCAATATAAGCTGCCATTATCTTTATATTAGAGTTGGTCTTAAACTCATAAGTTACTAAATCTCCAGTACTATGAAAAGCGTTTATTATTTTCTCTCTATTTAAATTTATATCTGGCGAAATCATTTATATCATCCCCTACAATACAATTATGGTTATTATTGCCAAGTTCTAATATATTATTTATGATAATTCCTTTCATTGAAGAAATAAAAACTCTTCCGTAGTTATAAGAATCTCTATACGATTCTAAACTTCTTTCAGTTTGGTTGTTGTAATTTTACCATCTACCTTATTTAAGGTTTTTATCTTTAGAGTTGGATTGATTACATTGAATTCCCTTATAATTTCCTCAAATATTTTAAATTCTTTTCTTTTTATAACTACCTCAACTTGATATCTTTTTTCATCATTATTTCCTCTAGTAAGAAAAGTATTAACTGTATATCCAGTTTCCCTAAGTCTTCTTGATATTTCTGTAACCTTATTTTTATCATTCAAAAATAAATCTACTTCTAAAATACCAAGGGCTAATTTATCTTCAATTTTCCCACCTATAAAAACTCCCATAGTTCTTCCTAAAGCGTATGCTATAGTAAATTGAATCCCATCCGAGCTAGTAACCTTACTGACAGTAGTTGCGAAAATCATAGCATCTGTAAAAACCAATAAGTAAACTGGATTCATGATTTTTTTAGACATTAATATTGTTTTTAATGTTGCCAAAATATTTGTAAAAGCAGTTATTAAAAACAATCCTACAAGTGCAAACATAACATTCATTGTCATTTAAGCACCTCCTTTTTAAATTTCTATTCAAAAAAACTAACATACCAATGGTATGCTAGTTAGTAATTAATTATATATATTTAAATAATTCATATTGAAAATTCGGGATTGTATAAATCTGATCCCCTTCTGGGGAATATAGGCTTAAAGTAAATAATACCTGAGGCATTACTATTATAACTTTAAAATAAGGATAAGATTATATAAAAAATCAATTTAAAATTTTTAACTATATTTCAACAATTAATCTAACTTTACCACTATAACATATATATGAATTATTTGCAAATTCATTATTTTATTAAAAAGTCTTAAATTCTAGAGAAGTCAAACATATGTGACACAGACCTCTGAAAAATTTTCTCTGAATAATGCTGTGGTTTTCTTAAATTGCTAGTAATTATTTTGTCAAGGAGGAAAGCGATAGCGATCCTTGATTAAATAATTATTAGTAATACCATCTTAAGCAGCATTTTTAGAGAAGTACTCCTCAACTATTTCATTTGGCGTCTTAAAGTTAAGAATTTTCCTTGCTATGTTATTGTATTTGTTACTATATCTTCTAAATGACTTCTCCATTTCTTTATAGCTACTAAACCGTCTTCTGCTGTAGAATAATTCATTATCTATCCTATGACTACGCTCTACTATACCATTTTGCCATGGTGAATATGGACGAATACGTTTGTGTTTTATATCTAGCTTTTCTAAATACTTTTCAAATCTAGTTTTCTTATTTGTAATATCTTGATCATTAACAAATTCGATTCCATTATCAGTTTGAACCAATTCAACTTTAAATCCTAATTTATCTTCTAATCGTGTTAAAAAGTTAGATGTACTATATGTGCTAAGTTCATTAACTAATTCTAAATATCTCTTTCTTGAATATTCATCAATAGCTGTTATTTGGTAGTATCTACTATGATTACTTGCAAAACCAATACATTCATTTGGAACATATTTTACATCTATTTGCACTCTTTCTCCAGGATAAGTAGTAGCATCTTTACGATAATTAGATTTAGGATAACTAGCTCTTTTCTTGGCTACGTTTAATTTCATTTTTCTTAGCTGTCTACACATAGAGTCATAAGTTCTTTTATACCCTGCATCCCTTAACTTCCGATACACTTGTGCATATCCTTCATGCTGATGGTATCTATGTTTATGCTTTATTAAGTCCAACTCTTCTTGAGTATGTTGGTTAGGATGAAATTGTGGTCTTCTGCTTTTATTTGCCAAAGATCTTACATCTCCATCATATCTTTTTCTCCAACGTTGGACTTGCTGACGGCTAGTGTGGTATCTTCTAGCTGCTTTAGCATTATTATCATGTTTAATTGCATATTTAACTACCCTTTGACGAAATCTCATCTCTTCTGTTATAATTGTTTTCATAAGGAAAGATCCCTCCGATTTTTGTTTGTTATGGTAAACAACATTATATCAGAGGTCTTTCCTTTTTTCATATTTACTTGTCACAAATGTATTGTCTCATATCAATTATTTTATTAAAAAGTCTTAAATTTCTCCGATATAACTTCAATTAACTCCTCTAGAGAAACCCTGCCATCATGATACATAATATATATAAGTTGATTTTCTTTCCTGAATAATAGTATAATTCTATGTTTATCTTCTAATCCATATACACTAATATTATCTGTAGTTTTTATTTCACGAAGCCCTGAGTAAGTCATTAATCCTCGTCCTGCTAATATATCTTTTTCTAATCCTTTTGCAATAAATTCACATCTTGCGTCATAGTATCTAAATACTAATAATGGTTCAAGTCCTGTATCTATATTATTTTCATCATATAATTTTACACTTTCTATTAAATCATACTCCTTTGGAACAAATATATTCCAACTTGTATATACATGGTTTTCAGTGTCATTATCACTAAAATTATTATAAGTCTCTACCTTTTCAATATCAGCTATTGTAACAATTGGTAGATCCCCTAGTCTATGTACATCCCCAAGACTAATCTTTCTTCCATAGAATAATTTACAAAATACTATACCAATTATAGTTAGAGCCAGAGTAAAATTAATTATGGTTTTTCTGAAAGTTCTTCTTACAAATACAAATTCATCATCTTCATTGTCTAAAAACTTTCCCTCCCCTAACAAATTTTCCATTCTTTTTAAATATCTTCTTTTACTATTCTCATGAAATAAAGATATTAAAGCAATTATCATGGACAAACCAAATGAACTTTCCTTTGTCAAAGATATATAAAATCCCTTATCTGATAGAATTACTATATAAATTATCAGAAGAATAGTCACACTAATTATACTGAAAACATTCCCCTTATATCGTTTTTCTCTATAGTTACCTAATGCTATTTTATGTAATGCAGGTGTTCCATATAACTCCCTTAGTTCTGAATCTCCTTTAGAGGAAAATATTAAAGCTGAGTCTTTTCCACCTATGAAATCCCACCCTTCCTTATTTCTCTTTTCAATTATATTTTCCTTATCATCTTTATTTACTAAATCGATTCTATAGTTTATTTCTTTATTATCTCCCTCTTCAAAATACGCAAATATTTTACCTATTTTCTTTAGGTGTAAGCCTTTCTTAGACATATGATAAAAATAATTCTCATACTCTTTAAAATAAAGTAAATCTCGAAAAACAAACTTTCTAATTATCTCCCTCACCTCCTATATTATTATTCTACATATTTTTACATAATCCTTCTTTTTTTAAGTTTTCTAAAAAACATATGGTAAACTTAATTACCATATGTCTTTTTCCTAAGCTATATAATATTTTGCTTGTGTATTATACATATTTCCATATAGTGAATCCTCTTTTTTCATAAGTTCATTATGATTACCATATTCTATAATACTTCCATTCTTGAAAACAGCAATTTTATCTGAAAATCTTGTACTTGATAATCTATGGGAAATATATATGGCTGTTTTTCCTTCTACTAATTTGTTAAAGCTATTATATATTTCATATTCTGATATAGGATCTAGAGCAGAAGTAGGCTCATCTAATATAACTATAGGTGAATCTTTGTATAAAGCTCTGGCTATGGCTATTTTTTGAGATTGCCCTCCTGAAAATTCTATACCGTTTTTATCAAAGCTTTTATATATATTTGTGTCTATACCATTTTTAAGTTTATCCAAATCCTCACCAAATCCTGCCTCTTCAAGGCATTGTATAATTCTAGTATCATCCACCTCTGAATCAAATAAGAAGTTTTCTTTTATGGAGAAAGATAATAATTTAAAGTCCTGAAATACAATAGACATTAATTTCATATATTCAGTATATTTATACTCTCTTATATCTACTCCTCCAAGTAGTATTTCGCCTTCCGTTGGCTCATATAATCTTGATAAAAGTTTAATAAATGTAGTCTTACCTGCCCCATTTAGTCCAACAATAGATAATTTTTCTTTAGGTTTAATTACTATTGATATATCTTTTAATGTATATTCATTTTTATTTGGATATTTAAAGCTTACATTTTTAAATTCTATAGTAAAATTTTCTATATTATCTATATCAATTATCCCCTTTGAATTTTTAGATTCTATACTGTCAAACTGGATAAACAATTCTAAATATAAACATATTTGATTTATATCTATGAAAGAATTTACAAAGGACATTATAGATGTACTAAAGCTTCTAACAGTATTTGCATACATTGTAAAGCTTCCTATGGTAATGGTTTCTCCAATTACGGATATGGCAAGATAACCATAGATAATAATCATTTGTACCTGTATATTTATATTTGTTATTCCTGAATACTTCCCTATATCCGTAAATTGCTTAGAGTATATTTTCAACAAATTATCAGTAAAATACCTTGCTTTATTCAATATAAGTGATTTTCCATTATATAACCTAATGTCCTTTCCCACTGAAAAATCAGATGTAAGTCTGATAAAATATGAAAAGGCTCTATTGTCAAATATGGATTTTTGATTGTCTTCAAATCTAATTTTTTCTATCTTTTTAAATATATAGGAGTTTAAAAATACTATTATCAGTATCACTAGTATAATCAATGGGTTTAGAGTTATTAAAATATATGAAAGACCTATTAGGGTAATGCCTTCATATATTATTTGAGAAGTTTTTTCTAATGCCCAGCCTATTGCATTCATATTATAAATAGCAAAATATGCTCTTTCTTTTAAATCCAGTATTTCCGGGTCTTCAATATTTTCAAAATCCATTTCTACACATTTTTCTCCTAAATATGAATCTATTTTATTAAACAAATCAGTTCTTTCTAATTCCATTATCTTTTCAAAATAGCTGTTTAAGATTTTAAAAATTAAATTTCCTATACTTAATACTCCAACATAAATAATTAATATATTGATACTTTGATTTCCCATAAGTTCATCAATTATTAATTTCGGAATTATTATATTTAAAAATGGAGTAAAGGCCTTAAGTAAAGATGCCAAAACAGTTTTAGGTATATATGTTCTAGACAAGTTATTTGTTAACTTGAAAAAATATTTAAGTATCTGAAATTTACTTTTAGGCATAGGCTTTATCCTCCTTATAATATCTAGACTGGATATTAAACATATTTGCATATAGACTATCTAACTTCATTAACTCATCATGTGTTCCATATTCCTGCAATTGTCCATTTTCTATAAAAGCTATTTTATCGCAAAATCTAGTACTAGATAATCTATGAGAAATATATATGGCTGTTTTTCCTGAAATAAGTTTATCAAAACTTTCATATAATCTATTTTCTGCCAGTGCATCTAAACTAGCTGTCGGTTCATCCATTATTAATATTTTTCCATTTTTATATAAGGCTCTAGCTATGGCTAACTTTTGATTTTCTCCCCCTGATAATTCAATCCCTTCTTCATCTAGTATTTTTAACATATTGGTTTCTACTCCTTTTTCCAAGGATTGGATTTTATCTTTTAGCCCTGATTGTTCTATTGATTCATTAAGTTTAATTTCATCAAAGGTATTACTAAAACTTATATTTTCTCTAATATTAAATGGAAATATTTTAATATCTTGAAACACTACAGACAATAGGTCTAAATATTCTTCCTTATTGAATTTATTTATATTTATTCCATTTACTCGTATTTCACCAGCATTAGGACTATATAGTCCTGTGAGAAGTTTTACCAAAGTAGTTTTTCCTGCTCCATTTATTCCAACTATTGCTAACCTTTCCCCTGGATTTATTACAAGAGAAAAATCTTTAAAAATATATCTTTCACTATTAGGATATTTAAATGAAATATTATCAAATTCTATTTTATATTTTTCAGTCTTTGGTATATTTATGGGATTTAATATTTTTTTAGGCTCTTTTTTATTTAAAAATTCTCTAAAATCACCTATATATAGGGATTGAATTCTAATAATTGATATATCTTTCATTGTAGTATCCATCCATATAGCAAAGCTATTCATGGCAACGGAATACATTACAAAATCACTTATACTTAAATTGCCATATATAACTTTATATATAAGATATGAGTATATAACACTTTCCCTTATGAAAAATAATATCCCATCTAAAGTAGAAGATTTGAATATTTGGTTTTGTATTTCTTTAGTAATTTCAAGTAATCTTTTATCTGAGCCTACTTTTTTAGAAAAAAGAATATTTTTTAATCCATAAACTCGAATATCCTTGCCAAATTGAAAATCTGATAAAGTTGAAGATGAATAAATAGATTCTCTTTTTTCTTTATATAAATCATCTTTTCTGCTTCTCTCATACTGTTTTGCTTTAACCATAATAAGATATGATAATAATACAGTTAATATCAATATCATAAGTATAACTGGACTTAATCTAAATATTATAGTTACAAATCCAAAAAAACCTATAATAGAACCTAGTATACTAAATAGCTTTAGTATTACAATTCCAACACCAGACATAGGGTTTTGTACTGTATCTAATGCTATATTTATATCATTTAACGTATCTGGATCCTCAGTATAGAGAAAATCCATTGTCATGGACTTTTCACTTAACATATGAATGAAATTATATCTTATAACATTCATTTTCATTCTGAATTTCCCTTGTAAATATTCTACTAAAAATCCAATAACTGAAGCAATTATAAGACCCAATCCTAATATTCTCACAATTATATCTGGTCTTTTTCCACCTAAAAGTTCATCAATCAAAAATTTCGGTATGTAAACCCATATAAAAGGCGAAACTGCGTAGAGAATAGAATATAATCCTATTGATATAAATATAGATTTTTGCCACAGAGAAATATGTTTAATTACAAATATTAAATTATCCATGCTTTTAAATTTTTTGTTTTCCATTTTCCTCTCCTCCTTTTATTATATATTATATAATTTAATTTAAGGTATTGAAATCAAATGATATTGAGAAAATAGCACAAAAAAATAGAGCTAAAGCTCTATTAAGTATAGTATTCTATGAAAATATATAATTATCGTTGATTTCTATAGATATATTCAGTAACTAATAGTGCATCCTTATATCTTCTATTGGCCTTATAAGCTTCAATAAGAAAATCACTATAAAATGTAGTATTAGAATGTTGTCTATTTTTCTTAGATTCATTATAAATGTCCATAAGCTTATTAAGATATTTTTCCGAATGAATATAGTCCTCATTTTCAATCATAATCTCTATAAGTTCATTTACAGATTTTAGTATATTTATTTTCTTTGCTTCTATATAATAAATTTTAGCAATTTCTTTTTTATTATATCTCAAATATAAAAAGCAAAGTTTTTGATATAGTTTCTCCATTGAATCTTTATTATCTTCTGGAGATATTTCCATTGCCTTTAATAAATATTCTTCTGCTTTAATAAAATCAATAGATATATAAGCTATTCCCATATGATAATAAATAAAAAACTTACTCCCTCTATCTTCAATAAGATTTAAAAAATTTAAAGCCTTATTATAATACTTTTCCATGGTAGGCAAATGAAAATATATATATAAATTGCCTAACATTACACATACTTCTATTTGGAGTTTAATACATCCCTCATTATAGGCTAGATTCAAGGCTTCTAAATTTAGTTCAATGGATTCATAATATTTTCCTTCAATCCACTTAATATATGCAATTTGATGTATAATTTCTGCAGTATATTTTACTTTTTTAGCTTCCTCTAATAGTTTTATATCATTATTTAAAAATCCTGTAATAAGATAAGACATATATAACTGATCATTATCCATATATTCTTTATATCTTAATATGTCAGTGTCCTCTGTTTGAAATAATTTATCAAATAACTCAAATAGCTGATAATCAATATTTAGAGAAGAATTTAAGTATCTAGATTTATTGCTCCTAATTTCTTCTAATCTATGCTCATCTATTGGTGTCCCAAAGTATCGTGATTTATTAATCTCCTCAAATATCTTTTTTCCCTCTTGCACAAATTTCTCATCACTATTAAAATCTATACCTAACTTTTTAAAAAGCATCTTTACTATTTCTTCACTTGCTACAATATTTCCTCTTTCAATCTTAGATAAATAGGAAATTGAACATATTCCCTTACACAAGTATTCTTGCTTTAAGCCTAGTTTTTCTCTATTCTCTTTTATTAATAATCCTGTTATATCTTTCATATTTATCTCCTAAAATTTCTATTATATTGTGATTTCACTTATCAATTCTATTCCGTTAGTTTTACTTAATAATTTTATTGCATTTTCCATTGATACTGGCTTGCTAAATAGATACCCCTGCATTATATCACAGTTGTTTTTTATTAGATATTGTTTTTGCGCCTCAGTTTCTACACCTTCTGCAATTACCATTAAACCAATTTTATGAACTAAAGATATTATTGAGCTTGTAAGAACTTTTTCTTGGTCTTTATTGAGTAAATTATCAATAAACAGTTTATCTATTTTAATAGTATCTATATTTATTTTTTTTAAACGAGCTAAAGAAGAATGACCTGTCCCAAAATCGTCTAATGATATACTGATACCTTCTTTTCTTAATTTACTAAGCTTTTCATTAATTATTTCATAATTATCTGCTAAAACTGTCTCTGTTATTTCTAATTCTAAATTTTCTGGTCGAATTCTTGCTTTTTCAATGATTTCTATTACATCTGTAATAAAATCATACTGCAATAATTGAATTAAAGATATATTCACAGCTACTTTTATACCTTTATGACCTTCATTCTCTAAAGTCTTAATAAAATTACAAGCTTTTATCAATATCAATCTTCCAAGGGGTACTATTAATTGTTGTTTTTCTGCCACATCAATAAACTTAATTGGTGAAATAATTCCCAATTCTTTATTTTTCCAACGAGCTAAGGCTTCAAATCCCACTATATAATCTGTCTTTAAATTAATTTGAGGCTGATATTCTAGGTAAAATTCCTCACTATTATTATCATAAATAACCTTTCTAAGTTCTTTCTCTATGGTTTCATTTAGTATTAAATCTTCTCTCATGGTTTCATCAAAAAAACAATATTTTTTATTCTCTTTTTCACTTATATTATTTAAAGCGATTTCAGCATCCTTAATTATGTCATCGATTCTACTATAACTTTCATCTATCTCAACTATTCCTATTTTTACAGTAATAGTTTTTCCTCCATATGTTGTTACCATAGAAAATTCAAATGAATGTAAAATTCTATTGCAGATTTCTATTAGATAATCTTTATCCTTATAGTTTTCTATATATACTATAAAACTATCTTCTGAATACCTAAATAAATGTGTATTATTAATATCTAGAGTCTTTAATGTTTTAGTTATTTCTATAAGCATATTGTCTAATCCTTGGTATCCAAATATTAATTTCACAAGTTTAAGGTTGCTACAATTTATTAGAAGCAATGCCTTGTTATTTTCTTTATGAACAAATATGTCCTCCTTAAAGAATTCTATAAAATGTTCTTTGTTAGGCAATTTAGTCAAAGAATCATAATACCCTAAGCGTTCAATTTTATAATTTTTGTGGATTATTAAAAATGTCATTATTTCATATATTACAAGTAAAAAGAATAAAATCAGTATAATTATTATTGTTATATTTTTTATTAAAGTAACCGTATTCTTTAAAGAATAAGTTATCACTAAAGTACCAGCTTTTATACCATCAACGTATATAGATGAAAATGTTCTATAGGTGGATATATGCCGATAGCTTTTTAAGTAATTTCTATTATGTCTAATATTTTCTGATTCCACTAGTTCATTAAATGCAGTATCACCTATTTTGGCTTTATCACTACTAGCAGTGATATTAAAATCATTATCTACAAAATGTATATATGTTATATTGTTTTCTCCTACTAATGTATCTATAAACTGTTGCACACTAAATCTATTGGTTAATTCATATACTTTATCAGATAAAATTCCGATTTGTATAAATTCACCACTGGAATGTTTAGAATAGGCATATTTATAATAATTATCTGATTCAGTGTCCTTTCGAATATCTTCAACTAAGTAATCCTCCATACCTTTCATAAAATTATATACAGGATGTCCTTCTTTTGCCGTCCATCCAACATAATTATCATTAGTAGAATATATTATCTCTCCCTTAGGATTATATAAATATATTTCATCAACTTTTAAGTCCTTAGAAAGCTCTTTTAAAAATTCATTATTTATTTCACTTCTATGTTTCCAGAGAGTTTTGTTGACAACGATTAACTTTTCATTAAGTAAATCTTGTATTACATTAGTTGCCGCAACAGAATCTGATAACCTAGACATATAATTATTTGCCAACCTATCAGATTCCCACTCCATGTGATCAACTAAAAATCGACTAACCATATCGGTAAAGTGAATTCCAGCTATTGTAAATATTATCACTGCACCTATTGGAATTGCATATGTTCTTAAACTAATTAATCTTACTTTTTTTCTTTTAATCAATTCCAACCCCCCCCAGTCTGACTTTTATCTTGTTCTTTATCAGATAAATTTATCTCTCCAGCATCTACAATGATATTTATAATAGTTGCAATCTTCAGTAATTTATTAATTGATATACCCTAATCTATTGAATTTATTTATATTATGCTAATTTACTTTTATTATTTTTAAAAAACTATAAATTTCTCTTGACATTATCAATTTAAAGTATTACTATTATTCTTAATATTAAAAATGCTTTGATGGAGAGAAAGATATCTAAACTTAATTACAGAGAGTTGGAATAGGTGGAACCCAACATTAAGAAGATATGTAATATTCACTCCTAAGCTGATTCGTTAAACGTTAGTTACAAGTAGGCGAATCCGAAAGCCCATCGTTATAGGGGATAGGACTGTTAGGTCTGATTGAGTGATGACTTTGTCATAATTAGGGTGGTACCACGGAGATATAATCTTCCGTCCCTATAAATATAGCTAAAAACTATATTTATAGGGACGGAAGATTTTTTTATGACCTAACACAACGAACGACAGTGAGTTGATGTAGGTCAAACGCAACAAGAACCAAATTCATGCGAGTGTAACGAGTAAATGAATTTGAGTTTCGAGACTGCGTAATATGACCTAACTTAGCGAACGCTTCCCCCTAATTATTCCATGGATTCAATCTAAGCTAATATCCTATATTTTTTATTAATTAAATTATAGGAGGATAAGAAAATGAAAACATTTAGTAAATTATTATCTTTAACAGTAGCAGGTATTATGGTTTTATCAGGTTGTAGTTCTAATATTGATACTACAAACAATATTCAAGATGAAAAGGTATATAAAATTGGAATTAGCCAATTGGCTGACCACCAGGCACTGGATGATGCAAGACGTGGTTTTGAAGATGGATTAAAAGAACTTGGAGTAAATGCAGAAATAGACTATCAAAATGCCCAAGGAGACATTCCTACTACTATTACTATCTCTCAGAAATTTGTAAAGGATGAAGTAGATTTAATCTATGCCATAGCCACACCAGCTGCACAATCTGCTAAACAAGCTACGAAAGATATTCCTATACTTTTCAGTGCTGTAACTGACCCTGTAAAGGCAGAAATAGTTCAGGATTGGAAAAATGTTGGTGGAAATATAACTGGTACATCAGATCTTGCACCTGCTGATTCTCAGCTAAAAATGTTCAAGGAAATTGACCCTACCATTAAAACTATAGGTATATTATATAATACAAATGAATCCAACTCTGAAATTCAAATAGAAGAAGTAAAGAAAATAGCTTCTTCCCAAGAATTGGAAATAATCACCGTTGGAGTAAGTAGTATAAATGAACTTCCCCAGGCAATAGACTCTATACTAAATAAGATCGATGCCTTATATGCCCTTTCTGACAATTTAATAGCTTCATCTGTTGAATTGTTATCAAAGAAACTTATAGATAAAAAAATTATCTCCGTATGTGCCGAGGAAACTCAAGTAAAAGGCGGACTGTTAATAACAAATGGACTAAGTTATTATGAACTAGGTAAACAGACAGCTGAAATGGCAAAAGAAATTCTCTTAGATAAAAAAGATATTTCAACTATACCTGTAGGAATAGCCGAAAAAACTATTACAACTATAAATATTAATACCTTAAAATCCTTAGAATTAGATGAAACAATTCCATTATTTAAAGATGCTGTCAAAGTGGGAAAATAAATTTAATTAATAAAAACTAAATATTTAGCTATATTTATAACCCTAATTTATATCAGTTTCTATATTGAATCCATTAGAAAAATTTTAAGTAATTTTAAAAAATGTGTTGACATTACTGAACTAAAGTATTATTATAGTTTTTAACATTAAAAATTGCTCTGATGGAGAGAAAGATATCATTGATTATTTAAAGAGAGTTGGGAAGGGTGAGAACCAACAATAACAAGATATGAAATATACACTCCTGAGCTGATTTCCTAAAAGTCAATTGCAAGTAGGGAAATCCGAAGGCCCATCGTTACAAGGGATAGGACTGTTAGGTCTGATTGAGTGATGACTTTGTCATAATTAGGGTGGTACCGCGGAGATATAATCTTCCGTCCCTATAAATATAGTTAAAAACTATATTTATAGGGACGGAAGATTTTTTTATGACCTAACTTAGCGAACACTTCCCCTAATTATTCCATGGATTCAATCTAAGCTAATATCCTATATTTTTTATTAATTAAATTATAGGAGGATAAGAAAATGAAAAAATTTAGTAAATTATTATCTTTAACAGTGGCAGGTATTATGGTTTTATCAGGTTGTAGTTCTAATATTGATACTGCAAACAATATTCAAGATGAAAAGGTATATAAAATTGGAATTAGCCAATTGGCTGACCACCAAGCACTGGATGATGCAAGACGTGGTTTTGAAGATGGATTAAAAGAACTTGGAGTAAATGCAGAAATAGACTATCAAAATGCCCAAGGAGACATTCCTACTACTATTACTATCTCTCAGAAATTTGTAAAAGATGAAGTAGATTTAATCTATGCCATAGCTACACCAGCTGCACAATCTGCTAAACAAGCTACGAAAGATATTCCTATACTTTTCAGTGCAGTAACAGATCCTGTAGTTGCTGAACTAGTTGATTCTATGGAAAAACCAGGAGGAAATATAACGGGAACATCAGATGCTAGTCCTATGGATAGACAATTACAATTGTTTAAGGATTTAGATGAAAATATTAAAAAAATTGGTATTATCTTTAATACTGATGAACAAAATTCACAAATTCAAGTGGAAATGGCAAAAGACTTAGGTTCTTCCATTGGTCTTGAAATTATAGAGGTTGGAATATCCAATATATCTGATATTCCCCAAGCAGTGGACTCTATAATTAAAAAGGTAGATGGAATATATACAATAACAGATAATAAGGTGGCATCTGCCATAAATATAGTTTCTGAAAAGGCTAAATCTAATAAATTAATTACCGTAGGTGCTGAAGACTCCCATGTAAATAATGGTATTCTCATAACCGATGGAATTAGCTACTATGAATTAGGGAAACAAACAGCACGAATGGCTAAGGAAATCTTAGTTGATGGAAAAACACCATCTGAAATTCCTTCAGAAACTGCCACTAATACCAAGAAAGTTTTCAATGAAAACACTCTAGGAGTCTTAGGCATTGATAAAAATAATAAAGCTTTTAAAGATGCAACAAAAAATCATTAAATAATGAGGTGAAATAAATGAATTCCTTAATAATTACTTCTTTTGAACAAGGATTAATATTTGCAATTTTAGCCATGGGAGTATTTATAACTTACAAAATACTTGATATAGCTGACCTTTCTGTAGAAGGTACATTTCCTTTTGGAGCCTTTGTATTTGCTAAATTTATATCCATGGGAATAAATCCAATAGTAAGTACATCAATAGCTTTTTTCTGTGGAACATTAGCAGGACTTTTTACAGCCACTTTATTTACAAAGCTAAAGATAAAACCTTTACTATCAGGTATTCTTACTATGACCATGCTTTACTCTGTAAATCTAAAAATAAATGGAAAATCTAATATACCATTATTTAGCTATAACTCTATTTTTGATTTAGGTCCAAATCTAATAGTTTTAGCTATAATTGTACTATCTATAAAAATTCTACTAGATGAATTTCTAAAAACAGAAACAGGCTATTTACTAATAACAACTGGAGATAATGAGTCCCTTGTAAAATCCCTTGGAGAAAATAGCAATAAGTATAAAATAATAGGACTAATGTTAGCCAATGGATTAGTAGCTCTAAGTGGTGCGTTAATGGCTCAAGTACAAGGATTTGCTGAGATAACCATGGGAAACTCTATTATAGTAGTAGCCCTTGCTTCAATTATAATAGGAGATACCATAAGAAAAAGTTCCAATAAAATTAAAAATACTACTAGGGCCATATTGGGAGCAATAATATATAAAATCATTGGTGGTATTGCCATAGATTTAGGTCTAAATCCCAATGACCTTAGGGCAATAAATGCAATAATTGTAATAGTATTTTTATCCTATAATAATTTTGCAGCTGACATCGTAAATTTAGTGAAAAAAAAGGAGGGAAATAAAGATGTTGAAAATAATAAACTTATCAAAGAAATTTAATATAAATACAGATAATGAAATTAATATTTTTCAAAACTTCAATTTGGAAATTGAAGAAAATAAATGTACAGCAATAATTGGTTCTAACGGCTGTGGCAAATCTACTCTCCTTAATATTATAGGTGGAAGTATTTTAGCCGATAAAGGTCAAATAGTGTTAAATGGCCATAATATAGAAAACTTAAGAGAAGAACAAAGAGCTAACCATATTGGAAGAGTATACCAGAATCCTTCTATGGGAGTATCTCCCTCTCTTACTATATTGGAGAATATGTCTTTAGCAAATAAAAAAGGAGAAAAATTTACTTTAAGAAAACTTATAAGAAAAAACAATATAGATAGATATATAGAATTACTAAAGGATTTAGATTTAGGTCTTGAAAACAAGTTAAATACAAAGGTAAAATTTTTATCTGGAGGTCAACGACAATCTTTATCTTTAGTCATGGCTGCTATGAAACATCCTGACTTACTTTTACTTGATGAACATACAGCAGCCTTAGATCCTAAAACCTCTAATGTAATAATGCAAAGAACAAGAGAATTAATAAAAAAATATTCTATGACAACCATAATGATTTCTCATAATATGAAAGATGCCATAGAATATTCAGATAGAATAGTAATGTTAGATAAGGGAGAAATCCTATTAGATAAGCCTAGCATAAATGTAACAGAGAAAGAATTAATTGATATATATAGAGAAAAGCTGCACAATTTTGCATAGTTAAAGAAGACCACTCCTACTATTTAATATGTAGGAGTGGTGTATAATTACAACATTAATCTTTCTTAAAATCTCCATACCATCCTGATTCGAAATCCAATTCTAACATCTTTCCAAACTCAATTGCCCATTCTCTAAAGAATGCACCTACAGAGGTAAGTATATTCCCATCTTTTATAAAATGTCCAATTTCTTCATAGGATTCTCTATACTCTGCTATATCCACCATACCCTCTAATTCTTCTATGGTTGTATGACCATGTTTTAATAATTCTTCCTTTAACATCCCAGCCAGATAACGCTTATTCTTCAATAAACCTGCCCTTGCAAGTAAAAAGGGAGTGCTGGAGATACTGGCAATTTTAATTCTAGGTAGATCAAATTGCTTCAAAAACGAATATATTCTCTCTTCATTGATAATGGGTTCAAGATCCATACATCCTGTTAATACTAAAGAATCAAACTCTTCTATATTCAAATCCTCAACTAATGCATCACAAACTATTTTCAGTCCTTCTTCACTCCTAACTGGATCTTTAGTTAAGCTGAATGTTGTATAGGGTTTATCAGCCTGAAGAAATATTGATAACATTACACTAAACTCATAGTTACTAAAATCATCATATAACAATACTGCTGTTTTCTTTTTACTCATAAACTATCCACCTCGTTTAATTAATATTCTTACTTAAAAATCACTTATCTTTCTTCCATAAATTGATCATTACACTCACCCCCAAACACACAAAAAAATGCTGAGAGAAAATCTCTCAGCATAATTAAAGCCTAAAAAGAGTACAAAAAAAGATGATAAAATCATCCTCAAATGTCAATAAATATTTGAAAGAGAGTTCTCGCTAAATTACGCACTAAAATAAGCCATTCCTAAGAATGTATTTCTGTGCATATTAAAATTTCTTATTTAGCAAGAATTTTGCTCATTGATACACCCCTCTCATATAATTAAATAAATTGTATCATAGATTGCTTTTGAATTCAAGTAATAAAATACTGGTGGCAATCTGATATTGATACCATTCTCTATAGCCCTACATCCAATAGGTAATACTGAGATTAACAACATAATAAATACTTCTTTCATATCTAAACTTACTCTCATCTTATACTTTTTACGCTTTCCTCTGGTATTTCAAGAAACTGAGAAAATAGTTCAATCTCCAGTTCACCGCTAAAATCCTTGTCTATAGGCTGAAGTACACATTCTCGCAACCTATATCCATTGATTCCTATTTCATTTTTATTAGTCCTCCCGATAATTCCAATACTAGAATTACTATATATTGGTGTTGCTTCTAAATAGTCTTTTATATAAAAATTAAGCTGAATATTATCTACTGTTTCATATTTTATAACGGCTAGATTTTTACCCCTTGGACAAACGTTTTTCAATCCTTCCATAAATATATTAAGATTTTTATCCCGTATCTCTCTATCTTCAATTTTTTCAGCCTTCTCCTTTATATCCTCATATATATCAAAAGAATAGATTTCATTTATAAAAAAACAGCTCTCCCTACCAAGTTCTTTATCATAATACACGATTTTTGTTCCTATATTTTGTTTTCCAAAATCTACTTTAAAACAATGTTGTATTGGTTTTTCTATGAAGCTTTGATTGATGTATAGTTTTATATCTAATTCCTTAGTCTTATCTATGCTAGGAGTAATTTCCTCTTCCATTTGCTCATATTGAGCAATCACTAGATTTTCCAGATTTATATCATCCCATTCTTCTGGAATTAAGCCTTTTTCAATAAAATGCTGTAACTGCATTATCTCTTCCAGGTTGCTGTTATTGATATGACTGTTTCTTGATGAACTAAAATTAACAATCTGCCCCTGTATTTCTATTTGCTTTATATAGAACTCCTTATGTCTACTGTGTTCTTCAATGCTGTGTAACTTTTCTTCTCTATTGGTCTTGATCTTTTCTCTATATTCACAATCAATTTCATTTATAGGACAACTTTTTTCTTCATATATAATCCATAGTCTATTTTTCTCTTTATCTACAGTAAAACTTAAGATTAAAACATCTCTCCCTCTTATATGTACACGTTCATTAATAATATATTCTTCTATAGGAAGTAACATCTGTTGTTTTAAATGTTTTAGTATCATCTTATCCCTCGCCTCCATATTGATGAAAATATCCAGTAAAATTGAAACCTATTATTTCTATATTATAATTCCTATCTAAATTCTTTAGCATCCCTAGGCAACGTTTTAATCTTTTTAATATATTCTGTTACATTTATATCGTCTTTAGTAGGATAATGGTATTCAAGTGATTCGGCTAATGAATTCCCTAATTTTCGTATAAATCTACCTGCTCTAAACAACGATTCCCACATTTCATCATAATCTATAGTTGGATATATGGAAACAAAGTCGTTGTACATTTCATCGGATAAATATTTTTCGAACCATTTTCCACACTTCCCAACATTTATATTCCATTCGTGTTTTTCCCCAATATGCCATGATAATAATGTTCTTATACAATCCATTAAAATAACATCAAACATATATTTAGCAAGGGGTAATTCATCTCTCCATATTCCTTTGGCAACATAGGTTTGAATCCACCATGATTCATTCAATAATTTATCAAACTCCTTTTTTGAAGGCTTTAGTACATAGTAACCAGTATCATTAGGTATAGGTATTGTAAGCTCATTATCATCTTTATTTAATAGTATTTTGCTAAGTGTATCTTCTTTAACTATTTCCCTAATATTTTTTATATCTTTAAAACTAAGATCTATTCTAACTCCATTTTTGAACTGCATAAGAAAAATATATGATCCATCATCAAAATCATTTTGCTGCATAATAACAAGTTCTCCAAATGCCTTGATCCATTTCTGATTTATTTTATAACTTAAATCTTCAATATCTGTTATAAAAAATACTATATCATAATCTTGCATTATATCTTTAGGTGCATTAGCATTAACTCTTGAACCGTTCATCATAACAGCTCTAACTCTATCTTCATTATTGGCAAAATCCAATATCTGATTTATCACTTCATTTTCTTTTCTCATATATTTTCTCTCCTTTTACAATCTTAATTGCAAATCAAATGAAGAATGTATAGTTTTAATAGATTGTAATCTAGTCATCAAATCTTATAAATAATTCCATTATATCATTATCTGATTTAAATCCTTTTCTCTCATAAAACTTAACTGCTTCATGACTTGGCCATACTATTAATATTTCCAAATCTTTTTCTGTTGCCCAAGTCTTTACATTGTCCATAAGTTTAGAACCTATTCCTTTACCTCTATATGACGGTTTTGTATAGATGTTTGTAACATATCCATACTCGTCAATAATTCTATTGGGTTTCGGAATCTTTCTAATGTGATTAATAGAAATATGGGATACGATCATATTATTATCTAATGCTATCCAATGAGTCCAATTTCCTTCTTCTAATCCGCTTTTAAAGAATTTATAACATTCCTTCATAAATATATCTTTATTTATAAAGTTTAAAGTATCCTTTCCTTCAGTCTTAAAATCCCACCTCATCTGCGATAGTTCTATAAAGTCTTCAATTCCCGCTATTCTATATTCCATAACATTTTCTCCTTTCACATAACTATCCGATTATACTCTAATAAGCTTAATAAACTTTTTTGATTTTCTATAAACTAAGTTTTCATTATTCTATTTGTCTTTTATACCCATTATCTTAAAGTATTTCAATAAATCTTTCCACTACTATTTATATTATTACAATTTAATTTACTTCAATGATAAACACTAATTCATCCATTCTAGTTATTTGTAAATCCTTACTATATCTTTTAAATTCATCTTTTAATGATTGAATATTTGAATAGTATTCGTCCTCTATTTCTTCAATTTCTTCCTTAGTCAATCTACTTATAATTTTTTCTTTTGCCTCTTGATTTTCAAACATCAAATCACCTATTACTATTCTTCCATTATCTTTTAATACTCTTATCATCTCTTTTATGGCAATTTTCTTTTCCTTCTCATTTAAATGATGAAAAGCATAGGTAGATACTATTACATCGAATTTCCCATTTCCAAAGGGTATATTTAAAAATTCTCCTAACCTTAATTTTAATTCAGGAAACTTCTCTTTTGCAACATTTAGCATCTCTCTAGACTGGTCTATTCCAATAATATCATATTGCCCCTGTAAAAACCTATTTGCTAAATTACCTGTTCCAACACCTATTTCCAGTACATTTATGGTATTTTCCTTATTTTTAACTGATTTTTCATAGACTGTATCTAATATCCCATTATAATATTTGTAGAAATTTAAGCTTCCACTATGTTTTTCTACCGACTTATCATAGGTTCTAGCCCAACTATTAAAATCCCATTTATCTTTCCACTGATTTTTTATTTGCCATAGGTCATTCATAGATTTTATTATCTTAATTGTTTTTTCTTTATATGCTTCGCTTTCACTTTCATAAATATTATCCATAATTTCTTCTAAGGAATCTTTTATTAACTGCATTCTATGAATTTGATTATTTATTACCTCCCATTGAACATGGAAATGGTTCAGTATATTATCTTTACTTTCATCTATAAATATATCCTTAATATTTTCTATTGGTATATCTAATTCTCTATACATTAATATGGTCTGTAATTTAATTAAATCATCTTCAGTAAAATACCTATAGGCATTTTCAAAATCCCTTTTTGGCTTAATCAATCCTTTCTTTTCATAAAATCTTATTTTATTAGTTGTAATATTGAATATATTTGATACTTCTTTTATGGAATAAGTTTTCTCCATTTTTGTGCCCCCTCTATATTATTCTATATATAGAATAAACCTTAGTCTAGGACTAAGGTCAAGAAAACAATTAAATATATTCTATTATTTTCTACTTTCTTCTTTTAAACACTGCTATAGCATCTCTACTATAGCCATTAGCCCCATTTGGTGTAAAACAAGATACTAATTCCCATCCTTGGTCGCCTAGTTTATTAAGTTCATAATTAAAGTCTTCAGTTTCTAATATTCCTCCACCAAATCCCTTCAATCCAAATTTAATAGTCTTATATTCCCATCTATCCAAAGTTAACCCCTCCTTAAATATTATATATAATATAAACTATTATAGACTTCTTGCCATTAATAAACATGGACTTTGTTCTCCCCAAATTTCTTTAATTTCCTCTAAAGGATAAAATCCTACCTTTCTATAAAATTCTCTAGTTTTTTTATAGTTCTTGTCAGGATGAGATTCTCCAAGGGTTTTAACCATTAAAAACTTATAATCATTTTCTAAAGAATAACCTACTGCTTTTTCAATTAAATCTCTGCCTATTCCTTTATTATGATATTCTTTTAAAATACCCATAGCATATATTTCAGATGTATATTCATTATTAATTTTCAAACTTAAAAATCCTATAGGTTTACCATCATCAAAAGCTGAATAAAATACGGTTTCTTTTACATTACCTACATATTCTATAATAGACTCTTCTATTCCAAACCAGTCTGGCAATTGTCTAAGTACAAAGTCGGTAATATTTGATTTTAATTCTTGGTCATCTATTAGTTTATATATATATCCGCAAATTCCAATAATATTAGTCATTACCTCCCCTCCATGGCACTATTATTATATCCCAACAAATATCTTTTAAAAAATTCTCTAAACCCATTGCCTATTTTGTCTTCTTTTTCTGTTATTTTCATATCTAAATAATATTTTTTACTGTTCTTTTCTACTGATAGAGAGTCAAGGGGGAATCCTTTATTTCTTCTTGTATGAGGCTTGTCCACAATTAGAAACTCATCTGATGATATTTCCTTTCCTTGGTACTGGTAGATATGCTTTTCATCTACCACAAGACAAATTGCATTTTCATATCTGGCTAATATTTGTCCTCCATTTTCCCTAGCAATACCCCCATAATATTCTATCATTTCTTCATCTGTTAACTCTTTTCCATGTACTCGTCTTACATGTACTCCTGGCTGTTTTTCTGATTCAATTCCTGTTATATAAAGCCCAGAATCACAGGAAAATACTGGTATCTTAGTTCTCCTATAATATTCTAATGCTTTTATTCTTGCATTTTCCAATGGATTATTTCCTGTTTCATCTATAGTATCATTTTGTATGATAACTGAGTTCAATCCTATTATTTCTATATCTAATCCTTTTAAAACTTCTCTCATACTTTCAAGTTTTGCTATATTAGTTGTTCCATATAATATTCTCATTTTTCACCTCTTACATAAATTTATCCCTAAAATACTCATAAGCTTCCTTGGAATCCTTATGATATAAAAGTAATGTTTCCTTATTTAATTCTAAATCCGTTAAATAATGTAATATTGCTTTTTCCCTTGAGTCTTTTAAGGCTTCTCTAATCTCATTTATAAGTTTTTCATACCCTTCTTCTTTCCAACTTAATTTATCTGCTAACAATACTTCTATTTCCATCTTACTTGGTGGTCTCCTTGAGGTTGTATGGTACCGAACTGCATTTAATATGTCTTCATTCTCTATTCCAAATACATTTTCTGCTATAAGTTTTGATATCTTTTGATGCAGGATTGAAGGCATTTGCTTTTCTTCATGGGTAATTTCAATGTTATTTTCTATACAAAACCTTATTATTTCATCCTTATCCACTACTCTTCCTAAATCATGACAATAACAGGCAACTTCGCTTCCTTCTTCTATGGAACCAAATTGTTTTTTAATATTATATAGTTCTGTAACTACATCAAGTGTATGTTCATATGTATCTTCTCTGCCATACATTAAAAAATATGAATGTATATCCCTCTTAAAGTCACCAGTTACCTTAAAATCTAGATATTTTTCCACCTTATACCTCCCATATAAAATTAACTAATAAAGTCTTTTACTTTCCACGGATTTCTTAAATTTCCTATGGACTAATTATATCTAACTATTCATATCCTTTCAATATCCATATATAATCATATATCTTCTATCACAAGATTCAAAAAATATTGAGTCAAAGTCTTATTTAATTACTTATTGGTTATAAAATAAATTTAGGTCTAGAAGGAGCTAAACTCCTCTAGACCTAAGATTTTACTTCTAAGTGAATAGCGTTATCTACATTAAATATTTTTATATTGAAAGATATACAAGAACATAGCTTCTTACATATATTCCGTACAAATGGAATTAAGCAAGACGTACTACAGTCATAGTTGCACCTGCACCAGTTTGAAGTATTGCTGTACCTACTAAGCCAAATAATTGAAGCTCAAGCTGATCTCCTGCATTCAGTGTAGTTATAGTAGTAGCAGTATAACCTGTTACAGAAGCTATTGGAGAGAAAACAGAACCTGGAATTGCTGTACCATTGCGAAGTACTCTAGAAGATATAAGCAAAGCTACGGTTACATTAATCTGGTAAGTTATTAGATAAGTTCCAGTTTCAGGAACTGTAAAGACAGTATTTGTTCCATTAACAGTAAAATCATCTAAGTTTTGATTATCAGGCAGACTTATAGTAGTACCACCTAATGCTACAAGGATAGTGTCTCCAGTTGCATTCTGTGCATTCATAGAATTTTCAGTAACTGCAACTCCTGGTGGTCCCTGTGGACCTTCTGGACCTATTGGTCCCTGTGGGCCTTCTGGACCTATTGGTCCCTGTGGACCTTCTGGACCTGTTGCTCCTGTTGCTCCTGCTGGACCTTGTGGACCTTCTGGACCTACTGGTCCTATTGGGCCTGTTGCTCCTGTTGGGCCTGCTGGGCCTTGTGGACCCTCCGGACCTGTTGCTCCTATTGGACCTTGTGGACCCATTGGTCCTTGTGGTCCTGCTTGGCCTTGTGGACCCATTGGTCCTTGTGGTCCTTGTGGTCCCCTTGGTCCACGACAACAACATTGTCCAGGATATGGTGGATTCGGTGGACATGGTGGATATGGTGGACACGGTGGATGTGGTGGATATGGTGGACATGGTGGATTCGGCGGACATGGTGGCCATGGCATACATCCTCCACAACATGAACATGAATATCCATTTTCTTGATAATATCTCATCATAGCATTATCTAAAAGCGAATAGTCTCGTTTATTAGAGAATCCTCTTGGTACTACACATGAATTAGATTGATTTGGTATTATACTATAACCCATTGTTTACCCCTTCCTTTTATCATAATTTTTATAACCAATAGGGAAAGTTATATTTTTTATCTTTTATAAATAATGAACTTTCCGTAGGTGAGTTTCAACAAAAGTTACATCTAACGCTTCAATAGAAGCTTTTGTCATAATCTAGTGGGATTTTATATTAAGCTGCAATTTTCTGTTCCCATTATCAGTCTATGTACAAGCCAAAAAAGTGTTACAATCATTTATAAATTATTTATCTTCAATAAAAATTAAAAAGTAGAATGGAAATTATAATCTATCCATTCTACTTTCTATATTAAATAAAAACTAATCACTAATGTTGAATTAAACCTTTCCTAGCTCCATCTTCAATCATACTCTCAACAAATTCCCATAATTGGTCTGAAGATTTTTTCACTGGTTCTATTCTCTTATATATATCTTCTTTTGATACATTAAATTTTCTCCAAGTTCCACCATCATTATTATAATTATTTAACATTGGCTGAAGTCTATCCATAGAAGCTGCAAATAGCGCTTCTGCTGTTTCACCTTCTTCAAATTCATCCCACAATTCTCTGAATTGTTTACCTTTATCTTCTTCTAATATTCCAAATATTTTTTCTGCCGCTTTTATTTCTCTTTCTTTCTTATCTTCATTTCCTTTTTTATCATAACAGAAAGTATCTCCTGCATAAATTTCTACTAAATCATGAGTAAGTAACATTTTTATCACCTTACATATATCTATCTTTTCATTGGAATATTCTCCCAATACCATTGCCATTATTGATATATGCCATGAGTGCTGTGCATCATCTTCTCTCCTGTCTTCATTGATTAAGCTTGTCTGCCTTAATATGCTTTTCATTTTATCTAATTCCACTATAAATTCTATATCTTTCATAAGTCTTTTACTTATCATTTTATCTCTCCTCATCTGAATCCTTTTTTATTCTTGCAATTGAATTAATTATTATGGCTATTATGGGTCCAAGTATAACTCCTAATGGACCTAAGATTGCAGCACCTAATATAGTTGCAACAAATGTATAAAGTGGTCTAAGTCCTATTTCTTTTCCTACTATTTTGGGTTCTATTATTTGCCTTAAAATCAACAAGACAATATATATAATGGATAAATTAATTCCCATCTTATTTTGCCCTGCTATAAAACTAATTATAGACCAAGGAATCATAACTAATCCTGCCCCTAGAACTGGAATTATATCTAATATTGCAATTCCTAAAGAAATCAATATTACATAGGGAACATCTATTATAGTTAATCCTATACTCATAATAATAAAGGTTATAAACATTAATTTAACCTGAGCCTTTATATAACCTTTAATACCTTTTTCTGTATCATTTATTATTTTTTTTAAAAACTCCATTTTATTAGCCATTATCATTCTCCTATATTATACATCATTAATTCTATTATTTGAAATTATACCATACCTATTCCTCTAATAAATATAAAATCCTCAAAACAGTAAATTATTTTTATTTTATTACATTACATATAATGGCAATTAACATAAGAATATTTTTTCTATAAAATCAAGAAACTATAATACTAACACATAAATAATGGAGGTCTTTTTATGAGAAAATTTCAAAAAATAATTTTATCCCTTAGCTTAACCATATTATTATCAAATAATGTCTATTCTATTGATAATCAAAATAAATATAAGACTTTGATGAAAAATTCTAATAACATAAGTGGTGAAGTAGAATTTATTATTAATAAAATTAAAGATAGATATGATATTCCTGAAGCTTCTTCTGAAGTAAGCAATATGCCTTGGAGAAATGATAAAGAATTTTTAAAGGCTAAGGAGAAACATAATACTCCCACTCTTATTGCAGGATTTTGTGCAGTTCTCAAGGATCCTTTACCTGGTGAAGAATATAATGTTAATTTAGCAGCTAGAAAAGCTAAAGGACTAGTAGTTAAACCTTCAGATATATTTTCTCAAAATACCAATATAGGTCCTTATACTAAAGTCAGAGGATTCAAAGAAGGTGCATCTTATATAGGTGGAAATATTATAATGACTGAAGGTGGAGGTGTATGCAAGGTTGCCACTACCCTTTACAACTTAGCAGTCTTATCTAATCTTGAAATCATAGAAAGACACAACCACTCCATGCCTATTAACTATGTACCTTATGGTCAAGATGCAACAGTGGCATATGGAGTAAAGGATCTTAGATTTAAAAATACTACTGAAAGTTCCATATTGATTTGGACAGAAATGATTGATAATAGACTATATATGGGATTTTATGGAAGTGAAAAGCCTCCTAAAGTAATTTGGAACCATGAAGTAAAAGATATTGTAGCTCCATCTACAAAATATATCAAAAATGAAAAATTAAATTCTGGTGAAATGAAAACTGTATTAAATGGTATGGATGGTGCAACTGTAAAATCAACTATTACAATCACTTATGGCGATGGACATTATATTATAAAAAATATGGGAATTAGTCATTATCAGCCATTACCTAAAGTAATTGAAACCAATTAATTTTATATTTTAAAATTTATTGGGTATTATATAATAAATCATTAAATCTTTTAAGGAGGTTTTTAAATGAAAAAGGATAAAAGAAGTTTAAATGCTAAAACTGAAAATTTATCATCAACTGGAACATATAAAAACCATAGAGATCCTCATTTTGGATATTCACCAACAGATATATATTACGATACAGAAGAGAAAATACCAGAATCAAAAGTTTCAATACCAACCTATGATGCAGTTGTATCTGCAAAGGAATGGGTAGATGATGTAAATAAAAAATAGCCTATGGCTATTTTTTATGATATTTTTTATATATTTAGGCATACTAATCATATGAATTATGAGAGGATGATTGTATGGAAAACCCAAAAGCAATTGCAGAAATACTGAATCAAGCTAAAAAAATAGAAGAAAACAACTTTTCTAGCATGGAGCATTTCACAAGTATAAATATGTTGCTTAATGCCAACGACTTGGGAAATACAAAAGATAAAGAATTAACAGCTAAATTTAATAAACTTAACCAACATATGAAAGATATTAATACGTTGACTTCCGACTTATTAAATGATTTAGCTTCTAGACACAACTAAAGTGATGGATTCCATCACTTTAGTTCTTTATATTTAAAATTTCTATTTTATTTCACAACTATTATAGTTAATATTGCTATAATAATTGGTAATATCATAATAGCCATACCAATTGGTCTTCCTGCATTAATTGTCCAGCCTACTCCCACTCTTTTCTCTACAAATATAGATACATCTTCTGGATTATAGTAAATCGTATTTCCTAGCTTCCATAATCTATCATCATCTATATCATAGTCACTTAGAGTTTCTTTACTATCCTTTAGTTTTAGTCTATCTCCACCTTGCCCAACTACTATGCTTAAAATTACAGAGACTATAATTGCAAATCCAAAAGTAATTCCCCCTAAAATATTAATTAAAGCATTATATTTTATAATTCCTAAAACCAACATATTTACAACAGTAAAAAAGACTTCGATTAATACCAGTAATATTATAAAGTAAATAGACCATACTTTTCTAAATATAATATTTCTTCTTAATGAATCTTCTGGATTTCTTGAATTTATCTGTTGCTTTGCAGTTATAGAAAAATAATAGGTTATATATAATACTATAGCCATCAAAAATTGTCTCATAGGAATCAACAAAGCTGTGAACATGGATTTATCCATATAACCATCAATATTTCCTTTCCAATCCCAATGAGTGGCTACTTTATCTGGTAAAAATGGATACATTTTAATAGAAAGTAATGTACTTATTACAATTATTAGTATGGGAATTATAAACCATTTCCTAGATATTATAGTTGTTTTTGCCTTATCCCTGCTAAATTTCATATCTACCACTACTACACCTTTACTTAAATATCTCCAATCATTTTCCTCTTTTAACTTCTTTAATTTTTTATTCCATCGTAGATATATAGTAAAAAGTAATCCTAAATATAGAAAAATTGAAATATCAAATATATAAATGTACTCTAAATAATATACTAAAATAGGAGTTAAAATCAATGCAGGTACACCTACCATAAGAGTTTCTTTCCTAAATCCTTTTATAATATTTTTAACTTCCTCTGTTTTCATTTTATCCCCTGGTATCTTTACTCCTAAAAGTATGTTTTTTCTAGTTATTTCAGGAGTTAATATTTGAAGTATAAGCAATATCAGTAAAGTAAACCAATAGAATAATATTGTAATCATCTTTTCAGGCATCTTATCACCTCTTATTTGTGACTTTTATCTATAATTTCATCATATATATCTGAACAAATTTTTATAAATTCTTCTTTATCTATATTTCTATTTTTGCTATCTGCTATTAAGTAATTTAACTCCTCTTTCAAAATTCGCAAATATTCTTCTTCTGCCTGTGGTAGGTTATCCTTTATCATGGCTCCTTTTCTTCTATCAATGATTAAATAGCCTTCATTCTTTAATATATTATATGTTTTGTTTACAGTGTGAAGATTTATTCCAATATCTCCACCTAATTGTCTAACAGATGGAAGCTCTTCTCCTGCTTCCAGCTCTCCTTTGGCTATTCCTATTATAATCTGCCGTCTAAGCTGTTCATATATAGGGGTTTCAGACTCAAAATCTATTTTAAGCAACATAGGCTTCATCCTCTCATTCTGTTATATAAATAATATAACAGATGATTTAGTCTTGTCAATGTATAAAAATCCTCTTGATTTAATCAAGAGGATAATTTCTATAAAACTCCAATCTATCTTCTAATGTAGGATGTGTAAAATACCATATTTTATATATATTACTTGGACGAGGAAGCCCTAAACTTTCTTTATATAATTTTTCCATGGCAGATATGGCTGACTCTCTATCTTCTGTTAAAGTAATCTCATAGGCATCTGCCTCTATCTCCATTTCTCTAGAAAAATAATTCATAATTGGTGATCCTATAAATGAATAAAAGTTTAAAACCACGAGCAAAAGTGGCAGTGCAGCTATATCATGAAGTTTTTTTATCCCAAAAGTTTCATGTGATGATTTAAGTATCCAAGTTGATGTAATATGGACTAAAAATAATAACAATACTATACTAAAACTACTTTGAATAATATTTTTCCAAATATGTCCCTTTACATAATGACCTATTTCATGTGCTGTTATACTTAAAACTTCTTTTTCATCTAAATTATTAATAGTTGTATCCCATAACACTATTCTCTTAGAATGAAATACTCCTGTCATATAGGCGTTCATAGTCTTAGTATCCTTAGATTTATCTACCTTATATATACTAGCATCTCCTATATCTGCCTTATGTAGAAGTTCTGTTATTTCTTTACCTAGCTTTTCATCCTCTATAGATGTGTATTTGTTAAATATAGGGTCTACTACAAAAGGTGAAATAAATACCATAAATATAATTACTGGTATGGCTAAAACAGATAATTGTAACCACCAAGTTTTAGGACTTCTCTTTATTATATAAAATGGTACAAATATAAAAAGACATATTAATAAATCATTTACTATAAAGCTTTTAAGGGAGACTTCCAGCCATCTATAGAATGTTTGATTAGACAAACCATATTTGTGACTTAAGTAAAAAGAACTATAATAGTTTAATGGAAGGTTTATTATAAACATTAGAGTAAAAAATATAATTCCATAAAATAATCCAGTTAAAAACAAAGATTTTCTCTCTATTAAAGATCTTATTCCACTAGATAGTCTTGATGTAAGAAATATCAATGGTATAAAAAATTGTAATATCAGCCTTATTCCCCACACTCTCAGACTATCCTTTCTAAGATTATAGGATTCTTCCGATAAATCTGAATATTCAGCCCTTATGTTTTTCATATTTGTATATTCACTAGTTAAAACTATCCCAATAAAAATTAATAGCAATAAGAAGAATATGGAAATAGTTAGTTTGAGTTTTTTAGTCATAGTATCACCTCTTCTATATAATTTACCCTATTAGTTATTTTATTCTAAATTTTTTTTATTTATGATATAGAAAAAAATAAGGAAAATTAATTCCTTATTTTTTATAGATCTATTTTCTTTTCTATTATATGTCCTGTAGTTATAAAAGCCAATACAGAAATTACTATTTGTGATAGACTACCAATTATATTTATAAAAATATTATTATTTCCAAGCATTATTGTCTGCCCCTGTACATTACCAACTATATTCATTAAGGAATGTGCTTCATACTGATGCAATACTTTAAAAGTACTTAAATCTAAGAAGTATGGAAATACACTGCTAATTTTAAAAACTAAATAGCTAGTTAAAGCATTTAATATTATAAATATTATGAACCATAGACCACCAATCTTTTTATTTCTTACACTTACCTTACTTAAAGCCATGGAGAAATAAATTAGAATTTGAGTCATAATAACTGATAATCCTGATATTATCCCTAGAGAAAACACTCCAGAATTTATCATATTGAATATTTCCTTTCCAACTTTTATCCATTCTCCACCAAATAAAATGAATGCAAGTAATAGGTTATATATAACTATGGAAAGTCCTAAAGCTAAATACCATAATAAAGCAACTATTATTTTACTTCCAAGTATTTGATTTCCAGTGAGAGGTAGTGTAAATGTCAAGTAACCTCTATCCTCATATAGTTCTTTTCTAAAGGATCCTATGATCTGAAAAAACGCTGTTAGGAATGCTCCAAATATGACTGCTATTGATGCAATTAGCATAAATGTTCCAAAACCTGTAATATCATTTCCTGAACCCATCATGTCAAGCTTCATTTGTTTAGATATATTAAGTTGTATAATAGTTGATGCAATTAATACTATGGCTATTATACCTAAAATAAATTTATAACTTCCTTTTATTTCATATTTCATATATTTTCTCATTTTACCCCTCCTATTCACCAAATATTTCTTTATAAAGTTCATCTATTTGCATACCTTTTTCTTCCCTAAGGTCTTCTGCATTTCCTGTTAAATAAATTTCCCCATCCCTTAGAAATACTACATCATCAAAGATATTTTCCATATCTCTAACTAAATGGGTTGTAATTAACATGGTACTTTCTTTGTCATAGTTATTTATTATGGCATCAAGGATTTGATCTCTTGCTACTGGGTCTACTCCTGCTATTGGTTCATCTAATACATAGACCTTAGCTTTTCTTGATAAAACTAAAGTCAAATTTAATTTTTCTGTCATTCCCTTAGAAAGTGAACTTATCTTTGCATTTCTATCTAATTTCATAAACTTTAATAATTCATATGCCTTATTCTCATCAAAGTCTGTATAAAAATCTTTATAGAAGTTAATTCCATCTTGTATATTCATCCACTCATATAAAAAGTTTCTATCTGGTAAATAGGATACTACAGACTTTGTATATACTCCTGGTTTTTTGCCATCTACTAAAATGTCTCCTTTAGATTGTCTAAGTATTCCTGTAATTATCTTAATCATAGTAGTTTTTCCACTACCATTTGGACCTAAGATTCCAATAACTTTTCCTTTTTCTAAATTTAAATCTACATTATTTAATGCCTTTTTATTAAGATAGGATTTAGTAAGCCCTTTAATTTCTATGATATTTTCCATTACTTAACCTCCTTTACTCTTTCATTAATTAATTCTATTATATCCTTTGAAGTAAATCCCAGAGATTCCATGTCTGCTAAAAATGACTTTATAATATTTGAAGCCATATTATTCTTTAAATCCTTTATAATTTTCATATCTTCCGTAACAAAAGTTCCCATACCTCTTTGTGTAAATACTAAACCTTCTCTTTCTAGTTCTTGATAAGCTCTTTGTATTGTATTTGGATTTACCTTTAGTTCTGTAGATGTTTCTCTAACTGATGTCAATTTATCTCCTCCTTTCAACTCTCCTGATACTATTTTCTTTCTAATCAAATTCATAATCTGAGAATAAATTGGTAAATTATCATTAAATATCATTTCTCCACCTCTTTCCTTATCGTCTTAGTGTATTAATTATATAGTACACTATAACCCTATGATTGTCAATGATTATTTATGAAAAAAAATAAGCCCTAAGAGTACTAGTGTTGCATTAATGTAAAATTTAAGCTTTGACAAAATGGATGCTCTAAATACAGCATCCATTTTGTCAATATTATACTATATATCATATATTTACCATCTATTACGTATGGAAAACCAAGGCTAGAAAAGAAATACTTTTTTTAAAAGCTTAACCACTTAATAAATTTAAAACTGATGATTCTTCTAATAAATTTACTTCAATTATTCTACTTATTGAAATCATAGAAGATTTAATTTTCATTCTTGTCTTTAATAAAGCTAGTATTACATAAGATATTAATGCTGAATATATTTGTATTTTAACAGCATTTTGATTATGGCCTAACCATTTCTTTATTTTTAAGTTTTGCTTAACCCATTTAAAGAAAAGTTCTATTTTCCATCTCAATCTATATAATTCCATAATTTCTTCAGCTTCTATATCAAATACATTTGTAAGAAATCTTATTTCTTTCCCCTCTTCATCAAAGGTTAGAATTTCTCTATATTTATTATGTGTTTTATTTTTACTGTAATCAGTTCCTAAGGTGATTTCAGCATCAAATACTAATTCGTTCTCAACATAAGTTGATCTTATTTCCTCAATTACAGCATTAGTATTTTGTCTTGTAATGAACTTATATCCATTGTCAGTCAAATTATCATACCAATTATAATTATAGTAACCTCTATCAAAGAGATATAATGTATCCTTATCATCAAAAAAGTCATCAATACACTTTCTATCATTAATTTTTGCAGGTACAATATTTACTTTTTCAGGTAGGCTTTGAGATATATTCAATAAAGTACTAATCTTTATTCCTGATGACTTACCTTCAAAAAATAATTCAGGTGCTAAAGAGGAAGCTATTGTAATAACTGTTGAATCAAAAGCCTTAATTTCTTTAAATTTTTCATTAGATTTCTTAATTCCTAACTCCTTTTTAGCCATATTTATCATGCTATAATAAAGTTCTTCAAATATTCTATAGTCTCTATTGGCATTCTTCCTTGAAAGTTGTGAAAGGCTTGGAACATTAACTGTTCGTTGTAATTTTGGACTATAATTTAATTTATCAATTAAGCCTCTTAAGCTTTTCGTATTACTTAACTGAAGATAAAGCATGGAAAAAACATGAGATTTAGTGTTAAAATGTTGAATCCTATAATCTGAATTATATTTATTAATTATATAATTTAACTTATTTCCATTTATTACTTCTATTAATTTACTAAAAACTGTTTTATTATTATATTGAACCATAAAAAAGAACCCCATTTCATTGTTTTCTAGTCAAAAACAATTTAACACAAGGGGTTCTTTTTTTCATTATATAAATTTTTCCATGTCAACCTGTAATTATTTCTTTAATGCAACACTAGTACCCTAAGAGCCTATTTTTATTTATTGACTATTCACTGATTTTCTTGGATTTCTCTGTGCATACTCTAATAGCTTCAATAATACTTGATTTAAATCCCATTTCTTCTAATTTAGCCACTGCTTCTATTGTTGTACCCTTCGGTGAACATACATTGTCTTTTAACTCTCCTGGATGAATTCCTGTTTCTAAAACCATTTTAGCTGCACCTAAAACTGCTTGAGCTGCCATTTTATATGCTTGTTTTCTTGGTATCCCCTGCATTACTCCACCATCTGCCATGGCTTCTATCATCATATATACATAAGCAGGAGATGAACCACATAAAGCACTAAATCCATCCATAAGACTTTCTTCTAATATTTCTGTTTTACCAAAACTATTAAATATATTTATTATTTCATCCTTTTGATTTCCATTTATTCCTTTATCTAATACTAAGGCTGTTATTCCCTCACCTACCATAGCTGGAGTGTTGGGCATTGTTTTAACTACTAGTATATCCTCTCCCAAATTTCTCTTCATATAATCCATACTTATTCCTGCTGCTATGGTAATAACTATGGTTTCTTTTCTGACTTCTCTTTTTATTTCTTTTAAAACTATATCATACATATAAGGTTTTACTGCTAATATTAAATAGTCTACTTTTCTCGCTACTTCTTTATTATCTAAGGTAGTTTTTATACTATATTCTTTTTCTATTTTCTCCAAAGTATCCTTAGTCTTCGCTGAAGCCAATATATTCTCAGGAAGAATTAATTTTGACTTTATTAATCCTCCCATTATTGCTTTAGCCATATTTCCACATCCTATAAATCCTATTGTCTTATTCATTTTTACCTCCTTATTTAATAAATGTCAAATACTTATTTACTATCTAATATACCATAATATAAGAATTTATATATAGAAATATATAATATGACTTTCTCCAATAAAATACCATATTGATTTCAACCATTGACAAAAGATTTAGTTTGTGAATATAATGAATTACAGATTATAGTTTTCTGTTAATTCTGATATTATTGTGTTTATTAAATATATAATACATAGTTCTCTATTTCTTGTAAAGAAGGTGATTTGATTGAAAAAGAGAAAACCCCTATATATTTTCTTAATGGTCTTATTCATTCTCTTTATTGATTTTAATTTAGAGTATACAATAAATTATATGAAACATTTATTTCAAATAAAATCTGAATTTAGTACTCTATTATACAATTATAATAGTTTTAGTGAAGAACTGCCCATAATTAATAATAATCATCATAATATTAAAGTAGATTTGATTGAAAAAAACAAAGCAATATCAGATATTGAATATTTACTTAGTTTATTGAAATATGGGTATGCAGGATATGAGTTCTTTGGAGGAGACAATACCTTTGATATTGCTAAAAAAAATATGATATGGTCCATTAAAGAGATTATAGGAAACAATATTTCTAGAGAAGCTTTTTTAAATATTATATTATCTGAACTAAACTTTATACAAGATTCCCATTTTGCTGTGGACAACCATACACTATGTACTTATACTAAATATTTTAGTACAAATAAAATAAGTTTTCTTAGGGATAATAAGGGACTTTATACTTCTATTGACAATAAAAGATACTATTTAAAAAGAATCAATAATGAAACTCCTTGACATTACATGAGAAAATCCTTGGATGAGGATGGAAATATTGTTTATAGTTTAGGAATCTTATCTAATGAGGATAGTACTTCCATACCTATAGACCTATTGTTAGAATCTGATAGCTTGGTTTTAAAGAAAAGAATTAGTCTATTTGAATACATACCTTTATATAAAGAAATTAGTAGCAGTTATAAACATTATGAGATAGAAAATATTCCTATTATACAAGTAAATTCTCTATCTAGAATTAAAGCTTCCGATAATTCTATAGATGATTTTATAAATGATAGCAAAGTTCTTAGAGGAAAAGATACTATAGTTATAGATTTACGAGGTAATATTGGGGGGAATATGATTAATATAGAAAAGTGGTATGAAGGATTTTTTGGAACCAAACTTAGAAAAGATATAGTTGAATCTGGTTTATATACAAATACTAGTATTGATTTATCTAGGCATAAATTTGAATCAAAGGAAAATGAGCCAGATAATGTTAAAGATGATTGTTTAGAAATAATATCACAATATGAAAGTCAAAAATATTTTCCTGGATGGAGTCCCATAGAATATGCAGATTTTAAACCCATGGATAATAAAACAAATATATTTGTACTAATGGATAAAAAAACATCTTCTGCATCAGAATTTCTTATATATTATCTCAAAAAATTAGATAATGTAACTTTAATAGGTACAAATTCAAATGGATGTATGCTAACAGGTAATTGTAATTCAGCTGTTCTTCCTAACTCAAATATTCCCATTTATATATCTCATAAGATATATATTAGCAAAGACTTCCAAAATATTGATGGTTTAGGAATTCTTCCTGATTTATGGGTTAAACCTGAGGAGTCTTTAGATAGAATAATTAAATATATTAAAAAAGTATCTTAAACTCTTAGTTCAAGATACTTTTTCATCTTATTTTGTTGCCATTGGATCTGATAACATATGGTATCCTCCAGTGCTTGCCATAGTTATCATTACTGCATTTATAACCGCCAATACAATTCCCTCTATACCACTACTGCCTCTTTTAAATACAAGAGTTAATATCAATGCAATAAAAAAAGAATAAAATCTAACGGACGAATCTCCAAACTTCTTTTTAACTATTGATTTGGTAAATTGTACTATAACTGTCACAGCAGTTGTAAGTCCTACAAATGTGGTTAAAATATCTGCACTCATAAAATCATCAAACAATTTTATCCCCCCTAAGAATATCCTTATAATGATATTATGCTTGTATTAGAGGGGCTATTCCTATTAATCTCTCATTCCGTAAATTTTTCCTACTGGCAATGTAAACATAAGTCCTACTCCTGGCTTTTCCATATCTCCCAATACTTCTTTTACAATATTAACTGCCTTATCTAAAATTTCATCATCTTCTATTACAGTAAATATTGTTTTATTATAAGGTCTAGCATCATCACGTAAGTTTCTTAGAACGCCAAAAAAAGGTATATCTTTTCCACCATTTAATAATGCACTTCCCATTCCTTGGCTATCTAATATAGTTGCCCCTTTTACTCCCACCTCTACAAATCCATCTAAAATTTCATCTAAATACTCCGTTTCATTAAGAACTAAAAATAAAATATTCATATACATACCTCCTTTAGTCTTTACGTCCTTTGTACTTTCTTCTTTTCCCTTTTTAACATACCATTTACTTCTCCTGCCTTTGTAATTGCAATCTTTGCTAATATTGGTCCTATTATTTCATATATCAATACACTAAATAATATTACAGTAATTATAGAATCACTAAGTTCAGGCAATTCTTTTTTTACTATCATAGATAGACCTATGGAAATTCCACCTTGAGTCAATAAACTCATACCTAAATATTTGACTATTTTCTCCTCGGAACCTACTGCCTTGGCTCCCAAAGTTGCTCCTATATATTTTCCGCTTGCTCTGGCTATTATATAGCCTATGCCCAATATCCCAACAGAGGATAATACCTTTATATTTAAACTAGCCCCTGCAACAGTAAAAAATAATAGATTAATAGGTGGAGTAAACTCATTTATTGAGTTAAATACTCTAAAGGAATTTTGCTTCAAATTAACTAAAGTAGCTCCTACCATCATACAAGTAAGTAATGGTGAAAGATTAAAATAGTTAGCAGCCCCGGAACTCAACAGTATAAATCCTATAGTCATAATAAGTAACTCTTCACTATGTTTTGCTTTTTTAACTACATATGTCATTACTATACCTATAACAAATCCTAAGATAATAGAACCAAATATCTCTATTGTCGGATTGCTTATTATCTTTATTATAGAATATTTTTCTGTCCCAGATAAAATCTTTGACAAAGACAAACAAACTCCAAATACCATAATTCCCAAAGCATCATCTAAAGCGACTATTGGCAATATAGTCTTAGTCAAAGGTCCATTTGCCTTTAATTCTCTAATTACCATTACAATACCTGCTGGTGCTGTTGCTGCTGACATACTTGCTATCATTAAACTAAACTCCATAGCTTGGTTTAAGATAAAATACATCATTATAAACACTATAACAAAAGCTCCAACTACTTCAGCTACAGTTATAAGCAGTACATCTTTACCTACTTTTTTCATATCCTTTAATAAAAATTCATTCCCTATGGAAAATGCAATGGCAGCTAAAGCCATTTCATTAATAATGTTAAAGCTTTCTATATCCATCTCATTTACTAAATTAATAAAAGATGGTCCAATTATTAAACCAGCTACAATATATCCTGATACATTGGGAAGTTTAAAATAATTAGCCAGTCTTCCACCTATAATTCCTATTAAAATGATTATACCCAATTTAAAAAGCAAATCCAATCTAAACATTCCTCCCTATTTTGTTTTTATATGTAAACTCTTTCGAGATTATTAAAATTAAATCCATACAATTTGATATTGAACCCATACACATTATACAGCATAAAAAAAGATAAGTAAACCTAGTTACTTATCTTTTGATAAATTCTCCCTTGGCAATATGTATTGCATCACCTATCATAAAAATTTTATAATCCTTATTTAACTCTATAATTAATTTACCCCCCTCTGTGTTTACATTGACTTTATTATTGAGATTACCTATTATATTTCCTATGACTACAGAAGCACAAGAACCTGTTCCACATCCTAAAGTTCTTCCTGCTCCTCTTTCCCAAGTATAAATATTTATATTATCTTTGTCTATTACTTTTACAAAATTCACATTAGCTTTTTTAGGGAATAAAGGATGAGTTTCTATTTTTTTTCCCAAGTCATTAATGTTTATTTTATCTATATCCTCTATAAATATAACCACATGAGGTACACCTACTGTTAATGCAGAAAATCTATAGTCTTTTCCATTAATTACAATAATTTCTTCTATTACTTTTTCCTTATTTATATTTATAGGAATTTTCTCTCCTTCAAATATTGGATAACCCATATCCACTTTTATCCTATCTGCCTTATTTAGTTCATCAGTTATTATATCTATATATTTTATTCCTGCTAGAGTCTCTATGGATATATTTTTATTTTCAACTATATTATAATCATAAATATATTTAGAAAAAGCTCTGATTCCATTGCCACACATTTCTCCTTGTGAGCCATCTGAATTATAATAAAGCATTTTTACATCTGCTACTCTGCTGCTTTCTACAATCATCATACCATCTGCACCAATACCAAAATGTCTGCTACATACCTTTAAAGCCAATTCATTATGATTTCCGTAATCTTTATTTATCCCATTAAATAAAATAAAATCATTACCTGCAGCTACATACTTATGGAAGTTCAAAGAAATCACTCCTTTTTATGAAAATTTAATATTCTATTAAATCCATCATATCCAATTATAGCCCTCTCAAATATATCTGTAACTTTTTCTACATATAGTTCTGGTTCTTTCATAGCTGTACTAAAATGAGTTAGCAGAAGTTCGTCTACATTACCATCATAAGCTAACTTTCCTGCCTCTGCAAAGGTCATATGCTTATTCTTAATAGCTTTATGTAAATCTTCATTATCTCCATATGTACCTTCACATACAAAAAAAGTGCTGTCCCTTATGAAATCTACTATTTTATCCGTAGGTCTTGTATCTGTAATATAACTTAGTTTTATTCCTTTTCTTTCTTCTCCCAATACCATGCTTGGGTAGTATTCTTGATTATCATATATTATAGTTTCTCCGTTTTGCAGATTTCTCCATATTTCTCTAGGAACCTTATATAATTCTGCTTTTTCTGGATAAAATTTAGGCTTTCTTTTAATATAAAATCCATAGCCTAAACATGGTGCAGAGTGTTCTAACTCCAATGTGGAAATAATCATATTAGCATTAGAGGAAACTTCACTATCAATTTTTGTTCCTTTCGGTGAAATATTGATACCTAAAGGTTCTATGGGATTTTCTATTATATTTATTTCATATGGTAGATTTTTTAATGAAAATATAAGCCCATTTACTATGTCTTGTATCCCTGCAGGTCCTATTATTGTTATAGGTTCTATTCTATCACTATTGCCAATGGTAGAAAGAAGCCCAGGTAAGCCAAATATATGATCTCCATGACCATGAGTTATACATATTATATCTATAGACTTAAATCCTGTTTTCATCTTTCTCATGGCTACCTGAGTGCCTTCTCCGCAATCTATTAGTATTTGTCTTCCATTATACCCTATTACCATAGATGATAAAAACCTTTCTGGCATAGGCATACCTCCACCACTTCCTAATAAGCATATATCAAGCAATAATATCTCTCCTTCAATATTAAAGTAATTTTTGATTATATATAGTATATCCTATCATACTAAAATCTTTTCTACATTATTCAAGGTAAAATAATAGCAATCAAGAGAATATTATCTTGATTGCTATTGTCTCAATTTTATTTAATAATTTATTCTAATTATACTTTCTCTTCTCACCAAACAACTCATCTTTGGAATACATGGCTATCTTATATATATGGTCTGCAATTCTTTCAAGATGGCTTACCATATCTATAAATAGTACCCCCGAATCTACGTTGCAGGTTCCTTCATTTAGTCTTCTTATATGATTTTCTTGGAATCTTTCACTCATTTCATCTACTTCATCTTCTAATTTAATAATCCTATCTATAAGTTCCATATCTCTATTTTTAATGGCAATAATGGTGCTGTTAAATAGCTCAATAATAGTTTTTTCTAATTGCTTTAATTCACTTATGGCAGTATCAGTAAATGATAGATTACCATCTATCTTCTTATTACATAGGGAAGATATTTCAATAACTCTATCTCCTGATCTTTCAATATTATTTATACTACTTATCATAGCTGGTATCATAATAGACTGACTTTCAGTTAATCCTTTTCTTGAAATTTCCACTATATATTTTGTTAATTCTTTCTGCATTTCATTTATAATTGCCTCATTATCTACTACTTCAGTCATTCTCTTTCTATCGTCTGTATACGCTATGTTCATTACATCTAAAACCATATCTTTTAGAATTTCTGTTCCTCTAATAATTTCAGTTCTTGATGCTTCTAAGGCTGCCACAGGAGTATCTAAAAGTAATTTATCTAAATGTACCTTATCATTACTATGGTCTCCTTTTCTTTTAACAACTTTATAAAGAAAATCAACATAATATTTTGTAATAGGTAAGAACAATAAAGCACTTAATAGATTAAATAATGTATGAGCATTGGCAATATATACAGATATATCTGCATTGGCAGTTAAATAGTCTGTAGTAAATATTACTATTTTCATAAATATAGGTAATGTTATCCATGTTATTGCAACTCCAAATATATTATAAAGAGTATGAGCCCATGCAGTTCTTCTTGCATTTATATTTCCTGTCATACTTGCAAGTTGTGCTGTAAAACATGTTCCTATATTATCTCCTAACATTATACAAATTGCTGATTGTAAGTCTATAAGACCTGCTTGACTAAGAACCATTACAAGTCCTACAGTTGCAGCACTACTATGTACCATAGCAGTTACAACTATTCCCAAGATTACTCCTACTACTGGAATAGACGCATATTTGGTAAAGAAATACTTTAAGGCCTCACTTTGTTGCATATATGGAATTCCATCATTAAGTATTTTAAGACCTAAAAACATCATTCCAAAGCCCATCATTGCCTGTCCAATATTTTTTATCTTTTTATTTTTAGCAATATAGTTAATGGCAAATCCTATACCTAGCACTGGAAGAGCTATATCCGTTAATTTAAACTTAAAACTAAATGCCATCAATTGAGCTGTTATTGTAGTTCCAATATTAGCCCCATAAATAATACCTACTGCTTGAGGAAGTTTCATAAGACCAGAGTTAACAAAGCCAACTGTTAATACTGTAACTGCTGTACTACTCTGGACTATTGCCGTTACAAAAGTACCTACTAAAAACGCACTCCATACCTTACCAGTTAATACTGTAAGGATTTTTTTCATGGTTTCTCCAGATGCCTTTTCAAGACCATCTCCCATCATATCAACACCATACATCAATAAAGCTGTTCCACCAATAAGCCCAAATATTAGCTCTTCCATTTGCTTTCCTCCAATTTAATAACCTAATAGTTAGTTTTTTTCTTATGTTCTTAAAAATATATTATAAAAATCTCACAATAACAATTTTATCAGCAAAGTTTTATAAATACAATATAAATTATTTAGATTAGCGAACTATTAAAAATTATAACCTTTATTTTTGCTATTATACTATCTTTCTAGTATAATAAAAATTCGGATTTCAAACCCCATAAATAAAAAAATCAGAACATTTCCATTGGTTATAAAAAAATAGATACGATGGCTATCGAAATTTTTTTCAATAATCATCGTATCTATTTACCTTATAGATAGCTTAAAATTACATCTGGTACACCTGAGAGGGCTCGAACCCCCAACCCCCTGATCCGAAGTCAGGTGCTCTATCCAATTGAGCTACAGGTGCAGATAATATTATATATAAAAAAAATTGGCATCAGCCAATTTTATGTATGGTGCGGGAAAGAGGACTTGAACCCCCACGTCAATGACACTAGATCCTAAGTCTAGCGCGTCTGCCAATTCCGCCACTCCCGCATATAGCCTCTAGGGCTATTATTGGTGATCCATCCGCGACTCGAACGCGGGACACCCTGATTAAAAGTCAGGTGCTCTACCGACTGAGCTAATGGATCATGATTATTTGATATACTAGCAGATGTGATATATTCCTCTGATTAAACTTACCAATCAAGGACTAAGCGATGTACACAAAATCGAAAACTACGATTTTGGTCCCCTGCTTATACCGACATGAGCTAATGGATCATGATTATTTAATTCACACCTTGTGAAATTTTATGGGGTGGATGATGGGATTCGAACCCACGACCTCCAGAGCCACAATCTGGCGCCATAACCAACTAGGCCACACCCACCATAATTTTATTTCCTTGGCGCACCTAGGAGGATTTGAACCCCCGGCACACGGATTAGAAGTCCGTTGCTCTATCCAACTGAGCTATAGGTGCAAGCTTTTTATGATCCAGTTGGATTCATTATGACTATCAATTTACTTTAGAGCTAAAAAATTAAAATCCTTATAGCCCAAATATCTTGCTTGTCTCAAGGTTGTTGTCCAAGTAATATTAACTCGCTAACAATTTAAAATTATAGCAGGTTTAAAATATAAAGTCAACACTATTTTATAAATTTATTTTAATTATTTTAGTCTTTATTTCTTCATCAATGTCTAAAATACCAAAAGTCCTGATTCTTTCAGTAGTTCTAGGTAGAAAAGCACTTCCAGGATTCATGATGGTTATACCTTCTTCTTTTTCTATCATAGGTATATGAGTATGACCAAATAATACTAGGTCTGCCCCTAATTCCAGCCCTTTATAGTATAATTTGATTACCCCATTTTCAACATTATATTTATGACCGTGGGTTAAGAATATTTTTTTATTTTTTATTTCTATTATCTCATCCTCTTTATATTTTGTATTAAAATAGTCTCCATTACCTTTTACAATTATACTTTCTATTCCTAAAGATTTAGATATCTTTTCTCCATCATCTACATAATCTCCTAGATGAAATAACATATCAGGCTTTTCCATGTCCAGTAATGTTTCTAAAACATATTTATTATTTCCATGAGTATCACTAACTACTGCTATTTTCATACTAATCTTACTCCTATTATTTCTTTTATTACTTTTTTCATTTCATCTAATGCTTTTGCTCTATGACTTATTTTATTCTTAATATCTTCTCCAAGCTCTGCAAAGGTTTTATTATAACCATTAGGTGTAAATAATGGGTCATATCCAAAGTCATTGTTTCCTTCTTCCTTAAAGCCTATGGTGCCTTTACATTGCCCTTTAACTACTATCAGTTCCTTGTCCTCTGTAACTAAAGCTATTACTGCCTCAAACTTAGCAGTTCTATTTTCTAAAGGCACATCTTTTAAGGTTTCTAAAAGCTTTTGATTATTTTTCTTATCATTTCCCTCTTCTCCTGCATATCTTGAAGAGTAAACTCCAGGTTCTCCATTTAATATATCTACAAATAGTCCTGAATCATCTGCTAGAACCATATAATCTAATTTTTCAGCTAATGTCTTAGCTTTTTTTATACTATTTTCTTCTAAAGTATTTCCATCTTCTACTACCTCTAAGTCCCCCAATCCTACATCATGCTTTGTTACTACTTCTATTGGCAAATCTTTTAATATATTTTTTATTTCTTCAACTTTATGTTTATTTCCAGTTGATAATACAAGTTTTCTTTTATTCATCTTATAACTCCTTTAATTTTAATTATTATATTATTTTATCAAAAATATAATATTTTATCTATAAATAAACAATAAAAGAATTTTGTAACATTTTTAATAGGTTTGCATAAACTAAATTTAATAAAATAAAAAGGTGAGCAACGCTCACCTAATGTACATAATTCATAATTTATCATTCATAATTTGCTATCTCCTAATATTCATTGGCAAATACTGGAATTGTGGTGTTTATTATTTCTCCATCTATAAGTAATTCTACAGTTTCTATTTCTGAAAATTGACTTAATGTTAAGCCTATATTTTTTATTATGTCACTAAATGTATCATCACTGGCTGTATCCATATTATCATAGGATATATCCACATATGCAGTACCGTCTTTTACTTCTACTCCGTGTAACATAACATCCTTTGGTATATCGGAGAATAACCCAATATCTACTGGAGGACCATCAAATAATAAATCCAATGCTGAATATACATTTGCTACTGGTGCAAGAGTAGGTATGGTTACTGGCACAAAATATTCATACTCTTCATTATTCATCCCCTTATAGTATACTACAACCTTTGAACGTCCTTCTTCTAAACTGCCAACTAAATTAATATTTTCTCGTGCCAATGGCTGACTAATATTTCCTCCATAAGTCATTGAAGGTAATGCTTTTCCGCCAACTAATATTTGTACTTCACTAATAGCTGGAAATTCTGTTAGTGTATATACTACACCTTTAATAAAACTTTCCTCATCTTTTTCAGATTGATTGTTTAGAACATTTTCAGAAAAGTCTATTTTACATAGTCCTGTATCTTCATTTATAGACATTCCCAAAATCTCTGTACCTGCTGGTATAACTGGCAATAATCCAGTAGGACTCAACATCTCCCTAAGCTCTGCACTATCAACCATATTATTAAGTGTTACTTTTGCAATTCCTTCTTCCCAAGGTATCCTCTTCATTACAGGAACTAAATAACCATCTGCATCTTTAAAGTACATTACTGTCTTTCTTATACCTTCTTCTTCAGTTAAAACCACTTCATTTTCATCAGATCTAATTATTTCAATCTCATCATCTTTAGCTGATAACCTATTTTCAATTAGGTTCTTTCCAAAAGTCAATACTGTTAGACCTAAGACTACTATTAGTCCAAATAAAATTATTCTCCTGTTTACTTTTACCATCGTCAACCCTCCTAGTTCATACTAGTACATTATATTAGAGGAGTTGTCAGACTATGAATAATTTATATTTAAAATTTGAAAAAAGCAAGGATAACCTTGCTTTTTAGTGTTCTTCAAAATATTTTTGTATTCCTTTTATTATGCCAGATACTATTTTGTATTGGTACTCTTCATTAAATAATAGCTGTTCTTCTTGTGCATTGGATAAGAAACCTGTTTCTACTAATACAGCTGGCATTTTAGTTTCTCTAAGTACTACTAGGTTTGGTCTTTGAATTATACCTTTATCTACTGCTCCTGTTTCCTTTAGTATCTCTTCCATTATGGCTTTAGCAAAAGGATGTTGATCTACTTCTTTTATGCTAGATTTAGTAGCAGGACAATATAATATTTGAACTCCTGCTATGGACCTATTATCATGAGCATTCCCATGGATACTTACAAATAAGTCAGCATTATTATCATTGGCAATTCTAGCTCTTTCGTATAAGTCTATAAATTCATCTGTATCCCTAGTCATTACAGTATTGTAACCTAGTTCCTGTAATTTTTCATTTAATTTCAATGATACACTAAGGTTCAAATCCTTTTCTCTTCTACTGGCTACTGATAATGCTCCAGGGTCTTTTCCACCATGTCCTGCATCTATGACTATTAGATTTCCTAAAGGATTATAATTTGAATCTCTTTTTAATAATAAAGAGATTTTATTATCTACATCACTGGATAATAAAGTATATTCTATTGATTTTGTAAACTTAATAAGTAATCTAGTATAATGCTCGTCTTTGACTACTTCTAACTCATCTACAAACCCATCCTTTACTGAAGCTTTACCTTCTGCTAACTCTACTTTGTTACTTGGAATATCTATTTGTATTAATCTCTTGTCTGAATTATAGTTTACAGCATAATATGTTTCTTCTAAGTCTAATATGGTAAACATCTTTTCTTGTCCTGAAGAAGTATAAGAAATATTCTCCCATAATGATTTTTCAGGATAAACTATTGTTTTGTTACCATCATAGTCTATCTTTATATTGGAATCGGCAACTCCTTCTTTTATATCTAAAACCACTCTAACTATTCTGTCATCAGCACTATAATTATTATCTCCATTAAACTGTGAAACCCTAACCCCTTTAATAAATCCTAGTTCATAGTCATAGCTGTAAGTAGTTCCCACTAAGTTAGAGTCCATTATATCTAAGACTAATCTTTCTGGATTTTGTAGTTTCATAGTATTTATTTTAGGTTGAGAAATGGAATTGATTACAATTGCTTCTTTTCCATTGACAAATTCTTTTGCAATTGATTTTACTTCATTATAGGATACTACAACATCAGACTTATTATCAAAGGATACAGTTATATTTTTCCCATTATCCTCTGAAGCGATATTATATTTTATTTTATCCTTCAATGTAAGTATTACCCTAGTGATACTAGGATCTGTTGAAAACTGCGAATATTCTACTTTATCAATAATACTGTCGTTTGTATTTATCATTCCTGATGCAGTATTATTTACAAGTATCTTTGAATCATTAATATCGATTACAAGCTTATTACTGTCTTCTATAAATACTGTTTCGTATTTTATAGATTTGTTGCTTTTTATAACTAGTTTATTCTTATTTGTACTTCCCTTTTCTAAAGATATGCTATTTACCAATGCTTCATTAGTGTTTATATATGGAGCATCTTTCGCACTATCCCAGCCAACTTCATATCCAAATACATCAGTTACAAACTTTAAAGGAATCATAGTTCTTGAATCTTTTCCATCTACTTTAGCTAATCTTGGAATAGCAAATTTATCTAAATTTACTTTCTTACCATTGATTATAGCTACATTGCTGTCTATGGTAAATTTACCTTCTTTGTCTCCATGAGTTACTGTAGCCGTTTTAGTTTTTTGATCCCAACCTACTTCAGCACCATAACTTTCTGATACAAATCTAATAGGCACTAATGTCCTATCACTATAAACAAAGGAGGGAAATTCTGTATTTATTGCTTGTCCATCCATAATAATAGGTACTGGTTTTACAGAAACCTTAGTACCATTTATACTTACTTGAATCTTATTACCTGTTGCTGCATGTCCTATTTGACTAAAGATAAATAATAGTACAAATAAGGGTAGTATTACCTTCCATTTTTTCATTCATCTACCTCCTTGTGTCTCTAACTCTTTTGAATAGCTTGTATATTTTATTTATATCATTTATTGGATTATTATGTCAACGAATTCTAGGTTTTGTAATGATAATGTAATATTATTGAGTTAAAGATAAAGCCTTGTATAGCTCATCACTTTGAGGAGGCTCTATTGCTATGGTCTCTCCATCTTTTTCCAAGGTAATTCCTTTATCTATTACCTCTCCAATAACAGTAACTTTAATTCCTTCCTCATTTAATTTTTCTTGGATTTCTACGATTTTTTTTTCTTCTGCAATAATTAACATTGAGCCACTTGAAATAAGTCTATATAAATCTATATCTATTAGATTTGCGATTTCTCTAGTTTCATCTTTTACTGGAATTAAGTTTTCTACTACTTTGATCCCCTTACCAGTAGCCTTAGAAGCCTCCCAAACTGCTCCCAAAACTCCTCCTTCAGTAATATCGTGCATATATCTGACTCCTATATTTCCACAGATTATTCCTTCCTTAACCACACTAAGCATACTGTCCATATTCTTTGCATTTTCCAATTTCTCTTTCTCCAATTTATAAATCAATTCTTCCTCTAGTTCCTTTGCAATTATGGATGTCCCCTCTATTCCTGCATATTTAGTTATTAAAACTTTATCTCCAACTTTTATTTCTTTAGGATTAGGCAGTTTTTCCCTAGGTTGTTTTCCTATAACTGTTGTGCTAATTACAATTCTGTTTACAGCATCTGTAATTTCAGTATGACCTCCCATTATTTCAACATTGATTTCTTTAGCAACTTCTCCAGCCTCTTTCATAATATTTTCTATATCCTTTTCAGTAGTACTTGGCGGTGCTAATATTGTAAGCATTACACCTATAGGTTCTGCCCCTGCAGTTGCTACATCATTACATGAAATATGTACAGCCAGCTTTCCAATATCCTTAGTTGCACCTGTAATTGGATCTGTACTCATTACACATAAATCATTGCCAAAGTCAATTACAGCACTGTCTTCTCCTACTGCTGCTTTTACCAATACTTCTTTCCGTTTATTCTTTATATTTGATAAAACTATTTTTTCTAATACTTCATTAGGCAATTTTCCAATTTCCATTTCCGAACCTCCCAAATATTTGTCTCTATATATTCTAACATATGGGAAACACTTTTTATACAATATGGATACACTTTTAGATATTTCCATAATAAAATATGCTCCTTTACAGTATACAGTTTTTGCTAACCTAACTACATACTATAAAGGAGCATATTATTTAATAATCTTTATTATATTAAAGTTTTCAATTCTGCTAATATACTTCTACACTCTTTATCATTCATAATTCTAAATTTTGCTATATCACGAATCCTATCATTTTGGTCAACTATACTTTCACTATCTATATTTCCAATATCCGACTCACTAATTTCCTTCATAAAATAATCATCTGCTGCTTTCCTTAGTGACTGTTCATCATAAGTTACTTTATTTGAAGCATCTGAGAATTCTTTTACTACGGCTCTGGCTAATGATGCAATGACATATACCCTCCCAACAAAATGACTTTCATATTCAGGGTACTCAATATCTCCTAATGATTTTTTGTCATAGGCACTTTGAATTAAAGGCTTTATAGTATCAAAAAACTCTTTATCAAATTTTAAAACTCTTTTATCCATAGTATCGTCATGAAAAATTGGATTAGTTACCAAAAATCCATCTCCAACAGCAACTCCATTTAAGTACCTTTCAATTACAGCTGTTATCAACCTATCTAAATCTATAAAAGAATAATCTGGATTGGAATTGTACGCATAATTATTAGTCTTTTCTACTTCTTTTTCTTTAATCTCATGACTTTTTGTGCTACTATTTACTTTTATTGACTCATAAGCTGTATTTATTCTATTTATCATGTTGTTTCTCCTATCTAGCATCAATCTTTATATCATAGCTTACTTGATCCCAAGAACTACTAAGTAAACTTAGCTTTACAAAATAATCTCCTTCTGAAGCATTTCGAGCAGTGACAACTTGTTGAATTCCATCACTAATTCCGCCAGAAACGCGTATCATAGTTCCATTACTATTTTGACGATAAATTTCAATATTTACTTTTCCCCTAGTGGATATATTGAATAAAGTAACATCTATATTTCCATAATTCCTATGACTATAGTAATAATAGTCAACTGAGTCATAACCTCTATCTAACTTACCTCTTTTCCATTGTGTATTAGCTTTTAATTTATTATTTTGTTTTGCTTGTGCTGGTGTGTCATTTGGTTCAACTTCATACATTCCACTCATTACACTAATATTCTTATTTGTTTTATCTGCAACATTAGCACCTTCAGCGAAAACTGTTGTACTTGTTACTAATAAAATCATCACTACTAATAAAACCATACTTTTTTTCCTCATATCCCTTTTCCCCCTCTTTAATATTTTTAAGGTTCTGTCAATGGTTTCTTCATGTTATAAATTCATTACCCATATATATATCCATTAATCAATTTATTTGAAAATAAAAAATATTTTACGGTTATATTTTAATAATATTTAAATTTGTTTTGGAAAAAATAAAGATAATTGACTGAAAGGGAGGTTTTTGCTTTGATGATACCTTGTTCTGAAAAATGTTTGTATGAGAAAGATGGATTGTGTGATTTAAAAACAGTTATTCCACAATCTAGCACTCCTACTCCTGATTGCCCTTATTTTACTGAAAGGGAAAGTAAAAACAAATCGTAGACTCTCTAAAATTAAAAGTACCAAAAGTCAATTCTTTAACTTTTGGTACTTTTAATTTTAATAATATCTCATACTATGAATTAGCAACTTCCATATTAAGTTCGCCTTCTTGTTTTGCTATTACTGCTGTACAAACCGCATCACCTGTAATATTAGTAACTGTTCTACCCATATCTACAAGTCTGTCTATACCCATAATCAATCCAATTCCCTCTAAAGGCAATCCTATGGATTGCAATACCATAGAAAGCATTATAGTTCCAGCTCCAGGCACTCCAGCTGTACCTATGGATGCCAATGTAGCAGTGAGTATTACTGTAAGCATCATTCCAGTAGTTAATTCATATCCATAAACTTGAGCTATGAAAAACACTGCTATACCTTGCATTATGGCAGTACCATCCATGTTAATAGTTGCTCCCAATGGAATAGTAAAAGATGCAATATTCTTTGAAATCCCCAATTCTTTCTCTGCTATTTCTAAAGAAACTGGAACTGTAGCATTACTACTGGCTGTTGAAAATGCCACTGACATAGCTGGAAAAAATTTCTTATAAAACTTCATCGGTGATAAGTTTGTCAATCCCTTTAGAAGACCTCCATATATAAAGAACATATGAATTATTAGTCCTAGATATACAGTAAGTATATACTTAATTAAAGGCAGTAAACCTGTATATCCTACAGTAGCAAATGTCCTTGCTATAAGCCCAAATACACCTATTGGTGCAAATTTCATTACTATTTCTACTAATTTCATTATAAGATCATTTAAGTTATCAAATAACTTTATCAGTAATTCAGCTTTTTTACCTAGTAAAGATAATCCCACTCCTGTCAATATGGCAAATACAATAATTTGTAACATATTTCCTTCAGCCATGGCAGCAATCGGATTTCTTGGTACCATTTCGTACAATATCTGAATAAGTGGTACCTTTTCATTTATTATAGGATCTACAGTCTCTATGACTGACATATCTAACCCTACTCCAGGTTTCAAGAAAAAACCTAGTATCAGCGCTATAACCACAGCTAATGCAGTAGTAGTTAAATAAAATCCTACGGTTTTGACACCTACTCTACCTAGTTTTTTCACATCTCCCATACTGGCAGCACCATTTACTAATGATACGAAAACTAAAGGAACTACAAGCATCATTATTGCTCTTAAAAACATTTGACCTACTAATTGGAATACTCCATCAATTAAAATTTTATCCTTAACAACTCCATTAGGTAATTGAAAAACTATAATTCCAGTAATCAATCCAAGTAAAAGTCCTATAAGTACCTTTGATGTAAGGTTTATTTTTTTCTTAGACATAATATCCCCCCTAAAATATTTTATACTATATAAATTATAGATATTATTAGTAATAATATCTTATTCTGAATATTTTTTCAAGTTTTAATTATCGGAATAAACTTTGATATAAAAAAATAGATGGAAAACTCCATCTATCTTTCATTTATCATTTCTATTAACATTTTATTTACCATTTGAGGGTTTGCCTTGCCTTTTGATGCTTTCATTATTTGTCCTACTAAAAATCCTATGGCTCTATCTTTACCATTTTTATAATCAATAATAGATTGTTCATTTTCATCTAGGACTTTTGATACTATTTCCTTTAAAGCACCTTCATCACTTATTTGAACTAATTCTTGTTCTTTAATTATAGTTTCTGGCTCTTTCCCTGTGTCAAAGATTTCCTTTAATACTTTTTTACCTGTGTTATTGTTGATTTTTCCGTCTTTCACAATTTTTATTAAATCTCCCAAAGATTTTGGTGTAAGCTTAGTGTCTTGTATTTCTATTTCTTCATCTTTTAATCTTCTTAGGACATCTCCCATAATCCAGTTGCTAACTAACTTTGAATCATCTATATATTTAATAGTCTCTTCAAAGAAAGTAGCTAAGTCTTTAGATGCCGTTAATACTCCTGCATCATATTCTGAAAGGTCATAGTCTTTTATAAATCTTTCTTTCTTATGGTGAGGTAACTCTGGAAGATTATTTTTTATTTCATCTACCCATGAATCTTCTAAAACTATTTCTGCAAAGTCTCCGTCTGGCGCATATCTATAGTCTGCAACTGTGCCTTTTGCTCTCATGGATATGGTTTCACCTTTTACTTCATCCCATCTTCTAGTTTCCTTAACTGTGTTTTCGCCTTTTTGTAAAAGCTCTATATGTCTTTTTTCCTCATACTCCATAGCTTTTACTGCACCTCTAAAGGAGTTTAAATTTTTTATTTCTGTAATATTGGTTTTATTTCCTGTCTCACTATCTACTATATTTATATTTACGTCACATCTAAGAGAACCTTCTTCCATTTTACAATCTGAAACTTCAATATACTTTAAAGTTGATCTTAGATTTTCAAGGAATTGTCTTGCTTCCTCTGGTGTATTCATTTCTGGTTTTGTAACTATTTCTATAAGAGGTACACCTGCTCTATTATAGTCAATTAAAGTGTCTCCCTCTGTTGTATGAGTTTGTTTACCTGTATCTTCTTCTATATGGATTCTTTCTAGGTGAACCTTTTTAGTTCCTTCTTCTGTTTCTATTTCTATATGTCCACCTTCACATAAAGGTATGTCATCTTGAGAAATTTGATAACCTTTAACTAAATCTGAATAAAAATAATTTTTTCTATCCATTCTAGTATGAGTATTTATTTTACAATTAAGTGCAATTCCTGCTCTTATGGCATATTCTATTGCTGTTTTATTTATAACTGGAAGAGCACCAGGTAATCCTATACAAACTGGACAGCAATGTGTGTTGGCTTCACCACCAAAGGCATTAGTACAACTACAAAACATCTTTGTCTTTGTCATAAGTTCAGTATGGATTTCAAGTCCGATTATAGTTTTATAGGCCATTTTTTACTCCTCCTTCAAATCCTAGACCTGCTTTAATTATATTTGCTTCTTTAAGTCTATTTCCAATTATTTGTAATCCAACAGGCAATCCTTCTACATATCCACAAGGTATACTCATGGAACAAAGACCTGCTAAATTTACAGGTACTGTAAATAAATCTCCCATATACATAGCTAATGGGTCGTTTACCTTTTCACCTAATTTAAATGGTAAAACTGGACAAGTAGGAGACAGAATTATATCGTATTTGCTAAAAGCTTTATCAAAATCATTTTTTATAAGTGTTCTTACTTTTAATGCTTTTTTATAATGGTCATCTGCATATCCTCTACTTAATGAATAAGTTCCTAACATTATTCTTCTTTTAACCTCTTCACCAAAGGCTTCTGTTCTTGAATTTGTATATAATTCATCTAAAGTATTATATTCTTTTGCCCTATATCCATATTTAACCCCGTCAAATCTTGCTAAGTTTGAGCTAATTTCTGATGTAGATATAATATAGTAAGCTGCTAGTCCATACTCTATATGAGGTAAAGATATTTCTTCTATTTCTGCACCTAAGGATTCAAACATCTTTATTGATTTTGTTATTTCTTCATTGATTCTAGGATCCATGCCCTCATAAGTAAATTCCCTTGGAAGTCCTATTTTCATTCCTTTTAAATAATCTTTATAATCTATTTCTTCTGGGAAACTGCCAAATATTATAGTTCCTTCTGGATTGTTAAATGAAGTGGAATCCTTCTTATCATATCCAGTTATGGCAGACAGCATAAATACTGCATCTCTTACATCTCTTCCAAATACTCCTACTTGGTCTAGTGTATTAGCCATAGAAACTGCACCATATCTTGACACTATACCATAACTAGGTTTTATACCTACAACGTCACAATAAGAGGCAGGTTGTCTAATAGAACCACCTGTATCTGTTCCTAAAGCCAATGCCACTTCTCCTGATTTTACGGCAGCAGCTGAGCCTCCTGAGGACCCTCCAGGTACTCTTTCTGTATCTATAGGATTTTTAGTTGGCCCAAAATATGATGTTTCTGTAGATGAACCCATGGCAAATTCGTCCATATTTGTTTTTCCCATGATTATTCCATCAGCTTCCTTTATTCTAGTAACTACTGTTGCATCATATGGTGGTATGAAATTTTCTAACATCTTAGACCCACAAGTAGTTCTAAGGTCTTTTGTCACTATATTGTCTTTAACTCCTATGGGAAGTCCTGCCAATAGTCCTATCTGTTCTCCATTTTTAATTTTCTCATCTACCTTTTCTGCTGTTTTTAGTGCTTCTTCTTTATTTAAAGTAATAAAAGCATTAATATTTTTCTCAACTTCCTCAATCCTATTAAAATGAGCTGTTACTAATTCTTTACTAGATATTTCTTTTTTAGAAATCTTTTTTCTCATTTCAAATGCTGATAATTTTGTAATATCCATTTTATCACCTCTTTTTATTCCACTATTTTTAGTAATTTAAAATATCCATATTGATTTTCTTTAATATTCTGTAAAACTTCTTCTCTAGATAATCCTTCTTGTACTACATCTTCTCTTAATACTTGTATATGATTATTAACTCCATAAGCAGGCTCTACACCTTCTGTATTTACTTCGTTTAATTTCTCAACATAACTTAAAACTTCAGAAAACTTGTGAGTAAATCCATCAATTTCTTCTTCTGAGAATTTTAATTTAGCTAAATTAGCCATATGTTCTACCTGTTCCCTAGTAATCATTCTAATTCCTCCTCATTAGACTTTCCTTACTATTTTACCACTTATTATATAAAAAAATCAAATGATAGCTAAATATATCATTTGATTTTATATATGTATTTTTTTATTCATCTATATTAAAGCTAAGGCAAGTATTTACTACTTTACCAAATTTATAATCTTCCTTGACCTTTACATTTTTATAGGCTTTAATTACCTCTATAACACTGTCCATAGTTTCATCTATGATTTTATCCTTATGATATACCAAACTAAAACTTCTATTCCATACATGCTCTATATGTTTAAATACTCGAATCTGATTTTGTTTTATTTCATTTTCTATTAGTCTTATGGATATAGCACCTAGACATCCATTTTTTAAGATTGCATTTTTCATAGCTTCCGGACAATTTGTTTCCCACTTTATCTTTACATCAAATCCATTTTCATACATATAATCCTCAAAAAGTTTTCTTGTCCCACTACCTTTTTCCCTCATTACAAAATCTAAATCTAGTAATTCAGGTAGTTCAACTACTTCTCTACTGCTAAATTTATGATTTAGACCACATGCTAAAACTAAATAATCATCTATTTCCGGAAGTGAAACTAAATTAGGATTATTAATTTCTCCCTCTACAATAGCAATATCTATTTCTGAGTTTAATAGTTTTTCTTCTATTGCCTTTGTATTATTCACATATACATAAGTTTCTATATTTGAATTTTTTTCTTTAATACTATTTACAATATCTGATATAAGGCAACTTCCTACAGTTATGGTAGCTCCTACTTTTATTTTATATACATCATTTATTGTAGACATTTTCGCTTCTAAATCATCAAACTGTTTAACTGCTGCTTTTGCATAACTAAGTAGCAGTTTTCCTTCATGGGTTATATGCAGTTTCTTACATAGGCGTTCAAATAAAAGAACATTGTAGTATTCTTCAAGTTCTCTAATGGTTTGACTTACTGTAGGTTGAGAAATAAAAAGTTTCGATGCCGCAGTACTCATTTTCCCACTATTTGCAACTTCTATAAATACTTTCAAATGTCTTATATCCATTTTCAATCTCCTTTTTCAATTGCAACTTCCTAGAATTTTCATATTAATAGGATTTACCTATATGTGTGATAAGATTTTATCACTTTATTTATATAAGTGCAAGTGATACATTAATAGTATAATTTGATGTTAAAAATAATACAAAGGGGTGAAGTTATGAAAGTTCTTATTATTGGTGGAGTAGCTGCTGGTACTAAGGTAGCTGCTAAGCTAAAAAGAGAAAATCGTAGTCACGAAGTTACAATATTAACTGAAAGCAAAGATATTTCTTATGCTGGATGTGGATTACCATATTATGTTGGTGATGTAATCCCTAGTAGAGATGAATTAATAGTTAATACCCCAGAAAGTTTCTCAGAGTTAACTGGTGCTAAAGTATTAACAGAAGTTAAAGCAACTAAGGTCAATCCAGAATCAAATACAGTAGAGGCATTGGATATGAAAACTAATGAAACTTCTACATATAATTATGACAAATTAGTTATTGCAACTGGAGCTAACCCAATTAAACCACCTTTAGAAGGTGTAGATTTAGATGGAGTATATTTTATGAGAACTCCAGATGATGCGATTTCCTTAAGAGATGCCCTTGATTTTAAAGAAATCAAACGTGTTGTTGTAGTTGGTGGTGGATTCATAGGCTTAGAGGTAGCCGAAAATTTATCACTTAAAGGAATAAATACTACTGTAATAGATATGGCTGACATGGTTCCTCCAGGATTTGAACCTGAATTTATTGAATACATTGCTGACCACTTGGCAGAACATGGAATCATGGTATTTACAGGTACTAGATTAGAAAGTATTATTGGTGAAGGCAAAGTAGAAAAGGTTAAAACTGATAAGAGAACTATGAAGGCAGATGCAGTTGTTTTATCTATTGGAATTAGAGCTAATACAGCTTTCTTAAGCGATAGTGGTATTGAATTAATGCCAAATAGAACAATAAAAGTAAATGAATATTTCCAAACTAATTTTGAGAATATTTATGCCCTTGGTGATTGTGCCAGTGTAATAAATAGGGTAACAAAAGAACCTGCTTGGTCTCCAATGGGGTCTACTGCTAATATAGCTGGCCGCATTGCAGCTAAAAATATTAATGGAGAATCCATTAGCTATAGTGGAGTTCTAGGAACTGGAGTGGCTAAGTTACCAGACCTTAATATAGGTAGAACTGGTTTAACAGAATCTGCAGCTAAGGCAGCAGGCTATGATGTAGAAAGTGTTGTAACTGTAGTAGATGATAAAGCTCATTATTATCCAGATTCATCTGTATTTATTGTAAAAATGTTAGCAGATAGAAATACTAAGAAGCTGCTGGGATTACAGGTTTTAGGTAAAGGTGCTGTAGATAAAATGATAGATATTGCTGTAACTGCAATGACTTTAAATGCTACATTAGAAGATATTGAACATATGGACTTAGCATATGCTCCTCCATTCTCTACTGCTATACATCCTTTTGCCCATACTGTAAATGTTTTACTTAATAAAATTAGTGGCAACTTTAACACTATTACTCCTTTAGAATTCGCAACTAATAGGCCTGAAGGATATAAAATAATTGATGCCTCTATTCAACCATCTTTTAAAGGTTATCCTTATATTGATTTAAATAAAGTAGATAAGGAATTACTAGAATATGATAAAGATGACAAATTATTATTAGTATGTTCTAAAGGTAAAAGAGCATATATGCTTCAAAATAAATTAAAACATCTTGGATATAACAATACCTTAGTTTTAGAAGGTGGGTCCATAGTAAATAAATTATAATTAAATAAAATAAGGGGGTCAAAAAATGGCAAGTTTAACAATTAGTCCAGAAGATCAAAAGAAGGTAAAAGCATTAGGTTTTTTAGTCAATAAGGGAACTGACAACTTTTCAGCTAGAATCATTACTGTAAATGGTAAAATTACAGCTGCTCAAAACAAATGTCTTTCTGAAGCAGCAGAGCTTTATGGAAATGGTATTGTAACATTTACATCAAGACTTACAGTTGAATGTCAAGGTATTCCATATGACAAAATTGAGGATTTCAGAAATTATATTGCAAAAGAAGGTCTTGTAACAGGTGGTACTGGCTCAAAAGTTCGTCCAGTAGTCTCATGTAAAGGTACTACTTGTCAATATGGTTTAATTGATACTTTTGATTTATCTGAAAAAATCCACGAAAAATTTTTCAATGGATATTCAAGCGTTAAATTACCACATAAATTTAAAATTGGCGTAGGAGGATGTCCAAACAACTGTATGAAGCCTAGTTTAAATGACTTAGGAATTGTTGGACAAATGATACCTAATTATGACAGTGAATTATGTAATGGATGTAGAGTTTGTGGTGTTGAAAACGTATGTCCAATGGATTCTGCTAAAGTTGAAGATGATCTTTTACACATAAATGAAGAAACTTGTAATAACTGTGGTCGTTGTATAGGAAAATGTCACTTTGATGCTATTCCTGATGGGCAAGTTGGATATAAAATATATATAGGTGGTAGATGGGGTAAACTTGTTAACCATGGTATTCCACTAGATAAAATATTTACAACTGAAGAGGAAGTTATGGATATAATCGAAAAAACCATACTTTTATTTAGAGAACAAGGTGAAACTGGGGAACGTCTATCTCAAACCATAGAAAGAATTGGTTTTGAAAATGTTCAACAGCAATTATTATCAAATGACCTTCTGGACAGAAAAGATGAGATTTTAGATTCTGAACTTCACTTAGTTGGCGGAGCTACTTGCTAATTAACTGAAAATATCCAAAGGAAAATTTAAATTAGATTTTCCTTTGGATAATAATTTTATTTTTATTCTTATTTGTCTATTTTTTAACACTACTTAAAAGGAGATGTAAATATGAATAGTAAAAAAACTTCTGCTATAATTTTATGTATTTTGATTGCTATTGTAGCAACTTATTTAGGAGGATTACAAAACTTAGTCGGAGCTCCTATGATTGGATTATTTATTGGTATGCTTATTTTAAACATTATACCTTCCATAGATAAAGATTTTAAATCTGGAACAACCTTTGCCGGTAAGAAGTTTTTAACTTGGGGAATTATTTTAGCAGGTGCTACTCTTAATTTTAAAGAAGTATTAGGATATGGTGCTAAGGCCTTACCTTTATTACTTTTTAATATTTGTCTATCTTTTTCCGTAGCTTATTTTGTAGGTAAAAAGTTAGATGTATCTACTAATACTTGTACCTTAGTCGGTGGTGGCAGCTGTATCTGTGGTGGCACTGCTATTGCAACTCTTGCTTCAATTATTAAGGCTAAGGAAACTGAAATAGCTTATGCAATGACTGCAATATTTTTATTCGATATTTTAGCTGCTTTAGTTTATCCTTACTTAGCTGGTGCCATAGGATTAACTGCAAATCAATTTGGCTTCTTAGCAGGAGCCGCAATTAATGACACATCTAGTGTTGCTGCAGCTGAAGCAACTTATAATGTTTTAAATAATCTTGATTCAAGTTTAGCTATTACTATAAAACTTGCAAGAACTAGTTTGTTAATTCTTGTTTCAATAGTTGCTACAATTTTAACTGTAAGAAACGAATCTAAGGCAAATAAGGATAGTGGAGAACAAATATCTATAGGTCAAACTGTTATGAAAGTTTTTCCATGGTTTATAGTTATTTTTTTAGGTATGGCTGTTTTAAATACTTTGGGATTATTTGATCTTGTTCCAGGCTCTGCTAAGTTCTTTAAAAAAGGTTATAAGTTTTTAATTACTGCCGCTTTAGCCGGTGTTGGATTTAAAATTCATTTTAAAGACCTTTTTACAAAAGGGACTAAGCCTATTATACTAGGGGGATGTACATGGGCGGCTGTAGCCATATCTACATTATTGTTTATTACAATATTTGCTAACTATATAGGATAATTATAAAAACTCTGGGACATAGAGCCCAGAGTTTTTATTTTATTTTTTCTAATGATTCAAGGTTTGCCTTAATTGTATAATCTAAATCTTCATCATTAAATGCTGTAGATAAAAACATACATTCAAACTGAGCTGGTGGAAGCATTATCCCCCTATTTAGCATCTCTCTAAAGTATTTAGCATACATATTTGTGTCGCATCTTTGTACATCATCATAGTTTTTAAATGGTCCTTCTCCAAAGAATAATGTAAGCATATTTTTAAATCTAACTATAGTGGCTTTTACACCAGTCTTTTCTATATTTTCAGCTATTCCTTTTTCCAGCTTAATAGCCATTTTCTCCATTTTTTCATATATATCTTTATTATCCTGAAGATACTTAATATTTTTATATCCCATGTGCATTGCAAGAGGATTTCCTGAAAGTGTTCCTGCCTGATACACTCCTCCTAATGGAGATACTATTTCCATTATTTCTCTTTTTCCACCATAGGCTCCCACTGGAAATCCTCCGCCTATTATTTTACCAAAACAAACTATATCTGGATCTATGCCATATACTTCACTAGCTCCACCATAGGCTATTCTAAATCCTGTTATTACTTCATCAAATATAAGTAAAGAACTATATTCTTTTGTTATTTTTCTTAATCCATTTAAGAATTCCTTTTCAGCAGCAACTAATCCCATATTACCTGCCACAGGCTCTACTATTATGGCAGCTATATCTTCTCCTTGTTCTTCAAAGGTTTTTCTTATATCTTCTAAATCATTATATCTACATACTATAGTATTTTTTACAATTTCTTCAGGTACCCCTAAACTTGTAGGTACTCCATAGGTTATAGTTCCTGAACCTGACTTTACAAGTAGAGAATCACTATGTCCGTGATAACAGCCTTCAAACTTTATTATTTTATTTTTTCCTGTAAAACCTCTGGCAACTCTTATGGCACTCATAGTAGCCTCTGTACCTGAATTAACCATTCTCACCATATCTATTGCTGGATATGATTCTACAATTAGTTTTGCCATATCTACTTCAACTTTAGTAGGAAGTCCAAAACTTAATCCATCCTTGATTATATCCTCTATTCCCTCTATTAACTGTGGATTTGAGTGTCCCAAAATTGCTGGTCCCCAAGATCCAATATAATCTATATAAGTATTTCCATCTTCATCTTCTATTCTATTTCCATACCCCTTATTTATAAATACAGGTCCAGCATCTACTGACTTAAAAGCTCTAACAGGACTATTTACTCCACCCGGAATGTACTTTAATCCTTCTTCATATATATCCTTTGATTTTTCAAATTTCAACTTGTATACTCCTTTCAAGATTATTTTAGGTACTTTGCCACATCCTTAGCAAAATATGAAATAATAATATCTGCACCTGCTCTTTTAATTGAAGTTAAGGTTTCTATTAAAACTTCTTCTCCTACAATATTATTATCTACTGCATTTTTTAACATAGAATATTCTCCACTTACATTATAAGCTACAATAGGAATATTAAAATTATCTTTAACTCTTCTTATTATATCAAGATAGGAAAGAGCAGGTTTTACCATTACCATATCTGCACCTTCTTCTATATCGTACATTACTTCTCTTAGTGCTTCATCAGAATTAGCTGGATCCATTTGATATGACTTTCTATCTCCAAAGCTTGGAGCAGAGTCTGCAGCTTCTCTAAATGGTCCATAGTAGGATGAAGCATATTTGGCACTATAAGCCAATATTGGAATAGATGAATATCCATTTTCATCTAATGTCTTTCTTATATATTCTATTCTTCCATCCATCATATCTGAAGGTGCTACCATATCTGCTCCTGCCACTACATGACTTAAGGCTATTTGACCTAAGTATGGAAGTGTCTTATCATTATCTACACATCCACAGTCTTCTAATATACCACAATGCCCATGGGATGTATATTCACACATACATATGTCTGTTACTATGTAGATTTCTGGATAATTTTTCTTTATTTCTCTTATGGCTTTCTGAACAATTCCATTATTACTATAAGCCTCTGAACCAACTTCATCCTTATTATTTGGTATTCCAAATAATAGTATAGATTTTATTCCTAGGTCTATAATTTCCTTTACTTCATCTAACACCATGTCTACTGAAAAATGATATACTCCCTTCATAGAAGAAATTTCTTTCTTCACATTTTCCCCTTCTACTATAAATAAAGGATATATAAAATCATCTATGGATAATTTTGTTTCTCTTACCATACTTCTAATGGTTGGATTTTTTCTTAATCTTCTAGTTCTATTCACTTTATCACTTCTCCTTAATTAAGAGTTCTAATATACCATCTATAGTATATTCTTTAGCTTGTTTATATACAGAATAACCTGCTTCTTCAATGGTTTTAGTGGTTATTGGCCCTATGGATATTATCTTACCCTTTTCCAAAGCAGGACCAACATCTTCTTTAAGTATTTCACTAAAGTTAGTAAAGGTAGATGATGATGTAAATAATAAATAGTAAGAGTCTAGGTCATTTAATATATCCATTATTTTCTCTTTATTTTCTTCATCTTTTACAGTATGGTATATTTTCAAATCATTTATTGTGGCTATTTGAGAAAGTTCATCTATTAATTCATTTCTACCTATTTTGGCTCTAGGAATCAGCACATTATCTTCCTTAGATAAAACTTTACTTAATTCATCAATTAAACCTTCTGCTACAAATTCATTTGGAACTATCTCTGGATTTATTCCATATTTGCCCATGGCTGCAGCTGTTTTTGAACCTACGGCTGCTATTTTTATATTAGCTAAAGTTCTTATATCCATTCCTAACTGGAAAAACCTTTGAAAGAATATGTTAACTCCATTAACACTTGTAAATATTAAGTAAGAATAATTTGTTATGTTTATTATGGATTTATCTAATTCTTCATTTGGGCTTATTTTCTCTACTTTTATAGTTGGAAAAGAAATTACATTTCCACCTAGTTCTTCTATCTTATTTATGGTTTCACTGGCATGAGATTTTTCCCTAGTAATTACTATGTTTTTTCCCAATAAAGGCTTGTTTTCAAAGAAATTCAACTTTTCTCTTAATCCTACTACATCGCCTACTACAATTAGACTTGGTGGCTTAATGTTTTCTTCTATAGCTTTATCATATATATTAGATAATCTTCCTATAACAGTTTTTTGATTTGAAGTAGTCCCCCAGTTTATAATTGCAGTTGGTGTGTCTTTAGACTTTCCATTTTTCATTAAGTTTTCAGATATATTCTTTAAATTTGAAACCCCCATTAAAAATACTAGAGTTCCTTTTAAAGCCGACAAGGATTTCCAGTCAAGTTCCTCTTCTTCATCCTTTAAATGCCCTGTAATTACATGAAAAGATGTAGCTATGTCCCTATGGGTAATAGGTATACCTGCATAACAAAGTCCACCTATGGCAGAAGTAACACCAGGTACTACCTCAAACTCTATTCCTCTATCATAAAGGTATATGCCTTCTTCTCCCCCTCTTCCAAATACATAGGGGTCGCCACCTTTAAGTCTTACCACTAGATTTCCATCTTTTGCCTCTTGATAGATTATTTCATTTATTTCATCTTGAGTCTTTATATGATTCTTTGAAGCTTTTCCCACATATATAAGTTTAGCGTCTCTTTTAATATGATCTAAAAGCTTTGGACTAGCTAATCTGTCATAAACTACTACATCTGCTTTTTCTAAGTAAGATAACCCTTTTAGTGTGATTAAATCTGGATCTCCTGGCCCTGCTCCTATTAGGTAAACTTTACCCTTCAATTATATTCACCTCTTTTAATATTTCCTTAGCTAAAGATTCCCCTAAAGCTTCTCCTTGGTCTATATCCCCTTCTATGTATCTTCTTACTAACTTTTCTCCATTTACTGTACCTAATAAACCTTCTAAACGAATTTTTCCCTCTTTAACTTCACAATATGCTCCTACTGGCACATTACAACTTCCTCCTACTGCTTTAAGAAAAACTCTTTCAACTTTACTTTGTATTCCCGTTTCTTCATGGGCTATACTTTTTAGAATTTCTTCTAATTCATGATTATCTTCCCTAATTTCAATGGCTAGAATTCCTTGAGTAGGAGATGGTAAAACTATATCTTTATCTAAGTAAACCATATTTTCACCTAGTTCTAGACCTAGTCTATGAATTCCTGCTGCTGCTAATATTACTCCATCTAAGTTTTCTGTATATATTTTACTTATTCTAGTTTCTATATTTCCCCTTATTCCTACTACTTCTAAATCTTCTCTATGTTTTAAGATTTGGTATTTTCTTCTTTTACTTCCTGTTCCTATTTTTCCATTCTGTGGTATATCATCTATGCTTTTAAGTCCTTGTCTCAGAACTAATACATCTCTATAATCCTCTCTTATTGGAGAAAAGGATAACTTTAGTCCCTTTGGAAGTTCTCCTGGCATATCTTTCATACTATGAATTGCCATATGAATTGTATTATCTAATAATTCTTTTTCTATTTCCTTTATAAATATTTCCTTTCCACCTAATTTATCTATGGGTATATCCTTCAGTATATCACCCTTTGTTTTTATTACTTTAACTTCAAATTCTATTTCTGGATGAACTTTTTTTATACTATCTATAACCATATTTGTCTGTGTTAGGGCAAGGTTACTTCCTCTACTTCCTACTATTATTTTCATATTATCAGTGCTCCTTATGGTTCTATTTTTCTAATTCCTTTAAAAACTCTTTTAAATCAACAATATCTAATTCTAAAGCCTTGTCCATAATTTCTTTTGTTTTATGTGAATAATTATCTAAAGTTATCCTACGTATTTCTTCTAAGATAATCATATACTCCTTGTCAAATTTCTTATATTTTTTTTCCATATCTATTCTGATTTTTTTACTCAAGTAAGGAAAGCTGCCTAAGGTGGAAATAGAAATCGTTAAATTATCATTATTTATAATAGATGGTGTAATAAAGTCGGAATCATCTTTGCTATCTACTATATTAACTAATATATTTAAACTATTACAATCCCTTGCTATTTCCTCATTTATATTTCTAGAAGATGTGGCACCTATTACTAAATGGCTATCTTTAATATATTTTTTATTATAAATATCATATATAAATTCAATGTTTTCTTTATATTCTTTCTGTAGATCTTTAAATTCATCAATAATCTTAGGACTTACCACTCTTACAGTTCCACCAAATTCTAAAAGTTTTTTTACTTTCCTATGGGCTACTTGTCCACCACCTACTACAACAATTAACTTATTTTCAATTTTTAACATTATTGGATAAAACATAGATCACCTCTATATTTCAAAGATTTTTTTCATTACTTCTATATATTCTTCTGAATCTTCATTGTTTATTTGTTTTAAAGCTTTTATAGGTTCTCTTATGATCTTTTTTAAAGCAGACATAACCATTTTATCTACTATTTTTTGATCTCTCTTATTTAAATCTACCTTCCGATTAATATAGTTCATAGTTTCTTCCTTTATGGAGTTACATCTATTATTTAAAGATTCTATAATGGGGTCTACATTTATGGTATTTATCCACTCCATATACTTATCCACATCAGAATTAATAATTTCTATAGCCTGTTCTGAAAGTCTTTTTCTTCTTAATAAGTTCATTTCTGATACTCTTTGTAAATCATCATTGTGATATAATATTATATTTTCATCTTCTCCAACTGCGGAGTCTACATCTCTGGGAAGGGCTAAATCTAATATATATATTTTTTTATTTCTCTTTTTCATATGTTCTTTCATTATAATAGTATGAGGTGCAGAAGTTGCTGTAATTAAAATATCTACATCTTCTATTACTTCATATCTCTCTTCATATTTTATTGCTATTAAATTATTAAATTCCTTAAATATTTCCTTCATCTTTTCATAGGTTCTATTAGTTAAATAAATCTCTTTCAAATCTTCCTCATATAAGTATCTAATTGCCAATGTACTCATTTTTCCTGTACCTATTACAAGAGCTTTTTTATCTTTTAAAGAACCTATTTCTTTTTTCAAAAGATTTATACCTATATAGCTAGTTGATAAGGGTATTTCAGATATCTTTAAAAGATTCCTTATTTTCTTCCCTTCACATATTGCATCCATAAATAATCTGTTTAAGACCTTTTTACTAAATCCCAGTTCCATGGAAAAATTCATAGCATCTCTTATTTGCCCTAATATCTGATCTTCACCTAGTATCATAGAATCTAGTCCTGCTGATACCATATATAAATGAATAACTGCTTCCTTTCCATTTTTGACAAATATATAGTCTTCAGCCTTAGGAGAATTGAAAAATTCCTTATAAAACTCTATTACTTCTTTAACGGAGTTTTCTATATCTTCACTGGCTATATATATTTCACTTCTATTACAAGTAGAAATAATTATTAATTCTTTACTAGATTTATCTAGTATTAAATCTGCTCCTTCGATTTTCATAGACTCAGTAAAAGAAAATACTTCCCTAACTTGTATTGGAGAATTATTATGATTTATTCCTATTACTGCAACTTCCATCCTCATCCTCCTACCTTTGAATTTACCTTTATTCTTAATTTTATTCTAATTCTATCATATTGTAAAATCTAATATTTAACAAGACTTTATGTAATGTATATTGTTATATCTATCATTGATATATATAATAATGCACAAGACCTTCATGAGCTGATATGAAGGTCTTGAATTATACATTTTTTATTGGTTTTGAACTATAAACTCTCCATTACTAACTCTAACTATTTGAATTCCTAGTTCCACAGCTTTATCATACTTCGACCCTGGGTCTTCTCCTACAATTACATAGTCAGTTTTTTTACTAACAGAGCCTGTTACTTTACCACCCATTTTCTCTACCATATCCTTTATCTCATTTCTGCTAATTCCTTCTATGGTTCCTGTAATCACTACAGTTTTATCTGTAAATATAGATTTTTCTTTTTCTACTTCTTCAAAATATGGATTTACTCCTTCAGACAATAGTTTATCAAGACTTTCCAGTATCCTATCATCATGAAAAAATTCCAATATACTATTGGCAATGATTTCCCCAACTTCTCCTACTGTTATTAATTCTTCATGGCTTGCATTTTTAAGGTTATTTAAAGATTTAAAATGGTTTGCTAAATCGTTTGCTGTCTTTATTCCAACGTTATTTATTCCTAAAGCATATATAAAAGAACCTAAATCTATATGTTTTGATCTTTCTATTGCCTCTAATAAATTGTTTGTTTTCTTTTCCTTAAATCCTTCTAAATTAATCAAGTCTTCATATTTTACTTCATATATCTCTGGCAAATCCACTATATTTAATTCATCCAATAGCTTTTCTGCCGTTTTTTCACTAAATCCTTCTATATTCATAGCATCTCGACTTGCAAAGTGAACTAATCTAGATACTAATTGAGGCTTACAAGAAAGTGAGTTTGGACAGAATATATGAACTCCATTCTGTATTAACTCAGAGTTACAAGCTGGGCAATGAGTTGGTTTTTCTATTTCAAAGGTCTCTTCATCAGTTTCTAAAGTTCCAAGTATTTCTGGAATAACATCATTGGACCTTCTAATAAGAACCTTTGAATTTACCCTAACCCCCTTTCGCAAAATATCATCATAGTTATTTAATGTAGCTCTTCTAACTGTAACACCACCAATATCCACTGGTTCCAGTAAGGCTGTAGGTGTTACCTTAGATGTTCTTCCCACATTCCATACTACTTTTAGAAGTTTTGTAGTTGTTTCTTCTGCCTCAAATTTATATGCCATTGCCCATCTAGGGAACTTATTGGTAAAACCTAAGACTTCTCTAGTTCTTATATCATCTATTTTTATAACTAATCCATCTGTCAAAAGGTCTAAGTTGTGCCTTTCTTCTTTTATAATTTCTATTTCTTCAATTACTCCATCTATGGAATCAAATTCTTTAGCATATGGAAATACAGGGAACCTATTTTCTTTTAGAAATTCCAATATTTCCATATGCTTTTGAAAAGTCTTTCCTTCTATATATGCAATATTATAAAAATAAGCTGTAAGATTTCTTTCTGCTGTTACCTTTGAATCCAAGTTTCGTAAAGCTCCCGCTGCTGCATTTCTAGCATTCTTTAAAGGCTCAGTTGCCGTTCTATTATATTTCTCCAATGCAGATAATGGCATTAACCCTTCTCCATGTACTTCCATAGTTCCTTTGAAATCTATCTTTATTGGAATAGATTTTATAGTTTTAAGTTGAGGTAAAATAGCCTCTCCAACCACTCCATTACCTCTAGTAGCACCTTGTACAAGAAATCCATCTCTATAGGTAAGATTTATAGTCAGTCCATCAAATTTATATTCAATTATATATTTTGGCTCTGGCAATTTATCTACATTTTCTCTATTATAATCTTCTATTAATTTTCTGACCCTATTATCCCAATTAATTAGTTCTCCTACACTTTGGCTTTTGTCTAAACTCCATAACCTACCTAAGTGAATATGTTTTTCAAATTTATCTACTATATCTCCACCGACTCTTTGAGTTGGAGAATAGGAATGGACTATTCCTGTTATTTTCTCTAAATGGACTAATTCATCATATAATAAATCATATTCCTTATCACTTACTCTAGGTTCATCTAATGTATAATAGTGATAATTCAAATCATCTATTATTTCAATAAGTTCATCTATTCTTTTTTCTTCATTCACAAAATCACCTCATTATTTCTATAGGAGCAATGGAAAGTAGTAATCGTTTTAGTCCTTGACCATCAAAGGATATAACCAGCTCTTTGTCATTATCCCTATCTTTCACTTGAACTATAGTACCTATTCCAAATTTTTTATGCTTTACCTTATCACCTATATTTACATCTTGGCTTACATCTGTCCTTGGTTCAGCTTTAGCTTGTATAGTAAATGGATTACCCATAAAAGTTTCTTTTTTAAATACTTCTTTTTTAGTTGTTGTTAAATCCTTTACAGATACAAGTTGTTCCCTTAGACTTTCTTTTTCTTTTCTCTCTATGGCATCTCCCATTTCAGCAATAAATCTTGAAGGTAAAGTATAATTGACATTACCATAAATTGTCCTTATTTTTGCATTGGTTATATATAAAAGTTTTTCTGCCCTAGTTACAGCAACATAACAGAGTCTTCTTTCTTCCTCTAATTCAGATTCACTTTCTAAGGATCTAGTTATGGGAAATAACCCTTCTTCCATACCAACTAAAAATACAACTGGAAACTCTAATCCTTTAGCACTGTGTACCGTCATCATAGTGACTACATTTGTATTATCGGCAGTCTTATCTACATCTGAAAGCAATGCTACATTTCCTAGAAACTCTTCTAGATTACTTTCTCCCATTCGCATTTCAAAATCAATTGCAACAGAAATAAACTCCTTTATATTGTCGATTCTCGTTTGAGCCTCTATGGTATTTTCCTTTTCTAATTCCTTTATATATCCTGTAGAATCAATAACCTCTTCTATAAATTCTTTTATTCCCATTGTTTCCTTTTTAGCCATAAGCATACTCATCATATCTATGAAAGGTTTTAGGCTGTTTTTTGCCCTATTGTTTAGCTCGTCTATACTATCTAAAGATAATAAAACTCCATAGATTGAATCATTATTTCTAAGGGCAATTTCTTCCAATTTATCTATAGTAGCATTACCTACCCCTCTCTTTGGCACATTGATTATTCTCTTTAGGGAAATATTATCTAATGGGTTTTCCAGTACTTTTAAATATGCTACTATATCTTTTATTTCTTTTCTATCGTAGAATTTAAGTCCTCCTACAATTTTATAAGGAATATTTTTTCTTATGAAGCAATCCTCAAAAGAACGAGACTGAGCATTGGTTCTATAGAGAATTGCAATATCAGATAGATTATGTTCATTCCTTATTAATTCATCTATTTTACCACCTACAAATAAAGCCTCATCTTCTGAGTCAGACATTTCCTCGTAGCATATAGGATCTCCTTCCTGATTATCTGTCCATAGATTCTTATCTTTTCTCTCAGAATTATGGCGAATAACTCTGTTTGCTAAATTAAGTATTTTTTGTGTAGACCTATAGTTTTGTTCCAACATTATAGTAGTAGAGCCTTTAAAATCCTTTTCAAAGTTCAGGATATTACTAATATCAGCTCCCCTCCATCCATAAATTGATTGAGATTCATCACCTACTACACAAATATTCTTATGCTTTTCTGAAAGTAGTTTAATCAGTTCATATTGAATCTTATTTGTATCTTGATACTCATCTACAAAAACATATTTGAATCTTCTTTGATAATAATCTCTGACCTCTAGGTTATTTCTTAATAATTCCACTGTCTTTATTATTAAGTCATCAAAGTCTAGTGCATTATATTGTTTTAGTTTTTCTTGATATAGTGCATATAGCTCTCCAATATTTCTTAGGTAAAAATCTTTATAATTATGATTTATATATTCATTAGGGTCTGTTGCACTATCTTTTAATTTACTAATTTGTGCTAAAACTGATGACTCCTTATAATTGTCTTTATTAAGATTCTTTTCCTTTATACACTCTTTTATAAGTGTTATTTGGTCATCTCTATCATATATAGTAAATGATCTATTATATCCTATTTTGTCAATATCTCGCCTTAAAATCCTTACACATATGGAGTGAAAAGTTCCCATCCACATATTTTCTACAGAATTAGACAAAAGTCTAGCAACTCTTTCCTTCATTTCGGCAGCAGCTTTATTTGTAAAAGTAATTGCCAGTATATTTCCCGGGAAAATTCCCTTTTCTTCGATTAAATATGCTATTTTGTGAGTAACAACTTTCGTTTTTCCACTGCCAGCACCTGCTAAAATCAGCAGTGGTCCATCTGTATGTAATACAGCTTCTCTTTGTCTATCATTCAATCCATTTAGATAATCCATTAATCCGTTCACGCCTTTCTAAACATTTGTTTCTTCTTTATTTATTATATAGTATTGAAGATGATATTTCCATCAAAAAAGCAACAATCATAGATTGCTGCTTTTTGTTTTTAGTGTTTATAAATTATTATATTTATATTTGTTTTAATTCTTTATTTCTTATAATTAATCTATAGATCAATTCTTCAACAAATGATATACCACTACTGGTTATTAAATATATACCTATAGCTACAGGACTTCTAGATGTTATGATTATGGAGATAATAATAACACTTATTATATTTTGTTTTAAAGGTTTACTTTCATCAAACTTTCTCAAAACTCCAATGTAATTTAATAAATTGGGACTTATGGAAACCAAAGCATACAGTATAGGAATTATATAGTTATGGTCATAAGCTTTTAGACTTGAAACCCATGGAACTAATATAGAACCTGCATCTATACTATTACCCCTAATAACATTAAACAAAGTTATCAATATTGGGATTTGAAGTAGACCTATAAAAACACCAAAAAATTTGAAACCATTTTGGCTATAGTATTTACCTAACTCTTCATTCATTTTTATTTCATTATCTTTATATTTTTTCTTTATTTCATTAATCTCTGATGTAAGATTTTGCTGGTTTAATATGGCTGTTTTTTGTTTTATAGATAAGGGTATCAACAAAATTTTAACTAATATAGTTAATGCTACTATTGCCAAACCCCAGTCATTAGTAAAGTTAAATAGTATATTTAAAACACCGATTAGTAAATTAGACATGAAAAATTCATCCTCTCGAAATAGTATTTTTAAACTCGAGTCATTAATCATATCCATGTTTAATCTGGAAAGTAAAATCTCCATATTTGATATTTTTCATAGGTTCTGTAATCAGTTATATCTAGATATATATTATAATCTAAAAACTTACTTCTCCCAATGCCATAGCAACTAATAGTGGTATATGGAAGCTGAACCTTAAAAGCTCTTAATGCAATATATCCTATGGATATAAAACATACAAAGAACATCATGAAACTTAAAAATGATAAGTAATCAAAATCCATGTTAAAAACTCCTTTTAAAATGAGTTATGTTAACATTATACAATATGGATAATATATCTACAACTTATATATCATACTTTTACTACTTCTAATCATTTAAAATATAGTTTGAAAATCTAAAACTTTATAAAAAAGAACTCATAATGAGCTCTTTCAATTATATTATCTAGCTGCCTTTAATCTTGCTATATCACTCCAGTTATCAGCAGTAGCTATCTCTATTCTTGATATATTTGCTTTAATTTCTGCTAATTCTTCCTTTACTTCGTATTTAAATTCTGTCAAATCCGTAGTCTGCTCTACTACAGCATCTAGTTTTGTAATGATTTGTTTTTGTCCTTCTTCCAACCCTACCACTTTTCCTTCTAGGTTAGTTGCCTTTTCCTCTAGATTAGTTACCTTTTCTTCTAGACCTTTCTGTCCTTCTTCTAGGTTTCCTAACTTTTCCAATACTAATATCTGGAACTCTTCGTTGGTCATAATCATAACCTCCCCTTATCCCTATTCTACATTCTATCCTTAAATGCAATTATATATTAAAAATAAATATCATACAATAAATAATTGAATCTTAATATGATTCCCTATGGGTCTTTACGTGTATCAGTCACATTTCCACAGTCTTTAATATAAGCTCTTGATAATTTATAATATAAAGCTTTTCATATAAGGATAAATCAAGTATTTTTAGTCTTCAGACCTATTTTTTCTTAAAAATTTATATCTTCTGCTATGGATTAACTTTTAAAAACTTTCTTATGATTATTTAATATAGTCTGCATACTAATTTATGGTTAGTTTTATCAAATAGATATAGTTTAGTCTCATCTATAAAAATTTTAATTTTATCTTCTACGTTTTTATTCAATTCATAAGGTACTCTTATAATTAGTTTCTCATCACCAATTTGAATATGAATATAAGTTTCCGCTCCCATATGTTCAACAATATCTACTGTACCTACAAGCTCTATAGAGTTTTGAATTGGTTCAATATGAATATGTTCAGGTCTAATCCCTAAAATCATTTCATCAGATTGCCAATCTATATTTAAGAAAGACTTTGAAATTTTAAAATTTAGTTCTTTATTTCCAGATCTCATATAAGTATTTTCATTATCCATTACTATTTTTACATCTATAAAATTCATCTGTGGTATTCCTATGAAGCCTGCAACAAAAATATTCACGGGATTATCATAAATTTCCATTGGACTTGCAACTTGTTGAACCACTCCATCCTTCATTACTACAATCTTTGTTCCCATAGTCATGGCTTCTGTCTGATCGTGGGTTACATATATAAAGGTGGCGGAGAGTTCTTTATGGAGTTTTATTATTTCTGTTCTCATTTGTACCCTTAACTTAGCATCTAAGTTTGATAGTGGTTCATCCATTAAGAACACATTAGGATTTCTTACGATAGCCCTTCCCAAGGCTACTCTTTGCTGCTGTCCTCCTGATAATGCCTTAGGCTTTCTATCTAGTAATTCCTCAATCTTAATTAATTTTGCTACAAATCTAATCTTTGAATCAATTTCCATCTTTGGTATCTTCCTAAGTTTTAAACCTATTGCCATATTTTCATAAACTGTCATATGAGGATAAAGAGCATAATTTTGAAATACCATTGCTATATCTCTATTCTTTGGCACAACTTTATTAACCTTTTTGCCATCTATAAATAATTCCCCGGCAGTAATATCTTCAAGACCCGCTAACATTCTAAGAACTGTAGATTTTCCACACCCAGAGGGACCAATCAATACAATAAACTCTTTATCTTCTATCTCAAGATTAAAGTCCTCTACTGCAATTACATTTCCAGGATATATTTTCTTTATATTTTTAAATACTACTTTTCCCAATTTCGTCTCCTCCTTTTGGTTCTTTGCTATTGAACATTGTTATTATAAGCAAAAATGTTAGTATACCTAAAATAAGAAATCCAAAAGTAAGTAGTCTTACTTTATATAAGGTCATATTATAAAAGTCCCCATAACTACTCAGATTCACTTTTGTAGTATTATTTATATTTCGATAAAATTCACGATCAAAAATGTCATTGACTGGTAAAAATCTTCCAGGAATATTGAATTGAAATTTTATAATCCATTGTAATAAAAATATTTCACTAAATATTAATAATACAAGTTTAATAGCCTCTTCAAGTATTTGGCTTATTCTTAAATGTATAATTTCTTTAAAATAATATATCTTAAGCTCTTTCTTTACACTTTTAATTATAACTTTTATCCTCCTTACTAGGATTATTGCTATTAATATAAATAATAAAGAAACTATAAATAGCTTAATTCCTTTATGCCACTCCATAAGGATTCTATTAGTATCAGAATAGTCTGTTATATTTAATGTTTCTTCATCTATTTCTGGAACTCTAATTTTTAAATAATCTATAAACCGATCTTTAAAAAATTCGTCTTCAATATTCACAGTTTTTTGTATAGAAATTATATAAATATGATTATCTAGATTATCTTTTTCATACTCATATCTAATATCATACTTTTCACTTATATATTGTTCTTCTAATAAAATAAAAGGTAGAATCTCTCTATTCATATCAAATAATAACTCCACTCTTTCTGGTTTCAAAGAAAAATCAGTAATTAAGCTCTTCTGATATAAAAATATAGCTGACAGTATAAATATAAGTACTATAATTAATATAATTCTTTTTTTATTCTCCATGAATAGCACCTCTATTATCTGATACTCTCACAATCATTCCATCAATGAGTGGTTTTGTAGTTCTTTCAATAATTTGGGTATCAGAAGAAAAACCACCTTGAATTGCTGCTTCGATTCCATTACTTTCAATTACAGTCACTACTATTTTCACAACTTCATCTCTTTGACTCTTAGATTTCTCTTTCATAATAGCATATATAACACTATCAGAACCTTCTTGATGAATACAAGAATTAGGTACTATATTTGTGTAATATCCTAATGATTTACTTCTGGAGTCACTTGGATTTGACTTTAAATCTCCACTTTTTACTTGTGCTACCTCTACATTAGGTGTCATCATATAACTGATCTTTTGAGTAAATAATGTAAATATCCCCATAGAAATCATGAAAACAACAATAATCTTAGAAATGATTTTTTTATTTTTTCCCTGTTCTTCTCTATTATCTAAGCTTTCTACTTTGACACCGCCCTTAATACTTATACCATTCACTAAATCATCATATGAAAACTGATATAAAAGAATAGGCAATATACTAAATAATGTTCCACAAGCAAATCCTATATCTCTAAATCTTTTACTAGCATTTAATGTAACAGATAATGGCATATCAGCAGTATCCTTAATAAATACCAGGGGTTGCTCTACCATGGACCAATAATTTACAAAAATTAATACAGTAAGTGCATAAACCAGTGATTTGCAAACTGGCAGTACTATTTGTAAAAATAGTCTAAATTCTCCAAATCCATCTATTCTACCTGCATCAAGAATTTCCTTATTTATTCCTCTCATATGCTGTGCCATTAATATAGTTCCAAATGTAGAAAATATATTGGGTATCATTACAGCCATAGGTTTATCTATTATTTTTAATGCTTTTAGAGTAAGATATTGAGCTACAATTGTGGCTTGAAAAGGCATAAGCATTAATATAATATAAAGGCAATATAAAATACCCTTTGTCTTAAATTTGAATCTACTAAAACCATAAGCACTAAGAAGTGATAAAGGGATATTAATACCTATAATCACAAATGTATACATTATGGAGTTCCAAAATCCTATAAAAAAATCTTCCCTCTGGAATAAAGCCCTTCCGTATTGTACAAAAGAAAAATTTCCATCTATACCTTTAAAGGAATAAACTATCATAATCATCATTGGAAGGATGCAGATCAAAGAAAAGATATAAATAAATAAATTTTTAAGTATCTTTTTAGCCATGTTATCCCTCCTAATGATCCAAGTGTTTCTCTTGAAACCTTAAAAAAGCTATTATAAGTATTGAAATTCCCATAACAAGTATAAATGCAGCTGTACTTAACCTCTGATAATTTAGCTTATAAAAATTATTATTCATAAAGTTTTGTAGCAAATATACTGTATTTGGTGGTATATCTCCATATAAGGCGTAGACTTCACGAAACATTAGAAATGAATTAATTATACTTAAGATTACAACAAAAAATATAATTGGAGCTATTAATGGTATTACTATTTTAAAAGCATATTTTATACTAGAGTTAGAATCTAATAAAAATGCTTCTTTATATTCTTTTTCTAATGATGAAATTGCTCCCGTAAAGATAACTATCATATATCCTGTATTTTTGATTATATAAATTAGTATTAGAATTTTCATAGCATTATCCTCACCAAAAAAGGAAATTGGCTGTCTACTAAAAAAAACTAATATCTTATTCATCATGCCATTATTTCCAAATACAACTTCCCAACCCATAAGAGCAGATGCAACTGGTACAATCATGGGAGATAGCATTGCCCATCTCGGAAATCGATATAACTTTTCTGCCATCATAAGACTTAAAAATAATGAAAGCATAGTTACAATAGGAACACCTATAATAATAAAAGTTAAAGTATTTTTTGACGCTAATATAAAAGCAGGATTATTGAAGAGCTCTTTAAAATTATCCAACCCAACAAATTGAACTGTAGATATACCTTTTGTAAATGTATAATATAAACTTAAAAAAAATGGTATGATATAAAATATCAATACTCCTATTAAGCTTGGGAGAATAAAATACCATCCATAAAACTTTTTATCCTCCAATCTTCTCAACTCCTTTCAACTGTATACTTATCTCTCTATTTTTAAATAGCTCATTATACATCTGGTTATTCTTTATTAAATAATCATGGCTTCCACTATCCATAACTCTACCATCGTCAAAAACAAATATTTTATGGCTATCCATGATAGACGATATCTTATGACTAATAAATAATATAATAGATGATTTACTATATTCCTTCATAATCCTCATAATATCTTTTTCAGCCTTACCATCAAGATTTGCCGTAACTTCATCAAAGATATATATTGGCGTATCTCTAAGTAATGCACGAGCTATGCTTAACTTTTGTTTTTGCCCACTCGATAGTGTATATCCACCCTCACCTATAATAGTCCTATATCCTTCAGGTAAAGTTTTTATAAATTCATCTACTCCCACCTTTTTACACATCATTTCTATATCTTCTTCTTTTAAGAATTCACTAGCCAACCTTATGTTATTTATAATTGTATCATTAAAAAAAAATTCTTCTTTTTGAACATAAGTAATATTACTTCTTATAAAGTTATATGAAAACTCAAAATAATCTAATCCATTTATAAAAATATTGCCTGACCTAATATCATAGAGTTTTATTAGCAATTTCGCAAATGTACTTTTTCCACATCCATTTGAACCAACGATACTGTATAAACCAAATTTATCAATATTAATTGTCATATCCCTTAAAACATTTTCTTTTTCATCTCCATAAGAGAATATCATATCTACGCATTTCAATGTAGGATCATTGTATTTTTCAAATATTAATTCGTTACTATCCTCAGACTCCTCACTCATTACTTCAATAATCCTATTTAAAGATACCATTACCTCTTGTAAGCTAATATTTATACTAAATACCTGTGATATAGATGAAAATAATTTATTTATATAGGTGTTAAAAGATACCATCAAACCAATTGTTAGAATTCCATCATTTATCAATAGAGCAGATAAATATATTATGTATAGAGACGAAATCGTGATAATTAAGCTATTAGCCAACTGTATAATATTTCCCAAATGTATAGATCTTTTTAAAAGATTAAATTCATTTTCAATAAAACTCTTATATTTATCATTGATTTTATTCTCTAACTGAAAACTTTTAATTCCTGTATTATTTGAAAACATTTCATTCTGAAAACTAAAATACTTATCGCTAAACTTTTTTCTTTGTTCAGTCAGTTCTTTAAAATATTTTCTAGCAAAATAAGTAACTAAAAAGGTCATAGGTATATAAAATATTGCAACGGAAGATAGACGTATAGAGATGACTATCACAAAGTATAGAGAAACTATCATATTAATAACTATATGAAGAGTGTTAGTAATTAGATTTATTCCAAAAGAAACTATACTATCAGTATCTCCGTTTAAACGTGAGATCAATTCTCCAACCTCATATTTGTTATATGCTAAAGTCCTCATTCTTATTATCTTATCAAATAACTCTATTTGTGCATTCTTAGATAACCTAAAATTAACGACTTTTCCCACATAGCCTTCTAACATACTTAATAAATTAGTGAATATGATTATGAAAAAATAAATTATAATCAGCTTAATTAAAAAATCCATGTCTCCTAATGTAATACTATCTAAAATTTTTCCATATAAATATGGACTTATATTTGCAACCAAGGATCCTATAAATATTAATCCTATAATTAAAATCAAATGTGTCTTACCTATATAAATATATTTTTTAAAAAACCATTTTAATTTTTCTCTATCAGTTTTATTTATATTCATTTTTGATCTCTCCATCCCAATATCTATTTTATATTAATACTAAGCCCACAACAGAGTATGAGTTATGGGCTTAGTCAGCATAATTCGATTAATATATTTCTAGATATTAGATTATTCCCGAATAAAAATTCTAATATTTTTATTCATTCAATCTAACAATTACATTTTTTTCTGCTTTCTTGAGTGCCTCGTCGAGTGTCATTTCTCCGTTCATATAAAAACTAATAGGATTTGAAATATCAAATCTTAAATAACCCATATTATATAAATAATCTATTCTATGAGAGTTTTGTATAGTAGCTTTGTTGTATCTATCCACGCTACTACCTGAAAGATAATAGGTTGCATCCTCTATCATTCTATAGACACCCTTTTTATTAATAGGCATTCCTGTTCTATCTCTTGATGCAATAAACTGAATATCTTCCTCTAATAAAAAGCTTAAAAATTTCCATGCATTTTCTTTTTTATCCGACCGATTATTTATTGAATACATCCTCATACTATAACCAATCCTATTGTCATTTCTTTCTCCAGTAAAATTAGGTATCATTCGGCTTTTGTTAGTTTTATTATATTCATCAAAGTGAACTAACATATCACCATAATAGTGATCTCGATTAACTGTTAAAGCTAGTAATGAACCATGGAGGTTATCAAGCAAATTGTACTCCCAATCAGTGTGTACCAAGTTCTTACTTTCGCTACACTCCTTAAACTTTATCAAAAGATCTTTAAACCATCTCTGATTTAAATCTACTTCCTTAGTTTCTAAGTTAATTAAATCAGGCATATTTGCTATAAGTAAATCATTTCCGAAAACTTCCCAAGGGCTTCTTCCTTCCATATTTTTTGTAAATAAATGTGTATCAGGAGCTTTCTCTTCTATTATTTTCACAATATCCAATACTTGTGACCAAGACATATTATTGAAATCTATATCAAGTCCTAATTGTTTTTCTAAATCTTCATTTAATTCATATTGATAAAATATATAGTTAATAGGCAATGCTCGGATAGTGTTATTAATCTTGATGGCATTTAATACATCCTTGTTTAAGTCTTCATAATTTTTATCATTTTCTATTAAGTTTGTTAAATCCATAAATACATCGGTTCTCAAAATATCTTGATAATCAAATCCAGAACCTCCCGTTTGAACAATATCTCCTATATCTCCTGCTATGATATCTAAAGTCAACTTAACTCCATACTCTTGATCATTTTCTAGAAAAGCATCATAGTTATTATAGGTATAGATATATTCTATATGCTCCCTAGGATATTTAAGCTCATAGCGCTTGATAGCTTCTTCTATAAAATCGTTCCTATAGGGAGCAGTTATAGTAAGGCTAGTCTCCCTCATTGGTCTTTCACCTTCTTGTTTTGTATATAAATAGTAAAACAATTTTATATCGCTTAGTTCAAGACCTTCATTATTCCTTTCTTCAGTTTGCAGAGAAAAATAGAGTTCATCATTTTTTCCAACCATGAAATCTTTTATATAATAATCATCTAATAAATATGTTGAATCCCTTCCAAATTCAAATGCTGTTTTTATGAATTCACCATCATTAGAATTAAATACATTAATTTTTTCATCAAATCCATATATTAGTTTTCCATCTTCTGAGAATCTGATAGGATTCAATTTACGTGAAGTATTTTGGAATATTTCATCTCCATTTGCTGAATCAATCATAAAAAATCCACTAACTGGTAAATCCTCAGTACTTGTAGTTGTATACACACAGCGTTCTTTATAATCTACATCAAAACTCATTGTATTTTTGTATGAGTTCTTGAGCTCACCTGTTTTTGTAAATATTTGAAGTATAGGCTGAGTATCAGTTCCAGCTAGTATATATATATAATTTTTAGTAACCCTCATCTCCATAACATAAATATAGGAATTATCATAAATATGTCCTTTAAAGTCTTTTAATGCTATTCTATCTTTTTCATTTCCTTTCTTATCAAATGAACTAACTATGACATCCTCACTTTCTTTGTCATAGTTTACATTCCAAAAAACATTCTCGTAAATCCAATATCCATTTCCCGATATTATCTCCTTATTTGGAATCTCATAAATATTTTCTTCGGTTTTAAATTCTCTTAAATAGAGCTTTTCTCCATCTATAATTCTAACGATTTCATCATCATGTCTTAATAGATTATAAAATCCATTCCATTCTTCTTCTCCTATAAAGTTTTCAACGTAATAAAATCTTTCACTTTCGCCCCCTTTTTCTGTATCATTTTTATTTTCCCCAAAAGTCTCATTTCCATCATACTTATTGCTCTCGGTACTGTTATAATCCTTATTCTTTATAATAAAAAAAACACCCACTATAATTATAAATAGTAATATTACAGATAGTATAATTATTTTATTCCTTTTATTTTCCATGTTACCACCTATTTTTTGTTAGTCATTATTTTCTTCGTTTCAAAGTCTAACCACCAATTACTTCCTTCCCAATGGTATTTCCTTGACATTTCATTCCACCAAGAATCAAACTGATGCACAGTCTTTCCATAATCTTTTATTAATTTATCATAAAGTTCCTGATTATTTGTATCAATTATTTTAGTTAGATTTTCAAGTGCTATTTTCTTTTCAAATAAATCTTCAATTTCTTTAAACTCAGCCTCATTTAATTCCCAAACTTCTTTTATATTTATCATATAATCCTCCCTTTCATTTTACTAACTGCAAAACAATAGGATTTGCCCAACTTGCTTACACAAGTTGGGCGAACTTCTCTCAACAATTACAGTAAACTATTATTTGCTGACATACCAGATCCATGTGCACATTCTCTAGCGCAACTTCCAGCACAAGTATGACCACATTCGTCAGAACATCCTCCTCCACAGTCATAGTTGCAGGTATCATCACAGCTTCCTCCACATCTCCCACTACATCCTACACCACAATTTCTCATACATACATCGTTACAACTTGACAGTTCGGCCATAGATGTAATCGGATTACTAATGATGTTTTGCCTAATCTTACTATCATATGACATAAGATTGTCCCCCTTCTAATTATATTTGTGAAATCCTATTGGACATATCACACTAAATCAATACTCCCCTTTTTTAATTCTTCTAAATCCTTATATCTTAATTCTTAGGGTTTATATTTATAGTAACCTGCAAACTCATTATTGTTTTTAACAAACCTTGATATTGGATCTAAATAATCATTTTCTTTTATTTCTAATTTATTTGTGTTAGGTATTATTGAACAATTCTTAAGCTTAGTTTTTAACTCTAAGGCAACTACTCTCTCTATATGACTCTTCCTGCACTGAAACGAGGGTGAAACATTATACTCTTTTGTATTTTTTTTATTAATATAAACGCAATCGCTACATTGATATGCATCACAGATTCTACAAAGGTTACTATTTTCAATCCCATATAAGTAACTACCATATTCCTTTATAATTCCTTCCCTAGCGTCTCCAATAAAGCTATCTTCATTATTTGAAAAATCGGCACAGCAAGTATAAATTTTACCTAACGGAGATAATGCGAATGTATTTTCACCAGCTTGACAATTGTCATGTTTTTCTAAAAACAAAATATCCGTTAATAAATTAACTTCTTTCAATATTCCCTGTTCTCCCCATGTTCTTATAATTGTATCACTTATCTTTTCCATTTGTTCTTTATATGTTTCTTCATTAAAGTGTCTATCTAATTCTGTTATATTTACATTAATCCTATTTGAAAATTTAATCAACTCATCAATTGCTTTATTTAATTCTTTTATTTCATCTTCTTTTACATTTAGTATTATATTATCAATAAATACTTTTTCATTCCAAATATTCTCCATATCATATGCTGGTAGTATTCGTCTAAATCCTTGTTCTTGTGCTAGATTATAATATCTTATAGGGACTATATGCAATATGTCATAACCTATATATTCTTCTTTTGTTCTTAAAGTTTTTCCACTTTTCCCATGAACAAATATGGGAATCATAAAATTTTCTTGTGCATAATTTAAACCTTCAAGAATTACATTATCACTCATTTCATTATCATCATCATTTTGATTTTCATAACAACAATAGGTTATATAGTCATCTGACAATAAAAAGTAAAGTGACTTTTTATTTATCCTATTATTTTGTCTTTCTATTCCATGTACATTATATAACTTAGAAAAAAAGTAATTATTTGCTCTAACTCTAGCCTTATGCATATTACATATATATTTAGCACGGTAAAAATTAGTAGGTACCGGAGCTTCATCATAATTAAAGCCTTGGCAAAAACCACATCCTGTAGCTATCTCACAATTTAAACATTCAGAATCACTTTGAAGTCGATTAGTAGATAGTACAAAAGGTCTAACCTTCTCCATGTCTACTCCATTCTTTATATCACCCACTGACCATTCTTCATGATTATTTAATGAATACCCATAGTATCTGATGCAAGGGTAAATATTCCCATTTGGTGACAATGCGATCATCTTCCCTGCTCCACAATACGTTTTATCCATATCTTCTTCATTATAGGGATATCCTATAGTTTCATCAAAAAATGAGCAATAGTAGCCATTATCATATAATTTATTATCAATTACATAGTCTGCTAATTTTTTTAACTGTTCTTCTAATATCTTATCATCACCGTTTTTCCAGACATCTTCAAAGACAACATTAGCACTAACTTCTTTTATATCTCTATTCCACAAAGATAAAATACTATCATACAGTAAAGGTAAATCATCACTGGCAAATGTCATCTTAGTTGATCCCCTAAATTGCTTTAGCCATAAATCAATATTTTCGTTTATTTTATCAAATGAACCTGAACCATCTGGAAAAACTCTTTGCATATCATGTTTCTCCTTAGTTCCATCTACTGATATGGTTACAGAAATTTTATTAAGATTTTTCTTGATAAATCTTTGAACTTCAGTGGATGAATAATTAACTCCATTTGTACAAATACTTATCCTATAATTCCAATACCAATCATGATCTAATTCAAATGCCCTTAGCTTAAAATAATCTGCTATTTTCTCAATAAGCTTGGCTTCTATTAATGGTTCTCCACCAATAAATTCCAATATTACAGCTTCCGAATATTTCATCTCATCAGTTGTAAGCAACCGATCAATAAATATTCTAGCAGTATCAAAATCCATCTTATTGTCAGATTTCTTGTGAGTTATATAACAATATTTGCATCTTAAGTTACAATCATCTGTAACCACAAATGTCACCGTCTGTGCTCTATCAGCATGCCAACTCCTAACAGACTTCCCAAAGGTATAATTGTTACTATTCATTCTACTCCCCCCGTTTATTCTGATATATTCATAAATTGTATATATTTGCTATTATATATCATCATAATTAACTCTATTTCATCTATGATTTCTTATGTTCATTACTCAAACTTCGCAGTTGATTTTCCTAGTCAAACCTTGTAGTTTCAATAGTTGACTAAACTTAACTTCAAGTTTGTAGATACACAAGTGTGTTTTAACCTACACAAGATTTATATATCTTAAACAATGAAATTTGGAAATACTCAATAAATCTATGAGGTTATTTTGTATATAAATTAACATACAAGAATGGTAAAGTCCACTTATTTCGTTCGCCTATTTTCGACAAATATAGCACAAAACATAGGTTTTGTCGTACTGATATTATTTTTTGCTATCCTTAAATCTAATTGTAAGGTGTCATACAAATCAAAATGAAGTGTTTTTAGGGTTTATGTTCTTAAAAGCAATATAAGGTATATATAGTTCTGGTCGAATATTGAATTTTTAAGGTTTACAAGAGAATATTTATATGCGAAGTTTGAGTAATACAATTAACTTTATTGTCTATTAATTGCATTTTAAATTATTAATATAAATCTTACCATAATTTTACTACTAAAATAAGGCTTAAATTTTTTTAATATGATATTTCAAAAAAGAACTCATAATGAGTTCTAAGGTTATATTATTAACTATTTCTATTCTTAATATTTTTGATCTCAACTAATTCTTCTTTTACTTAATAATCTGCATTAACTTTCCATTTATAATATCCGTTGTTTAAATTCTTTTCCAATGCTATAATAATAGTAAATTCAATGATTAAGGAGGGTTTTATGAAACTAAATTATAAACGAACGTTTTTTATTGGTTTAGCATTTTTATCGATTTCTTCTTTTTGGCAATTATATGATAATATAATACCTCTTATTTTACACAATACCTTTGGAATTGGAGAAACTATGACAGGAACTATAATGGCTCTAGATAACATACTGGCATTATTTTTACTTCCTTTCTTTGGTACTCTTTCTGATAAGATAAATACTCCTTTTGGAAAAAGGACTCCCTTTATTATTATTGGGACAACCATAGCTGTTATATGTATGATGTTAATTCCTGTAGCAAATAATAGTCAAAACTTTATGTTGTTTTTTATATCTTTAGGAGTAGTATTGATTTCCATGAGTATTTATCGCTCACCTGCTGTTGCATTAATGCCTGACCTTACACCTAAAATCCTTAGAAGTAAGGCAAACTCCATAATTAATCTTATGGGTGCAATAGGAGCTATATTTACTCTTTTAATGATTAGTATGTTAATCCCTAAAAAAACTTCACCTAATTATACGAATATATTTTTAGCTGTTGCCATTTTAATGGTATTTTCAGTTATAATTCTTGTAATTACAATTAGAGAAAATAGGCTATCTAAAGAAGTGGCTATGATCAATTCTCCTGAAGATGAAGAATTGGATTTAGGTAATTTAAATTCTAGTATGTCCATGGATAAGGATGTAAAAAGAAGCTTAGGTTTTTTATTAGCATCAATTTTCTTATGGTTTACAGCTTATAATGCTGTTACTACTGCATTTTCCAGATACGCTACTATAGTTTGGGATTTACAAGGCGGAGGCTTTGCCAACGCTCTTATGGTTGCTACAGGTGCTGCTATTCTCTCCTATATACCTATAGGAGTTGTATCCAGTAGCATAGGTAGAAAGAAAACAATTATTGGTGGAATTTTACTAATGAGTGCTTCTTATTTTTGTGGTTTTTTATTCAAGACCTATTCACCATTAATCAATTTAGTATTTGCATTTACAGGCATTGGATGGGCCGCCATTAGTGTAAATTCGTATCCTATGGTTGTTGAAATGAGCCGTAACTCTGATATAGGAAAATATACTGGCTTATATTATACGTTTTCCATGTCTGCACAGATTTTCACTCCCATATTATCTGGATTTTTGTTGGAAAACGTGTCCTATAAAACCTTATTTCCATACTCCTTTATTTTCTCTCTATTATCTTTATGTACAATGTTAATGGTTCACCATGGAGATTCTAAACCTGTGAAAAAAGGAAGTACATTGGAACATTTTGATTTAGAAGACTAATTTTAAGGAGTGTAGTTGATGTTTACTTTTATTGTGAATTTTATTTTTATTATAATTATTTTTTATCTTTTGTTTATAATGCCAAAGATAGTAAATAAACCTGATTTAAGTAAATTTATGAACAGATATTATACCCATAGGGGATTTCACAAGGAAAAGCACGTTGCACCTGAAAACTCTTTGGCTGCCTTCAGTTTAGCAGTGCAAAATAATTTTGGAATAGAATTTGATGTTCAGTTATCAAAAGATGGTATTCCTGTTATATTCCATGATTTTAATTTAAATAGAGTATGTGGTATAGATAAAAATGTTAATGAATTGACTTTTAATGAATTAAGAAAACTAAATTTATTTGATTCAAAGGAAAAGATTCCTCATTTAAAGGAATTGTTGGATTTAGTCAATGGACAAGTACCTTTAATTGTAGAAATAAAATCTAGCTCAAATGATATGTCAGTTTGTTCAGTAGTTGCTTCTTATTTAGATGGTTATAAGGGTGTTTATTGTGTAGAATCTTTTAATCCCTTAGCTGTTATTTGGTATAAGAAAAATAGACCTAAAGTTATTAGGGGACAACTTTCTATGAATTATCTTAAAGATAAAAAAGAACAGAATAAATTAGTATCATTTTTATTACAATATTTATTGTTTAATTTTCTAACTAAGCCTAATTTTATTGCCTATGATTACAGATATTATAATAATCTTTCTTTGATTCTATGTAGAAAATTTTATGGTATTGCTACAGTAGCATATACTATTCCATCAAAATTAGAGTTAGAAAAATATTTAAACCGATTTGATTTATTTATATTTGAAAATTTCATACCTAATAATTCATATAAAAAAACTAGCTAAGATTTTCCATAGCTAGTTTTTTATATTTACTTTTCCACTAAAAATATATTTACATCAAATTCACCAATATCAGTTTTCAACGGTATAAGTAATGATTTCTTATTTGCTGCTGACATTGATTTATACTCTCCCACAATAACCTGTGGTGGAGTAATATCACATATATAATCGTATGATGTTAAATTTGTTACTGCATTTCCACCAATTATATTTGCTACCTCTCCTAAGGCAGAAGAAACAAAATTATCTATTTCATTTAGTTCCATACCTGACATTATCTTAACCATTTCCAATGCTGTATGATTTTTAAAACCAAACAGGATGGAACCCTTTAAATCTCCTGTAATTCCCAACAGTATATTTGTTTCTTTGCTACATACCATTCCTTCTATTACTTTTAAGTCGCCTTTTTCTACTGGTAAATCAAGCATTAGACGAAATACATCTTGAGTTGCTCCATAGAATGAATTTACATATTCTGCTTTCATTATGCTTCCACCTCTTTGCTATTTACATACTCCCCAATTTTCTGATCCATCTTACCAACGTGCATAATTAACCATGTCATAAGTTTTGCACTAAATTCCTGTAACTTTTCTTCAGTGAATTCTCCTTGTTCAAATATTTTAACGTAGTCATTAACTCCTTCTTTAAAAACTCTATGTGCCTCTTTGTGTATTTCAATATCAGGGTAACCAATGGATTTTTGGTATTCCTCTTCATCATCAAAGTGAAACACTACATAGTCTTTCATAAATTCCATAGTTTCTTTCACATTATCTAATCTATCTTCCCATGGCCTTTCTTTATCTTGAACAATTTTTATGAATTCCGATAGTCTTTTGAAAAGCTCTATGTGCTGGTCATCAATTAAATCTACACCTATTCTATATTTATCTTTCCACATCATAATACCCCTACTTTCTATATAAATACTATACTACTATATCTAATATTTCTATATCCTGCTCTTTAAGAAAATCCACAAACTTATCTCCTGTTTTTATTATGGGTTTAGTTTCGTCCTGTGGATGTACATATACTATTATTCCAGTGGTCCCATCACTTAGCAAAACGGTATTCCCTACATAAAATCTAGAAATGTTTTTTAAGAATACTTGTGTAATATGTGAATCTAAAGATGTAAAACTTTCTTGTCTAAGATAATCTGCTGCTCTAAGGGGTGAATCCTTATGTTTATATACCCTATTAGATGTAAGTGCATGATATATATCACATATAGCTATTATTTTAGCATATAGATGTATATCCTTCTCACTAACCCCATTTGGATAACCTGTACCATCTATTTTTTCATGATGCTGCAATACCCCTAATAAAATATCATTATTAAACTTTTTTGTATCTAAAAGTATTTTATAACCATAAAATGAATGTTTTTTCATCTCCATAGCTTCATCTTCAGTTAATTTACTAGGTTTATTTATTATATCTTGTGATATCTTTAATTTCCCCAAATCGTGAAAAAGTGCGGCTATGGATAAATCAAAAATTTGATTTTTAGAAAGTCCCAACCATTTACCTAAGGCAATGGATAATATAGACACTCCCAAGCTGTGGTTAAATGTATAATCGTCTTTTTTCTTTAATAATCTCATTTGAGTAAGTATATCTCTTTCTTTAGACACTTCATCTACAAAATCATTCATTACTTTTAATATTTTATCTGTTTCTAGTTTGTTCTCCATTTTAACTTCATCAAATATATTATCTAAGATGTCGCCTAAATTATTATAGGACTCTTTCAAGTCATTGTTATAAATCAATTTAGGAATTTCTTCTTCCCGTATAAAAACATCATCAACTTTATTAATAATTAATTTATCAATTAATTCTTTGGTTATAACTGTATTTTTTGGAATCAATATAACTCCAGTTTTAAAGTCCATTACATCCCTATCTAAAATCATACCTATATCTAGTTTTGTAACCTCTATATTTTTACTCAAGTTATCGCCCCTTTAAGAAATAGTTGATTTCCCATTTTAATACAATTATATATTAAAAAAAAATATAAAACAACAATTTGCTTTAAATTTCCACTTAAAAAGACAAGAGAAATCTTCTCCTGTCTTCTATAATATCCTATTCATTAAATTCAAAAAATTTTTATACCCTATTTTTTCTATATCTTCTTTTGTAAATCCTCTTTCTTTAAGCTTCAATATAAAGTCCTTTCCCTTAGAAATATTTTCTAATCCTTTAGTTCCTATATAATCATCTTCAATAAAAGTATTAGCTGCATCTTTTCCAATATATTCAAAAAAGTCGAATCCCAAAGCAACTTTATCTATTCCTATGAGGTTTATAATATGTTCAATATGATTTATTAAGTAATCTACACTCCTCTTATTTTTATCTTCATGAATAAATTCATTAAAGGCATTTATCCCCACAAGTCCATCCACTTCTCCAATTGCCTTTATTTGTTCATCAGTTAAATTCCTTGGAACATTACATAGTGTCCTTGAATTAGAGTGAGATGCTATAAATGGTTTTCTTGCTACATTATAAATATCCCAAAAAGTTTTATCGTTGGCATGACTAACATCTAAAATCATTCCTATGGATTCCATAATCCCAATGGCTTCTTTACCCAAAGCAGTAAGACCTCTATTTATAGTTCCTCTTGCTCCAGTTCCTAAAGAATTCTCTTCATTCCATGTCAAACTTCCATGCCTAAATCCTAATTGATATAAAGTATATATATTTTCTATCTCTTCACCAATTCCACTTAATCCTTCCAATCCTAGTAAGACTGCAATTTTATTTTCGTCCATGGCTTGATAAAAGTCATTACTATTGTATATTACCTTTATTATGTCTTTGCTTTCCCATAATTCTACACTCATAGCCTTAATATTTTCAATAAGTCTTTCCTTTGGTCTACTAGTATGTGGAGGGTCAATCCATATAACAAATATTCCTCCAACCATATTACCTTTTTTAAATCTTTCCAAATGATAATCTCTAATAATATTTTTCAAGCCTTTTTGTCTTTTTTCAGTTACATCAGTCCATATATCTCCATGTATATCAAATAACATAATCATAACCCTCCTAACAATAATTTTCAGTTATATTATCATTATCTGAATAAATAATATACAAACACAATAAATAACTAATAATCTAAATATCATACTTTCAAATTTACTATTGGTCTTAATTGTAATGGGAAAAGATATATTGTTATTTAAAGGATAGAATAGTTTTACTCCTTTGGAAGTGAATAAGTCTGCTACTATATGTAAGAAATATCCTATTATAAATCCGGAATATATGGCATCTAGTCCATAATCTAATTTACCTAGGGATACTATAGATGTTGATGCAAGAAAGCCTATTATACTATGTGTAAAACCCCGATGACTTGAAATACCTACGAGAAAAGATCCTATACCAAGAAACAAAAAAATCTTGGATTTCATTAGGTAATATAAATATATAAATATACCTCCTATAAATATATAAAATAAAACTCTATAAAAATTACTTTTAATCAATAATATCTTCTGATTTATTTTACCTTTTGGATGATCTAAATCAGGAATTAAAGAACTTATTGCTGAAGCCAATACTATTATAAGCTGATTTTCTAAGGGTTGCCCATAGGATATAGTCAGAGCTGCTGTGATTCCTATTGCCATATGTGTTTTTCCTGTCATAAATACTCTCCTATTGCTGTCTATTCCTTTTTAATCCAAAAAGTAAGGGACAATTATTTAGTCCCCTTATTATTTCTCATCTATTATCCCTAATTTTTTAAGTACTATATTATATCCTTCTGAGCCATAATTTAATGATCTATTGATTCTACTTATAGTTGCAGTACTAGCACCTGTTTCAGACTCTATTTCATTATAAGTCTTATTTGTTTTAAGAAGTTTAGCTACCTCTAATCTCTGTGCTATTGCTTGGATTTCCTTTATTGTACATATATCTTCAAAAAATCTATAACATTCTTCTTGATTTTCCAGAAGTAAAATCGCTTCAAAAAAGCTATCTACTTGATCTGATTTTATCTTTGAATTAAACTCCATTTTTCTTCCTCCCAGAATCATAGTGTCATATTAAAGTACTCAAGTTTCATAACCAATATAATAGCTGGGCAAACCCAGCTATTATATTGAGTTATCTTAGAATAATCCTACTATTTCCCCACTTGGTAATATATCAATATTGTTGGCTGCTGGAACTTTTGGTAATCCTGGCATTGTCATAATTTCTCCAGTTAATGCTACTAAGAAACCAGCTCCTCTTGATACTCTTATATCTCTTACAGTAATTCTAAATCCACTTGGTCTACCAAGTAATGTTGGATCATCTGATAAAGAGTATTGAGTTTTTGCCATACAAATTGGCATTTTATCAAATCCTAATTTTTCTATATTAGCTATAGTTTTTTCGCAAGCTTTTGTAAAGTCTACTCCATCTGCTCCATAAACTTCTTTAGCTATTTTTTCAATCTTAGCTTTAATTGTTTCTTCTACATCGTAAATTGGTTTAAAGTTAGATTCTTTAGTTTCACAAACTCTTACTACAGCTTCAGCCATAGCTACTCCACCTTCTCCACCTTTACCCCACACTTCTGAAAGAACTGCTTCAGCACCTAATTCTTTACATCTATCAAGTACATATTTAAGTTCAGCTTCTGTATCTGTTGGGAAGTTGTTTATAGCTACTATTGCTGGTACTCCAAATTTATTTATATTTTCTATATGTTTTTCTAAGTTAGCAAATCCTTTAGCTAATGCCTCTAGATTTTCACTTCCTAGTTCATCTTTCTTAACTCCACCGTTATATTTTAGTGCTCTTATTGTAGCTACTATTACTGCAGCATCTGGTTTTAAGCCACCAAATCTACACTTAATATCAAAGAATTTCTCAGCACCTAAATCAGCACCAAATCCTGCTTCTGTTACTGTATATTCAGCCATTTTTAAAGCTAATTTTGTTGCTAGCATTGAGTTACATCCATGGGCAATGTTTGCAAATGGTCCACCGTGAATTAATGCTGGTGTATTTTCCAATGTTTGAACAAGGTTAGGATTTACTGCATCTTTCATAAGTAAAGCTACTGCACCCTGTGCATTTAAATCTTTAGCAAATACTGGACTACCATCAAATTTATATGCTACTATTATTTCTCCTACTCTAGCTTTAAAGTCTTCTAAGTCTTTTGATAAACAGAAGATTGCCATTATTTCTGATGCAACTGTAATATCAAATCCATCTTGTCTAGGCATACCATTTGGTTTTCCACCTAATCCTACTACAATGTCTCTTAAAGCTCTATCATTCATATCAAGAACTCTTTTCCATACTACTCTTCTTGGATCTATATTCAATACATTTCCTTGATGAATATGATTATCTAGTAAAGCAGAAATCAAGTTATGAGCTGTAGTTATTGCATGGAAGTCTCCTGTAAAGTGTAAGTTAATATCTTCCATTGGTACTACTTGTGCATATCCTCCACCAGCTGCTCCACCTTTAACTCCAAAGCTAGGTCCTAAAGAAGGTTCTCTTAGAGCTGTTATAGCACTCTTGCCAATTTTGTTTAATCCCATGGAAAGACCTATATTTGTAGTAGTTTTACCTTCTCCTGCTGGAGTTGGGTTAATTGCTGTAACTAAAATTAATTTTCCATCTGGCTTGTCTTTCATCTCATCTAGTAATCCTAGGGATACTTTTGCTTTATATTTACCATATTGTATTAAATGATCTTCGTCAATTCCTAATTTAGATGCAACATCAACTATAGGAAGCATTTTAGCTTCTTGTGCAATTTGAACGTCTGTTTTCACTTGTATTCCTCCTCTATATTAATTGTACTACATATTATTTATGATTGTATAAAGATTTATACCCATTTAGATATATACCCTATTTTTATATACTAATCATGCAATTATTTGAAATTCTATAGTGGTTAGAAATTGATCTGTAGTACTATATAGTATTATAGCAGAATTATCAAAAATTTGGAATCATTTTCAATAATAAAAAGCAGGTTTCCCTGCTTTTTTATTTTAAAGTGCTATAATTATTAAAACTTCCCTATATCTTTTCTATAATATATATTACTGAATTTAATTTTTTCTATATCGTTATAAACTTTATCTCTAGTGTCTTCTATGGTTTTTCCTAAACTTACAACAGATAAAACTCGTCCCCCATTAGTTACTAAATCTTTATTTATCATTTTTGTACCATTGTGAAATACTATAGTATCTTTATCTACATCGTCTATTCCAGTTATTTTAAATCCTTTTTCATATTTTTCAGGATAGCCTCCTGATGTCAAAACTACTGTTATAGCTCTATTGTTATTCCATTTTAAATCTGATTCCATAAAACTTCCGTCTATGGTCTTTTCAAATAAATCTACTATATCTGAATCAAGTCTTGGAATCAATACTTCAGTTTCTGGATCTCCAAATCTTGTATTAAATTCTAATACTTTTGGGTCTCCATTTACTATCATTAATCCAATAAAAAGTATTCCTCTAAAATCTAAATCTTCTTTATCTAAACCATATCTAATATTTTTTAATATATTCTCTTCAATTTTTTTGCTCAATTCCTCATTAAATATAGGACTAGGGGATATACATCCCACACCGCCAGTATTTGGTCCTTTATCATCTTCATATATTTTTTTATAGTCCTTAGCAGATTCCATAGGAATTATTTTACCCTTTGTCACCACACAAAGCAGTGATGTTTCAATTCCGTATAAAAACTCCTCTATAACAACCTTATTTCCCTCTTCACCAAATATTTTATTGCCTAAAATATCTTTAAGTGTTTTCTTAGCTTCATCTTCACTGTAACAAATAATTACACCTTTTCCTGCACATAGTCCATCAGCCTTTATAACTAAAGGATATGAAAACTCCTTTATTCCTTCTATGGCTTCTTCTAAAACTGTAAAAGCTCTATATTTAGCAGTAGGTACATTGTATTTTTCCATAAATTCCTTGGAAAACTCTTTACTTCCTTCTAATCTAGCACATTCTTTATTTACACCAAAAATCCTTAATCCATTTTCTTGAAATTTATCTACAATACCTAAAACTAAAGGTTGTTCAGGACCTACTACAGTTAAATCTATATTATTTTTAAGTGCAAATTGTAACAAATTATCTATTTCATCTACATTTATATCTATATTTTCAGCTATTTCAGCTGTGCCCCCATTTCCTGGAGCACAATAAATCTTACTTACTTTATTGCTTTTAGCAATTTTCCAACATAAGGCATGTTCTCTACCACCACTGCCTAATACTAATACTTTCATCTCATTCCCTCCCGTATTAATGTTTGAAATGCCTTATACCTGTAAATATCATAGTCATATTATTTTTATCTGCCTCTTCTATTACTTCTTTATCCTTTATGGAACCTCCTGGCTGAATTATTGCTTTTATTCCTGCTTCATTTAAAAGTTCTATGGAATCTTTGAAAGGGAAAAATCCATCGGAAGCTAAAACCCCTCCTTGAATATTTTCTCCTGCCCTATCTATGGCATTTTTCACTGCCCATGATCTGTTTACTTCTCCTAGACCAATACCTATGGTTCCTTTATTTTTAACTATAACTACTCCATTAGATTTTACAGCTTTTGCAGCCTTCCATGCAAACAATAAATCTTCCATTTCTCCTTCAGTAGGATTTCTTTTTGTAGCCACTTGTAGTTCTTCTTTTAATAAAACAGTATCTCTGTCTTGTACTAAAAGTCCACCTATTACCTTTTTCATATCTAACTCTTTATATTTTCTATCTAATATATCTTTTATTTCTAAAATTCTTATGTTTTTCTTCTCTGTAAGTATTTCTATTGCCTTTTCTGTAAATGATGGTGCAATGACTATTTCAACAAATATACTATTTAACCTTTTAGCAACTTCCTCATCTATTTCTCTATTGGCAGCAACTATACCACCAAATATAGACTCTTTATCACATTCATAAGCCTTTTCATAGGCTTCTGATAAATCATTTCCACTGCCTATACCACAAGGATTAGCATGTTTCACTGCTACTACAGTAGGTTCATTAAATACTTTCAAAGCATCTATTGCACCATTGGCATCATTAATATTGTTAAAGGAAAGTTCTTTACCATGGATTTGTACTGCTCCTGCAATAGTTCCTTCTGTCTTTCCTATTTCTTTATAAAAGGCTGCACTTTGATGAGGATTTTCTCCATATCTTAATTCTTCTTTAGATTTATAAGCCAAAGTCAATTTTTCCGGAAATTTAACTTCTTCTATTTCATTAAAATAATTGGATATTAAAGTGTCATAATAAGCAGTATAATTAAACACTTTTCTTGCTAAATATTGTCTTGTTTTTATAGTAGTAGTGTTGTTTTCTTTTAATTCCTTTAATACTATGTCATAATCCTTTGGGTCCACTATTACAGTTACATCATTATAGTTTTTAGCTGCAGCTCTAATCATAGATGGACCACCAATATCTATATTTTCTATAATCTCTTCATGGGTAACTCCCTGTCTTTTTATAGTTTCTTCAAAGGGATAAAGATTATTTACTACTATATCTATAGGGTTTATTTCCATATCTTCAATGGTTTTTATATGATTTTCATCATCTCTCCTATACAATAATCCACCATGGATATATGGGTTTAGAGTCTTTACTCTTCCATCTAAGATTTCTGGAAATTTAGTCACATCTTCAACTTCTATTACTTCTATTCCCGCTTCTTGAAGAATTTTAAATGTACCACCAGTTGAAATTATTTCCCAACCTAAATCTCTTAACTGAGATGCAAACTCAACTATACCTTCCTTATGAAAAACACTTATTAACGCCCTTTTCATCATCTCACCTCTAGTTTATAATCACTTTTCTTCCTTCAATGGATAATCTATTTTCACAATATAGCTTAACCCCTTGTACCAAAATCTTATGTTCTACCTCTAATACTTTTGCTTTCAATGTATCTATTGTATCAAAGGATTCTACTTCTATTGATTCTTGGAGTATAATAGGTCCTGTATCAGTTCCTTCATCTACAAAATGAACTGTAGCTCCTGTAATTTTGACTCCATAATTTAATACTTCTTTATGAACATTTTCACCATAATAACCTTTCCCACAGAAACTTGGTATTAATGAAGGATGAATATTTATTATTCTGTTTTTAAATTCATGAATGAACTCTTTAGATAAGACTTTTAAATATCCTGCTAAAACTATTAATTCTACATCTCTTTTTTTGAATTCCTCTATTAACTTAGAATTATAATCTTCCTCTGAATCAAATCTTTTTCTACTTATATATATACTTTCGATTCCTGATTCTTTTCCTCTAGTTAATCCATAAGCTGCTTCTTTATTGGAAATAATCAATTTTATTTCACCATTGATGTTTCCAGTTTTAATATTATCTATTATTGATTGTAAATTAGTCCCTCCACCAGAGATTAAAACTCCAATTTTTACTGGTGGCATAGTACTACTCCTTCTGAACCTTTTTTAACTTCACCTAGGATTACAAATTCTTCTCCTTTTTCTTCTAAGAATTTCCCAATACCTTCCAACTCATTTTTATCCACTGCCATAACCATACCTATTCCCATATTAAATGTAGCGTACATTTCATCAAGGGGAACTCCCCCCCATTTCTGCAACAAGTTAAATATAGGTGGTGTATTTATTTCAGTAGTGTTTATATGAACAGCCAATTCAGTAGGTAACATTCTTGGAATATTTTCATAAAATCCCCCACCTGTTATATGACTAAGTCCTTTAACATTAAATTTCTGTACTAAATCATATACTGGATTTGTATATATTCTTGTTGGTTTTAAGAGTTCTTCTCCTAAAGTACTTCCTAGTTCCTCTATATACTCATCTAAGTTTAAATTCATTTTATCAAATACGATTTTTCTCACTAAGGAAAAACCATTACTATGAACTCCGCTGGAAGGCAGACCTAGTATATAGTCCCCTTCTTCTATAGTTGAGCCATTTATTATTTTCTTCTTATCTACTACTCCAACACAAAATCCTGCTACATCGTATTCCTCATCCTTATAAAATCCAGGCATTTCAGCTGTTTCTCCACCTATTAATGCACATTGTGCTTTTATACAGCCATTTGATACACCTTCCACTATACTTGCCATTTTCTCAGGAATAAGTTTTCCTGTAGCAATATAGTCTAAGAAAAATAAAGGCTTAGCACCTTGACATAAAATATCATTGGCACACATTGCTACACAATCTTCTCCTATGGTATTGTGTTTATCCATCATAAATGCAAGTCTAAGTTTTGTACCTACTCCGTCTGTTCCAGACACTAAAACAGGTTCTTCAAAGGATTTAGTATCTAGTTGAAAAAGTCCTGCAAATCCTCCTATATCCGATAAAACTCCTGGAATATGAGTTTTCTTAATCATTCCTTTAATAAGCTGTACCTCTTTATATCCCGCTTCTTTATCTACACCTGCATCTTTATACGTTAAGCTCAATGCCTTCTCTCCTTTCGCTAATTAGCAGTTAGTTATTCTTTATGGATTGGGTAATTTCCATCTAAACACCCAGTACAGAATTCACAGCCACCTGCTGCCTTTAGTAATCCTTCTAAAGATAAATACTCTAGGGAATCTGCTCCTATTAATTTTCGTATTTCCTCTTTAGACATTTGAGCTGCTATTAAGTTCTCTCTAGTTGGAGTATCCATACCTAGATAGCAAGGGTGTAATACTGGAGGTGAAGATATTCTTACATGAATTTCCTTTGCTCCTGCATTTTTTATCATTTCAATAGTTCTTTTTATTGTAGTTCCCCTAACTATGGAATCGTCTACTAAGATTACTCTTTTACCTTCTACATTTTCCTTTAAAACATTTAATTTGATTCTAACTCCCTGCTCTCTTAGTTCCTGAGTTGGTTGTATAAAAGTTCTACCTACATATCTATTTTTTATTAAACCCTCAGCATAAGGAATTTTAGAACCTTCTGCATATCCTATGGCAGGTATGGTTCCTGAGTCTGGTGCTCCTATTACTATGTCTCCATCTACTGGTGATTCTACTACTAATTGTTTTCCTGCTTCTATTCTTGATAAGTAAATACTTTTATTATCAAGTTTACTATCTGGTCTTGCAAAATATATTATTTCAAATAAACATAACTTTTTATCATAGGATTTTCTTCTAATGGATTCTAATCCATTTTCATCTATAACAACTATCTCACCTGGCTCTACATCTCTTATGAATTCTGCTCCTATGGTGTCAAAGGCACAGGTTTCTGAAGCTAAAATATAATCTTCTCCTAATTTCCCTATGGAAAGGGACTTAACTCCATATTGGTCCCTTGCTCCTATTAGCTTATCTGTTGTCATTATGACTAATCCATAGGTTCCATTTATATCGTCCAATGCTTTTATTATGGCATCTTCTATATTATCTTTATGGTATCTGGCGATTAGATTTGCTATTACCTCTGTATCTAGTTCCGATTGAAATATAGCACCTTGATCCTCAAGTCCATCTCTTAGTTTTTCAAAATTTACTACTGCACCATCATGAGCTAAGGCCAAAGCTCCTTTTCTATATCCTACAACTAAAGGCTGTGCATTAACTGTCGTTGTATCTCCAGTAGTTGCATATCTTATATGACCTATACCAATATTTCCTCGAAGTCTCTCCATAGTTTCCTTTGGAAAGACTTCATGAACTAACCCTAAGTCTTTGAAGTAGTCTACAAATCCATTGTTATTTACTGCAATTCCAGTGCTTACTTGACCTCTATGCTGTAAGGCATATAGTCCATAATATATTATATTTGATACATTATTTCTTTCCTTACTGTAAATTCCCACAACTCCACTCAAAGCTGCACCTTCTTCCTATTTTGTTTACAGTCTCGAAACACAAATCTATTTACTCACTGCTTTCGCTGTGTTAGGTCATTTCCCACAGTTTCGCAACTCAAATTCATTTGCTTCCTAACGGTCGCATGAATTTGGTGCTCATTGCGTTTGACCTACCTACAACTCGCTACGCTTGTTGGGTTAGGTCATAATCAATTTTTTCTACTTCTTTTTCCATTTCTTTCTTATATTCCTTAAACTTTTCCCTTAGTTCAGGATATTTAATAGAGAGCATTTGAACTGCTAAAAGTCCTCCATTCTCTCCCCCATCTATGGCAACAGTTGCCACTGGTACACCCTTTGGCATTTGTACCACTGAAAGAAGTGAGTCAAGTCCGTCCATAGTTGAAGATTTTGCTGGAATTCCTATTACTGGCAGAGGAGTTACTCCTGCTAATACTCCTGCTAAATGTGCTGCCTTTCCTGCTATGGCAATAATCACTTCTGTTCCATTTGCCTCAGCATTTTCAGCAAATTCTACTGCTTTATATGGAGTTCTATGGGCTGATATTACCCTAGTTTCATATTCTACGCCAAATTTATCAAATATTTTAGTAACCTTTTCTGATATTCCTTTATCTGATATGCTTCCCATTAATATACTAACCTTCATATTAACACTCCTATCTAAAATATTTTACACCTGACTCAAATATCTTATGTTGTCCTAAAGTTTCTATATTTTTATATAATCCTTCTTCTACTCTATCTATTGCTGAAATAGTTCCTAAAACTCTTCCATCACAACTAGTTAAAGATTCTATACTAAACATTGAACCAGTTGGGTTATTATCTATGAATTCAGTGGATATTTGACCATTTTCAATTAGTTCTTCTAAGTTCCTTACTATTACTTTTCCTTCCTTTGTAGCCACTGGAACTGTGTATTTATCTCCTACTTTCATTTCATTAAACCATGGAGATAAATTGGATTTCACCTTTACATTTACTAATCTTGATATAAATTCCCCACTATTATTATGGGCTAAATATGCGTTTTCACTAATAAGCCCTGACTTAATCAAACCTAAGAATCCAGCACCTATACCTAATATAAGTCCATCTCTTTTATATAGGTGATTATCTATTTCTTCTTTTATATATGGATTATCTAATATTAACTTTATTAATTTTCCACCAGTTTCAGGTTCATCACCTAATATAGAGCCATCTGGTAAACCTATTATTTGATACTCTTTTATTTTTTCTGCTAATTCTTTATATGAGGTTTCCACATCTTTTAAAGTCAAAGTCTTAAATATAAATGTATCTACTATGCCTCCTGCATTTTCAAAAGACTTAGCCATTGTATATTCTCCATGAGAACCAGTAAATATAGGTACTAAAACCCTTGGTTTCACTATGGACGCTTTAGACTTGATTATAGTTCCTTTTGCATATTCTTTATTCTCTACTGTATCTTCTTTATATACAGGGAATACTTCTTCCAACGGCTTTTCAAAGGAATCAATTAGGAAATCTAAATCTATTATTTCTTTATTTATCTCAATATAATTTTCCTCTATGGTTTCACCTAAGATAATAGCATTTGGAATAGTAACTCCTTTTTCTAACTCCACTATTATTGAACCATATAATGGTTTAAATAATAACTCTTTGTCTATTTCATTAAACTTAAATCCTATTTTATTTCCCATACTCATTTCAGCAATTGCTCTTCCTATACCACCGAATTTAACTGTAGATGCTGAAATTATTTCCTTTTTATCTATCATTTTCTTAATCATTTCATAGTTGGATTTTAATTGTTTTAAATCCACTAATCCATCTTTATCCATATCTAATTTTAGTAAGGCTATGGTTGAGTTGGTATTTTTGAATTCTTTGGAAATAATATTTTCTACTTTATCAGTAGTTACTGCAAAACTAACTAAAGTAGGAGGCACATTGATATCTTCAAAAGTTCCACTCATACTGTCTTTTCCACCAATACTTGGAGTATCCAATTCTTTTTGTACCATAAATGCACCAAGTAATGCAGAAAATGGCTTACCCCATTTAGTTGGATTATCTCCTAATCTTTCAAAGTATTCTTGGAAAGTTAATCTTACTTTTTTATAATCTCCACCCATGGCTACTATTTTTGCAATAGATTCGATTACTGCATAATATCCACCATGGAATGGACTCCATTTTGAAAGTTTTGGGTCATAACCGTATGTCATTAAGGAACAGGTATTAGTATTTCCTTCTAATACTGGAATTTTAGCAACCATTCCTTCTGCTGGTGTAAGGTTATATTTACCTCCTAAAGGCATTAGAACTGTTCCTGCTCCTACAGTATGATCAAATCCCTCTACTAATCCTTTTTGACTGCATATATTTAAATCTTTTAGATTTTCTATAAATGCTTCCTTTATATCTTCCTTTACATAGGATGGAATTTCTTCCAAATATGATTCATTTTTAGGAAGCTCTATATTTACTTTATTTTTCTTTCTTATTCCGTTTGTATCTAAGAAATCTCTTTTTATATTTACAATGGTCTTGTTTCTCCAAATCATTTTAAGGACTTTTTCTTCTGTTACTGTGGCTACAACAGTTCCTTCTACATCCTCTTCCTTAACAAAGGACATAAATCTTTCTAAATCCTTAGGTGAAATAACTACTGCCATTCTTTCCTGTGATTCAGATAATGCGATTTCTGTACCATCTAATCCTGGATACTTTAGAGGTACTTTATCTAGTTCAATTAATAGTCCATCTGCTAATTCTCCTATGGCTACAGATACTCCACCAGCACCAAAGTCATTGCATTTCTTAATCATCTTTGACACTTCTTCATTTCTAAATAAACGAACAATTTTTCTTTCTACTGCTGGATTTCCCTTTTGTACTTCTGCTCCTGATGTGTGTAAAGACTCCTCTGTATGTTCCTTAGATGAACCAACTGCTCCACCTAAACCATCTCTTCCAGTTTTTCCACCTACTAATATTATTAAATCTCCTGGCTCTGATTCTCCCCTATATACAGCTTTCTTTGGAGCTGCTGCTACTAATGCACCTAGTTCCATTCTCTTTGCCATATATCCAGCATCATATATTTCTCTTACGTAACCCGTAGCACCACCTATTTCATAACCATAAGAGCTATATCCTGCCTTGGCAGTTTTGGTAATTTTTCTTTGTGGTAATTTACCTGATAAAGTATCTTCATATTTTTGTCTTGGATCACCAGAACCTGTAATCCTCATGGCTTGATATACATAGGCACGTCCAGATAATGGGTCTCTTATGGCACCACCTAAACAAGTTGAAGCACCCCCAAATGGCTCCATTTCTGTAGGATGATTATGGGTTTCATTTTTAAACATCAGTAGCCATTTTTCATTTGTACCATCAATATCTACATCTATTTCTACACTACAAGCGTTGACTTCATCAGTTTCTTCTTTATCATCTAGTAAACCTTTTTTCTTGGTTTCCTTCATATTAATAGTGGCTAAATCCATTAGAGAAATGGCTCTTTCTCTATTTTCGTAAACAAACTCTCTGGATTTTATATATTCATCTAGTGCTTTTTGAAATACTTCTTTATACTGTCCATCACCCATGGATATTTCTGTAATTTCAGTCATAAATGTAGTATGTCTACAATGATCAGACCAGTAAGTGTCTATTAATTTTAATTCTGTTATAGTAGGATTTCTTTTTTCAATATTTTTAAAATAATCTTTACAGAATTTTAAGTCATCTATATCCATACCTATGCCATATTTAGACTTAAATCCTTGAATATCTTCATCTGTCATTTCCATAAAATCTGATATGATTTCAATATCTTTAAGATTCTCTTCTTCCTTTTCAAAAGAAAAACTATCTAAACCAATTTCTTTCATTTCTATTGGGTTTATATAATATTTTTTTATTTTATTTAATTCTTCATCTGTTACATTTTCTAAAATAATTATTTTAGAATTTTGCACAATTATATCTTCATTTTTAGTTAATATTCTTATAATCTGATTAGTAGAATCTTCTCTTTGGTTATATTGTCCTTTTAAAAATTCCACTCTAAATAATCTTTCATTGTCTTTTATTGGAAGGCTATTTTCATATTTATTATCTAGAGTTTCTTCGAACAAGATTTCTTGAACTATCTTTTCTTTTTCTTCTTCTGTTACATTAATTAAATCATATACATTAACTACCTTAACTGTGGTTAAACTATCTACTTCTAAATAATCTCTAAATTCTTTTAATAGTAACTTTCCTTCAGTGTTAAACTCCTCTTTCTTTTCAATAAATATTCTGTTAAACTTCAAATTTAACCCTCCTCAAAAAATCAAATTAAGCCCAGCCGGGTAGGCAAAGCGAAACCTACCCGACTGGGCTTTTATCCCTTCGGTGTAATACTTTTGACAAGTATCTGTACCGCTCGGTCCAGCAAGAAATATCTTCGGAACCCTAGGTACACTTTCACTCATAGACAAATGATTATCGGTCATTTTGTAGAAACGTTCCAACCATATTATGGAACCTATATGAGCAACTCTTATGTTATTTATTACACTTACATATTAACAGTATGGTATATATATGTCAAGTATTGTTTTTAAAATCTTTATAGACTATATTTAACTATAATGGAAGAATCTAATACTCTGAAAGTAAAAGACTCTGTAGCAAAGAATCTTACTTTCTCGTTACAATGAGATTGGTATCCTATAGAAAAATCTCTGCCTATGGTAAGTTCTAAATCGTCATGGTCATATGGTAATAGATATGCTCCATTGATTACATGACTAAATATAATCTTTCCACCAATTAATTTTTCAATTCTTTCATCTAAGGGATATGCTGTTTCCTTTGATAAAATTCGCTTATATGCTTCTTCATTTACTACTAAACTAAATGAACCTTTTTGATAAGACTCTCTAAGCTTAATTAATCCCTTTGTAATAGCCTCCATAATGGATGTAGGATCTTTGCCAAATGATATTGGTGATAATTCAGAAGTTTTATCAATTCCCACCATAGGAGTATTGCTCAATCCATTATATATAGCATTTTCTTCAAATAAAGCAATTTCCTTCATGGCATTTTCTAAAGAAGAATAATCAATATCCTTTGCTCCACGCTGTATATTATCTAATTCCCATCTATCTATTTCAAATTCTACTCTTGCTTCTGTTAGAGGAACCACTTTATAATTACTATATCGTACATCCCCCTTATTTTCTATATTCCCTAATCTTCCTTCAGTAACTACATTGTAATCCAATCCCATTGGTCCATTTACTTTTACTACCTTTCTAGCAGACAAATATGATTTTAAAACTTCCTTTGCCCTTTCATCTATTTCTTCCCAAGCTTCATTAGATATAGGGGCTAACTCTCTGTATAACATAGTATCTCCTCCTATTTTAAATCTCCAATGTTTAAGTTTGATTGTCCATTTGATTTTCCTGTAATTTGTTCCTCTAAATGTGCAATAGGTCCATCTGTAAATAAGTAAGTTCTTAATTCTTCATCCCATTTATCCATGTTTCTTCTTAACCATTCTAATAACATACAAGCATGTTCAATTTCTTCGTCTCTATTATGTGCCATTATAGCCTTTAATTCTGGGTCCTTTGAGGCATCAACTCTCTGATTATACCAATCTACAGCTTCAACTTCTTCCTTTAAACTAGTTATTGCTCTAGTAATATTAAGTGTCTTTTCATCTAACTTTTCTACTGGTTCATGATACTGTGACATTGTACCCCTCCTATAATTTTATTTTCCCATTTTAAGTTTACCCCTATGCCATTTAATTAAACCAAGTTTATTTAATGCTTTCTTTTAAAATATTTATCTGTTAGTTTTCTGATATATTCTATGTTATATTGTGTACCTAATTTTAAAATCAATTCTCATAAAATTATATACTTTTTCTTTTAACTCAAATTTTCAATAAATCTTTTAGTTTCTTTTGATATTTTTTTATATTTTCTTCTCTGAAAAATATATACCATACCTATTTCTATAAAGTTTCTTAAATCTCTTCTTTTATGACATGAAAATAACCTCCTACTGATTTAGGATTTAAAGTTCAATAATCAGCCAATCATCTATATTTTCCTAAAGATATTCATATTTTATTATCTATGAGGTATATTATTTTCATCTCATTTTGTGTACTGGCTGGATAGTAATTTTATTTCTTCTAACAATATATCTTGCTCTAATTTTAAAATTAGCAAGATAGGATAAGAAAATAATTATGTTAAATGGTATCATTAGTTTAAAGAATATCATCTAAAAAGAAGATATGTCTGCCATATGGTTAAATAGAGGTAAGGCATTTCTTTATAACAATCATAAGGAGGTAAAATAATATGTTTAGTTTTTATAGTAAGCTTTCTACTGAGGTATATAATATAGATAAACCTATTGGCCATTCATTTGGAGATGTGGAATTTTACACTGAAAGACTTAAGGGAATCAAAGGAAGGATTCTTGAACCAGCAGTAGGAACAGGTCGTATCTTAATTCCCCTGCTAGAGGAAGGATTTATTGTAGATGGTATAGATTCCTCTGCTGAGATGTTGGATTTATGTAAACTTCATTGTAAAGAAAGAGGTCTTCAAGCTGACCTATATAAAGAAAATATGCAATCTTTTTCTCTGCCTCATAAATATGAAGCAATTATTATTCCTACAGGCTCTTTTCTATTACTAGAAAATTCAATAGATGCTATTAATGGATTAAAATGCTTCTATGAACATCTTTCCATAGGGGGACGCATTATTGTTGATATATTTATGCAATCAGATTTTAATATTGGACATTCCTCAACAAGAACATGGGAGACTCCTAATGGAGATTTAATCACCTTAAACGAGTCCCTTGTAGAAGCTAATTTTATTGACCAATATACAGTTTCTCATTTCCGATATGAAAGATGGCATAATAATCAATTGATTCAAACTGAATTAGAGCGTTTTCCATTAAAGTGGTATGGAATAGAAGAATTTAGATTGATTTTGGAGAAAGTTGGATTTAGCGATATTACTATTTCCTCTGATTATAAATTTGGCATATATCCTACAGATAATAATCAAGTCATCACTTTTGAAGCATATCGTAAATAAAATGATATATGAAAATGGATAATATATAACCTTTACTGTTAAAATATTATCCATTTCTATATCTCTAGAAACTCATCAATTATTTTCTTTGATTCTGTTGTTATTAGTTTTAAATCTATATATTATAAGTTTTAAGTAATTTATTTTAGTCCAAATTCTCAATATTTTTTTTAGTTTCATCTGCTATCTTTTTATATTCAATATCGTGAACATAATGGGAACAATTTAAGTAAACCATCTCTCCATTTGGGACGAATAACTCATCTTCTTTAGATAAATGAATTTTATGATTAATATAGCTAAATCCTATAAATATAATAATTAGCCCAATAATTATCCCCATGACTTTTAATATCCCTTTCATGATTTCCTCCAATTAGAATTATATGATTAGTTTTTACTATATTTATCATCTATAACAAAATTTGCTTTACAATACTCTTGCAATAGCTCTCGCCATGGAACTATCTGCCCTCATCTTTAATGGGAAAGCTATGACTTCAAAGCTTGGAACACCAAGTAATTTATCGAGATTTCTGAGGTTCTCCATTATACATATGTTATTTTTAAAAAGCAGTTTATGTGTTTCAAAAGGATATTTGTCTGGAGAAGGCATATCTATTCCCAGCATCTTAATATTTTTCTCTATCAATAGCTTACCAAGACTAATATCTACAATTGGATGATTATCATAATAGGAGTTCTTTCCATATTCTTCATCCCAACCTGTATAAAGTAAAACAATGCTATTCTCTTTGATTGATTCCTTATATTCTGGTTTTCCTCTTATAATAGGTTGACTTCTTACATCGATTATACATCCCTTGCCAATAAATGTTTCTAATGGCATTTCACATATGTATTCCTTGCTTTCTGTTAGATGCATAGGTGAATCTATATGTGTACCTGAGTGCATACTAATATCTAGCCTATAGTTGTTATAGAAATCTTCTTGTAAAATTTTTACCTGTTTTAAACTTGTTACACTATCTCCTGGATAAACAGGCATATTATCCTCAATGATATATGATAAATCTATTAATTTTTCCATATGATTTCCTCCCTAATTAGCAAAACCTAGAATTATTAGTATCTTTCTGATAATGATTCTTCAACTCTCCATTGAGGTGGCTCACCATTATCTCCCCAGTATTCTACTATTTCACTGATTAACCCATTATTAATAGTAAAGAAAGAATTGGCATAGAAACTACTTGACTTATCCCCCGCTTCTACCTTTACGGCAGAAACGACTATGTCGTCCTTAGAGAAAATTTTATCTAAAGTTATTATCCAGCAACCTGGATATTTTTTATTAAAATTGATATATTTATCTCTACCTCTAAAAAGTTCTCTAGTATTTGGTAACCATACATCTGCGTTTTCTTCCATTAATTCTCCTATTTCATCAAACATTCCATCACTCATTAGATTCCAAAATTTCTTAACTATATGTTCATTCATGCTATAATTTCCTCCTCAGTCAATTTTAATCTCCATATAATAGCCAATCCTATTCTTCATTTAATATATTGCTTATCCAGTTATAGCAGCTTTCTAGTTCTTCATCTGATATTAAGTCAGATCTATGCTCGAATAAAATCTTGCAAAATTTATTTTCTTTCTTTATAATCTCAATATATTTTTCAATGTCTCCCCATCCCTCCTCAGGCCTTAAATCTGGAAGTGTTGGATAATGATTATATTCTACATTATCAGTAACCTTAATATTCCATAAGTGGACAACCTCTGCATACTTTGCAAACCTAGAAGCGAATTCAAATGAATTAAAGTTTTTGTCCAATTTGTCTTGTAAATGTAATCTTCCTATGTCTAAGCATATTTTAATTCGGGGATATTTATCCAATAAGGTTTTAAGTAAGTCTGTAGTATAGATATATTTATTTAATGCATCTAACTCTAACACTGGTATAAAATCATTTTCAATACTAATATCAGATAACCATTTAAATAATTCTTCACTCTTAGCTGAAAAGTTCTCATATGAATAGCTATCCTCAAAATAATACTCCGTATCGTTAGCAAAGCGCCAGTTTGTCCAATCCACAGATTTATCTAATAATACTGGTTTTGGATAATGTAATAGAATATATTTTGGTTTAACTTCTTTTAGAAAATTAATTTCATTCTCCATATATTTGTATGAGCTTTCTCTAGTATCATCATCTTTTGATAAAAACTGTGGGTCTCTTAATCTCCATCCCTTAGTTCTCAATGGAAAATGTATTCCGATGTTAAATTCCTCACGATTGGCATTATCAATTAATTTCTTTATATCTTCCTCTTCTAATAAACATGCTTCAACTCCAAAAAAACTAGGTTTAAAATCTCTTGTGTGCTTATTATAATCAAAGCGTCCAAACTGTCCTATCATAAATCTCTCCATTTCGCTTCCTCCTTACAAAGTACATACTATACTTATTCTTCAAAACTTGCTAAATCCCTTCTTTTTATATAATCTTTTATGTCATAAAAATAGCCTCTTACTGATCCAAGACTTAAAATTCAGTAAGAGGCTTATAAAATCATTTCCTACTTTCTTTTTCCTTTAACAATTCTATAATATAATTAGACTTTTCATTTACAAAATCATTCATTTCCTCTTCTGTCAAATATATATACTCCCTTTCTGGATTACCATTATATTTAGTATAAAATCCACTAATATACTTTAATTGTCTTTCAATTGCACCATTAGGATAGTAATCTAGATAATCGGGAAAGGATTCTATGTTTTTAAATATCCTATGGAATATACTATTGGGATTTTTCCTAAAGTATAGATGATCTAAATCATACCAATCTTTTTTTATAGTCCATATAAACTTTTTATCAGTTTCTAATTTCTTATACTCCTTATCCGTTTTTTTCTTCTCATTTATCATATTACTCCACTGAATATCCGTTAATAAGTGAACATAGTAGCCTAACAAAAAAGAATATAGTTTATTATCATCTATTTTCTTATTTAAATATTTCTCATAAAACTTCTCTGCTTCAATAAAATTTTCTTCACTAATCCAGTGACTAACTGACTTCAGTGGAAAAAACTCGCTCCAATCTTCATTAGGTTCTCCACAGTCTGGTCCTACATTCCCTACAAGAAAATATTCTTCATCTAAGCTACTATCTTGATTAAGTATGACTTCTGCTATTCTAATATGTGCTCCCCATGTTGCCATAATCCTCCCCCTTTAATATAAGTTTTTTGGTGCTAAATATATATTTGCCTTTTAATAATTTCAATTATTTATTTCTATATTTCCTATGTTCTTCCTTAATATCCTCTAGTAAGTTCTTGTCTAAAAAAGTTTTCATTATAAAGGTTGCTAGAATCTTTCCACCTTTTCCTATTGCAGTATGTCCTGTCTCTTTTAACATCTCATCTGCAAATTCTCTTGTATGTAAGGGTATATCTTCCTTAACTAATATCATTAAATTCTTCCTTCAAATCCTTTAATATCAAACCTGCAAGAACAGAAATACTTCCACTGGCGCAATGCCCACAACCATGTCCTATATCCGGTAAAGCATCATATTCTGCTAATATACAGATTTTAGGTCCATCACTAGTCTTTCCCTTAATACTTGCTTTAAAGCTGGTTTCCAACCCTCCATAAGGATATTCCACCTCAAACCCATGTTTACTTAAAATTTCAACTATTTTTCTTGAAGAATTATATTCTTTAGAGCCTAATTCAGGATTTCTCGCTAAGTAATCATTTAATTCTAGTACTTCTGATAAATTCTTATTACTATTTATGGTTTCTAATATTTTTTCATTAACCATTTTACCTCTCCTTTCCTACCTTGCTATCATTAAAAATTCTTTCCCATCTATTTTATATAGGACGTGAGGCTTCAATGGATTTCCATCCCCTACTTTTGGATGTTTAAATTCTCCAACTTTCTTTAGACCTATTTTCTTCATAACATTTTCAGATGGTTTATTTATTTCTGCTGTAAAAGAATAAATAGTGTCTAAATTTAGATTTTTAAAGCCATACTCTAAACAAGCCTTAGCACCTTCTGTGGCATATCCCTTATTCCAATATTTATCATCCAGTCTCCACCCAATTTCAACACATGGTGTAAAATGTGCCTCAAAAGTCGCATTTAAGAGTCCAATAAATCCTATAAACTCCTTAGTATCTTTCAATTCCACTGCCCATAGCCCATATCCATTTTCCTCAAAATGAATTTGTACTCTATTGAGAAAATCATCAGTTTCTTTAGAATCTAAGGTTTTTGGAAAACATCTCATTACTTCCTTACTACCATTCATCTTAGTAAGTAATTCTCTATCTGATTCTTTCCACATCCTAAATCCCAGCCTAGAGGACTGGAATATATACTTGTTTATATTTAAATCTTCCATGATTGATTAACTCCTTTTTCCAGTATTTTAAATGTTTTTAACCCCTTTTTCTATCTCCTCTTTTATTCGGATAACTAGTTCATAAAACTTTTCATACTCCTCAAAATTAGGAAAATGTGCTGATTCTTCAAACCATATCAATTCTTTTTTAGGTGCTATTATCTGATTATAGTATTTTTCAATTAGTACAGATGGAGTATTATAATCGTATCTACCTGCACAGAAGTAAATAGGTACTTCTATTTCTGGAATCCCTCTAATAAAATCTAAATCCTTATTGTAACCCCACATTGTATCAGCAGAAAATTTATTACCTAAAGCAAATTTTATTCCATCTATTACAGTATATTCAGGTGAAAATATGCTTCCTAATATAATATCTTTTAATGTATTTACTTTTCTCTCTACTCCTCCATATTTAGATAACCATTTTCTCTGCGTTGCAGTATCCCTAACAGTATTTTTATAAGGTGGTCTTCCAATTCTTATTAGATCATCTAAAGCTTTTTGGTCCTTATTTCTATTAGCCATTTCTAGAACATAGTCATATGAAATCACTTCACTTTCTATTCCATGGACAACTTGTCCAACACTTATAAAAGCAGCTACTTTTTCTGGATATTTATCTATTACATACAAACCAAGTTCTGTTCCCCAAGAATGTCCTACTAAATATATCTTTTCTTTTTGATACTTTTCACATAAGTAATCAATAAGCTCTTTTGTATCTTCTATAAACCAATCTCTATTCATGGACTCCTTTGGAATATTAGATGAGTAAGACATACCAGAACCTCTTTGGTCCCAATTAACAACGATAAAACTATCTTCTAGCTTTTTTTCATATTTACGAGCAAATGATATTTGAGGATACCCAGGTCCCCCATGTAAAAAGAGTAAAACTGGATTAGAAATATCCTTTCCTCTTATTAAAATCCCTTGCTCTAATCCACCTAATTTAACTTTTTCTATAACTGCTACACTATTTTCCCCTTCTATCTTTGGTGTTCTGTTTGGCAAAAATAGTATGATTAATATAGATATTATTAAAACTACAATTACTGTTTTTCTTAATAGTTTCATAAATTTAACACTCCATTTAAGTTAAGAATATTTTTTGTATCTTCTTACTTTTATTAAGTATGTCTATAAATATCTGACTATATCCTTTAGAGCATCTATTTTTATCGTTCTTCCTTCTTCTTTATCTAATCCTATTCCAAATGCCTTTATCCCTAGTCTCTCTCCAAGCTGAATATCACACAAAGAATCTCCAGCTATAAAAGAATTCTCCATATCTATTTTGGAATATTTCTCTAGTGCCATTTTTATCATTCCATCTTTAGGTTTCATGCAATTACAGTTTTCCTCTTTAGAATGTGGACAGTAGAATATATCCAATATTTCAACTCCATTATCCAATAATATCTTTATAAACTTATCTGTAATCTCTTTATATCGTTCTAAGGTAATAATTTTTTCATTTATTAAATATTGATTTGTTATAATTATAATTTCATATCCCCTTTGTCTTATAGCTTTAAGGGCATCTATTGCTCCATTTATAAAAACAGGTTCAGTTATACTACTCCATAATTTATCCTCATAATCTTCTATAATTGTTCCATCTCTATCTAAAAATCCTACCTTCAAAGCCTCACCCCTAGCTTTCTATATATTGGAATTATGGTCATTAACAGTATATTGATATCTTCTTATCCTTGATTATATTCCTCTTCCAAAATAGCATAAAGTAGTGAATCTCTCCAACGGTCTTTACACCACATATGTTTTCGCAGACATCCCTCTTTTTTCATCCCAATTTTTTGCAATATTTTTTCAGAACCTAGATTATTAGGATCACAAGTTGCATAAATTCTGTGTAACTTAAACTCATTAAACCCAATATATAATAATTTCTTTGCAATTTCTGTTCCATAACCTTTTCGCCAATATAGTTTGTTGATAGCATATCCAATCCATCCTTCTCTATCTTCCTTGTCTGAAATATGAAGTCCACAAGCCCCTATTAATTTATTGCTATTTTTCTCTATTACAGCTAATTCGAAATCTACTCTATCTTTTTGATGTTGATATTCTATACATCTCTTCACAAATTCTTCTGTTTGTTTCAATGTATTCGGACCCCATGGTTCATATTCTGATACATCTGGATCCGATCCGTATTCATGGACTTCCTGAATATCTATTTCTATGAATTCTCTCAATATTAATCTATCAGTTTCTACTTTTTCAAAGCTTGACATCCACATCCTCCTCTAACACTTTGTTTTTTATTACTTTAATCTATTAATATCAGTTTTATAATGAAATATTTAGAGCAATATATTTATAATAATACTTATTCTATAAAAAATATTAAACTCCTTCTTTTTTATGGTGTAAATCAATATATTTATAATATTAAACTTTTATCTGCATTATAAGATTAGATTAACTCCAAGCTATAATCCATCTAGTATAACAATCATTAAGATTTATAATAAGTTATCCTTCGTAAATTTACGAAGGATAACTTATTATAAAAATAGTTTTATATTATTTTAGTTATATCATAACATATGTTAAATATAAGAATACTGCTATATAAATCTTCCTATTCTATTCACCGGTATGGAAATTTCATTTTTTAATTCTCCATACTTGCTTTCTTCCATAGATACAATTACACAAGTTGATGGACCACCAGATTTATAAATATCTATTGATAGGTTATCTTCTAAAAAGTATTTAATATTATTAGTTTTAGACATCTGATTTAGTTCATACAATATTCCCTTTGAACCAACAGGAAGTATTTCCTTTATATATCTTTTTTTCTTTAACTCTAATAATTTTGAAGTACTCATTATAGTATTGCTATCATTTAGCACTTCATTACCCACTTTAGGTAAACCTACTACAGTAGCAATCAATCCAGGTTCTGTATAATGCTTTCTCCACTCTTTCTTATTTATAATTCCTATTATAGTTATGCCTATTCCTGTAACAGTTACTGGAAAGTTTTCTTCTGTACTTCCTGTTATTAAGTTTATATTATGAAAATCCAAGGGTTCTAAAGCCTCTTTAATACCTTTTATTATTCTTTTACCTGTATCGTTCATTTCTACAGATAAAGTATTTATTACAGTAATAGGTTTAGCACCAAAGGAAAGTATCTCCATAAGAGCAACTTGTGTTGTAAAATAACCTATAACCTCAGGAGTAGTCTTAACTACATCATTTTTCTTATTTCCTATTCCTCCAGCTGAATCGCATGATATAATTAACAATTGTTCTTCATTTATATCTATCAATGTTAAATCTCTATATTTGCTTATATTCATTTAATCACCCTATTAAATCATATTATTTTTGAAAAAAATTCTAATAAAGCATTAGAGTAGATTTTCTTGAGACTCATTAAGGTCAAGTTCTTGATATGAAATATTAAAATAGAACTTTCCTATTCGTTATAAAAAACATAAAAACTGAGGACTCCAAATTCTCTATGACATGTTAAATGCCTATAAAAAAGTCCTCATGTGGGGAAATTATATCAATAAAATATCTAAAATACAACTGCTATTTATTTTCTCTTAATAAAAACTTTTATTATAAATTTATTTTCTTCCAATATATAAGTAATGCTCACCAGTCCCCATAAGACTTTCATCTTGACTCAGTTGATAGCCAATTTCCAGCCATTTTCTATATTCACTTTCTTCTAGCATATTAACTTCTTTTTCCTTTGTGCCTAAAATATTCTCAACATTAGCATGGACCTATGTCAATATAGTAGACACATTTTCTCGAACAATTTTTATGCAATATTTTTAGATTTATCTTCCCACTCTTGAGGAGTGATATAGCCCAAAGAGCTATGTATTCTCTCACTGTTATACCATGACTCTATATATTCAAATATTGCAAGTCTAGCGGCATCAAAGTCAAAGTATTTAACTAAGTTAACTTCTTCTTTTTTCAATACTGAATGAAAGGATTCTATGCAAGCATTGTCATAGGGATTCCCTTTACCACTAAAGGAATGAGTTATTTTATGCTTTTTAACATATTCTCCAAATTCATAACTTGTATATTGACTTCCTAAGTCACTATGTAGAATTAGACCTTCAGCGGGTTTCTGAAGTATATAGGCATTATCTAAAGCCTTTATAGCCAATGTAGTATCTATATTTTTAGACATAGAGTATCCAACTATCTTCCTGCTGTTAAGATCCATAACAGAAGCAAGATAGCACCAGCCATCTTTAATTGTATGAATATAAGTAATATCAGTTACCCATTTCTGATTAATGCCAGTTGTAGTGAAGTCCCTGTTAATTATATTCTCTCTACTCTCGACTTTACTTCTTGATGAAAATGGTCTGAATTTCTTGCATACTATTGATTTTATGCCTAGCTTATTCATAAGCCTTTGAGTTCTTTTAAGGCTTATAGGTATATTATTAGACTTTAATTTTTCATATATTTTAGGAGCTCCATATCGACATTTACTAGCTTTATATATATTTAGAATTTCTTTTTCTAGAAATCTATTTTCAATGTTTCTTTTGCTCTCTTTTTTATTAATATGCTTATAATATGAGCTTCTAGATACATTTAAAACTTTACACATTAGCTTTATATCATGAGTATCTTTATTATCAGTAATAAACTTATATATTGAGCTTACTTCTTTGCAAATATGGCCATGGCTTTTTTTAGTATTTCATTTTCCTCTTCTATTCTAGCCATCTTCTTAAGCATGGCTTGATAATCAGCTTGAGTAATTATTTTATTATCATCTACTGCTATTGGTTTTGCCTTATTTACCCATGTTAGTATTGTAGATCTTGGTAGGCCATATTCACTATTAAGCTCAGCAAGTGTTTTACCGGAATTATAAAGTTCTACAATGGTATTTTTATATTCATCTGTATATCTTTTTGACATTCTAGACACTTCCTTCCTTTTCTATATTTTATAGTATTCGGAAAATCGTGTCTACAATATTATACTAACACCAAATTAATTAAACTATCCAATTTTATGTCGATCCAATCTGTCCCATTCATCATATTTTTCATCGTACCATAATTCAATTTCCTTCATGCCTTTTCCCCCTTAGATATTATAGTTGTAATATTTAAATAACTTTATAATTCTTTTAAAGCTCCTTACCTAAATAATAATCATCGTATGACTTTAAGCTAAAGTCCAGCATTCGTGCCTCAAATTTATAGTCTTGCATTATCCAAAAACAAATAGCAGATTTATTTGTTACACTGGTTTTTACATAGATTTTTCTTATACCATTTTCTCTGGAATACTGTTCTAAATATTGAACCAACTTACTTCCAAGACCTGCTCTCTTACTATCCTTATCAATTCCTAACCATACAAACTCTGCAATACCATTTCCCCCTTCAAAGGGATTAAATTTTATGACTCCAAAACCTTTTACTACATTTAAAATCTCAATTACATATACGTGATATGAACTATTCGTAAAAAAATCATCTACAACTAATTTTGATATCTCATTAGGATTTTCATCACCTATCATCACTTTTATTAGTTCTTCGATGTTACTTCTATCCCTGATATTTCCAGGTCTTATGGTTTCCATAGCTAATTGTCGATGAAATTTCTCTACTTTCTCAAACAAATATGGCTGAATCAAAGGATAGGTTAACCTTTCGGGAATTGTATTAAATAATCTAATTTCACCTATTTCAGAGTTTGGTAATTCATCAAGACTTTCCACATCAGAATAAAATAATTGTCCAAAAGATTTAGTTTCATCTCTAGTTACTGAATATACACATACTGGGATAATTCTAAATTCTTTTGCTCCTGTTTCCTCCATTAATTCTCTTGAAGCAGTAAGATAAATATCTTCACCTTTTTCCCTATGTCCCCCTGGAATTTCCCAAGTCAATCTCTCTTTATGCCTTACAAATATCCATTTTCCTTCGTGCTTTGCCATAATAACTGCAAATTTCAATTTGTCATCTTCTATTGTATTCAAATCATGAAAATTCACCGTTAGCATACTACATCCCCTCACTTATTTAAGTTTATCATATTGTTAATTATTATTTGATTCCATAAATACCGCCTCACCTATTACTTTAAGACCACATTTTTCATATAGTTTCTGTGCTGGAATATTATCCGTATAAAGTCTAACTTTAGTTGATCCAGTTTCTTTTTGAATTTCATATGCTTTTTCCATAAGCCTAATAGCAATTCCCTTTCTTCTAAACTTAGGGGCTGTCCATAATTCTTCAACGAAAATTATACCTCTATTCCATTTACCTACTTTAGGTATATATATTAACATTATCCACCCGACAAAACGCCCTTCATAAAGTGCACCAAAAACATAAAATCCTTGATGTTCAAGCTGTGAAAATGCCTCCTCAAAATTTACATCTTTATTCCTATTCTTTTCTTCCTCAGTTCTTTCAGCTCCCTTTGTCCTCCAATATACCATATCATCAAACATATGATAATTACTTTTAGTGATTGGTTCAATAACTATATCTAAATTTTCCATTATTTTATCATCTCCAAAATTTTACTAACTACATTTTTTACACTCATATTTGTTGTATCTATTTTAAATGTATCCATATCTTCATAAGATTTTAATCTGCTAATGCTATTTTTGATTTGTTCTTCTGTTCTTCCATCTTCTAGCATTCTTTCTTTAAGGACTTTAGGAGAAGATATTAATGATATTTTATAAAGCTGGAATTCTATATCATCTAATTTACTTAATATTGTTTCAAATATCTTTTCGTTGCCTATTACCCAATTAAAAATAATATATTTATAGGAGGAATTATTCAGATAGCTTCTTAATAAAAAGTTAATATTATCCTCAACCATACTCTTATTCTCTTCATTCACCACAAAAGGGTTCATCATCCAACACCAATCACCATCTAACCATACCGAGTCTGATATTGATTTATAAAGTTCCTTGCAAACAGTAGTTTTTCCAGCTCCTGGTACTCCATTAATAATAACTAGTTTTTTCATAATACACTTCCTTCATCTCATTTTCTTCAATATATTTTTATTGATGGTATATTATGATGAATTAATCTATACTTATTTAACCATTTTTCTAGTAAAAAATAAATACAAGATTCCAACTATTGAAACCAATAAAAATATATAAGTAGAAATATATGGTGATAATTGACTTGTTATATAAACTGCAGTCGGACCATCTGCACCACCTATAATTCCTATTGAACTCACTGTACCTAGCTCACCATTTAATTTATATGCTAAATACTTAGGTAGTATCAAATTAAAACCTAGACTAATAATGGTTATTACAATGGATATTATAGTAATTATAGTCACTACTTTTTGCAATCCTTGTTTTCTCAATTTTTGTCCTCCTCTATCATTATTTTTGTGGTATTTCACATAATCTATATCATAATTATTTATACTATAATTCACTTTTCTCATCTACTCTAATTTTAAGTAAAATCACAGTTGTATCTTCATTTATCATTTGATTTATGGAATCTAAATTTTGATAATCATAAGTTCTTAAAGATTCTTCTGCTTGACGATATACTCCTAAAACTAATTCTTGTCCAGATTCTAAACCAATCTTTCCACTTCCTATGGCATAATCCCACATATTTATTCCAGATTCTACAAATAGATCCCTTTCAATACTATGGGGTCCTACTTTACCATATGGTGAATAAAGAAAAAGCAACTTTTCTTTATTATTAGAATCTATGATACCAAATCCTATAGGACCTTCTTCAACTTGTTTTGGGCTTAATCCATATGAAAGCTCCATAAGATGGAAAGGTTCTATAGGTTTCCCATTACTATATGCCTCAAGCCATATACTAACCCAAGAGTTATCTGCATTAAGTAGTTTAAAATTATAATCCAACAGGAAACCAAGATTTAACTCTTTAAATGTATTTTCATATTCTGAATTATCATTAGCAGAAATATAAGCAACCTTATTATGACTGTTTACACTATTGCATCCTATACTAATAAATATTATAACAGCTAAAATTAGCATTAAAACTATACCATATCTCTTTACCATAAAAGTACCTCCATTACAAAACATGATTCCTTATTTCATCAAAAAATGCTTCCATATATTTCAGCCTAATTTTGGCAATTTCTCTAGCCTTTTCTGTAAACAGTCTATCTGGAATTTTTTAAGCTTTAATTCATATTCTATACATTTCTACATACAAAAATTAGTTCCCTGCCATTTTCAATATTGCTTTTATCATACCAGCCATACTCTTCCACTATGGCAAACCCAGCGTCTTTTAAATATTTAACAATCTGATTGTAGTAATAATATTTTAATTTTAAATGTTCTTCTAATCTTTTCATATTTCCATTAGTATCTATGATTTCAAAGGCATAATGAGGATAAATAATTTGATTTGATGTATCGATTTTATCACCCCAATGTTTCTTTACTATTTTATGACCTCTGCTGTCATCATTAACTTCCCATTGTACTACTTCATCATAACACCAAGTTTCATCTAATTCTTTATAAGGTCTAAATACATTTAATATAAAAAAACCTTTATCTGATAAATGTTCTCTAATACAATTTAAACAGTTTACTATATCTCCATCTTCAGTTAATGCTTGAAATGCTCTAAATGGAGCAATGATTAACTCAAATTTGTTCCTTAAATCAAACTTAGCCATATTCCCTTTTACTAAAGTAATATTATCTTTATAAGTACTATTTTTTAGTTTTTCACTAAAGATTTCAAGCATAGTATCTGATAAATCCAATCCAGTTATCTTAAATCCAGCTTCTGCTAATCTTAAGGCTACTCTTCCAGTTCCACAGCCTAATTCTAGTACCTTTCCTCTTAATTTTGACGCATATTCTTTATAAAAATCTATATCATCAGTTAGATTATCTCTATTATCATAATCATATAACCAAGCTGTATTTTCATAAATATTTCCTAACTCCATAGCTTATCTCCTTATTAATAAAATAATATTTTTTATTTATTTCTATTTCCCTCAATATTAAACCTTACAATATTTTGAATTAAATCCACATCTAACTCTCTGCCATTAGGTATTTGAATAGTACCATTGGAAGTCTTATAGCCTAGAAGTTTATCTCCAAAATTTTGAACTGCTTCTGCACCGCAATATAGACCAATATGTTTTTTATGTGATGCAAAATGGATTACATTTCCTTTAAAATAAAAGGTAGGCATACCCCAACTAATTTTCTCAGTTAATTCTAATGACGCCTCTAAAATAATCTGTCTAAATTTCCTAAGCTTAGGTTGAATTCCTTCGGGGCATATCTCAATATATTCATCAATAGTTTTTATTTTTATATCATTTTCTATTTATAGCTCTCCCTTATATGATTTATTCATTAGTTTGTCCACGGTTCCTTTTAGCACTTTTATTCCCTCTAAATAATATTCATAATTAACTTCTTTAGCCCATGCACAAATTTCTAACCCAATATGCAAATTATAAAAATCCTTCTTTAAATTCAACTTATTAAGATTACATCATATACATCTATAACAGGATTACTTCTGATTCTTAAGGGTATTCTTACAGTTCCTAAGCCTCTACTTATGGAAAAATATTGATCATTACTGATTTTCTTATAGCCAATATGAAAGCCATCATATGAAGTTTTAAAAATTGGTATATTTATTTGTCCCCCATGTGTATGACCTACTAGAATATGATTATAGCTTATTTCCTTGGACTCTATTGTATTGATTATATTTGGTGAATGAGCTAATACTATTTTATAATCATTGCTTATTTTCTCAGTTTCAATATCATATTTTTCATTTCCATATATGGAATTATCAAATCCATATATTAATACTTTTGTCTCTCCCATATATAATATTGAATTTTCATTAATCAGTAGTTTTAGATTATCATATTTGCTAACTTCATTAACCAATTTATCCAATTCTATATTTCTTTTCATAAAATAATTTCTTTGCTCTTCTCTTTCATAATTCCCTAATACCATAAATACAGGATATTTTATATTTCCTAATTCTTTTATTACCTTAGATAAGTTTTTTTGAGTATTTGAATAATCTCCTGTAACCACTATAAAATTAGGATTAGTAGAATTTATAATGCTACTAATCATGCCGTTAATAAAACTTATTTTATTGTGAATATCGGATATATGAACAAATCTAAAATTTGAAGGTACCTTCTGCTTTATCTCCATATGTTCCACCTTAACTAAGTGAGTGGTTAAAATAATTATGGATATTGCAGCTATAATTATAATTCCCATTATATAGTAGAAAATATTTATCACCTCATTGAGTATATATAATTTTTTATTCCTTTATTCAGTGAATAAGGGAGCAATCATGCCTTCGTTGTCCATATATCTACAACTTAGTAAATGCAATATCTGCCAAACTAATGATACATCCTAATATAGTTCCTCCAACTATATCACCTGCATTTGATAAGGTGAAAATTATAGAACTTAATAAGAATATGGGCAATAATACTAGCCATCTATAAATATATTTTTCTTTCCATTTTCTTGGTATCTTTTCAAATAGTAAAAATAACTGTGGCTTTACTTTTCTTAAATAAGTAAATATTCTACCAAATATAATAGTGGAAACTGCTATTGTAATAATTAGTTTCATAAATAAATTCAACTCCCTTAAATATCTAATTCTTTATATTCATCAGCATTTATATTTACATTAGGTGAATTTCTATAAACCTTACTTAAAAGAAAAGGAATATAAATTACCGAGAAAACCACTAAGTTAAATAAAATAGATTCCCAAGAAATTACCATATTAGTTCCTGTTATATCGTAGAGAACATGACCTAAATTATTGTTTAAAAAGTGAATAATCGATAAGGTCCATATATTTTCAGTTTTCATATATACATAGCCAAAGAAAACAGAATAACTTATACAAGCTACCAATTGACTTAAAACAGAGTAAAATGGTGTCTCTGGACTATAGTAAAACATATTTATAGGTAGATGCCAAATTCCCCATATTAATCCTAACAGAAGTACTCCTTTGCGTTTACCTATACGTTCTTGAAGAGCAGGCTGTAGAAAATATCTCCATCCATATTCTTCCCCAAAGAATATAGGGTAACTAGCACAAAATGAAAGGGGTAAAGTCAATAATCTAATCCATGTTCTTGAGCTTTTAAACGGTGTTACAAATTCACCAACTTCTCCTCCAATCAATAAAGCTATTAACAAACATAATAAATATAGTAAAACAAATAAAATAATATGATAAGCTGATTCTTTCAAGTTTTTTTGAAACTTTAATCCAAATCTCTCAATTTTTTCCTTTTCATCTGAACTATATGCAGCAAACAAAGCAATACTGCCAATCAATACAGCAAAATTTACTCCTCCATCTGGAGCTTGATGAAAAATAAATAATTTAATCAAAAGATAGGAAATTGAAACAATAACTAAAAGTATATATGTACTAAAGAAGTTCTTAGGTATTTCCTTACGGAATTCTTTATTTAAAGATAAAGCTATTACTGCACCTAATGCTGGATAATACATTTGTATCAATGGAAAAGCACCAACAGAATATAAAGGATATGCCATGGACATTGCAAATCCCATTAAAATGGTCAAACCAAAGGTTACAACAAAGAACACAATAAGATTTTTATTTGAAATACTATACTTTTTCAATTTGTCACACCTTTCTAATATACTTATATAATTTTGGTTGCTCTAGAGATATTCTAGTTAAATTGTTATTTCAGAAATCTATTTACTAGTGATTATAACTCTTCTATCTTCATACTCTCCTTTAACTTTACTTCATATCTACAAGTTTTCCTGCTGCCATCTTTATACATGGGATGCCAATCAGGTACATCTACTATTTCTAATAAATTAGCTCCACAATATTCACAGGTTTTTCTTGAAGCTGTATTATCTGGATCACATGTAATAATAACAGTATCAAGCCCATGTCGTCTTGCTAGTTTAAAAAGTAATAAACAGGCTTTACCTGCATAGTGGTTGCCCCTATATGGTTCATGAATTGTGTAGCCAATATTTCCTCCAAATCTAGTGTTTATGTTATGCCCTACTCGCAAATCACATTCTCCAACTTCTATTCCATCTGAACAACGACATATTCTAAAAATATAAGCTTGAACATATCTCTTATCAGCATTAGCATCTACAGTTCTATTTAATTGTAAAAATATTTCTTGATCCATTAAATCTCCTGTATCCTGAAACATAGTTTCCACCTCACTAAATTCAATTTATAGTTTTAAAACCTTTAGTAATTACCTATATCAATATTTTGTCTCCTATTTAGAAGTCTATACTTAATCTAATCATATCTATACATAGAATACCATTTTCAATAATTTCTTATAAAAAAGTCTTTATCTACAACTACAACTTATTACCCTATAGTAAAATTTTCTGTCGATGGTAAACCATTCCAAATATACCCGTCAGATCTATAGTACAATCTCTCTACAGAGCCATCTGTTTTTGTATAGTCTATAACAAAAACTTGCCCCGTTTCTATCAACATCGGATAATCATCATAGAGCATTTTTCTTATGCTTAAAATAATTGTAGTCATTTTCCAACACAAAACGCTCCATATACATAGTCTTTGAATCCCGCTAAATCTTTTTTCCCAAAATATGAGGCGTCATAATTCTTTTCATTTACTATAATTACATCTACTCTTAGGAGTCCAATATCTTTCATAATCTAGGTTAAGTCTTCAAAATAGATGTTGCCCTCAATATAAGTAAATTTTACTTAATGATTGATAATGCTAGGAATTCTTTTTAATATCTATTTAACCTTATTACTTTACTTACACAAATTAAACCTCTATTATTTTTTCCATATTAATTTGTCCACGATTTAATTTTCTTTTATATCCTAAGCCTTCATATAGTTTAATTGCATATTTGTTTTCTGCATCACATGCTAAAAAACTTCTTACTGCACCATTTTCTTTTCCCCAATTAATTCCATGTACTGCTAAATTAAGTCCCACTTTTTGAGAATGATAATTAGGATTTACAGCAATTTCCCTTAACCATAAAACTATACCTTTTTCGCTTTCAAAACCATATAAATTGACACAACATATACCTATAATTTTCTTATTCATCTCAGCTATAAATATACATGAATTTTCGGATTCATTCCATTCCCTTATCCATTGAGGGCTCTCTCCTCTAAATCCTCGGGAATAACCTTTACATGATTTTGTAATTTCTGAGGCTTCTTTATATTCATTTTCATTTATTCTTCTAATTACCAATGAATTTGGTTGTTCTACACCTATTGTATTTAAATCGTTATTCCAAAAATCTACCCATTCACTGACAATTATAAATCCCCTATTTTCCATTTCTGAAACATAATCCTCTGGAATAAATTCTATATATATTTTCTTAATGCTTTTATCCAGTGAAATTATAGCTATGGCTTCTTCTAGTCCATGAAAAAATTCTTCCTTTGAGCTTGTACCCCAATCTATTGTTGCTTTTCCTTCTGACTTAGAATAAAGGAATAAACCATGATTATTATTAACACATACTTGTGAATCAGATATATCACTTATATCTGCATATTCCAAAGAAGTATATTGAAAATCTTTTACCCGTTGAAGTATATCTTTCATTTTTATAACATTCCTTCCTTTGTTAATTTGCTAAAAATCTTTATCAGTAATCCTTATGGCTTCTTCTTCGTTATAAAACTCATATTCAAACTTACCATTTGTCTTCCAATCGTTTAATAATTTTTCTTTTAAGTTATCTTCTTCTAATTTAAAAACTATAACTTCATCTATACTTCTTAATTTTCTATTTCCATAGGTGCTATGAACCCTTTCAGACTCATAGTATTCTTCTCCTACAATTTCCTTTAGTTCCTCTGGAAAATATATCCTTATCCTAAATCTCTTATTACCTTTACCATAATCCTTTAATTCCAATTTAATATCAACTTTTGCATTATTGTCTGCAATTCCTAAACTAGTTCTTGCATCTAACAATTCTACACTATATAAGCCGTCATCTGCTAAAAAGTGATATGTAATTCTTGTTATATCTAACCCTTTTCTCATTATAGGCATTATAATTACTAGTATTGCTATAAATATTATACTGGTATTTCTATATTTTAATTTTTCCACCTTAGATAAAATATTTGTGGCTACAACGATTAATGTTAAGGGTACCAATCCTGCAAGATAAATTGTAGTATTTCCTTTTTTTATTGGTCTTATTATATATTCAATTGTAGAATAAGACTTATGTGGAAGTTTATAATTTAGTAGTACTGCTATAAATATAATTCCTAGACCTTTAAGTACTCTTTTATTATCATTACTAATATTCATTAATTTTCCTCCTTCCATATACTTATTCGATAAAGCATAATCAAATTCCTTCTTTTCCAGAACATTTTGCAATAAAAATAGCCTTTTACTAGATTACACCTTGTATTCTAGTAAAAGGCTAAAGAAATATATCTATTTAATTTTTATTGCTGAAATTTCTTGTCCCATTTGATGTAATACTAGATTAGTAACATTTCCTCCATCATCTTTTACAAATGTAATCTTTGCATCTACTATTTTATAAAAGAAATCATCTTCTGTACATGGAAATATTTCAAATTTCTCTTGACCTGTAAGTTGAGCAAATATCCTATTTCCTTCTCTTGTGATAGTACAAATAACTTCAGGGGCTAGCTCATATTCTCCTATATATTTATCATATAAATCTGCATCTTTTATTTCAATTTCTGTTAAGGCTTCTGGTAGTTCATGAACACCACCTAAAGCTATAGAAGTCAATGTATTTACTAGGGTAGTTGTATCATAGTAACCAACATTGGATAATACAATAATAGTCAAATCTAAATCTACAACTCTTGATATACTAGAGGTAAATCCTAATGTATTACCTCCATGTAAAATTATCTTTCCTACTTCAGAGTCAATAATCATCCATCCATAGCCATAGCTTCCTACTCCTTCCATATCTATGTGTTCTTTGAATATTTGATTCATAGTATCTTTATTTACTAATTTTTCTGTCTTTAAGGCTTCACTCCATCTATATAAGTCTTCAGTAGTTGAATACATATTTCCAGCACCATATGCTCCACGTAACAGTACCTCATCATCTATAGGTACTACTTCCAAATATCCAGAATATGCCGTTGCATCATGTAATCCATTGTTTTTACCATAGGATATACCTGTATTATTCATATTAATAGGATTAAATATATTTTCTTGTAAATAATCCTCATAGGACATATTAGATAACTGTTCTACCAACATACCAAGTATTAAGTAATTCGTATTGTTATAGCTGAATTTCTCACCAGGCTTAAATATTAATGGCTTATCTTTTACTAAATTCAATATATCCATAGGAGTTTGATTATTTGAACTTAAGGTATAAAACTCCATTAATTCAGTAAAATTTACTAGTCCTGATGAATGAGTTAATAGATTATGGATAGTTATTAAATCTCCATTTGGAAAGTCTGGCAAATATTTTGAAAGACTATCATTTACATCTATTAAACCTTTCTCACTTAATTGCATAATTGCCATTGCTGTAAATTGTTTTGTAACTGAACCAATAGCAAATTTAGTTTGTGTTTTATTAAGAGTATTTTGGTCAAAATTAGCAAATCCATAACCTTCATTAAGAAGTATACTACCTTCTTTAGCAATTAAAATACTTCCATGAAAATTTTCGTTTTTTTCTAGTGCTTTCATATATTCATTTAGTTTAGCAGTCATTTCCGTATCATTGGATACTTTAAAAAATTCTTCTTGATTATTTGTAAATTGATTTATATTTAATACTTGGTGTTTATCATCCAATCCTAATATTAGATTTAATGTATTGCTGAATAACTCTATAGGTACAAAGGTTTTACCGTCCTTGATAATGCTCTTTGTATCCATATTAATATTTTTATCATTTTTTATAACACTAGATTCTCCAATTTTCAAATGAATAGTATTATATTCATTTGAAATCGTAACTCTTTTCTCTACATTGTCCCATGTAACTATGTAACCTAGTTCCTCGGCTCGTTGACGTAGTGGAACCATCACTTTACCTTCTTCATTTACATAGGCATCATTAGATATTTCTTTACCATTTACAAAAATATTAATATCTCCAGAAGCAGCAAATGTAGTAACTGTCATACCAAATATTAATGTAATAGTTAATATGAACGATAATAATCTTTTCCACATATTAAATCCCTCCATTTCAATAACTTTTAGATTTATTTGAATACAAAATCATCTCAGTATAGATTATCAGAGAATACCAATATTTTCAATGTCACGTTTAATATTAATTATTATATTTAAATTTTCATATCCTTTTTATTATATAAAATAAATGTTCCAGATATGGATAGAATAATAATTATAAATCCTAAAACAACATATTTAGAATTCCAGCCTTCTTTAGCCAAATCCATAGGTAAGGCATAATCAAAGGGTGATAAATACTTTAATGGTTCTAAACCATCTCTTAGTTTACCAACTACCCCTATTATATAAGTTATAAAAAATACTCCAATTGATATGGCTGTAGAATTAATAGTAGGACTTAATATTGTGGACAAAAGTAATCCTATAGATAAAAATATAAATCCAACAAATGACATACCTATAAATATATTTACAATATCCTTGACCATAGCAAATAACTCAATGCCTTCTGGTTTAAATATAATGGAAACAAATATGGCTATAGCTCCTATTATAAATAGATATATAAATAATAGTAAAACCCTGCTAAATATTTTACAAATTACTATTTGATTTCTATTTACAGGTTGAGCATATAAAAATTCAATAGTTCCCTCTGCTTCTTCTTCTAAAAGTGATGTTACTCCCAATATAGAAGCATAAATTGCCATAGCCATTCCTACATATTGTATAACATATGCCATATATTGGATTATATCAGTAAAATCAACCATCTTATCAATACCAAATGCCTCCATCATTCCTTCAGGAAATGCACTTAATTTAGTTTCTACTAATTCTTGTATTCCACTATCTTTCATACTGGGATAAAAGGACATAAATAAGACAATTATCATACCACATACTAGTGACCATACTATACAAGATTTCATCAATCTTCTTATTTCAAATCGAAATATGTTCATCCTATTTTTCCTCCTTATCCTCATAATATTTAATAAAATTGTCCTCTAGATTTTCTTTTCTAATTGATAGGTTTTTTATATTATAAGATGCTATGGATTTAATAAAGTTGTCAATATCTCCTTTATAAATAAATTTATATTGGTTATCATCAATGGAAAGAGTTTTATGTGAAATCCTATCTATAAAATCTTTAGGAATATCTCCTTCCAATTCAATTATTCTTCCAAAATCAATTACTGTAGATTTTAGCTCCAGAGTATCTATTATTCTTCCTTCTTTAATAATGGCTACTCTATCACAGAGATTTTCAACTTCTATTAAATTATGTGAAGACAAAAAAACTGTTTTTCCTTCATTCTTCATTTTTATTAGAATATCAAAAAGTCTTTTTTGCATCAGTGGGTCAAGTCCATTGGTAGGTTCATCTAAAATTAACAACTGGGGATTGCCAATAAGAGATTGAAGTATGGCGACTTTCTTCTTATTTCCAAGACTTAGTTCATTCATACGTTTGTTTACATCTATTTCTAAATCATATATTAAAGAGTCTATTTCTTTAGAGCTATAATCTTTTCTAAATCCCTTAGTATAATTTATAATATCCTTTACATAAACTTTACTATAATATTTAACTTCACTGGGAACATATCCTACTAATTCCTTTATAGAACTACTTTCCCTTGAAATATCTTTATTAAAAATCTTGCCACTACCTGAGGTCGGATAAATAAAATTGAGAAGTGTTCTGATTAAAGTGGATTTTCCTGCTCCATTTGGCCCTATAAATCCAAATATTTCCCCTTCATTGACATTAATATTTATATCTATTATGCCTCTATTTTTTCCATAGTTTTTGGATAAATTATCTGTTTCAATAATATTCATATATTCACCTCTCATCTTGCCAAGGAAGCTCTTCTAAAATATTATTAGCCTTTTCAAATGATGATTTTTCTACTAATATATCTGTTCCATACAAAGGTAAACCGCCTATTATTCGCATATGTTGTCCAATTCCTGGCTCCCTTATTATATATGGAATATTATTTTCCTCCAGTAAACTTTTAATTAAATCCAATTCATAATTATTGTTTGTACTTCGCAAAAGAACTATTTCTAAATCATCTTTATTCTTAGTCATGGAATTCACCTATCCTTTCTATATTTATTATATATCCCTCTATATGTTGAAACTAACATAATTAATCCTACTGTGCAAAGTATTATTAGAAATATCCCACCTATATTTGTCCCAAATATTAAAGAAATTAGTCCTGATAAAGCCATTAAAATACCATAACTTATCCACATAATTCCATTTGCCCTATTATAGGCTTTTATATCTGAAATCTCTTCTACTTTCACTGTTGTTCCTGACCAAAAGTGCATCGGTGTCTTTCTCTTTATTGCATATATTCCAATTATCATAAATATCAATCCACAATATAACGTGATTATTAAAAAAGGTATAGATTCATCCATTGTTACACCTCCCAGTATCTCCATTATGTGGTAGTGCAACTATTTAAATATTCAAGATTATATATATGTTTCTTTAGCACATCTTCTTCTTTGAAATTCATATTCTCATTTGCTTTTAATTTTACAATATAATCTATATTGCTTCTTATTATTTTATTGTCCATAATATCTCCATGGCTTTGTACAATTATATCTGCCCCTATAGAATTATATTTGTCCAATGTATCTTTATATTTATCTAAATTGTTCCAGCACATATATGAAGGAATGGGATTATCCACATTGTCTCCGACAAAAAGTACATTATCAATTAAATCATAACAGGAAGCTGAATCCTCTGAGTGACCAGGACTATAGAAAAATTCAACTCCTTCATCATTGAATGTAATCTTACTTTCAAATGTAATATTAGGTAAAACTATATCTATATCTTCTTTTGCAAATTCAGTAGCATGTGATGCCAATTCCTCTATTCCATAATCAGCAATAAAATCTCTACATATCTTATGAGATACTATTATAGAATTTCTAAATTCACTATTGCCCCAAATATGATCCCAATGACTATGTGAATTAAATATTATATAATCCTTTTTACCATAATTAGTCTCAAGATATTCTTTTACTTCTCTCATATAATAAGGTCCTAAGTATGTATCACAAACGATAAAATTCTTTCTGCCATTAATTACATATACATTAGTTACACAATCAAAAGATTTTTCTAGCTCCATAAAAGTAAATAAAATTCCCCTATTTCCTACTCTGCTAATTTTCATACTAACCTCCATTTTTTTGAAATCGCTTAATTCTTCCCCTACTCTATATACTACACATCTACATATACCAATCTATAATCCAATTGCAGATTTTTCTCCCATGTAATTACCTGCATTAGGAAATCCCCTTTTAATAATATCTTGAAATAGTTCAGAAAAACCATAGTTAGTCAAATCATCTATATCAATAAACCTTACATCATGAATAGGGTTTTTATCATACTCATTTGTAGGAAGTTTGATTTCTCCATAAACTCTTTCAAGCATAAAAGTAATATGTAGTAATGGAGGTGTTGAGTCAGCTTTTTCACAAATATATAACAATTTAATTATTTTTACATTTAATCCTGTTTCTTCATATAATTCTCTAACTATACCTTCTTCAATTGTTTCTCCTTGCTCAAGTCTTCCTCCTGGCAAAGACCATGACCTAGTAGATGATACTTTTTGATTAACCAATAATATCTTTCCATCTTCTATTAACACGCCTGTAACTCTTATCTGAAATAAATTATTATCCATTACATAAACCTCCATGAAAACTTAGATATAATACATATTTAATAATCACATACTCCTTTACTCATTATATATCTGCTATCAGCAATATTTTTTACAACTTTATATCCATTTCCGCGATATAAGTTAATAGCGCCTTGGTTATTTATAAATACATATAAAAATATATCTTTATTTTTTCCCTTTGCAATCAAATCAATATGTTTCAAAACCTTTGTTCCAATGCCGTTTCCTTGAAATTCATCAAAGATAAAAAAATCGTCAAGTTCGAGCTTCCCTTCTTCATCATGTAAATAATAATAACCTACTTTAATATCTTCAAAGTAAATACATTGATAATTTTCTATATTCTTTTCTATCTTGTTTCTAACCCAAGTATAGATTTTTTCAAAATCAAGGTTCAAATTAGTTTCATGTTTTTTAATAAGATTTTTATTTAACTCAAATACTTTATCAATATCAACAGCTGTCGCATTTTTAAATCTTATGTTCATATCTTACCTCCATATCTAATACAAATATATATTATTTCTTCACCTTTGCTACCCAATATTTATATTTTTATGCTGAGCTTATTTTACAACCTCGTTCATCATCTCTTAACTCTCTTAAAAAAAGTGAATAGGATAAGAATAGAATCCTTACTATTAGTCATTTTGTACTAGGGGTTTAGTCATACACACCATTCCTGGATTATATCCAAGTTTTTGATTTAATGCTAACATGTTGCTATTGTTATAATGCACCGTTGTTTGTATTGCTTTAATGCCTTCAACTCTACACCATTTTTCTAACAGCGTTTTTAGATTTGTGGCTACTCCATGTCCTCTATAATTTTCTGTAACATACAAGGATAAAATCATAACAGTATCTTTAGGCTCTTCTTGTTTATATGCCCATATAAATCCCTGTACTTTATCATTATGGTCTTCTGCAATGGCAAGGAATAAATCTTCTTTTTTTGTATCTAAAATTCTTTGTATAGTTTCTTCTATATCTGTCGCCGACGCTTTATGATCTGGTCTCCATAACTTTGGTGTTAGGTTATGCCATTTTGCAACTTGTATTAAAAGTGACTCTAATTTTTTATCAGTATAATCTCCATCAATTTCAATTTTTCTATAGTTCATCATCGAATCCTCCTATCAATATTATTTATATGATTTATAAGTCAATCCAATATCTCTGAATAACCTCAGAAAAAGTTTCACTAAACATTTCATTCTCTAACATTCCATTATTATTTTGAATAACTTTAGCTGATGCAATATTAATTTTATCACATGTAATTAATACTCTATCTAGATTTAACTCTCTACATTTCTGTAAAGCTAATTTTAACATTATAGTTCCATATCCCTTTTTTCTTTCTGTAGGTCTAATAGAATAACCTATATGACCTCCTTCATTTAAAAGAAACTCATTTAATTTATGTCGTATATTAATCATTCCAATAATTTTATTGTCTGATTCTCTAATAAGAAAATAAGTACTTGCAGGTACTTTTTCTTCTGGGATATTTGGTAAATCCAAATCTTCTTCAAGTTTTAGCAACCATTCACCATAATTATCATATCTATATAATCCACCTGTTCCATAGGTTTTCGAATTATATTCTGAGAATTCTTTCATAAATTCAAATGCTTCTTTTTCATGTTCCTGTGAGGGAATTATCAGTTTTATATCGATCATTTTATCACCTCTCCAATTTATATATAGTCTATTGCTTAATAATTTGTTGTTTTCTCTTAAATAGTTAATCTAAATAGAGTTAATCCTTATTTATTAATCTATTGTAGGCATCTAACACTTCAATCATTTTCTCGCTACTGCCCCCATGGTCTGGATGATGTTTTTTAGCTAACTCTCTGAACTTCTTCTTTATATCATCAACAGAAGCTCCTGGAGATAATCCAAAATAATCTAAGACGCTGGGATCTTGAATTTCATCAAAGTCTAGTCCCATATCTTTGTACTTTCGAAAATATACGCTGTAAAAGTATTCTTCAAAAACTTCCTTCAATTCTTGCTTATCAAAATTAAGTAGTTTAGAAATAGGATACTTAACCGTCACATCATCAACTGATTTTGTTGAAAAATATTCATCCCATACATATTTTTTAGAAAACTCCTTCCCAACGTACTCAAAACGAATTTTATCTTCAATCTTTTTCAATTGTCTTAGCTTACGTTTCAACTTCCCCACATCCATATAAACCACTTCCCTATTTAGCTTTTAAATAATACTACTAAAACCTCATCTCCCTTCATAAAAAACATTAATCTTCACTTATAATCTAATTCTAAAATTAGAGTTAAAATTATATATAATACTATTCTCCATAACATCTAGTATCAAATTTATATATATTTCTTTATCTGAATCCAATAGCATTATAGCAACTCGACATAGGTTACTTCAATTCTATTGCCATCTCTATTATTGAATCCTGATTCTCATCCATAATCTCTATGGTAACTTTATCTACAATAGTCTCAAAAGTATGATTTATATCCTTTACCTTAAGAATCGCTACTTCATAATCGTCCCCACTGTTGATTTTTCCTACTGTCATATGAGGATGATATCCCCCACTTCTCAACCACTGTGGTAAATAAGGCTCCAATATACCTGTATAAAGTTTTTTTATGATAGTAAAAATATAATACATAATTCTTTACCAATTTATCTGCCCTCATATATCAAATCAATATATCCTACTTAAATGCAACAATATCAAACACCCTTGAACAATATTCTTTACCATTTAACATATCAATGATATACTCATTTTTATAAGTGTTCATTTCATTAAATCTTCTAAACAGCTTTTCTAACTCTTTTAAATCAGTATAATGGTGAAGAACCCCTTCTTCTCCCTCTCTAGATCCAATAAAAGTATTTTCTTCTATAAATTCTCCTAAACCATATGATAAATCATCCTTTGATAACATATCACAGATTAAACAACCATCTGGTTTTAACACTCTATATATTTCCGATACTCCCCTTTCAATATCCTTAAACTTCCCATGATGTAATACTGATGTACAAATAACTACATCAAACAAATTATCTTCAAATAAAATATCTTTAAAACTAAAATTATAAATATGTACATTGGATATATTCTTACTATGCAGCTTGTTTTTTAATATGTATGTTGACTCAGTGGCAATATCTGAGGAAAATATTTCAAATCCATACTGAGCAAAAAATAGAGAGTTCCTTCCAGTTCCACAACCTAAATCAAGTATTTTCTTATATTTCTTTTTATTAAATATACTTATAGAATCCTTAATTATATTTGATAAAGATATTTGATACTCTCCAGCTATATTTTCTATAGCAAGTCTTTCACTATTCCATTTATCTTTTATAATATTCAAAATAATCACCTCATATCAAATTTCTTAAAATTAATTATAACTCCAATTTAACTTTTAAAATTAAATTTTCTTAGCCATTAATTATTCTATAAATATTTCAATATTCCTTCTTTTTATAAATCATGACCACCCGTAAAACGGGTGGTTTGCTCTAGCCCTATAAGGGCATGGTACTTGCTGTGTCTCAAGACACATTGAAAGGTCTGCCAACCGCTTTGTTTTCTCAAGCAACCCCTAAAGGGGTTTTTCTTGTATCTAGTTTTTTATTTTTTCCCCAGTGAATGGGTCTACAAACTCTTTCATGCTTAATTGGTCATATGCTATATCCTCTTGTAATTGTTTCTTTATATACTCTTCTATTACCTTTTTATTTCTACCTACTGTACTCACATAATATCCTTTACACCAGAAATGTCTATTTCCATATTTATATTTTAAATTGGCATGTCTATCAAATATCATTAAACTACTTTTTCCTTTCAAATATCCCATAAAACTTGATACACTAAGTTTTGGTGGAATAGTTACTAGCATGTGTATATGGTCTTTACATGCCTCTGCTTCTATTATTTCTACTCCTTTATATTCACATAACTGTCTTAATATCTTTCCGATATCTGTTTTTATTTTCCCATAGATTATTTGTCTTCTATACTTTGGTGCAAAAACTATGTGATATTTACAATCCCATTTGGTATGTGATAAACTATTATTATCCATTATGGATGCCTCCTTTGATTAAGTTTGGTTGGTCAGACCTAACTTTATTATATCAAAGGAGGTTTATTATTTTCTGTTCACCGCTAAAAGCTCTTTGGAACCACCCGCTTAGCGGGTGGTATTCAGAAACAAATAAAGCATCTGATTTTTTCAATCTAATGCTTTATTTCATATATTAGATATGATTCTATTCGCCAATTCCTTGTATTCCAATGTATATATCCTAATGATTTCATCAATATTCCGTTGTTCATAACTCTAATCATATTCAATCCTCCTTATTTCATTACAAGTAGCTTTCTAGCAAATGCTCTAGCTCCATTTATTGCATCTCTAGTCTGAAATGATACTATATCATCCTCATCCCTTACTGAATACATACCTATGTAATTTAAATTGGAATGTTCACATAATCTTTTAATTCCAGTTTCAAAAGGACCTGCACCATATTCTACATCATATCCATGTGTTGTAATTATGGCTAACTTTTTACCTTCCCATAAAGAACCCTTGGCACTTCTATAAAATTTATTAAGTCCAAAATGACGATCTAGTAAAGCTTTCATTGGTGCTGTGCAATACCATGAATATATTGGTGTGGCCAATACAATGCAATCAGAAGAAATTATTTCCTCCATGATTTCTAATACATCATCATTCTGCACACATCCATAGCTACCATTGACCTCTTGACAAGCATAACACCCTATACATGGCAAAATGTTTTTTTCTGCCAAAGGTATATACGAAACATCAACTGTATATTCTTTTAACTCTTCTAAAAATGGTTTTAATAATTCAACTGTATTTCCATTTTGTCTAGGACTTCCCATTAACACACAAAATTTCATCTTCATTATCTCCTTTTATCTAACCATTGTCTTTAAGGTAATTGTTACTTAAGATATTATTTGATTTTATATGATGTTCTAAAATTGTTACAATAACTCTATCAAGTCTTCTAACTTAAGTATTTCATTATCGGGTTTAATATAAGTATTATTTATAGTCAAATCCCTATTGAACCATATTCCAGTTAAACCTACTTTCTGTGCTGGTTCAATATCATTTTTAAGATTATCTCCTATCATTATGGCTTCTTCTGGACTAACTTTCATCCTATCCATGGCAATTTCAAATATTTGTTCTTTAGGTTTGCATATTTTCAAATAATAACTAAAGGTAAATATATCTATATATTTTGCTAATTGAACCTTCTCAAAGCAATTAATCATAACTTCATCATAAAGGCTTGAATTTGAAATAACTCCAATTCTATATCCCTTTTCTTTAATGCTTTCTAATGTTCTATGAATATTTTCTTCAATCCATATATTATTTCGATATTCTGTATAAAATGTATCCATTGCTTTTATACATATATCTAAATCCAAATATACATTATACTTTTTTAAAAAACTATTTAAATAGTATTCTACTTCATATTCTGTATGATTAATTTTTCTTAAGGGCATAACTTTCTTCCATACATCAAAGAAATTCTTTTTTACATCATCAAACTCAATTTTACAATTATATTGCTTAAGGAATTCTGTAAGATACTTTATTCCAATAGTATCCTTTTCATCATCAGTTTTTCCAAAATGAAAATGTAATAATGTATTACCCATATCAAAGAAAACTACCTTTGAATTCTTTATCATAATTAATTCCCTCCAAAATGGTACTATTCAATCTGATTTCCCTTGATTTACATACTTAATTTGTTGAAAAATTCATTGACTTCTTTAATTTTTATATCTTTTATCTAGCATGATACTAATACTTCTTAAAATTAAATCCTAGTATTTCTATATCTTCATCTTTGTCCAAATTTTTATCATAATTCTTTCTCAGCTGGATTAAATTTAAATGATCGAAGCCAAAATCACTATATAGCTTTATTGCTCCTGTATTTCTTGGTATAACATCTACAAATAAAGCTACTACTTTCTTTTCAACCATTAATTCGTCTAATTTTTGCATGGCATATTTTCCAATTCCTTTATTTCTATATTGTTCTATTATAAATAAATCCTGTAACCATGCCACATCTTGTCCACCAAATTTAATATAAAAGAAACCTACAGGCTCATTGTCTAAAAATATATTGTACACTATACCCTCTTCTATCCAATATCTAAGAGTTTCTTGTGACTGTTCATCAGTTTGCCAATATTCCCTTGGTGCATTATTCAGTTCTCTATGGTAATTCATTAGGTCCGTAATCATCTTTGAAGTAATTAAAAATAAATCATTGGATATTTCTTTAATATAAATATTCATACTTTCTATCTCCTATCCTCTTACTATTCTTTATCATTATTGTCCTTTAGTTCCATAAGAAATTAATAAGCAAAGTGTCCTTAATGCTAAAGCATTCTCAAGATTATCCATAAAATAGTTTCTGATTCCCAGCTCTGATTGAATGTATATTTCTGCTTCTGATCTTGTTAGCCCCCTATTCATAAATAATTTAATGATATTCTCTTTCCTATCATCAGATAATTCTATATCCCAATTATTTGCTTTGATTAAAGAATCAATTAATTTGTTATATCTATCTTTATTTCCATATGGATTAATAAAATTGACCTTATCATTTAATCGAACATCTATATTTTTCAAACCATATTCCTGCATATAGAAGGGTATTTTCATGCCTATTGAATAATCCCTTCCTTCTAATTCAAGTTCAGTTTTCCATAACTTTTGCATGGTGGAGGTTTTATTGCCTAAGCTATAATCCATTCCATGAATATACAACCCTGTATTTTCAAATTCCCTATTCACTTCAATACATACTACTAGTCCACCACATGAAACAGAATCGATCATTTTCTTTAAAATATCTTTTGGATTAGGTAAATGTCTTAGTAATGCTTGGCAAATTGCCATATCATACTTTTCTTTAACATCAAATGTATTTATATCGCTTTTAATAAACTCCACTGAATAATCACTATCTTTAAAAAATAGCTTTGCTTCATCTATAAGTTCATCACTTATATCAATACCTGTATATACACTTCCAGTTGGCAAGATTGGAAGCAACATCATTCCCAAATATCCATAACCACATCCAAAATCTATAATCTTTATAGGTTTAGTTATATTCCATACATTTTTTACTAGAAACTCCAGATAATCATAATTCCAAAACTCTACTCTAGAATTTTTTAAATAATTAAGTTGCTTATTCCAATGTTCTTTACTATCAGTTCTTCTTGACTTGTATTCTCTATTTTTTAGTGGCTTTAATCCGAGAATTTCATCAATCGATACCTTAAAATACTCTGAAATCTTTGGTAACAATAATATATCAGGCATAGTTATACCATTCTCCCATTTACTTATTGATTGAAATGATACCCCTAGAAAATCTGCTAACTCAGATTGAGTTACTCCTTTATTTTTTCTTAGTTCAGCTATTGTTAACTTAACAGTATTCATATAAAATCCCTCAATTCATATTTTATAGTCAAGCTTCTATTTATATTTTATAAGCTTAGCTAATTAAGAACAATAACTTCATTGTGGAATAAATTCTCCTCCAGGTTGAAATATCATCTTGAAATTATCTGGTATTGTCTCTAATTTTCTAACTTAATTTTCTTCTCCCCTACAATCCCGTCTTACCTATAACTATCTTTTCACTACTTAAATCCTTCTTTCCATAACTTTAATTTTCCAATTTCTTTCAGGATGGATTGTACTAGTAACCTCTTTTACAACCTTAAACCCCAAACTTATCCAAAACTCGAATGCTTTTCTATTTTCATTTAAAACACCTAATCTGATTCTATTAAATCCTTGGTTTTCTATATTTGTTATAAATTCTTCTATAAACTCTCTTCCATATCCATTTCTATGAAAATTTCCGTCAACCATAAATAATCCTATATATATTGTATCTTCGTCTGGATAATTGACTATATAGTCTATCACACCAATATCCACACCATTTAATTTTATTAGTTTATAGCTTTTATTCTCCAAACATGAGTCCGGAGGTGTCCCATTTTTATCCTCAATAACAGATTCCATTGAAGGTTTATTATTCATGGAAATCTGGAAGTATTCTTGATTTGTATTATAAATTTTAAGCACTTTTTCAAATAAGTCCTCCTTAACTGTTTCTAATATGAATTTATTCATCATGCTTACCATAATCCTTCCCTCTTTCTCCTTTGCTATATCTTAGATTCTTTTGTTCTAAATCTTTAATAATTATAGAACTGGTTTCCTCTATATAAATTCTAATATCATCATAATCAAATAATAATAAATCTAAGTCATCATATCTTGTATTAAAATCATACTCCAACTCGGATTTAAGCTCTGATATTTTTTTAGAATGGATTTCTAATATTTCAACGTCTTCAAATACAACATTCATTTTTAGGTTATACTTGTCTCTTATTATTTGATTTAATCTACTATAATCATGATAGTAATTATCTTGCTGATATATTCTTTTTTTCCTATTCTCATCACGCATATATTTGATGTATATATTCTGTATCCACAATTCATCTGCAATTAAGTGACAATAATATCCAAGATACAAATCATCATATATTTTATCTTTATACTTCTGTAAGAACTTATTATAATCATAATACTGATAATTAAAGTCCTCGGAATCCTCATAAGGTTCTCTTTCAATTCTAAAATGAGAGATATCCTTTGCCTCTTTAGTATTTTCATGTAAATCTGGCAATAGGTTACCTAAATTAAATCTCATAAAATCTAAACTAAAATGCTCTGATACTATTTCTGAGATAGCTAAGTGTATAATTCTTGATGCCATTTGTTTTATACCTCCTTATCACTAGGATAAAGAATTATTAGTTGTATCTACAATATTAAGGAACTAATTACTTTAATTTCCACTATATTAAATATTCGATAAATTATCCTATATTCCTCTATTTCTTATAAATCTTTTCTAAAAAATTGTAAATCAAATACAAATCTAATGAAAAAAGAGATTTCAATATCTATATTAAAATCTCTCTTGAAAGTTTATATAATTATAAATTTCAGTTAGTAAGACCAGTCAATTTATATTGTATACTTAAATATAAGTTCACCATTTATATCTTTTTCATTTATATATTCAAATCCAATACTTTTATATAATTCATATGCTATTCTATTTTCTTCAATTATACTTAAATATACAGTATTTACTCCGTATTTTTTTGAAACTATTTCTATAAGATTTAACATCGCTGTTTTTCCATACCCCTTACCTTGATACTTTCTATCTATCATTATCCTATCAATCCAAGTATCTCTATTAGGCCCAAAAGATCCATACATGGCAAATCCAATAACCTCATCATCATTGTAAATAGCCACTGGACACCATTCCTTATATTCATTAGCTTCTCTCAAACATTCTTCTACAGTTTCAATAAATCCCTCTTGATTAGGATTTAATTTTATATTTCTGACCATATCTTCATTAGTTTTGTTAATATCTTTGAAAAGTATATTCATTACTTTATTTCATCTCCATATTATCTACAAGTTCTATAGCTTCTAACTCAATATTGAATTTATCATTTCCCATTATTTCATCTGCTATTTCCTCTGCATCTAGTAAAGTTGTATCAAGATAGTATGTCCTAGTATAATTCATTTCCTTAAACTCATTTAATAATACAATAGAACGTTCTCCCATTTGGCAATCTAATTTCCGCATTTTATCACGTCTCATTAAAGTTTCTTCATTAGCCATTAAAACAGATAATTTTATCTTTGTGTTTTGAAATTTATCTTTTATATACTCTATATCTTTAGGAGTACATATATAGTTAAAAACTACATCATATTTTCTGTCTAAAAAATTCTCAATTAAGTCTATACAATTCTCCCAAAATATTTCTAAATGATTGCCTTCAAGCCATGGCTTCACATAGCCACCACATACTAAATGATAAATATCATCTCCTTCTATTAACGCTGATTTTTCTTTTCTTTTGGCTATGATTCTAGAAATTGTTGATTTTCCTACACCTGCTGGACCAGTTATAATATATAGATTATTCATTTTTCCTCCTTCGCCATTACATAATCTAGGTTAACTATAGACTAAGACCTAATTCTTTAAATAAAATATTCAACCTATCCTTCTCTGTTTCAATAATTGGAAGATTAGTATTATATAAATAATGCTGAAGTACATCAGCATCTTTAAGTAACTCACAATAATCATTATCTATATCTTGTTTATTACTATGTGTAAATATCGAACTACAAATAATATCAATTTCTTCTTCACTAAATATATTAATATCATTTAAAATTTTTCTTGCTTCAATAGAGCCTAATTTTCCATGGTCTATACTACATCCGGTTTTATAAGTCCAAATGTCATGAAGCATTCCTGCCACTGAACATAATTCAACATCCAAGCCTCTTTTTAATGCAAGTAAACTGCAAATATCAGCTACACCATATAAATGAACATAACCACAACGCCTTTCCTCTAAATCCAATTGTTCCATTAATATTTTATCTACAACTTTACGAACTTCTTCTAATCTATTCATAAGCTCCTCCTTCGATTATTGGCTTTATTTAATTTCAATAATAATCTATCTTAACTATATTCTACAAAACTTTCTTAGTACCTCTCTTTTAGTATATATTTTAAAAAATAAAATGAGAATGGTTAATATCTATATCCATTCTCATTTTAGATTTTAAGTTGGAATTCTAAACTCTCCTAAACTTAAAATACAGAACTTTTATATATTTTTAATAAAATCCATATTTATTTTATCTATATTAACTTTTGGAATACCTAAAACCCTATTATTAAATTCACCATGACAGTCTGAACCTGCTGAAATCATCAAATTATTTTCTTCACAAAACTTTATATAATAATTTGCATCTTCTATGTTTTTTAAATATGGAGAATAGCATTCAATACCTGAAATTCCATAGTCCTTCCATTCCTCCAAAACTTCTAAAGATAGCTTTTCTCCTCCTTGATATGCACTAGGATGAGCCAAGAATGAATGTCCTCCTGCCTCCTTAATTATTTTGATTATTTCTTTTGGGTTCTTAAAATATAATTTTTCATTACTTGATTTTATTATTTCAAAATAATCTTTAAAATTACTAACTATATTCTTATCTAATAGATAATTTAATGATTCCCACCCACCTCTATTCCTATTGTATTCATAGGAGTAGTAGTCTTTAATATCTTTTATTTTATTTGTCTTTTTTGCATATTGAATAACTTTAGTATTAAATTCTTTCCTTTGTATTTGATTAAACTCCAGTAACTCATTTAATTTTCTATCTTCATAGTCAAAATCGTATGCAGTTATATGATATTCTTCTCCATTATATGTACATGAAATTTCTACACCAATAACATAATAAATATCTTTTGGAATACTATATAATATCTCTACACTGTTCTGGATAGTGTCATGATCTGTAATGGAAAATAATTTTATATTGTTCTTTATAATAAGTTCTAATAATTCCTCAACAGTCCATGTTCCATCTGAGGCTGTAGTATGAATGTGCATATCAACCTGATAATCCCTTTCAATCATATATTCATCTCCTTTTCTATTTATATTTTACTGGCTGAATAACATTTACTATGAAAACTCAGATCTATAAATTTTCCTAAACAATAAATTCCTTCCTACTCAATATAAATATTTAAAAGTTTTACTTCATTCGTTTGGCAATTGGATGATCTTCGTTTAGCTCTAACAAATCCCATAAGTTACCGTATAGATCTTTAAAAACAGCAACGGTTCCATATGGAGCTTCTTTAGGTTCTCTTACAAATTCAATCCCTTTTGCCATCATTTCATTATAATCTCTCCAAAAATCATCTGTATTCAAAAACAAAAATACTCTTCCTCCTGTCTGATTTCCAACAAACAACTCTTGTTAAGGTTTTGATGCTTTTGCCAGTAATATTGTTGTCCCAACTGAACCTGGAGGAGACACAACTACCCATCTCTTATCTTGTTCTGGCTGATAAGTATCTTCAACCAATGTAAAGTTTAACTTCTTAGTATAAAACTCTATTGCCTCATCATAATCTCTAACAACTAAGGCTATATGCACTATTGATTGGATCATGTTATTAACGCCTCCTATTTATTTTAATTGCATTATATAAAAATACATTCATCCTGTAACGTTATCTCTCTGACCTAGTAGAGCAATGGATTCTCACAACTATACTAGTTATCCCTTAATATCTTGACCTCCTCTACTAAATTTCATCATTTAACCACTTTTCTAATTCAGGCATCATATCTGCATAATATCTAATAGCCTTAATTGTTCCCATTACTTGGTCAGTCCCTATCTGCTGTTCTTCCATATCTGTACATTCAATCCATAAGGACCGCCTTAAATTATATTCCAACCATCCAAGTTTTCCTAAAAATCCATTTATCAAAACCGTTTTCCAATTTGCTTTTAATATTCCATATCTCTTTTTATATCCGTCTATAAATACCATAAACTTTTCCTTGTGAATATTTCCTATTTCATCTTCAGCCCAATAGATGGCCGTTTCAACCAATTCCTGCATAGGGTTTATATATCCTGCTGCTTCCCAGTCAATAACAATAGGATTATCTTGACTCCACATAACATTCTTGGGGTCTAAATCCCTATGGCTAATAACCATATCTGCCGAAAGTAACATTGCTGATTTGTTTGCCAAGTCATTCCAGTCATAGAGATTATCAGAAATTTCTTGCAGTTGACTAGCCCATTCTGTGTTATTCTCTTGCCCCCCTTTCAAATAATAATTCTAATCTACTAACTCTCCATTACCTGACCAATCATTAGCTATTCCCAATTCAGAAAAATTCGTCATATGTATGTCAGCAAGAATAGTACCTATTTTTTTACAATGAACTATTCTGATTTCATTAGGTTTCAAACTTTTCCCTTCTATCCAATCGAAAACAAGATAGAATTGATTATCTATTTCCTGCATAGAAATACCATTAATTTTTTTGGCTGGAAGAGCGGGTATATTATTTGATGCCATAGTGGCTATTTGCTCTGAATTAATAAAGTTTTTCGTTGCCGTAGGTCTAAGCATTATTTGAGGATTTAGTGCTTTAACTACATATTTTCCTTGTGTGGTTTCAATAAAATACATTCTGTGTAGAAGTCCACCTGTTATTGCTTTAGGAGAACCAATTATATGGCCCAAACCTAATATATTGCATAACTTTTCAAATTGTATATTATACTGTGCATTCATTCCCTTGTCCTCCAGTTTATTCCTTGTATAGCTTTTTTAAGTACATAAACTCTATCTGAGACGCTATATTATGCTCATTTTACTTTCTTATATATATCTTTTTATTATCAGCAAATGGAATTAACATATTATCCCATTGTACTATATCTAATTCAGGCCATTTTTGAATCCATTTCTTAACTTTTTTATCATAAATCTCTTTTGTTATTTGTCTATTATTAGCAACAATCTTCATATGAAAAATATCCTTCAGTCCAAAAGGTGCATAAACTTCCCAGTCTTTTTCAGATAACTTTCTTACTCCCAAGGAGGTAGCTGTTGTTGGCCAAGTATCTATTGCATCCTCTATGGATTTATATGGTTCAATATTATATCCAAATTTATCCCTATACCATAAATGAACCCTAGCCTGATTCTTAACATCTAACCAAAAAGGAAATCCATCTAATTCTTGATTTAAGTATTCCATAACTTCTCTCTCATATTTTTCTTCTATATTTTTAGGATTATAATAAACTATATCAATATCATCTATACCATAATCAACTGGTCGATTAGTTAGTATATTCCACACAGTTTGAGTAATAGCTCCTGCACCAATATAAAAATCTTCAGCCTTAAGTTCAGATAAAACTGAAATTATTTTTTGCAAATATAAATTATTTTCAATTATATCTATTAATTTTTCAGCGTCCTTTAATAAAGTCATTAAAACAAACTCCTTCTTTATTTAATAATAGTAATTAATATCTTTTTCGTTCAATGGTATCTTTAAAGTAATTTTCTATAATAGTATTTGTTATCCTCATCCATATCCTCTGATTTCTCAAATCCAACACTGCTCCAAAATCTTTCATTTGCCTCATTTGTCGGTGTAAGTTCAATATATAAAGCACCTTCATCGTTAATATGGTTTTGGGCCTTTAAATAAGCTAACTTTCCATAACCTAAATTTCGGTAATTTGGCTGGATATAGCATTCCATTAAAAAACATTTTCCCTCTTCATCAAAATAGGTAACATACATTAAAAAACCAATGATAATTTCTTCTTTATTTATAAAAAGTATTCTCAATGGATTTTTATCTCTTATTCTAAGTTTCTCAATTGCATTTCTATATTCATCTGAATAAAAATAATCTAAATCCAAGTCATCTCCTAACGAAGCATTTACAGATAATTCATCAATATAACTATCAAATAATTTCCAAAATGTCGTTACATCAGCTTTATTTTTTACTATAGATAATTCTAAACTATTACTCATTATGAACCTCCTAGTATAATTTTAGATATTCTTATATTAAACATCCTTGATATTTCTATTTCTTATTTTCATTTCCTTTTGATAAAGCTTCTAACATAATTAAAAAGTTCAAGTCCAATTTCAATATTTGGTGATTCCCACGTAGCAAGAGTTTCAGTAAAGTTACCCTTCCATGGAAATATTTCTGTCGGCTCAAAATAGTATTCCTCTGTCAACTCCATAGAAAAATAGCAGGGTTCACTAATTGAAACTATATCTTTTTGATCTATAGATTTTATTGCTTCAATTACACCATTTTTTATGATTCCGTAAGTTTCCTGTGGTAGTGGTTCCCATCCTGTTGCCTTGTTCTTTACTGTGATACAAGTAACATTTTTAGAAATTTCCCTTGCTTCTTTATGTGACGCATTACATCCAATATTGGCAATGTATTTTGTTCCACAAAAACTCAGTGCAGCCTGTCCAATTTCAGCTATGTGTATTCCATTAACAAGTAATGCTTTTATCGGTGGAGTTTGAATTGTATGGGGAAAATATGCCTCTAATTCTCCAAAGCCCTGAACCATGACGTATTGCTTCAACATTATTTTCAAAAATCCCACTTGCACCTTCCATGTCTGCTATTAAAATAAGTTGTCTTTTCATTTCATACCTCCTATCATATATTTTCTTTCTTCATGTAAATTGGAATTAAGAAAATTCAAATTAACCCACTAATGATATTAGCCCTAATCTTCCATTCAGGTATTATTACTTCTACAATTTTTTATAGGTGTTAAAAAACTCCCTTAACTCTTCCTTAGAAACTTCTGAAAGATCATGCCATCGAATTCCTTGTATTGCACCTTCTAAAGCATATAACCTATTTATACAGGCAGAGTCATCGATTTCCTTTATTCTCAGCCAAGCTTGCCTACTACCAGTTTCAATCAATTGATTAATGGTTCCTATGCCAACTTCATTTAATTGTTGCTCAACTTTGTTTCCAATGTTTATTAATGTTGATAGCTCTCCCATGGATAATTCCTCCTATTCAAATTTAATAAGTTTCTATAAAGTATCAGTTCAATTGCATTATCCAATCTTGTCAATGTAGTCATTAAGCCATTATTATTACTACTTACCATCCTCACCATAAAGCCATCTTATTCCTCCTGGCCAGCCTTTATCACTCATTTCTAGGATACCTTTATAGTACTGATTAATGCCACTTACTGAGTAATCATAGTTTATGTGGTCATTTATATAATAATTTGAAATTGCGATCCCACTAAATTGATTAAAATCAATATCTGAAGTATGTCCGCTACTATCTTTTGCTAAAATATCTCCATTTTTATTCATAACATCCCATGCTGAAGCAGGAGTACCATCTATATGACTATAGGCAATATCATTTGTTGGATCTACAACTCCCCATGTATTATTTCTAAAGACTTCAACTACTACATGTCCACTATATGCGTAATGAATATTAAATAGTTGTATTATACGTGATGGTAATCCAATTAATTGATATAGAATACAAGCTACTCTTGAAATATCTGTACACCAATTAGAACCACGTTTTATAATATGTTCTTCTGTTCCTCCAAATATCATATCATCTAAATCATCACTTTCAATTATTTCATATAATCTTGAACAAAATGATACAATCTTTATAATCTTATCTTCCACTGAGGTAACTTCAGAAATAAGTTTATATACAAGACTTTCCAAATCAGCTCTTGAACCTAGAATATATTCAATTTCTTTTTTAGTATAATCTTCATATAAATATTCTTTAGTATCGTCACATAATCTAATCATATTTTCAAAAATAACTATATCTACAGAATTTTTTCCATGAATATCATTTTCCAACATAATTTCATAGGCTCTACCAAACTGATTTATACCTTTATAAGCTGATAAATTGTCCATGTCTATTCCTCCTAAGCTATAAAACATTTTATAATTTCACTTGTATTTAAAAATTATAACAATATTTAAAATGTTGCTATCATTACCATTTTGAGTTCAATATTTCAGCTTTCTTGATTTCATATTCTTCCTTTGAAATAATCCCATCTTGATATAATTTATCAAGCTTTCGGAGTTTAGCATCAAAATCCTCTTGCTGCTCATGTATATCAATTTCATATACTCCAGCTCCTTTTGAACTAAATAGATTATATAAATGATACCCCGTAACTCCAGTAGCACCTAATGTCCAAACTACTCCAAATATCCCCATGACTGAAATTTGAGTAATACCAAATATTACAAAAATAATTCCTATTACTCCTGCTATGGCAGAACTAAATTTTGAAGGTTTAACTCTAACTTTCTTCAAGTAATTCACATCCTATCTAAAATTTTATTCTAATACATATATACTAATAAATACTATTCATTAAAAAAACTTTAGTCATCACTATTTTTATATAGGTGATTCGCTAACACCTTGATATTCTTAACAAGAATTCCCTAAACTCTGTCCCATGATTCTATTTTATTTTGATTTTTCAAATAGCCATTTATATAATTCGTCTCTTTCAAATACTGTAGTACATAATTCATGTCCAGCATCTTCTACATAAGTTCAAATAATGGATTTATTTTCCACTTGACATACTATCCTAATTCAAATTTAACCTTAATTTATATAAAAACTACAACTCTAAACAAATGGTCATGGATAAGTCCACTAGATTAATTCTAAGATCTTCTCTCCTTACCCAATTTCTGGAATCCCATTGAATTCCACTTAAATCATCACCACCATGAAGTATCTGTCCTAAGACAACATTTCTAAATTTAGATACTGCAAAAAATGCAGCTGCTTCCATTTCAACAGTTACGCATCCCTCTGAAACACGCAATGCTATTTTCTCTTCTGTTTCTCGATAAAATGAATCTGTAGTCCATGTTTTAGCTTTGATAAATGGTATCTGATTATTTTCAAGATAATCTGTAATACATTTTAAAGCCTGTTCGTTGCATTCTACTTCTCTAGATGGTTCTAAATAGTGATATGATAATCCTTCATCTCTAACTGCTGAATAGGGAACAACCAAATGTCCTACTTGGATATTCTTCTTCAATACGCCTGCTGCTCCACATACAATGAACTTCTTAAATCCCATTGCTATTAGTTCTTCCAGTTGTGCACCAGAACCCGCTGATCCCAAGTAACCTTGAACTATTCCTATTGGTTTGCCATTAAATTCTGTTTCATATATAGGCAATACAACTGTTGCTGTATAAAATTTAGCAATTTCCTTTAATTTTCCTTCATCTAACATTTTCTTAATAACATCACCAAAAAATGTAATCACACAATACTCAGGAACATCTTGTCTTTTTATAACTTCAGACGGCTCAATTTTAGCCCTTGGACTAGAATCAAACTCCAGTATAGGAAAATCTCTTTTTAGCATGATTTTTCCTCCCTTTTACTATTATTTCTTTTCTCAAATACTCCATTATATTCATTTACCTCAGTTCTCATTACTATTTTGATTATTCATGGACTTGCTATAATCCTAAACATATCTAGGTGATTTGCTCCACATACCTATATATATAACATTAAAAATCATAATACAGGATCAATATCAAATGGAAACTGTTTTGCTTCTTTTGTTTTAAAGTTTACTTTATATCCTACTCCATCCTTATAGAAAAATCCTTCATTAAGTTCAATTCTTACATAACACATATCTTCATCATTCTCATTATTATGTGCGAAATACCAAGGCTCAAATACCTTTATCAATTTTTCTCTAATCTCTTTATTTTCCGTTAGCAATGGATATCCAATATTATAGCCATTTCCACTAAATCGGTAGAACTCATTACATAGTGCAACTGGGCTATTATTCTTTAATTCCTGAACCTTTTGGGTTTTTGAATATGTGACTACATAAAATGAGTTATCTTCATAGAAAGTATCCACAACTCGAACTGATGGCACATTATCTTTTACTGTTGCCATTGAAAACTGACAATCCTTTGCAAATAATTCCTTCATGACCTCTATAGCTTTTTCATGAGTATTCATTTTCAAGTTCCCCTAAAATTTTTATTCATACAGCAAATTCTTATAACATATTTAATTCTGCATAAATTCCCAAATTCCTTCTTTTTTCAACTAATATTTTCATCTAAATTAAAACAAGGCAGATGATGAGGTATCATATCATCATCTGCCTTGTTCTTTATCCTAAAGACTGACATTATTCCTGTTGTCCATAAATACCTTTACAGCTCTATTAAGTATTCCAGTCAAATATGCCAATAATATTCCATAATTGGTAATAGGTACTCCTTTGTCACTACATATCTTTATCCTATTCTCCATGGTCCTCTTATTTAACATACAAGATCCACAGTGTATTACCAAATCATAGGTTTCTAAATCCTTTGGAAAATCCTCTCCCATTCTAAAATTAAAGTCTATTTTTTTACCTAGATGTTTAGTTAGCAGTGTGGGAATCTTTACCTTTCCTATATCCTCATGAGAGGTATTATGGGAACAACTTTCCATAATTAGAATTTTAGGGATTTCTTTTTCTCTTAACCCTTCAACAGTTCTTATTCCATTTAAGAAAGTATTTAAATCTCCTTTTTGCCTAGCCATTATAATAGAAAAGCTAGTGAGATTTATACTTTTCGGTACTATTTTATCTACCTCTTTAAATATTTTAGAATCTGTGATCACAAGGTCTATATCCTTTAAATCCTCTATTGCTGAAGCCAATTCTGTATCTCTTACTACATAGGATTTTATTCCATGGTCTAAACAATCTCTTATTAGTTGAACTTGAGGTAAAATTAGTCTTCCCTTTGGTGCTTCTCCATCTATTGGGACTACCATTATTACCTTTCCACCATAGGAAATAATATCTCCTATTAAAGTTTCCTCTTCCTTTTCTACATCAAGTCTTTTTATTAATTCATCCTTTAAAATAGATATTGTGGCATTGTCCTTTATAGATATAAATACAGCACTATTCCACTTTCTCTTAATTTCTTCCAATCTTTCCTCTAAAACTATATCTATTTTATTGATAACTATAATATAGGGAATATCTCTCTTTTTGAATTCCTCTATAAATTTTTCATGATACTTATTATCTATATCATCTATCTCTATTACATATATAGCAAAATCTATTTTTTCTAGGGTTTTTATGGTTTTTTCTACTCTCAGTTCTCCAAGACAACCTTCATCATCTATTCCCCCTGTATCTATAAAAACCACAGGTCCAAATGGAATTAACTCCACTGCCTTAGATACTGGATCTGTTGTAGTACCTTTAATTTCCGATACTAAGGATATTTCCTGCCCTATAATAGCATTCATAATAGATGATTTTCCTGCATTTCTTTTTCCATAGAATCCTATATGTTTTCTATTAGCCTTTGGTGTTTTCATAATCTTTCACCTATTTATAAATATAAATCCCTTTCTCCTTTTTTTATCCTATCTATCTTATTTAAAAGAAGATTTCTTATATCTTCCCTTTCTATATTCTCTATTTCTCTATTGATCATATTATCTACGGTGTTTTGAAGTTCTTCGTCACCATAGTCTAAGGAATATTCTAAAAGAGTCATCATAGCATTCGGTCCACATATATTTTGTATTTGTCCAGATTTTGCAAGACTCATGAATCTGTCTCCAGTTCTTCCCATTCTATAGCAAGCTGTACAATAAGAGGGAACATGTCCCTCTTCTATTAGCTCTCTTATTACTTCAAAGGGTTTTCTATTATCTGATACTTCAAACTGCAATTTATTTCCTTCTTCACTTTCCTTATATCCTCCTACACCTGTACAAGAACCTGCACTTATTTGAGAAACCCCATATTCTATTACTTCTTTTCTTATCTTATGGGTTTCTCTTGTAGATAAAATAATTCCTGTAAAGGGAACTGCCAGTCTTATAATAGCGACAATTTTTTTAAATTCCTCATCAGTTAATAAATAAGGAAATTCTTCTAAGTTCATTCCCTGTGCTTTTTTAAGTCTTGGTACAGAAATAGTATGAAATCCTACTCCATATTCTTTTTCTAAATATTCATTGTGAAGCATTAAAGCCAATATCTCAAACTTATAATCGTAAAGTCCAAATAATACTCCTGCTCCCACATCATCTATGCCAGCTTCCATAGCTCTGTTAAAGGCAGTTAAATGATAATCATAGTTTGCCTTAGGTCCATTTAGATGTGCCTTTTCATAGGTTGGTTTATGATAAGTTTCCTGGAATAATATGTAAGTTCCTATTCCAGCTTCTTTAAGTTTTTTATAGTTTTCTACTGTAGTAGATGCTATGTTTACATTAATCCTTCTAATAACTCCATTATCATTTTGAGTCTCATATATGGATTTTATTGCATCTAGTATATAATCTATATCACAATTTACTGGATCTTCTCCTGCTTCTAAGGCTAATCTTTTGTGTCCCATTTTTTCCAATAATTTTACTTCTTCTTGTATTTCCTCTTTCGTTAATTTTCTTCTGTTAAATTCATTGTTGTACTTATATCCACAATAACTACAATTATTCACACAATAATCACTTACATAAAGGGGAGCAAAAATCACAATTCTATTACCATAAATACTTCTTTTAACTTCTCCTGCAATTTTATAGATTTCCTTTAATTCATTTTCATCTTCTACTTGAAGTAAAATGGCTATATCTTTAAAAGAAAGATTTTCTTTATTTCTAGCTTTATTTAGCACTCTTTTAATATCTTCTTTTGCCACATTTTTAGTTTCTTCCAATAATTTATATATAAATTCATGGTTAATCATTATTCTGCCTCCATTTTATATTGTCTCCTCTAGACATGTCTATGGAAAATCCTGATGATACTATTCTTTTTTCTATACAATTTCTACACTCTGCTGCTTCATCTCCAGTACAAATCTTTCCATCATATAGAGAATATTTTTCTCTTACAGTAGTAGGTGATAGATTTGGCATAACTACATTTGCTCCTGCCTTTATTCCTTTTTCCCTTCCAAGGGGATCAATGGTTCCTAGTGCTGTTGTTGCTGGTAATAATCCATGGGGTAAAAATAATCTAGTTAAAGCAATCATAGTAATAGTGTCTTCCAAAGTACCACCCTGTTGATTTTTATAAATAGTATCTTTATGTGGAATAAATGGTCCTATACCTACCATTTCTGGGTCTAATTCTTTTAAAAATAATAAATCCTTGGCTAAATCTTCCTTAGTCTGTGTTGGTATACCAACCATAAATCCTGCTCCTACTTGGTATCCTATTTTCTTTAGATTCCACAAGGATTCTATTCTGTTATTATAATCTGTATTTATATGTATCTTTTCAAATAATTCTTTACTGGCTGTTTCATGTCTTAAAAGGTATCTATCTGCTCCAGCATTATAATATTTCTCATAGGATTCATAAGGCTTTTCTCCTAGGGAAAGGGTAACTGCCACATCTTTATATTTATTTTTTATTTCCTTTATTATTTCCACTATCATATCATCTGAATAGTAATTATCTTCTCCACCTTGAAGTACGAAAGTTCTATATCCTAGACTATAGCCTAATTCTGAACACTCCTGAATTTCCTCTAAATTTAATCTATATCTTTCCACATTCTTGTTGAAAGAGTTTATACCACAATATTTACATCCCTTTGTACAATAATTACTAAATTCAATTAAACCTCTCATATAAACCTTATTTCCATAGGTTTTCATTCGGGTTTCATGAGCTTTTTCTATAAGGTAGTCTTTTCCTTGATTTTCAATATGATTAAGTATATATACTATTTCATCAAAATCTAAATAATTATTTTTATATAATTTATCTATTAAATTCTTTGTCTTCATTGGTTTCCCTCTCTTTAAGTTTCTTAGAGATACTATAATTGGCAATATGGATATTATCCATACTGCCAATTATTAATTCACAATTAAGCGTCAGCCTCTGACTTCTTGTGTACATGTAATAATTCATGATTATCCTTTAATAAATCTTCAAACAAGGACATCACCAAAGGATTTTTTTCTGAACTCTTAATATGGGATGTTCTGTCAAGTTTATAAAGCCCTTTAGCTCTTTCCTTTCTCATAGCTGTATCCATAGGAACTGGCTGTCCTCCACCTGCTATACAGCCGCCTGGACAGGCCATTACTTCAACAAAATCGTAATACCTTTCTCCTGCTTTTATTTGATTTATTAAATCATTTGCAACTTTCAGGCCATGAACTATGGCAACTTTAACCTCTTTTCCATCTACATCAAAACTTGCTTCCTTTAAATTCTCCATTCCTCTAACATCGCTAAATAACAAATCCTTTGCAAAGTGGTCAGGTTTATCTTTCAATAGTCTAGTAACTACAGCTTCAGTTACTCCACCAGTAGCACCAAATATTATACCAGACCCACTGGCTAAACCAAAAGGCATATCAAAGGATTCTTCCTCTAATTGTTCAAATATAATTCCTGCTTCTTTAATAAGAAGTGCCAATTCTTGAGTAGTGATTACTATGTCTACATCTTTAACACCGTTATATTCAAATTCTTCCCTAGCTGCCTCCGCTTTTTTTGCAGTACAAGGCATTACTGAAATTAATATAGTTTCTTTATCTTCTTCTTTATCTATTTTCTTATAATATTCCTTTATAACTGCCCCAAACATTTGCTGAGGAGATTTACACGTGGAAATATTATCTACCATATCTGGGAATTTGTTTTCTGCAAATTTAACCCATCCTGGACAACAGGAAGTAAATAGTGGTAGGTTTTCTCCTTTAGTTAGTCTTTCTACAAATTCTTTGCTTTCTTCTATTACTGTCATATCTGCAGCAAATGCCGTATCATAAACTTCATGGATTCCAAGGGTTTTAAGAGCTGCAACTATTTTACCTATAGTAATTTCTCCAGGCTCCAATCCAAATTCTTCACCTAAGGCTACTCTTACTGCTGGTGCTACTTGAGCTATTACTCTCTTTCTCTTGTTATGAATTGCTTCCCACACTTTATGATTTTCCTTCTTAATTATAATGGCTCCTGTAGGACAAACTGCTCTACATTGTCCACAATTTATACAGTTTACTTCAGCAATATCCCTATCAAAAGCAGCAGATACTGTCATACTTGAACCTCTATGAGCAAAACTTAGAGCACCTACTCCTTGAACTTCTTCACATACTCTTACACAGTCTCCACATAATATACATTTATTTGGATTTCTTACTATACTTAAACTAGACTTATCTATTGGCAGACTTTTCTCTATTTCATCAAATCTAATATCCTTTATACCAAATCTAACAGCTAATTCTTGAAGTTGACATTTACCAGTTCTATCACAGGCAGTACAATCTCTATCATGGTTTGCCAGTATCATTTCAAGTATATTTTTTCTATATTTTTGTACCTTTGGAGTATTTGTAAATACTTCCATACCATCCTTTGGTAATTGAGAACATGATGCAAAAGTATTTCCCCATTTATCTTCCACCATACACATTCTACAAGCACCATAAATACTTAATTCTGAATGGTAACAAAATGTAGGTAAACTTATACCAGCTTTTCTAACTACTTCTAATATATTTTTCTCTCCATCAAAATCTATTTTTCTACCATCTATAATCATTGTACCTTTCATGCCTAAGCCTCCCTTATAGCTGCGAATGCACAGGATTCTATACAAGCACCGCATTTAATACATTTATTTTGATCAATTTCAAATGGTTCCTTTATTTTTCCACTAATTGCACCTACAGGACAAATTCTGCTACACTTACTACATCCTTTGCAAAGCTCAGAGCTAATTTCTATTACCTTTAATCCTTGGCAAGTCTTTGTAGAACATCTCTTATTTTCTACATGGTCTAAATATTCGTCTTTAAAATATTTTAAGGAACTGACTACAGGATTTGCCGCAGTTTTACCTAATCCACAAAGAGCAGTATTGGTTATGGTATCTGCCATCTCCTCAAGTAAGTCTAAATCTTCTACTGTTCCTTGTCCAGATACTATTTTTTCTAAAATATTTAACATAATCTTAGTTCCTTCTCTACAAGGAACACATTTTCCACAGGATTCATTTTGGGTAAAGTTCATAAAGAATCTGGCTACTTCTACCATACAAGTATCTTCATCCATTATTACCATTCCACCAGAGCCAATCATAGCACCAGCATCTGTTAAGGAGTCAAAATCCAGGGACATATCTAAATGTTCTTCCGTTAAACATCCACCTGATGGTCCTCCTATTTGAACTGCCTTAAATCCTTTATTATCTTTAATTCCTCCACCTATATTGAATATAATCTCCCTAAGAGTTGTTCCCATAGGCACTTCTATTAATCCAGTATTATTCACATTTCCAGTCAGTGCAAACGCCTTTGTTCCTGGACTTCCCTTTGTTCCATAGGATTTATACCATTCTGCGCCATTCATAATTATATGTCTAACATTGGCAAAAGTCTCCACATTATTAAGGACAGTAGGTTTTCTCCAAAGTCCCTCTTCTACAGTTCTCTTTGCCTTTACTCTAGGCATTCCTCTTTCCCCTTCAATAGATGCAATAAGGGCACTACCTTCACCACATACAAAGGCTCCAGCTCCTTGATTTACATGAAGTTCAAAGTTTAAACTTGTACCTAAAATGTTTTTTCCTAGTAATCCGATTTTTCTTGCTTGTTCTATAGCTTTGTTCAGCCTAGCAACTGCCAAAGGATATTCTGCTCTAACATAAATATATCCTTCTGATGCTCCAGTAGCATAGGCAGCAATAGCCATACCTTCAATAATATTGTGAGGATCCCCTTCCATTAAAGACCTATCCATAAACGCACCTGGATCTCCTTCATCACCGTTACATACTACATACTTCATATCACTATCATAGGATAAAACTTGCAGCCACTTCTTTCCAGCAGGATAGCCTCCGCCCCCTCTTCCACGTAAGTTTGCATCAGATATTTCTTTACAAACTTCCTCTGGCGTCATAGTATCTAAAGCTTTAGCTAATGCTTGGTATCCACCATAAGCAATATATTCTTCAATAGACTCTGCATCTATATGTCCGCAATGTTCCAATACAACTCTAGTTTGGGATTTATAGAAAGGTATTTCTTCCTGTTGGTGATAGACTTTATTATCTTTACTGTACATAAGTCTTTCAATCGGTTTTCCCTCTACTAAAGTAGTATTTACAATTTCCTCACAATCCTCTAATCCAACCTTTAAATATAGAAATTTATCTGGTTCAATTCTAACTAATGGACCTGCCTCACAAAACCCATGACATCCAGACTTTTTTATTCCTACGCCCTCATTTTCTTCATATAATTCCACATCTGCCAATATACCTTTTTCTTCTATTAGTCTTTTTATCTCAGCATAAATCTCTAATGAACCACCTGCTACACAGCCTGTCCCTCCACAAACTAGGACTTGCTTATATTGTTTATCTAAAGAATTCTTAAATGCCTTAGATACATCCATAAGTTCTTGAATACTAGCTATTGTCATCTATATTTCCTCCCTTAATTTATTTAAGAGTTCCACTGTAGATTCAGGAGTCATTTTGCCATAAACCTTTTCATTGATATTTAGTACTGGTGCTAAACCACAAGCTCCAAGACATGATACTGTTTCAACAGTGAACATCAAATCATCTGTAGTTTGTTTATCTTTACTAAGACCTAGCTCCTTGTGCAACGCATTAAGTATAGGTATAGACTTTCTAACATGACATGCTGTACCATCACAAATCTTAATAACATATTTTCCTTTTGGTTCCAATGAAAAGTTCTCATAAAATGTGGCAATACCATAAATTTTAGAGGGAGTAATATCCATCTTATTTGCTATGTACTCCAACACTTCTTCAGGCAAGTACCTATAATTTCCTTGAATTTCTTGTAAAATAGTAATTATTGAAGATTGGTTACTTCCATGTTTCATTACAACTTCATCAATGGTATCTTTCATCTCCAAAGTAAGCATAATTTAACCTCCTAATTATTTTTATATATTTTGTTAATTATTTAACCTTGATTTTTAGAAATCCCTTATAAAAGTGTTCTTATTTACATTGGATATTTACTCCGATCATCAATTATAATCTTGATTAGAATGCTAGAATTTTCAAAAAGAATAGAATTATCAAACCTGCTTGTTTCAATATATTGAAGAATTTATTAAATCTTAATAATGTAATTTTATCAAAATTATTATTTTAGTCAATACATATTATTATAATTTTTTCGACTATTTTAACTCTTTTAATAAAATACTTTTTATATATAATTAATTAATATTAAATATTTTTATACTAATATTGTTTATTTCTTAACATTGCTTTTACTTTGATTTTACTAAAGTTAAAGGGTAAAAGTTTTTATCAATCTTTTACCCTTTTTAAGTTAAACTTTATTTATTCTATAAATGGATTTTCAAAAACATTATCATATGGTGATTTCTTAGCAAAATCTTTTGCTTCTTTTTCAGCTTTCTCTATTGGCAACATTGTTCCTGGTCCTCCTACACAACCTCCTGGGCATGCCATTCCCTCCAATAGGTAGCCATTGAATTTTCCTGCCTTTGCCATGGCTAACATCTTACGGCATTCTGATAGTCCGTTGGCATTATGAGTTAGGGCATTTACATCTGGATGTGCTTTTTCTATACTTGCCTTCACTGATGCTGCAACTCCTGATGCAAAAGCAAAGTTTCTTCCTTTTGTTGATGCATCTGCAACAATTTCATCTTCTTCAATTTCAGCAACGTCAATATTGGCTGCTACAAATATTGCTGCAAGTTCTTCATAGGTAAGTACAAAATCAACATATGGTCGAACCTCATCCTCCATTGCTTCAATTTTCTTTGAGATACATGGGCCTATAAATACTATCTTGCCACTTGGACTTCTTCTCTTAATCGCCTTAGCAGTCTCTACCATAGGTGTATTAGATGAAGATATATATTGGTATAAATCAGGGAAAAATTTCTTAGCCGTCATAGTCCAAGACGGACAGCAAGATGTCCCTAAAAATGGTTGTTTTTCTGGTACAAGTTGTGGAAACATTTCAGCCTCATGTTTAGCAGCAACGTCTGCTCCTAATGCCACCTCTATAATTTCTGTAAACCCTAAGTTCTTTGCTGCTTTTACTATTTTACCAGGCGTTGCAAAAGGTCCAAATTGACCTACAAAAGAAGGTGCTATTATTGCGTGAACTTCTTCTCCCCTTTTAATAGCAAGAACCAATTGAAATATATCTGTTTTATCTGTAATTGCCGCAAAAGGACAATTTACTATACACATACCACAACTTACACATTTATCATAATTTATCTTTGCTCTGCCCAATTCATCAGATTCTATGGCATCTACTCCACATGCAGCTTTACAAGGTCTTTCTAATTTCATAATAGCATGATATTGACAAGCCTTAGCACATTTTCCACAATCTATACATTTATCTTTATCTATTATAGCTCTATCCTTTCCCATGGAAATAGCATTCACAGGACATACTATTATACAAGGATGGGCAATACACTTTCTGCAATTATCAGTAACAAAATGTTTAGAGCTTTCGCATGCAGTACAAGCAAATGGAATCACATTAACTAATGGTTCTTTGATTATACTATGGGTCACTACTGCTTCATCTACTACCTTAGATAGACGACCATTATCCACATTTACTTTTCTATCTAAACCTAGTCCAAGCCTAGTTCTAGCTGCAACAATAGCTCTTTCATGAAAAATACTTCCCCTGTATAAAGGTACTTCACCACTAATTACCTTATATGGTATATCGTCTACTTCTAATGGATCTCTTCCTTCCCAAGCTATCTTTGCGATTTCTGTAAATACTTGTCTTCTTATATATGTAATGGGAGTAAAGATGCCTCTCATCATTTTACCACCTCAAGAATTTCTGACATAACTATTTCTGCACTGGCATTTGTAATTATCTTGCCATTTAGTTCAACTACAGGTGCTTTATTATTCTCACAATACTTTAAACATTTTACTGCTTCAATTTCAATTTGATCTGGATATTCTGATTGTAATCTTTCAAGATTTTCTTCTAAATTTAAATTCCCCATCATTGTACAATGAGTCCCCATACAAATCTTTACCTTGACTTCCATTTTACCACTTCCTTCCTATGTATTTGCTATGACTTTAGCATGTTCAAAATACAGAATAATATTAAATATCTTATATATTCTCAGCATCATTTTGAAAATATAACTTATTTATTATTATGATTAGATAATACCATTCTTTAAATCCTTCATCAATAGTTTTAATAATTATATATTATTTTTGTAACTTGTTTGTTACCTAAAGCCTATTGTTCAAGTGTATAATATAAATATTGAAAGGAGAATATTGTATGTGGAAAAAGTCTATAAAATTCATAATATCCATCCTATGTCTAACTATTTTTACTATAGCTTGTTCTAAAAATGAAAGTTTTCCAACTACATTAAATTTAGAGCAGTCAATTAAGGAAATTATCATATCCAAAGGCTCTAATTATGACTTTTTAAAGGATGCGTCCTATATAGAACATATGTATAAATTTAGTTCTGAACTTACTGAAAGTAAATCTCCCATTTATGCACTAGGCAATCTTAGTGAAGATAATATTCCTGAACTGGCTATATTTAATAAAAGAGATCCTAATAATGTAAATGATGAAGGAAGTTTAGAAATTTACAAATTTAATGGTGAAAAATATGTTTCCATAGATAAGGTTTCAATGAATTATGATAATGATAACTATCAAATTGTAATAGGAAAAATATCTGAAAATCAAAATGGATTACTTTTAAACAATCAAGTTGGTGCTCATTCAGGATTAACCTATGGGTTTGTATTAGAAGATGAAAAATTAAAAAACATACTTAATGATAAAAAATTATCTTTAATATCTATATATACTAATAACCAGATTAAAGACATAGATAACGATGGTATACTTGAATTTAGCATATATACTGTGGATCCGGAAACAGAAGATTCCTCCTCTGTTGACTCTGATAAAATGACTCTCTGGTATAAATGGGATGGTAGCGACAGTGCTGATTTAGTTAAAATAGAAAGAAAAGATTATTCTAAGGACGACTCCAATATAGAAGTATTTAATGAAGCCAAAACTTTAATAGAAAATGATTTTTCTGAAAGCTTAAAATATATGGATGAGCATAAAAGTCAACTATCTAAATTTCACAATACTGAGCTTTTAATAAATTATATTGAACATCTAGAAGAAATGTCCTACGATGCAGGAATTGAAATAGAAAATCTATTTATCAAATATCAAAATAATGAAAACTTTGATTATTTATTTAAAAAATATGGTTTATCCATGGAAAAACTAAATAGTCTAGAATACTTGAATCGTGAAAAAGTACTAAAAGACGAAGAAGAATTAAAAAAGCATCTAGTGGAGCATATTAATTTAGGATATAAATTAGTGACTTCTGAAGGGATATATTATTATCAAGTTGATAACCAAAAACTTGTAACTATATTTGAAGAAAATATAACTAATGAATATAGTGATTATCTAAAGATATTAGCATTAGAAACTAATGAACCTTTTATGAATGATGGAAGTCTAGTAATAACCATGGATAAATTAGCAGAAAGAATACTTTTAGTTGAAAGTTTTAAAATGATCTATCCTTATTCAAATTTTTTACCAAAGATAAATGAAATCTATAATTGGTATATGCAAACTTATTTTTTTGGAGATAATCATGATCCAAACTTCGATATAGGAACATTTGTAATGAAAGAAAAAGTCATAAATGAATTTGAAAAGACCATAGAAAAATACGAATATACTAATTTTGCAAATATAATACAAGGTTTTGTAAATGATTTGAAAGCAAATAATAATATAATTAATGATGAAATCAGAAACAAATTAAATGACAGGTTAAATTAGTAACAAAACTCCTCTCTCATAATAGTATGTATTAATTCATATAATTATTGAGGGGGGATTTTTTTGCTGGCAAGAAAAGAATTTATTCAAGCTTCATTAGAAACAAATTTGTTTTTCCAAAGAATCATGAAGGAACATTTAGCTTTAATAGAAGTAAATCTTCCATCTGTCAATGCTTCTTATATTACTGAATCCAACTTACTTAAATCTTCTTTTGAAGACCTTTTATGAGAAACAATTATATTTGGAAACTGTGCCATAAGAGAAAGCGTATTAAAATCAAATGAATTAGTCACCAACTATACACTTAGAGCAGAAGAAATAACGTCTACACTAACTGGATTAAAAATAAATACTAATATTACTGAAGCTGAATTAGATTTAAGGTCAGATCCCGATTTTGACTATACAGAATGGTTAGAAGAAAAGGTGCAAAATATTAATTGCAGATCCTTAAATCTTCTAGAAGAAGTAATAAAATTTAAAGAAAAACTCTTAGATTTATTTTTAAATTGCAAAATATTTATGACAATGTATCCCCATATGTTACATCATCTTATTGATGAAGCAAAGCTCTATAAAGACCTACTATTATGCCTAATAGAAAAAACATTGCCTAATAAACCCATATGCGATGAACTTAGATTTTGGAATCATATAATGGAAGACCACGGAGAATTCATAGATGGAATGTTGGACCCTACTGAAAAAGATTTAAAACGTAGAGCTGAAGAATTTGTTAAAAAGTTTGAAGAATTAGTAAAGGAATCTATTAAATGTCATGAAAAACAATTAGCTGAAAAGAGTTTAATTACTACTAAAGAATTTAGAGATTTTAAAGTATCTGCTGTAGAAGGATTGTTGAATTGTAAGATAAAATCAATTATTCCACCATTATTAGGTGACCATATTTTAAGAGAAGCAAATCACTATATTAGAATATTGAAGGAAATGAAAATCTGATGTAATCCATCAGATTTTCTTATGATTATTCTATCTTTCTATAAAGAGTAGCCATACTTATACCTAGCTGTTTAGCCACCTCTGTCTTTCCCTCTAAACTATTTCCATAGCGATTTAGATAATTTTCTATAATAGTTTTTTCATAAATCTTAGTCATTTCAGCCAATGTTTTACTATCCTGTTTGTCTTTAGAATCTATTTTCTTTCTTATATTTTTTACACCTACAATACTATCTTCTTCAAAAATAGTAGCATATTCTATAAGATTTTTTAGCTCCCTAATATTCCCTGGATAGGAGTATCCTAATAGATACTTTTCACATTCTGCCGAAAACCCAAGTAAATCCTTTTTATATATTTTAGAAAAATGATTTAGAAAGTATCTGGAGAGCATTATAATATCATATCCTCGTTCCCTCAAGGGTGGTATATAAATAGGAACTACATTTAATCTATATAATAAATCCTCTCTAAAACACCCTTCTCTTACCATCTTATGCAAATCTCTATGAGTGGCAGAAATAACTCTAGGGTTAACTTTAATAGACTTATGTCCTCCTACTTTGGTTATTTCCTTTTCTTCAAGAGCACGTAGGATTTTTACCTGCATAGAATATGGTAAATCTCCTATTTCATCTAAAAATAATGTTCCTTCTTTTGCTATTTCAAACTTACCTATTTTCCCAGTAGTATTTGCACCAGTAAAAGATCCTTTCTCATATCCAAACAATTCAGATTCTATTAGATTTTCTGGAATTGCTCCGCAATTAATAGCCATAAAAACATCTTCCCTACGATGACTAGCTGTATGTATTGCCCTTGCAAATATTTCTTTACCAGTACCTGTTTCTCCTATTAATAACACAGATACATCCTTTTCAGCAACCTGAATAGCTTGTCGCTTGGCATTTATAAGAAGTTCACTTTCTCCGATTATATTATCAAAGGTAGTTATATGTTTGTTTAAATCAGACTTTAAAACAGATTCCTTCATCTTATTAAAATCAGAAAACACTAAAATTATCCCTTGCTTACTTCCCCCAATTTTTATTATATTTGAGTTAATAATAAATTCATATTCCCCGATTTTAACAGGTCCAACTTCTCCATAGAAATGTTTTTTATCTAATTCTTCTAAACTCTTTTTTGGTATTATCTCCTCAATATCTAAAATAAGATTTATATCTAAATCAAGTCTTTCATTGATATAGTTATTTTTTGTCATTATTTTCATATTATTATCCAATATAATTATCCCCTCATTTAAGGAATTAATCAATGTAACCAACTCAGTTGAACGATACTCTAATAATTCTCCAAATCGCTTCTCACTTAAAATAGTACAAATAATATTACTTAGTTGATTTTCAAATTTTATATAACTATCCTTATTGTTTATAATATTATCTCTTGCCTTTTCATTGAAAGCACACATCCCAAGTACCCCTATGATTTTTCCATTAAAATGTATAGGAATACATAGTTCTGCCAATTCATTACAGCTGTCTTTGTTAAAGCAGTTTAAACAGAGAGGATCATTTATAGTATCAGTAATCAGGTATTGTTTTCCCGTCATTAAACTTTTGTGAAAAACTGAATTCACAGGGGCTTTATTTCTAAAAACCTTATTTATATTATTTGTAGCCACAATTCGATTTAGATTTTCATCTACTATTGTAATATCTATATTGGTTACAGAATACATAGCATCAATAATATGCTTGAGCTCAGGAGCTATACTTTTTAAAAGATTCATTTTATCATCCTTTATTTAAAACTTTGATTACAAATAAGTTTATCATATAAATATATCATAATCAATAAATATACCCACTTTTATTATCATTTTTGAGAATAATTATTCAAAATTGATAAATTCATATATACCATGAAATATCAATGAAAAATTAATTGTTACTTCAATAGGTTTATCATATTTGAGAAAGATTTATTTATTTATATGGACTTAATATATATCTAATATTTGAATTTAACCATTTTGTTTAATATTTAACTATTTTTCCTTTATTGGCATAGTACTTGCTTAATTAATAGTCGAAAGGAGAAGGATGTTATGATAAATAATAATCTTTTAATTGAAATATTAAAGGATCAAGTAAAACCAGCTCTTGGGTGTACAGAGCCTGGAGCTGTGGCATATGCCGTTGCTCGTGCTAAAGAAATACTTGATTCCAATGTTGAAAATCTAATTATTGGCGTTAATAGTAATATATTAAAAAATGGATTAGGTGTGGGCATACCCGGCACTAATGAGCGTGGAATTATATTTGCTGCTGCCCTTTCCTTAGTTATAGGGAAATCTGAATATGGCTTGGAAGTTCTTAAAGATGTAAAAAAAGAAAGTATAAAAGAAGCCTTAGACATTGTAAACTCTAAGATTATTACTTTAGAATTAAACAAAGAGGCAGAAGGACTTTATATTTCTGTAGAAGCTTTTAGTAAAAATAATACATCAAAAGTTATAATTAAAAATTCCCATACAAATATAGTATTTGAAAGTAAAAATGATGAAGTTTTACTTAACAAGGATAATTTAAATAAAGAACAGAGTATTTCTAGTACAAGCTCAAATTATGAAATAAAATATGAAATTCAGAACTTTAATATCAAAAAGCTTATAGACTTTTCAATAAATGGAAATATTGAAGATTTATCCTTTATTCAAGATGGAATAGATATGAACCTATGCCTTGCAAAAATAGGTATTTCTGAAGATTTAGGAATGGGACTAGGTAAATACCTATATGATAATGTAATGGACGTATATACTAAAGCCAAGGCATATACCTCTGGTGCTTCAGAAGCAAGAATGTCTGGATACCCACTTCCTGTAATGAGTAGTGCTGGTTCTGGAAACCATGGACTTGTAGCAATTATTCCTTTGAGTATAATTGGAAAAGAGAAAAATATTTCAGAGGAAAAAATCATTCGTTCCATTACTCTTAGTCATTTAGTAACTATTTATGTTAAGTCCTATATAGGCTCTCTATCTCCTGTATGTGGATGTGGTGTTGCTGCTGGAGTTGGTTGTGCCGCTGGACTTACCTTCATGGGTGGTGGAAACCATGTACAAATTCAAGGTTCTATTAATAATATGATTGCTGGTATTACTGGAATGATATGTGATGGTGCAAAACTAGGCTGTTCTTATAAATTATCAATATCTGTAGATGCAGCTATTGATGCTTCTAATATGGCATTAAAGAATATCTTTATACCTATAGATAATGGAATATTAGGCGAGACAACAGAACAAACCATTAAAAATCTAGCTCATGTATCAAATACTGGTATGAATAATACTGATAATATTATATTAGATGTAATGTTAAATAAATGTTAATAAATATCCTCTAGGAAAATTCTAGAGGATATTTATTAACATACCATATAATAAAAAGTACACATTCCTGATGCTCATCTATATTATCAAGTAAAATCATATTTATATAGTTTCACTTAATTTGAATTTCTTCATTTCATTTTGCAATAACTCTGCTACATCATTTAAGCCCTTAGCCTTTTCAGAAACCATCTCTATGCTTCCTAATTGTTCATATGCCGAAGCTGAAACTTGTTCAGTACCAGCAGATGTTTCTTCGGCAGAAGCTGAAATATTTTCTATTGCAATGATTATTTGCTCTTTACGTCCATTCATCTCTCTAGAAAGGGTTTCTACATTTTTAGCAACTCCTATTATTTTATCCAAAGCTTCTTTAATAGTATTGAAAATTTCACTAGTATCTTCAGAAGATTTCACATTTTCTTTAACTATATCTAAGCTTGTTTCAATTTCGCTTACTGCATTTTTAGATATATCTTGAATAGCATCTATTTTATTCTTAATATCTCCTGTTGCCTTAGAAGTTTGTTCTGATAATTTCCTAATTTCCTCTGCCACAACTGCAAACCCTTTTCCAGCCTCCCCTGCCCTTGCAGATTCAATAGATGCGTTAAGAGCCAATAAATTTGTCTGAGTAGCAATCTCTGTAATAATGCTTACTATACTTGAAATATCGGAAGAAGTTTTATCTACTTCTTTAACAATTGTACTTACTTGCTGAGAAGACAATTTGTTTTTTTCAGACCATTCAGAAAGCTGACTAACAATAGAAACTCCTTCACTACTAAGTTTATCTATATCCTTTGTCATATTTGCAATGCTCAATGTACTATCAATTATATAGTCAATGTTCTTAGACAATTGACCTATTTGTTCAGCACCTTTTTCAGTATCGTGAGCTTGTTCTTCGGTAGCCTTTGCTATTTCACTAATTGCTGAATTAATCTCATCTGTAGTTCTAACTGTATCACCAGAAATAACTGTCAATACCCTTGCTGATTCTGTTAACTCCTCGCTGGTATCTAATATAGCATATATTACATTTTTCAAGGAGTCACGCATACTAATAATCTTCTGTGCCATTGATCCGATTTCATCACGTCTATTAGATAAAACCTCTAAATCAGGGTTTTCAGTAAAATCAAGTATAGCAGTTTGGTGAATAACTCCCTCTAATAATGTTATGGCTACAATAATACGATCAATTATAAACCACATTAAAACCCCTATTACAATAAAACTTCCACACCCTATTATAATTTGATAAAACAACACAGCAGTTGAAATAGACTTTATGCCACTTTCTGGAACACCAATATCTAAAACTCCATATAACTCTCCATTTTTATAAATAGGCTCCATTATATCATAAGTCCATATTCCTTGTGTTTCTGCATACCATCTAGTAAATTGATTTTTTCCATGTTTAGCTCCATCAATAGTGTACTCATCTTCATAAACCTTATTAAGTTTCTGTATATCACTATGAGCCACTGCTTGAACATCTTTGTCGATTACAATAGCATAGGTGACATTGTCTTGAGTTGACTTTAATTCAACAAATTTTTGTAATTCTGGAATTGGATTAGTTTCATTATTCAAAATTTCTTCTACTTGTTTTGCCATTTCAAAAACTTGTTCTTTAGCCTTTTCAATTAGTACATTTTTACTTTTTTCTTTTAGAACTAAGTTTGTAAAAACTGCACTTACGACAAAGGCTAAAAGTAGTAAACTCAGTATTACAGTAGTTAAAAGTCTTCTTATACTCTTACTCTTCATTTATTTCCCTCCTAAATATTGGTGTATAAAAATAACCTTAATGACTTTCAATTACATTATATATATCAATATATTAACAATTCACTTACTGAAATAATTAATATATTAATTTAAAATTTCAACTCATTTCAACTAAATAGTCATAGTGAGATATACTAATTTTAATTTATTAATACTAAATGGTTTCTCTTTAATATAAATTTATTGATTGTAAAAATATTTTTATAATTCAAACAACTTATTATTTTGTATATACCCAAATTTAATATATAACTTAAATTATACTAAAATATTTTTTTGTAATATTTCTAGAATATTGTATCTTAGCATATAGATTTAATTTAAAATTGAATTTTTTATGAGAGAAGCCTCTTGAAGAACTCCTTTTAATAAGTCCGATACAATAAACGCCTTAGGTCCTTCCAATTTTTCCCCTACCTTCAATAAAATACCCACCATTTTTATAAATGGTGGGTAGTCTTTTCTTCCCATTTACTTCCTCTATATCGATGAATAAAAAATGCTGCTCTCACATACCAGTCACAAATCATAGCAATCCAAACTCCAAACATTCCAAAACCTAAATATTTGGCAAATAATATACCAAGTCCAATCCTTGTAATCCACATAGAACCTACACTTATTATCATGGCATATTGTACATCATTTGCGGCTCTTAAAGTGTTTGGGAGAGTAAAGCCCAATGGCCACACTAAGGAAGCATGTATTCCATAGAATATTATTATCTTTCTTGCCAATGCAGTAGTTTCAGGTGATAAATTATACATCTTCAGTATAAACGGCGATGCCAGTATTATAATTCCGTTTACCAGAGCTAAAGCCATATAGGCATACTTATGAAGTACCTTTGTATAATATCTAGCCTGATCATAATCTCCAGCTCCAACACACTGGCTGACTACAGTAACAAGACCTAATCCTATGGCCGCACCAGGAAGAAACTGAAAAGCGGTAACCGTATTCGCAACTGCATTTGCTGTAATAGCTGCAGTCCCAAATCCAGATACGACACTTAATAGTAATATCTTACCTAGCTGAAACATACTGTTTTCTATTCCATTTGGTATTCCTATTTGAAGAATATTTTTAACCATTTTACCATCAAATTTATATTTAAATGGCTTACTTATATGGATAGCAAGACTTTCATCCCTAAGCAACAAAACTATAATCACAGCAGCTACTGCCCTAGATATTAAGGTTGGAATAGCAGCTCCCTCAACCCCCATTCCAAATCCATATATCAATATTGCATTTCCCACAATGTTGATGGTATTCATTATCAAGGAGGTCTTCATAGTAATTTTAGAATTTCCCATAGCTCTGAATAAGGCTGCCCCACTGTTATATACTGCTATAAACGGAATACTGGCAAATACTATATTCATATAGGTATTGGCGTGTGTTGCAACAGTAGCCTCAATGGAACCGAATACCACATTTAATATAAACCCTCTGCCAACATATACTACTACCATTATGACCAGTGAAATAAGTGTTGCAAATACCATAAGCTGCTCCCCTGCTTTTGAAGCCTTTTCCTTCTGATTTCTTCCTATGTACTGTCCTGCAACTACAGCTCCACCTGTTGCCAATGCCGCAAATAAATTTATAAGTAAAATATTTACTGAATCCACTAGAGATACGGCTGATACTCCACTTTCCCCAACGCTGGCAACCATTACTGTGTCTGCCATACCCACAGCCACAGCCAGTAACTGCTCAAATATAAGAGGCATAATGAGATAAATAAGATTTTTTCTGGAAAAAATATAGTTTTCTTTTATATGGTTTTTCAATATTTCAGATCCCTTCAAAATAAAAAAATCCATCTAAGCATTAAAAGATAGATTTTTTTATTTTATTTATATAATTCGAGATAATTATATTAAAAAAGATTCAATAAGTCAAACACTTGTATTGCCGAAATATGCCCCTCAGAATGTTTATACATTATATTCATAAAAAATTCAAAACTTTTATTGAGATTTATATTGTCTAGTAGCTTATTTATTCTATATATAATATATCTCCAGTATTATTATCAATAAAACTTCCTTCCAATCCTTGACTAAGCATAGTTTCTCCTTGTTTTCCTGTACAATGACAGGCACCTATTAATTCAATATTCTTTTCCTTTAGATATTCTATTATTTTATTTATCTTTTCATCATTTTCTTCAACTAAGTGAGTTCCACCTATTACACCATATATATTCATATCTATTCTCTCTTTTATAGTATCTAATATATTTACAATTCCTGCATGAGAACATCCTACTATTACTACTAGCCCTCTATTAGTCTTAATTCCTAAGGACACTTCTTCTAGGAACATATCTTTTTTATATTCTTCATCTTCTTTTAAATACATATTTTGATTTGTATTTTCAAATTCTTGGTTTCTATTGAAGTTTGTAAAGACAATTAGATTTTCTGTAATATTTAATATATCTTCATTTATGTATTTTACCTGTATATTATTTTCACTTAAAAACTGTTCCTCAAAGGGATTTCCTACATATTCATATTCTCCACTTTCCATTAAATTATATTTCTTATTAAAGAATCCATTTCCTAAATATAAATTAATACTAGGATTTATTTCTTTTATAAGTCTTTCGAACCCACCACTATGATCATAATGCCCATGACTAATTATCACATAGTCTAAATCCTTCAAATCAATACCTAGATCCTTTGCATTGTCTATAAAGTCTCCACTTTGCCCTGTATCAAATAATATCTTCTTTCCATCCGCCTCTATATATATTGATAATCCATATTCTGTATATAACTCTTCTCTATCTCCAGGTTTATTTTCAATTAATGTAGCTATTTTCATCATATTCACCTCTTATATGATTATTACCCTTAGATATAAATTTAATCTTCAATTTAATTACACCCTTATAAACTATCTATCATAAAGACAAAATAGGGCATTTCATAACTGATTAATCAGTTATGAAATGCTCTTATATTAGTTTTCTATGGTCTTGGATAATTTACTTCAGCCTGCGCTGCTGCTAATTTTGCTATTGGTATTCTAAAAGGCGAACAGCTTACATAGTGAAGTCCTATTTGGTGACAGAATTCAACTGAATTTGGTTCTCCACCGTGTTCCCCACAGATTCCTAGTTTTAAATTTGGATTAGTTTTTCTACCATATTCTATGGCAATCTCCATTAACTTTCCTACACCAGCTCTATCAATTTCTTGAAATGGATCTTTTTCAAAGATTCCCTTTTCTACATATTCATTTAAGAATTTACCAGCATCATCCCTTGAGAATCCAAAGCCCATTTGAGTAAGGTCATTTGTTCCAAAACTAAAGAATTCAGCCTCAGTAGCTATTTCATCAGCAGTTATGGCTGCCCTTGGAACTTCAAGCATTGTACCTATCATATATTTTACTGTATTGTTTCTTTCTTCAAATACAAGATTTATTTCCTTTAATACTTCATCCTTTACATATTTCAATTCATTTATATGTCCGATTAAAGGAATCATAATCTCTGGATAAATATCTTCATACCCTTTTTCTTTAATATCTATTGCCGCCTCTATTATTGCTCTTATTTGCATTCTATATATTTCAGGATATGTTACTGCCAATCTACAACCTCTATGACCTAACATTGGGTTAAACTCTGCTAATCCTTCTACCCTATCCTTTAAATCATCAAAACTTACATTCATAGCTTCAGCTAATTCTTTTATGTCTTCATCCTTTACAGGTAAAAATTCATGTAGTGGAGGATCTAAAAGTCTTACTGTAACAGGTTTTCCTTCCATTGCTTCATAAAGTTCATAGAAATCTTGTCTTTGTACTGGAAGAAGTTCATCTAATGCAGATTTTCTTTCCTCTAAGGTAGTTGCAAGTATCATCTTTCTCACAGACATAACTCTAGTTTCCTCGAAAAACATATGCTCAGTTCTACAAAGTCCAATACCTTCTGCTCCAAATTCTAGGGCCTGTGCTGCATCCTTTGGATTATCTGCATTGGCTCTAACTCCCATTGCCCTTACTTCATCTACCCAGCCCATAAATTCTCCAAAACTTCCACCTAATGTTGGTTGTACCTTCTCTATATCTCCCTTATATACAGTTCCTGTACTACCATCTAAGGAAATAAAGTCTCCTTCATTAAAAGTTTGATCTTTGGTTCTCATTACCTTTGTTTCTTCACTGACTCTTATATCACTACATCCTGCAACACAACATTTACCCATACCTCTTGCAACTACTGCAGCATGAGATGTCATACCTCCACGAGCTGTAAGAATACCTTCTGCTGCTACCATACCTTCTATATCCTCTGGAGAAGTTTCCTGTCTAACAAGTATTGCTCTTTCTCCCCTTTCCTTAGCTTCTACTACATCATCTGCATGGAAATAAATCTTACCTGATGCGGCTCCTGGAGATGCAGCTAATCCCTTAGCTATTATTATAGCTTCCTTTAGAGTTGATTCTGCAAAGGTAGGATGTAATAGCTGATTTAATTGATTTGGTTCAATTCTCATAATTGCTTCTTCTTTATTTATTAAACCTTCATGTACTAAATCAACAGCTACTCTAATTCCTGCTTGGGCAGTTCTCTTTCCGTTTCTAGTTTGAAGGATATAAAGTTTTCCGTTTTCTATTGTGAACTCAATATCCTGCATATCTTTATAATGTTTTTCTAATATATGAGTAATCTTTACAAACTCATCATATACCGCTGGCATAATATCTTTTAAATGAGATATTTCATCTGGAGTCCTAATTCCTGCAACTACGTCCTCGCCTTGAGCATTTATTAAGTATTCTCCAAATAAGTGATTTTCTCCAGTTGCAGGGTTTCTCGTAAATGCTACTCCTGTACCTGATGTATCTCCCATATTACCAAATACCATGGACTGAACATTAACAGCTGTTCCTAGATTATCTGATATATTGTGAAGTCTTCTATATACCTTAGCCCTTGGATTATTCCATGAATCAAATACAGCTTTAATGGAAAGTTCTAACTGCTTAATAGGATCTTGAGGGAATTCTTCATTTAATTCATTTAAATAAACTTCCTTATACTTTTCAACTAAAATTTTTAAATCTTCAGCATTTAAATCTGTATCCTCTATAATTCCCTTATTTTCTTTCATCTCCTCAAGTAAAGATTCAAATCTTACTTTTGGAATACCCATAGCTACATCTGAAAACATTTGAATAAATCTTCTATAACTATCATAGGCAAATCTTTCATTACCTGTTGAGTTTGCAAGTCCCTTTACAGATATATCATTTAGTCCTAGATTAAGTATAGTATCCATCATTCCTGGCATGGAAAAAACAGATCCAGACCTTACAGATACTAGTAATGGGTTGTTTTCGTCGGAAAAGCTTTTGCCAATTCTTTTTTCTAGCCCCATTAACTGATCATGTATTTCATCTAATAATTCATTCCACAATATTTTATTCTCATCATAGTAGCGAATACATGCAGCTGTAGTAATAGTAAATCCTGAAGGTACAGGAAGACCAATATTAGTCATCTCAGCTAAATTAGCACCTTTACCTCCAAGTAAACTTTTCATTTCTTTTTTACCTTCATGAAAGCTATAAACATACTTATTTTCCATTTCTTAATCCCCTTTCAATTTTTATTCACTAAAATTTATACCATTTTTTCTAAGTAATGATAGTACTATTTCTGATGTTTCTTCTATTGCTTTATTTGATACATCTATAACTGGACATCCAATTTTTTTCATGATTTTATCAGCATATTCCAATTCATCTAATATCCTACCTAGACTTGCATAACTAGAGCTACTAGATAAACCTAAAGATTTCAACCTTTCTTCTCTTACTTCATTTAATTTTTCAGGAGAATTTGTAAGCCCTATGATTTTTTTTGCAGGTATATTAAATAATTCTTTAGGTGGATCTACTTCTACTACTAGAGGAATATTTGCCACCTTTAAATTTCTATTGGCTAAGTACATACTAAGAGGCGTCTTTGATGTTCTAGATACCCCCACTAATACTATATCTGCCTCTACTACTCCCCTAGGATCTTTTCCATCATCATACTTTACAGCAAATTCAATGGCTGCTACCCTCTTAAAATACGTTTCATCTAATCTTCTTATAACTCCAGGTTCCCTTGTAGGTTCAATATTTAATGTTTGGCTAATGACATTTATTAGAGGACTAATTAAATCTACAGTTAATAGACCTGTGTTCTTTGAATATTCCTTTATGAATTCAATTAGGCTTTCATCAACTAAGGTATAGATTAAAATTGAATTTTTTATGAGAGAGGCCTCTTGAAGAACTCCCCTTAACACATCTAAGTCTTGGACATAGGAAAATCTTTTGATTTCGTAGTTATCTGTTTTAAACTGAGATATGGCAGCCCTGGTTACTAGTGCAGCAGTTTCCCCCAATGAGTCTGACACAATAAATACCTTAAGTCCTTCCAATTCTTCCTCCCCCTTCAATAACGTTATACTATATATCTTATAGTATGACACATTGCTTAACATGTCAATAAAAATTTAAAAATTTTTTTAATTTATTTATTTTTATATATAAAATAAACCTTACGACAACTATTCCCAATTGTCGCAAGGTTTATGAATAGAATTATTAATTTATATTCTATTACAATCTAAATTTCATCTCCACTATCTTCCTTAGAAATTCTCTTTTCATCAAATATATTTGTACCTATAACTCCTACTATAATGAGGATTGAACCTATTATATGATAATAAAATATTTCTTCCTTTAAAAAAACAACACCTGCTACTATGGATATAACTGTTGCCAAGTTAGCAAATACACTCATTTTAGAGGACTCAATTTTAGATAGAACATAGTTTGTTAAAAATGAAGTTCCAGATGATGACAGTACTCCAAGATATAATACAGATATAATAAATCTAAATTCTTTCAATGGAGTAAGGAAACTTCCTATACTTCCATTTATTAAATGCTGTGATAAGGCTAAAATATTAAAGGATATAAAGCTAATTCCAATCATTATATAGCCAAGTTGTATACCAGAAAAGTCCTGTGTAAGTTTTCTAGCCATTACGCTATATATTGCAAAGGATATTACTGATATCAATAAAAATGCTATACCTTTCATACTATTAAATTCAAAAGAAGATCCTTTTTTAAATGTTATATAAATCACCCCAAATACAGATAGTAAAATAGATACCTTTTGAAGAATTGTAGCCTTCTCTTTTAAAAAATATGAAGCCAAGATCATTGTGAATACTGGACCTACGGCTAGTAATATACCTGCTTCAGCAGATGGAGTATATTTAAGTCCAAATACTTGAAATCCAAAAAAGGATAAAGGATAGAAAAGAGTCATAGGAATTACCTTTTTTATCATTTCCTTATTAATATCTACTTTAACTTTTTTAAATAAGACAGGTAATAAAATAGCTATAAAAGCTGCCGTAAATCTATAGGCTAATAAATCAATAGGATTACTATATTCCAAACCTATTTTACCAAATAAAAAGGATAATCCTGTAATAATAGAATACATAATAGCTGCAAAATACACTTTATTAATTTTATTCTGTTCCAAAATATCACTCCTTAATCTACGCTATTAATAGTATATGACTATATTTTACCTTTTTATAATCACGATCCTCATAATTTAAACAATCGTTCTTCCATATATATCCACACTTTCCATGACATATATAATTGTAGTTTACCTATACTAATTATGAAATATAAATTTAGGAGGAAATATTATGAAAGTCCATAAAGCACAAGAAATATTAAAGGGAAATGTAAACCATGAAGTGACATATAAAGATAAATTAGTATGGCTAGAACATATAGATGTAGAAAACCAAAAAGCATTAGTTTCAGTAATAGCTACTGGTGAAAAAATGCAAGTTCCTGTAAATGAATTAAATAGCCAAGGACTTGAATTAAAATAAAGATATAATTCTCTTTTCTGGTTGAACCAGAAAAGAGAATTTGATTCATTAGATTATTCTAAGCCTTTCATTACATCATGGAACTTATAATATGGTTCATATTATCAACTAATCCTTCCCAAGAAAAAGATTTTATCTTTTCTTCCATTTTCTTATGAAAAACTTCCTTCTCTCTTATCTTGTTAATTTGAGCTAATATAGCTCTCTTTAGGTTTTCTTTAAACTCCGGTAAATCTTCTTTAACTGGTTTATCTATATCATATATTCTAGGAAGAGGAACATATTTGATTATACCTGAATCTTTTATTTCTTCCCCTAAAAGCGTCATTAATGCCTCTATTTCTGTAGTGACTACATATAACCCACAGGCTAAACTTTCTATAGCCATAAGTCCTAAACCCTCATAATAAGAAGGCATTAGGAATATATCTTTTTCCCTTAGTTCATTTCCTAAAGCTATTTGGTCACGCACATTATATACCTTTATACTGCTATCATCTTTAATATACTCTTCTATTTTCTTTTTGTTTTCCTCATCTGGACTTCCTATAATATCTAAAGTTAAATCATCTAACCCTAAGGATTTATAAACCTCTATAAGTTCATAAATTCCCTTAGATGGGTCTATTTTTGCACAGAATACAAGTCTGATTTTATCAGTATAAGTTTTTTGTTTTGGAGGATAAAAAATATTTTGATTAAATCCTCCTCCTACATCAACTATCTTGTATCTATCTACACCATATATTTTTACTATTTCATCTTTTTGCTGTTCAGAAGCTGAAAATATACAGTCTAACTCATGTATTTTATCTACATACTTATGTTTAATACGAGGGTTCATCTTAGCTTGTCTCAAATCTGTATTGTGACACAGCCCAATTATTTTCGTATTTGGGAATATTTCTCTAACTAAAGATGTCAAAATCCAAAGATGATGTGAGAATATAATATCTGGATTAAATTCTTTTTTTACCTTTTCCAATCTCTTCCTAAAAGCATTTTTCCAAATATCCATCATATCCTTAGTCATAGATGAATATAAGGTGTTTTCATAAGGCATGACATCACTCATTCCAGCTATTGGAAAAGGTATTTCTTTGCTTTTAAAAACCACAGGATATTGATCTTCATGTTCTAAAATCTTCCATATATATTCATCTTGACACCCAAAGACAACTTTTTGTTCATAGTTATATTTTTTAAATTCTTCTATCATATTGGAGTAATATACTCCCGAACCTGTCCTTGATGGCAACTGTGCTATAACATGTAATATCTTCATATCTATCATTTCCATTTCTATATATATTTATATTATTTCAGAATATTGCTCCAAAGAAAGCTAAAAATTCTTTTGAAATATTCTATACATATCCACTCCAAAATCTATATTAAAGTATAACCTTCTTTAGAATAAATTCTCTGACTCAAGCCTTAGATTGTAAAAGAACTGTAACCACTCAGGTTGTTTATCAACTTCTGATTTCAACTTCGTAAGAGTTCGTTTTCCTATTCTTCTATCCATAACTGCAAGCATCCTTACTAAAGGATTTGCAGAATTAATACTTTCTTTTATATCTAAATTTTTATATTCCCTAATGGAAGATGTAATATCATCAATATCAAATACTCCGTCATTAACAGCCATTTCATTTACCATATCTTCAACCTGTTTGTTTTCTTTATCATTCAAAGTTTCATTTCCTACCCACTTTCTTGGCTGAACCCCCATCTCCTTTTTTAATATATGTTGCTTATAAACATAACCCTTTACATAATAATCATAGGGATTCCCCATTAAAACTTCTTTGCCATCCACTCTAACTGCAATTCTTCCATAGTTATCAGGTGCTTTATGATAATGAGTTACAAAATATTGTACTCTTCCCTGTAATGATTCACATAAATAATCATTCTCTAATTCTCTCCTCAATCCACTCCACGAATTTCCCATTCAATAAATCCTCCTTAAACTTCCATAAACTTCTTAGTTTCAAATGAATCTATAATACTCAACTTTTATAATTCTCCGTAGTATTCAGCAAAATATATAAAACCTTTTTTAGTCACTTTATAATTTCTTAATTGCCCTTTTGTTTCTTTATCAAACACTGGCTTTGTAAGAGTATAGCATCTAGCATTTTGACTTTCAAGAATTTGTTTATCTGTCTTATTGTGAAATTCATCATCTACTATTTCTGTTGTAAATGCAATAATAGGATGTCCGCTCATAAATAAATGAGTTCTTAATGCTAAGGTTGGTATAATATGGAATACAATATACAAAGCTATAATGCCACAAATTATAGTTATAGTAAGTACCTTTTTCTTTTTCAAAACTCCACTCCTTAATTTTAATAATATTTTTATGATACAAATCCTTATTTCCTTAATTTATAGCCCATCCCCATTACTTACTATGGTAACTCCACTACAAACCTTGATTCATCTGATACTAGAAATAATATTATATTTGCAATATCCTCTCCTTGATAAATTATTAACTTACCATTAAATATACCCATATAATTCTACATAACGCAATTTAAACTAAGGAATTTTGGGTATTATTAAAGTTTACAATGATTTATTTTTTATGGTATCATAATTATACTAAATATAGTGAGGGATAAAATGAGAAATATAAAGATGAGTTTACAATTTGATGGAAGCAGATACCAAGGATGGCAAAGACTAGGAGACAATGACAACACTATTCAAGGAAAATTAGAAACTTTACTAAATAAAATGACTGGAGAAAACATAAATGTAATAGGATGTTCAAGAACTGATAAAGGAGTTCACGCTAAGGCTTTAGTTTGCAATTTCTTTACTGATTCTAGTATGACAATAGATGAAATAGAAGAATATATTAACCGTTATTTACCAGACGATATTGTAGCACATGATTTTTGTGAAATGAATGAAAGGTTTCATTCACGATACAATGCAGTGTCTAAATTATACACTTACACCATAGATAATAACAAGTATCAAGATGTCTTTAGAAGAAAATTTACTTCTCATATACCAGAAGCCTTAGATATATCCTTAATGGAGGAGGCAGCAAAGGTTTTAATAGGTACTTTTGATTTTGCAGCTTTTACTACAATGAAATCGAAAAAGAAAAGTACCATAAGAACCATAACTGATATAGATATAATTAAAGAAAATAATTATATCTATATCAACTTTAAAGGTGATGGCTTTCTTCATAATATGATTAGAATAATTACTGGAACTTTAATCAGAGTAGGAAAAGGAGAAATCACTGCAAAAGATGTACAATTTATCCTTGAGTCCAAGAACCGTAGTATAGCTGGTCCTATGATTGAGTCTAAAGGTCTTTGCTTAATGGAAGTCAAATATTAGATTTTAAAAATTTAAATCACTCCTAGTATAATTTAATTATACTAGGAGTGATTTCTATTGCTTTTGAGATAATTTTCTTTTTTTATATAGTTTATATGGAATTATAAAGATTCCTAATGCTAAAATTAATATAGTAATACGATTATATACTAAAATCTTATTTCCATCTTTTACTCTATCAAAATATGGCTTAATCATTTTTGATGCTGTAGTAGAATTTATAAAAATCATACCATCGTAGGTATCTCTCATTACCTTCTTATTTATATCATTTTCGTTACCTCTTTTTCTCAAATAAAGCGCACCAATATTATTACTATAAATCTTTGATGATAAAAACTCCGACACCACTTTATTCTTTTCAGCTTTTTTAAAATCTAAAAAACTAATTGGAATACCTGTCTTGTTCATTTCATCCCCATAAGATCCATTTGGTGATGAACTTATATGAAAATTGGCTCCTTTACTACCAAGTAGTGTAAACGTACCAGCTATAAAATCTCCTTCATAAAAATCAAATCCTAAAGAATAATAATCATCATTGTACAAATCCTTCAATCTTTTACCAATATTAAGTTTTATAAATTCTTTAGATATATGTCCGTTATGAGCCCACAGCATGATTTTATCATTTCCATAATGTTTATTTTCATAATCTAAAATCCATTTTATATTCTCTGTCATATAATAATCTCTGGTTTCAAACCTTTCTTTAGTTCTTTGTAAATCAATCCATTGATCTATAACTACTGCATGCTGAAATATTAAATCATACTCTTCTACTGAACTATTTTTTATATACTCATCTTTATTTTCTTTAAGTTCAGCGTATATCTCCTCTAAAGTTTTTATACCTTTTCTATATCCATCAATATTATTAGAGCCTACCTTCTCTAAATAATCTAGAACATAACTTAGACTATTATCTGCTGACTGTATATCAAAACCATAAAATTTTATCTTTCTTTTATTGTTTGGATCATCATTATACTTCTTCATCCATTCAATCATATCAACTACTTCTTCTATACTCCAAATCCAAAAGTTCATAGCCTCTAAGCTTTGATTTATATCTCCCTTACCATAAAGAATATACTCATTTACAACTTGACTTCCACCAAATTCACCTTCTATGGCAAATACCCTATATCCCATTTCTTCCACTAAAAATTCAAACATTCTATGCTTCATCTTAAAAAATTCACTAGTTCCATGAGTTGCTTCTCCCATACCTATAATTCGTTTATCTTTAAGGATTTCCTTCAATGGCATAAGATCCTCAAATCCACTTTCTGCTTCTACAGTCTTTAACGGAATTAAATTTTCTTTCAACTCTGTAGTTAAATTACTTTCTGTATTGGCCCCTGTTCCCATAAAGGTTGTGAAAATAATCACAACTAATGTTAATATAGTTAATCTTTTATACATTTAGATTCCCCCTTATCTAAATCTATTCTCCAATCCATACTCCTCTACTTTCTATAAATATCTATTAAACTAGTTTAATAGATATTTATAGAACCAAGCTATACTTTGTTCCATCATATCAGTTGTTACAAAATGATTTAAATTTAAATATTTCATAATCTTTAATTTTTCTTTGTGATTATATAACGGCTTTAGGTTTTCATAAAATAATTCCTGACTTTCTATAGGAACTAAGGTATCACTATCTCCATGCAGCAAAATAATAGGTCTATCTATTAATAAATTCAGATTATTCATTGGATCCATTTTATTTACTTTTTCTTCTAATTCTCTTTCATAGGAATCTACTTCTAAAAACTCCTTAAATCTATTATTAGAATCTTGCCACCCACAGGAACCATTGAGGACAGCCAAAGTTTTTAGATTAGGATTATGAGTAAATACTCCTGCTGCTGTAATACCACCCATAGAATGACCCATAACCCCTATTCTTTTTGGGTCTCCATTATAATTTAATATTATTTCATTTATTATACTATCTGATTCCTCTATATTACTAAATATTATATCCCAAAAATACTTTGCAGCATTTTCTCCTCCATAGTTATCTAAAGCCTTTCTTTCTCCATGATATATGGCATCTGGAATTATTACTTGATAACCTACGGAAGCCAGTATAAACCCTCTAATTCTTTGTATTTCCTTATTTGAACTCCAACCATGATAAAAAATTATCGTTGGAATTAGCTCTCTTTCGTCTTTAGGTCTGAACAAAATAGCTGGAATTTCTCCTATTTTGATTTTATCCTCAATTATATTATTAGATTTTAAGTAATTAGTCATGCTAAACTCCTTTCTCTCTACTGTTCTTATATTTCTATCTTAAATATTTCCATCTTAATTTTATTGATACCATATTTTACAATATTATATCATATCTAAAATTTATAATATTAAATCTTAGAATATTATTTATGAGAATGGATATGATATAACTGTTTTATTATAGTTCTTATTTATAGTAAAATGGGTATTTATAGATAAAGTTAATATTAGGAGGATGATTGAATGAAAAATATACTAACTATTGAATATTGTACTGGTTGAGGCTATCTTGGAAGAGCAGTTGCTCTAACTCAATCTATTTTAAGTGAGCAAAAACAAAAAATATCTGAAGTTATCTTATACCCTTCTTCTGGAGGAGTATTTGAAGTAACATTTAACGATGAATTAATTTTTTCAAAGAAAGAATTAGACCGTTATCCTGAAGAAAACGAAATAGAAGAAATAGTTAGAACTGAATTAGCTTAAATATTAAACTAAAGATTATTTAAGGAGGAATATTATGCAGCTATCAGCTAGAAACCAGCTCAAAGGAAAAATAATTGATATTAAAAAAGGTCCAGTTTCAACAGAGGTCGTTATTGATATAAATGGATTAAATATTGTTTCTAGTATTACAACAGGATCAGCAGAAAGCCTTGACCTTAATATAGGTGATGAAGCTACCGCTGTTATTAAAGCTAGTTCTGTAATGATTGGAAAATAAAGTTAATACAAACTAGAAAACCATTTACTCAAAAAAATTACTTTCTATTATTAAAATCTGCTTTTAACCTCTCTTTATAAACCTCATTATTATAATTATAAAAAATTACTTGACAAATTCTCTAAATCTATTTATGATAGTATACATTATAAAAAAATAATTTAAAATATTGGTGAAGCAAAGAGTAGTTATGATAAGTACATTTTACAGAGAACTGGGTAAGGTGAGAGCCAGATAATGGAAAGCTTAATGAAAAGAGTTGCTGAAATGAATAGGACAAAGCCAAAGGTTAGTATCTTATTCCGCATTTAAAGCGTTATTTGTTACAAGTTATATTTTTTCTATTTAAGTTAAAATATAATTAGAGTGGCACCACGGGTATATTACTCGTCTCTTATAGTAAGAGACGAGTTTTTTTATTTTAAAATATTATTTACTAAGGAGGAAATTAAGATGAAAAAGAAAATTGGTTTAGTATTGGCAGGAATCATGTTGTTTAGTATTATTTTAACGGCTTGCGGAGGGAATTCATCCAATAGACAGATAAACAATGAAGAAAACAATATAGAATCAGAGGTACAAGGATTAGATTCAATTATTCAAAAGAAAAAAATTGTACTAGGAACTAGTGCAGATTATCCACCCTTTGAATTCCACGCTATGATAGATGGCAAAGATACAATAGTTGGTCTGGATATTGAAATTGCAAAATATATAGCAGATGAACTTGGAGTAGAATTGGAAATAAAAGATATGGAATTTGATAAACTTTTAGGTGGATTGGCAACTGGAATGTTGGATATTGTAATAGCTGGTATGACTCCAGAGGATGGCAGAGAGGCTAATTTTACAGATATTTATTATGAAGCAGATCTTTCCGTTTTAGTTTCTAAAAATAATCCATCTGGTATTGCCACCATTGATGATTTAATCGGAAAAAGTATAGGTGTACAAATTGGTACAACTCAAGAAAATATAGTCCAAACAACTATAAAAGATGCTGAAGTAAAAAGTTTAAGTACAAACCCAGATATAGTAATGAATCTAAAAACCCAAAAAATAGATTGTGCAGTCATGGAAACAATAGTTGCTGAATCCTTTGCAAAGGCAAATGATGATTTAATGGTAGTGGAGAATTTAACTATTGATAGTGGTGCAGGAGGAGTTGCAATTGCTATCCAAAAAGGAAATGATGAACTAACGAAAAAATTAAATGAAATAATAGCAAAACTAAAATCTGAAGGTTTAATAGATAAATGGCTAATTGAAGCAGATAAACTTAGTAGTGAAGGTTTATAATTAAATATAAAAGTTTATGATACAGAGAGTAATTATATTAGTAAATCCTACAGAGAACTGGAAAAGCTGAGAACCAGGTGATTGAATTTATAAGGAAAAGAGCTGTAGAAACAAATAAGACAAAGCCTATTAGGTCAGTATCTTATTTCGCATTTAAAGCGTTATTTAAATTGAGTTGGGTTTTAACAAAACCAATTAGAGTGGCAACGCGGGAAGTCTCGTCTCTATTATATATAGAGATGAGGCTTTTTTTATTAATTAATATTATGAGGTGAATGAGATGAAAAAGAAAATCAGTTTATTAATAGGATTTATTATATGTTTTAACCTACTTATTGCTTGTAATAATGGAAAACAAATAAATTCAGACTCAAACAGTGTAGAGTTTAAAAGCTATTCTTTAAAAGGAATAAAGAGTAAAGGCAAATTAATAATGGGAACAAGTGCAGATTTCCCACCAAATGAATTCCATGTCTTATTAGATGGAAAGGATACAATAGTTGGATACGACATATCCATTGGAAAATATATTGCTGATAAATTAGGTGTTGAGTTAGAAATAAAAGATATGGAGTTTAATAACTTACTAGGTGGCCTATCTACTGGTATGTTAGATATTGTAATAGCTGGCATGGTAAATGAACCTGATAGAGATGCCAATTTTACAAAATCCTATGATATAGATGAAATTCATAAAATTTTAATAAGAAAGTCAGATAAAGATAAGTTTCAGTCTGAATCAGATTTTAATGGTGCAACTTTAGGTGTTCAAACAGGTTCCATACAAAAAAATATAGCTGAAAATATAGAAGGTTCCAAAGTTAAAGAACTTCCAGCTTTAAATACTCTTATTATGGAACTTAAAACTGAAAAAGTAGATGGAATTGTAATCTCAAAAGAAGTTGCTGAATCCTATGAACAAACTAATGATGATATAGTCATAGTGGAAAAAATAAATCTTACCCATGAAAATGGTGGTGCAAGTATAGCCTTAAAAACAGGTAATGATCAATTGACCGAGTATTTAAATGAAATAATAGATGAATTAATAGAACTAGATTTAGTTGAAAAGTGGAAAGCGGAAGCTAAAGAATTAAGTGATAAAGAAATAAAGAATGATTAGGAGTGAATGATTTGAACGTTATAGAATTACTTATAAAATATAAATACTATTATTTAACAGGAATTAAAATAACTTTATTAATATCTTTTTTATCTCTTATTATAGGAAGTACTGTAGGAGCATTGATCAGTCTCTTAAAGTTATCAAAATATAGGATTTTAAGATTTATTTCTACTGTATATATTGAGACTCTTCGTGGAACACCTATGATGGTGCAAATTGCCTTAGTATATTTTGGAAGCTATGTAATGTTGGGTGTAAATATAGATGGATTTTTAGCTGCCCTAATAGCGGTTTCTTTAAATAGTTCTGCCTATGTTGCAGAAATCATCCGTTCTGGGATTCAATCAATAGATAAGGGGCAAGCAGAAGCCAGTAGAAGCTTAGGAATTTCCCATAAACAAACTATGAAACATATAATATTGCCACAAGCAATAAAGAATATATTACCTGCTCTTGGAAATGAATTTGTTACTTTAATAAAAGAGACTTCTGTAGCTTCTACAATCGGAGTAGCAGATCTTATGTATGCCTCAAAAATAGTTCAAAGTAATAGTTTTCAACCCTTTAATCCATTAATAATAGTAGCAGTAATATACTTTATATTTACATTTACATTATCACAATTAATAGGTTTATTTGAAAGGAGATTGTCACATAATGATTAAAATACAAAACTTAAATAAATTTTTTGGAGATAAACATATATTGAAAAATATAAACTTAGAAATAAATGATGGCGAAGTTATTAGTCTTATCGGTCCTTCTGGCTCCGGTAAAAGCACACTTATAAGATGTATAAATTATTTAGAAGAACCTACTTCCGGGTCCATATATATTAATGGTAAAAATATAGCTACATCTGGGAAAGAGATCGATAAAATAAGACAGAATATAGGAATGGTATTTCAACATTTCCACCTATTTCCTCACAAAACAGTTCTCGAAAATATAACTTTAGCCCCAATCTTAACGGGACAACTAACAAAAATTGAAGCAGAACAAAAAGCCATTGACCTCTTAAAAACCATGGACTTGTTAGATAAAAAAGATGTCTATCCTTCCTCTCTATCTGGTGGACAAAAACAAAGAATAGCAATTGCCAGGTCTCTTGCCATGGACCCAACAGTAATACTTTTCGACGAAGTTACATCTGCTCTTGATCCAGAAATGGTTGGGGAAGTTTTAAATGTAATGAAGGAATTAGCAAAAACAGGTATGACAATGGTAGTAGTAACTCATGAAATGGCATTTGCAAAACAAGTAGCTGATAGGGCAATATTTATGGCTGATGGTGAAATTGTAGAAATAAATAGGGCTGTAGATTTATTTGAACATCCACAAAATCCTAGAACTAAAGAATTTTTATCAAAGGTATTAGAGTATTAAGACAATAAATAGAATAAATAAAAGCGTTTAAATTTAATTAGGTCTATGCCTAAGTAAAAGTAAGTTCTCTTATCTAATAGGATTCAAAATAAGATGAAAACTAGAAAGGAGCATATTTTATTTATAACTGATTCTTTTTATTTAAATTTATGATACAATTATTTATGTATAAAATCTTATGGAAAGGATGAAAAGGTAGATGGAATTAAGTAAAAAAAATAAATTTAAACGTATTATTATTGCTATTGTGATTGTTGCTATTATCTTACTTTTAATCTTTTTATCGGTAATTCCTCATTTTATTATGAGACCTATTTTAGGCAAACGAGTAGAACGTCCACAATATAAATCCTCAGACTATGGTATTGAAGCTGAGCATATTTCTCTTAAAACTGAAGATGGTCTTTCACTTGCAGCATGGCATACCAAGGCTAATAACACTAAGGGAACAGTCATAATATTATCTGGAATAGAAAATCCATCAGTAACAGCTTTCTTTGGATATGCGAAGATGTTTGCAGATAATGGCTGGGATTCTTTATTAATTGAGATGCGTGGAAGAAATCTTAGTGAGGGTAAAGAAATTGGTTTAGGTTATACAGAGTGGAATGATGTAGTTGCTGGAGTAAATTACTTATCAAGTAATCAGGAAGTATCTGACCTTCCTATTATTGCCATGGGAACTTCCATGGGAGGTGCTACTAGTATTATGGCAGCAGGTAAAGATTCTCGTATTGATGGGGTTATTGCTGTTTCAGCTTTTTCTAGTTGGGAAGATGTTTTTTCAGACAATATGAATTTAATGGATGCTCCTAAATTATTTTGTACATTAGAAAAGCCATTTGTAAGGCTATATTCAGGGATTCATTATGGATTTAATATTACTAATTATTCTCCACTAAAAGCACTTAAAAACTTTGATAACAGACCTTTGTTATTGATGCATTCCACCAAAGATTCTCAAGTACCTTATCCTAGTTTTCAGCGCTTGCAAAAACAGGCTGAAAAATATAATATAGATACTTCTACATTTGTTCGTGAAGGAGATGAACATTTTATTTGTTATGAAGAATACTTTAACAATCCATTACAAGATACTGAATTTAGTAATTCTATTTTAGACTTCTTAAATAACAATTACTAATGAAGATAAATCTAAATCCAAAAGAAATATTTCTACTATTTGAAGTAGAAATATTTCTTTATATAATATTATTTTTATTTCTTTTAAATTTGCGATTTCATCTTTATCCATAGATATTCACGTCAATACATTTTTGCCATGAAAAATCCATAAGCCCACAGAACTGTTTGTTATTTTCCTTTTGCATCTTGTTCTTTGTAGTAATCCATCAAAGCATTGTGTTCTTCCTCTAAACGTTTTTCAAGGTCTTCTTCATAAATATCGCCATATAAAAAATTAGCCGTATTAATGGTGGTTCTATCTTGATTAGGAGTTTCGTCTTCATTGCGAGGTTTTTCCAAAATAAAGTCAATAGCATAGAAAGGAACATCTGCTTTATCTAAAAATTCTTTTAGGGTTAAAAGAATTTCACTTGCCCTTTTAAATGATATTTCATCATCTTGCGCATAGAAAACAATGTGACCTGCCGTTTTTGCCAGTTCTTTTATATTATATTCCTTATCAAGTTCAAGCTCACTCATCTTTATTCCATAATTTGCTTTATCAAATCCACCAGTTGTATCTTTTTCCATTATCTCAATTGTACCGTAATCTATATTACTTACCAGTGGAAATTCTGGTAAAGAGAACACACTGTTAACCATTTGACGATATTCGTCTTCAATTCTTTGATAGGTGTTCCAGCCATTTAATACATTTTCATAAGAATCACGTTTAATCTTGCCAAGCATTGAAATATATACTGAAAAATAAGTATCTACACTTGATGGAGATTTTACATGAGCATAATAACCCATATCTTTAAAATTATAATTAAGTTCTTCAATAATGAAATCTCTATCAGCATAAGTTTCAGCGATATAATTTTTAGCTGCATTTTTTGCAAGTATTTTTGAAACAGGATTTCCCAAAAAACCATTAGCAAACCACAATATACCAACAATAATAGCAAATGCTACAATTGCAGCTAAAATCTTCATAAGCTTTTTCATAATATCAATCCTCCTTTTTAAAAGCAAAGTACAATAAGAATACAATCAGTGTCCCAAGAGCACATAAACCAGAATAAATCAGAGCCCAATATAACGAAGCTATTAAATTACTTAAAAAACCTCCATAACTGATTTCTGAGTAAAACATAACAAAATGCCAGATATATGATACTACAAAAACAAATACAGTAACTACATATGCTCTGTTTTTTAAAATTATAAAACTGACAACTCCGATAACAGGCATAATAACTATATTATAAAACATGTTTTCACTCATTGATAATCCGATACCAAATAAAATACTCAGTACAGTTATAATTAAAATTGATAAATTAACCTGCTTTTTGATTTTTCCAAAAGCTTTTTTATCGTTTATTATTGGCTTTTGATCAAGGTCCTTAAAAAAGCTGTTGCAATCAGCACATTCTTTTAAATGTTCAAACACAGCCTTCTCACTATCAGTACAGGCAACCCCGTCTTTTACAAGAGGAATCAAATCCATGCAAATATTGCAGGTTATTTTACTCATAAGTTTCCCTCCTCCTATAATATATTTAGAAACATTTTTATAAGTGGTCTAAGCATATTATTATTTTTTATATTAAATATTTAAATACAATTTTGATTGAAATATCCTAATGCTAAAATATAGTCAAGAATAGTTAACAAAGGACACTTCTTTGATTCTTTTTAGAAATTATCTCCTGACATATCACCATATCTCTTTTCAAGAATCTGCCTTATTCTTTTCTTTGTTCTAAAATTAATTACTCTTGCTGAGCTTTCACTGATTCCATATCTTTTAGCTATTTCATAATACGAAAACCCTTCAATACGCATCTTAACTATATTTCTTGCTTGCTCAGGTTCCTTATCTAAAACAGTTAAACACATTTTTGCAATTTCACTTCGATAAAGTCGATTTTCTATATCTTCGTTTTGCTGAATATAAATTTCTGCTAAATCATCGAATGAAACTTCATTTTTTCTTTTTCTCAAATGTTCATACCACTTATATCTTGCAATAGAAAATAGCCATGTTTTAATATCTGCATTACCTTTATATCTAGAAATGGATTTTATTGCAGCTAAAAATGTTTCTGATGTCAAGTCCTCAGAAAGGTCAGAATCATGTGTTATACTTACAAGGTAATAAAATACATCTGATTTATAGTCTTCATAAAGTTTTTTTATAAACAGCATAAATTCCCCCTTTCAATATATTAGTGTTGTTTTCAAAAGATTTGTTACAAACTATTTTAAAAAGCTGTTTGCTTAAGCAAACAGCTTGGTATTAATTATATAAATCCTGCCTAGATTCCATATGTTATACAAAGTATCTTCACCATTCTTTCTACTTTTGCTGGTAGAAGGCAGAGTTTAATGTTGGTGGGACTGAATGGGGATATTGAACTGCAATACGATTTTCAGGCTTTGCATCAAACATATATAGAAAGAAAAGGAATATCCACTCCAGTGGTTTCATTATAAAATATATAGCATCAGCAATATATGGAGACTGTATATGCTTTGCTATTGGATAGCCAGTTTTATCATATAAAGTCCTCACAAAACGATGAAAATTTGGTGTCCGTTCTTCAAGAAGCTGTTCAAAAGCATTGGCGATACATAACTGTCGATTTACAATCACTCTATGGCCATGTCGTTTCCCAGTACGCATGGGTTTTACAATTGTTGGATGTCCGCCTGCAGCAACTGTACATAAATAATGTTCATCTCTATAAATGTTTTGAGGTGCAACTTTCTGTGACAAATTCCAATCGGCAGTTTCTGTCCACGCTTTTATAAAGCTGTCTGGCTCCTGACCAAAAAGAATCAATACAGCAACTAAAATACCAAGCAGAGGAATTGCAGCAAGAAAAGCAATCCATGGCCAGTTAGAGGTATTATTTAGTAATATCACAAGATGCTTATATTTATGAGAGACATTTTCTTTTTTGAAAGTTTGTTGATGCACAACATCTTTTATTGTTCTTATAGCGATCAAAACCCAGTTTAAGGGGAATAAGCAGAGTAAAATCATATCTTTATCTAGTGCATTAAATATTTGAACACACCATAGAATACATTCTGCAATACCAAGGTATAGTGCAGAAATACATAGCACTGCAAAAAGCGGAGGCATTTTTTCAATGGGGGAAAATCTAAGAATCATATATCCAAGAACAGCTACTAAAGCAATAATACCCATAGTCAAAAATGATTTTGTCGCAATTGGAGTATGTATTTCATGGTTATACAATTGCACATTCTAATCGTCAAAAACAATGTTAACCAATGACACATAAAAAAGTGTAAATGTCACCCCAATACTCATTGCTACAACTTCCCATATTTTTATTGCCTTTTCTTTTTCCTCTGTTTTAGGTTTGATAAAAAGTAAAATAATATTTTCAATTGTTAAAACAATAGGTAAAGTTAATAATGAATATATCAATAGTCCAGGCAATATATCTTGAAAAAGAAAATTTGATGAATTTTGGATTATACTAATAATCAATAATGTTGCTACAATGAAAAATGAGCCTATAAAGCTAAGTATTAGTGTGGTTAAAATAGGAGCTATATAAAAATACTTTCCTATCTTCCTGAAAATAACTTTCATTTAAAACACCTCTATTTATTCTAAATAAACAACTTCTACATTTTTATCATATACCTTACTTACATGTAATTATTATAACATCTTGTCATATACAAATGGATAGAATTTAGAGATTACTTTTCTGATTTGTTCTCTCTAATATTGTCTTTTTCAATATTTTATTATATTTTAAATTGTATATTTAAATTTTTCAGTAATACTAATTATCTTTCCATCTTTTACTTCAATGAAAAATGGTAAGTTTTGTTCAGATAGTGGAAATTCATTTAACTTTCCTAAATGTTTTATGAATTCATCCTTTTTCGTTGTAGTATATAGTCTATCACCTTCTGAATCTTTTACAAAATTAAGGTTAACATCAGTAAAAGTAAATATAACTTCATCTGCTAATTCAAAGACTCTCTCACCTTTATTCTTGTCAATAATCATATATCCACTTGGCATATCATATTCATTTAAACCCAGTTCTTTTACTCTTTCTTGATCTTCCCACTCTACGATTTCCACTTCGTTAAAATACAATGTATTATCCTTTATTACTATATTCCCTACTAATGCCTCTGGTTGGTTTGTTTTTGTATTATATTCACCCCATATTTTATAAAATTCTTTGAACCATTTTTTATTTTTAGCCACTTCAGAAGTTTTATGTCCTAATGTTGACATAGTTAGGCTATCGCCAACCTCCCTATTTATATAGGACACAATAATATTCATATCCTCACCGTCTATAGCATATTTAATATAGTCTAAATTATCAATAAGTGAGAATAAAATTAAAGATTGAGATCTCCAAATATGGTCAGAACTCGTAGCTATATACTTTGATCTAGTTTCAACACTAGACTTAAAATTAATCTGTAATCCATAAGGCTCTTCCTTAGTAAATAATTCTATTCCAACTGGTATTAATTCTTCTGGGAAATCTAAAAAATTAATTATATTACTAACTTTTGAATTATCTCCTATATAGGTTCCTTTAAGCTTATATAAATCATCTATTTTACTAATATCTTTATTTTTTTCTTCCATATAATCTGTATTCTTATTTATAAAAATATCTATTCCTTTTTCCGTATCTAAATGCCCATAAAATCCAAACCCTGATTCTTCAAGTTCATAATCAATAACAATGTTATCTGCTAATACTTCCTCTTTTCCATTAACTAGTTTTATTAGACTATGGTACCCTTCACCTTTATATCTGCAAAACAGTATATTATCCTTTGATATACTTATAGGCATGAAATCAAAATTATTTCCTTCAGTTATATTTTTTACTGAAGATGTATTTAAATCATATTCATAAATATGATGAGGTTGAACCTCCCAGTCCTCAAAAGCCTTATTATAATCAAAATCCCAAGACTCATCTTGCCCATTAGTTGCTGAATATAATAATTTTTCTCCATCTAATGTAAAACTTGGAGTCATGGCTACTAAGTCTTTATCCATGAATTCAATATTTTTAAATGTTTTATCTTTATTTATATCTAATAAAATCACCTCTTTAGATAAAATCATTTCTCTGCCTGAACCCTCTACTATTGCAATTAAATCATTATTCTTAGGATTTATAGAAAGATTATCCTTATATGGTAATAATGTTATATCTGTAAATTCTGTATGTTCCTTTTTTTCTACATCATATACTCCAATACCTATTCCATCAGTACTTAGTGAACCAGAAGCAGGTTTTTCCATTATATAAACATATTTCCCATCCTTTGTTACATCCCATATAATAGGATTATACCCTATCACCTCATCTGTAGTTTCTCTGGACTCTATTATGGTGTTTATTGGGAACATTTTTATCTTGGAATCATAATCTTTTAGACTTATTTCTACTACACCATTATTAGCAGCATAATCTGTTCCTTCTGATGTCCATTTGCTGATTTTTATACCATAAATGGTATCTTTATTAGCTGACCTAAGGTTATCATAATAATATTCGTCTAAATGCTCTTTTTTATCTTTGGTTGATACATTATATATTGTAAAACCAGGATTATCTGTAGAATATACTATGGTTTTATCATCTATCCAGTCATAGGAAATATAATAATGATTAATATTATCTGCTGTCTTTTCATAGGTTTTATTTTTTATATCATAAATATAAAGACTATTTTTATTAGTATAAGCTATATAACTTCCAGATTTGGAAATAAGAGGATAAATAAATTCTTTTCCTTCATGGACTTTTATCTCTTCTTCACTATTTAAATAAGAATAATAAAGTCCATCTTCTTTGATATATACTACAAAAGAATCATTTTCTTTTATTACTTTATTAGGCAAAATACTACAAGCTAAGGTGATTCCTGATATTAATATCAGAATTCCTGTAAATAATGAAATAATATGTTTTTTTCTAGTTGTTTTAAATGAAAATATCATATTTTCCAATCTAGACTTTAATAGATTTCCTTCGCTTCCCATGGCTGTTGTAAGAGAACTTTTCTTTATCATGGAATTACCTATTAAATTTAAAATAGTTTCTCCATAATACTTTCTATCACTAATATCCATTTTTTCTACTACCTTTTCATCTATGGAGTATTCACAGTATTTATCCATTTCTTTTAGCAATATATATATTAGTGGATTGAACCAATGTATAGCATTTACAATAAGACTAAAAGTCTTTATTATAATGTCTTTTCTTTTATAATGACCTAGTTCATGTAAGAATATCATTTTCAATCTTTTATAGTCTTCATCAATCTTTGGAATTAGTACTATAGGATAAAATATTCCTATTAACATTGGAGAGCTAATAACATCATAAACCTTTAAAGGTATTCTGCTATTTATATTTAACTCATCTTTACATAGATTGAACACTGTTAAAACAGAACTTTCCTCTATCTCTATGCTGTTTTTTAAAACAGAAAATTTAAACCTTATATATGGTATGATTTTTAATAACAATAAAATAACCATACCAATTATCCAAATATATTTAATTATGTCCATATAAAAACTCATATTAAATTTTATATCTTGAAGATTATGATTTTCTGCTTCTGTTATATTGGTATAATTATTTTTTACTTTACCTTTCATTTCATATTCTGGATTCTGTTTTTCTGTATTTGGACTATTGCCTATATCCCTTATTGTCTCATTTTTAATTATATCCTTTTCTCCATCTGAATCTTGAATTTCTAAATTAGAAATATTAGGAATTGATTTTATAGGAATTTTTATAAAATTTCCTACTGGTATAATAAAGAAAACTAATGTTAAGATAATCATTTTATAATGCCAAGATGAATTGAAATGTTTCTTAGTTATAGGCTTTATGAATAAAAATATAAAAAATATAATACTCCCTGTAATAGACATATTAAATACTGTATTTAGAGTTTCCATATCATAACCTCCTAATCCAGTCTTTTAACTCTTTTAAGTCATTTTCATCTATCTTCTTATTATCATATAATGACGCTACTAAAGACTTTATGCTGCCACCATACATATTTTCTATAAATCCGTCAGCTTGGTAGGATTTATATTCATCTTTACTAATATTTGGAGAATAATAATTAACTCTCTTTTCTTTTCTTACATTTAATACATTTTTATCTACTAATCGCTTAGCTAATGTAAGTATAGTAGTATGTTTCCAAAAATTATCTTCTCCCAGTTTTTCAATTATATCAACTGTAGTAACTTCCCTACCCTCATTCCAAATAATTTCCATTATTTCATATTCTGCATCTGAAATTTTAATTATATCCAATCCTATCACTCCTCTTATTCTACATTATGTAGTATTGCAGTTATTTTACATCATGTAGAATACAAAGTCAAGTTTAAAGATTACCTATAAATCATTTTCTAAGGTCATCAAACTATATTTTTTTCTCAAAATAAAAAAGGTTGAAACCCCTACTTAAAAGGACTTCAAAACCTTTATTAATTACTTCCAACTAATATTAAACAACTTAAAGTATATTGGTGATTTCAAAAAATCTGACTCTAAATTAAAAGAATCCATTAAAAGTGTTAGTTACTGAATTACTCAAATATTTTTTTACTCCTTCTAAATCCAATTTATTATTAATCACATATTTAACTTTTAAATTATCTGGTAATAGTGCTCTATATTTGTTAAAAGATAAATATAATTCCACTATTTCTGGATGAGTTATTAAATATAAAAAAATATCATTTTCATTAAAATTTCTTTCCATTACCTTATTTATAGCTTCTCTTATGTTCAATCCATATATAAAGGTTTCTTTATCTTCAAGCTTATAGTTTATACTATTATTTAGCATATTTAATAAGAGCTGTAAAGTTCTATTTATTCTTGTCCCTTGAAATGTTCTAAGCCCAACTTTATCATCTTTCTCTACCCAGTGAAAACCGTCATACTTTAAATTCTCTTCTGAAAGCTTTAATAAGACCTCTTTAATGTCATCATTATAGCACTCCCAATGCCCCTCATTCTTCAATATAGTTTTCATTCGATTTCTTATTTCATTGGTTATGTTACCACCATCTCCAAAAAACATAGGTGGATTTCCGTCTATGGCTTTATCTACATATATTTTTTTACCCTTCAATTCTATATCTGTTATTTTCCATATCTGTGCAGATAAAAATATATTTATTCCAATTTGTACACTAGGAGATAGTGGAATCTCTCCTATCTTTTTTTGGCTATTATAAACAGAGAAATTATTTTCTGTTTCAAAATGGGCAAAAAACTCTCTACCCCTCAATAATTTTTCTGATTCAATACCTGTTATTGCCTCATCTTCTAATATCTCTATATATTCTTTTTGTATTAAGTATTCTAATAATTCTAGGTACTCATTATCCTCTATATCTTGCCATGAATTAAATTTTTTATTTAAAGCTTTTAAATTCTCAAATGGAATTCCAGTATTCTCCAATAAAATAGATATTATTTGATGTGCCAAAACATCATAAGGTTTTATTATTGGATCAATTCTATCTATTATTCCTTCTTCATAAAGTGATAATGCAGCTAGACCTTGTAGTAATGACCATTCATCAGTTGCAATAAAATGTAATACGTTTTTTCTTTCTCTTCTACCACTTCTTCCTAATCTTTGACCTAAGCTTGCTACGGAGTGTGGAGCGTTATATTGAACTATACTATCTACCGAACCTATGTCTATTCCTAATTCCAAAGTAGATGTACAACATATGGAGAATAATTCCTCTTTACTATTCTTAGCAAAATTTTCTGCAGTAAGTCGCGTATCCTTACTTACTGCAGAATGATGAGCAAAATATCTAGTGTTTGAACCCATCTTTTGTGCTAATCTACTGAGACTCACTGATAATCTTTCTACTTCGCTTCTTGCATTTGGAAAAATCAACATGGATTCTCTTTGCGAGTAATCGTATATCTCATTTAATGCTTCAATTGATTCTTTTTTTATATTTGATTTATAATAGCTCTTGGTAACTTCTAAAGGATTTTTACTACTATCTAATAATACATCTGTATCTCTATTGCTGATAAAAAAATTCTTAACTATCTTATAATCTTCTCTATTTAAAGTAGCTGACATACCTATAAATCTAGGTTCTTTTGTCATATATAGTTTTGTTCTTTCCATCAGGGACTTTAACTGTATACCCCTATTATTTTCTAGAAAGCTATGTATTTCATCAACTATTATCCATTCCGTACCATTAAAAAGACTCTTTGCTTCTCCTGATTTCAAAGATAACATAGCCTCCATAGATTCTGGAGTTATTAAAAGTATTCCTTGTGGCCTTTTCAACAACTTATTTTTCTTAGACTTAGATGCTTCTCCATGCCAAGATGTTACAGGTATATTCATATAATCACATAAATCATGTATTCTTTTAAATTGATCATTTATAAGTGCTATTAAGGGAGATATATACATAATTTTAAGACCAGAATCCCAGTTTTCTATTGCGTTTATAGCTGGTAAAAACGCTGCTTCTGTTTTTCCTGAAGCAGTAGGTGCAGCTAATATTAAATTATTTTCCGTATCATTGACACGTTTTATTGATGCCTCTTGTATTTTTCTTAATGCCTCCCAACCTTCATCATATATATATTCTCTAATTTCTCTTCGCAACAAGTTATAGCTGCTCATCATAGAACCTCAATATCATCATCTTTATTAGCTTCATCCTTGGTTACTGGCATAGGTTCTTTACCAAACTTTCCATAAACTATACTTTCAATCTCTTCATCTGGATTTTGCCTAATTAAATCCAGTACTTCTAGATAATCCTTAATAACTGCACGTGGAGTTAAAAATTCAGCTGCACCTGGTCTGTTTAATTGTTCTTCCATATATATTTGTATATTTTCAGTTGTCATGGATATATTTTTTCTATAGTGTATATTATAAATACTATTTAGATTATCAAGTAATGTATATATCTCTTCTACAGTCAAAGGTTTGAGTAGCAAAGCAGTTTTATTTGTATTTATTAATCTTGAATTTAAGTTACCATCACTTCCTAATCTTCCTTTTAAAGCACCATAACTAGACATACCACGATGTTCATCAAATATAGTCTTTCTTGTAGCTCCAAAATTTATAAATAATCCTCTTGCAGTATTGGATTTACATTCATTAAATATATTTAGTATCTTTTCATAATTCCTTTCTCTTGTCTGAGCCATAGGCAATTTATATAAATTAACAGCCTCATCAAAATTTACTACAAATCCTGAATATCCTATATCAGAAAATAATTCTGCTAAATTTTTAATAGCATCATACCAATTGTCATCATTTATTATTCTTTCTATTCCTAATTCTCTTTTAGATTCAGTTCTAGTGTCTATATCTCCACGTATCCATCTTAGAGCCTTTAACTTCAACACTTTATTATCTTCTGCTATACCTTCATAATATTTAGAAATAGCCTGTCCTAATTCATAAGATAGTCCTACTGATTTAAAACAACTAGTAATATTTAGTATTTCATTTTCTACAATTTTTTTATTTTCTATCATTAACAATTGATTAATAGGTATATTGTCTCTCTCAGATATGTTTGTGATAATCCTATTTATCCATTCTTCTATTATAGTATTTATAGCATTGCCGTCTTGCGAGGTCTGTATAACTATATTATTTATTATCTCATTATATAGAGACTTTGCTTTACCATCAGATGAATAGAATCTTCTTGTAGGTGTTAAATCCACTGTAGATACAACAAAGTTCTTTTGTACAGCAATAGATTCTATGGTTCTTAGCATAAAACTTTTTCCACTACCAAAATCTCCTATCCAAAATCTTATGTCACTGCCGCCTTGAGTTATAGATTCTAAAATTGAAATAATCTCCTGAACCTCTTCATTTCGTCCGACTAAAAGATGTTGAATTCCTCTTCGTGGTACTACTCCTCCCTCTAGTGCCTTTATAATATTATCAGCTTCCTTAGGATTTACCCTATTCTTCATTTTTTATCAACTCCCTTACCATATCTACATAAAATTCATCTATCTTAATGTAATCATCGTCAATTATTATAGTTTGATCCTGTATATATTCATATAATTCACGATTAACTTCACTTATAAAAGCATTTAATAAAGTGCCATTATCCATAGCTATTCTTTTTCCATCTTCAATCTTCATAGCACCTATATTTAATATCAAATTTAAAAATTCACCATACTTAAAATCTAATTTATCGTCAATTTCTTCTACTATTTTTTCTATTGGATTCTTATTTTCAGTTTCAATTATTTTATCTTCATTTTCCCCTATGTATTCTTGTACAATATTTACAGTTTCAGTAAGCTCCTTCTTCGATAATTCAACTTTGTTCATATCCAATTCTATCTTCTTTCTAATGGGCATCGTAAGTTCTACTAATCTATTTAATAACTCCATAGATAATGCTATTTTGTCCTCTACAAGTTCTTTATATATGGATAAGTTACTGGAATATATAATACTTTCCAACAACTTAATATTTTTTTGACTTAAATTTTCCTGCTTTCCTATTCCATATAAAGACAACAATAGTAACTCCTTATAATCCGATTTTTTAATTATCTCTTTTGCTATCTTTAAAAAATTTTCATCTTGTTCATAACTTATTAAATCCTTTAACCCCATATCAATATCAGCCATCAATATCTTTTCTGCTTTTAGTTTCCAATCACTAGGCCTTTTTTCAATCATTTCATTTAATATATTTTCTATCTCTTTTCTACTTATACCTTTTTTATACTCTATAATTTTATTATTTATGTCCTTTACAACTTCTTTTGGTAAGTACTTATCGATATTCTCTTGATCATTAGTAATATTTAAAATCTGAGTATTGGGAATAACTTCTCTTAATGTATTCTCTGAAATCTTTATTAGTGATGCTAAAATATTTTCATTTTCATAATCTATATAGTACCTATATTCTCCATCAATTATCTTTTTAAGAACATCTTTTTTCTTTTTTATCCATTTTACATCTGCTTCTAATCCATTAGATATGGATTCCCATAATACCAAATATAAACTTATAATTTTTTTCTTTGCACTATAAATATCCCATACTATTGTATTTCTTGATGGAGTAGCTGTTAAAACATTTAGGTCTTTAGTATTAAATTCCATGTTTTTCCTAAGCTTCCCATCATTATCCCACCATTTTTTTGGCAATCCATTTTCTGTTAGATTGAAATAGATTAATACCTCGTCCATTGGAGGTGCTACATTCTTTTCAAGCCCTTGTGCTTTAGCAAATACTTTATCTCTAATATCTTTTCCTAAATGTTCTTCTAGTATTCCATATGAATATCCAGGATCATAATAATCATATCCTCCACTATATGCTTTGGTTACATGACCTTCTGATATACAATAAATGGTATATAAAATATTGTTATAACGTCCTCCCTCTTCTAATATCCTCTTTATTTCCTTGTTGAGAGATATTTGTTTTTTTCTTAATTCTTCATCAAGGTAATTACATAGTTTCTCATAAAATTTTATAGTTTCATCTTTAACTTGAGATATTTCCATTATGTACCTTTCATAAGGTATATCTAGCTTCTTTGTCCAATTATTTTGATATTTATTACTTGATTTTGTTTCTGTATGTATCTTTTTAGGTTCAATATGAGATACTTCAATTATCTCTATTTCATTTATTTTTTCCTTTTCATTTAGTCCATCTCTCGTCTCTTTTCCATCCATATTAATTTTTTCTTCATCAGTTACTCTCTGTAGTTTGTCCATATATTCATTATTACTAATACTATTATTTATAAGTTTATCTTTCAACCATCCTATTCCCTTAATTATATATATCACTCCTTCTATAAAAGATAATAACAGTAATATAGCAACAATATTTGCATCTCCAAATTGTAAAGAAGTAATGACTATTATACAAAATATAAAACCAGTTAGCTTTCTTTTAAGATAAAATCTATGTACTCCAAAGATTCCTAAAAATATTGATAATAGTCCTGCTATGAAAGGATTTTTATTGATTTCTTTAAATTCAATCACACTAACAAAATAGTTTGTTTTTTTACTAATCTGCATAACCTATATCCCCCTTTCTTTAAACCTCATTAACTTGAAACCTTCCCATTAAACTATATTATAATTTATAGATAATTTTTTGTCCATTATAGGAATAATAAGTATATAAAGTGATATGAGCTAAATTTGATTATTAATTACTCTAAACTTAAACTTATACAACATAAAACAAACCCTATAACAGCTATTTTTAGCAATTATAAGGTTTATCTCTTATTTAAAGTTTATTGATTAAATAAATAAATTCCTTAAAATCTTCTAAGTTATTTTCTATAACTTTTTAAAGTATATTAAAATTAATACTTTGATAATTATGATGGATAGGTTACACTAAATAAGACAAATAAGTTAATTGACACTATCCCTTAACAGTTAGACTTTTCCAATTACTGGTGATATAATATTAACAATAAGGTGATAATAAAATACGTTAAAACTATTTAAGGGGGATTATTATGAAATTAGTTGTATTAGGTGGAGCAGGTTCTCAAGCACTTTATGGAATTAGGGATTTAATCAATCATGGTAGTATCTTTGACGAGGTAATAATTTCATCTCGTAATCTTGAAAAGAACAAGAAAATCGTAGAAAGTCTTAACTCACCAATAGTAAAAGCTGCAGAAGTTGACGTTTCTGATGAGGAAGCCTTATACGAACTTATAAAGGATTGTGATGTAGTTGCTAACTGTACAGGTCCTTATCATGTTCTTGCATATAAGATTATAGAAACTACAATAAAGGCTGGAAAACACTATATTGATTTCTGCGATGATATTGAAGCATTTCATAAAATATTTGAATCAGACTTACCAAAGAAAGCTGAAGAAAAAAATCTTAGTATGATAATGGGTCTTGGTGCAAGTCCAGGTTTTCTATCAGTACTAGCATGTAGTGCAGAGCAACGTTACTTTGACTCACTAAATGAAGCTATATTTTACTTTGCATGTGACGAGAAAGAACCAGGTGGCCCTGCAGTACTTGGACATATGTTGGAATGTGTACACAATGCTCCATATATTAAAAACGGAGAAAAATTAAATGAACCTTCATTCCGTGAAGAATGGGATTTTGATTTTGGTGAACCATATGGTGTTCGTAAAGTCACTAGAATAGGCCATCCTGAAGTATTTACATTCCCAAAATACTCACCAGGAATTCAAAACATATCTGTAAGATTCAGCCTTGAACCAGTATCAGCATACGAAGGCTTTAAAGACCTTAGCTTAGCAGGCCTTACGTCTAATTATCCACTTGATATCAATGGTAATCCTGTATCACCTCGTGATTTTGCACTAGCCGTATTATTAGCACAAAAAGCAAGCAAACCAGCAATGACAGAAGAAGAACTTAAGGAATTTTTAAAAGGAGTTACTGCATGTGCAGCCACAGAGCTACATGGTAAAAAAGATGGTAAAAGTGCGTCTTATATAGGAAGGGTAGCAGGAAACATGGCTCCACTTACAGCAATACCACTGATTATCGGTGCTGAAATGTTAGCCAAAGGTGAAATAACTAAAAAAGGTATTATGGTAGCTGAAGAAGCTATAGAAAATGCAGATAAATTTGTAAAAGAAACAGTAAAGAGAATCCGTGAAGATGGATTTGGATTTACTATTAACGAAGAACTTACTGTTAGAGAAGTATATTAATAGTAAACAAATTTCTTAAATTTTTTCACAAAAATTAAATCAAGTTTTTTCATAATCAATGGTCATTAGTTCGCCAATTATATTGTTTGTAAAATATTATTAGACTCTAGTATATATTAACCTATCATTAATTTCATGAGTGTTATTAATGATAGGTTAACATAATTGCTGGAGTTTTTATATTTGTAAATTTTAACTAGTACAACAAGTTAATTTATCTATACTCATACTCATATTATTATAATATGCCTCCTACATTCTGGGTCTAAAATGAACTTTCATTTATTTTTATTCAGCTTTAGGCAAAGAAACAGATATGGAAAATTTCCCATCATTATAAAAGGCTGCTATTCTTCCATTAAACTGCATCGTAATTTCTTTAGCTATTGTCAAACCTAAACCAGTATTGTTTTTATTTCTAGCTTGATCCTTTGTATAAAAACGATTAAATATTATATCTAAATCCTCCCTAGTCATTGGGTCACTAATATTAGAAAAGGTAAAAATATAACTTTCTTCTTCAATTATCTGAAAAGAATATTCTCCTTTACCATGTATAATTGAATTAAATAATATATTAGAAAAGATTCTTTTTAATCCTTGTTCATCTCCTAATATTATACATTGTTTTTCTAATAATTTAACAATGGGCTCCTCTCCTTTTTTATTAAAATCATCATAATACATTGTAAGAGTGTCTATAAAAACTTTTTTTGCATCTATAGGTACATTTTCATAAGTAGTTTCCCCTGATTCAATACGTACATATTCAAATAATTGTTCCAGAAGTATTTGAACCATATTTTGTCTTTCTAATACTATCTTTAAATATTCTTGTTTTTCTTCTTCTGTAACATTTGTCTGAAGCAATTGAACATATCCACGGGCAGTGGTAAGTGGCGTCCGTAAATCATGTGCAATATTTGTTATTCCTTTTCTGAATTTCATATTCAATCTTTTGATTTGTATACGAGATGATCTTATGTCCTTAATTAATCTGTTCAGTATATTTACTAACTGTAAAATATCTTTCTGTCTTGCTTTTACTGTTAGAAGTCCATTAGTGTCAGTAATATTCATAATTTCTACTAATTGTTTAGTTATATGTTTAATATTCATACGATAATATAAATGATAAATAATTAGTATAATTAATAAAAATATAAGAAAAAAAGTTGTAACTACCCAAATATCTCCCATATTATGCTCCTTTACCTTAGTCAACTCATATCTATAATTCTATAATACTTCATCTCTCATTGATTCTATAATATTACTTCTTTTTACTGACCTAGAAGAAATCCAATATGAAAAAGATATAGCCATAAATATTAGTATAGCATATATTAAGATTGATTTACTTGGAAAAACACTTATATATTCACCCCATGTTATCGGTGTTAAATTTAACATGTACCAACAGATAATAAACACTATAGGTATACTAATAAGAATCGGCATTAATGCAAATAGCAAACCTTCTAATGTAAGCATTTTATTTAATCCTTTTGGAGTTAGTCCTATTGACCTTAACATAGCAAATTCTTTTTTACGTAATCTCATATTATTTGTAACAATAGAAAACGCATTAAAAATACCAATTATACCAATCATCAATGCAATAGCAGAAATACTAATCTTAATTGCCTGCTGAACTAATTCCTTATGATTTTTTTCTTCTAATAAAGTCCATATACTAAAATCTTCTGCGCCTAAATAAGAACTTGCAATTTGTATTAGTTCTTTCTTTACTCTTGGACTAGCATCGTCTCCTACTAACAAACTAATTGACATTCTGTTAGATTCTAAAATACGTTCTGAGGAAAAATCATCAACTATTTTTATATACTTTTCCATGGGTACTATTAAAGCTAAATTGTATCTATTACTATTTATTTCAGTAGGATATTTATCTGTAATATCACTTATTTTTATATCAAAATTATTATTCGTACGCATAGAATCATCTATTTTTTCGTATAGCCACATTTGACTACCTTCTTTTATATTTAATAAGGGCACTTCCTCTGTTATTTTGGAATCATCAAAAGTATGATATGTTGCATTTATCAATATACCTGATACTGTACTTTCTGTATTATATTTTTCATAGTCAGCTCCAATGTCTTTACAATATTTCTTAAATGATTCATCACTTAATCCTACTAGATTAACTATGATCCTATATTTATCATCTTCTTTTAATACATTATACTTATTACTATTTATCCCTGACAATCCCCCTAAAGATGAAAAAATATGGGACTCATTTTCTGAACCTACATATATTGCAGTACGCACCTGCCTTCTAATAACACTATCTTTGACTTCTGCCATTAAAGTAATCTTATTAATCATTTCAATATCTGGTTCATCAGCAATATTTAAATCAAGAGTAATATCATGACTAAGCTCTTTATCATTTTTAGAATCAGCTAAATTATATATTGAAATAATATTAATATAACTAGCTATCAAAACAAAGGACATTGTGAGAGAAAGTATTACAACACGTAAACTCTTCTTATTGGCATAAAATCGTGAACTTGCCAATTCACCTTCTATTCCAAAAAAATTCTTATTTACTAAATATGGTTTTGGCTTTTTAATTTTTATTACTTGACTATTTTGAAGTATTCCAGAAACAGCTGGTACTTTTGCTACTTTTCTTGCTGGAATATATGCTGAAACTATTACTGTAATTAATGAGAGAGCTAACGAAAAAACAATGGCGATCCAAGAAAAACTAATCTGCATACTCTTATAATCTTCCATAAGACTTAGAATTCCATTAACTTTAGAAAATACAAGATTACTAAATATATATCCTATTATTAAACTAAGCGGTAGCTGTATAACCCACAACAATAATCCCTCATAAAGAACTGAAAGCTTAATTTGTTTTGGTGTGGCTCCTAAACTTTTTAAAATACTTAATTCCTTAATTCGACTGTTAGCTGATAATGCAAACGCATTATAAATAATAAGAATAAATGCCCCCATAATTAATAAAATCATAATTACAACTATAGCTAAAATTAAAATTAATTGAATATTTGTAGTATTTTTATCGCTTATTCCATATAAATTCAGTAACATGGTGTTATATCTAACTTCATATTGTCCATATTCATTTTTATCTAATCCAACGGACTCAGCAATGTCTGGTAATTCCTTATATATTTTACGAGGATTTTTAAAATTCATATAAACTGTAAGTCCATCAGTTGGAAGAATATCTAGGGTATCCAAATATCCCATAGCAATATATCCTGGAAATAAAGAAATTCCTGATATATCTAACTTTCCAACTATTGTATAAGTCTTAGTTTCTAATGCTTCAAAGGTTTCCCCTTCTTGTTTATAGGCATTAGTTGAAAGTATTTCATTATTTAACATACGATTGCCTACTGGCAATATTAACTTATCACCAACTTTATATTGTGGATTATCTGTAAAAAATAGTTTTGATATAACAATTTCTCCAGATTCTTCTGGAAGCCTTCCTTCTAAAACAGAATTCTTAAAGTTCATATTATTCCAGAAATCTTTATTTGCATCTCTCGACAACAAATATGGGCGTTTTGCATCATGAAGTTCTGCTGTGTACCAATTTCCTTTAATCATTGTAGATTCCACGTCTGGATTTTCTGTAATATGTTTTAGTTTTTCCCCAAAAACAGGTGCCATTATTTCTCCTTGCCAATATCCATACTCATCAATTGTTACATTTAATTTTGACTCCCACATTGAGTATAGAAAAATACATAGTGAAAATAATAATACTGAAGCAATTGTAATAGCTACTAATATGGAAATTGTATGTCTTTTATTATTTTTCAAATGCTCATATGTGTATTCATTAATAATTTTCATGACTTATCACCTTGTCTGATACTACTTTTCCATCAATTATTGTAAGCATTCTGTCTGCCGATAATGCAACTTCCTCATCATGTGTTATCATTATTATTGTTTGATTGTATTCCTTGTTTGAACGTTTTAATAATTCAAGAATTATTTTGCTATTCTTACTATCTAGATTTCCAGTAGGTTCATCTGCTAAGATAATTGATGGCTTATATATTAATGCCCTTCCTATGGCAACTCTTTGCTGTTGTCCTCCTGATAACTGGTTGGGAAAGTGATTAAGTCTTTCATTTAAGCCAAGCATTTCTATAATCTTATGAAATTCTTCCTTATCAGGTTTAACTCCATCTAAAAGCATTGGTAAGGATATATTCTTTTCAACATTTAATGTAGGAATTAAATTATAAGCTTGGTAAATTATACCTATGTTTTTTCGTCTAAATAAAGCCGACTCCGTTTCATTCATAGATGATATGTCCGTGCCTTCTATGTATATCTTTCCTTCAGTTGGTCGGTCTACACTACCTAGCATATGAAGAAGTGTAGATTTTCCTGAGCCGCTAGGTCCAATTATTGAAACAAATTCACCTTTCATAATTTCTAAACTCAAATTGTCTAATGCATTAACCTTTTTATCCCCTACCCCATAAATTTTTGATAAATTTTCTGTTCTCAATATATCCAAAATTATCGTCTCCTTACTTTTTCAATATATACTATTAATTAATCTATATCTCTTTTTAAAAACAATAAATAAGATCCCAAAATAGTTGCCAGAACAATTAATAGAAGAACCATAGAAATCTTTACAACTACTTCTGGGCTTGAATTAAAATCAATTATAATCTTACGCATATTTCCAAGACCATATATTGTCAAAATATCTTTTTTTGTTAATAAGGCAAATAATTTTGCTATATAATCACTTCCTATAAATAATATTATAGATAGTATAACTGCAATGCCCGAACTTTTAGATAAATGAGATACAAAGGTACCAAGCCCTACTGTTGCCAAAATTATGCAAATCATTCCTAAATTCATGCGTATAAATACAATAATATTAACTTCACCTAATTCAAATAAGACTGTAAATAATAATAAATTTATAAAACCAAATCCCAACACAACTACAATAGTAATCAAAGATATTGCTATATACTGACCTAATACTAATTTCCATCTTTCTATTCCACGACAACTCATTTGGCGTATAGTCTCATTTGCATATTCAGAAGTAATTAAAAAAACCACAAATATAAGAATAATATATATGATGCCATCTGCATGATAAGATTCTTGATATGCAGAAATTCCTGTTCCTAATATTGTAGAAGATCTGATTGCACTAAGCCCTGAAATAAGTAACATAGCATTCATCATTAAAAGTACTATTAAAACTCCATAAAATACTTTGCTTTTAAATATTTTATAAATTTCACTTGAAATTACATTCATCATCATTAATCTTCTCCCATCATCTTTATAAAATAGGATTCTATATCATTGTTTTTCAAAGTTAGATTTGATACTAATACACTATTTTCAACTAAAGCTTTGTTAATTTCTTCAGGTATATCTAAAAAATCATAAATGTTGATTACCCCATTTTCTAATACTTCATAATCATTACTTTTTATAATATTTTTTATAATAGAAACTGCCTTCTCTGAGTCATTTACAACTAATGAAATACATTTTTCACAAGATTTTTCTAATTCATAGGCTGAAAGTTCATCAATAAGTTCACCATTCTTAATGACGCCATACCTTGTTGCAATTTTATCAAGTTCTCCTAAAATATGAGAAGAAATCAATATAGTAATTTCATTTTCATAATTTAGCTTTAAAAGTAATTCTCTAATTTGTTTAATTCCTAAAGGGTCTAATCCGTTAGTAGGCTCATCTAAAATAAGGAAATCAGGATTCCCAATTAATGAAATTGCAATAGATAATCGTTGTTTCATTCCCATAGAAAAAGATTTAGTTTTCTTTTTACCTGTATCTTCTAAGCCAACTAAACTTAGGATTTCTTGCGCATTACTATAATCTGTAATACCAAGAAGCTTATTATAATAAATCAAATTCTCTTTTGCTGTCATATTAGGATAAAGTGCTGGTTGTTCAATAGTAGCTCCTATCCTTTTTCTACCTTTTTTTAAATCACTGCTTCCAAAAAGCTTAATATCTCCTTGACTCTGACTAGCTAAACCACATATCATTTTCATAATTGTGGTCTTCCCTGCACCGTTTTTACCTATTAAACCATAAATATCGCCTTTCTCAATATTGAGACTAACTTTATTTACAGCTTTTTCTTTTCCATATTTTTTTGTTAAACTACAGGTTTGTAATACTGATTTCATATACTTTCCTCCTTACTTTTTTTGCAAGTCAAAGTATTATTTTACTCTATATTTGAATTATAAAGGAAAGGTATTAAAATAAGATTAAGAATTTATCAAGAAAGTATCAAGTTTTATAAATTAATTATCCTCCATCTTATAGCCTATACCCCAAACTGTTTTTATATATGATTCACCATTTTTTAATTTATTACGAAGATTGCTGACATGTACTGTTACAACTCTATCTTCAAAAAGATACTCTTCAGACCAAACCGATTCAAATATATTTTGTTTAGTAAATACTTTCTTAGGATTACTAATTAAAAGTTCTAATATTTTATACTCTTTTATAGTAAGCTCAATAGGCTCACTATTAATAGTTACTATATGATTTTCACTATCTAAGACTAAATCTTTAAATTTATATATATATGCTTTATCTGGCAAAGAGACTTTATCCATTCTTCTTAAAACTGCTGATATTCTTACAATTAGTTCCTCATTATTAAATGGCTTTGTTATATAATCATCAGCTCCATTTCTCATTAATTCAAGCTTAGTATCTAAGTCATCTTTTGCTGATACACATATAACAGGAATCTTCAGTTTATTAATTTTAGTCAAAACCTCTTCTCCGCTTAATCCTGGCAGCATTAAGTCTAATAACACTAAAGAAAAAGATTCTTTTTCTAATAGCAAAAGTGCTTCTGTACCAGAAAATGCAGGTACTACTTCGTATTTATTCTTTTTTAGTAAAGTTTGGATCATCTTATTGATTTGAGAATCATCCTCTATTATTAATATTTTATTCATTCATATTTCACCCTTTCATAAATAACTCAATTAACTGAATTTTTAGTTCATTTTGTGTGTATTTTACTATCACTCAATAACTTCCATAGTCTTTTATGGTTTATATTCATTTATCTTTGCTTCTTTTTAGATTCTTAATTTATATTATATATTAATCTACATCAAATTCCAGCAAACTGCATTAATTATATGCACATCCTCAAGTTTCATTATGTGTCTACAAATCCTCTCATACTTAATTGGTCATATGATATACTTATATAAAATAAACCTTATAACTTCTAGGAATTATAAGGTTTATCTTTTATTTAAAGTTTATTGATTAAATAAACTCTAAGTTATTTTCTATAACTTTTTTAGCTGTATTTAAATATTAAAATATCTTTTTAGATTCTATAATTTATTAAAATCAATACCTTTTTTCTGCATTTTTTTAATAAGCTCTTGCTCCTCTTCAGTTAAATTTATAGTCCCCTTTTTATTATCATCTTGGGATAAAAAATTTTCTTCATTTAGTCCCCATGACTTCAATAATAAAATAAATTCATCTGCAATTCTAATATTTCTATCTCTAATCTCTTCTAAACCCCAATCATTATGATTTTGTGAAAGTTTAAGTAATATTTTCACTTTGGATTTGTTATAGCTTTCTTTCTTCTTTTGAAAATATCCATTACTTGCAATAATATTCAATTTCTTTTCAAAAGGTATTTTATTTCCTATATTTTCTATAGTTTTTATAACTTCTTCATCAGTATTATTTGGGAAATAACTGTTTTGCCATTTTGTAGGAAATATATGTTCTATTTCCCATCTTTCAGGAAGTAATTCATCTTGTTCTTCATAAGTTATGGCTTTTAAAATCATACGTACCGTATTTCTATGTGGTGTTTTCATATTTTCCCTTAATTCGTTCTCATTAATTCTTGAAAATTCAAACTTCGGCTTTGAAGATTTGATTATTTCTGAATTTAAATTTAAGATACTACCTTTTACTGCATTAATTGTAGGTGTAATGATATATTTAGCGGATAGTTCTGCAAATAATTTTCTTAAAAATTTTAAAAATATATATTCAAAATCTTCTTCTTCACTATATTTCAAATAATAAATTATAACTGGATACTTCCAAAATTCATTAGGATAAGACAATAATAAGTCAAGAGCCTGTTTTATTTCAATATTAGAAGACCAACTACATCCCTCAACTTCTATTCGATTATTAACTACTACCCATAATGTCATCATTTTTTCTATATTATCTAAAACCTCGTCTTTAAATAGCTGCTCAAAATTATTCCTGGAATAATACTTTCTCATACCTGGAGTAGTGGTTTTCCTATCATTTTCAAGGGCCCTCAAATAAAACATATAATAATAAAATAAGTTTTGAATATTTTCATTTGTATTAGCTGCTTCTTCATCTAGTGATTTCCATTTTTCAATAAATTCTGATTTATATTCTGGCTTCAAATTGTTATACATTTTTGCTTTAAAAATATCAGAATCAGATAATGCTAGTCCCCTATCATTTAATGTTGAAAAAATAGTAAGTGCAGTATCCTGTGAATCAGCAGTAATTGGTAGTAAAATTGCTTTATTTAAAATATTTCTGATAAACCAATAAAAAAGTTCTGGTTCACTGGTTGCATATTTTTCAATTAATTCTTTAAACAATTTATAATTTAGTGTATAATTATCATTGGTTTCTCCAGTTTTACCACTAGTTAGAATCTCCATAAATATTTTATTTCCCTCATCCTTCATTACTTTTGATTCTATCAATATTTTTTCAAAATCAACCTCTGCTGTTAATTCATCTTGTTGCCATAGTGCTGATTCAATTTGATTTTTAAAGTTCCTAACTTCTGGTGTTTCAGTCATTGAATTCAATTTTGCATATATAGCTCTAAGTAATAAAAATAGAGAAGTTATTCTTTGTTGTCCATCTATAATTTCTTGTTCACCATTTTCATTTTCATATGATACTATGGTTCCTAGAAAATAATTAGTTTCATTATCATTTTCAGTATATTCTATAAGATCATCAAATAACGTTTTAATTTCATCATCAGTCCACGCATAAGGCCGTTGGTATTCTGGAATAATGAATTTTTTCTTTTTTCCTGTCTCAAGTAATTCTTTAACACTCTTTTTATTAACTTCTATTGCAGTTGCCATCTTATACCTCATTCCTTATTAATATTATATTAAATTGAAACATTCTACCCCAACATAAATCAATTATTTGCTATAACAAATTCACTTTCTATACAGCTCATTTCCATAACCGTCATCTTCTCAATGTCTATAATTAAATTCTATCCTAGATACTTAATCTTTGCAACGATTAAGGCAATATTTTATTGTCAGATACTAATATAAGTAATACGAAAGATAATTCGTGACATGGATATAAATATTCAAAATGAGAACTATACCAACAATATTAGTAATTCCAATTCATAAAAAGATGCAAATTTTGTTTACTTATTAAACTAAATTTATAATAATGTCTGCAATAAATTTGACCTTGAAAAGGTAAATAATGCAATTAAAAAACTGACCCAATTGTTAAATAATAATTTATTAGGAAGAAGTTTAATATTTTTTTGAACCAAAATAGAGAAATAAGAATAAAAAAAACCTACTTATTGATTTTTATATAGTCAATTTTTTAGGTTTTTTTCTTTTTATATTACTTATCTTCTTTTAATTTAATATATGCTACCATTAATTGCCATATCCTTAAATGTCTTGCGCATTTATTTCGCTTCTTTCTTAGCAAAGTCAACTTTATAATGCCATTCACCGTATTTTTTGTCATTATCAGTTATGGTTCCTCCCGTAAGGGTGATACGCAGAACGATTGAGTCAGGATTGTCTTCGTCACCATGGGCATCGAACCATGTGAAGATTTTTTTCATCTTTGCTCTTATTTCCGTGTTTCTTTCGTCCTTTACCCAACCAAGATTTTCAGCAGTTCCTTGAGCAACAAACAAGTCTAATCCACAAATGGAAATCTCGTTATTTTTCTCAATTTCCAGCATTTTATTTTTATTAGCGTCTGTAGAAACATAAAACACGCCGTTTTCATAATAAGCGTCAACCATACGGACAGCAGGGCGAGGATTGCCGACGGTATTCGAGGACAATGCAATAGTTGCAAGAGCAATAATGTTATCCTTACCGTTTCCGCAGTATTCTTCCATAAGTTTCATTGCATTTTCATACTTGTTCATGATAATTCCTCCATCTTTTTTTATTTCCCTACGGCTTCTATCATACTTTGCATTTCTAAATTACTTAAATAATGCATTGAAAATTCCCTGTATTTTTATATTCCTTCTCTTAGCTTAATGGGAAAATATCTTTGCATTTGTTTATAGCCAAGTCCTTTTTCTATGTCTCTATAGGCAATATCTCTTCCATCTTCATACAAATAAGGCATATTGAACATAACATTGCGATCTTTGTCAAGTTCAAAATTTGTGCTTTCAACCCATCGCCGAACTTTATCTTCCACTTTGTGTATACTCTCGTTATCTTCGTCAATACTGACTGCCATGGCATATAAACCTCCTGGAAAATCGAACAATTTAAAAGGGCTTACATCTGCATTGGTAACACCATCTTTAACGGCACATATCCATTGGGCTTTATCATTTTCAGACAGCAAAAAATCAAAACAATCAAAAATCACACTTTTATACAAATGACAATACTGCCACAATTGGTACATATATCCCCCTTCTTTGAACATCTCCCCCCAAGGTTGACTTCCGCACGTTACCGCTTTAAATTCTGGTATCCTAACAACCATTATATCAGGAATTTTCTTATCTAATTTTTCCGTTATTTCAATCAAACGGTTTATATTGGAGGGTTTGCCGATATAGTTAACGCTTATCAACTGCATTTCAATGCCTTTAGCCTTGTTATATAGCAGTTTTATGTCGGAATTGTCTGCAAAGTTCACTCGTTCGATTTCCCGTATAAAATCCAGCACGATTTCTTTCAACTCATGCAAAAGCGCAACCTCGTCGTCTATGCTATGTACTTTTTTCCCCAACACTTCTAAAACTACATCGGAACTGGAAGTATTAAAAACACGTTGAATGTCTTTTATGCTGATATTCAGTTTACGTAATATAAGTATTTGTTCAAGTCGTCTAACAGCGTTTTCATCATATGGTGTTAGTATAATATTGTAGACACGATTTTCCGAATACTATAAAATATAGAAAAGGAAGGAAGTGTCTAGAATGTCAAAAAGATATACAGATGAATATAAAAATACCATTGTAGAACTTTATAATTCCGGTAAAACACTTGCTGAGCTTAATAGTGAATATGGCCTACCAAGATCTACAATACTAACATGGGTAAATAAGGCAAAACCAATAGCAGTAGATGATAATAAAATAATTACTCAAGCTGATTATCAAGCCATGCTTAAGAAGATGGCTAGAATAGAAGAGGAAAATGAAATACTAAAAAAAGCCATGGCCATATTTGCAAAGAAGTAAGCTCAATATATAAGTTTATTACTGATAATAAAGATACTCATGATATAAAGCTAATGTGTAAAGTTTTAAATGTATCTAGAAGCTCATATTATAAGCATATTAATAAAAAAGAGAGCAAAAGAAACATTGAAAATAGATTTCTAGAAAAAGAAATTCTAAATATATATAAAGCTAGTAAATGTCGATATGGAGCTCCTAAAATATATGAAAAATTAAAGTCTAATAATATACCTATAAGCCTTAAAAGAACTCAAAGGCTTATGAATAAGCTAGGCATAAAATCAATAGTATGCAAGAAATTCAGACCATTTTCATCAAGAAGTAAAGTCGAGAGTAGAGAGAATATAATTAACAGGGACTTCACTACAACTGGCATTAATCAGAAATGGGTAACTGATATTACTTATATTCATACAATTAAAGATGGCTGGTGCTATCTTGCTTCTGTTATGGATCTTAACAGCAGGAAGATAGTTGGATACTCTATGTCTAAAAATATAGATACTACATTGGCTATAAAGGCTTTAGATAATGCCTATATACTTCAGAAACCCGCTGAAGGTCTAATTCTACATAGTGACTTAGGAAGTCAATATACAAGTTATGAATTTGGAGAATATGTTAAAAAGCATAAAATAACTCATTCCTTTAGTGGTAAAGGGAATCCCTATGACAATGCTTGCATAGAATCCTTTCATTCAGTATTGAAAAAAGAAGAAGTTAACTTAGTTAAATACTTTGACTTTGATGCCGCTAGACTTGCAATATTTGAATATATAGAGTCATGGTATAACAGTGAGAGAATACATAGCTCTTTGGGCTATATCACTCCTCAAGAGTGGGAAGATAAATCTAAAAATATTGCATAAAAATTGTTCGAGAAAATGTGTCTACTATATTGACATAGGTCCAATACATCCTATATGCGTAGTCATCACTTCGGGTGCTGGACAGCAATCCCATGTCCTCATAATAACGCAGTGTACGGGCTGTAATGTCATATTTGCTTGATACATCTTTAATTTTGATTAAATTGTTCATTTGTTTCCACCTCTTTCTAAACTATCAGGGATAAACTTAGTATAAAGGATTCCCCAAAGGAAGAGTCAAGAGGGCAATCCTATTTTTATATAGAAAATATAAATTTTCTCTCTTTTTTGAGAAATGCCATAGTACCGTAGATAATATTTTCTATCTGCTACAAGGAGAATTTATCAACATTCTATGAAAATTATACTCAAAAAAAATCAAATAAACAATATCAATTTACCCCACAAATAAAAGCAACCCCTAGAAAACTATTATTTATCAGTTTTCTAGGGGTTTTGGATACTACTTCCACTCAATTTTCGAGATGGATGGTATAGCGCAATATCATTGATAATAAGGCATTTCAATGATCTATAAATTACTTAAAAAATAACAAAACAAGAAGTAAAGTGCACAAAAAGTGCAATTAGATATTCTTCTCATCTTAAAACTTCTATACTATCTCTATCCTAAGTATTTCTGATATTTATTTATTATTGTAAGAAAAAGCCTTTGAATTTTTTGCCATTGAATTGTCTATAATCCCAGTCTAACACCTACTTCTGCTCTCTCAATATCTTCTCTCTCTGGATCCCAGCTTTCACCGGTTTGTCCGTCCCATATTTCTCCTGTTTCTACAAACCCAACTGATGCATATAGGCCTCTAGCTGCTTCGTTAGTCTTCCAATAAGATAAATAAATAGCATCAGCTTTTCCTTGGGGAAATGAACGTAAAAATTCGATAACTTTTTGCATAGCCTGTTTGCCAAACCCTTTACCTTGATATTTATGATCTATCATAAAATGGTTTATTCCATAGGTAGCTTTGTCGCCAAATTCCTCAAATAAAAAGGTAGTTTCCGATAACTCAAAAAATCCCATATCCACTAACCCTACAACTTTATCATGATGATATATGGCAAAGGCCAGAGGAGGTTTCTCATTGTTGATTACTTTAACATAGGCCCAAGCTAGTCTATAAATATTAGAATCCACATAACCGTCTTGCCCACTTGCTACTTTAAGCTCCAATACTTCCCTTAAATTATCCTGAGTAATTTTGCGAAGTTCAATCATAATTGTTCCCTCATCTCTTTATTTTTTCTACTACATGACACGAGTATACCATATATTTCCACGATTAAGTATATTAACGAGCTCAAAAGTTAAAAAATCAGGGTTATTGAGAAGAAAATGACATGTGGGTGATGGCGTGGGTGGTGCTGGCAGTCAATAGCCCACGCCACCACCATAAAGTGCTTATTTTCTTCTTACTAGACTTGATATATAAAGCAACATCTCGAGAAAATTAAGTTAACAAAAATCGCTTCAAAGCTTGATATTACAATAATTTAAATACGGTGTTTAAAGAGAAAGCAAAAGCATTATGAAGAAATGCACTGGGATGTCACTAATAAATTAAATAACAACATCAAATTTAATCCACCAACCGAAAATTTAGACTTCTCACCAAAAGGTAGTGTAAAATAATCTGTGCTTTTACGAAATAAAATTCTCTTTTCTGGCAAGAATCAAAATATGATTTGAACCAGAAAGGAGAATTTTTTATGTCAACATTACCAAAAGAAGTTTTAAGAAATATGATTAGTGATGGAAATTTAACAACACCAGGAGATCTTCATTCATATCTAAAGGATATGTTTAAAGATGTACTTCAAGAAATGTTAGAGGCAGAACTTGAGGCAGAATTAGGGTACTCTAAAGGAGATAAAAAGAATAAACAAACAGATAATAGGCGAAATGGCTATACCCAAAAGACTGTAAAAACTCAATTTGGTGAAATTCCACTAGAAGTACCAAGGGATAGAAATGGTGAGTTTGAGCCAATTGTAATACCTAAAAATAAAAGAGATATTTCTGGTATTGAAGAAAAGGTAATAGCTCTTTATGGAAGGGGTATGTCAACTAGAGATATACACGAACAGATAAAAGATATATATGGAATAGAAATATCAGCCGAAATGGTAAGCAAAATGACTGATGGAATAATTCCACATATAAAAGAATGGCAGAATAGACCCCTAAATCCAATATATCCATTTGTATTTATGGATGCAATACATTATAAAGTAAGAGAAGATGGACAGATAAAAAGCAAAGCAGCTTATGTAGTTTTATGTGTTAATTTAGACGGATTTAAAGATGTTTTAGGGATTTGGATAGGTGAAAATGAATCAGCTAAGTTCTGGCTTGGAGTTTTGAATGATTTGAAAAATAGAGGTCTACAAGATGTATTAATATTTAGCGTAGATGGATTAACAGGGCTTAAAGAGGCAATAAATGCAGCATATCCTAATGCAGAAATACAAAGATGTGTAATTCATCAGCTTAGAAATTCTTTTAAATATGTTAGTTACAAGCATTCAAAGGAGTTTGCTAATGATTTTAAATCAGTATATAAGGCGATAAATGAAGAAGAAGCTCTTGAAAACCTTGGGGAACTTGAAAAGAAATGGGGAGATAAATACCCACATGCAGTTAAGAGTTGGGAGTCAAATTGGGATGTACTATCTCCATTTTTCAAGTATCCTCAGGAGATTCGAACCATAATGTACACTACAAATATAATAGAAGGTTTTCATAGACAGCTAAGAAAAGTAACCAAGACTAAAACTATGTTCCCATCTGATCAAGCTCTAGAAAAGATACTTTACTTAGCTAGTCAAAATACCATAAAGAAATGGACCAAAAGATATAAAAGCTGGGATTTAATTATAAATCAACTATCCATCTTCTTTGAAGAACGAGTAAATGTCCATCTTTAATGTAATTATACTGAGTGGCATATAAAAACCTTCTAAATCTGGAATTATGGGCGTTTAAATAGCTTGTAATACTGATTTAAAGCCTATAACTCCTTAAAAAACAAAAGAGTTTTTTATAAAAGTAAAGCTAAAATCCATTTGTAAAAAGTCATAGCATCACTTATATAAAATTATTGCCAAAACTATTCATTTTAATGCATAAAATAAAACAGTCTTGGCAAAGATAAAATCAAGATATTTAGTTGTAAGTTTTATCCAGTTTAATATTTCTTGTCAGATTAGAGATGAACGATTCTCTCTAAAGCACAAAGTTATTTACATTCTCCACCAAAAAACAATATTCGCTGCTAACTTTTAGTTTTGAGGTGCAAAAAATTAACTTAGTGCAATGAAAGTGCAATCCAAAAATAAAAAAAGCTCAAAACCCTTGGTATTAAAGTGTTTAAAGCTCTCATCCGATTACTCCCACTCAATTGTGGCAGGAGGTTTATTTGTTATATCGTATACCACTCTATTTACCTGTAGTACTTCATCTGTAATTCTTGTAGAAATCTTGTCTAATAAGTCTAGTGGAATTGGATACCATTTAGCTTCCATTGCATCTTTAGTGGTTATAGCTCTAAGTCCAATTAAATGCTTATAGATTCTTTCACCATTTATAACTCCTACAGATTGGATATTTGGTAATACTGAAAAGTATTGCCAGATTTCCTTATCTAGGTCTGCTTTTTTAATCTCATCTCTATAGATATAGTCTGCCTCCCTAATGATGTCTAGTTTTCAGTGGTTATATCTACTTATTAAATTGTTTGTAGGTTCCCTTGTACAAGGAGTGACTATTCGAGTTTTGACCACCTAGGTGGCTCCCTTATGGGATGTGACCATCATAGCATTCAAACTCAGTAAACTCAAGGGTCTTCTTGCATCTTTTTATGAATATTTTTAGAATTATTTAGGTAGTTTTATATGATTTTGTAAAGCCTTTTCTACTATTTGAGGTTGTACTGATAAATAATGCTGTGTTACTGCCACTGTACTATGTTGTAAAAGTTGCCTTACCAACTCTATATTATAATCATTTTCATTATATATAGATACTGCAAAAAAATTTCTAAAACTATGTGTACCAATGCTTTCTAATCCTAGATGCTCTATAACAATTTTTAAATGCTTTTGAATTTGTCTTACAGTGATGCTGAATAGTTTTTGATTAGGTTTTATATTATTATCTAATGCATAACTCTGTAAATATGTAAGCACTTGGTTTACTACTGTAAACTCTCTAATTTTACCCGTTTTCTGTTCTTTAATATTTAATCTATATCTATTCCCATCCTTAACTATATCCGATAGTTGCAAATTAACTATATCTCCTATTCTTAAACCCAGATTGGCTTGTACTACTAAGGCTGTAGCTATTCTAATATTAAGTTTAATCTGCCTACCATCTGCTGTTATTAATCCCTCTTGAATAGTTTGTATTATTAAAGAATATTCCCCTTCTTTCAATGCTCTTGTTTTTATATTTGCCATAATGTAATTTCACCCCTTAGTCAATAAATTTTCTATTCAACTTCTTTTTTATAATTATCTATAGTTCCTATCTTTGATATCTTAATTTTATAATCCTTATTTAAGGCTAAATTTCTTTTTGTGTATATTAAACGAGCAGGTGTTTTTCTATCTTTTTACACCTGCCAATTTATCAATCGCTGCTGTTGTAAAGACTTTTATTTTATCAAGCTTATAGCTTTTTCTATTTCTGCTGTCGTCTTTGGTCTCCAACAGTTTCATTATCTTTTGCCTCTTGATATTTTCCCTTTTCGAAATGTAAATTTAATCATTGTTATGAATAATGAAGTTATAGTTGAACAAGGTACTCACGATGAATTAATGATGAAGAAAGTTTTTTATGAGAACTTACATATGAGTCAATTTCAAAAACTAATATAAAATAAATCTGGACTTAGTATAAATATAACTAAAAGGGCCAAAATAGTGTTTTCCACTGATTTTTGACCCTTTTAGTAAGTAATTCAATATAATTATGAATTCAGCTTAAATTTTCCGACCTCTTCATTTAATGTAACAGCTTGTGCTGACATTTCTTCACTAGTGGCTGAGTTTTCTTCTGCTGTAGCTGCATTATTTTGTATAACAGCAGATATTTCTGAAATACCTTCTTTTATCTGCTCAATTGTATTAGTTTGTTCAAAAGATGATTTCTTTATATTATCAAAACTTTCTACTACTTGAGAAGTTTTTTCTTGAACATCTTGTAGAACTTTTACTGTATCATCAGTTATTTCTATACCCTTTTCTACAGCATCCACTGACATTTGAATTAACTTACTTGTTTGGTTGACTGCATCTGAAGATTTTGCTGCTAGTTTTCTTACTTCATCTGCCACAACTGCAAATCCCCTTCCTGCCTCTCCTGCCCGTGCTGCTTCAATTGCCGCATTTAATGCAAGGAGATTTGTCTGAAATGAAATATCTTCAATAACCTTAGTTATACTAGCAATTTCACTAGAAGCTGAGTGAATATTTTTCATTGCATTAGTTAATTGCTTCATATGTTCATTTCCAGTATCTACTTTTTCTCCTACTTCTTCAATATATTTTGCTGCTGCGGCTACATTTGATGTGTTCTCAACTGCTTCCTCTGCAACTTGTTCTATCGATGCACTTAGTTCTTCAATAGATGCTGCTTGTTCAGTAGCACCTGATGCAAGAGCCTGAGCACCATCAGAAACTTGAATTGAGCCAGCACTTACTTGTTCTGCTGCTATATCAATAGTACGAAGCGTATGATTTAAAGAAGTTGATAAATTCATAAAAGCAAGTTTAATAGACTCAAAGTCTCCAATATAATCTTCCTCAAGATGAATACGCATATCTCCTTGAGACATATTTTCAAGAGTAAACGTAATTTCTTTTATATATGCAATATATCTACGTAATTGAACGACTGTTTTGTTAATTGCCTCTCCCATTTGCCCAATTTCATCTTTAGAACTCACATCTGCTGAAACATCAAGATTTCCTTCGGCAATTAAGTTTGCTGTATTTGTCAATTCTTTAATTGGAGCTACAATCTGTATCGATAAAGCCCAGATAATCATACCAATTATTGCAATAGCGGCTACAAATATAACAACCATTAAAATAAATATTATATAAGAATCCTTATTAAATTCTCCACTAGGTAAACCAGCTGCAATTGTCCAGCCTGTATCACCTACTAATGATACATATCCATAGCTCTTAGTATTATGAGATGTATATTTTAAACTACCTTCTGATTGAGACAGTATTGCTTCTTTAATATTTTGGGACATAGATACATCTGAAATTGGCTGATTTATATTTTCTTCAACTGGATGATAAATTATTTGACCAGATTTAGTTGTCAAAATATAAAATCCAGTTTTTCCCAGAGTATATGAGCCTACTGTTTCTCCAAGTTCTTCTAGGGAGAAATCCAAACCCACTGCTCCAATGATTTCTTGAGTCCCTGCTTTAAATATAGGTGTAACTACAGTAACAACCTGTAGCTTAGTAGCCGTATCCTCATAAGGCTCTGTCAAAATAGTTGTCTTTTTATTACTCATTTCTATAAACCAAGATCTATTTTGTATATCCCAACTTCCATCGCTATGATAGTCATCTGCATTTATCAATTGACTTGAGTTTACATCTGCTATCCATACAGCTAAAACAGAATCACTATATTCATCTTGAATATTTCTAAGAGTCTTTCTAATGGAATCAAATTCCTCATAATCATCAATTCTAGTACCTGCGTCTATTTCAATAAATAATCTTTCAAGATAGGCATTTGATGCAGCCGTTTTAATTATTTCAAAATGTTTTGTAAAATAGTTGTTAATTTCATGAGAAGCAGCTTGAGACCTAGCTACCAACTCATTAGTCGTAAGTTTATTCACACTTGTACTAACAAGAACCAACATAATAACACCAACTACTACAAATGCCAGTATAACAGGTATACCAACAAAGGTAAAAATCTTAGAAAAAAGTGATTCGAATTGCTTTGTTAATATCTTTGAATTTTTGAGACTCAATTTCTTTTTAATCATATGTATCTCCCTTTCTCATAAGTTTATTTGTTTCTACTGCTTGAAGATTTATAAGTAAGCAAAAGGTCTTTATAACAGTACACAAGAATACATCTTTTTAACTTATCCCTTTTATTTTTTCCTCTCCCCAGTAACTTCTCTTTCAAGCCATTTAGCAATCCAATTTCTTCCAAGAAATTCACTTACTATTATGACAAAAATAGCTCCTATAGTTGCGTCAAACATTCTGCTAAAGACATATACAATATGATTTGTAGGAGTATGGAAGATACATAAGTGTAAGTATTGCCATTGCCAAAGCAGTTTTCAAACTCCTTTCCTTTATCCAAGACCTAATATACCTGAATGAATTGTTTTGTGACTTTTCATATAATAAACCCTACATCAATTTGAATTTTCTGTATATATACCCTCTTTTATTCCTAAATCAACAAGAAATTGAATTATGATATTTTTATAACATTATCTTATTCATCATAATATAATAAATCATATTTTTCAAAACATTATTTAATAACAAATATATAATTTCATGTTTCAAAATTTCACACCATTTATATAGTTTTCTCAATATAATCATTATCACTTTACCTTTATATATAATAAAGAACAGTCAGTATATTTCCTTATATTATTCTAATTATATTTATATTGTAAAGGACAATGATAAAATACAGATAAAAGGTAATCAAAAAGTACAGAGTTCTTAATCAAAGAGGGAACACTACCTAAAGAATAAAAAATAATAGGTGGTGTGAATATGAAAGGAGAACTTTGGATGGATATAAGAAATGATTATCTTAAGGGGCTATCCATTTCAGAAATATCAAGAAAATATAATATCAATTGGAGAACAGCTAAAAAGTATGCAGCAGCTATTGAGACGCCAAAATATACATTAACTAAAGATAAACCTTCTAAGTTAGATGACTTTAAACCTATGATAGATGAGTTACTAGAGGAAGCCCCATATAGTGCTGTAAGGATATTAGAAATAATAACTGATCAAGGGTTTGATGGTAAAATTGGTATAGTTAAAAACTATGTTAGAACTAAAAAGAAAGAGCTAAATACAAAAGCTACAGTCAGATTCGAAACTTTACCTGGGAAACAGGGTCAAGTTGATTGGGCTCATTTTGGAACATTCATGGATGAACTAGGAAGAGAACATAAACTGTATTGTTTTTTAATGATTTTAGGGTACTCGAGAATGCGATATATAGAATTTGTTACAGAGATGAGCACAGAAACTCTAATAAGATGTCATAATAATGCTTTTAGATATTTTAATGGATATCCAGAGCATATACTCTATGACAACATGAAGCAAGTTGTTGTAAAAAGAATGATAAAGCAAGAAGATTCTAAGTTAAATCCATTATTTGAGGACTTTGCAGGATTTTACGGAATAAAACCTATACTATGTAGGCCTTACCGAGGCCAGACTAAGGGTAAAATTGAAAGAACAGTCAGATATGTAAGGGATAACTTCTTTACTGGTATTAAATTTGTTAACCTAATAGATTTAAATAATGAAGCTCTCTCCTGGTGTGAAAAGATAAATAGAAAGGTCCACGGAACTACAAATAAAATTCCTTATGAAATGCTGCAAAAAGAAAAGTTAAATAAATTCGATCGAGAATATGTTTTAAGTATTGAAGAAAAAAGAAAAGTAGAGAAAGACTGCTTGATTTCCTTTAAGGGTAATAAATATTCTGTCCCACCAGAATATATAGGAAAAGAAGTTTCAGTATTCTCTACAGACAACTTAGTTAAAATTTATCATAATAGCTCATTAATATCAACTCATAGCACATGCTTTGATAGGAATAAACTAATAGTCTTAAAAGAGCATTATGAATCTATAGGTATAGTATCTCCAAAAAGATATGGTAAAAATACATTGATTAAAACAAATGTTAATCCCTCTTTTGATGTAGAAGATAGAGATTTATCAACATATGATGAAATTTATGAGGAGGGAAAAAGTGAGTAATGTAGCTTATGAGAGAATTAAAAATAACTTAGAAAAGCTAAAACTAACAAAAATAAATGAAATAATAGATAACTATTTGGAAATAGCCTTAAAAGAAGAAACCAATATAGTAGATATACTAGACTATCTTTTAGATCAAGAAACTAAATTTAAAGACACAAGAGCTTCAGAAATACAGGTAAATGTAGCAGGTTTTCCATATAGAAAAACCTTGGAAGACTTTGAATTTGAATTTCAACCTTCAGTTGATAAACGATTAGTTGAAGAATTATCTACATTAAGGTTTGTGCATAATGCTGAAAATGTGGTGTTCTTAGGACCACCTGGAGTTGGTAAGACCCATTTAGCTATAGGATTAGGTATCACAGCAGCTAAGAATAGGCATTTAACATATTATATTAGTTGTCAGGACTTAATATCAGAACTAAATAAGGCACACTTTGAAAACCAACTTCAAAAGAAACTCAAACATTACGCTAAGTACAAGCTATTGATAATAGATGAAATAGGGTATCTTCCTATGGATATTCAAGGGGCTAACCTATTCTTCCAACTAATAGCTAAAAGATATGAAAAGTGTTCAACTATATTTACTTCAAATAAGTCATTTTCACAGTGGGGTGAAGTATTTTCAGATAATACAATAGCGGCTGCTATTCTAGATAGAATACTTCATCACGCAACGGTAGTTAATATTAAAGGAGAATCATACAGATTAAAAGATAGAAAAGAGTATATGTCTTCTAGAAAAGAAATCACAAATACTCTTTTAAATAAATAAATTCTCTGCACTTTTTAAATGACTTTTTTATGTAGAATTAGATTGTCGTTGACAATAGAACCTATTTCACAAACATAAAAAACTCTGTATACTAACAGAGTATATAGTAAAATATATAGCTTTTCAATTTTTAAATATACTCTTCCTTCTTGCTATTACTGCTAATCTGCCATTTTCGAATGTTCACAGATGGACAATATAATTGACTCTATTTTTAGGTTTTCTGCCAGTCTTTTCAATCCTTTGATTTTTCTCTGTCTATAATAATCCTATAGTAGACCTTTTACATTATTTCTCAGGAAAAAACTAATAAAAAAATAGAATTATTCAACAGACAAATAATTGTGGTTCCCCTTTCACTTTTTCCACCTGAAATAACACCTCCAAAGAATAAAAATAGATGGCTCCCATCTGCCACATATAGTGTCAAAAATCGGAGCCACCTAATCTTATTTAGCCTACAATTTAATACCTATAATCATTGAAAATACTATATTCTACCTACTCCAAGCCGTAGGTTGCGGACTTTTAGGTCCTTACAGTCGCTACAAGTCTCGCCAACCCTGACAGTGGTAACTCCTTCAATTCATCTTCGCTGTTGCTCGGTTCATTGGGAGTTACTCCCACTTAATAAAGAGCATAAGCTTAAAAGTTACTCTTATTTGTTTTTTAGTTACATTTTAGTTTCTGTTTTGTTGTATTTTATACCTATTATTTCTCTTTCCTACATTTTTTAGCATCAATACAGCTTCATAAGTGATGTTGTATTATGGTATTATCTCTAATCCTTAGCTTATTTTTTTCTAATAATTTTTTTAAAATAAGTCACTATGTGTCCCTGTTCTAGTTAATGTTAAAGTCAAGATATCTTCTTCTATTTTGTATATCAATAGCCAGTCAGATAAAATATGGCACTCCCTATACCCTTTATAATTACCAATAAATTGATGTTCTCTATATCTCTAAGGAAGTTCTTTTCTGTTAATTAGAAATTCTATAACTTCTTCTAACTATGTTGCATTTGTCAATACATTGTGCTTACATTTCTGTTGTGTATGGGAAAATTATTAGGAAATAATGGAATCCCTAATCTTACGACCAAGGCTCGAAAACCTTTGGGAGCTACTCCTACTCTTTTTTATAATTACCCTTTAAGTGTAAGTAAGTATCAACTATATAGATAAAATATACTAATTAGGCCAGAACTAAATTACTCTCCTTTAAAAACAAGTTCCTTTTCTTTCAGCAAATTTGTAAACTCTTCAATGCTCTCACTTATCTGGTCCTGACTAATATTATAATGCTCTGATGACTTTTGAATTAATCTTTTCTTATCATCTATCCCATATTCAAAAATCAAGTCTATAACAAATTTAGCACTTAAGTCAAACTCAAATACTTCTTTAGCGGCACTATCATATAGCAATATTTGGGATTCTGTTTCAATAACGAAAACCCCTGATTTTAAACATTTACTATTTTTTTTATTTTCAACATCAGATAATATAAAATCCAAACTTTCCCAAAATATAACCCAATGTTCACGTATTATTATATGAAAAATTTTTTGTGCGTATGTCTCTAGCTCCTTCGTGACATAACTATATAATTTTTCGATTTTATCAAAATAATTCTTTTCAATATCTATTCTAGTGAACTTATATGATAATGATGCATTAAAATCCTCATATAAATTTGTAATTATAACATTGTATTTTTGCGGATTCTTCGCAATTGGAGAGTATTTTCCAAGCCCAAATCTTGAACATCCGTGGCTTGCAATTATATCTTTGTTTATTTCAATAAAATTAATTGTTTCTTGATATTCCATAATGGTCTCAGTTGGGAATCCACAAATAAAAAACATATGAGAAGCAATACCTGCTCTTTTAACATCTTCAATAATTCTCTGCGTTATATCTATCTTAGTTCCTTTGTCTATCAACCCAACAACTCTATCATTTACACTCTCTAAGCCAAAAAATATAACCGACAATCCTGACTTGCTTGCAAGTTCAAGAATATCATAAGTAAGCTTTTTATCTAACCTAGCATCAGTTGACCATTTGACTGATAAATTAGAATCAATTATTTTTCTAGATAATTCCTCCATTATGCTTGGGGTCATTGCCTCATCATGGAAATTTACATAGTGAGCTCCATATTTTTCAGCATAAATTTTAAGATCACCTATAATTTTATCAACAGGAGCTTGCCTAAATGTATCCTTATATATAAATGAGTGATCACAAAAAGTACATTTTCTCCAATAGCAGCCTCTACTTCCCAATAATGGCAACACCTTTTTGGGGGTTAAATATCTTTCTAAATCATTAATATTAAAAACTGGTGTTGGAATGTTACTCATTGGAACGCATTCAGCAGTTAAATCATTAAACATAATTTTATTATTTACGGCGTAAACTAGTTGAGGAACACTCTCTATCGTTCTTTCATTGTTTAAATATTGTATTAGTGATAATAATGGTTTCTCACCTTCATTTAAAATTACATAATCAATATAATCAAATAAATATGGGGCATATTCTTTTCTTGCAAACCATCTAGTAGGAATGCTGCCGCCAATTACAATTTTAATATCAGAATTTACCCGTTTTATAGCTCCAGCTAATATAAAGGTAGGTATAATTTGATCTAAACCTGTTAATGAAAAACCAATTAAGTCGGCGTTTTTAACAATATCATCGATAAAATAATTAAATAAAATGCTAATTAAAGTTTCGTTCATATTGTTAAAGGAATCATTTGCAGCCTGTATAATACTTCTGAAATCCTCTCTATTGTAAGATGACTCATAATAATAATTCTCTATATTTTCACCCTTAAAGGACTTATTAATTATTGCAAAGGCCAATGCTATTGTATTTTTGCTTTGTTCATATGTGGAGATGTTTAATGATCTTTCAGATCTAAATATATCTTTTTGCATTTCTATATTATTTATTCCGAAATTAATAATCTCTTTAAAATATGGCGTCACTTCGTTATTCTCATCTTGCAAATAAATCCTATTCTTACATAGTTTTAAAAATTCACTTGATAACATTTTATCGATAAATTCTAAATTTAAATCGATTTGTTCAACTTCAACATTGTTATGTTCTAAAAATGCAACTAATGAAGGAACGCTCAAATAAGGTGCATTACATATCCAAAATGGTGGGAAGATTAATTTGGTTTTCATTTTTTTCTCCTCTCCAACATCCTTAACATTGTTTACGAAATTGTAATCTGTAAAACATTACTTTCAAACCTTTATTCTCAGAATCTTATCTTTATCAAATTCAAGTACTTTATTAAAATAATCTGTGTCTCTAAAGTTATGGTCGATAACTAATACTGTTTTGTTTCTTACTTCTTTTTTTAAGTTATCCCAAATTTTATCAGTTGTAGATCTATCTAATCCAACAAAAGGCTCATCAAGAATTATAATTGGTGCATTTGAGGCAAAAACCATGGCCATGCTAATACGTCTTTTTTGTCCTCCTGAAAAGTTATCACCATTTCGAGTCAATATTGTTTCAAGGCCTTCTTTATCGGAGTTAAAAATATCATCATAAATATGAGCTTTATTTAAAGCATCTATAATTTCACTTTCAGTAATGTTGGGATTTACTTTTTTAAAATTATCTCGTAGACTTACTGGTGAAAAAAAACTATCTTGAGTCACATACATAATATTCTTTCTTAATTCTCTCAAATTATAGGATTCGATATTAAGATCTCCAATTTTGATACTACCGCTCTCATATTGATAAAACCTTTTCAATAAAGAAATAATTGTAGTTTTCCCAATCCCACTTTTTCCAACTAACAAGACTTTTTCTGCATGATCAATTGAAAAGCTTAAATTTCTCAAAATTTCCTTCTTTCCATAACTAAAGCTAACCTCTTTAAACTCTATAGACATATCTTGGGGTTCAAATGATAGACCATCTAAAAAATTCTCTTCCTGATTTTCATTGTAATACTCTAAATATCTCTCCATTCCAACAATTGAACTGTTTAATTCTGTTAATGTTTGTATAATACTCACAACTGGTGTGTACAAGAGTTCTAGATAAGAGTAAAAAGCTACTAGTGTTCCAATAGACATCTTCTCATTATTCACCAATATACTTCCATATATCAAAACACCCAATTGATTTAATTTAGTTAAAATTTGAACACTATTATTAACAATTGCTCCAGTTAATGAATATTTTATTCCTAACTTCTTTAGTACTCTATTACTTTTATCACTTATCTCTTTCTCATATTCTTCATAAACCATATTCTTAACATGCTTAATATTTCTAATTGTACTCAAATAAAAATTAGTAAGACTTGCACTCTCTTGCCTTGCCTCTCTCACTTGTTCGTAAAATAATTTGCGTGATCTAATATATAAAACAAGGAATAAGGGTGTAACAATAATTGAGAAGAGTGCCATTTTACTGTGGATTTTAATGATAATAATAAAAACAACAATAATAGTTGCAATTGATGATAATAAACGTTCTGCATATAAAGAAGGTATAGTATGAAGTTGTTCTGGAGACCTCATTAAACGATCAACCAAATCTCCCTCGTCTACTTCGTTAAAAAATTGCATATTCTTTTTTAGAATAGAACTAAGCAAATCATTTCTTGCCTTTTCTTCAATGTTAACTGCAAACCGATTGTATATTATATTTGTTGCTAAACTTAAAACACGTGAAATCACTAATGCAAGACTCATCATCAGTATGAATTTAGGAAATAAGTCCCAGTTTTTCATTGTGAGTATATTATCAATGAGATATCGTAGTATTAAAGGAGTGATTAATGTAAGTCCAACAATCAGCTGAGTTAGAAAAATGAATAAAATGTTTTGATAAATAAATGGTTTTATTAGGTGTGAACATTGAAAAATAAGATTTAAGATTCTTTTAAATTTCATATTTACCTTATATGATTATTTTATAAGAATAATCATACCCTCCTTACATTTTTTCTATTGCTTTGTGATCATAATAGACTCAGACCTATGGACTTTTGATTTTGACCTGTAGCTATACTACTTGTAATAATATATAGATATTACCACTGTTTTATCTGGATCACTTATAGTTGGATGTGCCTAAAGCCTTCATATCAATCAAGTCTATGATAATAATGGATTATCACAAAATCAATCCGTTTAAAAGAAGATGTCCCGTGATTTACCTTGTCATTGATATCACTAAAAAATTGCATGTTATTGCTCTCATTTCTTCTGATGGTGAAATTATCTTCGAGCCCTTTGAATTTTCTCATGATACAACCGTTTTTTTGGATTGACACCCTTTCTTTAGACAAATTTATTCCGGACAAGATATATTTTCTAAATACAGCCTAAGCTTCTGATTTTATTGTACCATGTTAAGTAAAAGTCTGTCCTATCTAGTATAACCCACCCAATACAAGTATTTAAAAGAAATGAGAGGACATATGTTTTAAAACATAATAATTAATTCTGCTTGAATCTGCTCTGCATATAATTTATTAATTAATGTCTAATTTCTATTATAGTTATTGTTATTGTCACCCATCGCAGTTTCAAAACTAGTTGTAGATACTTTTAATGCTACTTGCTCCTGATTTTTTAGTTTTAAGTCCATTTGCTATCCCCTCCTTCGTATTGATTATTTTATTAAGTTACAAGCAAATATATTTTGCCCTCTCATTTCTGTACATAATATAAATATTTAAATTTTTCATATATAAATTACTCAAACTTCGCAGTTGATTTTCCTAGTCAAACCTTGTAGTTCCAATAGTTGACTAAAATTAACTTCAAGTTTGTAGATACACAAGTGTGTTTTAACCTACACAAGATTTATACATCTTAAACAATGAAATTTGGAAATACTCAATAAATCTATGAGGTTATCTTATATATAAATTAACATACAAGAATGGTAAGGTCCACTTATTTTGTTCGCCTATTTTCGACAAATATAGCACGAAACATAGGTTTTGTCGGACTGATATTATTTTTTGCTATACTTAAATCTAATTGTAAGGTGTCATACAAATCAAAATGAAGTGTTTTTAGGGTTTATGTTCTTAAAAGCACTATAAGGTATATATAGTTCTGGTCGAATATTGAATTTTCAAGGTTTACAAGGGAATATTTATGTGCGAAGCTTGAGTAAATTATATAAAAATTACTTGCAAACATACCCTTAACTGTACAATAATAAAAAGTTTCAAAATAAGGCGTTCTCTAAGCAGTAAAGGCAATCTCTATGATAATGCGGTTAATGAAGCCACTAATAAAATATTGAAAACTGAATTTCTTTATCAGAAAAAAATTGAGACCTTAGAACAATTGCAATTAGAGTTATCAGAGTATATTTACTAGTACAATAACCTGAGGATTCATCGTTCCATAGTGGATAGTCTATCTTTCACTCGTTGAATATAGAGCACTAGATGTTAGTAAAATTATCAAATCATCCTAGCAGAAAAATAAAATCTATATTAATCTGAGTTACTTATGACATTCATAACACAATAAAAAAGTAATGTTTTGCAAAAAGCCAGTTTCATAATTTTAAAAGGGAAATATAGATTTTTTGCCCTCTTTTTAAACCCTAACGCTACTTATATATTAATCAAATTAATCCTTAAATATCAGCTTCATGTCTAAATAAATTTGATTGGCAACCTCTTTTTGTTTTTTATTTACCAACTTACTAAATATGATATACTATAATCAAATAAAAATAAACCCGAATCGATTTGGTGTTAGGAGGTATACTGATATGTTCTATGACCTAGCATCCTTTGGTAATTATATTTGTAAAAAAAGAAAGGATATGTCCTATACTCAAAAAGACATAGCCAATTTAGCTTTTATTTCTACAGATGCCTTGAGAAGAATTGAAAATGGAAATGTCCTACCTAATCAAATTACCTTAGAAGCCCTTTCCCTTGTATTTAAAGAAGATTTAAACCTTGCCCTACTAAGTTTTAGATTTGATAATCAAGATAAGTTTTTTGAAGTAAAAAAGAGATTGAATATAAGATAGCTAATGGTAAATACACTGACCTAGCTGAGGATTGTGAAAGATTAAAAGGTATTTTAGATAATTTAAACCCCAATTCTTATACATATAAGCTTATAAAACAATTAAGCTTACTAGTTTAGTCAGTAGTAATTAAAACAGTCCATTCCCAATATATCCAATCCCTAGACAAACTTATCTATGCCATTCAGTTGACTACCCCTTCTTTTTCTCTTGAAAAATATCGGGAGTTTGTTTATAGCGATATTGAGGTCAGAATCTTAATGAATATTGCCCTATTAGAAAATAAACTTGGAAGAATTGATTCCTGCCAAGACATCCTCCTCTTTTCTCTAGACCACCTGGATGAAAAAGATATTGATCTAAGACTTAGAATTATTTACAATTTATCCTACACCTTTCATAGAAAAGGCCTTGATAAAAAAGCCTTAGACTATGCAAATCAGGGCATCCAACTAAGTATAAAAGATAACAATCTTGTAATTCTTGGACTACTTTATTGTCGCAAAGGAACTGCCGAATTTAATTTAAGAGATGATAATCATATTAAATCCTTAAATAGGCCCCTAAGCTTACATGAATTAGCAGGTCAAGATAATTTAAAGCAGACCCTTTTAGAGGTTTGTGCAAAAAATAAGATAGATTTAAACAAAGCATAGGTATCAAACAAAACTCCTGTGGTAAAATGGATTTGTCTAGAGTACATTCCAACAGGATGAGATGAGAAAGAAACACTATAATGGTGAGATTTCTGATGAAGACTTCGATGATTGGAAGCTATCTTATCCAAAAAAATCAAAGCACTTAAAAAAATAAGCAATTGGAGATTATACTCTAATTGCTTATTTTTACAGTATCAAAATAGCATCACAAAATAACAAAAGCCCTAGTCCTAAAGACCAGGGCTTGAGCTTATTCTAAGCCATTTGAAACTATTCTTTTATTTATTCTTTTAAAGATTTTTACCCAATTTTGTCCCGTTTTAGCTTTTCAAACCTCTGTAAGCATTGATTTAAACCCATTCCTTCTTGGGCTGGTCTTACTCCCATTCAATAGTAGCCGGTGGTTTATTTGTTATATCGTATACCACTCTATTTACCTGTGGTACTTCATCTGTAATTCTTGTAGAAATCTTCTCTAGTAGCTCTAATGGCATTGGATACCATTTAGCTTCCATTGCATCTTTAGTGGTTATAGCTCTAAGTCCAATTAAATGCTTATAGGTTCTTTCACCATTTATAACTCCTACAGATTGGATATTTGGTAATACTGCAAAGTATTGCCAGATTTCTTTATCTAAACCTGCTTTTTTGATTTCATCTCTGTAGATATAATCAGCGTCTCTTAGGATATCTAGCTTCTCCTTAGTCAACTCTCCCAAACATCTTACCCCCAGTCCCGGTCCTGGGAATGGCTGTCTGCTTACTAATTCTTCATCGATACCCAATGCCCTTCCTACTTCCCTAACTTGGTCTTTATATAACTCTTTAAGAGGCTCTATAAGCTCAAAATTTACATCCTCTGGTAATCCACCAACATTATGATGAGATTTAACTGCAAGTTTGCCATCTTTATTTATACTCTCAACTATATCTGGATAAATTGTTCCTTGTACTAAGAATTCTATATCTTGAAGTTTAGATTGCTCCTCTTCAAATACTCTAATAAATTCTTCTCCAATTACTTTTCTCTTTTGTTCTGGATCAGTAACACCCTCTAATTTACCTAAAAATCTTTCTTCTGCATCTACTACAATTAGATTCATATGAAACTTATCTCTAAATATGGTTTCCACTTCATGTCTTTCATTTTTCCTCAATAATCCATGGTCTACAAATACACAAACTAGATTATCACCTATGGCTTTATGGACTAATACTGCTGCCACAGAAGAATCTACACCACCTGATAATGCACATAATGCCTTTTTATTTCCAACTTTATTTTTAATTTCTTCTACTTGTTTATTTATAAAATCTTGCACTATATCACTCCTTAGCGTCTACTATAGTTTGGTGATTCTTTTGTAATATGAATATCATGTGGATGGTTTTCTATTAAAGATGCTGATGTAATTTTTATGAACTTTGCTTTACTCTTCAATTCTTCAATATCTTTAGCACCAACATAGCCCATTCCTGACTTTAATCCCCCAATAAGCTGATAAACCACATCTCCCAGTGGACCTCTATAGTGAATTCTACCTTCTACACCCTCTGGAACATATTTTTTAGTATCTTCTTGGAAATATCTATCCTTGCTACCAGAATCCATAGCTCCCATAGAACCCATTCCTCTATATTCCTTATATCTTCTTCCTTCATATAACACTTCTTCTCCTGGACTTTCGTCAGTTCCTGCAAATAAAGAACCTGCCATTATTACACTTGCTCCAGCTGCTATAGCTTTTGTTATATCTCCTGAATACTTAATTCCTCCATCTGCAATAACAGGAACTCCATATTCCTTTGCTGCTTCAGCACAATTTACTACTGCTGTTATCTGCGGTACACCAATACCAGTTACAACTCTAGTAGTACAAATAGAACCAGGTCCTATTCCTACTTTTACAGCATCTGCTCCTGCCTTTATTAAGTCTATAGTAGCCTCACCAGTCGCCACATTTCCTGCAATTACCTGTAAGCTAGGATATTCTCTCTTTATCTTAGCTACTGCCTCTAATACTCCCTTAGAATGTCCATGTGCTGTATCAACTACTATAACGTCTACCTTAGATTTAACCAATGCTGCTACTCTTTCCAGCATATCCCCAGTTACTCCAACTGCTGCTCCTGCCAATAGTCTACCTGTATGATCTTTAGCTGAATTTGGATATTGAATAGATTTTTCTATATCTTTAATAGTTATCAATCCTGATAACATAAAATCATCATCTACTAATGGAAGTTTTTCTATTTTATGTTGTTTCATAATATCTAAGGCTTCATCCATAGGAATATCTATTCTTGCTGTAACTAGATTTTCCTTAGTCATTACTTCATCAATTTTCTTTGAAGTTTCTTTTTCAAATCTAATATCTCTATTGGTTATAATTCCCACTAATCTTCCAGTTTCGTCTGTTATAGGAACTCCTGATATATGGTATCTTTCCATTAATTCTAAAGCATCTGATACGCTATGTTCTGGAGATAAAAAAAATGGATCAGTGATTACTCCATGTTCTGACCTTTTTACCTTATCTACCTCTAATGCTTGTTCTTCTATGGACATATTCTTATGAATAATACCAATTCCACCTTCTCTAGCCATTGCTATTGCCATTTTAGATTCAGTTACAGTATCCATTCCAGCACTCATTAAAGGTATGTTTAATTTTATGTTTTTAGTTAAATAAGTACTAATATTTGTTTCCTTTGGTAATACTTCAGATTTTCCAGGAACTAATAAAACGTCATCAAAAGTTAAACCTTCACCTATAAATTCCAATTACAACTCCTCCTTATTATCTAGTATCTTTAGTATGTGAAATATATAAATTAATAATACTTTTCTATCTTAATACTATATTTTAATTTATAAATCTCCAAAACACAAGTTAAAAATAAATTTAAAATTTTAAAACAATAACTTCGATTTTTAATGACTCAAAATCGAAGTTATTGTTTTATTCTATATAGTTTTCATATCTATAACTTGTTTCTTCTGAAACTCTCGCTTTAATATAATCCATAATTCCTGTTTCCACAAGACCATATATACATATATTTACAAATAACACTATCATTACTATAAACATAGAAAATATATCATATCGTACTAAAAAGTTTTCATTTTCCTTTTTTTCTTTAAAGCTAACCCAAAGAATTTCACCGCCTAATAATATTAATATCATTGGCCAAAATTTTACAGCTAATCCTACAGCAGATAAGCTATTTATTTGTGCTATAAATATTAGGATTCCGAAAGCAATGAGGACTATAGCCATGGATATGGTTCCTACTCTTTTAGTTTTCAAGTTCTTCATCCTCCTCTACTACTTCTACATCCTTTTTCCTTTGTAACATCTTCACACCAGCAAAAATAAAGATTAAAGATACTATAGATGTTTGAATATAGTTTACTATATAATAATCTAAATATTGATTTATTATTGGATGAATTATTCTTTGGAATGCAACAATAAGTCCTATTCCAATCAATCCAAAACCTATATATTCACGTTTAATAACTGGTAGTAATTTTTCTATATCTATTTCTACTTCCTTCACATTATTACCATTTAATGTATGGAAGGCATCAAAGAATGAATAGAACCAAATTAAAGGTAGTAAAAATAACAAGAAACTTAGGTTTAGCCATCCCATAAAAAATATTGCAAAGAAAAACACACCCATTAATACTAAACCTTTTTTTTGGTAACCCAGATACATATGTCCTGCTCCTGGTATTATAGATAATGCTAAAGTAATGATTTTTTTATTTGAAATCCTAGTTTCTTCTGAACTCCAGTTACTTTGTGCCTCTACACCATTATATCTTAAGCTGTTAGCAACAGAGAAAGCATCTACTAAAGCTACTAGCCAAAGAACACAAGCACCTGTAAATCCTATGATTGCAGGTCCTTCATTACCTAACATAATAGACAATCCTATAGAGCCTGCTCCTAACATCCCAAGAATTATTAAATAAATAAATCCCCTATCGGCATATCCTAAATAAAAATGAGATAATCCAGGTAAAAATGATAATATAAATGTAATAAACTTACTTTTCTGTCTCATATTATTCCTCCTTATTTTTTATTAAACTTAAAGTCATTTATAAAATTTGACGTGCTGTTTGTGATTTTTTCTGAAAAATTATAGATACCATTTGCCTTAAATCGATTTTCTTCCATATTTATATTGGAAGTTATTTGAGGCACAACCTCTACCATTTTTCCAAAGAATCCATTTGCTGTTAAAATAATAGCAACAGATGCTACAGCTACATAGTACATAAAGAAATCATTAGTTGGCTTTACCTTTTTCTTAATGGTTCTTTTCATAGGTCTAATTCCTTTAATGTCCTTCATTACCTTATTTGTAAAGTCTTCTGGTACTATATTCCCAGCAAACTTAATTTCTTCTTCATCTATAAGAGAAAGAAAGATTTCCATACACTCATCACATATATAAAGATGTTCTTCCATTTCTTTATGGATTCTATGATCAAGAAGATTCTTTTTATATAAAACCCATTCTACATAATCATAATGTTTCATAGTCTTTCCTCCATTTCTCTTTTAACATATTCCTTCCCCTATATAATCTTGAGGCTATGGTCTTAACTGTAACCCCTTCTTCCTCTGCAATTTCCTCATAGGACTTTCCTTCTAAGTAAAACTTTTCAATTACATCTGTATATATAGCTGGAACGGATCTGCATAAATTAGAAACTTCCTGTTTTCTTTCTTTTTCTATTAAAATTTCCTCTGGAGTATGGTTATGACTAAATCTAGGAGTATCCATTAGTTCATCTTCATCTTCCATTATTTCTTCTTTAAATTTAGCCTTTTTTTTCCTAATAAAATCTATAGACTTATTAGATGCTATTCTGCTAATCCAACCTTTAAAATTATTAGATTCATAGTTAGGCAGGGAGAGGTAAATTTGTAAAAAGACTTCTTGTGCTACATTTTCTACTTCATTATAATCTTTAATAAAATTAAGAATAATAGCAAATACATAATTTTTATATAAATCTATTATTTCAGCAAAGGAATTTTCATCTCCTTTTAATGCTTTTTCTATCAATATTGACTCCTTATTCATTTCTCCCCTCCTCTCTCATTAATTATAACGAAAACAAAAATAAAAATACTGCAAAATTTATAAAGTTTTATTTTTCCTTAGGTATTTATTTTATTTATATTATTTTCTCTTTATTGTGATATATTTAGAAAAATTTTCATTTCTTGGTCTTTTACGATCTGGATCCTTAAAAAAGTCCTTTGTTAATCTTCTAACTACACCACTTAAAGCAATAAGAGCTATTAAATTAGGAATAGCCATCATTCCATTTAACAAATCCGCTAACTGCCATACAAGCTCAAGTTCAGATACACAACCAACAAAGGCTACTCCAGTAAATGATATTCTAAAGGGAATAATCCCCTTTCTACCAAATAAAAATTCAACACATTTCTCAGCATAATAGTACCAAGCAATTATTGTAGCAAATGCAAATAAAACAAGACCTATTGATACAATATAGCTTCCACCTTTAAAGGCATTTTCAAAAGCTAATGATGAAATAGTATTGCCATCTAAACTTGAATCAGTCCACAAACCAGATGATAATATTACTAGAGCAGTAACAGTACACATTACCAATGTATCGAAAAATACTTCAAAAGCTCCCCATAATCCTTGTCTAGCTGGATGATCTGTATGTGCTGCTGCATGGGCAATTGGAGCACTACCTAATCCTGCTTCATTTGTGAAAATTCCACGTGATATGCCTATTCTAGTGGCATACATTGAAGTTGCTCCTGCAAATCCACCTACTGCTGCTGTTCCTGTAAATGCGTCCCTAATAATAGACATAAAAGCAGCTGGAATATTAGATGCATTGGCTATTAGTGCCATAGCAGCACCTAACATATATAATACAGCCATTAGTGGAACCAATATTTCTGCTACACTAGCAATTCTACCAATTCCTCCAATTATAACAAGCCCTACTAATATTGCTAAAACAATGCCAGTTATCCATGTGGGAATACTAAATACAGATTCAAGACCACCAGCCAATGAATTAGCCTGCACCATATTGCCTATACCATAAGATGCAAGAAATCCAAAGATACAGAATAAACAAGCAAGAGTTTTACTCCCCATACCTCTAGTTATATAATACATAGGACCTCCTACTATCTCATTCCTATCATTCCTACCTCTATAAGCAACTGCTAATGTAACTTCAGCATACTTTGTAACCATCCCAATAAGGGCAGATATCCACATCCAAAATATTGCACCTGGTCCCCCTGCCTGAATGGCTACAGCAACACCAACAATATTTCCTGTGCCTACAGTTGCAGCAAGTGCCGTAGATACTGCTTGAAATGGAGTTATAGTACCTTTTTCTTGATAATCATACCTTTTAAAAATTGTTCTTAATGTATGCTTCATTACTGTACCAAACTTTTTAAAAATTACTCCGTTTGTTATAAAAGTTAGATAAACTCCTGTACCAATCATTAATATAAGCATAGGCATATCCCATATAATATTATCATTTAGCCATGTGATAATTGACATAAATATTACCCCCCCATCGAAATCTTGGACACTAATCATCCTAAATAACTTTGAAATTTAAAAATTTTAAGCTATTTTATCTGCTTAAATCATTTTTTTCCTCCTCTCATAATACTTTATTAATCTTCCCATCAAAAAATAGCTTAATTTTATAAGTTAAAATTTATGTACAAAATAACACATGATAGAATAATTCAAATTATAAGATAAAAAAACTCTAAAAATATTTAAAATATTTTTAGAGTTTCTAAATAATTATTAATATAGGTATGATTGCTTTAAACCATAATTCTGTAATTTACCTTCATATACAAGATTTAATTCTCTGCATTCTCTAAAATCCCTAGGAGATGTTAGTGCAGTTTCTTTATTAATTAATTCTATACCGCTGCTTTTAAGTAATGAAGATACAAATTGAGAACAAAAATAATTATATTTTCTTTCAATAGGATAATTCACCATAACACCTAGTAGCCCTATTAAATTATAACCATATTTTTCCCCATCTCTCTTAAACTTGTCTAGTTCTCTCATCAATTTTTTATACTGTAAACTATTTATTTCCAAAGAATATAAAGCACACATTGTATTAGGAAATCTTGCATAGGTTCCATTTACTATATCTTCTTTTACAAACCCAGCAAATATTGGATTTTTAGGTCTTAGTCTTCCAAAACTATATAGTTCTTTTAATTCTTCATCAAAGGCTATGGACACATGAGTATATGGCTCTTTTGTATAAACGTTGATACATTTTGAAAGCAGTGAGCCACTATGGGTTAGTAAAATATAAATTTTATATCTTTTTATTATAATGCACCTCCATTCTAGTACATTTCAATATCCTTTTACTCATATTACACCCTTTTTGTAATTTTTTCAATAGGAATATATTGTACTTGATTCTATTAAATAGAACGAAAAAAAAATCAATATTACTGCAAAAAAAGAACTATCTTTTTAAATTTTTGATAGTTCTTTTTATCTACTTTCTAATTTTCTGCTAAAGCTTCTTCCATTTCTTCATTTTCACATTTACTATCTTTTTGTTCTTCTATATCTTCCTTATTTGTAAAATTAGTTATTATATCAGGTATATCCAATCCTGTTAGATCCTTTACTGTTTGGAATCCATTTGTAGTTATATCAGCCACTAATTGTGCTAATTTAGATGCTCCTGCCTTTCCTCCATTATCTATTATTGTAATCTTATCTACCTGCTCCATTGGCTTAGCCACTGATGCCATTATTTCTGGAAGTTTACCAACTACTAACTCTACTATGGCAGCATCTCCATATTTAGCCATTGCCTCTGCCAATCTATCTTTTGATTCAGCTTCTGCTATACCCCTTGCTTTAATGGAATCAGCCTCTGCTATTCCTCTTGCTCTAATAGCATCTGCATCTGCCATGGCAGCAATTTTTAAAGCGTCAGCCTCTGCTATGGCTTTGATTCTTATTGCCTCTGCCTGTGCCTCTGCTTCCTTTATGGACCTAATCTTTTCTGCTTCTGCATTTACTTCAGTTTCATATTTCTTTGCATCTGCTGGTTTCTTAATTTCTGCCACAAGTCTTTCTTCTACTACAAAAGCATTTTTCTTAGCTAAAGCAGCTTGTTGTTCCGCTACTAAAGATTCATTTTCTATTTCTTTTAGTTTATATGCTACATCGGCGTCTGCTTTCGCTCTATCCTGTTCTGCCCTATAGCTTTCAACCTTAATTAATTTATCCCTTTGACTTTGAGCGATTTCTGTTTCAGCTAATAATTTAGCCTTTTCTCCTTCCCTTACGGCATCTGCAGTACGAATCTCAGTATCTCTTTTTCTTTCTGCTGTTGCTATATCTGCATCTGCTTTTGCAGAAGCTATTTGAGGTATAGCTCTATTTTCCAAGTAGCCACCTTGAGTAGATATTCTAAGGATAGAATATGATATTAATAATAATCCCATAGAATGTAGTTCTTCTCTAATATCATCTTCTATTCGCTGTTCAAAGGCAGCTCTATCTTCATTTATTTGCTCTACAGTAAGAGTCGATATTATCCCTCTTAATTTACCTTCAAGAATCTGCTCTACCATACTACTAATAACTGATACAGTATTTTTTGCTCCACCGCTGCAAAATTGCTCCACTGCCTTAAGTATACTTTCAGTTTCATTATTCACTTTCACAATTGCTGTACCTACAATGTTTACAAATATACCTTGTTTTGATGGTGCTTCATTTACATCTGTTGTCATACTAATGTTTTCTAGAGAAATAGTACAAGAAGTCTCTAAAAAAGGAATCATAAATCCACCTTTACCAGACAATACCCTTTTCTTTAATCCTGTAATTACCATTGCCTTATCTGCTGGTACTTTTCTCCAAAACAAAAGTAAAATTACCACAAATCCCAATAATCCACCTAGCACAAATATGTATGCCATTACTAAACCCCCTTTTTTAAATTATATTAAAACTTATACTTATTATATACCTATATATATCCATATTAAATAAAATAATAACAATTGTAATTAACTTGTAATATACAGAAAAAGAGGACTGTAAATGACAGCCCTCTTTAATCTATTATTTATCTTTCCACTCCATCGTAACAAAGACCAAATGCTTTTCCTGGAACGAATTCCCCTTGTCCTTGTTGTCCTATATATTTTCCTTCATCTACTATTAGTTGACCTCTTAAAAATACCTTTTCTGGTCTTCCTATTTGCTCCATTCCTTCATAAGAGTTATAATCAACTCCTTGTAAACTTGTTTCATTTGATATTACTGATTTATGGTTTGGATTATATAGTACTATATCAGCATCATATCCTACGCCAATATGACCTTTTCTATCTCCAAGACCATTAATTTTAGCTGGTTTAGTTGCAAATAAATTTACTAATTGCGATCTCGTTATTTTTCCAGTTTCAACTCCAGTAGTCCAAAGTACTCCTAATCTATTTTCAAGTCCTGGTGCTCCGTTTGGAATATTTCTAAAATCATCTTTACCCATATGTTTTTGTTCTGCCCAGTTAAATCCACAGTGGTCTGAACTTATTGCATTTAACCATCCGTTTTTAATTGATTCCCATAGGTAATCCATGTCATCTTGTTCTCTTAGTGCTGGTGAACATACATATTTTGCTCCTTGGAAATTAGGTTTTGCAAGATTTTCTTTATCAAGTGTCAAGTAGTGAGTACAAGTTTCACCATAAATTGGTAAACCTTCGTCTTGTGCACGTTTAATAGCATCTACTGCACCTTTAGTAGATACATGAACTACATATAAAGGAGCATCCATAAGTCTTGCAATATTAATTGCTCTTTCTGTGGCTTCTACCTCTACCATTGGAGGTCTAGATACTGCATGATAGTATGGCTCAACTTGCCCTTTTTCTACACATTCTCTTTGTAATACATCTATTAAATCAGCATTTTCAGCATGAACCATTATAGTAACTCCAGCTTCTCTTGCTTTCTGCATTGATTTTGCAATTACATCATCATCACAGTGGAAGAACATTCCTTTATATGCCATAAATAACTTTACTGTGGGATATCCTGCTTCTGGAAGCTTTGCAATTTCATCATATACTCCAGTTGAAGGATCTGTTATTATACCATGGAATGAATAATCTACCATTGCTATACCTTCTGCATTTTCTTTTCTATAATCATCTATTGTATCTATTAGTCCTTTTCCTTTTATTTGGTTAACAAACTCAATTACTGTAGTTGTTCCACCTACTGCTGCTGCATTGGAAGTCTCAAATCCTCTTACTTTTGATCCATTGAATTCAAATGAGAAGTGAACGTGTTGGTCAACTCCACCTGGTAACACATACATTCCTTTAGCATCTATTATCTCCTCAGCCTTAGCTTCTAAATCTTTTCCAATTGCTACTATTTTCCCTTCTTCTACTAAAATATCTCCTTTATACTCTTCCATTGCAGTAACTATAACACCATTCTTAATTAATAAACTCATTTCATTTCCTCCTTATTGTTTTTATAATATTAATTTTACATCCACACTTTATACTGCTTCTTTCTTTAAAATAATTGAATCAAGAAAAGCTCCAAACTTCACAGATACTAATCCTATTATTAAACCTACAAGTGTAACTACTATTGCGTGAAACAAATTATTTCCTGCTGCAAAATAAACATTAGCACCTATAAAGGTAGCAGATGCTACTTGAAAAATTGGAAAGCTTTGGGCAATGGTCATAGCAAATCCAAGACCTACTACTACAATGGCAGATGTGATTCCTGAAGTTCCTAATGTAGTTTGAGTAAGTACAGTTAAATATGCTAAAACTGGCCCTAATACTAAACATGGAAAGCTTAATTTACAAGCTTTTAAGTCTCCTCCTGTAAAGAAGAAAATAGACCAACCAATAAATCCAGGCCATGCAGGTACTCCAAGTTTTTCAGCAATTAAAACCCATAAACCAGATAATAATCCTACTGACATAGAGATTCCTAAATTTTTCTTAATTTAAAACACCTCCCTACTATTGTATATTTAGTTTTAATTTCTTACTTTCATATTTCCTAGCTTAATTACTGTGCCTAATAATAGATCACAACCTAATTTTATATCTTCAAATTTAGTTTCTTCCTGGGGACAATGGCTTAATCCGTCTATACTTGGCACAAATATCATGCCAACATTAGTTATTCCTGTTAACATAGCTGAATCATGTACTGCACCACTATTCATTTCCTTATATACGTATTTATTTTCTATGGCAGTTTCTTCAATAGCATTTATAACTTTAGATGATAATTTTACACAATCTGATTCACCAACTAAATCTATGGAATATTTAAGGCCACGTTTATTGGCTATTTCCTTGGTTTTATTGATTAATTCTTTTGCTACTATTTCTATTCCTTCTGTTTCTACATCCCTAATATCTACATTAAATTCTACTTGTCCTGGTATAACATTTGATCCATTAGGTTGACAATGAATTTTCCCTACAGTTGCAACCGTATCTTTTAACGCCTTTTCTTTTGCTACCTTTTCCATATAAGTAATTATTTCAGCAGCTCCAACCATTGGGTCTTTTCTTAAATACATTGGTGTAGAGCCTGCATGATTGGAAACGCCTTCTAAACTTACCCTATAGGTTTTCATTCCAACTATGGCTTGCACTATGCCTATGGATATATTTTCTGAGTGTAAAATTCCACCTTGTTCTATATGAAGTTCAACCATGGCTTTAGCTTCTTCTTTTTTTAGGACTTCATTTTCTACATTATCTACATCTAGACCAAAATCTTTCATAATATTATACGCTGTAATTCCTTCATCATTTTTTAATCTCTTTAAATATTCTAATTTATATGCACCTGATAAAAACTTACTTCCAACCATAGTTGTTCCAAAGTTTGAACCTTCTTCTTCTGCAAATATAATTAATTCAATTGGGTTTTCTAGTTTAATATTATTTTCTTTTATTATTCTAACTACTTCTAAAGCTGTAACTACTCCTGTAAGACCGTCAAATTTTCCTCCATTGGAAACAGTATCAATATGAGAACCTATCATTATAGAAGGTTTGTCTTCGTTATTATCCATATATTTTGCTCTAATATTACCTACACCATCTACATTAATAGATAATCCCAAGATTTTCATTTCCTTAGTTAAGTATTCCCTGACTTCTCTATCTTCTTTGCCATAAGAAAATCTAGTGCATCCCATATTGGGAGTTGCTGTAATCTTTGTTATGTTTTCTATATCATTTTTTATTCTTTCAATACAGGATTCCAATTTCATCCCTCCTTTATTTTTTATTTGTCATTATATATAGCAAATGCCATGCCAAAAATAGAAAGTTGAGTTATATAAATTTATTAAAAGTTTCTTTTCCATTATTTAAGGTATGGTCAACCCTTTTAAAAGCAAGGTTTTTCAATATTTTTTTAAAAAATAAATATTAATAAAACAAAACAATATCCTTTTAAAATTCCTAATTTAAGTAATTTTTTATTTAAAATTCAATAAAAAAAATAAGGTTTCGATGACATTCGTCATCGAAACCTTATGATTTATTTCATCAGCAGTATTTTATATTTAACTTCTTTGCTTTTTTTACTACTGTTGATTGGTCTATCTTCAATACTTCTGCAACTTTTCTAGTTGTTTTATATTTATCAAATGCTGATATTAATATTCTGCGTTCTAAATCCTCTACTGCCAATTTTAGAGGAATTATTTCATCAATATTGTTTTGTTCATTAGGTATTTCTAATATTTCTCTAACATTTATATCTTCAATTATGTCTCCAAGAGTAGTTATTACAAGTCTTTCAATTATATTACCAAGTTCTCTTATATTTCCTTTGTAATCGTAATTTATTAGAATATTATAGGCTCCTTGGGATATATATTTCTGTGTATTATGTTCTTTATTACATTTATCAAGAATTTTCTTGACTAATCCTGGTATATCCTCCTTCCTTTCTCTTAAAGGAGGAATAGTCACTGGTACTACATTTAAGCGATAATATAAATCTTCTCTAAATTTTCCTTCACTAATAAGTTTTTTCAAGTCCTTATTAGTTGCAGCAATTAGCCTTCCTTCAATCTTTATAGGTCTCTCTCCACCTACTCTAAATATCTGCTTTTCTTCTAAAGCATGAAGAAGTTTTACTTGAAGATTCATTGGCATATCTCCTATTTCATCTAAGAATATAGTACCCTTCCCTGCAATTTCAAATAGTCCTTTTTTTCCACCTTTATTGGCACCAGAGAAAGCTCCACTTTCATAACCAAATAGCTCAGATTCCAAAAGATTTTCTGGTATAGCACCACAATTAATTGGAACAAAGGGTTCATTCTTTCTAATACTACTTTCATGAATTACCCTTGAAATATATCCTTTACCTACTCCTGTTTCTCCTAATAGCAAAACTGTAGCATCTAAATCTGCTATATGAAGGATTAAATCCATTATCTTCCTCATTGAAGGACTTTTATAGCTTACATCAGAACTATCTATTCCCTGTCTCTTATTTAATTCTTTTTGGAACCATTGTAATTTACTTTGGACTTCTTTAAGTTCTAATCCTAGATTTTGATTCTCCGTTATATCTCTAGAAATATTTATTATTTTAGTTATATTATTATTTTCATCCAATATAGGAATTCCCGTTACCATTAGTATTTTATTAGCTCCCGTTTTTTGTATCAAGGTCACCTTTTTACCTTTTCTTATTACTTCTGCTGTAACAGAAACATCAAATACTCCATTTTTTTCTAGTTCAAAGGCGTTAATCCCAATTATCCCCTTTTCCTGAACTCCAAAATAAGGCTCACATGATTTACTTACTCTCGTAAATACTCCATTTCCATCTGCTATTGTGATTTGATCATAACTTAAATCTAGTATTAACTTTAATTCCTCATAGGCTTGTTTATAGTGGTCTAATAATTTATTATTGCTCATGGACATCGCCCCTATCTAGAATTGAAAATCTTATTATATATAATATCATTAACTTATATATTTTTGCAAATTCAGAGTATTATATAAAAAACGGATTCAAAAGAATCCGTTTTTTATATCTTAAATTGTTTTACTTGGTCATTTAATTTTTCTGCAATAACTGAAAGTTGTTCACTAGAGTTAGCAATTTCCTCCATTGCTGCAGTTTGTTCTTCTACAGATGCTGAAGCTTCTTCTGTTCCTGCTGCATTTTCCTCTGATATGGCTGATAAATTCTCCATTATTTTTATAATATCTTGTTTTTTAATAGTTATTTCATCACTAGAATGATTTACCTCGTTAATCGCCATCTTCATATCCTCTATGGCCTCAGCTATTCCAGCAAATTTACTATTTGTTATATCTACACTTTTAGTCTGTGATAAAACTATATCTTCTAACTCCTCCATAGTTTTTACTGCTGTTAATGTTTTATTATTTAAATCTTCTACTATAGTACCTATTTCTTCAGTAAACTTATTGGATTGTTCTGCTAATTTTCTTATTTCCTCTGCTACAACTGCAAATCCTCTTCCTGCATCTCCTGCTCTAGCTGCTTCAATGGCAGCATTCAGTGCCAATAAATTAGTTTGACTTGCAATACTTTTTATCATTTCGCTGGCATTAGCAATTTTTTCTGCACTTTCATTTGTATCTATAATAACTTGCTGAACTTCCTCAGAATATTTACTATTTATATCTGTTTTCTCCACAAGAACTTTAAGTACATCTAACCCTTCATCCTTTAGTCTATTTACTCTTTCAGCAGAATCATTTAGATTTCCTATATGAGATTCATTTTTCATAACTATATCTCCAAGTTCAGATATAGATAATACTCCTATTTCTGTATCCTTAGCCTGTTCAGTTGCTCCAGTTGCTATTTCTTCAATAGCTCTGGCAATTTCATCAGCAGCTGTGGCAGATTGTTGACTAATAGCTGTAAGTTCTTCTGATGAGGTGGCTAGACTATGGGATGTATCTATTACATTCTTAATTATATCTCTTACTGAAGTCTGCATTATACTTATTGCCTGAGATATTTCTCCTAACTCATCATTTTTATTTATTAAATCTTCTGATATATCATTGGAGAAATCCCCTTTTTCCATGTACTGCATTTGTTCCTTTAATCTAGTTATGATTTTCACAGCATAGTTAGAAACACTAAATAGAATAAATCCTAAGACTATAAAAGAAACAATCATAATTGCAACAACAAAAATAATATTGTTCTTAATAGTCTTCTGAACCTTATCCATAGAAAGCCCTATAGATACGGCACCAATATGTTCTCCGTTAATTACAACTGGGTATGAAATATCTAAAACATTGACATCACTTTCTTCATAGTACCATTCTTGTGTAAAAAGAACACCATCTATTGCTGCTGCTTTGCTACCTTCATCATCAAGTATTATACCTATTTCCTCTTTGTTATTATGCGCTAGGACTTGTAAGTTTTTATCTACAAATAATCCATAATAAATCTGTTCATCCTGAGATATTTCGTCTAGAAAACTTTGATAACTAAAAGAATCTGTCAGTTCTTGAACTTTATTTGCATTGATACCAACTTGTACAAAGGTTCCTTCTGATCCCTTTATATATCCATACTTTAAATAATTATCGGACTCTGAATCTTTTCTAATCTCCTCCATTAATTCCTTGTCACTACTTATCATGAAGTTATGAACAGCATGTCCCTTATCAGCCTTCCAGCCTATGTATTCATCAATATTGGAATATACGGCTACTCCATCTGAATTATAGTAAATTATTTGTTCTACTTCTAAATCTTCGGCCAATCTTTTTATAAATTCATTACTTAACATATTTTCGTTGCCCATTACCATTTTTCCAGCAGATTTAATTTTATTGTCTAAGAAATCATTGATTATTTCCAATGATCTATAGTTATCCTCTATATTGGCTATAAATCTTTCTGCCATATAAACTCCGTTATTCTCCATTTCATCCCTCAAACTTGTTCTCAAAAAATAAGAAGAAAAAATACCTATAGACGATATTACAATAAATACTACAATTAATGGTATTACAATTAGTTTAGTTTTGATAGATCCCCTTTTACTTTTGGAACTGGTTTTCATAAACTCCCTCCTATTTTTGTCGTTTGTTCAGCTTATTCAAAAAATTATACAAGAATAATATTCTTATATCACAAATTATAATCTCGATAATTCATACCCTTATTTACCTTTTCAAAACATCTTAATCATTGGCTTTTACAAATATATAACTTTCACATTATTTGCTTTTCCTAAGAAAAAGTTCTTCTATTTGAGATAAATATATAAATTTAATTCCTTCTTCCTCCAATTTTTTGGACATTTTCTCTATGGTATCTACAGTAATCTTACCACCTTGACCTCCTACATGACCAATTCCTATGGCATAGCCCTTTTCTAGAGCTATTTTTCCAAGCTGATTCATGGCTTTTGTAATAGAGTATTCATTTCTTTCATTGTCTAAAAAAACATCTCTTTGAAAGTATACTACTTCCAGCTCTTTACTTAGATCCGCTGCGACATTTGTTTCATCAGTTCTACTATTTAAGAAATAGAGATTTCTTTCCTTAACTACATTTAATATTTCTTTCATAATGATTTTGTCCTTCATAATCTTGGAACCCATATGATTATTTATTCCCTTCGCCCATTGCAGTTGGTCTAAGGCATCATTAATTATTTCTCTAATCTCATAATCACATAAATTACTTCGTATTGCTCTAGGTCCTAACCATTTTGGGTCTCCTTTTTCGGGTTCCATGGGTAAATGAAGTATTATTTCCATATTGGCATCATATGCTTTTTTAGCATCAATCTCTGTATATTCTAAAAATGGCATTACTGCTGCGGTAATTGGTATATTAAGTTTAGTAAGTTCATCTATACCTTCACCGTTGTTTCCAAAGTCATCTATAACTAAAGCTATATATCCTGATGGTGTTGTACTAGTTGGGACTGCCTTTTCAAAGAAAGCAAATTTAAAAATAAAAAGAAATATAATTATAAGAGCTAAAATAATAAAATTTATAGTTTTTTTATTTAAAATAATAATCATATAAACACCTCCCAAAAAATTATCAAGGAATAATCTATAAACTAATATATGAATTATTCCTTGATAATATTAATAAAAGCTTCTGTGGAATTATTATTAAGACTTAATAAATTATTAGTCTTAGTTGTTTTTTAGGGGGTTTCCTGCATTATACTGCTCATTATATTTACTATTTTTTCTCTTTTTTTGATTATTTCTATAGCAAGTTTTTTAGTTTTTCAATAGACTTTCTATCTTTTTCTAGAATTTCACCTGCCATATCTCTAGATTTATCATCTAAATCTCCTCTTAATACTTTTTCTGCCATATTAATTCCTTTAGTCTCTCCCTCTATGGCTTTTTTAACAACTTCCTCAGTATCTGAACTAGAACCTAGATCCATATTGAGTTTAATCTCTCCCATTGTTCCCTTCATGCCAAGATTTTCGTCTGGCTGTCCTCCTATATCTTGTATATAATTTGCTAACTTATGAATATTCTCCCGATGTTGTTTTTGTACTTCCTGAAAAACATTTTTGACACTGTCATCATCTAACCTAGATATAAAGTTATTAAAACTTTCTACTGCCATATATTCTCCTTGCAAAAGTCCATTAAGTGACTTTATCGTTTCTAAATTGCTACTCAATTTATATCCTCCTTAGAAAAATCTTATTATTTTCTCTATTTTTCCACTAGATTACAAATTTATTCCACTGGCAAGAAGAATAAAATTTCTATTGCAATTTAAATATTTATAGCCTAATGTACTCTTTTATCTAAAAACAATTATTCCTAAATGACTAAGTAAAATCTTGAAACCCATAAGTATTAAAATTAATCCACCTATAAATTCTGCTTTTGACTTGTAGACTGAACCAAAAACATTTCCTATTTTTACGCCAATCATCGATAGTATAAAAGTGACAATTCCAATAAATGAAACTGCTGAGGTAATATTCACATTAAGAAAAGCAAAAGTAACGCCTATTGCTAAGGCATCAATACTTGTTGCCAATGCTAAAACGGACATATTTTTAAAATCAAGAAACTCATTAGTACCTTCATTAGTTTGAGAATTAACTTCAATCCCACATTTACCTTTTCTTGACTCTCTAATCATAGTTATTCCAATGAATCCAAGCAATATAAATGCTATCCAATGATCCATATATGTAATTTTATTGTGGAATCTTATTCCGAGAAAATATCCAATCAAGGGCATTACTGATTGGAATATTCCAAAATACAAACCTACTATTCCAGCTTTTTTAATACTAATCCTATTCATAGATAATCCTTTGCAAACGGCTACTGCAAATGCGTCCATTGATAAACCAACTGCAATAATAAACAATTCAAATAAACTCATGTTTTTTTCTCCTTTATACTTAATTTTCTAATATAAAAAGAGCGTCTACGACGCGTTAAATATTTGCGTTACTATACTTCAATAATTTAAAAACTAAATTTTTCTGCTCATGTTAATATTCTATTTATTTTTGGTATAAATAAAATGGTGATAATATGAGCAGCTTTTCTATTAAAATTAAAGATATTTTTTCTGACCATTGGGATGCCTTTGTTTTGGAAGGATATTCCCTTCGTTCCGCTGTCTTAAAAAATGTTGATAAAATCATTAAGTGTGGTGACCCTTCTATGGGTCATGCTCTTTATCATTGTGAAAATTGCTCTAAATTTAAGTATGTCTATTTTACTTGTAAGAGCAGATTTTGTAATTCTTGTGGTGCTAAATATATTCAAGATCGTGCTTCTAAGATTTCTTCTAAGCTTATTAATTGCAAGCATAGGCATATTGTTTTTACCATTCCAGAAGAACTTCGTATCTTCTTTCGTAAAGACAGGAATTTGCTCCATTTACTCTTTAAAGCTAGTGCCGACACTATTCTTACTTGGTTTTCTAAGCTTAATAAATCTGAGAATTTTAAACCTGGTATTATCTCTACTATGCACACTTTTGGACGGGATTTAAAATGGAATCCACATATACATATGATTGTTACCGAAGGTGCTTCAGGGAATAAAACTATTTGGCGTAAAATTTCTCATATTCCCTTTAATATGCTTCGAAAGAGATGGCAAGCCACTATATTAGATTTTCTTCATAAATACTTAGGCAATTCTTTTTATGCTCTGAAGTCTCGTCTATTCAAGACATACTCTGATGGATTTTATGTTTATGCTAAATCTAATATGGATTCAAAGGCTAAGGATGCTGTTGAATATATTATTCGATATACTGGGCGTCCTGCTATGGCTCAATCTCGTATTCTTGATTATGATGGTAAATTTGTTACTTTTTACTACGATCGCCATGAAGATAATCAACGCGTTACTGAAAAAATACATGCTTTTGATTTTATTAAGCGTCTAATTATCCATATTCCTGATGAACAATTTAAAATGATTCGCTATTACGGCCTTTATGCCAAGGAATACACTCATTCCTCAAAGCTTTATCGCATGGAAAGCCTTGGAAAAAGAAAGTTTAGAAAAAAGTATTCTCATTGGCGTGCACGCCTTCTTCTTGCTTTTGGGCTAGATCCCCTTTCATGTTCTTGTGGCCAAACAATGGAACTGGTTGATATTTTTAATTTTAACAAGAACCCTTATATTGATAATTTATCTCCTCCTAGGTATAATAGTGCTTAGTAATTAATTAGCACTATGGGGGTTTTTTATTATGAATATTCTAGAAGGTTTTTCTAAAAATGATGATTTAGTAGAGTTTATCTGTACTAAATGCAATTATTCACTATGGGTTCCACGTTTCATTGTACAAGAATTAGAAGAAGATAATTTATTTAATGGACTTGATCCATCTGTACCACCACAACCTTTTTGCCAAGTTTGCGATGGTATCATGACTCCAAAATCTTATACTGGTATTCGTGGTGTTCATTACGAGTACAGAAAATAGTCTAACAATCTTAGGCTTTATTGGCATGCTCAAGATTCCTGGGCTGCCTTTTTTTTATTTAATAGGAAAAGTAGGACTTTCCTATTAAATAAAAAAAGACTTGTCTGCAGTCTTTTTCTGCAGACAAGTCTCATTATTTAAAATAAAGCCAGATAAATTTTATCAGTATGTTGACTTTATTACACAAATTTTATTGTGCTAATTACTCCCTTATCCTATCAACAAGTATATACAACAATACTTGTACTGTCAATATTATATTCAAATTATTGGCTCTGCATCAATCTATTATATACACTTATAATTATTTATAATAGGTTTTTAGAGCATCTTTCTGCAATTTAATTATTTACGATATTATAAAAGAGGCTTCACATAAGTTCTCTAAACTTATGAGTAGCCTCTAATATTTATATTTGGGCAACAAAATCGTAATAAATCAATTCCATCTTGTTTCAGATCTAGTAAATGTAATAGATTTGGGGCTTACTACATCATACCGCCCATACCACCCATGCCACCCATTCCTGCCATGGCTGCCATTGGGTCTTCTTTTTCTACATCTACTACTGCACTTTCTGTAGTAAGTACCATTGCTGCTACAGATGCTGCATTTTGTAGAGCTGATCTAGTTACCTTAGTTGGGTCTGCTATACCTGTTTGAATCATATCTACATATTTTTCATTTAAAGCATCGAATCCAGTACCTACAGCTTCTGCTTTAACTTTTTCTACAATAACAGAACCTTCTAATCCTGCATTAGTTGCTATTTGTCTAACTGGTTCTTCTAATGCACGAACTATTATACTAACTCCTGTTTTTTCATCTCCATTTGTAGTTTCAAGTAATTTAGCAACAGCTGGTATTGCATCTATTAACACTGTTCCACCACCAGGAACCATACCCTCTTCAACTCCTGCACGAGTTGCAGCTAGAGCATCTTCTATTCTAAGTTTTCTTTCTTTAAGTTCAGTTTCAGTTGCAGCACCTACTTGGATTACTGCTACTCCTCCTGATAATTTAGCTAATCTTTCTTGAAGTTTTTCAGCATCGAATTCTGAATCTGTTTCTTCAAGTTGAGCCTTGATTTGTTTAACTCTATTTTTAATTTCTTCTTGGTCCCCTTCTCCATTAACTATTACAGTTGTTTCTTTATCTACCTTAACCTTCGCTGCTCTACCTAACATATCAACAGTAGCTTCTTTCAAATCATATCCTAATTCTTCTGATATTACTGTTCCACCTGTTAATATAGCTATATCTTGTAACATTTCTTTTCTTCTATCACCAAAACCAGGTGCCTTAACAGCAATACAGTTGAATGTTCCTCTTAATTTGTTAACTACTAATGTAGCCATTGCTTCTCCTTCAATATCTTCAGCAATGATTATTAGTGGTTTACTCATTTGTACTATTTCTTCAAGAATAGGAAGAATTTCTTGGATATTTGTAATCTTCTTATCTGTGATTAAAATATATGGATTATCATATTCCGCTATCATTTTTTCAGTATCTGTTACCATATAAGCAGATACATATCCTCTATCAAACTGCATACCTTCTACTACATCTAAAGTTGTTCCCATGGATCTTGATTCTTCTACAGTGATTACTCCATCTTTACCTACCTTTTCCATAGCTTCAGCTATTAATTTACCGATTTCTTCATCTCCTGCTGAAATTGATGCAAGTTGAGCTATAGCTTCTTTGGAGTCAACAGTCTTAGAGAATCTTTTGATTTCTTCTACTGCAGTATTTACAGCAGACCTAATTCCTTTTTGAAGAATCATTGGGTTTGCACCTGCTGCAACGTTTTTAAGCCCTTCTCTAATAATTGCTTGAGCAAGTAAAGTAGCTGTTGTTGTTCCATCTCCTGCCACATCATTAGTTTTTGTAGCTACTTCTTTAACAAGTTGAGCACCCATATTTTCATACTTATCTTCTAATTCGATTTCACGAGCAATAGTTACACCATCATTTGTAATAAGTGGTGCACCAAATTTTTTATCTAATACAACATTTCTACCTTTAGGTCCCAACGTAACTTTTACAGTATCAGCTAATTGGTTTATTCCTCTTTCCATTGCACGACGTGCATCTTCTCCAAACATAATTTCCTTAGCCATTTATATCCACTCCTTTTTAAATTCAGTTAATAGTTTTTTTAGTGAATAACTAATAGTTGAAAAGATTAAGGACCCAAAAGTCTTACTTAAAACTTTTCACTATTCACTATTAGTTATTCACTGGTTTATTCTACTATTGCTAATATGTCAGATAATTTTAATATAGTTAATTCTTCACCATCTACTTTTATTTCAGTTCCTGCATATTTTGAAAATATTACTTTGTCTCCTGCTTTAATTTGATCTTTTTTCTTTTCATCATTTGTAATATCTGCACCGATTGCAACTACTTCAGCCATTTGTGGTTGTTCCTTAGCAGAACTTGGTAAAACTATACCTGATTTTGTTTTTTCCTCTACTTCAACCTTCTTAATTACAATTCTATCACCTAGTGGTCTTAGGTTCATAATCAACTACCTCCCTATGTTAATAGTAATCTTTTTCTTTTTATTAGCACTCATTGTTATTGAGTGCTAATGTTTACAATATATATGTTACTTAAATGAATTGATGGAATCAAGTCTTAAATTTGACTGTATTAAGTCATCATTTGCTAAAATATACCTTTTTATCCATCATTCTTATTTTTTCTTTAATTTACTCTTATTATCTTATTAAATTAACCAAATTTACTAATATATAGTAAATAATAGGAATAAAAACTGACGGAAGCATATTTCCTACCTTTATTTTTTTAATCCCTAGTATATTTATTCCTATTGCCATAATAAGTAGCCCACCAACTGCTGACATTTCATTTACTACTTGCGGAGTCAATAAACCTTTTACAGAATTAGCTAATAAAGTAATACTGCCTTGATAAATAAACACTGGAATACTTGAAAATGCTACTCCGATTCCTAACGTTGAGGAAAATATTATAGCTGAAATACCATCAAGAATTGATTTCGCAAATAATGTTTCATGATTACTTTGTATACCAGATTCAAGAGAACCAACTATTGCCATAGCTCCCACGCAATATACTAAAGAAGCTGTTACAAACCCTTTAGAAAAATTACTATCCTTCCCTCCAAATTTACTTTGCAAGGAATTTCCTAGATTGTCTAGTTTGTTTTCTATCCCAATTATTTCACCTATTATACCTCCTACTACAATACTTCCTATAACTAAAATAATATTTTCAGATTTAATTCCTCCCATTATGCCAATAACCATTACTGCAAGACCTATCCCATCCATTATTGTATTCTTATAATCATCTTTAATTCCTTTTTTTATACCTATACCTAATAATGATCCTATTATAATTGCTACAGTATTTACTATTGTTCCTAGCATAATTAATCTACCTCCTTAAATACAGTGAATAGTGAATAACTAATAATGAATAGTTACTTATTCCATTTTTACTCTATTTTTTTAATTATATTTTACTTTTCTTATATACATTGTCCTTATTATAATAAAATAAATCATCTGAAACACTAAATATCCCAATGCAACTACAAGTCCGTTTGCAAAAAGATTTTTTTGAAGTAAATTAGAAAGAGATTTCAATGCAAACAAAGAATGTGTAGTACTAACCACAAAGGGCAAAAAGAATATAGTCCCTATTTGCTTAGTTATTATCTTATTTATCTCCTTCTCCGTTGTTCCAATTTTTCTAAGTATGTCGTATTCTACTTTATCCTGTTTTACTTCGTTGAATAGTTTAAAATATATTATACTGCCTGAAGCTATAAAGAATAAAAAGGCTATGAAAAATCCTATGAATAATGTGAGTCCGAAACTATTTTTAATACTTTTATATGGAATTGCCTTGGCATAATAGCTGTATTCATATTTACTTCCCAACATCTCCTTTATTTCAACTGAAGCATCAAAGGAATTCTTCCATTTATCTAGTTTTATTCCATTGTATATAACTAGATCCTCATCTCCTGCTATTTCCAGCCAGTTTTCATAGTCTTTATCATTTAATATAAAGGCATCAAAATATCCTAGTTTATTTAATGACATTACACTATCATGTAATTCTCCACTTACTTTATATTCTTTTACTTTGTCCTTTAGTTTTAATTGTGCTGTTTCTAAAGGATACCTCTTAATCTTTTCTGGTTTACCATTATAGTCAATTATCTCATAAGGAAAATTATATACTACCTCATTCTCTTTTACTGTAATTTCATCCTTTCCTTGATAAACTGCTAGTTTATTATAATCCTCATTGGATATAAGTAAAATTTCTTCCCTAATATTATCATTAATTTTTTTTGATTCATTTTTAATCCTTATATTTTTAACTGTATGAAACTCATTTATTTTTAAATCATAATTTTCTAGGATTTCTTTTACTTTATCTATGCTCTGATTATCCTTCAATGTTTCTCCTTTTTGTATTATTCCAATATCCTCTGGTGTATCAATTCCTGATATACTTGAACTTTCTGTAAAAAATGAATATATAGTTTCTGTAGCAGTAAAGGTAATTGCACCTAAAATCGCTGCTGCAAATAATACCTTAGCTGTATCTTGTAATTTGAATATCATTTGAGAATAGGATATCATATTAACCTTTTTATAAAGGATATTTTCATTTTTTAAAACTTTATTAGCCACAGCTATGCTAAATTGAGTAAATGTAAAATAGGTACCAGCTACAACTATAAATATAACTGGAAGCATAGCCAAAGGGACAAAAGCTCCTTCTACAATCCAAGCTATACCATATCCTAAGACCAATAAACTAACACCAAGAATTGATTTTTTTCTCGAAAAGTTTGGTATTTCCTTAGGTATCCTATTGCTTTTAATCTGTTGTATTATTTCTTTATTTTTTATTTTAAAAAGCATTAAAATACTTACTATTTCAAATAAAACAAAAAACACTAAAATCGTAAGCCCTAAAGCCTTAAAGGATATATTAAATGGAAGGCTAATATCCATAAATGCTTCCATGGCCATAAGAAATAATTTAGAAAAAACTAATCCTGACAATATCCCAGTTCCTATGGATAAAATTGTTATTATAGTGTTTTCTATAAATACATATTTCCTTATTTGTTTTCTTGTCATTCCATATAAAGAAAGTAATCCAAACTCCTTCCCTCGAGACTTCAAAAATATGGAGGTAGAATATTCCACAAATAACACGGAAAATATTACTATAATAACTTGACAAGCTATCATACTATTAATTACTCCCATTTGTGATACTGGATGTCCACCTATACCCTTATAATTTAAAGAGGGATGAAATACAAAGTTAGCAAATATAAAAAATGCTGTAACAGCAAACGCATTGCTTAAATAATACATTACATATCTATATAGATTTCCTTTAACATTACTAAGAGCCATATTAGATATTTTCATTATACCCACCTCCTAAAAGAGATAAGGCATCTAATATTTCTTTAAAAAATATTTGTCTGTTAGAATCCTTAACTATTTCAGTGAAAAATTTTCCATCCTTTATCATTATTATTCTCTTACAGAAACTAGCTGCAAAGGCATCATGAGTTACCATTACTATGGTTGCCTTTCTCTTTTCATTAATTTTCTCTAAAGAACTCATTAAATCAAAGGATGCCTTAGAATCTAAGTTCCCTGTAGGTTCATCTGCTAGAATAATAGCTGGATTATTAATTAATGCCCTTGCACAAGCAGTCCTTTGCTGCTGTCCTCCTGATATTTCATAGGTTCTTTTATCTAAAATATCCTTAATATTTAATATGGATGATATTTCATCTAATTTCTTTTCTATTTCTTTTTTTAATAGTCCTTCTAAAACTAAAGGAAGAATTATATTTTCTTTTACTGACAATGTGTCTAATAGATTAAAATCTTGAAATATAAAACCCAAATTTCTTCTTCTAAATATAGCCAATTTATCTTCTTTTAGCCTGTATGGATCTTCTCCATTTATATTGATTTCTCCTGATGATGGAGAGTCTATTGTAGCAAGGATATTTAATAATGTAGTCTTTCCACTACCTGAAGGACCCATTATTCCCACAAATTCTCCTTCTTTTATATTCATGTTAAAATTATCTAACGCCTTTACTGATATTCCTTTGCCTTTGCTTCCATATATTTTAGATAAATCTTTAGTTTGTAATACTGCCATTTCATTACCTCCTGATTTGTATTTCTATATATATCATAATAATTTAAGGGAAATCTTTCTATCGATTTCCCTTTCAAATGGAGATATTATCTTACAATATTGTTAGGTTAGGTCATTTTCCGCAGTTTCCCAACTCAAATCTATTTACTCACTCCGTTCACTGTGTTAGGTCATAAATACTCTTGCCGTGGTAAAAAATAATACTTGATTTTGTACCTTCTCCTTCAATGGATTCTATGGATACTCCATGACCTAGTTTATCACATACATCCTTCACAAGGTACAGTCCCATTCCTGTAGATTCCAAATATTTCCTGCCATTCTTCCCAGTGAAAAAAGGATCAAACACCCTATCTAAATCCTGCTTAGGTATACCTACTCCCCTATCTTCAATTAGAACTACAGTTTTATTATTTTCATCATAGACTTCTATATCTATTACCTTATTATTACTATCCTTAACCTTCGAATATTTAATACTATTAGATAGTATTTGACTGATTACAAATTTAATCCATTTTTTATCGCTTTTAACTATTTTGTCTTCCTTTGAAATTATTTTAGGATAAATAGAATTTGCTATAAAGGCATTTTTATTTTCATTTATAATACTTCTAAGGATTTCAAATAAACTAACATCTTCTACTTTAAAGTCCAGTTCAAAATTGCTGACCCTAAGTGTATATAATGCCATTTCTAGACCATGAGATAGCTTTTCTACTTCCTCTCCAATACTTTCATAATTTTTTCTAGTATATTCATCAATATCCCTATCCCTTTCATCTTCCAAAATAAGCTTAATAACCGATACTGGAGTTTTCATCTGATGAATCCATCTATTATTAAAATAATTTTGTGTTTCAGAAGACTTTTTATGCTTTTCCAATGTACTTATATATTTAAGATAATTGCTGATTAAGACCTCTTTAAATAAATCATACTCTCTGCTTATTTTATCTGGAATATTGAATACATCAGTTAATTCAACATCATTATCCAATTTATTACTGATTAAATTATAAAACTTTCTTTTTCTCCCAAAATCAATAGATAGAAAAACTGTCAAGAATATAGTTGATAAAACAAAAGCATATATTATATTTGCTGTATGAAACCTTTCCTTTCTAATTATTAAATCAAGCATCATTATGATTATAGCTAGAAAATTACTAAGGAAATATATAATAATATAAAATAATCTATCTTTCAAATAATCTCTAAATCTCATTTTATCACCTAATCCCAAGTTTTTATCATGGAATAACCTTGGCCTCTTTTGGTCTGAATTGTATCATATATTCCTATATCCTCTAAGCGTTTTCTTAGCCTAGCAATATTTACTGATAAGGTATTATCATCTACAAACTCAACATCATCCCATAATTCTTCTAATAGTATTTCACGAGATACTATTTCATTTATATTGGATATAAGAATATACAGAAGACTAAATTCCTTTTTACTTAACTCTATCTTTTTCCCTGTCCATTCAACTATACTTTGATTTTTATATAAATATACTCCGTCTACTTCATATATATCCTTTGTATTGTTCTCTGCATATTCACCATATGTTCTTCTTATTGCTCCTTTTATTTTTGCCAATAATAAATCAAAGGAAAAGGGTTTTATGATATAATCATCCCCACCATTTTCTATTGCCATTACTTGATCCATATCTGAAAACCTAGCTGAAATAAATATTATAGGAACCTTAGATATACTTCTCAATTCTCTGCACCAAAAGAAGCCATCATAATTAGGTAAATTTATATCCAACAGGACTATATGTGGATTCTCAATTATAAATTCTCCTTTTATATTGGAATAATCCTTAACTGTAGTCACTATATAATTATATCTTTCTAATCTATCCTTAATAAGATTTAAAATTTTTTCATCATCTTCTATAACAAAAATTTTATACATTTTGTCACCTCTTAAATTCTGCACCCTTTACTCATTTATTCACTCCCATTGGGATAAGGTATTTCTCCTTTTCCCTCTCTTATAAAGGAATTTGTCCACTGTGGCATAGGTGGCTGATTATTTTCCTTAATCATTTCCTGCCATTTTTCATCTGTTAGCCTCTCTCCAGATATAAATTCATGATAACTAAATATAGCTCCCCTTGTAAGATATAGATTGCCATCTATAGGTACAACCACATATATTTCGTAGGCAGGACCTACTCCTGCTTCTACATATCCACCATCACTATATTTATTGGGTGCTAAAGTTTGAAAATCAGCAATAACTGCCATGTTCTTATCTGTTTCAGAAGTTATCTCAAACCAACGCATATAATCCCCTGCAAATGAAGCAGTTAAATCCTCTAAAATTCCGCCAAAAATATTGATACGTTCATATTCTTCTATAGTTAAGCTTTCATTTCTAAGCTCTTTAATAGAACAATTAATTAGAAATTCTAATATATCCTCAAATTTCTCCATTTTCATATGAATACTTTCTACAGTAAGTCCCCTTGCAGATAAATTTTTCCTTGAAAACTTTGTAAGCCAAAGAAGTTTTTCATACACTTCTATATTAGGTTCCACATATCCTTTTGGAATATTCTCTTCATATCCATCACCACATTCTGCCCCTATTTGTTTTCCATATAGAATTGTATCATGTTTAAGTTCTGACCAAGACCCCAATGCTGTGTTTAAATCTTTATCATTCCAAGCTTCATTGGTCATAAAAGATGGATAACCTTCACCAAAAGGCTCTAAAAATCCTTTTAATACCCATAACCATCCTTGATACATATTGGCTCTCCAAGACTTATCTGATAGTCTGTTGAACTTTTCTTTTAAATTTTGAAATATAACAGGATAATCTTTCCACTGTTGATTCTCCTCCTTAGTCAATTGAATTACTTTAGCTCTTTCTGACCCTAATACTCCCATTACATCAAGTCCCGATGCTATTGGTCTGGCAAAGGGTTCTACCAATTCCTGCATTATTTCTGCATCTATTACATACCTTTGTCCCATGAGTCTAAATTGTTTGCCTGTTGGAGTAGATTCAGATGTATATTTAGCCTTTATCTGTGGTTCTGGTAGTTTATCAGCTTCTTTATAGAATTTCTCTAGTTTCTTCTTATTATTTAATTCGTTTATATCAAAATGCTTTCCATATACTTTTGTAAGTACTTCTCCATATTGATATATGTTTAAATCATCAGAACTTCCCACAAAGAAATTAGTTGGCTCATATATATTTTCCCATTTAGTATAGCTTTCCTCATCTGAGTATAGACTACAAGTAATTAAGAGAGCCTGTAGGGTTTGTTCTATATTTCTTTGTTCTATACCTTTATCTGCCTCTTCAAAATACAATGGAAATGGAGCTTGCCCATACCACATCATAGCCCTAAAATACCTTTCTAAATCTTTGGACCTTGTATAATGCCCCCTTATAGTATATTGGCTATAATCTAGTTTGTATGGGAATATATTTGACTGAGAAAAACCACTACTATTTTTAATTAAATTCCATTCAGCCTCTGCCATTTCCTTTGATACCACAGGAATATTATTTGGTAAATTCTTTTCTAAAGCAATCTGTGCAGTAGCAAAATATGCAATATTTTTAAGCTGAATTTCTTTTAACTCCTTATTTGTTAAGTCATTATATAATTTAATAGAATTATTCAACATACTATTTGTCATTTCTTCAACTAAAGCTAATAGCTTATCACTTTCCAATGTTCTCAAAGTATAGTCATAGAATATGTGATATACTTGTAATACTGAATCAGTAGTAATAAAAGATGGTATTTCTAGATATTCATTATTCTCATAAATATAAAATAACTGCTCTTCTTTAGTAGGATTTACCACAAAATTATTCTTAGCCAATAATTCTAATTGCTCTTTAGAAAAACTTCCAAATTTCTCAGAATTTAAAACATTAGTCATATTCTCATTAGTCTTATATGGCTCTACTAAGGCTTCAATGGTTCTAGGTTCATAGGGAACTTCTATATTTATCAATCCCTGATTTATTTCAATATCAATTTCCCTTTTCTCACTTTCATTCTGTTCATTTTCCTTTAAAGGATTATTTACTTCTAAAGGATTATGCACCTCTTTACCAACACATCCAGTCATTATAATAGACAGAACTAAAATCAAAGCAACTATTGAATACATGGTTCTTCTCTTCACTCTAATCCTCCCTTTCTACTTTTATACGATTTTCTACTATTTTTATTAAAGCTTTATGGCTTTTTCTCTGTTCCTTAATCTTAATAAACAACTGGTTATCTTTTGTAATTAGGTCACTTATATCTTCATAGCCTTCTGTTTCCAAATATACTTCAAATCCAAACCCTTTCCATTTATATGTATTGATTACTTTTCTATTATCTGCTAATATTTCTATGGCTACTATTTCATCTACTCCATCTTCATCTATATCAAAAAACACATAGTCTAAAAAAGGTTTGGATAATCTAGAACCTCTCCATTTTGGCTCCAGCTTATTCCCCTCAAAGGAATATATAAATGGTCTTTTAGCCATTACAGGATGAAGGGGTGATGTTTTATATACTCCTATGGATATTTCTTCTTTACCATCTCCATCTATATCTCCTATGACTATTTTCCATGGATTATAGGCTGAGTAATCCTCCCTATATATTTCTTTTCTATCTTCTATGGAATATATAATTACTTCTTCTCCAAATTTCCTTCTCCTGCTTCCTGTAAGTACAACTAAATATTCCTTATTATCTCCATTTATATTTCCTACGGCAAAGTCCTTAACTTTTTCATTTATTTTTATAAGAAGTTCTACTGTATCATGAGGAAAAAATAATGTTAATATTATTAAAAATGATATTACAATAACTCCATATTTGGTTTTAATTATATAGTTAGGTTTATTTGTTTTTATTTTAACCATCTTTCTTCCTCTAACTTCCTATTATTTAAATAAAGTATATCACTATTATATAATGGAAAAATTACAAATAATTTACAATTACTTTCCTATTCCCAATTCCCTAGCATAATAGAATAGATATTGCTGTGCAAATCCTGCAAGGCTGCCAAATATTCTAGCACCATGTTCCCCTATATGTTTTACATTGGTTTCTTCCTTTAAATAAAAATATTCCATTACCCTTTTAACCCACACATCTACTGGAAAAGCCTCATCTTTATTAAAAGCAAATAACAATATACAATCACTTACCTTTGGTCCTACCCCAGGTAAAGTCATTAAAAGTTCTTTTCCTTCATCTCTATTTAAATTAAATATGCTGTTTAAATTTAATTCTCCTTTAGCTATAATCTTTGCTGTTTCTACTATCCTCTCTCCTCTAAATCCTACTTTACATATTTCCTTTAAATCTTCTGGATTTACCTTTGATAAACTTTGTGGTGTGGGAAAACTATAATATTTTTCATCTATTTTTTCACCATAATTTTTTGACATTAATTCTATAGATTTTTTTATTCTTGGTATTTGATTATTGGCTGATGTTATGAAGGATATTACCATTTCAAAAGGCTCCTGATTGAGAATTCTTAATCCTTCTCCAAAGTTTATGGCATCAGCTAATATAGGGTCTTTAGATAATTGTTTCTTTATCTCATTATAATCCCTTTCTAAATCAAAGTACCTATACCAAATGTTGTTAAAATCCTCCATATTGGTGTCAGATAGAATTATATCATTTCCATCTTTTTTTACATTTAATACTTTTCCGTAGGCAATTGTTGTATAGGAATTATCCTCCTCTACATACCATCTAAAAGCTTGACCACATTCAAATATATGTTTAGGATCAAAGTTTTTTATGTCTTTAATTATTATCTTTCCTTGTTCTTCAATTAAATTATATTTCATATCATTTCTCCTTTTAAGTAAAATACTGTTAATTCAATTTTATTCTACCCTTTTTTGCAATAAAAAAACTGGCCTAGGCCAGTTTTTTATTATATGGTATTAGTACCATCCTCTTAACTTCATTACTTCAGCAACTTTCTTAACTGAAATCATATAAGCTGCTTCTCTTATTGTTACATTATATTCATTTTTAAGTTTCCATATTGCGTTAAACGCTTTAACCATTTCAATTTCTTGTTTCTCTTCTACTTCTTTCTCTGACCAGTAATATCCTTGAAGATTTTGTGCCCATTCAAAGTAAGAAACTGTAACTCCACCAGCATTTGTTAATATATCTGGAGTAACTATAATTCCTCTTTCTTTTAGGATAACGTCTGCACCTGGAGTAATAGGTCCGTTAGCAGCTTCACAGATTAACTTAGTTTTTACTATTTTTGCCACATCTTCTGTAATAGCATTTTCTAAAGCAGCTGGAATCAACATATCTACTTCAAGACTCCAGAACTCATCTAAGGAAATCATTTTTGCTTTTGGATAATCTACTAAATTTCTATGCTCATTGAAATAAGCTTCCATATCATAGAAATCTAATCCATCTTCATTATATAATGCGTAAGTTCCAACAGATGGTGCCCACTCAGCTATTGCAACAATTTTAGCACCTTGTCTTTGAACATTTTTAACTGTATATCTACCAACGTTTCCAAATCCTTGGATAGCAACTGTTGATTTAGCCATATCTATACCTAATTCTCTAGCTGCTTCTCTAGCTATAACTGCAACTCCAAATCCTGTTGCTTCGTTTCTTCCTTCAGATCCACCCCATGCAACTGGTTTTCCAGTAAGTACTCCTATATTCATGTTATCGTTGTTTAATTTAATGTATTCATCTACCATCCAAGCCATTACTTGTCCGTTAGATCCTACGTCTGGAGCTGGAACATCTATTTTTTCTCCTAAATATTTGTGAAGACCTTGTACATATCCTCTAGATAATCTTTCTAACTCTCCTTGTGATAATTGAAGAGGATCAACAGTTATTCCACCTTTACCTCCACCATAAGGAACTCCCATAACTCCACATTTAAAAGTCATCCAAATTGATAAAGCCTTAACTTCATCTGGGTTAACCCCTGGATGGAATCTAATTCCACCTTTAGCAGGTCCTATAGCTGTATTATGTGATGATCTATATCCTTTAAATACTTTTACTGAGCCATCATCCATTTTAACAGGAATTGAAATCTCAATAATTCTTTGTGGTTCTTTAAGTAATTCATATACTGCCGGTTCTAGACCTAATGCATCACAAGCGTGTTTAACTTGTAACTGAGCACTTTCTAATGGGTTTAGATTTTCTTTTGACATTATACAAAACCTCCCTTTATTTTAATTGGTGAATTTTTTCACCAATAGATTATCTTTCCAATGAAATTATAACATATTGATTTCACAAGTTCAATATACCTAATTATTAATTGTTAATTTAAAATTATAAATTGAAAGAATGAATTCTAATTCAAGTCAAGATGACAGTAAAACTGTCAATTTCAATTGAAATTAAGGATACTATTTAAAAATTCTTTATCCTCTATTTAAAGCCTCTACTATATCATCTACATTGTCCAGCGACTCTATAAGAAGTGGTAATATTTCATAAACATCTCCAATAATACCATAGTCTGCAATTTTAAATATAGGTGCATCTTTGTCTTTATTTATGGCAACTATTACCTTAGATTCCTGCATACCTGCCAAGTGCTGAATTGCTCCTGAAATACCACAAGCAATGTAAAGAGAAGGTCTAACGGTTTTACCTGTTTGTCCTACTTGATGTCCATGCTCTATCCATCCAGCATCAACCGTAGCACGAGAAGCTCCTACTACTCCACCTAGTTTCTTTGCTAAATCTTCAATTAACTTAAATCCTTCTGGATTTCCTAATCCTCTACCACCTGATACTATTATTTTAGAATCTTCAAGTTGTACTTCTGCCTTTCCGCCTTTAACTACTTCTACAACTTTAGCTCTAATATCGGAATCCTTTAGTTCTGGAATAAATTTAATTATGTTGCCCTGTCTTTTTTCATCATATTTTGCCTTTTCCATTACTCCTGGTCTAACTGTTGACATTTGAGGTCTATGATCTGGACAAATAATAGTTGCCATTAAGTTTCCACCAAAGGCTGGACGAGTCTGCATAAGCCTTCTATTTTCTAAATCAACATCTAATTTTGTACAATCGGCAGTAAGACCTGTGTGAACTCTAGCAGATATTCTAGGTCCTAAATCTCTACCTATATTTGTAGCACCTATTAACATAATTTCAGGTTTTCTTTCTTTAATTAAGTCATAAATTACTGAAGTATATCCATCAGTTGTATATACATCCAATAGCTCATGATCTCCGTATAAAACTTCATCTGCTCCATATTTAACTAATTTTTCAGCTAAATTATCTATATCTTTACCTAATAATACGGCAGTCAAAGGAACTTTTAATTCATCAGCTATTTTTCTTCCTTCTCCTACTAATTCTATAGACACATTAAGTAGTTCCTTATCTCTTTGCTCTGCAAATACCCAAACTCCTCTATATTCATCTACGTTTACGCCACCAGCTCTATATTTGTTTTCTTCTTTTTCTATTGCATCTACTGGACAAGCTTCTATACATTGTCCGCAAGCCGTACACTTATCATTTATTTTAGCCTTTTTATCTACCATATTTATGGCATCAAAAGGACATACTCTAACGCATTTTCCACAGCCAATACATTTTAATTCTATAACTTTAACAGCCATTTGACTTCCTCCTTTATCAGATGATATATTAAATAAGATGTTTTTCTTTTAATCTCAATACTAAGGACTCAACTGCTTCTCTTCCGCTTCCCTGTAATATTTCTCCTTCACCTGATCTTCCTGGTGGTGTAAATGATTTATTTACCTGAGTAGGAGAACCGTTTAGCCCTAAATTATCAAAATCAGCTTCCACATCTTTTGCTGATAAAACCTTAACATTGTCACTACTATAGGCATTGTAAATACCTTTAATAGAAGGGTACCTTGGTTCATTTAACTCTTTTATAGCTGTTAAAAGTACAGGCATTTTAGATTCTACAACAAAATGTCCGTCTTCCAATGCTCTTTTGGCTATAACCTTATCTCCTTCAATTTTTAGTTCTTCAACATAAGTAATTTGAGGTAAATTTAAATGTTCTGCTATTTGAGGTCCAACCTGTGCTGTATCACCATCTATTGCCTGTCTACCACAGAATATAATACTATAGTCTCCAATTTTTTTGATACCTGCTGCAAGGGCAGTAGATGTAGCCCAAGTATCAGAACCAGCAAAGGCTCTATCACTTAAAAGTATAGCTTCATCTGCTCCCATGGCTAAAGTTTCCCTAAGGGCAACATCAGCCTGAGGAGGTCCCATACTTAAAACTATTACTTTTACATTTTCCATTTTATCTTTAATCTTTAAAGCTTCTTCTAAAGCATTTCTATCATCTGGATTTATAATACTTGGTACTCCTTCACGAATAAGAGTTCCACGTACTGGATCTATTCTAACTTCATTAGTATCTGGTACTTGTTTTATACATACAATAATATTCATATCCTAACCTCCCCAGTTCTATTTCAGTACAGCGGCTGATATAACCATTTGTTGTACTTGTGATGTACCTTCATATATTTCAGTAATTTTAGCATCTCTCATCATTCTCTCTATTGGATAATCCTTTGTATATCCATATCCACCAAATAATTGAACACATTTAGTAGTTACATTCATAGCACATTGTGCTGCAAATAGTTTAGCCATAGCCGCTTCTTTACTATAAGGTAAATTATTGGCTTTGTTATAAGCTGCTCTATATACAAGGAGTCTAGCTGCATCGATTTCAGTTGCCATATCCGCTACCATCCATTGAAGTCCTTGGAATTTAGATATAGACCTGCCAAATTGCTGTCTTTCTTTTATATATTTAACAGTTTCATCTAAAGCACCTGAGGCTATTCCTAAAGCTTGAGCCGCTATACCTATTCTACCACCATCTAAAGTAGACATAGCAATTTTAAATCCTTCTCCTTCTTTACCTAGTAGATTTTCCTTAGGTACTTTACAATTTTGGAATATTAGCTCGGCAGTTGCAGATGCCCTGATACCCATTTTTTCTTCTATTTTTCCGATGCTAAAACCAGGGAAGTCTTTTTCAACTATAAATGCAGATATCCCCCTAGTGCCTTTACTTTTATCAGTCATAGCAAATATTATATATGTATCTGACTGCCCACCATTTGTTATAAATATCTTTGAACCATTTAAAATATAATTATCACCATCTAAGATAGCAGTAGTTTGTTGTCCTGCTGCATCAGTTCCAGCATTAGGTTCTGTTAATCCAAAAGCCCCTAAATGCTCTCCCTTTGCCAATGGAATTAAATATTTTTGTTTTTGCTCTTCTGTACCATATTTATATATAGGCCAGCATCCTAAAGATGTATGAGCTGAACATATAACTCCTGTGGTACCACAGGCCTTTGATAATTCTTCTACAGCTATAGCATAAGATAATTCGTCTCCCCCTGCACCACCATATTCTACTGGAAAAGGTATGCCTAACATATTATATTTAGCCATTTTTTCTACAGTTTCTATTGGAAATCTTTCTGTTTCATCAATCTCAGCCGCAATGGGTTTTACCTCTTTTTCTGTGAATTCTTTCATTACATTTCTTACCATTTGTTGCGCTTTAGTTAAATTGAAATCCATATATTATTTCCCTCCCTAATATATTAGCTGTATCTCTCTTTTTATTATAATCCATTTAATATTTAATTTCTACTAATATTGTTAAATTTTTATCCTTTTTTTACATAAAAAAAGGCAATCCTTAAAGATTAGCCTTTTGTCTGTTATATTAATGTATATGTTTTTGTTTCAAGAAATATGAAAGTGCAAATAGTGATTCATTTAAACGAACGTTTTCCACTATTATATTATCAGGCACATTTAAGTCTGTGGGAGCAAAGTTCCAAATCCCTTTTACTTCTGCCTTAACAAATATATCTGCTATATCTTGAGCATATGCCTTGGGAGTAGTAATTATCCCTATATCTACATTATTTTCTTTTATAAATTCAACCATATAATCAACATCTTTTATTTCAATTTCTCTAATTTTTAAACCTATTAACTTAGGATTCTTATCAAAAAGAGACAATACCTTAAATCCTGCATCCTCAAATCCTTTATAATTTGCAATTGCTTGACCTAAGTTTCCTGCACCTGCTATTACTGCTTTATATATAGTATCTAGCCCTAGTATTTTTCCTAGTTCTCCATGAAGTTCTTCTACATTATATCCATAACCCTGTTGTCCAAATCCTCCAAAGTTGTTTAAATCCTGTCTTATTTGAGAAGCTGTAAATCCAGTCATTTTACTTAACTCTTGAGATGAAATTCTATTAATGCCTTTATCTATTAATTCTCCTAAGTATCTATAGTACTTTGGTAATCTTCTTATGACTGTTATGGAAACTTTACTATATTTGTCCATTATCTCACCACCTAATAATATTTTACAGATAATTATATCATCATGATATTAATATGTCAATTTTCAAAAAATATATTTTTTTGAATATTTAGTCATATTTTTGACACACTAGTACTGAAAGGAGTGATTGACATGGCAAGCAAGGAACAACTGCGAAAAGTAGCATTGTATTGCAATGAATATGACCCATCGAGAAACGAGCTTATTGATTCTGCTCGAACTTATGAGGATAAATATGAGAACTGTGTCAATTGTAACCATTATAATAAAGAAGGAAGATGTACATTAAATCTAATTGATCCCATACTATCTTCCATGGCAATGGATTTGAATTTAAAATCTTAAAATACTCCTGTTTCTAGGAGTATTTTTTATATATCATAGACTTATACCATCTACAGTCAGGGATTTTATCCATAAGATTTTACTAAGGTCAATTTTCAACTCATCATTTCTCACTATTAAATTTGGAGCAAGATACACTTCTATACCTTCTATATCATACATACGAAACTTACTTTCACTATTTGGTTTTCCTATCTTAACAGATGGTTCATATCTTGCACATCATCCTCCTCCTACTTGTACTGAACTAATTTGTATAGAGCCAGATTTAAGCTTTATATACTCCTTTGCTTTATTACTTATATATATATCCATATCTTCACCTTTTCTTTCAACATTTATTTGCTTATTATACCATAGAGGGGTATTAAATACAATGGAAATGAGTCTCCTTTTTTGATACAATATACATATTACAACTATAGGAGGAAATATTATGTTAGTCCTTTCATGTAGCAATTTAACTAAAACCTATATAATAGATACTATTTTAGATAATCTTAGTTTTACTGTAGAAGATGGAGATAAAATCGGGGTAATCGGACTAAACGGTTCAGGAAAAACTACTCTTTTTAATATATTAAATGGAGAAATACCACAGGACAGTGGAGAAATATATATTCAGAAAAGCGTACAAATTGGGTATTTAAAGCAACATACCAGTATAGAAAGTAACAAAACTGTATTTAATGAATGTTTAGAAGTTTTTCTTCCTCTAATAGAAATGGAAGAAAGTTTAAGAAACCTTGAACATGAAATATCCTTAGAAGGTTCTAGGGGAGAAAGTGAAAAATTAAGTACCTTAATGGAACAATATGCAAATTTATCTGAGAAATTTTTATCTCTAAATGGATATGGATTTAAGTCAGAAATTAAAGGAACGCTTAAAGGTCTAGGATTTAAAGATGAAGACTTAGATAAAGAAGTCAATGTTCTAAGTGGTGGACAAAAGTCTCGTCTATCTTTAGCTAAATTACTTTTAGAAAAACCCGATATACTGTTACTGGACGAGCCTACTAACCACTTAGATATAGATGCTATTGATTGGCTAGAAAAGTTTTTAAAGGACTATAAAGGTGCTGCTTTAATTATATCCCATGATAGGTACTTTTTAGACAGAGTCGTAAATAGGATATTTCATATAGAACATCTAAAGCTAAATGTCTACAATACAAATTATACTAACTTTATGGCTAGAAGAAAAAAGGATTTAGAAATATATCAAAAACATTTTGAAGACCAACAAAAAGAAATAAAAAGACAGGAAGAAATAATTCGAAGATTTAAAGCCTATGGTGGTGAAAGATACCATGGTCTTGCTGAAAGTAGGCAAAAGATGTTAGATAAAATGAAATTGCTAGACAAGCCTATGGGAGAACAGCAAAAATCTAGAATTAAATTTGAACCTAAAGTTAAGTCTGGAAGAGATGTATTAAGAGTTGAAGGATTAGAAAAATCCTTTGGAGATTTTAAACTTCTAAGGGATATAAACTTCAATATCTATAGGGGAGAAAAAGTAGGGCTTATTGGAGCTAATGGTATAGGAAAAACTACTTTATTTAAAATAATCTTAGGTGAATTGTCTAAAGATGGCGGAGAAATAACTTTAGGCCATCACGTTGAAAAAGGCTATTTTGACCAAGAAATGACCAAGCTTAACTTAAATAAAACCATTATGGATGAGATTTGGGATGAAAATCCAACCTTTGACCACTATAAAGTAAGAAGTATTCTTAGTCAATTTATGTTCATAGGTGATGATATATTTAAACAGGTTTCAGATTTAAGTGGTGGAGAAAAAGGTAGATTATCTCTATTGAAGCTGATGTTATCCCAAGCCAACTTCCTACTAATGGACGAACCTACCAACCATTTAGACATAGACTCTAAAGAGGTATTGGAAGAAGCCATAATTAACTATGAAGGTACATTATTTGTCATCTCCCATGATAGGTATTTCTTAAATAAAGTAACAGATAAAATCTTAGAATTGACTAAGGAAGGTATAAAAGAATATATTGGAAATTATGACTATTATTTGGAAAAGAAAAACGAGATATTATACGAAGAAGATGAAGAAGACGGAAAAACAAAGACTCAAATAAAACTAGAAAAAAGAAAAGAAAAAGAATTATTAAAAGAAGAAAAAGTCAAAAGAAGAGAAATAAAAGCCTTAGAAGAGAAAATATCTAATCAAGAATCTAAGTTAGAAGAATTAGATAATATTCTTTGTGATTCTTCCATATATGACAAACCAGAAAAAGTTGTCGAATTAACTAAGGAAAGGGAGAATTTACAAATGGAACTAGACAACCTTTATAATCAATGGATTTTGTTGACAGAAGAATAATTCCACAGATAATTCACATGTTATACACAGTACCCACAACCTTATCCACAGTACAAGGTCTATATTTTAAGGTTTTCTACATTTTTTCCACATTGTCCACATATTTACATAATAAATTATGTTTTTATATGTGGACAAAATGTGGAGATAATTGTTATTTTTTATCCTTTTAAGTCTAAGTTAGGTATAACATTGAGATGAATATCTGATTTATTTCCGTTCTTGTAATTAAAATATGCAGCTGCACCAATCATAGCAGCATTATCTGTACATAAAATTCTTGATGGATATAGGATTTCTATATTTTCCATTTTTCCCCTTTCCTCCATCATAGTCCTTAAACCTTGGTTAGCAGCTACACCACCTGCCATTACTATTTTTTTAGAATTTCTTTCCTTTGCCAATCTAAAAGACTTATCCACAAGTACATCTAATACCGATTGTTGGAAAGATGCTGCCACATCTTCTACTACTATTTCTTCACCTTTTTGCTGCTTTTGATTCAAATAGTTTAGCACTGCCGTTTTTAATCCACTGAAACTAAAATCATAAGACTTTGGCTCTAACATAACCCTTGGAAATTCTACGGATTCTTTATTTCCACTTTCAGCTAGTTTATCTATAATTGGTCCTCCAGGATATGGAAGTCCCAATGCCCTAGCCACTTTATCGAAGGCCTCACCTGCTGCATCATCTCTCGTTCTTCCTACTAATTCATAGTCCGTATACCCATTTACTTGAACTAAATAAGTATGTCCCCCTGACACTATAAGGCAGGTAAAGGGAGGTTCTAAATCCTTATGTTCAATATAGTTTGCACATACATGACCTTCAATATGATTCACTCCAATAATAGGTATGTCTAATCCATAGGCCAATGCCTTAGCTGTAGATATTCCTATAAGCAATGCTCCAACTAATCCCGGTCCTTTAGTTACCCCTATTAAATCTATATCCTGAAAACTAACTTTCGCTTCGTCTATTGCTTCTTGAACTATATTATTTATACTTTCTATATGTTTTCTTGAAGCTATTTCTGGTACTACTCCACCAAATTTCCTATGAATATCTATTTGAGAAGATATTATATTGGATAAAACCTCTCTGCCATCTTTAATAACAGCAACTGAGGTTTCATCACAGGAAGTCTCTATGGCTAATGTCAACATAACAAACACCTCTTAACTATAATTTTTTCCACATAATAAGTGCGTCTTCATTATCATCTTGATAATACTTTGGTCTAATTCCCGATTCCACAAAACCATATTTCTTATATAAATTCTTTGCTACAGTATTAGATACTCTGACCTCTAAAGTCATTCCATTAATATCCAACTTGGTACAAAGAAAAATAAGACCTTCAACTAAGGCATTTCCTACACCTAATCCTCTATAATTGCTTTTTACTGCTATGTTGGTTATATGTCCTTCGTCTATTATAAGCCATATACCACCATATCCTACTATGGTTTCGTCTATTTCAGCTACAATATATTTTGCCAATTGATTTTTAGTTATTTCCATTAAAAATGCTTCCCTAGTCCATGGAGTAGTAAAAGCATCTTTTTCTATTTCCATTACATCATCTAAATCACTTTCTCTCATATTTCGGATAACAATATCCATTATCTTCCTTCCCTTTCTTTCAATTCTCTTTGAGCCTGAGACTCCCTTAAATATTCAGGAACTAATGTATAGAAGTCATCAATTTTCCCCTCATTATACTTCTTTAGTGCTAACTCTCCTATACTAGTGGCCCTACAAAAGTTTTGACCATTAGTTGAAAACTGTACCTTTTTTCCTAATTTCTCTTTAATTATATCCCTATGAAGAAGTCCTCCATCTCCATTTACTATTAATCTATCGTATTTCCCAAGAACATCTAAAAGATCATTTATATCTAATACATCTGGCTCCATTACAGTCTTTATATTACTTTCTTCCCATGTATATATTCCTGTATAAACCCTATCTCTTCTTGCATCTATCATTGGCACAATAATTTCATTATAAGGAAGATTAAAAGCTAATCCTTCCAGTGTAGATACACCTACTACAGGTTTATTAAATAAATGTGCAAAAGCTTTTATTGTTGCTACTCCAATTCTAAGTCCCGTAAAAGAACCAGGCCCTAGTGCAACTCCATAAAGATCAATATCACTTACATTTAACCCTAAACTATCTAATAATTCCTTAACCATTGGAACCAATTTTTCCGAATGAGTCTCCTCTTGATTTAAAGAATACTCTCCTAATATTCTATTTTCATCTAATACTGCGCAAGTTGCCATCATAGTTGATGTGTCTAAAGCTAATATTTTCAATTCTTTTCCAACTCCTTAGTTATTTCTACATATCTATTACCATAACCTGTAATGATTATCCTTCTTTCATCTATATCTTTACCCTTTTCTATATTAAGTACTATTCTTTCTTTAGGTAATAGTTTTTCTATTTTTTCTGCCCACTCTATGATGGAAATTCCATTTCCATAAAAATACTCGTCAAAACCTAAATCATAAAGTTCATCTACATTTTCAAGTCTATATACATCAAAATGGTACACTGGAATTCTTCCTGTATATTCATTGATTAAGGCAAAAGTAGGACTAGTAATATAGTCTGTAACTCCAAGTCCTAAACCTATAGATTTAGTTAAAGTAGTTTTACCTGCACCTAAATCTCCATTAAGACACAAAATATCACCTGTTTTTAAAAGATTACCTAATTTCATCCCGAATTCTTCAGTCTCTTTCAATCCATTTAATTTTATTTCCAAAAATATCAACCTTTCAAATATATTGCTAATATTATATTATAGCATAAATCAATCTACAATACATATACAATGGTTATTTATAGCATATTTGTTACTATTTATAGTGGTTAGGAAAAATCATACTACTATTAAAAATATCAATGATAATAATCTCCACTATCAAATAGTTTGATTGTTATAATTTTCTCATTGGCTATATAATGTTTATGGATTATATTTGCAAATTAATTCCAATACTTAATTTATATTAAATAAAATTAAAGAAAGGAGATTCAAGTGAGAAAAGAAAAGATGACCCCAAGAGAAAGAATGGATGCCTTCGCTAAAGGGCAGGAAATCGATCGCGTAATCTGTGTGCCAGATATGGGTGCAACTATGACACCTTTCATAGGTGTAAAAACAAGTGATTACTATCATTCAGCAGAACTTATGGCAGAGTTGGAAATAGCTTTATTTGAAAGACTTCGTCATGATAGTGTAGGTATATCTACAAGTCTTAGAGGTGTAGCAGAAGCTATGGGGGCTAAAGTAGCCTATCCCGACCATAGTATTTCTTATTTAGTAGAGCCTGCTATTAAATCTATAGACGAAATAGAATCTCTTAAAATTGTAGACCCTCTAAAGGATGGAATCTTACCAATCTTGCTTAAAGCTATAAAGCTTACAAGAGATGCACTTATAGATAAAGTAGATGTTGGTGCTTCCATGTCTGGACCCTTTAGTGTTGCTGCCTCTGTAGTAGGAACAGAAAATCTGCTTAAATGGATGATTAAATACCCTGAAAGAGTTCATACACTAATGGATATAGTGGCTGAATGTAATAACAGATATATAGAAGAAGTTGCTAAGCTAGGAGTATCCATAGGATTTGCAGACCCAGTATCATCTACAAGCCTCATAAGTCCAAAACAATTTAGAGAGTTTTCCCTACCTGCTCTTCAAAAAAACATTAAAAAAATTAAAGAAAAAACAGGAAGTGCTCCAGGCATCCATATATGTGGAACAAGTAAAGAAATTTGGGAAGATGTAGTAAATGCTGGAGTTTCTAATTTCAGTATAGACAATGTGGAAAATTTAGAAGAAGCTAAAGAGATGATTGGAGATAGAGTCACTATTACAGGTAATGTTCCTCCTGTTGATGTAATCTATGCAGGAAATAGGGAAACTATTTTTAAATCAGTTAAGGAATGTGTCAGAAAAGGTTATGATTCAAAAAAAGGATATATTTTAAGTACAGGCTGTCAAATCCCAATGAATACTCCACTTGAAAATATTGAATTATTCATGGAAGCAGGGAATTATTATGGAAAATACCCAATAGATTTAGGACTATTAACAAATGATTAATTAGGAGGATTTAAAGTGGAAAAATTAAATGAAAAAAAAGGTAACGGAGTGGCTTTATTACCCTTTCTTATTTTTGTATTTGTATATTTGATTTCAGGAATTATACTACAGATTCAAGGAGTTGAAATGGCATTTTATCAATTCCCAGCTCCCGTTGCAGCAATTATAGGAATAATATTTTCTTTTATCTTAACAAAAGGTTCGTTAGATGAAAAATTTGATATATTTATCAAAGGTTGTGGAGATGATAATATAATAATCATGTGTATTATATATTTATTAGCAGGGGCTTTTTCTGCTGTTTCTAGTGCTATGGGTGGTGTTGATTCTGCTGTAAATTTAGGTCTGACTTTAATACCAGCTAAATATATTACAGTAGGAATATTTGTAATATCTGCATTTATTTCCGTTTCAACAGGAACATCAGTAGGTACTGTAGTAGCTCTAGGCCCTATTGCTGTTCAACTAGTGGAAAAGGGTGGTTTAAATCTACCTCTAGTATTAGGTGCATTAGTAGGTGGCTCTATGTTTGGAGACAATCTATCTATTATATCCGATACGACTATAGCTGCCACAAGAACTCAAGGAGTATCTATGAAAGACAAATTTAGAGCAAATTTAGGATTTGCATTGCCTGCAGCTTTAGTTACGGCTATTCTTTTATTAATCTTTGGTAAACCAGTAAATATTCCTGAAGCTCAAGAATATACTTTTAATATAATTAAAATTCTTCCATATATATTTGTTCTAGTAGCCTCCATAGCTGGAATGAATGTATTTGTAGTTTTAACTGGAGGTGTTATTATATCCGGTGCCATAGGACTAGGTTATGGAGACTTTAAAGTATTACAATTTGTACAAGAAATATATTCAGGCTTTACAGGGATGTTTGATATTTTCTTATTATCTTTATTAACGGGTGGACTAGCAAATATGGTATCTAGTGGGGGAGGACTGGATTGGCTACTATATAAAATAAATAAAAAAATAAAAGGCAGAAAATCTGCTGAATTAGGTATAAGTGCATTAGTATCCCTTACAGATATGGCTACAGCTAATAACACAGTTTCTATAATTATAAATGGACAAATAGCAAAAGAAATATCTACAGAACATAATATAGACCCAAGAAAAACAGCCTCACTTTTAGATACATTCTCATGTATAATACAAGGTATAATACCCTATGGTGCTCAATTATTAATAGCTGGAAGTTTTACCAGTGGATTAGTAAGCCCTGTACAACTAGTACCCTATATATGGTATTGTTTCGTATTGGCTATATTTGCCATAATATCCATATTGACTCCTTTTGGAAATGGATATTTAAGAAGGAATTCTTAATACTATTAAGATAACCTACATAGAAAGTATTCCCTATATAATATAAAGGGTCAATGCTTCTATGTAGGTTATTCATTTTTGAAACTATATAAATTCACTAGTTATTTTTTTGAGAAAAATACTCATTAATTAAATATCAAAATATATCTTTATACATCACATATGTTTCACTTCTCTAGACTTCGGATACGGGTAATACCATATAGACTGTCTTCTAATTTTACTGTAATATATTCTTGATTATTTAATATAGTCTTTCTTCTTAAAACACCTTCCCAAAGCTTCATCAACATTGACTAAAAAGAAACATGAATAATTAAGCTCTCTCCCGTTGACATGGCATGAATCTCAAATCCATGTGCTTCTAAAATGTCCTTTGCAATGGAAAGTCCCAGTCCCGAACCGTGAAAGACTCCTTCTTCTTCAATTCGATAAAAAGGCATAAAAATTCGTTCAGTATCTGAATCTGACATCCCTAGGTAATCGTTTTCGATTTGGATGCCATTTCCTTTTTCACTGGTACGAATTCGGATTTTTCCACCAGGCTTCGTATATTGAATAGCATTTTTCAGTATGTTCTGAAAAGCTCGAGCCAAATCTTCTTGGTAAGCTTTTAAAAAAATCTGTTCTTCCAGTTCAATTTGAAAATCTAGATTTTTCTTTTGAATTTCTGGATAAAACATTCCCTGCACCTGATAAAGAAGTTCCATACACTCTACAGACTCCCTGGGAGATGTATTCTTCTCTTGAAATTTTGCTGCATTTAATAATTGGTCAATATATTTTCGCATAACCTCAGTTTTTTCTAAAATAATACTCAAATACTTTTCTTTCTCTTGCGATGATAAGCTCTCGTCTTTTTCCGAAAGATAGTTTGCATAGCCAGAGATGGAAGTCAAAGGATTTCGAAGGTCATGAGCAAGATAGGACATAACTTGATAATAACGATGAAGATATTCTTCATTTTCCTTTGCTGCAAGCTCTTTCTCTTGAATCAGCTGTCGAACCTCTTCCTCCACTTCTTCGTATGCCTTTTCCACGTTTCCTCTTTGACCTGTTCCGATTTCACGAATCAATTCATGAATCCGAAATATTACATTATCCTGAATTTCAAGTTTCTTATACATAGCAATTCCATTTCCGAAAAAAAAACAAAATGTGAAAATTCCATAAATCAATAAAAATAAAACCGATTTTACTTTTCCCCAAAAAACTAATTTTATCCAAAACTCTCGATTATATCCTGATTCCACTCCGAAAAGTTCTGCTATAGCTTCTTTAAAGTTATGACTATAAGTAGTTCCAGTAATCAGTAGATTTATGAATGTATTTGTCAACTGAAAAGTGTACCATATAATAATCGAAAACTGTACCACTTGGTAATGTAAACTAATTGGTTTCTTCTAACCATTCCCTAGTTTCTTTAATCCTATAAGAATCACCATTCATATTTATTACATAAGATTTATGGGTTAATCTATCAATTAATGCAGCTGTCAAAACTGGGTCATTGAATATCTCATTCCATCTATCAAATGATAAATTAGTAGTTATTATTGTAGACTTTCTCTCTGCCCGGAGGGAGAGAAATGTAAAAAGTAATTCACTTCCTTCTTTGTCAAAAGAAATATATCCTAATTCATCTGCCACGATTAAATCATACTTTTCAAATCTTTTTTCAAAAGTATATAATTTCTTGTCACTTCTGGATTCTTTCAATTCATTTATTAGGGATGCTACTGTTGTAAAGTACACTTTATAGCCCGTATTGCAGGCTTCTATGCCCAGTCCTATTGAAAGATGGGTCTTACCCGTTCCTGGATTTCCTGCTAGTATTATATTCCTACCTTCCTCTATGAAATTAAGTGTTTTAAGCTCTTTAAGCCTCTTTCTACAGTCTTCTGGTAAATATTCTACCCTTAGTTCATCTAGATACTTTTTGTAGGGAAATCTAGCATTCTTAATTCTGTTTTTCTTGCCATTTTCCTTTCTCATATCATAGGCTTCTATTAAGATATCTCTTAAGAATTCTTCATAGGGTTTATCAAATTTGTATGCTTCTTCAATGCTCATCTTTAACCCTTGATTCACACCTGGAATCTTCAGTTCTGATACATATTTTTTAATTTCTTGTAATATTTCATTCAATTTTCATACCTCCCTATTGGTTTTAAGTTAAACAAATCATTTAATATTGAGATTTGCTTTAATGATGCATTTTGTATTGATATATCCTTAGTTTCTAAGGATTCTTTATCCATTGGAAGTTTGAAAATTATATTTTTAATATTATCTGTTGTTACTAATTCTTTCTTTATTTTCCTTAATTCTTCTACTGCTTTTAATACGCTGTCTAAATCTTTTTCCTTTATTAATTCCAAAAGTTCTATGAAATCTCTTGGATTACTGGTATAATATTCTTGATATGTTTCTTGAAGCTCTGGGCTAAGCTGGTGTCTACCAACACTTGCGTGTAATGCTCCAGGCTTCTTTTTTAATGTATGAATAAAATGATTTATATCTATACTCCAATAATGGGCTTGATATGACCTCTTATGTTCAGCTATCTTATTATCTTTGTAATATATTTCTATTATCTCTGGATATATTTTTACATTTACAAATTTACCTACTAGATAATCTGGTACTGAGTATTTATTTTGATCTATGGTTATTACACTATACTTATTAACCCTTGCTTCAACTCTTCTAGAGGCATCATAGGGTGGCTTTAACGGTATTAGATAAGCCATTTCTTGATTTAATATATCTAAGGGACTTTGATTTTGTAACCAGTTTCTTTTTTTAGAATTAAGTTCTAATAGTTTCTCACCAAGGTAAGTATTTGCTTCTTCTATAGACTCAAAGTCAGTTTGACTTGAAAATGCTTTTCTTCTAACATATTCAATCCCTTTTTCTACATGACCTTTTTCATTTCCTTTAGCCACATTGCAGAACCTGTATTTAAACCCATAGTAAATTGATATTTTAATTAAATCCTCTGTAGCTTCTTTCTCATTTCTTCCAACAAACCTTCTTACGGCCTGCTTTAGATTATCATAAACTAATTCTCTATGGACCCCACCCATACGATTAAAGGCCCTAACATGAATATCTAAAAAGTTTTCCATCTTCTGATTTTGGTAAAGTCTTGCATAGTGATGTGAACCACAGGCTGTAGTTAAAAGACCCATTTGAAAAGTTGTAGGCTTACCACCTATTGTAATTTTAACTTCACCCCAATCAAATTCTAGTGTTTCCCCTAAATCATATTCCTGTCTGATAAAAGCTTCCTTTTTCTCATGATTATCCCTTATGTAATTACAAACTGTAGGATAGCTAATATCAAATCCTAGTTCAATCAATTTTTCATGTATGTCAATTTTCTTCATTAATTGCTTATGTCTACCGAGTAACCGGTTTCTCTCATTTTCTTTTATTAATTCATTTATCTTTTCTATTATTTCATCTGTTAATTTAATTCTAGTCCTTTTACTAGTATCATATTTAGGTGCTGATACCATTTCTGAAACAAGATTTAAAGTATCACTATTAGTAATATTATTATCCTTAGCTAGTTCTTCTATTTCTTCACACTTAGATTCATAATTATTAATATATTTTCTTACTGTAGTTCTAGAAACCTTCATCTCTCTAGCTATTGCTCTTTGAGACATATTTTCTCTAAAATATTTCATTAGTATTTCTGCTTTCTGATCCAGCTTTATCACCTCTTGCCCCCCCTCAAAAGATATCTTCAAGGGGTATTATATTTTAAGGTGGACCAGTTTTCAATTATTATGGTGGTCTACTTTTAGATTAACATAAACAATGAAAAAAATAAAAATCGTGAGTAAAAGCAATAGCTTAATATAATCTTTAAGAATTTTATTCAATCCGATACCCCTTTCCCCACACGGTTTTTATGTATATGGGGTCTTCAAATGAGTCTTTAAGCTTCAGTCGCAAATTGGAAATATGTGTGGCCACGGAATTATATGCTTGATTGTAGTAATCTTCTCCAGTGACTTCTTTTAAAATTTGTTCCGCCGAAAACACCTCCCCTAGATTTTGAGAAAGAAGTTTCAAAATCTTGTATTCCATCGTGGTCAGGGAAACTTCTTCTTCATTTACCAACACTTTTCCCTTTTCATAGTCAATGAACAATCCACGAAAGCAAAAAATATTCTCCGTTTCCTTTTCCTTGCGATAATAAACCTCTTTTCGTCGAAGAAGGGCCTTTACTCGTTGAACCAATTCCATGGGATTAAAGGGCTTTTTAATATAATCATCACTTCCTAAGATTAAGCCTTTTAACACATCTACATCTTCCGTTTTTGCGGAAACCATAATTACAGGATAAAAATAGTCTTTGCGAAGCTCTTCCACTATTTGATAGCCGTCAATTCCTGGCATCATAATGTCTAAAATCAACAAATCCGGAGGCATTCCCTTTAATCGTTCTAATGTCTCTTCTCCGCTATAAAATGTTTCCACTTCATATCCTTCATTTTGCAAATATAATTTCATCAAATCAGCAATTTCCAAATCATCATCTATAATGACAATACGACTCATTGAATCACTCCCTATTCCCCTTTTATTTCTCATATTATCATTATATTCCCCAATTGTCGATATTTTCCTAATCCACTTCCCAGCGTTTAATTTTTCCATAGGTCACCCAAAAACAACTTACGATGAAAATTATCTGAATAAAATATGCCAACGTATAAAATGTCACAGGATGACCTAAAATCGAATAGATCTCCATGGTCGATGATTTAAAACAACTGGAAAGATAGGGTAGAAAAAATAAAAAACTTCCTTGATTATTAATCCATCTTTGTAAATTCGGAAACTCTCCCCTAAATGTTATGAAAAAATTAGAAAAAAAGAAAAATAATCCATATACTAATATCACCCATTCTTTTCGCTTGAAAATCGAAGAAAGCATTGTGGCAAAAGCAATCAGTACAAAAATATGTAATATTCGAAGCCCATATTCCACAATTCTAAGTTTTGAAATACTCCACGGTAAAAATTCAGAAGTAGATTCCAATTGTAAAGGTAGATCCCATCCATCGACTCCAAAAAATATAAGTTGAGGAAGAATAATCAATAGAAAGCTTAGAACAGCTATGACAACACCGATGAAAAAAGCAGTTTGAACTTTGGAGTGAAAGAGTTCTTTCCTTCCCTTTTTTGAGGAAAGAAGCAAAGAATCCATGCCACTTGTCCGTTCCTCAGAAAAAATACCACATACGAGTAGCCCAGAAAGAAGCAACAAATATTTGATGGAAGAATCCATCGTCATTTTAAGCACCCACCAGCCTTCACTATAACCAATTTCAAATGGAGTCTTGACCTCTTTTATAAAGGACATTAAATAATTCTTTTTTGCATCCGAATATGGAAGGGTTTCGATTTTATTTGCCATTTTCTGCTCTTGAATTGTATAAAAACTTGGAAGAGATTCCTGCTTTTCCAATAAACTAAAAATATCTGAAATTGGCTCTTCCAGCGAGTCAAATCCATCTGCCAACCCCCAAAAATAGTTTCGTCGGGAGATAAAATAAGGGTTTTTAAATAATTTTTGAAACGCCACTTCACGATCTACGTTGGAATCCTTGAAATTCAACTCTTTTTTGAGTCGTATCAAATCTCGCTGAATTACTTCATCTGTCAATATCCCCTCTGGGTAATCTATCTCATATTGGTTCTTCAAATAAGAAACTGCCTCTTTTCCAGTAATTTCTTTCCCTTTCTCATTCATTGTAGGATAAGTCGTTGTGTGTTTCCATGTAGCACGAGAAACCAAAAAAAGAAGGAGAATTGTTATTAAAATATTCCAACGGCTTCGAAATATTTTCTTAAATTCATATTTAATCATCGTTCCCATAAGATCCCTCCCATTTATATATTAAGAAAGAGTACAGCGACAAATCGTCATTTGTCGCCTCTCTCTTTTGATACTACTTATAGCTTACCATGTCGTATCACTTGATGCGGCGGACGTTCGGTTTCCCTTTCGGACTTTATCTGTTCCACAAGAACAACCACACGAATTACAAGGTAGTGGCTTATTCCCACCCCCATTTCTTGCTCCTGCATGTGCATCATAATCACTGCATACGCATCCCAAAGGTGTTACTATTCTCTTTCCTGTCGGTTTTAAAAAGTTCATCTTCTCACCTCCAAAGTAACTCCATTCTTATTAGCTTCCTGAAACTAGTTTCTCTTATCTCTAAAATGATTTTCCATTCTTTCAGAAAAAACATTTGAAAATAAGTGGTGTTAGTATAATATTGTAGACACGATTTTCCGAATACTATAAAATATAGAAAAGGAAGGAAGTGTCTAGAATGTCAAAAAGATATACAGATGAATATAAAAATACCATTGTAGAACTTTATAATTCCGGTAAAACACTTGCTGAGCTTAATAGTGAATATGGCCTACCAAGATCTACAATACTAACATGGGTAAATAAGGCAAAACCAATAGCAGTAGATGATAATAAAATAATTACTCAAGCTGATTATCAAGCCATGCTTAAGAAGATGGCTAGAATAGAAGAGGAAAATGAAATACTAAAAAAAGCCATGGCCATATTTGCAAAGAAGTAAGCTCAATATATAAGTTTATTACTGATAATAAAGATACTCATGATATAAAGCTAATGTGTAAAGTTTTAAATGTATCTAGAAGCTCATATTATAAGCATATTAATAAAAAAGAGAGCAAAAGAAACATTGAAAATAGATTTCTAGAAAAAGAAATTCTAAATATATATAAAGCTAGTAAATGTCGATATGGAGCTCCTAAAATATATGAAAAATTAAAGTCTAATAATATACCTATAAGCCTTAAAAGAACTCAAAGGCTTATGAATAAGCTAGGCATAAAATCAATAGTATGCAAGAAATTCAGACCATTTTCATCAAGAAGTAAAGTCGAGAGTAGAGAGAATATAATTAACAGGGACTTCACTACAACTGGCATTAATCAGAAATGGGTAACTGATATTACTTATATTCATACAATTAAAGATGGCTGGTGCTATCTTGCTTCTGTTATGGATCTTAACAGCAGGAAGATAGTTGGATACTCTATGTCTAAAAATATAGATACTACATTGGCTATAAAGGCTTTAGATAATGCCTATATACTTCAGAAACCCGCTGAAGGTCTAATTCTACATAGTGACTTAGGTAGTCAATATACAAGTTATGAATTTGGAGAATATGTTAAAAAGCATAAAATAACTCATTCCTTTAGTGGTAAAGGGAATCCCTATGACAATGCTTGCATAGAATCCTTTCATTCAGTATTGAAAAAAGAAGAAGTTAACTTAGTTAAATACTTTGACTTTGATGCCGCTAGACTTGCAATATTTGAATATATAGAGTCATGGTATAACAGTGAGAGAATACATAGCTCTTTGGGCTATATCACTCCTCAAGAGTGGGAAGATAAATCTAAAAATATTGCATAAAAATTGTTCGAGAAAATGTGTCTACTATATTGACATAGGTCCAAAGCTTGATTCTTGTAAACTTATTGTACCAAAAAATATTCATTCATTTATCAAGAAAAATTTAAAGAATCTTCAAGATTTCTTGAAACTTTTGAGGGAAAACCCTATGCCTTTACTTCTTCTGATCTTGTTGCTGTTGAAAGACGTAGAGAAAAAGCACAACCAATGGCAAAAGCAAGAGATAAAATCCAGGAACAAACTCATAAAAGGTCATGGGTTTCCCGAAAAAGTAATACACTTGATATCGCTCATAGCCAAAATCCATTCCGAGGCAAAAGGGAAAACTTACGACAATCCGTCCTAAGGGTCGATTTTCGCCCATTCCCATCATACTGGAATAACGAGACACAGCATAAAATCCAAGAAGTACTCCGTAGTTTACAAAAGTCCGTTTAGATAAAAGTGAAATTGCAAGAGATAAAATCACCACTGCTGTTCCTCCCAGACAAATGAGAGCAACTTGCCACACAAAAGTTTCCTTAATGGTCCAAGGATAAAGAATCAAAGTACTCATCGCTTGAATAGGTAAATCCCCCCCATCCATAGTCAAAAAGAAAAACGATCCGAAAATACCTACCCCAAGGAAAACAGTCATTACTCCCAGCATAAAAAGAAATGATGCAAAGATTCTCGCAAAAAACAGTTTATTCCTTCCATATCTGGAGGAATAAAGCACCTCATAGGAGCCTGTTTCATAGTCTTCGGAAAATAAATGCCCCACTGAAATACTGATGACAAGAACAACTATCGGAACTGTAAAGGACAATGATAAAATACAGATAAAAGGTAATCAAAAAGTACAGAGTTCTTAATCAAAGAGGGAACACTACCTAAAGAATAAAAAATAATAGGTGGTGTGAATATGAAAGGAGAACTTTGGATGGATATAAGAAATGATTATCTTAAGGGGCTATCCATTTCAGAAATATCAAGAAAATATAATATCAATTGGAGAACAGCTAAAAAGTATGCAGCAGCTATTGAGACGCCAAAATATACATTAACTAAAGATAAACCTTCTAAGTTAGATGACTTTAAACCTATGATAGATGAGTTACTAGAGGAAGCCCCATATAGTGCTGTAAGGATATTAGAAATAATAACTGATCAAGGGTTTGATGGTAAAATTGGTATAGTTAAAAACTATGTTAGAACTAAAAAGAAAGAGCTAAATACAAAAGCTACAGTCAGATTCGAAACTTTACCTGGGAAACAGGGTCAAGTTGATTGGGCTCATTTTGGAACATTCATGGATGAACTAGGAAGAGAACATAAACTGTATTGTTTTTTAATGATTTTAGGGTACTCGAGAATGCGATATATAGAATTTGTTACAGAGATGAGCACAGAAACTCTAATAAGATGTCATAATAATGCTTTTAGATATTTTAATGGATATCCAGAGCATATACTCTATGACAACATGAAGCAAGTTGTTGTAAAAAGAATGATAAAGCAAGAAGATTCTAAGTTAAATCCATTATTTGAGGACTTTGCAGGATTTTACGGAATAAAACCTATACTATGTAGGCCTTACCGAGGCCAGACTAAGGGTAAAATTGAAAGAACAGTCAGATATGTAAGGGATAACTTCTTTACTGGTATTAAATTTGTTAACCTAATAGATTTAAATAATGAAGCTCTCTCCTGGTGTGAAAAGATAAATAGAAAGGTCCACGGAACTACAAATAAAATTCCTTATGAAATGCTGCAAAAAGAAAAGTTAAATAAATTCGATCGAGAATATGTTTTAAGTATTGAAGAAAAAAGAAAAGTAGAGAAAGACTGCTTGATTTCCTTTAAGGGTAATAAATATTCTGTCCCACCAGAATATATAGGAAAAGAAGTTTCAGTATTCTCTACAGACAACTTAGTTAAAATTTATCATAATAGCTCATTAATATCAACTCATAGCACATGCTTTGATAGGAATAAACTAATAGTCTTAAAAGAGCATTATGAATCTATAGGTATAGTATCTCCAAAAAGATATGGTAAAAATACATTGATTAAAACAAATGTTAATCCCTCTTTTGATGTAGAAGATAGAGATTTATCAACATATGATGAAATTTATGAGGAGGGAAAAAGTGAGTAATGTAGCTTATGAGAGAATTAAAAATAACTTAGAAAAGCTAAAACTAACAAAAATAAATGAAATAATAGATAACTATTTGGAAATAGCCTTAAAAGAAGAAACCAATATAGTAGATATACTAGACTATCTTTTAGATCAAGAAACTAAATTTAAAGACACAAGAGCTTCAGAAATACAGGTAAATGTAGCAGGTTTTCCATATAGAAAAACCTTGGAAGACTTTGAATTTGAATTTCAACCTTCAGTTGATAAACGATTAGTTGAAGAATTATCTACATTAAGGTTTGTGCATAATGCTGAAAATGTGGTGTTCTTAGGACCACCTGGAGTTGGTAAGACCCATTTAGCTATAGGATTAGGTATCACAGCAGCTAAGAATAGGCATTTAACATATTATATTAGTTGTCAGGACTTAATATCAGAACTAAATAAGGCACACTTTGAAAACCAACTTCAAAAGAAACTCAAACATTACGCTAAGTACAAGCTATTGATAATAGATGAAATAGGGTATCTTCCTATGGATATTCAAGGGGCTAACCTATTCTTCCAACTAATAGCTAAAAGATATGAAAAGTGTTCAACTATATTTACTTCAAATAAGTCATTTTCACAGTGGGGTGAAGTATTTTCAGATAATACAATAGCGGCTGCTATTCTAGATAGAATACTTCATCACGCAACGGTAGTTAATATTAAAGGAGAATCATACAGATTAAAAGATAGAAAAGAGTATATGTCTTCTAGAAAAGAAATCACAAATACTCTTTTAAATAAATAAATTCTCTGCACTTTTTAAATGACTTTTTTATGTAGAATTAGATTGTCGTTGACAGAACAAAATAAAGAAATTTAAATGCCCAATCCCATCCTTCAAAATATCCGTACTCATAAGGACTTCGAGAGTTTTCTTCCATTTTTAATAAAAATTCGCGAGTTTTTCCTTGAAATTTGTTTTTATCCAATATCTTTTTTACTCTCTCCACCCGTCCTTCTTCAAAAGACGGTAAGGATTGGTTTTCCAAGATTTTGCTGAATTCATTGCCATAGCTCCCCCAGCCGAGATAATTTTCTTGCACCCACAAATAGTAGGATTCCCGAGGAAGATAATGAGAATAATAAACCTTCGAGGGTAGAGAAGTCTTCATATCATTACGAGAAATCTTTTTCTCCTGTTCATAGTGCTTTCTTAAAAAATCCAAATCCTCTTTCACTTTCTCGTTAGTAATCACACCATAATCAACTTCCTCTGCCCATTTTCTCTCTTGAAGCTTTGCCTCGATTCCCATTAGGATTTGCTTATCATTTACTGAACGTTCTACACTTTGAATATCTAAAAACAAAAGCAAGAGTACGAAAAAAATAACAAGGAGAATGCCGATTCGTGTAACCATAGAATATGTTATTCGTCGTAATTCCGTCTGAACCATTCGCAACATTCAAATCCACTCCTATTACTTTCTTCCATGATCAATTTCTTCTGGATTATAGAAAAGATAAAGTGCCTCCAAAACTGGAGCTTTCGGAAGTGCATCTTTAGACGGTGATTGTTCAGAAACCACTTTTGCTCGTATTTCTACCCCATCTCGATGATAGCCAATTAATTGAACATTAGATGGCAAATTTAACAATTCTTTTTCAGTTATGGGATACTCCCAAACTTTTCCTTGAATTTCCATGAGTAATTTTTCTTCTTTTCCCGAACAAATAAGTTTTCCATCTTTGATAAAAATAATTTGATCTGCAATACTTTCCACATCTGAAGTAATATGAGTAGAGAGCAAAATAATCCGATTGGAAGAAATGGAAGCAAGATAGTTCTTCAGTTTTAAACGCTGTTTCGGATCTAGCCCTGCTGTCGGTTCATCAAGAAGCAAAATCTTCGGGTCATTCAGCAAAGCTTGAATTATATTTAGACGTTGTTTCATTCCTCCAGAATAGGTGCGAATCTTTTTATTCCAAGCTTCCGTCAAATCCATGACTTCAAAAAGTTTTTTTCCCCTTTCTTCCGTTTCTTTTTTCGAAAGACCTTTTACTGCTCCAAGATAATCGATAAATTCCCAGCCCGTAAAATTCGGATAATGTCCAAAAAGTTGTGGCTGATATCCCAAAACTCCGAGATATTCTTCTCTAATCTTGTGTATTTCTTTCCCATCCCACAAAATAGTTCCTGCTGTTGGCTTTAAAAGTGTAGCAATGATTCTCATAAGTGTAGTCTTTCCAGCTCCATTTGCCCCCAGAAATCCATAAATTCCAGGGTGAAGTGTTATTGTAAATCCGTCAACTACTGATTTTTTCTTAAATTGCATAGTAACATTTTCCAAAGTTAATTCCATTTTAATCCCTCATTTCTTTTTATAATGATTCTAATATTTTAAGGTGTTCATTTTTTTGTAAGTGTTGCTGACATATCTCTTCCTCTTTTTTTGAAAAAATCATTATTTCTTCACTATCCATTTCCTCGATGCAAAATCCTTTACTATAAATATGAGTTTATTATATCCCATTTTTTTTATCTATTTATCAAAAAACTATTAAGATTTTCAAAATAACCTTGAAGTTTTCTTAATATTTCCTATTTCAAAAAACCAGCTTTATCAACCAAAGTACAGTTGTTATCATCCTAATGGAAAATAAGTAACACATACCTGATAGCCTTTAATGAACTATCAGACCTATTTTCTTAATTTTAATTACAACATTAAGAAATTCCAAACTTGATTCATAAAAATTTATAATTCTATCTGAAAAAGCTCTATATTTTGATTTGCTTTAAGCATTTCATCAAAATATAGAGCTTTTTCTTTTTATTTACTTATACTCAGTTATTTCTAATTTTAATCTTATTATTTATTGAACTTCAATGATGTCCTCATTTTCTAATATAGCTTTTTCATTATTACATTCTATTTTTTTCTCTTCTTCTATACTTGATATGGAATATTCATCTATATTTGCTTGAAGTTTATTCCTCTCTTCTGTAATTATCTCTATCTCTTTCTTTAACTGCTTTATTTTCACACCTTGTTTTATTTGTTTAATAATACCTAATAAAAGTACAATTAAAGCTCCTATAACAGCAGAACCTAAGATTACAACAGCTTGAGAAATCGTAAACTTAGTGAATAAGAAATTGATTTCAACACTCCTTGCATTTTGAATAGCAAATATTGCCACTAAAACAGAAAATAATAGCGATATTATAAATTTGAATTCCATGTTTACTTTAAGCTTCATCAAAATCTCCCCTAATCTAATACATCTCCTAGTTATAATTTATGACTATTATAATATAAATACTTTATTCCTACAAGTACTTATCTATCTATTTTGTTCTTTATAACTATGGTTTGACATTAAGTATGAAAAATATAAAGTGAGGGTATTTATATATATAGAACCTGTCCATATATTTCTATAGACAGGCTCTATTAATTTAATCACTTAAATAATTATATACATATGCAGTAATTATATTTTTAAGTATATTGTTTCTTAAAATTTTCTCCTATGACATCAGCAACTAATATTGCTGCGTATACATCTTCTGCTGTTACTTTAAATGGCATATAATGAATTGTTTCACTTTCTACACAACTTAATTTTGCTGCTTCCATTAATTTTTCCTTTGGAACATCAGACATATTCAAGTCTGCTAAGGTAGTTGGAAGACCTACTTCATTACAAAAATACAATACTTCATTTAATTCCTCCATAGAAACATTTTCTAATACTAATTGAACCAATACCCCAAAGGCAACTTTTTCCCCATGATATAAAACATGAGCTTCTTCTATAACTGTTAATCCGTTGTGAATAGCATGAGCAGCACCAAGTCCACCACTCTCAAATCCAAGACCACTTAAAAGAGTATTTGCTTCTACTATTTTTTCCACAGCCTTAGTTACAACATTTTTTTCTACAGCTAATTTTGCCTTTAATCCTTCATTTATTAAAGTATTATAGCACAAATTAGCTAAAGAAATAGCAGCATCTGTAGCAAGTCCACCGGCCATAGTAGTGGAACCTGATTGAAAACTAGCTCTAGCTTCAAATTTTGTAGCAAGAGCATCTCCCATTCCTGCAACAATTAATCTTGCAGGTGCAGACACAACTGCCTCTAAGTCAATTAGTACAACATCTGGATTTTTAGGTAAAAGCAGGTATTCATCGAATTCTCCTTCATCTGTATATAGTACAGACAATGCACTACATGGCGCATCAGTACTTGCAATAGTGGGAACTATGACTACTGGCATATTTTGATAGTAAGCAACTGCCTTTGCAGTATCATGAATTTTCCCTCCACCTATGCCTATAATAGTATCTGCACCTATTGTCTTAACTTCTTCCTCAAGTCTCTTTATCTCCCCTTTTGAGCATTCACCATTGAATTTTGCAAAATGAATATTAGTAGAATGCCCAAAACTTTCTTTCACAGTTTCTCCAAATCTTTTATAACCTGATTCACTAATTATAACAAAAAACGATTTTCCTAAATTACCTATATGATCTTTAATTCTCTTTAACTCTCCAGTACCCTGTATATATTTCCCTGGTGAAATTATGATTTTTGTCACTAACAACACTCCTTTATAATTTTTATTTGTTAGTTATCATACCCTTATTTGGTAATTAATTAACAAATCATAGATATGTTTTATATTTAGATATATCATATAGATAAGATAAAGCTACTGATATAATCTCATCCTTTATATACTTTAAGTTTAATAATTTCTATACCAATGGTTATGGTATAGAAATTATTTATTGGAGATAAAAAAGTAAATATAATAAAATTGTAATGTCTAAGTAATAGCATGAATATAAGAGTTAATATTGCCTAAAACCAATATTAGAAAAATCTTATTAAATCAATTATTATATATAAAAATCTAATCCTACTTACTTACAGTTTTAAAATTAGATAAAATGTAGAAAGGCGGTACTATTAATATGGAAGTTAAACAATCTGTAATATGTGGAGTATGTCCTGGTTCTTGTGTAGTTGATGTTAATTTAGAAGATGGAAATTTAATTGATATTTTTCCTGCAAAAGATGAACCTTTTGGCGCTCTTTGTTTAAGAGGAAAATTTGCAAAAGAAATTCTTTATTCTCCAGATAGGCTGAAAAAACCTCTTATTCGTGTAGATGAAAAAGGAGAAGGAATTTTTAGAGAAACTAGCTGGGAAGAGGCATTAGATTATGTTGCCCATGGATTCTTGAAGATAAAGGAAAAATATGGACCAGAGGCTCTGATTAACCATTCAGGTCGTGGTGGATTCGAAGCAAGCACTTCAGACTTTCTAGGGATTGTAAACCCGGAAAACCGTGCCGTTCCAGGTTTTTTTCTGCCATTAGGATCACCTAATGTATCAAGTGTTGGTTCAGTATGTTATAATTCCTTTGGAGCATTTGCTCCAATTACAACCTTTGGTGCTTATGGTAATAGCATTTTACCAGATATAGCCAATGCAAATCGAATTGTAGTTTGGGGGGCTAATCCAATTACCAAATCCCCTCAATTCCAATTTCATGCTATTCAAGCCGCTGTAAGCAGAGGTGCTAAGATAACTGCAATTGACCATTTTAAAACTGATATATGTAAACGAGCTGAAGAATATTATCTGGTTCGTTCAGGTACAGATGGGGCATTGGCACTTGCAATCTTAAAAATTATTATAGAAGAAGATCTTTATAATAAAGAATTTGTGGAAAAATGGACTGAAGGATTTGAGGAACTTAAATCCTATGTTGCCTCTAAAACACTTGAAGAATGGGCGGATATTCCTGGATTAGATCCAGAGGCAATACGTCATCTAACTTATCAAATAGCAGAAGAAGAAAAGACTACCTTAGTAATGTATACTGGATTAGAATATTCCAATTCAGGAGTACAAACCATAAGAGCAGTTTATACTATTTGGGCATTATTAGGAAAAATAGATATTCCAGGAGGCATACTATTAAATTCACCAGCAAAGCTAAATAGAGTAAAAGAAATTTACTGTGAAAAACCAGATAAAAAACCTATTGGTGCCAATGAATATCCTTTATTCTGCGAATTAATGCAAAATGCCCATTTTATGAAATTTCCTCAAGCAGTTTTAGAAAATAATCCTTATCCAGTAAAGGGTTTATTAAACTTAGGTTCATCTATTTTAACCAGCTATCCAAATCCAAATAAATTTGCTAAAGCTCTATCTAAATTAGAATTTTTTGTTGTAATAGATAGATACTTTACAGAGGATTGTAAGTATGCAGATGTTGTATTACCTGCAACTACATATTTTGAAGATGAATCCTATGTTGTACATGGATCAACTATTAGAAAAAGAAGTCGTGTAGTAGAACCAATTGGTGAAGCACGCACAGATATTTTCATTATACATGATATAGCAAAGAGGCTTGGATATGGTGAAAATTATCCTAAAGATGAATTTGAGCTTCTTGAAAGAGCCTTGGGAAGCAAAGAGTTGGCGGAGCAATTAAATAGAGATGGTTTCGTTAAATATCCTGTACCTGAAAGGACTTTTAAAAAATATGAAAGTGGTAAATTTCGTAAAGATGGCAAGTTAGGATTTCCTACACCTTCTGGGAAATTTGAAATTAAATCATCATTACTTGAAGAGTTTGGATATCCAGGATTGCCAGAATATATGGAACCAACAGAGAGTCCTGTAAGTCAACCTGAATTGGCAAAAACTTATCCCTTAGTTCTAAATACAGGAGCACGTATCTCTACTACCTTCCGTTCACAATTTTTAAATATATCTGGCTTACTAAAAATTCAACCAGAACCTTTGGTATGGATCAATACAGCTGATGCAGAAAATCGTAATATAGCAGATGGAGATAAGGTATGGGTTAAAACTAAAAGGGATCAGGTGGAATTTATGGCTAAAGTTACTGATGAAATTCCATCAGGTGAAATAGAATTGAATATGGGTGGTGGCTCTGATTATCAAGCTGAAGCTTGGGCAAAGTCCAATACTAATCGTTTAACTGATGATGAAAATTGTGACTATATTTCTGGATTCCCTATTTACAAAGCTTTACTATGTGATGTGGAAAAATTAGACTCTAAGAAGAAATAATATAAACCCCTTAAAGAAATAGATAGTTATCCATTTCTTTAAGGGGTAATTAAAAGCTAATAATAAAATGGGATACACTTGAGAATCACTGTAACCACCATCTATTTAATTCATAATGAGGCATATCTTGATAATTTTTGAAATAATAGCCTGGAGTAAGTCCTACTTCTTTCCCAATTTCTGCACATTTTCTAAAAAACTCCAAATCTCCATAGGGTTCATCAGTATTATCTTCACAAATGTCAAATGCACGTCTTTTGGTATGTTTGCTATTTCTAGTCCATGTAACAATTGAACCAGATGTAGTCCTTCCTTGTTTATATAACATATCTTGTCGAGCCTGAGTTCTATAAGTTTCTGTAATTCGTACAGAAAGTCCATTTTCTCCACACTTTTCTAAAAACTTAATTGCCAGTTCTCTAGTCTTGGGACTTAGTTCATCTAAATCTGATATTATTTCAATGGAAGATTCGTCCATATATTCATATTTCCCTCTATCAAACAGAAATCCATACATACCAGTCCTCGGGAAAATTACAAATAGTAACAACAATAATAATAAAAATAATATTATACTTTTCCTCATATTCTCACCTACACAATTCTACTATTTATCATCAATCCTACATCTTTTAAAATATTCATCTCATCCAATTTTTATACCATTTATTATACCCTCTTTAGAATCTCTAACTGTAATAAAAATTATAGTTTTTTATTTTTTCATAACTCCTTATATCTGCTCTTCTATTCTTGATATTCTCACTTAAAGAGTATAAAATTGTATACGAGGTGATTTTGTGGATATTTATGAATCTCTTAAAACCTATTTTGGATATACAGAATTTAGAGATGGTCAAGAAAAATTAATAAATGGAATATTAAATAAAAAAGATGTCTTAGGTATAATGCCTACTGGTGGTGGAAAATCCCTTTGTTATCAATTACCTGCTGTTTTATTAGATGGCATTACTATAGTGGTTTCACCTTTAATATCTCTTATGAAGGACCAAGTGGATTCCTTAAATGAAATTGGAATAACTGGTACTTTTATCAATAGTACCTTGGACGATAGAGAATATAATTATAGAGTACAAGAGATTAAAGAAGGTAATTATAGAATAGTCTATGTAGCACCTGAACGTTTAAATACCTTATCTTTTCTCAATCTAGTAAATGATATAAATATATCTATGGTTGCCATCGACGAAGCTCATTGTATTAGCCAATGGGGTCACGATTTTAGACCTTCCTATAGAGAAATTCCAAGGTTTATAAGAAACCTTTCCCGTAGACCAGTGGTATCCTGCTATACCGCAACTGCTACTAAAGAGGTAATTGAAGAAATTAAGGAATTAATTGAACTTAAAAATCCTGTAGAATCTATTATTGGATTTGATAGACCAAATTTATTTTATGAGGTAATTAAGGTCAGTGATAAATATACTTATTTAAAAAATTATATAGAAAACAATTATCCTAATGAATCTGGAATTATCTATTGTGCAACAAGAAAGACTGTAGAAAGTTTAACTGAAAAATTATCTAGAGATGGATTTTCGGTGGTAGCATATCACGGTGGAATGAGTAGTGACGCCCGTCAGGAAAATCAAGATAGTTTTATTTTCAATAGAGTTCAAATAATTGTAGCAACTAATGCCTTTGGCATGGGAATAGATAAGCCAGATGTTAGATTTATAATTCATTATAATATGCCACAGAATATGGAGGCATATTACCAAGAGGCAGGACGTGCAGGAAGAGACGGAGAAAGTAGTCGATGTACTCTTTTATATTCTCCACAAGATATAGTAAAGCAAAAACTTTTAATCCAAAATAATCCTATGTCTTTAGAACGAGAAACCTTGCTATATAAAAATCTTCAGTATTTAGTAGATTACTGTCATACTCATGATTGTCTTAGAAACAGTATATTGGAATACTTTGGAGAAAAAGGTAGTCACAATAACTGTGGGAATTGCGGGAACTGTATAGATCAATCTGAAATGATGGATATTACCATAGAATCACAAAAAATATTATCTTGTATATATAGAGTTCAAGAAAGATACGGTTTAACTACAGTAATTCAAGTTCTAAGGGGTTCAAAAAGTAAGAAGCTCCTTGAAATGGAACTTGATAAGGTATCCACATATGGAATTATGAAGGAATATGGAGAAAATACATTAAGAGAAATAATAATGACTTTAGTGTCCATGGGATATATTCATATAACTACAGATAAATACCCTGTTTTAAAGCTAACAGCAAATGCTGGAAAAGTATTAAAAGGAGAAGTTAAAGTCCATCACAAAAAACATTTAGTAGAAACCAAATCTTCTAATGAAAAGAAATCTTTTACAGGAGATGTATTGGAAAACTTTAATGAAGATTTATTTAAGGAGTTAAAGCTTCTACGATATTCCATATCTCAAGAAAATGGACTAGCACCTTTTATGATATTTCATGACTCCACATTAAAGGAAATGGCTTCGATTTTTCCTCAAAACAAAGAATCTATGCTTACTATAAAAGGCGTAGGACTTAAAAAATATGAAAGCTACGGAGAAAGTTTTATGGATTTAATCAAAACTTATTGTAATACCAATGATATAGAATCCATAGAGGCTCCCCCAAAAATTATTAGAGAGGATTTAGCAGATAGATATGAGTTAACTTATGGCTGTTATCTAGAAGGGCTTTCCTTAGAAGAAATATCTCAAAAAAGAAACTTTACTAAAAACACCATAATAGAACATCTTGCAAAATCTCAAGAACAAGGAAAAGCAGTGGATTGGCTCAGATTTATAGATAATCCTAGAAAAGAAGAAAAAATATTATCTGTAATCAATCAGTTGGGATTAGAAAAATTAAAGCCTATTAAGGAAGCTTTGCCTGAAGATATTACTTACGAAGATATAAAAATAATAATAGCAAAAAATGAACTTAAATAAAAATCATATCCTATTAGTATAAACTAATCTACAATTCTGTAAAAATAAATGCTCTTTTCTGGTAAGAATCAAAATAAGATAATATCAGAAAGAGCATTTTATATTAAATTAAAGAAGAATTTTAATTTTAACTATTCCACCACCATTTACATCGTTGGATAATATAAGTTCTCCATTATATTTTTTAATAATAGTATCAGCTATATATAAACCCAGTCCATGATGTCCACTTTTTGTTCTGCTTTCATCACCCATTATTAGTTGTTCTTTTCCATATCTCAACATTTTGGGAGAAAATCCTTTGCCTTGGTCTATTACTTCAATGGTCAGGTAAAAATTATCTATAAAACCATTAACCTTCACAGTAGAGTTCTTTGGAGAAAAGTCTACTGCATTTACTATAATATTCATTATTCCACGTTCTAACTCATTTCTATTTCCTTTTATATATACATCTTCTTCAATATCTATTTCCAAAATAATTTTGATATTTTTTGTTTTTCCTAGGGCATCTCCTTGACTTTTTAAGTGTTTTAACATCTTCACTACATAGATATTTTCATTTTGGATATTATTTTCTGTCTGATTTCTTGCAATAGCCAATAGACGTTGTATATATTCTTCCATCTGCTTACTGCTTTCTTCAATATAATTACAATAGCTTTTCTGCTCCTCTGTTATATCAGTTTCTACAAGTAATCCTATATTACCTCTGACTATTGTAAGAGGAGTTTTTACATCATGAGCTAATGCAGAGATTTGTGCTCGTTTTTGTTGCTCTATTGCCCATTGTTCTTCCAGTGCAACTTTTAAAGAACTTTTCATCTTATGAATTCCTTGAAGAACCATATTGATTTCTCTTAAGTTGCTATTTTCTATATCAAATTCCAAATTCTGCTCTTCTATTTTTTTAGTTGCAGATAAAAGCAACTTTAATTCTTTATTAATCTTTTTAGCAAATCTATTTGATACTAAAAGCAGCACTATGATAAATTCTATAATAAATACTATAATAGTTGTAATTTCTCCATTAGGTAAAACTGATCTTAATTTTTCATTTTTATATTGTAAAGTAAGAGGATATTTTATTAGTAATATACCATCTTCTCGTTTAATGCTAGCTATATATTTCATTATCCCAGAAGACATCTTATTATTATTATAATTATCCCAAATTAGATCTTGGTCCACCTTAGAAAAATTTCCATATAAATAATCTCCATCATTTGAATAAACTCCAAAGCTACACATAGGTGTCAGTAAATCCATTGTGACCTTAGGAGATTCTTTTAATTTATCAAGATTCTTTTGAATAATTTTTTCTGAATAATTAGCTGGATATACTCCAAAGGAAACTATAAAAATTAGATAATAATTAATCATCAATAAAATTATAATAAAAAATCCAAGAGAAAGTATATATTTTATGAAAATTGACCTAAGCTCTTTTTCTTTTTTTAATCCCATTTATACCCTACTCCCCAAACTGTCTTAATTGGTTCTTCATTGAATTCAAGGAATTTAGCCCGAATATTTTTTATATGTTCTACAATTGCACTTAAATTACTATCTTTTTCAAACCCAAAAACTCTTTCAAAGATTTGCTCCTTTGAAAATATTTGACCGTGATTAAGAGCTAAATACTCACTTATTTCATACTCACTTTTAGTAAGTCCTACTTTGTCTTCTAATACAAAACATTCTTTACTAGTCATTAAAAATCTAATATTTCCTATACTCATTGAATTGGTTTTTTCTCTTTGCTCTCTCCTAAGATGGGCATCTACCCTTGCACGTAATTCTTGAACTCCAAAAGGTTTAGTCAAATAATCATCAGCCCCTAATCCTAATCCTTTAATTATATCTGCTTCTTCCACTTTTGCCGTAAGAAATAGAATTGGATAATCAACCTTCTCCCTTATTCTAGAGCATAATTGAAATCCATCAATATTAGGCATCATAATATCTAGGATTATTAAATCATAATAGTTTAAGTTTTCATTAAAAACTTCCTCTGGTTGATTTATTTTTTTAATAAAATGACCGCTTTTACTCAGTATATTATCTACTAAATCCAATATTCCTATGTCATCATCTATTACCAAGATTTTTGCCATACAATCCTCCTATTCTTCACTTTTATTTCCTTCCCACTTTGTAAACCACACTAATACCATTATAAAAGCTAAAATCGTTCCAACAAAAGCAATCTTAATACCTAAGTTCAAAGATGGATCTACATAATTATTAATGTTTCCATATTTTATCATCAAAGAGTTAATAAATCTAATACTCCAAGCACATGGAAAAAATGGCCATCTTCCATCTCCCATTCCAGTTATAAATAAAGCTGATATAAGTGATTCTACAATTCCAACTCCAATAGAAACTCCTTTTGAAAATCTAAAACTTAGAAAAAAATGAAAAATATATTCTAATAGATTACTTCCGATTAATATGAAAATAACAGATAAATATATATTAAAGGAAAAAATATTATTTCCCATATATGAAAAACCTATATAAAACCCAATGACAGATAGTATAGTGCTTAGAAGCCCTAATACTAATACTACTATATATTTACTTATAAATGATAAAAATTTAATCCTTGAACTAACTAATATATTTTGGAAATCTCCTGCCATATGTTCCTGTTCTCCTATTATTGAAGTAATTATTCCTATCAATAATGGAAAGGATATACATAATACCTGTAAATATGCAGATATTTTACTAAGGTCTTTCCATGGAGTATAAGAATAATATCCTAAAAAAATAATCAAACTTAATAGGGGAACACAACAATGAATCCACAGTAATCCTGAAGATTTTAATTTTATTATATCAGTTTTCAATAGTCTTTTTAAATCATTCATTTAATTTACCTCTTTCTTCTTAAACCATATAGTAGTTAATATAGTTATTATAAGGAAAGTAATTATATTAATAGTAGTATCTCTTATTATAGTATCTCCCTTTAATAAAGGACTATTTTCTGGAACTGAAAGTCCATTTGGTAAAATTTTAAGTATGGGACACATCAATGAAGATATTATTCCATAGGGAGAAAACTTTAAAAATGAATTGATTCCAAAGCTTACTACTCCAAAGATAGTCATTCCTATATTGAAGAGAACAGTAACAAACATATTAAACTTTGCCGTCAAGAATAAACTCATTGGAATCTGAAATAAAAATGTAATTATCAATATAATTGTAGCTAATATATTAGCCTTTAATGGTATTACAGGTTTGTCTACAAATCCTATTATTATAATTCCCATCATAAATATTAAGCTGGTGATTATAATTAGTATACTTATATATGCTATTTTTCCTAACCATATATCTTTTTTGTCTATAGGATATAATAAAATCCCTTTATATCCAATTTTTTTCTCTGCTGTAATTACTTGAGATGAAATAATAGCTAACATACCTGGCAGAAACATAGTATACCACCAATTATATGCCCCATTTTGACCTCCCCCCCATGAAAATGAAAACAGAAGTGCAAGTAATGGTGTTATTATAATAAATTTATTTATTGACGTTCTTTTACTTTTTTGAAATTCTGATTTAATTATATCTATCATATATTTTCACCTCTATTTCTCTCTACAACATCTAAAAACAATTTCTCAAGATTATCTTCTTTATTGATTTTTCCATTATATCCAAGGATTCCATTGGATATAATTCCTATTTCATCAGCAACTTGTACTACCTCTGATAAAATATGACTAGATAGAATTACTGTAATCCCCTTAGATGGAAAAGACTTAATTAAATTTCTTAATTCTTCTATTCCTATTGGGTCTAATCCATTAGTAGGTTCATCTAATATAAGTAGCTTAGGGTTGTTGATAATAGCCATTCCAAGACCTAATCTTTGTTTCATTCCCATGGAGAAATGCTTTACTTTCTTTTTATCTGATTTTTTAAGGTCTATAATCTCCAACACTTCTTCTGCTCTTATATAAGGAAGTCCATAGAGAGTACAGGCTATTTTTAAATTTTCCATTGCAGTTAAATTATGATAGATTGCAGGACTTTCTATTAATGCACCTATATCCTTTAAATTCTTTCTAGACCATGGATTGTTTTCAAATAATATTTCTCCAGATGAAGGTTTCATAATTCCTGAAATCATTTTTAAAGTAGTAGATTTTCCTGCCCCATTTGGTCCAAGTAGACCCAATATAGAATTTTTTCTTATGGACAAGGAAACGTTATTTACAGCTATTTGAGTTTTGAATTTTTTAGTTAAATCTTTTATTTCTAGAATATAATCTGACATGCTATTTACCTCCTATTTTTTATATTTAATTTATAATCAAAGTATAATAGATAATTATAAGGAATTTATAAGGAATTAAAAAAAGGTGCTTATAACTTAATGAGTTATAAACACCTTTTTTAACTTTCAATGATTTTATTTATGAAGTATCGGTGATACTCTTTTATATATTAGTAATGTTATTGCTGTTACTATAATTCCTTTTACCAAATTAAATGGTACTACTGAAATTAACATTAAAGTTCTTAAATCTGTAATACTTTTATTTATGGCTGTTCCCATATCTACAAATACTTGTATATTTTGTCCCATTAACTTTGCATATAGTGGAAACATTATAAAATAATTTGCTAAAGTAATAACTATGGTCATAACTATAGTTCCTAAAGTAAGCCCTATTACAGCTCTGCCAAAGGTTTTTTTCTTATAATATACAAATCCAGCTGTATAAGCAAATGCTGAGCCTACTACAAAGTTTGCCATCTCTCCTACTCCGCCAGTTGTACTTCCTTCAATTAAAAGATTCAGCACATTTTTTAAAAATTGAATGATTACTCCTGCCATAGGTCCTATGGCAAAAGAGCCAATAAGGGAAGGTAAATCACTAATATCAAATTTCATAAAGGTTGGTGCTAAAAATGGCAACGGTATTTCAAAAAACATTAAAATAAATGAAATTACTCCTAGTACTGAAATCTTTACCATTGTTTTAGTGTTCCATGATTCTCTACTTAATGTGTACATAAAATCCCTCCAAATTTTTTATTTTCTCGGGATTATACCTACATCAACTCAGCTTAGTTCGCCAAGTTAGGTCATATCACGTAGTCTCACTGCACAAATTCATTTGCTCACTGCCCTTCGCATGAATTTGACGTTCGTTACGTTTGACCTACTAAAGCTCACTATCATTCGCTGTGTTAGGTCATAAAAAACCCCGAAGAAAATCTTCGGGGTACAAAAATAGACAAGGTCTATTACATCTTCTTCCATCCAGACTATAACTGTCGGCCTTGGAATCTAACCAAGTCAACCGATTACTCGGCTCGCGGGCTTTACCGCCGGTGAGGATTTGCACCTCCCCCTGAAGATATATCTTAATTTTATTATATGTCTATATATAAGTTATGTCAATAACTTATTATAGTTATTTCTAAAGCCCTTCTACCTTTTCTATGGTTTCAGAATAATAAGTGTTTATGACTTTCATATATCCATTGAACATACTATTTACCTCGTCATTTCCAGTATCTACTAAAAGAGGTCTTCCCTCTAATGATAAAATCTTATTCTTTGGTGCTACAATAAATATATTCTCTTTTCCAACTTTTTTAATTACTTCTGCACTAATTTGTTGATTTCCTCTACCAAAGATATAGCCTTGACCACCTATGACGGTGACTACTATTTTTGCCTTATGTCCATCTATTATATCTAGAATTTCTTTTTCATTTACATCAGAACCTATTAATTCTTTATTCTTTACTATATCTATACCTAATAATGTATTTGGCAAATCTAGCTTCTCCATTATAGGTCTAGTAGATGTTCCTGAACCTATGATAAAAAATGTATCAGGGTTTTCTTCCATTTCTTCTATAATTCTATCTGCAATTCCATCTAATGCCGCCTCTTCTGTACCTAATCCACCTGATTTAGTAGCCTGCATTAGTTCGGGTTCTAATGGAATATTCATATATCCATATAATTTCGCTGTAACTACTCCACCTCTAAAGGCTTCTTCATCTATATCCATTACTTCTGCTTCTTTTATTTTCATCTCTTCATTTTGAAGATATTTAAGAGCCAATTCTCCACCAGCCTTTGGATGATTTGCATATACTCCAGAGTGAATTTTTACTCCTGCTGGTATTCCTACTACTGGAACTGCAGTACCTATAGCATTATAAATATTTCGAGCCGTTCCATCTCCACCTGCAAAAAGGATTAAATCTACTTCTTTTTCTATCATCTTTTTAGCAGCTTCCTCTGTATTTTCTGGTCCGAAATCTTCTTTGTCTTTCTGTAAAACTATTGGTTGAAATCCTACTTCTATGGCTTCGTCTTCTCCCATTGCTCCAGGATAAGTATATATCTCTAATCTATCTTTAATAGGCAGCAACTCCTTTAAGGCTTTCTTTGCCTTTTCAGGAGATTCAGGTAATGCACCCAGACTTTTAGCTTTTTCTAGAACCTCTGGGCCATCAGTGCCTTTAAGTCCTACTCTACCTCCCATTCCTGCAATGGGATTGACTATAAATCCTAATTTCATACAAACACCTCCACAATAAAGTGAATAGTGAATAACTAATATAAGCAGGGTACCAAAATTGTGGTTTTCAATTTTGTGTACATCGCTTAGTTTGTTTATCTAGTGAATAGCTGAAAATATAAGGTTTCTTTAATCTTTTTAACTATTCACTATTCACTATTAACTGTTAATAACTATCTTCTATAAACTACTTCTCCATTGATTATTGTAACATAAGTTTTACAATCTACATCTTTTAATGGATGCCCATCAAATATAACTATATCTGCATCTTTTCCTACTTCTATACTTCCTATTCTATCTTGTAATCCTACTATTTCTGCTGGGTTTATAGTAATAGCTTTAAATGCTTCTATTTCAGAAAGTCCTGCATTATGAGCTAATCCTGCACATAAAGGCAAATGCTGTAAAGGAATTACTGGTGAATCTGTGGTTATGGCAACCTTAATTCCTGCTTCAGTCAACACTTTTGGAGTATCAAAAGATTTATTTTGCAATTCAAATTTTGATCTATTTCCAAAAGTTGGTCCTACTATGGCTGGTTTTTCTTCCTTAACCAATTCATCAACTATTAAATGACCTTCTGTACAATGATCCAGTGTAATATTTACATCAAACTCTTTGGCTATTCTAAGAGCTGTAAATATATCGTCAGCCCTATGAGCATGTGCTTTTAGGGGAATTTCTTTTTTAAGGACTGGTATCAAAGCTTCCATTTTTATATCATAATCTGGCATTTTTGATGCTTCTTCTGCATTTTCCTTTTTTTCCAAATAAGTCTTTGCTTTAAACAACGTATCTCTTAATATGGCAGCTGTGGCCATTCTAGTCATAGGAGTTTTATTTTGTCCATGATATACTCTTTTTGGATTTTCACCAAAAGCAACCTTCATAGCAATTGGATTCTTTATAATCATATTATCTATTCTACTGCCATAAGTCTTTATAGCTGTAAAAGTACCCCCTATTACATTGGCACTTCCTGGTCCTGTTACAGCAGTAGTAACCCCACCTTCATATGCTTCTCTAAAGGAAATATCCATAGGATTGATTCCATCAATTGCTCTCATATGTGGAGTTACAGGATCTGTCATTTCATTGCCATCGCTACCTTCAAACCCTATACCTTCTTCCCACATACCCAAATGACAATGAGCATCTATAAACCCTGGTGTTACTATTCTGCATTCTGCATCAATTATTTCTGCATCTAACGGAGCAATAATATCCTTTCCCACTTCTATAATTTTACCCTCTTTTATAAGAATTGAACCATTTTCTATTACTTCTCCTGCCATAGTATATATTGTACCATTTTTAATAAATACCATTATAAATTCCTCCTTATATTTAGTGAATAACTAATAATTAATAGTGAATAGTTGTGGAGGTTTCTAGTAAACTAGAAACTGAGCTATTATGTTTCGTTACTCTAAGTAATATTATATATATAATATTTGGATAATTCAATAATTATTTGAGGGCGACCAAAGGTCACCCATACTATTCACTATTCACTCTTAACTATTCACTGCTTTTATACTTCTTTCATACTTAATGCAATTCTTCCTCTTTCCATATCTACCTCGATTATCCTAACCTTAACAACATCTCCTACTTTAACTACTTCCTTAGGATGCTTTATAAATTTATTGGAAAGCTGAGATATGTGTACCAATCCATCTTCCTTCACTCCTATATCTACAAATGCACCAAAATCTACTACATTTCTTATGGTTCCATTTAACTCCATACCTTCCTTTAAATCTTCTATTTTAAGTACATCTTGTCTCAAAATTGGCTTTGGCATTTCGTCTCTTGGGTCTCTTCCTGGTCTTTCCAATTCCTTGATTATATCTTCTAATGTTAATACTCCTACATTTAGTTCTTCTGATATTTTTTCTATTTCTCCCTTAGTATAGTTCATCTTTAGTAGCTTTTCTGCTACTTCATAGGATTCAGGATGGACCCCTGTATTGTCAAGGGGATTATCTCCATCTGGAATACGCAAAAATCCTGCACATTGAATAAAAGTCTTTTCCCCTAACCCCTTTACTTTCAAAAGTTCCTTTCTATTGCTGAATTTACCTTTTTCTTCCCTAGCCTTCACTAAACTATTGGCAACCCGAGTGGATACTCCTGCCACATATTTAAGTAGTGATGGACTTGCAGTATTTAAATCTACTCCTACAGTATTTACACAATCTTCCACAACTCCAGTTAAAGCCTCATCTAATTTACCTTGGTTTAAATCATGCTGATATTGACCTACTCCAATATGTCTTGGTTCTATTTTTACCAACTCTGCCATCGGATCTTGTAATCTTCTTCCAATGGATACTGCCCCCCTAATAGATACATCTAAATCTGGAAACTCTTTTATACCTACTTCCGATGCAGAATAAATAGATGCTCCCGCCTCACTAACTATTATATAAGATACTTCCCTATCTATTTCCCTAAGCATTTCAGCCACAACCATTTCAGTTTCACGAGAAGCAGTACCATTTCCAATAGCAATCAAATCCACATTATATTTATTTATCAGTTCCTTTAACTTAGCCTTTGTTTCTTCTACTTTATTTTGAGGTTCTGTAGGATACACAGTAGTAAAGTCCATCATCTTTCCTGTTTCATCTACTACTGCTACTTTACATCCTGTTCTAAACCCTGGGTCTATAGCCATTACATTTTTTCCTTTAATAGGAGGCTGCATAATCAATGGCTTTAAATTCAATGCAAATACCTTTATGGCTTCCTCCTCTGCTCTTTCAGTTAAATTATTTCTTATTTCTCTTTCTAAGGAAGGAAATAAAAGTCTTTTATATCCATCTTCTACAGCTCTTTGTATATATATGAAGGAGTCTTTATTTTTATCTTTTCTCAACTTTTCAATCAACAATTCAGCTAAATCTACTCCATCCATATCTAGGCTTACCTTTAATTTTTTATCCTTTTCTCCCCTGTTTATGGCTAATATTCTATGGTTCGCCATTGATTTTACAGGCTCTTTGTAATCATAATACATCTCATATACTGTTTTTTCTTCCTTATCTACAGCCTCTGTAGTTAATATACCCTTATTATTTATGATCTTCTTAATAAATTCCCTATTATCAGCATCATCGGATACTATTTCTGCAATAATATCCATAGCTCCAGCTAAAGCCTCATCCTCATTGTTTACCTCTTTTTCTTCATCTATAAAATTAGCAATGGCTCTTTTAAATTCTTCCCCATCTAAAACTTGACTCCAAATAATATCAGAAAGAGGCTCAAGTCCCTTTTCCTTAGCAATAGTTGCTCTAGTCCTTCTCTTTGGTCTAAAAGGTCTATATAAATCATCTATTCTTTGTAGGGTATCTGAAATTAAAATATCATTTTTTAGTTCATCTGTCAGTTTTCCTTGTTCATCAATTAATCTAATAACTTCTTCTTTTCTTGATTCTAGATTTCTTAAATATGTAAGTCTATTGGATAAGTCTCTAATGACCATATCCTGTAACTCTCCAGTTTGTTCCTTTCTATATCTGGCTATGAAAGGTATAGTGTTACCCTCATCTAATAATTCCACTGTGTTTTTTACCTGAAAAGGCTTTAATTTAAATTCATCAGTAAGTACCTTTAAAATATCCATTATATCTTCTCCTTTAATTAATCTACTATATTAATATTCTTCATAAATTCAAAAATCCCTTCTATGAAAGGGATTTTTGTTTTAAATATTCATTTATAAAAATATCAATATCTCCATCCATTACTCCATATACATCTCCAACTTCCATATTGGTTCTATGATCCTTCACCATACTATATGGATGGAATACATAGGAACGTATTTGAGAACCCCAAGCTATTTGACTATAACTTCCCTGTAGGTCTTCAATCTTTTCTTTCTTTTCTTCTTCTTTCAATTGAATAAGCTTAGCTTTTAGCATATTCATAGCAGTCTGTCTATTGGTGGTCTGTGACCGCTCGCTCTGACATTGGACCACAATTCCAGTTGGAATATGAGTAATCCTTACAGCAGAATCCGTAGTATTTACATGTTGCCCACCAGCACCACCGGACCTATAAGTATCTATTTTTAAATCAGAAGGGTTTATTTCAATATTTACTTCACCTTCTATTTCAGGATATACATCAATACTAGCAAAGGAAGTATGTCGCTTTCCTGCTGAATCAAAAGGTGATATTCTCACTAGTCTATGAACTCCCTTTTCTGACTTTAAATATCCATAGGCATTATATCCTTTAATCAGAAGAGTAACAGATTTTATACCACCTTCTGTATCAGATAAAAGGTCCAAGGTTTCAACTCCAAATCCTTTACCTTCTCCCCATCTTCTATATAATCTCAAAAGCATTTCAGCCCAATCTTGAGCTTCAAGTCCTCCCGCTCCTGAATGTATAGAAAGAATGGCATTATTTTTATCAAATTCTCCAGAAAGCAAAGTATTCAACTTAAATTTATCTGCATCTTTAATTATATTATGAAGTCCTTCTTCTAGGTCCTTATACATATCATAAGCTTCTTCTTCCAAAATCAAATCCATAAAAACTTCTAAATCCTCTATGGACTTTATCAACCCTTCATATTCCTCTATTTGATTTCTAAGAGCTTTCATATCCTGCATAGTCTTCTGCGCTGTCTCCACATCTTTCCAAAAATCCTCTTCATAGGATTGCTGTTCCAAATCAAGACTTTTTTCCCTTAGTCCTTCAATGTCAAAGTGAAACACCTAATTCTATAACCATCTCTTTTATATCATGAAGTTTCTCTTTATCTAAGTAAATATCTTGCAATATACCACCTCTTTACTGTCCACAGCATTTTTTATATTTCTTTCCACTTCCACAAGGGCAAGGATCATTTCTTCCTACTTTTGATTCTTTATTTACTACAGTCGTATTTATCTGATCAACATTAGTAGATATAGGTTCTGCTACTTTCTTTCTTTGAACTTTATCTGGATTCTGAACTCCATATAATAATCTTACGGTATCTTCCCAAATACTATGGGTCATTTCGTTAAACATATCATATCCTTCATTTTGATATGCTCTAACTGGGTCCTCTTGACCATAGGCTCTAAGTCCAATTCCTTGTCTAAATTGGTCCATAGCATCTATATGATCCATCCACTTACTATCTACTATTTGAAGTAAGATTACTCTTTCTACTTCCCTAAATCTCTCTTCTCCAAATTCCATTTCCTTAGATTTATATTTCTCTTCAGCTTTTTCTACTATTTTATTTATTAAATCCTCTTTAGTAAGGCTTTCTATATCATTAAAAACTAAAAATCCTTTATTGAAATCAAATAAGTTTATTAAATAATTTTCTAATCCTTCCATATCCCACTCTTCTGGATATTTGCTTTGACTAGTATAGACCTCTACATTATCTGTTATTAAAGACTTAATCATTTCTTGAATTTGAGGACGAAGATTTTCTCCTTCCAATACTTTTCTTCTTTCACCATATATAACTTCCCTTTGTTTGTTCATTACATCATCATATTTTAATACATGTTTTCTAATGGCAAAGTTATTGCTCTCTACTTTTCTTTGAGCATTTTCTATGGCCTTAGTTAGCATTGAGTGTTCTAGTGGCTCGTCTTCAGGCATTTTCAGGCTATCAACTAAATTAATTATTCTTTCTCCACCAAATAATCTCATTAGATCATCTTCTAAAGATATATAAAACCTTGAAGAACCTGGATCTCCCTGTCTACCTGAACGACCTCTTAACTGATTATCAATTCTTCTTGACTCATGTCTTTCTGTACCAATTATATGAAGTCCACCTGCTGATATAACCTTTTTATTTTCTTCATCAGTTTTAACTTTATATTTATCGTGTAATTCCTTATATACTTTTCTAGCTTCTAAAACTTGTTCATCATCAGTATCATAGAAACTATCTACTAAACCAAGAACCTCATCAGTAAACCCTTTCTTTTTCATCTCTAATTTTGCAAGAAATTCTGGATTACCACCTAATGTAATATCTGTACCTCTACCAGCCATATTAGTAGCTATGGTAACTGAACCAAATCTACCTGCTTGGGCAACTATCTCTGCTTCTCTCTCATGTTGTTTAGCATTTAACACTTCATGAGGTACTCCTTCTTTTTTAAGAAGTTTTGAAAGAATTTCAGACCTTTCAATTGATATAGTACCAACTAGTATTGGTTGACCAGTAGCATGTCTTTCCTTTATTTCCCTAACTACTGCTCTAAATTTAGCTTCTTCATTACGATAAATAACGTCTGCTAAATCCTCTCTAGCTACTGGCTTGTTAGTAGGAATTTCTACTACGTCCATATCATAGATTTCTCTAAACTCTGATTCCTCAGTTTTAGCAGTACCTGTCATACCTGCTAATTTGTCATACATTCTAAAGTAGTTTTGGAAAGTAATAGTTGCCAAAGTCTTTGACTCAGATTTTACATTTAACTTTTCCTTTGCCTCTATGGCCTGGTGAAGACCTTCACTATATCTTCTACCATACATAAGTCTTCCTGTAAACTCATCTACTATAATTACCTCTCCATCATTTACTACATAGTCAGTATCCCTTTTCATTATGGAATTAGCCTTCAAGGCTTGATTAATATGATGAGCTATTTCCATATTATCCATATCTGATAAGTTTTCAATTCCAAAGTAAGCCTCTGCCTTCGCAGTACCCTTTTCAGTAATAGAACAGGATTTAGCCTTTTCATCTATTAAATAATCTACAGTTTCTTCCTTAATCTCTCTATCGAATGGATCTGATTTTGATTCATTTGGATCTAGTTTTCTACTAGTTAAATTTCTTACGAAATTATCTGCCATTTCATAAAGCTTAGTAGATTTATCTCCAGCTCCTGAAATAATAAGAGGAGTTCTAGCCTCATCTACTAAAATACTGTCTACCTCATCAACTATGGCATAGTATAAATGTCTTTGAACCATTTCCTCTTTATAAATAACCATATTATCCCTAAGATAGTCAAAACCAAATTCATTATTTGTACCATAAGTAATATCACAGTTATAAGCTGCTTTTCTCTCTATATTGTTTATGCCATGAACGATACAACCTACTGTAAGACCTAAAAATCCATATACCTTACCCATCCATTCCTTATCTCTTCTTGCTAAGTAATCATTTACTGTAACTATATGGACACCTTTACCTGTTAAAGCATTTAAATATGCTGGTAAGATTGCTGTTTGAGTCTTACCTTCACCAGTTTTCATCTCAGAAATTCTACCTTGGTGGAGAATAATTCCACCAATTAACTGAACTTTAAAGTGCTTTGTGCCTAATACTCTATGGGACGCTTCTCTTACTACTGCAAATGCTTCTGGTAATATATCGTCTAAAGTCTCACCATTATTTAGTCTATTTTTGAATTCTATAGTTTTGTCTTTCAGTTGTTCATCTGTTAATTTCTGCATATCATCATCTAAAGATATTATTTTATCTACTAAATGGTTAATCTTCTTTATTTCTCTATCACTATACGTTCCGAATATTTTATTAAATAGGCTTGCCATTTCAAACCACACCTTTCAACCTTCAATATAATATAACCATCATATTATTTTAACATTTATTTAATTTTCTTTCAACTATAAGATTGACATAAAAAAGGTGGGAGTATATCCCACCTTCTCATATATATGTTAAATTTCTGGTTCTATTATTCCATAGTTTCCATCTTTTCTCTTATAAACTACCTTTACATCTTCATTATTTCCATCCATAAATACGAAGAAGTTGTGTCCTAGTAGTTCCATTTGAAGTATTGCTTCTTCAGATGACATTGGCTTTAGTCCAAATTTTTTCTTTTTAACTAGCTTTGGTTTCTCAAAATCATCTTCACTTTGTAGGGGTACTACATTTTCAAATCTAATGGTTTCATTGTTTTTAAATCTTTTTTGTAGTTTTGTCTTATATTTCCTTATCTGCCTTTCTAATACGTCTACTGACTTATCAATAGATGCGTACATATCATCTGTTGCTTCTTCTGCCCTAATAATAGTTCCAGGTAGGTTTATGGTTACCTCAATAATCTTCCTATTTTTTTCTGAACTAAAGGTTACATTACCCTCAATATTTTGTTGGAAATACTTGTCCAGTTTACCTAACTTTTTCTCTGTAACATCTCTTAGTGCATCTGTTATCTCCATATTCTTTCCAGTAAATTTTAATATCATAAACCCAACTCCTTTCATATAAGCATATGCTTATATTGTTTATAGTATTATAATACCCTGAAATTTAATATAATAACAAAATATTAAATAATTTTAAATTAATCAAACTTATCCACAATATATATAAATAATTAACAGTTTGAGATTAATAATCAACAATTAACATAGGTTTTTCTGTGGATAATGTGTATAAACCTGTGCAAAACTGTCTATAATTTAAGTTTATCCATTTTTTATCTGTGGATATATTATGGACAAGTAGTGGATAAATATATAAAAAAATAGAAAGGCAACCTTTCTATTTTTTTTCATCCATAAGAATACTTTCTACATTTTCATAGTTATATCCTTTATATGCTCTTTTTGCTTCTTTTACTTGTTTTAAGTCTGATTTAATTTTATCTACATTGGATTTCATTTTTATTGTATTGTTTTTGTCTATAATTGATATATTATTCAATATAGTATTTATTTCTGAGACAATTTCTTTTAAGGCTTTTATATTGGAATATTTTTGTATATCAATTTTATCTAAGCTATCTATGTGTTCTTGTACTTTTACTTGATCATAGAATTTTAAAAAGTCTCTATCTATAATATTAATTTTATCTATTAATTTTTCTTTTTCTAAAAGCGATTGATTTAATTCTTCCATTTGTTCATTTTTGATTAAGTCCTGCTGAAACTTTGTAATTTCTAAAATTTCATTTAAAAGAGACTTCTTTTCTTCTGAAAGTTCTATCATTTTTTTTACATTATCAAATGTCATTTTTACACCTACTTAGATTGATAAACTTTTTGTTTTATCTGTTTTACAACTTCTTTCCATGTATCTCTCATTTCATTTACTATATTAAGTGCTTCATCTATGGCTTTAGTATCTTTTTGTATATTTCCATCTACTAGCTTTGATAAAACAAATTCATATAGTTCCCTTAATTCTTTGGATATTTCTTGATTCATATCTAAGGAGTAGTTTAACTCTAGTATTATATCCTGTGCCCTTATTAGTGAAGTATGCGCCTTTTCTAAATCCTTGTTTTCTATACTATATTTCCCAATATTCATAAATTTAATTGCACCATCATATAGCATGAGAGTAAGTTCTTCTGGAGTAGCTGTCATTATACTATTTTGTTTGTACTTATTTAATGCCTCATATGCCATTATTTTCTCCCCTTATTTATCTCATTAACTGCTGTCCTATCCAACTACTTTGACTATTCATTTGAGCCAACATTTTTTCCATATTTGCAAATTTAGCATAATATGATTGTTCTTTTCTTGCAAGTAAAATATTTAAATTATCTATTCTTTTATTCATCTCAAGCACTTCTTTATCTAAGTCTGATATACTTGACTTTGTAGTTACAAAATCTATTAACATATTTGATTTTACATTTCTAAATAGATCAGCCTCTTCTCCCGTACCTGATTTATCTATAATGGATTTCATTCCATCTATTAAATTATCATAAATGTTAGTGAATATACCATTGTTCTCCTTCAAATGTTTTTTATTCGCTTTTTCATATTCACGTAATTCTTTATTGTATGCTTCTAATTCCTCTTTATATTTATCCATATCCTTAGCAAATTCTTCATCTGATACTCCTTCTTCTTGAACAGGCTTCGTTCTAATACTTGGTTTATCTGGAAGAGATGATGCTTCCTTAAATAGCAACTCCATTACTCCTTCTGGATCTTCCATAATTGCTTCTCTAAGTTTTTGTTCATCTATTTGAAGCTTACCACCAACTGAACCTTTAGCATACTTTTCAGTGCTTATACCTATTTGTGTAATATGATTAAAACTGCCATCTGGATTATCTAAAGTCTTATACAAATCTGTTCTTATGTTTTGAAGAATTCTAGTAAGGTTTTCGTCTCTATTTAGCATACCTGATTTTGCTTTTTCTGTCCATAGTTTTACATCATCTTCGTGCATTGCTTTTTTCTCATCTTGAGATAAAGGCTGATAGTTTGAGTATCTTTTTTCGCCTATGGCACCACCTGCTTTATCCACAAGTTCATTATAATCATCTATAAGCTTTGTAATTTTGTCAAATATACCATCTACATTAGTATCTACTTTCATAGTTATTGAATCTGTACTTGTAGCTTTAAGCTCGATGTTTATGCCGTTGAAATTAATGTTGTTGGAAGAATAATTTAACTTTATTCCGTTGTATTCAATTTGAGCATCTGTACCTTCAGTTTTATGCCCTCTTTTTGGGTCATTAGCATCCAATCCTACTCCATTTAATGCCTCAACAAAATCTTTACTTGAACCCTCATCTACTTCCTTCAATTCAATCTTCGTGCCCAAACCCGTTGCTGTGGTTTGCATAAACAATCTTCCATTATCCTTATCATAAAAAGCCGTAACACCTAAATCTACTTCTTTATCATCAATTGTCACCTTCGCAGAACTTATCTTTTTAGCTACATCTGACATTGACTCTCCTTTTTTTATTTCTATTTCTTTAACTACGTCTTTACCATTTATAGTAGTAGTTATGCTAAATTTCGTATCATCTTCAAAGGTTTCTTTATCCTTCATATCAGCACTAGTAAAACTAGCTCCATTAGCTAACTTATCCACCTTAATACTATAACTTCCATTGACAGCATCCTTACCAGCCCTTACAGTAGCCACATTTTCATTAGATGATACAGCTTTTCTAATGTAATCCAAATTATTATAAGAACTTCCCAATACTAGTCCTGTACTAGTCGTTTTGTTTAGACCCAAGTCCTTTTTAGTATTTAATATAAAGTTAGCAAACATCTTGTTCATACTATTATATGCCTCTTGTCTCCACAAGGATACTTGCTTAGATTGTTCATATCTGCTGACCTTTAGTCTCTCTGCTTTCATCATACTTTCAACCATCATATCCGTATCCATACCTGATGCTAATCCCGGTATTCTTAAACTCATTAAAATCACCCCTATATTTTCTTATCCACTATAATCCCAGCAACCTCCCACATAGAAGCTACAATATCTAATATCTTCTCAGGCGGAAGTTCTCTAATTACTTCATCTGTTGTTACATCTATTACTTTAACCATTATCTGCTTAGTCTTTTCATGTATTGAAAATTCAAATCTTCTATCATAGATTATGAAATCTTTGTTTGCCTTTTCTATTAAACCTATTACCTCTTCTTCCGAAATACTTTTGTTTCCTCTTTGAACAAATTCTTCAGGATTCCTCTTTCTTTCTGTAGCATCTGGGCTACCATTTATTGACATACTGTTCTGTACTTGAGTAGTTCTTTGACCTGTTGATACGTTGGATATTTGCATTACCTTTCTCCCCCTTCTGTCCTCTTCTACTTAATATATCGGCTAACAAAATCCTTTCCTTTAATGAATATAGCAAAAATAACTCCGATTTTTGATGTTAAAATCAAAAATCGGAGTTATTAGGTTATATTAAAAATTACTATCGTCTACGCTGTCTAACCAATCTTTAATTGGTCCTACAACTTTTTTAATTGTTCCATTTTTAAAAGGATTTTCTAAATTAGCTAATTCTACTAATTCTAAAAAAGGCATACTTCCACCTGCTTTACAAAGTCTTAGATAATCTCCCCAAGCCTTTTCTCTATCTTCTCTAGTTTTTATCCAAAATTGGAATGCACATACTTGAGCTAATGTATAGTCTATATAATAAAAGGGACTACTGAATATATGTCCTTGCCTAAACCAATATCCTCCTTTATCTAGAAAATCGTTACCTGCATAGTCTCTAAATGGAAGGTACTTCTTCTCTATATCTCTCCACTTTGCCTTTCTTTCATCTGGTGTTGCTGTGGGATTTTGATATACATAATGTTGGAACTCATCTACTGTTACTCCATATGGTATAAATGTAACTGCTCCTGATAAATGACTAAATTTATACTTATCCACTTCATCTTGAAAGAAAAGTTCCATCCATGGCCATGTGATAAATTCCATACTCATAGAGTGAATTTCACAAGCCTCTAATGTAGGAAATCCGTATTCAGGCAGTCCAAATCCCATACTCATATAAACTTGAAAAGCATGACCTGCTTCATGAGTTAATACATCTATATCTCCAGATGTACCATTGAAATTTGAAAATATAAATGGAGATTTGTAGTCTGGTATAATAGTACAATATCCACCAGCCATTTTCCCCTTCTTACTAACTAAATCTAATAGTTCTCTATCCAACATAAATGTAAAGAATTCATCTGTTTCAGGAGATAGTTCCTTATACATTTTCTTTCCATTTTCTATAATCCAATTTGGATCTCCCTTTGGTGTTGCATTTCCTGTTGTATACTCCAATGGTTCATCGTAGTATTTCATTTCTTTAAGATCTAGTCTTTTTCTTTGTCTATCCTTTAATTCTGCCACCACTGGAACTAATTCTTCATATACTTGCCTTCTATAACTACTAACCATAGCTGCATTATAATCGGACCTACCTAATTTTTTATATCCCATTTCCACATAATCTACAAATCCTAAAGTCTTGGCCATTTTATCTCTTACTTTAACTAGTTCATCATAAATCCTATCAAATTCAGCTTCATTGGATTTGAAAAACTCTGTTGTAGTTTCTGATGCCTTCTTTCTCATATCTCTATCCTTAGATTCTAGGAAAGGCTTCATTTGACTTAAGTTTCTTATTTCTCCTTCAAAGGAAAGTTTAGCAGAAGCTATTAGCTTACCATATTCTGTTACCAATTTATTTTCTTTCACAAGATCCTCTATTATATCTTCAGAAAATGTTTGCAGTTGAAGTTCTGCCAAAGTAAATACTTGTTTTCCCCAATATTCCTCTAATTCTTTTCTAAATTTAGAGTTAATCAGTTCCTTGTAAAATTTGGAAACTAAGTTTTCAAATTTTGGCCTGTTTTCGTCTATAAAATCATTTTCCTTTACATAAAACTCATCTTCCGTATCTATGGAATGCCTAATACTTACTAAAGTTGCCATAGTATCTACATAGTTCCTTACCTTATTGATCTCTTTCATTATCTGATTTTGTTGTTCAAAAGTCTTTGATTCATTAAACTTTTGTAAAAGTTCATTAAACTTATCTGTAATCTCACTTAAGTCTGGTCTTTCATATTTAAAATCCTTAAACTTTAACATAATTTTCCCCCCTTAATGATTATAATACCATTTTACCAAATATTGTATAATTTTAATATATTAATGTTTTATTTCTTGATTTTTATATATAAAACCTTTAATATTATACTTAAATATTAAAATAGTAGATAAAGTATAATTAGGGAATAATATATCTACTATATTATTTATTAATAATAATTTGGAGTGTGATGGTATTGTCTGGTGATTTGGTTGGACAGATTATAGTTTTATTTATTCTTGTTGGGTTTTCTGCCTTTTTCTCTGCATCTGAAACTGCCCTTATTTCTTTAAGTAAAATAAGGCTACGAAAAATGGTTGAAGATAATGAAAAAAATGCAAAATTAATCAATAAGCTTGTAGATAATCCAAATAGATTACTAGGTGCTATTCTAATAGGTAATAATATAGCAAATATTGGAGCATCAGCATTGGCTACCTCTATAGCCGTGGATATTTATGGCTCAAAGGGACCGCTAATATCCACTATTGTTATGACTATATCTATACTTATTTTTGGAGAAGTGACACCAAAGTCCTTAGCAGCTCAAAACTCAGAAAGTACATCTGTAAAAGTTGCTAAACCTATAAATTTAATTACCATAGTTCTTATGCCTCTTATTACTGTTTTAACTTTTATAACCAATGGTTTAGTTAAATTATTAGGTGGTACTACAAATTCTAATCAGCCTTTAATTACAGAAGAAGAATTAAAAACCATAGTAAATGTCAGTCTTGAAGAAGGAGTATTAGAAGGAGACGAAAGACAAATGATTTATAATGTTTTTGAGTTCGGCGACTCTCAAGCCAAAGATGTAATGACTCCACGAACTAATATGGCTGTAGTAAATGTCAATTCAACCTATGAGGAATTATTAGAATTTTTAAAGGAAGAAAACTTCTCTAGAATTCCAGTATATGAAGAAGATATAGATGATATAATTGGTATAATGCACGTAAAAGAACTTATACTTTATTTAGATCATAAAGATAATTTTAACTTAAGAGATATAATTAGACCTGCATACTTTACTCATGAATTTAAGTCTACAGCGGAACTATTTGATGATATGAGGTTAAAACGTATTCCTGTGGCTATTATTTTAGATGAATATGGTGGTACTGCTGGCATGGTAACTACAGAGGACTTAGTTGAGGAAATTGTTGGAGAAATTAAAGATGAATATGATGAGGAACATGAAGAGATAGAAGTAATTCGCGAAGACGAATATTTAGTAGATGGAAGCACAAAACTTGACCTTCTTAATGAAATGATAGGAACTAGTATAGAGTCTGAAGACTTTGACTCCATAGGTGGTTTTATAATTGGAATTCTTGACCGTTTTCCTGAAGAATATGAAACTATTGAATATGAAAATATTAAGTTTATAATAGAGAATGTAGATAAAAATAGAATCGAAAAAGTAAGAATACTTACTTAATTAGGAATAATATTATTGACAAAATAATAATATTAAAATATAATGATAAAAACGGGGCTGTCGCACTAGCATAAGATAAATGCTAGTGTGTAGCCCTTTTTTCTTATGTTTTATCAGTGTATTTATAATAAAATTAGTTAATCACCTAAAAATGAACATACTTAAATAAGCCTTAGTAACTAAGACTTTTGAAACATAATTTTTTATGCTTTTAGCTATGCAACTTCTTTTAATGGAAAAAGATGTGTGCCAGTTCTTCCTGACTGTATTTTATTATGCAGCTTATTTACATTATGTGCCATTGCTAAAAGAATACTTTTCGCAAGGACATTCTGTTTTCCCCTACATAAAAATCTTCTAAAGCCCATATCCTGTTTCCATTCTCCAAAGGAGCCCTCTACTTGAATACTTCGATTCATTCTTAGTTCACAGCCCTCTTTGCTTAAAATTCTCTCAAGATCATCTTTTCTCTGCCTATTAAACAGTTTTGATGTTTCTAGATTCTTAATTCTTTCTGCCATGGGTATCTTCCAGTTCTTACCTTTTATGTAGCTACTTTTATATGTACAGTCACTGCAATCTTCACATGTATAGACGGTTTTCTCACTTTTATATCCAGTTTTACTTTTTGATGTTTTTATATTGCTTACAGTAAGTTTCCTGTTATTTTTGCATATATAATGGTCCTCATCTTTGTTATATTCCATATTTTCTATACGACTGATATCATTTTTATATTTTCTTGTTTTAGATATTTTGTAGTTTGCTGGCTTTATGAATGCTAACTGATTATTGCTTTCAATATATGTATAATTCTCTTCGCTTTCATATCCTGCATCGGCTACTATCTTTTCATATTTAAATTTAAAATTATTCTCCATACCTTTTGAAAACGGAATGATAGTTGTAGTATCCGTTGGTTGAGGTCCTACAGTAAGCCATGTGATGTATTCGGAATCTACACCGTGCTGAATATTATATGCTACCTTCAATTGTCCGTTTCCCATTGCATCTTCTTTTATCCGCATAAATGTTGCATCTTTATCAGTTTTTGAATAACTATTTCGCTTTCCACAAATATATATCTTTTTGGGTATATTCCTTTAGCTTGCTGAGATAATCCTCTAATTTTTCGATAGAGCGCTATAATGGGGTTTTTCTTTTACCAATACCATGGACAAATTCAATGTTTTCTTCGCTTTTAATTGCATAAAGCATTTTTCGTAGCTTTTTAACATTCTTTATTTTTACCTGGTTTTGATATACAAGACGGATACCATACAACTCTTTGCACTCTGCAATAAAATCAGCTAGCTTAAGCAAAAGTTTAGCTTGATTCTTTGTTACTGCCTTTTTCCAAACAAAAGTGTATTTATTAGCACATGGGGCAAAGTGAATACTTCTAAATCTCTCAAATGTTGCATGATCTGGTACTGGGGAGTCTTCACGAAGGTACATGAAATTGATATCACGACTACATGCAGTTTCCATGCCCCTTGATGAATAAATATGATTCATGTAAGAGTAAAGTACAATCTTAAGCATTTGTAGTGGCGTTGCCTGATTTCCCCGAATGCGGGAATAAGTCATATACAAATCTCTTAAATCCATCTCCTCTACAAATTGACTTAGCAAACGCATATAATCATTATCCGGGATTATACAATCAATATTTAATGGAAGTTTTAATTGATAAAAACTTTGATTAACTGTATAATTTTCATGTAAGATATTTGGTTTTCGCATACTAATATTTTACCTAAATCCCTTACTTTTCGGAGTAGATGATTTATTTTTTTACATAAAAAGGGCTGCGCACTAATTATTTAGTGCGACAGCCCCTTTTTTATTTTTACTTGAATTCAGAATTCAAAAATCAAATTTATAATTTTTCCTGTGCAATTATTATCCTAATAGTATATAATATACTTTGACAAAGAATTATTGTAAGCAAATTAGCGGGGGGAGTTATGACGGAGTTTAATTATAAACAAATACAAAAAATTGATATGTCTGCAACTAAAAAGTTGTTAAATTATATATCGGAAGAAATACAAGATGAAACTATATTAGATACACTAGAGTTTTTCTATCCCGATTTTGGAGAACAAAAACATAGTATAGCATTTAATGTATGGATAAGTATAGATTTCATAGGCAAAGATGGTAAAACTTTTATTGAAAAGTTTTTAAAGGAAAAGTCTAACAAATTAACACAGCAAGAAAAAGAAGTTTTATATGAAAGAAATAAATCTAATATATCTCTATTTGAGATCCTTGATACTAATGGGGAATTCATTGAAGTAGCTGATTTATTTGAAAATAAGATATATAATATATGGGAACCAGATCTTGTATCCAATATATCTATTGGTGACTTTGCCTTAGCCAGAGTTGGAAATCTTTTAGGTCATATTACTTTCATAGGCGATATTAGTTTCTTACCTTCCTCTATAAAATCTATATTTTTAGAGGAAGTACTTATTGACTTTAATAGGATAAGACTAAGTTCTAAAAATCTTACTATGCAGAAATATCTTAAAAAACATAGTGTAAATCTATATAGAATATATACAAATTGTATATTTAAGGCAATGGAAATGGACGAAGATATTTTATCTATTCTATATGATGAAATAGATGAATTTGAATCTTACTTAGGCTTAAAGACATCTAAAAATATGATAAAGAAATATGTTGCAAACCTAATAGATTTCTTTGAATATTACTTAGCCGATGAAGATTTGACCTTATATGATTTAGATCAAATAGACTTTAAGATTTTTTTCGAGGAAGCCATAGATGATGGATTTATAATGTCTCAAGAAGATTTGAATTCCTATATATCTACATTTAAAAACTATTTGAAATTTCTAAGTAATAAAAATATAGACTATAAAGAAGTATATAAGGAACTACTAGATATTAGTGAAACTAGATTTGATTTCATAGATAAATTGAAAATGGTTAAATCTCCCTTTGTAATAGATAGGGAATTATCTAATGTTTTATCAGATTTTCTAAATGAAGACTCCATATCTCTTGTAATGGACTATGATAAATTTATTCTCTATATGTTAGACAAGCCTTTGGAATTGACAGAAAGATACAAATACATTAAAAGGAAAAATCTTATGGAAATAAATCAAATATTAGAATTAGGTACTTATACTGATAAATCTTCACCTAATCAACAAGATTTTCCTTTAATCCATATGTTTTATAATTTTTCCATTAATCTAGGACTAATGTCTATTGATGGAAACAAACTATTTGTATCTAACAAAGGTTCTAATTATTTAAGATTAAGAGACGAAGATAAATATACTTTATTCTTCCAATACATTTGGAACAATAATTTTATATCTCAAGTTTCAGATATAAAAAATTCATCATCTTTAGAAAATATAAAGAAAAATTTAATTAAATCCTTATGCTCATTAAAGGAAAACATCAATTATGAAATAAGCAATATACTAGGAGCTTTCTCAAACTATCCTGGGTTCTTCTTTGAATATCATATGTATCTACAATTTTTAGGGATTATAAAATGCAACCTTTATCCAAATTATGAGATAAAGCTAACATCCCTTGGAAAAATAATATTAAATTTCCTAGAAATACGAAATAATAAAAAACATGAGTGTAGTATAATAAATTTAGAAACATTCAAAAAAAGCAGATAAAATTATCTGCTTTTTTTATGTCACTAAAAAACTCTCCTCATCTTTTACTAAATCAGTTACTTGAGATATAATTGTTTGAAATTGTGTTTCATCTAAGTTTAAATTATCTATTGCTATAGAAGATAAGTTATAAGATAATCCATCAAGTCCAAGACCTATTCCCATCATCATAGTAATAGCATCAGCAATATGAACTATTGAAACTAAAAGTGGATTTATATTTGCTAATTCTGGAGTATGGTGATAACCTATAGCCTCTACTAAATCCTTAGGGAAATCCCATTTTTCAGCTATCTTTTCACCTATTTCTGTATGTCCAAAACCTAAAACTTCCTTTTCAGCATTTAAAAAAGACATATTGCCCTCTTCTATTTTTGACAATACTTCCATATATTCCTTCTCCATATGTTGATTTAATATAGTCTTTCCGATGTCTCTAAGGAGTCCTGCAATATAAGCCTCTTCTGGATTAGAATATTTTATACTTTTAGCAATAAATCTTGATATTATGGCACAGGTTTGAGATTGTGACCATAGTTCATTTTTATCTAAAGAATATCCTTTTAGCTCATCCATTAGATATGTCCTTACTGTGGAAGCAAGAGCTATACCTTTTATGGCTTGAAATCCTAATAAAACAGTTGCTTGAGATACAGTAGAGATCTTTCTTGCATATCCATAATAAGCAGAGTTAGCAAGACGAAGAATCTTGGTAGTCAACACCTGATCTTGTAATATTACCTTCTCCATATCATGAACATTAGAATCTGGATCATCAGTTAGTTCTATTACTTTATTTATAATTTCAGGCAAGGCTTTCATATCGTCAACTTTATTGACTATATATTCTAAAGTAAGCTTTGTCATATTAATCTCTCCAATCAGTATGGCTTTTTATTTTAATTATACCAAAAATTATCCATATATAACATAGACTAAAAGACTCAAAATTGTTTTTATAATTAAATTTTTCCTATATAATTCATTATATACTTTAAATCTTCCATAAATTAAAAAATATTTCAAATTTTAAATTAAATGGTATATAATAAGTTTAGATACACTAAATAATTTATTGGAGGGATATGATGGAATATTTAAAATTAGATGATTTTACTAAGTATAAGTTTTTATCAGGTATTAGAATTTCACCAAATAGTAAGTATACTGGTTTTGTACTGCATGAAATGGATGTAGATGAAAACAAGTATCTATCTAATATCCATATTTATAATGAAGAAACAAATAAGGAATTTAAATTGACCTCCTTAGATGAAGAAAGGTCATTTATATGGAAAGATGATAATACTATTCTCTTTCCTGCCATGAGATGTAAAAAAGATAAAGAACGAAAAGAAAAAAAGGAAGACTTCACTGTATATTATGAAATCAATTTAAATGGTGGAGAAGCTACTAAGGCTTTTGAAATTCCCCTTAATGTAAATTCCATAGAGTTTATAGATGGAGATAATCTCTTAGTTACAGCTAACTTTAACCATAATAAGCCTAATATCAAAGAATTATCAGGAGAAGACAAAGAAAATGCCCTAAAGAAAATAGAAGAAGATAAGGACTATGAAGTATTTGACGAAATACCTTTTTGGGGAAATGGAATAGGAGTTACAAATAAACAAAGAACTAGACTTTATTTATATAATCTAAAGGATAAAAAGACTACTCCAATTACAGATGAATTTACTGATATAAGTAGTGTCAAGTTAAATAAGGACAAGACTAAAATAGTCATAGTATCCTCATCTTATACAGATAAATATCCAAAAAATAATGACTTGTATCTATATAATATAGAGACAAATTTACTAAATAAACTTAGTCATGAAGAAATATTTAACTACACCTATGGTGATTTTTTAGGGGACAAAATAATCTTCGCTGGAAAGGATATGAAGTCCTATGGTATAAATGAAAATCCTCATTTCTATGTGATGGATTTAGATGGAGGAAATGCTCATAAAATAACTAAAGATGAGTTTGACTATGGACTTTGGAACTCTGTTGGTTCTGATTGCAGATACGGTGGTAGCACATCCATAAAGGTAGACAGAGATTATTTATATTTCATCACCACTGAAGGAGATAGTTCCTATATTAATAGAATAGATGAAAATGGAAATATAGAAAAACTAATAGATAATAAAGGCTCCATAGATGGATTTGATGTGCAAAATGGAAATATAAAGTTCATAGGACTTAGAGGCATTAGATTACAAGAACTCTATAGTTTAGAAAACAAAATAGAAACTAGATTAACTTCTTTTAATGAATGGGTAATGACAAATAAAAAAATATCTAAACCAGAACATTTAAGCTTTGAAAGTGATGGAACGTCTATTGATGGTTGGATAATGAAACCAGTAGACTTTGAGGAAGGAAAAACTTACCCCGCTATACTAAATATCCATGGCGGACCTAAAACTGTTTATGGTGAAGTATTCTATCATGAAATGCAGTACTGGACAAACGAAGGATATGCAGTATTTTTCTGTAATCCAAGGGGAAGTGATGGTAAAGGCAATGAGTTCTCTGATATAAGAGGTAAATATGGTACTATAGACTATGATGATATAATGAGATTTACAGATTTAATCCTTGAAAGATATGCTTTCATAGATAGAGAAAAAGTTGGTGTCACTGGAGGCTCCTATGGTGGTTTTATGACTAACTGGATAATAGGTCATACTGACAGATTTAGAGCAGCTGCATCTCAAAGAAGTATATCAAATTGGTTTTCCTTCTTTGGTACAACAGATATTGGATATTATTTTGCAACAGACCAAAATGCTACTACGCCTTGGGATGATCCAGAAAAGTTATGGTTCCACTCTCCTATGAAATATGCTGATAAGGTAGTTACTCCTACTTTATTTATACATTCAAATGAGGATTATCGTTGTTGGTTACCTGAAGGACTACAAATGTTTACTTCTCTAAAATATCATGGAGTAGATTCAAGGCTTTGTATGTTTAAAGGAGAAAACCACGAACTAAGCAGATCTGGAAAGCCAAAACATAGAATTAGAAGGTTAGAAGAAATAACTAATTGGTTTGAGAAATACCTAAAATAAAATAATCAGGGCTAGCCCTGATTATTTTATTAATGAGTTTTTCCTTCCTGTACTTTTATATCTTCTTTATATTTTAATGCCCCTTCAATAGCTAGTCTTAAAGCCTTTGTAATATTTTCTGTACTCATACTAGGAACATTTCCTTTATCTAAAACTTGCTCTGGTAGAAAAGGTACATGAATAAATCCTCCCCTTAAATTAGGAAACTTCTTATCAATTAAATATAATAATCCATACATAATATGGTTACATACAAAAGTTCCAGCAGTATTGGAAATACTAGCAGGTACTTCTCCTTCTCTTATTTCCTGAGTCATAGCTTTAATAGGTACAGATGCAAAATATGCGTTTTCACCATCTTCAAACACTTTCTCATCTATAGGTTGATTTCCTTCATTATCTGGTATTCTTGCATCATCTATATTTATAGCAACTCTTTCTAAGGTAATATCATGTCTTCCACCAGCTTGACCAACACATATAACTATATCTGGCTTTTCTTCCTCTATTGTCTTTTCTAATTCCACTATGGATTTCTTAAAGACAGTAGGTATTTCTTTTTTTATAATTTCTGCCCCACCAATATTATCTTCTAAACCTTTTATTGCCTCATAGGCAGGATTTATCTTTTCTCCTCCAAAGGGATCAAATCCTGTAATCAATACTTTCATTTATTTACCCTCCTAAAATGCCCATACAAGCATCAAAATTATATGAATGCTTAATAAGATTAATGCTAATGGAGCTTGAGTTTTTATAAAAAACGAGTGAAGATTAATCTTCACTCGTTTTTTGTGATTCAATGCTGTATATAGAATTATATAGAAATTTTACTTTCCTGCTATAGTTAGTTTACCCACATAAATTGAAGGTGAACCAAAATAATTTGAACTTGGGTGAGAAAATTTAGTGTCATTTCCAATAATCTTAATGTTTTTCAACATTTCATATAAATTTCCCGCCATGGTTATTTGAGAAATTGGTCTTGTTATTTCTCCATCTTCTACTAATAATCCCTTAGATAATAATGAAAAGTTTCCAGATGTAGGATTGATTCCTGCATGTAGTCCGTCAATATCTGTAATTATTATACCGTTTTCCATTTCTTTAACCATATCTTCTAGAGTTTTATTTCCTTCTTTAATATACATATTTGTACTCATAGTATCAATAGAAGACTTATGGGAATTTCTAAAGCCATTTCCAGTAGAGGAAACTCCATGCTTTTCAGCAGTTTTGTTGCTATAAAGGAAAGTCTTAAGAACTCCATTTTCTATTATATATTTTTCACCAGTTAAAGTACCTTCATCATCAAAAGTTCTATAATATTTTCCATTGTCCATTAATGGATCTTCTACTATACTAAAGGACTCTACTGCTACTTCTGTATCTATTTTACCCTTCATTAAAGATAGACCTTTTTGTACTGTGTTGCCAAAAAATATTGGAAGGAAGTTACTAAACATATCTGCTGCCACATTGTTTCTAAGAATTATATTATAATTTGAGGATTCTGCCTGATCTGAACCTAGCATACTCAAAGCATCTCCCACACTATCTTTAATTAATATATCCTTATATTCTTCTTTAAGATCATTAAATACAATATGGGAGTATCCTGTTTGCATATTTTTTCCTTCTTCTGCAACAGCACCAAGATTTATTGTGCCTATGGTATGACTACTTTCAAGTTCTAATCCCTTAGTGTTTCTAATATATACAGAATTGGTTGACTCACTATAGCTACACCCACTTATGGTTTTCACTCTTTTATCTACACCATATGCTCTTTTTTCTAGGTCTAGTAAATAGTTTATTTTCTCTTCTTCAGTATATTTGTTAAGTAGGTTTTTCCTCGGAATAAACTCACTCTTTTCTCCTGCTAGTGAAGCTATCTTTTCTACTGTTTCACTATGATTATTTTCAGCATACTGAATTAAGTTTTTTATTAACTCATCTAAGCTTTCTTCCCATAACTTTTCCGTATAGGAATAGCCCATTTTCCCATTATAAATTCCTCTTAGAGATAATCCTGTTTCTTCTGCAACTATATATTTTTCCAATTCTCCTTCATATATGTTAAAATCTACTGAGGAATTTTTATTTATATAGACTTCCATTTCTTCTATATTATATTCCTTACCTTTTTCAAACAATAGATTTATTAGATTCATTATTCTCTCCCCCCAACAGTCATATTCTTAACTCTAAGGGTAGGTTGTCCTGCTCCTATGAATAATGCACCTGATGCAGCATAGCAATAACCTTGTCCAATGGAAAGATTATTTCCTACCATATCTATATCTTGAAGGAATTTAGTTCCGTTTCCTATTAGAGTTGCACCTTTAACTGGCTTAGTTATTTTACCATTTTCAATTAAATATGCTTCTGATAGAGAGAAGTTAAAGTCTCCAGTAGCTGGATTTACAGAACCTGCTGAAATATATTTAGCAAATAAACCTTTTTCTGTATTTCCTATTATTTCTTCCTTTGTACTTGTTCCATTATCTATATAAGTATTAGACATACGAGATGTTGGAGCAAATCTATAGTTTTGCCTTCTACCTGAAGCAGTAGGAGATGTATTCATTCGTCTAGCATTTAATTTATCTATCATATATCCCTTAAGGATACCATTTTCAATTAGGACATTTTTTTGAGTTCTCATACCTTCATCGTCTACTCCAAGGGAACCCCAAGAGTTAACTATGGAACCATCATCTACTAAAGTAACCACATCTGATGCAATTTTCTCTCCTATTCTATTTGAAAAAACTGATAGACCTTTAGCTACAGAAGAAGCTTCTAAACTATGACCACAAGCCTCATGAATCATAAGACCACCAAAGCCATTATCTACAACAACTGGCATATTTCCAGCAGGACAATAGTCAGCCATTGCCATGGTCTTAGCATTTCTAGCAGCTTCCCTTGCATAATCTTCTATATTTATCTTTTCATAAAACTCAGTACCCATTAAAGCTCCAGGTCCTATATATCCAGTTTCTATTTGTCCATTATGTTCAGCAGCAGCTATGATTAACATTCTAGTTCTTACTCTTTTATCTTCTACATAGACACCTTCTGTATTGGCTATAAGAACATTCTGCTCTTGGTCTAAGTAGTTTACTGTCATTTGAACTATTTTCTCATCATAATCCATTCCAGCTCTATATGCTCTTTTAGTAAATTCTACTTTCTTAGATAAATCTACTGTAGATGGTAGATTTACATAAGGATGATTTACTGGACTTACATTTTTATCAAAGTTAAATACAATATCTCTTTTATTACCTTTAAAGGATTTTGTTATTCTTCTAGTAATATTTATAAGGTTTTCATGAGATAAATCATTAGTATATCCATATACGGAGCTTAGTCCTTTAAAAACTCTAATGCCTATACCAAAGTCCCTTCCACTCATTCCTCTTTCAATATTACCGCCAAGTGTGGCAATTTCTGTGGAAAAATTATCTTCCATAAAAACCTCACAGAAATCACCGCCACTTGATAACGCTTCAAAAAATATATCTTGAATTATTGATTTATTTAACATCAAATTCCCCCTTTCTAATATAAGTGACAGGCAACAAAATGATCCTTTTCTACTTCTTTTAATTTTGGGGTTTCTTTGTGACATATATCCTTTGCATATGCACATCTTTTAACAAATTTACATCCAGGTGGTGGATTAATAGGGGATGGAACTTCTCCTTCTAGTTTTATCCTATTTCTTGTTTCCTCTGCACTAGGATCTGCCACTGGTATAGCTGATATTAGTGCCTTTGTATATGGATGTAATGGATTGTCATATAAGGCTTCATTACTTGCTAATTCTGCCATGGAACCTAAATACATTACCCCTACTCTGTCTGATATATGTTTTACCATGGAAAGGTCATGGGATATAAAAAGATAAGTTAAACCCATTTCCCTTTGTAATTTTATAAGAAGATTTACTATTTGAGCTTGAATAGATACGTCAAGGGCAGAAATAGGCTCATCACACATAATAAATTGTGGTTCTACTGCTAAAGCCCTTGCTATACCTATTCTTTGTCTTTGTCCTCCTGATAGTTCATGGGGGAATCTTGAACCATGTTCAGGATTTAATCCTACTTTCTTCAGTAAATCGTGTATTTTTTCTTGTCTTTCCTTAGAACTTAAATTTAAGTGAACATCCATACCTTCACCTATAATATCACCTATGGTCATTCTAGGATCTAGGGAAGCATATGGGTCTTGGAATATAATCTGAGCATTTTTCTTAAATTCAAGTTTTTCTGCTCTATTCATTTTATGAACATCTTTTCCATTAAATAAAACTTGTCCTGATGTAGCTGGATAAATACCTAAAATCGTTCTACCACAAGTAGTCTTTCCACATCCAGATTCACCAACTAAACCTAAAGTTTCCCCTTTTTTTATATTAAAGCTTACATTATCTACAGCCTTCAAAGTTGCATTTCTTCCTACCTGGAAGTATTTCTTTAAATTTACTATTTCTATTAAGTTGTCCTTACTCATTTTTTCCACCTCCTAAGTTCCTTACTCTGTCTACTTTAGGAGCATCTGGATGCTGTAGCCAGCAATTTACTTTATGTGTATCTGAAAGACTAGTTTCTTCTGGTCTTATTTCCTTACATATTTCCATTGCATGTTCACATCTTGAAGCAAATGGACAACCTGGTAATGGAAGAATTAAATCTGGCGGTGTACCTCCTAAGGAATAGAGCTCTTCCTTACTCTTTGTATCTACACTTGGCACAGAGTTAAGTAATGCCCAAGTATATGGATGTTGACTGTTATAGAATATCTCTTCCTTTGTTCCAGTTTCTACAATATTTCCCGCATACATAACCTGAATTCTATCTGCAAAGTTTGCAACAACTCCAAGGTCATGGGTTACAAGAATAATAGCAGTGCCAAATTTATCCTTTAATTCCTTTAATAAATCCATAATCTGTGCTTGAATAGTTACATCAAGGGCAGTAGTGGGCTCATCTGCAATTAATACCCTTGGATTACAAGATAGGGCAATGGCTATCATAACCCTCTGTCTCATTCCACCTGATAATTCATGTGGATATTGCTTTATTCTTTCTTCTGCATTTGGTATATTTACTAGTTTAAGAAGCTTAATTGCCTCTGCTTCTGCTTCTTTTTTAGTAATTTTTTTGTGAATTTGCAAAGTCTCCATTATTTGCTTACCTACTGTCATAGTAGGGTTTAAAGATGTCATAGGGTCTTGGAATATCATAGCTACATCTTCTCCTCTATAGGAAAGCAGTCTCTTTTTATCCATTTCCACAACATTTTCACCATCAAATAAAATCTTAGACCCTTCTTTTATCTCTGCTGGTGGAGTCTTCAATAATCTTAGAATAGCCTTTGCTGTAACAGTTTTTCCACATCCAGATTCTCCAACAATGGCCAATGTTTCTCCCTTTTTGACATCAAAGCTAATACCTCTAACAGCTTTAACTTCTCCTGCATAGGTATGAAATGATATATTTAAGTCTTTAATTTCTAGTACTTTTTCCATTTTCTTCCTCCTATTGTCTTAGTTTAGGATCTAGAGCATCTCTAAGTCCATCACCTAGTAGTGTAAATGACAACATGGTTAAAGCAATCATAAGGGCTGGGAAAAACAATTGATGAGGATAAAATATAAAGTTCTGCTGTGCAGCTGATGCTAAAGCACCCCATGAAGTTGCTGGTGGCTGAGGTCCAAGTCCAAGATAGGATAGGAATGACTCAGCAAAGATATACCCTGGAATATCAAAAGTAATAGATACTATAACTATACCTAAAGAGTTTGGAATTAAATGTTTTGTGATTATTTTCCAAGGACTAACTCCTAATGCTTCTGCTGCCATAATATATTCCTGTTGTTTTATTTGTAGCATCTGTCCTCTAACAAGTCTTGCCATACCGCACCAACCAGTTAAAGTCAAAGTTAAAAGTAAAGTTCCTATATCTCTTGATTCTGTAACTATTGAAATTATAATAACTATTATTAAATAGGGAATAGAAGTTAAAACCTCAACTATTCTCATCATAATATTGTCTACTTTTCCCCCGAAATATGCAGCAAAGGCACCATAAATACTTCCTACTATTGTAGAAATAAGTGCACCTACTATACCTATTATCATAGATGTCCTACCTGCTTGCCATACTCTAGAGAAAACATCACGTCCTAATTCATCTGTACCAAACCAGTGCTCACTATTTGGCTTTAGGTTAATCTTTGATGAATCTACTTCCTCATATTTGAAACCATTTATATGTGGTCCTATTACAGTCATTATACATATGGTTAAAAGTATTACAATGGCTAACATTGCAACCTTGTTACTTCTAAGTCTTCTCCAAGCATCCTGCCAATAGCCAACTCTAGGACGTGCCATGGCTTCATTTGATGATGGATCTATACCAATTTTTCTAAATTTATCTTTTGAAATGCCTTCCATTTTGGACCTCCTATTTGCTATTTTTTGAAACTCTAATTCTAGGGTCTGCAACACCATAAAGTAAGTCTACTAACAATTGAGCTATTACAAATAATGCTGCATAGAAAACTGTAGTTCCAATAATCATAGTATAATCCCTATCATTAATGGAAGTAATATAATATGAACCTAATCCCGGAATACCAAATATCCTTTCAATAACGAAAGAACCTGTAAATATTCCTGCAATTTGTGGTCCAAGTATAGTAATAGCAGGAAGTATTGCGTTCCTAAGAACATGTTTTCTCACGACATTAAATGGACTAACACCTTTTGCCTGAGCTGTAAGAACATAGTCTTGATTTATTACTTCTAACACGTTTGAACGCATATATCTTCCATAGGTAGCTATGGAACCAAAGCACATTGCTATGGTAGGAAGAACCGTATGCTTAAATTTACCCCAACCAGTAGTTGGTAAAAGCTCAAACTTAACGGATAATGTATATTGTAAAAGTGCAGCAATAATAAATACTGGTACTGTAATACCTAGAATGGCTATAAACATAACTAAATAATCTGGCCATCTATTTCTATTTAAAGCAGCTATTACTCCAAGAGTAATACCTATGGTAATACCTATGGCTATTGCTTGAAAACCTAATCTACCTGATACTTTTGCATTTGTTAGTACAGTTTCTGTAACTGATCTACCTGGGTATCTTAGGGACTCTCCTAAATCACCCTTTGTAACTAAATTTTTCATAAACTTTCCATATTGTACTATAACGGGCTGATCTAAACCATATTTTTGATAATAGTTTTGTTTTATCTGTTCCGGTAAATTCTTGGCCATATGTGCCAAGGGGTCACCTGGTATACTGTGCATCAAGAAAAAAGTGATAGTTACAACTATCCATAAAGTAAGAAGCATATATCCAATTCTTTTCATTATATACTTTCCCATAACGTTCCTCCTTAGCTTATTTAGAAATATAGCAGTTTATAGATATATCTATAAACTGCTATATACATTTAATTATCTACCTTCAGTATAGCTATATTTATATCCTTGAGTACCAAATGGAGTAACTCCTAAGTCATGAACATATTTATATCTAAATACATGTTCTCTTGGATATACTACTGGAGCTACTGCTGCATCTTCATATAATAATATATTTTCTGCTTCTTTAAAGTACTCTAAACGTTTAGCACTATCCATCTCTGAAGAAGCTAAAGTTATAAGTTCATCAAATCTTTCATTTACCCATCCCGTACCTATAGCTGGTGCATCTGATTTAAATAGGTTTAACATATTAATTGGGTCATTGAAATCTGCTCCCCATGCCATATAACCAATTTGGAAATCTCCTTTTTTTACATTACCATCAAATACTGGCCATTCCATTTGTTCAACTTCAAAATTAATTCCCAATGTTTTAATATAAGTTTGTTGTAAATATTCTCCATATGTTCTAAACCATTGATCTGTTCCACCTAAGGAAATCTTTACTGTTAATTTAGATGGGTCTGTATCCATTCCTAATTCTTCTAACCCCTTAATTAAAAGTGCTTTAGGGTCTTTGTTTTCATCAGCTAATTTCTTAATTGGTGACTCTGCAACTTGTCTATATTCATCATCACCTATATTTATACTTGGTGGTACCCAACCATAAGCTGGAGCAGGTACTCCATAGAATACAGTATCAGCTAATTCTTCTCTGTTTAAAGCTATTGTAAAAGCTTTTCTTATATTGGCATTTTTAAATACCTTATCTTGAGTATTAAAGAACATGAAGTTAATACTTGGATTAACTATTTCTATATGATTTAAATTCTCATCCTTCATGAACTTTTCTTTCCATTCTCCCTTATTAACAGTTGCTGAATCAAATGAACCATTTGCTAAGGAGTTATAAATAGCATTTTGGTCTGAAATAATTTTCAGATTTATATTTTGTAATTTAACAGTATCTTTGTCCCAATAATTATCATTTTTAGTTAAAACTATTTCACTATTATGAACCCAAGATGTTAAAGTAAATGGTCCATTATATACTAAAGTATCAGGTTCTGAACCATATTTATCTCCTTGTGCCTCAACTATATCTTGTCTTTGAGGGAACATTACTCTTTGATAAGTTAATTGCTCAAAATATGGAGTTGCTGACTCTAAAGTTATTTCAAGAGTATTATCATCTAAAGATTTTACTCCAAGTTCATCAACAGTAAGCTCTCCACTATTTACTTTTGACGCATTTTTAATTGGCATCAAAATCCACGCATAAGGTGATGCTGTGTCTTGATCTATTGATCTTTTTATACCATATTCATAGTCTTGAGCTCTTACTTTAACTCCATCTGACCATGTATTTTCTCTAATTTTAAATGTCCATACAGTACCATCTTCACTATGCTCCCAACTTTCTGCTCCTGCTGGTGCTAGGAAGTTATTTTGATTCTCATCTTCTTCTAATCTAGTAAGTGGTTCTAATACATTATTAAGTACTCTATTTGAATACATATCTGAACCTTTAGAAGCATCTAAGGTACTTGGTTCAGCAACTAAATAAAGATTTAAATATTGTTCCTTATCAATAGTTGCCGCCTCATCTGTTTTTCCACCATTATTATCTGTTGGTGGCGTAACTTCTCCATTGTCTTTTTTTCCACAGCCTGCTACAGTAAGTAATATTAACACTAGTGCTAGTGATAATGCTAAAAACTTCTTGCTTTTCATCTGTGAAGCCTCCTTTTTGTTATTAAGTATGTTAATTTTATATTTATAGTATATAATATATTCTAATACGAGTCAATGTTTATCTAACTATGTATTAGAAAGATTTCTAATAATGCATAAATTTATTGTTTAAATTATTTTCATAGTTGTACTATGTGCCATCTTAAGAATACCATTTCTACCCTTATAAAAAGAATATGTTAAGGCTATACCTAAAAATAGCATAGCCTTAATATCATAAAACATCATTTTTGATATCTGTTATCTATTTTCTCCAATAGCTTGTACAAATCTCTGTAAAATAACAGATACTTCAGCACGAGTAGCCATCTTAGTAGGCTGAATCATACCATTATTATTTTCTGTAATAATTTCATTAGCCACACACCAATTCATAGCCAGCTGTGCCCAGTTGCTAGTATTATTAATATCTACTGCAAACTTTTCCAAATCTTCATTGCCTTTAAAGCTATGATCATAACCATAAACTTTAGCATATCTATAAATTATCGTAGCTAATTGCTCACGACTAACAAATGAATCTGGAGCAAATTTTCCATCACCAGTTCCAGATATGATTCCATTTTCTGCAGCCCAGCTAATTGCCTCAGAGTAGTAAGAATTTTTATTAACATCAGTAAACATTTGTTTACCCTGTGACTTTTCTTCATTTTCTAAACGATTAAGAACAGTTACAAGCATTCCACGATTCATAAAATCATTAGGTCCAAAGTTTGTCTGAGATTTTCCCATAAACAACTCACGAGCTGTAACAAAGGATATTGCCTCTTCTGCATAATGATTCCTAATATCGGTGAAAGTATCTTCTTTTTGTAAGATTTTCACAGTACCTAGTTCAGATATATTTGCATATACATCTCCATTAGATAAAACTATACTCTTACGTAATATTTTTTGGTCCCCATTTGGATATTGTAATACTGCAACGAATTTTTGACTAGTGGCTCCAACAGGTAAAATAATTTCTAATCCTCCTGGAATATTTCTCATTTCCGTACCATTAATCTTTACTGATATATCTATACTATCTCTTTGAATACTCAAAATTTTGATTTCCATTATACCATCGTTAAAAGCTGCTAACGCCTTATTTGGTAAAGTAATAGTACTATTACTAGTCTTGATTACCAAATCAACCCCAAATTTGGCAAGTTTTAGATGACCATCCTTAGGTAGTTGTACCTGAACAAAATCCTGGTCTCCCAATCTTTGTGGAATAATAACTACATTATCAGCCTTGTGCTCAGCTAATATTTCTATCATCTTAGTTAATTGTTTGTTATCCACATTAATTAAAGCAATACCATCTTTTATTGTAGGTTCAAGTTTAAGCTCTACCCTACCATTACTGTATGTCGGTTCTGCTTTTGTAGTAGTTTTATTGTCCTCCTTAGGTGAATGAATATTACCCGATCCTGATTCCGTTGGTGTACTTCCACCTGGTTCTGTTGGTTCTGTTGGTTCTGTTGGTTCTGTTGGTTCTGTTGGATCTATTGGGTCTATTGGCATCTTTTCATCATTTATTAATGTAACATTAATCTGTCCCATATTTGCTGCACGATAAGCATAGAAATACATCCATGGCACTAGATTTTGAGTCTCCCTTGGCGTCACTCCCATATAAGACAACTTATCTGGGCTAAAACCTTCAACTGCCTGATATTCTTCCCATGCCAACTCTTGCCCAACGGGTAAGAAATGGTCTCCATAGTATACAGTAGCCTCACTAATTTCTATGTTAGATGGCATTCTAATAGTAAACTTACCATCTGTTTCAATTATGCCCCGATAAAGTTTATCATTTGCTTCTACAACTACTATATTATCTTGTTGGCTAGTCTTTCGTCCAAATAGACGATAATTCATTTCTGAATTGATTCCCGCTTCTTGCATCGTCTTAGTTCCCTGGTCGAAAATCTTACCACTAAGAACTAACTCTTCTCCATCAACACTATAGTACCAATTTTCATCTATAGAATTATTAAAAGTAATCTCTGGTAAAGTATTATCTACTACAAAATCCATTGAGAAAAATGCTTCTTCACCATTTAAATTTTGAGGATGAAGTACGAACTTATAGTGTCCCTCTGGTAAAAGCTCCATCTCATTAGCTAAAACTTTTTTACCATCCCTTTCTATATATGGATAGTACCAGCCTGTCATAAGACCCCAATAATACCAATTTCCCCCAGTGCTAGTATCATTATACTTTTCCTTATCTACATATCCTATAATATTCCCTTTAGAATCTGCTATTAAACAATCAAAGAAATCGAAATCTCTAATAAATTGATAGTGAACAATGGACTCAGAACTTTTGTGAGGTGATAACTCTTTAATTTGACGATCTTCCCCGTTAGAAATAGCTGCTACCTGAACGAAAGTTAATTTGTCATTATAAGCTGACTCATCCTTCCATTCATTATCCACATAAATAGCAAATGGCATATAAAGGGTAATAGGATTACTAGTTCCTTCCTGAGTTAGCTTTAAATATCCTTCATAGATTCCAGGCTCCGCTGCTGAAGATACATTAGCTATTATATCAATAGTTTTCTCACCATTAGAAGATACTCTAATATTATTCTCAGAAGTTTCTACAGTAACATTTCTATAACCGCTCATCTCTATCGTAACATTAAACATTTCATCTCCTATTCCGTCGTTATTTAATGTAACAGGAATTGTCTTAGTAGAATCTTTACCAGACTTAACTAGTCCAAAACTAATAGTAGTACCTTCTGTGTTCTGCATATCAATGTCACCTGTAGATGTACGATAGTAGGCATTATAGTTAGTTGCCGTAGCATAAAAATTTGTATTATCTAATGCTACATGAGGTTGTATCATACCAGAACCTTGAGTATAAACACTTTCAGCCATAATCTTAGGATCTGCCGTATTGGCTAAATGGGCCTTAAGTTGCAACGCATTCCAATTAGGATTCTGCTGTTTAAGTATAGCTGCAAAAGCTGAGATATGAGGTGTTGCCATAGAAGTACCTGTCATTGCAGCATAAGAATAGTCATAATCATTTACACCAGCATAAAATTGAGGCACAGTAGATAAGACGCTAGTTCCATTAGCTGTAATATCTGGTCTTACATCATAAGTTGATTTAACTGGACCACGAGAACTACTGCTATTAATTTCTACCTCTCCCAAATCTTCCATATTTGTAAAGCTAATTTCATATTCCTTTCCAGCTTCCATTCCTTCAATTAATTTCATACCTTCTTCATAGCTAACTGTGAATACAGGCAAATAATTATTGTAGGATTGTTGATAGAAGGAGATATTACTATAATCCTGTCCAGGATTATTAATAACAATAATTGATCCTCCATGAAGATTGCGAAGTCTTCTTACAGTATCATCGAAAGATTGTCCACGCTTTAAAACCACAATAGTATTTTCCCAATCATTCTTTTCTTTATGGGTTTCCTTATATGAATTAAATTCTTCCTCTAATCCAACCCCTAAATTATCCCAGGTGCTTTCTACAATTCTCTCTTCTTTTATTTTTTTCCCTTCTACCTCTTCTATCTCTTCTACTTTTTCTGACTCCTTTACTTCTTCTGACTCCTTTACTTCTTCTAACTCCTCTACTTCTTCTAACTCCTCTACTTCTTCTAACTCTTCTACTTCTTCTAACTCCTCTACTTTTTCTAACTCCTCTACTTCTTCTAACTCTTCTACTTCTTCTAACTCCTCTACTTCTTCTAACTCCTCTACCTCTTCTACCTCTTCTACCTCTTCTATCTCTTCTACTTCTTCTATCTCTTCTACTTGGTTTATTGACTGAGTTTTCTTTACTGTTGGCAACAGTAACATTTTATAAGTACTGTCTTGTGTAGGTCTTAGATAACTTCCTCTTAATTCATATAGACCTTGTTTCTCAATCACCTTATTCTCCCACTCATCTCTAATTAAGTTAATTTCTGCCCCTTGACTTTCTATTTCTTCATCATTAACTCTAACAGTAAATTTCTTATCTACTGATGGGAGCATTGCATTAGCAACAGTCATTACTAGCGGGGAAGTTGAAGGAGACCAAAGGGTACTACTATTAGGCCCTGTATTACCAGCACATACGACAAAAAGTACATCAGGATTAATTAAAGCAAGGTTATTTATAGCTACAGTAGTAATGTGTGATGGCCCATTTTCTCTACTCCATCCTAGAGACATATTAATAATCTCACAACCATCTTCCACTGCATCCTCCATGGCGCTAATAAGCCAACTAGCTTGGACACTGTCGTTTTCATTGATTACCTTATAACTAACAAGGGTTGCTTCAGAAGCAATTCCTAAGGCAGATATTGGACTATTGACTCCTCGTCCAACAACTGTACCTGATACATGAGTACCATGACCTTGATCGTCCATAGGATCATTTTCTCCCCTACCGTTATTAATGTAATTTCTTCCAATGAACTTACCATTAAGAAGTTCTTCTACTTGTGGAATTCTCCCGTTTGGAAGTGTGTCAGAAAAAGTATCTTTTAGGTCAGGGTGATTATAATCAACACCGCTATCGATAACTCCTACAGTTACACCTCTTCCCGTGAATCCCTTTTCTATTAGCTTATTCACCTCATAATACTTACGGCTATCCCCCATTCCAACCTGGATAGTTTCTCCTGTACCGCTTGAGATTCCAAATAATTCCTTGCTTATATCATCGTAGTCTACCTCAGGCAGGTCTACCTTAATCTCTTCATCTGGATAGATAGCGTACACACTTTCAAGCTCCATCAACTTTGGAATAAGTGTATCTGATACTGTTAAGGCAAACCCATTGATAGCACTTGTATACGTGGCATTTATATTATAAATACTAACAGCTCTTGATTTAAAGTTCGATGATTGACCAGATAACTCATCTAATGCTGTTAGAAAATCTGCTCTATCACGCTCCGCATTCATTGCGGCATTAAAGGTAGAAAATGTTTTTCTATCTTTATACGTTCCTACTACGTGTTCCAATTCTTCTGGTTGATTAGTTAACTCTACAATAATTGAAATCTGCCTTCCATCACCTTTAAGGGCATATTCCCCATCAAATCCAATTAAGCCACCAGAATGTCTCGTTTTCTGGGTGCTTCCAGATGTGATTTGTTCTGCAAAACTTCCTGGGGTCATTCCCAATACAAGAGAAAAAATTAATATAAAACTAAGAATCCTTTGTCTAACTAGTTTCACTACTTTCACACTCCTTATATGATATTAGCCATTTAAACTTAGGCATTAAACCCTATTCCAAGATGGTGAAAAGCAAAGATGATATGCTATAGGAAAGGTTAGTCTTTGTACTTTGATAAGGTTATATAGTCCAATAAATTTAAAATATAGTCTATATCCTAGTTGAAAACTAAATTGATTAAAAATTTTATGAATATATATCGATTAATCGCTTATACCTTGCTTCACCTCCTTAATTATGGAATTTATCGCAATAAGAAATATTCTTTATACGTGATATTATTTAAACAGATAATTAATTTGGACTATTAAGTCTTAATACTTATTGTAAAAATATAAAACGAATAATAGTTTAAAGTATCTTTTCATTTTCTTATTTACAGAAAATTGCAAACCTTATCTTAAGACAAACTATACCATATATTCCTTTATGTTACAATATAATTATCGAAGTTTATGTTAGAAACTTTTCTAATGCATTTTTGATTTAGTATTGAATTAATTTTCAGTATATTGTATCATTTATATAAGACTAATTAGGAGGGGTCAAATGGAAAGCATAATATCATGTAAAATTGAATATAACAAAGCAATCGAATTTATTGTATCTATTCTGAAATATACTAATAGTAAAACTCGTCAAATTTATTGGAATACTCCAGACTTGGAAAAAGACATTGCTAAAGGAATTATGGATTTTTCTCCAAATAAGGAAGTAAAGGATTGGTTGAAATATATAGATGATAATATTTCTCCTTTTTTTCGTAATGACTTAATATTTGTAACAGATGAAACCTATAGATTATTAGATGTTTGTCTAAATCTAGTGATGATGGAAGATATAAAAGATCCTTTGGAATTAATAGAATCTCTAAAGACTTTAGATACTTCTACTATGATTGAATTCTCCTATAAATATTATGAGCTTCCAGCTTCACTAGATGATGATATAGCGTTAAAAGACACCTTAACTGAAGCTTATTCCCCTGAAATAGCATCAGCCTTTATGCAAATGAAAATTCATCCTTTAGAATATAAAAATAAGTTAATAGATGTATTGCAAACTTTTTATAAGGAGTTTTATGAACCTTTTGAGGACAGAGTTTATAATTATATGGATGAGAGACTTATTTTTCACAATGATCTATTTAAAAAAAATCCTACTGATTTCATAAATACTATTGGAATTGGAGACTATTCTAAAGCTATAGAGCTTCACAAAGAAATGATTATTTATATGAGTTTTTATATGGATGTAGGAGTAATTTATTTTACCTTTGAAGATATTCTAGTCATGTCCTGTGGGCAAACTGTAGAACATAGATTTGAAAACAGAAAGAAACGTGACACATATAAGGCATTATTTAAAGCATTATCTGATGATAAGAGAATAGAGATATTAAAGTTAACTTCTAAAAGACCTTGGTATAACAAGGAACTAGCGGATTATTTTCACTTAACTACAGCTACTCTTTCCTATCACTTAAACTTACTTCTAGACTTAGAAATATTAAATTTTGAGCCTAGTATTATAAATAACAGATACTACTACACTACAAATAAAGAAAGTCTTAAAGAACTTTTCAATATGGCCTTAGAGGATTTATTAGACTAAGAAACTAACTCCAACTAATGTTTAAATATGTATTTCTATGGTAAAATACTAGTATATATAGTTGGGGGGTGTTTTTTTGTTAAATTGGCTAGATAAGTATAATAATAAATATAGTCGATTCTTAAAAGAATTATTGTTCAGAATAGGAGATGATAATGTAACTGCAATAGGTGCCCAATTGTCATATTATTTAATATTATCCATATTCCCATTTCTAATATTTTTTCTAAATATATTAACGTATACACCTATTGCACGAGAGGATGTATTACATAGTATAATAGTTTTGCTACCAATGGATACTCAAAGGATAATATATACTTTGCTAGTAGAAACCATAACAACCAGTAGTGAAACTCTTCTTTCCCTAAGTGCTATAACTGGTCTTTGGGCTGCTTCTAAGGGAATAATGGCACTTATTCGGGCGTTGAACAAAGCATATGATGTAAATGAGACAAGGAATTATATAGAATTAAGAGCCATGGCTATATTATTTACCTTAGCACTTTTATTCTTGTTACTTATTGTACTTTTAACTTTAGTCTTTGGAGAAGTCCTTGGAAATCGATTATTTGATTTTCTAGGAATTACACAAAAGTTTATTTCCTTTTGGCGATATTTTAGAGTTATTATATCCTTAGGTTTTATGATTCTTATATTTGCATTATTATATAGATTTATACCTTCCATAAGAAGTCATGGGAAAATTAGCTTAAAGAGTGCTATGCCTGGTGCCATATTTGCATCTATTGGTTGGATTTTTACATCTACTATATTTTCATATTATGTAAATAACTTTGCAAACTATGGAAAGACCTATGGTAGTCTTGGTGGAATCATTGTTTTACTTATTTGGCTTTATATGAGCAGTATTATAATAATATTAGGTGGAGAAATAAATGCTACATTGTGGTATGTAAAAAATAATTAAAATAATAGGTTAGACCAATTGGTCTAACCTATTATTTTTTACATTTCAAATTTTGCTACTAAATCCCTCAATTCTATTGCTAATTGGGACAGAGACTCTGATGAGGATGCAATTTCTTCCATAGAAGCTGTTTGCTCCTCTGTTGCTGCAGATATATTTTGAATACTGTCATTTATACCTCTACTCATACTTTCAATAGCTACTGCCCCTTTTACTGCATTTTCTGTTCCTTCTGCTACTTGGTTTATAGCCTTAGTAATATTGTCTACCTGTGTTGTTACTTTATTTATAGATTCAGAAATTTGATTAAAGTATTCTGTGGCTTCCTTTACAGTAACCATACCTTTGTTGATTTCAGAATTGCTTAACTCCATATTATAATTAGCTTTTTCTATTAAATCATGGTTTTCCCTTATTATACTGTCTATTCTGCCAGTGGATACTGATGTTTCTTCAGCTAATTTTCTAATTTCATCTGCTACTACAGAAAAACCACGACCAGCCTCACCTGCTCTTGCTGCCTCTATAGCAGCGTTTAATGCCAGTAAGTTTGTCTGTTCTGCTATGGACCTAATTACATTTATAATTTCATCCATTTCATTGGAGCTATTATCTACTTCTAATAAAGACGTTTTTACTTCTTCAGAACTCTTTACAATATTATTCATTTGAACATCTGTATCAACCATTTTGGACTTACCTATATGAGTTTTATCTGCTACCTCACTGCTTAAAGTATCTATGGATTCTGCATTGCTACTTATTTCTTGTATTTGGGCAGAGATTTCTTCCATATAAGACGTAACATTTAATAAATCGTTTAATTGATTTTCAGAGCTTATAACAATTTCAGAAGAAGCCTCTGCCATATTAGTAGAAGCAGAAGTAGATTCCTCAGATACAGCAGTTAGCTCTTCAGAAGAAGATGCCACCTGCTCTGCTGACACATTTACCATACTGGCAAAATCCCTTAGATTCTCAGTTACAATCTTATTTGCCTTTCCTATTTCTCCTATTTCATCTCTCCTATTTAAAACCTTCGGACTTATATCATTTTTAAGATTTAACCTTGCTAATTCCTTCATGTTTTCGGTTATTTCTCTTATGGGTTTAATAATGGAGTTACTAAATAAAACTGAATATATTACACCTACTACTAATGCTGATATTGTAATGATTATCATGAATTTTCCTAAATCATTTAAATCCTTTGCCATTTCACTTACATCTATGGCAACTGCCACAGACCAGCCTTTGCCCCCCACTGGTGTATAACTAGCATATCTCATTTCTCCATCATAAAAATATTTGTCTACACTTGACTCACCGGCAACCATTTTCTCAAATACATTTACTAGCCCATCGTATTCAGGTATTGTTTTCATATTTTCAATGGTGATTTCTCCAGATTCAACTACTTCTTGAATATTATACGCTATTAATTCTCCATGTTCATTGACTAAATAAGCATCACCAGTTTCTCCAAAGCTTATTTCATTTATAATTCCATAAAGTTCATCGACAGATTTAGAGCCTAATAATACTCCAACTATTTTTCCATCATGTTTAATAGGCGCGGAGATAGGCAGTAGATTTTCTCCTGTTATTTGACTTTTAATGGCTTCCAGTAAAACACTTTGTCCACTTTTTGCTAATTTAAAATCAGCACTGTCAGAAAGGTCTAAAGTACTTCCATCTTCCAATTGTACAATTCCATTTAAATCTGCAATGTATAATTCTGTATAACCTAGTCTTTCTTTCTCTTGTCTCATAATATTAAACTTTTCTTCCATATTTATTTCTGGATTAGATATAATGTCGTGACTAGCAACACCTTCAATACCGATTAAGAACTTGTCTATCTTTTCATTAATTATTTTAGCTGAATCATAAGCTTTATTGGATAAAATTGTATCCATATGTCCATTTATACTCTTAGAAAAAAGTATATATGATATTAAAGCCATAGATAAAGACACTATTAGTAAAATCAATACGTTAGATATAATCATTCTTGTTTTTAAACTTCCAGATTTACCACTAACCCTCGTTTCATCTTTTTTTGTTTTTTTCATTACAGCATCTCCTTATATTTAAATTAGATATATATGTATAATATATGTCAAACTATGTTATATGTTACCATATTTTGTCAATATCTTCTACCTATTTATTAGAATTTAGGGAATTATTCCTACATCTATAAAAAAATATAATCATAAATAAAATCATATAAAGTTTCCAAATTTTACATGGAAAAATTTAAGGTTTTTCTAAATCTACCGATAGATATATTAGAGGTGATTATAATGAGAGTTGAAAATATTCAAAGAACTACACCTGTGGCAACGACAGATAAAATAGAAGCTGAAAAGAAAATAGATTCAAAGACAGAAGCAAAGGATACTCAAACAACTAACGAAACTCCAGCAGCAGTCTATGAGAAGACAGAGCAAAAGGAAACATCTCATGTTTATGATAAAAATACTATTCTTAAATTGAAAAGACAAAGTCAAGAAGCTCATTCCCAATTAATAAGACTAGTACAAGAAATGCTTAAACGTCAAGGAAAGAGCCTTGAGTTGTTAGGTGCTGATGAAATCGTAGAAGTAGATGAAACAGCAAGACTAGAAGCTAAAGCATTAATAGGTCCCGATGGTCCTCTTGGAGCAGAAGCTGTAAGCCAAAGACTAGTAGATTTTGCCATAGCCATATCTGGTGGAGACAAGTCTAAAGCTGAAACCCTTAGATCTGCAATTGAGCAAGGATTTAAGGAAGCAGAAAAGATATTAGGAGAACTACCTGATGTATCTAAAGAAACCTATAAATTGACTATGGAAAAACTTGATGCTTGGGCTAAAGAAGAATAGTGATAAAAATTCCCCCTATATTATCTATAGGGGGATTCTTCTTTAGTTATATTTCATTTTTTATTTTGTAGGTGGAATCTACTTCTTTTGCTTAATATTTTGTCCATTACCTCTGCTAATCTTTCCTCATCTATTTCTTGTATCTTGTTGTCTACATAGGAAACAAACCCTTCTTCTACTAAACAATCGATACTTTTAAGAGTAACACCAGTTGCCGCAATAATATCTAAAATAGTAGCATCAGGATATTTCCTAACATATTCTATAACCAAATCATGTTCTTTTTCAATTATTTCAAAGCAATCATCACAGTAGAGTCTACCATTTCTTTGGAACATCTTGCTACATCTTTTACATACCATATATGACATAAAGACCACCTCCATATAATTATATCATATGGAGATTAAATTGATAGTATGTTCGTATATTTAGTCCTATAAGCCTAGATGTAAATATAGACCACTTCTAATCAATATTAATTTTCATAAAAAGCATTATATCCTTTATAAGTCATATATACATCTGCTTTACTTGCAATCTCATAAGGAGCATGTACACTTAACAATGGAACTCCACAGTCTACTACTTCCATTCCATATTTTGCTAGAATATAAGCAATAGTACCTCCGCCACCTTGATCAACTTTTCCAAGTTCACCCATTTGCCATACTATATTATTATCATTGAATATCTTTCTGATTTTCCCTAAGTATTCAGAGTTAGCATCATTACTTCCACCCTTACCTCTAACACCAGTATATTTTACTAAAGTTATGCCATTTCCTATAAAGGGTGAATTTTTCTTATCTAAAACTTCAGGATAATTAGGGTCAAATCCTGCCAATGTATCTGCTGAAAGTACACAAGAATTTGCAAGTGCTCTCTTTACCATAAGCTCTGAATAGTTTTCTTCTGTAAGATTGATTAATTCTGAAACAACGTTTTCAAAGAACATAGACTCCATACTAGTATTTCCTACACTTCCGATTTCTTCTTTATCTACAAATAAAGCAACTGCCGTTTTCTTTGGCTTCTCTATATCAAGTATAGCTTTAAAAGAAGTAAAGGCACAAACTCTATCGTCTTGTCCATATCCTCCAACCATACTCCTATCTATACCTACATCTCTTGATTTACCAGCAGGTACTATCTCAAATTCTGCTGAAGTAAAATCTTCTTCAGTTATTCCATATTTCTCATTTAGTATATTAAGCACATTTAATTTAACTCTTTCACTTAAATCACTATCTGCATAGGGAATACTACCAATTAAAACATTTAATCCTTCTCCTGTAATTCCATCACCCATTTTCTTTTCCATTTGATCTTTAGCCAAATGAGGAAGTAAATCAGTTATAAAAAATACTGGATCATTTTCATCTTCACCTATTACAATATTAACCTTCTCTCCATTGGATTTTATTGCAACTCCATGTAAGGCTAATGGTAATGTTACCCATTGATATTTTTTAATTCCACCATAATAGTGAGTTTTTAATAAAGCAAAGTCTGAATCTTCATAAAGAGGATTTTGCTTTAAATCTATTCTTGGAGAATCTAAATGGGAACCAATTATATTCATTCCTTTTTCTAAGCTTTCTTCTCCTATTACAAATAATGCAACAGCCTTGTCCTTATTGTTGGCATATATCTTCATTCCTGTAGTTGGCTTTATTCCCTTTTCTATAGCTTCATCTATGGATATATATCCATTTTCAGATGCTACTTTAATTATTTGTTCTGCTGCTTCTCTTTCTGTTTTACCTTTATCTAAAAAATCCTTGTACTCTTCATTTATAGCAAAAGCTTTTTCTCTTTCACCATTATCTAATGTTTCCCATACATTTTTCCATTTGTGCGTTAATTTTTCTTGTAATTCTTTTCCACTTAACTTACTATCCATTTTTATCCCTCCAAGAAGTTATTTTGTTTATTCATAGCCATTTATACTTCTTCTACAGTTTTTACTATGAAATAATTAATCTATCTTGATTATATTCCAATACATGGATAAATTCAAATATAAATATATTTAGAATAAACATTATAGGGTATAATTATAATAAGGATAATAGGAGGCGTTCCTTTACATAATCAGAAAAAGTTATTTAATTTAACTAAATAAATATTCTTTTTATAAATAAAAGAGTAGTTTATGCTTAAGAATAAAATCTTTAGGGGTGATTATTTTGACTAAAAAAAGAGTAGTTGTAGTTGATGATTCTTATTTCTCAATTGTACTTATTAAAGATATTCTTGAAAAAAATGGCTTTGAAGTAGTGGGACAAGCTAGTTCCCTTGAAGAAGTAATTTCAGTAGTATCGGACGCCAAACCCGATATAATTACTATGGATGTAACTATGCCTGATACAGATGGATTTCAGTGTACAAAGGAAGTCTATAAAATTGATAAAAATATTAAAGTTATAATGGTAAGTGCTATGATGGATGAAGAGATGTTAAAAAAAGCTAAAGAACATCATGTCGATGCCTATGTTCAAAAACCAATTGATGAAGATAACCTTATACTAGCTATTAATCGAATCATGGAAGACAAGGAGCAATTTAAAACTTTTCAAAACCTATACTTACCTGTATTTAAAGAAGCATTTGCTGATGCTTTAAACAAAATGACAAAGACAATTCCTAATTTTACTGATGAACGTCTTTCTAACGATTTATTAAAATCAAAAGGCATATCTGTAGTCGTTGGTATTATTGGCAAATACTCTGGCAGAATGATATTAGATATGTCTATTGAAACAGCTACTACTCTATCCAGCAAAGCCCTTAGAAGAGAAACCAATAATTCTAATGAAGTCATGGCAGTTATAGGAGAGTTTACAAATATTGTATCGGGTAATGCTTGTTCTATACTTAATAGACAAAATAAAGTATTGGGACTAAGAGTGTCTCCTCCTTCAATATTTTCTGGTGACAGCTTAACAGTATCATCAGTAAAATTTAAAACATTCTTGGTGAAAATCAATACTGATTTTGGAGAAATGGTTTTAAATATAGGATTCAGTGATGGTGATGCACAATGGATGTAAAATATATTAACCCATTTTTAACATCATTTAAAAATGTAATGCCTCAAATAGGATTTGAAAAGGTTGAAAAAGGCAAAATTAACATTAATGAAGGAGAACTAGTTACTGATGGTGTATTAATAATCGTTGGAATTGTAGGAGATTTGAAGGGCAATGTTATTTATTCCTTAACTACAGAAGATGCTAAGAAGATTGCTTCTAAAATGATGATGGGTATGGAAGTTGCTGAATTTGATGAAATGGCTCAGAGTGCCATATCTGAACTTTCCAATATGCTTACTGCCAATGCTAGTATCGAATTTTCTACTATGGATATAAATATTAATATTTCAACTCCTACTCTTATGTATGGAAGTAATATTAAAACCAAATTCAATACTCCGAAGCTTCTATGTATTGAGCTTTTAGTAGATAATATCCCTATTGAAATAAATATAGCTATAAATTAATTAAATATCCTTAAATAAGAGTTAAACTCTTATTTAGGGATATTTAATTTTATTTGATTCTTCTTAAAATTATCTCCTCATGTTTAGATACTTCCTTCTAGATTCTATCTAATTGTTCTGAATGTTGCCTATGCCCATCAAATAAAATAGTAGTCTTAGGCATAAGCTCATGTTCAATTTTTGTATTTATTTTTGTTACATCCTCTTTTAATGTACTCATACCAGTCTTTAATATACCAATGTCATTTTCAATGTTATCAAATCTCTTACTAAATTCAATATACATCTTTTCCATCAAATCAAACATCTTATCTTCCAATTATAATCACCCCCTATTATAAATTTCATTGTTTTTGCCTGATTAATTGTTATGTATGTATTATAATGATCTTCACCTTTTCCAACTTCTTGAACTTTACTAGTATAATTATATCATATTGAATAACAATAGAATAGATTTTATAGTTATAATACTTTTTTTATCCTACTTGAATACTATACAATAAACTCTACATCAAAATTTATATCTGTAACATAAAATAAGGCATCTTCAATTAATTTTATATATCTTCCTTCAATAATTTCTTTATTGAACTGATTTACTATTCCTAGCTTAAAATTACTCTCAGCAATTTCAATAGGAACTATGCCTTTAATCCAAGTATTATACGAAACTTCTGTTAGCTCTACCTCCATAAGTTTACATGCTTTATCCCATATTTCTTTAACATCTGGATTCATAGAATAATTTATATTATCTCCGCTTTTATGTCTTAGTTTTATTAGATATAATAGCCACTCCAATGTATTATTATCCATAGTATCTAATAATGAAATTATCTCTTGCTTTTTGTTATCCATAGTAATTTCTCCTTTAACCAAATATCCAATTCTTATTTTAAAAAAGACAGATTTTGAAATCTGTCTTTATAGTTTGATATCTATATTCTGCCCTATATGTGGAGTTATTGATTGCTCCATTACTTTAGTATTAGCTTCTAACATTTGAGTTAAATCTACAGCTTGTACTTTTGATATATCCATTGCCATTTTCATTACTGAAATACTGGCTTCTTGAGCCAATTTCATTTGGCTTAGTTCTGTTGATAATGCTGCTATATCCATTGGTATGCCTCCTTTATATTTAATGTTTTCTCTTTTATTTTTGCTCATTTAGTCTTTCCTTTTTTATATAGGTTGCTGAACTATGTTATATGTGAGTATCATATAATATTATTCTATATGTAAATTGTATTTTTATGAATCCTATTAAGTTCGGTAATCTTACTAACTGCTTATTAAAGATCTAATCCCTATATAGCATCCCAAATTAAGATACTATATAGGGTAATAATGCCTTTTCTAAAGCTTCTTTCCAATGGTTGAATGTAATCAATAATCCTTCTCCTATCAATTTCTCTAGTTCTACTTCTTTTCTATATTTATAAATACTTATTATCTTATTAAGATTATTTAACAACTTGGTTTCTAATTCTAATATATTGTTTTTAGACAAATGCTGTAAAATTGGTTGCATAGCATCTTTAATACTAATTATTCCTAAAGTTATATCTTCTAAAATTTCTTTAGCTTCTTCATACTTCAGTTCTTGTACTTGTTTTTTTGAGTAAAGTATACCTTCTTCAATAGAATCTAACAACGGCAGTAATCTTTGAATTACTTCTATGTATCTTTCTATTATTATTACCTCCTTTACCTTTAGAATATTATTTGGTTTCCTATTATATTTATGCTGTAATTAATAACCCCATTTAAACAATTTAGAAGTCCCCAAAATATCTTATAATACATAATCTCTAATTTCTACTACTGCGATTTATAAATCAATTCTCCTCCCTAATTTTTAACTAATATAGTCATATAAGCTAAATTTCCATACCCTTTATCTTTTATCGCTTTTATAAGTTCATAAATATATTGATCATTATGCAATACTATTTTTGAGAAAGATTGTATTAATTTCAAAACTAGTTCATCAGTCATTCCCTTATGATAGCCAGACATACCTATCATATGGAGTTTTAACATGCTATATAATACAGATAAAAATATATATGAATCCCATATTGATTGGTATTTACCAAAAGGCATTAGTTCTTTAAAATATTCATTTACTAAATAATTCTCTAAAATATATTCTTTCTCTTCAAGATATGGTACAAGGTATTTCCTATAGTTCTCTTCATACCTTTTTATTATGCTTTCTGATTTTTCATCTACTTCCTGTCCTATAAATCCTATCCCCTCCAATGTCTCTTCAATACATTCCTTATATCTATTATTCTGTATTCCTTGTATCAATTTTTGATTAATCATTTTTTGAATCAATATTATCTGGGTCTGAATATTTGTTGGAACATTATCTAATTCCTCTTTTAGCAGACCTGCGTCTATCATATTATTTATACTTTCCAGAACTAATGGTATTTCACTTGTTTTATTGCTCTTAGAAACTTCTTCAATTCTCTCATATGCTATTCCTAATAGAATCAATCTTTCACCTAAGCTATAGTTTCTGTTTTGTAGTAATGATAGGCTAAATATCCTAATATCCCAAAAGTATCTTTCAGGTTTATTTATATATAAATGCCCTTCTGTATCAAACACTTTATGAATTTTAATTCTATCACTATATTCTTCTATTTGTTCAAAATAGATTCCTCTTACATCTAATAGTGCAAGTCTTGCTATTTCAGGACAAGACATCACAGCTGCTCTTTCTAATTTTCCATCTATCTTATTAACATGTCTTGGATATAATGCACAAGTATCAGAAAGATATTCTTCTCCCAACTTTCCATGAATCTTACATAGGTTATTTTCGTTTAAAAAAGGACATCTACCATCTTTCATCATCTTTATTCTACCATAAGAGGAAAAGTCACTTTGACTACGTTGTCTACCTATCATTTTATTAAAAATAGGTCTTAAATCTTTATCTTGAATCTTTTTATACTTTAAATATGTTTCCTTATCTAAAGTTACTTTCCATCCAACACAACAACTATCTTCACATTCTGCTCCAATACATTTAAAAGATTTCATGTAACTAGGAGTTAGGACTATCTTCTTTCTATTCTCCAAACTATTTATTCTACTATCTCCAATTTTTTCTTTATTATTAATATTTATTTCTTTTAATCTATCCTCTGCTAATTTATATTTTCCACATCTACTATAGTATTTTTGTGCTATATCTATATCACCTGAAACTTCGTATATAATAGCAATATTATAATTAGGTAAGTACGAATTAACTCCATCTATTCTTCCCTCTTTATTTCCAATACAACTTTTAAATCTTTCTATAGCCTTATCAAATTTGGCATTATTCATATATATCAAACCCATGATGAAATTATAATCTGACGATTCTTCAAAATATTTATTATATGCTTCTAATTCTAAAGCTTCATTATATCGTTCACAGTTAACTAAAGAATATCCATAGCTAACTATCAAATCTTCAACATAAGGATATTTGAAGCTATCACATAACTCCAAAGCTTTATCAAACACATCGCAAGCAATATCATATTCACCTGCCAAATAGTATGTCTTACCCAACTGATAACATAGATATAAATCGTTAGGATTTTTTACAATTTCTTTCATTAGAAGATCTTTATTTCTCTGAATTTTGCATTTAATCTCAATAATTTCTTTCTTATATCCTAAATGTTCTACATTAATTCCTATTTTTCCCACTTTATATTGTTTTTTTGATTTATGTGTGATTTGTTCATGAATCACTCCTTCATAATAAAACTCCTTCTTATTAAAAAATCTGCTTACCCATTCAGTGGATTTTATATTAGTTTGTTGACTATCAATAATATTCGTAATCTTTATTCTTCCAACTTTTAGATTGTCATCTTTCATGAATTCTTTAACTTTCACAGCATCAAAAGATGTTACCATCTCATCCGCATCAAGAACTAATATCCAATCATTAGATGCCTTTGATATAGAAAAATTTCTAGCTGTAGCAAAATCATCACACCATATATAATCATATACATTTTCCGTAAATTTCATTGCTATATCTTTTGTTTTATCTTTTGAACCTGTATCTACAATAATAATTTCATCAACATATTCATGAATACTATTTAAACAATTCCCTAAAAAATTTTCCTCATCCTTCACTATCATACATAAACTTATTTTCATAATAGATACCTCCTAATAAAAAAAGCCAGAGGAAATATTCCTCTGGTCCTCTATTATCTCGCTTAGAGATTTAATTATCTTAATAATTGTAATACAGTTTGTGGAGCTTGATTAGCTTGAGCTAGCATAGCTGTTGATGCTTGTTGTAATATGTTTTGTCTTGTTTGCTCCATCATTTCTTTTGCCATATCTACATCTCTAATTCTTGATTCAGCAGCCTGTAAGTTTTCAGCTGCATTATCTAGGTTCTTGATTGTATGTTCTAATCTATTTTGATATGCTCCTAATAATGATCTTCCTTTTGAAACTGTCTCAAGTTGTGTATTGATTGTATCAACTAATGCTGAAGCCGTAGCATGGTCTGTTACATTTGCTACTGCTAATGTTCCCACTGCTGTTACAACAGTATCTAGTTTTATTCCATCAGTTGTAAAATCTAATTCCATCTTTTGATCTTTATTTGCTCCTACCTGTAAACTAACTGTACCCCCTGAACCTGCACCACCATTAAGAAGTTTTTGAGTATTGAATTCAGTATTATCTTTTATACGTGTTATTTCTGCACCTAATTGTGTTAATTCGTCTGCAATAGAACCTCTATCAACAGAAACGTTAGTATCATTTGCAGCTTGTACTGCTAATTCTCTCATTCTTTGAAGTATTGAATGCACTTCATCTAATGCACCTTCTGCCGTTTGAATCATTGATATACCATCTTGAGAGTTTTTAGAAGCCATATTAAGTCCTCTTATTTGACCTCTCATTTTTTCTGATATTGATAGACCTGCCGCATCATCTCCAGCCCTATTAACTCTAAATCCTGATGATAGTTTTTCCATTGATTTTGCACCAGCATTTGTTGATATACCTAGTTGTCTATGTGTGTTCATTGCCATCATATTATTATTAATTCTCATCTTTATTCCTCCTTGAGTTTTGTTTTTGGCATCCTTGCCATTTTATAAATTAATTTATTAATTATCTTAATAATTGTAATACAGTTTGTGGAGCTTGATTAGCTTGAGCTAGCATAGCTGTAGAAGCTTGTTGTAGTATGTTTTGTCTAGTTTGCTCCATCATTTCTTTTGCCATATCTACATCTCTAATTCTTGATTCAGCTGCTTGTAGGTTTTCAGCAGCGTTGTCTAAGTTTTTAATAGTATGCTCCAATCTATTTTGATATGCTCCCAATAATGATCTTCCTTTTGAAACCGTCTCAAGTTCATCATTGATTGTTTTTACTAAAGCTGTCGCTTTTGCATGAGTGTCAACATTATCTTTAGCAACTTTAACAGCATCATGAACATCTGATAAATCTATACCTTTAGTAGCAAAATTTAATTCCATTTTTTGGCCATCATTTGCTCCTACTTGTAAGTTAACCTTACCATCTCCCGCACCAGCTTTACCATTAAGAAGCTTTTGAGTATTGAATTCAGTATTATCCTTTATACGTCCTATTTCCTCGCTTAGCTGCTCTAATTCGTCTGCAATAGAACTTCTATCAACAGTAACATTAGTATCATTTGCAGCTTGTACTGCTAATTCTCTCATTCTTTGAAGTATTGAATGTACTTCATCTAATGCACCTTCTGCTGTTTGAATCATTGATATACCATCTTGAGAGTTTTTAGAAGCCATATTAAGTCCTCTTATTTGACCTCTCATTTTTTCTGATATTGATAGACCTGCTGCATCATCTCCAGCTCTATTAACTCTAAATCCTGATGATAATTTTTCCATTGATTTTGCACCAGCATTTGTTGATATACCTAGTTGTCTATGTGTGTTCATTGCCATCATATTATTGTTAATTCTCATTTTTATTCCTCCTTGAGTTTTGTTTTTGGCTTCCTTGCCATTTTATAAATTAATTTATTAATTATCTTAATAATTGTAATACAGTTTGTGGAGCTTGATTAGCTTGAGCTAGCATAGCTGTTGATGCTTGTTGTAATATGTTTTGTCTTGTTTGCTCCATCATTTCTTTTGCCATATCTACATCTCTAATTCTTGATTCAGCAGCCTGTAAGTTTTCAGCAGAGTTGTCTAAGTTTTTAATAGTATGCTCTAATCTATTTTGATATGCTCCTAATAATGATCTTCCTTTTGAAACTGTCTCAAGTTCATCATTGATTGTTTTTACTAAAGCTGTAGCATCAGTATGATTACCTACCTTTGTAGAGGCTACTCCAACATTTGTAGCAACAGTAGTAAGATTAACACCAGCAGTAGCAAAATTCAATCCCATGTTTTGACCATCATTTGCTCCTACCTGTAGGTTTACTGTACCAGCACTACCATCAAGAAGCTTTTGAGTATTGAATTCAGTATTATCTTTTATACGTGTTATCTCTGCACTTAATTGTGTTAATTCGTCTGCAATAGAGCTTCTATCAACAGTAACATTTGTATCATTTGCAGCTTGTACTGCTAATTCTCTCATTCTTTGAAGTATTGAATGCACTTCATCTAATGCACCTTCTGCCGTTTGAATCATTGATATACCATCTTGAGAGTTTTTAGAAGCCATATTAAGTCCTCTTATTTGACCTCTCATTTTTTCTGATATTGATAGACCTGCCGCATCATCTCCAGCTCTATTAACTCTAAATCCTGATGATAGTTTTTCCATTGATTTTGCACCAGCATTTGTTGATATACCTAGTTGTCTATGTGTGTTCATTGCCATCATATTATTGTTAATTCTCATCTTTATTCCTCCTTGAGTTTTGTTTTTGGCTTCCTTGCCATTTTATTAAGAAGATTCCTTCTTATAAGTATTATCGACTATATTAAATAATACTTTAATATTTTATGGAAGTTTTTCATAATTTTTATAGTATGAAAGAATTAAAACTAATTGAATTAAACTAGTTTTAAAATGCCTTAATTTTATACATATTACTTATAAAAAAGCAGAGCATATCTCTCCCGTTATTTACAGTTCCGAGCTTTGCTCGGTTATATCACTATATTTCTCTCTTATTTCTAAGAATCTATCTAAGTTTTCAAATAATATATCCACTAATTTAGGGTCAAAATGTTTACCTTTTTCTTCTATAAAGTAATTTAATATATCATTCATTACCCAAGCCTTTTTATATACTCTTGAGCTGTCTAGGGCATCGAATACATCTGCTATGGCTGTGATTCTGCCAAATATATGTATTTCTTCCCCAACTAATCCCCTTGGGTATCCCTTACCATCATATCTTTCGTGATGTTCATGGGCTACTATGGCTGCTGCCTTTAAGATTTCTCGTTTTGAATTTCTTAGTAGATTATAGCCTATGGTCGTATGACTTTTTATTATATTGAACTCTTCTCCTGTTAGTTTCCCAGGTTTTAGTAATATATTATCTGGTATTGCTACTTTTCCTATGTCATGTATAGGGGAAGCATGAGTAAGTAGCATAATATCCCTTGGGGATAATCCATACTCCTCTGCTAATATCTGACAATATTTAGATACCCGCTTTACATGAGATCCTGTTTCTTCTGATCTAGCCTCTGTTACTTCTCCTAAAGTATATAGTATTTCTTTTTGGGTTTCTTCAATTTCTAAATTTAAGCATAAATTATCAAAGGTTGCTGATACAGATTTATAAAATATATCCAATAATTCAATATCTATATAATTATCTTTACTTTGATTTTCTACAAGTAAAATAGCTTCACTTCCAGAGGTGCTTTTATATCTGGCAATATATACATTGTCAAATAATTCATGCTCTCCCTCATTATATATTTTATTTATTTTCATCAAATCAGTAGCTGATACTGACTCTCTTATTGTCTTGTTGATACAATCTTTATATTTTCCTTTTCCATCTATTATCCTAAATATATTGCTTGTCCCTTCCCTTGCTGCTGCAAAGGAATTTATATTACAGTTTTCCTTCCCCATTCCTTTACATTGATTAATCAAAGCGCTTAGGTGGCATAAGCTAGATATTAAAAAATCACCTATTGCATCTTTTTCGTATAAATTTGATATAGAGGATACTATTCTTTCCATAGATTTTCTATTACTTTTTATACGACTAATATCTCTAAATGATCTTATGGATGATAATATAACTGTACTAGTTTTTTTAGAGAGAAGTTCAGACTTTTTTTCATACCCATTTATATCATAATCAAATATTATATTGCCTTCTAGTCCATTAATATTTTTCTCAGTCATTAAAAGTATTCTAATATCTTCATTTTTTATATCTTCTCTAATGTATTTTACTAAATCTAAACTTGAATCCTCTTTTTCTAAAAAAGCTTCTAGCAACACAAGTACAATATCTCTATTATCTTCTAAGACTTCAATGGCTTCCTTAGTATTATATGCACTATGGAAATTTACAGTTCTTCCTTCAAAGGTAAAGTCTTTATTCATTTCCTTTATTATCTGATGTATAAAGTTATCGTTGTCTACAATCAATATATTCCATTTATTGGATTGTTCATTGTAATATTGTACTGTACCATCCATAGTTGTCCTCCTTAGGTTCTTTTGTTTAGATTCTATTTACCTAAAAGCCTTTTTATATCTTCTATCTTAGATTTATTATTTATTGCAGCCAAGTTTTCTTCTTCCACATTTTTATATATTTCTTTTCTAAGAATTTCTATATTTTTAGGTGCTTCTATGCCTAATTTTATCTTCCCATCTTCAATTTCCATTATCTTTATTTCTATATTTCTATCTATTATTAAAGCTTCTCCCTTTTTTCTTGTAAGTATAAGCATACTATTTTACCCCCTTTTGGGAGTATTTGTCAAATATAAAATGTTTTGTATTATATCTTTTGTCATCTAATATTACTTGCTTTCCCAACATTTCTTTTGTATTTATGACTATAGGACCTAGCAAATTTGTTGTAGTGTTTTCCACATCTTCTGGAATTACTACTATAGTATATATCATTATATCTTCTTGTTTTTCTATTTTGAGTCTATTTTTAGCTGTTTCTGGAATCAGAATATCATAGTCACTAAATATTTCAAAAGGGTTTATGATAATGAATGATAGGTTCTCATTTTTCACTGATTGTAAATAACTGAAAGGACTGTCATGATTTAATATAATTACAAATTCCTTTTCTTCTTCAAAGGCAGGAATTCCTTCTGGGAAATGAATTATTTTTTCTTTTTCTATTTTCAACTATAACTCCTCCAATTTTAAATTGACAATCAATATTTTTATATTCTATGTTTTATTCAAGAATATTATACAATATTTGCCAAGATTCTTCCATAAGTATTTGTACCCAGAAAATGGAATATGGCGTACTTATTAAGTACGCCATATAATTATCTTAAAAAGTCCATTAAGCTTGGTTGAATTATTCTTCCACCAACCGATAAACTTGCTCTGTATACGTTTTCTTCTATAGCTAATTTCATATATGCTTCTGGAAGACTTACATCTTCGTTAAAGGATAACAGCTCTTTCAAGCTTATTACTTGATCTTCTAACTTATTCTGCGTAAGCTCCAATCTATTCATCTTTGCCCCTATTTCCGCTGTAACCGATAGTACATTATTCATTGCGCCTTCTATATTTCCTATGGCTTTTTGAAGTTTATCTGTATCTTTACTCTCAAGTGCATCTTCTAGTTGAGAAAATATTGCTACTAAGTAAGGTGTGTTTCCACCAGTAATATTATCTCCATATCCTGGCCCACCAGTAATGTCTGAAACTGGATCAGTAGTTGTATATGTTGCTTTACCAAAAACCTTATTACCTAAAATATTTATTTTAACTGTTTCAGCTACTCCCACATTATATTCAAATATTTCTTCCTTACCAGTAACAGCATCTTTCTCTAAGTCTATGTTATATGTTCCATCTGGATTTAATAATTTCTTATCTGTCTTATAACCTGTAAATAATGATCTTCCTGCATAAGTGGAATTACCTACTTGAATCAAATGTCCTTTTAGTTCTGCTATTTCATCTTTTATTTTATCTAAATCATCTGTATTCGTTCCATTGGCTGCTTGTACAGATAGTTCGTTAGCTCTATGAAGTATTGCTTTTATTTCTTTTAAGGCGGATTCTGTGTCCTTCATCCAAGACTGTGCATCTTTAGAATTTCTAATATATTGTTCTACCTTTGATATATCTGTATTAAATTTCAAAGATTTACTTGCAGCTATTGGGTCATCAGATGGCACTCTAAATTTCTTCCCTACAGATGTTTCATATTGCAGTCTTTCTAATCTTTGTAATGTACCATTTAGATTATATGTCATATTATTAATCAGCATATTGTTTGTTATACGCATTTTGCTAGTCACTCCCTTTGGTTACATTTATGTCTCTATTCACAATTCACAACTATAAATTTAACTAACGTCCAACTAATCCAAGTCTATTTACTGTAATATCGATTATCATGTCCATTGTGGAAATCATTTTTGATGCTGCTACATAAGTATGTTGGTATCTTACCATATCTGCCATTTCGTCTTCTAAGTTTACTCCAGATATGGAGCTACGTTTCATTTCTATGTTTTTCTGCATCAATTCCTGTGTTCCATATACTCTTTTTCCTTGAAGACTATCTACTGCTAAAGATGATACTATAGCCTTTATAAAATCATCTGGTGTTCCTTGAGATAGGCCTCCACTAAAAAACTCTTTATCTTCTCTTTGGTTTATTAATTCCAATAAGTTCGTATTGTCTTCAGCATCTCCACCTACGCTACCTGCTGCTGCTATAAAATTTACATCTTCTAATATCTTTTCATTTACAGTTATAGTTGCTGCTGTTACTGGATTACCATCTGTGCTTACAAAGAAATCTTCTCCTGGGTTACCATTTAAGTCATATCCCTGTTTATGTTGGTCATTAAACTTCTCTGCATATCCTGTTGCAAATTCATCTAGTTTCTTCATATAGTATGGAATTCCTCTATAACTGTTATTTACTCCATCACCTTCATACATATCTGCTAATCCTTTAAGTGTTCCTGAACTAAGGTTTACTTTTCCCCCATTTTCCCAAATGAACCTTTTACCTGGATCTTCTTTTTCATCATAACTTATTTTATTAGTATATATATGATCTACTAAGGAGATACCCCCTAAAGATACTGTATATTTTCCATCTGGTGATTCATTTACCTTTATATTTACTAGTTTTGACAATTCATCTACTAAGACTTCTCTTCTATCTCTTAAATCATTGGCTTTTCTTCCATCTAATTCTGATGAATGTATTTGCTTATTTAGTACGGCTATTTGCTCACTTAGGCTATTTACCTTTCTTACATTCATATCTATATTATATTTGGTTTCTATTTCCATATTTTGTAATCTCTTTGCTGTATCATTTAAATGTTTTGTAAATGCCATAGCATTTTCTTTTACTGGCTTTCTAAAAGCATCATCTGATGGATTTTTACTCATTTCATCTAAACTAGAATAAAAATCATCCATATATTTTCTAAAGCTACTATTAGATGGTTTTCCCATTAATTTTTCTATTTCTGTTAAGGCATTTTTCTTGATTTCCCATTCTCCCATTGGAGCTGTTTCATTCCAATATTTAAAGTCTACAAATGAGTCTCTTATTCTCTCTATATTATAAACTTCTGTACCAGTTCCTAGAAATCCTGTTCCCGGTATTAGATAGGGGCTTGTTGCTCTTTGTTCTATTTTCTGTCTAGAATATCCCTTTGTATTTGCATTATCTATATTATGATTTAAAGTATATAAGGCTCTCTGTGATGCAAGAAGTCCTCTTACTGCCGAGTTAAATCCAAAAAACATATTTACTCAATCCTTTCGTAAAAATTTTGGATTAGTGAATTATCTCCCCACTAATCCTACTCTATTAACAACGGTTTCTATCATTTCATCAATAGCATTTATTACTCTCGAATTGGCTGTATAGGCATGTTGGTATTTTATCATATCGGTCATTTCTTCGTCTAAAGATACAGCAGAGATGCTTTTTCTTTTTTCGTCTATGGAGTTAATTAAGAATCCTTGATTGTTTACTATGTTTCTTGACTCTTCCCTTTCTATTCCTACACTTAGAAATATATCTCTGTAATATTCATCTGGATTCATACCATCTGTGATTTCTAAATCTCTTAAGTTATAAATCTCATTTGCTATATCTCCATTTCCTATACCATCTGGATCTGTAGATGCTGCTATTTTATTGTAATCTGAAAGAACTGGATTTACTTTAATAGTACCTGCTGCTCCTTTAGCACCTATACCTATAAAGAAAGGTTCTCCAAGACCATTTCCAGACCCATCTACTCCACCATTTCCTTCTAAATCATAGCCTTTACTATGAATTTCATTTATTTTTTCTGCTATATCCTTCACTAAGGTATCTAATCTCTCCATATAATTAACTACTGACACATCCCTAGCATTTATATATCCTGCTAGTTCTCCTGAGCTTAACTCTATTTTTTCATTAGTATTTTGCCAGTATATTTCTCCTAAACCCTCAGCATTGTTTCTTATATCTATAGTGCTTACATAGCTGCCATTTACTAAATCTCTTCCCTGCATGGATATTACTGATTCACCAAATTTATTTTCATGAATATTAACTGGTATTAGCTGTGCTAATCTATCTAGTAGGGCATTTCTTTCGTCTCTATAGTCATTAGCTTTTATTCTACTGTTTTCTCCTTCTACTAGCTTGATTTTGCTATTTAGCTTAGATACTCCATTTAAAATATTATTTATTTCATTTACTTTGTTTCCTATTTCTTTGTTTAAACTCTGTTTTATATGATTAAGTTGAGTAGAAATATGGTTTACTGTTTCTGTAAAAGCTACTGCTGATTCATGAACCAAACCTCTTATAGTTAGACTTTCTGCTTCTTTACCTAATTCATTCCAATTACTCCAAAGTTCATTCATTGTTTTTTGTAAACCACTATTAGTTGTTTCATTAAATACACCTTCTACATCTTCTAAAATTCCCGACTTTGCATAATGGTATCCAAAGCTTGATATTTCTCGTCTTAATCTTATATCTAAAAACTCGTCTCTTATTTGTCTTATTTCTCCTACACTGACTCCTGTACCTGTTTGAAACCTTCCATCTGTTCTATAGTAATTATCTTTATGTAGGGCTGATTGCCTTACATAATTGGGATTATCTGAATTAGCTATATTATGTGAAACTGTGTTTAAGGACGTCTTTGTAGCTTGTAATCCTGATATTGATATATATAATCCACCAAATGACATATCCTACACCTTCCTATCAAAAATACTATTTCCGTTTTCTTTTATCTCTTTCTTACCATAATTAGGACTTGTGGGGTTGCTGGTAATTAAGTTTATATTGAAATCAATCCAATCTAAATTCTCCATTATCAAATCATTGTTTATCTTGTTCCTATCACTTAATTCTTCCATCACATTTTTCATTTCTTCTTTAATATTAATCAATACTTTATTATCTTCTGGAAATTTTTCTATGACAAAAGAAATAGAAGTGTCTTTGGCTACTCCCCAAGTATCTAGAAATCTTTCTCTTTCTTCTTCCAGCAGAGCCATTTGATTTACTAACACTTCTTCAATTCTTGAAGTTTCTTCTAATTCCTGTACATTATTGGATATGATTATATCTGTCTTTTTAAAAGATATATCTTTTAGTTCAACTAAGATTTCTAATTCTTTATTTAATATTTCTTCTAATTCCTCTATAAATGTCATTTTCTCACCAGCCGTTATATTTTCTTATCAAAAGTAATATCTTCAATTATCTTTTCAGCTATTTTCTTTCCGTCTATTTTATATGTTCCTGTCTGAATTTGTTTTTTAATATTTTCTACTTTTTCTGTACGTATTTCTTCCACTTCTTTTACCTTTTTCAAAGCGTATTGAAATTCTACAGCTTGTTCTGATAATTTTACTTGATCTTTATCATTAGTATTCTTATCTTTGACTTTCTTAACACTATGATTCTCATTATATACTTTAAAAACATTACCCATTTTATTTATTCTCATAAAAAACACCCCTCTTCCCTTTCAATATTATTATCGGTAAGATGGGGTGTTACTTTAGTTTTTTTATCTATTTTTTCCATATCTATCTATTAATCTAAATTTTTCTTCTACTTTTCTACCGTCTGTTTTAGGTCTTGCTGCATTTACTATGGCTCCCAGTTCCCTTTCCATTCCCACTGTACATTTTTCACAGAATCTTCCTGTTCTAATGCCTACACCACAGCTTTCACACTCTAGTATAAGAGCACTTCCTTCTGCTATTTCCAATCTTCCTGCCCTTAGAAAATCTATGATTTTCCTTGAATCTACTTCTGTTTCTTCACTAACTTCCTGAACATCAGCTCCTGGATTGTCATATAAATACTCCTTTACCTTTTGAAAATCTGCTTCATCTTCTCTTCTACAGGTAGGACACACTCTAAATCCATCATAGTTATAAATTCTTCCACATCTACTACAATTTTTTACATTCATATTTTCACTCCTTTTTTACTTGAAGTTATGCCCACGGTTATGACTTCCTTTACACCACTATTTATAAGTAATCTAGAACATTCTCCCATAGTTGCTCCTGTAGTTATAATATCGTCTACTAGAAGTATTTTTTTATTTTTAATTTTATTAATATCCTTCACTTTAAATGAATCCTTTAGATTTGTAGCCCTATTGATTTTAGTCAAGTGAGATTGTTCCTTAGTCCATTTTATCTTGACTAAATTATTTTTAGACACAGGTATGTTTAATTCTTTTCCTATGAAATTTCCCAATAGCTCAGCCTGATTATATCCTCTTATGGCTTCCTTTCTTCTATGAATTGGTATATATATTATTATATCTATATCTTTATGTATGTTTTTTCTTGTTATTGTTTCCACCATAATTTGTCCAAGGGGTTTATATAAATAATTTTTTCCATTAAATTTATAATCTCCTATAATTTCTCTAATGAACCTATTGTACTCCAAGGAATAGTAGGTTTTCTTAATATAGGGAAAATCCAGTTCTAATTCACCATGGACTATTTCTAATCTTTCATAACAATCTTTACATAGATACCCAATTATGTCAATATTATTCTCCTTGCAAAAAAGACAAATATTATTTTTCACAAATAACATACTATTCCTCCATAAAAATAGAAATATAACTTCTCATTTTCCTATCTAAAGCCGAATATCTTTTTGTTATTCTATTATTTTTTATCATCATAGATAAATATTTCTCTTCTCCTACTAATACTACTAGTTTTTTTGCCCTTGTAATGGCAGTATATAATAGATTTCTAGTTAGAAGCATTGGAGGACCCCAGGTAATAGGCATTATAACTACGGGGAACTCTGAACCCTGTGATTTATGTACTGTTGTTGCATAGGCTAGTTTCAATTCATCTAATTGGTTAAATTCATATTCTACTTCTTTTTCATCATCAAATAAAACTTTCATGGTTCTATCCTCTTCATCTATATCTATGATAAATCCAAAGTCTCCATTAAATACACCTTCACCTGTATCTATTTCTATACCATTTTTCATTATCTTCCATTCAGTAGTATAATTGTTTTTTATTTGCATCACTTTGTCCCCTACTCTAAAAAGTTCTCCAGCTATATCCTTTTCAGATTTTTGGTCATTTTCTGGATTTAGGGTAGATTGCAAATATTTGTTTAAGGAATTTATACCTACATCTCCTTTTTTCATTGGAGTAAGAACTTGAATATCTTTTACACTATCTACTCCATAGAATTTAGGTAATCTATCAGCACAGAGTTCCACTACTGTATCTAATATATCTTTAGTAGTATTTCTTGTGAGAAAATAAAAATCTTTATCCTTTTGATTTAGAATTGGATTTTCTCCCTTATTTATTTTATGGGCATTGACTATTATCATACTTTCTTCTGACTGTCTGAAAATTTCATCTAACCTTACTACTTTAACTACTCCTGATTCTATTATATCCTTTAATACATTTCCTGCTCCTACAGATGGTAACTGGTCTATATCTCCTACTAAAACAACTCTAGTTCCTGGATTTATAGCTTTAAGTAAAGAATTCATAAGCAGTATATCTATCATGGAAGATTCATCTATGATAATTAAGTCTCCTTCTATGGCATTGTCTTCATCTTTTCCAAAGGCCATACTTTCTTCTTCCATAAAGGAATATTCCAATAATCTATGTATTGTTTTTGCTTCTTTTCCTGTAGTTTCTGTCATTCTCTTTGCTGCTCTTCCAGTGGGAGCTGCCAATATAACTGAAAGTCCTAAGTCCTCTGATATTTTTATTATGGCATTTATGGTAGTAGTCTTTCCTGTACCTGGTCCACCTGTAATTACTACAAGACCATTTTCTAAGGATTCTTTTATGGCTAAAATTTGTTTTTTAGCAAATAGAATAGTTTCTTCTTCCTCTATTCTTTTTATTTCCTTTTCTACATCTACTGATAGTTCTTCTAATTTTACTTGAGACAATTCTACTAATTTTTTACTTACATTATTTTCTGCAATATGAAAAGGAGTGTAATAAATTAGAGTATCTTCACCATCTCTAATTATATGAATACTTCCCTTCAGTCCAAGATTTCTTATACCTTCTTCTACTAAACTTTCTTCTGTTTCCAGCAATTCTTTGGTATTTAAGATTAATTCTTCTTTAGGTACATAGGAATGTCCATTTCCTGCCCATTCCATTATAACATACTTTAGTCCTGCCTCTATTCTATATAAAGATTCCTTATTTATACCCATTTTTTCTGCAATTTTATCTGCTGTTTTAAATCCTATACCGTATATATCTTCAGATAATTTATAGGGATTTTCCATTATTATATTTATGGTGTCTTTACCATATTTTTTATATATTTTGATACCATAGTTTACTGTAATTCCATATTGCTGAAGAAATACCATTATATCTCTTACTTCTCTCTGTTCTTTATAAGCTTCAACTATTCCTTCAAGCTTCTTATCCCCTATTCCACTAATTTCCTTTAGTCTTTCTGGATTATATTGGATAATTTCCAAAGAATCCATGCCAAACTTCTCCACTATCCTTTTAGCCGTCTTTGGTCCAATATGAGGTATAAGTCCAGAGGAAAGATAGTTTTCTATTCCCTTTAAGGTAGACGGTACTACTACCTCTAAAGTTGTAAAGCTAAGTTGTTCTCCATAAGTAGGGTGATATATCCATTCTCCTTCTACCTTTACAGTTTCTTCTAAATTAATAAAGGGAGTATTACCTACTATAATAATTGGTCCATCAGATGTATTAAGTTTTGCAACTGTATAGCCGTTGGATTCATTTCTGAATCTAACTTCTTCAATGACACCTTCCAGTAACATATACTCGCCTCCCTTATTAGTTAATATTTAATAGTTAAAAGTGAATAGTTATGGAAGTTTCAAGTAAACTTGAAACTATTTAGGTAAAGACCGCAGGTCGTACACACTATTCACTATTCACTCTTAGTTATTCACTGGAGATTTATTGAGAGGGTTATCCTCTCAATAAATCAACTTTATCTATTTTCTCCCATGGTAAATCTAAATCTTCTCTGCCAAAGTGTCCATAGGCCGCTATTTGACTATAGATTGGTCTTTTTAAGTCTAAGTCTTTTATAATTGCTGCTGGTCTCAAATCAAAGTGCTTTCTTACTAATTCTTCTATTTCTCCATCAGTTACTTTACCAGTACCAAATGTATCCACATAAATTGATAATGGTCTAGCTACTCCTATGGCGTAGGAAAGACCTACTTCACATTTATCTGCTAATCCTGCTGCTACTATATTTTTCGCCACATATCTTGCAGCATATGCAGCTGAACGGTCTACTTTTGTAGGATCTTTTCCTGAAAAAGCTCCCCCTCCGTGTCTTGCATATCCTCCATAGGTATCTACTATTATTTTTCTTCCAGTCAATCCTGCATCTCCCATAGGTCCACCTGTTACAAATCTACCTGTTGGATTTACATAATATTTTGTATTCTCATCTAGTAATTCATGAGGAATTATTTCCATTACTACATATTTTATTATGTCTTCTCTTATGGTATCTAAAGATACATCTGGACTATGTTGAGTGGATACTACTACATTTTCTATTCTTACTGGTTTATCATTATGATACTCTACTGTTACTTGAGTCTTTCCATCTGGTCTTAGATATTCCAAAGTGCCATCTTTTCTTACATCTGCTAATCTTTTAGCCAGTTTATGAGCTAAAGATATGGGTAATGGCATTAGTTCCTTAGTTTCATTACAAGCATAGCCAAACATCATGCCCTGATCTCCAGCACCTATTTGGTCTAATATATCTTCTGAGTTAGTCTTTTGTTCAAGAGATTTATCTACTCCCATGGCAATATCTCCTGATTGCTCATTTATGGAAGTAAGTACTGCACAAGTATCTGAATCAAATCCATACTTTGCTCTAGTATATCCTATTTTTTCTATAGTGTCACGAGCAATTCTAGGAATATCTACATAGCATTTTGTAGTTATTTCACCTGCTACTAATACCATTCCTGTAGTCACTGTAGTTTCACATGCCACCCTTGCATTAGGGTCTTTTTCTAATATTGAATCAAGTATAGAATCTGATATTTGATCACATATTTTATCTGGATGCCCTTCTGTTACTGATTCAGAAGTAAATAACCATTTCTTCATTTCTTTTCCTCCTCTTTATAATTTAAATTCACCTACTATTAGGTCATTTTATATAATTTGTCGTTATATTTGACCTAGAATTACACTAGGTCAGTTGTCGCAGTCTCGAAACACCAATTTGTTTACTCACTGGCGTTCGTTGTGTTAAGTCATTTGTCACAGTCTCGAAACTCAAATCTATTTGCCCGCTACCCTCGCATAGATTTGGTTCTCATTGCCTTTTTGTCCAATGAGCGTAGCGAATTGTAGACAAAACGGACAGCGTAGGTGCGTTTGACCTACCTACAGCTCACTCACTACGTTCGTTCACTGGGTTAGGTCATAAAAAAAGACCTTTTTTTAAAGAAAAGGTCTTAGCGTTTGCTTTACCTCATCTTTCAGAACTTAGTTCTGTGGGACTTAGCACCTTGTATATAAATACTGGTTGCCGGGTTTCATTGGGCCCATACCCTCCACCTCTCTTGATAAGGAACTATATTTTTTTATCTACATGACATTTTATCATAGGAAAAAATCCTAGTCAACAATTTAAAATATTGAAACTATACCATAAGATATAGTTAGTACTATAAGACCTGATGATACGACTCCTAAAGATATAGCCATTAATGACTTTTTAAAATCAAGCTTCAGCATAGATGCTATAACAGAGCCTGTCCATGCTCCTGTAGTAGGTATTGGTACAGCAACAAATATAAATAGTCCTATAAGACTATATTTTTTTATGGTCCTTGATTTTTTCATAGATCTTCTTTTTATCCACCCTATGGTCTTTGAGAAAATCACTGTTTTTTCAAAGAAAGACATAATAGGATAAAGTAACTTTAGTAAAAACGGAACTATGATTATATTCCCTATTATACCAAGAATTGCACTATGTACTGGGCTTAGACCTAGTGATATACCTAAAGGTATAGCTCCTCTCACTTCCACTATAGGTAACATGGAAAAGAAAATTACCATGATTTCTATCCTTAATTCTTCTATTAATTCTAACATAAATATTCCTCCAAACATTCCGATAAATATATTATACCTTCAATGATTGAATTTTGACAATGAATAATCGCAATTTTTGTAAAAAACTTGCTTTATTTATGGTAAAATAATCAATATACGGTATATATTAGTTAAACCTTTAATTACAAAATAACATAGGAGATGATAAGGTGAAAAAGCTAAAGATGAAAAAATTTAAAAAAGAAAATTTAACACCCAAAATGCCAAGCTTTAAAGTATCTCAACCTAGTGAGGAAAATCAAAAAAGTAAGAATCCCAAAACCATTAAATTTAAGTTAATTGTAGTTCCCTTAGTATTTCTATTTATTACAATACTAGTAATTGAAGGTGGAACCTCGTATTTGTTTAAGAGGAATATATTAAATGCAAAGAAAACCAGTGGTTTTCAGTTAGCAAACCAAGTAATAAGTAGAATGAATGATAATGAAAGCTCTATTATGGCAATTACTGAAGTATTGGAAAAAAACATGAGAGCTACAGCAAATTCAGTAATAAAAAACCAAGATAACTTAAATAATGAACTCCTAGATAATATTAAAGAAAGTTCTATTATAGATAATATCTATTGGTATAATGAAAATATGGAAATGATATACTCAACAGTTCGTGGAGATATTGGATGGGTTGTACCTTCTGATCATCCATTAGCTAAATTTATGCAAAGTTCTGATCTCGAAATGATAGAAAAAGATATTAGACAAGACGCAGCATCTGAAAATGGTTCTTACTATAAATTTGGAGCAATAAAGGGACAAGGCGGAGCATTTGTTCAGGTTGCTATTTCTGCCGATAAAGTCCATGAATTAACTGAAAAATTTCAATATCAAAAACTTATAGATGATTTGTCCAGAGATTCTAGTATAGTTTATGCTGGATTTATAGATCCTAGTAATAAAATAATAGCTCATAGTAATAGTGATAAAATTGGTACAGAAATAAGTGATAGTAATATTATTGAGGCAATAAATGAAAGAACAGGCTATTCCTCCATATTTGATAATGGAGAAGAAGTCTATGAGTTCGTAGTTCCTGCTAATATAAACGGAAAGTTTTCAGGTGCTTTGAATATAGCTTTATCTATGAAAGATACCAATGATGCAATTAATAGAAATATGATTATTGTTTTAATTGTAGGTGCCATTTCCTTTATTATTTTGGGAACCGTATTGTTTCTTATATCTAAAACCATTTCAGATAGTCTTAATATAGCAAAAAATCATTTAAATCTAATGGCATCTGGAGATTTTACCAATATCCTATCTCATAAGTTCCTTAGTAAAAGAGATGAGTTTGGAGAAATTTCTAATTCTCTAGGGAATTTACAAAGCTTTATTAAAAAACTTCTTAGTGATATGTATAATATATCTGATAACTTAAAACTTGCATCAGAAAAATTGGCTTCTACCAGTACTCAAACAACTATGGTATCCCAAGAAATTGCCAATACCGTGCAAGAAATAGCTCGAGGAGCATATGACCAAGCAGGAGATACAGAAAAAGGTGCCGTAAGTATAAATGTATTAGGAAACCTTATAGAAAAAAACCAAGAATATGTTGAAGAACTAAATAAAACTACAGATGAAGTCAGAACATTAAAGGATGAAGGTAGTGCAATAATTAAAGAATTAGTAAAAAAAACTAAAATGAATCAAGATTCTGTAGAAGAGATAAATCAAATTATTTTAAATACAAATCGTAGTACTGAGAAAATCCACAATGCCAGTTATATGATTCAAAACATAGCTAGGGAAACAAATCTTTTGGCTCTTAATGCTGCCATAGAAGCAGCTCGTGCTGGTGAGCATGGAAGAGGTTTTGCAGTTGTTGCAGATGAAATCCGTAAATTAGCAGAGAACTCCAATGAATTTACTAAGGAAATAGTAAATATAATAGAAGATCTAACAAAAGAAACAGAGTATGCAGTAGGTAATGTTGAAAAAGTAAAAGAATCTACAGAACTGCAAAGAGTAAGTGTAGAAACTACTAATGATAAATTTGAAGGTATTGCAAAGGCTATTGAAAAAATTGGAGCAGCAATTGAAAATGTAAATTCTTCTGGTAATGAAATGAATAATAAAAAAGAAGAAATAATAAATATTATTGAAAGTTTATCTGCAATTTCAGAAGAAAATGCTGCTGGAACACAGGAAACTTCAGCATCTATTGAGGAACAAATATCTGCCATGTCAGAAATTGAACTTGCCTCAAAGAATTTACTAAAATTATCAGAAGAAATGTATAGAGACATATCAAAACTTAAATACTAACTCTAAAGACAGGACAGAAAACATAAGATTTTTTGTCCTGTTTTAAATATCCCTTTATAAATTCACATATTTTTAAAGATATGTCTAGATATTTATAGATATACTTCAATTTATCTATATAATCTTAATTTCAATCTATATATCACCATTTTTGGCTATATATAGACTAATTTAACCTATTGCATTTTTATCCAATCCATCGTATACTATAATAGTCGAGTGAGTGACACAGACACAACAAACAATTAAATGTCGGGGTGTAGCGCAGTTTGGTAGCGCACGTGGTTTGGGACCATGGGGCCGGGGGTTCAAATCCTCTCACCCCGACCATAAAAAAAGAATTAAACAAAAGTTTAATTCTTTTTTATTTTTTTGTCAATAGTCATTTGTTCCTAACTTGTAATATAATTGTAACCCAATTGATATATTTAAACTATATAATAATACTTGGACAAGCAATCTTAGGCAGATTAGGAAAAAAAGGTAAATTATAATGAGGTGATTTAATGAAAAAAAATATTAAAAAGGTTTTTGTGTCTATTTTAGCTGCTACAACTGTATTTACTTCAACTGGTCCAGCTCTTGCTGCTAAAATTACTGTAAACATGCCATATTCTATATATGAGAATGTAGAAAAACATAATATTTCTTCTGGAGTGGTCTATGAAAAAATAATGCGTTTTACCACTTCTGGATGGTGGAATATAAATGTACTTAGAATAGATTTGCTAGACCCTTATACTGAAATAAAAGGTCTATTTAATCCGAATGGCATTCCAAATAGAGACAAAGTTAGTTCCCTAGTGGAGAAACATGATGCTGTAGCTGGAATAAATGGAGACTATTTCAATTACGCTCCTCTACCATCTTCTTTAGGAACTTTAATTAATGATGGTACAATAATATCTTCTCCTATAGAAAAGGACTATGCTCTTCCTACCTTCTTCATAGACTTTTTAAATAATGCTAAAATAGATTATTTAGATAGAAGCATGGTGGCTACTAACTTATCTAGTGGAAAGAAAGTTGTTATAAATGCAATAAATAAGGTAACTACTAACTTTGAGGTTTTAACGCTTTTAGATAAAAATTGGGGCACTAAATCCATAGGAAACAAATTTCATTCAGATTTAGTAGAAGTTGTAGTAGAAGATGATGTAGTAACAGATGTAAGAATTGGAAAAGAAGCAGTTAACATACCTCAAAACGGATATGTTTTAGCTGTAAGAGGAGAAGAAAGAAAGCAAGGATTAGATCAATTTGCCGTAGGCGATCCTATAGATCTTAAATTAGCCACTTCTCCAAGTACTGATGAAATCAAATTTGCCATAGGTGGCGGAAGTATTATACTTAAAGATGGGGAATTGTCCCTTACAAATATTAACTCTCAAGGAAATGCTCCTAGAACTGGAATCGGAATTAGTCAAGACGGAAAAGAACTTATTTTAGTAACTATAGACGGAAGGGATAAATCCTTCAAAGGAGTCAGCCAAGAAATGTTTGGTGCAATTCTAAGAGACTTAGGGGCATATAATGGATTAAATCTAGATGGCGGTGGTTCAACTACTATGGCAATAAAGCCAATTGATGAGCAAAAAGCCACTGTAGTAAACAAACCATCTGAAGGAACTGAAAGACTTGTAGTAAATGGAGTTGGAGTATTTTCCAATGCTCCAGTAGGAGAACTATCATATATTAAAGTATCAACTGATGATTCAAATATGTTTTTAAATACTTCAAGAGACTTTACAGTAAAAGGCTATGATGAATATCATAATCCAGTTGCAATAGATAAATCTAAACTAATATTCACTCACGAAGGTGTAGAGGGAACTATAGATGGCAACAATTTTAAAGCTCTTTCAGAAGGTGTTGCTAAGATCAGTGCCAATTATGATGGTATAACTGCTTCTACAGAAGTTAAGGTATTAGGTCCCGTTAGAGACTTAACTACTGATTTATCCAATTTCAATATGGACTTAAATAGTGAAAGAACTTTGCCTGTTTTTAATGGTAAAGATAAAAATGGCTATCAAGCCAAAATATATCCTAAAGACATTGAATTCACAACTATTAACAATATTGGAACTGTAAATAACGGGGTCTTCCATAGTGGTGACAAATCTCAAGCTGGAGTTCTAACTGCAAAGTTAGGAGACGGAGTTAAAAATATTATAGTAACTGTAGGTAGTTCTGGTAAACTTGTTGAAAGCTTTGAAAGTATTAACAATATACATTTCTCACCATACCCAGATGCAGTAAAAGGTAGTGTATCTTTAAGTCAGGATGTAAAAGAGGGTAAATCTTCACTATCTCTAAAATATGATTTCTCTGGTGGAACTGGTACTAGAGCTGCTTATATTAATTTCGGAACAGGAGATAAAAAGGGACTAACTATAGCTGGTGTGCCAAAGAAACTTGGTATTTGGGTTAAAGGCGATGGTAGTGGTACATGGCTAAGAGGTACTTTAAAGGACAGTAAAGGAAAAGAACATACTATAGACTTTACAAAGAATATAGATTTTAGTGACTGGAGATTTGTAGAAGCTACAATTCCTTCTAATATTTCATACCCTATTATTTTAGAACGAATTTATCCTGTGGAAACAGATAGTTTAAAAGCACCAGCAGGAGAATTATTACTTGATGGATTAACAGCTTTTTATCCACCTACATTAGGCAATGTAGTAATGCCTACACCAAGCTCATTAAAAGATGATAAAAATGTTAAGTCCAATGTTGAAGATAATGGTTTTACATTTGCTGTAGCAGCAGAACCAAAGAAATTAGATGAACTTGTAAAATATGATGCTAGTTCAAAAATTAAAGCTAGAATAAATAAAAGTAAAATAGCTGTTTTCTTAAATAGCGTATCAAAAGAATTTTCAAATGGATTAAACAACTATGCAAGAATAGACGCTTCAAGTGGTTATAAAAAGGATAAACATAAAGAGGTTGTTTTCATAAGTGTAAATACTGACAAAAAAGGTATTAGGGCAACTAATGCTAGTCAATGGAATAATCTTAAAAATGATTTATCTAAAATACAGGAAGATAATATTGTACTATTCTTTACTACTCCAATATTTGGAGATAATGGATTTGAAGATAAACTAGAAGCAGATTTACTTCACAGTTATTTAGTAGAAGCCCACGAGAGAGGTAAAAATGTATTCGTAGTCCATGGTGGAAGCTATAATGCTTCTGATTTAAAAGATGGTATAAGATATATTTCTCTAAATACAAAAACACCAACAAAAGCTGATGAAATATACGACTTAGGTATTGTAGAATTTGTGGTAAATGGCAAGAATATGACTTATACAATTTCCCCCTTATTTGAAAAACCGGGAGTCAAAGTAAAATAAAAACAACTCCGATTTCTGATAATCAGAAATCGGAGTTGTTTTTATTTGCAAATTTACAATCTTACATTTCCATTTTTAAATTGTTCATAAAGCATCTTTGCTATTCCTATACCATTATTTCCGTTGGACATCTCCTTAGATAATTCCTCTAAGTACATTTCCTCAAATATTTGAGTTCCTTGAGACTTTTCTATGAAGCCATTATTATCTGGAACAGTTTTTTTCATTTCTTTTAACATCATATAGGTAAATATACTTTCAAATTCCTTACATACTTCCATTAATTCCTTATCTTCGCCATCTTTAAGGTTTTCTGCCTTTTTCTGAATCATGGAAGGATCTTTATCTACATTTATAATATTATTATTTGGTAATATATTCATCTAATCACCTATTATCTTTTTAAATTATTTGCAATCTGCATCATTTCGTCAGAAGTAGATATGGTCTTTGAATTAATTTCATATGCTCTTTGAGCTGTAATCATCTTTACCATTTCGTCTACAACTTGAACATTTGATGCTTCTAAATATCCTTGAACTACTTTCGTACTCATTTCTTCTGCTTCTAGTAAAATTTCTTCTCCAGAAGCAGTTGTTGCTCTGTAAAGGTTTTGTCCTTCAGCTTGAAGTCCCTCTGGATTCATAAAATTAACTAACATTAGTCTTCCTATCTCAACATTTTCATCATCTTCATCTAATCCATAGACATATCCTAGTTCATCAACAGTTATATCCTTTAATCCTAAATCAAAAGTAATTAAATCCTCATCTTCACTAAGTACAAAATATCCTTCTGAAGTAACTAAAGTAGCTTCATCCCCATCTACACTTAATTTAAATCCACCATCTCTAGTATATCTTATATCTTCATTAGGCATCATCACTGCAAAGAAACCTTCTCCATTTAATGCAAAATCAAAGGTATTTTGAGTATCTATAAAAGACCCTGTTCTAAAATCTCTTTTAGTAGCCACAGGCATAGAACCATGTCCTACTTCTAAATTTACCGGTCTTCCACCTTCGTCGTTTATATTAGCTCTTTTTAGATTTGTATAAAATAAATCTTTAAATTCTGCTCTTTGTACTTTATAGCTTGTTGTATTCACATTGGCTAAGTTATTTGATATAGTATCTATATTAAATTGCTGTGCCTTCATACCTGTTGCCGCAGTCCATAATGATCTCATATTATTTTACACCCTTCCTATTTCAGTAGCTGCTTTTTCTAACATTTCATCCTGCATCTTAATTGCCTTTTGTCCTGCTTCAAATTCCCTAAGTAAATTTATCATTTCAACCATTCCAGATATTGAGTTCATATTAGAACCTTCAAGATAACCTTGTAATACTTCTCCATTAAATGGATTTTCTTCTATATTAGCATTTTCTACTCCATAAAAAAGATTATCTCCCATTTTTCTAAGAAATTCTTTATTATTTATATTAACTATATCTAAGGTATCTATGGTATTTCCATCAACTTGAATGAGTCCATTAGCTAAAATATCTACATTACCACCGTTTAAAGGAATCGCACCATTTCTTCCAAGTACTCTTCTGCCATCTAAATCTGTAAGATAACCGTCAGTTATGGAGAATGAACCATTTCTAGTATATAGAGTTTGTCCTTCTCCTTGGATTTTGAAAAATCCATCTCCCTTTATGGCTAAATCTAATTTTCCACCTGTATCCATCATTCCACCATGAGTAAAATCAGTAAATATCTTCTGAAATCTTACTCCTCCACTCATAGTACCTACAACATAAGGAGGTGGAGTAAATACTACGCCTTGAAGTAGATTTTCCATATCTCCTCCTTGCTGTACTCTGTTTCCACTCTGGTCGATTAAATAATTTTCATAATCTGTTTTATTCTCACCCATTAAATCTTTATAATGGGTTTTTAAATTCCCTTCTTCATCAGCTACAACTTTTATTTCCTTTACATAAGACTTTCCCCTAGAAGTTTCTAAAACAAAGTATCCTTCTTCTGTTCTAGCAGTATGAACTCCATTATTATTTTCATAAGTTATGTTATTTTCCCCAGGTATATTTCTCAACTCTGGAGTTTTACTCATCTTTACCAATAACTTTTCAGGAAAAGACTCAGAAAGAGAAATATCCTTTTTATATCCTACTGTATTTACATTGGCTAAATTATTTGACAAAACATCTAGCTTTTTTTGGTTGGTCACTAAAGAAGTAGCTCCAATATATAGACCTCTATTCATATTCATCACATCCTAAACATTATATCTATTATATTATCGGCTGATTTTATAAAAGACTTTAGCGTATATATTTTTTTGGTGTACTAGCTTCTACCACATTAGAATCAAGGTATTGTATCCATTCCAATGCCTTACCTGTACCTCTTGCAACAGATGAAACTGGCTCATCTGCTATATGAACTGGAATTCCCGTTCTTTCCGATATCAGCTTATCTAATCCATGAAGAAGTGCTCCTCCTCCAGTCATAAGTATTCCTCTATTACTAATATCTGCTGCTAATTCTGGTGGTGTTCTTTCAAGAACTATATGAACTGTATCTATAATTTCTTGTATAGGTTCTTTAAGAGCTTGAAGCATATCATCTGAGGATACATTTATAGTTATAGGCAGACCTGTTAATAAATTCCTTCCTCTTACTTCCTTAAACCTTTCTTCTCCCATCTCATAGGCAGAACCTATATTGAGTTTTAGTTCCTCAGCTGATCTTTCTCCTATCATCATATTAAATTTTTTTCTAATATATTTGGAAATAGATTCATCCCATTCATCGCCAGCTATTTTTATGGAACGACTAACAACAATACCTCCTAAGGAAATCACAGCTACATCTGTAGTACCTCCACCAATATCAATTACCATATTGCCAGTTGGCTCTGTAATATCTACTCCTGCTCCTATGGCAGCAGCAATTGGTTCTTCTATTATATAAGTTTTTATAGCCCCTGCCTGAGTACTAGCTTCTATAACTGCTCGTTTTTCTACTTCAGTTATTCCACTAGGTACACACACTATTACTCTAGGCTTTAAAATATACTTACCTATTGCTTTTTGTATAAAATATTTTATCATTCTTTCAGTTATATCATAATCAGATATTACTCCATCTCTCATAGGTCTAATAGCTGTAATATTTCCTGGAGTTCTACCTAACATTCTTCTAGCCTCTTCTCCAACTGCTAGAAGCTTGTTTGTATTTTGATCTATAGCAACAACTGAAGGTTCTTGTAATACTACTCCTTTACCTTTTACATATACTAAAACGCTTGCAGTACCTAAATCTATTCCTATATCCGCTCTCACGTTACTACTAACCTCCTTATTTATCCTTATCTAATATAGTATTCTACATTAATTTTAAAACTCCTTCTTTTTTTGGAGATTTTTGTCAAAAAATTTAAAAGTCCCAACTATGGGACTCTTTTATTCATTAGATACGCTATACTTTAATTTAGTTGCTTCTCCGCCTCTTATATGTCTCTCTGACTTATTAAAATCTAATAAGTTCTTTACGCTATCGGCTAAGTTTGGATTTATCTTTGGCAATCTTTCTGTTAAATCTTTATGAATCGTTGATTTGCTGCACCCAAAAGCTTTAGCTGTATCCCGAACAGTACTTTTATTCGCAATTATATATTTTGCAACTTCTAGTGTTCGTTCCTCTATATAATCTTTCACTTACCAACCCCCCTGACTTTTTGGGTATTCACTAAATATTTATGCACTTCTAATCATTAATAGAACGTGGATCCACTAATTTTCCATTTTTTATAACTTCAAAATGAAGATGTGGTTTCATTAACATTTCAGCCTTAGCTGTACTTCCTATTTTAGATATATGATCTCCCTTTTTTACTTCCAGTCCTTCTTTTACCATTTCTTTAGTTTCTAAATTAGAATATCTAGTTTGTAAGCCATTTCCATGCTCTATTACTATTACTATTCCCCATAGATCATCTTCATATACTTCCTTAACTACTCCATCTAATGCTGCCTTAACTGCCGTCCCCATTGATGCTTCAATATCAATAGCTTCATGACCTACCCACGCATCTAAAGTTTCTGAATATATTAGAGTATTTGTAGCATAGTCAGTTAGTATATTTCCTTCTACTGGCATAGAAATATTTGCCGTATCTTGTACTATTTCCGGAGTCTCTCTATAATCATCTTCTTCAAATTCCAATTCCTCATCTTCAACATTATTATTTACAGTCTCTACTTCTTCAATTTCCATAGTTTCTTCTATCTCTTCTAACTCTTCTTCATCATTCTTATTTTCTTCTTCAGTCTCCTCCACATCCTCTGCATTTACCGTCTTTACTTCTTCCTGATTAATCAAATCAAAATGTTCATCATATAGAGAAATTTCCTCTCCACTTTCTTCTAGAATTGTAAAATCCCCATTCCCTACATTTTTATTCTTATTCATGTTTTCCATGGATAAAAACAAAGTACCTCCTGCAACTAAACATACACACACAAATAAGATTAAGATAAATCCTTCTTTTTCCATTAATTTTATTAATTTATTTTTCATATGTCCACCTCCATTACCTAGTATTTCCACATTGAAAAAATCCATACAATAAATTCACAATTATTAGTGATCAAAATAAAAATAACTCCAATTTTGGTTCTAACACCAAAATTAGAGCTATTAAATAATCAAAACTATTTAATTGTCTATTTCCTTTATTTCTACTTCTGTATAATAGTGTTTTAGTATTTCCTCATAGGTACTGCCATGTTTACCCATACCATTGGCACCCCATTGACTCATACCTACTCCATGACCATATCCATAAGTCTCTATTTCTATTATATTTAATTTTTTATCTAAGGATATGGTAAAATTAGTTGAGTTTAAGGCAAATAAATCTCTTAAATCTCTGCCTTCTAATATAATTCCATCTATGGCAATTTTCTTTACTCTACCTGTTAATGTTCTATCTATTAATTTTATTTTTTCCTGTATATTATCCTTAGTTATTTTAACATCAGGATATTTAGATTGAATCTTTTTAATAAATTCATCTAAGGTTAAAGTCAATATATCTTTAAATTTTGGTGCTTCTTCTTCATAGGGACTAGTTACAGATTTTAAGTAAGGTGACTCTACTGCAAATACATCTTTGGCGTCTTCTGTCCTACCTCCTGCTGTGGAGTGATATAGTGGTTCTATAATTTCACCATTATAAAATATTGCCAAATTCTTAGTTGAATTTACCGATTCTTCAATCTTACCCCAATATTCCTCCATCCAACTTTCTCCATGGAGTTCTCTCAACTGTTCAAGAGATAAGTACGCCTGACAGTGGATACCTGTACAAAGAGGAGCAGATTTATGTTCTGGATGTCCATCAGCAAACCTTATACTTCTACTTATGGCATAGGTTCTAGCAGCCACTGCCTGAGCCTTCAATGCCTCAATATGAAATGCTGCAGGCATTTCTGCTGCAACTACACCTTTTATATACTCATCTAATTTTAATTCTTCAGTTTCTCCAGTTTTGGAATTATATACTTTGATGACTTCATATTCATGATCCTTAACTGATGTTATTTCATTTGTCTCTATTGTATTATCCTCTTCTAAGGATTCTCCAACTACTGAATTGACTCTAGGTACAAAATTAAAAGTCTTAACAATAACTGTAGGTAATATTATAGTTATTATCAAGACTGTCCCAATATAAATTCCAAGTTTTTTCATTTTCTCCCCCTCTTTACCTTTAGTATGTAATATAATATGCAAATTTTATAGTCCATATGACTATAAAATTTGCATATATCTAATTACGAAGGAAAAGATAAAAAGGATAAAAAATATAGGAAATAAAAAAAGTGCCATGGCACTTTTTTATTTCCTATATATAATTGCTCCTAATTGTGTAAATTTCTCTTCTATATTATCATATCCTCTATCTATATGATATATATTATCGATTTCAGTAACTCCTTCAGATACTAACCCAGCTAATACTAAAGCTGCTCCTGCTCGTAGATCTGATGCTTTTACTGGAGCTGATGTTAGATTTTTTACACCTTGAATAATTGCAGACCTTCCATCAATTTTTATATCTGCACCCATTCTCTTTAGTTCGTCTACGTGCATAAATCTATTTTCAAAAACAGTTTCTATACATACTGATGTACCTTTACAAAGACTCATAAGTGCCATAAATTGTGCCTGCATATCTGTAGGAAATCCTGGATATGGTAAAGTTTTTATATCTATTGCTTTTAAATCCTTTGTACCAATTACTCTAACTGAATCTCCATTTTCTATTACTTCACAGCCTACTTCTTTTAATTTTGCTATAACTGGTTTTATATGACTGGTGATTACATTGTCTACAATAATATCTCCACCAGTTATAGCTGCTGCTACCATAAATGTACCAGCTTCAATTCTATCGGGGATAATAGAATGAACACCTCCGCCTAATTTTTCTACACCTTTGATTCTTATGGTAGATGTTCCTGCTCCCTTAATATCTGCTCCTAGTTTATTTAAAAAACTAGCTAAGTCTACTATTTCTGGTTCCATTGCTGCATTATCTAATATGGTATCTCCCTCTGCTAATACTGCTGCCATCATTATATTTTCTGTAGCTCCAACAGAAGGAAAGTCTAAGTAAATTTTATCTCCTACTAATTTATCCGCATAGGCTGTAATATTACCATGATCTACATCTATGGTTGCACCTAATGCCTTAAATCCTTTTAAATGCAAATCTATAGGTCTAGTACCTATGGCACATCCACCAGGTAATGAGTTTTTAGTTCTTCCAAGTCTTGTAAGAAGTGGTCCCATAACTAAAAAAGATGCTCTCATTTTACTCATTAATTCGTATTTAGTTTCATAGTTATTTATATTTCTAGAATTAATTTTTATTTTGCCTTTATCTAATTGTTCAACTTCTGCCCCAAGTGATCTAAGAACTTCACAAATCACTGTAACATCTTTAAGATTTGGTACATCCTCCAAAATTATATCTTCTGTACCTAGCAAAGATGCTGCTAATATTGGAAGTGCCGAATTCTTTGCTCCAGATATTCTAACTCTTCCTTTCAATGGGGGGCTTTTTTCCACCATTATTTTTTCCAAGCAAATCTCCTCCTAATTTTAGTATCCAATGGTAATAATAGGCGTTCCTATCCAAATATAGGTCTTATCTTCATATTCATTGTATCTTACTGCCAAATTTAGGTTAACCTTTTTATCACCGGAGAATATGGAACTTTCTATAAGAGGAGTATAGGCAGTGTAACTAACTATGGATTCGTCTACATATTCTTCAACAATTTTTCCCTTATACTTCATTACAGATTTAGCTGCGTCTTTCTTCAGTTCTTTACCTGATACTTTTCCCTCTAATGTTCCAATAATACAAGTTGTAGTTTCTAAAGGTTTACCATAGCTTTTAAAAATACTTGTTACCTTTTCTATTATACCATTAATACTAAAATTTTGCTTATGTTTTATTAAATTTATAAAAAGAGTTGTTTCTTCCTGAGTACAGTCTGGACTTGAGTATGAAGCTATTGTAAACTCTATCATATTTTTATTTATATCATATCCATATACTATTAAATGTCTAGACTCAAACTCTTCAGTATACTGTCTTATAAAGTATTTTCCTTCTTCTTCTGTAATGTCCACATCATCTATATAGGGGTCTATTTCAACTCCAGTAATACCTAATTCATTGATTACTTTCTTACTTATATCCTCCATTTCGTCTTTAGATATAAGCCTATCTAATATTATTCCCCCCATATTTAAATCTCCCTCTTTAAATTCACCTTCTAATCTTTGTAATATACCTTGTAAAATATCTTCCTCATTGTATTTCTTTCCTGCCATTGTTATTGTTGGAATTAATAAAGATAGAATAATTGCAAATAAAATTAATTTTTTCATTGTATCCCTCCTTGATTTTAAAGGAAGGGTACTTTTTAATAAAATGTAAAGGGGGACAAAACATTTCAAACTAAAAAGTACCCTATTCCTATGATAAAAGTATTACCAAGGAAGGGTACTTTTTATACCTATATTAATTAAATTTTAATCAAATTTTTTAATTTGAGAAACTTCAATTCTATTTATAGCACGATGAAGGGCTAACTCTGCTCTATGAATATCTATATTATCACGTCTATCTTTAAGTCTCTTTTCTGCTCTTTCTTTTGCAGACTTAGCTCTTTCTATATCTATATCATCTGGCCATTCTGCTGATTCAGTTACTATGGTAACTTTATCATCCTGAACAGAAACATATCCATCTGATATGGCAGCTACTCTTTCTTTACCTTCTTGAAATACTCTTACCTTTCCAATTCTAAGAGGAGTAGTGATAGGAGCTCTTCCTTTTAATACAGCTAAGTCCCCATCGATACCCCTTACTATAACCATTTCTACTTTATCAGAGAAGAAAAGATTATCAGGGGTTACAATATCTAAATGAAAGTTAGACATAATTAATCCTCCATTTTCTTAGCATTTTCTACAGCCTCATCTATAGTACCTACAAATAGGAATGCTGACTCTGGTAAATCATCATGTTTTCCTTCAAGGATTTCCTTAAATCCTCTTACAGTTTCGCTAATAGGTACATATTTACCTACCATACCTGTAAATTGTTCTGCTACTGTAAATGGCTGTGATAGGAATCTTTGAACTTTTCTAGCTCTCCCTACGATTAGTTTGTCATCATCTGAAAGTTCATCCATTCCTAAAATTGCTATAATATCTTGAAGATCCTTATATCTTTGTAAAATTTCTTGTACATCTCTGGCTACTTTATAATGCTCCTCACCTACTACTTCAGGGTCTAAGATTCTTGAAGTTGAATCCAGTGGATCAACTGCAGGATAAATTCCTAGTTCTGAAATCTGACGTGAAAGTACAGTTGTAGCATCTAAATGAGCAAAAGTAGTAGCAGGTGCTGGGTCTGTTAAGTCATCTGCAGGTACATATACAGCTTGAACAGATGTAATAGAACCTTTCTTAGTAGATGTAATTCTTTCCTGTAAAGCACCCATCTCTGTTGCTAAGGTTGGCTGATAACCTACAGCTGAGGGCATTCTGCCAAGCAATGCAGAAACTTCTGAACCAGCTTGAGTAAATCTAAATATATTGTCTATAAATAAAAGTACGTCTTGATTTTCTTGGTCCCTAAAATATTCTGCCATAGTAAGACCTGTTAGTGCTACTCTCATTCTTGCTCCTGGTGGCTCATTCATCTGACCAAATACTAAAGCTGTTTTTTCAATAACTCCAGATTCAATCATTTCATAATATAGATCATTACCTTCTCTTGTTCTCTCTCCTACACCTGTAAATACAGATAAACCACCATGTTCTGTTGCTATATTATTTATTAGTTCTTGTATAAGTACTGTTTTACCAACACCAGCACCACCAAATAGTCCTATTTTTCCACCTTTAGAATAAGGTGCTATAAGGTCTATTACTTTAATCCCCGTTTCAAATATTTCTTTAGAAGTCTCTTGTTCTTCAAAGGATGGAGCAGCCCTGTGTATTGGTGCAGTTTGCTTTGCTTTAACTTCTCCTTTACCATCTATAGCTTCACCTAATACATTGAAAAGTCTACCTAAAGTAGATTTACCTACAGGTACAGCAATAGATTTTCCAGTATTTTTCGCTTCCATTCCTCTAACAAGTCCATCAGTTGAATCCATGGCAATACATCTAACAATGTCATCACCTACGTGTTGTGCTACCTCTACTATTAATGTTTTACCTTCTCTATTAATTTCTATAGCATTAAGTAGTTCTGGCAGACTATCTTCATCAAAACGAATATCAACTACGGGGCCTATAACTTGAACAATTTTTCCAATGTTCTTTTCCATTTGCCCTCTCCTTTCATCTTACTTTAGAGCATCAGCGCCAGATACAATTTCTGTTATTTCCATAGTAATGGCAGCTTGCCTTGCTCTATTATAGCTGATGTTTAATTCATCAATCATTTCTTCAGCATTATCTGTTGCAGCTTCCATGGCAACTCTTCTAGCTGCCTGTTCACTTGAAGACGCTTCTATAAGAGCACCATAGATACTGCTTTGTATATATTTAGGAATCAAATATTCTAAAACTTCCTCTGGGGAAGGTTCAAATTCTGTAATGGTTTTTCTTTCCTTCTTTTCTTCATCAATTTCATTAGAAGGAAGTAATTTTATAATAGTAGGCACTTGAGAAATAGTTCCTTTAAACATGGTGTAGACCAGATTTATTTCATCTACATCCTTGTTTTCATATAAGTCCATGGCCAAACTACCAATTTCTCTAGCATCTGAAAACTGTGGATCTTCACTAATTCCAATAAATTGACCAACTATATTATAGTTTCTTTTTGTAAAATAGTCTCTAGCTTTAGAACCTACAGCTATGATTTTAGCATCTTTATTTTGCTCTCTTATTCTTTTCTCTGCTAGTCTTATTACTCCTCCATTATATCCTCCAGCTAAACCTCTATCAGCTGCTATTACAATGTATAAGGAGGACTTGACTTCTCTAATATCTAATAATGGATGCTTTACATTACCTGTAGAACCTAAAATTTCTTGAATATTATGAAGGACTGTTTCATAATATGGTCTAGACTTATCTAGTCTTTCCCTTGCACGTTTAAGTTTTGCAGAAGAAACCAATTCCATAGCCTTAGTAATTTGTTTGGTGTTACTTATTCCTCTTATTCGCCTTTTAATTTCTCTTGTTGTTTCAGCCAAAATTTACACCACCTTGAAATAATCGTTAATTGTTGATTGCTAATTTTAATTGTGGGGTCTATTAGATGAATAATTTCACTTATGTTTTCCACATTAATCTTGTTTACAATTACAATTTACAATTAAAAATTTTTCTTAAATTCTCCTAAGGCTTGTTTTATTCTTTCTATATTATCATCTGTTAAATCCTTTGAGGTCTTTATACTTTGTACTATATCTGGATAATTATTGTCCACAAATTTTAGGAATTCCTTTTCAAAAGCCGATATTTTTGCTACAGGAATATCTGCTAAATGTTTATTAAGTACAGCATAAATAATTATAACTTGATGCTCTACAGAAACAGGACTATATTGAGGCTGCTTTAATATTTGAAGCATTCTTTCCCCTTGGTCTAATCTTTCTTTGGTTTCCTTATCTAGTTCAGATCCAAATTGAGCAAAAGCTGCTAACTCTCTATATTGAGCTAATTCAAGTTTAATCCTACCTGCAACTTTTTTCATTGCCTTGATTTGAGCAGAACCTCCAACTCTTGAAACTGAAAGTCCAGTATTTATAGCTGGTCTTTGACCTGCAAAAAATAAGTCAGTTTCTAGGAATATCTGTCCATCTGTAATTGATATAACGTTAGTTGGAATATAGGCTGTAATATCTCCAGCTAAAGTTTCTATAATTGGTAAAGCAGTTATAGAACCTCCACCATATTTATCATCTAATTTTGCCGCCCTTTCAAGAAGCCTTGAGTGAAGATAGAATACATCTCCTGGAAAAGCTTCTCTTCCTGGTGGTCTTCTTAAAAGCAGAGACATAGCTCTATACGCAATAGCATGTTTAGATAAATCGTCATATACGATTAAAACATCCTTACCATTGTCCATAAATTCCTCAGCAATTGTTACTCCTGTATAAGGAGCTATATATTGTAATGGTGCTAATTCACTAGCTGTAGCAGATACTATAATCGTATAGTCCATAGCACCACGCTTTTCTAATGTGTCAACTATTTGAGCCACTGTAGATCTTTTTTGTCCTATGGCAACATAGATACAAATAACATCTTCACCTTTTTGGTTAAGAATAGTATCTATTGCAAGAGCAGTTTTACCTGTTTGTCTATCTCCAATTATAAGTTCCCTTTGTCCTCTACCTATGGGAACTATGGAGTCTATTGCTTTGATACCTGTTTGTAAGGGTTCACTAACACTCTTTCTTGTGATAACTCCTGGAGCAATTTTTTCAATAGGACTAAACTTAGAAGTTGCTATAGCTCCCTTACCATCTATTGGCTGACCAAGGGCATTAACAACTCTACCCATCATAGCATCCCCTACTGGAACTTCTATGATTCTGCCAGTTCTCTTTACAGTATCGCCTTCTCTTATATTTTCATCTGAACCTAAAAGAACACAACCAACATTATCCTCCTCAAGGTTCATTACCATACCAAATACTTCACCTGGAAACTCAATAAGCTCTCCAGCCATACATCCTTCTAGACCATGGATTCTAGCTATGGCATCTCCTACTTGAATAACTGTACCTATATCTACCATTTCCAAAGTCTTTTCATATCTTTTAATTTGTTCCTTAATAATGGAACTTATTTCTTCTGGTCTTAACTCCATTTTTTCACCTCACTCCTTGCTAGTTTGTTATACTATCAGAGCTTTGCCTATGGATTCTAATTGTCCTTTTACTGTACCGTCTATAATCCTGTTTTCAACACGCAGTAAAACTCCACCAATTACAGTTTTATCTACTTTATTTGAAAGTTCTACTTTCTTATTTAACCTGCTGGATAAAACTGATTTTAGCTTTTCTTTAGAACTTTCTTTCATAGGAATAGCTGTTATAGCAACAACATTTAGTATATTTTCATGTTCGTTAAATATTTCTTTATATTTTTCTATTATATCTAAGATAAACCCTTCTCTTCTCTTATCTACTATGATATATAAGAAGTTAATCATTTCCTCAGATAATTTTCCTTTGAAGATATTATCTATTAAACTTTTTTTCTCACTTTTACTAATTCTTGGATGATTAAATATTTGAAGAAGTTTAGCTTCACTTTCAAATACTGCTTTTAAAAAATCTAACTCTTTATTAAACTCATTGTTCCTATCCATATCAAGTCCTGCTTCAAATAAAGCTAACGCATATCTGCTGCTAACTAACTTTGCCATTCTTGATTACCTACCTCATCAATAAATTTATCGATTAGTTTTCCTTGCTTATCATTATTGATTTCTTCTTCCATTATTTTGGAAGCAATAAGTAAAGCTATTTCACCAGCTTGGGATTTGATATTTTGGAAGGCCATTTCTCTTTCACGAGTTATTTCCTTTCTTGCTCTAGATACTATATTTTCAGCTTCACGTCTAGCTTCTTCTATAATATCTTCTTTTAATTCTTCTCCACGTTTTCTAGCACCTTCGATGATTTCATTACTTTCTTTCTTAGCAAGGCTAATTCTTGATTCATATTCATTTTTTAGCAACACAGCTTCATTTTTTAAACCTTCAGCTTCTTGAATATCAGTCTGAATTTTATCTTTCCTATTCTGTAAGAATGTTGAAACTGGTTTATATAAAAACTTTCTAAGAATGAGGTAAAGTAATAGAAGAGCCACCCAGGATATTATCATGGATGACAAAATAGGCAAAGGCCTTATTACTACATTCATAATTAAACCTCCTTATATTGAGGGTTAATTGAGATGGGGAAACCCATCCCCCTCAAAATGTTTTTCCTATAGACCAGCTAATAATGGTCGAACAAATAATAAAATAATAGCAATTACTAAACTGTAGATACCAGTTGTCTCAGCTACTGCCTGACCTAATAACATGGTTCTTGTAATATCACCTTGTGCCTCTGGTTGTCTTCCAACTGCCTCTGCACCTTTACCTGCAGCAATTCCCTGTCCAATTCCAGGTCCTAAACCTGCTATCATTGCTATTCCTGCACCTATTGCAGAACACCCTAAAACAAAAGCTTCATTTGATATACCTTGTAACATTAAAAATCCTCCTCTCAAGTTTTAAAAAATTATGCTTCCTTGCCACCTATAAATATCATAGATAACATCGTAAATATAAATGATTGTAATACACCAGAGAATATATCAAAATATATATGCAGTGGTGCCGTTACTATTGGGGCAAAATAACCTAATGCACTATATAACAATCCCATAATTATACCTCCACCCATTACATTTCCAAATAAACGGAAAGATAATGATATTGGGTTTGCCAAGTCACCAATTACATTTAAAGGTGTTAACAATGCCATGGGTTCTGTATAACCTTTTAAATATCCTAATAATCCTCCAGAATTTTTGAAATTCCAATACTGGGATAAAACAAAGGTAATTAAAGCCAGTGATATTGTCACTGAATAATCTGATGTTGGGGCTGTTATACCTAACAAACCAGATAAATTAGAAGCCATTATAAACGTAATCAGCGTAAATATATAGGGTGCAAATCCTAAGTTCTGCTCACCCATAGTGGTCTTAACTAGATTATCAATACTTTCTACTGCAACCTCCAATATCAATTGGAAATTTGATGGTTCTTCATCAAGCTTAGCCTTTTTCATTTTGCTGTTGACTACCAATGCAAATACAATTAAAACAATAGCAACAAACCAAACATTGACTATAGTATCGGGAATAAATATTTCCTTACCACCAATTTGGATTAGTACTTCCAATTATTATTCCTCCCTCCTTTATGAATTTAGTTAATCTTTTTAAATTTATTATCTTTTTAAAAATTCCCTATCTAATATTAATGAGCCTGAGATAACTATTCTTATCATAATTAACCCAATAAAAGTAGAAAGGAAATTTAGATAATTCGCTAGAGCCGCCACCACCAATACAGCACCATATATTAAGAATCTTCCAGTATATTGACCTACACTATAAGCATTGGCCATTCTTGGTGGCATAGTAACTGACTTATTTACGGCATTATGAAGGAGTTTAAAAGTTAAAATACTTATGATTGTCCCAAATATTAAACCTAATGCTATAGGCTTCCAATCCTTAAAGATAAAGAGAATTACTCCAGTTGATATTAGGCTTAATACTATGGCTCTTTTAATTATCTTTAAAACCAAGTCATTATTCATCTTTCTTCTCCTTATTTTCAGGCTTTATTCCTAATTTGAAAATATTCAGAAAACCAGCCCCAGAACCTAAAATTATAAATATTATAGAAAAAGCATAGTTTGTTCCTAGCTTTTTATCAATAAACTGTCCCAACAAAACTCCTAATAAAATCGGTGTTATAATAGATATACCCATTTGGCTAACCAAAGCTACATTTTGAAGAATATCTTTATAATTTTTATTTTTCATTTTATCACTTCCGATACAGTTTTATAATCTAGATTAATAAATAATCATCGATTGATATTTTTTTGTTTATTTTGTCGAATCTTCTGCCCATATTTTTAAATACAGTTTCAATTATATAAAATTTTGACATTTATTGCAAGTAGTTTAACACAATATTCAAATAAATATTAAATAGTATAGCAAAATGACTCTTAGAATATTCTAAGAGTCATTTTTTATATTTCCATACTTATTAGGTTTTCAGCAATAATCAGTTCTGCCTCTGTAGCAGCCTTTATTTCATCTATAGTATATTCTGGATTTATCTCCTTTAACAGTAATCCTTTTGATGTTACTTCCATAACACCCATTTCAGTAATGATTAAATTTACTTCTCCTGCTGCAGTTAACGGAAGATTACATTTCTTAAATATCTTATGATTTCCCTTTACTGTATGTTCCATGGCCACTATTACCTTCTTTGCACCAACTACTAAATCCATAGCTCCTCCCATACCTGGAACCATTTTTCCTGGTATCATCCAATTAGCAAGATTTCCTTTTTCATCTACTTGCAATGCACCAAGAACAGTAATATCCACATGACCACCACGGATTATTCCAAAGGATGTAACCGAGTCGAAGAACACTCCTCCTGGCAAAATAGTCACACATTGAGCTCCTGCATTTACTATATGAGGGTCTTCTTCTCCTTCAAGAGGTGCTGGTCCCAGCCCTATAAATCCATTTTCTGATTGAAAAGACACATTCATGTTTTTAGGCACATAATTTGCTACCATAGTAGGTAAACCAATACCTAAATTAACCACATCTCCATCTTTTAGCTCCTTAGCTACACGTCTAGCAATGAATTCTTTCTTGTCCATTACTTTTCACCTCCATTAACTATGTAATTAATAAATATTCCTGGAGTAACAACATGATTAGGATCAATATCCCCTACTTCAACTACTCTTTCTGCTTCTACTATAACTGTATCAGCAGCTGTAGCCATAAGAGTATTAAAGTTTCTAGTTGCACCATAATATACAATATTTCCATATTTATCTACTGTTTCTCCAGCAACTAAAGCTATATCCGCTCTTAAAGGCTTTTCAAGAAGGTAGGTTTTTCCATCTATTACCATCTTCTCCTTACCTTCTTCAATTACAGTTCCTACACCTGTAGGAGTTAAAAAACCGCCTAATCCTGCTCCACCTGCTCTTACTTGTTCTGCAAGAGTTCCTTGAGGTACTAAAACTACTTCCATTTCACCAGAATTCATTTGATTCCCAGTTTCTTTATTAGTTCCAATATGAGAAGCTATAAGCTTTTTAATCTGTTTATTTACTACTAACTTACCTACACCTATATCAGTAAAACCAGAATCATTACAAATTAATGTTAAATTCTTAACATTCATCTTTACAAGAGCATCTATTAGTTTATGGGGAGACCCGCAACCCAAAAATCCACCTATCATAATAGTCATACCATCTTTAATATGAGATATTGCCTCATCTATAGATACAACTTTATTCATATATATAACCTCCTTTATGTAACTACGTTACAATTTTTTGCTTGTAAATGTTGAATTGTGAATTAGTTGGTTTTCATTCAACATTCACAATTCAACATTCACAGTTTCATAGTCAAACGCCTAGCGTTTGACTATCATGGCAATTCCCTGTCCGCCACCTATACACAAAGTAGCCAGACCATTTTTCGCATCTACCTTCTCCATTTCATGAAGTAATGTAACTAATATTCTTGCTCCTGAAGCTCCTATTGGATGACCTAAAGCTATTGCGCCACCGTTTACATTTACTTTAGAAGTATCTAAATTAAGTTCCTTTATAACTGATAAAGCTTGAGCAGCAAAGGCTTCGTTAGCTTCTATTAAGTCTAAATCCTCCACTGTTATATTTGCTTTATCTAAAGCTTTTCTTGTTGCAGGAATAGGTCCTGTACCCATTAGGGAAGGTTCTACTCCAGCTGAAGCATATGAAACAATAGTAGCCAATGGAGTAATTCCCAATTCTTCTGCCTTTTCCTTACTCATTATAACCAATGCAGCTGCTCCATCGTTTATTCCTGAAGCATTTCCTGCTGTTACTGTTCCATCTTTTTTAAATGCAGGTCTAAGTTTTGATAGACTCTCAATTGTAGCACCAAATCTTGGGTATTCATCTGTATCTACAACTATAGGGTCACCTTTTCTTTGAGGAATTTCCACTGGAACTATTTCTTCCTTGAATCTACCACTTTTTATTGCTTCTTCTGCTTTATTTTGGCTCATCAATGCTAGTTCATCTTGCTCCTCACGAGTAAGACTGTATTTTTCCACTATGTTTTCTGCTGTAATTCCCATATGATAGTCATTGAAAATATCCCATAATCCATCAGCAACCATATAGTCTACTATTTCTCCATTGCCCATTCTTTGACCCCATCGAGCAGACTTTAATAAATAAGGTGCCTGACTCATGTTTTCTGTACCACCTGCTAATATTATATCTGCTTCTCCTGCTAAAATAGCTTGAGCCGCTAATTGGATAGTTTTTAAACCTGAACCACAAACTTTATTTACTGTAAAAGATGGTACTTCCATAGGAATACCTGAATGTACTGAAACCTGTCTGGCAACATTCTGTCCTAAACCTGCCTGAAGTACATTACCAAATATAACCTCTTCAACCATATGCGGCTCTATCTTAGCTCTTTTTAGAGCTTCCTTAGCTGCTATGGTTCCTAATTGTACTGCAGAAACATCTTTAAATTTACCACCAAATGCACCAATAGGTGTTCTCACTGCTGAAGCAATAACTACTTCTCTCATTCTAATACCTCCTATTATTATATTTAAAACTATATAAGTATATATTTCATACCCTATATAATAGCAATTATTATGCCAAGGTTTATATAAATATTCTATAGTCTAGAAAGATTGATTTTACTGATTTCTTTAGAAAACTCAAAATGGAGTAAATAGATTAATTTTATATCTGTAGCTATTTATATACAAAACTCATTGATTACACTATAATAGTGTAGCCATAAATATACACTCTTCAGAATTTTGTATACTTACGGCTACATATAATCTATATCTTCTATTTTATACTTGTCTATTTTTTTGTAAAGAGCTGTTCTATGTATTCCTAGTTTCTCTGCAGCCAAAGTTTTATTTCCTTTTGTAAGTGTAATTGCCTTTATAACAGCCTCCCTTTCCACTGCTTCAATTGTATCTTTAAGTTTTATAATGTCCTCTATATTATTTGGCAAATAATTTACTCCATTTAAAATTCTTTCTGGTAAATGTTCTGCTAATATAAGATTCCCCGTTGAAAGATTAATGGCTCTTTCTAGTATATTTCTTAACTCCCTTACATTTCCCGGCCAACTATAAGACTTTAATATTTTCATAGCTTCTTTAGATAATTCTTTTCTTCCTACTGCCATTTCTTTAATTAGATTATTTAATATATCTTCACTTAAAATCTCTATATCTTCCATTCGTTCTCTTAGGGGTGGAATCTCTATAGATATTACATTTAACCTATAATATAAATCCTCTCTAAACTTACCTTTTTTTACAGATTCCTCAATATTTTCATTTGTGGCAGCTATTACTCTCACATCAAAGCTAATCTTCTTATTACCGCCTATTCTTTCAAATTCCTTAGATTCCAGTACTCTAAGTATTTTTGCTTGCATCTCTAAAGGCATATCTCCAATTTCATCTAAAAATATTGTACCACCAGAGGCAAGTTCAAACTTCCCAGGTTTGCCATCTTTTCTAGCTCCTGTAAATGCACCACTGTCATATCCAAATAGTTCAGACTCCAATAACTCCTTTGGGATTGCAGCACAATTTATTGCAATAAATGCTTCTTCTTTTCTATAACTAGCCCTATGAATAGCATGAGCAAATAATTCCTTTCCAGTACCTGATTCTCCTGTAATCAATACTGTGGAATTAGTCTCTGATGCCATTTTTCCTACCTTTTTTAAATATTCCATCTTTGGGTTTCTAGTAATTATACTGTGAAAAGAATATTTTGTACCTTCTATCCTTTCGATTTCACCCTTATACTTATTTATCTTTGACTGCAAATCAAGGAGTTGGTGTGCCAACTCCTTTACTTCGCTTATATCTTTAAAAAGCACTGTACCTACAGCACCTATTATCTTTTCTTGTTTGATTATAGGAATACGGTTTGTAATCATATCGTGCCCTTGAATTCTTTGAACATCTCTTAGTTCCTTTTTCCCTGTCCTTACTACAATATGCATACGAGTATTTTCTATTACCTCTTCCACAGGTTTACCTATGGCGTCTTCTTCCTTTATACCCATAAGTTTTTCATAGTTCATTTTAACAATTCTACCGTTAGGGTCAACTAATACATAACCTTCATAAGCATAATTTAAAATATCCACAAGCATTTCAAAACTATCTCTGAGTTCAGTTAATTTATCCACAATAGACCCCCTTTTAGTGAATAACTAATATAAGCAGAGTACCAAAATTATGGTTTTCAATTTTGTGTGCATCGCTTAGTTTGTTTATCTAGTGAATAGTTTTGGAAGTTTCGAATAAACTAGAAACTATTAACCTAAAGACCCAAAAACTATTCACTTTTCACTATTTACTCTTCACTATTAACTAATATATCTACTATCTTTTCACTGGCCTTTCCGTCTCCATAAGGATTCACTGCATTTGCCATTTTGTTATATTCTGATTCATTAGATAATAATAGGTTTAATTCATTATATAGATTTTCATATTTAGTCCCTACTAGTTTAGCAGTTCCTGCTTCTATACCTTCTGGTCTTTCTGTTTCTTCTCGAACTACAAGTACAGGTTTACCAAAGGTTGGTCCTTCTTCTTGAAGTCCACCAGAATCTGTAACTATTAAATGTACCTTTGACATAAGGTTTGCCATTGGTTCATAGTCTAGTGGCTCTATTAAATGAATTCTATTATTGCTTCCTAGTACTCTGTTTGCAATATCTCTCACCTTTGGATTTAAGTGCATAGGAAATACTACTTCTACATCCTTATATTCTTCTACAATATCTTTTATTGCAGTAAATATATTTTCCATAGGTTTACCAATATTTTCACTTCTATGGCTTGTAACTAAAATCACTCTTTTATTTTTATAATCTAGATTGTTTAACAAATCTAATTCAAATATATAATCTTCTTTAACAACATATTTTAAAGCATCTATTACTGTGTTTCCCGTAATAAATATCTTTTCATCTGGATAATCTTCTTTTAATAAATTTTGTCTATTGCTCTCTGTAGGAGCAAAGTGAAAATCTGAAAGTATACCTGCTAGTTTCCTATTGGCTTCTTCAGGGTATGGTGAATATAGGTTTCCACTACGAAGACCTGCTTCAACATGTCCAATTTTTACCCTATGATAAAAAGCAGCCAATGCACCTGCAAATACTGTAGTAGTATCTCCTTGAACCAATAATACATCTGGTTTCTCCTTTAAAATTACTTCTTCTAGACCTTGTAAAGCTCTTGTTGTAATTTCTGTTAGAGTTTGTCCAGGTTTAAATATATTTAAATCATAGTCTGGCTTTATATTGAATAAGTTTAAAACTGGGTCTAACATCTCTCTATGTTGTGCTGTTACACATACTATAGACTCTATATTTTTTCTTTTCTCCAGTTCTTTCACTATGGGAGCCATTTTTATCCCCTCTGGTCTTGTGCCAAAAACAGTCATTATTTTCAAATATACCCCTCCTATTCTTTAGTGAATAGTTAATAACTAATAGTAAATATTGTAGAAGTTTCAAGTAAACTTGAAACTATTATATTACAGCCTGTGGTCGCATTCACTATTCACTGCTTCTCTATCCTCTTTTCTCAAATATTCCTAATTTTATAGCCACTAATACTGAAGCTAAAAGTAATCCGATGGAAGCAAAAACTGCCTGCCTTGTATTTGCCCTAGATACTATTATGGCAAACACTCCAAAACCAGCTGACATAGCATAAAGTATCAGTACAGATTTTCTTTGAGAATATCCCTTATTTAAAAGTCTATGATGTAAATGACCTTTATCTGCAGAAGATATAGACTGCCCATTTAGTAATCTTCTAAATATTGCAAAGGTAGTATCAAATATAGGTACAGATAATATAAGTATAGGAGCTACAATTGCAATAGTTGCTACAGACTTCATTACACCTTCTATAGTTATTGCTGCCAACATAAATCCTAAAAACAAAGCACCAGTATCTCCCATGAAAATCTTAGCAGGGTTGAAATTAAAAGGTAAAAATCCTAAACAAGCTCCTGCTATGGCAGCTGATAATATGATTATAGATGTATATCCAAATTTACCTGCTACTACCATAAGAGTTATACTAGAAATCATGGCTACTCCTGCTGACAATCCATCTAATCCATCTATAAAGTTTAATGTATTTGTAATACCAACTATCCAAAATAAAGTTATAGGAATAGATAACCAATGTAAATAAATTAGAGAACTATTCCTTGTAAAAGGATTAGTAACAAAATCTACTTTTATACCACCATAAATAATTACTAGTCCTGCTATAATTTGAAATATGAATTTAGCTTTGGGATTTAGCTCCCTTAAATCATCTATAATTCCACTTATTACAATAATTGTACCTCCTATTAAAAGAGAAACCATCTCTCTATTTAGAGGTAAAAATATTATAGAAACTAGTACTACGCTGAAGAATATAGCCAAACCACCTATTAGTGGCATTGGCTCTTTATGCACTCTTCTGTCGTCCTTGGGAACATCAACAGCACCTATTTTGAATGCTAGTTTTCTCACTAAAGGAGTGGAAATAAATGAAATCAATAAAGCTAGAAAAAATGGTGCAATAAAGCTTCCCATATTAATCCACTCCTTTATTTAGTTCCAAATAACCTATCACCAGCATCTCCTAGTCCTGGCACTATATAAGCATGATCATTTAATTTTTCATCTAAAGCCGCTACATAAATATCCACATCTGGATGAGCATCCTTTACGGCATCTACTCCTTCTGATGCAGCTATTAAGCAAACTAGTTTAATAGAAGTTGCTCCCTTTTCTTTTAAGAAGTCTATGGCTGCAGTGGCTGAACCACCTGTTGCAAGCATAGGGTCTAAAACTATTAATTCCCTCTCTTCAATGTCTTGAGGTAATTTACAGTAATATTCCACAGGCTTCAAAGTTTCTGGGTCTCTATAAAGACCAACATGACCTACACGAGCTGCTGGTAATAGATTTAACATTCCATCTACCATACCAAGTCCTGCTCTAAGAATTGGAATAAGACCCACCTTTTTACCTGATATAACTTGTGATTTCATAGTTGTAACAGGTGTTTCTATTTCAATTTCCTCTAATGGAAAATCTCTAGTTACTTCATATCCCATTAACATGGAAACCTCTGTAACTAATTCTCTAAATTCCTTTGAGCCAGTGTTTTTATCTCTTATAAATGTAAGCTTATGTTTAATAAGAGGATGATCAAATACTACTACTTTTGCCATATAAAAAACTCCCTTCATTCACTAATTTTTTTCCTTAAAGATTATATCACAAATTAAGCTTCAATTTCACTTATTTTTTCTACCCTTCGTTTATGTCGTCCATTAGCAAATTCAGTTTTTAACCAAACTCCTACTATTTCCATTGCCAAATCTCTGCCAACTACTCTTCCTCCAAGGGCTAAAATATTGGCATCATTATGCTCTCTGCTCATTCTTGCAGAGTAGGTATCTCCACACAATGCACATCTAATTCCCTTTACTTTGTTACAAGCTATGGAAATACCAATACCTGTACCACATACAACTATAGCTCTGTCTACTTCCTTTGACACTACAGCCTCAGATACCTTTTTGCCATAATCTGGATAATCTACTGAATCCATAGAATTAGTTCCATAATCTATATATTCAATTCCTTCTTTATTTAAATACTCTTTAATATATTCTTTTAATTCAAATCCGCCATGATCACTGCCTATACCAATTTTCATTTACTTTTCCTCCTTTTTAGCAACTAACAACTATTCTTTAAATTTAATTTGTACTATTGCCTGATATATTTCGTCTCTTATATACTCATATTGCTTCGGATTCCCTCCAAAGGGATCTGATATATCTTTGTTTATTTTATAAGCATATTCCATTAGATTGTAAACCTTACCAACAGCTTTTGGAAAATTAGATACTATAAAATCTTTATGAGAATTTCCCATAGTCAAAATTAAATCTGCCTCTTCTATTAAATCTATATGTAATTGAGAAGCTTCATGACCTGATATATCTATATTTATTTTTTTCATTGCCTCAATGGAGTTAATAGATGCACGGTCTCCATCAAATACAGAAATACCAGCAGATCTAACTTCTATATCCAAACCATTTTTCTCCGCTATTGAACGTAAAATTCCTTCAGCCATAGGGCTTCTACAAGTGTTACCAGTACATACAAATAATATTTTCATTCCATATCCCCCTTAAACTTCTATGATTTTTCCCCCTGAAGCTTTCATCATTCTGTTCATTATAGCTACTCCCAAAAATGAAAAATCAACACCTTCACTTAAAATTATATCTACATTTTTCTCATCAAATAATCTTAAAATATTAAATAAATTATGGGCTATGGTTTTTTCATCCTTTCTGGTACCCATGGATATTATTATACCATCTTTATAAAATTCCTTTGTTTCATCTGTACAAATAATTCCTACATTTTTTCCACCACTTATATATTCTTCAGTCTTTTCCAAAATAGCCCTTACAATATTCTCAACATCTCCACTATAGACTACCATTTCTGACTTAGGGGCATAATGTCTGTATTTTTGTCCAGGTGATTTAGGTACTATATTTTCATCTTCTTTTATTATAGCAAAGTCTACCTCTATATTGGGAATTATTTTTATTAAATCTTCTTTAGTTATACCACCTGGTCTAAGAATCATTGGAATCTCTCCAGATAAATCTAATACTGTTGATTCTAAACCTATTCCAGTATCTCCACCATCTATTATTATATCAACCTTACCCATTAAGTCCTCTATAACATGTTTTGCAGATGTAGGACTAGGTCTTCCTGATGTATTAGCAGAAGGTGCAGCTACGGGAGTATTAGATCCACTTATTAGTTCTAATGCTATTTTATGCTCTGGCATCCTAATAGCGACAGTATCTAATCCTGCTGTAATTATACTAGGTATCTTATCTGATTTCTTCAACAGTATAGTAAGAGGTCCTGGCCAAAATCTTTCCATACACTCTATGGCTACCTTTGGTATTTCTCTTACTAATTCTCCTACTTGCTCAATTGATGACACATGAAGGATTAGTGGATTGTCCTGTGGTCTACCTTTGGCAATAAAGATTTTCTCAGCAGCCCACTGATCGAATCCGTTAGCTCCAAGTCCGTAAACAGTCTCAGTAGGAAAAGCAACAAGCCCTCCATTTTTTATTACATTTATAGCTTCATTTATTAAATCTTCATCTATATTATTTTCAGTTATTTTTAATATCTTTGTATTCATAATGACCTCCGTTTTTTAGTGAATAGCTATTAACTGTTCACTATTCATCTCAATTATATATTATTATGTTTCAATTCACAATTCATAATTCACAATTCATAATTAGCTTTAGCTTCTCATATCTATTATTGGGAGGGATTCTTTATGAATATATGGTTTGTTAGTCTTATTGGATTGTTAGTAGGGGTAGTAGGTACTGGACTAGGAAGTTTTATTGGTATATATGTAAAGAAAACAGATAAAATTTTAAGTTTTTTATTGGGTTTAACAGGTGGATTTATGATGTTTATAGTAAGCTTTCATCTATTTCCTGAAGCCTTTTACCTAGGAGGAATCTTAAATGTAATCTTAGGTGTCTTAATAGGAGTGTCTATTATTATTATACTGGAATTTTTAATAGAGAAAATAGAATTCCTTGTAGGATTAAGGTCTGGAGTACTTCTGGCTTTGAGTATAGCTATACATAATATGCCTGAAGGCCTAGCCCTAGGCTCTACCTTAGTAGGAGTATCTGATTTTGGATTTATTTTAACTTTTGCCATGCTTCTACATAATATTCCAGAGGGCATATCTATGGCACTACCTTTAAGCATGAATGAGGTAAGTCCTTTTAAAATAATGTGGATTAGTTTTCTTGCAGGTGTTCCTACAGGCATAGGTGCCTATATCGGTTCCTATTTAGGCACCATATCTAATGGCGTAATCTCTATTTGCTTAGCCATAGCTGGTGGAATTATGCTATATATAGTATGTGATGATTTAATTCCAACAGGTAAACAACTTCACAAAGGCAGAGTATCTAGCCTTGGAGTCATTGGTGGATTTATACTTGGAATTATATTATATTTTAGATAAAAATAGTATAGCAGAGTCAATATACCATCTCGATGCTACTCTACTTAGGATTTAACTCTGCTATCTTAGTTCTATAGATAGTTGGTTCTAAATACCAACAAATATTTCAACCATTTTTTGAATTTTCTCTAAAATTATTTGTTTTTTAGTTTCTCTAGCACCATGCCTTCTTGATGTAGGTGGCAATATACTATCAAGTTCTGCTCCTCCATATGATACAAAACCCTTTTCAATAGACCTTTCAATAAAGCACTTAGCACCATTTTTTAAATTCTCCTCTTTTGAAAGATTCTCAATTTGTTTTCCCTTTTGTTTCTTTGCATAAACATAAAATGATGTCAAGATTTCATTAGTGTTTTTAAGACTTGCTAAATCAGTATTATTAATAAACGAGATAATCAGTTCTTCTTTTGCACGTGTTCCAAGACTTGAACGAATCACCCTACGAATTTCAGATTTCAATGTTTCTATATCTTTATGCTCTTTAGATTTTTCTAAGATAAGTGCCAAGATATAATCAAGATTTATTTCATCTGTTTTTAGTAACTCAACTTGAAACTCTATATCTGAAAAATCTATACCACTTGTTCCCTTTACACTGTTTCCGCTATTATTTTTAAGGGCTTCCTCACGAATATCAACATAAACGCTCTTCATATCCTGCATAAGTCTCTCACTAATAATCGAACCCTTCTCCTGAAACTCATCAAAATTTTTCAATATATTCTCCGACTTTAATAATTCTCCAAACAACTTAGCAAACTCTTTCTTATCTTTATCTAATACAATCCCTGTAGGTTCAGGGAATCTTTCTAAAATCTCATTACATAATTCTTCATATCCTTTAATTGTTTTTCCTGTTTCTTTATCAGTGAAACCATACATATATTCATCATAGCTTTTTTCTAATATAACATTGATGCTATTTTCGTCACCAAATACCTTAATAGCATCACGAGTAGCATTCTCTAAGTCACGAAAGCAGACAACATTCCCAAAAGCCTTAACCTTATTTAAAATACGATTGGTTCTTGAATACGCCTGAATCAGTCCATGATACCGTAAGTTTTTATCCACAAATAAGGTATTCAATGTAGGTGCATCAAATCCAGTTAAAAACATCCCCACTACAATTAATAAGTCAACTTCCTTATTTTTTACTCGTAAGGATACATCTTTATAGTAGTTTTGAAATTCATCCCCATTGGTTGAAAAATTTGTTTTGAAGGTATAGTTATAATCTTTTATAACTTTGTCTAAGAATTCCTTGCCACTACTATCAAGTGCATTTGGTTCAAAGTTTTCATCAGCAATCTCACCGATTGCACTCTGCTCTTCGTTTGCTACAAAGCTATAAATTGTTGCTACCTTTAATCTTTTTTCTTCTTGTAAAGTAGCTTGTTGTTTAGTAAATTCTTCATAGTAAAGTTTGGCAGCTTCAATACTTTGAACAGCAAACATGGCATTAAATCCATGTAAAGCCTTTTGCTTATGAGTGTAATGTTCATTTCGATGAGTTTTTGTATCAAAAACCTTTAAGATATGTTTAGTTACAGTTTCGATACGCTCGGGATGTAAAAGCATTTTCTTTTCAAGTTTTTTTAACTTATCATAGTCCTTTTCCATTTCAGCTTCTTTAAATTTAGGGGATATATTGTTGTAATCAACTTTAAACTTCAATACTTTTTTATCACGGATAGCATCAGTTATTACATAGCTATGAAGCTGAGTGCCAAATACTCCTGCTGTTGTATCTGCTCCAAGGGAATTTTCAGGAAAAATAGGTGTGCCCGTAAATCCAAATTGGTAATAATGCTTAAAAGCCTTTTTAATGTTTTTTTGTGCCTCTCCAAATTGTGAGCGATGACATTCATCGAAAATCAGAACACATTGTTTACCATAAATATCATGTGTCGAATTTCTTTTAATAAATTCATTTAATTTTTGAATTGTGGTTACAACTATTTTATTATCTTGTCTTTCTATACTTACCTTGAGTTCCTTTGTATTTTTACTGCCATTAACAGAATCTGCTTGAAATTTTTGATATTCCTTCATGGTTTGATAATCTAAGTCTTTTCTATCAACTACAAAAAATACTTTATCTATATATTCAAGGTTTGTTGCAAGTCTTGCTGCCTTAAAGCTAGTCAAAGTCTTTCCACTTCCTGTGGTATGCCAAATAAACCCACCAGCAGAAATAGTTCCATACTTCTTATTTTGATAGCTGGATTCAATTTTCCACAAAATACGCTCCGTTGCTGCAATTTGATATGGACGCATAATAAGCAAAATATTATCTGAACTAAACACACAATATTTTATTAAAATTTCTAATAGAGTTCTCTTATTAAAAAATGTGGCTGTAAAATCCTCTAAATCATTTATTGTTTTATTTTTTGCATCAGCCCATTCACAAGTGAATTCATAATGATTCTTGTTCTGAGCTGTTGTATTTGCAAAGTAACGAGTATACGTTCCATTTGAAATTACAAAAATTTGAATATATTTGAACAAAGAATTTTCGTGATTAAAACTTTCCTTGCTATATCTATGTACTTGGTTAAATGCCTCATGAAGATTAACTCCCCGCTTTTTAAGCTCTACCTGTACTAAAGGAAGCCCATTCACTAAAATAGTAACATCATATCGATTCTTATGTGAACCCATTTGACTGATTTGATTGGTAACCTGCAAATAATTGTTATAAATATTATCTTTATCGATAATTTTGATATTTTGAAGATGTCCATCATCAAATGTAAAATCATAAACATGGTCTTCCTGAATCTTTCTAGTTTTTTCTATCATTGTGTCATTAGGTGTATCTAAATACTCCAATAAAAAACGTTCCCACTCATCATCTGTAAATGTCACTTTATTTAGCTTCTCTATTTGTATTTTTAGGTTAGACAGTAATTCCTCTGATGTACCAATAGACACATCTTCATATCCTTGAGAAATTAGATCATCTTTCATCTTACACTCAAGCATAGATTCAGTTTGAAAAGTACCTTCACGTACTAATGGTTGCTTTTCAAAATTAGCTAAAATAATACCATTAGTCATTTCAGCAATTGTAGTATAATCCGTCTTTTGCTCCATAGATCAATTTCCTTTCCTTTTTAATTTTTATATAAAATCTATTTTTCTTTACTAAAACTTAGTAGCTTCTCTCTATAGTATTCGTATTGTTTAGTTCTAAGTTCTATCTCCTTTGATAGTCCTTGAACAATCTCATTGGTTAAATTATCAAATTTATCTAAAATACTTACAACAAATGTTTGAACTAAATATGATGGTAAAGGAATAGAGATTTTAACCATATCCCTTGTTGAAAGTTCTATTACTTTTGTCCCTCTAGCTAATTTATTTTTTTGCTTTATTAAATCATAAGAGCCATTAAAAACATAAGCTAAGTATTTAGGATTTTGATTATGCTTAAAAATAGCTGAATGTCCGCCTGCTACAACTTCCTCATCTCCAAGATAAGCAATTGTTTTCATAATATCATCAACATTTTCAGATGTTCTGGCAACAACTAAATCACCACTTTGAACTTTCTTTAGTTTTTCAGCATTTTTGCGAGAAATTTTGACGGCTGGTTCATAAACAAAATTTTGATATTTTGTATAAATATGTCCATAATGAATTGCTCCAATTTCCCCATTTTCATCAAACATATTTTTGGGCATACCAGAACCGTTAATAAATGTTCCAACTTCCCCTAATGTAGTCCACTTAACTTTTGGCGTAATATCTTCTATCAGTAAACTCACTATATTAGCAGCAGTTTCCAATAGTTCAAAGTATCTATTAGGTATTATGTGTGTGTGTGTGTGTGTGTGTGTGTGTGTGTGTGTGTTTATCATATTCCTCATGGAATGTCAATAGTTTTTCACGATAATATTCATATTGTTTTTTTCTTTGTTCAATTTCTTCTGGAAATAGCCCATTTATATCATTCATATACTCCTGAAATTTATCTAATATTTCTACGACGTTTTGCTGAATATGTATTGGTGGAAGAAAAACTTTAAATTTTTCCATATCCTTTGCATTAACACGAATAACCTTTGTTCCAGTAACCTTGCGTTCTTTCTGAACTTGAAAAGCTATGGTTTGAAAGAAGTAAGCTAAATATTTCGCGTTTTGATCAGTGCTAAAAATATAGCAGTCTCCAGAAATTCCAATTTCTTCATTCCCTAGCCATACTACAGATTTGCAGACATCTTCCACATTTTCTGATGTTGTAGCCATTACTATATCTCCAGGCTTTGCTTTTTTTAATTTCGAAAAAGTTTCAACACTAGTATATGATATGGTTTTCGCAGTGGAAAACCCATAGCTTGTATAAATTTGTCCATAATGTATAACTGGTTTACCATCCTTTGTAAAATCCTTCTTTTGCAAACCATTGCCACGAATAAATTTGCCAATTTCCCCAAGGGTTGTCTGAATAACTTCATTACTCTGATCCTCCTCAAGCATTAGCTTACTAGAGATTCTATTCAAATATTCTTCACTTAACAACAAATCACGATAATAACTATATTGTTTTTTTCTTGTGGTTAATTCTGTAGTTAATTCTACGGTTAGTTTTGTAACATATTCTGTGAATTTATCAAGTGTTTTGGCAATTTCTTTTTGAATTTCTATCGGTGGAATGGGAATTTTGATATTATCAATGTGTTTTTGTTTTAAATATCCTTGACTGGAATTATTCTTAATTGATTGCAAATATGTTTTGATAATTTTTGAATTAAAAAAATGATAAAAATATCTTATATTAATCAAATCCATATCTAATCTTAAAAGATACATGTTTTGTCCATAAAAAGGTAAATCTTCTTCTTTAACTATCGCTATTTCACCTAAGGTTCCTATCATACTTATCAAAATATCGTTACACATAATTTCTCTGTTCTTTGATATTTCTATATAATCATTATTTGAAATATATTTTGAGTTATTAAAATTTATAGTTCCATTTCTAATATTTTTTGATGTTATATATCGTATTTCTTCTCCACTTATATATTTAGGAGTAGATGGCATTATCCAAAACTTATCTTTTGCAACTTCACCAAGTGTCTTCCACTCAACTTTAATATCTTTTAATAAATCATCTATTTTGGTCATTACTATTTCCCCCTACTTTTGCCATGTTTCCTATACGCTTGATTTCCTCCAAGTAATCTTTTTCAACCTGTGTAACTGTTTTTTGCTTGTATTTCTTATATTCCACTTCTACTTTATCAATCATATTCCGATGTGATATTTTTCCGCTATCTTTTAATATATCTTCACCGCCAGCTTGCAAGATACTATCAACGTGGTTTATCCAGTCTTTCATGGTCATAACCACTCGCCTATCAGCTTGTCTTTCAGCAAAATCCAAATATCCCGAGACCAACTGATTTAGACCTTTTAATTCTGCCTCACTCAGATAATTTTTTGCTGTCTTTGCCTCTTTTAAAGTAGGTAGTTCTCCTTTAAAGATAGTAAGCCCCATAAACTCTTTATCACTATCTACACGTGAATATATTAACTCACTGGCTGTATGGTTATGTATAGCAAAATGCATTTTATTTTGGACCGTAGCAAAGAATAGTTTAGCCTCAGCAGAGTTTTTATTATAATCACTGCTTGTTGCAAATAGGTCTAAAACTTGACGATAAAAGACTTTTTCACTCGAACGGATGTCACGAATTCTATCCAGTAATTCTTTAAAATAATCTCCGCCACCAAGATTCTTTAGACGTTCATCATTCATAGCATAACCTTTGATAAGATACTCTTTCAAGACCGTTGAAGCATATCTTCTGAATTGTACTCCACGTATTGATCTTACTCGATAACCAACTGCAAGAATCATATCTAAATTATAAACCTTCACCGACTTTGACTGGGTTTTCCCTTGTATTGCTCCATGTTTAGTGGTTATCAACTGATAGTTGACAGCCACTTTCTCCTCTAGTTCTCCATCATCTAAAATTGCCTTAATATGCTTGCTAATATTCTGTTTTGTTGTTTGAAAAAGTTCTGCTATTTCTAATTGAGACAACCATACAGTGCCATCTTTTAAATATAGCTCGATTTTTGTCAAGCCATCCTCTGTGTTATAAATAATTACTTCATTAGTCATTTACTCAGCTCCTTTACAATTTCATCAATAGCAGCTCTAAGTTCATCAATTCTAATAACAGTCTCAGTAATCTCAGCATTTAATTTAGCAATATCAATTTTTTCTCTTGTGTCTTTCTTTTCAACATAGTTTGAAACAGATAGATTATAATCATTTTCAGCAATTTCACCGTTATCGACTAACCTGGTAAAATGTTCTTGTACTTTCTTATCTCGAAAAGCAGATACTATTTTTTCAATATTTGCTTCAGTTAATACATTGTTATTGGTTTCTTTTTTATACTCGCTACTGGCATCAATAAATAGAGTTTTATTTTCTTTTTTATTTTTGGCAAGAACCAATATATTAGTTGCAATACTTGTACCAAAAAAAAGGTTACTTGGCAAAGATATTACACAATCCACAAAATTATTATCTACTAGATATTTCCGAATTGTTTTTTCTGCACCTGAACGATAGAATATTCCTGGGAAGCATACAATTGCGGCTGTTCCTCTGCTTGAAAGATAGTTTAAGCTATGCATAATAAAGGCAAAATCTGCTTTTGATTTAGGTGCCAATTTACCTGCTGGAGCAAAACGCTCATCATTAATAAGAGTGGGGTCATCATCACCAATCCACTTTATGGAATAAGGCGGATTTGATACGATAGCATCAAAGGGTTTTTCATCTTTATGGAGAGGATTTAATAGAGTATCTCCACGCCTGATACTAAAATAATTATAATTGATATTATGTAAAAACATATTCATACGAGCTAAGTTAAAAGTAGTCATATTGATTTCCTGACCAAAAAAACCTTCTCCAATAATATGTTTTTCAAATTGTTTTTTCATCTGTAAAAGCAACGATCCACTTCCACATGCTGGATCATACACTTTATTAATTTTATCTTTCCCTTCCATAACGATACGAGCTAATAGTTTTGATACTGTCTGTGGGGTGAAAAATTCTCCCCCGCTTTTTCCAGCATTACTTGCATAGTTAGAAATTAAATATTCATATGCATCACCAAAAGCATCTATATCATTCTCTGCAAATTTACCAAAATTAATTTCAGAGATGCCTATAAGAATATCTGCTAACCGTTTATTTTTTTCAGCAACTGTTCCACCTAAACGATTACTCGTCATATCCAAATCATCAAATAAACCTTTAATATCTCCTTCAGATGAGAAACCTATAGCACTTGCTTCTATACGGCGAAATATATTTGCCAAATCTGTGTTTAAGTTTTCATTAGTTTTAGATGTCTTTACTACATTTTCAAATAACTGGCTAGGCAAAATGAAGAAACCTTTTTCTTCCACAGTATTAGGTCGAAAATCTTGTTCTGCCTCTGCATCAGAGAGCTTTGCATAGTCAAAGTCTAAATCACCTGCTTCATGTTCAGTTTTATTAAAGAAATCAGTCATATTTTCTGAAATAAAGCGATAGAAAAGGATTCCTAAAATATATTGCTTAAAATCCCATCCATCTACTGCACCGCGTACATTATCAGCTATTGCCCAAATCTTACGATGCAACTCTGTACGTTGTATTCCTTCATTGTTTAGTTTATTGAATTCTTCTGCCAACTTATTCACCTCTCTACTCTACTTAGTTATATCATACCTCAGATTTAGCGTTTAAACAAGATTTTAAGGGGTTTTCAGTATTATAAAAAAATCGACTTTGGTCTACCAAAGTCGATTTTTTTATTCTCCACTTAACTTTTCTGCTTGATCTGATGTGATTAAAGAATCTATCATTTCATCTAAGTCTCCATCTACGAAAGCATCTAATTTATACAGTGTTAAGTTAATTCTATGGTCAGTTACCCTTCCTTGAGGGAAATTATAGGTTCTAATTCTTTCGGATCTATCTCCTGATCCTACCTGCCCCTTTCTTTCCTGTGCAATTTCTGCTTCTTGGTCCATTAACATTTGATCATAAATCCTAGTTTTAAGTATTTTCATTGCCTTTTCTCTATTCTTAATTTGGCTTCTTTCATCTTGACAGGCAACTACTACTCCTGTTGGTATATGTGTAATTCTAACTGCTGAGTCTGTAGTGTTAACGTGCTGTCCACCTGCTCCTGAAGATCTATAAATATCTATTTTTAAATCCTTTTCTTGAATTTCTATATCTACATCTTCAGCTTCTGGTAACACCGCAACTGTAGAAGTAGACGTATGAATTCTACCACTAGCCTCAGTTTCTGGCACTCTCTGAACTCTGTGTACTCCTGATTCATATTTTAATCTACTATATGCACCTTTACCTTTTATCATAAATATTACTTCTTTAAACCCACCTATACCTATTTCATTACTACTCATTACTTCTACTTTCCATCTATTTCTCTCTGCATATCTTGAGTACATTCTAAATAATACTCCTGAGAATAAAGCTGCCTCGTCTCCACCAGCTCCACCTCTTATTTCCACTATAACGTTTTTGTGGTCATTAGGGTCCTTTGGTATAAGCAATACTCTAAGTTCTTCTTCTATAGCCTGTAAGTTTGTTTCTAATTCCTTTATTTCTTCCTTAACTAATTCCTTCATTTCATCATCTAGCTTATCTCTAAGCATTTCCTTAGCATCTTCTAAACCATCTCTAGTTTCTCTAAATTCTCTGTACTTAAATACTATAGGTTCAATATCTGAATGTTCCTTCATAAGTTTTTGCCATAATTCTCTATCGTTTATTACTTCCATATCTATTACTTTTTCACCAAGTTCATTATATCTAGCTTCAATTGAAGCCAATTTATCTAACATATTATTCCTCCTTCTACAATTTCAATTTTGAAATTAATATATAAATACCCCCACTACTCCTGCTAATACAATAACCAATATTGGATGCAGTTTTTTGAATGATGTTAAATAGAAAAGTATTGCCATCAATACAAAACTTTTTATATCTATAATTGCATCCTTAGCAACTGTCAAGCTAGCAGATGTAATTAATCCTAAAACCACTGGTCTTATTCCTGTAAATGCCCAAGATACATAAGGCGAACTTTTAAACTTAGATAGAAAATGGGCAATTATAAGTATTATAACTATAGATGGTAATACTACACCAACTGTTGCTGCAACTGAACCTAAGAATCCTCCTACCTTATACCCTAAAAATGTAGCAGAATTTATAGCAATAGGCCCCGGTGTCATTTCTACTACAGCTAATATATCTATAAATTCTTTTGTAGTTATCCAACCATGAACATCTATTAGCTCTTTCTGTATTAGAGGCAACATAGCATAGCCTCCACCAAAACTAAAGGCACCTATCTTTAAAAAAGATATAAAAAGTTTAAGTATATTCATATCTTTTTCTCCTTATTTTTAAAATAAACTATTGAGCCAATAGAGGAAATAAGGATTATAACTATTGGACTTAAATCTAGAAATAGTATAGAAAATATCGTAAGTAATGCTCCTATTATCATAGTTTTATTTAGCTTCATAGTTTTTCCTAACTTATATACAGCAGAAAATATTAAAGCCGATACAGCTGGTCTAATTCCTAAAAACACCTTTTCTATAATAGGATTACCTCTATACCCCCAGAAAAATATAACAATCAAAAGTATAATAATAAATGAAGGAAGGATAGTTCCTAATGTACATACTAAAGCACCTTTAAGACCTGCTTTCTTGTAGCCCACATATGTACTGGTATTTACAGCTACAGGTCCTGGAGTCACTTCTGCTATAGCCAATATATCCACAAATTCATCTGATGTAAGCCAATTATTTTCTTCTACGACCTCCCTTTGAATTAGTGGAAGCATTGCATATCCACCACCAATAGTAAATGCACCTATTTTAAAAAATGACCAAAATAGTTTAAATAATAATTCCACTTAAAGCACCACCTTTACCCTTTAGTACCATAGACTACTCTATCTAGTCCTTGTAAGTCTTTTAATATGGAAACATTACTAAAACCTTCTTTTATCAAAATATCGCTAACAGATTTTCCCTGATCGAATCCTATTTCATATATTAAAAGTCCATTATCCACTAAATATCTCTTGCTTTCCGCTGTAATCTGTCTATAAAAATTTAATCCGTCCATTCCACCGTCTAATGCAATTCTTGGCTCAAAATTCTTTACTTTAATATCTAAATCTTTTATCTTTTCTGAAGCTATATATGGAGGATTAGACATTATTATATGAAACTTTAAATCCAATCCGTCTAAGGCTTTAAATAAATCGCCTTTAAAAAAGTTTACGTTAGTTAGATCGAACTTTTCCTTATTTATATTTGCTACCTTAATAGGAATATCTTCAATATCTATACCATAAACCTCTGCATCCTTACAATAGTTAGCAATACTTAATGAAATTGCACCACTGCCTATTCCAATATCTAGTACATCAATATTCTTGCCATTATATCTTTTATTTATATAATCTATGACATATTCTACCAAAATTTCAGTATCAGGTCTAGGGACTAAAACTCCATCCTCTAGATAAAATTCTAGTCCCATAAACTCTCTTTCTTTTAGGATATATTGAATAGGATACCCTTTAATTATATTTTCCATAAAATATATAAATTTATCTTTTATTTCTTTTGAAACCTGTTTTTCTCCATAGGTATAGATATAGGATTTATCCACATTTAGTAGTTTACATAAGATTAAAATTCCTTCCAATGAGAAGTCCTTATATTTCCTACGCAGTTCATCTATAGTTACCATTTATCCTCTTCCTTATTATCCGTCAGTACTGCCTTTAAAGATTCTATAGCCACTTCAATCTGCTCTCCATCTGGTTCCCTTACAGTTGCCAGTTTTTGAATCATTAGTCCTGGATAGGATAAGATATACGCCAATTTACCACTACTCTTTCCGATTAATCTATTTATTTCATAGGATATACCTGCAATTACAGGAAACATTAGGATTCTCACTAAAAATCTTTGTAAAGGATTCGGCCATCCAAAAAATGAAAGAACCAAAATACTGACTATCATAACCATAAACAAAAAACTAGTTCCACATCTAGGATGAAGAATTGGATATTTCTTTACATTTTCTACAGTCAATTCTTCTTCATTTTCATAACAATGAATGGTTTTATGTTCTGCACCATGATATTCAAAGACTCTTTTTATATCTTCTAATTTAGATACTCCAATTATATATATTAAAAACACAACTATTCTAACTAATCCCTCTAAAAGATTTAGCCCTATGGAACTCTGTATCTTTGTCTTAAAGAAATTAGTCAAAATAGTAGGTAAAATCATAAATAAACCTACAGCTAAAACTAAGGAAGTAACTACTGCAAAAATCATTTCTACATCTTTAGCCTTATCTTTAAATATCTTTTCTGTAAAGCTTTCCTTAGTTTCTTCCTCTTCTTCAAAGAATTCTGCTGAGTACATCAGTGCATTGGTACCAAATAGCATTGCTTCTATTAGCCCTACTACCCCTCTTATAAAAGGTAGTTTAAATATTTTATATTTCATCCCTAAAGTTTGGAGTTTCTCTACCTTTATTTCAATTTCCTTATCTGGCTTTCTAACAGCCATTGCAATCTCCTTAGGCCCACGCATCATAACTCCTTCAATTAAGGCTTGACCGCCAATACTTGTAATATGTTTTGGCACTCTATCTATATTTTTTATTTTCATATACTCACCCCTCTTTTTTGGTGAATAACTAATAGTGAACGGCTTAAAGGGAAATTCTAAGTTCTAGCTAATAGTTTCAAGTTTACTTGAAACTACCATAACTATTTATTATTAGTTATTCACTGCTTTTTTATTATTCAAGTTAATTGTAGTTCTAAGTTTGGTTACGCAGTACTGAAGCTCAAATTCACTTGCTCGGTTACACTCGTATAGATTTGGTTCTCGTTGCGTTTGACCTACTTGTTCTGGTATTTGAGTTGATTCTAGCTCTCAGTCTGGTTACGCAGTTTCAAACACCAATTTATTTACTCGTTACACTCGTATAGATTTGGTTCTCGTTGCTTTTGACCTACTCGATCTATTATTTAAGCTGATTCTAGCTCTCAGTCTGGTTACGCAGTTTCAAACTCCAATTTATTTGCTCGTTACACTCCCATAGATTTGGTTCTCGTTGCGTTTGACCTACCTACAGTTCACTCGCTACGCTCCTTCACTGGGTTAGGTCATAAAGGTCATAAAAAATAAAGGTTAGTTGCTATAGCATCTAACCTAGTTTTTTTGACAAAATTAGTCTCTGTTGTATTTTTTCTTAAACTTCTCAACACGTCCGCCACGCTCAGCAAATTTTTGACGGCCTGTAAAGAATGGGTGACATTCTGAACAGATTTCTACTTTTAGTTCATCTTTAACTGAACCTGCTTTAAATGTATTGCCACAAGCACAAGTAACATTAACTTCATTATAATTTGGATGAATATCCGCTTTCATTCCTTTCACCTCTTTCCGACTGCTAGTCTATAGCAAAAAAACATTTTTCTATAATTCAACCATTAAATTATAGCATATATTATTTTAGTTTTCAACTATAACCAAATTTTATTTCTCATTTCATTTATAAATTGTTCATTGTCCTTAGACCTTAGTAAGGAATCTATTAAAGTCTCAGTTACATCCTGCGTAGGAGCATTACCTAGAGCTTTTCTTATGCCCCAGATTGTCTCAAGTTCTTTTTGAGAAAGAAGTAGCTCTTCTCTCCTAGTACCTGATTTATTAATATCTATTGCTGGAAAAATTCTCTTTTCAGACAACTTTCTATCTAGATGTATTTCCATATTACCTGTACCTTTGAATTCCTCAAATATAACATCGTCCATTCTACTTCCAGTTTCTACTAAACCTGTGGCTAAAATAGTTAAGCTACCGCCTTCTTCCAAATTTCTTGCTGCACCAAAGAATCGCTTAGGTTTGTGCAATGCTCCAGGGTCTAATCCTCCTGATAAGGTTCTCCCTGTAGCTGGAATAGTTAAGTTATAAGCTCTAGCCAATCTTGTAATACTATCCAATAAAATAACCACATCTTTCCCATGCTCCACAAGGCGTTTTGCCCTTTCAAGGACAATTTCCGCAACCTTAGTATGATGTTGAGGTTGCTCATCAAAAGTAGAGTAAACCACATCACCTTTTACAGACCTTTTCATATCTGTTACTTCCTCTGGTCTCTCATCTATTAGTAATACAATTATTTCCACCTCTGGATGATTTTCCGATATACTATTGGCAACCATTTTGAGTAAAGATGTTTTTCCGGCTTTTGGGGGAGAAACGATCATTCCTCTTTGTCCTTTTCCAATAGGTGCAATTAAGTCTATCATTCTAGTGGATAAATCAGATGAATTTGTCTCAAGTTTTAATCTTTTATTTGGATAAATGGGGGTTAAATTATCAAAATTAGGTCTTTTAATAGACGTTTCTGGATGCATTCCATTGACAGATTTAATATATAGAAGAGCTTTATATCTTTCACCGGGATTTGGGTCACGTGTTACTCCAAATATCTTATCTCCTGTTTTTAATCTAAATCGCCTTATTTGTGAAGGAGAAATATATATATCTTCGTCACCTGATTGGTAGTTATCTGATCTTAAAAATCCGTATCCATCTGTATGTAACTCAAGGATTCCTTCAGCAGTGTTTATAACCTCCATATTCTCTAATCCTTCTGCTACTTTTTCAGGTAATTTTTCCGTGTTAATAACTTTTGTTCTAATATCTTCTTTATTTTCTTCCATATTACTTTCCTTTTCTTCTAATACATAACTTTGAAGTATTATATCGATTAACTCATCCTTTTTATACTTATAAGGACTAGCTATGTCTTGAAGCTTTGCAATTTCTCGTAATTCACTAATCTTTTTCCCTGACAGTTCCTGCTCCGTCAAATATAACACCTCCTAGGCTTACGCCAATTTTAAATTGTGAATTGTGAATTTTGAATGGAAAAGATTAAAACCAATCCTCATACTTAAAAACATAATGTTTTTAAGTATGAGGTTTTAATTCACAATTCAACATTCAAAATTTACAATTATAAATTTCCTTTAGAAATTTATTTCGCGTATTCAGGTTTCTTGTCTAACTTATGTGTTGCCTCTATGAATCTAATGGTGCCTGTTTCTCTCCTAAGAACTAAAGTATGAGTAGTTGCAACATTGTTTTCTAAGTATTTAACACCTTGAAGTAACTCTCCATGGGATACTCCTGTTGCTGCAAAGACTATTTCATCTCCTTTTACAAGGTCATCTGTTTTATATACTTTATTTAAATCAGCACCCATTTCTATACATCTTTGTTTTTGTTCATCAGTTGCAGGATGTAGAATTCCTTGAAATTCTCCTCCCATACATTTTAGAGCAGCAGCAGTAATTACCCCTTCTGGAGCTCCTCCTATACCTACCATCATATCTACTCCTGTATTTTCAAAACAAGTGTTAATAGCAGCTATTACGTCTCCATCAGTAATCATTCTAATTCTAGCTCCTGCTTTTCTTATATCTTCTGCTAATTTATCATGTCTTGGTCTATCAAGCATAGTTATAGTAACCTCAGATATATCCTTATCTAAAGCCTTAGCAACATTGGCAATATTTTCTTCTATAGGCTTTTTAATATCTATAACTCCTGCAGCCTTTGGACCTACTGCAATTTTATTCATATAAGTATCTGGTGCATGAAGCATACAGCCCCTTGGAGCTATGGCAACAACCGAAACAGCATCTGGTCTACCAAAGGCTATGGAACTAGTTCCATCAAGAGGGTCTACAGCTATGTCTATTTTTAAACTATCAGGTCCTGCAATCCCTATTTGTTCTCCAATATATAACATAGGAGCCTCATCTATTTCTCCTTCACCGATAACTACTACTCCATCTATATTTACAGTATCAAACATTCTTCTCATGGCATCAACAGCAGCTTGATCTGCAGCATTTTTATCTCCTCTGCCTAAAAATTTTGCACTGGCTAATGCTGCTGCTTCAGTTACTCTTCCTAAATTTAAAGCCAAGTTTCTATCCATTTTAACACTCCCTATTTAGTTTGTAAACTATCCCAGTCCTTTAAAAATTTGTCTATACCAATATCAGTTAAAGGATGGTCTAACATTTGTAAAAATACCTTATAAGGTATAGTTGAAATATGAGCTCCTGCTTTTGCCGCATCTAATACATGAATACCGTGCCTTATACTTGCAGCAATTATTTCAGTATCTATATTATGAACATTAAATACATTTACTATATCCTCAATAAGAGATATTCCTTCATTTCCTATATCATCAAGTCTGCCAATAAAAGGACTTACATAAGTAGCTCCTGCACGAGCTGCCAATAATGCTTGATTAGCAGAAAAAATTAAAGTTACATTGGTCTTTACTCCTTCAGATGATAAGACCTTTACAGCCTTTAATCCTTCTTTAGTCATAGGAATCTTTATTACTATATTTTTGTGAATCTTAACAAGTTCCCTTGCTTCCTCTAACATACCATCCTTTTCTAAAGAAATAACTTCTGCACTAATGGGTCCATTAACTATTTCAGCAATTTCTTTAACAACCTCTTTAAAATCTCTTCCTTCCTTAGCAATTAAACTAGGATTAGTAGTCACTCCTGAAATTATTCCCCATTCATTTATTTCTCTTATTTCATCTATATTTGCAGTATCAATAAAAAACTTCATAAATCTTCCCCCTCTTTTTCTAGTGAATAACTCTATTCACTACCCCTAGTTATGGATAACCAAAATGAATCTAAGCTTTATTAACTGAACCAAATATCTCCATCTTTTCTTTAATCTTTGCTTTCATTTGTTCTTTAGCAGGTGTTAAGATTTTTCTTGGATCTATATTAGCTGGATTGTCTTTTATAAAGTTTTTTACTCCTTCAGCAAAAGCTATTCTCAAATCTGTATCTATATTTATTTTAGATATTCCTAAAGAAATAGCCTTTTTCAAAGCTTCTTCTGAAACTCCTGATGAACCATGTAATACTAGTGGTACAGATATGGTTTCTCTTATGGTCTTTATTCTATCGAAATCTAGTTTTGGCTCTCCCTTATATACTCCATGGGCAGTTCCTACAGCTATGGCTAAAAAGTCCACATCTGTTTCATTTACAAATCTTAAAGCTTCTTGTGGATCAGTAAAAGTAGCATCTTTTTCATCTACAGTAATATGGTCTTCTGTTCCGCCAATTTTTCCTAGTTCTGCCTCAACTGAAACTCCAACAGCTTTAGCCACTTCTATTACTTTCTTAGTATAAAGAATATTTTCCTCCAATGGGAATCTAGAACCATCAATCATTACAGAAGAAAATCCATGTCTAATACATAACATTACTTGATCAAAATCTGTACCATGGTCTAGATGAAGTGCTACTGGAACCTTAGCATTTCTAGCTGCAAGTTTTCCTAAAGCCGATATATACTCGATTCCTGCATATTTAATGCCACCTTGACTAGCTTGAAGTATAACTGGAGAATTAGTTTCCTCTGCTGCTTCAATAATAGCTTGAATTATCTCCATATTATTAATATTAAAAGCTCCTACAGCATATCCTTTTTTCTGTGCATCTAACAATAATTCTTTTCCCGTAACTAACATTAATACAACCTCCATTTTCATTATAATAAATAGGTAAATTCCACCTCTTTATTACCTAAATTAAAAACTCTCCATAAACAAGTTTCCAGAAAAGCTTCCTCAATAAATATTTCAATGAACTTTTCTTATTATATACTATTATATCAAATTTCTAAAGTATTACAGCTACAAATTCAAACTATTTACTTAGATATTATGGTTCCGCTTTCTCCTTTTAATGACTGCCTAGCTTGGAATAGTGAGCATATATGGGATTTTCCACCAGTTTTCGCAAACTGTAGAGCGGCTTCTATCTTTGGACCCATGCTTCCCTTAGCAAAATGTCCTTCTTCTATATAGTTCATAAGTTCAGATACCTGAATTTTTTCTATGGATTTTTGTTCAGGTTTTCCATAATTAATATAAGCATTATCTACATCTGTTAAAATCATAAATATATCTGCGTTTATTTCCTCTGCTAATTTACAGCTGCTTAAATCCTTATCTATTACAGATTCTATTCCAGAATATGTTCCATTTTCTTCTCTAATTACTGGAATACCTCCTCCACCTCCTGCGATTACAATAACATCATCATCCACTAATTTTTTTATTACTTCCTTTTCTAAAATTCCTATAGGCTTAGGTGAAGCTACTACCCTTCTAAATCCTCTTCCTGAATCTTCTTTTAATAGCCATCCCTTTTCTTCTTTCAAAATTAAAGCCTCTTCCTCTGTATAAAATGCACCTATAGGTTTACTTGGGTCTTTAAACTTTTCATCATCCTTTGATACTTCCACTCTAGTGGCTAAAGTTATAACTTCTTTATTTATCCCCAATTTGTTTAGTTCATTTTTTAATGATTGTTGAATCATATATCCAATGAATCCTTGAGTTTCAGCAGTTAGTACATCTAATGGCATTTGAGGTACGACTTCCTTAGCCTCCTCATTTTGTCTAAGGAGATTACCTACCTGTGGTCCATTTCCATGACTGATTATTAGCTGATAACCTTCTTCTACGAGCTTTGCAAGTACTTCACAGCTTTTTCTTACATTTTCCAATTGAGTTTCATAGTTTGGTTCCTGCTTAGGTTGAAGTATAGCATTTCCTCCTAAGGCAATCACTACTCTTTTTTCCATAATATCCTTCCTCCTTATTCCAAAATAACTCCGATTTCCAGTATCACCAGAAATCGGAGTTATTTTTTATCTTTTGTTTAGACCTAGTATTTCTCTTGCTTCATCTGGAGTAGCTATTTCTCGTCCTAATTCTTTTGCAATTCTTACAACTCTTTCTACTAATTCTCCATTAGATTTAGCCAATACTCCCTTGTCTATAAATACATTATCTTCAAAACCTACTCTAACATGACCACCCATAGCTATTGCTATAGCTGCCATAGGGAATTCATGTCTGCCAATACCTGCTACTGTCCAAGTAGAGCCTTGTGGTATACTCTCTACCATAAATACTAAATCTCTTGCACTTGCTGCCATTTGTACTCCTAATACAAAGTCAAAGTGCATTGGTTCTTTTATAAATCCTTGTTTAGCATATTTAATGGCATAGTCAATCATACCCTTATCAAATACTTCAACCTCTGGTTTAACTCCTCTTTCAATCATAAGTCTACCAAAGTTTTTTATAGTGTTTTCAGTATTTACAAATATTTCATCTCCACCAAAGTTACAAGTACCACAGTCTAAGGTTGCCATTTCTGGCCCTAGTTCTGTTGGTTGAAGTCTTTCTTCATCAGTCATACCAACTGCTCCACCTGTGGAAGGTTGGATTATAACATCTGGGCATCTTCTTAATATTTCATCCATACAAGCCTTAAATCTATTTTTATCTTGAGTAGGTGTTCCATCATCTTCCCTAACATGAAGGTGAATTATACTAGCCCCTGCTTTATAAGCTGATTCTGCTTCTCTACCTATTTCTTCTACAGTATAAGGAACTGCTGGATTATTTTCCTTAGTTACCTCGGCACCACAAATAGCAGCTGTAATGATTAATTTTTCCATAAAAACGCCCCCCTTATTATTAGTGAATAGTTAATAGTGAATAGTGAATAACTAATATAAGCAGAGTACCAAAATTGTGGTTTTCAATTTTGTGTGCATCGCTTAGTTTGTTTATCTAGTGAATAGTTATGGGAGCTTCCAATAAATTGGAAGCAATTAATTAGACCCCAAAGCTTCGCTTTAAACTATTCACTTTTCACTTTTCATTATTCACTGTTTTCTTTATTTTCTTATTTTATCTTTAGGTACTACACAAGTTCCTTCTGCTCTGCATACTACCAATGGTTCCTCTAATAAATCACAAGCAGAGTCGCTTATATCTGTTCTTGGTACTATTACTTTTCTAGCTTCAAATACCATCTTTCTAGAAGTATTTCCTACTTTTACAATTTCTCCTACTGCTTCAATATAATCTCCTGCATATACTGGTGCTGTAAACTCTACTTTATCATAAGCTACAAACAGCCCCTCATCTCCATCATGTCTAATAAGTAACTCCGTAGCAACATCTCCAAATAATGCCAACATTCTAGCACCGTCTACTAAGTTTCCACCATAATGAGCATCCTGTGTACTCATTCTAAGTCTAATCATAGCTTTTTCCATAGTGAACCCCCTTGAGAAATTTTATTTAAGCTTATTATATCATATTGATAATCAGTTCACAATTCAGATTTAGAATTCTTAATAAATAGTAATATTCAACATTAAACTTTAATAATATTGTAACTATTTAATATTACATGTTATGATAAAATATAATTAATAGTATTTAATTGGAGGTGAATCTATTTTTGAATGATTTAATTATATTAAAAAATTTGAGAAAAGTCTATAAAATGGGAGACGAAAAAATTATTGCTTTAGATGACGTAAGTCTATCCATAAAAAAAGAGGAATTTATATGTCTTTTAGGTACATCTGGCTCAGGTAAATCTACATTATTAAATATGATGGCTGGACTAGAAAAACCTACTAAGGGTGAAATAACCATAGGGAAATATAAAATACACAAAATGAACGAAAGAGATATAACCAAGTTTCGTCAAAAATATGTAGGCTTCGTATTTCAGTCCTATAATTTAATTCCAACTTTATCAGCTTTAGAAAACGTAAGTTTAGGTCTTACATTTCAAGGAGTACCTAAATCGGAAAGAGAAAAATTAGCAGAAAAAATCTTAGTAGACGTTGGTTTAGAGAAAAGACTTCATCACAAGCCCTCTGAAATGAGTGGGGGACAACAGCAAAGAGTAAGTATTGCAAGAGCCTTTGTAGGCAAACCTGACATAGTATTTGCAGACGAGCCTACAGGAAATCTAGATACTAAAACTACACTGGAAATCATGGATTTAATCACTGGTATGGCCTATGACCTTAAACAAACCTTAATAATAGTAACCCATGATGTAGAGATCTCAGACTATGCCCATAGAGTAGTTAGTCTTAGGGATGGACATATAGAAAAAATCATAGAAAATGAAAACATAATAAAGGGGGCAGCAAATTAGATGAAAAGATTTTTAAGTATTTTTTTAGCAGCAATCTTGGTTATATTACAAGTTCCAAGTATGGGATTTGCCTATAGAGGTGACCCTAATATAATAATTTCCAATTCAACTACTTACCAAGGTAAGCCCGGTGAAAGTATATCCATATCTGTAGACCTTAAAAATACGGGCTATGGCTATGCCACAGATGTTACTGGTAACCTTAGTGGAGACTCTACTGGAATGGTATATGTAGATGGTTCTTCCTTTGATAGTATACGAAGTATGAGAGATCGTGAAAGTGGAACTTTATCATATAGAGTAAAAATAGACCCAGATGCAGAAGGAAAAAATTATTCTTTACCAATTGAAATCACTTACTATGGTGAATCTGATTATCGTGATGTGCCTTCTAAAGATAAGGAAGGCAATATCATAAAAGATGAAGAAACTGGCGAAATCATCTATGAAAAAGAAGAACTAGCACCAAAGCAATACACTACAAAAGGAACTATAAATATACGTGTTACTCAAGATAAAACTTCATCTCAGCTTATAGTAGACAAAGTAGATATAATGCCTTCATCGACTGTCCAAGCAGGGGAAGTTATTGCAGTAGGATTCAACTTAGCAAATAACGGTAATGCTACAGCAGAAGACATTAAAGTATCTTTAGGTGGACTATCTGGAGAAGGATTTGCCTTAGCCAATGGAGTTAATAGTAAAACTATACAATCTATAAATTCTGGAGGTAAAAAATATGTGTATTTTGAATTAAAATCATCAAAAAAAATATCCTCTGGAAATCATGAGCTAAAACTAATCTTATCTTATAAAGATAAAAAAGGTGAAACCATAACTGATGAAAGTAATTTCTTTATAACAGTTGCTGGAAATCAAGGTCAATCATCTAATTTAATAATTGAGAAACTAAATTATCCAACAGGTTCAATTGGACAAAACAAAGAAATAACTGTAGGCTTTAGTATTAGAAACCAAGGTCAATCAGATGCAAAAGATATAATCGTGGAAGCTAAAAGTACAGATCCATCAGGAGTAGTGCCTAAATCTGTAAGTATAGTAAAATTAAATTCACTGGCTCCACAGGATTCTCAAGACTTAGAGTTTAAATTTTTAAGTACAAAGGCAGCTGAAACTAAAAACTATCCTATAGAAATCACAGTTAGATATACAGACGATTTAGGAAAAGAAGATACTGTAAATCAATTTGTTGGAGTATTTGTAGTAGCTCCAGAAAAAGGTGATCCAACTAAAGGAAAACCAAAATTAATCATAGACAAATATAGTTTTGACCCACAGCTAGTTAAGGCAGGAGAAAACTTTGAAATGACTCTTTCCTTCTATAATACATCTAGTAAAAAAACTGTTAAAAATATAAAAATATTTTTAACAGCAGAAGCAGCTGGAAGTAATGATAATCAGAAAGCTGGCAGTTCTGCATTTACACCAGTAGATAGTTCCAATACATTCTATATTGACTCCATAGCCCCTAAAGGCAGAGTAGAAAAAACCATTACTATGTTTACAGTTCCCGATGCTGTGGCAAAAACTCATATTATAACAGCTAACTTTGAATATGAAGATAACGATGGTACAGAATTAAAAGATGTTGAGTTAATAGGAGTACCTGTAGTACAACAATCAAGACTTGAAACTGGCGAACTAGGTGTTTATCCTGAAGCATCAGTAGGTCAGCCTTTACCTGTGTCTTTAGAATTTTATAATACAGGTAAAGTTACATTATATAATATGATGGTTAAATTAGAAGGAGATTTCCAAACAGAAAATGGAAGCTATTATGTAGGTAATTTTGATAGTGGTGGCAGTGAATATTTTGAAGGAACGGTAATTCCAAATGCACCAGGAGAGTTAACTGGAGCAGTAGTTTTCACATATGAGGACTCCACAGGTCAACCTCAAGAATTAAGAAAAGAATTTACACTAAATGTAACGGATATGCCTCCAGCAGAGGAGTTTCCCGGAGAATTCCCACCAGAAGATAATATGAATCAAGGTGGAATTAAAGGAATCCTTACTTCAAAATGGCTATGGTCTATTTTAGCCATAGTGGCAGCATCTGTTGGCGGATATTTCTTTTATAAGAAAAAGAAAAAACAAAAGGAAGAAGCATTAGATGAGTAATATAGATTTATTCGTAATGGGATTTAAAAATCTGTGGAGAAGAAAACTAAGAACCTTTCTTACAGTCCTTGGAGTAATCATAGGTGCAAGTTCTATTATAGTAATGCTTAGTCTAGGATTTGGAATGAGTAAAGCCTTTGAAGAACAAATTGCCCAGTGGGGTAGTTTAACTACCGTCAATGTTCGTAAAAGTTGGGAGGCTCCCCAACCTGGGAAAAAAGAAATGCCTTTAGATGATAAAGCCGTAGCATCCTTTAAGACTTTGACTAATGTAGTAGCCGTAAGCCCTACACTTCAAGTTTATGGTTCTATTATAAATGGAAGATATGTTGCATCAGGTTCCATTAAAGGAATAGACCCTGATTCCATGGAAGACTTTGGATTCGAAGCTGCTGAAGGTAGACTTTTAAACAATAAGGATACCCTTACTGTAGTATTTGGAGGTCAAATGCAGAATAATTTCTACGAACCTAAGGCAAGAACCTATAGAGAACCAAAAATCAATCTTATGAAGGATAGAATGACTCTAACACTAGATCCTAACTATGGCTGGTCTACTCCAGGAGAGCAAAAGGTAAATTATAAGGAATATAAAATTAAAGTAGCCGGAGTTTTAACAGAGGGAAACTGGGAAACCAACTATGGAATATATATGCCTCTTAAAGATTTACAACAACTTATAAAAGAAAAAGAAAAATCAGAAAATCAAAAACCACAACCAGGTAAAAAGAATAGTGGATATGATCAAATAAACGTTAAAGTAAATGACATGAAAAATGTCCAAGAAGTGCAAACAACCATTAAGGACATGGGCTATGAGGCTTATAGTTTAAATGATGAACTAGAATCTATGAAAAAACAAGCCGCAGTAATTCAAGCAGTTCTAGGTGGAATTGGGGCAGTATCATTACTAGTTGCAGCCATAGGTATTACAAACACCATGGTAATGAGTATTTATGAAAGAACTAAGGAAATAGGTATAATGAAAGTAATAGGTGCCTCCTTAAAGGATATAAAGAGATTATTCTTATTTGAGTCAGCCTTAATTGGACTTACAGGCGGAGTATTTGGAGTAGGGTTTTCCTATTTAATATCCTTCGTTATAAATAAGCTTAGTGTGAAATTTGGTGCAGCCATTGGCTCTGGTTCCACTAAAATATCCATAATACCCCTATGGTTAATACTTGCATCTATGGTGTTTTCGGCTCTTATAGGAATAGTATCAGGATACTTCCCTGCAAGACGTGCCATGAATCTATCAGCATTAGAAGCGATCAGAACGGAATAAAAACAGTGAATAACTAAGAGTGAAAAGTGAATAGTTTAAAAGATAAAAAAACTAATAATTGGAATTGCCTTCCAATTATTAGTTTTTTAATTATTGGGGAACTTAAAGTTCCCCAAGGTTTATTATCTTAATTGTATAGTATCTGCTACAAAATAGAATCCATCATAAGTTCCTGCTATAAGAATCTTATCTCCTCTTCCCAAATGTGATAGAGAAATGGCTTTAAGTGATCTATCTGCTATAATAGCATCTTTTTTAACACGTACTGTTATTTCATCACCATATTTTGAATCATCTAAATCTGTGTTTTCTATAATCAAAATTATCTCCATATTTCTAGTGTTGATATAATCAATTTTACCTAGTAAAGTAGATTCCAGTCCTTTAGAGTCTGCTGATATTTCAATGATTTCATCACCTTCTGTAACAGCTTCTATATAATATCCTGTTTTTAAATCTATTGGACTTGTAACTGTCTTATCTACTCTAATATACACATCTTTACTTAAAGCATACTTTTCTTCTTTTTTAGTATCTTGGTTTAATACTGTTATTTCTATGCTTTGATGAAGCCTAGTACTTTGTTCTACAATTTGACCTTTTATATTTTTCTTAACTACTTCAGCATCTATATCTTTTACTATGTTGTATTCAGCTTCAACATAAGCATCGTCTTTTACTTTTAAATCCTCTGCTTTTGCTTTTCTATTGTTTCTAGTTATATAAGATTTATCGTTTATTATAAACTCATATACATTATCCTTATCATCCACTATGGTAATATCATATTCTCCATCTTTACTATCTTTTACCTTAGTTATTTCCTTTATAGTACCTTCTACTTTCTTGATTTTGCTTATAGCCTCAATATCGTAGATTACATTGTTGCTACTTTTTACTTCTATTAAATCTCCTTCATTTAAGTCCTTTAAACTTGCAGATTTATCATTTAAATATATTTGTGCATTTTTATCTACATTAAATTCCTTAGAAAGAGTCTTGCTTCCTTCTGTATATTCTAAAGTCATCCTTAGACCACTAGCATTTATGGATTTAATCTTACCAGATACACTTTCCTCTATGGATTTAGCTTTAAGACTTACTATTTGATTTGTATTTCTCTTTAATTCTAGTTCTACTTCTTGTCCTTCAGCTAAAGAAGCATAAGAAACACTTTTACCATCTACAGTTATTACAGATGTATTGGATAATCTATAAGTAGCCTGTCCCTTTACTTTATCTGTAATTGTTACAAGCTTCTCTGCTCCTCCTTCAGTAAGTAGCTTTATCTGTCCACTTACGCTGTCTGTTTCTGTTGAGTCTGGTGTCTCTGGTGAAGTAGGGTTAGTTGGAGTAGTTGATATTCCATTATTCTCCATATAATCATATGCAGTTGACATCATCTTTGCCATTACATCTCTTGTTAAAGAAGAATTTGGCTTGAAAGTACCATCTCCATTTCCCTTAGCATCATAAACTCCTGCATCAAGTAATACCTGTACATATTTAGCTTGACGTGCTTCAATACTAAGTACATCTTTAAATGGCAAAGCTACAATTAATTTACTTTGAGCTTCATCTTCTAAACCCATGGCTTTTACTAAATACTCACTTATATCTACTTTTTTAATAGGTTTTTTTACAAGACCTTTTTTACTTACATCTCTTAATTGCGATTCAGTAATTATACCTCTATGTAGACAAACAGCTAGTCCTTCTTTTGCCCATGATTCTATCTTCAATTCCTTTAATAAATCATCATAACCATCTAAAGCTTTAGTTCTTTCTGCTTCACTAGGATTAGAAAGTCTGGCAACTAAACTCATAGCTGCATCAAAGTTTAAACTTCCTTGAGGAGAAAATGTTGTACTGGTAGTTCCTGAAATATAGCCTAACTTTGCCATATTCTCCACATAACTATAAGCCCAATGGCTGGCAGGAACATCTTTAAATCTTGGTGCTGCACCATAACTTGGAATCCCTGATATTAATATTGCTGAAGCTAAAATAGTGGTCATGCCTTTTCTCAATTTTACACTTTTCATTTTCATAACCTCCTTTATTTACAGTAATTCCGATTTTTGATTTAGTAATTACTATTCACAGTGGATAATAATATTTAGATCAAAAATCGGAACTATTAGTTATTCATTATCTTTCATAGTTGCTTTAATAAACTCTCTAAATAATGGATGTGCCTTCGTTGGTCTTGATTTGAACTCTGGATGGAATTGAACTGCTACAAACCATGGATGATTTTTCAATTCTATTATCTCTACTAATCTTTCATCAGGAGATGTACCAGATATAACTAAACCATTTTCAATAAGCATATCTCTATATTCATTGTTGAATTCATATCTATGTCTATGTCTTTCATATATAATTTCATCATTATATATTTCAAAAACCTTGCTATCTTCCTTAATTTTACAAGGATATAATCCTAATCTAGATGTACCTCCTAATGTATCTATATCCTTTTGTTCTGGCATTAAATCAATAACTGGATAATCTGTTTGTGAATTTAATTCTGAACTATGTGCATCCTTTAGATTCGCCACATTCCTAGCAAATTCTACAACTGCCAACTGCATACCTAAACATATACCTAAATAAGGGACTTTGTTTTCTCTAGCATATCTTATAGCAGAAATCTTTCCATCTACTCCTCTATCTCCAAAACCACCAGGAACTAAAACTCCATCTACATCAGATAAAAGTTCTTCTACATTGTCATCATTTATTTCTTCTGCATGAATCCATCTTATACTTACACTTATATTGTTGGCAATAGCACCATGACATAAGGATTCTGATACAGATAAGTAAGCATCCTTCAGTTCAACATACTTACCCACTAGACCAATAGTCACATGACCTTGAGGATTATTTACTCTTTCAACGATTTTATTCCACTCTGTTAAATCTAGTTCATCACATTGTAAATTCAAATGATTTATAACTAATTGTGGAAGTCCTTCCTTTTCAAGCATTAAAGGAATTTCATATATAGTATCGGCATCACTATTCTCTATTACTTCTGATGGGTCTAGGTCACAGAATAAGGCTATTTTATCCCTTAAATCCTTAGCAATAGGAACTTCGGTTCTACAGATTAAAACATCAGGTTGAATTCCAAGACCTCTTAATTCCTTTACACTATGTTGTGTAGGCTTAGTCTTTAGTTCTCCAGCTTTAGATAAATATGGAACTAAAGTCACATGTAGATACATTACATTTTCCTTACCTACATCATATTTAATCTGTCTAATAGCCTCTAAGAAAGGTAAAGACTCTATATCTCCTACTGTACCACCTATTTCAGTGATCACAACATCTACATCTCTTTCCTTAGATGCTCTTATGATTCTTTCTTTGATTTCATTTGTTATATGGGGAATTACTTGAACTGTTCTTCCATCATACTCCCCTTTTCTTTCCTTATTAAGTACAGACCAATAAATTTTACCAGAAGTTACTGAACTATTTTTACTTAAATTTACATCAATAAATCTTTCATAGTGACCTAAATCTAAGTCTGTCTCCGCTCCGTCATCTGTAACAAATACTTCTCCATGTTGATATGGACTCATTGTTCCTGGATCCACATTTATATAAGGATCAAATTTTTGAATAGTAACTCTAAGTCCTCTGCTTTTTAAAAGTTGTCCCAAGCTAGCAGCAGTAATTCCCTTTCCTAAAGATGAAACTACACCACCAGTAACAAATATATATTTAGTTGGCACTTTACCAAAACCTCCTCAAAATATTTCATATAGTCAATTTAAAAATTTCGTTTACTATAGTCTATCCTAATAGTTTATCTTATATAAAAAAATAAGTCAATTATTTGGAAGGTTTTTTGAATAAAAAATAGAGAACCTTAGGTTCTCTATTTTATTGTTGAGGTATACAAATTACTTGACCTATTTGTAAATTATTAGGATTTATCCCTGGATTTACACGCATTATTGCATCAACTGTAGTACGGTATCTTTGTGCAAGGATATAAAGAGTATCCCCTGATCTAATAGTATAAGCAAAAGTTCCTGCTGGACAATGTCCCGGTGTCGGTCCTCCAGAACAATTTACTCCCAATGCAGTCCAAGTATTTATTCCTACTATTCCATCTGGTGTAAGTCCTCTACTTCTTTGGAAAGCCACAACAGCTGAATGAGTATTCGGACCAAATATACCATCTATAGCACCTGGATTAAATCCATGACCTAATAAAAGTTGTTGAAGTCTTACTACATCAGCCCCTCTGCTTCCTTGTCTTAAAGTAGGACAACTTCCTGGTGTCGGTGGTGGAGTAGGTCCTGATGTTGGTATACAAATTACTTGACCAATAAATAATCTATCTGGATTTACACCTGGGTTAGCTTGCATTAGAGCATCTACAGTTATACCGTAGGTTTGAGCTATTCTATAAAATGTATCTCCCGCCTTAATAGTATAAGGCATTCCATTTGGACAAAACATATTATTACCTCCCTTAATTGAATTATAACTCAATATAGTATATTCAAATAAAATCCATTGGTTCATCATAGATTTAATTTTATATAAGACAACATAAAAATACTCTATTTGGTAAAGCTAACAAATAAACTTATATAAGGTTGTGGATATTATGAAAAATTTACAAGATTATAATATATCTTACTCTTTAGATGAAAATATAAATTTAATGAAGGAAATATTTAAAGACGATAATACTTTAAAAATAAAAAAACTTCAAAACCAATTTAATCCCAATATGGTTTGCTGTATATTTTTTATTAATGGAATGGTTGATGAAAATATAATCAGTGAATATATAATAAAACCTATTATTACAAATAGGATTTCATCTAATTTAAACCAAATGGACACTTTCCAAGATCAAATTATTATGTCATGCTCCTCTGAAAAAACTAAAGATATATCTAAATTAGTTGATGCAGTTCTAATGGGACATACTGCTCTATTTTTAGAATGCGAGAACAATTGTCTTATTATAAAAAGTCAAGGTTGGCAAACCCGTAATATTGAAGAACCTACTGTAGAGAAATCTCTTCGTGGTCCAAGGGAAGGGTTTAATGAATGTTTAATGGTTAATTTGTCTATGATTAGAAGGAAAATCAAATCAAATAAATTAAAATTTAATTTTATGACCATTGGAGATATAACCAATACAGATATTTGTATAGCTTATATAGAGGGGTTAGCAGAGGAGAAAATTTTAGAGAACTTATACAGTCAATTAAATGCCATTAAAATTGATGGAATCCTTGATGTAAAATATATTCAAGAGTATATTGACAAAGAACCTTTTTCCATATTTGAAACCACTGGAAGTACGGAAAAACCAGATGTAGTAGCGTCAAGGCTTTTAGAAGGAAGAATTGCACTTTTAGTTGATGGTTCTCCTGTAGTAATGACTCTGCCTCACATTTTCATAGAGCTTTTCCAATCTGCTGATAATTATAGTTTAAATTATTATTTTGCATCTATAAATAGGATTCTTCGTATATTCGGGTTCCTTTCTACCATAAGTATTCCTCCTATATATCTAGCACTAGTAACCCAACATCAAGAGTTTATCCCTACTCCACTTATGATGAGTATTTATGCTTCTAGAATATCTACTCCATTGCCTACAATTTTAGAGCTTATTGGGCTGCTAATCGTATTTGAGGAACTTCGGGAGGCAGGAGCACGAATGCCCTCATTTATTGGGCAAGCATTATCTATAGTAGGGGCATTAGTTCTAGGAACTGCAGCTGTAGATGCTAGGTTTGTCAGTGCTCCAATAATTATTGTAGTTGGAATGTCTGGGATTGCTGGTTTAATAACTCCGAATCTAAACAGTGCTTCAAATGTTATAAAAATAGTCTTGATTTTTCTTTCTTCTATATTAGGCCTATATGGATATATTATAGGAATGACATTTCTCCTTATTCATTTGCTTAAACTTGACTCCTTTGGTATACCATATATGTCAAATTTAACTACATTTAATATGCAAAGTTTAAAAGATACAGCCGTAAGATCTCCTGCATGGTATATGAGGCTTAGACCTAGATATATGACAAATAACCATATTTGTAGTAATGGAGGTAAAAACCATGAATAAATCTTTTATTTTTATACTAATTATATTTATGATTTTAAGCTTTGTTACAGGTTGTGGAAATTATATAGAAATTGAACAGCTCTCTCCTGTGGCTGGAATAGCCATAGATAAAAGTCCTATTGGCTACAAATTAACCGCTGAAATCATAGATGTAGATGAATCTACTAAAGAGCCAAAGTTTGTTTCATTAAGATTAAGTACAGACGGAAAATCAATTTTTGATTGCGTTAGAAATATGATTAATCTTACGGCAAAGAAATTATACTTTGGACATACGTCAGTAATCATAGTGAGCAAAGATGTAGCTAAGGATAGTATTATACCTATCTTAGATTTTATATTTAGAGACTCAGAGACTAGAATCAATATGTATATGGTAGTTTCTGATGAATATACTGCCAATGAAATACTTCATCTCAAATCTGTCTCTACTGATATTCGTTCCTTTGAAATAGACACCATGATTGTTTCTAATGACCAACTATCTAAAGTTCCCAATACTTCTGTTTATCAATTAACTAATCATATAGGAACTCCAGGATTATATCCTGTAATTCCTACTGTTAGTATGGAAGTAAATGAAGGATTAGAAACCATCGTACTATCTGGTGGTGCTATTTTCAAACAAGATACATTAGAGGGATTTTTAGGACTAGATGATATTAAGTGTCTTCGTTTTATTAGAAATGAAATTAAAGGTGGACTTTTTATTTTTGATATTTCAAATACTACTATCTCCTTAGAGATATTTAAAAATAAAACAAAAGTTAGACCAAAGATAGTAAATAATCAACTGGTCATGGAAATTAAAATAAAAACCATAGTAAGCATAGGAGAAACAAATGGGCAAATAGATACTCTTCATGAAAATAGTATTAATAGAATTAAAACTATAGCTGAAACATCACTGGAAGATGATATTCTTCAATTTATTAAAACTATACAAACTGATTATGGGTTAGATATATTTGGATTTGGCAATATAGTAAAACAGAGAATGCCTGATTTATGGAAGGAAATTGAAACTAATTGGGATAGTATTTTTAAAGAATTAGATATAGATGTAGATGCAGATATTCATATTAGAGGTAGTGGAAACCTATTTAAAAATATAACAGAAAAACAGTAACCCTAAGAGGTGGTAAAATTGATGGAAAATAAAAAAATTAGTAGCTCACAGTATAAATCATTGATGGTTATATTTATATTTGGAACTTCTCTAATATTCGTTGGAAATATCCATGGAGAAGAAGATATTTGGATTTCTATTTTAATAGCAATAGCAATGTCTATGCCTCTTGCACTTATATATGGCAAAATAGCAAAGTTATTCCCTAAAATGGGGCTCTTTGATATTTTTATAAAGACATATGGTAAAGTTTTAGGTAAGTTTTTTATTTTGGCTTATAGCTTTCATTTTTTTCATCTAGCCACTATGATTTTAAGATCTATGACAGAATATATTCAAGTAGCCTCTTTACCTGATACTTCTCAATATACTACAGGGATTCTTATTGGGATTCTTATTATTTATACTATAAATGCTGGTCTTTCTGCTTTTTCTACATGGGCGAAACTAATTCTACCTATTGTTATACTTTTGATTATTACTACAATCATTTTAGGATTCAATCAATTTGATTATTCCTATCTTATGCCCATACTGTATAATGGATTAAAGCCAGTCATGGTTAATAGTTATTTATTTATTACTTTCCCCTTTGCTGAAACTATAGTATTCTTAGTATTTTCGGCCTATGCTGATGACAATAATGATTTTACTAAGGTATATATCCATAGTATTCTCATAGGTGGCTTTTTTCTATTAATTAATGTCTTTAGAAATATTTTATTATTAGGTTTTCCAAACGTAAATAATGTACTTTTTAGATCTGACTTTGCTACCTCCATAATAACGATTTCTAATTTTATTCAAAGAATCGAAATCATTGTTTCCTCAAATCTAACATTGACTAGCTTTGCAAAGGCTACAACTTATTTATATGCCGCATCCCTTGGGTTTATAAAGCTCTTTAACATAAAAAAACATAAAAGATTTCTCATTATCCTATGTATTATAATGGTAATCTTATCTAGATTTATTTTTAAAAGTACTATGGATATGGCAAGATTTATTAGCTTTTATCAGTACTATGTTATACCATTTCAATTCATAATTCCTTTACTTACTTTAACTATAGGTGTTATAAAAAAAAGAAATCTTAAAAACAACTCCGATTTTTAAAACTAACTTTAAAAATCGGAGTTGTTTTATTATTTCTTTAAAGTTCTATTCCTTTTGAAAAATAAATATAATTACTTAAGTATTACTTTAAATATTTAAAAGGGGGCTTTAATATGAAGAGAAGTTTTATAGTAATAATGAGCCTGTTACTTGTAATAGCCTTATTAATCACTGGCTGTGTACCTAAAGGTGGAGATGAAGTAAAGGAACCTACAGATACACCAAGTACAGATTCATCTGCTACACCACCTAGTGAAAGTAAAAAAGAAGCAAAGATTTTAAGGACAAACAATGGCAGTGAACCAGGTTCATTGGACCCTGCGTTGGCTCAAGGAACCCATGAATCTTGGGTATTAGACCATACATTTGAAGGGTTAATGAAAATTGATCCAGACTTAAAAGTTGTTCCTGGTATGGCAGAGGAATATATGATCTCAGATGACAGTTTGACTTATACCTTCACTCTCCGTGATGATATTAAATGGTCAAATGGTGACTCTGTTACTGCCCATGACTTTGAATTTGCATGGAAAAGAGCCTTAGACCCCGAATTAGCTTCAGACTATGCACATCAACTTTATTATATTAAAGGTGGCGAAGCTTACAATACTGGGGAAGGAACAGTTGATGATGTATTAGTTAAAGCTTTAGATGACAAAACACTTGAAGTAACTCTTGAAGCACCTACTGCATACTTCTTAGAATTAACAGCATTTTATACACTTTATCCTGTAAATAAAAAAGTTGTAGAGTCTGATCCTGATTGGGCAAAGAATGCCAGTACTCATGTGTCCAATGGACCATTTACTTTAACTGAATGGGAGCATAATGCTACTATTAAAATTAGAAAAAATGAAAACTATTATGATTCAGCCAGTGTCAAATTAGATGGAGTAGATTTTGATATTATTGATGATGAAAATACTACATGGCAAAAATACGAAGGCGGAGATTATGATTTCTTAACTCCATTGCCACAGGCTGTAGTAGCTCAAATGAAGGATAATAATAACCCTGAATTAATCATAGGTGCTGAGGTTGGTACTTATTACTATAATTTAAACTCTAAAGTCAAACCATTTAACAATATTAAGGTTCGAAGAGGGCTATCTATGACTTTAGATCGTCAAACTATAGTTAATAAAATTGCTCAAGGCGGTCAAATTGCTGCTGAAGGTGTTGTTCCTTTTGGACTACCTGATGAAAACGGTAAAGAATATCGTGATGCTGTAGGAAAACTAGTAGAATATAATGTGGAAGAAGGTAAAAAGTTATTCCTAGAAGGTTTAGCTGAAGAAGGTATGAAAATCGAAGACTTTAAAAATATAGTCATTCTATATAATACTTCTGAGGCTCATAAAAAAATTGCTCAAGCAGCACAGGAAATGTGGAGAGTTAATTTAGGCATTGAAATTCAGCTGGAAAACGTTGATTTCCAAGTTAAACTTGATAGAGAAAAAGCTGGAGACTACCATATATCACGTGCTGGTTGGATCGGAGACTATATGGACCCTATTACATTTATTGAACTATGGGAAAGCAACTCCTCTTTCAACGATGCAAAATATAATAGCCCTGAATACGACCAATTGGTGAAAATAGCCAAAACCAGCCCTGATCCTAACGAGCGTTTTGATGCAATGAGAAAAGCAGAACAGATTGTTATGGAAGATATGCCTATAGTGCCTGTTTATTTCTATACACAACCATATGCACAAAAATCCTATGTAACAGGTGTATATAAGCCATTGGTAAACTATCCAAAGCTGACTTATGCTGATATAAATAAATAAAGGTAGAGGCGAGCCTAGCTCGCCCTACTATATAAGGAGGGAAAATTTTGAAAAAGTACCTTTTCAAAAGAATTATTATGTCTGCCATTACTCTTTGGGCTATTATAACTATTACCTTTTTTTTAATGCACTCCATTCCTGGTAACCCTTTCAGAAAGGAAGGTAAAATGCCTCAGGTAGTTTATGAAAATCTACAGAAAAAATATGGTTTAGATAAACCACTTCCAGAACAATATATTATCTATCTAAAAAATCTTTTAAAAGGAGATTTTGGAGACTCTATGAAATCAAAGGTTGAAACTGTAAATGACATGATTCGTAGAGGCTTTCCAGTTTCAGCTTATTTAGGTTTAGAAGCCCTATTTATTGCATTAATATTTGGACCAGCTTTAGGCGCATTAGCTGCATTATATCAAAATAAGTTTCCAGACTATATCTCTATGATAATAGCCATTATAGGTATTTCTGTCCCTAGCTTTATAATGGGTACAATACTTATTCAATTTGTAGCTAAAAATGTTAGTTGGATTCCTATTGGAGGTTGGGGAGAATTTAAACATACTTTCCTTCCAGCAGTGGCTTTGTCTTTAATGCCTTTGGCTTATATGGCAAGGCTTATGCGTTCCAGTATGTTAGAAATTTTAGGTCAAGACTATATCAAAACTGCAAAATCTAAAGGATTATCTAAATCTATAGTTATATTGAAACATGCCATAAGAAATGCAGTTCTTCCAATAATATCTGTCCTTGGAACATTGATCTCTAACCTTTTAGTAGGTAGTTTTGTTATAGAAAAAATCTTTGGAATACCTGGCCTCGGAAAATTCTTCGTTCAATCAATTAATAACAGAGATTATACACTTATAATGGGGACAACTATTTTCTATGCAATTATATTGATAGTTTTGCTTCTCTTAGTAGATATAGCATATATATTTATTGACCCACGTATAAGGCTTACCAAGGAGGGACGCTAATGGATAATCAAATCAATTTATCAAAAGATATGTTTCGCCCTGTACCTCATGAAGATAGAAACCCAGAGAAAATCAGACGTCCCAGTATAAAATATTGGTCTGATGTTTGGCGTAGACTGAGACAAAATAAACTTTCCATGGTAGGTCTTACTATAATACTTCTTATGATTTTAATGTCCATTATAGGACCGCTTATTAACGGTTATAGTTATTTTGAACAAGATTATAGTAAAATCAATCTACATCCCAATGCCATTCATTGGTTCGGTACTGACGAACTTGGCAGGGATCAGTTTACAAGAATTTGGTTTGGAGCTAGATACTCCCTAATAATAGGAATCCTTGCTGCAACAATTGATTTTATCATTGGTATTTTATACGGAGGACTTTCTGGTATAGCAACAAGAAAAGTTGACAATATTATGATGAGAATTGCAGAAGTAATATATAGTATCCCTTATTTACTTATAGTAATTCTCTTATCAGTAGTCTTCTCCAGTGAAGGCTCTGGCACTTCCTTATTTGTATTAATACTTGCCATGACTCTTACAGACTGGGTACCTATGGCAATTTTAGTAAGGGGTCAAGTCCTTCAGCTTAAAGAGTCAGAATACTCCTTAGCTGCTGAATCCTTGGGAGCAACCAAGCCATGGATACTTAGAAAACATATAATTCCAAATACATTGGGACCTATTCTAGTAAATATTACCCTTACTATTCCTAGAGCCATATTTGCTGAAGCCACATTAAGCTTCTTAGGACTTGGGCTTCAAGCACCAAAATCAAGCCTTGGTTCTTTAGCGAATGATGGATTAGCAGGACTTGCCGTAGGTAACGGATACCAAATAATTATACCAGCCATATTTATTTCCCTTATTATGTTTGGATTTAATGTGCTTGGTGATGGGCTTCGTGATGCACTAGACCCAAGACTACGTAAATAGAGAGGTGGAGAAATGAAAACACTACTGGAAGTTAAAAACCTATCAGTATCCTTTAAAACTTTCTTTGGAGAAGTGGAAGCAGTCAGAAATATTAGTTTTGATGTAGGAAGCTCAGAAACTGTAGCCATAGTTGGAGAATCTGGATGTGGAAAATCTGTTACGGCAAATTCCATAATGCAACTGCTTCCTATGCCACCTGCTTTTTTTAAAAATGGACAAATAATATTCAATGGAAAAAACCTACTGGATAAATCTGATAAAGAAATGGAGGTTGTTCGTGGCAATGAAATATCCATGATATTTCAGGACCCTATGACTTCTTTAAATCCAACTATGAAAATAGGAAAACAAATTGTAGAAGGATTAATAAGACACCAAAGATTATCAAAATCAGAAGCAAAGAAAAAGGCAGTAGAAATGTTGAACTTAGTAGCAGTTCCTGAACCAGAAAAAAGAGTCAATCAATATCCTCATGAGTTTTCTGGTGGTATGAGGCAACGTGTAATGATAGCTTTAGCAATGGTATCTACTCCAAGGCTGCTTATAGCTGATGAACCAACTACAGCCCTTGATGTTACAGTACAGGCACAAATCTTAGAGCTTATGAAGGAAATTCAAAATAAATTGGAGATGGCAATTATTTTAATAACCCATGATTTGGGAGTCGTCGCAGATATGAGCGACAAGGTAATAGTCATGTATGCAGGACAAATCTTGGAAGAAGGTTTAACTGATGAAATATTTAAAGCTCCTTGTCATCCTTACACAATAAAACTGCTTGCATCTGTTCCAAGCTTAAATATGTCAAGAAACGAGCCACTTCACTCCATAGACGGAACACCTCCAGATCTTTATATACCACCTAAAGGTTGCTCCTTCTATGATAGATGTGAAAATGCCATGAAAATATGTAAAGATTATATGCCTGAGTTTCATAGTCGCAGTGCAACCCATAGAAGTCGTTGCTGGTTAAATCATCCTATGGCAAAAGACTCTGAAAGGGGTGAATCCTAATGACAGTACCTTTAATATCTGCAAAAAATATAAAAAAATATTTTGATGTAGGAGAAGGAAAGCTTAAAGCTGTAGATGGGCTTACTTTTGATATATACCCTGGTGAAACCTTTGGATTAGTTGGAGAATCTGGATGTGGAAAGTCTACTGCTGGTCGTACTATTATAAGGCTATATGACCCTACAGATGGAGAATTAATATTTAATGGAAGAAATATATATGACCTTTCCATAAACGAAATGAGGGAAGTAAGAAAGAACTTCCAAATGATATTTCAAGACCCTTATGCTTCCCTAAATCCTAGAATGACTGTGGAAGATATAGTAGCAGAACCTTTAGATATTCACAAATCATACACAAATAAAGAGGAACGTAGAGAAAGAGTAATAGAGTTACTTAAACTAGTAGGATTAAACGAAGAACATTCCATGCGTTTTCCCCATGAATTCTCTGGAGGACAAAGGCAAAGAATAGGAATTGCAAGAGCCTTAGCATTAAATCCAAAGTTTATCGTATGCGACGAGCCTATATCAGCCTTAGACGTATCTATTCAAGCACAGGTAGTTAATCTTTTGAAAGAATTACAGATAAAATTTGGTCTTACTTACCTTTTTATAGCCCACGATTTATCCATGGTAAGATATATTTCAGATAGAGTTGGAGTAATGTATTTAGGTCATATGATGGAATTGTCCCATTCAGAAGAACTATATAAAAATCCACTACATCCTTATACAAAAGCTCTACTATCAGCTATACCAATACCAGACCCTGATATACAAAGAAATAGAAAAAGAATAATGCTTCACGGAGACGTACCAAGTCCAATTAATATCAAAGAAGGCTGTAGATTTGTAGATAGGTGTACCTATTCTTTAGATATATGCAGAAAACAAACACCAAAGTTTGAAGAAAGAATAAAAGGACATTTTGTAGCCTGCCATAATTTATAGTGAATAACTAATAGTGAATAGTGAATAGTTTGGATGACCAAAGGTCATCCTTAGTTAAAGAGCTAATAGTGAAAAGATTAATCTTTTCACTATTAGCTCTTTTATTTTAAACTATTCACTATTCACTATCTTTTAAATATCATTCCCAATTCCTTTACCTTAAAGACTATACAAAGTCCAAAGTAAAGTGCTGCCCCCACTACTACAGAACCTAGTAACAATACCATTTGTATTAGTTTCGTAGTTCCTATAATTGCTCCTAGTTTATAGTATATTAAATATACTACTATTCCCATACATAAGGAGGCAGCTAGAGTTTTTGCAAAACATAGAAGGTATTTGAATAACCCAATAGGTCCTATTTTCTTTCTTAGGGATACAAATAGCATAATTGTAGTTATTGTAGCTGATATGCTAGTTGCTAAAGCTAATCCTGCATGACCCATAGGTTCTATTAAGACTAAGTTTAACACTAAGTTTATAATTACTGCTATGATTCCATTTATCATAGGTGTTTTTGTATCCTGTAATGAATAGTATACTCTATTTAACATCAATCTAAGGGATGCACCTATAAGCCCTATGGAGTAAAATATAAGAGCTTGACTTGTCATATAAGTTGCCAGTTCATCAAAGGCATTTCTTTGGAAAAATAAGTATACCATGGGCTCTGCTAATATAAGTAATCCAATAGTTGCAGGAACTGTTACAATTAGTATAATATTTACTCCCTGCCCCAATATTTCTTTTACCTTTTCATCATTATTTTGTGAAAAGGCTTGAGAAAGCATTGGAAATATTACTGTAGTTATTGCCATTATAAATACTGCTATAACCATATCATTAATCTTTGAGGCATAGTTTAAGGCAGATATACTTCCTTCTATTAATCCTGATGCCAAGGTCTTATCTATAATTACATTTATTTGCTGTACTGCTGAACCAATAAGAACTGGTCCTATAAGTACCATTGCTCTCTTCAAATATTTATCTCTCATATTCACGTTTGGACTATATCTATACCCCATATGATGAACTGCTGGTATTAAAATTAAAAGCTGTAAAAAAGCCGCTATTACAGAAACTATCATTAAGGTTATAATACTTCCTTCATTTGCAAAGAAAAATAAATAAATCAAAAATACAAAATTATATGGTAATCCAGATATGGCAGGAGGACCAAAAACTTGACTACTATTCAGCAACCCTGAAAATACATAGTTAATACCCAGAAATATAGCTATGGGAAGTCCTATTCTATTTAATTTTACAGCTAACTCAAATTGTTCTCCTTGAAATCCATTGGCTAATACTTTAATTATCCATGGAGAAAATATATATCCAAGTATTACTATAAATATGGTAAGTATAAATACTATATTTAATATATTATTCAAATATTTTAATTTACCTCTTCTCCCATACTTCTCGCCAATTTCGGAGAATATAGGTATTAAAGTAGTGTTTAAAGCTGCCCCTAAGGTTGTCATTATAATGACAGTGGCAGTAATGGCTACAAAATAAGTATCTGTTTCCATACCAGATCCAAACTTATTAGCAATCATAACTTCCCTAATAAAACCTAAGCCCTTAGATATTAGTGTAAATATAGAAATCATCAAAGCATTTCCAGCAATTTCTCGTTTTTTACTCATAGCCTGTCACCTTTTTATAATTTAATAATATTCCTTCAAAGGAACTTGCTTCTACTGGTTTGGATAAATAATGTCCTTGACCATAATCACATCGTCCCTCTAAAAGGATATTTTTTTGTTCTTCTGTTTCTATACCTTCTGCTGTTATTTTAAGACCTAATGTATGAGCCAACTCTATAATGGATTTGACTATTACTTCTTCTTCACTATGCCTTTTCATGGTTCTAATAAACTCCCTATCCATCTTTACATTGTGAACTGGCAGCCTTTTTAATTGAGCCAAAGATGAATATCCAGTTCCAAAATCATCTAAAGATATTCCTATCCCTGACTTTTCAAGTTTTGTCAATACATTTATGGAATTATCTATATTATCCATAAAAGAGGTTTCTGTAATTTCCAATATAATTTCATTAGGTTTTATATTGTATCTCTTTAAAAGTCCTTCTATTTCATCACTTATATTCCTATTTACTAAAGATTTACTTGAAATATTTAAGGATAACTTTAGATTAGAATATCCTTTTTCATTCCAAATCATCTTTTGTTTAAATCCAATTTGCAAAACTAAAGAAGTTATATCAAATATCTGTCCTGTTTCTTCTATTAATGGTATATAATCCATTGGAGGAATATATCCTCTTTCTGGATGAAACCACCTAATAAGAGCCTCTGCTCCATAAATAGTATTTCTTTCTATATCTATAATAGGCTGATAATGAAGACTAAACTGCTCCTTTTCTATGGCTTTTCTTATTTGATTTACCATAAAGGTATTTTCAAGTATTCTTTTGCCCATTTTATTTTCATAAAAAGTATATCCATTCTTTCCCTTATTCTTCATATGCTGCATTGCCATATTGGAGGATCTAGTCATCTGTGAGAAACTACTTCCATCTCTAGGATATATTGCTATACCTACACTGGCTGACACAATAAATTCTTCTCGATTAATACACCAAGGTTTTTGAATTTCCTTCAATATTCGCTCTGTCTTTAGCTGTACATCTTTATGGTCTTTTATATCATATAAAATAATGGCATATTCATCTTCACTTAATTTATACAGATAATTATCCACCCCTTTAAATTCTTCCAGTACAGATGATATATGTATTAATAGCTCATCACCTAAATCATGTCCCAATGCGTCGTTTATCTGTTTAAAATCGTCTATATCTATAGATAAAAGTGATAGCTTTATATCTTTTTCTTTTGCTTCTTCTATCAATCTTTCCCCTTCAATTTTAAACATACTTTTATTTGGAAGACCAGTCATACTATCAAAATATGCCAAGTGTTTTAGTTTTTTTACGAGATTTTTTTGTTCTGTTATATCTGTACCAAAGGAAATTATTTCAACTACATTCTTATTTTCATCATAGACAGGGCAATCTGTCCATATAAACTCAAGTATTCTGCCTTCCTTAGAAGTCCATATATCTCCTATACTGTTTTTAAGAGATTTACCTGTTTTTATGTATTTAATAAGATTTTCAACTTTAGGTTTTTCCTCTTCCTGTAGAAACAAATCTATCCAAGATTCTCCTATTAGCTCATCTTCTTTATATCCTGTTATCTCTTCTCCATAAGGATTAAAGCTTGTAATCCTTCCTTCTAAATCCCAAGTAAATATTACAAGAGTAGAATTTTTTAATATACTATCGGATAAGGTCTTTTCTTTATTTAATTTTCCTTCCATATCTGCAAGGTCTTTTTTAGCTACAGATAATTTGTCCATATTTTTATGTAAAACAAAGCTTATATCCTTTATCTTATTTAGTCTTTTATAAATTGAAAAATATATTATAATAGCAGTTATAATTATAAAGCCTAGGCTATTGTAAAACTGTACAGAGTTGTATGTTTCCAGATTATTATTCTTATATAAAAATAAATATGACAAATACATTCCTATGAAACTTAAGATTAAATAAATAATAGAAACTCTCAAAGATTCTTTTTTGGGTGATAAATATTTTAAATTCAATAAATCTTTTTCATCTATTTCCACCAATACCACCACCTATCTATTTTGCATTATACTAATTGTATCAAATTTTTTTCTTAGTGTCACTAATATTACCATTATATGTATGAAAAAAGCAATCTATATTCTAAATAGATTGCTTTCTAATCCAATTACATTAAAAATATATGGTGGCTTCATAGATTCTTCTTTTGGAATCTCTATAGTCATGGTTTTATAGGTTATAACTTGCATCTGCATCATTCCTTCTTTTGGAGGTTTAATATCCAAGTATATTTTGTAGTTCCCTCCTCCATTTACTACTTTCTCAACTCCAAGGGAATATCCTGGAGTAGGAAACTCTTTCGTAATAGTTACTAATACTTTGTCCTTATCTTCCTTTACTATTACTGATTCTTGATTGTTATAAGATTCAACTATACCTGAAACATTAAATGATACTTCTCTTATTCCTCTCATTTCTTCCAAGACTCCTTTCAGCCTTTGTAAGATTATTATGGATTCTATCTGAGTTAGATTACCATCTGGCATAAACTCTGTATTTGAAACACCATAAATAATCTTCAAATTAAATAGTACTACTAATAATTCTATGCTTTCTTCGTCCATTGTATTAATATCTTTGAAAGGAATTTCTTCTTTTTTGTCTATAATATTTTCTAATTCAACTAGTTTTTCCCCAATAAGCTCTACTGCTTCTCTCCTAGTTAAAATACTATCTACTACAATACTATTTGTAGGTTCTATGTCATAGTCTTTAAAAAGTGAAGCCAATGAAAGGGCAAAATCTTTCTTAGACATCTCTTTATTTGGCTCAAATTTACTGAAACTATCCTTAGCAAAATAAGGAAAATAATAGGATAGGAATTCCTTATCTACTAAATCTTTAGCCCAATGTTTACTTAGCTTATCTTCCATAGAGGCAAAAGACAAGGTACTTGTTAATAAAATAATTACCAATAACAATGAAGATACAATTTTTTTCATATAATCTCCCCCTTTTATTCACACTGACAATTTTAAATTTTTAGTTAATTATATTATACCCAAATAAGACAAGAAAGAAGTTACATTACTATTACAAATAAAATAACTCCGATTTTTTGTTAGTAGAAATCGGAGTTATTTTATTTACTATTGGCTGCCTAAATAGGCTTCTTTTACTTTGGAATTATTCAACAGTTCCTCTCCTTTTCCTTCTAATACTAAGGAGCCTGTTTCTAATACATAGGCATAGTCTGCTATTTCTAAGGCTTTCTTTGCATTTTGCTCTACTAATAGAATCGTATTTCCCTGACTGTGTATCTCCTTTATAATATCAAATATATCTTTAACCAATAGTGGTGCCAAACCTAAAGATGGTTCATCTAGCATCAGTACCTTTGGTCTTATCATCATGGCTCTTCCAACTGCAAGCATCTGCTGTTCTCCTCCAGATAGAGTGCCTGATTTTTGCCATGATCTTTCTTTAAGCCGTGGAAACAAGTTATATATCTTTTCTATATCTTCATTTATTCCAGATTTGTCTTTTCTGGTATAAGCTCCTAGAATAAGGTTTTCCTCTACAGTAAGGTTGGCAAATACTCTTCTTCCTTCCGGGGACAAGACTATGCCTTTCTTAACTATATCCATGGTTTTAAGATTAGTTAAATCATCACCATTATATTCAACCTTTCCATCTTCCTTCTTTACTAAGTTCATAATTGCCCTTAAAGTAGAAGATTTTCCTGCACCATTGGCACCTATTAAAGTAACTATTTTATTTTCTGCTATATCAATATTAATTCCTCTTAGGGCCTTGATTCCGCCATAACTAACATGAAGGTTCTTTATACTTAGCATTAGTCCACCCCCAGATATGCTTCTATAACTTTAGAGTCATTTTGGATTTCCTCTGGATTTCCTTCTGCTATTAGAGTTCCATGATCTAACACATATATCTTCTCACAAATTCCCATTACAACCTCCATATGATGCTCTATTAAAAATATAGTTAGATCAAACTCCTCCTTAATCACAGAAATAAATTCCATTAGCTCTCCTGTTTCTTGAGGATTCATTCCTGCTGCTGGCTCATCTAGAAGCAGCAGTTTAGGGTCTGTAGCCAAAGCTCTGGCTATTTCAAGCCGTCTTTGTTTCCCATAGGGCAGAGAAAATGCCTTTTCATTTCTTTCACCATATAGACCTACTTTTTCAAGGAGATAATTAGACTTCTCCAACATTTCCTTTTCTTCTCTGTTATAACTTGGAAGTCTTAGTATGGAAGAAAATACATTTGATTTTAGCCTTAAATGTCCTCCTATAAAAACATTATCTAAAACCGATAGTTCTTTAAACAATCTTATATTCTGAAAAGTTCTGCATACTCCTAAATATGCTATTTCATCTGGTCTCAATGCAGATATTACTTTTTCATCTCCTGAGTTAAACAAAACCTGCCCTTCTGTAGGTTTATATACTCCTGTAACCACATTAAATACAGTAGTTTTTCCTGCACCATTTGGTCCTATTAAACCTACAATTTCTCCTTTGTTGATATTTGCTGTAAAATTATTTACTGCAACTACTCCTCCAAATTTCATAGTTACATTGCTAATTTTTAGCATATTTACCCCTCACTTTCTCTAGGGTGTTTTTCACAAATCCATCTTTTTTAAATATAACTACTAGCATTAAAATTAAAGAAAACACTACCATTCTAAGTCCTGGTAATGCAGAAGTTACAGTAAACCCTAAATTAATAGGCTCATCTAAGAACCTTAAAGCCTCCATGGCTATAGTTATAACTATGGCAGATACCACATTTCCATTTATATTACCCATACCCCCTAAAACAACCATTAGAAGAATATTAAATGTAAGGGCAAATTTAAATTGTGTAGGGTCTATAGTTCCTAAAGATGTTGCCAGAAGCCCACCACCTATTCCTGCTAAAAATGAACCTATGGTAAAACTAAGGACTTTATGTTTAAATAAATTTATTCCCATGGACCTTGCAGCAATTTCATCTTCACGAATTGCCTTAAAAGCCTTACCATAACTTCCCTTCATAAGAACATTCATAAATACGATAATAAGGATGGCTATACCCCAAGACCATAAAAGGTTAGGTTTATTATTTATAGTAAGCTTTGGTATACCTTTAAGTCCCAATGAACCGTTGGTTATACTTTGAAGATTTACAATTACAATTCTAATAATCTCTGAAAACCCTAAAGTTGCAATTGCCAAATAATCGTCAGTTAATTTAAGCACTGGTGCACCAATTAAAAATCCAAATAGTGCAGCCATTAATCCACCTGATATTAAAGCAAATATAAAAGGCATATTAAGATTTAATAAAAATGGAACCATTGGTTTCATATAAAAATTCATTTCCTTAGTGGCTACAGGCATAGTAAGTATAGCTACAGTATAAGCACCTATGGCCATAAACCCTGCATGACCTAAAGAAAATAACCCTGTAAAACCATTGATTAAGTTCATACTTAAAGCAAGGATTATATAGATTCCACAAAGATTTATAACTGTTACCTTATAATTATCCAAAAATACATTCATCAATATTAATATACCAAGGACTAATGCAATTAATATTATATTAAAAACAGTGTTTTTCTTCATAGGCTACACCTTCTCCGCTATTTTTTCTCCCATTAAACCTGTTGGTTTTACTAGGAGTATAATAATTAATAATATAAAGGCAAACGCATCTCTATAGCCTGTTAAACTAGGCAAAAATGCTATAAGAAGTATTTCTCCAAGACCTAGAATAAATCCTCCAAGGACTGCTCCCGATATACTCCCTATGCCACCTATAACTGCTGCTATAAAACATTTAAGACCAGGTAATACACCCATATGAGGCATAAGCTGAGGATATTTTATTCCCCACATAATACCTCCTACAGCTGCTAAAAATGAACCTATAAAGAAAGTAATAGATATTGTATTATTAATATCTATACCCATAAGACTAGCAGCTTCATAGTCCTTCGATAATGCCCTCATAGCCATTCCCGTTCTTGTCTTTTGAATAAAAAAATTTAAAATAACTAAAAGAATCAGTGTAACAATTGGAATTATAAAATTAACTAAAGCCACAGAAATTTCTCCAATACTTATTACCTTATTGAATACTTCAGGAGTGGGGAAAGCCTTTGGCCTTCCCCCAAATACTAATACTCCTGCATTTTGTAATAAAAATGATGCACCTATGGCTGATATAAGAATAGTAATTCTAGGAGAACCCCTTAAAGGTTTATAAGCAAGTCTCTCTAAAGTCACTCCCAAAAATCCAGTAATAACTGAAGCAAGAATAAATACTATATACCAAGGTATGGAAGTATATGTTATGCCATAGAAAGTTAGATAAACACCAAGCATAAAAATATCTCCATGGGCAAAATTAATTAGCCTTAGTATTCCATAAACCATAGTATATCCAATGGCAATTAGAGCATAAAGACTCCCCAGTGAAATACCATTAGCCATATGTTGTAGGAACTCTTTATTCATAATAATTCCTCCAGTAAAGTTTTATTTTATTGGTTCTATTGTAGTCAAATAACTGAATTTACCGTTTTGTACCTTATTGATAACAGCAGATTTAACAGCGTCTCCATTTACATCTAGAGAAATATTTCCAGTAGCTCCTATAAAGCCTTCAGTAGCTGCAATATTATCTCTTATAAGAACTGGATCAGCCTCACCAGCTTTTTCAATGGCATCTATAATAATCATATAGGCATCATATCCTAAAGCAGCAAAAGCGTTTGCTTCCTTATTAAATTTATTTCTATAATCTTCAAGGAAAGTCTTAGATACTTCAGTAACTGGAGACTCTGATGTAAAGTGGGTACTATATACTGCCCCTTCTACTGCATCTCCACCTATTTCTAAGAATTCTTCAGCTTCCCAAGTATCCCCACCAAGAATTGGTACAGTAATACCTAATTCTCTTGCCTGTTTAATTAATAGTGCTGATTCACCATAGTTTCCAGGGGCAAATATTACATCTGGATTAAGAGACTTAATATTTGTAAGCTGAGCTGAGAAATCTTGATCTCCTGTATTATAAGATGATTCTCCTACTATTGAAGATTCTGAACCTGCTAATTCTACAAATGCCTTTTTAAAATATGAGGAAAGTCCAACTGAATAGTCTTGTTGTACGTCTTGGATTATGGCAGCCTTCTTTGCACCTAAGTCATTAAACGCATAGTTTGCCATAACTGTACCTTGGAATGGGTCTATAAAGCATACTCTAAAATAATAATCATTGTTTAAAGTTACTAGAGGATTGGTAGGTGAACAACCTACAGCTGGAACCTTTGCATTCTTAACTATATCTCCTGCTGCCATGGATAATGAACTACCATAACTACCTATAATGGCAACTACCTTATCCTTATCTACAAGACGAGAAGCTGCATTGGCTGCCTCCACCTTATCAGATTTATTGTCCACTATAACTAATTGCACTTTTTTTCCTAAAACTGTGCTTACCTTTTCATTGGCAAGTTTAATGCCTTCTACGGTCATCTCTCCGCCTGCTGCACTGGAACCTGTCATAGGCTCAAGTACACCTATTTTTATTACATCACTTGAATCATTACCAGATGTTTCCTTAGTTCCACAACCTGATAAAACCGATAATACTAAAACTACTGACAAAACAAATAACAATACCTTTTTCTTCATAAAAATTCCTCCCTTTTTTTAATTTAAACCAATCAAAATTTTGTAGGAGCAATACTGTCAAAGTTTCATGGTAATAGTATACTACTGTAACTCCATAAAGTCAATAAATTCCATATTTTCAAACAATTTACAGTATAGCTTTTTACCTAATAATTTGGATAACTATTATAAATATATTTAGAATTTTATGTTTTATGTGACTTTATGCTAAATTTGGTATATAATTGTTTTATCATAATTTTTATCTAGGGAGTGAGATATATGTTTAAAAAACGGGAAAAGAAATATCTGTTTAAAAAACGGAATGTAAAATATCTACCTAAAAAACAGAGTATGAAAAATTTGTTTAAAAAGCTAAGGATAAAACCTCTGCTTAAAAAAGACAGTATAAAAAATCTATTTAAAAAATCGCCTATAAAACCTATGTCTAAAAAACATAGTATGAAGAATCTAATTAAAGAAAAGGCAACACAAAGGAGTATAGGTACATCTTTGGTACTAACCATTAGTCTTTTAATCATTGCTCTTTCTATTGTTGTAAGTAGTACAGCTTATATGATTGGTCAAAAATCTTTAATGGCAAATGCCCACGAACTACTTCTTAATAAAGCAACGGATTCTGCAAATATTGTAAATGAACAGATTCAAAATTATACTCTTTCCATTGAACCTTTAGGAAGTTTAGAGTTTCTAGGAGACTCTGAAGTATCTTGGGAAGAAAAGCTTATTCTTTTAAGGACGGAAAAAGCTAGATTGAAACTTTCTGGTATAGGAATATCTGACACTAAAGGAAATCTAGTTTTAGATGATAACACAAAAATAAATATAAAGGATACTGACTATTTTAAATCCTCAAATGGTGGTACTTCATTTTTCTCTAAACCCTTCTACAGAGAAGAATCAGAAGCCATGGACATAGCCATATCCGTACCACTTAAACATAAAAAGATAATAGTAGGTTCAATCATAGCCTATAAAAATGCAAATGAATTATATAAAACTGTAAATGATATAAAGCTTGGAGAAAGTGGCTCTGCTTATATATTGGACGAGCAGGTAGATGTTATCTCTCATCCCACTATAATACCAAATGCCAGTACAAAAGCACCAAGTATAAATTTTCATTCTCTAATAGATAGAGTTGCTCCCAATTCTCAATCATCTATTGAAAATTTATTTGAATCCATATCAAATAAAGACTCTGGTATAACAAGTTATAAACTAGATAAAGAAATCATTCACGTGGGATATGCTCCTATTGGTTCTAAGGGATGGAGTCTTATTGTAAATATTACAGAAGAGGATATACTAAGCGGATTAAGTTCATTGAAACAAACACTATTATCTATTGGTGCAGTATCCTTAGTAATTGGAATTATTTTATCCTATCTTTCCAGTAAAAGAATAACTGATAGAATCATAGATATAAGTAAAAAAACTAGAGATTTGTCTAACCTTGATTTAAGTTTTACTATAGATGATAAAATACTTGAGCGAAAAGATGAACTGGGATTAATGGGACAATCTATTCAAAGAGTAATAGACAGTATTAAAACCTTCGCCTTAGAAACCCAAGAATCATCCGAATCTTTGGCTGCATCATCAGAAGAATTGGCAGCTATTACAGAGGAATCATCAGCTGCATCTATTTCCATATCAGAAGCTGCCAATGAAATCTCTGATAAATCTAAGTCCCAATTAGAAGAAATGCTTAATATCTCAAATATGATGAATAATGTAAGTCATGAATTTCAATTAGCATTAAATGAAAGTAAATTAGTTGAAGAATCTAATGAAAAAGCTTTAGTTGTTACAGAAGAAGGAAAAACAGTAGTAGATGAAGTAATTGCACAGATGGATAATATTAAATCCAGTACACATAAAGTAAAATCCTCCTTAGAAAACATTAATAGCAGTTCTAAGAAAATGGATGCAATCCTTGTGGTTATCCAAGGTATAGCAGATCAAACTAATTTACTTGCCTTAAATGCAGCCATAGAAGCAGCAAGAGCAGGAGAGGCTGGCCGTGGTTTCTCAGTAGTCGCAGATGAAATAAGAAAACTTGCAGAACAAACTAAAAATTCCACATCTGAAATAGGAAAAATCATTAAACAAAACCACGAATTAATTATAGATGCAAATGAGAATATGGAATTTAGCAATGAAGAAGTGGAAAAAGGTACTTATAAAGTAAATGATACTAAGAAAGCTTTTGATCATATAGCAGAAATCATAAGTACAATAAATTTAGGTATGTCAAATGCAATAGATGCTATTTCCAATGTCTCCGTTAGTGTAGAAGAAGCTGTAACTTCCATAGAAAGATCTGAATCCATATCAAAGGAAGTAACAGAACAAATTCACAATATATCTACTGCAACAACAGAGCAAATGGCATCTATGGAACAAATTACCACATCAACAGACGAATTAGCAAATCTAGCAGATTCTTTACAGGGAATACTGAAAAATATAAAACTTTAATAAAACAACTCCGATTTTTGGCTACCAAAAATCGGAGTTGTTTTATATATATACTATTTTTCCACCAAGAATGGTCATATGAATATCTACATTCTTTATATCTTCTTCATCTATATTGAATATATCTTCTGATAGTAAAACCATATCAGCCAACTTATCTACTTCCAACGACCCTTTTATATCTTCTTCAAAGGAAGCATAAGCCCCTCCCATGGTATATCCATACACTGCTTCATCAACTGTTAACTTTTGTTCTGGCAGCCATCCATCTTTAGGGTTTCCATCTAAATCTTTCCTTGTGACAGCTTCATATATTCCCTTCATTACATCAAACGTCTCCACAGGACTATCAGAACCACATGTTATAGCTACTCCTTTGTTTACCATGGTCTTCCAATTATATGAAGTCTTTTCTCTTGCCTCTCCTACCCTATCCCTTACTATTTTCCAGTCATAGTCCAAAAATATAGGCTGAATATATGCAATAGCATTTAATTCCTTAAACTTATCCAATAAATATTCATCAGTTATTTGACAATGAACTATTCCATGACGATGATTTTCTTTAGGACTATTTTTTAAAGACTTTTCTATTGCAGAAAACGCCATATACATAGCTTTGTCACCTATACCATGAATAGCCACTTGTATATTATTTCTATGGGCTAAATCTACCAAGTTATATAACTCCTTATCGGTGGCTGTAGTAATTCCTACAGTATTAGGATCATCTGAATAGGGTTTCATTAATGCAGCAGTTCTAGCACCTAAAGAACCATCTATTAATAATTTCAGTGGTCCTATTTTAAATAAATTATCTCCCATGGAGGTTCTATATCCTTTATCTATAAATCCTTGTAACTTATCTATATTTGATAATAAACATTGTTCATATATTCTAATGTTTAATTTATTTTCCTCTTTTAATTCCTTATAAGCTTTTAAAATGTTTTCATAATTCCTATCTGGTAATGCCTCAAAATCATCTGTTCCTACAGAAGTAATTCCCGCTTTATTCATATCTCTTATGGCGTTTCTCATCATATCTTTTATTTCTTCAATTGTAGGAGTTGGTAGATTATCATATACTAATCCAACAGCATTTTCTCTAAATACACCAGTAGGCTCTCCATTCTCATCTAAATCAAATTGTCCTCCTTCAATTTGCTCTGTCTCTTTGCCTATATTTAGTACCTCCAATGCCTTAGAGTTTACAACTACAACATGACCACATGCCCTTGTAACTACTATAGGGTTTGTAGCAGAAATTTTATCTAAATCATATCTACTTGGAAATCTTTTTTCTCCTGTAAAATAATCTTGATTCCATCCTCTTCCTCTTATCCATCTACCTTCTTCTATTTTATTTTCATCAATAAAATGGGATACTCTCTTGTTTAATTCCCCTATGGAGGATATACCAATTAAATTTACTTGAGTTAAAGAATATCCATAATTCACTAAGTGCATATGACTATCGTTAAATCCTGGTAACAGTGTCTTTCCTTCTAAATCATAGATTATTGTATTGTCTTTTTTAAGATTTAATATTTCTTCAGTACTGCCAACAGCTCTTATTATATGATCTTCTACTGCCATAGCTTCAGCTACAGTCCTATTTTTATCCATAGTATAGATTTTTCCATTGGTTAAAATTAAATCCATTTCTTCAACCTCCTTCTAAAGATATTATACTATAATAAAGAAAAAATAACTCCAATTTCTAATGCAAAGCACCAAAATTGGAGTTATCTTTAAAATTTATGGAACTAATATCACTTGATTTGTGAATATTAGGTGTGGATTTTTTAAATTGTTGATTTTTGCTAATTCTTCCCAAGTAGTATTAAACTGTCTAGCAATTTTCCAAAGAACATCTCCAGATTTTACTGTATATTTCTTTAGTTCTGGTTTAACTTCTGGAGCCTTTACTTCTTCTTTATCTTCTATAGGCTCTACTACTTCCTTAGTTTCTTCCACAGGTTCTGCTTCAGTAACTTCCAGTGGTAAGCCTATTACTCTGCCTTCTACTTCAGGTGCAACTTCTCCTAATTCAGTTATATATTCTGCTATAACTTCTGATAATAAACCGTATTGAGCTAATACTGGAGCACCTGCAAACATTGTATATCCATCTCCACCTACTGCCATAAAGTCGTTTGTAACTACTTTATATTTCTTATCTAAATCGATTTTTTCACCATTAACTAATAAATCTATTATTCTACTTCCTACTTCTTTATTTGGGTCTATTTTATAAGTCATTCCAGCAACATGAGGATATTTTCCTGCTACCTCTGGATATGAATCATTACCAAATTCTAAAGCTTCTACTAAAGCTTTTCCTGTTACTTCTATAACTACTGGATAGTTAGAAAATGGGAATACAGTGTGAATATGCTCAAGTTTAATATCTCCTTCTTCTATGGAAGCTCTAATTCCACCACCGTTGGTAATTGCCACATCTGCATCACTTACATGAAGCATTGCATCTGTTAAAAGGTTTCCTAAATTAGATTCATTTGCTCTAACTACTGTTCTTTCACCTTCTAACTTAACTGTTGTCTTTCCTACAACTGTTTCTAATATCTCTTTATTTGCTTCTTCTATTTTCTCAATTGCCGTTTTTACTTCTTCATTTTGTACTACTTCCTTAGTTCCTTCATAGTCTAATAATTTAGCCGTTGATTTAGCTATTTTACCGTCTGCTATTTCTAATTCTACTATTCCTATTCTCTTCATATGTTCATTAGCTTGAACTATTAGAGTATCTTCTACTAACTTACCTTCTGGTAATTCAGTATGGCTATGTCCATCAACTATAATATCTATTCCTTTTACTTTTTCTGCCACATCTGTAGATAAAGTAGCACCAGCTTTTTTAGATTCTTCGTCTAAGCCAAGGTGGGTTAAAGCAATGATTATATCCACCTTTTCATCTTGTAATTTTTGAACCATTTTTTCTGCTACTTCTATAGGGGATTCAAATTTAATGTCCTTAAAGAATGTTGGATTAGCTTTATATACTGTTTCTTCTGTAGCCAAACCAAAAATACCAATCTTTAATCCTTCTAATTCTTTAATTGTATATTCTTCAAAGTCTGATTTGCTTCCATCTTTTTTAACTATATTTGCTCCTAAGAATGGAAACTCAGCCTTTTCTTTTAACTCTAATAATCTTTCAGTATTATAATCAAACTCATGATTTCCTATGGCTGAAGCATCAAATTCTAAAGCATTCATTAAGTTTACCATAACCTCTCCTTTACTTAATGTTGCTAAGTTAGTTCCATGAATCATATCTCCGCCACTAAGTAAAAGAACATTTGGATTTTTAGCCTTTAATTCATCTACAATAGTTTTCAACTTTGCAAATCCGATTATATTCTCACCATCATCAGTTACATTACCATGTACGTCGTTAACATGTACTATAATTAGTTTCTGTGCCTCTTCAGCTGACGCTGGATTAGCTCCTATCAATATACCTATTACAAGGGTTATTGATAAGAAGAAGCTTAAAATTCTTTTGTTTTTAAAATTCATTTATAAACCCCCTTAAATTTATTAATTATTTAGATTATATCCATTATAAACCAAATTTAACAAATTTCCTACCCTTTTTCAAAAATAACTCCAGTTTTTGGTAAACTATACCAAAAACTGGAGTTAAGTCTAAAGTCTTACTTGTGAAACGATTTCTTCTAATCTATCTGATATATATTTATTTCTTTCTATTATTTTACTTATATCATTTACTGCATCTACAATATTCATATTCTTGTCTGCAATATTTGTAGTAGCCACAGTTGATTCTTCCACTGTAGTAGATACTTCTTTAATAGCTATGGAGATTTCATTTACAGTTGCTGAAAGTTCTTCTGCTGTAGCACTTAAATCTGCTATTATATTATTTAGATGTGATCCATCTTCCCTATATTGACTTACTGCCTCTACCATTAACTCATAATCAGTAGATACATCACTTTCCATAAAACCCATTACAAGAGATATGCTTTTTATTAAATCTCCAACTGATTTTGTAATTCCCTCAGTTACAGCCTGTATTTCTCCTACTGTCTTATTTGAATTTTCTGCCAGTTTTCCTATTTCATTTGCAACTACTGCAAAACCTCTGCCAGATTCTCCTGCCCTTGCTGCTTCTATGGCTGCATTTAAGGATAGTAAAGATGTTTGTTCTGATATTTCCAGTATTGCATTAGATAGTATATTTATTTTTTCTACTTCCTTAGATGAAGTAATAGCCTTATCTATTTCATTTTTTGCCTCAGAATATATATTCATAGTTTTGTCTCTAGCAGTAATGAATTGATGACTTAGTTTATCAGCCTTTATACTTATTTCATTAGATGTATTTGCACCATCTTCTACCTTCTCCGCAAAATCTGATAATGCCCTTTCTATTTCCTGTGCAGACTCATTTATAGATATAGTAGTAGCTGAAGTCTCCTCCATACCTGCAGATAATTCTTCCGTTGTAGCAGAAGTATCCTCTGCTTGACCTAATAAATAGTGAACCTTATTTAAAGTTTCCTCACTTACCTCATTGCTTATTTCTATGGATTTTTTCATATCTCCCATAAAGACCTTTAGCTTTTCTATAATAAGATTAAAAGAATTGTATATTTCACCTAACTCATCTTTTCTATTTAATCTCTTTGCATCTATAGATTTAGATAAGTCTAAATTAGATATATCTTCAGCAATATTCACAGAATCCTTAATAGGATTTGTTATACTGTTTGACAAATATAATACAAATATTAACGAAATAAAGGTTACACCTATTGTAGCAGCTAAAGTAAGGGTGTTTACTCTATTTATAGTACCCATTACACGATTGTTTTCCACAGCCACTCCTACTGTCCAATTGCTTTCTTCTATTGGAGCATAGAAAAACAATCTATTGACTCCATCAAAGTCCTGTGTCCTTCTATCTTTAAGTTTTAATCCTTCAGCTCTAATTATCTCTGTTACTTTTCCCAAGTCATCTATATTCTTAAAGTTTCCATCTTTATTAGGCTTATATTCATCATTTAAATGAGTCAATATATTACCTTTATCATCTATTAAAAATGCGTATGAACCTTCTCCATAATCAGCCTGAGCTATGAAATCTACTAAATAATTAATAGATATATCAGTACCTATTACACCATCAATACCACTTTGAGTTTTAAATTTCTTAGACATGGTGATTACCATTTCATCAGTAGCAGCATCTATATATGGCTCTGAAATAAAGAAATCTTCTGTTGCCATTGCCCCTATATACCACAATCTAGTTGTGGCATCATATCCTTCTCCTAAATTTATTCCTTCTCTAAAATAAACATTATCACCATAGGCTACATAATAGTTATTATCTCGGTGTTCATTAAATAATTTAGTCATTAATCCTTCCATATATTCCTTTTCATAATTATCATTATATATAATCATATCTAATATAGCCTTTAGGGATTCTTTCTGCTGAATTGCCCATTGATTTACTTTACCAGCAGTGTTATGTGCCTCCAGTATAGTGTTTTCATTAATCTTTTCCTCCAATTCCTTGATTGCTAAAGCATAGTTAATAATCGAGATAAATAAAATTGAAAAAATACATATAAAAGCAGTAAATATAAGTAACTTTGCCTTTAGTTTCATTTTTTCTCCCCCTTACTTTTTTTATATATACCCATATTTCGACAAATAACTCCATTTATCGAGTTATTGCTCAACAATTAATGGTTCTTATAGCTTTAGTTAAAATTGCTCTAGTAACTTTCACTTTTCAACCCTATATATTAACCAAGGAGGTGATATGATGGCTATAGAAACTGTTAAAGAGAAAATGTCCTTGAAACTTGAACTGGATGGTGGAATAATTGATGGCAAACAAAAAATCCATCCAAAATCCTTTACACAAATTAAAGCTACAGCAGAAGACCAAAACCTATATAATGCAGCTACAATTATTGCATCGTTGCAACAAAAGAATTTGTTAAAGGTACAAAAAGTAGAAATCACTACTCTTACTGAGTAGTAAAATTTCTTCATAGAAAGGTGGTGATATAATGGAAAAAACTAAATTAGAAATGGAGTTTATGGACGAAGCAAATAAAAAATTTGTCTTATCCATAGATGAACCAAAATCAGACCTAGATTCTGAAGAAGTAAAGGAAGCAATGGAAGCAATTCTTGCATCAAATATATTCGTATCCTCAAATAGTGATATAATAGGTCTTTCAGAAGCAAGAATAGTATATACAACAATCACTAAATTGGATATTTAGTAGGAAGGTGATATATAATGGAAGAAATATATTCTGGTATAGCCAATCTGGGTTTTCCCATAGTTCTGTCTATATACTTATTAGTAAGAATAGAAGGAAAACTAAATCAGCTATCGGAAAGCATTACAGAGTTATCTAAAACCATAGCTGATATATAATTATAATAACCCCGACTCTTGGTGACCCAAAGTCGGGGTTATTTATTTTAATATTTAAATCTAGATAAATTTTCTTCCATATCCTTTGCCAACTGAGACAATAACTCACTGGCATTGGCAATTTCAGTCATAGTTGCTGTTTGTTCCTCTATGGAAGCTGCTGCTTCCTCTGCTCCAGCAGCATTTTCCTGTGATATTGCTGATAATTCATAGATTATATCTACTATAGCCTCCTTTTTCTGAAGCATTTCTATACCTGATTGGTTGATTAATTCTATTATACTATTGGAACTTTCTATAGCTTTTTTAATACCATCAAACTTCTCATTAGTTTCTTCTACACTATTACTTTGGATTTTACTTACCTCTACCACATTATCCATAGTATTTACAGCTTCCTTAGTCTTATCTAATAGATCAGATACAACCAGTGTTATCTCCTTAGTAAACCCATTAGTCTGTTCTGCAAGTTTTCTTATTTCATCTGCAACTACTGCAAAGCCACGACCACTTTCTCCTGCTCTTGCTGCTTCTATAGCTGCATTTAAGGCAAGTATATTTGTCTGCTCAGTTATACTTCTTATCATATTACTAGCTTTTTCTATTTTCTCTGCACTTTCATTAGTATCATAAATTACATTTTGAATATCTGTAGTTGCTTTATTGCTGGTTTCAGTATTTCTTACTAGTTCCATAAGGATTTCAAGACCTTCGTCTTTAATCTTTTCAATTTCCAAGGTAGAATCATTAAGCTCCTTTAAAAACTCCTGATTTTTCTCCACTAATCTACCTAAATCATCTATATGGGCTACTCCATTTTCTATATCCATAGCTTGTTTACTAGCACCTTCTGCAATATCTTCAATAGCTCTGGCTATTTCCCCTATAGATGCAGAAGATTGTTCACTAGATAGACTAAGTTCCCGTGATGATAAGGCAAGGTCTTGGGAAGTATGGGATATATGGTCTACAAATCCCTTTAGGTTGTCAATTATCTTTTGGAATGCTCCTCCTAATATACCTACCTCATCTTTCCTCTTAGTCAACATATCTGAAACTTTATCACTTATATCTAAATTGGCAATATCATCAGCTCTAGATGTAATGGCCCTTAGAGAATTTCCTATTTTATGAGTCAATATATATACGATTACATCTCCCACTATAAGAAAGGCTATGGCTCTAAAAATAGTTGCTTTAAGTATTTTTGTAGCACCTTTATTAAAATCTTTCTCATAGCTACCAGCACAAATTATCCATCCCCACTCTGTATCTTTTTCATTATAAACTATCTTTCTTCCAACTCCATCACTATTTGGAAACTTCCAATCATAATAAATAAAACCTCCTCCATTTAAGGCAGTTTCTATACTTTCCTGAACAAATAAAACCTCTTTCTTAGACTCATCTTTAAAATCCCAAGTATTTTGTCCTTCTAAATATGGATGTCCTAGCAAATCCCCTTTTTCATTTAATATAAAGAAATAGCCATTTTCCCCTAAATCTATGGTTTGAGAAGTATCACGTGTTCCATCTGGATTTAACTTTCCAATTAAATTCTCCTTAACTAAATTCTCTGCTTCTTCTAAAGTAAGTCCTCCATCTTTTACAGAGTTCTGGGCAATATGTATCATATTGTTGGCGGCCTTTAGTCCATTTTTCAGAATATCTTCACCTTGTTTACTTAATTCTCTTTTAGCCGTATTATATCCTAATATACCAATGGAAATATTTGATATTATAAGTGCTAATGCTGTAATTATAAATATTTTGCCTGTAATAGAATGTCTTTTTTCTAACAATTGATTCTCCTCCTTTTCCTATTTTTTTACATATATACCCAATTACGATATAAATCTACAAATTCTATTTACAATTAATTTTTTTGTTGTTTTCCCGGGAAATATGTAAAAAAAAGTTGATATAAACTATGAATTTTAAATATTTTGTAAGATGACTTTCCTAAAGTCCTTGTAACTATATTTTCTATTGATTTAGAACTAACGTTCTGGTATTATATTCTTAAGCATGAACGTTAGTTCTGTTTATGGCAAAAGCTTTTGTTAAACTCATTTAGGTTGTGGAAAGTTCATTATTTATAAAAGATAAAAAAATAGAACTTTCCTATTGGTTATAAAAGGAGGTAATAACATATGGAGAGATTATTTGAAAATGAACTTATGGCATTGTTGCCAGAATATGTGAAAGCAAAGGGAAATTGTACCATAGTATATATAGAGAATATGGAACCCTTTGTAATTGAAAGATCTATTAAAACTGTAACTAAATCATTGGAAAAACACTACAAAATAAGTCCTACAGAAGTAAAAAGAAAATATAAGAATCTTATATCATCAACAAACCTAATACCTATGCCCTTTAATAAAGATAATATCTTTGTTCCTATTAAAACTAGAACTACTATTTGTAAAAATGATGGTGCCTTTAGTTATGTAAATATAAAACATATCTATATAGTAAGAGATGAAAAAAGCCATAGAGAAGTTTGTCTTAGTGATGGAAAAATAATTAAATCCATATCTAGCTTATCTACAGTGCAAAATCATATAAGAAATGGCTACATAATAAAGAACTTCCATAAGGATTACTATATAAATGTAGCGGAACATGAGGAAGATTATGTGGGATAAGTTAGTTAGTGAAGCTAAAAAAGGAGATAAAACTTCTATTGATGAAATTATAAGTAATCTAAGACCTTTATTAGTTAGTTCCATTAGAAGATACTATAATAAACCTAATGAATATGATGATTTAATGCAGGATGGAATAATCTGCATATTAGAGTCTATAAAGGAATTTGATGAATCTAAGGAAGTACATTTCCTAGGATATATAAAATCAAAACTCAAATATCTTTATCTAAATAAACATAAAGAAAAAATCCACCTATCTCTCAATGAACCTATTGGAGAAGATGATGGAGAAATAATAGATCTTTTAGTATCAGACCATAAAGATGCAATTGAAATCATTATAGAAGATGAAACCAGTACCTTAATCAAAAAATCTTTAGATAAACTAACAGAAAGGCAAAAACAAGTCATCCTTCTCTTTTATATGGAAAACATGAATATGTATGAAATAGGAAAGGAATTAGGTATAAGCTATAGAACTGTAGTAAATCTAAAAACTACAGCAGTAAATAATTTGAAAAAATGGATAAAACCATAGAAAGGGAACAGTTTTACCAACTGTTCCCTTTCTATTGAAAATACAAGGATTATAATATATAATATTAATGTTAAAATAAAGAGAAATTAGGTGAAATTATGCTTTTTAATTCTTTACAGTACTTAATATTTTTTCCCCTTGTAGTAGGGGCATATTTTCTGATTCCATATAGATTTAGGTGGATTTTGTTGCTTATGGCAAGTTATTATTTCTATATGGCATGGAAACCTGCTTATATTATACTTATTATAATCTCCACATTAATAGACTATTTTGCAGGAATAATGATGGGAAGAACAGATGACAAGAAAAAACGAAAAAAATACCTTATACTATCTCTAGTCTCTAATCTCTCTTTATTGTTCTTATTTAAATACTTTAATTTCTTTAATGACTCAGCTAAAACTGTGTTAGAGTATCTTAATATTCCATTTTACCTCCCACAGTTTAGATTACTGCTACCTATGGGTATTTCCTTTTATACATTCCAGACAATGAGTTATTCCATTGATGTGTACAAGGGTGTTATAAAGCCAGAAAAACATCTTGGAATTTTTTCCTTGTATGTAACATTTTTTCCACAGTTAGTAGCAGGCCCTATTGAAAGGTCAGAAAATCTCTTACCTCAATTTAGAGAAAAACATGACTTTGATTATGATTTAGCCACCAATGGTTTAAAGCTTATAGCATGGGGACTATTCAAGAAGGTAGTTATAGCTGATAGAGTAGCAATATTAGTCAATACAGTATATAATAATGTCCATGATTATACAGGATTTCCTCTTATACTTGCTACTATATTATTTGCATTTCAAATATACTGTGATTTCTCTGGATATTCAGATATAGCCATTGGTTCAGCTCAGTTCATGGGATATAGATTGATGGAAAACTTTAGAAGACCTTACTTTGCGAAGTCTATATCGGAATTTTGGAGAAGATGGCATATTTCCCTTAGTACTTGGTTTAAAGACTATATTTATATACCTTTAGGGGGAAATAGAGTATCTAAATGGAAATGGCAGCTAAATTTAGCCACCGTATTTTTAATATCAGGATTATGGCATGGAGCCAATTGGACCTTTGTAGTCTGGGGAGCAATCCATGGATTTTATCAAATATTTTCCATATGGACATCTAGTATAAGAAAGAGAATTGTTAAATTAATAGGATTAGATAAAATCCCAACATTACACAATATCCTTCAGATAACTATAACCTTTGCCTTAGTGTGCTTTGGGTGGATATTCTTTAGGGCAAATAATATATCAGATGCAATCTATGTTATAAAAAACATGTTTATAAATATAGGTAATGGAGTTCCAATAGATCAACTAGGATTAGATAGCTTCCAACTTAAAGTAGCCTTTTTATCCATAGGGGTAATGGAGTTAGTACATTTAATACAGGAATATAAGAAGAAGACTATACGAGAAATCATATCCACTAAGCCAATTTGGATAAGATGGAGTCTATATTATATATTAGTATTATGGATAATCCTTTTAGGCACTTTTGGTTCTCAAGAATTTATTTATTTCCAATTTTAGAGGTGATAATATGCTTCGATTTATAAAAAAGACCATAGTATTTTTACTAATCCTTTCATTAATGGTAGGATATGTAAATGCTAGATATAAAGAAACAAATATATATAAATCCATAAACGGAACAGACAAGTTTTATTATGTTCCACAAAATATAGACATAGCCAACCTTGGCACATCCCATGCCCAATATGCCTTTGTATATGAGGACTTGGATTTAGTAGGCTTCAACTTTGCCCTACCTGCCCAAAGGGTTTTCTATGATGAAAAGATTTTTGAAAAATATATTGAAAACTTTAAAGAAGGATCTACAGTTATTATTCCCATATCCTATATATCCTTTTATCTAGGATATGATAATGAAAACTTTGAAGATTTCAATAAAATGTATTACCCATTTCTAAGCTTAAAAGACATTAAAAAACCAAAGCTTAGTGAATACTTAAAGTACAAGGCGTTACCAGTAGTTACAGCAGAGTCAAATATTAAATATGCCTTTATAAAAGAAGAAAAGGCACATGAGCCAAAATCAGTCTATAAAACCTCCTCAATGCCTATAGATAAAATGAAAGAGGAAAGCAATGATACAGCAGGAAGACATTTGGAGTTTATAGAAGAAGGAAGAAAAGATAAAGATAAATTTGTAGCCATTGTAGATAATATAATTGCTACAGCTATAGAAAATAATATACGACCTGTAATTACAACTACACCTTTTACTAAATACTATAATGAACATTTTTCAGAGGACTTTTATAAGGAATTTCAAGATACCATAGATGGATTACTAGAAAAATATCCAGATATACAATACCTAGACTATTCCCATGACCCTAGATTTGAAAATAATGAAAAATTATTCTTTGATTCAAGTCACTTAAATATAGAAGGGGGCAAACTTTTTACAAAGATTATACTTGAAGAAATTAGGTAAATTATGTAATTTTCCTTCCTTTTATTGAATATAAAGTTAAAAAATGATATTATTATAGTAAGACACTATATTAAATTAGGAGGGGGATTAATGTTTAGAAGCAAGAAAACAAAAAAGGTTGTTGTGAGTTCGTTGTTAGGAGTTATGTTATTGAGTACAGTAGCTTTTGCAGCTAATGGAATATTTGATAAAAAGATTACTGCTACTCACGGTAGGATTAAGCTAAGTTACCAAGGTGAAGATATTACCAAATCAGTTGAAGATAAATATGGTGCTCCAGCTTTTACAGTAAAAGAATATGATGGCAGAGCTTATGTACCTGTTAGAGCTTTAGCTGATATTATGGGCGTAAGCGTTACTTATGATAGTTCAACTCATACTGCAAGCTTTGTAGATTCTGAAAAGCTAGTATTAAACAAACAACTTGAGCTAAAAGACCAAGAAATAGCAGCATTACAAGCAGAGATTAATCAACTAAAAAATAAAGTTAAAGAAGAAGAAAAGAAAGAAGAATCATCTAAAACTGATATTAAAGAATTAGAAAAGAAATTAAATAAAGATTACGGAGTAGTAGATGATGTTAGTTTTGATATAACTTTAAAAGAAACTAGTAGTAGAATTACAGCTACTATAACTATAGATACTAAAGATTACTATGAAAGCAATGCTTGGAGAAAAATGAGAGTAGCTGATAAAAAATCCTTAATGGAAGATATAGCTGAAGACATTAGCAAAGCATTTAAGAATCATAAGGTAGAAGGTAGTATTTACGATAATTACCAAAGATATACATTATACACATTTACTATGAATAACAATGGTAAAGTTACAGTTAGTGACAGAGACTATGGCTATGACTATGGTTATGGAGACTATAGAGATGTAGAAAGAGAGTTAGAAAGAGACTTGAAAAAATTAGGTACTATTGAGAGTATAAGAACTTATGAAGGGAATTCCAACAGAGTAGATGCAACTATTGTTTTTGAAGATAGAGGAAACAGTAATGAACCCGATATGTATGATGTAAGAGATGCGATTAAAGAAGTTGAAAGATATCTAGATGTCTATATTTATGCTAAAGTATATTATGGGAACCATCTTATATTAAATTATAATTAATTATGGTAGTGTAAAATAATCTGTGCTTTTACGAAATAAAATTCTCTTTTCTGGCAAGAATCAAAATATGATTTGAACCAGAAAGGAGAATTTTTTATGTCAACATTACCAAAAGAAGTTTTAAGAAATATGATTAGTGATGGAAATTTAACAACACCAGGAGATCTTCATTCATATCTAAAGGATATGTTTAAAGATGTACTTCAAGAAATGTTAGATGCAGAACTTGAGGCAGAATTAGGGTACTCTAAAGGAGATAAAAAGAATAAACAAACAGATAATAGGCGAAATGGCTATACCCAAAAGACTGTAAAAACTCAATTTGGTGAAATTCCACTAGAAGTACCAAGGGATAGAAATGGTGAGTTTGAGCCAATTGTAATACCTAAAAATAAAAGAGATATTTCTGGTATTGAAGAAAAGGTAATAGCTCTTTATGGAAGGGGTATGTCAACTAGAGATATACACGAACAGATAAAGGATATATATGGAATAGAAATATCAGCCGAAATGGTAAGTAAAATGACTGATGGAATAATTCCACATATAAAAGAATGGCAGAATAGACCCCTAAATCCAATATATCCATTTGTATTTATGGATGCAATACATTATAAAGTAAGAGAAGATGGACAGATAAAAAGCAAAGCAGCTTATGTAGTTTTATGTGTTAATTTAGACGGATTTAAAGATGTTTTAGGGATTTGGATAGGTGAAAATGAATCAGCTAAGTTCTGGCTTGGAGTTTTGAATGATTTGAAAAATAGAGGTCTACAAGATGTATTAATATTTAGCGTAGATGGATTAACAGGGCTTAAAGAGGCAATAAATGCAGCATATCCTAATGCAGAAATACAAAGATGTGTAATTCATCAGCTTAGAAATTCTTTTAAATATGTTAGTTACAAGCATTCAAAGGAGTTTGCTAATGATTTTAAATCAGTATATAAGGCGATAAATGAAGAAGAAGCTCTTGAAAACCTTGGGGAACTTGAAAAGAAATGGGGAGATAAATACCCACATGCAGTTAAGAGTTGGGAGTCAAATTGGGATGTACTATCTCCATTTTTCAAGTATCCTCAGGAGATTCGAACCATAATGTACACTACAAATATAATAGAAGGTTTTCATAGACAGCTAAGAAAAGTAACCAAGACTAAAACTATGTTCCCATCTGATCAAGCTCTAGAAAAGATACTTTACTTAGCTAGTCAAAATACCATAAAGAAATGGACCAAAAGATATAAAAGCTGGGATTTAATTATAAATCAACTATCCATCTTCTTTGAAGAACGAGTAAATGTCCATCTTTAATGTAATTATACTGAGTGGCATATAAAAACCTTCTAAATCTGGAATTATGGGCGTTTAAATAGCTTGTAATACTGATTTAAAGCCTATAACTCCTTAAAAAACAAAAGAGTTTTTTATAAAAGTAAAGCTAAAATCCATTTGTAAAAAGTCATAGCATCACTTATATAAAATTATTGCCAAAACTATTCATTTTAATGCATAAAATAAAATAGTCTTGGCAAAGATAAAATCAAGATATTTAGTTGTAAGTTTTATCCAGTTTAATATTTCTTGTCAGATTAGAGATGAACGATTCTCTCTAAAGCACAAAGTTATTTACATTCTCTTAATTATAAAACAGGTGCATCCCCTGTTTTATAGAAGACTAAGCAAACCCCAAAGGATTGATTCCTTTGGGGTTTCGTTCTTTCATCTTTTTTTAAATGATACTATTGTGTATAATTAACGTATATAACTAGTTATATTTCAGACTTAGCCAATCCTTTATCCTCATTATGGCTTTCCTCATTGTTTTCCTTATAATTAGGTACTATTGTTTTAACGTAATTTTTTATATCTTCATCTGTACCTATTTTTATGATTCTATTGGCTGATTCCAATGACCTTAAAAGTAATTTATAATCTGTAAAAGTCGGCTTTCCTATAAATATCTTATCATGCTTAGTATCAGATATACCTTCCTCATCAAGTAATAATTCTTCAAATAACTTCTCCCCAGGTCTAAGTCCCGTGATGACAATAGGTATATCTACATTTGGTTCAAATCCAGATAACCTAATAAGATCCTTAGCCAAATCTACTATCCTTACAGGCTCTCCCATATCTAATATAAAGACCTCACCACCATTAGCCATAGCTCCAGCTTGAATAACTAATTGTACTGCCTCTGGAATAGTCATAAAATATCTAATAACATCTTCATGAGTAACAGTAACAGGTCCCCCTTCAGCTATTTGTTTCTTAAATAAAGGAATTACACTCCCATTGCTACCTAGTACATTTCCAAACCTTACGGCTACAAACTCTGTCTGACTAACACTATTTATAGATTGAATAATCATTTCACATATTCTTTTACTAGCCCCCATAATATTAGTAGGATTGACAGCCTTATCCGTTGAAATCATAACAAACTTGTCCACACCAACTTTATCAGCAGCCTGAGCTAAATTCAATGTACCAAATACATTGTTTTTTATTGCTTCCTTTGGACTCTCTTCCATTAAAGGTACATGCTTGTGAGCTGCAGCATGAAATACAACCTGTGGCTTTTCATTGTTCATCAATTCCATTATTCTATCTTTATCTCTTATGGAAGCAATAACTGTCCTTAAATTTAAATTCTTATACTTTCTCAAAAGTTCATTTTGTATATCATAAACATTGTTTTCATATATATCTACAATAATTAATTTTTTTGGATTAAAATTTGCAATCTGTCTACAAAGTTCCGAACCAATAGAACCTCCACCACCTGTTACCAACACTATCTTATTAGTTATATATGAACTAATTTCTCTTAAATTTGTCTTTATTTCTTCTCTACCTAGAAGGTCCCCTATATCTACTTCTCTAATATTTTTGATACTGACTTTTCCATCTATTAACTCAAACATACCAGGTAAAATTTTCAGTTTGGCCTTTGTAGTCTTTGCAATTTCAACTATATCTCTTATTTCCGTCTTAGATGCAGAAGGCATGGCAATTATAATTTCATCGATTTTAAGCTTTTCAGCTACTGTTGGAATATCTACTCTTTTTCCAACTACTGGTACTCCGTTTATCATCTGACCCTGCTTCTTTTCATTATCATCAATAATGGCAACTGGCTTACTGTCTAGCTGAGTATGATTTTTATATTCTCTAATAACCATAGCTCCAGCATCTCCCCCACCAATTATCATTATTTTCTTTTGATTATCTTTCTTAAGAATTCCACTACCTATACTATTTACGGCTCTAGAACTAAATCTAATTCCCCCAATAAGGACCATATCAAGTAAAGTAGCTAATATGTAAATACTTCTAGGCAAATTAGATTGCATTATAAACATATAGCTAAGTATAGCAGCATTAGATACTATACTGGCCACTACAATATTTATCAACTCTTCAATACTAGCATATTTCCATACAGATTTATATAATTTGAAGTATAGAAATATAACTAGTTTGATTGCTGTAATATAGATAAAATTTTCCTTATATTTTGTAAAATACTCCAAGAACTGAGTTCCTAATATATCCCCTTCAAATCTAATATATAGAGATAGAAGATATGATATATTGATTAGAATAGTATCTAGAATAAGTAATATGAAAGACCTTCTTTTTCCCATGATAATTCCCCTCTTTTGTAGAATATATAGTTTCTTTTACTTCATTATAACAAAATTAGGATAGTATTTCTATAAGATATAGAAAAGAGATAGACTTTTTAGTCTATCTTTTTTAGTATGGTAATAGTAATTATAATAATAGAAACTATAGAACTTGGATATTTTATAGTTTCTTTATTATTTTATGCACTGCATCTCTTACTTCTTCTATTTTAAATAAATAACACGATACTCCGTATACTATAACTGCAAGTCCTACTGCAACTAATAATGACATTAAATTATATAATTTAGATACTCCTAAAATACCATATAATCCATTATAAGCTATATAAGCTACTAACCCCATGATAGACGAAGCTAATCCAGTTTTAAAAAAGGTTGTAATATACTGTTTAGTACCTAATGAACCTATCTTCTTTTTTAAACCGTATAATAACATAATAGTGGCTATTGTGATTGCTATGCTGGTTGCTAATGCTAGTCCTGCATGAGCCATAAATCTAACTAATATAAGGTTTAAAATTATATTAAATCCTACAGAAATAACTCCATTTATCATTGGAGTTTTAGTATCTTGTAATGAATAGTATACTCTAGTTATAAGTAATCTTAGTGATGAAGCCACTAGTCCCATAGAGTAAAACACAAGAGCCTGTGAAGTCATTAAAGTAGCTGTAGCATCAAATTCTCCTCTTTGAAAGGCTATTTCTACAATAGGTTTAGCTAATACAATCATTCCTACTGTGGCAGGTATGGTAATTAATAATATAAGATTGATTCCATAACTCATAGTACTTTTAACCCCATCTATATTTTCATTGTTAGCTTCTTTTGATAATACTGGAAATATTACAGTAGTGATGGCTGATATAAATACACCCAGTATAAGTCCACTTAACTTATTTGCATAGTTTAGAGCCGATATACTGCCTAAAACTAAATTAGAAGCCAGTGTTCTATCAACTACAGCATTTAAATCGTTGATAGCTACACCTATCAATACTGGTAAACTAAGATATAGAACTTTTCTTATATATTTATCCTTTATATCAAATATAAATTTATATCTAAATCCAGATGCTCTAGCCTCTGGAATCTGCACCAGTAGTTGTGAAAATGTAGCAACTACTCCTGCAACCATTAGTCCCTTTATTCCAAACATAGAAGATAAAAATAAAAGAAAAAATATATAAACAAAATTAAATGGAAACCCTATCATAGCAGTGGCATTAAATCTTTGTTCTGATTGAAGATATCCTGTCATTACTCCTATCACTCCACTGAATAATATCATGGATAAACCAATTCTAGTTAATTTAACAGCTAAATCAAATTGTTTACCTTCAAAGCCAGAAGCCAGTAATTTTACTAGCATTGGGGTTCCTAGTGAGACTATAACTAATAATATCAAAGATACAAAAAATATAACATTAATCATATTATTTGTATGTTCTATCTTACCTTTTTTTCCCTTTTTAGATTCTACCTCAGAAATAACTGGAATAAATGTTGTACTTATGGCATTGCTTAAAAAACCTGATATAAGTGCAGATGCTGATAAAGCAATAAAAAATGTATCTGTTTCTATACTAGAACCAAATTTTGCTGCTATAAGCACTTCCCTAATAAACCCTAGGAATTTACTTCCTAGGGAAAAGATTATTATTATTAATGCCGATTTGACTGTTTTGTTTGATTTGCTCATGATTTTCCCCCATATTTATATAGTATTTCTATTAATTCAACATCTATAACGTTCATCCTCACTATCTATCTAACAACTTCATATGATCAAACCTATGTAATTTAAATGTTGTATTCCCATTAATAGCACATACCTCTTAATATTGGACAAAGACTTTGGAAAAATATATCCTAAGAAGCCATGAATTTTAGGTTTATTATAGGATTTCATATATTCAGATATTACCTAATGAGACTCTATGTAAGTCTATTAATAATATTAAGAATAAGTATAGAATTTGTAACAAATTTCCTAGACTAACTAAATAGGAGTTTAGGTAAAATGAATATTCTTAAAAGAATCTAAGACCATTATCCGACAAGTCATTTATATTAAAGAATAGGGTTGTTTTTTAGCAAGTCTTTAAGAATAACTAATTCTAAGTTTTTTTCATCTAATATCTTTTTTTAACTGTTCATTTTCTTTTTCTGAAGAGAAATTAGTACTATAATCTATATTAAGATACTATTCTTATTAACTACCTTTGACTCACTGACACACCTTACCACTATACCTAAGACTGTTGTTTGCTTTCTTGATATTAAAGTTGAATTACTCATTTCTTATATTTCTTTAATAATTTAAATTTAAAGTTCTCCTGAATATCTTGTATTTTTGCTTCTGGTTTCAATAATCTCCTATTGATTATATTTTACTATAATCATGATGATTATCTAAAATGGTTATGGACTAAATAGTAATCTTTCAATCTTCCTATGTTAAAAAAATAGTTAATATCAAGGATTTACATATATGACTTTTCAATTTTAACATCTACGATTTTTATAGATTTATTAAGTTTTATTTTATCATTATTTATTATTTATTAATTTTATAACTAAATCTTGAAATATTTTCATATTCTTATTTCCATCAAACTTATTACTATAAAATTCCTTTGTTTTTAGTTCCATAACATTAATATATTCTGGACTTTGCAAGAGCCGTATCACAATATTGGCATAATCTTCAGGTTTATCACTGTTTACTAAGATTCCAGTTTCTCCATCTAAAATATATTCCTTCATAATGTCACTTTGTCTCGATATTAAAACCTTATGCCCCCATGGTATATCTATCATACCAGCAGAATCAGCAGTAACATAAACACCCAATGTAATTTGTTTTACAATGTTGGGTATGTCAGTTCTAAACCCTAAAAAATATACAGATTTCTCAATTCCATATTCTTCACACATCTTAATTAATTCTTCCTTTAAAGGCCCATCACCAACAATCAAAAATATAACATTTTTATAATCTTTAATTATAAAAGGTATCATCTTAATAAATGTTTCTAAACCTTTTCCTTCAACCAACCTACCAATGGAACAAATAATCTTTGTATCTTGTGCTATATTTATTTCCTGTCTTATATCTGAAAGATTCGTTACATTATTTAATTCATCGATTTTTGCATAACTATGTATAGTTTGTATTTTTTCTAAAGGAACACCTGCTAGGTTTAAATCCATTTTTGTACTATTATTGAAGGTAATATATTTATTAGTCCACTTTTCAAAAGGCAGAATTTTTAGTGTCTTAGCGTTGAGTTTCTCGTATTTTCTAATAAAATTAGGTTGTGATCTTATATGTTTAATCTTAGTAAAATGCGATGCAGTTGCTCCTATAAAGTATAATATAGGATCTATTGTATGTATAATGTCAATATTATTTACTTTAATGTATCTAAGAATTTTAAATAAATATTTTATATTTACAAAAGACTTTAATTCCAATTTATCTCCTAATTTTATAAATACAATCCTTTGATCTATAATTTCTTGCTTCATTATGCCATCTTTTACATAAAGTATGTGTACATTAAATTTATCCTTATCTATTAGATTTATCATTTGTACATTTACTTTCTGTACACCACCTATATCAAATTTATTTACTAAAAATAGTATATTGATTTTATCTCCCACAATCTTTCCTCCTGTCATTTATGGCATCAATTAATATCAGCTAGTATTAATCATAATTATCTATAAGCTTGTTTTTAGTAAATACCACTTTTAAACTTAATCCTAATAAAATCCAAAATTTAAAATCTATCAAATATGAACTACTTACAAATAAATGAACAAATCCAATACTTAACCAAACAATGACCATATTATACTTTTTGATATCTTTAATGAATAAAGACTTAACAACTATATACAATATTGTAATGATAATAATAGTTCCTATCACTAAACCAAAATTTGCTAATATTTCTATAAAAATATTATGAGCATAACCTCCATCTAGAATAAACCTATCACCAGTTAATCCTATCCCTAAAAATGGGTTGTTAAAGATTTCTTCAATGACATATTCATATAATTTATCTCTACCACTTAAATACATATCATCTCTTAAAAACAGCTCAATACTTCTACTTCTTATCCCAAAATTTAATAAAAAATTATATATATATTCAAGTATCTCATTTAAGAATACTAGTCCCATAATCATTATTGAAAGTATAATTAAATATATAAGTACTTTGGTGTAAGTTAATTTCTTTATCTTTCTTACAAGTTTTAATATAGCAAATACTCCAATACACATAATTGCTCCTCTAGAACCTAATGCGAGTATTACTAATAAGGATACTCCTAAGATAACTCCACCCTTAAGAGATACCTTATCAAGGAATTCATTCATATACATTATCGTTGGCAATAACATGTAATAAGATAGACTCATACTATATGCTCCTATTAATGCGTTGCCTGTAAATACCAATATTCCTATAAAAGTTCCCACAACAAAAACAATATTACTTGTTTTCTTCATAATTTTTATTAACATATCCCAGTCCTTTATGCTATAAGCATAAATAAAAGAAGGTAGACCAGTAAAAAATAACGGGAATATAATAGATTTTAAATATATCCAATTTTCATTGAAAAAGACATAGTTAAATGTAAATACAAATACAGCCAAAAAATATATCCCTATAAATTTAATTTTATTTCTTTTTAACACAGATGGTAAAGCTAATAAATAAAAAGAACCAACTAAACCTTTGGATATTAACTGAATCATTTGTCCAATACTAGTATCTATTAAATTAAAATATACTAATATTAGATATTGGATTGTAAGTATTGAAAATGATGACATTATAGCTATACAAATTTTTTTATCTTCTAACATATTTTGATCTATTGTTCTCTCCATTTTTTCTCCTCAGACCTTTAGATAATTTATAGATTACTTATCTCAATATAATCAATTTACTTTTTTATCTGTAAATATATTCAACCTTTACCTAATGACGATTGATAAACATAATAAATATTTTTTAGATATTATAGTACTCAATTATATAAGTATAAGCTTAGAAACAAGTTGACGCCTTTTTATATTTTTTTATAAAAAATATATGAGTCTAAAGTTTGTATACTCCATCAAAATCACAGATATTCTTTGTATCTAAGACAAACTTGTCCTTAATCAAATCTATATTTTCCTTAATATGATCATGAGCTACCATAATAACAATAATTTCAATTTCATTAATAAAATCACCAAAATTCATAAATTGATGATCAACTATCCTAGTTTTTACAAATGGATCATAAACTTTAACTCCAAAAGATAAATGTTCATCCATTCTTTCTAATAATTGTAAAGTTGGACTTTCTCTTGTATCATCAACATTTTCCTTATAGGCTAAACCATAAAGTCCTACTTTGGAAATATCATTTATATTATGTTCTCTCATGATTGTCCTAATTCTACTCAATACATGTTTTGGCATAGAATCATTGATTTTTCTTGCAGTTAATATTATATTAGCTAAACCTGGATAGTCACCTACTAAAAACCATGGGTCTACAGAGATGCAATGGCCACCTACACCTGGTCCAGGCTGTAATATATTTACTCTTGGATGTTTATTAGCAATTCTTATGATTTCATAAATGTCCATATTATCACTACGACAAATTTTAGCTAACTCGTTTGCAAAGGCAATATTAACATCTCTATAAGTGTTCTCTATAACCTTAGACATCTCAGCTGACCTAATATCAGTTACAGTTATCTCCCCTTTACAAAAACTCTTATATAGTTCTTTGACTTTTTCTCCAATATAAAGACTATCTGCACCTATTGTCCTTGAATTATGTTCTAATTCATAAACCATATTTCCTGGTATTATTCTCTCTGGAGCATGGGCTAAATGCACATCTTGTCCTATTACAAATCCTCTTTTTTCAATCTCAGGTCGAACATATCTATCAATTGAACCTGGCGTAATTGTAGATTCAATTATCAGTATTGCTCCCTTATCACAAGCATCCAAAGTACTATTTATCGCCGAAATTACATATTTAGGATCGAGTTTCTTGCTTTCTTTGATATATGGTGTTGGAACTGCAATTATATATGTATCTGTTTTTTGATATTCAGTTGTGAATCGAATTCCATTTTGAAAAGCATCTAAAAATAGTTTATCTAATCCTTTTTCTTCAAAAGTAAGCCTACCTTCTTCTAAAGAATTCACGAGTTTTTTATTTATATCTGTCCCTACCACTTCTATACCGTGTCTTGCGAACATAAGTGCTGTTGGTAAGCCAATATATCCAAGACCTATTATATTAATCATCATTCTCACCTTCTTTATATTTCTTATATTCTCTTTCTAGCACTTCAGTATATAGTCTAGCTATATACTTATAATCATAATTCTCTTTAATATAGTTATATGAATTACTTCTCAACATTTGATATTCATTACTATTCATGTCAATGCATTTTTTAATTTGTCCCTTAAGATCATTAATATCATCATCTTTGAAAGTAAATCCATTTCCATGGCTACATCTTTCAATGTTTATACTATTATCTTCTGCTACAACTGGTAATCCACATGCTTGTACATCATAAAAACTTAAACTGCATTGCTTTGGGAAAACTGCTAAATCTGCTGCTTGATAAAATTGAGGTAAATCTACATATCTTTGAGTTGGAAATCGAATAATCTTATTTTTAGATTGGTGAAATATTTCTTCTACTTCTTTTCCATATTCTCCGCTTGTATTTCCCACCACTAATAAAACAACACTATTATTCTCAGTAATATAGAACTTATCTTTAAATGCCTCAGCTAGGAATTTCCCATTTTTGGATTCATCAAGTTTACCAGTATAAACAATAACAAAATCATCTTCTAATATGTCATTTTCTTCTCTAAAAGTTTTTCTTACTTCATTATTTGGTTTAAATAAATCAGTATCTGTACCAAAAGAAATAAAAGGAGCTTGTGATAATGGTATCCCTAAACATTTTTCTACATATGGGTCGTCTTGTGTTCTTATTACGATCAAGTTGTTTTTTATTATTTTAGGAGTTAAAAACATACGATAAAAAAATCTGAAAGCTTTGTTCAGAGGATTCTTAGATGCCATTTCTAACATATGAGAATCAAAAACTACTGGATAATTTAGTCTGTTAGATATCCATGTATAATACATTCCCACAATGGTATCGTTAAAATGACAAAATAATATATCTGGATTTAATTTATCAATTATTTTTTTATATCCTCTTTTATATATGGCTCGACCTGAAATAAACTTCTTTACATCTATTCTTATTACTTTAACTCCCGTTTTTTCTTCATAACATTTGTCTTTTTCATCCATGTTTGAATTATCTGCAAAATTAATAAATCTTGGGTGAGAGACATCTGACTTTCCAGTTACAATATAAACTTCATGACCTTGTTTCACTTGATATTTAGGTAAAATATTTATTTGATCGCCAAATTCAGGATGAAACATTTGATCCAAATGTACTATCCGCATAATTCCTTCCCCTTTTTAGATATAATATATACTATTTATTTCCCCAAACCACTCTATTTACATAATCAGTATAAGACAATATAATCCTCAACACTTTCTCTGATACATTTAGCATACTATAATCTCCAACCAATCTCAAAGTATTTTTTTCTTGAGTTTCTAAAACTTCTAGTCCTTGAAGTATTCTTTCTTTTTTAAGTCCTACCATTATTACAGATGCTTCTTCCATTGCTTCTGGTCTCTCGTGAGCCTCTCTAATATTTAATGCTCTAAATCCAAGAATTGATGATTCTTCACTGATTGTTCCACTATCACTGAGTACCACTTTTGCTTTTGTTTGAAGTTTTATATAATCATTAAATCCTAATGGTTTTAGGGTTTGTATTAATGGATTAAATTCTATTACTTTACGCTCTATCATTTTTCTAGTTCTAGGATGGGTACTCACTATAATTGGTAGTTGATATTTTTCTGCTATTACATTCAAACTATCTACTAAATCTAAAAAATTCTTTTCTGAATTTATATTTTCCTCTCTATGGGCCGATATAACAAAGTATTTTCCTTCTTCTAAGTTTAATCTTTTTAGTATATCTGATTTCTCAATATCATCTTTTCTTGAATCAATAACTTCATACATAGGACTTCCTGTTTTAATGATTCTATCTGCCGATAGTCCTTCTCTTAATAAATATTCTCTTGCAATATCACTATAAGTTAAATTAATATCTGCTATATGATCTACTATTTTTCTATTAGTTTCTTCTGGTACTCTTTGATCAAAGCATCTATTTCCAGCTTCCATATGGAATATTGGTATATGTTTTCTCTTAGCTGCTATGGTACAAAGGCAGCTATTGGTATCTCCAAGTACTAAAAACGCATCTGGCTTTACTTCATCTAATATTGGATCTATTTTTACTAGGATATTCCCTATGGTTTCTACTGCTGTTCCTACAGCTGCATTAAGAAAGTAATCAGGTTTCTTTAATTTAAAGTCATTGAAGAATACTTCATTTAGTTCATAATCATAGTTTTGACCTGTATGTACTAATACATGGTCTATTGCTTCTGATTCTTCTAATTTATTTATTACAGCTGACAGTCTTATAATCTCTGGTCTAGTGCCTACTACCGTCATCACTTTTAGTCTTTTCATTATTAATTAAACCTCCAAGTAATAAGTATCTGGTTTTTCAGGATTATAGCACTCGTTAGCCCACATTATTGTTACCATATCTGTATCTCCTATATTAACTATTGAATGGGTATATCCTGTTGGTATATCTACTACTTCCAATTTTTCTCCACTAACTCTATACTCAATTATTTCTTTTGAATCTATTTTTCTAAATCTAATTAATCCTTCTCCACTAACCACTAAAAATTTCTCATTCTTTGTATGGTGCCAGTGATTGCCTTTTGTGATTCCAGGTTTAGATACATTTACTGATACTTGCCCTCTTTCAGTTGTTCTTATAAATTCTGTAAAAGACCCCCTATTATCCACATTCATTTTTAATGGATAGGAAAACTTATCTTCTGGTAAATAGCTTAGATATGTACTATATAGTTTTTTAGTAAAGGGTTCTTCCATACTAGGGATGCTCAAATCCTTTCTACTTTCCTTAAAGCTTTGAATTAATTCTGCTAATTTACCAAGTTTTACTTCGTGTACAGTAGGCACTGTACAAAATTCTCTATCTATTGTAGGATTTTGTACTAAGACGCTTATGAATTCATCTAATACATCATCTATATAACAAAGATTAAGTTCCACCTCTGGATCGTTTACTTGAATCTCTAAGTCTCTGGCGATATTATGACAAAAAGTAGATACTACAGAATTATAGTTTGGCTTGCTCCATTTTCCAAATAAATTTGGTAAACGATAGATATAAACTTTAGTTCCAGTTTCTTTACCATATTTAAATAATAATTCTTCTCCTGCTTTTTTACTTATTCCATAAGAATTCTCTATTTCAGCTTGAATAGAGGAAGTAATTAAAATAGATGACTTATTATTATTCTTTTTTAGTGATTCTAGCAGTTCGTAAGTAAATCTAAAATTACCTTCCATAAATTCTTTTTCATCTTTAGGTCTATTAACTCCTGCTAGATGAAATATGAAATCACATTCTTTAGTATATTCATCTAATTGAGCTTTAGTAGTTTCTCTAGTACACATGAATATTTCACTATATCCTCTATTTTTAAGTTCAGCTATTAAATTTTTACCTACGAATCCATTAGCACCTGTTACCAATATCTTCATTACTTACTCCAACCTTTCAGCTCTTCTTTTATGTATTCTAGGCTTAAAAGTTTTTCTTTTATTTGTTCTATATTTAAAATTTCTGTATTATTTGAGTTATATTCTTCCTGTAGCACTAGTTCTTTTTTACCTTCTGTAAAGTATTTATCATAGTTAAGATCTCTTTTATCAGATGGCACTCTATAAAACCCACCCATATCTTCTGCTACCATAGATTCCTCTTTTGTAAGTAGAGTTTCATATTGTTTTTCTCCGTGACGAGTTCCTATTATGTTGATTTCATTATCTACATTAAATAGTTCTTTTATTGCCTGAGCTAAATCTCCCACAGTAGATGCTGGAGATTTCTGCACCATAACATCTCCTGACTTTGCATTTTCAAAAGCAAATACAACTAATTCTACTGCTTCTTCTAAACTCATTAAAAATCTTGTCATACTGGGCTCTGTTATTGTTAATGGTTGTCCATTTTTTATTTGTTCTACAAATAGCGGTATTACTGAACCCCTAGATGCCATTACATTTCCATACCTAGTTCCACAAATCACTGTCCTATCAGAAGATATAGTTTTAGATTTTGCAACAAATACTTTCTCCATCATAGCTTTTGATATTCCCATAGCATTGATTGGATAAGCTGCTTTATCTGTAGAAAGGCAAATAACTTTTTTTACTCCACAGCTAATTGCCGCAGTAAGTACATTTTCCGTACCTAGTATATTGGTTTTAACTGCTTCAATAGGAAAAAATTCACATGACGGCACTTGTTTTAAAGCTGCTGCATGAAATACATAATCCACATCATACATTGCATTTTTAATACTTTGTATATTTCGTACATCACCAATATAAAACTTAACCTTATCATTTTTATATTGTTTTCTCATGTCATCTTGTTTCTTTTCATCACGAGAAAATATACGAATTTCTTTTATATCTGTATCTAGAAATCTATTTAGTACAGCATTTCCAAAGGAGCCTGTCCCTCCAGTTATTAGTAGTATTTTATTCTTAAACATTTTGAGCATCTCCTTCTAATAAATGATTCAGTAATATATCAACCGTTTTTCTTATATCATAATTATCTTCTAGATACTTTCTACCACTTAGCCCCATATTTTCTCTAAGTTCTTTTTCACTAGATAGCTTCTGGGCATGTTTAATAAATTTATTTTTATCTGTACTTTCACACCAAAGACCACTTTTTGATTCTAGCAATACATCCTTTATATCTGTATTTTTATCTGTAGCAGCTAATATAGGCAATGAATTTTCCATATAAGAAGTAAGCCTCGAAGGAAAGTTTGGTATTGTAAATCTATAATCTAAAAAAATCAGCCCAACATCTGCACAACCTATTAATTTATCGTATTCTTCTTTTGGCAGTCTTTCAAAAATACTTACTCCCAAAGGTTTGCTATTTTCTATATGTGTGTTTATCTTATTAAACTCGGTTCCACTACCTACTATTAGTAAATGTCCGTTTTCAACTTTATAAAATTCATCAACTATCTTAATCAGAAAATCAATACCTTGTGGTTTACCTAAATTTCCACCATATACAAATAAAGTTGTATCTTCTGGAATCTTATATTTGTCTAGAATTTGTTTGTCTTTACTTGTTTTTTGTTTTTTTTCTATTGGTTCTATAGCGTTTGGAAATATCTCCAACTTATTTTTAGTTACATAGTTATTGTGTTGTAAAATATAATCTAAATTTCCATAAGACATACACCCTATAAAATCCGAATTGTTATATAAACTTATTTCCTTCTTTCTAAACATGTTGTATAGAATTCCATCCTTTTTCATTAAGCCTATATCCACTGCATTTTGTGGAAATATATCTTTAAGAATTAGATATGTCTTACTATTATGATGTTTCTTATAATATTTTATAATTTTATTAAATGTTATAGGTGGGGTTGAATACATTATCATGTCAAATTTAATATCTTTAAAATTGTCTTTTATAGCTTTGAGGTACTGATATTCAATCATAAGAGTTGAAATACCTTTCTCTATAAATGATTTTGTTGCTGTTATATTTCCTGTTTTAACTTTCAATACCTTTATATTGCCTTCTTTAGATAGTTCTGTTGGAAGGTTTTCTCTTTTTTGTCTTGGAGATACTATATATACATTAACCCCTCTTGAACTTAGTTCTCTTACTAAATCTGTATATATACCTCTTTGCCTTATATCTTCCATTTTTGATAATGTTAGAAATAATATATTCATATCTTCATCTACTTTCTTAAATGTCAATCACTGGTTTTTCCAAAATAATTCTAATATAAACAACCATAATACCTGAAAGTTTTTAATCGAAAATATATTTTCCAATATAGATTTCTTAGAAAACAAATTATTACTAAGTATACAATTCTAACCTCTATAAATAGGGAAAAATTGTCCATCTTCGTCAAAACCTTCTTCATTCTTCCGCATCTCAACTAATTTTTTATACTTTTCAACATCAAAAATCTTTCTTCCAATATCAAAATCATTTTCTAAATCTTTATTAAAAGCCTTTTTAAACTTATATAAACTATCTTCTTTACTCCCAAGACCCCCACCTAAATGTAAAGTATCATATCCATTATTTGCACCCCAACAAGCAGCTTCGTATAATAATAGATTGGTAGGTGCATAGGTTAAATACTCTCTAATAGAAGCTGATAAATGATAATGCATTTGATTATTGGAGAATAAAATCATTGACATAGCAATAATCTTTTTTTCATGCACAGCATAAAACATAAGAAAATTATATTTCAAATCATTTAAAATGCTATTATAGAAGTCTTCTTTAAAATAATAATATTCATCAGCATTGTCCTTGTACATGGTGGCATTATACATATCAATAAATTCATCTATTAATTCCCGGTTGCGTCCCCAATATATTTCAATTCCAGATTTTTTAGCTTTTCTAATTACATTTCTATTTTTACTAGTTAAATTATCCCAAATATATTCCTTCGATTTTAGCTTTATTGATACTGTCTTTCCTAATGCTTTTATATCATATGTGAACTCCATCCCTTTACTATTGTTTAAGATAGGATGAAATCGAACAAATTCACTAATTATACCATTATTTTTACAATATGAATTATATTCAAGAAAGATATTTTTAAGGGTATCTTCCTGTACCTTCCCTTCTATCAAAAATCCTCCATAACCATAAGGCGTAGTTAAATCAAAATGAGTATTTAAGGGTATCTTGCCTTCAAATTTTGGATTATTACCAATATCTCTTTTCATTACAACATTTATAGCTCTTACATATTCATCTTCATAGTAAAAAAGTGTTGGTTCACCATCTCCATGAATCTTAAATGCCCGTGTATAGTTAGAAAGATAGTATACATCATATTCTTTGAAACTTCTAACTATTTCATCCCATTTGTTTGATTCATCTATTGAAACAACCGATAACATTTATCCACTTCCTTAATATTCATTAATTTCTTCCTCGTATTGTAAGTTTTCCAATACTGATAGGATTCTTTTCATATCATCATCTTCATATCTTTGATCACATGGTATTGATAGAATCTTATTATATATACCTAGGCTCTTATTATTTATTTGTCTTGGCATAGGCCAGTGTATAGGACAATAAATTTTATTTTTAATAAGCTCTTGTCGCACATGCTCCCTATTAGCATTAACGTATATTGGATAATACATTGGACATATATCTTCTACTAATTCATGAAAAAGTGGTTCTACATAGTTTATATTCTTAATTCCATCAGACAATATTTGAAAATTACTTCTCCTTTTATAAATTAATTTACCTGCATCTATAGTATTTATAAGGCCTCTAGATAAATCATCTATACAATATGGTGATAAATCTTTATCTAAAATCTCCTCTGCTTCAGCAAATAGATTAAGAAAGAAGTGCTTTAAACCCTGTTCATTAGTTTTTATATATTCATTTTTCTTAAGTAATGCTTCTAATCTTAATTTCGAAAATTCCTCACAAATTAAATTAGTACCTTCCACTTTCACTTTAGATGAGGCTAAGAGACCACCACTTGGCAATCCAAACCATTTTCTTATGCTACCTATATAAAAATCATTGTCTAAATTTCTTTGATAGCTAGAAAACATTGTATGTGTTATATCTTCAACTATTACTGTTGAATTTAATTTGAGTTGTTTTACCAAATCTACTAAGTTAGAGTTTGTTGCAAAACCATAATATCCAATATGAACAAATACTCCAATATCTTTATATAGATTTATACTTTCAATTTCTACTGATAAATCATCGTTAATATTATAAAAGTAACAATCATATCCTTGTTCAATAAATGGTAATGTTACTGATTCACAAATATATGATGGCAAAAGAGCTGTTTTAAATCTTGGATTAATTTGCTTTAATAACAAAGTAATAGCTCCTCTACCCGATGAAGTTAACGCTATATCTCCAAATTTTGACAACCATTCATTTCTTTCGTTTATATTTTCTAGGAGGATGTCTTCAATCCAAAATTCACTTCCTATATCAGTAATCATATTAATTACTCCAATAATTATTTAATTTAATTAACTCTTCATATTCTTCTTTTAAAATACCAACAATTAATTCATCATGATAATCATTTTGTTTGAAAACAGATTTTCTTTTTATCCCTTCTACCTTCCAACCACATTTATCACAATATAATTTTCTTGAAGGTTCATTGTATTTGATAATTGTTCCATCTAAACGATTCAGCTGTAATTCTTCAAAAGCATATCTCATAACTGCCATTACTGTATCAGTTCCTATTCCTCTCGATCCAAACTTTTTATTTGCAATCTTTATACCATGAAATGCAGATCTATTTTTCCAATCGATGTTTACGATATTAGCAAATCCCACTGCTCCATCTTCTTCAGTTTCGATTATTAATCGTATATTATTCTGATTATTGACATTATTATTAAACCAATTGTTTTGTTGAGACTTTGAAATGGGAAAAGAATACCCACCTACCATTTTTTCTATATCAGGATCATTCACCATTTCTCTTAACAATTCTTGATCTTCTTCTTCCATTGCTCTCAATGTAACAAATTTTCCCCTAATATTCATTTGAATACCCCTCAATTCATTATATATTCTGCCTATATTTATCAAAATCTTGTGGAGAGTCTAATCCACGTTCACCTATGTTTTCCCTTTTAACAGTTTTATTGATAGTCTTAAAAATAATTTCTAAATCTCCTAAAAAAGAAATACTATTTACATATTCTATGTCATAACGAAATCTCTGTTCCCATGTTGCTAAATTCCTTCCATTTATTTGGGCAAGTCCAGACAATCCAGGTCTTACAGAGTGTCTAATTCTTTCAATTTCAGTATAATAAGGTAAGTACTGAACTGCTAGAGGTCTAGGCCCAACAATACTCATATCACCTTTCAGTATATTAAATAATTCTGGTAATTCATCTAAAGATGTACTTCTCAAAATTCTACCAAATTTAGTCAACCTAACACCGTCAGGCATCAACTCACCATTTTTATCTTCCTCATCTGTCATTGTCCTAAACTTATACATAGTGAATATTTTTTCATTTAAACCTGGCCTTTCTTGTTTAAAGATTACAGGACTACCAAGCTTAATTCTCACAAGTATAGCTACTATAAGCATCACAGGTGATAATACAATAAGTGCAATTAATGATAATACAATATCCACTAGTCTTTTAAAGTATTTTTTATACATTTCTACTTACTCCCACAATCCTTTTATTATATTTACTACATTACTCAAATCCTCATCGCTCATCTTAGTATCACTAGGCAAGCAAACTCCATTCTCAAACAAACTTTCTGCCACATATCCACCAACAAAATCATATTTTTCAAAGAAAGGCTGCATATGCATAGGCTTCCATATAGGTCTGCTCTCAATATTTTCCTTTTCTAAAGCTTCCATTACATCTAATGGTCTAACTTTCCCACTTAGTATTATACAAGATAACCAACAATTAGGATTATTCCATTCATTTATAGGCATAAACTCTATTCCTTCAAGGTCACCTAATTCTCTTTTATAATACTCAAATATATATCTTTTCTTAGCTACTCTTTTATCCAGTACTTTAAGCTGTCCCCTGCCAATTCCAGCAACAACATTACTCATTCTATAGTTATATCCTAGTTCACTATGCTGATAGTGTCTTGCTTGGTCTCTAGCTTGAGTTGACCAAAATCTAATCTTGGCTATTTTTTCTTCATTGTTAGAAACTAACATTCCTCCACCAGAAGTAGTGATTATCTTGTTACCATTGAAGGAGAATATTCCATAGTCTCCAAAGGCTCCAGTGTGCTTTCCCTTATATGTAGTACCTAGGCTTTCAGCTGCATCTTCTATTAAAGTTACATTATATTTCTCACATAGTTCTACTATTCTATCCATATCAGCAGATAGCCCATATAGATGAACTACTATTACTGCTTTTACATTGGGATATTTTGTAAATGCTTTCTCTAGTGCATTTGAACATATATTCCAAGTTTCATAGTCACTATCTATAAATACTGGTATAGCTTTTTCATAGATAATTGGATTCGCCGTTGCCGAAAAGGTTAAGGATTGACAGAACACTATATCCCCTTCTCCAACTCCTGCTGCCTTTAAAGCCATATGTATTGCAGATGTTCCAGATGATAATGCAGCAGCATATCCACTGCCTACCTTACTTGCTAGCTCCTTTTCAAATTCATTTACATTTGTGCCAAGTGGTGCAATCCAATTAGTATTAAACGCTTCTTGTATATATTCCATTTCATATCCTTCATCACTCATATGTGGTGAAGATAAAAATATATGCTTATCCATTCTTATCAACCTCCATATATCAAGATTTATAATAGTTTATTATCCTTGAAAAAATCTAATCACTTTAGTACTATCATATCCTACCTCTTCAAGTCTCTTTCTTATACTGTCTTCATATGTATAGCTAGTTATAACTATGGCATCATGGCTGTATTTTTCTACTTCTTTTAAGGAAATAATCTTATACTCCATTAGTATCTTATTTTGTAGAGATAAATCGTCATCTATTAGTCCTACTATATTTATTCCTAGTGTTTCTTTGTCTCTTATTACACTAAGTATAGTCTCCGCTACTTCTCCTGCTCCATATAGTAGTATGTTTTTATATCCGTTTTTCTCTAAGTTGCCAAGAAATTTTTCAATATTTTCCTTAGCTAATTTATATAATTTCATTAATTCATGAAGGTAAGTAATCAATAAAAAATTTTTTCTTCTAATTCCATCTGATGTTATTTTATACTTCACTATCTTTGAGGATATATATTCTCGTATAATATATCCTTTCTCTTCATAATCATTGATATATACATTTATCATAGAAGGTGCTGCATTTACAATTTCAGCTAATTCTTTTTGTGTAGTGTCTTCATTATTTTCTATATGCTGAAGAATGGTAAGTTCTTTTAGTTCTGTCGTTGGTGTAAAAAATTTTATATCTTTTAGTAATTTGATTGTTTTCACCTTCTTTTTATTTGTTCGTTCGTTGATTGAATAATTTAATTATACCATAGATAATTATTTTAAACAACAAAAATGGTATAATAATAAAAAATTTTATTATTATACCATTTATCTTACTTAGCTAATTCATTGTCATTAGATTTTAAATTATAATTAATTGCTATTCCTGTTCCAATCAAAATCCAAAATACTGGTGCTACTGCAACAGCACTGTCATTAAAAATACCTGCTACTAAATAACTAAGCACCGCTACAAATATTCCAAGACCTACTATTTCTATTTCATCTTCTAAGTTATTTTTGAAATATGTTCTAATACTTTGAACTAAATACATAATAACTATTGATAAAAAACCTATTAAAGATATAACACCTGTATTTATTCCTATTTGTATATATAGATTGTGAGGTTTATCTACTACTGTTCCATATGGAATTGATCTAGTATTAAGTCTACCTATAAAATCCTCCTGAGGAAAATATATTGCATAGGTATCTGGCCCATTTCCAAGAATCATATTTTCCTTTAATATAGGTAAAGATCTTGACCAAATATATCCTCTGCCCGACCCTAAAGTTTCCTTTCCTTTAAATCCATAGGATATTGCTTCTTTTATTTCTTTTGTGAAACCATTTCCTTGATAGTACTTGAACAAATTATCTTCTACCGTAAATCTAGTTTTATATATACCTAGAGATAGTTCTAAGTAGCTTACTATACCATCAGATAATAGCCTCATAGCATATTGAGTATATCTTTCGTCTAGTATTTTGATTACACCATCTTCACTATTAAATTCTATATCCAAATAATTATCTCCATCATAAAATAGATAATGATCATCTTCCACTACTACTTTCAAACTTTCAGCTGTTGTAACTATATTTAGTACATTATCTTCAGCGAATATTTCCTTTATTTTATATTCATTTGGATCTTCCACTATTTCTTCCTTAGATACTAGCTTTACTATATCAACTTTCAGCTTAGTTATCTGTCTTGTAAGCCTTCCCTCACTTATCTTATCTATATATTTTCCTCCTAATATCAATATGATTAAACCTATAATTATTATCTTATAGTGCTTTAATATTTCTTTTCTAATCATAACCATCAGTACCAATATTCCCATTGCTGTACCTAACATTCCACCACGAGAATTACTTCCCACTAGATTTAGAAACGTTAATAATGTAATAGGTGCTAAAATAAGTTTTTTCCTTCTATCTTTTATAAGTATCAACATGGTGAGTGTTATTGAAAATATTATTGCCATATAGCTTCCTACATAGTTTGTATTGTAGAGTGTAGAGTATATTGTATTCTTACCAAAGTTAAACTTTAGCTGCTCTACCATGCTTTTATATTTACTTGGTAATATAAGTGATTTACCAAAACTAGTTTGAAAAAAGTCATATCCCAAATATTGGAATGCTCCTATAGCTCCTAGAATTATTGCAGATATTAATAAGGGGTATAGTATAAATTTCAATGATTTTTTATCTTTTATTAAATTTATAGTTATAAACATTATGGTTAGATATGAAAGAAGTGAAAGCATACCTTCATATCGATCTACAAATCCCCAGAAAGCTACTTTTTTATATTCTGCTGTTAGAGTAGATAATATTATAAAAATTGCATATATACCCATTGGTATGTAAAAATATGATTTTATTATTTTAATATTTTCTTTTTTAAGATACAAATATGTGGAAACCATACTTAATACAGTAAATACAATTAATATGACCATTTTATAATATGCAAAGAAATCAGCATTTGTATCAGTACCTTTCCAGTATGCAATCTCTATAGGTGTTAACTCTTTAACTTTTAATAATACTATAAGTGGTACTAAAAATAGTATTATAGATATTGGGAAAAAATAAACCCAATCTTTTGATTTTTGTTTGTTAACTAATTTATTCAAATTCTTTCCGTTATTGAAAACTGATAGAAATCAACATTTATACGCTACTCCTTATTTATCATATTTAAGTAACTAAATGTTTCATTTTCCATTTTACAATATTATTTGTTTTCTTATAACGGTTTCCCTCCTTTCCTTTGTACACTTATTTCGATATTGTTTCTAATCTTTTTATCTCTTATTTCATTATACTATACTTATTATTTATAGTAAAATATAATTGACAGTAGATTGTTTTTTTATGAATATGTGGTATAAAAACAATCTTGAAATTAAAATGCTTCTACTCTTGATTTTAACACTATATTAGTATAAAATTATTCATGTGACCAATAATATAAATCGGAGGAATAATGAATGGAAGAAATAAGCCTTAGAGAACTAATAGAGATACTTATTAAAAGAAAGAATATAATCGTTTACATAACATTATTTGCAGTGTTAGTCTCTGGAATTGTTAGTTTTTTTGTTTTAGACTCTGTGTATGAAGCAAGTGTATTACTTATGGCATCAAATGAGATCGAACAAGTACCAGTAGCAGTAGACAATGGAAATGTTGAGAAAATGTTAGATAACATATCTAAATATCCAAATATGGATATTGAAACATATCGACAACAGATTAAAAGACCAGGTGTTATGAATAAGACAATAGAGGACTTGAATCTACAAGATAAATATACTATAGAATCATTGGCGGATAAAATAATTTTAGAAACAACTAAGGATACAAAGCTTATTACAATAAAAATGGAGTCTAAAGATCCAGAAGAAGCTGCAAATATAGTAAATAAAGTTGGGGAAAACTTTGTTTCTATAGCTACAGCTAAGGAAAAGGAAAGAATTACAAAAACTTCAGAGTATGTAAAATCACAGATGCAAATAGAAAAAGACAAATATGATGAATATCTATTAGAACAAAAAAAGATGTTGTCAGAACCAAGAGGAGCGGCCGAATTAGAGTTAGAACTGGAGGCTAAGTTGGAACAGATAACTAGTTTTAAAACTCAATTAAATGAGTTAGAGGTCAAAAAGAAATCTTTGGAAGAAGCAATATCTATGCTGTCTACTATAGGTACTACAAATACCACTAGGGTTAAAGCTAATTCTACTAACTCTAGTAAAGATGGGGAAACTTCCTCATATTTTAACTCTATGAATATAGTTTCAGGAGATTCAGGTAAACTATTAAAGGTAGAATTAGCCGAAGTTGAAGGAATGGCAAATAGTATTAAAGATAAAGTAAAAGAAATGCAAACTAATATAGAAGAATTACAGGTAGAACTTCAAGAAAAAAGCTATAAGGAATCTATAGTAAATCAAAAAGTAGATATAGCAAAACAAACTTATGAAGCTTTTGTTAAAAAATATGAAGAACTAAGAGTTACAGAATCTTCTAAAATAGGAGAAGCAAGTATTACAATAATCTCTAAAGCTCATCCTTCCTCAAGGCCTGTCGGCCCGAGAAAGGCATTAAATGTAGCTATATCTTTAGTATTAGGTGTAATGATAGGAGTATTCCTTGCATTCTTTATAGAATACTGGGAAGCTTCTGAGAAGGAAAAGTTTAAAGATGCAATATTAGATAAATAAATGTAATTTTCTATAAGAAAAGGTGCTGATAATTAAAATCCGCACCTCTTTTTATATTCCTAAATCTTAAACACCACATAACTAACACTGCTAAAGAAAAGGCCAGCAGATAAAGTAATAAGCAGTAAAAATTAACAAGTCTAATAGAAATTGCTCTTAGACTTGTTTTTATGCTTCTATGTTTGTATTATGCAGCAGTTTCTTCCATCATTTCATCTAAGTTTAGTGTTTCTATAGCACTATTAATCTTTTGAACAACTTCCCTTACTTCTTTTAATGTAGCATTAGATTTTTCATTTAATTTTTTTGCCTCTTCTATAGCTTCTTCTAATGCTTGTGTAAGCTCCACTGATTTATCAGTTGAATCTATTTTTTCACCTTCCGCTATAGCTTCAACTAAAATTAAATATTCAAGTTTTATATTAGGGTTTCCATCAAAAGCATTATTTACAATAGTTTCAATGTCTACAGGAATAATTACTAAATTAAGGTTATTATTCTCAAATGTACTTGCACCTATGTCTTTTATTTTAGATGGAATATTAATTGTTTCAAGTTTATTATCCATAAAAGCTTGTTTAGCTATGCTTGTAACACTTTCAGGGATTTCTATGGACGTTAATTGATTATCCCAGAAGGAAGCAGTAGATATTACTGTCAGACCATCGTTTATCTTTACAAATGTTAATTTGTTTTGATAGAATGCCATATTTCTCATTTCAGCCAATTCTTTAGGAAGCTCTACACTTGTAAGTTCATTTTGTGCAAATGCAGCCATCCCTATAGTCTTTACAGTATCAGGTATTTGTACAGACGTTATTCCCTTACCTTTAAATGCGTTATTTCCAATAGTAACTACCGTTTCTCCATTAATCGTTTCTGGAATTATTATATCTGTTTCAGTTCCTATATATTTATTAATCGTACCATCAGAAAACTCAAATTCAGTTTTTTCTTCTAATGTCTCCCTCACTATAACCTTAGCTGTAATTTCTGGTTTTTCTCCTGTCATTCCTTCTGGCAAATCATATGAACCTATGAAAGTGTATTCTCCAGCCTTTTCCTCATCATAGTCATTAATTACCCATTCTATATTTACTTCTTTTGTTTCTCCATTGTTTAATTTTAATGTTATCGCTTTGGGTAAGTCTATATTTTCTTTTGTAGTTCCATAATCAACTTCTACTGTTTGTATTTCTTTTATAGATTCTACAGATAACATAATTATTCTATGATAGTTTGAGTTTTCAAATAGACCATTATTTTCTGGATCCACTTTAGCTAAAAATACATGAACCTTATTGTTATCATTTTCATACCCTTCATTAGATTTGAAAACTTCCTCGTGAATCTTATTTACTTCCATTAGTATAGTTATCGATGTCAATTTATTATTATAAAATGCTAGACTATCTAAACATAGTTTTTCACTACCTTCTGGAAATGTAAGGGATATTAATTCATTCTGAGCAAACCCTTGGTTTCCTACTTTTTGCAAAGTTCCTGGAAAATCTACATATCTTAAGTTATTTTTGTAAAATGCGAAAGTCAATATTTCTCTTACACCTTCGGGAATTATTACCTTATTTAGTTGGTTTTCTTTAAATGCACTTGCTTCGATTACTAGACCATTTAAACCTTCTGGAATTATAAGACTAGTTAATCCTTTTTTGGCAAATGCTCCATCTCCAATATGAGTTAAATCCTCCCCTTGTAAATTTGTCTTAGGTAAGATTAAATCTTTATTGGTTTCTAATTTTTCTATTCCACTTTCAGAAAATCCCGTTATAGTTGTTGCTTCATAAGTAAAATCTTCTACCACCCAAATACTATCTTGTATATCTTCAGACTTTTCTTTCACTATTATGTTTGTTGTGACTTCAAGCTTTATTTCAGGATTTGATTGAACTACTCCCTGTGGTAATTCAAATGTAGCTACTGCTGTATAACTACCTGATATTTCACCATTATAATTGTCAAGTGCCCAGTTTAATTCTACTTCATGTTCCTTGTTATTAGAATCAATTATAAAGGTTTTTCTAGCCAGTCTATCAATCACCAAATCTTTTGATGTTCCAATATTTACTGCAATTGAACCTACTTTTCCTATAGATTTAATAGTCACTTCTTCTACTATATCTTTCATCTTACATTGAATAGTTAATATATTCTCTTTATGATCTAAATCTATAGATATTGGATTTTTATCACTCGGTTCATATTGATTATCTCTATATTTAGGAATTATTTCTACACCTTTATCTCCTATGTGTAAATATTCACCTGTTGATGGATTTTTAAACATAGATTCTTCTTTCAAAATATTATCCTCAAATACATATTTTATAGTCAAGTTTGCAGGATTAATTACATGATGTTTAGATTCTTGTAATTCATTGGTATTCTTATAGTTTTGTGTAAATAAGTGAACTAAACCATCATATCCTAAGTTTTTGAAAAAACCATTATCATGAAGTTCTTTTAGACTGCTTGGAATTTCTACATCTTTTAATTGATTATTTGCAAAGGCATATTCATCAATTTTTTCAACACCTTCTTCAATAATTACTGAATTTAGATATTGATCATGCCATGTATTATTAAATGCTCTTTTTCCTATAATTTTAACATTTCCTGGTATTGTTACTGACTTTAACTTATTACTAGCAAAGGCATTAGATCCTAATTCCTCTACACTTACAGGAATCGTTATGTTTCTAAACTCATTGTTATTAAATCCAGATAAATACTTTAATGTACTAGGTAGCTTAACTTCAACTAATTCGTTATCACTAAAAGCCTTATCATCTATTCTAGTTACTCCCTCTGGAATTTCTATATATTTTAGCTTATTAAAAGCAAAAGCTGGAGATATAACTGTTAATCCACTAGAAAGCTTTAGCTCCGATATTTCATTAAGAGTAAAGGCTCCCCCTTCTACTTCCGTTACACTTTCTGGTAAAGTTAGGGATTGTAGTCGATTTCCATTGAAAGCTGACATTTTAATAGAAATTACACTATTTGGAATATCTATAGATGTTAAAGCATTGTAGCGAAATGCTTCTTTTCCTATGATTCTTATAGTATCTGGCAATTTTACAAAGTTTATACCTACTTTTGGGTTTGCTTTATTGCTATAATCTGTTATTGAAAATGCACCATCTCCAATTTCTGTTATTGCTTCTCCTAATTCGTTTAATGAAGGTAATATTAGATTTTTATTAGTTTTAAATTTTTCTTTTCCAACTTCAGAAAAACCACTTATAGATGTTCCTGAATAGGTAAAATCTTTTATTTCCCATGCAGAATCTTCTTCACCATTCCTTACCTATCCTAAAGGATTTCGGTAGGTCTACACCGTACGTGCAACTTTCATTGCATACGGCGTTCCATCGATAATATATATGTTTAGTTGTCCCCAAACAACTAGCCTTGCTCCTATATACGATAACATAAGTATGCTTTTTTGTTAAATTAAATTAATCTATCTATAGGAATGGTAGTATTTGTTAATCCTATAATAAATTCAAACACAAAAACCACCATGTCTGGGGGGACATGGTGGTTACAATTTATCTATTTATTCAATTATTCATATATATTACCGACTAGGTTCCTTCGCTTCCATATGTTTTATCCTTTTCATATGTTACCATATAAATACAAACGGCATATGATCCACACTACTACGAACCTGCTGACTTCCTATATAGATCAATGGAGTTACCCCTCCTACTTATATAGGACCTCAAACGTTCCATACATACCATCCCTATTTTTGATAACCTTAGGTCTCCACTAGCCAATTATGAAAATCAGATTTAATAGCCAATTGTATCTGATTCTAATATATCATTTCAAATATATAGGTCTATAATAAGCTGAAGGTATTTTGATATTATATACTAACATAATCCACATCATCATGGATTCATCGACTTAACCATAGTCATCTTTTAAGGAACCCCGCATAGGACTTTCACCTATTACGACTTCACCTGGCTTCATATTGTCAAGAGAGTAACCTAGACAATATGCAGGAGGATTAGGCTCTATGTTTATAAAGCTATTACATAGATTAGGAATTCCACCTAATAACTGGTGTAATGTACAGTTAGGAAAATGCCCTATACCTTACGGCACAGGGCATGATTCCCACTCTTTTCACTTATATTTCTATAAGCTTATAGGGTAACGTTTCGCACTTTTATTTTTCAGCTTTAGCAGCAGTGATTGTTACAATAATTGTTTCTTTTATTAACTTATCTGATTCTGTACCTTTAGCTTCTTTTACTACAAGTACCGCTGATACCACATTTTCACCAACAGCTAATTCTTTGCTAACTAGTTTGAAATCTTCAGCAGTTACTTTATAATCTTCACCAGCTTCTACAGTAAGTTTTTCCTCTAATTTTGCTTTTACATCTTTTAATTCAATTGCTACACCAGTAGTAACTTTTAATTCAACTGATACACCAACTTCAACTGCATCTTTTACATTAGCTACCGCCTTTGCTAAATTTGCTTTTGCATCTACTTTGTCTACTTTTCCATCTTCGCTTACTACTACCACTAATACATCTTTATTAAGTTTTGACTCTTCACCATTAATTTTCACTGTAAGATCTTTGTTTGGAGTGATTTTCATACCTGTTACAGTTCCTTTTATAGTTACTAGTTTATCTGTTGATAAAACTAATTGTTTTACTGTACCTTCAATGAATAGAGTCTCACTCTTGATAGCTTCTATTACTACTTCTTCTACATCTACACCTTGTTTTATTTCTACATCAGCATTTGGAGCGTTTATAGTTAATTTGTTAAGGTCTTTCATTATTATAAACTTTCCTTTTGCATCTGTTTTTAATGTTATTTCTTTTACGTCAGTTTTTGGAGTTATTTCAAATTCTCCATTATCGTTTTTAACCATAGTATAATTTGCATTGTTGCTAATAGTTCCAGCTACAAAATTATATACTGTTTCTGTATTTAATCTATTTCCGTCTATATCTTTTAATACATCTAAGATTCTTAATTCTTTATAGTCTGCTACTTTAAAGTCTGGTATTATTATAGTAACCTCATAACCATTTTTCTCAGTTACTATTCTACCTTTTAAGTCTTTAACATCTTTTCTAGCATTTTTTGTATTTGTGAAGATATAGTTTGTTTCATCTTCTGCTATATTTCTATCTACTTTTTTCGTGAATTCCATAGTTACATGAGTTTCATATTTTCTTTCATCTACAGTTACTTCTTTAACGCTGAATCCTGTTGATTGTCTAAATTTAAACTCATAATAATCTCTGTACATTTCATTTCTTCCTGATGCGAATCTTTCTACTTCTAATACATAATCCATTTCATTTTCATAGTAGTTGTCACGATCAGTATTTCTAGTTTTCCACTCTTTTAGACCTCTAAGTTCAACAACTATAGTATCTTTTACAATGTCACCATTGTCTTTCACTAAATATTTAACTGCATCTACATGGTCTTTTGATACATCATTTCTTCTTAATACATCTCTTTCATATAAACCAACATGTTTTGTGTAGTCAAACTTAACATCACTATCTTTTTCTAGAATACCTGTAACATCTTTGTCAAATCTTAATGTTATTTTAGCTTTTCCAGCAGCAAAGTCTGTTACTTCTATTTTCTTTTCAATTATTTCTGGCTCTACGTTATCCAGAATTTCTCTAGCTACCATAGTAGTTTTTTCCATTGCAACTTTTGAATGGTTTGTAACATCTACTATAGTGAAATCTGTTCTTGTTCTTAGGAATTCTTCTTTGAATTCATAACGAACTTTATTTGTATCTATTTTTGTAGCTTCATCTGCAAAAATTGTATGTCTTCCAGATAAATAAGAAATGTTTCCTACATTACTTCTGTCGTAGTATGCTTCTACTGAGTCAACATAAACATCTTTATCAAATACAACTTCTACTATTTTGTCGCCTCTTAATATAACATCTTCTACTTTTGGAGCAACTTCATCTTTAACTACTTCAAGATCAAAGTTTTCTTTTCCTGTTTTGAACCCTGCAAAGTCAGTTAAACCTGTAATAGTTAATGTTTTCGCATCTTTGAAAGTTTCTTTAGAATATGGTGTTAAAACTGTTTCTCTACCATATGACTCAACATTCATAGCTACATTTTTACCATCTACTACGAAGTTTCTACCTCTATCTGTACCTTCATATATGTCTATTGGTTCATTTGTTATAACTTTGATACCATATTCACCTAGAACTACTACTTCTTCTACTTTTGGAATAGTATTGTCTCTAGCTATGAATTTGTATTCTTTGTTTATAGCTTTGTCTATACTTCTTACTCTTAATTTGTACTCTCTACCATCTAATAAAGCTTTTTCTAATAAGATGATAACATTGTCACCTTCTACTGTAGCTTTTACAACATTGTTGTCCACTACTTTGTAGTTGTTAGTATTTACTAATTTATCTTCGTCTACTAATTTAGCGTTTGATAATTCTAATACTACTTCTTTTAAGTTTTCTGTATCATTTACTTCTGCTGTTAATTCTTTAGCTGCTGGTGCTTCTGGCATTTCAATACCTAATGTTTCAGCTAAAGTTTTTTTAGAATCTTTCATTGTAACTCCTAGAGCGTTAAATGTCATTAATGCCATTTGTCCTCTAGTGATTTCTGTAGTTTGTGTTAATTCTAAGCCTTTTAAGATTCCTTCTTCGTTAGCTTTATCAAATACTACTGAATATTTAATGTCTGATGCGTCTGTAGTATCTACTTTGTATCCTAAAGCTTCGAAAAGAACTCTTGAATATTGTTGAGCTGTTAAGTTCTCACCAAATCCAAATACTTTGTCACTATGTCCTACGAAAAGACCATTGTCTTGTGCCCATGCTAATGGTGCATTGTAGAACTTAATTTTAACGTCTTCATAAGTAGGTAATTTTGAGAAGTTTTTAGCTGCCTCAATTTCACCTCTTAATTGTGCTACTAATATTACTGCGTCTTGTCTTGACAGATTGTTGCCAAGATTTAAGTTTCCGTTTTCGTCACCGTTTAATACTCCAGCAGCTTTTAGGAATGCTCCTGCTTCTGCTTCAGTAGTTACAGTATTAGCTGCGAAAACTGTACCGAATGTTCCTAGTACCATAACCATTGCAAGTACTAAGGATAAAATTCTTTTACTCATAGTCTATTGACCTCCTTTAAAATTATAAATATTCTGCAAAATTGTTTAATTTTGCATTCTATCCTAGATTATAGCATTTATGGATTATAAAATCAATCCCCAAATACTAATGTAACAAACTTGTAATATTACTATCAAATTCGTTACTTAAAATCTTTATGGTATTAGTATATACTAATATTCTCTGTAATACAATTACAGTTATGTTACAGTTGTGTTACAAAGGGAGACCCCTTAGAATTCTATTATATTGTCTCTATAGTCTCTCTGTAAGTCTTTTTCTAGGAATTCTAGGAATCTTACTATTAGGTCTGAGGCTTCTGCCCTTGTTAGTATCCCATTTGGATTTATTCTATTTGCTTTATCCCCTTCTAGGAGGTTTAGTTCCTTTGCCATATATATACTATCCTTTGCCCAGTTAGGTATATCCTTATCATCGGAGAAGGATGTCATATATCCAGGGTTTGGTGCTCTATTCTCAAAGCCCAAAGCACGTACTAATATTACTATGGCTTCTGATCTTTTTAGCGATTTCTTTGGGCCAAATAAATCCTTTGATATTCCTGCGATTATATTACTGTCTACTGCTGATTTTACATATTTATAGTCTTCATTTGAAATAGCTATATCTTTAAAGTATGATACTTCCTCTGGTTGATTTCTTCTTCTACGGGTTTTCTTTGTTTCTTCCATAGATGTTCGTATATCTGAGGCTTTCATAATCGCCTTTGTAAAATCTAATCTTGTAATTGGTGTATCTGGTGAGAAGGTAGTGTTACCTCCTTCAAATACATCTAGAGAATATAGTTTCTTTATATCTTCTTCTGCCCAATGACCATTTACATCTCTAAACTTTGGTACGATTAGTCTTTCTAATCTTGGTACCATGTCTTGGCTTAAAGATATACTGCCATGACTCTTTGATAGTCTATAGTCGTATTTAGATACTACATTTTTTTCTGTAACTCTAATATGTCCTCCATGGAAGCTTGAAAAGCTTGCATCGTTTTCAGAGTACCTTAAACTCTTTGTCATACTATCTGATACTTGGTGGGTATATGAACCCTGGAATGAATTTTGCCCTATATCAGCTGTGATTATATGGTCTATGATTTGAGTTTCTGTACTGCCCCAGAAGTTTTCATATCCTACATTTCCACCTGTTATATCTATGATTACATTCCCTTGACTTTTATTGTAATCATAATACTTTCTTCCTTTTATATTACCTGAGTAAAAATCAGAAGCTGGTCTTTGATCTATTATATCTGATTTTGAAAATTGGTAGTCTGTAAGGTTGTAGGTATCACTACCTATCTTTATGGTCTCTTTATATTTAGATACTGAAGTCTGTCCTATGGTTTGTCCTACTCCTGCGTGTTTTGACAGACTAGTTACATATGTTACTGTCCTGTCTAACTTTCCTAAAACTTTAGGTTCTTCTGATTGTAGTTTGAATTTATATGTTACAGATTCTTCCTCATTCTTTACTTTTTGTGATGCACTATAGCTTCCTACAAATTTTATAGGTTGTCCTGTAATAAATACTATTTCCTCATACTGATGCTCGTTTTGTACTCCTCCTACGAATTCTAAAGGTGTTGCCATAGATGTAGTTGGTATTAGTAAACAGATAATCAATAGTGTTAAAATTATTTTTGTTTTCATATTGCACCTCATTTTACGATAATTACCTTTGCCATATTGTCGTCTCTTACCATGTAAAGGCTATCTCCTGATTTTATATCATTTACTGTAACTCTTTGTCCATTTTTTATAATCATAGCTTCCCTTAGATATATATTGAGAGTTGAGTTCTTTTCCATCCACTGTTCATTAATGGTACTCCAATCCTTACTATTTCTCAATTTTAGAAACCAGCCCATATTATTATCTTCCACTGGACTAGACTCCACTATACCTATGGTAGTTCTTTGGTTTAAAAGAGAGTCCATGGATTTTTTTATAAAAGCTGCTGAAATTCTATCTCCCTCTGTATATAAATATCCATACCAGTCTCTAGTTCTATTTCTCCTATTGTTTTCATCTACCGAATAATCTCTTGAGAAAAATTCTTTAGGTGAAACTTCTTTATTGTTTTCTAAATCATATATAAATGTATCATCATCATAGAAAAATTCTTTTTCATCATTGAAGGATTCCCAGTTGTTTTTATCCAATAGGAAGAAATCCTTTAGGTACAATATATCTTCTAAGATTGTATTTAGTCTTCCTACATATAATTGATCTCCACCTATATTGGAATTATTTATATCTTCATTATATATATAGACTAAATCTGCTGTTAAATCACTTCCTCTTCCATCTGCTATAATTAACCCATCAGAACCTGAATTTAGATTATATACATCTACTAATCTATTGTTTTTAACTACTATGGTTCCATCATGGAAGTTAATATTTCTATTGTTGCCTAGTTCCATCTGGCTACTCAACCAGTTTATTTCTCTTATTTTTTCAGAGAAGTTATTTTCATATTGTGCTTTTACTACCATTCTTTCTACTTTTTCCTTGCCAAAATAGTCTTTCATTGCCATATAAACAGTTTTACCTTTATAATGTTTTAGGTTTTTTATATCTATCTTTTGACCCCCTATATATATAGGAAGGTTTCCGTTATATGGGACCTTTATATTTTTACCTAAGGATGTCCATTTACCATTTCTAAAGACATCTACCTTTTCTAAGGCTATTATATCCTGTAGAGAATCTGCTACTGTCAGCTGTCCTCTATAAATATCCTTTATTAAAATAGAATCCCCTTGAATATTTACTCTGCTTATATAGGATGTATCTATGTCATCAAAGTAAAACTTGACTCTATCTCCTATATATAGTTCTTTTAGATTAATATTTTCTTTATTTTTTGTGACTACAGTGGCAGGGGAAGTAAAATATACTTCCCTTTTTCCTGTTGGTAGTTTGATTTCTATTTGATCTCTATCTATTCCTAAAACAGTTCCTATTCTTACTTTTTCTCCCGGTTGAATATAGGCTGGATTATCTACTGAGTAGGCATCCATGTATTTTATATTTCTGCCTTGCAATGTTATATATACTTCCATTCCTCTTTTAAAGTCTGTAATCTTTACAGGTCTTCCGTCTATTTCCAACACTACGTTTTTAATCATGGGAATGGTATATATTGTGCCACTATATTCTTCTACTTTTATTTTGTTATCTATGGCTTCTATAAAATATCCCTCTAGAACTCCTTCTTTATAAATATTGGTTCCTTGTGCATTGGCTATAGAAAAGTTCATAAATAACAATGCTGCCAATAAGATAATGCTTATTTTTTTCATATTATCGCCTACTTCCTATTACAGTATATATCCCTAGCCTATTGACTCCTTGGGTGCTTATCCATGACTTACTTCCATTATCGTATCTTACCATTTGAATATTGTTTAACCTACGGCTTTGTGCCTTTAACATATCGTGTTCCAGCGAAAATATAATATTTCCATTAAGGTACTCTATATTTTCTGTATCTTTTCCTATATATATATTACTTTCTAATAAATAAGCAGTTCCTAAAACTGTATTTCCAGCTTTAGCATCTATAGCTCCTTTGTAGGTTAGTATTTTAAATACTACACCTGCATTTGAATTATCTTTGTTGCTTATAATTGTTGTATTTTTAAACATACTTGGATTAAAGTTCATATTATAATCTTTTCCAATAACGGTTATTTTTGCAGTGGAATTCACTATAATATTAGCTGGAATCCTAATGGATATATCATTTACTCCTTGGAGACTTCCTCTAGTCAAGTCTATTGTCATACCTTTAGATGTAAAGTCTTTAGAACCTATGATTATACTAGCTTCATTGCCATTTCTGTTTATTACAGTATTTTCTCCTAGTTTACCATCTGTATCCTTTGGTCCTACATCTCTACCTGTAGTAACTATATTACTTTGTGATTCTTTAATTGGTTTTGATGTACCATATTTTCCTATGGCTCTTACTAAAAATTGATATTTAGTATTTGGACTTATTTTCTGAACTGAATAGGATGTCAACTCTGTTGAGCCTATGAATTCAAATTTTCCTCCATCTTCACTCATATAAATTTCATATTCAAAGGCTTCTTTTACTCCTGTCCAAAATACTCTAATAAATTGGTCAAATACTACTTCTGCTCGTACATCAAGAGGTGCTGATGTCTCTGGTATACCATAGGTTATATTATATATATTAGTAGCACTTTTATCTGGATTTACAACTATAACCCCTTTATCTCCAAGTTTTCCAGCAGGGGTTGTCACCAATATGGTTTGTCCGTCTACTACTTCTATTTCTGTACCATCTACTCCACCTTCTATTACATATCTATCTGCACCTATGGTAATATAATCTGTTGCTTCTTCTGAATCCATTAGCTTTCTTAAATTTGGTACAAATATTACTTTTGCTCCTTCCATGAAGTCGCTTCCTAAAATCTTTATTTTTTCTCCACCTTCTATGGATATGGTCTCTATAATTCTTCTATCATCTTCTGGACTTACTACGGAGTTTATCTTTGGATTACTTACATAGGTGAAGGCATCCTTTAATTCTGCTATTCCTCCATCGGGGTTTTCCACTTTTATTCCTACTTTTCCTGCTTCATAAGCTGGAGTTCTTAGAACTATTTTATCTATACTTATGGAAATTATATCTTCTTGTGGTACTCTTATTTGTGTATTTCCCTTAGTTATATATACTTTTAGTTCTCCCCTGCCATCTATCTTTTCTCTGAAGTCTTTACCTTCTATGGTAATTACTGTCCCTCCTGAAGTTGGTCCAAAGTTTGGAGTTACTTTTGTTATTTGTAGCCCTGTAACCTCTGGCATAATAAATCTAATTTCTATTTTGTCAGAATCACAAGTTCCTCCATCTTCATTTATTACTTTTAATTTATGATAGGTATTTATATATTTACTGTCTACTGCTGGCATAGTAAATCTTAATGTATTTGATATGGTTTCATCAGGACTATATTCTATAGGAACATTTATTTTTATATCTCCTATTTCTATTTTTACAGGTTTTCTAAAATCCCTTCCCTGAACTTCTATGACATTTCCACCCAAATAGTTTACTTCTATTATGGTTCTTCCATCATCTGTAGTGTATCCAGGCTCTCCATCTTTTAGGATATTTGTAATCTGAGGGTTACTGTCTGGATTCTTGTATTCAAATTCACCCTTAGCCTCCCCACCATCTGGATTTATAACTGTTACTGGAACTTTACCTACAGTATAGTAATTTGGAGTGATTATATCTATATGTCCACTATTTTTTAGTGTCGCATTTGGAGAAAATCCTCTATCTATTCTAAGTCTAGATGTGGTACTTGCTCCTGGTAATCTTTCTACTTTTATCCGTACTAGTTCGTTTCCATTATATGAGTTATCATCTTTATCTTTTAGTAGATTTATTGGAAGGAATATTTCTTCCATATCATAGTCAAATGTATTTTCATATTCTACCTTTGTATCTCCTACTCCTTCTATAAGGCTAACCATTAACTTTCCATTTTCATATTTTACTGTAAGATTTCCTATTTCAATGTCTTTTGTTCTATTTTCTGAAAAGTTTCCTGTGTTTTTATCACCTGTACTAGTTACACTTTTATTGGATACAGATTTATTGTTGCTATCTCCAAATTGTACTAGCTGTATGGTTTTTCTTCCAGTAGGTATATTAGTTGAATTATATACTCTAATATTACTTGTAGTAAATCCTCCCCCTAATATCTCTACCTTGTCTCCACCTTGTTTTTTACCTATACTTGGGCTTACATTTGTTATCTTTGGTGAAGAAGCCTTGTAGGTATAGTTGACTTTATTTGATATACCTTGGTCATTATTTATTAAGTATACATCTACTGTTCCTGCTTGTCCCTTTGGGGTTTTTACTTCTATCATTGTGGAAGTAAAGCTTACAATAGTTGCTAATTGTCCACCAAAATATATTCTAGGAAGGATTTTTTTATCGTCTTCAGATAAGTCCTCCATTTTTTTACCTCTTAGATCTGTCCATTTCTTATCCTTATTTAGATCTGTAAAAGGTTCTCCATCATCATACTGCAAGTTGTTGTTTAAATCCCTATATGGCTCATAGAATCTAAACTCCGAACCTTCTACATATACTGTTATATCTCCTGCTGCACTTCCTTCTTTTTCTATTACATTGCTTATTTTAGGATAGCTTATGGGAAGTATATAAGAGAATCCATCTTCTTTTTTTCCACTACCTCCATCTGGATTTACTACTACTACTGGAACTGTTTTTCTATCCATTTCAGTTTCCGTAGACAAGTCTCCAGAGTATTTTGGTACTTTTACTATTATACTTTTACGATCTATGGATATTTCCACATCTTTTGGATCTACTTTTACTCCACCTATAAATACAGATGTTTTATTGTCTCCTCCATTGTCTATAAACTTTTTGCTTTCACTTCCAGTTATTGTTATATAATATCCTCCATCAACTGAACCTTCATTTGGCTGTATACTTACAATATCCAAGTTATACTCTGGATGGAAAGCATAGTAAAATCCATTGTTTCCAGTTTTAGAGTCTCTAGTTGTATCTGGGTTGACAATAGTTACATCATAATATCCCTCTCTGGCCATTGGTGGTACTGTAAATTGTAATTCACTGTTGTTGATTACCTTTACCTTGTTTCCTGTGATTTTACCACCTGTTACAGCATAAGGAGTCATTATGTTTAAGGTTTTTCCATCTATTTCAATGAAATCTTTTTCAGTAATAGGATCTTTTCCTACTGTTAAATCGTATTCTTTTCCATCTTTAAATCCTACTATTCCACTGCCTTTTCCTCTTAAAATATATATTCCTCTATCTCCATCTGTTAATTTTACTTCTCCTGTTTTAGTATCAAAATAGATTGTATAGTATATAGGATCTGTAGTACCTTGTTGTAAGATTACACTATAATAGTAATCTGATAATACTATATTTCCACTTTCATTTTTGATTATATGGTCTGATGAACTGTAATCTTGTAATTCTATTGCTCCTGTTACTGGGTTTCTATTGTATTCATTTATATCTTTCCCACCTAATAAAACTTTAGTTCCTATGAGTTTATCTATTCCATTTCCACTTAAATCTTTAACCAATGGATTTGGTAATACCAGATTTTCTCCTTTTATAGTTACTAAAGTATCTGCTGTACCTTTCTTAGGGTTAAAATCTATGAATCTAGGTCTTGTATATGTTTTTACATAGGTAAATGGATAGAATACAGCTGCTCCACCTTCTTCATTTTGAACTATTATTTGCACAAAACTTTCTGGTTTTGCTGGTGCATCAAATATTATTTCTGTACCTAATTCATTTCTTTTTATATTTTTAACTTCTTCTCCATCTATATATACTTTTACTCCAGGGAAGAATTTTTGTCCTGTTATAACTATTCCTTTTTCTCCTGCTGTGGTTACTACATTTGGTGTAACTGAGGTTATAGTTGGAGTTTTATCTTCTCTTACTTGAACAAAACTTATTTTTCCAAGGGCATTGGAACCTTCATCATCTTCAGTATTTATTTTTAGAGGGTTAGTGACTTTTAAGTCTACTGGATTTCCCCATATTCCTTGTGGAATATAAGAACCCTTTTTTACCGTTACAGTAATCCTAGTACCTAGTTCTCTGCCATCTGTTCCTTCTATTTCATTTCCATTACTATCATATACCTTTACATCCTTAAACCAATCTCCAGAGTTTGTTTGATTCAATATATCAACTTTTGGCAATTTAAATTTAATTGTATTTCCATCCATATATCTATATTTTAAGAAATTCTTTCCCATTATAGATATAATAAAATCCTCTGTGACTCTTCCTCCAGCGTCTACAGGTATTTTATCTGGTACTATACTTGTTATTTCTGGTACATAGTCTATTGGAAGATAGGTAAAACCATTTTTTAATGTATCTGTTTCTGTTATTTCATATATTTGAGGATCATCTTTGTATTTTATATTGGTTTTGATTTCCACATATACATCTTGAACTGACTTTTCTAAATCATTGTTTTCAGGTACTCTTATTTTAAAATAGTCAAATACATCCTTTTCAATATCTGGTATATCAATGAATCTTGCTATTCCTCCTACAAATACTTGGATTGTCCTAGTTAAATGTTCCACTTCTTTGCCATTAAATTTTCCACCGTTATATTTAATGACCACCTTTTCACTATCGCTTATATCCAAATTTCCATTTATAGTTCCGCCATTATAAATATCTTTACTTATTCTTCCCATGTTCATACCCTTTAGTTCTGCATCTATACCCTTTATAGGTCCTTGGTTTGGTGTTATACTATCTATTTTTACACCACTTCTCCCATCTACAAGTATGAATTGAGGACTTTCTATTATTTTATAACTATTTATTTGGGATTTAATACTGCTTTTAGGGTCTACTCTATTTGTAAGAACTACATAGTAATTTCCAAGATTATCTAGAGTAGATGGTACTCTGAATTTAATTGTATCCTTAGTCTCATCTCCACCCTTAGGAGTGTAGGTTATGGTTTCATTTTGTACCATGTTTTTAGTTGCAAATTCTTCATCCTTTGTTTTTAGGAAAAAGATACTAACACCAGGTATTAGGTTATCTGCCTTTAGTGTAACTTCTGTTCCCCTAGGTCCTTGGTTCGGAAACATGGTAATATCGTCAGATACACCTAACTTCTTTCTCAAGGAAAATATATCTGTATACTGACCTTCCACTTCTACTCTTGTGGTGCTACCCACAGGACCGCTTAATCCACCATCTAATGCTTGATCTTTTGCACCTTTAGTAAAGGATACGTTCCATGATCCTGATTTATCCTTTATTAAGGTACTATCTACATTATACTTTCCTCCACCATATGTTAATGGAATAGAGTTACTTCCTTGATAAAGCTTTGCGGATATTCCAACTGTATCTCCAGATACTCCCATTTTGATTCCTTGGTTTGTAGTATCTTCACTGGTGTCCACTATACCACTGGCAGGATCTATATTATCTATGGCTGGAAGCTGTACATCAATAGATGCTCTTAAATAACCATTATAAGTTATATAAATTTCGCTTTCATAATCATCTGAAGCTGGTGCTATAAATTCATTTTTTATAACAGGGTTCTGTTTAGCAGGTTCTATTTGATTTCCACCACCTTTGTTCCTAACTCCTATACCTACTCCGTCAAGATTATCTCCATAAATCAATATACTGTAGTATGCTTCACTTCTATTGTTGAAGTCTTTAATATATTTAGTTACTTTAATTCTTGAAATCCTTATTTGTCCTTCCTCAGCAGCAAAGACAATGTTATCTATGGGAATTACCCCTAATATTATTGCAAGTGCCAAAACAAAACTTAATATTCTTTTCAAACTTCTCCCCCCTATTCTACTACTACAAAGATGCCTGGTCGATTGGTTATTCCTTTTACTTTTCCATCTATGAATTCCGTTGTAGATACTATTTCTTCAAATATCCTTAGTTCTTCATCGTATCTTAATATTTTTAGTCTTCTTCCATCTGATTCAAAATATGGTATTTCTATGGTTAAACCAGCAAAATCAAAGTTATTGCCTGATACTTCTATGAAATTGGATTTTATATTTTTATCTATTAATTTTTTCTTTAAAATATCTGCTATACTTTGTTCTACTCTGCCTACTCTAAAGTTTATATTTTTTTCATCTGTACTTCCATAGAGCTTTGGACTTTTTATGGATACATTTGTCCATTTGGACTTTAGTACCAATTCTCCTAAATTACTACTCCATGAAGTGGGATATTCTATGTTCCTTACCCATGTATTGTTCCCCATTAGTTCATCTAGGTTTATTTCTAAATAATATTTATCTAATTCCCTAGATTTAAGCTCCAATGTATCCTTACTTGAGTTTAAATCTCCCTTTACTATACCATAGCTACTATTTTGGATTATTTTATATTCTTGATTTGGTATGTAGTCTCCTTCTTCTACTACTGAAAGTACTCCATATACCATAAAGGTATCATAATCTCTCCCATTGCTTATTATTATATCGTACAATCCTACTGGTAATCCTCTCCTTGGCAAGTATATATATAGTTGTTCATCATATACAGATACTCTGTCTGGACTATATATTCTACCTGTAGAGGCTCTGAACTCTACATAAGTATTTTCATGAAACATAGAACCATCTATAACCATTGGGTAACGCCAATCATATGATTCCACTATTGAGCCTTCATATAGCCTCTCAGCCTTTGGAAAATAATTTGTACTAAAGGACCATCTGTATTCTGTGTTTCCAGTTTTCTCTATATCAGTACTATCTCCAATTATACTTTCTGGAATATATCCGTTATATATCTGATTATCTTTTAACTTTTCTCTTAAAGGTATATAGATTGTCAGCTCTTTTTTATCTTTATTTTCTTTAATATTCATTTCTTTATTGCTATCCACCATATTTTCACTTTCGCCCTTTATGCTTAAGGTAACCCCTTGTGGATATTTATTTAGAGGTTTTATCCCACTTTCTATATTATTAAATACTACTGTAAGATAATATCCTTCTATATATTCTCCAGCTGTTTCCGTGGGAAATCTTTCAAATAAATTCTCTGGATTAAGATATTTTTGTTCATATCCTGGTGTAGTGCTTATAACTTTTGGTCTAGGCTTTTCTGTATTATTTGCACTTCCATGTACATCTAATGAAAATCCTCCTATTATTAAAATCATTGCTACAATTACACTAAATATCTTTCTCATTCCGATTCCCCCTAATCATGATAATTCCTCATATATATATATCGACAAAATCTGTTAAATCTTAAATAGAAAAAAGCCATAACTCTTATGGCTTAAATCATTGTATTTCAATTATTCCAAGTTGGATAAATGCTACTGACAGTAGGCTAACCAGCTTATATTTTGCATGAGATTCGAAATACTTTTCTTGTTTTAAAAAAATCTTGGAATTTACTTCTCCAAAATAATCAATATCTGTTTGAACTCTTTCCTCCTCTAAATACTTCATCAGTTCACGTGCTGCTTTTTCTATAGTACTTTCACTTACCATATTAAATTGTATCTGTTTATTAGCAGTTATATAATCTTTCACATCCTTCCCCAAAGAAAACTCCATATTATGAGAGTCTTCAATGAAGTTTGAAACTGTATAAGCTTCAATTGAAGGATAGCTTAACAATAATAATCCACCCATTAATTCATCATTTTCATATGGATTTTTTAGGCTATTTAATAGCCCTACGATTAAATTAGTATCTACATTAGACTTTGGATCTCTATCAAATAAATAATAAACGGCAGATCTATCTACTGGAAAACTATATTTAGTTACTAATTCTGCAATAACGTCATCTAAATAATCATTTTCATCAAGTATATCGGATATATTTGACTGTTCTGTATTAATCACTGCTATTTTAGAGGAGTGTTTATTTTTATTTTGGAAGAATTTAGCCCTACTTCTTCGTTTTTCAATATACTCATATCCCAAAACATCACAAAAAATTCTTCTTAATAAAGAGAATTCTGTCCTTGCTCCTTCAACTATAAATAGTACTCTACCAATACTTTTATCTTTATTAATCTTCATTATATCCAGGCAACCCTTCGAATACTCCACTTAAATACATTTTTTCCATGTTTTGGGCCATTCTAGGCTGTTCATCGGAAAATCTTTTTACCCAACTTCCTTCTGAGCCATTAAAGTTTACTGAATATATCTGGTCAGGTCTCATAATTGAAGTTGAAAGTAAATTAGTTGAGTGTGAAACAAATAAAATCTGCGAGGAATTCGATTCCCTCATAAAATATCGAATTAATAATTCTTCCAGCTCATTATGAAATCCACTGGAAAACTCATCAACAAGAAGCATACCTTCTTTATTAACTAAGGTCAGAAATGCAGGAAGAATATTTAAAAGTGTTCTATTCCCCAAAGACTCTTCATTAAATGGAATTGGAGCATCAATACCTTTCCTCCTAAAGAAAATCATCTTTTCTTCATCTTTTCCTATTTGGATCGTAATCTTATGATTTTTGTCTTCTTTTGAATAGTTAATATTTTGGTTGAATTTATATTTATCAAAGAAACGATTAATATCTTTTGTTCCATTGGATTTTAGATAGTTGCTTAGCCCTATATCTTCTTTCCCATATGAAATTACATTTTTTTCAAAAGCATCAATATATATGGAATTCTGCAAGAAATCAAACCAGGCTTTTAGAATATTATTTCCAGCAAACTTGGTGTTAAAATATAATGTCCTAAGAAATAACGTATCTTTGCTTAAGTCATTTTCATCATAAATCATTTCTTTTTCTCCATTTATATAAGACTTTGCATTAGTACCAATTCTTTCTAAAATTATTTTATCGTCTAAATAAAGGGTTTCACAAATAAGTCCCCTTGATGGATTGTGTTTTATAAAGTATCTAATTTTACTTTCCTCTACTGAAAAATAATAATCAATTGAGAAATCATTTTCCTTAGAAAAAAGGCATAGAAACAATCCTGAATTAATTTCTCTTTCCTTAAATAATAAATCCAATAATAGTTTAATAGCCAGTATAATATTGGATTTTCCCGATGCATTAGCTCCAACAAACAAACATCCTTTTATAATCCCATTATCTGAAACATTCGTATCCGTAAGAAATCTATAGTTTGTCTTTGTAAAATCTATCTCTGTTTTATTTTTAAATGATTTGAAATTATTCAAAATTATTTTTGATAACATACATATCATCTCCTTAAGCTTATTATATCATTATATATTTATTATGTGTAATTTTTTTACGAGTTATGATATATTTGTTGTATTTTTTTTATATTCAGTTTATTTAATTATTTTTTCTATCATCTTAATTATGGACAAAAAAATACGAGAGGGTGCAGGCACCTTCTCTATTTTAATATTTCTATTGCTTTATTTAATTGTAAGTCCTTATCTGTATTCTCTACTTTTATATCTGGCTCTATTCCTTTGCCGTGGATAGATATTTTATTTGGTGTTAGATATTCTGCTGTAGTCATTTTTATAATACTGCCATCATCTACAGGCATTAGAGTTTGAACTATTCCTTTGCCAAAGGTTTTTGTACCTATTAATGTTCCTGCTTTTCTATCCTTGATTGCTCCTGCTACAATTTCTGAGGCTGATGCTGAATTTTCATTTACTAGTACTGCCAATTTATATTTAGATTTTTCCAAGGTAGATACATGGGTTAATAGTGCTTTGTTTTTTTCTTTTATATGAACCACATCTCCTTTTGGTACAAATAAGTTAGATATGGTTACTGCTTCACTAAGCTGTCCACCTGGATTATCCCTAAGGTCTAAGATTACCTTTGTGATTTTCTTATTATCAAATTCATTTAGTGCTTTCTTTGTTTCTACAGTGGTTTGAGAATTAAATTCCTCTATTTTTATATATCCTATTTTCTCCTTTAGAATTTCCGATTTTACAGGACTTATTTCTATAATATCTCTTTTTATATTAAAGGTTAAAACTTCACTGCCTCTTTTAATTCCAAGTTTTACTGCTGTACCTTTTTCTCCTTGAATCATAGAGGATACTTTTTCTAGTGGTAAATTTTTTATATCCATATTATCTACAGATACAATAAGATCGTTTTCCTTTATACCTGCCTTTTGTGCTGGTTGATCCTTTAATGTGTTTTTTATATTTATATATCCTTCTTTTTCTTCTATGGTTACACCTATACCTCCAAAGGTGCCAAATAAATTCTTATATATAATTTCTGCTTCTTCTGAATTATAATAGTCACTATAAGGGTCTAAAGAACCTAACATTCCCTTTAGTGCTCCTTCAATTAATTTATCCTCATCTATTTCAAAGGGGTACTTTTCCTGTATATAATCCAATACGTCTACAAAGAAAAGTAAATTTGCTTCTTTTTCTTCATATGTGCTTTGTGATTCTCCCCATACAGTACTTGGTATTAACAAGGTTAAGATTAGTAGAAATGCTATTGTCTTTTTCATATATACCTCCCAAAATTAGTATTCTATTTATTTTATAAAGCCTCCAAAAATTCCCTTTCTTTGTAATTTTTTAAGTTCCCTTTCATTGGTTATGCTGTCTAAGTAAGGATTGACTCCCAGCTCCCTAATTTTCTTTACTAAATCTGATTGTAATTGTGGTTCAGACATTGTCACCCCAAAGTTAGGGTATCTCCTTAGGAAATCTATAATTTCATTTTCATTATAGTCCCCACTACTTATATCCAATATTACATTTCTAAAGCCCATATATGATACAGGTATATAGTGGTCAAAATATTTTATTTCTGGTATAAATCTATATCTAAATTCCTCATATTCTTCTTTTAATTTTACAAATATATCTTCATTTTCTTCCATAGTTCTTAGGACTATATATACATCTTCTTTTTTTCTCACCCATTTTGCCAAATCAGCCATTGTTATTTTGGATGTATTGTTTTTTATGATTATTGTGTCTTCATCTTCCCATTCTAAGGTAAGAGCCAAAAGCCTATACCCCTTATTGTAATCTTCCTCTAAGTCCTCAATTGAACCGTAATCACCTGCTTTTATCAACTCCTTATTTTCTATCTGAATATCCTCCAGTTGCTCCAGATTTATCTGTCCGTTGTTTTCCATATAGATTTTTAATATATCCTTCTTTAAAATAAATTCTGACTTGTTTATTTCTTCTATTGCTTTTTCATATTGTTCTCTAAACTGTTCTACTTCTACTTCTTTTCCAGTTTTCTTGTTTACGGCTCTGCTATGTTCAAATATACCATCTCTAGATACGACAAATAGTGTATCTTTATCTATAAAGGACCCTTTTAACATATATGTCTGTGGAGCTACAAAATTATTGCCTGTGTAATTTGTCAAATCTCTGCCGAATACTAAGCCCTTTTCATTTTTATACCCCATAATATTCATAATAGTCGGGTAAAAATCCAAGGGACTGCCTACTGTGGATATGGTCTCTTTAATTGTTTCTCCTGGTATATTGATAATCAATGGTATATTCATCATAGTATCAAAATCATAGTGCTGTCCTAGAAATTCTGACATCATATCTTGTACTTCTTTTTGAGTACTGGATATAGCAAAATGGTCGCCATATAGTGCTATTACACTTTCTTCATATATTCCAGTTTCTTTCAAGTTCTCAATAAATTCTCCTATATATTTATCTGTATAATGTATAGATTGCAAATAATTACCTAATAAAGTATCTTTATGCTTCTCGTTTAAATTTAGTCCATGATATTCTTCAGACATTTTATATGGAGCATGGGAGGTTAAAGTTATCAAAAAGGCATAAAAAGGGTTTTCATCCATATTATCCATTTCTTTTATATATTCTATTGATTGTTTTAAAAAATCTTCATCTCTTAGTCCAAAACCTATTGTTTCTTCAAATTCATAGTCCTCTTCAGATATAAATCTTTGAAACCCCTGTGCAATATATGCCTTTTCTCTATTCCAAAACTCCTTCTTATAACCGTGCATTGCCCAGGCAGTATATCCATTGTCTCGAAGAAGCCAAGGCAATCCATAGAATTTATTGTTTTCATACTGTACATAACTTGGCTCTTCCATGGAAGGATACATGGAGTTATGTGATACAAACTCTGCATCAGATGTGTTTCCTCTTCCTATTAATTGATAATATTTGTCATAGTATACTGAAGAACTATCCTTTATAAGTTTGTTTAGATTTGGCGTAACTTCTTGTCCTTCATATTCCATATTAATTACAAAATTTTGTAAGGACTCAACTTGCAATACTATTAGATTCCTATCTTTGCCTAAACTAGATAATTTCCCTTCTTGTATTTCTGTTCTATTTTTCAACTCATTTATATCTTCTTCTGTTAATCTAGTATTTACCTCTTTGGAAAAGACTTTACTCATGTTATTTACCACATCTATAGCATGAAAAGAATAAAATTCTTGTGCCTTTATAGATTGATTTTGGTCTGTAATATTTACATATATTACAGCTAATGCTAAAATTCCTAATATTATATAGGTTCTTACCTTTTTCAATACAGGGCACTTTACTTTATCTATTTTATATAAAAATATAAGTATCAATATAGGTATATCTAATATCAATAGTAAGTTTTTTATATCTACTAAGTACTTTATACTATCTCCCACTGCGGTCAATTGCTTAGTTTGACTTAGCATAGCCACTGATGGTAAAGATGCAAACTGCATATAATAAATTACATCAACAAACATTATAAAAGATATTAAACTATAAAATATTATTATAATTCCATTTTTATACTTGAGTTTAGTTTGGTCTATTAAAGATATAATTAACAATGTAATCATATATGTAATTAAAAATATTGATAATTGATTGAATTCCACTGTAGTAATGTTCATATACAAAATTGTTTTTAATATAAATAAAATTGATAATGTCATTTTTACCTCCTGATAAGCAAGATGTTAAAAGGGAAAATCCCTTTTAACACCTTATTTCTTAAAATCATGACTATAGTAATACTCTTTGTTTTTAAAGTCTTCCCAAAGCTTTTTATTTTCTTCTGATAACTCTTTTTTATATTCTCCATTTTCCTTGAAGAAAAGTTGGTGAACTACATCTATATTTTCTTTTAGTTTTACTATTTCCTGCATATATTCATTTCCTTCCCAGTCTAGATACTGAAATAGTTCTGCCATTAGGAAGTTTGGACTTATGTCATTTCCTCTGCCTTGAAAATCCTTTTGCAAAACCTCCTTTGCACTATTATTTCCCCATATCAAATAAGGAGTCTCATAGTAATTTTCAAATCCTTCTACAGTGGATAAATCTAAGTTTATATCCATCATGGTATATCCTGAGTTTTCTTTTCCAAGCCAAGGGTTATGGTCTCCAAATAAAATGATTATAGTTGGTTCTTCTTCTTTTCTAAAGTAATCAACTAAATCCTTCAAAGCCTTGTCCGTTTTATTTATTCCTGTAAAATAATTGTTTATTATATTATATAGTTTTTCATCATACTTATCTTTTTTCTTTAAATATTCCTTATCTGTATTTGCCTCTTCCGAATAAGGTCCATGGTTTTGATATGTTACTGAGAAATTGAAATAAGGTGATTTACCTTTATTTTTTTCGTATCCTTCTATTATATATTTAAAGAAATCTTCATCCCTTAGATAATCTGGGGATATATCCTTATATCTATTATCCATATGTTCAAAGTAGTCAAATCCCAAATACTCATTTGCATTTTGTCGATTATAAAATTGTCCTGTAATTGGGTGCATGGCTTCTGTCCTATAGCCTTGTTCCTTTAGATACCACACAAAGGAATTGGTTTGTTTATAATATTTAGGCTGGTTGTGAAACCCAGTTAAAAACCCTCTTTCAGTTTTTATTGTATCTCCTGCAAATATATTGGTTACTAAATTCCCATGAATAGATTCCTTTTGAATGTCATGAAAGTTTTTATATATATCTATATTTAAATCTACACCTGGAAATTTAGAGAAGTCATTATAGGCTTCTAACATAATGGCTATTATATTTACTTTTTCTTCTTCTCTTATGTCCATAGGATCAATGGAATTAAAAGCAGTTACTGCCTCTGCCTTATTGTATCCTTCAGGCTTTTGCTCTACTGCATCAAGGGAACTATAAATAAAGGGATATACGAAACCCCTTACTTGAAACTGTTGGGTCTTTATCCATATATTTATATTGGACTTATCTCCTACTTGTGCATATACTTTAGGATTAAAGTAAAATTCCTTAGATATTATTGTAGTCCCAATTATGAATATAGCCAAAAGCACTACTCTCATCTTAGAAGAATTAATCTTATAATTACAGAGAAATTTAAGAGCAATGGCAATGCCTATAAATAAAAGTATCATAATTATTATTTCTTTACTTAAACCAACATCATATTTTTTAGCCATGGTCAAGGATTCACCAAATAGTTTTAAGTCTATAAATGTAAATGGATCATCTCTATAGCTTAACTTTAACTTATTTATTATGGATAAAGTAATAAATAATAAGCTAGTAAGTGAAAAACTTGCCCAAAGCCTATTAAATATTAAATAGGCAAATACCATAAATAAAAATATAGGTAAAAAGTTCATCAGTATTAGCAGCTTGTCTGCAAAATAGGTATTCAGTAAATTAACGTCTGCCACAGCCCTTGAAAATAATAGAGTTACTGTCATTATGGATAAACTCAATATAATCATAAGAAATATGGCCATTATAGTTTGTAGTATTTTATTTTTCATTTTGTCATCTCCCATAAATATTATTTTATAATATTCAAGGTCTTAGGTCAACCAAAGCAATAACTCCGATTTTTAGTTTTAGTCACCAAAAATCGGAGTTATTGAAAAATATTGGATTTATTCTATACTAATCCTCTATTTACCATTTCTGTAACTACAAAGGTTGCCACATCTTCTGCAAAACTTCCTGTGCCAAATCCCGCATCGTAGCCTAATTCTTTTGCCAATTCGTGGCTAATTCTCGGACCTCCACAGCATAGTATTATTTTGTCTCTCATTCCTTCGGCTTCAAGTAGCTCTACTAGTTCTGTCATATTTGGTATGTGTACATCCTTTTGTGTAACTACTTGTGATACTAGGATTCCATCTGCTTTTAATTCTATTGCCTTTGCCACTAATTCTTCATTCGGAACTTGAGAACCTAGATTGTATGCGTCTACTCCTTCATATCTTTCTAGACCAAAATGTCCTGCATAGCCTTTCATGTTCATTATGGCATCTATTCCTACTGTATGGGCATCTGTACCTGTACAAGCTCCTACTATTACTACATTTCTTTTTATATTATCTTTTATATATATTTCCACTTCTTCTTTAGATAATATATCTACATCTACCTTTGGCACTTCTATTTTTGTAAAATCTACTGTATGAGTAGTTTTACCATATACTACAAAGTAAGTATATCCTACACCTAAATCCTTTGAATATACTACAGATGGTTCTTCAAAACCCATTTTTCTTGCTAATTGTCTCGCTGCTTCTGAGGCTTCGTCACCTTGAGGCACTGGAAGGGTAAATCCCATTTGTACCATTCCATCATTTAATGTATCTCCATAGGGTTTTATTTTTGTTAGATCTACTTTTTGAACTTCAGCCATTATTCTCTACCTCCTAGCATTAGCTCTACAAATGGATTAAAATAACCAGAGTCTTTCTTTGCTACTCCATCTAATCCTTTTCCGCCTGTAGGAGTTCTTTTTACTCCACCAAATTTTCCTTCTTCTATGGTTTTAAACAATCCCTCTTTCTCTATTTGAGTTAAGAGTTTTTCTGCATTTTGCAGAACTTCTTGTGCTCTGTTTTGGATTATACCATCTTTTTTAAATTCTATTTCTTCTCCAAGACTTCTTGCATTGTTGAATACATATTTTGCATTTTCTATGGACAAATATCTATCTTGTAAATGTGGTGTGTGTATGGCTTCTGTCAGCATACCTAATAGTTGAATACCTTGATTTGTCATAATGGACACCATATTAAACATAGCATTTTGTACATGACCTTTAAGTATATTTCCTGTCATAAACTTTGTAGGCGGCATATATTTCAGTGGTGCATTGGGAAATATTTCTCTAGCCATTTGTGCTTGAGCCAATTCCAATAAAAATCCGTTTTCCACATCAGGATCCATTTCAAAAGCATGGCCTAGTCCCATTTGCTCCTCTGGTATTCCTGCTTTAAGTGCAAATTGTTCATTTATAAATTGTGATGCCAATACTGTATGTGCTGCTTCTACTGCATCATCTGTAGTTAAGTAATTGTCTTCACCTGTATTTATAATAATACCTGCGAAACCATTTATCATTCTGGAGAAATATTGGTCTATTAAGGTTCTCTGCATATTTATATCTCTAAATAAGATTCCATACAGGGCATCATTTAGCATCATATCTAGTCTTTCAATGGCTCCCATAGCTGCAATTTCTGGCATACAAAGTCCTGAACAGTAGTTACATAGTCTTATATATCTTCCTACTTCTTCTCCTACTTCATCTAATGCCTCTCTCATTAGTCTAAAGTTTTCTTGAGTTGCATAAGTTCCTCCAAATCCTTCTGTAGTAGGTCCATAAGGTACATAGTCTAGAAGTGATTGTCCTGTGGTTCTAATAACTGCTACTACATCTGCTCCTTGACGAGCAGCTGCTTTAGCTTGGACTATATCTTCATATATATTTCCTGTGGCTACAATTACATACAGATATGGTTTTTCTCCTTCTCCTATGGTGTTTAAGTAATGTTGTCTTTTATTTCTATTTTCTTTAATCTTAAATACGGTTTCTTCTGCAATTTTATATATGGTTTCTTTTATCTTTCCTTCATCACTTGCCGGAAGTCTTGTTATATCGATTTCTCCTAGAGCCACTTTTTCTGCTACTTCTTGAGGTGTCAAGCCTGTTTGCACCATTGCATTTCCTATCCAATAAGCTGCCCCTCTTTCTAAGCCTCCACCTTCTTTTATATTATCTACTATAACATTTGGCAATGGTTTCTCTATTTCATCTACTCCATCTACTCCAAGAAGTCTGGTAATGGTTCTTTCTGTTGCTGTTGTAGTGTGTTCATCGATAAATTTTTGTGTCTCACTTGCAATATTTTTAGCAGCATTTCGACAACTTTCTATTAAACTTTGATCGAGATTAAGTTTGCTCATTTAATTCACTCCCTCTTTTTTTAGTTCAACTACTGATATATCTTTCTGCTATTTTAAGTATTTTTTCATCTAATCCCATTATTCTAGCTATATTTAGTGCATCTTTGGGAACTGGTGCATTTTTTGCTACTACTCTTAAACGATAATCCATATATTTGTTGATTATCTGCATTTTTTTATCTGCATCTAGTTCTTCTGCTAAGTCAAATATATTTATTTTTGATAAGCCTATTACTTGAAGATGAACTACTCTTTCTAAATTGGCTATATTATCATAGTGTGTAGTCAAAAGGCTTATGAGTCTCTTATCTTTTAAGTAACTAACTATTGCCTTTGATATGGCATAGCCTTCTTCTGGATTAGTTCCCCTTGCTAATTCGTCTATTAAAATGATTCCTCTTTCATTGGCTAAATTTATAGCTTCGCTGACAGTTTTTATTTCTCCCCCAAAGGTAGATAATCCTGAATCCGCAGACTGCATATCTCCTATGGAGGTTTTTATAAATTTATTTAGTCCATATTTCATCTTTTTGGCTGGTACAAATAATCCATATTGTGCCATTGCAGATAATAGTCCTACAAGTTTTAAACTAATGGTTTTTCCACCCATATTAGCACCTGTTATACAGGTTGCTCCTTCTTTCAACTCTATAGATATAGGGGTAAATTCTAAATCCTTTTCTTTTAAAGCGTAACAAACTTTGGGATGGATTCCATCTTCAATTACTATTTTATGTTCTTGTATTATTTCTGGTTTTACTCCATTTATATCTAAAGCATATTTGGCTTTTCCTAAAATCAAATCTAGCATCCCAATACTTCTCATATTTCTAAATATTTCTTTTTTTCTTTTATTTATTTCTTGTGACAGGAATTCTCTAATTCTTAATTCTTCTTTTTCTTCCTTCCCTTTTAAAATAAGTACTTCCTGTTCTAGATTTATCATATATTCTGTTGGTTTTATGGCGAATTTTATATTTATATAGGTTTCTGATGTATAAATAAGGTAAGGATAATTTTCAACTTTTTCTATTAATTCTCTATTACTCTTTGGTATAGATAGTGATAAATCTGGTTGAAGCCTTAGTTTAAACTCCTCTTCTATTTTTTCCCTAATCTTCTTTTTCTCTATTTTGATTTCCTTATCTAGATTTCTTTTTTTCTCTCTAATAGACTTTAGCTCTTCGGAATAGTTGTCGTAGATATAAAATGTGGAAACTCCTGTTTCTTCAGGGTCTAAAAGTCTTTCTAAAGACTTTATTGGTATGATCTCTGTATTTTCATATACTTTAATATTATATTTTTTTATTATTTCATTTAAGTCTTTGACTATAAAAAGAAAGGTCTTTATTTCAAACAACTCTACTTCTGTAAGAATAAAGTCCTCCATAGTACGTTTAATGGAAGCTCTTAAATCTTTTACATGGGAAAAGATACTATCTATGGGGCTTATAATTTCTCTGTTTTCTACAACAGGAAGATAGGATTCTATTCTACCTAGTTCCTCTATTAATTTCTTTTCTTCTCCTATTTCAAAGGCTTTTAGTCTATTTTTATACATTTTCCCGTAAGGTGTAAGGGTTTTTATATTGTTTAGAATATATCTAAATTCTAAGGTTTCTATGGTTTTTTCATCCATGAATTCCATTTACTCACCACCTAATACTAAATCCATTACTGGTATTTTAGTTATGTAAGATTTCATTTTAGATAGAAATTCCCTTGGCTCAAAATAGTAACCTGCTGGAGCATAAGGGTTTAGTGTAATACATATTAAGTTTACAGGATCCAATACCTTTACTCTTACACCTGCATGTAGAAACACCAGCCAATCCTTTGGATTTATAAATATTTTAGTTCCATCACGAATTACTATATCTATATTTTTATATCGTCTCGTAGTTCTTCTCAAATCCTCTATGGTCTTTTTCACTAAAGAACCTGGAATCACTAAATATCTTGAGTTATCTCTTAGATAATCTCCTATGATATGCCCTCCATTTAAAGCAGTTTTTAAAGGAATATTTGTTACTTTTTTATTTTCATCTATGACTGCTATTTCATTGTTGTCCATTAATTTTCTTATGATATTTCTGACTTTCATATCTTCTACTACGGGAAGGCTCAAAGTGTTTACTGTATGGATTGTTTCTTCTATGACTTTATTTATATCACGAGATAATACTGCTCCTGTAGCTAATATGGTAGCTTCTGATATAGCCGGGGCTGCTTGAGATAACCTATCTAAAGCTCCGTCTATAATGACAAATTTTGCACCTAAGTTTAACATAATATCTGATACATTTTTTATTTCAGAAAGAAGCTGAGGGCCTGCTACTTCAACATAACCCTCATCTTTTACTCTACCTATGACTATTTCACCTAAAGGCGTTCTATATTCTGTTACTGTAAGTATTTCAATAGTAGCATCTCCTAAACCAATCATTCCTGTAGATGTAGCAATCAGTGTACCTGCTTCTACATAGATACGAGGCTTCTCAGTTTCTGTAACGATGTCTAAAGATTCTCCATCTCTACCTATGGAGGTAATTCCTATGGTCACTCCCTGTTCGACAGCCTCTCCTATTAAATGATTAAGTGTAACAGTCTTTCCACTATTTTTAGCCATACCCACTATAGATATTGTTTTATATTTACCATTTATAAACTCTAACATAAGATGCTCCTTTCAGTGGCAAATTTTGAATTGTTTATGGTTTTAATTCAAAATTCACAAGTGGAAACATCCTAGTGTTTCCTATTATGTCTCTCCAAATCACTTGGTTCCATGGATTTTACTTCGTTACCTTGTAAAAGTTCTGCTACTCCTGTGATTTTTCCTTGTCTTTCCCCTTTACATACAGGACAATCGCATGGTTCTTCTATGATTTGTGGTTCTGTATATGTTGTAATAATTCCTTCGTAGTTTCTTAGCACTACTTTAGTTGGTGATTGGGAGATAATATATTGAGGCATTACTGGAGTCTTTCCTCCACCACCTGGTGCATCTACTACAAATGTAGGTACTGCATAGCCTGATGTATGACCTCTTAGGGCTTCTATTATTTCAATACCTTTAGATACTTTGGTTCTAAAGTGTTCAATTCCCATGGAAAGGTCACATTGATAGATATAATAAGGTCTTACTCTCATTTTAACTAATCCATGTACCAAATCCTTCATTATATGTGGACAATCATTGATTCCTCTAAGTAATACAGATTGATTTCCTAAAGGGATACCTGCATTTGCTAATCTCTCACAGGCAGCTTTTGATTCAGCAGTTATTTCTTTTGGATGATTAAAGTGGGTATTTAACCATATTGGATGGTATTTTTTCAACATATTTACTAGATCATCTGTAATTCTTTGTGGAAGTACTACTGGCGTACGACTTCCTAGTCTTACTATTTCCACATGTGGAATTTCTCTTAATTTTGAGATAATATATTCTAAAACATCATCAGATACTAATAAACAGTCTCCCCCTGACAATAACACATCTCTTACTTCAGGTGTATTTCTTATATATTCTATACAGGCATCTATTCTGTCTCTTGGTACTCCTGTGTCTTTCTGTCCTGCAAATCTTCTTCTAGTACAATGTCTGCAATACATTGAACATTGATCTGTAATTAAAAACAATACTCTATCTGGGTATCTATGAGTTAATCCTGGTACTGGTGAATCTTCATCTTCATGTAGTGGGTCTTCTAGGTCTGAATCGCTAATATGAGTTTCCATTATTGTTGGTACTGCCTGCATTCTCACTGGACAATGAGGATCATCTGGGTCCATTAGTGAAGCATAATATGGTGTAATTCCTACTCTAAATTTTTCAAGTACAGCACCTATATTCTTTTCTTCTTCTTCTGTTATATTGATTATTTTTTTTAAAGTATCTACATCAGAAATTCTATTTCTAACTTGCCAACGCCAGTCATTCCATTCTTCCTCGCTAACATCTTTCCAAAGTTCAATTTCATTATACCTTCTCAAGATAAGTCCCCCTTATTTTTAGTTAATAACTAATAGTGAATGGTGAAAAGTGAACAGCAACTATTCACTTTTCACTATTAACTGTTTTTTAGGCATAAAGTTCTGTAAATATTTTTCTTAATTCTTCTGATTCTCTCATTAGTTCTAATGATATTGCTGCATGGTCTTTTGTATATCCGTTTCCTACTATCATAGTTACGTCTTTACCTACTCCTTCTGCTCCTAAAGCAGCCTTTGTAAAGCTTGTTGCCATACTGAAGAAGTAAACTATTCCCCTATCCTTGCAAATTAAAATACTTGACATTTCTGTATTTGGGATATTTACTGTATTGATTACTATATCTGCCATTTCTCCATTAGTAGCTTCTTTTACTTTTTCTAAGATTTCTACTGCATCTGTTGCATTGGCTTTTATATATACATCTGCTAAGTTTGAATCTTTACATCTTTGTAAAGTAGTGTCCCTTGAGCCAATACAAATAACTTTTCCTGTAACTCCTGCTCTCTTTTTCGCTTCGTATAGGCAAAGCATACCTGATTTTCCTGTTCCTCCTATAACTACTACAGTATCTCCTGGTTTAACTAGTTTCGCTGTTTGTGCTGGTGCTCCTGCTACGTCTAATACTGATAGTGCTAAGTTTTCTGGCATATCTGATGGAATAACTGCATAAATTCCTGATTCAAATAATATTGCCTTACCTACTATATCAACTTGGTCTACATCTTTTCTTATTTCTTTAAATTCATCTATTCTAAGAGGTGTTAAAGATAAAGAAACTAAAGTAGCTATTTTATCTCCTACTTTAAGGTCAGTTTTTCCTTCTAAAGCTGGTCCTATTTTTTCCACTGTACCTATTAACATTCCACCTGATCCTGTAACTGGATTTTGGTGCTTTCCTCTTTCTGCCACTATGCCTTTCATTATTTTCTTGATTTCTTCTATATCTCCATTAGCCTGTTCTTTTATTTGTGTAAAACTTGCTGAATCTACATTAAGTGTTTGAACATCTATAAGTATTTCGTTGTCATAAATCTCCATATCATTGTCAATTTTTAATGCTGGTTGTGGTAAAACTCCCTTTGGTTCAATAACTCTATGCGTTCCGTATGGACATCCTTTTTTCATTTTACATTCCTCCCAGTATATTGTTAAAAATTTATTTATAATTATATAATGCAAAAGATATGCCAACTATTTGTTGACAAATTTTGAATTGTGAATTTTGAATTGTAAATTAAGTATTTTGGTGAATTTAACTAGATTTGAGAGATTCAGTATAAATTTTTTATAAAGAAAATAAAGTATTTTCTGCCAAAGAAGTGTTTATCATATAAAAATCTGCCCATTTTTCGGCAAAGCTAACTCATAATTATATAAAATACAAAGGTTGAAGTTAAAGCTTCAACCTTTGTATTTTATACTGCAAAGTTTGCCTTGGTATTCCTAGTATTTCTGCTGTTTTAGTTATATTATTATCTGTTTTTCCTAAGGCTTCTTTTATTATTTCTTTTTCCGTTGTTTCTAAAATCTCTGTAAGGGATAGATTTTGTATGGTTTCTTTTTTATATTTCTTGAATTTATATGGTAGGTCTTCTACTTCTAATATTTTTTTATCTGATATGCCAATTATTCCTTCTAGTAAATGTTCCAGTTCTCGTACATTTCCACTCCAGTCATAATTATTGAATATGTTCAAGACTTCATTAGATATATTCTCTACTTTTTTATCAAATTTTTTATTGAACTTATTTATAAAGTAATTTACTAAAATTGGAATATCTCCTTTTCTTTCCCTCAATGGTGGGATTTCAAGAGACAATACATTTAGTCTATAGTATAGATCTTTTCTTATTTGTCTTTTTTCTATTGCTTCCTCTGGAGGAATATTAGTTGCTGCTATTATTCTAACGTCAACTTTTATAGTATTTGTAGCTCCAACTCTTCTTATATTCCCATCCTGCAATACTCTTAAAAGCTTTGACTGAAGTTCTAAGGGCATGGAGTTAATTTCATCTAAAAAAAGAGTTCCACCATGGGCCAATTCAAATAATCCTGGTCTATCTTCTGCTCCTGTAAATCCTCCTTTTATGGTTCCAAATAGAATTCCTTCAAGAAGATTTGCAGGTAATGCCGCACAGTTTTGTGTAATAAAAGGCTTAGAGCTTCTATGGCTTACATTGTGAATAGAATGGACAAACAATTCCTTTCCTGTACCTGTATCTCCAGATACTAATACTGATATATCTGATTCCCCTGCCTTCAACACAATGGATTTTAGCCTCAAAATTTCTTTATCTTCTCCTATAATATCCAATAATGTGTATTCTGCTGATTCATTTGTTTTCTTTGTAGAAGGTTTCTGCTTCTTATTATATAATTTATCTTGAAGCTCAACTATTTTTTCTGACATCTGTCTAACTGTGGTTATATCCTTGGATATTTCTAAGGCTCCTACTATTCGTCCTTTAGATTTAATTGGAATAGATGTATTTATAGTTGTGATCTTTTCTCCTTTATAGTTGATAAAAGTTTGCTCTTTCTTATATAGAGGCTCTCCAGTACGGATTACTGTTAAAAGGGTACTGGTTTCATCAGTCAAAGATGGGTATACTTCCAGTAAGTGTCTGCCTATGACTTTTTCTCTGTCTATTCCATCTATTCCTTGTGCAAACTTATTATAATACACTATTATACCGTTTTTATCTATGATATGTAGTCCTTCCTCTAGGTAATCTAAAATATCCAATACATTTTCCCTAAAAAATAAGTCTTTCATAGAATCCTCCTTAGCGCTTAATATTTGGCATCTATTGCCTAAAATTAGGCGGTTCTCCGCCTAATTTAGTGAATAGGAAATAACTATTCACTATTAATTGCCTAATACTACTTTTTCAACTACATCTATTTCTCTTCTAATAATATTTCCGCCTATTCTTTGGAATTTACTTGGAGCATCACTTACATAGTATCTATAAGTTCCACCATCTATTTTCTCATTTAGTAATCCTTCTTCTTTTAATATATTTTTAGTAAGCTTTGCAGTTTCGTAAGCTGGATTTACTAGAGTTACTTTTTCTCCTAATATTTTCCCTATGGTATATCTTAAGGTAGGATAGTGAGTACATCCCAATACTAAAGTATCTATATTGTGTTCTTTTAAATCCAATAAATATTTTCTCGCAGCCAATTCAGCTACATCTGAATTTTCCCAGCCTTCTTCTACTATAGGCACGAATAATGGGCAGGACACCCCTATGATTTCTGCTGTAGGTAATATCTTCCTTACTTTTTTTTGATATGCACCAGAATTTATAGTTCCTTCTGTACCTATTATACCTATGGTATTGTTCTTACTGCACCCTGCAGCAGCCTTAGCTCCAGGCTCTACTACTCCTATAATTGGAACACTAAACTTAGCTTGTGCTTCTTCCATTGCCAAAGCTGAAGCTGTATTACATGCTATGACAATTGCTTTTATATCCTTAGTCATTAAAAAATCAAATGACTCTATTACATATTTTATTACAGTTTCCTTTGATCTAGAGCCATAGGGTATCCTTGCTGTATCACCAAAATATACTATATCTTCACCTGGTAATTGTTCCATTATTTCTTTAAGTACAGTAAGTCCACCAATTCCAGAATCAAATACTCCTATTGGTCTGTTGTCCATGAAAACACTCCTTTAACTATCTTCTATCTCTATTATACTTATTTATTAGCAAAAAGAGAACATATTAAATATGTTCTCTTATTTTTTATGGTAATTGTGGTTGTGGAGAATGGATTTGATTCATTTGGCTTTCCATTAATTCCATAAAGCTAATGGAGTTATCTTTATTTAAAGTTGGCATTTCTATTTTAATATCTTGGTTTATATTATAGCTCTTTGAGTTATAGTTGATTCCCAAGTTTATTATACCTTTTACTTCTTCACCCATAACTTTTGATATATTGGCTAAATCAATTCTTAAATCAATATTTCCTTTTTCATGAACTATATATCCTTTGTTATCGATTCCATATTCAATCTTTATTCCATTTTGTCCTAGTATCTTAACATCTTTGTAATCTTCCATAAACTTATTAAACTGTGTTTTAAATTCTGGCAATTTCTTCTCTAATTCTTCCGTTACTGCCTTTATTTCTTTTTCTCCATCTGCTCTTTCATTTTCTGGCATATTTGCCAATGCCACTTTTGTCACTTGATTCATATACTCTTTTATAAAATTCATAACTACTTCTGAATCTAGACTATAGTTTACTGCATATTTTACTAATTCTTTTAGAGTATCATCATTTAATTTTAATTCATATATATCTAATTTCTTTCCATCAATTTCTCTTTTTCCTTTTTCTTTAACTAGTTCTATACTAGGCTTGAAATCTTTTTCCATTGATTTCATAAATTCAGTTAATTTAGGTTGAAATTCTTTCATAAAGTTTGCTAATTCAGTGAAGTTTAAAGCATCTTCTTGATTTAGAATATCACCTATATCATATACTACATATTCCTTTGGTGTTCCATCTGCAGCCATAGATGCCATTAACATTTGAGGCATTTTTATTATTTCTACAATTTTAGGTTTATCCTTTGACATATCTACATCAACCCAAACTTTAGTATTCATACCCATTCCGCCAAAGTTCATATCTGTATTCATTTCTGCTTTAGCAACTGTCTTTTCTTTATTTTGAGTTGATTTTTGGTGAATTTTAATACTTGAATCATTGAACATAGCAGATATTTGGTCAAATACTACTTGTTCTTCCTCTGCAAAACCTTCACCTTTGAAAGTGAAATTCACTTCTGTTTCAGTCTCTACTGACGTTATATTCTGCATTTTGTTAAATCCATTATAAAGCTTCAATTCTCCGCCTGTACAAGCTGTAAGTGATATTGTAAGTGCAAGTAACAATGATAATAATGATAATTTTTTCACGACTATACCTCCTAAATTTATATTTATCTATATATATGTATATATATTTAGACTATATCCTAATTATATGGTTTTTAAACAAAAATTGCAAGAAAATACAAGAAACAAGGTTTCGGAAAACTATCCGAAACCTTGTTTTTATTAAAATGTTAGAGTACCATTTTCATCTTTTATTATTTGTAGAATTTGTTCTTCTCTGCCATCTAAGGCATTTATATATACTATAAAATCTGATTTATTATATTTTCCTTTAAATTCATAACATAAAACTTCATTTGCACCACTTGGTATTATGGCTAATCGAGCAGAATCTATATTAAAATTAGTCTTTATTTTAGCTCTTGCCTCTTCCTCAGTTAAATGCGGAGATGTTATATTTCTTTCTTGGTTGTTCATATAATATGCAGATGCATTAAATCCTACTATTTCCCCTGTATCTAATGCTACTTTCACTTTAATTAAATCAGGATAAATGGTTATATCATCTTGAGTGTTGGCAAAGTTAAATAATATACTTCCATTATATTTTAGCGAGTAGTTTGCCTCCATATTTTCAAAACCCTTTTCCTTTAAATACTTTAATGCCTTTTCTTCTGCATTTTTTATAGATAGTTTTGCATTAGATACTGGCCTTGGATTTTCCATCCAAACTACTTTACCGCCTTTTCTAGATACTCCCATATATACTGCTAAGTCTTTTGATTGGCTGTTAGGATATAAATGAAATGTATATGCTGGAAGTCTTGCTTCATTTATATGCTCACCTTCTTCAAATGCCTCAATACCCTTTACCCTATCTCTTCCGAAAAAATCCTGTGCTGCTTTTTGGGCGTCATTTAAAGATACATCATTCTTCGGTAGTCCTATAGCCTTTTTATTTACTATTTGATCTGAGAAAGGACCATCATATATTAATTCTGGCATCTTTCCCATTTGTTTATCCATTGTCACTAAAGATGTCTGGAATACTTGGTTATTACCTTCTTCCACATTCTTTTTCTGCTGATTACTCATAGCACCTAATGTAAAATTGGAATCCATCAGACTATCATGTAATTTTGATAATTCTTGGTTAAATGCTTGAGAATTCGATTGAAGGCTGTTTAATGTTTCTCTTTGATCTTGGGTTATATCTTCTCCCTGCATATGCTTCTTTATTAAATAAGAAGCGTAATCTGCTGTTTGTGTTAAAAACTTTTCTGTCTTTGCAGTTTCTGCATGAGTTATTGGCATTTGACTCAATTTTTCTTTAGCAAAAAATGCCTCATTCATAATTTGTGAAAACAATACTACATTTTGCTCTTTGGAACTGGCTACTAGTGCCTTAGACAAGTTTACCTGAACATTTTCTACGTGTTTCTTAATATCGAAGAATAATCTCTGATAGGTATTTTCTAAGGCAGTTTCATAATTAATCCTACTTTGATTTTGATTATATCCCCATACTAATGATGCAATAAGTAGAAGACTTAGTAAGGCTGGGGCAATTATATGTCGTCGCTTATCCATTTTTACCTCCCTTTCTATTCTAGTGAATAGTGAATGGTTAATAACTAATAGTTGAAAAGATTAAAAGACCTGAAAACCTTACTAAAAATTATTCACTATTCACTATTAGTTATTAGCTGTATTTATACTCCAAACCAGTGTTTACCTATTTTTAACATTACTTTTCTTGACCATATCCACTTAGATGTTGCTGTAACTGGGTTCCAATAATACAGACATCCATAGGTTGGATCCCATCCATTTAAGGCATCTCTTGCGGCATTTATGGAATCTTTGTTTGGAGTTAGATTTATTTGTCCATCAGCAACTGCCGTAAATGCAAGGGGCTGGTATATTACACTGGCTACTGTATTTGGGAAAGAAGAGCTTCTAGTTCGATTGAGTATAACTGCTGCTACTGCTACCTTTCCTACATAAGGTTCTCCTCTGGCTTCACCATGTATAGCCCTTGCTAATAGATATTCATCGGTTTTTCTATCTACTCCTCCTGTTGAAGCAGTAGTAGTTGCTGCTGTTGCCATACCCAATGCCTTAGCTGTAGATGTTCCTACTACGCCATCAACTGTAAGCCCATTTTTAGCTTGAAACTTTCTTACAGCTCTGTAAGTTCTTGCACCATATACTCCATCTACTTTACCATCATAGTATCCCCACCTAAGTAGTTTATCTTGAACTGTCCTTACATCTTGACCTTGAGATCCCCAGTAAAGAATTCTTGGAGCATAAAAGCCACTCTGCTTACTTGCATGAGGTTCATAGAACGAAAATACTGATAACAAAACCATTGATAAAACAGTGGTAATTATAATAAATTTTTTCAAGATTATTTACTCCTTTCATAGTTTTACTTATTTTAAGTAATATTCCAGATTTTATTCATAAAAATTCCACTAAAAAATAACTCCATATCTTAATTGGAGTTATTTATCTATTTCTTTTTTATATTTTTTACTATATCTGCTACTTTCCATTTTAATTTTAGTTTTGGTTCTTCTTCTTTTTCAGTTTCTACTTCTTTTTCTAGATTATATGCAACTGAATGTTCTATATCTACAAAACACAAAGGTGGAAACATGACACACCACCAATTTTGACCTTTACCTTCTCCTAAAGTAATAAGTAAAGTTTCATATTCCCCTGCTGGTAATACTAAATTCCCATACTTTCTTGTAGGAAAATTATCTTGTCCTAAGCTTATATTTACTTCATAGTCCTTACCTTCTCTTTTAATTACATTTTCTGTAATGGATTTCATATCCATCATATTAGCTTCTATTACTTCCCTACTTTCATCTATTGTTTCAGTATCTTTAAATTTCATTTTCATTTCTTTTAATATCTCATCTCTTATTTTCAGCTTCAATGCTTGATCTTCTTCCATATCGCTATTTGCCCTTATATGAAATCTTATGAGTTCATTTTTAAACCCTTCCTTAGCCTTATTTTCCATATAAGGATATATTATATAAGAAAAACTAATTATAAATAAGGATAATACCAAAATAATTTTTTTATATTTCATAGACTTGTCCCCCTTCTTACTATCATTGTTGCCAGGGGTTTATTTTTTATACATAATTTTTTTAAATAGTTAATAACTAATAGTGAATAGTGAATAGCTTTGGAAGTTTCCAATGGATTGGAAACCAATTAAACTAAAAAACACTTCGCAAAGCGAAGTATTTTTTCACTATTCACTACTGAACTAGTCCCCTTCTTCTAATCTTAACATCTATGTCTACTTCTATATCCATATCAGCAAAAACTTCATCCCAATCGTTCCCCACCTCTTTCCATACTTTAGGATGGAATTTTGATATATATTCACCTATTCCTATGGCATCTGATTTATATTCTTTTTGCAGCATTTCCAACACCTGATTAGTTTCTTTAGTAAGCTCTTTTTCTATTGCTTTTTCCATATCTTCTATTAATTCTGTATTATTAAGTGTTGGGTTTTCTCTATGGATATATTCTTGCAATGCACCTTCTACTCGAATTTCCAGTCTTACTTTTAACTCCTCATTATTTTTTATAAACTTTCTTTTCATCTTAGAACCAGTAGTTATATAAGAAATAGTCATATCCTGAAATGAAGCTACTACTAAATCACTTTTCCATTTTCCTTTTAAAATAGTCAATGCCCTATTCTGTACTTCGTCTAAATATCCTATTAGCTCATAGTCTTTAAATATAGCACCTCCAAAGAACTTTATATCTTCCACACCTGTTGCAGCTCTAGGAGCAATGGCTACTCCACTTAAATCTATTTCTCTAATAAAATCTGTAAGTGTTATTGGTGTATACCTAGAAGTACTTCTTTTACCGCTTAACATACTAAAAAGTGTTCCTTCTATTACTTCCTGCCTCTTTGCATTTGGTATAGAAAGCAGCAAATCCTCAGCACTATCTTCTGCTTGTAAAATCCTTACTTTTTTACTGATACTAAAATCCCTGCTCATTCCATCTATAATTTCCTTAACGGTCCCTGCATCATTTGTTATATTTTTACCTAACACTAAAACCCTCAACATCTTAAAATTAAAAGGATATTGTAATCTGGTGGACAGTTGTGTTGCCCCTTCAAATACCGATGATGCAACAGTAGATACTATATGTATTCTTTCTTCTTGAGTTGCATTTTTTCCTATGGCATTTATATTGGGATATGTGATGGTAATGACATATCTTTCGCCTTCTCCTTCATTTAAGTCTATTCCTATGGAATAGGGAAATAGGATTTGATTAATTTCCTGCATATCCCAGCAGCCTGTCATAAATGGGATTAATATAATTATAATCGACAGATATATTATTTTTTTATTCATCTGCTCGCCTCCTTACTTTAAAGAGACCTATAAGATAAATTAAAGTCGGAAGAATAACCACACTTATTATTCCAAGGTAATTAATCATTGTTCCTAGTATAGTTTCTATTTGTAATACATCTTGAGGAATCAATGAAAAAATATATATAATTGGTATCATTGAAATTATAAAAAAACCATGTTCTCTTACTGCAAGTAAATTTGATAATATTTTTCCTGCTGAATAGTAAGTTGGAGCCATTGTTGCAAATATAACCAGTGTCCAAATAGCCATGGCTACGCCATCTAGATTTTCAATAAAAAATCCTGGCAAATCTATTTCCTTAATAAGGGATATTGTAGGGAATGCTTGCCTTTGTAAACTGTGTAATCCATACTGTGATAGTGTAAGGAAAAATACTACTAAATATATAATAGTTACTATAATTATTGCCGAAATACTGGTTCTTACAATTTTAGAATTATTATTCCTATCTTCAGCAAAGGGGATTGCAAATAAAAGTATTTCAAATCCTACAAAGCTGAAATAGGAATCTAGCACAGCCTTTGGTAGTTTGCTTATATCAAACTGAAATACTGGTAGTGCATTTGTATAATCTATACTTGGCAAAGAAAATATAATTAAGATTATTATACTTACTATTATAATTGGATATATATGGTATCCTAATCTTCCAATTATTTGTATTTCTGATCTTGCAATATATGTTGTAGCAAGTATAAAGGTGATTATCAAAACTTCTGGAGGAGTGGTTTCTAATAAAAATGCTTTTACTAACTCTGCAAGATTCCTAGATAGAGAAGCCATAACTGTCATATTATATATAAAAAAAATAAAAATAAAAAAATTAAATATCCATTTTCCTAAAGCTTCTCTTCCTATTTCAAAAAAATCTTTGTTTGGATAAATCTGAAATATTTTATTTATAATAAGTACAGTTATAATCGAAAATATTCCTCCAAGTATTATGGGTATCCATCCGTCATTTCCTATGGCTATTGCCATTTTATTGGGCAGAGATAATATTCCTACACCAATTACTGTAGAAACAATTAATCCTCTTATTTGAACACTTGATATTTCATTAGTCTCTCTCATCTTTCCAAGTTCTCCTCATTCTTACTTTATTTCTTGGTTTAGTAAAAGTTGGTCTTTCTTCTAAATATTGAATCGGTGATTTGAATAATGTATCCTTTAACTCTCCTTGACTTATACCTAAACCAGAATATGGGGATGTAAATGGTACTCCAAAGCTATTTAGTTTAATTAAATGAGTAATAAGCACTATAAGTCCTAGCATTACTCCATATAACCCTAAAAATGCAGCAAATATAATAAGTAAAAATCTCCAAACCCTAAGTCCTGATGCAAATTCATAACTTGGTATAGCAAATGAAGATATAGTAGTTACAGCTACTATAATTATTAAAATAGAGCTGACTATTCCTGCCTCTACTGCTGCCTGACCTATTATAAGACCTCCAACTATTCCTATGGTAGTACCTATGGGACCTGAAATCCTTGTACCTGATTCCCTTATGAGTTCTATTGTTATTTCCATTAGAAATGTTTCTACTACTGATGGGAAAGGTACATTTATCCTACTGGCAGCTAAATAGTATGTAAGCTTTGTAGGCAATATTCCTGGATGATATGAAATAATGGATATATAAAGTGCAGGAGACAATACACATAGAAAAAATGCCACTAGTCTTAAACTTCTTAGAATCTGAGACTCTGTCCATCTGTTATAATAGTCTTCCGATGACTGAAAAAGTGTACCTATTGTGGCAGGTACTATTAATGCAAAAGGTGAATTATCTACTATAATGGCTATTCTGCCCTCACATAATGCTGCTGCTACTGAATCGGGTCTTTCTGTATTCTCTATTTGTGGAAATGCAGATAAATAATTATCTTCTATTAAATTTTCCAACATGGAACTATCTTGTATGGCATCTATGTCTATAGACCTTATTCTTTCATTGACTTCTTGCAATACTCCCTTATCCACTATATCATCCATATATATTACAGCTACATCAGTCTTTGATCTTCTGCCTACTTTCTGCATAGTTATTTTAAGGTTGGTATCCCTTATTCTTCTTCTAATCAAAGTTGTATTTATCTTCAATACTTCAGTAAAACCTTCCCTAGGTCCTCTAACTACAGTTTCTGTTTCTGGTTCACTAATTCCCCTTGTTGCCCACCCTTTTGAGCCTATTATAATGGCTTGTTCCATACCATCTATAAAGAGTACAGTATCTCCTGATAAAATAATATCTATTATTTTATCCATATGATGTTCTTCTGAAAGTTCAGAACTATATAAGACTTCTTTGTATATAATATCTGTTAATTTAGACTTAAACCCTTGAAGTGAAAAATTTTTCACCTCTTCTTCCGATAGTAAAGCACCAATAGTATATTCTGATATATGGTCCTTATTTACCAATCCATCTATGTATACTATTGCCATTTTGACCCTATAGACATCTCCTACTTCAATCCGTCTGATTACAATATCATAGCAATCCTTAAACAGTTCCTCTATTACTTTTAAATTGTTTTCTATATCTTTAAGAATTATCTTTTGCATAATTATCTCCTCACATTACCAATAATAAAATATACATTAGTCCGCCAATGGCTATATAGGAGTAGGATATGATTTTCAATATCTTTAGTTCTCTTATATATCCCTTTTGTTTGAATTTTCTATCGTCTAATAATAAGGTAAATATCCCTACTATTATTACCATTAAAATAGTGGTGTAATTGTTTAATCCTCTTAAAATTCTCAGTAACTCAGAATACAAAAAACCCACCTCCTGTAACTAATATAGTTTACAAAAGATGGGTATTATATACATTATTAAATTGTCTTTCCTTCAACAACTATTCCCTTAGTATATTTTTTTTCTAATTTATCTTTACAATAGTGCAACTTATCTAAATCATCAAAGAATCCAAATACTGTAGGACCACTTCCACTCATTAATGGCTTTAATGAACCATATTTTATAAGGTCATTCTTAATTTCTTCTATTATAGGATTGTTTTCTAGGACTACTTCTTCCATTACATTTATCATATTATCTGATAATGTTTTTATATCATTATTTTCTATGGAAGAAATTATTTTGTTAGTATCTAAAGTTCTTTTTCCTTTAAGTCTTAGGTTTTTATATACTTCCACAGTGGAAACTCCCATACCAGGGTTTATTAAAAGTAATTGATGGTTTTTAAATGACTTTAACTTAGTCAATTTCTCACCTATCCCTTCTGCCAAGGCTGTTCCCCCCATAGTACAAAAAGGTACGTCTGCTCCTATTTCTACTGCAATATTTCTTAGTTCTTCTTCATTTAATTTTAAATCCCAAAGTTCATTTAGACCCTTTAAAGTAGCTGCCGCGTTGGTGCTTCCTCCTGCTAAACCTGCTGATACTGGTATTCTCTTATTTATATTTATATAAACTCCCCTATTTATTCCAGTTTTCTCCTTAATCTTTTCCCAAGACTTATATACCAGATTTCTAGAATCTAGTGGTACATCTCTATGGTTACTTTCTAGTTTTATACCTTCTTTTATATCCTTTATGGTCAATATATCACTTAAATCTATTTGCTGCATTATGGTACTTAATTCATGGTAGTTATCTTCTCTTTTATATAATACATCTAAACCTAAGTTTATTTTCCCATAAGATTCTATTTTTATCTCTTTCATATAGGTTACTCCTTAAAAATTTTCACCTCTATATTATACCATAGTTTTTAAGATATTTTAAAGGTTTAAATTTAGAAGGATATATCCACCGTCTTTTCAATGATAATCTTTTCTCCTGCTATTATATTGTTTGGATTAATATTATCATTTGCCTGAAGTATTTCTTCTATGGTTGTGTTATATCTCTTTGCTATGTTCCATAGCTTATCATTTCTTTGTACTATATATATTGTTATACTAGGTCGGTTTTTCTTATCTATTATTTCTCCTGTTTCCTCCAGAGATTTGATTAAGGATAAGGACCTCATTCTATTGATTTTAATATTATGTTTGACAGAAGCTTCTACTACGAACATATCTTTAGATATATTTGCCTTAATAGTTTCTAAATCAAGACTAACTTCTGCTACAAGGTCTGGATTCTTTTCTTCTAAAGATAAGTAATATTTATATGGTACTTCTTCCCTTAAAGTATTTATATCTTCTGTTGTATCATCTAAGTAGATTCCTTGTACCATAAGGATACCTTCTATTATAAACTCTTCATCTACAAATCTACTATCTATAACTGAAGGATAAGCCGTTAGGTCATAGATTTCTCTTATTCTATAAGAGGATAAATCCTTAACTATATTTTCCTTATGGATTATATTCTTTATATTTTCTACTAAATTTACTTCTTCTTTTTCAATATTTATTTTTTCCCTAGTAGAATAAGCATCTACTATTAGTTTCTTTTCATTTTCTGAATAAGCTAATCCTGATACTCTAATTTTTGCCTCTAAATCTAATACTTTTAATTCCCCTTCATCATTTTCTAGTACCTCATATCCACCCTCTACTACTTCTATAAGAATTTCTCCCTTAGAATCAGATAAGGCTCCTGGAATCTCTAGGAAATGATTAAATGGCATTTCCTCTTCTATTGTGGCAATTTGACCCTCTCCATAATATACTACCCTAGCATTTACCATACCTGATATGATTATCCTATCTTCTGCAACAGTAGCTTCTTCTTCATATGCCTGAATAGATAATTTAAGTATTTCCTCTATGGCTGGTTTATCTTCCATTAATTCAAATGCTTCCTTTACAAAAGCATAAGCTGTTTCTCTGCCTTGAATTTCTTTGTATTTAATTGTTTCTTTCAAAGTTTGAAGATTTTCTTTTTCTTCTATATCTTTGATTATTTCTATATTATTTACTTCTTCTACTTTTCCTTCTAAACTAACTAATGCTTTTAATGATACCTTTCTTTCATCTAATAGTTCATGTTCAATATATTCTATATTTGTCTTTATGGTTGCTGACATATCTTCTGTTATTCCTTCAATTTCTATTTCTTCTCTAAAGTCTGCATTGGAGTCTACAGTATGTATCCTCTTTTCTTCTTCACCTGATTTATATACTACTTTAAACTTCACTACTCCTGATACCACTAGCCTATCTCTAATTACCTTTGTACTAAGTATTTCTACGACTCCATCTGTCCAAAGTATACTTTCTAAATCTGGTCTTGATGGGTTTAGGTATATTTCTGTTTCTACTAAGGCTTGGGTATCTTCTTTTCCTCGTAGTTCTTCAATTCTTAAAATATCTTTTATTAACTCTATAGACATATTATCCCCCCTAATTTTTTCCTATAACTATCCTATGAGAATATATATGCTTTAATGTCCAAAATAATGAATAAAAAGATGTTACTATTAACAATCAATAAGAAAAATAATAAAAATCCACGCTCACGGTTTCGGACACGAATAATTCTATAGCTCATTCCAGCTAAAAATCCTACAGTTTGCAAACTCGCTACGCTCAAACAGTGCAAACTGTTTAACGGATTTCTAGCTTACATTCGCTAAGAATTAAATCGCGTCCTGCAAATGTTCCCTTAGTATTTTTATTATTTTTCAGTGTACCTATGAATAGCAACAAAAAATAACTGTACAAATTACTGTACAGTTATTTTTAAGATATTTTCACTTTTTCTTGAGTCTCTGAGTAAACAGTTACTTCTACTGTTCCTGTCAATACATCAGTATAGGTATATGATACTTTTCTTGAGCTATCGTATTCATTACAAATCCTTACTACAAATAAGTTAGGATATGCTGCTTCTAATATTCCATCTCTAACTACTGTTCTTTTTCTACCTTTATTTGCTCTTAATTTTACCTTTTTACCAACGCATTTTTCGATGTCCTTACGAATTCTAATTAGTATGTTCTTTTCCAATATAGCAAACCACCTTCCATTAGTTCCTCCTTAAAAAAGGGCAGAAAGAAGTGTTTGGGACACTCATGTCTATATGATACCATATTATATGGTTTTTGTCAAATAAATAAATTATTATACTATAACTTCATATAAATTGTCAATTGGAAAAGCAAAAAATCTTTTATTAATTTTTGTTTGATATGGAATTTAACTTCAATAAATCATTTTCCGTAAGTTGTATGTGTTCCATCATTAGGTTAACTGCCTTTTCAGGATTTCTCTCTTTTATGGCATCTAACACATTTCTATGTTGTTCAACGAAATAATATGTTTTTAAATAATCATCATGTTCCTTGTATATTTCTCTTATGGACTTTATAAAGGGCTGCATAAGGTTAGAAACTGACTCTGATATTATTTGAAACATTACATTATTCATCATCCCTATTAGCTTCCCGTGAAATTCTATATCTAGTTGTGATTGTTCCTCTTCATCTGCTGCATTTTCCATTTTGTTAACAATGGCTTCTAATTCCTCTATTTGATCTTCTGTCGCTTTTATTGCAGCAGTTCTTACGGCCTGAATTTCTAAGGAATGTCTTAGTTCCAATATATCTTCTATTGTTCCATTATTTAATTTATATGCAATAGATATGGATTTCAAAATAGTTGAATTTACATTGTTAGATATATAACTTCCCTCACCTTGTTTAGATTCAATAAGACCCAAAACTTCTAATGCCTTTAGGGCTTCTCTTAGGGATGATCTACTTACACCTAGTTTAGTTGTTAATTCTCTTTCTGGTGGTAATTTGTCTCCCTTTTGAAAAGTGCCATCTAAAATAAGTTCTTGGATTTGTTCTACTATTTGTTCATAATTTTTCTTTGTATTTACCGATTCAAACAAGGTCAGCACTCCTTCTTTTATAAAGTATCGTTACATTTTTGTCTATATTTATTATATGATTTATATGCCCTAGTATCAAGGATTAATTAATTTTATTATGACTTAAATACTTTTCAATCTTTTCTTTATCTATTTCTGAAGGTTTTGTAATTAAAGACATTGGTATAAATACTAAGGCTGAAACCAATAGTCCAGGCCATAATGGATCTATATTAAATACAGATCCTAAATTAAAGCTACTACCTAAAAACCATAATACAACTGTAATTAAAGATAATGTCATACTCCAAAAAGCAGATTTACTATTTGCCTTTTCCCAGAAAAATATTCCTATTGTAGGTAAAAATAATCCTGCTGAGTTTATGGTAAAGGCTAGATAAAGTATATTTACTATATCCATCATTTTTATTGCCATAATTGTACTTAACGCCCCAATTAACATAGAACTAATGGTTCCAAGTTTTAACAAATGTTTTTCTGAAGCCTCGGGATTAATATATCTCTGATAAATATCTCTAGTGATATTTGCAGATGCAGTTAAAGTAGATATATCACTGGTTGACATTAAGGCTGATATAATTCCTATTAACATTATTCCCTTTACACCAGTGGGAAGCACTTCGCTTACTATGGTAGCCAATATTGCACTAGTATCTCCTATATTTGGGAATATGATTCTACCTGCCATTCCTATATAAGTTGAAACTATGGCTATAAAAGCTGTTCCTATGATTGCAAGTAATGTACCATTTCTAGCTGTTTTTTCATCCTTTGCAGCAAAACATCTAGTATAACTGTCCATACTTGTAAAGAATGTTAAAGTAATTGATACTATAAATCCTAAAATTGTACTAGTTCCCCATGCTCCTAATTTAAAAAATGTTGGTGGCATTTGGGCCTGAAAACTAGCTATACTTCCTGAAGCATTATATATAAAAGGTATGACAATAACTAATGAGCCTAGAATCAATGTAGTTTGAGCCACATCAGTGTATGTGACTGCTAAAAGTCCACCTGTTGCAGTATATATACTAACTATAACAGCAGATAATATTATACAAAATGTAATATTCCATCCAGTAAAGGTATAGAGTATACCTCCTGCTGCCACCAATTGTCCAGCATTATATGCTATATTTGCCAATATAGTAGTAATTATGGAAACCATTCTACATCTACTATTATATCTATCTTCTATTAAATCTGGATAAGTTATATGACTAAACTTATCTCCTACTTTCTTTATCAATTTAGTAAATGTCAGCCCAAATATAGCAAAGCCTACACACATAGCACCTACATACCAAACAGCTGTAATACCTAATTCATAGGCATTGGCTGCTGTAGCAATAACTGCTGCTCCACCTACCCATGATGATAGCCATAGACACATCATTGAAATAGTTCCAGTTTTCTTTCCTCCAAGATAAAAATCTTCCATATTATTTTGCTTTTTACTTGCATAAAATCCTAAATAAAGCATAAAAATCAGATAAGCAATTATTAATATTATATCTATTATATTCATATCCGTTCCTCCCATAAGGATTTTCTCATTAGAATTAAGGCTCCAAGTAATGGAGCCTTATATTTTAGTTTATTTTTATTTTCTTACACCATTTACTATACTAAGCTTGTCATACTGACCTTTTAGGTAATAGTCAATATTCTTAGCAGATAGTTTTTGGATTTCATATTGTGATGTTTGAGAGTAGTAAGCTACGTGAGGTGTAATTATAACATTGTCTCTTCCAACTAATTTAGACTGTTGTAGGTTTGGAGCTTCTTCCTCTAGTACATCAAGTCCTGCTCCTCTAACTAATCCTTCATCTAAGGCTTTAGCCAAACACTCTTCGTCTATAATAGCTCCCCTACCTGCATTTATAATTAAAGGTCTCTTCTTCATCATATTATACCTTTCCATAGTGAAGTATCCCTTAGTCTCCTCTGTGAGAGGTGCATGGATAGATACAATGTCTGATCTTTCTAGTAATTCCTCCATAGTAACTACTTCTACATTTAACTGTTTAGCAAGTTCCATGTTCATATATGGGTCTGATGCAATAATCTTCATTCCAAAGGCATTTGCTCTCTTTGCAACTTCCCTTGCTATGTTTCCAAATCCAAATAGCCCTAATGTCTGTTCACTGAGTCTAGTAATTTCAGGACAAAGGTCATATCTCCACTCTTTATCTTCCTGTACATTTTTATCAAATTCTTTTATTCTTCTATCCAATGTTAAAATTAAAGCCATAGTATGGTCTGCTACTTCTGGTGTACAGTAATGAGGATTATTGATTACTGCTATGCCTCTTTCAGCTGCTGCCTCAATATCTACACTATTGAAACCTATAGCTGCTTGAGATATTATCTTTAACTTTGGTAAAGCATCCATTACTTTGGCTGTAAAAGGTTCATATGCAGATATTACTGCATCTACATCCTGAAGGTTTTTTATAAGGTCTTCTTCTGTAGGAGAATGTTTTATTTCGAGAGTCGCTCCTTCAGGAATAAATTTTTCTTCTATTTCTGCTGTTTCTTGGGGATGAGTCAAAACTATTTTATACATTTATCTCTTCCTTCCCATTTTATTATTCTTTTACGATGATTAAAGAGTCTGCTACAGATAGTCCTTCTCCCTTTTCATATAGGAATACTGGATTTATATCTATTTCTGCTACAGTATTTTTGTTTTCTATTGCAAAATTTGATACTTTAACGATTAAATCTACTAAGGCTTCTATATCTAATTTATTGCTGCCCCTATATCCTGTCAGAAGTGGATAACCTTTTAGGCATTTTACCATTTCCAGAGCTTCTTTATGATTTAATGGTGCTGGATATAATGAAACATCTTTAAATATTTCTACAAACACTCCACCTAATCCACAAAGAATCATAGGGCCATATAATGAATCGTTATTTACTCCTATTATAAGTTCAGTACCCTTTGGCAACATCTCCTGCATTAATATTCCGTTTATCTTTGCAGTGGAATTATATTTTGTTACACTATCCATTATTTCATCATATGCTTTTTTGACATCTTCTTCTGAATTAATATTCAGTTTAACCCCACCTGCATCTGATTTGTGAGGAATATCTGCTGATTCGATTTTCATTACTAAAGGATAACCAATTTCACTTGCCATTTTTATAGCTTCTTCCTTATCTTTTGCAATATCTTCCTTTGGTACTGGTATTCCCACCTTACCTAACATAATTTTACTTTCATGTTCTGATAAAAACCTTCTAGTTTCCTTTTTATCATCGGTTGGTAAGCCTATATCCAATGTATGTTCATCTGGATTATACTCTATAAACTCACTGAATTTCTTCAATATTTCCATAGCATAAACAACTGGCGGTAAAATAGAAACTCCTGCTTTTTCCAGTCTTTCTGCATATTCAGGATTTCTTGTATTTTCAACGTAAGGAATCATTACCATAGGCTTTGTATTACCCTCTTTAACTACCTTTTCTATTCCTTCTGTCATATAGTATATACAAGGGTCTGCTATATTTAGCAGTAGAGTATATCCTATTAAAACCATATCTATATTAGGATCATCCATTACTGCCCTCAAAGCTCCTGCATACTTTTCACTATCATAGGATAAGCTCGCTGTCATATCCAGTGGATTGTTTGGAGTTGCATAGCTTGGCAACATTTCTGTTAGTTTTTTCATTGTATTATCTGTAAAGTCAGGATAATTTATTCCCTTTAAAGAACCTATATCTGCTGTAATTATGGTTTCTCCACCAGAAAGATTCATAGCTGCAAATCTTGCACTCTTTGGATATTCTTTTATGGTAGATAATAAATGGGTCATGGATAATAATTCTTCCATATCATTTACCCTTATTACCCCAAACTTCTTAAATAACGCATCATAAGTCTTATCAGATCCAGATAAACTTCCTGTATGAGATGCAGATATTGCTGAACCTTTTTCTGATCTACCAGTTTTTAAAATTACAATTGGTTTTCTTTTTAATGCAGCTTTTTTAAGAGCATTTACAAATATTTCTGGTTTTGAAACTCCCTCTAAATATGCCGCTACAACTTTTGTCTCTTCATCATCTACTAAGAAGTCTAAGTATTCTTCTACCTTTACTAAAGAACTATTTCCAGAAGAGATTACATAGGAAAATTTCCCCTTTGGGTTGTCCATTAGCGAAAGTGCTAATTGTCCACTTTGAGATACTAATCCTACTGTGCCTTTTCTGTCTCTTTTTTCTGCCACAAATGCAAAGCTATAAACATCATCTATATAGTTAATAAATCCACCACAGTTTGGTCCAAGAAGAGCAATTCCTAGTTCCTTACAAAGGTCTATTAGCTTTCTTTCTTCTTCTCTTCCTTCTTCTGTTCCAGTTTCAGAATATCCACTGGCATATACTACAGCTCCCTTACATCCTTTTTTATGGGAGTCTTTTAATATATCTAAAACTGTAGATTGTGGTGTACAAATAATTACCATGTCAATATTATCTGGTATATCACCTACTGATTTATAGCATTTTTGTCCAAATACTTCTTCCCTCTTAGGATTTACAAAATAATATTTAGACAAATCACTGAAGTCCATTATATTTTTACAAGTATCTCCTCCGAAGGAGCCTTCCCTTTCACTAGCTCCTACCAAGGCGATTTTTTTTGGTTTTAAAAGGTTAGATACATTCATTAATCTTCCTCCTAGTTTTCTACTGAATTATATCCCATTTCAAAGCAAACTTGATTTGCTGGATTTACTTTTCCTTTATCTGCAAAGAAATTTTCAATTCCTTTAGCAAAAGTGTCTTTATCAAGAAGATTTGTTGCTTTTATAAAAGCACCTAAAATTGCAATATTTACTCCTCTAGGATTATTTGCTTCATGGGCAATATCATTTGCTGGTACTTCAACTACTTTTATATCGTCTCTATATTGTCTATCTTTTACCATAGAGGAATTTACTATTAAGATTCCATCTGGTTTCATATTTTTTTCAAACTTGTCTATGGAAGGTCCATTCATGGCAATAAGTACATCTATGTTCTTAACAAAAGGACTGGCAATTTCATCGTCACTAATTTTTACTCCACAGTTAGCCGTTCCTCCACGCATTTCTGAACCATAGGATGGAATCCAAGTAACATTTTTACCATTATCCATGGCAACCTTTGCTAAAATCAATCCTGCTGTTAAAACTCCTTGACCTCCGAAGCCCGCTGATATAATTTCCATCATTACTTTGTTCCCTCCTTATCAATATACTCACCTGTATTGAAAAGCTCTTTAACTACACCATCTATTCTTTCAGAACAAGCTACAGGTGCCATACCTAAGTTAGTTGGGCAAGGTGAAAGTATTTCTACTAGACAAAACCCTTCATTATTCATATGCTTTTCAAAAGCCTTTTTTATATATTTTTTTGTTCTTCTAATATCTCCTAGGTTAGATACTGAACCTCTTGCTAAATATGGTATATCTAAGCTTCCCATAACTTTTACTACATCAAAGGGTTGTCCTGTTTTTGAAACATCTCTTCCCTTAGGAGAAGTTGTAGTTTTTTGTCCTTCTAGAGATGTAGGTGCCATTTGTCCACCTGTCATTCCGAAAACTCCATTATTTATAATTATTGTTACTACATTATCGTTTCTTAGAGCCGCGTGCATGGTTTCTGCAATACCTATGGAATAAGCTGCTCCATCTCCCAGATATGCAAGTACTGGATTCTCTCTTCTAATCTTTTTTACACCTGTTGCAGTAGCTATAGGTCTTCCATGAGCTGCTATTACGGTGTCAAATTTCCATGTATCTATGTGTAGAGAAGAACAAGCCACATCTACTACTGTTAATAGTTTTTCGGTTAATCCCATTTCTTCCATTACTTCTCCAATTAAACGTGAAACAATTCCATGTCCACATCCTGGGCAAAATGATGTCTGTGCAAAGGATATTGATTCTGGTGCTCTTAATTCCATTATTATACCTCCCCACCTGATAATATTTTATTTACTTTTGCAATAATAACTTCTGTTTCAGGTACATCTTTAACTGTTGTATATTTATATACTGGATACTTATTACCTGTAGCTAATATTACATCATCTACCATTTGTCCTAAAATGTTCATTTCCACTGTCATTAGTGCCTTACATGAATCTGATAATTCTTCGAAAGCTTTTATAGGATATGGCCATAAGCTAATAGGTCTTATTAATCCTAGTTTTATTCCTTGACTTCTTGCAACTTTTACTGCCTCTTTACATACTCTAGAGCTGATTCCGTAGGAAACTAGTACAACTTCTGCATCTTCTACTTCCATTGATTCCCATCTTTGCTCATTCTCTTCCATTTCTTTATATTTGTTTGCTAAAAACTCATCATAATTATCCATATAATATAAAAGGTTAGTGATTTTCTTTTGTTCTTCACCCTTTTTACAACCTTTCATGGACCAATGAAATTTATCTATATCATGTTCTTCCATTTCAGGTAAAGCTACTTTTTCCATCATTTGACCAATGGCTGCATCTGAACCAATAATTACTGGATGTCTATATTTTTCTGCTAAGTCGAATGCCAAGTGAGTTAAGTCAACATTTTCCTGAACAGAATTAGGTGCCAATACTATGGTTCTATAGTCTCCATGTCCCCCACCTCTAGTTAATTGCCAGTAGTCTCCTTGACTTTGTCCAATATCACCTAATCCATTTCCATATCTCATAACATCTACTAGTACTGCTGGAAGATCTGCTGCTACAAGATAAGATATTCCTTCTTGAAAAAGACTAAATCCTGGACCTGATGAACTTCCTATTACTCTAGCTCCAGCTGCTGAAGCACCAAGCATCATATTTATTCCGCCTAGTTCAGATTCAGTCTGTACAAATTCTCCACCTATTTCATCCATTCTCCATGATAAATACTCTAATATTTCGGTTTGTGGTGTAATAGGATAACCACTATAAAATCTACAACCTGCTCTTATGGCAGCTTCTGCTAATGCTTCATTACCTTTCATCAATACATATTCCATAATCTTACCTCCTATCATTTTGTTCCTAGTCTATATTGAGTAAAGCCTTATTCTATTGTATAAACAGTATCTGGGCATACAGTATAACAAGCTCCGCAACCTATACATTTTTCTTCATCTACCTGAGTTGGTGAGTAACCTTTTTTATTTACTATGTCCATTATGGATATAGCGTCTTTAGGACACGCCTTGATACAATAGTAGCATCCTTTACATTTCTCAGGATTTGTTTTAGCTTTTGCTGTATTTTTTATTGCTGTTGCCATGTTAATTCCTCCCATATAAATTATTTTGTTAATATTTATTTTGCATTTGCTTTGTACTTATTAGATAATTTTACGGCTACTAAAGCCACTAATAAGGACACAATTGTTACTCCTATGGTAAATATAAATATACGACTATATCCTGCATCTCCATAAATGTCTAACCACTTACCAAATAAAGTATATACGAACATATCAGGTAAATAACCAATTACTGTAATAATAGCTAAAGCTGTTCCAGTAACTGCTGCTGGTACTTGTAATTCTGATATAACCGCATATAAAGGTCCTTTAGCCATATATAAAGCGATGGCATTCAGAAGCATTACAGCTATTATTAAAATATTGTTTCCTCCTGGAATAATTAAAAGCATAGCCATGGATATTGCACATAATCCTAAAGAAACTACTTGACCTTTACTAGCTGATTTAAATACATTATCTGAAATATATCCACCTAATGGTCCACCAATAAATCTAGTTCCATAGTTTCTAATGGTTCCTATACTTGCTGCCAATGTTAATGATAAACCTAGTACACCTGTACTATATGGAGTTAAATAGCTTAACCCTGCAATAAATGTAACTTGTCCAAACATCATAATTGCTACAATCCATACTGCTGGATATTTTAATACACCAAAGTAATCCTTAATACCAACTTTTTCAGTTGTAGTAGTTTTTTCTTCAGCATAAGTAAGTTTTTCATCATATAAAAATATAATTAATATTCCTGCTATTACACATAAAACACCCATAGTTGCTACAGCACCTTTAAATCCTAGTAGAAGGTTATCTGCAAATAATGATAATACATAAATCATAATAAAGTTAATTAATAATGATGCTATACCATTCATAGCTTCGAAGATTCCGAACATTCTGCCTTGTTCTTCTTCACTACCTAATAAACGAATTCCCTTTAAAAGTGCAGGCCAGAATGCAAATCCACCTGTTATTGCTGCAACAAACCATACTAATTTAACCATTGTAAAGTTTTTATAAGTCATCATAAGTAAGAAACATATTGCTGCATTACCAAATGTAGATGCTAGTAAAACTGTTTTTGGTTTAAATTTATCTGCTATCCATCCTCCTGGTAGGTATGACAATGTACAAGCCATGGCATAGATTGATAATAATGAACCAAGTTGAGCATTAGTAACTCCCATAGCTGCAATCATTTGGTCATAAAATGTACGGCTCATATATGGCAGTGTATACATAAAACCATAGGTAAGACCTAATGCAAATAACAGTAATATTCTTTTAACTTTTTTATTCATGTTTATCCTCCTAATTTCACATTTTAATCTTTAGATTTTTATTTGAGAATAAAATACAGTACTACATTTATCCCCCCTTGATTTAATTGTTTTAATTTTTTGATAATATATTTGATAATCATATTATAATATGGTCATACCAATTATGCAAGTATTGTTATTTTTCTTTCATACTTTATTGTATTTAAACAAAATATTTCTTTTTTTAATGCCATAATATGGACACAATTTTCTATTCCTTATGATATAATATACTCATAGTTATACGAAGGAGGAGTTATTGTGAAAGGTACTATAGTTTCTGCTTGGGTTGATACTTGCAGAGAATTGTATGGAGAAAAAATAACAAATGAAGCACTGGAACATTTTAATATAAGTTCTAATAAAATATTTTCTCCTATAGAGGATATAGAAGATAAAGTGGCTCGAGGAATTATTGAATATATTGCAGCAAAACTGAATAAGTCTCCTGATGAAGTATGGAGAACCATGGGAAATCACAATATCATCACATACTCCAAAGTTTATCCCGCATTCTTTAGATATAAAAACTTATATTCATTTCTCCAAGCAATGTATGATATTCATGTTGTAGTTACCAAAAGGGTTAAGGGAGCAAATCCTCCTATTTTGGGAATTAAGCCTGTAGACAAATTTTCAGCACATATGACTTATTCTTCATCTAGAGGAATGTTTGCTTATTTTCAAGGTATGTTAGAGGGTGCTAGTAAGTATTTTAAAGAAGATATTATTATTGAAACTGTAGAAAAGACGGAAGATTTTCTTAAAATATCTATTAAGTTTCCTAAAGAGATTTACTATAAAAAGAAATATATGCTTAATAAAATATTGTCTCTAGGATTTATAAAAAATATGGAAGGAAAAATTGCCATAGCTTCCTTTATATTTTTAGGTATTCCAGTAAGTCTTATATCTAAATTTGTAGATTCTAACATTACTATACCTTTGACTTTAGCTTTATCAATCTTAATTCCATTTTTTATATCTAAAGGGCTTTTTAGACCTCTAAAATCTATTTATAACTCCCTAGAGGAAATTATAAATAAGGATTTGTCCATGATCCACGATATATCTACATCTGACTTCTTTGAAGATATTAATCTCAAGTTAAAAGAATTAAAGGAATCTATTAAGAAGGATTTTGTTGGATATAAAAGTACTACAGATGAACTAAATGTCTTTGCTGATAAGTTCGCCGATATTTCATCTAATATGAGCTTTACTTCTGGTGAAATATCAAATGTAGTAGAACAAGTTGCAACTGGTTCTATTAATCAAGCTGAAGAAACAGAACAAACTGCATATAGTTTAAATAACTCTATTATTTCACTAAATGAAGTAGTAGATAAAGAAAATAGTGGAAAAGACCAACTTGAATCTGCTGTAATTCAAATCAATAAAGGGTTTAGTGACTTAAAGTCTACTTCTGATAGCTTAAATAATATATTGCTTCAGTTTTCCCATGTAAAGTCTAAGGGTCAAGATTTGCAAAATAGGGCCAATGAAGTCAAAAATATTGTTGAAGCTGTAGAAAGTATTGCAGAGCAAACTAATTTACTGGCTTTAAATGCTAGTATAGAAGCATCACGGGCTGGAGAATATGGTCGAGGATTTACTGTTGTTGCAATGGAAATCAGAAAACTTGCAGAAGGTTCAAAGGATGCTGTTCAAACTATAAATGATAATTTAGAATCCTTTGTCCAAGATATTGCTGAGTTCGTTGTTTCTATATCTGACCAGTTTAGTATTCTTGAAAACGAAAATATCAAATTAAATACTGTTGCTGCGGAAAACCAATCTGCTGTAAATTCTGTGGCTAAGGTATCTCAGCTAATTACTGAACTTACAAAGGAACTTACGATTGAAACTGATAGTATAAACTCCCTTTTCCACGGTATAGAGTCATTGGCAGCAATTGCAGAAGAAAACTCTGCATCATCACAAGAAGTATCTGCAAATGTTCACGCATATACTGAAGAAATTAAAAAGATGACAGAAAGTATATATGAGTTTAAGAAAGTTAGTATGGAGTTTAGTAAGGAACTGGAAAAATACGTTGTTTAAGGACTTCGTCCTTAAACAGTGAATAGTGAATAACTAATATAAGCAGGGTACCAAAATTGTGGTTTTCAATTTTGTGTACATCGCTTAGTTTGTTCATCTAGTGAATAGTTAGGGAAGTTTCCAATTCATTGGAAACCAATTAAATTAAAAAATACTTCGCTTTGCGAAGTATTTTTTCACTATTCACTATTTTTCGGTTACCCAAAAAATATTCTTGCCACATAAACTGCTGAAACTAATCCAACCAGGTCTGCTATTAATCCTGCTGATAGTGCGTGTCTATATTTTTTTATGGATACTGAACCAAAGTATACTGCTAAAATATAAAATGTGGTTTCACTGGAGCCCATCATTACTGCTGCCGTTCTTCCAATTAAGGACTCCGGTCCATGATTTTTTATTAGTTCACTCATGATTCCTTGAGCACCACTTCCTGATAAGGGCCTCATAAATATCATAGGAACTACTTCTCCCGGGATTTTAAATAGTTCTATAAGTGGACTAAATAGCTTAATCAGCATATCCATAGCTCCCGATTCCCTAAAGACTCCAATTGCCACAAGCATGGCTACAAAAGAAGGTATAATTCTTATTGCCGTAGTAATTCCATCTTTTGCCCCTTCCATAAAGGATTCATAAACCTTAATATTTCTAATAATACCATAAAGTATAATTCCAACAATCATAAAAGGAATGGCAAGTTTAGATAAAATCTCCATTATTTCAATGAACATTCAACTTTTCCTCCTTTACCTTTTACCTTTTTTATTTGATATTTAGGCAGTCTTTGAAGTGTTTTTGCGGCAATTATGGCTGTAATTGTGGATATTGTAGTGGCTACTATGGTAGGACCTACTATTTCTGTTGGATTGGCCGCACCTGCTGATGAAAGTATTGCTATGGTTGAAGCAGGTATTAAAGTTACAGAAGATGTATTTATGGCAAGAAATGTAACCATTGCATCTGTTGCTGTATCCTTTCGTCTATTTAATTTTTGCAATTCTTCCATTGCCTTTAGTCCAAAGGGAGTTGCTGCATTGCCTAACCCCAAAATATTAGCAGATATATTCATTATCATAGCTCCCATGGCTGGATGATCAGCTGGTACATCTGGAAATAAAAGTATCATTATTGGTTTTAAAAGCTTTGATACTCCTCTTATAAGTCCAGAGTCCTCTGCTATTTTCATAATTCCAAGCCATAAAGCCATTACTCCAATAAGTCCTATGGCTAATTCTACAGCTCCTTTAGCATTCTGTATGGCACTTGCAGTAACATTATCTAAATTTCCAGTAATAGCTCCAACTATAAACCCAATAATAATTAGAGCTGCCCAAATAGCATTAATCATATAAACACCTCTTTTTTAGCGAATAACTAATAGTTAAGGTCTCCCCTACTATCTCTTCATTATTCACTATATTCTCTAGTGCTTATCCATTATTCAAAAAAACAAAAAAGACTTAAGATTTTCTTTTGGAAAATCTTAAGTCACTCTTCAATCTTCACTGTCTTTATATTCCAAGTAGTGATTTTGCGATGCTGAAGTATACTATCAGTGCCAATGCGTCTACTATAGTTGTAATAAGTGGTCCTGCCATTATGGCTGGATCAAGTTTTAATTTTTTTGCTATTAGTGGTAATATTCCACCTACTATTTTTGATGCTATAACTGTAATTACTACAGTTAATGAAACTGTCAAAGCTACTTTCATTTCTACTTTTTCCAATAATATAATCCTTAAAAAATTAATTACAGCAAGAACTACTCCCACTATAGCACTTATTCTTAGTTCTTTCCATAATACTTTCCACCAGTCATGGGTAGTTATTTCACCTGTTGCTAATCCCCTTATTATTAAAGTAGAGGACTGACTTCCTGAATTTCCTCCAGTGTCCATTAACATGGGAATAAATGTACTAAGCACTACTATAGATGACAGTACATCTTCAAATTTACCCATTATCCTTCCAGTAAATGTAGCAGAAATCATAAGTATTAAAAGCCAAGGTAATCTGTTTTTAGCCAATGTCATGACTCCAGCATCTAAATAAGCTTCTTCTGATGGAGACATAGCAGCCATTATTTGGAAGTCCTCTGTTGCTTCTTGTTCCATAATATCCATAATATCATCAACAGTAATAATTCCAGTAAGTCTATTTTCGTTATCCACTACAGGAAGTGCTAAAAACCCATATTTTATAAATACGTTTGCTACGCTTTCTTGGTCATCATGGGTATATACTTTTATTACTTCATCTTCCATTATATCTTCTATAATTTTATCTTCATCTGATGTGACTAAAGTTCTTAGGGAAACAAAACCCTCTAAAGTTCTTTTTTGATCTGTTACATAACAGGTATATACAGTTTCTTTATTTAAACCTATTTCTTTTATATGAGTTAAAGCTTCTTTTACAGTTAAACCTTTTCTTAACTCAACATATTCTATGGTCATTATACTTCCTGCAGAATCTACAGGATATTTTAAAAATTGATTTATTAATTTTCTTTCCTCTTCTTTTGCTGATTTTAGAATCTTTTTTACAATATTTGCAGGCATTTCTTCAATTAAGTCTATCATATCATCAAAAAATAGTTCATCTACAATATATTCTACTTCTTTGTCTGTTATGGAATTTATTATACCTAGTTGCTGTTCTGTAGAGAAGTGGGCAAATACTTCTACTGCTAAATCTTTAGGTAGCATTCTAAAAATCAAGAGAGTTAAATGTGCATCTAGGGGATCCAATAGCTCCGCCACATCTACCTCATTCATTTCTGATAATTCATTTTTTATTTGTGCATATTTTTTTCCTTCTATTAATTCTAATAGTTTTCTTTCATCCATGTTCTCCCTCCAATTAGAGAACCATAGTTTGTGATAAAAATGGTTCTCTTATTATTTTCTTTACTTTTCTTTTAATTATACTGGGTAAAGGCCCAGAATCCATTTTCATCACCAACCTTTCTTAGTGAATAGTTAATAGCTGTCTGTTAGTCACTAATTATAAACTTTAACTTTTTTTATTATATCACACTTTTCTTATCCACCCAAATAAAAAAGATAGGGCAAACCTATCTTTTTTATTTAAACTATTCAATATTTACTAATTAACATCCACCAGAAGCCCTATCTGGAATTACTGTAAATCCTCTTCTTAGCCAATCATCACTATAATCTACTGTAAATTTTCCATAGTTCTCTTCTAATCCTTCTTCTATTAGAAAATTGAAATTACTAGCTGATACCTTTAAATCTCCATCTTTATGCTCATCCAGAGCTATAGCAAATGATGGACCACCTCAGCCATAACCAGCTACATAAATTCTTAAAGGTTTATCTGTTCCTTTAGATTCTATAACTTTAGTCAATTCTTCTGATGCCTTTGGAGTTACATCTATAATCATTTTTATTTCCTCCTTAATTTAATTTCTCAATCCATTATATACCCCCATCGGGTATTTGTAAACATGAATTTATAAAGTTTATCTATAAAGATATGTTTACTAATAGATTACCCTTATTATTGATTTTTAAAAATATAAAATCAAATATATTTTAGACTAAAGACATTTTGCCATTCTAACAAAAAGGACACAAAAATAGAGGAACAAAGTTCCTCTATTTTTAAATTTAAAAGTTTCTTTTAATTCCTAATTCATAATTTGCGTAAACATTACATTGCTCTTCCTGGGATTATAGCATCTACTATACCTATTACCAAAGCACCTATTATAGCACCCCAGACTGATATATGGAATCCAGGTATTATAAACTTGGTAACATAGAGAATAAGTGCAGCTACTAAAAATCCTGATAAACCCCTGCCAAATGGAGAAGCACTTACACCAGTAAACTTTTGAATTAAATGATCCAGTACACCAATGACTATTGATGCTAGTATCAAACTCCATATTCCATCTATTGTAAATCCTGGAGTAAAGTAAGCTGCTATACCTACAACTATTGCTGTTACTAAAACTCTTATTATCATTTCCCCTACATTAAAATTATCTTCTCTTTCTCTATCTCTTTCTGGATTTCTATTTTTATCGTCCATAAACTCACCTCCTGATATAGTATTCTCCATAAACAATTTTTTTTATACAAAAAAATATTAAATAATTTTTATATTTTGTGAAATGATATATTTATACTGGAAAGGGTATAAAATATATGCTACTATATTAGTAGAGATTAAGTAAGGAGGTTGATAGACATGGAAATTACAAAAGATATGCTTATTGGTGAATTAATTAGAAAAAAACCAGAGGCAGTAGAAACTCTTATGAGATTTGGTATGGGTTGTGTAGGTTGTCCATCTAGCCAAATGGAAAGCTTAGAAGAAGCTGCTATGGTACATGGTTTAGATTTAAATAAATTAATGGCTGCTTTAAATGAATAATAGCATAATATAATTAAAAAGGAAGCGATTTTTCAACAAATCGACTTCCTTTTTTACCACTATTTGGCTAGTAATTCGTCAATCTTTTCCTTATCAAAACCAACAATTTCTTCACCATCTATGACCAAAACGGGAACACCCATATGACCCATAGACATTAATTCTTTTCTAGCATCTTTATCTGTTTGAACATTTTTTTCAACATAATCTATGCCTTTTTCTTTTAAATAATCTTTAGCTGAAACACAATACGGACACGTGTTACTAGTGTAAACTGTTACATTTGCCATTTAAATCCCTCCTAAGCTTTTACTAATTTATACTATCTTTAGATGTATATTCCTTGACGTTAGTATTTTACCCATAGTTTTTGATAATAATCACGTAATATAAATTAGTCTATTAGTTTGACAATAATATTGTAAAATAATATAATATAGTACTGGTGAGTTTCATATGAATATAGTATTTAATATTTATAAATTAAGGATGATAGTATGATAAAAAATTATATGGAAATATTAGTTGATGAAGTATTTAACGAGTTAAAAGGTTCTAATGAAATATGCAAAGATATAGTCTGTAAACATGATATAAAAGCTATTGCTTTAAATAATTTGCCCCCTGTTTATTTTAAGTATAATTCAACAGATGGAGAAAAGAAAGCTTTTTTATTAGACCGTCAAAGGAGAATATCTGTATTAGCAAAAGTTGCTGAAGCTGCAGATTTAGTATGTTCATCTTGTACAAAAAATAGTAAATAAACCTACAACTATAGAGGTTGTAGGTTTATTTATGTTTAACGTGGTCTAGACCCTGTTTAAATAGTCCCAATACATGGTCATCATCTAAGGAATAAATAACTAACTTTCCTTCTTTTTTAAACTTAACTAGCTTCATATCTCTTAATATTCTTAGTTGATGAGATATGGCTGATTGAGTCATATCTAATATATTTGCTATATCACATACGCATAAGGAGGATTTTGATAAAATATAGATTATTTTAAGCCGAGTAGGGTCTGATAAAGCCTTAAATGTATTGGAAAGAATATCTATCTCTTTTTCTCCTAGCAAATCCTCTTTTAGTTTTTCTAAAGATACATCATCTGTATAGTGAGTTATACATATTAATTTGTCTTTAGTTTCATCCATTTCTTATCACTCCTATTTTAATCTATAGGTATCATTGGTATAGGAGACTCCACTGGCTTTCCAGTCATAGGATCTATGTGTATTATCCAATATCCCTCTCCACTTTCACCTTCATACCAAGTATTGAATCCTCTTTCTCCAGCATAAGGATGTTCCTCTTTTACAAATTTTCCTGGTATACCATATACAAAGTATTTTACATTTTCTCCTTCGTTATATAGTCCGAATAAATAATGTCCATATTTATCCATCAATTCATTACAGGTAGCAATACTTTCCTTATAAACTTCTTTATTATTGCCACCAACAATATAAGAAAAATATGGAAGAAATGACCTATATTCATTTTCTTTATCTAATTCAACTATCCACCAATTATAATCCTTTAAATTATACTTAAAAGGCTCTATATATGGGAAAAATCTTAATATGCTCAATACATAATTAGTTGTCTGATTTTTTTGGTTCAATTTTTTTATATAATCTAAAGTCTTATAGTCAGGTTCAAAATCATCTTCAGGGTCTTCCTCCAATTCCAACACTGATTCATCTTGATTTTCTTCTATTTCTATTTCTTCTGACTCCACAGCAGTTGCAATTGCTTCTTCTTTTGGTTCTTTTGCAGGTATATCGTATTCTGGATTATATTCTTGTTCCTTTGCCGGTACATCATATATTGGGTCATATTCTTGTTCCTTTGCTGGTATATCATACATTGGGTCATATTCCTGTTCTTTTGCTGGTACATCATACATTGGGTCATATTCTGGTTCTTTTGCTGGTACATCATATATTGAGTCATATTCCTGTTCTACAACTTCATTGTCCGTTTCTTCACCTGTGTCATGGACTTCCATTACTTCAATTTCCTTAATTTCTTCTACTTCTTCTACTTCTTCTACTTCTTGAATATCTTTGATTTCTTCAACTTCATCTATTTGTTCTTTTTCTACTTTTACCGCTTCTACTGGTTCTTCTTTAGACTCTATAATGGGATTAAAAGGCATTTTATCTATGTACCTTTGAATAGTCCCATCCTCTTTGTCTAAATATCCACCTAACAGTACTTTACCGTCTCTCACAATTAAGATACCAGATACCTTTTCCAGTAAAAGATTCTCCTTCTCTAAATCTCGCTGTAAAAATACATATTCTCCCTTACCTTTCCCAGATTCATCAGTAAATATTTTACCTAAGTTCCAAATATTGTTGTTATTATTACTGTTCAAGATAAATACTACATTATAAGCCGTATCTTTTTCTGCATTTTCAATATTTACAGTAACTATTCCCCTAAGACCTTTTATTTCTAGTTTACAATGTCCCTTTGGGTTTCCTCCTAAATTTGAAAACTCTTTCTTTAGTATTATAAACTTTCTGGTATATGCTAACGACATAAAACAACCCCCTTTTCATACTATATTTAATTATATGTCTAATGGGGGTAATGTTTTACTAATCTTTATAAAATCTTCTACAGAAAGACTTTCTGCTCGTATATTCTCATCAATATTCAAGGTTTTTAACGTATTTTTTATGTCTTCTTTAGCAATGTCAAATCCATAGGTAGATAGAGCATTGACTAGAGTCTTTCTTCTTTTGCTAAATGATGCCTTAACTACCTTGAAAAACTTTTCTTTATCTACATCTGGCAATTCTTTTTTTATATCTAGTTTTATTACTGCTGAATCTATCTTTGGCTGAGGCATAAATACAGTCTTAGGTACTTTGACTATTATTTTAGGTTTACTGTAAAAATTTACAAATATGGAAAGTGAACCATATTCCTTTCCTCCTGGGCCTGATTCCATTCTTTCTGCCACTTCTTTTTGAACCATTACTATTATAGCATCTAAGTTTAAATTATCCTCTATGAGCTTCCCAATTATAGGTGTAGTAACATAATAAGGCAAATTTGCTACTACCTTTACTGGACCACCATTTAATTTTTCGTTGATTAACTTTTCCATATCAACTTTTAAAACATCTTCATGGACTATTTCCACATTTTTATATTTCCCAATGGTTTCATCTAATATTGGCAACAAAGTATTATCTATTTCAATAGCAACTACTTTCTTTGCCCTCAAAGCCAATTCCTCCGTTAAAGTTCCTATACCTGGACCTATTTCTATTATATAGTCATCTGGAGTAATTTCTCCTGCATCTGCTATTTTTCTTACAATATTACCATCCATTAAAAAGTTTTGCCCCAAACTCTTTGAAAACTTAAATCCATGTTTTGATAAAATCTTTTTTACATAGGCTGGAGAATAAAGTCTTTTTTCTTCCATTTATTTTTCAATCCTTTCCAAAGCCTGTTCAAATTCTTCTCTAGTTATACCAAAATTATTTAATCTATTTAAGAATTGCTTAGAGTTAGCATATCCAATTCCTAAGATATTTCCTAGTTCTTCTCTTTTCTCTCTTGAACCTTCTCCACCTGCTAATCCAAGAGCTATTATTTCTTCTTTTGTAAATTCTTCTTTTCGTTCTACATTACTAGGTCTAGACTTTAGAATTGCTTCAAGTATATCTTCTTTATTGGCATTTTCTACTCCAATATCATTTTTCTTTAAAGCCTTTCCTTGAGGTAAAAATGCGTGTTTACAATTTTTTATATGCTTGGACAAATCTTTTCTTATTTGTTCTCCAGCATAATCTGGGTCTGTAAGTATAATTATTCCAGTTTTCTCTGCTATACTTTTTAAATTTCTTATAAACTCCTTATTATATCCAAATCCTCCTGTAGCAATTACCTCAGCATCTACGGCAGCTTTTACAGCAGTTATATCATCTCTACCTTCAACAACTATAACTTCCTTTATCAATAAACCAACCCCTTAATGCAATTGCGTTGCAAATTTTGAATTATGAATTATGAATTAAAAGATTAATGGACTGCGTTTACTTAAATATTCACAATTCACAATTGGACTTATTTAAGATTTAAAAAATCTTAAATAAATCCTTTGTATTTCTATTTGTAGTCCTTTCCAATTCCTCGTAGGTTATACCTCTTAATTCGGCAATAGTACCTGCAACATATCTAACATACACAGGCTCGTTTCTTTTTCCTCTATAAGGTTCTGGAGTTAAATAGGGACAATCTGTTTCTATTAAAAGTTTATCTAGAGGTATATTCTTTGCCACCTCTTTGCTTACTTTAGCATTCTTAAATGTAACAGGACCTCCCAAGGATATATAAAATCCCATTTTTATATATTCCATTGCCATTTCTACACTTCCAGAATAACAATGAAGTACTCCTCTTAGACTTCCATCCTGTGCTTCTTTTAGTATATCAAAGGTTTCTTGTGCCGCATCCCTAGTATGGATGACAACTGGTAAATTTAATTCTTTAGCAAGGTTCAGTTGTTCTATGAACCACTTTCTCTGTATATCTCTTGGTGAGTTATCATAATAGTAGTCCAACCCTATTTCTCCTATGGCAACGACCTTATCTCTTTTAGCAAAAGTTCTTAGGACCTCAATAGTTGAATTATCAACTTCCTTAGCTGAATGAGGATGTACACCTATAGCTGCATATATATTATCATACTTTTCAGCTAAGGAAACAGAGGAAATACTTGTTTGTAAGTCTGCCCCTATATTTATAACTATTTCTACTCCATTATCCTCTAAAGAATTAATTAACTTATCCCTATCATTATCAAATCTTGGATCATCTAAATGTGCATGACTATCTATTAACATTTTATTCTCCTTTTACGATATAGTAGCTCCTGATTGTAAGTCTTCCAATGTGGATACTAAGCTTAGTTTTCCTGTACTATCTTCAGCTGCAAGAATCATTCCTTTTGATTCTACTCCTCTTAATTTGACAGGTTTCAAGTTTGTAACTACTACTACTTTTTTTCCTATTAGATCTTCTGGTTTATAGTATTGTTTTATACCTGATACAACCTGACGCTGTTCATCACCTAATTTTAACTGAAATACATATAGCTTATCAGCCTTTGGATGATCTTCACAGGATATAACCTCTGCCACCTTTAGCTTTATTTTATCAAATTCATCTATTGTTATTTCTTCTACTTTTTCTTCTTCAACTAGCTTTTCTTCCACCTTATTAACCTTCTTTCCTTTAGTTCTCATGTTTATAAGTTCCTCGTTGGCAGCATTTAACTTTACCAATTCTTTTTCTATATCAAGTCTAGGAAATATTATATTTCCTCTTTCTACTTTAGTACCTACTTTTATTTTACCCCATTCTTTTGAATCTTCCCATATAGTTTCATCATTTAATCCCAACTGTTTTCTTATTTCATAGGAAGTCTTTTCCATAAATGGTTTAATTAATATTGAAGTGATTCTCAGACTTTCTGTTAGATTATATAATACTGTGTCCAATCTTTCCTTATTATCTTTAGCCAATATCCATGGTCCAGTTTCATCTATATACTTATTTGTTCTTCTAATTAATTTCCATATTTCTTCTAAGGCATTGGAGAAACTAAGTTCATCCATATATTTTTCCACATTAGCAGCTGCATTTATTCCAACTTCCCTTAAAGATATATCAAATTCTTCTTCTCCATTTGGACTAGGTATAAGCCCTTCATTATATTTCTCTACCATAGTTACTGTTCTGCTTACTAGGTTTCCTAAGTCATTTGCTAAATCTGAATTAAGCCTTTGTAAAAACTTCTCTCTATGGAAAGATCCATCTTGCCCAAATGAAAATTCTCTTAGAAGAAAATATTTAAAAGCATCTATTCCATATAGCTCAATAATTGGTTCTGGATATATTACATTTCCCTTTGATTTAGACATTTTATCATCTTCAAATAATATCCAACCATGACCAAATACTTTCTTTGGTAGTTCTAAATCCATTGCCATTAAAAGTGCAGGCCAAATTATAGTATGGAATCTCACTATTTCTTTACCTACTAAATGAACATCAGCAGGCCAAAATTCTCTAAACTTTTCGTCATTATCACTTCCATAACCTAAAGCTGTAATATAGCAGGACAAAGCATCTATCCATACATATACTACGTGTTTAGGATCAAATGGAACTTTTATACCCCAATCAAAACTAGTTCTTGATACACACAAATCCTCTAGTCCATCTTTTAAGAAGTTGTTTATCATTTCGTTTTTTCTAGATTCCGGTTGAATGAAGGTTGGATTTTCTTCATAGAACTTTAAAAGTTTATCTCTATATTGAGAAAGCTTAAAGAAATATGCTTCTTCTTCAGCTAAATGAACTTCTCTATTACAGTCTGGACATTTTCCATCTACTAATTGTGACTCTGCCCAAAATGATTCACATGGAGTACAATAATGCCCTGCATATTTTGATTTATATATTTTTCCACTTTCATATAGTTTTGTAAAAATATCTTGTACTGTTTTTTCATGATGAGGATCTGTAGTTCTTATGAAAGTATCATAATCTATTTCTAAAGTCTTCCACAGTTCTTTTATATCTGCAACTATTTTATCTACATATTCCTTTGGTGTTATACCATTTTCTTTTGCCTTTTCTTGAATTTTTTGTCCATGTTCATCTGACCCTGTTACAAAGTATACATCATATCCTTGCATCTTTTTAAATTTCTTTATGGCATCAGATGCAACAGTAGTATAAGTATGTCCTATATGCAAATTGTCAGATGGATAATAAATTGGGGTAGTTAAATAATATTTTTTCATATATAAACCTCCTTTTAATTTCATCGTATTTTGTGTTAAATCCTATGACGTAGTCTCGAAACTCAAATTCATTTGCTCGCTACGCTCACATGAATTTGGTTCTCGTTACGTTTGACCTACCTACAGTTCACTCACTACGTTCGTTTACTGGGTTAGGTCATAAAAAAAGCCTTCGCCTCCATATAGAGACGAAGGTATTCTTCGTGGTACCACTCTAATTTATCTCAATCTTGCGATTTAAGAACTCACTAGGTTAAAAAACCTTGCAGTATAACGCCTGCTTCCGTTACAGCCTAAAATTTTCGGCTGTAAAGTTCCGGGGCCATCTTCAGAATAATCTTAATCACTGGCTTTCACCTAACCCAGCTCTCTATAGAATAATCTTAGTCCTACTCTTCCCTTCTATACCTTTAACATGAGCTTATTCAACAGTCAATTTTAATATCTAATTTATCTTTAGTATATCTTTCCTTATTTGATAATATATTATACTCTAACAGAAATATTTAGTCAACTAAATAATAGATATTACAGTATTAGTTAAAATATTTATAATCCTTGTTTCTTGATTGCATAAGAAACATTTAATTTCCAATCTATTTAAGAGGCCCACTAACATCTATTGTATATGAACCTATTCCCGAATATTTATATACATAGAGATAATATCTGCCTATTGCTGCATCATAAGAACCTGTTAATCTTCCACCTGTAGTTGAAGTAGGGTATGCTACATAGTTTATAGTATCTGATGCTTCATAAAGCATCCAGCTAATTCCTAAATCCCTATCTGGTAGTACATTGATATGAACTTTTCCATTGGAGATTACATCAAAATAGTATATATCTTCATTATCATCACCGTGAAACTCTGATAAAACTGTAAGTTCACTGGCTATAGGTCCATTTGCATTATCAAATATATCATTTGGCTCAGTCTCAGATGTGATACCATCACTAGGATCAATTTCAGGTTCATTAATTATTACCTGTGCTTCATCCGTATTTCTTTCTCCTTTATCATCTACTACTGTCAAAGTTGCTGTAAATATACCTGCTGTTGAATAGGTATAGTATGGATTTGCTTCTGTGCTTGTATTGCCATCTCCAAAGTCCCATAGATATGATATTATAGTCCCATCACTATCTTTAGAACCCATGCTACTAAAGCTTATCTCCTCACCTTTTACTGCAATGTATGGTCCATTTGCTTCTGCTATTGGAGGATTGTTTACTTCTATTGTGCCATCACCTGTAAGTATTCCATGAAATACTACATCAAATTCTGCTTCATCTGACGAATTCACTTTATAATTTGTAAAGTAGCATACTACAGTTTCATATCCACTCCATGGATATGATGCAAGTGTGTTTAAAGATTCATTCGCCATTGAATTCATATATTCCCAATCTGCTATAGTTCCTTGAGATTCTTCTTTTGTATATGTCCCACGTAATGTAAACGTTTTAAAAAATTCTGATTGTGATTGGGTTATTGTTATATTTGTCAAATCTACAACTGAAGTTATATCTGAGTATATTGACTCCAGGTCTTTTCTTGTATGAGTTTCTAAGTAGTCATCGGCTACAAGGGGAACATAGTAACTATCTATATTATCTACTAAATATTGCATTTGGTTTTGATATTCTGTGTTTAAGCGATTATCATCACTATATTGATTTATTAAGTTATCATATTCCCTTACATTATTTGTCTTTACAGCATTATTTAAACTGTTAAACATATCCTTATTCTTTTCATACATATAATTATAAACAGCAAAACCATAGGTATAAAAAGTAAAACCACTATCATATGATGAATTTAAAGTTTTAGATAAGGAATATCTGTCTTCCACTCTTCCAATATTGGATACCATAGTTTTTCTTGGAACAATCCCATCAGTACGAGTAGCACCAGCAAACCATTCAGCTCCACCTTCTTCAAACCATGTTAATCTTTCATTATCATAAATCTCCGATTCCCCCCACATACCAGGTACTAAATATCTGCCTTGCAAATAGTGAGTAAATTCATGGCGGAATAACTCTTCTAATGTATATATGCTGTCTTGAGGAGTTCTTTCATAGGTATAAAAGGATCCCCAGCTTTCTATATACATACCACCATTATTAGTATCTAGTCCAAACAAATATCTATTCATACCATACTCATAAGGACTATTGTAAATATAGCATGTCAATACTTCATCAGTGTTATTGGCTTCAAGGGGAGCATCACTTCCTATGGCTCTATAAAATTGTGCTCTAACTTCATGTGAAGCCCAATATAGCCTTTTAACTTTATCAATTGTAACATCATCTCCAGCATATATGATTAATTTATCATCGTCAAAAGTATATTTTTTAGGCAGGTATTTATTTATTCCATCTTGTGTGATTTCTTTAATATCTATTGTTCTGCCATAATAATCTAATCCATCATAATTATCTACTATGGATGAAGCAGCTTGAAAATACGGTTCCTCTAAATACGGATAGAGGCTCATTGCCTGTGTAAGGACTCTATTTCCTTCACTTGAATTACTATGAACCTTCCCTAATGTTCCCATCCAGTATAGCCCATTATTTATAAGCCATCCATTATCTGAATTAAAATTTCCTAATAATGCTATATTGGATACTTGTGTTATAAAATCATCAATTCTGCCATACCAAATAGTTTGTGATGGTATAACCCCATTATAAAGCTCTTCATTAATGTCATATTCTATACCACCACCTAAGTTATAAATAGCTGTTCCTTTTGCATTATCATTTATATAGATATTTATATTTGATTGAAATTGTTGAAATATAGGAACAGTACGGTTGATTATATCTACATTGGTTGACCCATTCCACATAAGAAGACCTATGGAAGATACTAAATCATCCTGCTGTGCTGTACCTAGTTTGAAGTTAACATTATTCATAACTGAAACTATTGCAGGTAAACATTTATCATGATAATTTCTACTATTAAGCTCACTTAATTGACTATTATAAAATCCTAAATAAAAACCTGCTCTAACTACTTCACAAAGCGTGGGAATACCTTTGTTATCTGTACTTGTATATTGTCTTCCACGAACCTCTATTGCCTCAATAAGCGCTTTCATACGATTTTCATTAGAATAAAATTCATAGGCATCTTGGCTATATTGAAATAAATCTGCAATATCACTGTATTTAAGAGTAACTAGAAGATTTACTAAATCAGTATAGTTTAATGTCTTTAGATAAGACATTGAATAGGAACTTTCCTCTGCAGCAAATAATCTTATATCATTGGAATTTTGGTCAATAGATTCCCACTGTGGCGGTTCAGGTGATTTAATTGCTAATAAATCATCTGTAACTTCTCTTGAAAATACACTACTTTCTTTCTTTTCTCTATTTTCTATTTTTCCTATAGGTAATTGATTTGATATTGATGAAACATTTGGATTATTATTTACTGCTAAAACTAAACCACTTAAACCATTGCTTAACAATAAAGCAATAATACAAAACAAGCATATAGCTTTATGCAATTTGTGCCTGATTTTTTTTTGATCTTTACCAGTTGTTTTTTTCATAATATAATCCTCTCCTTTAGAACAATTTTATTTTATAAATAATTCTTGATAAAAATACAATATTCACCTCCTTGATAATATAGTTAAAATTCAATTGCTATATTTTCCTCCCTACTGATTCCACAAGATAATATTCATGACTTTTGTATAATCTCTTTATCTACTAAACTTGCCAATAATCTTGATATTATCTAGCTTTGATTCAGATTGGGAGTATGAAAGTATTAATCTTTAAACCTTTAAATATTTCAATATTCCGAACATTCTCCTCGTACATAAAATCCATAATGCTATGCCCCTTAATCTAATAATATAGGAAAGATAATATAAAATGATAGAAATTACAACATCTATATTACAATATGAGATGTATACTGTTTTCAGTAAACTATGAGCCAACTTATTTAGAGAGACTATGTAGTAAGAATTGAGTATAAAAGATACAATTAAATATTGCAAACTTTATGCCACTTTTTTACTTTAATTAAATACAATGATATCAATAATATTTATTCATTAAAATTAAAAACAAATAAGAAAAAGTATTAAATTTAATACTTTTTCTTATTTGTTTTTAAAATCAGTATGAAATTTCAGACCTAATCTACCGATTTGTATTATTATCGTTCTTTTAATCCAGCAATATAATTTTTAAAATTAGATTTAAGTTCTTCTATACTATCTCCGCCAAATTTTTTCTTTATTTCATTAGCCAATACATATGCCAACATATTTTCTGCTACAATACTAGCTGATGGTACAGCACAAACATCTGACCTTTCAAATTGAGCATAAACCTGTTCTTTTGTCTCTATATCTATAGTCTTTAAAGGTTTCTTTAGGGTAGGTATAGGTTTCATAACTGCTCTAAACACTATATTTTCTCCATTGGAAACTCCTCCTTCAATTCCACCTGCATTATTGGTTTTCCTATGGTATCCATTGACATCATAGTAGATTTCATCGTGTACTTTTGAACCAAATCTATTAGATGTATTAAATCCCAGACCAAATTCAATTCCCTTTATTCCAGGAATACTCATTATGCTATAGGCAATCTTTCCATCTAATCTTTTATCCCAACTAGTATAACTTCCTAACCCTACAGGAATATTCATCCCTATTACCTCTATGACTCCACCTATGGTATCTCCTTCTTTTTTTATATTATTTATTTTATCCATCATAAGCTTTTCAGCTTCTTTATCTAGGACCCTCACAATAGATTCATCTGATTTCAACAATTCTTCTTTGCTTATATCATTATAAATATCTTTTGAAATCTTAATATCTCCAATTTGAACTACATGGCTATATATGCCTATATTAAATTCTTTTAGTAACAATTTGCATATTCCACCTAAGGCAACCCTCATGGCTGTTTCTCTGGCACTAGCCCTTTCTAATGTATTTCTACCACCTTTTTGATTATATTTCAATGTACCTCCTAAATCTCCATGACCTGGTCTAGGCCTCATTATCTCTGTTAATTCAATGTTAGTTCCTCTGTTTTTAATCATAATTGATATTGGATTTCCTGTAGTATAGCAATTATTTATCCCAGATAAAACTATTATTTCATCTTTCTCTATAGTCATTCTTTCACTTCTTCCATATCCTTTTTGTCTTCTTTTAAGCTCATGATTTATATATTCTATATCAAAATATAAATTTGCTGGAAGTCCTTCTATTATTCCCTGCAAACTGTCACCATGAGATTCTCCCGATGTTAAAATCCTAATCATTCAGACCCTCCTATAAAATTAAATAAATTAATATTTAAAACAAAGAATTTTATTTTATTACAATATTTTATTTTCAACTTTTGCAATAAGCTTTAAAGATTCCATAAGTTTTTGAAATCTACCTGTGGTTATAGACTGCTCCCCATCACATCTAGCATTTAAAGGGTCATTATGAACTTCAATGATTAATCCATCTGCTCCTACTGCTATAGCAGCCTTTGATAGGGGTTCTACTAACCACCACAAGCCAGTGCCATGGCTAGGATCTACTATGACTGGAAGATGACTTAGCTTCTTCAGTATAGGAACTGCACTTAGGTCTAAAGTGTTCCTTGTATATCTTTCAAAAGTCCTAATTCCCCTTTCACATAAAATTACATTTTCATTTCCTTCCAACATAATATATTCAGCAGCCATTAAAAACTCCTCAATAGTAGCTGACATTCCTCTCTTTAAAAGCACTGGTTTTTTTATCTTTCCAACTTCTTTTAGAAGAGGGTAATTCTGCATATTTCTTGCTCCAATTTGGATAACATCTACATCTTCTAAGAACATATCTAAATATTCCAAAGACATGAGCTCTGTCACAATAGGAAGTCCTGTTTTTTCCTTGGCTATTTTTAATAACTCTAATCCATTTTCACCTAATCCCTGAAAGCTATAAGGTGAAGTCCTTGGCTTAAAAACTCCCCCTCTTAAAAAAGTTGCACCTGATGCCTTCACTCTTTCTGCTATATTAACTATTTGTTCTTCACTTTCTACAGAACAAGGTCCAGCTATTATTGTTATATTATTACTGCCTATGCTATTTTCACCAATATTTATTGTTGAGTTAATAGGATGTAAATTTCTATTAACCTTGTTAAGACCTATTTCCATAAGCTTCCCCCTATTCATCAATTGCCTCTTTTAAACTTTTCACAAATTCATAAACTCTTCTTTCAATATCTTCTGATTCTAAACCTTTCTCTATTTCTTTAACAATTGCACTTCCAACTATTAATCCATCAGCTAAGCTCTTTAAATTTCTTACACTTTCTGCATCAGATATGCCAAAACCTATGGCTAAAGGAATCTTTGAATACTTCCTCACTTCTTTAATAAAATTCTCTAATCCTTCATCAAAATGCTCTCTTATTCCTGTAACTCCTTTAGAAGAAATGCAATAAATAAATCCTTTCCCTTCTTTAACTATTGATTCTATCCTGCTATGAGAGGTTGGAGCAACTAAGGCTATCAAATCAATATGATAATCCTTCATCTTTTCATTTAATATTTTCCTCTCTTCCAAAGGAAGATCTGGGATGATCAAACCATCTATTCCACATTTTTTACATTTATTTAAAAATCTTTCTACTCCATAAGAAAAAACCGTATTGTAATATACTAAGAAAACCAAAGGAATTTCCGTTTCTATTCTTAATGTTGAAACCATTGAAAAAATAGATTTCATATTAATATTTTGGCTTAAAGCCCTTGATGAAGCTCTTTGTATAACAGGTCCGTCTGCTAGGGGGTCTGAGTATGGAATTCCTAGTTCAACAATATCAGCTCCTGCCTTTTCCATTTCCAAAACTAATTCTATGGTTTTATCCAAAGAAGGGTCTCCCAAAGTAATATAAGTTATTAAAGCTTTTCTATTTTCTTCTGTAATTTGGTCAAATTTCTTTTTTATTCTACTGTCCATCTTCCAGTTCCTCCAGCACATTAAATAATGTATCCATGTCTTTATCTCCTCTTCCAGATAAATTCACTACAATAATATCTTCTTTATTTGTTTCTCTAGCTAATTTCATTAAATAGGCTATAGCATGAGCACTTTCTAAAGCAGGTATAATTCCTTCTATCTTAGTTAGGTATCGAAAAGCTTCTATTGCCTCCCTATCATTAATGGCTACATATTTAACTCTGTTAATAAAATGAAAATATGCGTGTTCTGGTCCAATTCCCGGATAATCAAGACCTGCCGATATTGAATGCACTGGTTTAATCTGACCATTTTCATCCTGCAGCAGATAAGTCATCATTCCATGTATGATTCCTAATCTGCCTTTTGAAATACTAGCTGCATGATAGTCTGTCTCTATTCCTTTTCCTCCTGCTTCAACACCATACATTTCTACTTTTTCCTCAATAAAAGGGTAGAATAAACCCATTGCATTACTTCCTCCACCTACACAAGCTATTAAATAATCTGGAACTCTACCTTCCTTTTCCATAATTTGCTCCTTCACTTCATCTCCTATAATCCTTTGAAAATCTCTCACCATTTTAGGATAAGGATGAGGCCCTACTACTGATCCAATTACATAAAAAGTATCTTCTGGATTAGCAACCCAATGTCTAATAGCTTCATTAGTAGCATCCTTCAAGGTTTTTGTACCTGAAGTTACAGAGTTTATTTTAGCTCCCAACATATTCATCTTCAAAACATTTAATCCTTGCCTTTTTATATCCTCCTCACCCATAAACACTTCACAAGGAATATCAAACATTGCACAGATAGTAGCTGTGGCTACTCCATGTTGCCCTGCACCTGTTTCTGCAATTATTCTCTTTTTCCCCATTTTTTTAGCAAGTAGTATCTGACCGATTACATTATTTATCTTGTGGGCTCCCGTATGGTTTAAGTCCTCCCTCTTTAGATAAATCTTGCCTCCACCTAGTTTTTTTGTTAGATTTTTTGCATAATATAGTGGAGTAGGTCTTCCCGAATACTCTTTACAATAATACATATATTCCTTTTTAAAACTATCATCATCTTTTATATTAACAAATGCTTTTTCAAGTTCTATCAATGGATTCATTAAAGTTTCTGGCACAAATTGCCCTCCAAATTGTCCAAATTTTGTATTCATATAGATTATCCCCTTACTTTTTTTATAAAATCTTTTATCTTTCCGTAGTCCTTATATCCATCTGTCTCTACTCCAGAGCTTACATCTACTACTGTAGGTCTAACTATCTGTATAGCATTTTTAATGTTTTCCGAACATAATCCCCCTGCTAAAACTATAGATTTAGTTTTAGTAATCTCTTTAGCTAATTCCCAATTAAACTTTTTTCCTGTCCCTCCAACTTCTCCTTCTATCCAAGTATCCAAAAGATATTTATCAACATTATATTTTTCTAATAAGCCTAGACTTTTTTCATCTTTTATAAGAAAGGATTTCCATACTTCATTTTCAAAGCAATTACAATAACTAGGACTTTCATCTCCATGGAATTGAAGTACATCAAGATTACAAAGTTTTTCTATTTCTTTTACTTCTCTTATGGAATGATTTAGAAATATACCAACCTTTTTTATATCTTTATTTAAGCTGTTAGCTAATCTCCTTGCCATATAAAAATCAATTTGTCTTTTACTTTTTGCAAATACAAATCCTATATATTCTGGTTTTAATTTGTTCACATAATCTACATCTTCATATCTTCTCAATCCACAGATCTTTATTTCTACCAAATCATTCACCTCTTAATTCCTTTATCTTATTTTCAATAGATTTAGATTTCATAAAGCTTTCCCCAATTAAAACACCATCCAACCCTATGGACTTTAGATACTCCATATCTTTTCTATTAGAAATACCACTTTCACTAATGACTACTTTGTCCTTTGGTATATAGCCTATTAATTTTTCTGTAGTTTCTATAGTTACTTCAAAGGTCTTTAAATTTCTATTGTTAATCCCTATTATTTCTGTCCCTGTCTCTAATACTTTTCCTAACTCCTCTAAGTTATGGACTTCCACTAAACACTGAAGGTTAATGTCTTTAGCTATTTTTTGGAACTCTATTAATTCTCTTTTTGTTAGGAGAGCCCCAATAAGCAAAATAGCATCTGCCCCTAATTCCTTGGATTGATATATTTGATATGAATCAATTATAAAATCCTTTCTAAGAATAGGTATTTTTGTCTCTTTTTTTATTAAGGATAAATATTCATCTTTTCCTAAGAAGAAATTTTCTTCAGTCAAAACTGAAATAGCATTTATTTGGTTTTTTTCATAAATTCTACCTATTGATATAGGATCAAAATCTTCCCTAATAACCCCCTTTGAAGGAGAAGCTTTTTTGACTTCTCCTATTATATTTAATTTTTTATTTTTTCCTATGGCTCCTTTAAAATCCCTAGTATCTAAATCTCTAATTCGTTTTTGCAAATTTTCAATAGATATAATTGACTTTTCTATTTCTACTTTTTTTCTTTTCAAAGAAACAATTTTTTCTAATATCACTTCTTCATCTCCTGACTAAATTTAATCAATTGATTTAATTTTTCTAATGCAAGTCCCTTATCTATTATTTCCTTTGACTTCTCTATTCCATCTTCCAAGGAATCTACTTCTTTTCCTACATACATGGCTGCCCCTGCATTTAATAAGACCATATCACGTTTAGGTCCTTTCTCGCCTTTTAATATATCTAGTAAAATCTCTGCATTCTCTTCTGGATTTCCACCTTGGATTTTTTCAATTTGATTAAAGGGTATTCCATAATCCTTAGGGTCTAAATAATATTCATAGATTTCACCATTTTTTAGTTCAGACACCTTAGTCTTTGTAGTAATAGTAATTTCATCTAATCCGTCTAGTCCATGAACTACCATACATCTTTCCAATCCTAGGTTTTTCAACGATTGTGCCATAATAGTCGTAAGGTCTTCATCAAACACACCTAGGACTTGCCCTTTAGGGTTTGCAGGATTTGTTAAGGGTCCCAAAATGTTAAATATAGTTCTTATTCCTAATTCCTTACGGGGATGTATGGCATATTTCATACTCTGATGAAAATTTGGGGCAAATATAAATCCTATTTGCAGTTCGTCTATAGATCTTTTAATATCTATAGGAGACAGATTAATATTTACTCCTAGACTTTCCAACACATCTGCACTTCCACATTTACTAGACATAGATCTATTTCCATGTTTTACAATAGTCACTGATGCAGCAGCTGCTACAAAAGCTGCTGCTGTCGATATATTAAATGTGTTACTTTTATCTCCTCCAGTTCCACAAGTATCTACTGTATAATTACTATTTGTTTCAATCTTTATAGCTTTTTCCCTCATAGCCTTAGCAGCACCAGTGATTTCTTCTAAGGTCTCTCCCTTCATACGAAGAGCAGTAAGAAATCCACCTATTTGAGAGGCAGTAGCCCTACCTTCCATTATGATATTCATTACATCACTCATCTCATCTTCCCTTAAGTCTTTATAATTTATAACTTTATCTATTGCTAGCCGCATAATTTACTCCCCCTTCCTAATACACTCCACAAGTGCTTTTGCTTTCTTTAAGGTTTCTTCATATTCACTTTCAGGATTGGAATCTGAAACGATTCCTGCACCAGTTTGTATATACGCTATATTATCCATAAAGACTATAGTCCTTATGGCAATACAAGCATCCATGTTGCCATCAAACCCCAAATATCCAATAGCCCCTGCATATATTCCTCTTTTTCTATTTTCTAGCTTTTCTATAATCTCTAATGCTCTTAATTTTGGTGCTCCAGATACAGTTCCTGCTGGAGCACAAACTTTTATAACATCATAATTACTTAAATTTTTTTTGATTTTTCCTGTTAAATGTGAAACTATGTGCATTACATGAGAATATTTTTGTATCTCCATAAATCGGCTAACTTCAACAGTTCCATCTTCTGATATTTTGTTCATATCTTCTTTAGACAAGTCTACTAACATCAAATGTTCCTTTTGCTCCTTTTGATCTTCTAATAAATCTTTTGCGTAGAATTCATCTTCATCTAAATCTTTTCCTCTAGGTCTAGTGCCTGCAATAGGGCAAGTTTCTACCTTATCCCTGTTTATCTTCACTAAAGTCTCTGGAGAAGAACCAACTATATGATAAAATCCAAAATTTATATAATACATATATGGAGAAGGATTTAAAACCCTCAGTTTTCTATAAGCTTCAAAAGGATCAATTTTTGTATGAAAATCAAATCTTTGAGATAGAACTACTTGCAATAACTCCCCATTTTTTATATATTCCTTAGCTTCTAAAACCTTTTCTATAAAACTTTCCTTTGTTTCATTACTAATATAATAAACTTCTTCTAAATGTCTCTGTGTCTCTTTCGCCGTATAAGTCTTGATTTCTAGTATTTCTTCTTTTATTTTCTCTATCTCTAATACTCCTTCTTCATAGATTTTTTTTAAGGATTCTCCTATTTCTAGAATTACAATAATCTTTATCTTTTGTCTTATATGATCATAAATGATGATATTTTTATGCAGTAACAGGTGTAAGTCTGGGGTTTTTATGCTCTCTTTATTTGTACTTGCTACTCCATTGATGTCTTTTATTAAATCATAACCAATAAATCCTACAGCTCCACCTATAAAATCCTCTGGACTTTCTATTGGAGCTATTTTATATTTGTCTATAATCTCTTGTACAATACTAAGAGCATCTCCCTCTTTTTTTATTGTCTCATTTCCTTTAATTATTGTGACTTCATTACCATAAGCCATAATTTCCATAAAAGGATTTCTTCCCATATAAGAATATCTCCCCCACTTAATTCCTCCTTCAACGCTTTCCAATAGAAAGGTCTTTTTACGTTTGCACAACTTACTAAATAAAGAAATAGGTGTTTCCATATCACCATCTATTTCCGATGAAATAGAAACTATTTTTCTTTCTTTACTTAATCTTTTAAATTCTTCATAATCTGGATACATAGTATAATCCCCCTTTTCTTGGCACAAAAAAGCACTTCGTCCTTATATAAGGACGAAGTGCTTAACACCCCGTGTTGCCACCTTTTTTAGGTAATCTTATATCCTAGGTAATAAAACAAAAAAACATTTCAATCCTAATGTTTAGGACGAAATGTTACACCTCGCTATGCCACCTAATATAGATAGTTGACTACCTCACTCTGAAGATACGGAAATAATAATATTTCGATATCCCGTCTTTATAACGTAAGACACTCGGCTAATGATACTCTCCTAAGATTTCACACCGCTTCTCATGGAACCATTCAGCAGACCATCCGTATCGGGCTTCCACCGTCCCCGACTCTCTAAATCTTCAAGTATTGCTTACTTTTTCCAATCAATGAATTCTTTAACTTTTAAAGATTGTAATATAAAAAAGTTTTTTTGTCAATATTTAATTTTATGAATATTTTTCCAATTATTGTATATCATATCTAATATAACTAATCACATAGTTTATTTTTCAGAATAATATGTATATTATCTCAAAAATTTGACAAACCAAATCTTTTTGATTACAATACTAGAATAGTGAAATTATAGGAGGTATATTATGGAAAATTATCCAGTCAATAAGACTTGGAAATTTATAGTCTTGACTGCCCTCGCTATAGCTGTAACTGTATCTTTAGGGTTTTATGTGTACCAAGGTAATATTAGAAACATTACCTTACTAATGGAAGATGAAGTTATAGAAGTAACTTCAAATGCCAAAACAGTGGAAGACCTTCTCCAAAAGGAGGATATATCCATTGCTAAAAATGCCTATATCAATGTAGATTTAGACACAGAAATTGAAGACAATATGAATATAATTATAAAGAATCCTAAGTCATATACTGTTTCTACCTATGTTGGAGAGTTAGATATTGTTTCTTACTACTCTACTGTTGGTGAAGTATTAGATGACAAAGGCATTGCATTAGGTGAAAAGGACTATACGTATCCTGGACTACATGAAAAAATATATAGTGGAGAGAAAATTGAATTATTTCATGTTGAAGAAGTAATGGAAACTGCTGAAGTTCCTATTCCTTTTGAAAAAACTGTAAATAAAAACCATAACTTAGATTATGGAACAGTACAAACTGTCCAAAAAGGTAAAAATGGTCTCAAAAAAACTTACTATAAAAATGAATATGTAAATGGTGAGTTAAAATCAAAAGAATTAGTAAAAGAAGAAATAGTCACTGAACCTGTTTCTGAAATTATAGAAAAAGGTACAAACAATTTAATAGTTACCTCTAGAGGTAACACTAGCTATAGAAAAGCTGTGACTATGACAGCTACTGCATATGATTTATCCTTTGAAAGTTGTGGAAAACGTCCAGGGGATAAATATTATGGCCTTACAGCTTCTGGTACAAAAGTTAGGCCTGGAGTAGTTGCTGTTGACCCTAAAGTAATACCACTTGGCACGAAACTTTATGTTAAGAGCCTTGATGGGACTAAAGATTACGGTTTTGCTGTAGCAGAAGATACAGGTGGTGCAATAAAGGGAAATAAAATTGATCTTTTCTTTCATAATAGCAAAGATGTCTATAAATTTGGAAGAAGAAAGGTTAAAGTATATATATTAAATTAAAATAGACTCTAAGGAGTCTATTTTAATTTATTTCATCCCATTGGACTTTAAGAACATCTTCTATAAATACTCTTACTAAGTAAGGATCAAATTGGGTTCCTGCATTCTTTTTAAATTCTTTTACTATTTTATCTCGAGGTAATGCCTTTCTATAAACTCTATCTGATGCCATTGCATCATAGGAATCAACTATGGCTATAATTCTAGATATTAAAGGTATCTCTTCTCCCTTTAGTCCCTTTGGATAGCCTTGTCCGTCATATCGTTCATGATGACTTAAGGTATATTCTGCTATTTCTGATAGCTCAGTCACTGTACTAAGTATTCTATATCCAATTTCAGGATGTTTCTTCATTTCTTCCCATTCAGCTTCACTAAGTACTCCAGGTTTATCTAGCACAGATTTATTAACTGCAATCTTTCCTATATCATGAAGCAATCCAACCTTTTCTACTTTTTTCAACATATCTTCTTTCATGCCTAAAGACTTACATAATTCTTGAGCCATTTTTGATACCCTTTGAGAATGTTCTTCCTCATTTTTGCTTAACTCATATAATGCACTTATAATAGTATCTATTGTTTTGCTTCTCATGCTAGGTCCTTCAAACAACTTATTCTTATACATATTATCTTCAGACATTTTAAATATTTCAGAAGTACTAATATCCATAGTATGTTTAGTTCCAATACCAAAGGATACGGATATTTCTATATTGGATAATTTCTTATCTTCTAACTTAGTATTTGCATTTAATTCTTTTAATCTATTTACAACTTCTTCTGCATCTCTTTCGTCAGTTTCTGGTAAAATAATTACAAATTCATCACCACTAATCCTTGCTACTATATCACCTTTTCTGCAGCCATTTGTTATATTATTTCCTACAGCCTTTAGTAACTCGTCTCCAGCTGAATGTCCAAAAGAATCGTTTATAAGCTTCAATCCATTTACATCACCCATTATAATTGTAAGGGGTAAGTTTTCAATACTATCCAGTCTAAGTAGTTCTTCTTCAAAAAACCTTCTATTATACAGACCTGTTAGCTGGTCCTTATAAGATAGTCTTATTAATTCATTTTCCATTTTCTTCTTTGCTGTTACATCTCTGACTATAGACAATACTTCTTTTTGATTAATCTTGGCTATTCTCACTTCATAATCATATTTAACATTTGACATATTCAAAGTATATTCAAAAGTTTCTAAAGTGTTGTTCTCTAGTACATATTTTATCTTTTCCATGGTGATATTAGATATTTCTGGAGGAAATATTTCATAAACTGACTTACCTAAAAACTCTTCTATTGGTAAATATAATCTACTGTTATTTGATGTTTCTACTTCTATAAACCGTCCTTCACTATTTATTATGAATAATATATCAGGCAATGCTTCTATTATGGCTTTATTCTTTGCTAAAACTTGTTTTAACTCACTTTCAGATTTTACTAAACTCATATACTGAGCCCTTAACTCTTCTTCCATAGCTGCTAATTGTCCATAGGATGCCTCTAATTCTTCAGTCTGAGCTATTATCTCTTCATTATCTTGTTCTATCTGCTCAAAAAATTCTTGTGCTTTATTCAGCACAAAATTAATTGTCTCTCTTAGTTCTACAAAAGGCTCATTTTGATTTATTGACATACGATATCCAAGATTCTTTTCAATATTTATAGCTCCAATATCTTTGTCCAATTTATATATAGGAATAAGAATATTAACTCTTTGCAAATATATAAAAGAACCAAAAATAACTATAGATATTATAATTATTATAATGGACATTCTAATAATAGCATTATCATTTCCTCTAAATTCCTCTAAAGACATGAAATTTCCAATAACCCAATCAGTGTTTTCTATTGATTGGTAAGATAAATAACCTAGTACTCCATCTAGTTCTATCTCTATTCTTCCAGTCTTATTATTTATAATGCCTTCATATATATTATCTCCTATGGAGTTGATATTTACAAAATCTTGATTGGATTCATACTTATATTTTGGATGTGCCAATAAATTGCCAAAGCCATCTATTAAAAAAGAATAGCCCAACCCTTTAATCTTAGTATCCTGAACTATTTCTATAATTCCTTCCATACTAATATCAGCAGCTACAACTCCCAATAGATTTCCACTGCTATTGTACACAGGTTTTGATATTCCTATTATCAATTGGTTATCTACTGCATCCATATATATATTTGTAAATACAAGGCTATTTTCTTTTACTGCATTTATATACCAGTCTCTTTTTCTTGCATCATAATCATTAGGTGGTATCCAATCACTTGAAATTATAAAGTTATTATTTATATCTCCAAAATATATCTGTTTAATGGAAGGCTGAATCTTTACAATTCTATGGAAATAATTATATATTTCATCTCCATTCCATTCTTCTGTTGACAAATGTTCTACAGCTTCAATAATATGTTTACTGTGATATTTTAAATTATCCTCTATTTGATAACCCAAATGTTCTATAGATTCTTCCATATTGGACTCTTTAGTCTCTATTATGATTTTATTTAAATATGAATATTGGGTTATTAGTCCTATAACAACAACTACAGTCAATAATAGTGCAAATAAATAAAATCTTTTTTGGATAGTTTTCATTATACCACCTCGACAATTTAATATATACTTATATCTTATTTGACATATTACTTATACCCAGTATTATAACATCTTTTCCCTTTTTAGACACTTTCTTCTAAATATTTCAAATTTTCCATTAAAAAATTTTAGTTAAGTTTATTGGTCTGGTATACATGAAAAAATCTCCTATTTATTATAAAAAAATTGTTTCTTATAAGAAACAATTTTTTCAGTATTATATATTAAATCTATCTGTTAGCTACAGTAACTCAATTATTATTTTATTAAGTTCTTCAATAAAACTAAATATACTTTCTATGAAATTTATATCTTTGTCCTATATCTAGCTTATAATTTTATATCTGTAACCAAATATAGTCTCCTCTTTTTTTATATATTCCTTCTCTACCATTTGTTTTAATCTATCTTCTAAGGAATCCAAGGTAAAGGTAATACCTGTTTCCTTTTCAATTTCCATAATTATGTCTAAAAGTTCTGTATCGTTTATAGGCAGCTTAGATTTTATTACATTTAAAAACTTTTCATCATCTTCTTTTCCCTTATTTTTTAACTCATCAAAGGGATTCTCAGTATGGGGGCTGGAGCTTATAGCTGCTCTAATCCTAGCAAATATAGTCCTTCCCATGGAAGCAGAAGAAATAAATACATCTCCTGTTCTCAAGTAAGGAAGTCGTCTAGTCTCTTCTACTGTAAGGTCAGTTTCTTCCTTTATTGTTTGTATATCAGATGCCCTAACAGTTCTAAATATAAACTTAGTATTTAACTGTGCAGTTATGGTTTCATCTAATAAGGTAGGTCTTTGAGTGGCTAAAATTAAGAATGCACCATATTTTCTACCTTCTTGAGATATTTCTTTTAGTATAGATTTAGATGGAGAGTCATATCCCTTAGGTGCAAAATTATGAGCCTCATCTGTAACTACTATAAATGGTGGAAAGTATTCTGAGTGAATCTTCTTATATAAGGCATCCTTATAATCTCTTCTTTTATGATATAAACTATTTAATAAATAAGTACTAAATACTTGAAGAATTCTAGTATTCCCTTGAATAACCATTAGTTTTCCTCTTTGAAGACCATCTTCTATTTCACGGACATCTTTAGAAAATATACCTTCATTATCTAATCTTTTTAGTCTCCAGATTATTCCCTTTACTGAATTATAAGGACAGGTCTTATCATAGGATAAATAAAGCTCTTTTCTCTTTTCCCAAGCCTTTTTTTCCTCTTGATGATCTGCATAGTTGATTCTATTATCTATTCTATCTATGGAGCCTTCCTCTTGAGCTTCTGTTAACATTTGAAGCTTATTATAGAAACTGCTGAAAGAATCCTTTCTCTTAAATAATACATCTACTACATTGTTCATAGAATCTGTAAGGTGTGAGGCAGCATCCAGTAAGTTTTTCAAGTCTTGGCTAGATAAATCTTCAAATTTAACACCTACATGAAACCCTACTTGCAGGCATTTGAACTTATCCTTAAAGTCTATTGTGTTGTCTTCTAAATAACCAGCCCTTTCACTGAAATCCATTTCAAAGTGAGGGTCCAATACTATAGTAGGAATATTTTGCTTCATCAATTCCTCAAGAACTACCCTAAGTCCAAAGGATTTCCCTGAACCTGAACCACCAAATACCCCTATATGAGGATAATGGTGCATAGATTTTACATCTAATATATATGGTATCTCCCTTTGAGGACACAATCCTTTTTCTTCAAAGGTGTATAAAAGATTTTTATATTCTTCGTCCATATCTATAGCCATATCATCTGTATTTTTAATGACACCTAAAACTAAACCATCTTCTTTCTTAGTCTTTATCATTAAATCCTTTACTTCATGAAATTCTGGAAGTCTAACATCTGCTCCTGTTTGTACTGGATATAGAGCCTCATTTAAAAGTCTCACCTTGGCTATATAAATGGTTTCCTCATCAATATTATATCCCAAGGTTTTTAAAGATTCCAATACAGAAGAATCTACAAAATCTCCTGCTATATTTAAGGGAATATATCTATTGAAAGCCTTGGCTTCAACAACTTCCCCCATTAAATCATTTTGATAAGGGTCTTCTATAATTAAAAATTCATTTATTCTAAAATTCCTAGTCTTAGATCCTATAAATACTTCCTGCTGAGTAGTAATACCGACTATTTGCATATCTGTCCTCCTTAGTGCAACTATGTTGCAAATTTTGAATGTTGAATTGTGAATTTTGAATTAAAGGATTAGTGAACTGCGTTCACTGACTTTGTTTTTCCCAACATCGTAAGGCGTATTAATTCATAGTTCACAATTAGAAATTAATTCCCTTGAAATTAATTTCTTTTTGCTCTTTCTGATACAAAAAACCTTTCGTATAAATCCCTGTTCATATATCTTTCCATAAGCCCCTTCATTATGGCATCAGATATTTGAACTTCTTTGTCTACTATATCTAACCAAAGAGGTACACCTCTGCTATTTTCTGGTGTTAAAGTGAATACCAGCCTTCCCATTTCCTCTAAATATTCTTTCTGGCTATCTATTATATCCATACCTATTACTGTAGGTTGAAGAGATGATCTCATAAAAATGGAAGAATAGCCTTCCTTATTCTTTTTATTTACTTCATCATTTATAATTATCATTTCACCATATTGAAGTTGTCCAAAAAGTAATTCTCTATCATAAACTTCTACATTTATGTTAGAATATACTTCCTTTAGTTTATCTCCTATGATGGAAGTCTTTATATCTTTTATAACTCCCACTAATAATACTCCTTGATTTTCACATTCGTCCCTAAGATTTATCCAGGAGTCATAGGAATATATATTATATCTGATTAAGGAGCCATCCATAAGTATTGCATAAGGCTTATATTTTCTTACGGCTTCAAGGGCAACTTCTACTTCTATATTTGCTAATAACTTATTCCTCTGCTCTGCTATTTCCTTTTCATCTTCTGCCAATATATTGTTTTCTTTTTCTGAAAATAAAGGTGTATATAAATCTGATTTGAATATAGCTTTATTATTAATTATAGTAGATTTTGCTAGTCCTTGAAATATATCTACAAAATGAGGATAAGCACCACCCATACGATTAGTGGAACCATCTACTCCTACGATACCACCTTTAGCCTCATACAAAGCTAGATATTTATTGTCTAATTTCTTTAAAGAAGTAATCTTTCCTATATATTCTTCTATAAATCTCCTTAAGAATAATTTATCGATTGAAAGGACTTCCCTATATCTTTCTTCCATGGAATTATTAAGATTCACTATTTTTTCTTTTAAATCATTATGTATATTATAAATAAAAATCACCCCCGTAGTTTAGTGAATAGCTAATAACTATTCACTCTTCACTGATTTTAACTGATATTCTATATACTTCATTCTTTGCCACACCATATTCATGGGCTACTTTTTTCACGGCTTCTTTCTTAGTCATTCCTTCTTCTATATATTTTTTAAGTATAGACTCTATGTCCAATTCTTTCTCTGCTTCTTCCTCTTTATTGCCTTCTAAAACAAGTACAAACTCTCCTCTAATATTGGAAGCTTTGAAATATTCTAAGGCTTCTTCTATAGTCCCTCTAAAGGTTTCTTCATATTTCTTTGTAAGCTCTCTTGATATGGAGACTTTTCTTTCTCCCAAGATACTTAACATATCTTCCAATAAATTTAATATTCTATGTGGGGATTCATATATTATAGTTGTGTATTTATATTCTTTAATCTTTTTTAATTCCTGCACTCTCTCGTTTTTCTTAGAGGATAAAAATCCTTCAAAGGTAAATTTATGAGTTGATAAACCTGATACTACCAATGCAGTAATAGAAGCTGTAGCCCCTGGAAGGACTATTACTTCAATTCCTTCTTCTATGGCTTGCCTTACAAGAACTTCTCCAGGATCTGATATACCAGGCATTCCTGCATCAGATACTAAGGCTATATTTGTACCATTCTTTAACTTCTCTATTAAAGTTATACCCTTTTCTTTTATATTATGTTCATGATAAGAGGTAAGAGGTTTCTTTATATCATAATGATTAAGCAACTTTATAGTATGTCTTGTATCTTCTGCTGCAATTACATCAACTTCTTGTAATATATTTATGGTTCTAAAGGTAATATCCTCTAAATTTCCAATAGGTGTAGGACATATATATAATTTTCCTGATTCCATTTTTTTCTCCTTATTTTTGCATATTCAATAATTTTTGTTATTACTCATAGCTATCTTGAAAAATAATAAAAATACTAAAGGAACATTTGCAGGACACAATTTAATTCTTAGTGAATGTAAGATGAAAATCCGTTAAGCAGTTTGCACTGTTTGAGCGTAGCGAGTTTGCAAACTGTAGGATTTTTAGCTGGAATGAGCTATAGAATTATTTGTGTCCGAAACAGTGAGTGTGGATTTTTATTATTTTTATTATCCACTGTTAATAGTAACTAATTTTTATTTCTGATACTCGGTTCCATAAATTGTAGTTATTTCTTCTGTATAACTGCCATCATCATTATATACTATAAGTGGGTCATAGAATTTCAAATCTGGCTTTCCACCTTTTACTGCTTCTATTAATATTAAATTTGGTTTTTTATTTAACTTTGGTTGAACAAATCTTATGTACTTTGGTTCTAGTTTATATTCTCTAAGTAGATAAATTATATCCACCAGTCTATCAGGCCTATGAACCATATAAAACTTTCCTAGAGGCTTCAATAAGTATTCTGTTACTTCTATTATATCTCTCAAATTACAAGCCAATTCATGGCGAGATATGGCAAAGTTTTCGTCATGATTTACTAATGCTCCTCCTGATTTCATATAAGGTGGATTTGATGTTACTATATCAACTGTATTCTTACTAAATATATTTGGTAAATCTTTTAAATCCATATTTAAAATCTTTATATTTTCCTCTAATTTGTTTAATTCTATACTTCTATTAGCCATTTCTGCCACTTCATTTTGAATCTCTACACCATAGATTATATCCACTTTATCCTTTCCATATATCCTAAGGGGAATGATTCCTGTTCCAGTACCTAAATCCACTACTATACCCTTTCCTTTGGCAAAATTAGATAAAAATATGGCATCTGTACCATAGGAAAATCTTTCTTTATTTTGTATTATCTTAAAATTAGTACCTGGAACTATATCTATTCTTTCCTTTTCCTTTAACATAAATTTCTCCTTTTAAATAATATGGGTAACTTCAATTTAAAACTAGTACCAAGAGGTTGTTATTAAAAAAGACCCTTAAGGGTCTTTTTTTAATAAGTACTATTCTGGTTTTGGCGCATCTACTGGACAAACGTTAGCACAAGCACCACAATCAATACATTTTTCTGGGTCTATTACATATATATCGCCCGCTGATATAGCGTCAACTGGACATTCTGGTTGACAAGCTCCACATGCAATACAATCATCGTGAATTCTATATGACAATTGATTCACCCCCTTTTGGCTTATGTTTATCTACGCTTCCATTTTAACAGATTTTAACTAAGAATAAAAGAGATTTTAAAATTATTTATTATTTACTTAATCTTCCAACTTTCTTATGTCTATATCCTCATCTGCCAATTCTATGACTTCTTCTCTTTCCCTTATATATGCTGGATCTACCTCACCAGTATTTTTAATATCCTTCACTAAAAAATAAAGAAGATCTTCTGTATTATCCTTTAGTTTTACTTTTGCTTTTACCTTTTCAAGTAGTGTATATGTCTCTACTACTGTTCCCTTCCCTTCAGGGGTAATTATTATATCTCCAACATGAGGCATCTTTTGTAAAAGTTCTTCATACACATTATGCTCATATTTTAAACAACACATAAGTCTACCACAAAGTCCCGAAATCTTAGTTGGATTTAAAGATAGGCTTTGTTCTTTAGCCATTTTTATAGATACTGGTTCAAACTCTCCTAAGAATTGTCCACAACATAGCACCTTCCCGCAAGGTCCTATACCACCTATCATTTTGGCCTCATCTCTTACTCCTATTTGTCTAAGTTCTATTCTAGTCCTAAATATAGCTGCTAAATCCTTTACAAGTTCCCTAAAGTCTACTCTGCCGTCTGCCGTAAAATAAAATATAACTTTGTTATTATCAAAAGTATATTCTACATCTACTAGTTTCATAGATAATTTGTGTTCTTCTACTTTTTGCTGACATATGATTAAGGCTTCCTTTGCCTTTCTCTTATTTTCCCTATGGGTGTCAAAATCCTCATCTAAAGCTACTCTTATGACCTTTTTTAAGGGTGCTACTATTTCTTCCTCTGTAATCTCCTTTGGTCCTGTTACTACATGTCCGAACTCTATTCCTCTGGCTGTTTCTACCACTACAAAATCATTAAATCTTACATCTATATCATCAGGGTCAAAATAATAAATCTTCCCCGCCTTCTTAAACCTTACTCCTACTACCTTTACCATATTTATAATTCCTCCTATATACTAAGAAGCATAGTTTCTATAGATAAATTAAAATTAACATTTCTTTTTATGTTCATTTTAGTATCTTCTATCCTATATATTATATCATTAATTCTATGTAAATCTATATAGGTTTCTTTAGACAATATTTCGACTTTATCTTTATTTACCAATAAAGATATATCACCTATTTCCTTATAAATAGCTAAATCTCTAAACCAATAGAGAAAAATGTCTAAAATTTCTTCAATATTTTGTTTATCTTCATTAAATAAGTCTATGGAGGTAAGTGCCTTTATTTTATCCCCCTTTAACAAATTGTCAATAAGTTTTATAATCTCTTCTCTCCTCTGAAAGAATTCTTCCGAATCTACTAATTCTCGCGAACGTTCTAAAGACCCATTTGTAAAACTTGCAATAAAATTTGCTTTATCTTCGTCTATTTCATAATCTTTTATTAATAAATCCTTTATCTTATGTATTTCTAATGGATAAAACCTAAATATTTGACATCTTGATAATATTGTAGGTATAAGTTTACTTGTACTACTTGTGATTAGAATAATATTAATATACTCTGGAGGCTCTTCCAAAGTTTTCAATAGAGCATTTTGGGTTTCTAGTTTCATCATATGACAATCTTCGATTATAATAACTTTTCTTTTGCTTTCAAAGGGAGCGCTAGACATGGAAGATATGAGTTTATCTATATTTTCCTTTCTTATAATTCCTTTGTCTGGAGATAATATTTTAAAGTCTGGATGATTCATTGTATCAAATTTTATACAAGAACTACATTTGTTGCAAGGTTTATCTATTTCATCTTTACATAAAAGGGATTTAGAAAAGGCTAGGGCAACATTCTTTTTCCCTAAGCCTTTTTCTCCTTCAAATAAATAACAATGACTTACAGTTTTATTTTCAATTGATTTTTGTAAAGCTTCTATTTGTTTTTCATGACCTATTATTTCATTAAAATCCATATTATACCCCAACTTATATCTTCATATATTTGTCTATGTCCATTACAAATAGATTAGCTCCCCCAAGGGTTATTTCCGTGTTACCGTCCTTAATTTTCTTTGTTGCACATTCTTTCTTGATTAAATCTATAACATCTTCTACTTCATTATCTTCTACCCCAATGAAAAGTGTTGTGTTTCCTGATTTAAGAAAACCACCAGTTGAGGAAAGTTTTGTAGCTCTTATTTTATTATCCATTAGAGCCTTTACAACTTTTGTAATATAATCATCTTGTACTATAGCAATAATAAGTTTCATTTTCCTCACCCCTAAATTTTAATATGTCTTTCTATGTCAAGAATAAATACGGTTGCTCCACCAACCTTTACATCTATTGGATATGGTATATAGGTGTCTCCTGGCATAGCTACTGTAAGAAGTGATGTAGTAAGTTCCCTAGTCTTGCAGTTATCCTCTACTATCTTTAGTACAGGAGGAACATCTTCATCTTCTACTCCTACTAAAAGAGTTGTATTACCTGACTTTAAAAAACCACCTGTAGATGATAATTTAGTAACTCTGTATTCTTGTTCTGTCAAATCATCAATTAAAGCTCCTGCATCTTGATCTTGAACTATACATATTATTAGTTTCATATTATCACTCCCCTTTTTTAGTTAACAATTCTTCTATTTTTTGAATACTTTCCTCCAATACTTCTTCAATAGTTTTAGTTGCATCTATTATTTTAATATTTTCAGGATATAATTTTAAAAGTTCCATATAACCTTCATAGACTTTTTTGTGAAATTCATTGCCTTCCCGTTCCAGTCTATCAGGAGAATCTTCAAGAAATTTTCTACTTAAAGTCACCTCTGGGTCTATATGGAAAAATAGGATTAAATCTGGATTTAATCCTTTAATCCCAAAATCATTAATAGCCTTTACTTCTTTTATACCTAAACCTCTTCCTACTCCCTGATAAGCTAAACTAGATAATAAGAATCTATCGCAAATCACAAGCTTTCCTTCTTCCAAAGAAGGTCTTATTTTTTCATGAATATGCTGAGCCCTTGAGGCTGCATATAACAAAGCCTCTGTTTCTCTGCCCATATTGATATTTTTCTCATCTAAGACAATATGACGAATCTCTTCTCCTATTTGAGTCCCACCTGGTTCCCTTGTTACTATAAAATCTATTCCTTTATTCCTAAGGTAATCACTTATTAATTTTATTATTGTAGATTTACCTGAACCATCTGGTCCCTCTAAGGTTATAAAAAGTCCCTTCACCTATTATCTCTCCTAATTATTCCATTTTATTCAACAACTACTAGTCTATCTTTATTATACCCCATAAGTCCCACTATTTCTATACCGTTTTCCATCAAGAAAGTGATTTGGTCGTATAGTTCCCTAGTTATTTCTTCTCCTGGAACTATTAAAGGTACTCCTGGAGGATATGGAATAATAGATGTAGCAGAAATCCTTCCTATACTATCTTTTAATTCCCTTTGTTTCTTTTCTCCATGATAAGCCTCATATATAGGTTTTACTATTTTAGGTTCTGGCATATTGATACTAACTGGATATATATCCTCTAAAGGAGCACTTTTTGCTAAATCTTCTACAGCAGATATTAACTTTTCATAGTCCTCATCTTCATTCATTAGAGATGTAAGAGCTAAAGCATAATAATAATCAGTCATTTCAAGTCTTATATTATACTTTTCATATAATTGCTTCTTTACTTTTGCACCTTTCATTCCTTCTATTCTAAATAGTATCTTTGTATTATCTTTTGCAAAGATGGTTTTATCGCTTTCATCTCCTGTAAATACAAAAACTCTGTCTATTGCATTGAGCCTTTTTATGGTTTCTTCACATTTATCTATGTTCCACTCTAATTTCTTCTTAGCTTCTTCTGTATCCATATATGCTACTGCTATTTCATTAGAGGCAGTAAATAAATAGGATGGGGAAGTAGTAGTATATAGTTGGAATCTATCTTTAAGTTTATTTAAATCTACCCTATCTGACCCTATATGAATCATCGAAGTCTGTGTAAAACTTGGTAAAGTCTTGTGAGTACTATGAATTACTATATCTGCACCACACTCTAATGCCGATTTAGGAAGCCTATTTGAGAATGTCATATGAGGTCCATGGGCCTCATCTACCATTAATATTCTATTATGTTTATGGACCACATTTGCTATTTCTTCTAGGTCTGAGCATACTCCATAATAGTTTGGATAAGTTAAGACTACTACTTTTATTTCCTTATCATCAGTCAAAATCTCATCTATTTCCTTTGGGTCTATACCTGTCATTACATGATATTCTTCATTATAATTTGGATACATATAAATTGGATTTAGTCTATTTAAAATCATGGCATTATATACTGCCTTGTGACAATTCCTTTGCACTAATATTTTATTTCCCGGCTTCGTTATAGTAGCCAAGGCTATATAAATACTTCCAGTAGAACCATTTACTCCATAGTGAGTAGATTTTGCTCCAAATAACTTGGCTGCTAACTCTTCACTTTCTTGGATAATTCCCCTTGGGTCAAGAAGATTGTCCATTCCATAGGTCTCGGTTGTATCTATTTTAGGTATATATTCTCCCCAATTAATCAGTGAATTTTTTCCTTTATGCCCTGGCATATGGAAAAATACACTATCCTCTTCCATCAATTTTTTTAGTGCGTCAAATACGGGAGTTTTCATTCCCAAACATCATCCTCCTAATCAAAATAAATTTTCTTAACTATTATATATCACTTTTTAAGATATATAAACTATAATTTTAAAAAAACCCTGTATTAATTTACAGGGTTCAATTGATGTTTTTCAGATATGTAATATCCTAACAATATTCTAATGAAGTTCTTATAAAAATCATATCTTTCATCAAATACAGATATATTTCTCATTTCATCTATACAATCTTTACATACAGTTTGACTAAGTAGTTTCATCCCTGTTTTTTCATTGCCACATATTATACAATACATAAGCTCACCCCTTAATTTATTTCCATTAGGATTATTGCCTTAATACTATATTTTATTCATAAAATCTGTTTTCGTGCTTGGCAAGGGCTAAGTATTCTTATTTTAAATTTGTATTGTACTGGCATTTTTTGAATTTTAGGGTTTTCTACTTACCTATTTCCCCCATAATTACTATAAAATCACCTTGCTCTATTTTTGATGTCATATTCTCTAAAACCACTAAATCATCGTATTGCTGTTTATCAATCCTTATATTATACATACTTCTTCCTCCTATTTTATGACTTCCATTATTTCATACATATAGTCTGATAAAGTTGATGATAACATTAGATATATCACAAGACCTAAAACAGTTCCTATGGCAAGGGTAGATATATTTAAATAACTAAAAGCCTTCTTCATATCTGCACTATCTGCTCCCATATTGTAATAAGCTTTTATATTATTCCTTTGAGTCAATTCATCATCTGATTTTTTAGCACCATAGATTATGAGTAACAATATTAAGTAACATAATAATGTTGTTCTCATCATTATTTTAGATACCATTGTACTTAATTCTCCTAAATCATTTAGTCTCATTTTTCCATTATTAACACTAAAATAAGCAACATCTCCAGTTTCCTTATATTCCTCAAGTTTTTCTATTGTTTCCATCTTTTTTTCTTCGTTATCAAATACCATCATAATATTATAAAAACCTTCAGAATCTATACCCCTTCTAAAAAATGATAAGTGATTTTTTACCTTTTCAAACCGTTCTTCTCTTGGTAACAAATATACAGTATTCATATCATTTGAAAATATATTTGTTATACCAGAAATTGGATATACTGCTTTTATATTTGAATTTAGTTCCTCAGGTATAAGCTGACAATAGGAATTGGTATCAAGGTTTAATTTTTTTGCTACAGAATTAGAAACTATCATATCAAATCCAAATTTTTCATCGTTTAGTTCTTCTGATGGTTCCTCATAATATGAGTATTTTTCAACATAGTCTCCCCATGTATCGACTAATCTTGATAAGGTCCCAATTTTAGGCTCATTAAAAAACTTATCCACTTCTCCATAAAAAACAGCTGCATTGACTACCATTGATTTAACAATTAAATCTTCTCCATTATTTTCTGAATAAATATGAGCTAATAGACTTTCTCTGTTTACAGTCAAAACCCCTGTAGATTCAGCACCTTCTATTATATCTGTGACAACTTTAGCCTTTGCATTTGCATATATGTCATATTTAAATACATTTGAATTTAAGTATATATCTTTCATAGTATTGATATTTCCATTGATTATAAATAATGAACTTCCTATTACTAGGACAATTAATGATAATAAAATATATTTGGATATATTTAAAGATAATATTCTCTTAAAGTAGAATATTTTATCTATTATAATATTGGTTTTATGATTTTTTATATTGATTACCTTGTTTCTTCTACCTAGTATTCCATATATACTATAACCTATAGTAATTGAGCCAATATAAAATAATATGGGAATCCACATATATTTTATTATATACTTGTTAAACTGGAAAATATCGTTTAAGAATACTAGTTTAATTTCAAATATTAATTTCAACAATAAGTTAAATATTAACCATACAGATATACCTAAAACAGTAAGTAAACTTTCATGAAATAAAGTAGACAATCCTATTCTCTTTCTCTCTATTCCTATTGTATTTAAACTTTTTCTATAGGAAGAAAGATATTTGTTTTGCAGATATATTAAATATATAATGGAAGTAAATATAAGCACCAATATAGATATAAATTCAAAGGTTACAAAGAACCTTGTGGTTCTATTTGATAAATCAGAATTATTAAGAACCTTATATGTAAGCTCTGATTTTATAAAATAAGGCATGTAGTTATCTACATATATATTTAATCTAGCCCTTAAATCTATTTCCTTATGAGTATCAAATTCATCAAAATATATACTATATTTTTTATATATATTTCTATTGTTATCATAGGTGTTTATGTACTTCTTATTTAATTCTTGGAAATCATCATCACTTACTATTAAAGTATCACTATACATAAATTCTTTATTGCTATCTTCTGCCTTATCTCCATTTCCCAATATATTTAAAAACCTCTTAGTAAGTCCATTGTTTTTATATATAGATACTATTTTATACTGTAAAACATCATTCATAACCTTTTCTTCATTTAATAGTCCTTCATATATTACATACTCTATTGGTACTTCTATGGTTTTTCCCATTGCTTTTCTTATGGAACCAAAGTTATTGTATGCGTAGTACTCTGATACTGCCACCTCTCCCTTTGACAGATTATATATTTCCTTACCCTTTGCCATTTTAAAATTAGTATCTTTTACATTTTCTATGTAGTATCCATCTATCATTCTAGCAGGCACATCTCTAAATACAGTGGTAAATACATCTCTAGTTTTATAACTTTCTACTTTATATCTAGTATATATATCATTATGTAAAAGCTGTCTGTCAAATCCTTCTGGAAAGTTATATAGGGTTTTATATGGAACATAAAAATTTGTTAAATCTACTCCTTCCTCTTGAAGTTTATCCATTAAAACTTCATTTCCATGGAATACAGGTATGTATATCTGCAATAATATAAAAGTCAAAAAAAGGATAAACACTTTAAAAAACTTAATCCTTTTAGAATAATGGGAATTAATTTTATAAAGTTCTTTCAATATATTCACTCCCTATTGTAGATAGTAAAATGTATTTTTATATTAAATAGATTTAATATTATATATATGGCTATAGCTTGTCTCTATAATATAGTTTTATTCTATCATCACTTTAGATTGTTATCAATTTATTGTTTTCGACATATTTCGCATATTCTGATGTATCTAATATGTATATTCATAGTAAAAAAGCATATTAAAAAAGAGTTCAGAAATCGATCACTTTCTAAACTCCTTTTCTTTTATTAAGAGCTATTTATTTTGAAACAGCCCCTCAATTGATGTTTTTCAGATTTGTATTGTACTGACATCTTTTGAATTTTAGGGTTTTCTACTTACCTAATTAGTTTGCCAACATCTGTTCGTAATGTTTTTCCACTACTTCTATTATATTTTTCAACTTAACACTTTGGGATAGTCCTCTTAAATCTATTTCTGTCTCAAATTTGCCATCATATAAATATAACATCTTATCTGCATAGGAAGCTATTTGTGGACTATGGGTAATCATAACTATTGTATATCCTTCCTTATGAATATCTCTAAAGATTTCCATTATCTCTCTTGAAGCTCTAGCATCTAATGAAGCCGTTGGTTCATCTGCTAATATTATATTTCTATTTCCTGCCAATGCTCTTGCTATGGCTACTCTTTGCTTTTGTCCTCCACTTAATTTGGCTATTTCTTTATTCTTTAATTCCAATATATTTAATTTTTCAAGTAATTGGTTGATTTCATCATCTTTTACCTGGGGATTTATTAATTTTATGTTTTCATATACACTTAAAAAATCTATTAGTTGAAAATCTTGAAATATCATTCCAAGCTGTTCTCTTCTAATCTTTGTAAGAGAAGCTATGTCTTCTTTATGTAAAGCCACATCATTTAAATATACTTCTCCTTCGTACCCTTGTAGTATTCCAGATATTATATTCAAAAATGTTGTTTTACCACATCCACTTTCTCCCATGATTACTATAAAATCACCTTGCTCTATTTTTGATGTCATATTCTCTAAAACCACTAAATCATCATATTGCTGTTTATCAATCCTTATATTATACATACTTCTTCCTCCTATTTTATGACTTCCATTATTTCATACATATGGTCTGATAAAGTTGATGATAACATTAGATATATCACAAGACCTAAAACAGTTCCTATGGCAAGGGTAGATATATTTAAATAACTAAAAGCCTTCTTCATATCTGCACTATCTGCTCCCATATTGTAATAAGCTTTTATATTATTCCTTTGAGTCAATTCATCATCTGATTTTTTAGCACCATAGATTATGAGTAACAATATTAAGTAACATAATAATGTTGTTCTCATCATTATTTTAGATACCATTGTACTTAATTCTCCTAAATCATTTAGTCTCATTTTTCCATTATTAACACTAAAATAAGCAACATCTCCAGTTTCCTTATATTCCTCAAGTTTTTCTATTGTTTCCATCTTTTTTTCTTCGTTATCAAATACCATCATAATATTATAAAAACCTTCAGAATCTATACCCCTTCTAAAAAATGATAGGTGATTTTTTACCATTTTAAATCGTTCTTCTCCTGGTAACAAATATACAGTATTCATATCATTTGAAAATATATTTGTTATGCCAGAAATTGGATATACTGCTGGTACACTTGAATTTAGCTCCTCAGGTATAAGCTGACAATAGGAATTGGTATCAAGGTTTAATTTTTTTGCTATGGAATTAGAAATTACAACATCAAATCCAAATTGTTCATCTTTTACCTTTTCTAAATAGTCTTCATTATAACGGAATTTTAAGTATGGATATTTTTCAATATAGTCTCCCCATGTATCAGTTGACCTTGATAAGGACCCAATTTTAGGCTCCTTAAAAAACTTATCCACTTCTCCATAAAACATAGCCACATTGACTACCATTGATTTAACAATTAAATCTTCTCCATTATTTTCTGAATAAATATGGGATAATAGACTTTCTCTGTTTACAGTCAAACCCCCTGTAGATTCAGCACCTTCTATTATATCTGTGACAACTTTAGCCTTTGCATTTGCATATACATCATATTTAAATACATTTGAATTTAAGTATATATCTTTCATAGTATTGATATTTCCATTGATTATAAATAATGAACTTCCTATTACTAGGACAATTAATGATAATAAAATATATTTGGATATATTTAAAGATAATATTCTCTTAAAGTAGAATATTTTATCTATTATAATATTGGTTTTATGATTTTTTATATTGATTACCTTGTTTCTTCTACCTAGTATTCCATAAATACTATAACCTATAGTAATTGAGCCAATATAAAATAATATGGGAATCCACATATATTTTATTATATACTTGTTAAACTGGAAAATATCGTTTAAGAATACTAGTTTAATTCCAAATATTAATTTCAACAATAAGTTAAATATTAACCATACAGATATACCTAAAACAGTAAGTAAAATTTCATGAAATAAAGTAGACAACCTTATTTCCCTTCTCTCTATGCCTATTGTATTTAAACTTTTTCTATAGGAAGAAAGATATTTGTTTTGCAGATATATTAAATATATAATGGAAGCAAATATAAGCACCAATATGGATATAAATTCAAAGGTTACAAAGAACTTTGTGGTTCTATTTGATAAATCTGAATTATTAAGAACCTTATATGTAAGCTCTGATTTTATAAAATAAGGCATGTAGTTATCTACATATATATTTAATCTAGCCCTTAAATCTATTTCCTTATGAGTATCAAATTCATCAAAATATATACTATATTTTTTATATATATTTTTATTGTTATCATAGGTGTCTATGTACTTCTTATTTAATTCTTGGAAATCATCATCACTTACTATTAAAGTATCACTATACATAAATTCTTTATTGCTGTCTTCTGCCTTATCTCCATTTCCCAGTATATTTAAAAACCTCTTAGTAAGTCCATTGTTTTTATATATAGATACTATTTTATACTGTAAAACATCATTCATAACCTTTTCTTCATTTAATAGTCCTTCATATATTACATACTCTATTGGTACTTCTATGGTTTTTCCCATTGCTTTTCTTATGGAACCAAAGTTATTGTATGCGTAGTACTCTGATACTGCCACCTCTCCCTTTGATAGACTAGATATTTCCTTACCCCTAGCCATTTTAAAATTAGTATCTTTTACATTTTCTATATAGTATCCGTCCATCATTCTAGCAGGTACATCTCTAAATACAGTGGTAAATACATCTCTAGTTTTATAACTTTCTACTTTATATCTAGTATATATATCATTATGTAAAAGCTGTCTGTCAAATCCTTCTGGAAAGTTATATAGGGTTTTGTATGGAACATAAAAATTTGTTAAATCTACTCCTTCCTCTTGAAGTTTATCCATTAAAACTTCATTTCCATGGAATACAGGTATGTATATCTGCAATAATATAAAAGTCAAAAAAAGGATAAACACTTTAAAAAACTTAATCCTTTTAGAATAATGGGAATTAATTTTATAAAGTTCTTTCAATATACTCACTCTCCCTATTGTAGATAGTAAAATGTATTTTTATATTAAATAGATTTAATATTATATATATGGCTATAGCTTGTCTCTATGCCATATTTTTATTTTATCACCACTTTAGATTGTTATCAATTTATTATTTTCGACATATTTCGCATATTCTAATATATCTGAATTATTTTATTACTTATATATTAAGGAAAATCTTAATATGGTATGTATTTATGAATCTATTAATATAATATATACTAATATGAAGGAAAGGATTATATATGGAGAAAAGGCTGTTTAAGTAAATAAATTAGACTTTTTAGGTTTACTGGGACTATGTACAAAAAAAGACCTGTATACAGGTCTTTTTCTCTATTCTTCTGATTCAATTTTATCTGGTGCTGCTTCTGTTGCTTCTGGTATATCATCTTCTGTTTCTTCTTCAGTTACAGATGGCTGAGATAATGTACAAACTAGATTGTCTAAATCCGTTAAAATTGTTATATCGTCATTATTGGCAATATCTAAATCCTTTACAAAGATTGGTGTCGTAAAGTCCATATCTTCTACATTTACTTCTGCTCCATTTGGAATATTAGTTGGCAGACATTCAATTTCAACTTGATCTAGTAATTGCATCAATATTGAAGGCTGTAGTTTTATATTATCTCTATTAAGTAATGTAATTGGTACAGACATTTTTACTTTTTCATCCATATTTAACTTTTGGAAATCAACATGAAGAATTTGCTCTTTTACAGGATGCTTTTGTATATCCTTTATAATAGCTGGCATTACTTCTCCTGCTATATCCAATCCTAATAAGGAAGATGCACCTGCTTCTTTATATACTCTTTGAAACTCAGATAAGGATACTGAGGCATGAATAGTTTCTCCTCCCCTGCTGTATATAACTGCAGGTATTATATTCTTTTCTCTTATTTTCTTTATTGCATTTTTTCCTATTTCATCTCTTCTTGTCATTTGCATTTTTATCGCTGTCATACAATATACCCCCTGTTCATATTTGTATTACTCACTACTAGTATATCACATTTTAGCCATTTTTACAAATTTAGAGTTTCATACCCCAGTATACTATATTATGATTTGAAGAATAAGTAAAAGTACCACTCCAGGGACCCCTAAAAGCCCAACTATAATAGCATTTAATGGATTGATGGCTATGCCTAATCCAAAGTATTTTCCTATGGTATTAAAAAGAAACAAGGTTAAGCCTCCTAAAATCCCATTACCTATTAATTTAAATATCTTTTTAATAGGCCATACCAGTATAATTCCTGCGATATATAGTAGAAAAAGTCCTATAACATAATAAATAATTGTACTTAATTCCATATTATCCCTCCCGTTCCTATTATACTATAATTATAGGAGAGAACTAAAAAATATTACATATTTTTGTACTAGCTATTAGCCGAAATATTTTCTATAGATTGATTTTCAATATTCATCTCAATTTCCTTATTCCATTCTTTTACTTTCTTCAGTAAATAAACATATTTAAGCTTAGATGCTTCTATTTCGTATATGGCATAATCTATTAAATCTGGGTCTGAAATCGATTCAAAATACTTTTCGCTATCTTTCCACTCCTTATGAGCCTGTCTTAAATTTTCCAACATCTGGAACTTCAATTCATTTAACTTTTCTAATTCTGTTTTTTCTTTTTTGATGAAACTCAACATAAAAACACCCCCTGATTTCTATTAATATCATTGACAGAAATCAAGGGGTATATACATACTAAAGTTTTTCTATTTTACTCTCCAATATTTTATATATCAGTAACACTAAACAACATTTTTGAAACCTTAATAGCTTCTTCAGCATTTAAACAAAATATCTGAGATTTATCTAGTTCCATTATTTCAACCCAAGTATTATATTCTTTCTCCGTACAGAAGAAATTCATTATGTTTCAGCAATTACCTGACCAGTTTAGATTTTTATTTAAATCCACATGAAGTATATGCAGATCACTAGGCTCATAACTATATAATTCACCATTTTTTATACTTACCTTAATATCAGAACCACATTGACTGCATTTTGACTCTATATCTACATCTTGTTTGAAAGTAAAAGCTGACCCAATAGCATCTATTGCACACATAGCAGTAAATTCTCTGCCATCTTGAAGTCTTACTCTGTGATTCGTAGGAATTGCCGAAACTGGATATATAAAATTAACATTTCCTTCATCATCTACTACTAATCCATTTTTCTGAGTCAAACTATCCAATATTTTATTTGCCTCTTCATATGTAATTTTTATATCTCTTGCAATTTCAGATGTGTTAAACATTTTGAATGCTTGTCCCTTGTCAATAGTATAATTCATTAAATATCTTCTAATTTTCTTTTCATCTTTTGATAATTTACTATCTATACTATCTATTTTTAACTGTTCACTAGTGTAGTATCTATATTCAAATTCATCCACAAAACCATTCCTCTCCATATCTATTATTCAACTTATAATATCATCTTGCAAAATAATTGTTAAATAAATAATATCAATAGCTTGTCCTTTCACTATCAAATATTTTAATTGTTAATTTTAAACCACTTATGATATTATTTAAAGGATTTTAAAGATATGGAGGGATTTTAGTGAAAGTTGCATATGTAATAAGTTCTGATAATGCAAGAACTATATTAAGGGATATGGTAATCCCACAACTTGAGTCTGGTAATCACGGGGCAGAAGTAGTTGGTATGTTTTTTGTATTTGACAATACATTCTTATTATTAAAGGATACTGATATAGGAGAAAGACTTCAGAAATTACATAAAGAAACTGGAATGATACTTTTAGCCTGCGATCAATGTGCCATTGAAAGACAAATAGAAAACAATCTTGTACAAGGTGCTACTATTGGCTGCTTCCCAGTATTATATGGTGCCCTTAATTCAGTAGAGCTTGACCAAGTAATTACATTTTAGAACAAGGTCCGTTAATACGGACCTTGTTCTATTAAAGCATGGAGGTGGATGTATGTCTAAGGTTTTAGTAGAATTTATCAACACATGATCTGGATGTGACGGTTATACCCGTGCTGTGGAGGATGCTGCAGCTAAATACAAAGATAAAGTAGATGTAAAAATTTATTATGCAGGTAAAAACATGGATTATATAAAAAAGTACGGAGTCATATTTAGAGGAACTTTGATTATAAATGAAAAAAAGAAAATCCAAAGAATATCTAAAGATATTATTGAAAAAGAAATTGAATTAGCAGTAAAAGAATTAGAAAACAGGAGGTGATTTTATTGTTGTTATTAGGATTCTTAAAAGATATTTTATTATCTTCTATTAATTTGTTAAATGGTACTTCAAGTTGGCTTGTTTTTAGTTACATAATTGCAGGACTTCTTCATGATGTTATAACTCCAGCTAGATTTCATAAATCCTTGGGAAACACTAAAATCAGTTCCATTTTAAAGGCAACCATATCAGGTATGTGCTTACCTATTTGTAGTTGTGGAACAATTCCCCTTGGTATTAGTTTATACTACTCTGGAGCTTATGTAGGACCTACATTGGCATTTATGGCTTCTACACCTGTACTTAATCCCATAGCATTGATACTTAGTTATGGACTATTGGGAAAAGAACTAACTATGATAAATGTAGTTGCAGGATTTCTGCTTCCTTTTATTATTGGAATAATAGGCAATAATTTAAGTGGTGATGAATTAAGAAAGCCTAACTTAGAGGAAGAAATAATGTCAGCATCATTAGAGCAAACAGAAAGTATTCCTTTATTAGAAAAATTAAAATCAGGTATACATTGGGCAATACATGATTTAGCAACAGTATTAAGCAAATATGTAGTCTTAGGAATGTTATTTGGAGGATTTATTTTAACTGTATTTCCAGATTCATTTATACAAAAATATCTAGGAAACCCTAGTATGTTATCTCTTTGGAATGTGGCAATACTAGCTGCTTTAATGTATGTCTGTGCTGTTGGACATATTCCTTTTATAGCTGCCTTAATTGCCAGTGGTGCTTCTCCTGGTGCTGCAATTACCTTCTTGATGGCAGGAGCAGCTACTAATATTCCAGAACTGCTAAGTATATACAAGATGATAGGTAAAAAAACTGCTATTATATATGGCTTAGTAATCTCTATCTTTGCATTTAGTGTTGGATACTTAACTAATTTATGGTTGATGCCCGGATTTGAACCAGCTATTAATTTTAATAGAATTGATCGTAGTATTGAAAGTGCAAATAAATTTCTTTTTACTTTACCAGAACCACTTAAATATTTATGTTCGTTTATAGTATTTCTATTTTTCCTAAAGGCCATATATCCAAAAGTAAAAGATTTATTTAGAAATCTTGCAAAGCAAACGAGGTAGCAAAATGAAGAAGAATATTAAAATTATATTAGTAGTATTTATACTATTTTCACTGGGTTTCTACATATATTATCTAAACAATGGAAATACCTTACAAGCTTTAGGAGTAGAGCCAGACAATGAGCTTCTTCTATATTTTAAGGAAATCCATCCTGATAATAAAGTAATACTATGTGGATATGAGGATTTAAATAATGACGGACGCAAAGATTTATTAGTTATATATAATGAAGGGCCTAAAAAAAATGCAATGGTCGTAGTTATAGATACAGGTGAAGGATTTAAATTATCTAACCACACAAGAGCTCCCATTGATAATCAGACTATTGAGTTTAAAGATATTGATAAAACTGGTCCAATAGAGTTTATTGTATCAGGCTCAAAGGATGGAAATTTTGGCTATTCTATATTTAGGTTAATTGATGATACTGAAATAAGAGATTTATTTGGTGAGGGCATGGAAGATTGCTGCTAAAAAATATATAAGGTTTTTGATAATTAGAAAAGCTAGAGAAACTTCTCTAGCTTTTAGTATTTTTATCTTTAGCTTCTATTGCCTTATTCATAGCTTCCAATATAACTGAACCACAACATTTACCTAATGGATTGTTTAATATACAGTTTCCATCTTTCATAGCCCCTGTGAACTTTATAATATCCTTCATATTTTTCGCATCTTTATTTGTTACAGCATCTATTATTTCCTCTTCCGTTACCTTACTACAATAACATATATATTTAGGGTTAGCATCACTTTTAAACCATATCGGCACCTTTACTTTTGTCTTATCAAATGTACTTTCTATATCTAAATTATAATATACTACATCGCAGTGTTCATTCATACATAAATAGTAAATTTCCTTATGATCAATTTTCTCCACAAAGTTTTCTATTACTAAATGCTTTACAGTTATCCCCTTTACCTTCTCTCCTAATTCATTGCATATTGGACATTTTACATCCATAAGTTTCACTCCTTTATCTAATTCTATTATAACCTTAAAGTTCACTTTAAGGTCAAGTTTATATAATATAGATTAATGTTTCTTATGGATATAAAAAATGGAGCTTATATAAGCTCCATCGATTAATTATTTACTAGCAGTACTTTCTCCAATTCCATCTATGGCTTTTGCCTTAGCCAACCATTCTTCATAAGTATCTCCAATTGGGAAGTTTGCATCAATATTTTCTTTTATAAATGTATTAAAGTCTTCGATTCCACAAGTCTCAAGTAAATCTGTTGACATAAATTGTTGCATATCATTTATATTTGGAATTTCTTCTTCTGGAATTTCAAAATCATAGAAATATTTAATGTAATTATCTAAATTCTCCTCAGAAAACTTCCATGTAATCGTTCTACCTTCTGCTACAGTCTTCATATATACAGTTTTCAATCCAACTTCTGGATTAGTACCGAAACCTTCTGCAAACATCATTGAAGCATTATAAGGATGTTCATATAGATATTTAATAGATAAAGCATGGGCAAGTACTAACCTTTTTGCTAATTCTGGATGGTCATTTAAAAAATCATTGTTCATACAATAGATACAGCATACACCCCATCCTTCATCCATATTATCTGAAACATGGGCACCCCATCCTGTAGCCATAATACGACCAAAGCCTTCAAATTCTACCATAGACCCATAAGGGTCACAAGCAGAAAAAGCATCAAGTTGTCCAGCTTTTAATGCAAACACCTTATCCTTATCGCCCATATCAACTACCTCATAGTTTTTCAGTTCCACTGGAATGTCTAATTCCTCTGCCCAGCGTCTCCATTCTGGTTTTGTTTCTGCACCTGAACCAATTGCTAAAGTTTTACCGATCAAATCCTTTGGTTCTTTTATATCATTACTTACAACTAAATATCTAGATCCACCTAAATGATTTGCTGCTGCCATAAATAATGGTGCTCCTTGGTTAACTGATTTAATAGCACCTTCAATTCCTTGGTATCCTACGTGCATTTCACCTGAAGACATGGCTTCCATGATTTTACCAGTTTTTGTAACTACTACATTTAGACCCAGTGCATCATAAATTCCAGCTTTCTCTCCTATAATAGCTGGAACCATATGGTCACAGTCTCTGTATCCCAATTGGATTACGAAATCCTTGTCCCCAGCTGATAACTCTCCTAATTCATATTTAGCCACCTCTACAGCTGGGTCGTAGTCCACTTCTTGTATTACAGTATTTTTGCTGCTGTCTGTGCATCCTGATACAACTGCTACCATCATTGCCAATACTAAACTCATAGCAATAATTCTTTTTTTCATATTACATTTCCCCCTATTTTTTTATCTTGTTCTTCAATGCCTTCAATATAATGACATATGCTTCCCTTACATCCACTTGTTTTTCTTGCATCAGATAAATGTTTTTCCAGTTTATCCTTTTCTTTCTCAAGTCTTGATATTTCCATTTTTATAAAAGATACTTTCTCCTGTATCTTATTACTTACATAACTACAAGGGGCTATACCATTATTTTTTAGCATCAATATCTTTTTTATTTCTTCTAGCTCAAAACCTAAGCTTCTAGCTTTTTTAATGAAAAATAACTTTTCTATATCCTTTTCGTCAAATATTCTATAGTTATTATCTCGTCTTTTTATTTCTCCTAATAAACCTTGACTATCATAATATCTAACAGCGGAGCTATTAAGTCCTGTGATTCTACATATATCTTTGATAAATAACATGGCTTTACCCTCCTATTATAAACCTTAAAGTCGACTTTAATGTCAAGAGAAAAAAACTCCACCAGCTTTTAACTGGCGGATAATTTTAGTTTGCTTTCCATCTAAGTAATATACTTTCAACTAAGAGCATCAATCTATCAATACCAAATCCAATTAAAGCAGCTATAAACATATATGCTATAATGGTATGAGTTTCCATTCTAGATTGAGCTTCTACCATACAGTAGCCGAACCCGGCACTGGTCGCAATGAACTCCGCTCAGATAACTGACATCCAACCCATACCAATTGCCAGTCTCAATCCAGTAATAATTCCTGGCAATGACCCAGGAAGTACAATGTCTTTGATAATATCCATTGTATTTGCACCCATACTTCGTGCTGCATTATAGTAATCCTTACTAATATCTTGAACTCCTGCAATGGTATTTAATATAATGGTAAAAATACCAGTAAATGCAATCATAAAAATGGTAGGTCCATCACCTAAACCAAACCAAATAATAGACAGTGGTACCCATGCCATTATAGGGACTTGTCTCAAAGAATTTATAAAAGGTGCAAATGCTCTCATCATAGTCTTAGAATATCCCATAATCATTCCAATAGGCAATCCAATAATAAACGCATAAAAAGCACCTGTTAAAACACGTCTCATAGTAATACCAATGTTTCTAAGTACATATAAATCTGTAACAGCTCTAAATAAAGCCTCCATCACACTTTTTAAAGAAGGGAAAAGGAATGGTTTATTAACAATATCCGCCGCAATCCACCATATTATACCGATTACTACTAATGCAATTGGAGTATAAATATTAAAATCTTTTCCGTTAAGCTTTCTCCAATTATTTCTATCTTTCATCTTAGTAGCATGTACCATTCTCTTTATGTCTTTTTCTTGTGAATTCAACTATTTTCACCTCCTGTATGTTTCTCTCAAAAGCTATATATTTTCTATTTTTAAATAGCTCCTCCTTGAGCAAAAGACGTTTTTTTACTGTCTTTTTTCTCTGTCTTCTGAATAAACTCTAGTAATTCCTCGTCACCTTGATTTTTCACTTCTCCATTTAATGCAGACCTTAAAATATCAGATAATTCATTAGTATATTGATGATATTTTTCATTCTTTCTATCTCTAGGTCTAGGAAGTTCTATTTTTATATCAGCTAGTATCCTTCCATGATCTCTAGACATGACTATAACTCTATCACTTAAATAAATAGCCTCATCAACATCATGAGTAACCATAAGGGCAGTCTTCTTGCTTCCTAGTAACATTGATTCTAACTGTACTTGAAGCATTTGACGCATTTGAAAGTCAACTGCACCTAGAGGCTCGTCCATTAACAGTATCTGAGGATTACATGCCAAAGCCCTTAATAAAGCAACTCTTTGTTTCATTCCGCCAGATATTTCATGAATATAATAGTTTTCATATTCCTCCAGATGTGCCATAGCTAATAATTCTTTAAGTTTCTCCTGACGTTGCTTTTTTGGTATTCCTTGTTTTTTCATAGGGTATACAATATTTTCCCCTACCTTCTGCCAAGGAAAAAGTGCATAGTTTTGAAATACAAATGCCCTATCTGGTCCTGGCTTATTTACATCCTTTCCATTTACCTGAATATTTCCTCCTTCATGCTTTAGAAATCCTGCAATAATATTTAGTGTTGTTGTCTTTCCACAACCTGATGGTCCTAATAAGGACACAAATTCTCCTTCTTTCACATCAAAGGAAATATCTTGCAATACAGTATTCATGGTTTTCTTATCTCTTCTATTGGAAAAAACCTTAGTAATTCCTTGTACAGATATTGACATATCTTCACCTTTCCTATTCTAAACTTAAAAACTTTATATTTGTATTATCCCAAAATTCCTTTGGCATCCCTATATATTCTTTAAGAGTTTTCACTTTATTAAGTTCCTCTATTGTTTTGTTGTATGCCATTAAAAATTCTTGGAAAACTTTTGTATTTATCACATCTTTTCTCACTATTAAACTATAAGAAATATAATCATCTTCTGAAAGAGAAGCAAATTTAAACCCATGTAATAAGGGAGCCTTACTTATATCTAAAACTGCTCCATCAATTTGTTCTCCTTCTAATGAATAAGCCAAACTAGCAGGTTGTATCTCCACTATCTCATCTATATGATTATAGTTTTTTTTGATTAGCCGATGTAAATGCTCTCTCTTTTGTCCTATACCTAATCTATGTATGTTACTTACGTCACCTTTATAAGCTATGACTTCTCCATTCATAATAACAGGACCATATATTTCAAAATCGGCATTGGCACGAACCAAATGTAAAGCCATGTGATTACAATAAAATGCCATATCAATTTCATCTGAGCTCAAGGCCCATTGTGCAGTATTACTTCAACAGTCCTTAAAGGTAAAATCCAGTAGAATATCTTCATTTTTCTCTGTAGTATGAAGATTATCTATATTCATTTCTTGACTGGTACTGATAATTTGTTCTAAAAGTAATCCAGTCATGTCATCTCCTGAACCAACCCTTAATCTTGTGTCTATCTTTTCTATCTTTCTCTCTCTAGGCATAAATTCAGACAATCCAAATCCTAAAATTACAACTAATATCAAGAAAAAGAATATCTTTTTTGTTATATTCATATAATCATCACTCATATTTTAATTTGTAGGCCATGGATAATGTAGATTAGATATTATCTATATATCGAAAATATAATATCAGACTTTGTTATTTAATAGAATAATTATAGATATTTTTTATGATATTGCTTACTGGTATAGGAAAATATAATCACCTATTCCTAGATATTCCAGACCTCTTAATAACATTTCAAAATATGCTCCATACTAAAAAACTCCACTTATTGACTGATTTAGTCAATAAGTGGAGTAGGTATATAGGTCTTTATTATTTTGAAATAGATACTCTATTTCTTCCATATCTTTTAGATAAGTAAAGAGCATTATCTGCGTCCTTTAAAAGATCATATGGATCCATTTCATTGGTGGGAATAGTACTAGCTATACCAATACTTACAGTTTGATGATTATCTATAGGTGAATATTCATGAATTAGTTTTAGACTATTTACTTCTTCTAAAATCTCATTGGCAACTTTTTCACTTTGATATAAGTCAAGCTGAGGAAATAAAATTACAAACTCATCTCCTCCATATCTACATACATATCCATTAAATGGCTTGGTTCTTCTTTTTAGAACTGAGCCTATGTCTCTTAAAAGAGTATCACCAGCTATATGACCATAGTTATCATTGAACTCCTTAAAATAATCTAAATCTATTAAGGCTAAAGATAGTTCTTCCCTATTTTCCTTAGCATTTCTCCATAGACTTTGAAGTATCTCATTAAATTTTCTTCTATTGAACACACAAGTAAGATCATCTATTTCTGAAATATGCTTTTGACTTTCTAATTGACCACATACAGAATTCATATGTCTATACATGAAAAAGGCTATGGAACCAATTATAAGATTTATAACTATAAACAATACTATAATATTCATATAATTGCTTGATATGCTTTCTAATAGATTTAAAGAAACTTTCAATCCTATTAAACCTACATAATTTCCTTCTGTAGTATAAAAAGGAGCATATGCACATATATGCTCTGACAATTTGGTTTTAAATACCCTATAGCTAGGAATCTTAGTCTTCTCCACTTCTTCAAAGAGATCGTCAGACATACCATATCTGGGACTACCCTTATAATAATCTCCATCTCTAAAATCATTTATCTTAGTCTCAGCTGTATCTAATATATAAATTATATTATTGTTGTCTTTTATTTCTCCCTTATCCAATCTGGCTGTTAGATAAATATGCTTATAATCTAAATTATCCTTTATGGATTTAGCACTATCCTGGAATTTTTGATTTATTTCATTTTTTAACAGTTCTTCAAATGATAGAGATTTTAAATATAGTATATCTTCATCTGTAAGTTCTAGTGAATTTGCTATATATGTAGCTAAAATAGTAACTCTATTGCCTACCTGTTCTTTCACATAATAATTTATTTTATTATTAGAATAAAACATTAAACAAACTAGTGTACAAATCCACAAAATCATAATAGCTTTAAAATATATTTTTATATCATAATATTTGCCCTTACTAGTATGATTAGCCATTTAAGTCATCCTTCCCTTACATTTGATAACTATTGTTTATTAATCATATCATAAAATAGGAATAAAGTCCTATATATTTTCCCATAATTTTACATCACCTAAATCTTTATAATTACCATTACAAATTTCTACTATATATGCTATAATTATGTAACAAAGTATTTTTTATGTTTTAATTATTATACATGCTTATTACTCTCATTATATAAAGACTCCTTTACTCATTAGTCTAATAGCCTAGTGATAACTATGTCATTAAAGTTATTACTAGGCCCTATTATAGGGTTAATAGAATTATATCTTTATATTGATGAAAAATTTTACATATTAAAAAAGGGCTATTTCACAACTGATTAATCAGTTGTGAAATAGTCCTTTTTTCTAGTTAATTCATCTGCCCATATACTATTTTCAATTAATGACCTTAATTGTAGTTCAGAGGATTTTCCATATGACAGTGTATCTATCATGGCATTTGCTGCAGGATGATAGTATTCCCCTCTTTTTTCTGCTTCCTTCCCTGCTGCTTTAGATTTTTCTATTATAGTTAGGTCTTTTAATCTCATTTCATTTGGTATAGGGTTTAATAATAATGTTTGCCCTTTTAAGGGTTGTCCATTATATTTCCCTGTGAATTTAATTGGTCTGTGGGTTACCATAAAACCATCTATAGTATCTGTATCTCTTCCCCATATGCTTACATCATGTTTTAACAGCCATTCAATGGTTCCTTCTATATCTATAACATCCTTTGGTGACGTGGCTATAAGTGTTACATTCATAGTGGCTATGGCAGGTAAATCTGCACATAGTTCTTCTCCTACAATATCTCCAATACCACCCATTCCAGCAGTTACTGCAATATGAATTCCTCTTTCCTTTGCTGCCATCATAGTCCCAGATGCAGTTAATGCACCACTTATACTTTTGTTACATGACTCCATAAAAATATCTCTATCTATACGTATCAATTCCTTTGCACTTTCTCTAAAACTAATAAATTCTTCTATGTCCCCTATTATTACTTCTCCCTTATGAACCCAGGCTATACATCTATGTTTCCATGGCCATAATTCAATAAGTCTTTCATTAGCAATGGATTTTAATCCATGGGTCAATAAAGCCGTTTCTACAAGAAATTTAGTTTCTATATTCATTAAATCTTCACTTCCTTAAATTAATATTATTGGTTCTAAAATTATTCCTCTGTCGTCCTTATCATTCTATCTATTGATTATTTATTGTAGGATTTTTACTAAAGTTCTTCAAACTACTAATTATCAATACTAGAATAACTACTACAAAGGGCATCATCTGCAATAATTGAGTAGGTACTCCAAAGGATGTTAAGGTAAGGGTTATTGCATTGGTATAAGCAAATAATATGCCTATAAATGCGGCTTTTAAAGGATTACCCTTCCCTACAAGTATAGCGGCAAAGGCTAAAAATCCACGACCTGCTGTCATATTTTCAGAAAACATACTTAGACCTGATAAAGGCATATATGCACCTCCTAAGCCAGACATTACCCCCATAATAATTAATGCTATCCATTTATATTTCAATATATTTACTCCAGAGGTTTGTGCCCCTACTTGATTTATTCCAATACCTCTAAGTCTTAAACCAAAGGGAGTTTTATACATAATTATAGCCCCAATAAATATAGAAATATAAGCTATATATACTAATATGATTTGATTATTTAAAATCTTATGGATATATGGAATTGTTCTTAAAATAGGTATATCTATAGATTGGAAATTCACAATTTTAGGACTGTGAAAAAATCCCCTTACCTTAAATACCTTAGTTAATAATAGGGTAGTCATTGCCCATGATCCAAAATTAAGTGCTATACTTACTATCATTGGATTTGCATTAAAATGAAGGACAAATACACCAAAGACTGCAGCAAGAATTACTCCTGCAACAATGGCAAGTAAAGCACCTATATAAGGATTTCCTGATAAATAACTTCCCCATGCAGCAAAAAATGCTGCTGAAAGCATAAAACATTCAAATGCAATACAAAAAGTTCCCGTTTGTTTACTAAATGAACCACCTACACTTGTTAATATAATTGGAGTGCTCAATCGAAATGTAGCTGACCATGTTACGGTTCCAAATAAAATTTTTATTATAGTCAACATATTGAGGATCCTCCTTTACTATTAGTTTTCTTTAATCTTATTTTTTCCTTCCATCTGCTAAATAAATTATCATAATCAATGGAAACAAATAGTACAAATAACATTTGGATTATAATAACTACAAGCCTATTTAATGTAGTCATACGTTCCATATGTAATGCTCCTTGTTTCAAAGCCCCCCATATAATAGAAACGATTATTACTGCAAGGGGATTATTATTTGCTACACGGGTTATCATAATTCCATCCCAACCTAAATTATTACTGAAATTAGGCATAAATCTATAATATGAGCCAGTTACCTCTATACCTCCACCCATTCCAGATATTAATCCCGACATTAGGAAAACCATTATAAATGATTTATTGATATTCACTCCACCCATTCTAGCAAAACTCATATTTTGTCCTATTTGAGTAAACTCATAGCCTTCTAAAGTATATTTATAAATAAATGCTATGAAAAATAAAATTCCCAATGCTATAAAGATTCCTGTATTGGCAGTTGTACCTTTAATAATTGTAGATAATCTAGCAGTATTGAGTATCTGTGGAGTTGTTATAGATGCAGAACCATTGGCAGATTGCTGTCCTCCCATTATTATCCACATAGTTATATATTCAGTTAAATATTTTGCTATGAAATTCAATATTAAGGTGGTTATAAGTTCATTGATTTTAAAATATACTCGCAACAATGCTGGTATTAATGCATATAACATTCCAAGTATAGATGCCGCTAACAGACATGCCATTACATGTAGTCCATGGGGTAATTCTATGGAATATCCAATTATTGCTGCTGACAATGCTCCCATATATAATTGCCCTTCAATACCTAAATTAGAAACTCCCGATTTAAAAGCAACTATAGCCGCTCCTCCAACCATAAGACTAGATATAATCCATCTAATGGTATTGCCAATATTTATTCTATTTCCAAAGGCCCCTTCAAAAATATGTCCTACAGCTTCCAAAGGGCTTTCTCCTTGAATGGCAATCAGAATACTTCCAAATAAAAGCGTCAATATAATGGATATTCCATATCTTAATATTGTTTTCTTAACCTCATGACTAATCTTAAGCTTCATGGATTTCACCGCCTAACATCATAAGACCTATTTGTTCTTCTGTTAATGATCTGCTATTTTTATGTTCAATTATTGAACCATTATACATTACTAATATCCTATCAGAAAGCTGCATTACTTCATTGAGTTCATGGCTAATTAATAAAACTGCCACTCCCTCTTTTGCCATTTGAATTATTCTATTCCATATGAATTCAACTGAACCAATATCAATTCCTCTAGTTGGATCTTCTATAATCAGAAGCTTTTGTTCCTGTAGAAATTCACGTCCCACTAAAAGTTTTTGTATATTACCACCAGAAAGTGTTTTTACTTTATCTTCTGTTGCTTGCACTTTTACCGCATAATCTTTAATTATTTTATTGGTAAATGAATTTATATCTTTATAATCAAGTAAATGTTTAGTCTTAAATCCTTTTGTCCTATGGTATCCCATTATTGCATTTTCCCATATAGTTCCCTCTTTATTAGTGCCTACTGCTGATCTATCTTGGGCAATATAGCCAATTCCTAATTTCCGCCTTTTAGCCACTGTCTCATTTATTATATTTTCTCCATTGAATAGTATTTGTCCTTCTATGTTACCATTTGATAATCCCACTAAGGCTTCTACTAATTCAGTTTGTCCCGAACCTGCTACGCCAGATATACCTAGGATTTCTCCAGCTTGTACGTGGAAACTAGCATTTTTAACTCTTTCTACTCTTGAAGAATCTTTAACTGATAAATTTTCAATCTTTAATATAATCTCTCCAATATTGTATTCTGGTTTTTCAACCTGTAATATTACCTCTCTCCCAACCATAAGCCTAGCTAGTTCTAATTCATTTGTATCCTTAGCCAATAAAGTTCCTGTCACTCGACCATTTTTTAAGACTGTAATATCATCAGCTATTTCTAATACTTCTTTCAATTTATGAGTTATGAGTATTATTGTTTTTCCTTGATCTACTAAAAATCTTATGGCATGAAATAGACTCTCTACTCCTTGAGGAGTTAATACAGAAGTGGGTTCATCTAATATTATAATATCAGCATTTCTATACAAAACCTTTATTATCTCTACTTGCTGCAGTGCAGCAACAGGTAATCCGTCTACTTTTGCATCAATAGAAATATTAAATTCATACTTTTTACAGATTTCTTCAACTTTTCTTCTAGATTCTTTATAATCTATGAAAATTCCCTTTTTCTGTTCAAATCCCATTATTATATTATCCAAAACTGTCATTTCTGGAAAAACCATGAATTCTTGATATACCATTCCTATTCCATGTCTAACTGCATCTAGGGGGTTCTTAAAATTTACCTGCTCCCCACGAAGATATACCTGACCACTATCGGGGCTTTGAATATTTGTTAATATATTCATTAAAGTACTTTTTCCAGCACCATTTTCTCCAATCAGTGCATGTACTGTACCTGACCTAACTTTAAATGTAATATTATCATTGGCCAGTAGATTTTTAAATTTCTTATTGATATTGTGCATTTCCAATACAAATTTTTCTTTATCCATATCTCTATCTCCTTGATATGAAAATATAGGAACGATTAAACGTTCCTATATTTTTAAAAATATTATTAATAATTTAATCTATATTGCTCAAATCCTTCATAAACATCTATTTTATCACTTTTAATATCATCAATTAATTGATTAACTTTTACTAATAAATCTTCTGGGATATTCTTTTCATCTCTTTCATCATAAACAGCACCACCTGAGCTTAGGTCAAAATCCACTGATGTTTCAAATTCTTTTCCTGCTGCATGGTCTTCAGCTAAAGATATAACTGCAATGTCCATAGATTTAACTGCTGACCAGAATACAGCTGGATCTATATCTCCTTGCCAGTCATCAACACCGATAACTTTAATACCTGCTTCAGCACAAGCTGATATTACTCCAGGTCCTCCTAAATATGCACTTTGGTATATAATGTCTACATCGTTATTTTGAATCATTGTCTTAGCTGTCTCTTGTCCCTTAACCGGATCAAATGGGTCTCCTGTAAATGCAGAAATTACAGTTTTTCCATTGTTAGCATAGTTAACACCTGTGGTATCTATAGCTTCTACAGAATAGGCATCTCTATGAATAAAATCTTTAGTATATCGCCATAATACCCCTTCATCTCCAGCAGTACAGATTACCCCTTGTGGAACAGGATATTTTTTGAAAAACATTTCTACCCCTTTATGATAATCCACTTCACCAGTCATTTCAAAATAGCCTTCTCGTCCACTGGAAAATACAGTAGAAAGGCTAATCATTTCTTCTATCTCTTCAATGGTAATACCACATGTCTTCATAAAACTTGGAGTACACTGCATATTATATATAACAGGAATTCCCTTTTCTTTAGCCAACTTTCCCAGATAAATCGATGCACGAGATGAAAACATATCTGTATAAAATACATCAATTCCCTCCAATATATCTTCTGGAAGTTCTTCTGGCTGCAAGTTTGCTACCGAATCTCCCATGTTTGCAATTATACAATGTTTTCCACCTGGAGCAGTTATAATAAATGTATGTAAAGTTGATCCACCTGGTTTAGTAACTAAAAAACGATCATCAACACCATCTTCAACCAAAGTCCTTCGGAATTCATCTCCATATTTGTCGTCCCCAATTTTCCCAGTTTGATAAGTGTCTATACCATAACGAGCCAATGCTACTGAAAGGTTAGCAGCACTCCCTCCAGGTACAAGTCTTTCAGAATCTATAAAACCAAATCCATCTTCCTTTGGTAATTCTCTTGTTTCTAATATAATATCCATTGCCACTGTGCCAAGGGAAAGCACTTTCTTCTTTTGTTCCATTCAATATCCACCTTTCTTTGTCAAACTAATTTTAAATCTATCAAACTCTTATTATTGATTAAAGCATTATTATGAGATTTAATAATTCCCATTGTTGTTATAGTTAATCTTAATACAGATACAAAATATTCATCTATACAGATAATCTATTTACTACTCTTTACATTAGAATGATTTATGATAACAGACATTATAGCAACAATATATATTTTCAAAAGAACTTAAAATAAAGGGGTTTAAATAAGATTGGAAGCTTGATTTAAATCGAAAGATAAAAATTGCCAGAAGAACAGTTCTTCTGGCAATTTTTATAAAAAACAAAATATCCGTCTATGACAAGGAATGTTCATACCACTTATCTAGTGATGATGGAATATACTCATGGCTATTGCCATAACCAACATTCCTGCTATGGCACCGTATACTGAAATATGGTGATCCTCGTATTTTTGTGAAGAAGGTAACAATTCATCTAAAGATACAAATATCATAATTCCTGCTATTATAGAAAATAGAATACCAAACAGTGTATCACTAAAGAATTTAGATAAAAACAAATATCCAGCAATAGCACCTAAAGGCTGACATAGTCCTACAAATAACGAGTATAGAAATGATTTAGCTTTACTTCCTGTTGAATAATATACAGGCACAGATATGGCTATACCTAAAGGTATATTGTGTAATACTATGGCTACAGCTATGGGAATTGCCACAGATATGTCTTTTAGTCCAGTTGTAAATAGTGCCAATCCTTCTGGAAGATTATGTATGGCTATGGCTACAGCTGACATCAGCCCTAGTTTAGATAGATGTTCTTCACATCCGTGATGATGACTGTGGTCATGATGATGGCTATGACCTCCAAATAAGTGAATTACCTTTTCCATGAATGCAGTTATTAACATTCCTCCAAAGAAACCACCTAAGGCTACAAATTTTCCATGTTCTCCTAAATTATTTTCCATCAACTCTATTCCTTCTGGTAAAATTGACATAAAGGATACATAAATCATAATTCCTGCTGAAAAACTTAGGGATAGTGATAAAAATCTTTTATTGGTTTTATTTACAAGAAAAGAAAGTAAACTACCTACTGCCATAGTTAGCCCTACTATTGTTGTAAGTCCAAAGGATAATAATACTTCTTTTGCCATTTTGATTTCCTCCATTGATTAAATATATCTTGATTATACCCCTTATAATAAGGTATTCATTCATAGTTACTGAAGATTTAACAAGTAATGCCAGAAGACTAGCTTCTGGCAATTTATATAACTAAAGATGTTATTACAGGTATAATTATTCCAATAAAAAATGATATTATTAGTAAATAAATTACAACCTTAGTAAATTTACTTTGCCTCATACCCACACCCCCAATATTATAATTATACCTTAATTATGTGATTTAGACTATTTATTTTTTGAAAAATACAATACTCTATGCTATATCTAAAGTTCAAAAACACCTAGATATTATAAATATTATCTAGGTGTTTTGTTATTATATGGTGGGCAAGATAGGACTCGAACCTACGACTTTTTGCTTGTCGAGCAAACACTCTCCCAGCTGAGTTACTCACCCATTGGATTATATGATAACATAAGGCATTAAACTATGCAATCCAAATTTAAAAATAATTGTTTGTGTAAATGTTACTATTCACAATAACTCTGAAAAATAATAAAAATCCACACTCACTGTTTCGGACACGAATAATTCTATAGCTCATTCCAGCTAAAAATCCTACAGTTTGCAAACTCGCTACGCTCAAACAGTGCAAACTGCTTAACGGCTTTTCATCTTGCATTCACTAAGAATTAAATCGTGTCCTGCAAATGTTCCCTTAGTATTTTTATTATTTTTCTTATCCAGTGTGATTATTAACAACTATATTTTATATTTTCCTACTTTATTATGTTTTTCTTTGATATACTAATTATATGGATAATCAACATAAATCATAATAAAAAAAGGGGTGTTATATTTGAAAATATTAATAGGTAAAAGTGGAGAAGTGGAAATTGTTCCAGTATTTAAAAATGCAGATAATGTAAGTAAGGCAGCTGAATTATATAGCTATCTAAAAGAAAGAGACTTATGGAAAGGTAATTGTGGTGAAGTTTATTCAGATATATCACATAAAGGAAGTAATATAGTATTGTTAGGTTTAGGGGAAGAAGAAAAACTTAGTCTTGATTCTCTAAGGAAAGCTTTTTTCAATTTAGGTAAAGAATTGATGAAACTAAAAGTGGAGTCAGCATTTATAACTGTACCTAAATTTGAAAACCTTTGCTATAGAAAAACCAATATGAGTATAGCAGAAGGACTTTTACAATCAGAGTATTCCTTTGAAAAATACTTATCTGAAAAGAAAACTAAACTTACAGTTAAAGAATTCTATCTTGATGTTTTAGAAGATAAGAAAGACAAGGTAGAAGAAGGAATAGAAGAAATCAATAATATAGTAGAAGGTATATTCTTAACAAGAGACTTAGTAAATGAACCTGCAATAGTTATGACACCTAAGGAATTGGCAAATAGGGCTAAGGAAGAATTATCTCCTCTTGGAGTTGAAGTAGAAGTATTAGGTCAAGAAAAAATAGAAGAACTTGGTATGGAAGCGTTTTTAGCTGTATCAAAAGGCTCTGCCAATGAGCCACAGTTTATTATTATGAAATGGAACGGAGATAAAAATTCAGAAGAAAAACTTGCTTTAGTAGGAAAGGGTTTAACATATGATTCAGGTGGATACTGTATTAAACCAGCAGATAGTATGGTAACTATGCACACTGATATGGCTGGTTCTGGTGCTGTTATTGGAACTATGAAATCCATTGCTAAATCTAAATTAAATAAAAATGTAGTAGCAATTGTTGCTGCTTGTGAAAACTTGATTTCTGGTGAAGCTTATAAAACTGGAGATATAATAGGTTCTATGGCTGGTAAGACTATTGAAGTATTAAATACAGATGCCGAAGGTAGATTAACTTTAGCCGATGCACTATATTATGCTGCAACTGTTGAGAAAGCTACTAAAATAGTAGATGTAGCAACGCTTACTGGTGCTTGTATCATAGCTTTAGGTAGTGTAAATACTGGTGCCATAACTAATAATGAGGAATTTATGTCTGAAGTAGAAGAAGCTGCTAAAAAAGCTGGAGAGCCTGTATGGCAACTTCCATCAAATGATGAATATAGAGAACTTATAAAAGGCACTTTTGGAGATTTGAAGAATATAGGTGGTAGAGGAGCAGGTACTATAACTGCTGGACTTTTCCTAGAAGAATTTGTAAATGATATTCCTTGGGTTCATTTAGATATAGCTGGAACATCATATATATCTAAAGGAACTGGATACCTACCAACAGGTGCTACTGGAGTCCCAGTAAAAACCTTATATAATTTAGTCAAGAATTGTAATTGTAAACATAACTAAAAAAACTTATTTAATATTGCCAAAACCATTAGATGGTTTTGGCAATAATTTTATATCCCTATATAGTTAATCACCTTAACTACTTATCTTCCAGCTTCTTGACTCCATACGCCTTTGCCAAAATTCATAATAATTCCCTTTTTTATTTATTAGTTCACTATGTTTTCCCTCTTCGATTACTTGTCCTTTATCTATTACTAATATCTTTCCAGCATTTTTTATGGTAGAAAGTCTATGGGCTATTACAATCAAAGTTTTGTTTTTTACTAATTCATTTATAGCCTCTTGTATATACCTTTCATTATCAGGGTCAACACTTGCAGTAGCCTCATCTAATAAGATAATAGGTGCATTTTTCAACATAGCTCTAGCTATGGATATTCTCTGTTTTTCTCCTCCTGAAAGTGTAGAGCCAGCTTCACCTACAACAGTATTGTAGCCATTTTCTAATTCCATGATGAAATCATGACATCTAGCCTTTTTACACACTTCAATGACTTCTTCCATAGTTGCCTCTGGTTTTGCAAACTTTATATTATTTAAAACAGTGTCGTTAAATAGGTATACTCTTTGAAATACCATACTTATATTTTTTAATAGGTTTTCCATTCCTATTTCCTTTATATCTACTCCTCCAATTTTTATAGCCCCATTGTCTATATCCCAAAATCTTGCTATTAAATTTACAACAGTAGTTTTCCCACATCCTGAGCTTCCAACTAAAGCTGTCATACTTTTTTCTTCTGCTTTAAAACTTATATCCTTTAAAACTTCCTCTTTTTCATATGCAAAAGACACATTTTGAAATTCTATATCAAAATTTTTAAACTGTACCTTTTTATTGTTTTCTTGTAGGACTTCTTCTTCCATCAGCCTCTCATATCGGTCTAATCCTGCCATCATTATTCTTCCTAAGGGCAACTGACCTCCTATGATTCTAAATGGGAGAAATATCTGATAAATAAAGATCATTATCATAAATGCAGTTGGAAGTTCCATAGTTTCATTTATAACAAAATATGAGGATAGAAAGATTACAACTCCTGTTCCTATGGCTATAAATGTATCCATTGCAATAAATGGAGCTATTACTACCTTTTCAAATTTTATAAGTATGTCCCTAGTTTCTTTAAAGCTTCTATGTGTAGCTTTTGATTTTTCCCCTTCCAAATTAAATGCTTTTATAACAGGAATACCTTTTACATATTCTATTACAGCACTTATAAGCCTGGATTGAACTTCTTGTTTTTGTACAGAGGATTCACTTGAAACTTTCAATAGTATATTTGAAATTATAAAAGAAATTATAGTCGTTAAAATTACCACTATGCCAATCCTATAATCCAGTATAGTAATCATAATTGAACTTATGATTACTCCTATTGAACTAGAAACTATTTTAGATAGAGTATTCATTCCATGTTCTTCTATGAAGTTTATATCAGAAGACAAAACTGCACTTACATATCCTATATTTCCTTCTGTAAAATATCCCATAGGTAAATTCCTTAGATAATCTCCTATTTTCATTCTTTCATCAGCAAATATATTGTATCCCGTTCCGCTTTGCAATCCATCTACTAATCTTCTAAATAAAGCTCTTAGAATAACACTAATAACTATACCTATGGCTACAACAAATATATCTTTTTTAACTAATTCATTATTATTTATTTTTATCAAACCATATAATATACATAGAATTGGAACATTTATAGTAAATGACTCTAAAATACTTAGAAATATTGCCCACTTTAAACGACCACCATATTTCCCTGAAAAATTTATCATTCTTTTGACTATACTAAGCATACTCTTCCTCCTCTACCTGTATACCCCAGTCCATAGACTTCATATGTGACTCCCATAGAGTTTTGTATTTATGGTTTTTTTCTAAAAGTTCCTTATGTGTACCTTGAGCTATTAGTTCTCCATTATCCATTACTATAATATTATCTGCATCTACTATGGTGGAAAGTCTATGGGCTATTACTAAAACAGTTTTACCTACTATGAGCTTGCTCAATGCGGCTTGTATTTTATCTTCATTTTCTGGATCTGTAAATGCTGTTGCTTCATCCATTATAATAATAGGAGAGTTTTTCAAAATTGCACGAGCTATTGTTATCCTTTGTTTTTGACCTCCAGATAATTTGTCTCCAGAGTCTCCAACAATTGTATTATATCCTTCTTCCATTTCCACAATAAAATCGTGACACTGTGCAAGTTTTGCAGCTTCTTTTATTTCCTCCTCTGTTGCTTTAGGGTTTCCTATTTTTATATTTTCCATAATACTTGTGTTAAATAAAAAATTGTCTTGAGAAACATAACTTATTTCATTCATTAAATCTGTAACAGAAAACTTATTTATATTCTTTCCATCTAGGGTTATTTCACCTTTTTGTATATCCCAAAAATGTACTAAAAGTTTTGCTAATGTAGATTTTCCACTACCTGATTCTCCAACTATTGCTGTTAAAGTATTTTGCCTTAGTTTAAAGCTTACATCTTTTATGACATCTTCCTCTTCATATGCAAAAGTTACATTTTTAAATTCTATAATATGTTTTTTTATTGCTATGGATTCATTTCCTTCCTTTAATTGTACACCTTCAGAGGTCTTTTCTAATTGGTCGATTTTATAAGTAAGCTGTATTACTGTAGGTGCAAAATCTAACATTCTAGTTAAAGGCATTCCTGCACTCATGGATAACATTAAAGAGAAAATAAATTTACTCAATTCCAATGTTCCGTTTAAATACACATTTAATTCAACTGGCAATAATAAAAGAATAGTACAAGGAAGTACAGCAGTATACATTGCCATATAGGTCCAAGACTCTCTAAACCAATCTAGAGTAAAGTCTCTATATCCTTCTACAGAATCTTTATATCTTTTATAAGAATCTGTAGTTCTTCCAAATATCTTTATTACTTCCATTCCATTTATATATTCAATTATTGTATTATTCATATCTTCTGCCGATTTATAGTACATTGGCATTTTCTTAGTTCCATTTTTCATCATAAACATCATTGGAATAAATCCAAATGGAATTGAACCTAAAGAAAGAAGTCCCAATCTCCAATCTGTAACAAATATCATAGTATAAATTAATATAGGAACTATAACAAAGGGGATACCCTCTGGTATCATATGAGCCAGTAAAGTTTCTACAGAGTCTATATCATCTATTAGATTCTTTTTATAACTGCCTACTCCTTTTGCATTTATTTCTCCTAATGGAGCTTTTCTCATTTTCTCTACAAATTTAATCCTCATTCCCATTAAAGTGTCAAAAGCTGCTTCATGTGAAGCATTTAACCCTTGAAAATAAAGATATCCCTTTAAAAATAAGGATAAAATAATTCCTCCTGACATAATCAATAAATAATTTATCCCTATACTACTTTTTTCAATAAATTTTATTATTATGTCATAAGTCAATAAAAAGGGGATTACTCCCATTATTCCACTTAAAAGAATAAGAAAAATAGCTAAATAAGTTTTCCCTTTATATTCTTCTGCATAACTAAAAGCTTTTTTTAGTCCTTTCAAATATATCCCTTCCTTTCAAATAACCTTTAAACAATATAATAGGTCTAATGATAATAATTATCATTAGACCTATTATATTAAATACTATTTCTTTTTGCTATGTCCAAAAGGTATTTTATTTTAGCCAATCAGTATTTTTTATCTTATACTAGAAAAGCAATCACTGGGGCTAAATCCATATCTTTTACTAAATGCCTTGGAAAAACCACTGCTACTTGAGTATCCAACCATTTGTGCAACTTCGTTAACACTAATATGATGAATTTCAAGAAATATACGTGCTAACTCCATTCTTTTATCCAATAAATAAGTATATACTGGTTTTCCAAAGACCTGTTTAAAACCAGTTTTTAATTTTAATTCATTCAAACAAACTAATCTAGAAAGTTCAGTAAGGGTTATGGGTGAGGAAATACTATTATCTAATATTTCTTTTGCCCTATATAAACTTTGCAAATCTGTTTTTGAAAGCTTTAAGGTATTCATATGATTTATTTCTTTATCTATAATATTATTTAGACATATTGAAATAAGTTCAATAATTTTTCCTTCTAAGTATATGTTTTTAACATTATTATTATATGGACAATTAAATATTTGTTTTATAACAATTTTGCTCTCCACTGGTAATACAAATTTATTGATTTTAAAGTTTTTATAATCTTTATTAAAAATACTTTTATCAAAGGAAATAGATGAAATAAATTCTTTAAATTTATCAGGTTTTATTATAATTGAAATTCCTTTATAATGATGATTGGGTATAAAATTACAAACTTCTTTTATATCATTTACTTGATATAGAATTCCTTCCCCTGTATTCATCTGAAGTTCTGTGTTGCTATTATACTCAGTCCATTCTATGTTTTCTCCAGTACATATAGCCAATAGAAATATTTCTCCTTTTGTTATACCACTCATCTCAATATTTTTCTTTGGTTTTATACTATTACTATAAATCTCTAAATCTCTATTTAAAATAATCCTATTATATTTACCAATCCCAATATGTTCAGGAATTTCAAAACTTATTTCTTTATTTGCATCTTTATATTTAAACTCCCTAGCAAATTCTTCTGACAAAGTGTTATTTATATTAGAAAAAATTTTAAATTCACGTATTATCTCTGATGTTAAAATATGAATACCCCCTTTATTACTTAAAAGAAAAAAATCCTATTTAGGATTTTTTCTTTTAAATTAATATTTCTAGCCCACATATCTATACAACTGTTGCCTATGTCTAGCATATAAATCTTTTATTTTATTTTTTCTGTTGTTTAAAACATTTAACATATAGATCTCTCTGGATTTATCATACAAATCAAATATTTCTTCGTGTCTGTAATCATTTGTATATACCTTCCAGTACCCCTTGAATAAACAATCATCTCCATTGATAAATCCCATTACATCCTCATATGGTATACCTAAAAATATACCACTTTCATGGGGAAAGTCCTCTACGCTTTTTACTCTATTCTTTAAACAGTTTAAACATTTCTGTAATTGGAAATCTGTATTATAACCAAAATCACATAGCAATCTATGGTTTTTTTCTATCTTTAAATGTTCGCAAAGATTATTCATATCATAAACCAGCAGAACAACACTTTCTTTTGTTTCTTGAAGTACAATATATTCTAAATTATATTTATACAGTAAGTACTTACCATTTTGGCACCAAAAACTATAAAACTTTTTTCTACCATCTTTTAATGTTATTGTAGAAGCTGGTTTAATACCTGTAATAACTGGAGATAACATATAGCCAATAAAACTCTCTATATAATCTTCTTCATTTAATGATTCTATTTCTTTTAAAAAACTCAATAATAAATTGCTAGTCATTTTTCTACCTATCCTACAATTCTTCTACCATAATCTACACATTTATCTGCTTCTTCTCCTTCTGGCGATAAGTTGACTATACAACCTTCTTCAAATACCTTTGCACCATAAGAATTCATTCTTTCAACCCAGTTTCGCATCCACTCTCCATCGCCCCAATCATAGGAACCAAACAATCCAACTACCTTATCTTTTACATTATCTTTTATAGATTCTACAAAAGGTTCCATCTCACTTTCTTCAATTACTTCACTTCCCATTGAAGGTGAACCAAGAAGTAAAACATCCGCATCAACTACATCTTCTACCTTTGCACTTCCAACAGGAATTGACTTTACCTCAGAACCATTTTCCTTAGCTCCATTGGAGATTAAATTAGCCATTTCCTCCGTATTGCCTGTACCTGACCAATATATTATAGATACTTTCTTCATATTTATCCCTTCCTTTTTTTGAAATAATTTATTATTTATTAAATGATTATTCATGATATTGATAATCATTATCATTCCTTTGTTTTGTATCATATCAAAATAATCATTATATGTCAATATAAATTTCTAGAAATGTAAAATACTAGGAAAGGAAAATTTCCATTATTTCAGTTTACATATAATCATTTCACCATAAGCCTTATTTAGTTTTAAACATCTATGACCTATAAACTTTATATCCTTTTCTTCCTTTTTTATGTTTTCAATCATCTCAAAATAAGTTTTACCTTCCACTTTCTTTCTTTCAATATCTAGAAGTCCTATTGACTCTAAGGAAGTAGATGTTTTGCCACATAGATGAACTACTGTATTTCCTGTAATATTATCTTCTATCCTTTTCAATATATTATATACTGATTTTCCCGACATCTCTTTATATACTTTTGGTCCAACTATATCTATAGTTCCTGTAGGATCAGCAAATGAAATAATATTTACTTCTTGTTCCATAGCTTTTAGTGTAAGTTCCACTATACTGTCCTCAATTATAGACAATAATCTATTGATCATTTCCTTTTCTTTTCTTATGGATTTATAAAATAACTGACTATCTAAAATGGAAGTAACTACACTAATAGGTCCTGTTATATTCAGAACTATATTTTCTCCTTCTTCCTTCAATATATTTATTGCCTTTAAAACTTCAAATATTCTTCCCCTTTTTAAATCTATCTTTTCCATTTCTGAAATTTGGTCTATGTTCTCAATTCCATATTTTATTATTCTATTTCCTACGTCTGGATTAAAAGCTACAGTAGAACCAAAAGATTCTGCTTCTACTGTATGACAAAGTGGCAGACTACAATAATCTTTATTATTATAGTCTTTTAATTTCTTAGCCAATATTGACATTTTTAATGCTTCTTTATTACCTTCTTCATAGGAAATATTTAGTTCCTGTAGGATTTCATCAGGTATTATTTCGACTTCGTTTCCTGTACATTTGAATATATTTTGAACTGCCATTTAATCACCTTTTCTAAAAGTTTAATTGAGATATAAATACATCTTGAAACTTTTCTCCCATGGATAATTCTAAAACTTTCATTTCTCTCCTTATGGTATATGCTTTTTCAAGATATTCTTTATTAATTAGTGCTAATCTAGCCCCTTCTAAAGAAGTATTACCTAAGAAATATATTTCTCCATTAAATCCATTGGGAATAAGCCCTATGATTTTTATACTGTTAGGGTTAACATGATACCCAAATGAGCCTGCAATATATATTTTTGGTATTTCCTCTATGTTCAATTCCATTTCCTCTAGCATTAAAATTACACCAGCAGCTATGGCTCCCTTTGCCAACTGAATTTGTCTTATATCTTTTTGAGAAATATATATGTCCTCAGTTATATAGAATTTTTTATCTACTAATCTATCTTTTATTTTAGAATCTAGGTTTTTATTCCATCTTCCTGATTTCATCAATATATTTCTTTTAACTAATGCCGCCGCTATATCTATTAATCCACTACCACAAATTCCTGTAGGATTTTCATCTCCTATTGTGGTAAATTGAATATTATAGTCTTCGTCTATATCAAAGCTTTCTATTGCTCCTTTTTCTGCACGACACCCACATTCTATATTCATTCCCTCTAGAGCAGGTCCTGCCGCTGTAGATGTACATATTATTTCTCCGTCTTTTATGGCTGCCATTTCACCATTTGTTCCTATATCTATAAATATAGCCTCTTTATTATTTTGGAAATCTGATGCTATAATCCCTGAAACTATATCACCACCTACATATGATGATGCAGATGGAATTATACTAAGTACTGCTTCCTTATTGGATTTGATATTTATATGATTTGCTTTAATATTCTTTGGACTTAATACTATGGACCTATAAGGTGCCTTAGATAAAGCTACTGGACTTATTCCAAGTAAAAGATGTATCATAGTGGTATTGGCAGAAACTATAATATGATATATAGCATCATTATTATAAATACTCCCTAACAATATCTCTATGGAGTTATTTATATCTTCTATTATTAATTCCTGCATTTCACTAGCACCTAATGGGTTCTCCATACAATATGAAATTCTTGTAAGTACATCTCCTCCATATTGAGTTTGAGGATTGAGAGAGGAATATCTTTCTATTATTTCTCCATCTTTTAAATTTATCAAATAATATGAAACACCTGTAGTCCCAATATCTATACCTACTCCTAGTATTTTCTTTTCACAACTACCAATGTCCATTAGTTCTTCTTTAAATACGACTCCCCATATTTCTGTAGAATCATTTTCTTCCATATGACTAATCTTTCTATATAGTTCTACTGAATTAAAGGAGTAATCTAGAGAGTCCACATAAGGTATGGATTTTTCTCTATGAATACTTGGCAATTTAATAGATTTAATAGAGCTATCTACAGCTACATCAATACTAAATCCTTTATGCACTGTTTTTAGTGATTTTTCATTGTGTATTATTTCTACTTCCACATTTCCAAGAACTTTTGCCATACAAGACAATCTTTCATTTTTACTTTCATCGATTATTTCTCTTTCTTGAGAACTTGGTTCTGATAACTGTCCTTTTTTAATTATTACTTTACATTTACCACAAAACCCCATACCATTACATGGGGTTTCCATCTTTAACTTTGTCTTTCTAATGGCATCTAGTAAAAAACTTCCCGTTTCTACTTCAACATCTATATTCTCTTTAGTAAATTTAACTATAGGCATTAGATACTTCCTTTCACATAATCTGTCATAGCTTTTAGATTTTCTATGGGAGTAGACATACCTAGACCACAGGCAGGTGATACAATGTCCACACCAGAATCCATAGCATTTTTAGTTATTGATATGATTTTATCTGTAGATCCATTCTGTAACAGTAAAGTACTTACATTTCCCATAAGTTTTGTTTTAAGGGTTTTTCTTGCAAATCTCATATTTACTATGGAATCAAAGCTAAGGGCGGCAACATCTAATGTATCTAAACTATCTATTATGGTTTTTGCATCTCCACAAATATGAATAATAACAGGAATATTTATTTCTTTCATTCTATTTAAGAATTTAATATACATGGGCATTGCAAATTTATCAAAGTTCTTTCTACCTAGTATTTCACCTGTTGCTGTAGGGTCTGAAATCGCTATTATATCTGCACCAGCATGAACCATTTTTTCTGCATATTCTATTAGATATAAATTTATATATTCTATAAATTTATATGCCTTATCTGCCTCTCTTCTCAACATTTTAAATAATTTCATGGGGTCTACAATAGAAGTAGCTGTACTTATGGGGCCAGTAATATTTCCTATTACAGGTATTTCATCATTCTTTAGCCCTTGAATTGCTTGTATCACAGTTTTAGCCCTAAAGTTCATATTTATATTTGGGTCAAAATTATCCATTATTTTTTCTAAATCATCTTCGTTATATGCCAATACTCTTGGTTCATTATTTTTGTCACCTTCACTGATTTTTACACCAAAGGATTCTGACTCGCAAGTCATACAAAAAGGAACTCCATAGTTTTCAAATCCTGTAAGTTCTCTTACTTTAATAGCAGTAGATACCATAGCTTCCACATCAATATTATGATTGGAGTGCATATCTTCTATAATCTCTGTAACAGCAGCATTCATCATCCCTCCTGGGCATATGACGGGAGGTCTATCTACTTTTTCTCCACTTAAGACTTTTAAAATTCTTTCTTTTTCCTTCATTGTATCTCTCCATTTTAATTATTTGCAATTAGTTTCATTCTTCTTACTGCTTCGTTTGCGTCTACAGCATAGGCATCGGCTCCTATTTCATCGGCAAATCTTTGAGATATAGGTCCTCCACCTACTAGAACTTTATATTTATCTCTAATATTATTTTCTTCTAACATATCGATTACCTTCTTCATTCCCATCATAGTTGTAGTCATTAAAGTTGACATACAGATAAAATCCGCCTCTACTTCTTCTGCCACTGTAATAAAGTTTTTAAGAGGAACATCTCTCCCTAAATCATATACTTCTATTCCAGCAGATTCTGTCATTATTTTCACTAAATTTTTCCCTATATCATGGGTATCTCCCTCTACTACTCCAATAACCACTTTTATAGTATTTTCTCTATCCTCTTTTTCAATATGAGGCTTTAATATATCTAGTCCTATATTTAAAGTATCTGAACATATTAGTACTTCAGGTAAAAAATATTCCTCTTCCTCATATAGTTCTCCTACTCTATCCATTCCTGATATTAAACCTTTCGTAATTGTTTCATTAGGTGGTATGAACACCTCTAAAGATTTATTGCAAAGCTCCTCTACTAATTCATCATCCATTTCTACTACAGCATCACTTATTTCTTGAAATAATTTTTCCTTCTCCATTTTGTCATCTCCAATTATTATTTACTTTGTTAATTATTATTTTATCTCAATTAGCCCTAGTATTCTAATAGGTATTATTTATCTGCCATCTTGTATCTATAGGATAATATAATAGTATTAATAGTATGAAAATAAAGTTTCTAAATCTAGAAGTTTCCTTCTAGATAAATAAAAACGAATCCTTGAAGGGATTCGTTTTTATTTACAATATATTTTTTATTTTTTCTTCACCATGAACGTAATTCCTATGGCAATTAAAAGAAGAACTCCTGCTACTATATAAGCATAATTATAAGTTCCAGTAAAATCCAGTATAGTAGCTGCTGTCATAGGTCCTATTACTCCTCCTAATCCCCAAGCCGTAAATAATATTCCATAATTCATACCAAAATTTTTACTTCCATAGGCATCTGATGCCATGGCTGGAAATATGGCGAATCCTCCTCCATAGCATAGTCCTGCTATGGCAACACCAATACTAAGTAATGCTACATTTGAATATACGGCGAAACTAAACATATTTATCATCTGTAATATAAATATAAATCTAACTAAAGTAAGTCTATCTACTTTATCAGATATAAGTCCACCAAGTACTCTCCCTAAACTGTTAAAAATAGATAATATAATTACTAAAATAAATCCAGCTTCCCATTTTATCTGAAGCTTTGCTATATTGGATATATGTCCAATAATCATCAGTCCAGCTGATGAAGATAATCCAAGCATTACCCATAGTTTATAGAAATATTTATCTTTTATTATATATTTCCAATCATAGTCTACACTTATATTTTTCTGTTTATTTACTTCTTTATTTTCTGGAATAAAATTCTGTGGTGGATTCTTTATAATTAAAGATAATGGTATGGCTGTAAGTAAAACAAATATTCCCAAATAGGAAAAAGTCCTAGATATACCAACTGAGTTTATAAGGTAATTGGATAATGGTGAATAAAATGCAGAGGATAGTCCTACTCCTGCAACTACTATTCCTGTTACCATACCTTTTTTCTCCTGTGAAAACCATTTTACAACAGTAGCAGTAGTTGCAACATTTATAATACCTGAACCTGCTCCAACAAGTATCCCCATTGTAAATACCATAAGTATAGGGCTAGTAGTCATTCCTGAACAAATCAAACCTATTCCGATTAAAATACCTCCTGCTGTAGCAGGTATTCTAGGTCCCTTAGAATCTACTATTTTCCCAAATATAACCATTGCTATTACAAAGGATATAGTTAATACAGTATAGGGAAGAGATGCTTCTTTGCTTGTCCAATTCAGCTCAGTGACAAGCGCCTTGCTTATTACACTCCAAACATACATTATTGCTGAAATAAAGTTAATTCCTGCTGCGGCTGACAGTACTATATATCCTCTCTTATTACTATTCTTCATCTTATCCTCCTTTTAATTTTTTATGTATACAGTATAAGATTATACCATTGAACAATTCTGTCTACAAGAGGAATAGGGTCTTGTTCACAATAAACATCCACCTCCGAAAAATCAAAGGTTCAATTTCCTTGCAAAAAAATGATATAACTTATTCCATAATTTTCCTAGATTTAGTTTCTACCTTATGATATTATTAAAACTAGTATATACTTTATCTGTTCTTCTTGCTAAAGGGCAGATTAACGGAGTTTAAGTTTATATAATACACAGATATAGGGAGGTTATTATGAGTATAAAAAATATCATAAAACAACTATTGTATATGTTTTTGCCAGCTGTTTTTTTCAGAGTATTGTATGGAAAGTTAGGAATACCCATAGCTTTAAGCATCTCTATCAGCATCAGTACTATTATGATTTTATACAATCTTAAGAAACATAAAAAGATTAACAATTCGCTTATAATCGGGTTTTGTCTAACTCTATTTTCATTATTAGGCTGTGTTTTTTCGGGCAATGATCGGTTCATGTTTTATCCAGCTGTACTTGAAAACTTTATTTTAGTAGTCATTCTCTTAATCTGTATAATAAAAAAAAGGTCTTACTCATATTTTTTCGCTAAAGATTTTGAAATTCCATATATCAAAGACATGGATGAAAGTGTTTTTCTACCGACTAATTATGCGTGGCTTCTTATATTTTCAATAAGACTTTCTTTAAGGGTAATCAGCTTGTTAAGTACAAATATAAGTTTTAACAGCTTATATTGGGTATCATTTTTGGCTGGTGACCCCATAACAATTCCTGTATATATTTATACATATTATTTTTTTAGGAAAAAAATAATAGAACATTGTGACGACAGTTCACAATAATACTTACTACACTTTTTAGTATCCATTTAAGTTGTGGAAAATAAAAATTAAATATGGTTAATATATTACTTTGTATGTCACTTGATTATGTAAATTTTCTCTGACATACAATTTTTTATTTTATTCTATAAAAATTAGACCATCTCCTCATAAGTTCCATAATAAAGATAATATAATCACTTAAAGAACATATAAATTAATATTGGACTTTTTTTAAGAGGTGATTTTTTTGAATAAAAACGGATTTATTTATGGTTCAGTTTTTATGGTTTTTATGAATTTTTTTATGAGAATCATTGGATTTGCTTATGATATTTTTCTATCTAAACTCTTAGGAGCAGAGTCTATGGGATTATTTCAAATTGGATTGTCTACCCTTATGACATTTTTGATTATAACAATCTCTGGAATTCCTACTGCCCTCACAAAGATAATTGCAGAAGAAAACTCTAAAAGTGGTCCTAATAATGTAGAAGGTATTTTTAAACTAACTTTTATATTTAATTTTTTATTGGCCATTTTACTTAGTGGAGTCTTAATATTTTTCTCAGATTTTATAGCCGTTAAAATGCTTAAAAACAAAGATATGATTCTTGGAGTATATTTTATGGTTCCAGCTATTATTATATTTTCTTTAAGCAATGTATTAAAAGCATATTTCTATGGAATGAAGAATATGGTGACTCCTGGTCTTGCACAAATAATTGAACATTTCACTAGGTTTGTTGGGGTTATGGCTATTATATATTGTGTAAAGCCTACAAATCCAATTAACGGAGCTATAATAGCACTAATTGGTCTTAGTATTGGAGAATCCTTCGATTTACTATGGTCCATATACTGGAAAAATCGTTTATATAAAAGGAAGAAAATTCCCCATAATGTAAGCAGTATAGCTTTGTTTCTAAAACTTTTGACTATGGCAGTTCCTTTAACTGTTGCTGGTTCTTTTCAAGTTGTATTCAGGTTTACCAATACTGTTTTAATTCCTAGCAGACTTATGGCTTCAGGATATAGTAGCAGTGAGGCTATATCAACCTTTGGAAGAATTATGGGAATGGCTATGCCCCTTATTCATCTATCCTTTATAGTTACAGCTGCTTTGGTTCTTAACCTGATTCCAAGTCTTTCAGAACAGATGGCTTTAAAGAGATATAAGGAGATGAAAAGAGATATAAATCTATCTATAAAGGCAACTATTCTTGTTTCTCTGCCTTTGACAGCAATATATACTGTGTTTTCTAAACCTTTAGCAGTATTTTTATATAGTGATATAAAGGTTGCACCTTATATATATATTATGGCTTTTGGTACTATTCTTATGGCTTTACAGAACACTATTTCAGGTGTACTTCTAGGTCTAAACAGGCAAGTGCAGGATACTATAAACGGAATCATTAGTATGGTCATTAGAATTATTCTTATTTATATATTAGTAGGAAATCCTCAATTTGGGATCAACGGATTTTTTATTGCATTTTATGTATCTATTATAGTAGCTCTTATTTTGGACTTAATTGTTTTACGTTCTGTAATTAAGCTGAATATCAATTATCTAGATATTATAGGAAAACCTCTTTTAGCCACTATATTTATGATTGGAGCAATACTTTTAACTACCCATGATTTATCTAACCTTCAAAGCTCTAATTTTATTGGATTTATATCTAGCCTTTTAGTAGGCATAATAGCTTATATATTTATTTTGGTAATTACAAAGGCAGTACCTAAAAACTTCTTTAGACGATTCCTAAAATCTAAATAGTTTTGTAAAAAATTTGTAACCTATACTTTGACATATCATTGTATAATAGTGGAAAAGGAGATGAGAAATTTGAAAAATAGAAGATTAATCCTTATAGTAGCTTTTATTTTAAGTTTTTCCATAATATTTTCAGGATGTGCTAGAAAAGGCATATCAAAATCAGAAACTTCTTATGATATGGCACCTATGGAAACAGAGGAAAATAAAATTTCTGGAATTAGAGATGATTTAATAGTTGAAAACTCTAGTATTGATTCAGTTGAACCTGAAAAGATAATAACTACAGTTTTAATTTCTATGGAAACAAAGGAATTCATGGTTACCACTGACAAGTTGAATGAATTAATTACAAAATATAAAGGCTATGTTGAAAACTCTGATATATATTATAATAATTATATTGAGCATAGTGGATTAAAAAACTCTCATCATTCCATAAGGATTCCTAAAGAAAATCTTAATCAGTTTGTAGAAGAACTCAAGGAAATAGGCAACGTTATTTCAGAAAATACCTCTAAGGAAGATATAAGTAAAACCTATAGAGATACAGAGTCTAGACTTAGAGTTTTGGAAGCAAAGGAAAAAAGAATCCTTGAATTATTAAATAAAGCAGAAAAAATGGAAGATATAATAGCACTGGAAAACCAACTTAGTACCATTATCTATGAAAAAGAAAATTTAACTATAAATATAAAGGATATGGATGATAAAATAGATTATTCTACTGTATATTTTGAATTAAGAGAAGTATCAAAACTAAGTTCTAAAGACAATAGCAAAACTCCTTTTTCTACTAAAATTGCAAACGCCTTTAAGGATTCTCTATATTTCTTTACTTCAAATATTGAAAACTTAGTTGTATCTCTTATATATTTCTTGCCATATGGTATAATAATTGGAGTTGTAATTTATGTTTTATTAAAGTTTAGGAAAAAAAGAGGGGAATAATTAAAATATTTTAATCACTCTGTACGGGCATACAGAGTGATTACTTTTTCTTAATATAAATGACATGCCACAAAATGGTCTTTTTCTACTTCTTTAAGTTCTGGCTCCAGGTTGTTACATTCCTTTTTCTTATATTTACATCTAGTGACAAATCTACATCCTGTAGGAGGTTTAAGAGGGCTTGGTACATCTCCTTCTATTACTCTTATGGGATTTTCTCTGGCTAATTTTGGATCTGGTTCTAGTACTGAGGATAATAAAGCTTTAGTATAAGGATGTAGAGGGTTTTTATATATAGCATGGCTAGGTCCTATTTCTACTAGTTTACCTAAATACATTACTCCAATACGCTGAGATATATGTCTTACCATAGATAAATCATGGGCTATAAATAAATAAGTCAGCCCCAATTCATGTTGTAAATCCTCCAGCATATTGACTACCTGTGCCTGAATAGATACATCGAGGGCTGATATAGGCTCGTCACATAGTATAAATTCTGGATTAATAGATAAAGCTCTTGCGATGCCTATTCTCTGTCTTTGCCCTCCACTGAATTCATGAGGGTATCTATCTAAATGTTCCTTAGTTAGTCCTACTTTTTCTATTAGTTCTAATACTCTTTCATATCTTTCTTTTTTGTTTCCTATATGGTAAACATCTAAAGGCTCAGATACCAAGTCCTTTACAGTTAAAGTTGGATTAAGAGAGGCATAAGGGTCTTGAAATATTACCTGCATTTTTCTTCTATAGGGTTTCAATTTTTTTTCTTTTAATTTAGATATATCTACCCCCTTATAATATATCTCTCCACCATTTATATCAAACATTCTAATAATACTTCTGCCTGTAGTAGATTTTCCACATCCAGACTCTCCCACTAATCCCAAAGTTTCTCCTTGATTTATATAAAAGCTAATATCATCTACAGCCTTCAGATAATTGGTGCTACCAAATAAAGAGGATTTACCTACTGGAAAATACTTCTTTAAATTCTTTACTTCTATTAACTTATTCTTATTTTCCATTAGATTCATCTCCTTTCTTTATACTATTATCTAAAAGCCAACACATTGCCCTATGATTTTCTCCATCATAATAATACTCTGGTTCTTTGTTACATATATCCATGGCATGAGGACAGCGTTCTTTAAAGGGACATCCAGAAACTATTTTTGCTAAATCAGGTGGATTTCCCTTTATAGGTATAAGCCTTTGTCTTTCTTCTGTATTTTTCTTTGGTAAAGATTGCAGAAGTCCCCTTGTATAAGGGTGCATGGGCTTATAAAAAATATCATCTACAGTTCCTTCTTCCATTATAAGTCCACCATACATTACAATTACTCTAGAGCAGGTATTTGCTACTACTCCTAAATCATGGGTTATTAAAATAATGGAAGTATCTATTTTTTCCTTTAACTCCATTAGGAGTTGAAGGATTTGAGCTTGAATAGTTACATCTAAAGCTGTAGTAGGCTCATCTGCTATAAGTAAATCTGGCTCACAGCTTAAAGCCATGGCAATAATTGCACGTTGTCTCATACCACCGCTAAATTCATGGGGATAATTGCTATACCTTTCTTCTGGTGAAGGAATTCCCACCATTTTAAGCATTTCTATTGCCTTTTCCCTAGATTTAGCCTTACTTAATCCTTGATGTCTTCTGATAACATCGGATATTTGAGAACCTACTGTAAATACTGGATTAAGGGAAGTCATAGGGTCTTGAAATATCATGGCTATGTCATTACCCCTTATTTTCATCATTTCTTTTTCAGATTTTTTAACTATGTCTTCGCCTTTATAAATAATCTCACCATTTGTGATTTGTCCTGTTCCTTTTAAAAGTTTTATAATGGACATAGATGTAACAGATTTTCCACTTCCTGATTCTCCAACTACTCCAAGGACTTCTCCCTTTTGTAAATCAAAGGAAACTCCACGAATTACTTTTACTTCTCCGCTATTATTAAAAAAGGAAACCTTTAAATCCTTTATGTTTAGTAAGGGCTCTTTCATTTTAAAACTCCTTTCCCCTAATCATTATTTGCCTTAGGCTCAAAGGCAACTCTAAATATATCTCCCAAAATATTAAAACTAAGTACCGTAAGTAATATTAATATTCCAGGAAATAAAGCTAAATATGGTGCATCTCCTATATATCCTTGAGCATATTTAAGCATACTTCCCCAAGATGAGTCTGGCTGACGTACTCCTAAACCTAAAAAAGATAAAGAAGACTCCGTAAGTATGGCTCCTGCAATATTTAAGGTTGATGCAACTATAACTGTAGGAAAGATATTTGGTATAATATGCTTTAGCATAATAGTTCGAGACTTTTCTCCAGTAACTTTTGAATACAATACATATTCTCTTTCCTTAACTGAGAGAGTCTCGCCTCTAACTATCCTTGCTATTCCCATCCAACTAAACAAACCTATGATTATAATTATATTTTGAATTCCAGGTTTTAAATATGCGTTTAGTATAAGTATCAAGAAAAATGTAGGTATACTCATTAAAATATCTATAGTTCTCATAATCAAACTATCAATTCTTCCACCAAAATAACCACTAATGGTTCCAACTATTGTTCCTATTACTGTGGAGATTATCATAGATAGAAATCCAACTGTAAGGGACACTCTTCCACCATATAATGCACGGGCAAAATAATCTCGTCCCATTTCATCTGTACCAAATATATGCTCCTTATTTGGAGACTTTAAACTGTTCATTATATCAATTTTATTTGGATCATGAGGAGCTAAGAAAGCAAGAATAGATGCAATTAATAATATTGCTATGACTATTACAGCAATAATTCCCAGTTTGTTTTGTTTTAACTGATATTTTAAATTTCCTCTTAACCTGCTATTCATTATTAACTCAACTCCTTAATCCTTGGATCTGCAATACCATATAATATATCAGATAATAGATTTCCTATAATTAATATCAAAGATGAAAACATGGTAATAGCCATAATAAGGGGATAATCATAACTAAATATAGATGTTATGCCAAGCTGACCCATACCTGGCCATCCAAAAATACTCTCTGTAATAAATGCACCTGATACTAGGTTTGGTAAAGACATTCCAAGTATTGTAATTACAGGTAAAATTGCATTTTTTAATACATACTTATATAACACTTCTCTTTTACTAGCTCCTGAAGCATATTCTACTACTACATAGTCCTCTTTTAACTGTGATATGGTACTTGACCTAATATATCTGGCTATGGTTGCTATACTTTGTAAACTTAAAACGATTGTAGGCATTATTCCATGTTTTATTAAATCCCAAGTTGTATGAACTCCTATGGTCCTCATACCAATACTAGGTAAAAGTTTTAATTTTAAAGATAAAACATATACTAACATCATTGCAAACCAAAAACTGGGTATAGAAATCCCAAGGTAAGAAATAAAAGTTGCAATATTGTCAAATGCCTTATTCTGGTTGGCTGCTGAAACAAGACCTATTATAATACCAATAATCATAGATGTAATTAAAGATGCTCCCATGAGACCTAAGGTAGCTGGAAGTCTCTCTGCTATTTGTACTCCTACTGGTCTATGATTTACTAATGAATAGCCTAAATCACCTTGTAATGTGGATTTTAGCCATCGTATATATTGTATATGCAAAGGACTATTTAGCCCCATATTTTCCCTTATTGTCTCTATTTCTGCTGGACCCATTTCAGGAGTAATATATGCTTGAACAGGGTCTCCTGGTGCTAATTGTATAAGAAGAAATGAAACTATAGATATGGCAAATAGCATTGGTATTGCTTGAACCACTCTTTTTACAATCATTCTTACCACAAAAATTCCTCCTAATATAATTACAAAAGTAAACTGAAATTCAGTTTACTTTTGTGAACTTTATTTAAATTATTTCATGATATAAAGTTTAGATAAATCTCTAAACATAAATATTGGAGCTGGTGTTGCTTCTTCTATTCCACCAAATTCACTGCTTATTGCTACAATTGAATTTGGGTAGGCTATTGGATATACTACCATATCGTCCATTAATTGTTTTTGAATACTTTCATAGATTTCAGCTCTTTTAGCTTCATCTGTTTCAACTACTCCTGCTTCCCATTTTGCATCTAATTCTTGATTCTCATATGCCATGAAATTGTTAAAATCTCCTGTACGGAATAAAGGCTTATATCCGTTTGGCTCTACTCCCATTACATATCCGTTAAATGCTAAGTCGAAATCAGTACTTGAAGCATCTAGTAACTTATCATAGAAAGCTCCTCTTTCCATAGGTATAAGTTCTAATTCTACCCCAATTTCTTTTAATTGCTGCTGCATAATTAGTCCAAAACCTTCGTTCTCTTTACTTGAATTAATATATGCTAATCTTAATTTTAGATTTTCAGCTCCTGCACCTTTAAGAAGTTCTTTTGCTTTTTCTACATTATATTCATATTTCTCTACTTCATTAGTATGGAATTGTGTACTTGGTACAAAAACTGAGTATGCTTGTTCTGCATATTCTTCTGATTTATAAACTCCTGTTACTAACTCTGCCCTATTGATTCCATATGCAATTGCTTTTCTTATATCTTCATTTTGTAAATCTTTGTTAGATAGTTTAAATACCATATTATTTAACATACCTTCTTTGTATGTCACCACATTAATATTTTCTTCTGAATTGAATTTATCTAAATCAGCAGTAGTAATATATCTAGCAGATAGCTCTCCATTTAATAAAGCTGTATTTGCAGCATTTGGATCAGCTATTACTCTAAATACTACTGATTCTAAATTTGCTTTTCCATCAAAGTATTCATCAAATCTTACTAATTCTACTTTTTCGCCACTTTTCATTTCTTTAAATTTAAACGGTCCTGAACCTATTGGTTCTAAATTCTTTGGACTTTTTTGCAAATCTGCCTCTGCTTCAAATATATGCTGAGGTATTGGACGAAGTCCACCTAAGCTACCCATAAATGGTACTGAAATTTCTGGTAATACAAATTCTACTGTTAAATCATCTATCTTTTTAGCTTCTACTGGTTTACCATTAATTACAAAGGAACCTCTGGAGTTAGCATTTTGCTTTTCATCAGTTATTGAATTCAATGTAAATATTACATCGTCTGCATTTAAATCTTCTCCATCATGCCATTTTATACCTGATTTTAATTTCAAAGTATATGTTAAATAATCTTCTGATGGTGTGATACTTTCAGCTAAATAGAATTCTGTTCCTTGTTCATCAACAACATATAATGGTGAAAATATTGCATTATTTATAGTCATTGTAACTCTATCCCCTGCATATAATGGATTCATTACATTAGGGTCACTTCCAATTGGAAGTATAAGGATTCCTCCATCTACTTTCTGTGGAGCTACTGACTCTTGTGCCGTATCCTTTGATGTATCAGTTGTTTGTTCTTCTATTGGAGTTTTATTACCACAAGCTGTAGATACTACCATCACTAAAGCAAGTAGTAACACTAACCATTTTTTATTTTTCATTCTAATCCTCCTAAACTTATTTTATTCACTAGTTTTCCCAATTGCTATTGTACATCTACTTATGCAGATGAATCAAATCAATTATTTATATGGAGGATCATATGAATATAGACAAAATTAATTGACTGAATTTTCGCCATTTCCTGCATTTATCAATCCTTTTAATAACTATATACTAAATAATAATGCTCCCTCTAATGTGTAAGATTGTAATTAAAAATCTGTTTACATTAGGGGAGCATATAGTAAGCCCTTATTTTGTTATTCTTTTATATGTTTTTTGTTTCTTCTTTTAGCCAAGCTTTTTCTTCTTCAGTTAAATAAGAAGAAAGGTTATTATATACTTCTTTATGATATTCATTTAACCATAACCTTTCACTTTCAGATAATAAGCTTACATCTATTCCCTCTAAATCTATTGGTACAAATGATATTGTGTCGAATTTCATAAATTGACCAGAGTCAGTTTTTATATCTTCTTCTACTACTACAACGTTTTCTATTCTTATACCATGACTTCCTTCCTTATATACGCCTGGCTCTATGGTAATTATCATTCCTTTTTCCAATACAACAGTATTTGAGACCATGGCAAAACCATGAGGCCCCTCATGTACATTTAGTAAAAATCCTACACCATGTCCAGTGCCGCATTTATAGTCTATGCCTTCCTGCCATAATGGGTATCTTGATAACACATCAAGGCTATGTCCTGTAGCACCGTAAAGGAATCTAGCGTTTCCCAGATTTATATGAGCCTTTAATGTTAAGGTAAAATCTCTTTTTTCTTCTTCTGTTATTGGACCCATTACTGCTGTTCTAGTAATATCTGTAGTTCCATCAAAATATTGTCCACCTGAATCAATTAAATATAGACCTTCCTTTTTAATCTCAGAACTTGAGTCTTCATCAGCTGAATAGTGCATCATTGCAGCATTCGCTTTATATGCAGATATAGATCCAAAACTTGGTTCAATAAATCCTTCTTGCTCTTTTCTAAATTCTAGTAACTTTTCTTGGGCAGAATATTCCGTAATATAAGTACTACCTACATTTTTATCCAGCCAGTATAGAAATTTGACTAAAGCAACACCATCTTTAATATAGGCATTTTTTTGATTTTCTATTTCTGTAGGATTTTTAATTCCTTTTAACTTCGTTGTAATATCTATTCCTGATTCTATAGTACACTCTGAAGGTATTGATTTATATATCCATCTATTTATTCTATTTTTATCTAAATATATTTTGGAATTTTTATCCAGTGATTTTATATAATCAATTATTTCTTCATATGCAGCTATTTGTACATTATTTTCACCTAAGAAAGTTTTAACTTCCGAATTTATCTTTTCCTTGTCTACAAATAAATAAGCCTCATCCTTTGAAATTATGCCATAGGAGATAACAACAGGATTATTTAATACATCTTTTCCTCTAATATTATAAATCCAAGCTATATCATCTAGGCTCCCTATTAAAACATAATCTATATTTTGTTTTTCCATTTCTTTTCTAACTTCTTCTATTTTTTCCTTACCAGTTTTTCCTGTATATTTTACCTCATGTATGAATGCCTCTCCCTTAGGAATACTTGGTCTGTCTTCCCATATTTCTCCTACTAAATCATATTCATCAATGAATTTAATATCTTTCCCCTCAAATTCTTTTTCTAAACTTTCAACCGAAGACTGTGAAAATACTTCTCCATCAAAACCTAAGGTATCTCCATCTTTTAATTTCTCATTTAGCCATTGACTATAGGTCGGATATCCTGGAATCCTCATTTTAAATAATTTATATTCTGAACCTTCTAGTTCTTTTTCAGCTTGAATAAAATATCTGCCATCAGTCCATAGAATTGCTTCATCTTGAGTGATAACTACAGTACCAGCTGACCCTGTAAATCCTGATATCCAAATCCTTCCTTTATAGTAATCTGCCACATATTCAGATTGATGCGGATCTCCCGTATTTACTATATAGGCATTAATTCCTTTCTCACTCATTAACTTCCTTAGTTCTTTTAGTCTTTCATTAATAGTCATATTTGACCTCCTTAACCTTTTCTAATCTTAAAAATAATATAGATATAAATATTGCAAAAATTCCTCCTACTAATTTGCTGACTATAAATGGATTAATATTATCTGGTGAAACAGAAGATATATACGCAAGCTGTCCTCCAAAGGTAAATGCACCTGATACAATAAATGAAGCATTTATTACCTTACCCTTTTCATTCATTTTATCATAAATTCCTAACATGGGAATACAATTGGCTAAGGAGCTTAAAATACCCAGTATGGAATATTCATCAAGCCCTACTTTTTCACTAATATTAGATAGAAATTTATTTAACTTTTGAGATATAAAGTGAAACATTGGATATGCTCCAGATAGTATAATTCCTATTTTAGCAACTAATAATATACCTTCTTCTAAAGGTATCATACCAGGAATCAAATTATATCCAAAAATAAAACTAATTATATTTAATATTAAGCCTATGGTGCTAATTATAACAATAACTTTACCTAATATATTAAAGGTCTTGACCATCTTATCTGGAAATTTAAGTAGTCCACAAATTATTAAAATGGAAAATATAATGACTGGTACTAGATTATATACAATAGAAATAAATTCAATTCCCATTATAACTCCACCTACAATCATTCCCAAAGGCAGGGCAGTAATACCTCCTAAAATTCCTTTAGCAAAGAATTTAAAATCCTCCTTTGATATAAGACCAACTGCCACTGGAATAGTAAATGATATAGTGGCTCCTAAAGTAGAAGCTAATATTAGTCCATTGAATTCACCTATTATTGATGAATTTGCTATTTCAATACTAGTATTATATCCTCCTAAATCTACTGCTAATATGCTACTTAAAAAAACAGAGGGATCTACATTAATTAGTTTTGATAATGGACCTAAAACAATCATAAGCTTTTCTCCTATAATTGGAGATAAGCTATAAATGCCAATTATACTTAGGGCTAAATCTCCCATGGCTTTAAATCCCTCTTCAAACTTCTCTCCTAATCCAAATTTATTGTTTAGTATCTTATCTATTCCTGCTATAATTGAAAATACAATCATTATCTGAATCACTTTACACCTCGCTATTATGGATTAGAGGAATATACAATTTTTCCATCTATTATTGTGTTAATCAATTTTGCATTTGTATTGTATGTTGGCATTCCTTTAAACAATAGTAAATCAGCATCTTTTCCTTCTTCTATACTTCCTACTACATCATCTATTCCAAGTATTTTTGCAGGATTTATTGTTATCATTCTTAGGGTTCTTTCCACATCTAATCCTGAACGAACTGCTTCTCCAGCATGATGAACTAAACTATCTATACTAAGTATTGGAGCATCTGTTGTTATGGCAGTCAATACTCCTCTATTATCTAATTCTATTACGCTTTCTATATCTATTAATCTAGCCTCCCCAAAGCTTTTTATTGACCCTAAAGGTCCAAAAACTATGGAACACTTAGATTCTACTAATTCTTCTATATAATCCCTGGCACCCCAAGCATGATCAATGGAAAATTCTAAATTAAATTTCTTTGCTACTTCTATTGCAGTCATCATATCAAATTGAGTACAATGTATTTTAAGTGGAATTTCCTTTTTAATCGCTGGTATAATGGCTTCTAAATCTCTATTATATTTAGGCATTTCACCTTTTCCCAATTCTGCTGCTTCTTTTTCTTCTAAGTATTTAATTGCTTTGTTAAATGAATCTATTATTATATTAGGAATAGCCATTCTACTTGATGGTGTCTGGTTTCTATCACCATAAGTTCTCTTAGGATTTCCCCCTAATGCCACCTTTAATGCTACTGGGTTTTTAATTGTCATATCAAATATATTATCTCCATATGTCTTGGTAGCAAAAACTAATCCACATATTACATTTCCACTGCCTGGTGTGATTCCCAATGTAGTTATACCATTTTCATAGGAATATTTAAAGTCTGGAGACTTTGGATCAACTCCATAAATCGCTTCCATATTAGCTGTTACACTGTTGGTCATTTCATTCAAATCATCAATACTAGTGGATTCACTGAAGTTCATACCACCTATATGGGAATGACAATCTACAAATCCTGGTAACAAAACTAATCCATCTCCATCAATTATTTCAATATCCCTAGATTCAGAAATAATTGGTTCTAAATAAGCCTCATCATCTCCAACTTTGATTATCTTTTTTCCCTTAACTACTACATAACCCTTTTCTATTATTCTATCAGCCATTGTATAAATCTTACTATTTCTTATTACTAACACCCTAACCCCTCCTCTGAATATACAAGCTCTCCACCAACTATTGTATTAGAAACTCTTGCATCATAATATTCAATAGGGTTCTTTGTATATATGACTATATCAGCATACTTCCCTTCCTCAATACTTCCCAAGATATTATCTATGCCTAGTATTTTGGCAGGATTTAGAGTCATGATTTTTACAATATCTTCCTTATCTATTCCAGCTTTGTAAAACTCTATGGCATTCCAAAGGTACTTTACTTTTCCAGACATACCATAGTCTCCAGAAATTGTAAAACTTACTAAATTTCCTTCTTCCATTAGTCTAGAAATCTTATATAGATCTGTGTTATTATATTTTCCTTTTGTAAGATATATTTGTTCTCCAACTATAACAGAGGCATTAGACTTTATTATACTATCAATACATTTATCTCCTTCATAAGCTCCTACAATAGCAAGCTTTATATTAGTTCCCTTAATTATTTCAATAAGGGCATTTATTTCGGCTGAAGTATTTGCAGTAATAATTAATGGTAGTTTTCCTTCTACAATAGAATTAACTATTTCCTTACTTTCATCACTTAATTCTAATTTATTATTTAGAAACTCCTCTAATTTTGAAAATATGCCCATCTTTGTCATTGGAAACATCTTTTTCTCACCATACTGTTCCTTAACATTGTTAATGACAGAACCCTTTATTCCTATGGGTTCCTTTATTAACATAGTGCTTGAGTTTTTCCCCCAAGTTCTATATGCAGCCATTTGTCCTCCTATTATATTTGAATTTCCTGGAGATGCACCTATGGTTGTTATTCCTACCTTATATAATTCCTCTAAGTCAATTTCTCTATGATTAAAAGAATACTTTATTTTACATTCTGGTGTTATAGGATTTGATATTTCATTATTGTCCTTTATACGAAAGGAAATATCTGTACATCCAAAACTACTTACAGGATCAATAAATCCTGGGAAAACTTCCTTACCTTTTGCATCAATTATTATATTATCATCAGTCCTAATATCTTTATTTATTTCTTTTATAATCCCATTTTCTATTAAAATATCATAATCAATTAATACTGTTCCATTACCAACATGAATATTTCCATTTTTTATAATCAAATTGTTACCTCCTTATTTATAACTAACAATGATGTGAAAGCAAGACCTAGTTTTTTTACCTACTAAGTCTTGCTTTCTTATATCAAGGGGTAGTGTTATTTTCCTGATATATGCATTAAGCTATAATCTATACTTGAATGTGGATTAGTATAATATCCTTTTACATATTTAGCTAAGAAAACAGTAGATGTTTTACAATAAGTAGGAGCAATTACACCTGTACCTACAAGAAGTTTTTCTGCTTCTACAAATAGTTCTGCTCTCTTTTGGTTATCTGGAGAATTAGAAGCCTCTTCTAATATTTCAGCATATCTCTCAGCATCTGGTCCAGTCCAACCTGATTTAGTACTGTTGAAATATCCATTAACTGGTTCATATAATTCTAATATAGCATTAGGGTCATTATAATAAGGTCCCCATCCTGCAGTACATATATCATAATCTCCTGCGTCAACTCTATCCCACATAACATTCCACTCTATCATATCTATTTTTATTTCAACGCCTAGTTTTTCCTGCCATTGTTGTAATAACCACTCTGCTGATTTCTTAGAATACTCTGTTGTACCTCTTGTTGCATAGCTAATATCCATCTTTGCTGGATCTGGATCTAATCCTTCTTCCTTAAGTCCTTCTATTAAAAGCGCCTTTGGATCTGGATACTTTTTCATAAGTTCCTTTAAAACTTCGTTTTGTCCATTAACCCTTTCACTATATAGCTTATCTCCTACATTTGTAACTCCTGGCATTACAGAATATAATGGTTCTCCTTCACCTTCTCTTAGATCTTCAATATATTTTTCTCTATCATATGCTAATGAGAAAGCTAATCTTATTTTTGGATTTTTGAAATATTTATTTTTAGCATTAAATCCTAAGAATTCTGGTGCATTGTTAGGTATTACCATTGATTCAAATCTACCATCTTCAATAATTAATTCCTTCCAATTAGGATCATTTGTTGTAACAACATCAATCTCTCCACTGATTAACGCCTGTACAGCAGTTGCAGGGTCTTGTATAAGTTTTCTCTCGATTTTTTCAAGTTTCATGTTTTTAGCATCCCAATGACTTTCGTTTTTCACGAATGTTATTTGAACATTTTGATCCCAGCTTTCCATTAAGAAAGGTCCGTTCATTACAATTTTATCTATAGATGAACCATAGTTATCCCCAAATTCCTCATACTTATCTTGTCTAACTGGTTTTGCTCCAGCTAGTAAATCTAGAAAATATCCATAAGGCTTAACTAATGTAAATTCTATTGTTTTCTCATCTACTACCTTAACTCCTATGTCTTCTGGTTTTTTATTATAATCTGGATTAGTTCCATCGTTATAAAGTGACTCCCCAAAATTTAAAATTACCCCGTCAAATAGCCAAGCATTAGTAGATCCAACTTCTGGTGTAGCCATTGTTCTAAAAGTAAATAAGAAGTCATTTGCTGTTACAGGAACTCCATCATTCCATACAGCATCTTCCCTAATATTAAAAGTATAAATAGTTCCATCTTCACTAATTGTCCAGTCCTTTGCAGCAGCAGGCTTTATTATACCATTACCTTCTTCATCAGCCACATCTGCAACTAATGTTTCATAAATAAAATTTTGAACATTATTATCTGGACCTGTGGTATTTGCCATTGGATTAAGTCCTGTTATATCACTATTGTCACTATATTTATATACTTGTTCTTTATCCATTTGCAATTCATTTTTATTTATGTCGTTAGTATCACCTGTAACTACTGGTGAATCTTCAGTTTTACCGCATCCTGCTAATGTACCTAAACACATTACTAAAACAATAATTAAAATTGCTACATTTCTAATTTTTTTCATTTTTGCCTCCTATTAATAATATTTTTATACTTTAAAAGCATTGGCTATTAAAGACTTCTTATTTTCTTATCATATGACAAGATACAAAATGTTCCTTCTCTACCTCAATGAATTCAGGTACTTCCTTTGTACATATTTCCATAGCATGCTTGCATCTTGAAGCAAACTTACATCCCGGAGGAGAATTAATAGGGCTTGGTATCTCGCCATCTATTGGTATCCTTTTTTTCACCTTCTCCTCCTTAGGATCAGGTATTGGAATTGCAGATAATAAAGCTTGTGTATATGGGTGTAATGGTTTTTTATAAAGATTTTCACTAGTTGTAAACTCTACCATACTACCAAGATACATTACACCAACTCTATCAGAAATATGTTTAATCATTGATAGGTCATGTGCTATAAATAGGTATGTAAGACCTCTTTTCCTTTGTAATTCAATTAAAAGGTTTACAACTTGTGCTTGAATAGAAACATCAAGGGCAGAAATTGGCTCGTCACAAACAATAAAATCTGGTTCAATGGCCAATGCTCTTGCTATTCCAATTCTTTGTCTCTGACCTCCTGAAAACTCGTGGGGAAATCTTGAAACATGTTCCCTATTTAACCCTACAGTTTCAAGTAATTCAAAAATCTTTTCTTCTCGTTCCTTTCCCTTATATAGAGAATGTATGTCTATTCCTTCTCCAATTATATCCCCCACTGTCATCCTTGGATTTAAAGAAGAATATGGATCTTGAAATATAATTTGAGCTTTTTTAGCAAACTCCTTTTTTTCTCTATTATTAAACTTGTGTATATTAACTCCATCGTAGATAACTTCTCCTTCTGTAGCTTCATATAGACCCATTACAGTTTTTCCACAGGTTGTCTTACCACAACCTGATTCTCCTACTAACCCTAATGTTTCACCTTTATAAATATTGAAGCTTACATTATCAACAGCTTTTAATACACTATTTTTACTAATCTTAAAATGCTTTTTTAAATTCTTAACCTCAATTAATACTTCTTTAGTAGCCACATACCTCACCCCTTTTTACTAATACCTCTGGCACTCCACTTAATTCAGCTCTTTTATCATGTAACCAACAGGAACATTCCTGTGTTTTACTAAAGCTTGTTGTCTCTGGATGTTTTACTCTACAGATTTTCATGCCATGCTCACATCTTGCCGCGAATGGGCAACCAACTGGAGGATTTATTAAATCTGGAGGAGTACCTGTTAAAGAATATAAAGTTTCCTTATGATTTGAATTTAACTTCGGTACAGAGTTTAAAAGTGCAAGAGTATAAGGATGTTTTGGATTGTAGAAAATTTCATCTACTGTTCCTCTTTCAACAATTTTACCAGCATACATTACTTGTATTCTATCTGCAACACTTGCTACAACTCCTAAGTCATGGGTAACTAAAATAACACCTGTATTCAATTCTTTTTGTAAATCAGCTATTAAATCCATGATTTGAGCCTGAATAGTTACATCTAATGCAGTGGTAGGCTCATCAGCAATTAGCACATTTGGATTACAGGCAAGGGCAATTGCAATCATAGCACGCTGTCTCATTCCTCCTGAAAATTCAAAAGGATATTGATTTAGTCTCACTTTTGCATTAGGTATTCTAACTAATTCAAGCATTTTTAAGGCTATATTTCTTGATTCTCTATGAGACATATTACTGTGCAAGAAAACACTTTCAGCAATTTGATCTCCAATTTTCATAGTAGGGTTTAAAGATGTCATTGGATCTTGAAATATCATTGAAATTTCTTTTCCCCTTATTTTAGACATTTCTGCCTCATCAAGATGCAGAAGATTTTTACCTTTAAAATTAATCTCTGATCCACCTTCCCCAATTACTGATTGAGGCTTAGGTAGTAATCCCATAATTGCTTTGGCTGTTACTGTTTTTCCACATCCCGATTCTCCTACTATTGCAAGGTTTTCTCCCTTATTTAAATAAAAATCAATTCCTCTAACAGCATAGGCAGTACCTGTTGCAGAAGAGTCCATATACTGATAGTCTTTTCCTGAAAGTGATGGTCCGATATATATAGTAAGTACTACAAATATTAAGAGAACCAGTCCAACAATTGCTAACTTATTTGATTTAAATCTTCTCCAAACATCTGCCCAATAAGTTAACGAAGGTTTATTTATTGCCTCATCATCTAAACCCTTTATTCCAACTCTTTCAAACATATCATCTGTAACAGTCATTTCATTCTTAAGTACTTCTACATTGCTTTCTAAACTATTCATATTATCATTACCTCACTATTGTTTTTATCTAAGATTCTGTAACTCTAATTCTTGGGTCAACAATACCATATAAAATATCCACTAATATTAATGCCAAGGTATATAATATTGCAAAAAATATAGTCAGTCCTATTATCATAGTATAATCACTATCTGACACAGCCTTTACATAGTAATTTCCAAGTCCAGGTATGGAAAACATCTTTTCAATTATAAAGGAACCTCCAAATATACCTGCAACTGCTGGCCCTATCATAGTAACTATTGGAATCATGGAGTTTCTTGTAATATGTTTTCTAACAACCCTAGGTTTTTTACATCCTTTTGCTTTTGCAGTAAGTACATAATCCTCCGTCATTACAGAAATAGTACTACTTCTCATAAACTTTGTATAACTTGCAATTCCTCCTATGGCGTAGGTTGTAACTGGTAAAATATAATGTTTTAATTGTCCCCAGCCAAAAACAGGTACTAATTTCCACTTAAAGGCTATAAAGTATTGTAAAAGTGCTGCTACTACAAAGCTGGGAACACATATTGCAATAACAACCCAGACCCTTATAATATGATCACCTATCTTTTCTCTATTGAGTGCTGAAATTAGCCCCAGTAAAACGCCAATTGTTATTTGTAGAGCTAATGCTATAATCCCTACTTTTGCAGATATGGGAGCATTTTTCTTTATGACATCATTTGCAGATTGACCTGTATAAATAATCGATTCTCCAAAATCACCAGTAGTTAAAAGATTTTTCATGTATATAAAGTATCTTTCGGTTACTGGCTTGTCTAATCCATATTTAACTCGAATTACTTCTTGTGCTTTTTCAGGCATTTGCCCAACCTTAGCTGCAATAGGATCTCCTGGAGCACCAGCTATTAAAAAAAATGTTGCTGTAATAATTAAAAACAAAGTAATTAATGAATACCATACTCTTTTAATAATGAATTTAAGCATAAATAAATCTACCTCTCTTATAAATTAAAATTATGAAAATATAGTTACCTATTATATTTTTCTATTCACCTCCTTGACCATATTATTAAGCAATCTCTATGCCAAGTTTTTACTTTAATGAAACTTAGTGATACCAATGTATTTATCAATCTCAATAAAAAAAGAATTAAAGAAAAGTATTAAATTTAATACTTTTCTTTAATTCTTTTAAAACTAGTATGAAATTTCAGACTAAATTTACAATTATAGTAGACTTTATTCCTTTTCATCTATTTTATATCTCTTTAATTTACTAGATTTTATTATCTATAGTAGTAACTTTAATGCAGCCCTTTGTAAAAAGAATGTGAAATCTTAAAAATTAAATCTTTTCCTATTTCTTTGTTATCCACTTTCCTTTATTCTAATTAATAATATATTACAATCCAATAAAACTTGTCAAAACTCTAAATCATCAATTATTATATTCTTCCAACCTCTTTTCCAAACTTTCCTCATACCCACTCTTTTCTAAAATCTCTTTAGCATCCATTTCAGTCCATTCTTCTATACTAACATCCGGGTTGTTCTTTATAAATTCTTGCATTATATTGTATCCTATTTTATAACCACAATTTGTTGGAATACCTTTGACCCCTCCAAAAATTATCTCTCTTTGATATTTATAATCTACACTATTAAGATTCTCTTCTATCTTATTCCACATTTCTTTTTCCATTATTATTGGAAGTGGAACTGTACTTGTCCGTCCAGTTCTACTTTTGCATCTGGATAAAAAATTTCTGCAAGGCTGATAACCTCTTCCTCAATCTCAAGAAAAAATTATTATAAATCAATTCGCTTATTACAGTATTTTAAATTATCTTGATCATGGGAAATTAAAAATATTATTTTATCTTTTGATAATTGCTGTATTGATTCGTATATATCTCTTGCTGAATCTTTATCTATATTGCTGGTAATCTCATCTAGCAAAATTACATCTGTATCATTTAATAATTCACGTAGTATAGCAATTTTTTGCTTCTCCCCTCCAGATAAATTGGTTCCATTTTCGTGAACCTTTTCATCTAAAGATTTGAATTTAGTAATAGTCTTTAGCAATGTAGAATTTTGTAGTTTCTCCATATCTACATCCTTTTCATTACGACCAAAGAGAATATTTTCTTTAATCGTTAGTGGTAAAATAGGAATATCTTGAGTAACAAAAGATATATTGTTTCGTAAACAATTATTATTTAAATCCCTTATATCATATCCGTTTATATAAATAGTATCAGTAAGACGAAACTTGGGAATCAACTTCAATAAAGTAGATTTCCCTTTTCCAGAATCCCCTGTAATTCCTACGATATCACCTTTACAGAAAGTACCCTTAATATCTTTAGACAAAACCTTTTCATTAATCTTTAGTTGTTCAATGTCAAATCGTATCTCATTAATGCTATCTATTATTAAGCTTCCATCTTCCTCTTCGTTATTATCCAAAGTTTCTATAAATTCATTACTTCCCTTCAAATCTCTAATTTGAATATTGGTATTAATTATTTGATTAATAGCTTCAAAATAAATAGGAAGTAGAATACTTATTAAAATAATATTTGTGACCTGTGTCTCTCCATTTAAAATATATATACTTACTGTCAAAATAGTTATATTCTTAACTAAACTATTTAGCATTCTCAAAGTAGAACTCATTACTTGTCCAAAGATGTTCACATCAGATATACTCTTGTAAATTCGGTTAAATGAAGGATTTAGTAGCTCAATTACATGTTCAGTATCTCCTAATTGCTTTATATAATCACTATGTCTACAGACACTAACAATTTCTTTAAATCCAGTAGATGTTTGGTCTTGCATATGTATTGCCTTTTTTTGTAACTCCTTATTTAAATACTTAAACCCAAAATAATTTATAGGTAGCATAGCAAATAAAATAATCATCAATATAGGATTAATGTAAAATATCATACATAAAGAGATTAGACAAATAATAAAGCTACTCACCATAGCAGTAATTCCTTGAGCTAAAAATGCATATATACTATTAATTGCTATGCCAATTCGTTCAATAGTATAAGTGGGTTCAAAAGATATCATCTTATCATATTGTAATCGAAACATCTTATTGTATAACTCTTTTGCCTTGGATATATTAAATTTAACAGCAAATTTCTCTCTAATATAGATAATCAATATTTGAATTAAGTGAGAAAACAATAGCACTCCTACAATTATAAAAATCAAGTGTATAGTAATTTTCTGTTCTACCTGAATGCAATAATTGATAAATATTGGAGAAATCATAACAAATAATGAACTTAACAACACTAAAAAAAGTAATAACAATAAAAACATCCTATATTCCTTTAGTAATCTTAACATAATACTCCCCCATTTTAAATTTACTTTTTAGGATAAAATCTATCTATCTCATCCAAAATCTTATCTTTTTCTATTGCACCTTTAATAATTATATCGGGTATAACTCCATCCCTAAATGTTGGTTCTTGAAATAATACCCGATAAATTGGTAGTTTGGTAATTATGCTGGTCTCTACTTATCTTTCTTAAGCAATCCCTATGCCAAGCTTTTATTTTGACAAAGTCTAATGATACCAATGTATTTATCCATCTCAATAAAAAAGAATTAAAGAAAAGTATTAAATTTAATACTTTTGTTTAATTCTTTTAAAACTAGTATGAAACTTCAGACTAAATTTAGAATTATAATAGACTTTATTCCTTTTCATCTATTTTATATCTCTTTAATTTACTATAAAGTGTTTGTTTTGGTATTTTAAGATTTCTTGCAGCTTGGGCATAGTTGTTATTTGCTTCATCAATTGCTAATTTAATGATATTTTTTTCGTACTCTTCTACCATCATTTTAAGATCAATTTCTCTTTGCATATTATTTTCAAAATCTTCTATTTCAACGTTTTTTATATATCTATCATTATATGATTGAAAATCTTCCATCTTAATATAATCATCTTCAGCAAAATTCATAGCACTCTCAATGGTATTTTGTAGTTCTCTAACATTACCTGGCCAGTCATAGTTTAAGAAATATTCCATTACCTGACTATCTATTGACTTAATTGTTTTATTCATTTTATCATTACAAATCCTAATAAAATGATCAACTAAAATTGGAATATCTTCTTTTCTATCCCTAAGAGGTGGTATATTTAAATTTAATACATTTAGTCTATAATATAAATCTTCTCTAATTTTATTTTCTTTTAGAAGTCTTTTAGGCTCTTCATTTGAAGCTACAATTAACCTTACATCAACTAAGATAGTTTTTGTACTTCCTATTCTTCTTATAATTCCATCTTCAATTACTCTCAATAACTTGGATTGCAGTCCTAACTGCATAGAATTTAATTCATCTAAGAATAATGTACCACCATCTGCTAATTCAAATAATCCTGGATTGTCCTTCGCACCCGTAAAACTTCCTTGTACTGTACCAAAAATTATACTTTCAAGTAAATTTTCTGGCAATGCTCCACAATTTTGTGCAATAAAAGGTTTACTTCTTCTATGACTTAAATTATGTATTCCTTGTACTACAAGCTCTTTCCCTGTACCTGTTTCCCCAAATACAAATACTGGTGAATTGCTATTAGCAATTTTTTGTATCTTCGATTTAAGTTGGTTTATGGTATTACTTTGTCCGATTATATCAGATATATTATATTGTGTACCATTTTGTAGAAACCTACTGCCTCTCATATCTTTACTGTATAATGTACTTTGTAACATAAGTATTTTTTCTGATAGCTCAACTACCTTACTAAGATCCTTAAAAATCTCCATAGCTCCCTGAATTCTACCATTACTAATTATAGGTATTGTTGATGTCACTATGGAAACACTTTTCCCTACATAGTTTATATAGTTCTGAACATGTTCTATTATAGGTCTTTTAGTATTAATTGCTTTATAAAAGGTACTATCCTCCCTTTTAATATTTGGAAACACTTGGAGAATACTTTTCCCTATGGCTTCTTTGGAATTAAATCCTGTAATATTTTTGGATGATTCATTAAAATATCTAATTTTTAAATCTGAATCTACAACTATTATGCCTTCTTCTAGATTGTTGATCATTAAGTCAATGATATTTTTATAATCCATAATATACCACCGTTCTCTATTATTTGCTTACATAATATCTATATATTTACTTTACCAAATTATCCCATTATTGTCCAACAGATTTAATTATATAGCTTTTAGATTGTAATATGAAGATTTGTAAAAAACTAGAAAATAAGATATGTTAAAATAATGACTAAAGTAATTATATTACTTACTTCATTCCTTTTTACAGGATTTTCCCTTGTCTTACTAATTCCTATACCCTATAATTTAAAATATATATTTCATAAAGGGGCTGATTTTATGATACTTGAGATAAAAAACATACGCAAAAGTTTTTCAGGAACTGAAGTGTTACATGGCGTATCTTTTTCAATAACAAGTGGTAAAGCATTGGGATTTCTCGGTCGAAATGGCGCTGGTAAAACTACAACCATTAGAATACTTATGGGATTATTTGATGCAAATGAAGGGGAAATTCTTTTAGATGGAAAACCTTTTAACCCTAGAGAACATTCAATAGGATATCTTCCAGAAGAAAGAGGACTATATCCTAAGCAAAAGATATTAGACCAACTTATTTATTTTGGAGAGTTAAGAGGACTATCTAGAAAGAAAGCTAAAGAAAATACATTATATTGGCTAGAAAAACTAGGTGTATTGGAATACAAAGATAAAAAACTAGAAACTCTTTCTAAGGGTAATCAACAAAAGGTACAAATAGCAGAAACCTTACTATGTGATCCAGATATAATTGTATTAGATGAACCCTTTAGTGGTCTAGATCCTGTTAACTCCCAGATACTTAAGGATGTAATTAATGAGTTAATAGATAAGCAAAAATTGGTTATCTTCTCTAGCCATCAAATGACCTATGTAGAGGAATTTTGTGAAGAAATTTCTCTTATAAATAAAGGAGATATAGTTTTGACGGGAAATCTAAAATCTATAAAGAAAGAGTATGGTGCTAATAGAATAATATTAAGTGCTATTAATCTTAATATTAATGAATTGCAAAATATTTTATTTAATAAAGTCAAAGATATAAAAATACTTGAATCTAAAAATGATTATTTAATTATCGAATTAATTAATGGTAAAACAAAAAATGAGCTGTTAAATGATTTAATAGGACTTGATATTGATATTGAAAAGTTTTCAGTATATGAGCCAACTCTAACAGATATATTTGTACAAAAGGTAGGTGATAAATAATGAAAAGTTTTTTGACAGTGCTAAAATTTGAATTATTTAATTTCCTGAAAAATAAGGTATTTAAGGTTTCTACTATTATCCTCTGTTTATTGGTAATAATAGGACTTACTATACCAACTATAATGGATGCTTTTGGTAAACCAATTTTCGGTGATAAAAAGAAAGAAGAACCATCTTATACTGAGTCTAAGATTAGATACGGAATTTTAATTAAAGAAGATGCAATTGAATTAGATGATTTACAATCTCAATTGCCAGATAATGAACTAATCAATGTAAAAAACCAAGATGAGTTAAGTAATTTAGTTATATCAGATAATATAACTGCAGGATTTATAGTTAACAATCCTACAAATTATGAATATCTAGTAAAAAATACTAGTATGGATGATGGAAATAGGTTTACATTTGAAAGTGCTTTATTGAATCTATATAGAAGTAAATCCCTTTCAGAAAAGGGTATAGATTATAATGAAGTACTGGAAGTTTATAATGTACCTATGGAATATGAAACTACTGTCTTAGGTAAGGATGGTATGAAGAATTATTTATATACCTATATCTTAATCTTTGGATTATATTTTATTGTACTATTTTATGGTCAATTAACAGCTACTTCTGTAGCTAGTGAAAAAAGTAATCGTACTATGGAGATTTTAGTAACTAGTACCAATACCAAAAACCTTATATTTGGGAAAGTAATAGCTGGTGCTTTGGCTGGAATAATACAATTTGGTACTTTGATTCTGGTGGCTAGTATAACTTATAGATTAAATGCTCAATCCTGGAATAATAATTTAGATTTTATCTTTAATATTCCTGGAAATGTATTGGCTACATTTTCTATCTTTGGAATATTAGGATACCTTTTCTATCTATTTATTTATGGTGTCATTGGTGCATTAGTATCTAGAACTGAAGATGTAGGCACAAGCTCTACACCACTTACCATAGTATTTATTATTGCTTTCTTTATCTCCATGATGGGTCTTACACACCCAGATATGTTTGCATTAAAAGTAGCTTCATTTATTCCATTTACATCCTTTATGGCAATGTTTGTAAGAGTATCTATGGGAAATGTATCAACTTTTCAAATAGTACTTTCTCTATTGATATTAGCTGTATCAACTATTATTACTGGAATATTTGGTGCTAAAATATACAGATTAGGTACTTTAATGTACGGCAATCCTATAAAAATTACAAAGGCTATTAAAATGTTAAAAGATAAATAATCATATAATAATTAAAATAACAAGGGGTATCCCTTGTTATTTTAATATTCTTTTTCTATTTTATAATCTTGTATATCTTTTATCATAGGAATAGATGGGTTTGATTTTCTTTTACCAGCATCATAAGTTGTATCTATATTCACCCATTCCTGAGTATCTTCTAGGTATACTTGATTCCAAGCATGATATTCATCCATATCATTTTTATATCCCATAACCAATTTTGTAGGTATTCCTATTGACCTAGTCATTGCTGCAAATAGAGAAGAATAATCATAACATATACCTGTTTGTACTTTTAATGTTTCATCTATCTTTGGTATATAATTTGAATTTACTCTCTTTGCCTTATCCTTATCATAGCTTATGTTAGTTACAATATAGTTATAGATAATTTCTACCTTTTCTTGATCGTTCTTAACATTCTTAGTTAATTCCTTTGCTTTTTTAATTGCATTCATATCAGTATTCCAATTAACCATTTGAATAGATTGTAAATATACTTTGTTTGGGTCTTTGGCTTTTAGTGTAACAGTTTCCTTTGCAATCTGCTTGAACTTATTATTGCCTACACTTTCTAACGCCAATATGGTGTATTCACCATCTCCAAGTTGTAGGGGTATAGTCTCGTCCCCCTTTAATATATAATCATAGCTTATATTGCCTTTACTGACTCTTACTGCTCCAACGTTGTTATTATTGTTGTTGATTTTTATTACTCCATTAGTTATTTGAGATTTATCAATATAATCACTAGCTCCGTAAGTTACTGTTGAAAATAGTGATAAAATAATAACTGCTAAGAGTGTAATTCTATGGTTTTTAAACATAAAAAACTCTCCTTTCGGTAACTGGCTGCCATCTTATTTTTAAGGAAGGCCCTTTAGCTTTGCGTCTCTAGCTTTCACTAGATTTGCCTTTATCGGTGGAAAGCACCAATAAATTATATTTATTTTCTACATTCTATCATAATATTAGGTTCAAACGTATAGGCATTTTGTCCTATATAATTAAATCATTTTACTTGATCTTGATTATTATATACCCACTTTTTTCATTAATAATTATTTTTCATATGAAAAATAATTATTTAAAAATAAAGATGAATTCTTAAAGTAACAATGATATAATGATGTTGTATATATAACTTTAGTATGTAAGTTTAAAAATAGATTGGTTGTGATTAATTGAAAAAACTCGAATTTACAGGATTTCATGCAACTTCTCTGGATAATTGGAATAAAATAAATAAAGATGGTTTTTTAATAAATAAAAAAAGAAAAAATGAATGGCTTGGTCATGGAATATATCTCTTTACATACAAAATAGATGCTCAAAGTTGGGCAAAGGGAACTTACTATTGTAGTCCAAATCCCGTTGTTTTAAAGTGTATGATTGAAGTTGAAGAAGATAAATATTTGGATCTTGATAATCCTGAAGAAATGCATAAATATGATAAATACTATAATGAAATTCTCCAATTGTTATCTAAAGAAGGAAAAAGTGTTGTATTTAAAAATAAATATGAAGGAATGTGCTTCGGGCTCAATATCTATAAAAAAGACAAGAACATTGATTTAATAAAGCATACATTTCCTAATAATAGGACAAAAAATGTAATGAAGTATGAAAACAATATATATGGGTATAAATATAACGAAGTTCAAATGTGTGCAAGTAGAAATGAAGTTATAGTTAAGAAAGATTTATACTCTTAGGAGGTTTTAATATGTTATGTATAGAAGAAATTCTTAAGATTAGCAACGAGATGGGTATTGAGATAAGAGACAGTACTGATGGAAAACATTATATACTTGATGAATATGGAAAAGAAGTTGAATTTAGTACAAATATGTTGATAAAAGTAGATGAAAAAAATACATCACATAAAATGCAAATACAAGTTTCTGAGGATTTTAACTATGGTAAGTTTAGTAGCAGTTACAATTTAGCAGATTGTAACAGTTTATACGTGGCTGAATCAGTAAGTATTGGCGAAACAATAATAGATGCAGCTTAAAGGAGTGATAGATTTGAAACCCAGTAGTTTTCAATTAATAAATAAGCCGAGAGTTACTAAAAATATATTTCAAGCTAATAAAAACTTTGATTTTCCAGGAGAAATATCTCTAGAAATCGATAACAATGTAAAGGTGATTAAAATGTCTAATGAAGAAATGACTGCTATAGTAATACTTAATTTAAAATTCTTCGAAAATAGTAATTTTAAAGAAGTACCTTTCAAACTTGAAATGGAGATAGAAGGTATGTTCAGCTGGGATAAAGAACTAGAGAAAAACCATAATCAACTAGAAGATTTATTAAAAAAGAATGCTCCAGCTATTTTATATAGCTATTTAAGACCGATAATAACCACAACTAGTATTGATGCAAACTTACCCCCCCTTGTAATACCTTTAATGAATTTTCACGAATAATATTAAGCATCTCAAAAATAGATAGAGATGCTTTTTTTATGACTTAAAACTGATATAAAAGCATTTTCACATAAAACAAAGCAGAGAATGTTAACATTCTCTACTTTAAATAATTAGGCTGTTCGTCTTCTTAGAATTATTCCTACTAATATGAAGAATAATCCTACAAGAGAGATTAGTACACTATTAATTTCTCCTGTTTTTGGTAGTTTAGGTGCTTCTTCTACTGGATTTCCATCTTCATCTAAACCACTTCTTGGAGCTTCTACATCTATTTCTATTAATTCCTCTGTTCCATCTGGATGTTTTAGAATAAAACTATCCTTTCCTGTAAACCCTGGATTCGGAGTATATTTCCAATTACCATCTTCATCAAACTCAATAGTTCCACCCTTTGGTGGTGTAATAACTATTGGTATTTCTGGCTCCTCTGGCTTTGGTACCTCTGTTATTTCCACTGGGTCTGTTGGCTCTACTGGTTCTGTTGGCTCTGTTGGCTTAGTAGGATCAACAGGAGTAGTAGGTTTCTCTGGGTCTGTAGGTCTTGTTGGTCTATCAGGACCTGGGCCAGGGTCTGGACTTGGTCTTGTTGGTGAATAATAAGTGTTTGTTATAGTTGCTCCATCTATTGACTTTCTATATCTACTTGGAACATTGACCTCGTCTACAGTATACTTATATTCTTTACCATCTATATCTGTTTTGTCTAAATCATTCCAAGTGTATTCAGTTTCACCATTTTCCAATTTAACAGGAACTCCAAGTTTTTCTCCATCTCTATATAATTGAAGTTCTATAGTCGGTTTTGTATTTGACCCACCTATCCATTTTTTAGTTGCTGTGAATTCAGTTTTTGGTATTACATAGGTGTTGATTACTGTTAGACCATCTTCCTGTTTGTCGTAGTTTGGCAGTATCAGTTGATTTCCCTCTGCATCTACTTCTTCAACACTGAAAATATATTCATTTCCAGCTGAATCCGTCTTTGTCAGCGTATTCCATACTACCTCAGTTGTTCCACTTTTTAATTCTTTAATTGGAGCCTCTACTGCTGGTACTTCTTCTTTAGCTCCACCTTCTATATGACGATATAATTTGAACCATATAGTCGGTCTATTTTCTGGACCATTTACCCACTCTTTAACAGCCTTTGCAGTTGCGTTTGTTGGGCTAACATAGTAGTTGGTTATTTCTAGTCCATTTCCAGCCTTCTCATAGTTTCCTGGTGTAAAATCTTCACCAGCTTCATTGACTTCTTTAATGGAATAAATATACTCATTTCCATCCTTATCAACCTTATCTAAATCATGCCATTCTATAGATAATGTACCTTCTAGTTTTTTAATCTCTGCTCCTTCAACTGCCTCTGGGTCATTATTGTTTATATTTCTATATAATTTAAACCATATAGTTGGTTTTTCCACTGGTCCATCTACCCATTTTTTAGTACCTTTAACAGAGATTTTCTTTATATTTTTAATGGTTTCTCTTATTTCTACATCATTTATTTCTCCATCTAATACAATTTCTATTGGTTCTTTAACCAAAGTATATCCTTCTGGTGCTTTTATTTCTTCTAAAATATAGGTATCATATGGTAGATTTTCAAATGTTAATTTACCTTCCGAGTTAGCTTTGCCAGTTCTTACAAAATTAGGATCATTAGGTTTTGTAAGTTTAAACTCTGCACCTTCTAAGAAAATAGTATCATCTTCTGTATCTACTTTTGTAATTATTATTTCACCTTTACCACGAGTATTTTTAACTGTTACTTTTGTGGTGTCTGTTTGATTCTCTTTAATTTCAAAATCAATTTTATCATTTCCTGATAATATATAATAGTCTGATGCTTCTACTTCTTTGAAATAATAGTTACCTAGTGGTAGATTGTTCACAACAATCTCCCCTTGAGAATCTGTCTTTAGCACCCCTAACTCTTCATCTCTGGTATTCTTTAACACTGGTTTATTATCAACAGCACTATGAATTGTAAATATCGCCCCTTCTAGCTTTATACCATTATCAGTTGAATCCACTTTCGTTAACTCAACTGATTGATGAAGTAGTTCATTAGGAATTGATACCTCGCTATCTATTCCTGATACTAAAGTGACTACTTGTGGAGCAACTTTCGCATAGTCTTCTGGTGCTTGAATTTCTATTAAGGTGTATTCACCTGGTGGCAGATCTATAGAACTAGCCTTACCATTCGCATCTGTTATAATAGTATCTACTATCGTATCACCTTTTTTGATTTCAAATTTTGCACCTTTTAATTTTATGTTACTATCCTTATTATATTTATCTATGATAATCTTCGCAGATTTTTCATTGAAAATATCTAAAGTAATATCAGGAGCTGTTCCTGTTGTCTTTAGTATATATTCTGAGATGAATTCCCCAGTACTACCAATTTTGAAATAATTTGTATAACCTAACAATGGTTCAGTCTCTCGTAATCTATATTCTCCCCATTTAATTGACCCAAAATCTAATACACCTGATGCATCCGATGTTATCTCTTTGATTAAAGTTAAACCTGTTTTGTTGTATAATCCAAATTTAACATTTTGAAGTGGTGTGACTCCATCCTTCTTCACTAGCTTTAAATTATACTTTCTTAGTGCAGCTGATCCCCCTGAAAATTCATAGGTTACTGCTTGCGTCTCGGTAACTGTATCAGTTTTAGTTCCAGTCCCTATAAAATTGTAAGTATAGGAGTTGGATAAAGAATCTGCTACCGAATCACTAATATCTGTTACATAAGAGATTTCGTATTCATGGTCAATATCTTGTAACAATGTAATAGTAAAGCTCTTTTTATCTACTGATACTTCTATATTAAATAAGTCATCTACTTCTGTCTTCGTTAATGGATGAAGACTTGATTTAAAATCATCCGTGCCATGGGTTCTCGTATATACCCTCTTTTCAATTTGGAATGTGTCACGAAGTGTTGTAATACCGTTTAATGTTAAACCATCAAAGTTTTCTACTAATATTTGTCCATCGTTTAATGTATCCTGTATTGTAGAACCTGTTTTGATATGAGATTGGCTTTCATTTACTTTTAGCTTCCATTCCAGATAGTCTTTATTACTAATGTCACGGCCATCTTTTTTTAGATACTCCCCTGCATTAGTTACATCAATCTCTTTCGGAAGCTCAGAAATCTTTTTATCTTCACCATGTTCTATATTATATAGAGTAGCTTTATTTCCTGCCTTTACTCCATCACCATCTAATTCTCCTATGAACTGTTCTTTGTATTTGGTTACATATTTAATTCTATATGGCTGGTTAATCTCATTATTAAAGGTTAATTCAAAACCAGTAAAATCACTAGTTTTACTAGTTTCACTACTTAATGGTTTTACTGTGTAATTATTCACTTTTTTTACTTCTTTTGGGTCTGCACTACCTTCCATACTTAATAAATATACCTCCACAGTATTTTCAATATCATTCATTGTTTGTTTAGCCCCAAACTCATCTATGACCTTTGCATTTGCTAATTTATGTTTGTTATAGTTAATATCTACATACCACTCAATGGTCTTATTAATTGGGTTGTATACTCCTACCTTAGCACCATTGTTCTTTGTAAAATCATTAAAGTATGAGGTATGATAAGTTGAATTAAGGTATTTGGTTATACCTTTAGTCCAGTCTACAGATATATTATTGGTAATATTATCATTTTCATAGGGTTCAGTTGGGTCAAAAGTAGTCTTATAAGTGAATGTTACGGGAGCATTTATGACTCCCCCATCTACTAAAGTTAAAGTAAATCCTGTTAAGGTATATTCTTTACCATCTTCATCCGTTTTGGGTTCGTTTAGTTCTAATTTAAATCCGTTAGATGTTGCTGTTCCATCTGAGTTAGTATCTATTTTAGACTTATTAGAGTCTATAAAATCATTCTTATACATCTTTAAATACTTTCCAATTTCAAAAGTATCAGTAATTTTAACATTAGTAATGTCATCATACTCACTGTTATTAAATGTAAAGTTCCACTGTATAGTTTTGTCTTCATAATTAATAGAATCTTCACTTTGCCCACCTTTAGAAATCATATCATCCTTTACAGTTTTTTCTTCTACATTAGATTTGTATTCCTTAGTGTTAGATCCATGAGAAATTGTTGCCTCATTCTTTACTCTATACTCTTGATCGACTACATCATCTTTTGTACTATAGGTAATAGTATGTGTGGCTGTTTTATTGGCTTCAGTAGGCTTAAATTCAACTACTAATTTATATCCACTTGTTTTATCTCCTGTTAATGATACTTTCTTAGTCCCAGATTTTTCTTCCGGACTGATAGTTACTACTACAGTATCTCCATTTTTTACAAACTCCATATAGTTATTGTCTTTTGAATCTGGATTAACAAGGGTTAGGGTGTCGGTTACTGTAACTCCCTCTGAAATATCTCTACCATCAGCATTAACAGTTACTGTCCAGTCTATTTCCCCAGACCGAGAATCGTAATCTGTTGCCGTCTTGGTAATAGGTTTATCAAACTTTAATTCAGCTATTTTAGTATCAGTTTTCTCTTGTTCACCATCTTTTGATAAAGTTACTGTATTACTAATTGTACTATTATCATTAAACACAGCTTCTCTTTGATCATCTGTTACTTTTGTTTCATAATAAATCTTATATGCTTTATTATTCTCAGTCTTAAATGTAATTGGGAAAGTATCTCCTGTCAATTCAAAACCATCTGTGGTAGGAATTGCTGCTCTACTGAATTCTACATTACCATTTTGAACTCTAGGAATTAATTCATAAACTTGAATGGAATTAGGTACAATATACTCTTGCATAGAATCCGAAAGAGTCCATCCTCCAATATCTGCCATCGCTTTATTTACATCAACTTCCCATTGAACAGTAGCACCATTATTAGGATGTTTACCATCATGTTTTTTAATTGTTTCTGTATTGTTATTCTTAATTATAATGTTTAATTTTTTCTCTCCGTTTACATCAAACTTATATTCTTGATTAAGTTGCCCCGATTTTACAATGTCACCAAGTGCCCATGATGCTTTAAATTCTCCGTCATCAACGGGTTGACCATCGCCATCTTCGTTTCTTATTGCATCTGCAAAGGTGATTGTAATTTTACCACTTTCATTAATAGTGTATGTGGCAATTGTTTCTCCCTCATAGACTATATCCTCGGTAGTTGCTACGAGGGCAAATGCAGTGGGAACACTAAATTCATAATAGTCACCCGGATTTATTGAGTGATTTCCATCTAGGCTAAAATCAAAGGATATATAGAAATCATCCTCCAATTCATTTACTCCTAATTCCAGTAAATACCCTCCTGCTGTTTCTTTAGCAACTAGATCCTTATCTTTTGTTGAGCCAAATACTAGGTTTTTAATACCTATATCTTCTGCATTTAGTTTTTTAGGATCAGAATCCAATTTACCTTCCCAAACCACAAAACTCCCACTAAAAGTATAACTTTCATCATTACCATCATCTAAGTCTAATCCTTCCATATCTCCTGTATATGCTAATAATACTAGTGGTTTTCCTATTCTTCCTGTTACTTCTGGTATTGGCTCTTCAGTTTTATCAGTTGAATCATCTATAGTTCCTTCAACTTCATCATCTTCCTTAGTTCCATCTATTACCTCAGAACCATCTGTATCTTCATCTTCTATTATACCAGTATCATCACCCCTTATTACCATCAATTATTGTAGTCTCTCCTGTGTCTACTGGTGCTGGTATCGTTTCTTGTTCTTCCACCCCTGTTTTTTCTTGGAGTCCTTCAACTATAGTCTCAATATCTTTATCAATATTTATAGTTATTTCTCCATTTCTGGAAACTGTATATTCTCCAATTTTGATTTCACCTGACATTAGATTTTCGGTTTCTTCTTTATATTGTTCGAAGATAGAACCAAGTTTCAAATTAAATTTTCTTTTTCCATCAGGTCTATATACATACTCCCATTTTACTGTTACTTTTCCTTCTTCGTCTTCGCCTAGTTCTATACTAAAATCTTTGTCTATTAATATGCTGTCATTTTCTTCTGCGTAGACAAACTCTGTTGCAGGAATTATTATCTGTAATAGCATTGCCAATACTACCATAAACACTATTCCAGACCTGCTTTTGCTGTAAAACATCTTCATATTTTTCCTCCCCCCTTTATTTTTGAACATATCATTATGATATGCTTCTATAAATTTCATATATGTTAATTCTATTGAAATTTATACTATTCTATTTTTTCCACCATCTTTGGCTTTTTTTAGATTTTGGTCTACTTTAGAGACTATCCTACTAAAATTCTCAGTTTCTGTATCTATTGTATGAAAGCCGATACTTAGTGTTACGTTTATTATACTGTCTTCAAATCTAATGGTCATTTTCCTTATAGTTGATTGTATTCTCTTCATTATTTCCATGGCTGCTGTTTCATCTAAATTCTTGAGTACTATTAGAAATTCATCTCCCCCATATCTGGCAACCCAATCGTAATTGACTCTGACTTCTGAACTTATGGCTTCTGCTATCTTTTTCAATACCAAATCACCAACCATATGTCCATATATATCATTTATTTTTTTAAAACTATCTATATCCATCATTGCAACTGTCAATTTCTCTCTATGCTTTTTAGCATAATCTATATCTATTGGAAGTCTTTTGTTTATATGTCTTTTATTATATACTCCTGTTAAATCGTCTTTAATGGCTTTTTCGTTAAGTGTATATATAATATTATTGGCTTCCATGGTATTTAGTCCATTGAGTCCAGTTACAACTCCTGTTTCTGTAATATCCTTAACTAACTCTAAAACATATAAATTGTCTTCAAATATAATGGGAGATGCAATAACTATATATACCCCATCACCTAAATATTCTATTTTAGTAAAACATTTTTTGTCTTGAATAGCCTTATTAGATATACAGTTGCTGCAAGACTCACCTTTCTTCCAGAATCCATAACAATCCTCTCCGTGAATTATATATTCTCCATGTCCATTTTGAAATACAACTTTTTTAGATATGGGATTTACAACTCTAACAATATCAAATAATCTTTTAAGTCCTTCTAGGTATCCTTTTAAGTCATCTACCTTAAAAATATCCATAACCAGCAACTCCCTTTATTTATAAAACAAAGTTTTATTTGTGATATATCATCTTTAATTTATTCGCTAAATTTTCAGAGACTTTCTTTAAGTCTTTACTTAAATCCTCCAATACTAAAATACTGTTATTTTGTTCTTCTACTTTTGCACAAACTTCTTCTGTATTGCTATTGTTTTCTTGTGCTATAGCACTTAAATATTCTATTACCTCTGTTATTTCTTCTTTTTTTCCTTCAAGTATATTACCTTGCTCATTGAGATTATTTATTATAATTTTTATATCTTCTATTTCTTCACTTATTCTTTGAAATTTTTCTCCTGTTTTCTCTACACTTCCTGTTTGTTTTTTTGCTTCTTCTCTTACTTCTTTGATTAAATCCACTGCATTTTCAGAGCCTGATAATAGTTCTTTTATAATTTCGCCAATTTCCATGGCAAATGAGGTGGATTCTTCTGCCAATTTTCTTATTTCACTTGCAACTACAGAGAAACCCTTTCCATGTTCTCCTACTCGGGCAGCTTCTATACTTGCATTTAGTGCTAACAGATTGGTTTGGTCAGCTATTTCCCTTATTTTTATACTTGCTTCTTCTATTTTATTGGCACTTAAATTGGATTTTCCTATTACCTTTTGTACTTCTATGGCAGAATTGTTGCTCCTATTGGTATACTCCACTAAATCATCAATTATTTCATTACCTTCTCTTTTAAGATTATCTATATCTTCAACCTTTGAATTCAATAGTTTAAACCCTTGTCTTTCTTCGTCAATTATTTCTTTAAGCTCATTTAACTCTTCTAGTCCCCTCATAGTTTCATCTGCTTGTTTCTCACTTCCACTGGCGATCTCATCTACTGCTGCTACTATTTCTTTGCTACCAGTACTATAAATTCCACTTAATTTTTGTAGTTCTTCTTCCTTTAATAGTAAGTCTTCACTATTCTCACCTAAGGTTTTCATTATATCCAGCATATTTCTAGAAGAATCCACCAGTACCTCATTGGTTTCAAATATTTCATCTTTAATTATGCTTTTCATTTCTTTTAAATCTTCAAAATTACCATGTCCAAATTTTTGTATATTATCTCGTATGACTTTCATCTTATTCCCAATTAATATTTTAATTAGATAGATAAACACTACTGAAGAGATTATAATTATAAGTATAAGAAAAACAAGTAACTTTCCCACTTCTTTCTTAGCATCATCTCTAATTGAATATTCATCTAATATACTTGCTATGTACAGGTCTTCCCATTTTTCAATTCTTGCATAATGTTCTTCACCATTAACTATAAAGCTTTCTTCTCCAATAAGCTGTTGTTGAAATTCTTGAGCCTTTTCTGTCTTAGGGGTATTTTCTAGGGCGTAGCTCAGTATATCATCATATATCAAAGCATATCCATCTTGAGTTTTAAATCCATATTTATCTATCTGTTCCATATTGGAATGTAATTTGATTTGCCCTTTGTTGTTAAATGCTACGAAAAATCCTTCTTTGCCGATACTTAAACCTTTTATATAATTTTCAGCAGAAAGTATATTATTCAGTTCCTCACTGGTCTCATTACTATGAGTCTTTATATAATTACTGGCACGACTGGCAGATGTTAAGGCATCTACTGAAATATTATTTACATTTTCTAAATTTCTTTTTTCCGTATTTATGGCTATATTTACATAACTATTTAATCCTATAAAAACTAAAAATGATGTGACAATTAAAAATACTGTCAGTACTGAAATTAATATTTTTGTGCTTAGACTTAGGTACTTTAAGTTAACATTGAAACTTTTTTTCATTCTTATACTTCCTTTCTGTTCTATATCTCAGCTATATACAATTATTTTATACGTTCTTCCCAAATATATAATATCCATAGGCTCTGAACAATCTCTGAACAAAGAAATATGGATTATATATTTATATATAATCCATATACCTTTTATACAATTTTAAAGTATCTTCCATTGGACTTAGTTGCATTTCTACTTTAATATTTACTACATATTCCTCAAAGAACTCCTTGAGACTGGCTCTATTTCTCTGTATACCATAATAATATATTATCATTTTCACTATATCTTCATTGAAACTATTTATTTTATAAAGACTGTCTAAAGCAGCTTTTAGTGTTGGAGATAATTTCCCTTCCCTTAACTGTGTCCCTGCATATTTATTCAATATGTTAAATACCATATCTTCATATGTTTTTCGGATGCCCATTGCCCAAAGATAACCCTCTTCTCCTAAGAAGTCACCTTTGTAAATCCTCAATATTTCTTTTATTTCTTCCTCACCATGTTCTTTTAAGCTTAATACTTTATTTAATATTTCCACATCACTTACAATAGGTACATTTAACTGATAGCTTTCATTGAAATAGATAATTCCATTTCCATATCCTAGTTTTTCTAAATTCTTTCTTAATTGATATATGGTGGTATGTAGAAGGGTAGTGGCTTTATCTAAGTTCTTATCGGGAAAAATTTCATCCATTATAAGCATCTTTGAAATAGCTTCTCCCTTCTTATTCCATAAGAAAGCAAATAGTTCCTTAGATTTTTGAGTACGCCAGATTAAAGGGTTATCCATACTATCCAGCACTTGAAAAGTACCAAAACTATTTACTTTTAATCCATTATCTAAAGTCTCAATTTCATGATTTCCCATGGTTTTTTGTCTTAATCTTTCAATGGTTTTATTTAGACGCTTTTCTTGAACTGGTTTTAATAAATAGTCAATTGCATTTATTTCAAAGGCATCTACAGCATACTTTGAATAAGCAGTAATAAATACTATTTCTACAGCTGCCAGTTCCTTTGTAAAAAGTTCAGCAACCTCCAATCCATTTACTTCTCCCATTTCAATATCTAAGAATATGACATCAGGCTGTATTTTTTTAACTTCCTTTAACGCCTCAAGAGGGTTAGTGTAACTGCCAACTATATTCACATCTTTATAGGAGGAAAGCTTAAATCTTAGTAAATCTAGAGCAATAGACTCATCATCAATTAAAATTACTTTCATTTAATCCCACCTCCGGAATGATTATCTCTACTATAGTCCCCTTTTCTATATTACTTTTTAATATTAGCTTTGCCCCCTTTATTATTTTTATTTTTTCCATAACATTTTTAAATCCAATTCTTTGATTATTGCCCTTTAGAATTTCTTCTTGTTTTTCAGCTGTCATTCCTATTCCATTGTCTTCAATGGTTATTTTTATAAAGCCTTCCATATCTCGTCTTGCAGTAATTTTTACAGTTCCGTTGCTAGCCTTAGTTGTAGCTCCATGACGTACAGAATTTTCTACTATTGGCTGCAATGTCAGTGGTGGAATCATAGCTTTTAACCCTTCCTCTATATCATATTCTATATTCAATCTCTCTCCATATCTCATTTGTTCTATTTCAAGATATGCCATTATTAGTTCCAACTCCGATTCCAAAGTAACTAGACCTTTCTCTCTATGAATATCCAATTTTCCTCTAAAATAAATGGATAAATTGTTTAAAGCTATTCTTGCTTTTTCACTATCTTTGTAACTAAGACCTATAATAGTATTTATTGTATTGTATAGAAAATGCGGCGAAATTTGTGAATAAAAGTACTGAAATTCTTTTTCTAACCCTTCTTCTACTGATTTTTTCATCAATAATAAGGACTGAATTCTAGATTTTAATTCTTCAGAGTCTATAGGCTTTCTCTGGAAATCATTTGCACCATAGTCAAAGGCATTCATCAAGTCAATAGTTCTTCCCGATGCAGTTAAAATTAAAATTGGAAGCTCTACCATAGAGTATTTTTGACGTATTTTTTTACATACTTTATCTCCTGATATATCAGGCAACATAAAATCTAGAACTATTAAATCTATTTTATTTTTTTCAAGTACATCTAATGCTTCTTTTCCATTGTCTGCTAAAATAGTATTGAGTCCCAATTGACTCATAATATTTACCAGTACCTTTTGATTTAAGGGTTTATCATCTACTATTAAAACCATTAATTTACCTATATTCTCTATATTTTCTCTTTGTAACTTAGGATACTTTTCCAAATATATATTAGACTGAATAACATTTTCTTCTATGGGAATTATGTCCTCTTGTTGTTCTATTTGTCCATCATAAATTGGCAATGTAAATTTAAAAATAGAGCCTTTTCCATGTAGGGACTCAACACATATTTTCCCATTTTGATTTTCAACCAAATGCTTTACTATGGACAATCCTAATCCTAAACCTTGCTCTCCTTGGCCTTCTTCATTTTCTTTGTAAAAAATATCAAAAACTTCTTCTAAATACTTTTCCTTGATTCCAATTCCCGTATCTGATACTCTAATTTCACCTTGCCCAGATATAATAGATGCAGACACAACTATTTCTCCATCTCTTGTATATTTAATTGCATTGTGTACTAGATTATAAACAATCTGTCTAAATTTGTCTGGATCAGCCTTTAGCAACGGAAATTCACTTGGAATCTGATTCTTTAGTATAATAGACTTATCCTTAGGAATTAAAACTTTCATTTCTTTTAAAATATCTTCCACAATTTCATAGGGTTTAATTGGACTTAATCTTAGTTTTATCTCTTCTTTTTTTATCTGAGAAGCATCTAATAAATCCTCCACTAAACGAGTTAACCTTTGACCTTCTTGATGTATAAAGAATAAGTTTTCCTGCTGTTTGGAGTTCAATGTTCCCTTTTTCCCTTCCAATAAGTTCTTTGTTAAATTAAGTATAATATGTAAGGGTGTTCTCAATTCATGAGATGCTTTGGCTAAAAACTCATCTTTTAACATATCATGTCTCATGAGCCTTTCTGAAAGTTCATTTGCTCTTTCATAATCTAATTGTAGACGGCGATTCATCAATGTTGCTATACCAAACATACATATTAGAATCAATAATATATGTATGTTTCCTAAATCAATCTCTATTAATATTTTCAATGCCATTGTAAACCAGTACAAAAACATAGATATTGTAATTACTAAAATGTATTCCAGTAAGTCAGATTTTTTATATATTTCTCTTATTAAAATATAAAAGATATAAACATATCTAATAATCAGTGTAGTTAAAAGTATACCATGTAAATGTCTTAAATAAGTATATATAGCCACATTAGGTCTGTAACCTAAAATTCCTAGTACAAGAAAAACTATTATGGATATTTTATTTACAATCTTGTTGCTGCTATCGTCATTGAAAAAATAGCGGACAAACTGACTTAGGAAAATAGTTACTATTATCATTGATATAACTTGAATTGTGGTTCTAGTATTGTAACTATAGTCATATATTAAGTCTAAAATCTGTTCATTCATTGTTGCTAAATATATTGACATAAATAGATTCATTCCACTGAAATACAGTAAATAGTATTCTTTTCTCCGTTCAGAATATATTATAAGAAAATATATGCACAGTGTTAAACAGACTGAAATCATCAGTGTTTCTATTGCACGCCTTTGGCTATTTGCCCTCATAATTGATTCAAATGAACCGAATTCAACTGATTTAACTATTCCTCCTACTTTATAATCATAGTTTGCTACTTGAACTATAGGGATCCAACTCAATACATTAAAATAATCAGTGAATAAAGTAAATTTCTTTCCACAAACTAATTCTATAGTAATTAACAAAGGAGAATTAGCATGGGAAGAAAAGCCGTAGAAGTTAAAACTTTACATGGATACACAATAGAGCAATTAAAAGATATTAGAGAAAAAACTGATGATAATTTTAAAAAAGAAATTATACTTGCAATTATGATGCGTTATCAAGGTATTAAGTCCGAAACAATAGAAAATATATTAGGTAAGTCTAGACCTACAATCCTTAAATATATTCATAAATGGAATGAGTATGGCCTTGAGGCTACTGAAGACCATAGAGGAGGATCTATAGGGACATTTACTGATGAAATGAAAGATGATTTATTAAGAACTTTAGTAGAGACTAAGCCTATAGACCATGGCTTTAATTCATATTCATGGACTTGCAATCTATTAGCAGATTATATTAAAAACAAATATGACATTCAGTACTCTGGAGAGTGGATAAGACGAATAATTAAAGCTGAAAATTTCACATATAAAAAAGCACAGCGAAAGTCCTCTTTAGCTAAAGAATCAGAACAATTAGCTTTTAAAAAAAATGAAACAACTACTGAATACTGTAGAAAATTCTTCTGAAATAGCAATGTATGCACTCGATGAAACATATGTGAGAAATGAACCTAATAACTACAGGAGTTGGAGCCCTAAAGGGAAACCCCTTGCACTAGAATCTAATGGCTCACATAAAGGAGTTAATGTTATAGGAGCCACAGAAATACTAAGTACATTTGAAACTTATGCTGATGTTTATTCTCACAAAAAATCTATAACATCTAGTGAAGTACAAAAGCTATTAGAGCGATTATTAGAAGAAAATCCTACCAAAAAAGTTTATGTTATTCTTGATAATGCCAAGTCTCATAAATCAGTAGGTATACAGGCATTTTCAAAGAGCAATGCTGAGCGAATTGAGCTAATATATCTTCCGCCATATTCTCCAGAATTAAATCCTCAAGAAAATGTATGGTCAAGAGTTAAAAATATAATTCATCAAACAGTAGCCAGATGTTCTGAAGATGAATTATTTAATGATTTTTCATCAGTTTACCAAAAACTTAATTCTCTAAAATATAAAATGAAATCTATTGTACATGCAGAAAGTTTTTATAAATAGTTAAACTTTGAAGTTGGATGCCTATATTAATTCAATTTCCTTATTTAAACTATTTCCAGTTCCTAATTTGTACTTGCTTTCCCTTTTAAAATCCTCCTTATTCTCAGACGGATTTCCTAAATGAGCAACTTCCTGACCATTTAAATAAATACGAGCTGCTGATCGTATGGTTCTAGTCTTGACACCATATATTCTATCTTCGGGAACTTTAATAACAAGCCTATATGTACCTGCTCCATGAGAGGATTCATCTTCATTTAAGTAGTCTTTCCATGAACCTGGTACATCTGCATATTTTTTAATTTCATCATATCTATTGGATTTTATTTCTTCTGACTTCAGTAGTACTCCAGGATAAAACTCCCATTGTCCATCTAATTTAATATTTCCTTCGTTCTCTATATTCCAATCTGTAATATCCAATACTCCCTTTTCTGCTATATATCTTTCCTCTATATCCACATAATTCAGTGCTATAATATGTATCGTAACCCAAATTACAACTATGATTGAAATTATTATAGATATTATACTCTGAGTTTTTATTTTTCTATTCCTGTTCATGGAATCACCTTTTATCCTTTTTATCACTATCTTATTTATTACCCACAATTTTAACTTTCTTATCAAAATTTACATAAAAAAGCTAGGCTAAGGCCTAGCTTTTTATATCAATATTTTAGTTTTCTGAACCCACTATTAAAATATATAATATTTTGGAACAATGTCATTAAGATAAAACAAATACTTAAAATATAATATGCACGATTTCTTTCTGTACCATAAGCAAACAGGAAGTATAGTGTCCACCCATTTGTGACCATAGTCCATAACATTACCAATATTTTTGCTCTATACCTTTTATCTCTTTTGAAAAAATCTAGAAATATAAAGATCACAAGAACAATAATTATACATATTGCAATCCATTTTATAGTTGAAATTGGAAAATTCTTTTCCCATTTACCATTAAGATATACAACATGACGAAGCATTCCCATACGAGTTTTGGTAAAATAATGAGCTGAGTATGCTCCAATTAGTGTTAAAGTCTCCAATATACTAAATAAAATAATCAATACATATTGAAGTTTATTTTGCTGCCTTGTCATTAGGTAAATCACCTACTGTTGTATATTTAACTTGATCTGTAGTTGGATCTCCTACTTGAACTGGAAGATTATCATTCATTTGCCATTGATACCATCCACCATCATACATATTCATATTTGTATATCCATTTTCATACATAATTAAAAATGGAATAGATGCACGCCATCCTGTTCCGCAATAAAAAGAAAGTTCATTTTCTAAGGTAAAGTCCAAATCTTTCCATAGTTCTTTCATTTCATCCATGGTAATATAAGTTCCATCTTCATGGACATAATCTTCCATATGGTATGGATCGCTGCCTCCTTTGCCCCAAACAGCACCTTTAGGCTCGCCTCCTTTATCAATATAGGAGTAACCACTTGTTTCACCATTAAATTCTTTGTAGGAACGAATACTTACTAATTTAAAATTTGGGTCCCCTTCTAATTTCTTAGCTGCATCTTCTATTGATAACCAATATTCTGGATTAGCTGGAACCACTGCACCAAATTCCGTTGCAGGTGTTGGAGCATTTGCAGCAGTTTCTAGTTCATATCCTGCTTTTGTCCAAGCATTCAGACTTCCATCTAATATTTTAACATTTTCTACTCCTGCCCAAATATAAGCATAGGCAACCCTAGCTGTACCAGAGGGATCAGAACCATATAAAATAACAGTTGTATCCTTTGTGATTCCTAAATCTAGCATTGCTTGTTCTACTTCTTCTGGAGATTTTAAATTCCAATAAGGCTCTCCCTCTATACTTGCAATATCAACATGAACAGCACCTGCTAAGTGACCTGTGTTATAATCAGGACTATCATTTGCAGTTCCCCAAGACGCTTCTAATACTATATAGTTTTTTGACTCCTCTTGTCCTCCATCAATAACACTTTTAACCCATTGTGGGGAAACAAAAACCTTCTTTATATCTACAGGCTCAACTTTTTCCTGTTCATTTTTATCTTGAGTTTCCTTATCTATTTCTCCTTCACCTACTAAAGCATCATTTGATTCTTTAGGTTGCTGTGTACATCCTACAAATACACTAGTCATTAACACTATTACAAGCAATAGTGCAAAAAATCTTTTTTTCATTAGTAAACCTCCCATGGTATTTTATAATGATATTTTTGTTTGTATGAAACCAAATCTCTAGAAAAGTATAGCACTACGTTTTTATAAAATCCAATTAACTATACCTATAATTTGGCTAATACTATAAATAAAATTAATAGGAAAATCATGGCATATTAATGGAAATACAAAAAACTAGGTCTTAGCCTAGTTTTTATTTAATAAGTTTATATTTCCGCCTATTTTCCATATGCTTATACCATAGTCCCCTGCTTCTGTGATAATATCAATCCAGTAGTTTATAGTATCTTTATTGGCATACCATACTTGATGGCTTACTTCTTCGTTATCCATATAATTAAAGAATAAAGCACCGCTTTCATCTCTTTTGGGAATTTTATTGTAAAATCTTGACAATTCCACAGCTTCCCTTTCTGTTAAAGCATTTACTATACCATTGCTTTGGAAATCGTATCCACCAGTGGCAAGTGCAAATCCTATATCACCCTTTAACCCTTCAGATTTTTTTATAACATCTTCTATAAATCCTTTATTAGCCTTTGGACCAGGTTCAGTACCATATCCGTGTAGATTATAGCACATTATTATATATTCTGGCCCTTTAGGTAAAGTTATTTTATCTAAGGGAACATTGGGTTCTAGCACTACTCTTACTGGAATATCCTTTCCATTAGCCGATTTATATAATTTATCAATAAACTCAATAAAAAGTTCCCAAAGTTTTATATCTTTCTTTATTGCTTCATAGTCTATTTCTATTCCACCAAACCTCTCTTTGATTACTATATTCAATATATCCTCTATATGATTATTCATTGTTTCTTCTGTTGCAAATAAGGTGTACAGTAAATCTGTATCCTTTAAGGATGACTTATTGTCTGCAAGGAGTAAATCATTGACAATAGTCAAATAGCTTCCATATTTCATATTTCCAAGACTTTCAATTCTTTTAAGGCTTTTCTTTGTTTCTTTAGGCACAAATAATATCTTATCTTCATTAAAATAAGCTGCAAAGTAACATATATTATCAATCTTACCCATAGGCTTTAATTCATGCTCCAAATCATCAGTATCCCAATAAGTGGTCCATATTGAAAATCTGATATTCTCATTATTTTCAATCTCTTTATCCATATAATTCTCTATATCTATATTTTTTTCATTGGTACAAGAAACCAATAGCAATATTGTGAATACAAAAATTAACATTAGTTTTTTAACCATAGTTTTTCTCCCTTACAAAATATGATTTCCTATACTGTTATTTATAGATTTATAATAAACCAGTTAATTATCTTATTCCATATATTTAATATATTATCCTTTACTAGTTCTTTCCCTTGAAGTTTATTGATATATATAATATTATTTTCATCATGAATATTTGTAATAATTATATTTTCAAATACTCCATCATATACATCATCTGCTATATTTCTTTGACTATATCCATACTCCTCCCAGGCAGATTCTAAATAGATATAATCTGAATTCTTTGTGGATATAGATAAATCTTTAATTACTTCCTTATGGTCTATATCTATTGATAACTTATTATCCTTTAGATATATATCCAATTTTCTATTTCCTAATTCATTGATTTGTAGTTCTTTGACAAATCTTTCTGCTCCATCTTCTACACTTTTAACCTCTTGAATTTCTACTTCTCTTTGTGGTTCCATCTTGGTTTTGTTTTTTTGTTTCTTTATATTCTTATTATAGACTTTATATTCATGATTTAAGGCCTCTAGTTGATTTTCTTCTATTGATTGTGGCAACACTCCATCATGTTCTTCAAGGTCTAATGAGAAGATTTCTTTATCATTATCTTCTATATATAAATTATTATTCTTTAGCTTTATGGCAATATAATTTTTTAGCCCTTCATCTGCCCTTAAATAGATGGTTTGAGTTCCTAGTACATTTCCTGTGAGAGTAGTATGTAAAGCATAATCTTTATTGCTACTATTTTTTAAGCGTATTAGTCCCTTTCCTCTTGGCTCTGAAGTAAGAATAATAGATGATTTTCTAAATTCAGCTACTCCACTAATAGTATCCCAGTCTCTTTTTATATTAGGATCTCCTTCCATAAATATTATATCTTCATTTGTATCAGATTTTATTCTCATTAACAAATGATTAGGATACCAATATGCTTGAGGCTGTATTCTAGTTAAGTCATAAATATTTGTTTCTTTTTTATTTAGAGAAAAACCTTCTCTATTAAAATTCATAATAAAATGCTTATAAATCATTGTCTCATTAACTGCACTTACATTTTTATTAGAACCATAACCACCTGTATTGGAGTGCATAATCACATATGTTTTTGGCAACTTTCCTAATTTTTCCTTATATATTTTATCCATTAATATATAGTCTTTTTCTATACGTTCTTTCATCTGGTCATAGCTTTCTTTTGGTATTTTATTTTCGTCTCTTATGAAATCCATTAAATAATGATTATAATTTCGCCCTATATATTTACTTAATGCAGAAAATTCTACAGGATTAAGTTCTCCCAAGTAATTGTTGTACCTATCAAATACATTTATATAGGCCAATCTATATCCATTGGTGCCAATTTCCCAAAATGTACTTTTCTCCAACTTTTTTAAATCCTTCTCCATTAGAAACTTAGGGTCCTTTTCCTCAAAGGTATTTCCATAGTTTAAAGTAGTTCCTATATAATTATATTTCTCTAGTAAATTACTTGAAAAAATTGCTGTATCTCTTCTTCCATCTTCAAACATTAGAAACATAGACCTTTCTGGAAGGCTTTTATTGTTTTTATAATAATATTCAATATCTTTTTGAGTTAGGGTAACATAGCCATTTTTGTTCAATGCTTCAAAATGTTCTTCCAACCTTTCAGTACTAATCATTGTGTTGGTACCTTCTCTATCTACTCCAAAATATGATAAGGCAATAAATCCCTTATCCTCATTTATCAAGCTATCATCAAAGGGTTCATATTTATTAGAATCAAAAATCACATTAAATAATAGTCGAATTAATAGTAAGAGGATTATGCCTTGAAAAATACTTCTTATAAACTTTATTTTATCTTTTTTAGTTTGTAAATATTTCATAAGCCTTCACCTCTTACACATTCCTAGCTTTCCTCAGTCTCTTTTTATCTTTTTTAAGCTGGGCATCTACATCACTTGGAGTCATTCTAGTTCCCCAGGTTGATTTCCAAAAGGTAAACCAAGCAATGGGCATTTGCCATAGAAGTACCGCTTCATAATATATGCAGAACAATATACCAAAGACCCAAGTTGTACTTTTTCGTAAAAGCAGCTGTACTGTACTCATAAGCATTGCCATTAGAAGTAATCCTACTAAAAAAGTAGTTGGAAATATTCTATGGACAATTGGTACATAAAGTAAATTATATATTACTACTATAGGTGCAAATACTGGAACCATTACTCCTATATAAAATGTCAGTGAACCTAGGGGTTCTTTCTTCCACATAAATTTAGATGCTATTAGAGACTCCCTAAGCCAAGACCTTTTCCATCTCATCTGTTGTTTTAAAAACACCTTATGGTCATTGGGAACAATTGTATAGCATATGGCAGAGTCCTGATATGAAGTTCTATACTTTCTAAGAACAAAGTTGGTCATTGCCCTATCGTCTCCAAAGGTTGCTTTCTGTCCAAAAAATTGCTGATTAAGCCATGAATCCATATTTTCTAAGATTATTTCCTTTCTATAGCAGGACAGTGGTCCAGATAAACAGGTAACCGTATCAAAAATACTTTCTGCTGCCTTCATTATCCGAAAGGCAATATAATAGCGAACTGACTGTATCTTAGTTAGATTATTGGTATAGGTATTGGCAACATCAGTTCGTCCCGCTACTCCACCTATTTTAGAATCTTTAAAGGGCTGCACCAGATTTCGTATTGCAAAGGGATTTAAAAAACTATCTGAATCTACAAATACTATTAAGTCATGTTTAGCTTCCAATACACCTTTTGAAAGAGCCTCTCTTTTACCTCCGTTTTCTTTCATAAGAATATATTTTAGCCTATCCTTTACTTTAAAATCATTTTCTTCATACAATTTATGGACAATCTCTTTAATTTTCTCAGCTGATTTATCTGTAGAACAGTCATCTACTACTATAACTTCTAACTTTTCAATGGGATAATCTTGATTTATACAGCTTAATATAGTTTTCTGAATCCATTTTTCCTCATTGAAACAAGGGATTATTATGGTTACTCCTGGAGTAAACTTAGTATCTATTGGAATACTTTTATAAAAAACGGCAAATAAATATCTGCTTAGAAGGAAAAAAGCCGCTATAATACTATATAGGTATAACCATTTGTTGAATCTAAAGTAAATAACACTTTCTGCCCTCATTAAAACAATAAAAGCTGTAATGAAAAATAATAATATACCTGAAATCGTCAGTATATATCCATCTTTTTTCCGTCTGCTATAGATGGATAATTCTTCTTTGAATTGCAATCCATACAGGGCTTTGCCCCTATCTACTACTTTTGATCTAGCAATTTTAGCTTCTGTTTTCACTGTCATTTCCATACCTTCTGGCATAGTTCCTGGTATTATCTCAAAGTTTAATTTAATAGAATCTGCTGTTTCTATCTTCTCTCTATCTTCTTCATTATATATTTCAAGCAGTATTCCTGTCATGGATATATCTATTCCTTTACAGTAAAAGCTGCCTTTCACACCGTTATTTTCAAATATTACCTTTACTTTATAATTTACCTTATATCTAATTCCTGACTCACTGGCTTTAATAAAATCATTAACATTAGTAGAATCATCTAGTCTACCTTTTCCTCGCCTGTCTATATTACTTCTTTTTTGTGTATCATCAGGTACATTAGGAAGTAGACGGCGATCTTCTTTAGTCTCTAAAAAAACATCTTCTTCATATACTTTTTCTTTCTTTTCAATTTCCTTCCCTGTCATACTATCTCCTTTACTTTAAATAGTCGCTTAATCTTGCAAAGCTATATCCTTTTGACTTTAATATAGGAATTGCCATATCCAACGCCTTAGCCGTTAAATTTGGATCATAGAATGGGTTTCCCTTAAAGTCAGACATATGCAGAACCAATATACTGCCATTTTGTATATTCATAGGATTTCCATTATCTGTCACCATTCCATTTACTATTTTATATACTAATGCTTCAGGTTTCTTATCTTCATAATCACGAGTGCTAAAGTCTCCACTGACAATATGGCTAAATCCCATATCTAAAATTGCCTCCATTCCTGACCTGCTCATTGCCAAAGTAGGTGGCCTTAATATAGTATTTAAGGCAGGTCTATTATCCATATATATATCACCTATTATATATTGAAGCTTATTATATGAGACTAGTAAATCCTTCTTCCTTTCTAGAAGTTCCTCTTCCCCAGGAGAATAATAAATTGACTTAGTATCATCTTCCTCCTGTGTATCTTCTGCTATAGCAAAAGGTAAATGGTTATTTGTATGGCTGCCTACATCATGACCTGCTTCAGCAATGCCTCGTAAAATATTGGGATTATTATCTATATAGTTAGTTCTAATAAAAAAACTTGCCTTTATATCGTGTTTATCTAAAACATATAATAATTGGTTAATGGCTTTATCTGTTGCCCAATCATCAAATGTCAGGAATAACACCTTATCATCTGTAAATACTCCTGTTTTATCTACATCTTTTAATTCTTCCTCTGTAAATCCAGGTAATGTATTGGGAGTGCCAATAAAAGGATTTCCTATATATTTATTCTTTATTAAATCAAACTTATCTGATTCACCATAGTTTAGAAGATAACCTGAATGAATTTTATCTTTTACTATATGAAGTATTTCTTCATCCTTTAATGGATAATTATATACTTTGTGTCCCTTCATAATATCTCCTGCTGGTCGAATACTATATGAAGACCCATTATCTGGAATTTCATCACTATAGGCTATTGTGTCAATTCTATCTTTTACTATTTTTAACATGGAATCTGGAATAATATTTATATCGTTATAATAATCCATACGATAATATATGACATAACCCCTATGAACTGATATATTGCTTTCCCCAAAGGCATTATTCATAACATCTTTCAAGGTTCCATCCTTTCCTACTTTGGAACTGGATATGGATATATTATCCCATAGTACTGTACAATTCCCACTGGATATTGCCTCAAGGATTTCATCATTAAGCTCTAAATAATATGGATACCGAACTAAGGCAGGGGTTTGGTCAGTTAGTTTATTTACCTCTCTTTGAACAAACAATATAGTCTCTAGTGTAGAATAAAAATCTTTATCTTCCGATTCCTTCAGACTTATTCCTATTTCATGGCCTTTTTCTGCAATTCTTTTAATTGTATCTGGCATATCTATTAAATCTTTTTTAGTTATATAGAAAGTTCCCTTTACTTCCAATATATCTAGATTATCTAAAACCTTATTTAAAACCTCTATATTGCTAACTCCATAAAATGTATAGGAAAGTGATTTCTCAGTTGTATATATGGTGCTATATTCCTTAGATTTTTTTCCATTGTTATTCTTTCTAAATTCATCTAATTCTTCCTTTGTAATTCCTTTTATAGACTCTTTTATAGGTTCCTTTGATTGTTGTTTTTTGAACCAGAGAGTTTTTTTAACTTTTTTAGTAGTATTAGTCTTAGTTTGTTCTTTATTTACTTCCTTATTTAAATCACCATTATCATAGAATTCTAAATCCTCTACCAGTACACTTTTATGCTCTGTTTCTTCTAAGGCTCTTAACAGCCAATCTACCATATTTATTAATCTTTCCTTTGGAGTTAATTCAATTACTATATTATCCTTTGGCACTGTAGACTGCTTATCTATTGCTGGCTTGGCTGGTTCTGGTGGCTTACTATATTCATCTTCTTCCAATACTCCGTCCATTTTAATTGTAATAATTGAACCCTTCTTCAAATTTTTTACATAGTTTAGAACTTGATTATAATCTTTAAAGCTTTGATAGCTTAAATATTCAGTATGAGTTCCTGCTTCAATAATAAGTTCATATAGAGAAGATATATATTCTATAGTTTCATCATCTATACCAGATACTATTTTGACTATATTTCCTAAAACATTGGTTTTATCTCCTGGATTTATTCTTTCTGGAGAGTATCCTACTTTAAAATCTTTTCCTACTATAAGTTTGGATTCTCTTTCAAGAATAGGTATACATATGTCTTCTGTTACACCTGGATACACTGTAGATTCATATACTACTACTGTGTTCCTAGTAAGGTTACGTCCAGCAACTATAGAAGCTTCTTTAACTAAGTTTAAATCTGGAATATTTTCACCATTAATGGGAGTGGGAACAGCAACAATAATAACATTGGCTTCCTTTAATCTATTTTCATCCCAAGTAAATTCTAAATTTGAATTCTTAAATTCTTCACTAGCCATATAGACCTTTATTTTTTCTTTATCACTATCATATCCTATGGTTTTTATTTCCTTTGAAAAAGCCATTGCCAAAGGTAAACCTACATAACCTAGACCTATAACTCCTATTTTTTCAACACTCTTAGTACCTTTATATGAATTTTGCATAAATTTTTCACCTCTTTTAAAGCATATCTTTTAATTATATATGTTTTTTCTGAACATTCACTGAACAAAGCACAATAGAAAGACTAGAACTTAGTCTAGTCTTTTACATATCAAATAATGACATTATTTCATCTTCAGATAATTTGGTAATTAATGTTTCTCCTTCTTTGATTACTTTATCTATCATTTCCTTTTTTCTTTCTTGTATATTAAATATCTTTTCTTCTATGGTTCCCTTAGTAACTAGTTTTATTACTTGCACAGTTTCTTCTTGACCTATTCTATGTGCTCTATCTGTTGCTTGATCTTCTACTGCTGGATTCCACCAAGGGTCAAAATGAATTACCATATCTGCTGAGGTTAAATTGAGTCCCGTGCCTCCAGCCTTCAAAGATATTAAAAATATATCTCCTATGCCTTTATTGAAATCCCTTACTAGATTACCCCTTTCTACTATGGGAGTTGAGCCATCTAAATATAGGGTTTTAATTTTCTTCTCTTCTAAAAGAGTTCTAATTTTTTGTAACATTGTGGTAAATTGTGAAAATATTAGTATTCTATGTCCTGATTCTACAGCTTCTACTACGATTTCCTCTAAGGAATCTAGCTTCCCACTTCCGCCATTATATCCCTCTATAAATATTTCAGGGTGACAGCATATTTGTCTTAGTCTAGTCAGTCCTGCAAGTATTTTTATATGACTTCTGCCATATCCTTTTGAATTTATTTCATCATAAATTTCCCCTTTTATTGCCTGTAAATATGCTAAGTATAGTTTTTTCTGCTCTTTAGACATTTCTATCACTATTTTTTGTTCTATCTTATCCGGCAATTCTTTGAGTACATCTTTCTTAGTTCGTCTCAATATAAAGGGTTTAATCTGATCCCTTAATTCCTTTAGCTTTTCATTATTATTTTCCTTAGATATTGGTCTTTCATATTTTTCTCCAAATTTTCTACTGCTTAAAAGATAGCCTGGCATTAGAAAGTCAAATATAGACCAAAGCTCAGATAAGGAATTTTCCATTGGAGTTCCTGTTAAAGCAAAATAATGTTTTGCCCTTATGTTTTTAACGGATTTAGCGTTTAAAGATTCTTGGTTTTTAATGTATTGGGCTTCATCTAATATACAATGTCTAAAGGATATATTTTTATATTCATCTATATCTCTTCTAATCAATGGATATGATGTAATTAATAAATCATAATCCTTGGAATTGCTGATTAGATTTCCTCTGTCCACCTTATTTCCAGTTATAACCAAAGTCCTAAGACTTGGAGCAAATTTTTCCACTTCATCTTCCCAGTTATACACTAAAGATGTGGGTACTATGACTATACTAGGCTCTATACCTTTTTCTTTTTTCTCCGATAATAAGAAACTGATGATTTGAATAGTCTTTCCTAACCCCATTTCATCAGCTAAGATTCCGCCAAAGCCATAGTTAGTTAGTGTTTTTAACCATTTAAATCCAAATCTTTGATAATCCCTTAAATCTGCATTTAGGTTTTCTGGTAATTTGTATTCTATATCTTCTGGATCATTTATATCCCTTACCAATCTTCTAAAGTCTATGTTTTTCTTAATAAAGTCGATTCCCCTATTGTGAATAAATTTATCTAAATACATTGTTCTAAATTTAGGGATCTCCAATGTACCATTTTGAAAGTTTCCTATATCAATATCTAAGTAATCTAACATATCTATTATATCATTAAATTCTTTATTATTAAGGGATAAAAAAGATCCATTTTTTAACTTATAATATATTTTTTTCTTTTTTATGCTCCTAAAGATTTCTTCTAATTCGTTATCTTCTATACCTTCTATATTGAAATCAAAATGAAGCATATCCAACTTATTATCAAGTCTTAATCCACTTCTGAAGTTTTTAGGCCCTATCAGTCCCATATTCTTAAAGCTTTCGGAATAATATATTTCTGAATGTTTTTGTAGTTCTGGAATAATATCATTTATAAAATCAAAAATTTCTTCTTCCTCTTCTAAGTAAAATCCTCCATCTTCCACTTTAAAATCTCCATGCTCTAGAAAAGACATTACAGTTCTTTCCTTTTCTATATCTCTTAACAAAATCTTATTGGTCTTTTTGTTTATATCTTGAGAAGAAAATGGATTTATATCTATATCTCCATAATTAAATATAACTTTACCTAAAATTAAATCTCCTTGTCTATCAAAGTATATAGTTGAGTTCAGCGGTTCACTATGAATTGAATCTTGTACAGTTTTATCTATTTCTAAATTGGAGTTTCGTCTAATAATTGGAAGGATTTCAGATACAAAAGTATTCTTTAACTCTTTTTCTATTCTTATGGCATCCGTATCTTTTCTATTTATTTCATTGAATATAGGTCTTATGGTATTTGTTTGATGTTCTGATAGTTTATAAATATTTCCTTTATAAAAAACATATTTCCAATCTTCCGTTAAAGGAACTATATCCATATCATCTACCTTTAAAAGAAGATCATTTTGACTTTCCACCAGTTTTAAGTTTAAATCTAAATCTCTATGAATAATGGATATTTCTTTGAAATCCATATGATTTATTTCTGCATTGAATTTTCTATTTTTAATTATTTCAAAGAATCTTTCTAAGGATTTTGGACTAAAGTTTACTTGGCTTCCTTTAAATGTACTAAAATGTCTAGAACCAAAATAATTGTTGTAGTTTATTTCATAGTTTTCATATAATATGGTTAAATAGTCTATTAGCTCTTGGTCTTCATTATCAAAACAATGAATCTCTGGAGAATATACGAAGTTTTTCCCAAATTCTATTATTTTTTCTCCACGTATATCCGATATAAATTTTCCTAGACTTCTAATTACATATAGCTTATTTTCTCCTATTCGCATTTCAAGTCTAGGAATTTTATCTGTAAATTTAAAATTTATTTCTAAATTTAAAGGCATTTTAGCATTGTTAGGAGTTTGTCTATAATAATGAAGTATGTTCTTTATATCCCCTTCAGATTTTTGCTTTTTTATTGACCCTGTATTTTCATAGTCCATAATCAACATCAGTAATGCCACTATATGTTTACAATCACCATAATGCTCTTTAAAATCTTGGCAGGTACAAGTTGTTTTTTTTATTGAATTGCTCATATTAAATTCAACTGTTGATTCATATTTGGAATTCCCATATATACTGGCAACATAATAGTTATGACTTGGAGTTGATTTTACTTCTTTTACTTTACCAGAATTATAATATTCTCTCCCCATTATAAAAGTATTATAGGAATCTATTCTATCTATTATTGTTTCATTTGTTAGTCTTGACATCTATTCACCACCAGATTAAATACTTTATATATTATATTATACTTTAAATTTAATTACTTCTCCATGTATTTATCTGGCAGTAATATAGTAATGGTAGAGTATGATATTTTTTATTTTATATTAAAATTTAACTTGAGAAACTATTTCTTCTAATTTTTGTGATATATCTTCATTTTTCTCAATTATACTGCTTATATCATTTATTCCCTCTACTATATTCATATTTTTTTCTGCTATGGTTGTTGCTGCTATAGTTGACTCCTCTACAGTAGTAGATACTTCATTCATAGATACAGTTATTTGATTTACAGTTGCTGCAAGTTCTTCTGCCGTTGCACTAAGATCTGATATTATATTGCTTAAATAAGAACCATCTTCCTTATACTGGGTTATAGCATGTACCATTGAATCATAGTCATTAGTCACATCTTTTTCCAAGAACTCTACTAATACACTTGCTCCATCTATTAGGCGTTCTACAGCCTTAGTAATATTATCTGTTACATCTTGTATTTCTCCAACAGTTGAATTAGAACCTTCAGCAAGTTTTCTTATTTCGTCTGCTACTACTGCAAACCCACGACCACTTTCTCCAGCCCTTGCTGCTTCTATTGCTGCATTTAATGACAATAGTGACGTTTTCTCTGATATTTCAAGTATTGCATTTGATAGTACATTTATTTTATTTACTTCTCTTGAAGCCTCTATAGCTCTTTCAACTTCAGTTTTTGCATCACGATAAACATCCATGGACTTACTTCTAGCTTGAATAAACTGTTCACTTAATCCATCTGCTTTTATACTTATTTCATTAGAAGCATTTGCCCCATCTTCTACTTTAATTGCAAAATCTGATAATGCCCCTTCTATTTCACCAACGGATTCATTTATGGATAAAGTAGTGGCTGTGCTTTCTTCCATACCTGCTGATAATTCTTCTGTAGTTGCTGAAGTATCTTCTGCTTGACCTAATAGATAATAAATTTTACTCACAGTTTCCCTATTTACTTCATAATTGACCTTAACAGAATCATCCATATTCTCCATGAATACTTTAAGTCTTTCTATAATAAGGTCAAAAGACTGATACATCTGCCCCAATTCATCTTTTCTTTTTAAGTCTTTTTCTTCAATCTTCTGTGATAAATCTAGATTTGATATATTCTCAGCAATTTTAACTGACGCAACAATAGGTTTTGTTATAGTATTTGCCATAGATAAAACTAATACTGTAGATACAAGAATTACAGCCACTGCAGCTATTATAGTAAATAATGTTGCCGTATCTATAATCCCCATTGTACTGTCTTTTGATATGGCTATAATTACATTCCAATCTGCTTCCTTTATATTTCCATAGAAGAAAAGTCTTTCTGTACCATCTAAGTCTTTTATAGTTCTATCTTTAATTTCATCCCCTGTTAGTCCTATAATTCCTGCTATTTTTCCTTCCAACAAATCTTCTATCTTACTAAAACTACCTTCCTTAGGTTTAAATTCATCTTCTGGATGGGTCAATATACTTCCATTATTATCTACTAAAAAAGCATATGAATCTTCTCCATAGTCAGCGGAGTCAACATAATCTACTAAATAATTAACCAATATATCCATTCCCATTGCACCTTTTCTACCACTTTTAGTCTCAAACTGTTTAGCAATAGTAATTACCATATCTCCTGTTATGGTATCTATATATGGCTCAGTTATGAAAAAATCTTCAGTAGACATGGCTCCTACATACCAAGGTCTAGTCCTTACATCAAAATCTGGGGGAAGATCTACATCTTCTCCTAAGTAGGTTTCTTTATTATCATAACCAATATAGAAGACATTTTCCGAATATTGTTTAGTCAGTCTTTTTAGAAAGGATACCATGGTGTCACTGTCATAGACCTCATCATAGATTGATGTTTCTATAATACCGTTTAAAAACTCTTTTTGTTCTATTATCCATTTATCCATTTCCTTAGCAGCACTATTTGCCTCTAATATAAGTTTCTCATTAATTTCCTTTTCTAAGTTTTTAATAAACAAAGAATAGTCAATACCTGAAATAATCAAAATTGAGACAATACAAATTGCTGTTGTAAATACTAATAGCTTCTATTTTAATTTCACAAAACTTTCCTCCTTATTTTTTTATATTTCTTTGACTTCCAATTTCCATAACCATACTGATTAATTTATCTATCTCTGGCTTTGTAATCTGTCCATCAGCACCAACACTTAAACCTCTATGTTTTAAGTTTTCACTAACAATAGATGAAAATAGAATTACAGGAATACTTTTTAATCTTTCATTGGTTTTTATCTCTCTTGTTAAAGTCAATCCATCCATAACCGGCATCTCTATATCAGTAATAACACAATATACTTCATCTTCTGATACTTGACGTAAATAATCAAGTGCCAATTTACCATTACTAAATTTTTCTACAATGGCTCCTGCTTTAATAAATGATTCATTTACTATTTTAATCAAAAAAACCGAGTCTTCTGCTACTACTATTTTCTTTCCTTCTAATCCTCGTGTACGGCTTGACTCTTTTAATGACAGAGATGGGTCTATGTCAGCAAGTATTTTTTCAAAATCTAGCATTAAGATAATCCTTTCATTATCTTTAACTACTCCAGTTGTAGGCGTTTCATTATGAGAAATTAGTATATGTGAAGGTGATTCTATATCTTGCCATGATAATCTTTTAATACCTTCAACTCCACTAACTTCAATGGCAAAATCATTATTATTAATATGGATTAAAATTAACAATCTGCGTTCATTTGGGTCTTGACACTCTTTACTTAAAGCTTTTAACATATTAATTACTGGAATAACTCTTCCTCTGTAGTTTATAACACCTTTTACATTTTTATGAGCATTAGGAACATCTGTAATTGGCAAAGTTTCAATAATGCTCTCCACTTTTGCCACATTTACTCCAAGTATGCTCTCCCCTACATTAAATACAACAATTTCCAATTCATTAGTTCCACTTTCTAATAATATCTCCTGACTCATTTTATCTCCTCCAATCTAGAAATTAAAAACTGAATACTTTGTGCCATATTTATTTCAATAAACATATTTCACCAATTATACCCCTTAACTCTGAAAAAATTCTAAACAAATAAACTTTTTTGACTATCTTTGTCTATTTTTGTCTTTAATCTTTTATTCTTTAGAGTTGTTTGTCTTAAAACCATATATTTTACCTTATGTTAAATGTATGTTAAACTTTGCGAATTTTATCAACATTTGCATTTTTATGTCACATTCGGGTATCTTTAGATATATAAGTATGAGGGGGGAGTTTATATGATGAAATTTAGAAGTATAAAGTTTAAAAGTATAAGAGCTTCATTGTTAAGTATTATTTTACCTTTAGTAATTATAGGTATGATTTCTATTTCAATAATCAGCTATTTTTATTCTAAGTCTATAATTAATAATGAAATTGCAGAGAAGATGAATTCTCAAATAAACTTTATTGCTGAATCCATTGAGAAAAATTTGTCTACTCATAACCAATTGGCTGTAACTTTAGCTAAATCTGTTGAAGCCTCTCTTTCTACTGCTAATGAGGAGACATATATTTCAACTATTAAAAAATTTGTAACTACTAATAATGATACTTTTGGATCTGGTATATGGTTTGAACCTTATGCCCTTAATAATGAAGAAAAATACTTTGGTCCTTATGTTCATAAAGAAAATGGACAAGTGTACTTAACTATGGAATATAGCAATGATAGTTATAATTATTTTGAATATGATTGGTATATTAACGGCAAAAATGCCGTTAGTGATTCTGCATGGAGTGAACCTTATTATGATGAAACTTCAAATATTACGATGATTACTACTTCTGTTCCATTTTTGGGAGACTCTCAAGAAGTACTAGGAGTAGTCACAGCAGATATAGACTTAAATAGTATACAAAATCTAATAGCTGAAGTAGAAGTGGGAAAAACAGGATGGGCATTTTTACTTAATAATGATGGACTATATATTGCAGATAAAAATTTAGATAAGATTATGAAAGATAATATTTTAATGGAATCTAATCAAAGTTTCGTAGAAATGGGAAATAAGATCCTGGAAACTAAATATGGAAATGGAGATTATTTAGATAATGGTGAAAAGTTTACAGTACATTATTCTCAAATTCCACAAACAGGTTGGATTATTGGACTTACCATATCTCAAAGTGAATTATATACCCCCTTAAAGAGTTTAATGACAAATATATTTATATCTTTTATAATAAGTTTAATTCTAGTAACCATAGGAGTTGTAATATATGCCATAAATTTAACTAAAAAAATGACTAAGTTAAAAGAAACGGCTGAATTTCTTGCTGACGGAGATTTCTCAGTTAGCACAGATATAGACTCTGTAGATGAAATAGGTGTCTTATCAAATAGTTTCAACTCTATGGTTCATAGTATAAGAAATCTTTTATCTGATGCAATAAATATAAGTAATGAAGTTTCAAATTCTGCCACTAATTTAGCTGCAACATCAGAGGAAACTGCTGCTTCTTCTGAAGAAATTGCTAGAACTATCGAAGAAATTGCTCGTGGAGCTGAAGACCAAGCCCACGATGCAGAAAGTTCTTCAATTATAGCCACATCTTTAGATGAAAAATTTAGAACATTAAAGATTAATAGTAGTATAATGTATGAAAATGCCCATGAAGCAAATAAAGCAAATAGTTCTGGCACCTTAGCTGTTAAAGAACTAATAGAAAAGACAAATTCAAATAATCAGTCTATGGTTAGAATCGAGAAAGCTATCCAAGAATTAAATCAAAAATCCAGTAATATTGGAGAAATATTAGACACTATATCTTCAATTGCTGAGCAGACTAATTTGCTTGCATTAAACGCCTCTATAGAGGCTGCAAGAGCTGGAAATGCTGGAAGAGGATTTGCTGTAGTTGCAAATGAAATTAGAAAACTTGCCGAAGGCTCCAAAAATGCTGCTAGTAAAATAGTTGAAATCGTTGAAAGTCTTCAACTGGAAAGTAATAATACTGTTTCTATAATGAGTGAAGTAAAATCTATATCGGAAGAACAAACGAAGGCTGTTGAAAGTGTTAACTTAACATTTAATGCCATATATGAATCTATTAAAAAAATTACTGCTGAAATAGAAGGTGTAAATAGCTTTATAGATATTTTAAATGAAGATAAGGACAAAATTGTTAGCTCCATTGAAAACATTTCAGCCGTATCACAAGAGACAGCTGCTGCTTCTGAAGAAATTACTGCATCTATGGAACAACAAGTATCTGCCATTGATGAAGTAGCTAAAAATGCTGAAATCTTAAATGAACTTTCTATAAATCTAAATGACAAAATAAATAAGTTTAAAATATAGAATGGGTTCATCTAATGATTTGTCAAGTCTTCATCTTTTGTTATATAATAAGATATATAATAAATTTTGTAGGGGGTAGTGTTTTATGTTTAAAGAAATTAGACCTGAAGAATTTAATTTTAGTCCATTTAAGTTAATCGGTAAGGATTGGATGTTGATTACTGCTGAGAAGGAAGGAAAAGTCAATACTATGACTGCCTCTTGGGGTGGTTTAGGTGTAATGTGGAATAAAAATGTAGCATATATTGTTATTCGACCTCAAAGATATACAAAGGAATTTGTAGATAGTTCTGATTCATTTTCTTTGACTTTCTTTGATGACAATTTTAAAGACATATTATCCTATCTTGGTAATAAATCTGGTAGAGATGAAAATAAGATTGAAAAATCTAATCTTACAGTTATATATGATGACAATATTCCTTATTTTAAGGAAGCAAATATATCAATTTTTTGTAAAAAATTATTTGCACAGGAATATAAGCCTGAATCTTTCATAGTTCAAGATCTTAACGAAAAAAATTATCCTAATGCTGACCATCATACATTATATATAGGCGAAATAACAAAGATTCTTGCGAAGGAATAAGTTATTATGATTTTTAGGAGATATTGTTATGGAAAAGAAAACAAATAAATTTGTAATTCCAGTTTTAATTGCTTTGCTTTTTATGAACTTTTTTCTACTTAATAAAGTAATAAATATAGATAATAGATTAAATCATTTATCCAGTAATGTTAATGGAATTAATGATCATGTATCTAGAACCCTTGATGGTTTATCTCATGATATTTCAAGCAAACTGGAAAAACAAGCTAGTATAATCAATGATTTTTATTACGAATTTGGAAGTATACAAGATGGAAATGTGGATATATCTCTATCCGTTAGTCCTAAGTCCATATCCAATGATGATAAGTTTTATTTTTCATATAAAATTGGAGACAGCGATTATAGTCTTATGGAAGCCATAAGTTCCGATGGAATTAATTATAATTCTTCCATCAATATTCCTATGAAAGACACTTTAAATCTAGACTTTGTAATAGATACTGGTACTACAAAGAAAGTTGAACATCTAGAAAATCTGCCTGCCTTTGAGTGGCAATTGTTAGAAAGCTTTAGAGTAAGTACAAGAGGTGGATATTCCTATGTCAATCCTAATAAATCATTATCCTTTACAAATGCTACTTATGGTTTTGAGCATTTTTTGAAAAAGAAAGATGAAAATGCTTCTTTAAGAGATGTATCTCTTATTTTAAAGCATAATGATAATATAATAAAAACTTATCCTATGGAAGAGGATCCTATGGAAACCCATGACTCTTATATCTACTACCTTGCTACTATTGATGATTTTACCTTGAAACTAGATACTAATGATACATTTGAAATCTATATAACTGCAAAGGATATAAGGGGGTTCAATATCAAAGCTAATATTGACAAATTTACTATTGGTAACAATGGTGATATTGATTCAGATTTTGATCATACGGAGAATATTATAATATATTAAAAAAACTAGGATTTACCTAGTTTTTTTAATATATTATAATATTATTTATATCCCATGATTATAAACATATCTTCATTATCCACTTCTTCTAAAATTTTAAGTCCTGCCTTTGAAAAAAATGATTCCATAGTTTTCATTGTAGGAAGATTATCTTCTTTAACAGTTTCGTCTGCACTTTTATGAAGATTGTTAATATCTTCTCTGCTTTGGGAATGGCAAATTATAAGTCTACCATTTTCCTTTAGTTTTTTTGCTAATTTACAAACTGCTTCCTCTTTTCTATCTTGAAAATGAGGGAACATAGAGTAGCAAATAATATAATCATAACTTTCTATTTCATTATTCTCTAAAATATCAGTACATTCAAATACGATATTTTCATATTTATTCTTTTCCTTAGCGACTTCAATCATTTTTTCAGCTATATCAACTGCCTTTACTCTGCCTAATTTACCTACTTTTTGAGATAAACTTGGAATCAATACTCCTGTTCCTGTTCCCACATCTAAAACATGGCTGCCTTTCTTTATGTCTATTAGGTCCAGTATATATTCTACCTTTATCATATTGTGATTACATACTTCATCCCAAGTATTTGCTATATTGTTGAAAAAATCTTTTTGTGATTTCATTTCTTTCCCCTATACTGCTGTATTTTTAAATCTGTTAGTTGATAATACAATTATAGGTATTAAGATTAATTGTATTACAATTCCTGGAAGTCCATTAATAATTGCACCTTGTATAAATAAAACTGGACTTGGAAGTTGTACTGTAAAAAATGTTATCAATGCCCATACAGCTATGCCAGCCATTATTCTACCACATATCATACTAATAATAAGTGATATATAGACATTAAGTTTTAATTTTCTATAAAGTAAACTTACTACAGCACTATAAACTGTCAATTCTAAAGCCATATATGGCAGTACTGGAAAAACTGGCGGCATCCCAGTTAGTAACGAACTTAAAACAGGAGTCAATATACCTACAGCAATTGCAAATGGTAGTTCTAAAAAGAAACCAGCAATTAATACAGGAATGTGCATAGGAAGAAAGACTGGACCTCCCCCTCCAAATCCATGAAATACTATAGGCAATATAAGTCCCATAGATACAAATATTCCTGCTAATACTAAATCATTTGTTTTTTTATTTTTCATATAATCCTCTCTCTCAACATGCAATTATTTCTTTAATCATAAATTCTTTTCCACTTAATAACTCTATATCCTCTCCACTGCAATGGGGGCAGCAGTATTTATTCTCAATTAAGTTAAATACTTTACCACAGTTTCCACACATTCCATTTGCTGGTAAAACTTCTATTTGAAGTTTTGTGTTCTCAAGTATGGTTCCATGAACTGCCGCTGGATAACAAGCTTCAATATATCTGGGTATCATAGAAGATAATTGTCCTATTTGAAGTACTATAGTATCTATATCTGTTATTCCATTGACCTTAGCAAAATTCTCCACTGTTTTAGCAACCTTAATAACTACACCTAGTTCATGCAAATAACTCACTCCTATATTCTACTTATAGACACCTACAGATTTTTTTACCTTGTGAACAACCATTCTTCCTTTACGTTTAATCATATTTTTAACTATTATTGGTTTTAAATCTTCAAAGGATATATTTTCTTCATCATATTTTCTTACAAGGGATATGGCATCAAATTTACATCTTGTTGTGCAAGCTCCACATCCTATACATAGGTACTCATCTGATACTGTTGCTCCACAACTTAAACAGCGTTCTGTTTCCTTCTTTACCTGTTCTTCAGTGAAAGTATCTCTTAAATCTTTAAAAGAAGTCTTTGCTACTTTTCCATCTACATGGTCTATTTTCTGCCTTGGAGTATTATCATAGCCTTCAAATACTAGATTTTCCTTATCTAACTTATGGTATAGTTTTCTATCACGACCTAATACTAAACTTTGTCCAGGCTGAACGAAACGATGAATAGAAATTGCTGCTTCTTTACCTAAAGCAATAGCATCTATGGCAAATCTAGGACCTGTCATGGCATCTCCACCTGCGAACATATCTGGTTCAGCAGTTTGAAGTGTAAATGAGTCGGCTTTAATTGTCTTATTTGGATTAAGTTCTATTTTAGAATCCTCCAATAGATTCCCCCATTCAATTCCTTGACCTATGGATAACAATATATGGTCTGCTTTTACTGTAATAGTAGTATCTTCATCATACTGTGGACTGAATCTTCTGTTTTCATCAAATACTGAAATACATTTTTTAAATTCCATAGCCACTACACGACCATTTTCTCTAATGATTCTTTTAGGTCCCCAAGAGTTGTTAATTACAATGTCTTCTGATTCAGCTTCTTGGACTTCTTCATCTAAGGCTGGCATTTCTTTTCTACTTTCCAAACAGAACATATCTACCTTTGCCGCTCCTACTCTTGTAGCTGTCCTAGCTACGTCTATGGCTACGTTTCCTCCGCCTATGACTATTACATTTCCTTGGAGATTTACTTCTTTACCAAGATTTACCTCACGAAGAAAATCTACACCTGTAATAACGCCTTCTCCATCTTCTCCCTCAATGCCTAAATTTCTTCCTGATTGTGCTCCTATTGCAAGATAAAATGCTTCGTATCCCTGTTGTCTTAATGTCTTTAAGCTTATATCTTTGCCTACTTCAATACCAGTTTTAAACTCTACTCCTAATTCCTTTAGAATATCTATTTCTGCATTTACAACATCTTTTTCTAGTCTATAGGATGGAATTCCAAGAGTTAGCATACCACCTAATACTTGTTGTTTCTCAAATACTGTTACCTTATATCCATCAATTGCCAAATAATATGCACAGGATAACCCAGAGGGTCCTGCACCTATAACAGCTATTTTCTTTCCATAATTATGTCTAAGTTTTGGTATATATCGATTTTTCTCATTTAAGTCCTGCTCTGCTATAAACTTTTTAATATCATCTATGGCTATTGGATCATCTATATCTCCCCTAGTACATTCTGCCTCACATTTCCTTGGACATATACGTCCACACACTGCTGGAAAAGGATTTTCATTTTTAATTAATTCAAGAGCCTCCTTATATTTACCTTGAGAAGCTAATTTGATATAACCTTGTACAGAAATATGAGCTGGACACTGAGTTTTACAAGGGCTTGTACCAGAATCTACTACATTTTCTCTATTTATACGATAATCTGGGTTCCATTTATCTGAAGTCCATTCCGTATTAGATGGTAGGTCTATTCTTTTATTTTCTTCAATAGCAGTCTTTGTACATATTTTTTGACCTAGCTTTAAGGCATTTACTGGACATACTTGAACACACTCTCCACAGGCAACACATTTTTCTTTATCTACATGGGATACATAGTTAGACCTAACCATGTCGTTATTTAAAAACATTCCTGCTGTTCTTAAAGATAAGCAGCTACAGCCACAACAATTACATATTGCATGGGTTTTTCCAGTTCCATCTAAATTAGGTATCTGGTGCATCAGCCCATTTTCCTCTGCCCTTTTTATGATTTCAAAAGCTTCTTCTTTAGTTATTTCTTTACCTCTGCCTGTACGAATATAGTATTCTGCCGCATGACCTAATTGAATACACATATCTTCCTTTAAATGTCCACATCCTTCTCCCATGATTTCCCTAGATGTACGACAAGAACAGTCAGATACTGAAAATATATCACTGTCATTTAAGTATTTTGATACTTCCTCATAAGATGCTCTCCTAGTCTCACCATCAATGGCAGTTTCTATAGGTATAACACGCATTAGACCTTTACCTACTGGAAATACACCTGCTGTTTTTGGTCCTCTTACTCTTCCGTAGGCTTCAAATGCCTCTGCTATTTGAGGATATTTTTTTACATTTTCCTTATTGTTTACCATCATTTCCATAACCCCTGGCACCCAAGTATCAAGCCAGTATTTATCTTCTCCATCTATTTCGTTTACAAAACAAGCACCAGCCATTGCCAATTCCCATAGATGTTTTTCTGCATATTCTATAGACTTTCCACATAAAGGTGCTACTTCTTTTGCACTTTTTGGCTTTCTAAATTCCAAACATAATCCTACTTCTGCCATTTCATCTGTGACAACTGGTTCTAAAATCATATACTCAGGGTCATTATAGTTATATGAAGATTTTGAGCCTTGCTTTTTTCTACCAATATGGTTTGCTAATTCTAATACTTTTGGTTTTCCCATAGACTTTCCCTCCTATTGTATACTCTCTACTACTCTTGCCAGTTTTTCACTTCTTCTCTAATCCAATTTGCCCATTCATCAATTCCCTCTCCTGTTCTTGCAGATATTGGGATTATTTTTATATTTGGATTTAATTTCTTCGCACGTTCCACTACAGCTTCTAGGTCAAAATCAAAATAATCTAAGGCATCTATTTTATTAATAAGTAAAACATCTACAATTGAGAACATCAATGGATATTTTAATGGTTTATCGTCTCCCTCTGGTACACTTAGTATCATAGCGTTTTTAGATGCGCCTGTATCAAATTCTGCTGGACATACAAGATTTCCTACATTTTCTAATATTATAAAATCAAGGTTTTCAGTACCTAATCCCTCTAGACCTTGCTTAGTCATATCAGCATCTAAGTGACACATTCCCCCTGTGTGTAATTGAATAACCTTTGTACCTGTCTGAGCTACTGCATAAGCATCTACGTCAGAGTCTATATCTGCTTCCATTACTCCAATTCTCATGTCATTTTTCAATGCTTCAATGGTCTTTAAAACTGTAGTTGTTTTTCCAGAACCTGGTGCTGACATTAGGTTTAGTAAAAACGTATTATTATTCTTCAATTCACCTCTAAGTAAATCTGCCTGCTTATTGTTATCCTCAAAAATACTTTCCTTAATTTCTAAAACCTTAAATTCCTTCATTCTATCCGCCTCCTATAAAGTTTCATTAATCTAAAGTGGTTACTATAATCAATATGAATCGTTACTTTTTTGTCACTTTAATTGTATTTAAAATAAATTTTATTGTCAAAAATTCAAGGATTGAGCATTTCCAATGTTATCTAACTTTTCATTTCATGTATGGTTTACAGTTATAATATAATAAACCTTTATATCAATGGGTTATAAGATTATGATATGTAAATATTACTTGAATGTAAAAAAGTCCTTGAAATACATTAACTAGGTGATAAACTAGTAGTTAAATATATGTTATTTTTTTAACCTAATTTTAAAAATATAATATGAAAGGAGTTTTTGGCTATGTTCTTTTTTGAATCACTTCCTTGGTATAACATAATTATGTGGTTTGTAGTTCTTTTTATTCTTATGGGTTTAAATGAACTGTCACGATCTAGCAAAAAGATAAGTATCTTTATGTTTATGATTCTGCCAATAATCTTGACTATCATTTGGGTTGTTAAAGGACCTAATGAAATTACTTCTTGGTTTACCTGGATCAAGGTATATTCAGCACTAGCTGGCTGTCTAATCTATATGGTTGTGAGATTTACAGATTATCATAAGAAACATAAATGGTATTTAACACTTATTCCTGCAATCTTAGCTATTAATATTCTAGAAGCTGTAATAAGGGAATTTCAAGTTGGTATAGCTAGATTCAATGGAATAGTTGATGGTATGTATTATATTTCGGGAGGATGGAATTACTTAAATGCCATAGCTGGAATTATAAATATATTAGTAATATGTGGCTGGTTTGGTATCCACTCTACATCAGGTAAAAGAAAAGATATGATATGGCCTGATCAAAACTTTTTATATATTATAGCTTATGGAATATGGAATATATCATATGTATATTCCTGTGCACCTGGTAATGCCATATATTCTGGACTGGCTCTTAATCTTGCTCCTACTATCTCTGCTCTTTTATGGTCTAAGGGAACTTGGATGCAGAATCGTGCCCATACTCTATTTTTCTGGATGTCCTGGGTTATGACCTTTCCATATTTCTTTGCTACAGGCAGTATTTTTAATGTAAAGGTTAGTTATAATCCTTATGCCAATTGGACTCTAGCAATAATATCCTTGGCTCTCAATGTAATATTGGCAGTTTGGCAATTCCATAGGATTTTTAAATATGGTTTAAATCCTCTAAAAGATGAAATTTGGAATAATACAGAAGAAAATTCAAAGTTAAAATCTATATAATATAGAAAACTCCCTTTTGGGAGTTTTTTTGTGGTTAAAAAAACCTATTTAACAAATCAATAGAATATCGAATACAGTTTTCCATGGAAAGGGTACTCATAATTTCCCCTCCTAAGAATATATTATTTTTCCCCTGCATTTCCTCCATTTTATCATAAAACCCATTTTCCAATGTATTAGTATCCACATAGGGACAATGTTTCCAACTTTTAGCCTGATAAAGTCTTGGATTTTCTACTCCTAGCTTTAATAAATCGTTTTTAATAATGTCTAGTGGGGGAATCTTAGTATTTTTAGGAGGATTATATGCGTAAACCATAGTCATTCCTTCGCCTTCTTCCTCATCCCATCTGGAATTCCATATATTTATATGACCATTTTGGTCAATAGATAAATTCTCCAATATGCAACCACATCCCTTGGGTATTTCATTTGCTATAAATCCATAGACATTAAAGGATTGATATTTTATGTTTTTTAGATTTTCTCTCATATCTTCATCCCAAATGCGGAGATTTGCGAATTGCTCTAAAGGTGCAGTAATAATAACCTTATTGAATTCAAGTGATTCCAATTGAGTCTTTACCACTAATGTTTCTTTGTCAGAAAGTATAATATCCACTACCTTTTGCCCTAATCTAATATCTCTAATCTCCTGACTTAAACGTTCTGTCAATGAAGATACTCCATTTTTCCATGTAATAAATTCTGGCAATTCCATAAAGGACATTAAATTTTCGTAATTTAATATTCTAAGTACATATAGGGCTGGTACTTCTTCAATATTTCCTAATCCAAAGATAGTAAAATATTGGGTATAGATTGTCTTTAAAATTCGGAATTCATGTATATCACACCATTTTGAGAATGGAAGCATTAGTGCTGGTTCGATATTTTCAATATTTGATTTTCTAAATGATTTATACATCTCCAATACATTTGGAAATCTATCTAATTCAGTGATAAAATCTCTTAATTCTTCTTTTGAGATTGGCATGATTTTCTGACCTTTAGTATTGTAATTGGTACGAGATAGCTTTGGACCATCTGCTTTAATATTTAGCCTTTTCATCAAGGATTTAAGATACGGCTGTGATGGCAGTCCAAAAATAGCACCTAATTCATGAGACTTTTCTCTATGCCATATTGTATAAAGTTTTCCACCTATACGTTCAGCTTTTTCAAAAACAGTAATATTTCTATATCCTCTTTTTTGCAGTCCTTCGGCTATAACAAGACCTGAAAGTCCTCCACCTATTACTGCAATTTTACAATCTTCTTTATTCACTGTTATCACCTCAATTGGAATGATTTATCAATGCTAAAATCCACAGTGGCAATGTGTCTAAATCCACATTATTTTGTAATGCTCTTTCAAGTACAACTTCTACAGGAGTTTTGCCTTTATTGAAGCCTTCTTGGATTATGGTGCTAAAATTATAATCACGTATAAATTTATTTAATGCTCGTTCAACCTTTATAAATGAATTGAGTTCATTATTAGAATTGATTTTATTATAAAACTCTGTTACTAAAAACTCGTTAAATAGTGTTAAATCCTCTAATTCCATAATATCCTCTAAAGATATAAATATATGATTTATATTCAGTTCACCCATAAGCTCCTTATATTTATCACCTCTTACGAAATAAGGAAGAAATTCTTTTTTCCTATTGGTCGCTAAATTTTCAATATTTATATTGAATATCCTCAATAGATAAACTAGTTTACGCTCAAAATGATGCCAAACATCAATATCCTGCTTTTTATTATATAATTTCACTGCTACCCATTTTGAATCCATATCGTAAAAGCTATATTGATATATTTTGCCTATACCATCAAAAGTTCCTATAAAGTCAATTCTCTGAACAACTAAATATCCTGGGTATATTCTTTGTTTATTAAAAAGTCCTATTAACTCCTTGTTTTCCTTAGGGTTAATTTTTTTATGTAATATTTTATTCTGAGAATATTTTAGTCTGTCAGTTTTCCTCGTCAAATTATTTCTCTTTAAAACATTATATATCCCAGTCTCCCCCACATCAATGCCCTCAGCTTTTAGTTCATAGTATATTCTTTTAGGACCATCTGAAGGATAGCTTCCAACATACTCTAGTATCTCCTGCTCAATAATTTTACTAATCTTATTTGGCATTTCAGGTTTCTTAGGCTCTTTTATTTCTAAACCTAGCATACCATGTTTTTGATAGGCTCTTTGCCAATTGTAAAAGGTTGTCCTAGAAATACCAAATAACTCACAGGTACGGGAAACATTTCCTTCCTTTATGGCATGTTTCAATATCATATATTTATTATGTGCATTGAACTCTTTAGATTTCATATTAATAACTCACTCCATCTTATCCTATTATCACCATTATATACTAAAAACTAGGCATAAGCCTAGTTTTCATTTAACCAATCTATTGTACTTTGTATAATAAGGGCTGCACCCTTCCATATGTCTTCTTCATCTATGTCAAATTTAGGGTTATGATGTGGATAGAATTGTCCGTCTATTTCCCCTGGGTTACTTAGATAGAAGAATGTACCCGGAACTCTTTGTAAGAAAAAGGACATATCCTCTGCACCCATTACAGGTACTTTCATCTCTACTATATCATCTTCTGGGATTATCTTCTTAGCCGATTCTACAAATCCCTTGGTAAACTCCTCTGAGTTTATAAGTGCGGGATAACAGAATTCATAGTCAATCTCATAATTGGCTCCATGTGCCATGGTTATTCCCTTTACTATCTCCTCGATTCTTCTAGAAATTCTCTGCCTAGTATCTTCATTTACTGTTCTTATGGTTCCTTGGATTTCAACTGAATCTGGAATTATATTATGGTTAAATCCTCCATCTATTCTAGTAACAGATACTACTGCTGGTTCCACTGGATCTATTTCACGGCTGATTATTGTCTGTAATGCTAAAACAATTTCAGAAGCTGTAACAATGGGATCTATAGCTTGATGAGGATATGCACCGTGAGAGCCTTTACCATTTATTTTTATATACATTACATCTACTGCTGCCATCATAGCTCCATAGGATACTCCTATTTTTCCCTTAGGAATTCCTTTACCTAAGTTACCTAAATGTAATCCCATTACAGCATCTACCTTAGGGTTTTCCAAAGCACCTTCTTCTATCATAGGTTTTGCGCCACCTGGATATTCTTCTCCAGGCTGAAATAATAACTTTACATTACCTTTAAATTTATCTTTATTTTCATTCAATATCTTAGCCACTCCCAGCAAAACGGCAGTATGTCCATCATGTCCACAGGCATGCATACATCCATTATCTGATGCAAATTCTAATCCTGTTTCCTCTTTAACAGGAAGAGCATCTGTATCAGCCCTTAATCCTATGGTCTTTCCTTCTTCTTTACCTTTTATTAACCCTACGATGGCATTTCCATTTACTAAGGTATGATATTCTATATTCATATTATCTAATTCATCCATTATAAACTTTGAGGTTTTTCGCAGGTTTAGTCCTACTTCTGGTATTTGATGAAGCTTTCTTCTCCAGCTGATTATATCTTTTTCTATTTTCTTCACTTCTTGGATTATATTGAACATATTTACATCACCTCAAGGATTAATTTGTGAATCTATAATGAAAATTATGTTCTAATTATATCATATAATCCATCCTATTATTACTCTAACTATTATATATTATTGTTCCGCTTTCTCCAACCAATGCTTCTTTTGCTTTTTCTAATGAAGCTATTATTGCTTGTCTTCCTTTTCTTGATTTAGCAAAATTTACTGCAGCTATTACTTTTGGAAGCATACTTCCTGGTGCAAATTGTCCTTTTTCTATATATCTATAAGCCTCTTCTATAGACATCTTATCTAAATTGATTTGGTTTTCCTTTCCAAAGTTAATGGCTATTCTATCTACGGCTGTTAGGACGAATAAATAGTCTGCATCAATTAATTCTGCAATCTTTCCACTAGCAAAATCTTTATCTATTACACCATTAACTCCTTCATATCCAAAGTCTTTTTTAACTACTGGAATTCCGCCGCCGCCAACTGTTATTACTATATGTCCATCCTTAACTAAAGTTTTTATACATTCTTTTTCAACAATATCTGTAGGTTTTGGTGAAGCCACTACTCTTCTATATCCTCTTCCAGAATCCTCTATTATTTTATATCCTTTTGCTATTACTAATTCTTCTGCTTCCTCTTTAGAATAAAATCTTCCTATAGGCTTTGTAGGATTCTGTAAAGCTTCATCATTTTCATCTACTACAACTTGAGTTACTATGGTTACCACATTTTTATTTATATTTCTTCTATTTAACTCTTCATATATTCTATTTTGGAGATGGTATCCAATATATCCCTGACTCATTGCAATACATTCTGGAAAAGGCATAGATATTTCTTCCATAGCTAGGTTAATCATACCTACTTGGGGACCATTTCCATGAGCAATTATTACTTCATGCCCTTTCTCTATAAGGTCTACTATTGGTCTTGCTGTTTCCTTTACTAGTTCAAATTGTTCCTTTGGAGTATCTCCTAAAGCATTTCCTCCTAAAGCAATTAATATTCTGCTCATATTTACCTCCTAGTTATCTTTATTAAACTCAAGAATTGCTTTCTTAAAACATTCCATTGGCGGACTTACTAAACCTGCACCAACTTGTCCTATTCCTGCAACCTTATGTGCCATTCCAGTATTGATTATAGGTAAAATACCTTTTTCAATTACTTTAACTATGTCTATTCCTATGGCAGAACCACGGAAATCTAAAGTTGGAATAGAATAATTGGTATTTTCACCTACAGTTATTTCATACATTTTTTCACTATATCCAATAGCATCTTCTACAGTTCCTCCTACAAACTGCACTATAGCTGGAGACCCACCCATGGCAAATCCTCCTATACCCATGGTTTCTGTAATAGCACTGTCTCCTATGTCTGGATTAGCGTCTTCCTCTTTAAATCCTGGGAACATCAATCCCTTTATCATATTTGCAGGAGCAGTAAACCATTGGTCTTCGCCAAGGCTGCTTACTCTTATGCCAAAATCTACACCATTTCTAGCCATTGTAGTTACTACAGTAGAATTTTCTACTCCATGGGCTGCATCTGTTGCAACCTTACAAGATGGCATAGACAAGTTTAGAAAATAATGTTCATTCATCTTTATGAAATTTAATACTCTCTTTTTTATGTCTATATCTACATCAGTATCTATAATATAAGAAGTTATTTCCCTAAAGAATAAACTAGTAGCAGCCTTATTCCTATTATGACATTCATCCCCCATATGAACTGCTTGAGAAATTATAGACTTTATATCTATTCCCCCATCAATACTCTTTAAAGCCTTTTTCATAGTAGGAGCAAACTCTTCTTCTATCCATTTAAGTCTTTCTATAACCTCATCATTAAATGCACCATACCTTAGAACCTTTCCTAGTCCCTCATTAATTGTACAATAACCATAATTTCCATAGGTCTTATTATATACTACATGTACTGGCATAGAAGGAGATACTATACCTGCCATAGGTCCTACAGTACAGTGTTCATTACAAGGTGAAAACTCAATTTCCCCTGATGATGCTATCTTTGTTGCTTCTTCTTCATTTTTAGCTCTGCCTTCATAAATTAAAGCTCCTATTATAGCACCTTTCATTGGTCCAGCCATTCTTTCCCACTCTATAGGTGGTCCTGAATGGAGTATCATATTTTCCTTCATCCCCGGGATTACATTTATTGCCTTATCTATATCTATGAGCATAGGATGAGAATTCATCATTCTATCCACTGCCTTTTTATTAGCTTCTTTTATATCTTCCCTACTAGACAATTCATCAATTATATTTAATAATTCTATATCCCCACCAGCAGCAGGTACCCAATCTAATTGCAATACATCTTGCCCCTGGAACTCTAGATCATCTTTAAATTTACTTGTCCCTATGTTTAATATCTTTAATTCCTGTGAAAACAGATTATTAATACCACTCATGTCAAACCCTCCTATTATGATAATATTTCTATTACTATATTGGCCGCTTCAATATTACTTTCTGCAATTAGTACGCCTTCATGCTCCAACATTTTTCTTTGATCTTCATAATTTTGTTTATCAATATCTGTACCACAAATATAAGCTACAAATATTAAATTTCTTCCATGGGAATTAGCAATGTTTTTTGCCTCTTTAATAGATTTTATAGTAACTCCTACAGGATCTTCATGAGACCCATATCCTAGTTCAAAATCCATTAATATAATCCCTACTTCTTCATCCTCTGCTTCTTTTATTATTCTATCAAATCTTAAAGTGGGCTCTATCATGGGATGAGGTTTTCCTACAGTAAATTCGTCTTCTCCTAAATCTAATAGTACATTCCCACGATAATCATTTATGTTCTCAAGTTTTTCATTTTCATTTTTTGCTACATTGCTTTTAACAGATTCAAAACTTCCTCTTAAAATAGACAGTGCTTCAGCACATAGTGTACCTCCACAGAATAATCCTCTAAAATATCTTTGTTCTGGCTTTAATAACTTCTTTAACTCTTTAGTATCTATAGATGAATTATTCTCTTTTTCAATTTCCTCTCTACATCCACCTGATAACTCTACAGCTTTCTTTGCTGCTTCATAAAGTCTATAAACAAATATAGCCTTTGAATCCTTTTCATCTTCTTTATCTCCATCTATAAAACATATAACTACTGGTTTATCTACGTTCTTTATTTCCTCCAGTATTTTCTTTTCTACAGATTTTGCTGGTGGCTTGGAAATCAATACTATTACTTCAGTATCATTATCTCTACTTAATGCCTTTAGTCCTTCTATCATCATGATTCCACCAATTTCTTCTTTAAGGTCTCTTCCTCCCGTTCCTATGCCTTGAGATACTCCTCCTCCAAGTCTATGAATTTGGACCATAACCTCTTGAAGTCCTGTACCTGAAGCTCCAACTATCCCTATATTTCCTTTTCTTACTTCATTGGCAAAACATAATCCAACATTGTTTATACTAGCAGTACCACAATCAGGTCCCATTACTAAAAGTCCTTTTTCCCTACCTATTTCCTTTAACTCTTTTTCTTCTTCTAGAGTTACATTGTCACTAAACATCATTACATGAAGACCTTTTTCTAAAGCCTTTTTTGCTTCCCTAGCTGCATATCGTCCCGGTACTGAAATTACTGCTAAATTAGCATCTTCCATTTGCTCTAGTGCTGAATCAATTGTCTTAGGACTTTCTAGCTCTCCTTTATTCTTCTTCTTATTTTTTGGACTTAAAAGTTCTTCTACTAATCTTAAAGCCTCGTCATAGCTATTTTCATTCTCTGCTTTTATAGCAATTATTAAATCGTTATTTCCAGCATCATCTGACTCCTTTGTAGCTAGTCCAACATTTTGTAGCAATTCTTTATTCATTTCTGTTGCCATAGATACTACTGCTTCTTCTACTCCATTTACATCTAGTATTTTACTGGATAAAGACATCAAAGTAACAGAGTCATAATAAGCATTTTTTCTAATTATTGTATTTTTCATAGTTCTTATTCCTCCATATTGAAATTGTTTGTTAATAAAATAAATGCAGTAACTACTCCAACAGCTAAGTCAGTCCCTGAAGAAGACCCAATATTCAGTAATCTCTCCAAAAATAAAAGGAACTGTTTTTTATCTTCATCTAGGAATCCATTTATAAAACTTAAAATATATTCTCTAGATTCGCCTCTTAAAGTAATTGAAAGCATTTGTTTACTTACATCTGTAGTTGCGATTTTATCTATATCAATTAAATTTATTAATTTTCTCTTTATTTTATTGGAATAATCTGTTGAGATTATATTTAGTACAGATAAAAAACCTGTTAGAAAATCATCTCCAGAAGGTGTTAATCCAATTCCAAATCCGATTAAGGAGTTAATCTTAACTTCATCTATATTTCCATCCTCTAAAGCATCTAAAAATACTTCTATTCTCCTTGATAATTCTTTTTCAATTAATCCAGGGGTATAAGCTTTTACTTTTAAAAAATTTTCTAAATAAAAATATCTACATCCACCATTTGAACCCTTTTTTAAAATAAAATCATTGAAATATCCTATATTCTCCATTATTAGGTTTCTATTTAAATCTCTTTTCTTTTCTACATTAGGATTCCACAATATACAATTAGACTCCAAATCTATTCTTACTTTATCCCCTATAATGAGGCTGTTGTCTATTTTAAATAATCTATTTCCTTCTTCTAAATCCAAATCTTCAAAACTTATATTTCTATTATCTATTCTCAAAGTGAAGGGACTATTATCTATATTTTTAGATCCTATGGTATACATATTGTCTTTATTATCTAAAAAATTTATAGTTCTAGAGTAGATGCTGTGGATTTTGCCTACTTCCTTTAAATTCTTATTTTCATTAAAAAACTCAATGAAATGTTTATCATAGGCATAAGCACTAAAACTTATAATTTCATATTCATCTTTCTCCATAAATCGTCCCTTCCTCCTAGTTAATCCTTAATCATTATTTGGTAGACATAGATCTAAGATTATTGATACTAATCCTGCTGGAACTACTCCAGATGTCAAGAAAAGTTGTATATCTCTAGGCAAATTTTGAGTTGCTTCTGGTACTATATTTAGTCCTATACCAAGTCCCAAAGATATTGCTATTATAAGCATATTTCTACTATTCATTGTTATATTTCTCAATAAAGATAAACCAGATACAGCCACCATAGAAAACATGGCAATGGCTGCCCCTCCTAATACTGGTTCTGGCATTATAGCTATTAAGGAACCAAACTTAGGAAATATAGATAGAACTATTAAAATAATTCCTCCTATTTTTACCACATGCCTACTAAATACACCTGTCAAATTAACTACTCCTATATTCTGAGTATAGGAAGTATTGGGAAATCCATTAAATAAAGCAGCTATACTACTTCCTAATCCATCGGCAATTACTCCACCACTCATTTCTTCGTCAGTGGCTTCTCTACCTTCTGCTCCAATAGTAAGGGCAGATATATCTCCTATGGTTTCTATTGCTGTGGCAACGTACATGAAAAGCATTGCTATAATAGCAGTTGGTTTAAATGACCATGTATATGCAAAAGGCTTAGGTAGTGAAACCCAACTTGATTCCATAACTGGTGTTACATCTATCATTCCTAGAAAATAAGATATTAAATATCCAGATACTAATCCTACTAATATTGATGAGGATTTTAAGAACTTATTCTTGCTCTGATTAAATAAAATTATTATAACCAAAACTGTTGTTGAAATTAGTAAGCTTTTTAGATCCCCCATATTGGTACTTCCACCTGCTGCTTGTTTTATACCAACAGGTATAAGTGTTACTCCTATTGTTAGTACTACTATACCTGCTACTAAAGGTGTGAATATTTTCTTTAATCTTAGGAGATTTTTCCCTAAAAGTATTTCAAATAATCCTCCGATGAAGCTTGCACCTAAAACTCCACCTATTCCAAAATCTTTAGCTATAATTAGAACTGTAGATATAAAAGCATTACTAGTTCCCATTACTATAGGAAGCCCTGAGCCTATCCCTTTATATTTCATTATCTGAATAAAGGTCGCTACTCCAGCCATAAATAAAGCACATTGTATTAAAAATGTTGTTTCACTTGGAGGTAAATCTAATAACGTTGATAATAAAAGAGGTACAGTAATATTGGCAGCAAACATAGCTAATATATGTTGGAATGCTAAAGGTATGGCTTTTGATAACTCTGGCTTATCCTCAATACCATAAACAATATCCATTTCCGTTTTTTTATTTTCCATAATATCACCTCTATTTTATGAAAGGGATATAGTGATGCTATATCCCTTTCATATAGTTTTTTTATATTACTATAACTGCAATGATAATCAGAAGAGTTAAAGCTCCCAATATATATTTTAGGTTTCCCTTTATAACGTCTATTATGTCTATTTCGAAACCTTTTGCTAATGCTGCAACATTTATCTGAACCGGGCTTACTTGAGTTCCAAGTCCTGTTGCTATAGCTACAAAACCCATAGCTTCTGAAGGTAATCCTAATGCTGATAAGGTAGGAAGTATCAATGTTAGAACTCCGGCTGCAAATGCTCCAGAAGGAATAGCTATTAAAAATGCTATAATCATTGCCACAGGTAGTATTATTGCTTCTGGAACATTACTTGCTAAGGCTGCTATTTGCTCGAAGGTTCCCAATTCTCCAATCATATTTATAAAGGATAAAAACATTCCTACTGCAAATAAAGTAGTCAAAATAAATCTTGAACCATCAATTAGGGATTCACAAGTCTCATCTATAGTAAGAGGAGTTAAGAGTACTGTTAAAATACTTGTAAAAATAACAGCTGTTGCAGGTGAAAACAAGTTTATTCCAATTAATGAATTTAGCTTACTGCCACCTACTACCATAACTAATAATGCGATGGCTGGTATAGATTGTTTTAGTAATGTACCATTGCTTTTGCCATCATCTTTATCTTCTTCTTTTCCGTTGTCTTTTGTTAGAACACCTCTTTTATAAACACCGTAAATAGCTAGTCCAGCAGCTAGTAAATAGAAAGCTATAGTATATGGTCTCATAGCCGCTGCATGGGCTATTACATCTCTTCCAGCACTTTCTGCTGCTAATACTGTTTCTGTAGAAGCTGGGGATGTGGTAAATCCCACTGCTGAAACAATTGCCATTGCCACAATAACCTCAGGAATTGCTCCTACAGCAGCTGCTGCTAATGGTGCAGTAACCATGGTATTTCCTGCACCCATTCCTGCCATATATGTTGCAAAACCTTGTATTAAAACTATAATTCCTGCTAGTATGCCTATTTTTCCTTTTAAACTTCTTCTAGCTAATTCTACCAATGACTCTATACTTCCAGCCTTTGAAACCATTGCAGCTGAGGCAGCATAAATTATTGGAACTGTAATGCCCAACATATTGGTTATACCATCAACAAACATTTGAGTTGCCTTTGACATTTCTAATCCACCTATTAAAACGGCTAGAATTCCTCCCACCAGTCCTGCAAAAAGCATATGCTGCTTTTTAAATAAAAGTGCCAGTATTACGACTAATGGTATTATATTTATTAACAAACTCATGCCTAGTCCCCTCCTTATTAATTATTTATTAAATTAGTTTCGAAAACATTGTTTTTAAAATATCCATATATATTAGCTTGTCTAATTATTGAATCTGCTTTAGTTTTAGCATCTATAACTATGAAGTTTGCTTTATTTCCTTCTTTGATATTATACTGGAATTTTAAAGCTTCCCCAGGAATAATAGACACCATATCAAATAATTTATTTAGGTCTTTTTCTCCACCCATATGACATCCATGGGCAGCTATTAATATTTCTTCTAATAAGTTTCCATTTCCAAAAGGATTAAAGGGGTCTCTAATATTATCAGATCCAATTGCTACAGGTATATCATGATCTAGCAAATATTTAACTGGTGCTATACCTCTTCTAATATTTATTTTATCTCCTCTTCCTTGTAGATATAGGTTAGTAGAAGGTAATGAAATTATATTTATCTCTGCTTTTTTAATTAGCTCAACAATAGGTAATATAACTTCCTCTTCATTTGCCGCTAGACTACAACAATGACCTGCTGTTACTCTACCAATATATCCATTAGCTATAGTCAACTTTGCCAAATCATTTATTATTAAAGAACTAGCATCATCAGTCTCGTCCATATGCATATCAATATCTACGTCATATTTCATTGCTAAATCAAATATCATATTCATATGCTTTATTGGATCTTCTTCTATTGCTGGTATTCCACCAACTATATCAGCTCCCATCTTCAAAGCTTCTTCTAGATAAAAATAAGACTTACTATTTTTTATTATCCCATCTTGAGGAAAAGCCACTATCTGAATATCTATCAATTCTTTATATTCTTCTTTTAATTCTAATAAAGCTTCAATTGATTTTAGTTGAATTTTATGGTCTACATCTATATGGGTTCTAAGGAACCTAGTTCCATTTCTAAAAGAAAGATCTAAGATCTTCTTAGACCTTTCTTTTACATCTTCTTTGGTCATACTATGTTTATATTTACTCATAATTTCAATTGCTTCATATAAGGTACCACTTTTATTTATTACTTTTTCTCCTATTAAAGCTTTGTCAAGGTGCATATGACCATCTACAAATCCATTTATAACTAGCCTATTTTCTAAATCTATCATTTTGGTATCTAAGTCTATAGGTTTAATATCTCTTCCTATCTTTTCAACTAATCCGTCTTTAATATATACATCTTGTATTGCATTAATAAAAGGTAAATATCCATTTTTCAAGATATAGTTCATTTGACCACCTCAACTCTTATATTATTTTTCAATAATAACAGCTATAGGACCTCCACCAGCTGGGCCTTGATGTTCTGCACCACCTGATACATAAACCATAGGGTCTCCTACAATTGAAGCTATAACACCATTCACTACTGCCCTAGCATGACGAGTATGATTTATATCTGAATCTGTTAACATGGTATTTCTTCTATTTCTTACATATCCATCTGGAGAAGCTTCTGCCTTGGCAAGTATATTCACTATTCTTTTCTTATCTTCTTCAGTTGGTAATTTATCTATGTTTAATCCGCTATCAATCATAGCTTCAATAACGCCTTCTAGATCTATGGCATCCTTCATAACACTATGACCTATTCTATATTTACTAATAGATCTTTTAGAATTACCCATCAATATGATTTCACAATTCATTAACTCTACACCTGCAGAAGTTGAAGCCACCTTTGAATATAAAGACCAATCTTTTAATATAGTCTCTTCTGTAACTTTTGATTCTTCCACTTCATCTAAAGCAACAGCCACTCCTAAAGCAGAAGCTCCTCTTGTATATCCCATTGATTTGTAAGTGTCTTCCACAACAACAGACTTTCCTCTTGATTTTGCTTCTATAATCCTATCAGAAGTCAATAAAGGGCATTTTATCTGTACAAAATGTACATCTTCTTTTTCTTCAATTCCTGCTGATTTCATAAGCTCTAAAACTACTCTCTTTACTTCTTTAACCATGGTTAAAGTACCCATTTCTTCAGGTAAAAAATCTCTAGTAAAACCTACACTTACAGCTAAAGATTTTTCTTCTGTTTTCACTTCTTCTACTTCTTTTTTAGTAAAAATAGTAGCATGAGGAGTCATTACTCCTTCAGTTCCACCAGACATTACAAAAGCAACTTTTTCTTCTACTTCTTTTTCAGTTTTTCCTAACTCTCCAGCTAAAAAGCTTCTGAAAGAAGCTGTACAAAATCCTCTTGTAAAATCATTTACACAACCATTACCTTCTGTTTTACCTAAAACAGCTACAATTTCTTCAGGTACAATCTCACCTGCTTCTATTAATCCTTTCAAACCAACTACATCATCTGGGCCTGCCATTGGAATTTTATATACTTTTACATCCATCATTGCTTTCTCCTCCTTATTTATATTGATTAGTGTTCCTTCATTGGTTAAAATTTAATAATTTATTTGTAATTAAAAATATTTTAAATTTTCTCTTGACAAAAGCATATCATATACATTTTTTATAGTCATCATTATATCTAGCCAAAAAAAACGAGTATCATTGTCAACTATTGACAATGATACTCGTTTTATTACTATTTCCATTATTATATATATATAATTATCTTTGATTTGATGCAAGCCATAAATAAATATTATATGCTAATACTAACTCTCCAATTTCAAATCCATTATTTATATTTATGTCTAATTCTTTTATCCTATCTATTCTATATCTTAAAGTATTGTAGTGTATAAACAAACTCTCTGCTGATTTCTTAACATTGAAATTTTCTTCTATTAAAACTTTTAAAGTCTCCATTAACCTCATATCATTTATCTTATCATATTCTATTATTTTCCCTAGCTTATTGTTTACATATCTATTTAGAATCTCTGTATCCTTTACTTCTTTTATAATATTAAACATTTCATAATCACTATAATGACTTATGAAGGAATTTTGATTTAAAATAGAGCCTGTAATTAAACTGCTTTGAGCTTCTTTATAAGCTAAGGCAAAACTGTCCATATCCTTTGCTGTATTGGATATTCCTATCCCTACTTTAACTTTATCTCTTAGCCTTTCGACAATTAATTTTCCCACTTCTATACAGTTCTCTTTAATATTATTCATAAATATAACATTGATAAAAATTACAATGGAATCATCTATGTACACAGTTTTAATTTTATTGCTATTTATTAATAATTTTTCCTCAAGAATCTTTTCTATATATTTGGAGTCTAAAATATATTCATACAATAGTTTCTTCTTTTTATCATCTTCCATTAATAATTTTGCAATCATTATTACCTCTGGAAATTCCATATTCCATCCAAAGGTTTTAGCTTTATTGATAGTATCTATGGGAGAATCTATCTTTCCCTGTAATATATCTCTAATAAACGCATCTTGAAAGCTTTTCTCCTTTTCTAATACAGCATAATTCTTATAAAACACAGAAGCTATTAATAGAGAAGCCTGTTCAACAGCCACTACTAAACTCTGATTATTAACTTCTCCTTTTAGCAGTACGATGTATCCAAATCTAGTCTTTCCCGCATTTATATAGTGTTTTATATAAGATTCTTCTTCATACTCTATAGCTTCTACTTTAATTTTAAATTTATTGTTTCCATGATTATTAGGAGATGATACTATAGAAACTTCCTGTTCATTTAGATCTTTAGACATATATGTAATATTTAAATCATTATCTAATAAGAGAACTGGAAGCTTTACTATTTCAGATAAATTATTTACTAATGAATCTATATCTTCTCCCTTTAGAAAAAGTTTCATTAGACTTTCATGAACACGATTTCTAAAATTTAGTATATTTATATGTTTATTTAGGGACAATTCAAGGATTTCTGTTACCAGCTTAGATAAATTAGCATCTGGAGGTAACTCTATAATGGGAAAATCCAAATCATTAGCTTGCTTTATCATGGTTGGTGGTATTTCTTTTATATATCTAATAGGTTTTATACATATTCCAGCTAAATTTAGCTCTGCTGATTTTGGAATAAGTTCATTAGTGGCAGTTTCATTGTTGTATATTGGATATAAAGTGGTAATCAGCAGACTACGAGTATCTACATAAGGAAATATATCTGGAACCTCCATTAAAGTCGCATTATCTACAACATTAGATAATCCATTTTTACCAGCAATTATTCTAGAATGTTTAAATCCGTCTAATTCTAGCACATCTTTTACTGTTATAAGCATATTAATCACCCATTTCTAATTTAGATAATCATCTATTAATCTTTTTATAGTAGTACTGAAATTATTGGTATAGTCAATATAGATAATATATGGCTCATTATATTGAATTTTAAAGCAAATTCTATTTCACAATCATGCTTTTGAGTTAAGACTACAAGTAGTATTGCTGTTGGTAGGGACTGCATTGTAACTATTATACTTGTAAGAAGTTGCGGGGCATTTATGGCCTTAAGAAGCAATAATGCAGTAATCGGTGCTATAATTAATTTAATAAAACAACCATAATATATATCCTTATCTCCAATTATTTCTTTTAATTTTAGCTTAGTCATTTTTTCACCTAATATTAACATTGATAATGGTGAGGTAAGTGCTGCTAACATTGTAAGAGGCTTACTAACTACATAAGGCATCTCTATTTTTAGTATGAACATTATTGTACCTAGAAATACTGCAATCAGTGCTGGAGTTTTCACTAATACTTTAAATGGAGATTGTGTTTTTTCCTTTGAAAGCATTCTTTCTCCATAGGTCCACAATATGGTATGATAAGGTATCATAAATACAGAGGCATAAAGCACCGCTTCTTGTCCAAATAATTCCAATATCAATGGAAGTCCCATAAATCCAGAGTTAGGAAATACTGTCCCAAATATTAAAACAGCTTTTTTCTCTTTAGGATATTTTATAAAAAGAATCTTGGATATTAATACGGTGATAATGTGTACTCCTATAGAATATCCAAATATTAATAATACTCCCCTCAATGTATCCTTTGAATAGCTCATATTAAAGGATGAAATTATAAGTGCTGGTAAGGCTATTGCTGTAAGTATTTGAGTCATACCCTTAGATATATTTTCATTTATTATATCTTTCTTTGTTGCTATGTATCCTACTGCCATAAGTAAGGCTAATACTATAACCTGCTGTATTACAAAAGACGTTTGCATATTGTTCCCCCTCAATCTCAATTACTTCTATTATATATTTATTTTAGTTAAAAAACTAGGTGAAGTCCACCTAGTTTTCGACTTTATATCTTCATTATATCAGGGAATTATGCTTTCAATAAAATTTAACAGAGTTTATCTTTACAGAAAAAAGAAGGATTACTACCATCCTCTTCTATCTATTATTTAAGCAATTCTGCCATTAATGTTCCTACGCCTTTACCAAGTTCTACTTCAATTCCTGATCTATATAAGGCTCTTTCTATGGATGCTATTGTTGAAACCATATCGTGAATATCTATATTTCCCATATGACCTAGTCTAAACATTTTTCCTGCATAGGCTGCTAATCCTCCTGCTACAACTACTCCTTCTTCTCCTAAAATCTTTCTAAATTCTAAATCATTTACTCCTTCCATATATAGAACATTTGATAATGTAACTGCTCTATGGTCTTTATCTGCTAGTAATGTAAAGCCCATGACCTCTAATGCCGCTTGCATTGCTTTAGCATTTTTACTATGTCTTTCGTATCTATTTTCTATTCCTTCTTCTTTAATAATTCTCACTGATTCTTTAAGTGCCCAAATCATATTTACAGCTGGAGTTGCAAAGTATTTTGAAGGATCTTGCATAATTGGAAGCCATTTATCAAAGTCTATATAATACTCTGGAATTCTTCCAAGTTCTTTTCTTTTTTCCATCGCTTTAGACCCTGCCCATACTATTGCAAGTCCTGGTGCTACTCCAAAAGCTTTTTGTGATCCAGTAATCAGAATATCTATATTCATATCATCTACATACTCTGGTTCAGCTGCTGTAGCACAAACTCCGTCTACAATATATATTGTCTCAGGGAATTTTTTCAGCATTTCACCGATCTCTTTTATTGGAGCACAAACCCCCGTTGATGTATCCACATGAGTTACTGTAATTCCATCATATTTTTTTTCATTTAATTTTGCTTCAATATCTTCTATAGGTACGATTTTTCCCCATTCACTACTTATTACATCTACATTTATACCTTTTCTTTCGGCTAGATCAATAAATCTATCTCCAAAGAACCCATTTGATACAATAAGTAAATTATCTCCTGATTTTAAAGTATTTGCTATACCCATTTCCATTGCCATGGTGCCAGTTCCTGCAATAACAAATACTTCTCCTTCTGTTTTCCATAATTCCTTCATATCTTTAAGTAATTCTTTATAGTCATTTATAAATCCTAGATCTCCAAAGGCAACTGTTTCTCTTCCCATCTGATTTTGAATAGACCTTACAACAGGTGTTGGTCCTGGAATCATAACTAATTTCCTAGGTTTCATCCTATATTCCTCCCTTTATTTTATATTATTTAAGCCTTTATAATTAAGCCTATAAATTCTAAATCTTCACTTCCAATGTTTTTTATTGAATGTCCTTCACCGCTTTTACATAAAGTGAAATCTCCTTCTTTAATGGTTATTTCACTCCCATTATCGCTATAAAGAGCCTGACCCTTAAGTATATAATAAGCTTCCTGCTCTCCTTCATGTTTATGGAATCCTATGGATTTTCCAGGTTCTATTGTATGCTTTGCAAATAATCTACCATGTCCGCAGAAATCTTCCACTTCAAATAAATGAGTTCTATTAATTTCTCCTTCTCCCTGCATTAAATTCACAACTACGTCTTTTCTTAATTCATCAGATCTTTTTATCATTTTAAAAACCTCCTAATTAAATTAATATTTGAAGTAACCATGGTGCTAAAAATACAGTAAATAAACCTGTAGCACTTATGGGCAGTGAATCCATTGCCCCTTTCCTTTTTATAAAAGATAAATATTTCATATTAATATAGTAAGGTATTATCTTTATATCAATTATATGAATTTTCCTATTTTTATACAATATTTTTACTATGAAATGCTAAAGAATTCCTACTACCCCATTAAAAGTAAAAACTAGGTAATATATTACCTAGTTTTTTATTCTGCAATTACTTCCCTTTTTTAATCCAACTGGCTACTTCTACCGTTCTCTTTGCTTGATGTTTCACTGCGTCGTTTACATCCTCAACCATGTTTCCATCTTGCCCCTGTGTAACAGATGTACCGTATGGATTTCCTCCTGCTTTATATATTGAATCATCAGTAAATCCTGGTGGCACTATAATTGCTCCCCAGTGCATCATTGACGTATATAGTGATTTTACTGTAACCTCTTGCCCACCGTTAGGATTTCCAGCTGATGCCATTGCTGAAACTACTTTATTTGTAAGCTTCCCTTGTGCCCACATTCCACCTTGCATATCTAAGAATTGTTTCATTTGTGAAGGTAAGTTTCCAAATCTAGTTGGCATTGAGAATATTATAGCATCTGCCCAATCTAAATCTGCCGATGTAGCTATGGGTACATCCTTTGTTGCCTCTACATTGGCTCTCCATGCTGGGTTGGAATCTATAGCAGCATCTGGTGCTAGCTCTTGAACTTTAAGGACCCTGACTTCTGCCCCTACTTCTAAGGCTCCTTCTTCTGCCATTTTAGCTAATTTATAATTTATCCCTGTTGAACTATAGTATATTACTGCTAATTTAACTTTTTCCATCATCATTTCTCCCTTCAATAATATATATGTCAATTTGATATTGTCCTTGAGTATTGATAATATACCCTTACGAAAAAGTCACTAAACATCTTCATACTATACGAGGGTATTTATTGCTAGAAATGATAATATTATTCCAGCTAAAACCGATAGAACTAAATTTCCTTTTATATATGATATAATAGCTGCAATTCCAACACCTATAACAGTTACTATTTTCATTCCGTCAGCAGCAGTCAATATACCTCTTATGATTAGGATACTCAAAGAGGTATAGGGTATATATAGGAGAAACTCCTTCAAACTTTTATTTATATTTCTGTTGTTTAATAATGCTAATGGTATTAACCTTGGCAAATATGTAACTAGAGTCATACCTATTATTAATGGAAAATAGCTTTTCATCTTATTCCTCCTCATTTTTCCTAAAGATGACTACTCCTATGGAAGAAGATATTATAATTCCAAGGATTATATCCCAGCCTGAAGTAAATATCTTAGAATAAAATAATATTACATAAACTACTGCTGATATTATGGATAGGAATAAAATATTCTTTGATTTCTTTATTTCTGGAAAAAGTAATGCTGCAAACATTGCATATAATCCTATACTCAGACTAGACTGCAAAGAAGCAGGAAGTATTTCTCCCACTAAATACCCAGCAATTGTACCTAATGCCCAAGAACTATAGGCTAATATATTTATTGTAAGCACAAAGGGTAAGTCAATCTTATCTTTATTAAAAGAAATTACTGAAAATGTTTCATCAGTGATTCCAAAGGCCACTATGGGTAGAAATTTTTTATTCATATCTTGAAATTCTACTGCCAATGATGCTGACATCATCATATGCCTAAGATTTAATAAGAAAGTTGCAAGTATTATGCTGCCTACAGATACTCCTGCCCTTATAAAATCCAATGCCATAAATTGACTAGCCCCTGCATATACCATTACAGATAAAAGGCTTGTATCTCTAAAAGTAACATCAGTATTTTTTGATAGTAAACCAAAAGCCATAGCTATGGGAAAATACCCTATTACTATTGGTAGTACAGCTATAATTCCCTCCTTTATTCTATCTTTTGTCATATTCCCATCTTCCTTTCTTACATTATCACAATAAAAATTAATAATATTATATTAGTATTACTATGAAAACACAAGGAAAATAAGACAAGTTCACAATTTATACTTAGTATAAATTGTGAACTTGTCTTTTGAGGTCATTATATTGTAAAGATATTTAATCTTTCTTTTAATTCTTGTGATAATCCTTTTAATTTTAATGCTGTTTCATTAAATTCCATGAATTATGTTTAAATTTATGCATATATAATTAAATATCATCTACAATATTACTAAATTTTAAGTCTTCATTGTTTAATTGAAAGTCCTTATTATATCTGTGTTCATCTATGATATTAATTAATATCATATTAATTAATATTAGAAAAACATTTATAATATATACACCTCTTAAACTCCCAGTTAATTTTATTGAAATACCACTTAATAAGAAATTTAGTGCTGTGATTAAACCTTGTATCGGAAATACTACGCTATTTACTTTTTCAAATCCATGTCTGCCAAAAATAGCTGCTGGAAGAGAGGTTGTAAAGTTTGCAGAGCCACCAATAGACATTCCAATCATAAATATAGATATATAAACAAGTATTTTGATTTCTGTAATATTAGCTATAAGTGCTAAAACATACCAAGCTCCAAATATTAACATGGAATTCTTAGTTCCCCACTTTTGATCAATTACACCAAATCCCCATGAACCAACTACTCCAATACATGCTAAAACTGTCATAATACCTATTGCTTGACTCTGAGTAAATCCAAGCTGCATATTCCTTACTACTAACTGCGTCATAATGCCAACAGTAACTAGCTGATACATTCCTGTAGTAATTGCACTTAACCAAAGCTCTTTAGTTTTTAATAGCTTAGATGTAGTCCATCCTCCATCTTCATCTACTACATCTGTATGATATTCTCTTTCATATTCTTCCCTATTTACATTATCTGGAAGCTGCCCTCTCGCTTCTGGCGTATCTCTAACAAAAATAATACCTATTATACCTAGAAATATGGCAGCAATACTAGGCAGTACTACTCCTTTAGAAAGTCCGAAAGATCCTACTGTAGCTGAAATTAAGGGAACATAAAAGGCTGAAGCAAGATTATGCCCCATTGTAGTATATCCCATGACAATTCCTTTTTTCTTAGGAAACCATTTTGCAACCAATGTTCCACCAGCAATATACCCAGCTGACATTGATGCACCTGTTACTATACATAGGCAAATAGCATACATAACTAAAGAATTTGAATAACCTAATCCTAGATATGCAACACCTGACAATATCATACAGATACCTGATGTATATCTGGCACCAATCTTTCTATTTACTTGCCCAAAAATAAGAAAAAAGATAAATCCTACTAATCCTGCTACTGTTCCCATGCTTAGAACAGTAGAATATTCTATACCCATTTTCTCCGTAAAGGCTGGAGCAGTAATGTTTGATCCATCATTTACCATTCCAACATACAACCAAAACATTGCAGCACAATAAATTATTGTTCCCCATCCTGCTTTTCCAAATTTTCCTAGTTGATTGCTAGATTTGCTATTCATACCAATGCCCCCTCAGTATTCTTATTTTCAACTGAATATGAATTCTTCAGGTTTTCCTAGCAATTCTTTAATCCCAGTATTTTTCTTGCTTCAGCAGGTGTTGCTATCTCTCTTCCTATTTCTGCAACTATTCTTTTTGTCCTTTCTACAAACTCTACATTTGATTTTGCTAACCTTCCTGGTCCGTAGTATACATTATCTTCCATTCCTACTCTTACGTGCCCACCAAGAGCTAATGTAGCATATAAAATCGGCAGATGTTGTTTTCCTATTCCCAATGCTCCCCATGTACTTCCCTCTGGTATTAATCCCTTAAGATAAACTAGGTTTTCCACTGTTGCAGCCATTCCTCCTGCCGCCCCTAAAACAAATTGGAAATGTAATGGAGCTTTTAATATTCCTTTCTTCAAGTAATATAAGGCATTGTAAACCATTCCTGCATCAAATATTTCTATTTCTGGTTTTACATTATTTTCTTCCATTGTTTTACCTAACTTTTCTAAAAATGATGGACTATTTTCAAATACTGATGTATGTAACCAGTTCATTGAGCCACAATCATAGGATGCCATTTCTGGTTTCAATTCTACAAATGGCTTCATCCTTATTTCATCTGTTAATCCTAATCCACCTGATGTTGTAAGGTTTAGTACTATATCGCAACGTTCTCTAACTAATTTTACAGTTTCTTCAAATTTCTCAAAACTCATTGATGCATTATCATCATCATCTCTTACATGTATATGAGCTACAGATGCTCCTGCCTTCCAACATTCATATACTTCATCTGCTATTTCCTTAGGTTGTAAAGGTACATAAGGAGTATCAGTTTTTTTAGGCCACGCTCCTGTAGTGGCAACAGTTAATATTACTTTATTGTCCATATTTCTACACCTCATTCTATTTTATTTGTTAATATATGATTTTGTTAATTATAAAACACTTATTAGAATAGATTAGGGAGTATCTTGAAATTAAGATTTGCTATAATTTATAAATACTCCCTAGTTTTTTAATTACTGACCCTATTCTCTAAATCAAAATATATAGACTTATGATTAAAGTCCTCCATATGTGTACACTCTATCTGGTACGTCATTTATATCATCTTCGTCTATTTCTGCTACGCAACGAACCATAGATCCATCTCCCATATACCATCTAATTGGGAAACAGAAGAATCTGAAACGTTTTCCAGAAACTTTATCTAAATCTCCACCAAGGTTTTCAACACCTACGATACCATGTCCCAACATTTGTTTATGACAAGGTTCCCATGTTCCCCAGCATCCTATTGCTTCTAAATCACCAAATTTAGCATCATAGGCTTCTTGACCATGGATTCTGATATATTCTTCTTTATCAAATTCTGCATATGCCTCTTCACCAAATTTTTCTTTATATTCTTCTGTAATTGGTCTTCCTGAAGCACCTGTTAAGTTCATACGAGTACCACCATTATTTCCCATTGCTGTATGAAGTGGATGGTCTAGAGCTTGCATATCCATGGCTACACATTTTACCTTATGCTTTACAAACCATTTTCCAGCTTCAACTCCTGTACCACATGAGTAATGATAATATTCTTTTGAATCATCAAATTTACGGTGCATTCCTGTATTTAAGCAAACAACCATTCCTTCTAATTCCTCTGGTTTAATGTTTGCACGTTTACAAGCATCATCTAAATGTTCTGGTAAAATTAGTCCCCAAGGCTCAATGTTGATTTCAAGGCAAACTGCATCACCTGTATATGCATCTACAGGCATTTCGTGAGTATAACGAGCTCTTCTACCGTCAAATTCAGTTTCCATAACATGACGTGGTGCATCACAATGTGTACCAGTATGCTGAACACAATCGATTCTTTGTGTAAGAACACCACCCTTTGCCAAAGTATGCATTGAATCAATTACTGGTTTTGCAAAATAAGGCCAACGTGGTATTTCTGCACTAAATGGATGGGTTAAATCTACAAATACTTTTTTACTCATTAATAATTCCTCCTCGATTTTAACTTTCTTTAAATCTATTAATTTATTGTTATTCTATATTCTTTGTTGCTTTTATTAGATATTCTATTAATCCTCTTCTAGATTCTTCAATATCTTTTTCTGACCATTCTTGAAATCCTAAGCCTGTTTTAAAACCTAATTCACCCTTTTCAACCTTTTCTTTCAATAAAGGTGATGGTTCAGTAGAGTTTTCTATATGCTTTAGGATGTAATTATGAATAGATAAAGTTAAATCTGTACCTATCATATCTGCATTTTCCAAAGGAGATAATTGAGGTATCCTAAGTCCAAAACTATATTTAATAGCTTCATCTACTGTTTTGGCGTCAGCTATACCTCTTTCTACAATTGATATTGCTTCTCTCCACAATGCATGTTGCAATCTATTTGCTAAAAATCCAGGAACATCTTTATTTACCTTTACTGGTTTCTTTCCTACATATTTCATTATTTCAAATGTTCTATCTGCTATTTCTTCAGATGTAAACTCTGTTTTTACAATTTCCACCAGGGGAATCAAAAAAGGTGGATTCCAAAAATGGGTTCCAACTATTCTATTTTTATTTTTACACTTGCTTCCAATCTCAGTAATACTCATTACTGATGTATTTGAAGCAAGTATTGTATCTGGGCCGCAAATCTCATCTAATTCCTTAAATAAGTTTTGCTTTAATTCCATATCTTCTGGAATATTTTCTATAACCAGTGATGCATCCCTAGTTACATATAATTTATCAGCAGATATTTCTATATTACTTAATACTTCTACAATCTTCTCTCTTGGAAATGCATCATTATCAGCCATAGTTGTTAAATTCTTTCTTATAACTTCATGGGCATTAGAGTTTTCAGGATTCCTTGAGAATATTCTTACTCTTATTCCTTTTGATGCAAATATTTGTGCAATTCCACTTCCCATTAATCCGGAGCCGAATATTGCTATGCTGTTAATCTTTGAATCCATGGTTTTATCCTCCTCTAACCTGCCAAATATCCACCATCAACATATATAGTAGTTCCTGTACAGAAATTACTTGCTGCTGAGGCTAAGAATATACATACACCAACATAATCTTCAGGTTCACCTAATCTTCCAATAGGAAGTCTGGTTAGAAACTTGGTTCTAGCAGTATCATCTTCAAACATCCACTCTGTTAATTCTGATCTAAATACTGTAGGTCCAATGGCATTTACATTTATTCCATACTCTCCCCATTCACAAGCAAGGGATTTAGCCATAAGGTCTATTCCTGCCTTAGATGGACTATATGCAGTATAGCCTTTCATTCCTAATTTTCCTCTTGCAGAGGATACTAAGATAACCTTTCCACCTCTTCCCTGGTCTTTCATAACTTGTCCTGCGTATTTGCAGTATAACCAAGTTCCTAATACATTGGCATCCATAATGGCCTGCCATTCCTCCTTAGGTTGTTCTAAAATAGGCTTAGGATTATTCATACCTGCTGTACATAGTAATATATCTATTCCACCATATTTCTTTACAGTTTCTTCTATAACATTTTTTACATCTTCTTCTTTTACTGGATCACCAACTATATAATCACAGTCTATTCCTTTATCTTTCATCTCTTCATGGAGTTTCTTAAGCTTATCTTCTGATCTTCCAGTAAGCATTACTTTTGCTCCAGCATATCCATAACCCCAAGAAGCGGCTTTTCCTAAATTTCCAGTTGCTCCTGTAACTATGGCTACCTTATTTTTTATATCAAATAAACTATTTACAAAATCTGTTTTTACCATTACCATAAATCAGCACCTCCTATTTATTGAATTTAATTATTTATAACTACTAACATTTTACATGGCTCATTTGTTTCATTTATTATGGTTCTACCTTCAAAAGGCGGGATATATAATGAGTCATTCTTCTTAAGTACAAAGGTTTCCTTATCTGATTTAACAGTTATTTCACCTTCCAAAACAAAATATACCTTTTCTGTTGGAGACTCTGTATAATCATATTCTGCTCCTCCCCCTGGTAAAAAATGAGTAACTCCCATCCAGAATTTTGAAACTCCTGTTTCTTCTTTACCTTGAACCCTTAGGGAAACGCAATCAAAGTGTTTAGGAGCTTTATATGGCTTGACTTCTTTAAATTCAACTAATTTCATATGGCACCTCCTTTATCTTTGTCTATATACTATAGCAACAACCATGCCAATACCTCTAAGTAATTTAAATTAATCTTCATAAGGCATATTATCTAATGTTTACTCAATTAATCTATTTTGACTTAATTCTTTTCATCATAATTCTAGTAACTTTTAATTCAGATATGAATCTGATAATTCACATTTGAATTATGAAAGGATGTCTAAGCATCCTTTCATAATCTTTACTATTTTGCCTCTGAAGCCTTTAACATCTTATAAAATACCATTACACCAATAAATCCACTAAATAGTCCACTTAAAAATCCGCTTATTCCATTACCCATTCCACTTTGAAAGGCAGTCTGTGGAACTGGTATTATCAATAAGTTTATTAAAAAACTTATGACTCCACTTATGACCCCACCTATTATCCCACCCTTAAAAGCCTCTTTTTTTACATTCATCAAATGACCCCCTTTTATTATTTTTTAAGTATGATATACCATACCTATTTATAATTTAATGCAATCAATATGCCAAAAACTTGTCTTGGCAAATAAATTTAACAATTTTCTAACTATTTATTTTAGAACATTTTTATATAACCCACCGGTTATACATTCCATAACATAATATGTATTGTACAATATCTGTTCTCATATGCTAATGTAAAATCAGTATAAGGAAATATTATTATAAATCTAGGGGGGGACAATATGAATACTATTAAGTTTGATGATTCAAAGTGTATCGGTTGTAAAAAATGCTATAGATCTTGTTGGTTAGATGTAATTAGATGGAATGAAGAAAAGAAAAGACCTATAGCAGCATACCCTGAAGACTGTGTAGAATGTAATTTCTGTGAAGTAGTTTGTGATCAAAATGCAGTAGATGTAATAATCGACTATAACAAACCTTTCCCAGAACCATATTTCGCACATAGTACAAAAGAGGAAAGGGGGTTAAAATAATGAGTAGGCATATAATAGAAACTGATGTTTTAGTAGTAGGACATGGTATATCTGGATTAAGTGCTGCCATTTCATCAAAAGAAGATGCTCCAGAATTAAATGTATTAACTGTTGACAAATCGTTTGTAGGTTATGCTGGAAAGGCTAATAAAGGTGGCGGTCATGTATCCTTTATTCCTGATGGAGCCTCCGAACAATACATTGAATATCATACAAGAAATCTTGGAGACTATTTAAATGACCAAGATATGTTAAGAAAATACGCAGAGAATACTAGAAAAGTAATTGATAGATGGGAATCATGGGGAGTAAATTTTGTAGCCAAAGAAAAACCATTTGACTCACATCCAATTATACCTTGGAAAGTTATGTTAGTTGACGGCGATGTAATGATACAAATGGGAAAACACGCAAAAAAAATTGGCGTTAAATCCATGGAAAAAATCACAATAACTGATTTATTAACCAATGGAGATAGAGTAGTTGGGGCATTTGGAATGAGCTTATTGACTGGCAAAACTTATGTATTTAAAGCAAAATCTGTTATATTGGCAAATGGAAATCAAGATTTTAGCATTATGCGAATGTGGGCTTCAGCAAAAGGCGATGGTATTGCAGCAGCATATAGAGCTGGAGCAAAGATAAGAAATGCAGAGTTTGGCAGCTTCTTCAATATAATGCAGGTTGAAAACAATCAAGTAACTTATGGTTCTGAAGACTGCTTAGTCAATTCAGCTGGAGAAAATCCTTCAACAAGAGGAGACTTAGACGAAAGCCTTCGTACAGTAGTTGGTGGAGTTGATCTAGGCAGCATGGATTCTATCTTAATGTATATGTCCGTAAGAGATGGAAAAGGTCCTATTTATGAAAACACTGCTGAAAATAAATTCCCAGGTTCCTTCCCTGGCAGAAACCTTATGTTTTTAGGACAAGCAGACCCTCCTTTTGCAAGACCTTATTCTCAAAAATTCTGGGATAAATTATGGAATAAGAATAAGGCTGAAAGTTACAAGGATGATAATCCATTAAAAGAAGTAATCCCTGGAGTTGTTGCAGAACAAAGTCCACTTTATGTTGATCATCATATGAGAACCAGCTTAGAAGGTCTATTTGCATCAGGAGATATATGTGCTAACGGTAGCTCATGGTCAGGTGCAGTCCCTACACCACCAGGAAGAAACAGAGGTTCAGGACTAATCCATGGAGTGTTTACAGGAACTATTGCTGCTAAATCTGCTACAGACTACGCAAAGAATGCTGAGTTTGGAAGCATATCTGATGAGCAAGTAGAAATACTTGAAAATACACTTAAGTCTCCTTTAAATGTGGAAGAAGGAATAAATCCTAGAGATGTTATTTGGGAAATTAAAAACTTAATGCAACCTATAGAATATACTGGTTACAAAAGTGAAAAAAGACTTCAAGAAGCTTTAGATTATGTTCTTGAGCAGAAAGAAAAACTTAATTTATTAAAAGCAGATGATCCTCATGGTCTAAGTGCTGTAAACGAATGTAAAAGCCATGTTTTATGTGCTGAAATGTTCTTTAGAGCTTCTTTAGAAAGAAAAGAAAGTCGTGGATGGCATATGAGAGAAGATTACAAAGAAAGAGACGATAAAAATTATCTGAAGTGGATAGATATTTCAAATCAAAATGGAGAAATGACACTTTCAACAGAAAACGTTCCTATAGATAATTATAAATATAAACCTGAATAAAAATAAAGTAAGAGTACAAAAAGATTGTACTCTTACTTTATTTTTTATTATTTATAACATATATAAATTTGTCTAAAAATAATTTTATAGCTACGTTCTTATTATCTTTTCTCCAGCCTGCAAATACTTTATGTTCACTTCCGATATCTATGACCTTTAACATATTGTTATTTATTACCCTATGCCATTCATCAAAAATAGCGACTCCTCTTCCTGCTTCAACATTCAACATCATAGATTCAATATTAGAAACTTGAATAATCTTTGGTTCGAATCCTAAGCAATTATATATATCTAAAAGTATTTCTAAACTAGTTCGCTCTAGGGAATCAATAAATATAAAAAAATCTTCGTTTTTAAAATCGCTTATACTTAAATTATTTTTATTGTTCAAATGATTTGATTTAGAATAGACTATAAACCTTTGAATATCTGTAAGGTGTTTCAAATTAATATTTTTAGTATTATCAAAGTTATTGGGTAATGACAATACAATATCTACAGACCCATCATTTAGTTTACTTGATAGATCATTAAAATCACCACTCTCTAAATGAATCATTATATCTGAATGTTCTTCAGCTAATAATTCATCTGCTTCAGCAATATATCTAGATATATCCCATCCAGAAAGAAATGCAATATTCAACTTTGTTATGTCATTACCATTGCTTTGTATTATCTTATTTACAATCTTTTTATACTCATCCCTAGACTCTATAAAAAAGTCGTATATTAATTTCCCTTCAGCACTTAGTTTAATATTTTTACCGCTTCTGTCAAATAGCAAAAATCCTAACTCCTTTTCCAAGTTAGAAATTTGTTTACTTAAGGCAGGCTGAGAAATATACAATATTTCTGCAGTTTTTGAAAAGTTCATATTCTTTACTAATTCAATGAAATAATTTATCTGTAAAATAGTAATCATTCCTATTACCAACCCCTAGTCATAGTTTGTACTATATTAATATTATATCATATTCTAGTAAAAATCACTTATTTATACACCCCTTTATAAGTAAGTGTTTTTTTAACTTCTTAAATTATAATGACAAAATATATTTATTGGATATATTACCATTATGAGAGTTGTGTACAATTGGAAATAACTATATTCATTTATCTTCTAAATACATATAAAACCCTTTATCATAAAGATAAAAGGTTTTATAACTTAAATGTCATCAGTGCTTTGTATAGTAATACTATCCTTTGATTTATAATTAGTATCCACCGAGAAACTGTAATTTAATTTTATGAATACAATCCTTTTAGCTTTTTAGAATATCTATTCATTATAAATCCTGTAATTCGCCCTATACTTAAGGCAGCTATAATAGTACCTTCCCTGATTTGTCCTAAGTTTCCAAATACCAATAAAGATACTCCCAAACTTAATATGACACAAAATATATCAAAAGAGGATTTTACTTTAGAAAACGCAACATTCCACTTCTTTGATATAGCAATACATAAGCCTTCTGGTGCATTTATTACTATATCTGATGTTAATATTAAAAAAAGACCTATAGACACTACAACTAAGCTAAGAACTAAAAGTAGTATCTTTCCTAAATAATTTGTAACAGATAAACCTTGAAATAAATATAGTGCAATATCAGTAAACACACCGAAAACTGATGAAAATCCTACTTGAAGTAAGTCTTTTAGTTTATAATCCTTCTTTAGAATTATTATTTGCAGAACTACACATATGGAGTAAAATAAAAATGTTGTGGTGCCTACTGATTTACCAGATATTTGACTAAATACAGAGGGAATTGAGGTTACAGGAGATACACCTAAATTTGATCTTAATGATAAGGCAATTCCTATGGCAAGTGTAAATAGTCCTACAATATATAGTGAAAATCTTATTATGAATTTTTTCAAAACCTTTTCCTCATTTCTTTACTTTAGGAATGAATTCCATCCCATCTACCTCTAAATATTTCTTCCAGCCCTATATGCATTTATATTTAAATCTATAAACTTTTCTTTTACTGTATTTCTAATAACATCTTCCCAGTCTATATTATCAAGTTCTAACACCTTTGATAAAGCTCCAAATAAAACTATATTCATTGCCTTCTCATTTCCAAGTTCCTTTGCAATTCCTACAGCATCAATGGCTTTAGTATCTGCCTTTAGTTGAAGCTCTTCTAGTATTCCCTCTGGATAATCAACTCTACCTGCTAGTATTGGGGCAGAAGGAATTTGTTGATTATTTACAATGACTTTGCCACCTGGTTTTAAAAACTCTATCAATCTTAAGGCTTCCATTAATTCAAAGGATACTAATATATCAGCTTCTCCCCTTCCAATTATAGGTGAGTAAACCTTTTCTCCAAATCTGATTTGAGTAGTTACACTTCCACCTCTCTGAGCCATACCATGGACTTCAGACATTTTAACATCATATCCAGCTTCTACTAAGCCCTTGGATAATACATTACTAGCTAATATTGTTCCCTGACCACCTACACCAACTAATAATACACTTTTAATACTTGACATTTAATCACCTACCTTCTTACAATAGCATCTTTAGGACACACCTGCGAACATACACTACAGCCAACACATTGTGATTCCATAATAAAGGATTTCTTTTCTATATTATTAAACCTGATTGCTGGACAACCAGTCTTTATACAAATTTTACATCCAATACATAAATCCTTCTTTACAAAATATTTATCCTTTAATACTCCAAATTCTTCTTTATCAGCATCTGAATACTTCTTTAAAACACATGGATATCTTGTAATAATAACGGAAGGCTCTTCAAGGGAAAGTGCCCATTGTAAAGCTTCTCTTACTTCTTCCAATCTATGTGGATTTATAGTTCTTACATTTTTACATCCTAATGCTCTAACTACAGTTTCAATATCTATATCCGCTGATACTTCTCCCTCCAGAGTAAATCCTGTACCAGGATTTTCTTGGTGTCCCGTCATCCCTGTTGTTCTATTGTCTAGTATACAAGTAATTACTTTTCCACCATTATATAGTGTACCTATCAATCCATTTATTCCTGTATGAAAAAATGTTGAATCTCCCATGGTTGCAACTGTTCTCATTTCTTTACCAAACTTATCGAATACTTTTTGAACTCCATGGGCAGTTCCCACGCTTCCGCCCATACAAATACAGGTATCCTTAGCTTTTAGTGGCTCTGATCCACCTAAGCCGTAGCATCCTATATCTCCTGCTACCATTACATTCTTAAACTTCCCTAACTCATAGAAAAATCCCCTATGTGGACAACCAGCACATAAAGTTGGTGGCCTATTAACTACTTTTTCTTCAGCAGTCTCTATTAATTCTTTCTCTATTTCCAATAAGCTTTTTGCAACTATATCTGTATTTAATTCTCCTATATTAGGTATCTTTTCTTTACCTATACAGTTGATTCCATTTGCCTTTAATTGTTCCTCTATATATGGCTCCAGCTCTTCAATTACATAAAGGGTATCTACTTTAGATGCAAAGTCTTTTATTTTTTTCATTGGTAATGGGTAAGTAAATCCTAATTTAAGATAGGACGCTTTATTACTAAAAACCTCCTTAGCATATTGGTAAGAAACTCCGGATGTAACAATCCCAATTTTGCTATTATTCCATTCAATAAAGTTTAGATCTGTTTCATTTGAAAACTCCTCAAGTTTTTTTAATCTATCCTCTAATTTATATCTTAAGGCTCTTGAATAAACTGGCATAGCATCAAATTTAGCATTGTTCTTAGCATAATCCTTGATTGGAGCTTCTACTTTTTCACCTAATTGAACTAAACTCTTACTATGACATACTCTTTGAGTCATTCTAAATAATACAGTAGTATCGTATTTTTCAGATATTTCCACTGCAGACTTTATCATATCTTTACATTCTTGACTATCTGAAGGCTCTAGCATAGCAATTTTTGCAAACTTTGCATAATGTCTATTGTCCTGTTCATTTTGTGAAGACGCCATTCCAGGGTCATCTGCACTAATTAATATCAAGGCTCCATTTACTCCCATATAGGCGTATGTAAACAATGGATCAGCCGCAACATTTACTCCAACCATTTTCATGGCACAAAGTGATCTTGCACCTGCAATAGAAGCACCTATTGCTGTTTCTAATGCTACCTTTTCGTTAGGTGCCCATTCTGATATTATATTATCCTTGAAAAGTGCAATATTTTCAAGGATTTCTGTGCTAGGTGTTCCTGGATATGCCGATGCATATGAAATTCCTGCTTCATATGCACCTTGTGCAACTGCTTCATTCCCCGTCATAAGTTTTTTCATCTATCTTAACCTCCATTAAAATCATCTATTTACCAAACATTTTATAGTTTTTATTGATTTTAAATACGTCATATTAATTTCTATTTATTTGTTTCAATATATTTATATCTAGCATTTCTTCCTGGTTCAATTATTGACAAATCTGCAAATGGATTAGTTATTGGATTATCTACTACCTTATATAGATTATATAGAGATGGTAAAAATACACCCCAATTTCCTATTTCCTCTTCGCAATGTTTTGCCCATATAAGCCCTTCCTCTTTAGTCTCTTTTTTAGCCATTCCAATTGCAGAAGATTTTCCAACTACACCAAAGTCTGTCTTTTGCCATTGATGAATCCTATATCCCATAACTACTGGATTCTTCAATGCTTCATCACCTAATCCAATTCCAGCAACAACAACAACATGCTCATATACTATATAGTCCTTAACTTCTGCGGGTAAAGTATACAAGTCCTCAAATCTTATATATAAATTTTGTCTTATACCATCATCCCATGTTTGAGGTGCTATATGAATAGAACCTATTGGATTTCCATTAACAGGAGCCTTTGCCCATTCTAGATGCTCATGTTCCTCAGGATGCCATAATATAAAACCTTTTTCCATATTACTCCAAAACCAATCTATCATTTTTGGAGTAACCATCTCATGACTCCAATCTAAATGTGTCCCCATGCCATCTTGTATTAATTTCATTATTATTTCCTCCTTATAAAAATCATTACTACCTTTAGATTAGCATCATAATTATAGATTGTAAAATACATATATGGTCATATCCTTATAACCATATGGTTATAAGGATATGACCATATATAATTAATCCCTATTTAATATAAGTCAGTATCTAGTTGAGCATCTTATTATAGTCACTCTATATATTCATTAGCTTCTTCTTCTCCTCGAAGTACCCTAAGAGTACCTAATGCCAAAGATTCCATTTCATTTTCTCCAGGCATTATTTCTACTGGAGCAATAAATTTCACTCTTTTTATTATCCAATTGGTAAACATTTCTGAATAAGCTATTCCTCCTGTAAGAATAATATAATCTATCTCACCTTCCACTACTGTAGCTAACTCACCAATCCCTTTAGCAACTTGGTATGCCATAGCCTCATATACTAATTCTGCATGCTTGTCACCATTTTCAATTCTCTTTTCTACTTCTCTTGCGTCATGGGTATTTAAGTAGGCCTTTAATCCTCCGCTGCCTCTTAATTTCCTATGCATTGTTCTTTCATCATACTTTCCTGAATAACATAAATCTATAAGAGCTTTACAAGGAACCCTTCCTGCCCTTTCTGGGGAAAGAGGTCCTTCATCATCAGCTATAATATCTATCATCTTTCCTTTTTTCTGAACGTTAACCGATATTCCTCCTCCTAAATGTGCTACAATACAGGTTATTTCATTATAATTTTTACCATGTTTCTTTGCCACTTTCATAGCCATTGCTCTTGAATTAAGTACATGGTTTGTACTAGTTCTTGATATATCTGGCATTCCCGAGATCCTTGCTATATCAGTTAATTCATCTACCCTTACAGAATCATATATATATGAAGGTACATCAATAATACTTGCTATCTCATAAGCTATCAAAGCACCTAGATTAGAAGCATGTTCAAAAGCAGGTCTATTTTTAAGCCTGTCTACCATTATATTATTAACTCTATAGGCTCCTGATTTAACAGGGGGAAGCATCCCTCCTCTACCTACTATGGCAGATAGTTCTTCTATATTATACCCTTTATCCTTTAGAAAAGATAAAATCATGTCCTTTCTCATATGGAATTGGTCTTGGATTGTTTGAAATCTTTCTAATTCATTAATATCATGTTCCAAGGTTTCACAGAACAATTCCCTTTCATTTTCATATATAGCTATTTTAGTTGTAGTAGAACCTGGGTTAATTACTAATATCTTATAATCCATTTCATTACCTCCTGATTTTCAATAATACAATTTTGCACTAGTTGATGGCTGCAGACAATACAATTGATAAATATTTTTCTTCAGCAGTTGATCCTCTTGATGTTAAAACAATAGGCACCTTTGCTCCAACTATAAAACCTGCCATTTTAGCTCCTGCTGAATATACTAGAGATTTACCTAGTATATTTCCAACTGTAATATTAGGAACCATTAAAATATCAACATCTTCAGTAACTGGACTAATAAAGTTTTTTATCTCAGCAGATTCTTTACTCATGGCCAAATCATAAGAAATAGGTCCTTCCACTATACAATCCTTTAATATATTCTCTTGATTCATTTTCTTAAGATTATCTGCATCTAGAGTTTCAGGCATATTAGGATTCACTTTTTCTACTGCTGTAAGAACTGCTACTTTAGGACATTCATATCCCATACTTTTAAAAGTAGATACTGCATTTTCTATGATTTGCCTTTTTTCCTCTAAATTTGGATACATCATCATCCCACCATCTGTTACTGCTAATAACTTATGATATCCTGGTATGTCATGAAGTACAACGTGAGACATTACCCTTCCTGTTCTAAGTCCCTTTTCCTTATTCACTACTGCCTTCAAAAGATCTGCTGTTTGAATTTTTCCCTTCATTATAAAATCAGCTTCCCCACTGTGAATTAACCCCACAGCTTTAGTGGCTGCTGCAACATCATCTTCGACTTGTATAATATGCTTGTCATCTAATTCAATATGTAGATTATTTAAGATTCTTTTTATCTCCAATCTATCTCCTATTAATATAGGTTCTACTATATTATTTTGTTTTGCTTTAAATACAGCTTCAAGAGTATGTTCATCTTGAGCTGAAACCACTGCCACTCGTTTTTTAAGCTCAGTACTTTGGACTTTTTTAATTAATTCCTCGAAATTTCTATAAATCATTTTATCCTCCTTTATAAACTCCTATAAGGTATTATTCCATTCTTCTTTTATATATGGCAAATTATAATTATATGAAAGAATAAATTAATATTCATTAGCCATTTCCTCTAATATCATTGCTGTAGAATTTAGTTCCTCAATATTTGCTGTCATTTCTTCTAAAGCTGCAACTTGTTCTTGAAAAAGAATATCGGTTTCATTTATATTTCCTAATATATGATTTATGGATTCTTTCATCCTGTTTAATACAACCTCTATTTTTTGTATTGATTCACTACTGGATGTTGAAAGTTTTCTTACTTCTTCTGCAACTATACCAAAACCTCTGCCATACTCTCCAGCTCTTGCAGCTTCTATAGTAGCATTTAACCCTAATAAATTTGTTTGTCTACCAACTCCATTTATAAATCTTATTATTTCATCGGTACCTTTAGCATCTTCATAGGCATCTTTAGCTATATCTAATACATTAGTATTGGATAAGGTAGCACCTTGTACTCCTGCAAAAATTTGTGTTATAGCTTGGGAAATTTCTTGTAAAGAGCTTGATAAGTTTTCTGACAACAAACCTATCTTTACTTGTTTTTCTAAACTTCTTCCTACACCAAAGGCACCAATAATTTCTCCATTTTCATCTCGAATAGGTACAGATACTGATCTAAAGGTTACACCAAATTTTTCCTCTGGAACAATCACCGATATTGTCTTTTCTTCTTCCATAGTTTCATACATACCATCCCCTTTTGTTACTTCATCACCTCTTCTAGCAGTAACTGGAATATTATCATTTATACTTTGATAAAGAAATTTTTTCCTATCTGTTACTCCTATTATTATATCTTCACTAAAAAGTTCTGGAAGATAAGATGCTATATATATAAAATGATTAAAAATTTCCTCTTTAGTTTTTCCCTCCACAAAATCACCCCTCAATTTTCATTATAAATAAATTCCATTTGATGAACTCACAACATTATACTTGCAATAAATATGCCATATAAATAAAAATCACAATTAGTATAAATACTCTTACTAATTGTGATTTTTTAATTCAATATTGCATTATTGAAATTCATTATTGTATTATTTTTCTATACCTATCTTAATTTTTACAGGGAATTGGTTTCTTTAAGGTTTTAGGTTTTATTCTTCCTGCTTTTATAATTGCCTCTTCCCCACAGACACTAATACAAGATCCACACTGAATACATTCATCTTGATCGATTATGTGAATATACCTCTTCTTCCCTAATATTGCTTCTTCTTCACATATATTCTGACATTCATTACATCCATTACATTTATCATCAAGGATATGGTAGGTTATAAACTTACTACATACAGCAGCTTTACAATCTTTTTTTATTATATGTCCTAAGATTTCCTCTTTGAAATTATTAATAGCAGTTATTACTGTATTACCAGCTGCTATCCCAATATCGCATAAAGATTGATTCCGCATCTGATTACATAAGTCCAACAATTGCTCAATATCTTCAGCTTTTCCTCTTTTATTTGCAATATCAGATAAAATCATATAAATCTGTGTAGTCCCTTCATGCCCAAAAACGCAACGTCCACAAGATTCACTTAAATATCTTTTTGAAATATCAACAAGCCTATCTAAAATACAATGACTTTCATCAAAAATAAATATATAATCTGTAGTCAGTTCAATTTCATCATCTAATTGTTCATCTGATATTAAAGTTCCCATAGGATATCCAAAGTACATTCCCTTAAATTTATTATCAGATCTGCACTGATTCAATATATCCCTTGGTTTTACATTTTTATTAAAAGAAAATAATCCTTTGTTTTTAATATTACCATTAATAAACACAGCCTTATTTTTAGACCCTAATAGTTCTTCAACAGAGTATATTGGTAATTTTTTATTAATTCCATATGGTATTGGTTTTTCGCCTTTAATTAAACTTTCAATTGCTGTTAAGTTCCCATAAACAAAATTATTTATGACTTCTGTTTCTAAAATTTCTATATTTGAATCTGGTAAAGTTTTTATTTGTTCTTTTAGTAAGTCTATTGTCTTTTTGTCCTTTTTATCAACAATTAAATATTTTTTAATCATTGGATCTTCTGATATTGAATCTATAACCTGTGAGATATTATCCTTTAATATTTCTAGAGAAACTGGTGCTTCTGAATATATAGGTACAGTATTGCAAACTATTGTGTTGTCCATTTTCATCACCTCTAATATTCATTCCAAAATTTTGGATTATTTAGATTTAACCTTAGATCACATTGCAAACATCTATTAGCTTCTTTCATTGCTAACTCTTCTTCAAATGCATTTTCAATTGTTTCAAAACTACTCTTCCTTCTATCTAAGGATATCATAGATGGGCTATTTCTTTCTAGGTCTCCAAAACCTGGACATTGTCCAATATACGGATCTGGAATTTCATATTCTAATAGCTTTTCAGTAATATCCCCATCCCCCCCAAAATATTTATCTATTTCTTCTGCTGCTTTTCTTCCTGCTACAATAGCTTCTACTACAGACTTGGTTCCTGTAACTACATCTCCTGCAGCATATACTCCCTCTATATTTGTTTTTAAACTATTATCTACTTTAATATAGGAATTATTTATTAATTCTAAATTCATTTTATCGGTTCCATAAGGTCTCTGTCCTACTGCAAATATTACATTATCAACTTCTACTATTTCCTCCGTGCCTTCTACTAATTCTAAAACTGCTCTTCGATTTTCATCAAAATAAAACTTATCTACCTTCTTTAATTCTACTCCTTGAACCTTTTCCTCTCCCGTAATCCTTAAGAATGAGTGTCCAGAGTGCAATATAATGCCTTCTTCTTTACCTTCTTGAATCTCATCCTTTCCTGCTGTCATTTTGTCTATTGTTTCAAGGCAAGCTATATGAACCTCTTCCACTCCTAGCCTAATGGCTGTTCTGGCACAATCATAAGCCACATTACCACCACCTAGAACCATGAGTTTTTTACCTAGTTTTATCCTTTCTCCTCGCCTTGTTCTTTTTAGGAAGTCTGTATTTACATAAACTCCATCCAAATCATTTCCATCTATTGGAAGCTTAGTACCGTTATGAGTTCCTATAGTAATCAATACAGAATCATAGCCTTCTTCCAATAACTCTTTTGGCGAATTAATTTTTCTTCCAGTAACTAAGTTTACTCCCTCATCAATAATAGTTGATATTTCTTTATCCAATAGCTCATCTGACAATCTATATGATGGAATTCCATATCTACATTGACCACCGGCTTTTTCATTCTCTTCAAATACTGTAACTTCATGTCCCTTTTTATTTAAATAATATGCAGCTGTTAAACCTGCTGGCCCAGCACCTATAACTCCTACCTTTTTTCCTGTTCTATTAGAATTAAGTGCATTGTTTTTCCATTGAGCATTATCATTTACAGAGGCAGCTCTCTTTAATTTGCAAATGGAAATAGGTTTTCCTAATTCATTTCTTTTACAGTTATCTTCACACAAATGATTACATACACTTCCTAATATCTCTGGAAATGGTACCTTCTCTCTGATTACTGCTGTGGCTTTAGAAAAATCACCTTCTTTTATATATCTAATATATCTTGGAATATCTATATGGGCAGGACAAGCAGTTTTACATGGTACTATTGCTTCTCTATATGATATATCTTCATTAAGAACACCAACAGCATCCATTATAGATCCAGTTGGGCAAACCTCTATACAAGCACCACAGAACCTGCAGCCAGCTTCACGTAAGGATACTCCTTCATCTACTCCCACTTGAATACCATCCTTGGTTCTTTGATAATCTAAAACTTTAACTCCACGTAATTCCCTGCAGGCTCTGATACATCGTCCACAACGAATACATCTAGTAAATAGATGTCTAATCAATGGGTTACTTTCATCAGTTTGTACTGTTCTTGTTTTTCTTCTCCATCCCTCTGGACCTACACCCATATATTGATATAGAGATTGTAATTCACAATTTCCATACTTAGGGCATCCTGTACAATCTGCAGGATGGGTAGCTAATATTAATTCCATGGCCATTTTTCTTGTTTTATCTGCTTTTGGCGAATCAACCTTAATAACCATGCCATCTCTTGCCATTGTTTTACAGGCTGGTACTGGCTCTTCTATTCCTTCCACTTCTACAGAACACAACCTGCATCCACCAACTGCCTCTAAATCTGGGTGTTTACATAGATGCGGTATGTATATGCCTGAGTCAGCTGCCATATCCAGAATGAACTTACCTTCATCTGCTATTATTTCTTTTCCATCAATTACTATTTTCATCTTTAGCATTTCCTCCTTAAATTAGTCTAGCTGAATATTATCAGCCAGACCATATATCCTATAAGGAATATTTATTATAATTTTTATAATGAATTTGCTGCATTTTCACCAGCAATACGCCCACTATTTAGACAGAATCCCATTGTATTTCCTGCCAGTATAAATGGATAGCTGTCCCCATAAATATTACAGGCATCAGTACCCACTGCATATAGACCTTGAATTACTTTTGAATCCTGAGTCATTACCTCTGTTCTATGATTAATTAAAATTCCACCTAAACTTCCATATGCTCCTACATTTTGACGACAGCAATAAAATGGCCCTTTGGCAATTGGTTGCATATAAGCCCTATCTTTTTCAAATATTTCATCAAATCCTGCTTCACACATACTGTTATATTCTTCTACTTGATCTAGCAATCCTTGGACGTCAATCCCTGCCTTTTCTGCAAGTTCTTCAATTGTATCAGCTTGTGTTATTGGCTCATATCCCTCTGCAATATCTCTCTCCCACTGCTCATCAAAATGATCAAATAAGTCATGAGGGTGTACGTGTGATACTATATCTGCTCCATGTTTCTTATATCTCTTTAACATTCTGCTATCAAAAATTGAAAACGCCACATGACCTGGCTGTGCAGATATTGCATTACCTGTAAATGTTGTATTTCCAATTTGATCCTCTGGCATAAATCTTTCTCCATTTCTATTTACCCATAGACAAGGTTGGCGGAAAACTCCATCAAGGATAAAGTGATTCATGTTATCTGGTAATTGATACATTAGCTCCATTGTACATTTAGTTTGACCTGCACCTGCTTCCCAAGCCATCTTAATTCCTTCACCTTTCATGCCTGGAATAGCAAAGTTAAAAATAGTCTCTCCAAATTTATATCCAGTTTCTTCTCTAATCATTTCTGGGTTATCACCGAATCCGCCAGTTGCTAATATAATAGATTTCGCTCTAGCTTCAATTTCTTGCCCATCTTTATCCTTTGCAAAAACTCCCACTGCCTTGCCGTCTTCCATGATTATTTTCGTTACTGGAGTTTCTAATAAAATTTCCACACCTAATTCTATAGCTCTTTCGGTCATTTTCTTTGTCATAGTTGATGCACAACGTGGTCCTGGAGGTCCACCACCTTCTGGTTTTACAACATGCCACGTAAATTCACCATCGGAATATGGCCTAGTTGCTTCTGGAGCACTAAATGCTCTTTGTACTCCAACAAATTCAACACCCATATCCATTAACCAATCTATGGTATCACCAGATTTGAAATAATAATCACGAACTAAACGTGCATTCACGCCATAATGTGTAAAATACATATGTTTTCTAAATGCTTCTCCCGGTGATAAAGAAACCATTTGTTGTTTTTGTATTGAGGATCCTACTCCTAAAGGCCCCATACCCATATTTGCAGCTCCACCTGTTGTATTTGATTTTTCAAAGGTTATTACATTAGCTCCATTTTCTGCTGCTGCAATACTTGCTGCTAAACCTGATAATCCTGCCGCAACTACAATTACATCTGTTTCCAACTTTTTCATATCTTGTTCCTCCTTTATTATTCAGATTTATTTGTTTCTATAGACGGGAAGTTTAATTCCTTATACTTTCCAATCTTTGAATTCACAATTGCCTTATTCTCTTCTGTGTAAAATCCTCCTTGAGTGTGACCAATTTCAACTAGATGATGAGCACGTCCCTCTACTGTTGTTCTATCACGGCAAAGCCCATCTTCCTGAATTACAAACTCCCATTTATTATTGTCAGTCTTCTCCAATGTTCCACCTGCCCCACAAACTTGACATTCAATAGGAAAGTGAAGACCATCCCATTGTTCCTCTCCAAGAATTAAGGCATTGGAATGACAATTTGGACACCATCCCATATTTGGATCTCCTAGCCATGTTCTTTCTTCTGGAGTAGTATTAACTGCCTTCATCACATTTTCCCCAACTTCTCTTGCACGAGCAATCATATCATCGTGAAGCAAGCATTGTGCTGGAGCTGGCACTCTAGTTGCTAAATACATATCAACTACTTTAATATCCGTCGTAAACATTCCTGCTTGTAATGTCTCAAGAGCCATAGACTGCCACGAACGAGTAGAACCTCCTACTGCAATTAATCCACCAACACGATCTCTATGTTCTATGGCATTAATTGATTCTAGAAAAGCAGTTTCATAACTAAGACTTCTTTGTAAAAACCTGGCCATGGTAGCAGTAGCCATTAAGTCATAAGTTGGAGCAGAAAAAATAACTCCATCTTGTTCTAACATTACTTCCATAATTTCTTTTTTGTCATCCCTTTGGTCAAGGGTACATCCGAGATTTTTTCCCTGAGACATACCATGGGTACATACAGTACAGCCTGTACAATCAATGATATTATAATCCCTCAAGTTAATCATAGTAACTTCCGCTCCAGCCTCCTGACAATATAATAAAGCCTCTTTTAAAAGAATTTCACTATTACTATTTTTCCTACCTGCAGTAATCCCCATTATCTTCTTTTTCATTATTATTCTCCCCTTGCTTAAAATTTTAATATAAAACTATACTGGAAATTATTACACAAGCAAATACCTTTAAAATAACAAAACCTTAATTACTAAATTGATTTAGATAAAAGATTTCTCTTTCTCCTCTTCATAGATCTTAGGCAAAAAAGAAGCCAAATGCGTATATTCTTCAACTGCATGGTTAGCCAAGGCTTTTATAGCCTCTATAGGTACTTGTATTCCTGGTGGCAATAGTTTAACAGTTTTTTTGTCTATGATTCTATATCCCATCCAAAATCTTGTACGAAACTCCACTCCACCTTCTATCTCCCTTATGAAATGACACATAATTGCAGGAATCTTTGGTGCATCTTCTGGAGCTCCTTCCATAGATGATAGTCCATTCCCTATAACTACAGTTCCCACATTTGGAGAATGAAATCTCTTCATATCAAAACCAACATCTTCTGGTTTTAAGAAATTAATTGCAATATTTTCAATTCCTATTCCTGTATCTTCTTTTACATAGTGTGTTATTCCTTGAAATCTATCTGTCATAGAAGTATTTGGGTCTAATATTTTTTCTCTATCTTTTTCATCTATTGAAACACCATAATGGCCTTTATTGAACCATAACATATAACGTAAGTCTTCAAGTCCATGCCATGCAAACCACCAATTCACCATATCAATTGTAACCCCTGGCATCTTGTTTAATACTGCAATATACCCTGTACCATTTTCTAAATTACAATATCCTGTTTCCACATCAAAATATCCCGGATTTAAAAGATCATTAATATCTTCAGGCAATAAAGCCTTACTGGGCTCCATTGACCCTTGGGCTAAAATCTCCAATAGCTCTTTATTAGGTGGAGTTATTGGATTATAAAAATACTTAGAATAAGATTTTGATTGTTCTTCTTTTGTTAATTCTCTTATACTCATCTTTTCATCTCCCTTATTTATATTTTTATATGAAGAATTCCACTTTATAATATTGCAATTAATATGCCAGTTATCTCATAACTAAATTTGTTAGTTTTAAAATTGTCAATGTTTTAGCTTTGTAATATTTTTTTACACTTATTTTTACAATTGTATATTTTTCTTCCACTATCAATTTACATTTAACTAGTCATGTGGTATCTTATATACAAATTAATCTTTTTCGGAGGTAAATTATGTATATAAATTTGTCTAAGGATCAAATATATGAAAGAAATGGTATTCTTGATGAAATAATGGAAAAACTCTTCGATATGGCCACATTAGTTGATTCCCAAGAAAAGATAATCCATGTTAGTTCTAGTATCCCTAAATTAAGGAAAGAATCAAAAAATCAAATTATAGAAAAAAACATTGATTACCTTTATGATGCTTTACCATTTAAAAAAGTATTGAATACCGGAAGAGCTGAAATGGGTATTATAGAGGTAATACATGGAAGAAAAATACTTGCAAATATATTTCCAATTATATGGGAAGAACAGACTATTGGTGCTTTAGGTACCATATTGTATAGAAATATTTCTATGCTAAAAAATATCCTATGGAATATAACCAATATGGATCCTTCTTTGCCTAAGGATTTATATGATCAGATATCAAGACTTGAAACTAGCTATCTATTTGAAGATTTCATAGGTAATAGTAAGATAGTAAAAGATATGATTGTTCAATGCGAAAGTGCTGCTATATCTAATCATCCAGTTTTAATCCTTGGAGAAACAGGTACAGGAAAAGAAATTATAAGCAATGCCATACATTCATCCAAGTTTTATAATAAACTATCTCCCTTTATTAAGATAAATTGTAATGCAATACCAGAACCACTATTAGAATCAGAACTTTTTGGTCATGTAAAAGGAGCATTTACCGGGGCTACAGAAAATAAAAAGGGGAAATTTGAGATTGCTTCCGGTGGCTCTATATTGTTGGATGAAATTGGAGATATGGATTTAAGACTACAGAGTAAACTCCTACGAGTTTTAGAAGAAAAGGAATTTGAAAGAGTAGGTGATATTAAACTTATTCCCTTAAATGCTAGAATAATTGCTTCTACTAATGCGAATTTACACAGACTATCTAGGGAGGGTAAGTTTCGTTCAGACTTATATTATCGGCTAAATACTATCGAAATTATAATTCCACCATTAAGGGCTAGGACTGAAGATATCCCTATTTTAGTAGAACATTTTATTGAATTAGATCAACTCAGGGTTTCTTTTACGCAGAATGCAATGGAAAGGTTAATAGATTATAGTTGGCCTGGTAATGTAAGACAGTTAAGAAATATATTAAACCGACTAAACATTATAAAGCAAGAAGGTACTATCGACGACCAAGATATACACAATATATTATATTCCAATATAGAGTTCCCAGAAAATACGACTATTAGTTTACATGGATGCTCTAAAAATACTTCGACAGATATAAAAATAGCTACTATTGAAGAAGCCGAAAAAGAAGCCATTTTACGTGCCTTAGAGTATTGTAGCTATAATATCTCACTGACTTCAAAGATATTAAACATAAGCAGACCTACATTATATAATAAATTAAATAAATATAAAATAAATATAGCCCCTAAATTAACAGAGTAAATTGACAAACCTTATTAATACTTGCAATAAATATGCCATATAAATAAAAATCACAATTAGTATAAATACTCTTACTAATTGTGATTTTTTAATTCAATATTGCATTATTGAAATTCATTATTGTATTAATTTTCTATACCTAAGGCTTGCATTTTTCTCACAACGGTTGATTGTGATACTCCTAAAATCTCTGCTACCTTATAGGTGCTACCATGTTTTCTAAAGGCCTTTTCTATTATATTTTTTTCCAACATATCAATAGCCTCTTTTAAGGTAATATCATCTTTAGTAAACAAATCAATAGAAATCTTGTCTGTGCTTAAAGTATTCATTACACAATCCATAGTTATAAATTCTTCATTAGTGATAATAACAAGTCTTTCTATGGTATTTTCTAATTCACGAACATTACCAGGCCAATTATAATACTCTAATGCTTGTAATGCAGCTTCATCAAACTCTAAATTCTTTTTATACCTCTTATTAAATACTTCTAAAAACTTATATGCAAGAATTCTGATATCTTCTTTTCTATCTCTAATAGGTGGTATAGTTATTGGAATAACATTTAATCTATAATATAAGTCCTCTCTAAATTTACCTTGCTTTATTTGCTCTAATAGATTTTGATTTGTTGCTGCAATAATCCTTACATCTAATAGTTTAGGTATAGTGCCTCCTACTCTAGTGATCTCTCTTTCCTGCAAAAATCTCAATATTTTAGATTGCAATTGCATGGGCATCTCTCCGATTTCATCTAATAATACGGTTCCCTTATGTCCCATTTCTAATAACCCTATCTTCTCCTTCTGCAATGCTCCAGTAAAAGCACCTTTTTCATATCCAAATAATTCCGACTCCAAAAGAGTTTCAGGTATTGCAGCGCAGTTAATCTTTATATATGGTCCATCACTCCTATTACTATTTTTATAGACCTCTCTAGATATAATTTCCTTACCTACTCCAGTTTCACCTGTGATTAAAACAGTTGCATCTGTTTTTGCAACTTGGTTAATAGTTTGTCTAATTTTTCTGGCATCAAGACTATTTCCTAAAAATTCACTTTCATTTTGACTATCTCTTATGTATCTTAATTCACTGAGATACTTTTTATTTTCGTTTTCTGCCTTCTCTAATCTTTCTCGCAATGAATTAATTTCCGTAAAATCTCTCATTACAGTAATTACTTGGGATATATTTCCTTTTTGGTCTACAAATGGATTTCCAGTTATTAGTACCTTTTTATTATTGTTTTTAATTATTGAAATTGCAGATATCTTTTTTTTACTTTTTAGAACTTCTAGAGAAACTGCACTGGTAAAGTATTTCCTATCTAGCATATCTTGTATATGTCTACCAACTATTTCTTCTCTGCAAATTCCTGTTATTTCTGTATAACCCTTGTTAATTTCAGTTACTACACCTTGACTATCTACTATGCAAATACCATCTGACACTGCATCTCCTAGCTCCAATGCAGTTAATGCTCTTTCTTTATGAAATTTATTTTCTTTTTCTAATTCCTTTATCTTTCTTTCCATTTTCATTATTTTCTCGTTATGATTTTCATTTTCAATATATTCTTCATTAAATACCAATCTATTTCCTCCTTAGCCTAATATTTACTTAAGCAGTTCCTTTAGAAATAATTAGTTACTATATTTAAGTCAAGTTGTAAATATATATTATCATATATTAAAATTCTTTGTCCATTATATTTGTTATATAAAAAGCTAGTTAATCTTGGAATAGTAAACATAGTATTATATATTACTATGATAAATTTAGATACAAATTTAATTCTGTGTCATTATAGAATAACCCCAATCTTTGAAGCTAGACATCAAAAATCGGAGTTATTGAAAATAATATATCTATATTCTAAAAATATTCAACCTTTCTTTTAGTTCTTGTGATAATTCCTTTAATTTTAATGCCGTTTCATTAAATTCTGTCATAGTTGCGTTTATTTCCTCTGCCGATGCAGATACCTCCTCCGTACTTGCTGAAGATTCTTCTGCTACTGCTGCTATACTTGCCATAGTATTTACTATATTATCCGTATCCTTATTGGTATCTTCTATAGTGTATTTTATATTCCCTATACCTTCCATTAAACTATTGATACTCTCCAATATTTTACCAAATATTTCTCTTGTTTCTTCAACAGATTCAGTTTGGTCTTTAACTATTGACTGAGTATTATCCATGGAATATACTGCTAATTGGGATTTTCCTTTTATACTTTCTATTAAGGATTGAATTTTTGCTGTAGCGGTACTCGATTGTTCCGCTAGTTTTCTTATTTCGTCTGCTACTACAGAAAATCCTCTTCCTGCTTCTCCAGCACGAGCTGCCTCTATTGCTGCATTTAATGCTAAAAGGTTTGTTTGAGATGATATACTATTTATAGCTTCAGTTATGATTCCGATTTCTCCAGTTGCTTCATCCATTTCCTTTATAACTTTAGACATATCCCTAGTGGATATATTTACTTCTCTTGTTCTTTCCGTTAATTTATTCATATGTTTAAGTCCTTCTTGACTTAAGTCATTGGTCTTTAAAGATATATTGTTCATATTGTTTGCCAATTCTTCTATATTCCCAATTTCCTCCACAATTTTATTTAGAGCTATTACTCCTTCATTAATATCTTCAGCTTGAGTTATGGTTCCTTGAGCTAATTGGTCAATTGTAATACTTATTTCATCTACTGCTATGGAAGTTTCATTTGCACTGGTACTCATATTATCCGATGTGGAGAATATAATATCTGAGGAGTTATTTATATCTAAAACCAATTCCTTAATAGTATCCACCATATTATTAAATCCCTCTCCTAAAGTTTGAAATTCGTCTTTAGTATTTATATCTGTATGCACTAAGAGATCACCACTGGATACTTTTTGAAATGCCTCTAAAATTTTGTTTATACTATTATTCATACCTTTAACTACAATTAAAGATAATGCCACTGAAACAATAGCTATAATAACCACTATAATTTGAATTATTGACTTTAGTTTATTAATGTCATCTAATAGTTCTTTTTCGTCTAAAGTAACTACTATTTTCCAATCCCTCTTACTATCTGTTGTATGTCCTATATATCCTCTTTTCCCTTGGATTCTATAGGTTTCAAAGTTCTGGTCACTATTTAGCACATCATCCTACCAAGGCATTTCTTTGGCTGTCTCCTTGCTTAATTCTTGAGAATCTGGATGGGCTACTGTTACCCCTTTTGAATCAATTATATGTAAGTAGCCATTTTCTCCAACTTTAATAGATGATAATATATTAGTCAAGTCCTCTAAAGCTATATCTATTGCAAGAGCACCTACTATATTTCCATTTTGTTCTACAGTTTTAGATACAGTTATTATATTTTTTCCTGTAAATGCGTCTATATATGGGTCTGAGTAAGTTATGTTTCCCTTATTTACTACTGCATCCCTATACCAATCCCTTGCTGTAGGGTCATAATCAGGTGCTAATTCAGTTTCAGGATATAATATGGTCTGTTTATTTTCTAAACCTATATATGCTCCTAAAATCGCCGCATCACTTTTGTGTGCATATCCTAATTTTTCAAAGACCTCACCAGTAAGTTCATAATCAAAATACACATCTTTAAACATTGGATCTTCACTGAACATATTAATTAGTGATTCAAATCTTCCAAAGGAAAAATCTATGGAATTTTGAACCTCCTCTATATTCTGTAAAGACATAATTTTTAATTTATCATATAATGTATCAAAAGATATTTTATATGACAATACTCCCAACAATACTAATGGAACAACTGATATAAATAGAAGTAATACTGTCAACTGAGTCTTAATACTTTTCTTATTTTTCTTCAATTCTTCTCCCCCCTAATATCATTACTATTATAAATATTTATCGACAATATTCTATTATATATTAGTTAATTTTATAACTATCAAATTAGTATTAATTTTTTATATTTATACCCACTATATATAAACATAAAAAGGCTAATTGAATTATCAATTAGCCTTTTTATGTTTATATACTTTTTGCTAATAATGCCGCTCCTATGGCACCTGCATATCTAGCCAAATCACTTGTTTTTACTTCATTTTGAAGTTTTTCCGACAGAAGAGTAACAAAAGGTTCTACTTCACACAATCCACCTGTTAAAAAAATAGTATCTGTAGTACCATGTTTGTGAAGAAGAGCATATACCCTTCCTGTAATGGAATTTACTATTCCTCTTGCTATGCTTTCTCTTTTTGTCCCCGCTCCTATAAGGCTTATGACTTCAGATTCTGCAAATACTGTACACATACTAGTGATATTTACATCATCTCCTGAAAGAGCCATTTCTGCTAATTCGTCTATACTGACACCTAAAGTGTTTGCCATTAATTCCAAAAACCTACCAGTACCTGCTGCACATTTGTCATTCATGGTGAAGTTAGATACTTTCCCATTCTCTAATGTAATGATTTTGGTATCCTGACCCCCTATGTCTATTACAGTTGCATCTGTTCCTAGTAAATAGTGAGTGCCTTTACCATGGCAGGTTATTTCTGTTATGGTTTTATCTGCATAGGGAACGGAGATTCTTCCATATCCAGTGGCTATGACCTTCGACTCATCTATTTTTATATTTTCTTTTTCTAGTTTCTCTTTTATTGATTTTGAAGTTTCTACACTACTCCATCCTGTAGGCATGGTGAAGTTCTTTATTAGATTATCTTCTTCAAATACAGATACCTTTGCTGCCGTTGATCCTATGTCTATCCCTATATAATACATTATTTCTCATCCTTTACTTTGCCATTGATGGTTTTTCTATGGTTTCTAAGAAAGCCTCAACTCTTACTTTTACTTGTCCAGTATCTGAATCTGAGTAGTCAGTCTCTATTTGAATAAACGGAAGATTTAGTTCTTCCTGAACAAATTTCTTAACTGTAAAGGATTCTATATTATAAGTATGACATGCTTGCCAAGTCAAATCTACTACTCCATCTACATCATATTCTTTAGCTAATCTCTCTATTAAATCCAATCTTCCATTATTATTGGTCATACATGAACAAGGAGTAGATAAATATTTTTCTGCTAAAGCAGTTATAGGGTCTTTATTTTCATCTACCATTACATCTAGGCCCTTATATCCAGTACAATTTTCTAAAGCTACTACTGATGCTCCTGCTTCTTCCAATGCTTTTAGCACTTTTTCAGAACCAGCTCCTATTGGACATCCTGTAAGCAATATTCTAGGTGCATTTTCATCAAAGGCATATATTCCCTTTTCCATTCTCTCTTCTACTTCAGCTATTAGTCTTTCAATTAAGTTTATTCCTGCTTCTTTATCTACATTGAATCCTTTTAGCCATTGAGCCAACATCATATCCATTCCAGATAAAGGTGCAGGCTTGTGAGCATTTAGTTTATGTAATCTTTTCATTGCATCTCTTTCTCTATTCATAAGCTTAATAGCTTCTTTTAGTTTTTCATCTGTTATTTCTACTTCAAATTTTTCCTCTAGAAACTTTTGAAATTTAACCATTTCTTTTTTCCACAATTCCAGTGAATCTTCATCATCAGCTGTTTGTGGCAAATTCATTATGTGCATAGGTTTTATTTTACCCATTAATTCATACATCTTTTTCTTTCCATCACAAGTAGTCTCTGCTAATAAAGCATCTGAAAAATAGAAGTATGGACATTTATCTGTAATTGCAAAACCATAACTAGATTTAATTAGTGGACATAGGTTTCTTGGTAATTCTTTTTCTGCATCTTCTATTGGTGCCTGGGTTGTCCCACATAAAGTTACAGAAATTGCGTCTGCTGCTAATGCTATTTCTGAAGGTGAAAATACACAGTACATTCCTACTACTTTTTTTCCTGCTTCGTGAGCCTCTTTTATTTTAACTGAATTCACGCCTCTTAACGCTTCAACTTCTTCCATTACAACTGGTCTCATATTATCGCTCCTTTTTAAGAATTACATACATCTAAATATTATCATGTAAAAAAACCATGTTCCAATTGTTTTTATCAATAGGTACATGGTTTAATATAGATATTTCTTATAAGGATTTATTCTTTTTTAAATAGTCATCTATGGCAGCTCTCAACCCCTTTACCCCAAGAACTGAACAGTGAATTTTACTTTGAGGAAGTCCATCTAAGGCATCTATTAGCTGTTTCTCTGTTATACTTAAAGCTTCTTCTATGGTTTTGCCCTTTGCCATTTCGGTTATCATACTACTTGTAGCTATAGATGCAGTACATCCAAATACTAGAAAACTAATATCTGTTATTATATTATCTTTTACCTTAATGTAAATAGTTAAGGAATCACCACATTTTAAATCTCCATAAGTTCCTTCACCATGAGGGTCTTTCATGCTTCCAACATTCCTTGGACTCATAAAATGTTCTATTACCTTCATTGAGTATTCTGAATACATTTAATCACTTCCTGTTATATATAATATATATATTTTAACATAAATTTATATTTCCGTATAAGGTTTTCTTGTTTCCACTTTATACATAAATATCTGAGAATTCCACTCGTATCTTTTCAGCATTAACTGGATTATTGCTATCTTCTATATCATAAAATTCATCCAAAACTTTATTTGGTAACCCTATTATAAATTCTGTCCATTGCCCCAGTTCGCTTTCCACTGATATATAGCCTTCATGCAATTCTACCAATGCCTTAACTAAATGCAGTCCTATACCTGAACCTTCAGCTCTTTTATTCAATGGAGAGTCAACTTGAGAAAACCTATCGAATATCATATGAAGTTTATCTGCCGGTATTCCTACTCCACTATCTCTTACGGAGATCATAACTACTTCTTCTGTATTTTTTATATTGACCTCAATTTTTCCGCCAGCTTCTGTAAATTTGATTGCATTTGATAATAGATTCAAAATAATTCTCTCCATCATATCTGAATCAAAAGCAATTATTTTTTCTTCTATATCTGTATCGAATATAATATTGATGTTTTTTAATTTGGTGTATTCAACAATGGACATAGTAATATCTTCTACTACCTTGACTATATCATTATTCATAGGTCTGAAATGGAAATGGTTTGTCTCTAATTTATTTATATCAATAATATTATTTATAAGTCTAAGGAGTCTATAACTATTTTGCTTCTGCATATAAATATATTTATTAAAGTAACTTTCAAATTCCTCATCTTCTATATCGCAGTTTTCTAGTAATTGTACACAGCCTAATATTATATTAAGAGGTGTTTTCAATTCGTGAGACATAGTTGCCAAGAATTGAGATTTTAATTCATTGTATTCTTCTACTTCTTTTACCTTCTCACTAACAGTGTCTATCATACTATCAAATGCTTGCCCCACATCACCTAAGTAATCATCATTTTCTATTTCAGTTCGTATAGTTAAGTCACCTTTTATAACTTTATATGCCGTATCCTTTAGTTTATCTATTGATCTAATAAGTCCATTGGATACAAACATTGCTATAATAAACGATATAAAATAAAAGAAAACAAGAACAAATATATCTTTTGTAAAGGTTTGTCTATTGTCTATTAGTAATTCTTCTATAGAAGTAACTGCAAACGCTGACCATCCTATTTCATCTAGGGGGAAATTCACTTCTAATTTATCTTTGCCTTCTATATTAGAATACCTTGCAGAGGTTCTAACTATTTGTCCCTTTAATGCCATTATACTAGGTGAATCTAAGGCTATTTTTCTTTCTTCCAATGACATATCATTTTTAATAGAACAATATACATAAGTTCCCTCTTTATCGATTATTCCATATGTGCTTTTATCATCTGGCTTATTTAATGGTATTATATCTTCCATATCATTAACGTTTAGTGTATTTATAACTATTCCCTTTAATTTTCCGTCCACTCTTATTCCTCTTGCTATAGGTATTATTAACTCTTTGCTAATAATACTATGCTGCAAATTTCCCACAGCTTTTTCCTTGCCAGATAAGATTTCATTAAAATATGTAGTGTCACGTATATCTATTTCTAAATTATCACTATATAGATCTGTAGTTATAATGCCTTCATCAGTGGCCCAATAATATTGCATATCTAGGTTGTTGTCTCTGTATTTGATTTTGTTCAAGTATTCCTTTATACTTGCATTGCTCCAGTTAGTATGTGTAGTTATGGAAATACCTATAGTATATTGGTTGTCCCATATTCTTTCCAAAAAATTTACAAATACATTGCTAAGCATTTCTGCTATATCAGAATTTACCTCTATTTGATTTTCAATACTTTCATTAAATTGTTTTTGTATATCTATAAACTTTAGTATTGATAAGGGGATTAATGTTACAAAGATTATATAAATTATTTTTAGTCTTATATTTTTACTCTTCAATATCTACCCTCCTATTATTTATACTAAAATTTGATTTACAAATTGGTTCTTTTTCACCATTGTAACACTTTTCCCATATTTTAACAATAAGCTAATGCGTTAAATTAAAAAATCAGGAAACTATGATTAAATCATAATTTCCTGATTTTAAAGGAGATCTTATATTATAGACCTATATTGATTATGCCCTCTTTTGTTATTTCTACTCCTAACTTTAGAACTTCCTCTAGAAAACTAATGGGTACATAAGAAGTTGAGTCTTTAAACTCTGGTGCTGTACCAAGTTTAATCAGCATCTTTGCAAAATTATAGTTATCTTCTCCAATAACTATAGATGTGTATTGAGCTCCCTTTGTTAATTCTGCACTTCTTGCTTTATTATTCCATTTTACCTCATATCCCAATGCCTCAGCTATTTGTCTAAGGGGTATCATCTTAATACCTTCATCATTTGTATAAATTAAGTTAGTTAATTTAACTTCCTTTCCATCTATTATTATCTTGTCTAAAGCTGTAATTTCTGTAATCTCCACCTTTTCTTCCTTTAATGTTTCTTTAATTACAATTATCTTCTCTGGAGTTGTTTGTGCTGGAATACTTTTCGTTGACGCAGTATAGAAAACTATTAAATCTTTGTCTTTAATATCTTCTTTTTCTACCTTTTCACCATCTTTATTTACTATAACAGTATCCTCACTAATATTTAATTTTAGATCATTTTCTCCGCTTACTAAATCTTCATTAAAGCCAGATACCTTAATAAATGACGGTTCTTCACTTTCTTTTACAACTATTACTCCTGGTGTCAATTGTCCTGGAAGGCTCAATAACATTGGAGTATGTTTAGCATAATATGCAGTAATAGTCATTCCTTCTTTTAATTTATCTTTATCAGTAAAATCTTTAGCTTTATGGTTTAATAAAATCACATCTTCATTGATATGGAGTATTAGTCCATATTCATCATCCTCGGCTTTTATAAGCATGGAAAGCTTATCTCCATCATTTTTTATTTCAACAATTTTTCCTTCATAGTTTATATAATCTTTAATCTGTACTTCCTTATCTGTTATAGGTGCAGAAATAGGTATTATATCTAAATTTTCATTTGTTTCAGCCTTAACTGCTAATGGACTTAAAGTCATATATGTTGCTAATGACAATGCTATATATTTAGTAGTTTTTTTCATTTTTTAATCACTCCTTATCTTTTCTATAGTATATCAATGATTTATAGGAAAGTGGTTACATTAGTATTACATTATGATTACATTAAATTTAATTGTTATTTCTATTATCATGAAATACCTGATCCAATACTATGACTAAGGCTAGTATAAAAGGTTGGTTTTCTTCATCTGATATATCTACAGAATAGGTATCTGAAAAACTAAGGAACTTCTTACTTATCCAAGCAATGGGTCTGCCATCTTTTATTATATTAAAGTTATAGGCCAAAATATCTCCATCTATGGTAAAGTTTCCATAGAAACTGTCTATTGTAAATTTGGGTTTAAAAAAGGTGAATTCTTTTTGAACTTTCGCCACTAAATTTTCACCTTCATAAATATTATACTCTGGTAAAAATCTAAATATCTTTTGTTCAATATAGAATAAATTCCTTCCTTCCATATCATATAAGTTTAATTTATTACCTATAGACAATATTTTCCCAACTATTTCGTAGAAAGGTCTTCCATTTTCATCATTTATTGTGAAACTATCCGAAAAGGAAAATATCCTTTCTTTGATTAAATATCTCATAAAATCCACCTCTATTATAGATTATTTTCTTTTCTTTATTTTACACTATTATTATAATACTATTATAACTATATTTTTTATATAAGAGAATAATAAGATATAGAATAAATTTATGGAGGAAATATGGACATTAAAATTATTTTTGAAGATAAAGATATATTAGTGGTGGAAAAACCACCTAAAATCCCCTGTCAGGGTGATAAAACCTCTGATGATGATTTGATGAGTATATTAGATAGACCCTATCTAGGATTGGTACATAGATTAGATAGACCTGTTGGTGGCGTTATGGTATATGCAAAAACAGAGAAGGCTAATTCCTTTTTATCTAAAGAAATTTCAGCCCGAAACTTATATAAAGAATATCTAGTTGTTGTATGTGGAAAACCCCTTGAAACTCAGGGAGAGTTAAGGAATCATCTGAAGAAACTTCGTACTATTAATATGAGTAAAGTTGTTGACGACAAAACCCATGGTTCTAAGGAAGCCATACTTCAATATAGTGTACTGGATACAATAGATACTGAAGAATACGGAGCATTAACCTTACTAAAGATTATATTAAAGACTGGACGTCATCATCAAATAAGAGTTCAGCTATCTCATGCTGGCTTTCCTATATGGGGAGATAATAAGTATAATAAGACTTTTGTGAAGAAAAAGGAATGGACTCAAATTTCTCTTTGGGCTTACAAAATAGGATTTAAGCATCCTAACGCCAAGGAGTATATGAGTTTTACATCTTTGCCTTATAAAGAGTTTCCCTGGAATAAATTTCATATTAACAATTAAAAAATCATCTCAAGATAATTATCTTGAGATGACTTTTTATATAAAGCCTAATATTTAAATCTTCCTATACTTTTCAATATGGACTCAGCTTGTTTTGCTAATTCCTCACTAGCATTGGCTATTTCCTCCATAGAAGCTGTTTGTTCTTCTATAGATGCAGAAGCTTCCTGAGTTCCAGCAGCATTTTCTTCAGAAATAGCAGATAGGGTTTCCATAATATTTATAACTTCGTCCTTTCTTATACCCATTTCTTGAGTACTTTCATTTATTATTTCAATACTATCTTTCATTTTTTGAATGAATTCTGATATACCTTTAAATTTATTGCTTGTGTCTACTACACTTGTTGATTGAGAATTTACTATCTTCTCTGCTTCTTCCATTAGCATGACTGAATGTTCTGTTTTTTGAATCAAATCTTTAATTACTTCTGTTATTTCATTTGCAAATCCAGTAGATTGTTCTGCTAGTTTTTTGATTTCTTCTGCTACAACTGAAAACCCCCTACCAGATTCACCTGCTCTAGCGGCTTCTATAGCCGCATTTAACGCCAATAGATTAGTTTGTTCTGCAATATTTCTTATCATATCGCTGGCAACAGATATTTTCTCTGCACTAGTATTGGTTTCCATTATTGTTTTACCTACACTTATACTTATTTTATTGTTGTCTTCAGCACTGGTATTTAGAACCTTTATGGATTCAAATCCTTCTTCTATTAACTTTATAACTTCGTCTGAAGATTCATTTAGGTTTTCAATTAACTCCGAACTTTTTTCAATAAATATTCCCAAATCGTTTATATGAATTGATCCGTCCTCTGTATCTTTAGCTTGGTCTGTTGCTCCCTTTGCTATTTCATCTATGGCTCTTGCAACTTCTTCAGCTGCAACAGATGATTGTTCCGTCGTAGAATTTAATTCCTCTGATGAAGCTGCCACTTGTTGAGATATATCTGCGATTTCCACTACTATATTTCTAACCTTTTCCACAAATATATTAAAACTATTGGCAATATCCCCTACTTCATCTTTACTATTTATATCTACTCTTGAAGTAAGGTCTCCATCATTTGTTGCTAATTCTTCTAATTGTTTTGTTATAGTTATCAATCCTTTAATCTTCTTCAAAAGTACCATAAAAGTTAAAATTATAATAGTTATGAGTAAGGCCATGAGAATATATACTATTATAAATTGAAGTTTAGCCTTATTTAATGCTGATTCTGCATTTATCCTTGCCATGGTGTTTATCTCTTCTATGAATTCGTTAACTAACTTATCAATTCCAGCCTTGGCGTCATTATAACTACTACTAAATATTAACTCTCTAGCTTCTTCCATATTTCCAATTAATACTATATCTAAAGCCCTTTCTTCTACCTTTGCTAAATCGTTTGAAGCATTTTCTGCTTTATCTAATATTTGAATTTGCTCCTCCGTTGCTCCTAATTCTTCCAATTTAACTAAAACCTTTTCTCTTGTTCTAGTTTCATTTACTTCTTTCCAATAATTATCATAGTATACTTTTTCTCCTAACAGTACATAATTCTTTGTCTGCTCTGTTAAATAATCTGATGCCTTTTTAAGTTCTAGTCCCAAATGTTCAAATTCAATTTGTTTTTCTTTTGCCTCTCTCTCTTGATTTATGGCTGAATTAAGTCCAAGTAAAGCCATTACATTTACTACTATTACAACAATACTTATACCACCTATTATTTTTAGTAACTTTGAAATTTTCATTTTTTCACACCTGTTTCCTCAATTTTTTCATTACAATATTTTTTGTAAATCTACAAGGTTTGAAGCTACTAAATCACTTGATTATATTTTTCAAATAAATTATACTATTTGCTAATATTTCATATAGATTATTGTATGTTTGTCCCTATGGTTTATTATATTCTCTATTTGAAATAAGGACACTCTAATTTTAAACACTCTCTATTGTTAGATTTAAATCCACAAATAGGTTTGTAGTTTTCATAGTCATACATTTTCATTCCAAAATGTTCTTCTGAAATCTTTGCTGCTGTTTTTATTGCAGTAAATACATTTCTTTTACAACATCTTGGACCACCAGTTTTAGATATTTCTATTAAACTTGTGCCAGTCATTAAGTTTGCCAATCCCCAGTTTTCCTTTGTCAGAGGGGTTGCCTCTGTTATTATACTAATAAAGATTCCTGTACCTACTGCTGCACCACAATTTCCATAAAATCCACATATACCACCTTTCACATCCTTCGCCCTCATTTTGGCAACTGCAAGCTTTTTGATTTTATTCTTTTTTTCATCTTTAATATTATAATAAGATGTTATAAGAACTGCTGGTACTAAGAAGTGATGTTCTGGGCCGTGCATATTTATCATAGGACTTTTCATAATTTCAATTGCCATTTCAACGGGATTAGTTTTATCTGTATTTTTACAATATCTTTCTATTAAATCATTTCCACTGATAGAATGGCAGGAATCACATACATAATGCCCATCTTTACAGCTTACATTGGATTTGAATTTTTCATGACAATATAGGCATTCCAAGTCCTTATACTCTTCAAAATATTCAAGTTCTTGTCCACAAATCATACAATCCTTTGAATGTATTTTTTCATTAGTTTTTATATCCATAATTATCTCCTTTATTATCAATTTAATATAATGACTCTTATTAAAATTATTATATCATTATTCTGACTTTTCTTCCATATTAGATTTATTTCGACAATAAATGACAAAAACATAGTTGGAATCTTCCTCAACTATGTTTTTTATATATGTTATTTACTAGATTTTAAATTTTTTAACAATAGATTGTAAATCTTGTGCCAAATCATATAAACCTTCACTGCCTTTAGATATTTCTCCTGTAGATGCTGATTGTTCTTCCATAGATGCTGTTACTTGCTGTGTAGCTGCTGAATTCTCTTGAGCAATGGCGGAAAGACCTTGTAAAAAGTTAAGTATTTCGTCTTTCTTTTCTTCCTTATTTTTTTCTGATAAGTTTATCTCTTTAATAATTCTTTCTGTATCTTTCATAGCTTCAGATATTAGTATATATTTATCTTTACCACTTACAACATTTTCTGTCTGTTCTTCAGCTCTAGCTTTCACTTGTTCCATAATGTTTACTGTATTTTCAGCATTATCCTGTAATTCTTCAACTACTTTATTAATGGTTTCTATTGAAAAAGACGATTGCTCTGCTAGTTTTTTAATCTCATCTGCTACAACTGCAAATCCTCTTCCAGCTTCACCTGCTCTTGCTGCTTCTATGGCAGCATTTAAAGCTAGTAAATTTGTCTTTTCTGATATTACTGATATTAAATTACTTGCTTCACTAATTTTATTGGAACTATCTTTAGTTTTAGATATAGATGTATGTATTTCTGTTACAGCCCTATTGCTTTCCAGTGTTATATTATATAAATTTTCCATCTTTTCTATGCCATCATCAATTATTTCCATTACTTTGTTTGATTCATTTGTTAAGTCTTTAATATATTCAATATCTAATTCAATGATTTCCCCTAATTCCATAGCTTTTGCTGAGGCTTCTTCTGTGTTTTGTGCCTGTTCAGATGCACCATTGGCTATTTCTTCTGCTGTTTTTGCCACTTCTTCTATGGCAATGGCTGATTGATAAGTTACTGATGTCATCTCTTTTGAAGCAGTGGCAACTTGCTCCGATGAACTGCTAATATCTCCTAAAATTTCTTTAAGGTTAGCGGTGATATGTTCTATGGCTCTAATAAAGCTACCTATCTCATCTTTTCTTCTAGCATACTTTTGAGGTGTTTCTCTAGTTATATTATATTCGGCTATTTCTTCTAAATGCTTTACCCCAGCAATAATTGGCTTGGTTATTGCGTTTCCTATAAAATATACAATAAATATACCACATATTATATTAATAGTTGTATCCTTTATAATCTTTCCTCTTAATACGGAGACGATATGGGATGCTTCTCCTATTTCTTGTGTAAGAAGTTTGTCAGCTGTGAGTATGGTTATAAGACCTGTAGAAATAGATGCTACTAATAGTAAAACCGAAAAATAGACAATAAGTTTAGTTCTAATGCTTTTCAATTTAAACCCCTCCTTTTAATTATGCTATAATTTTATCATTTATCCCAAATATTGCCATATTAAAACAATATTTTCTCTATTAATTTATTATATACATATTTTACCATTATTTGTAATCTTATATATTAGGACTTATTTCCTATATTTATAATTCTTAATATATATTTTTATTCATTCTACAGGATTATAGTATAATAATTATAAATATATAAAATTATGTAAATACCTGCTGCCTATCTTTATTTTTTTATAATCCTTTGGTAAATATTTATTATAAATCAAAGGAGGAATTCACATGAAAATCAAAAATTAGCTAAAGAAAAAAATATTTCTGTTATTGTTGGATTAGGTGCTAGTTCTGGACTGATTCCTTTAATGGCTGTACATAGTGCAAAGGAGTTAGATAAGATTGAAGATATTAATATATATATGGCTATTAATAATAGAGAACCAGAAGGTCCTGCTGTATTGGACCATACTATTGAAAATTTCTTTGGAAGAGTTCCTCTAATAAAAGATGGAAATAAAATTTATGAAAATGCCTTCCAGGGAAAAGAAGTTTATGACTTTGGCTCTCCTTTTGGAAGTTTATTAGTATCTACAATAAGACCAGTAACAAGTATTCCTTTAGCTTTAGGAGCTGAATTACTTGCACAGGGCAAAATAGAAAAAACTGGCGTACTAGTTCCAGAAGAATGTTTAGAACCTAAGTCATTTATCAATAATGTAATCGAAAGGACTAAAGTTAGTAATTATCCTATTACATTAAAAAAAGAAATTATAGTTAATACTGAATGGAATTAATATAAATATAAAAGGACTATTCTTCTGTCTATTATATAGAAGAATAGTCCTTTATTCTTTTAGACTTTTATTATAATTTATTTAGAGATAATTCTTCTAGCAGTATAATAACTGTTTGCATAATATCCTGTAGTAAGGGTAGTTGTCTTTACTACATCTCCCGATTGAGGAGCATGTACGAAGTTTCCATTTCCTACATATATTCCTACATGATTTATATTTCTTCCGTCTCTGGCGAAAAGAACTAAATCACCATACTGTAAATCCTTCTTTTCTACATATACTCCTGCTGTTATTTGATCCTTTGAGGTTCTTGGTATTGCTACGCCAAGCTTACTAAATATATAGTGAGTTAAACCTGAACAATCAAAACTATTGGGACCTATTCCTCCCCATTGATAAGGTTTCCCCATTTGAGCTGATATAATGCTCTTTAGCTTTTCGCTTGAATCACTTTCTTGAATATTTAGCTGTCTGCTTGTCCCAGCTCTTGATGTAGTTAATCCATTCCTAGAAGCCCTGTCAGATGCTATTACCTGTTCATAGGTTCTCATTGCAAGGACTATTGCCTGTTCTCTACTGGTATAACCCTTTGGATTAAATTCATTATCAGCAACACCATTTATAATTTCTACACCATATAAATAATTTACAGATTCTCTTGCCCAACTTGAAATCATATTATAGTCCTTAAAGTCATAATTATTGGGATTTGTATAATCATATTTTGGTTTTGCGGCCTTTAGTGTCTGATATAAAATTACACTTACTTGTTCTCTAATTATATTTTTGTCTGGAGAAAAAGTTCCATCTCCTTTTCCATCTATTATACCTAGCTTATTTCCCATGGTAATATATGGATTGTTTGTATCACTAAACGGACTTGGTCCTTGTATCATAGTCTCTTTTTTACTTAAAACTTGATATAGTCTTACTGCAAGTTCGGCAAATTCTTCCCTTGTAATATTTTTTCTATAATCTCCTTGAAGTTTATCTGGTACAATGTCCCTTTCTTTAGCTTTCTCAACGTCTGATATTGCCCATTTACTTGGAATATCTCCTTTATTTTGGGATGATTCTAAATTAGCATATGTAGTTTTAGGAACTGTGATTACCATAATGGTAAATACTAAAGTTAGCCAAAGTCTTTGAATTTTACTTATCATTGGTTTCCGCCTTTCTTCAAAAGTAGTAAAAAATAGGTTACAATTTTGTAATATTTATATATTAACATAGAATCGTTGAATTTGTTCTTGACTTGTTATGGAATATATTCCATATAATGGAATAGAACATAAGGTAAAATTAAAAATCCTAAAAATACTTACAAGATTTCTCTTGAAAATACTTCTAGGATTTAATCAATCTTTATTCATTTATTCTTTGACTATTTTTCATTTTTTCTGCCATCTTTATAGTATATAATTCTGGATATTACAAAGCTGTTTTTTCTTGAAAACTCCCTATTAAAATACTCAAAATAAGCTCCTGGTGAAATCAATCCTTGGATTTTTACTAAATCTATTCCTGCCTGCCCAACTATAGTATCTGCTAAGAGAACACAATTTGTATTTAAAGCAAAATATGTCTTAAATGGTCCCTTAATAAACTTATAAAAATCCCCTTTTAACCGTTCATATACTATACTTGCATAATCTTTATGGGGATTTGCAGGTATTATCCCTAACTCTTCATCTTTTTGGCTTTTAGGATGCCATTCATACAAGTTTTTACGAATATCTTCGATTCTATCTCTTACCCTTTTCTTCTGATTTTTATTAAGCTTTAAACCAAATCCAAATAAGGTTTTTCCCATATATTCTTGAGAAAACTCTATATATTTCTCTTTATCAAAGACTTCTATTAAAACTCCATCAGATATGATGCCTGCTAATTTATAAGTATCCTCATCATAACTGCCATAAGTCATTACCCTATCCTCAAACCAAATATCCACATGACCAAAAGCAGAAACGCCTTTATCTCCTACATGTATTAAAACTTCTAAATCAAAATCAGTGTTTTCTTTTGATATTATTAAATCTTCTAGACTTAATTTTTCAGTTTCAAAAGCCTTATTGATTTTCATCAAGATCTTATGTGGAATAAATGCAACCATAAATATGGGAAGATTAATTCTAACTCTTCTTTTCAAAGAATCTTTTGCCTCTATGGATAATCCATCTAATAAAGCATCTATAATAAATGAAATTCCGTAGAGAATAAAAAATATTCCAATTGCATTGGAGATAGGTAAAATAGCTGATAGAGGATAAATCATTATAATTATTCCAAGAAATATTAAAATCATGGATTCTATAACTACAAAGAACCTTCTTTCTACATGATTTTTCTTATATTGGATATAAATTAAAAGTCTAATTATTCCTCCAAAGAAGCCATATATTCCGAAAAACATTGGGAATATGGAAATAATCAATTTAGGTTTAAAATAAATAATATACGCCATAGTTAGATTAAGTATAAATCCAAATAATCTAGATATTGAAGTAAATTTCTTTTTATTAATAGGAGAAAATCCTATGATTTGAAAGATTGCTGTTATACAAAAAAGTATAACTAGTAAATTTAAAATATTCTTTACTGCAAATATGACAGTTGCTTTTTGAGTCAAAAATAATACTCCAAGACCTAAATATAATATACCTGAAAAGGTCATAGAATAAATGTCAATATTTTTTACTTTTAATTCTTTTATATTCATATATTCACCTCTTATGATTATGCAAAATTATTTAATATAATTTTAATATTTTCTTCTATTTCTACTAGTAAATTTTCTTTCAATACTCTTTCCAATAAATAAGAATTTTTAATTACATTTATGTGATTAAGTGCAAATTTCCATATTACATCAATATCTATTCTCTTTATTATATATTCATAAAAGTATTTTGTTAAGTTAGTATTGGCTTTTTCCCAATTTATTTCTTTAAATATCTTTATCATTATTATATTGATTTAATAGTCATATTTATATTTCTCATTTTATAATACCACAAAACATAAATCCTTCACAAAATAAAAACTACAAAAAGATCAAAGAGAGCCTAGACTTTAGCCCATGCTCTCTCCTGATTATAAGGAACTTTATTTTATTGGCACATAGTAAAGAATACATTAGATGAAGTATGCTAAACCTCTAAGAAAACCACTAATACTATCTTTTGAAATCAATTCTATATTTTAGTGCTCCTACTTGTTCATTTGAAATCTTACTCCATTCTACCCCATTTCATTTCTTCACCATTCTTATCATATTTCTTTCTTTTAGCAGTAATTTCTTCTATCTCTACTTCATATATATTAGTCCTTTTTAATCCTGATTTAACTGCTATATCAAAGTAATCCATTTTTGTGGAAGTATATTTTTCACATATTAGCCTCATGGCTTTTATTTTTTCTTCTTCATCTTCTACTAATCTTACCTTACCTTTCACAACTGCCGATTCATACTCCGTTGTAAAAACACTACTAATAAGTAATACTGCTTTAGATTCATCCTTTGCTATTTCATCTAGTTCACCTTTAGTATACTTTTCTGGAATCTTTATTTCTCCTATGAATGATATACTAACATTAGGGTTTTTCTCAAATATCTTTACCTTTCTTCCATCCATAGCTGAGTGAAAATATAAGGTGCTTTTATCCCTTACAATAGAAAGAGGAATTCCATAAGGTTCATTATATTCATCAATCATTGAAATAACACCATATCTTGCCTTATCTATAACTTCTAATCCAAATTCTTTACTCATTTCTCTATCTTTTCTTCTCATAATTTCCACCTACCTAAAATATATTATTTTAATTCTGTAACCAAGATATTGCTTTCATTTTAATATTTATTAGAATATTTGTACTACTTCTATTCTCATTATATAGTACTTACCCATAATACTCCATAGATCTTTAATAATAAAATCTTAACAATATTGTTACTGGAATCAAAATAAACAAAATTAAATTTATATATATCTATTAAATATTTATAATTTATTTAGTTGTTTGCTTATTTCTAATACTTCCTGATTTATATTTTTCTTATCTTTTTATTAATTTCTATTTTCGAATCATCTTTTTTAACACTCATTTGTTTTTTTTAATGCTTTTTCTTTGTATAAATCTTTATCTGCCATAGTAATTATATCTACCATATTTTTAAATGAATTGCTGTAAGCAACTCCTGCACTAAATTGAATATTTAATCCATAATCTACAGATAGATTGTGAATTTCTCTCCTAATTCTTTCTATAATTTTATAAGCTATATTTTTATCTTGTTTAAAAAGCAAAATTATAAATTCGTCTCCTCCATACCTTAACCCTACATCATTTTTCCTTATACACTTTTTAATTCCTTCTCCTACAATCTCAATGGCTTTATCACCTGCTGTATGACCATGTATATCATTTATTCTCTTTAAATTATCCACATCAATAATTATCAGAGTAAAACTTTCTGTCCTAAGATTAAGCATTTCATCATTGATGAATCTCTCCCAGTAGTTACGATTATATAGTCCTGTGACTTTATCAATAAATACCTTACTGCAATTACTACACTTATTATATTCATCTACGATTGTAATTAAATAGTATAATTTATTGGTAATATTAACCTTGTCAAGGGTTACATAATAATCACCTAACTCATATTGAAATGGTAAATCATCAGACAATCTTTGTAAAATCTTTAGTTTTTCAATATAAGATATAGCATTTTGATTATCTATGCTTGTATATTCTATATTACATCTCTTGTCTAATACAATACGAATTATTTCCTTATGTTTATCCCCTTTAGGCATAATAAATATCCCCCATTTTAAAATTTTGTTCTTTATTAGAACATATTATTACATAGTTTTGGATAAAATACAAGTGTTCCAATAAAGAACAAAAAGGTGGTATATTATGAAGTTAATATTAGATTCTAAAGAGCGTAATGTTGCAGGACCTAGAATAAAAATTGCAAGACTAAAAAGCAAGCTTACACAACAGGAATTATCAGCAAAACTTGAAACACTTGCTGTCTATGTAGATAGGGCAAGTATTTCAAAAATTGAACAACAGAAAAGAATTATTACTGATATGGAACTGGTAGCATTTTCTAAGATACTTAAGGTTAGTGTCGATTGGTTGTTGGGGATTGATAAGTAAGTTTTGATTCAATTAGATAGGGAAAGAAGAATTATATATCTTGATTTATCTATTTTAATGTTTTCATATATACCTTTTCGCATACTATATAATCATAGACGGAGACATATGACAAATTTAATGTATAGAATAATTTATTCATTTTTTTAAAAGGGAATAATACTTTAATAATTAAGGAGATTTATTGTAAATAAACATAAGGTTCTTTAAGAGAAAATAGAATTAAAGCAAAATAAGTATGAGGCAGTTATTGTCTACACTTTTATTTAATTACAATAATCCAAGTATTCTTCTACACCCTTAATTTTTATAGATAAAATGAGGGACAATAGTATTGTCCCTCATTTTATCTATATTATTTATCTAGCCATATATAAGTATATTCAGATTCTGATGCTTTTTCCACAGCCTCTCCTGCCGGATGACCTTTTACATAAGATTTAACCACTATCTTTGCTCCCTTTTCATATAAAAATATATTTGGAAGATCCTCTGATAATATTTTTTGTATTTCTTTATATATAGGTGCTCTGTCTTCTTCTGAAGATAAGATTACCCCTTGTTTCAATAATTCTTCTACTCTAGGATTATTATATTCCCCTAGATTCATTGAAGTACCTACACCAATACGATTTCCTATTGCCGATATATCTGGTCCTTGGTATCCGCCAAGCATTGTTAATTCAAAATCACGTCCAAACCAAACCTTCTCATCATAAGCTGCATCATCCATTGCATTAACTTGTAGATCTATGCCGAATTCTTTGAAATTTGATTTAAGAACTTCTACTATATCATCAAATCCAGGATAAGTATCCACTGTTGTAGTAAAATAGATTCCATTATCATCAGCCTTATATCCTGCTTCTTCAAGTAAAGCTTTCGCTTTTTCAATATCCCTTTCTGGAAGTTTTGCATCTTCATTTATTGCCCAATCATAAAGAGGTGATATGAAATATTCCGCTTTTTCGCCAATGCCTTTTAATGCCTTAGTAAAAATTTCATCTCTATCTATACCATAAGCTACTGCTTGTCTGACCTTTAAGTCAGCAAACTTACCCTTATTTACATTAAAATGTATATAGCCTTTGTTTGGCCAAAGTTTATCATATATTATATAATCTGGATTGTTTTCAAATCCACTAAGCTCATTAGCAGGAACCCCATGTTTATTTTCGTCGGTTTCTCCATTTAGCCATGCTTGGTAAGCAGTACTCTGCTCTGGAATTATAGAGAACACTACCTTATCTAAATATGGTTTATCTCCCCAGTATTCATCATTTCTTTCAATAGTTACACTTTGTCCCTTTTTATGCTCTACAAATTTAAATGGACCAGTACCTATTGGACTTTGATTTGCAGGATTTTCTAACCAATCAGTTCCTTCATATATATGCTTTGGCATTATATATGTTCCAAACCATGCTATATATCCTAACAATCCTGAATTAGGCCCTTTAAGCTTAAATACTACTGTATTTTTGTCAGGACATATAATTTCTTCAATATCTGAAAGTGATGCTGAAGCAAATCCCTTTTCCTTTATTATCTGATCAAAAGTCCACTTTACGTCCTCTGAGCTGAAATCTTTGCCATCATGCCATTTAACATTTTCTTGTAGATGAAATGTTACGGTTTTAGCATCTTCAGAGAATTCCCATTCTTTAGCAAGATCTGGAACCACTTGATCATATCCATTGATCTTTACAAGCTTATTGAAAATATTTTGAATCACTGGATATGCACCATCATCAGAATGAGCATCAGGATTATATGTTTGAGGTTCTCTAGATACACTTGCTATAAATGTTCCACCTTCCTTAGGTTCAGATGAAACCTCTGGCTCAGAGTCAATTTTTGCCACATCCTCTGTTTTATTAGCTTCTGGTACTTCATTTTTCTTAGCACATCCTGTAAATAGTCCAAGGCATAGAACTATAACAAGAAGTAAAGATATTTTTCTCATTTACTTTCCCTCCATTTTTTTATATGTAATATATTTACTTATACAGCTTGATTAATTATTTTATCTCAAGCTAATCCAATGAATTTCTTTGTCATTGGAATATTTTTTCACCTCTCCTTTCATTTTTTATTTATTTAATTAAGGAATGAATTCCTTAATTAAATAAATAAAAACAGCTTGCATAATGATTATCTCCCACCTCTTCCATAATAGGATATGATTTATTACACTTTTCACCTGCCTTATAGCATCTTGGAGCAAAATAACATCCTGGACCTGTATCAACAGGAGTAGGCGGTTCACCCTTTATTCTAATTAAATCTTTATTATCAAATGGATTTATAGATCCACAGTTTGAAATCAATGCCTTTGTATATGGATGCCTTGGATTATGTATTACATCGTCTGTTTGCCCAATCTCAACTATTTTACCTAAATACATTACTGCAATCCTATGGGATATATAACGTGTGGTTGCAATATCATGACTTATAAATATCATTCCAGCCCCTCGCTCCTCAGTGAGCTGTAACAATAGATTTATTATATCTGCACGAACTGATACATCCAGCATAGAAACAGGCTCATCAGCAATAATAATCTTGGGATTTAATAGCATAGATCTAATTATAGATATTCTTTGAAGCTGTCCTCCAGAAAGCTCATGTGGATATCTGGAAAGATAGTCCTTTGCTGGTCTTATACCTGCTTTCTCCATAGCTGATATACAAATATTTATTCTTTCTTCCTCAGAATTTCCTATATCATGTATCTTTAACGCAGTAGTCAATATCCTTTTAACATTATCTCTAGGGTCAAAGGTATCAAATGGATTTTGGAAAATCATTTGACAATCTCTCCTGAATTTTAAATCTTTATTTCTCAATATGTATTCAATAGACTTGCCTTCAAATTCAATAATTCCTTCTGTGGGACTCTCTAAAGCAACTAATAATTTTCCCAAAGTAGATTTACCACAGCCAGACTCACCTATTATTCCCAATATGTTTCCTCTTTCAAGGGAAAAGCTAACTCCATCTACAGCCTTGATAGTTTGTTTCTTTTTTTGAACATACCATTTTCTTAAATCCTTTACCGTTATGAGGCTAGTCATTATATTCACCTCCCACTAAATGACATGCTACCTTCCAATCATTTGATATCTGTACGGTCTTTGGCTCTCTGACAAAGCATATATCCATAGAATCTTTGCATCTATCAGCAAAAATGCATCCCCTATGTACCACACTAAGATCTGGAAAAGAACCTGGAATCCCCTTTAACCTATTTCTCTCTCCTGTAAGAGATGGATAGGAATTCAAAAGCTCCCTAGTATAAGGATGCTTAGGCAAACTAAGGACATCTTCCACATATCCTGATTCAAGAAGGTAACCTGCGTACATCACTGCAACCTTTTTACATGTTAAAGATACTACTGACACATCATGAGTTATCATTATTCTTGTCAATTTTAACTTTTCTTCAAGCTCCATTATCTCCTCAAGTATCTGTCCTTGTGTCACAACATCTAAGGCAGTTGTTGCCTCATCTAATATCAATAGCCTCGGGTAATGAAGCAAACTAAGAGCTATACTGACTCTTTGGATCATTCCTCCTGATAATTCATGAGGATAAAGATTATATACTCCCTCCGATAGATTCACAAGATTAAATAGTTCAAGTATTCTCTCCTTAGTATCTTTATCTGTAGCATGTGCCTCATGAATTTTATATATATCATTCATTTGAAGCCCGATTTTATGTACGGGACTTAGGGAATTCATTGATTTTTGGAAAACATATGCAATTTCCTTCCACTTTATTTGTCTCAATCTTTCTTCATCTATTTTTAATAGATCAGTTCCATCAAATATAATATCTCCCGTTATTTCTGTTATTTCCTTGGGAAGGAGACTAAGAATCGACATAGCAAATGTTGACTTTCCTGACCCGGATTCACCGACTATTCCAACAGAATCCTCTGATTCTATATTCAAAGATAAATCCTTCACTGCTTTAATCTTTTTCCCTTTAACTTTATATACAATATTTAGATTATTTATATTAAGTAATGACATTTTATCCTCCTCAGTCTTTCCCATTAAATTTAGGGTTTAACAGATGATTCATTCCTTCTCCAATTAAATAGAAGGAAAGCACTGTACATACAATTGCCAAACCTGGAAAAGTGCATATCCACCAGCTTCGTGGGAGGTATACTTTTCCATTTGCAATTATCTTGCCCCAGCTTATAACATTGGGGTCTCCAAGACCCAAGAAAGATAAGCCTGCCTCAGATAATATTGCTGACGATATAGCCATTGTGGAATCTGCTATAATGGGGAAAATTCCATTAGGTATAATATGCCTAAACAATATTCTAATATTGCCTTCACCAATGGTTTGAGCGCTTTTTATAAATGTCCTTTCTCTTAAGGATATTGCTTGGGAACGCATCAATCTTGCAGTGCCTGTCCAGCTTGTTAATGCCATGACAACTATTATATTAGTTAAACTGCTGCCATAGATTGCAATAATAATTAATATTAGAAAAAAGGTTGGTAGCATTAAAAAAACATTTATTATCTCAGAAATTATTTTATCGGTCTTTCCCCCTAAATATCCTGCAATACCTCCTATTAATGTCCCTATAATCGACGATATAAAAGCAACTACAATTCCTACCTTTAATGATGTCCTAGCACCCCAAACTACCATGCTAAATACATCTCTGCCTAAACCATCAGTACCAAAAATATATTTAGAAGAAGGCCTTGCAGTTAAATCATCGTTTAAAAAATAAGGATCATTAGTAGCAATAAAGGGGGACAATATTGCTACTAAAATCAATATTATAAGAATTGTAATGCCAATCAATAGTTCCTTACTAGAGCATATTTTCTTCAATATATATTGCACATTCTTCATAATATAGCACATCCTTATTCAAGCCTAATTCTTGGATCTATTAAGGCATAGATAATATCAGTAATAATCATAACTACACAAATAGATACAGAGATCATCAGATATACACCTGTTAGCAATGGATAATCCCTTTTCATTATTGCATCCATAATAAGTCTGCCCATACCGGGCCATGCGAAAACTATCTCTATCAAAGCTACTCCACTAATTATAAATGCCAAAGATAAGCTGAGTTTTGTAATAGTAGGGATTATAGCATTTCTCAACACATATTTATTAAATATCTTATTTTCTTTCATTCCTGCTGCTCTTAAAGTCAAAATAAAGTCCTCTGACATAGTTTGCAAAACTGAGGATCTAGCTATTCTGAAATACATTGGCATCTGAATTATAAATAGGGTACTGACAGGTAAAATCATATGCTTTACAACGTCTAAAACACGAGCAAACCCTTGATGTTCTGCTCTTAAATCATACATTCCTGAAGTAGGTAAAATTCCAAATTTAGATGCAAATATAAGTATCAAAATTAATCCAAGCCAAAAGCCAGGAATAGCATCAAAAACATAGCAAGCACTGCACATAAGCCTATCAAATATAGACCCTGCTTTCCTTGCTGCATATACACCTAAAAATGTTCCTACTATAACTGACAATATAACCCCTGTTAAAGTAAGTAAAATTGTGGCAAATAACTTTTCACCGATTAACTTTGACACAGGCTCATTGCTCATATAGGAATATCCAAGATCACCTTTCAATATATTTTTTATATAATTACCAAACTGGATTGGAATAGATTTGTCTAATCCGTATTTAGCTGTTAAATGTTCTATAAGCTCTGGATTAGGATTTTCTGTACCTGCTAAAACTTTTATAGGATTTCCTGGAGCATATCTAATTAAAAAAAAGGTTAAACAAAAAGAAAATAATATTGTCAAGATTCCAGTAGTAATACGCTTTCTAATATAATCTCTCATAATATTTCCTCCTAATTAATCCGTCATTTCTAAAAATTATTCTAAAATATATGATAAACTTCTAACAATTTCCTTTTTCATTGAGTAGTATAACATTTAATCTCCAGTATGTTAAATAGGATTTATCTATTCTAAAAATTTATTGATATGTTTTAATAATACTCAAATTGCTGTTAATATAATTTTTTATATCTATAACTTAAAATTTAAATTTTTCAAATAAAAAAGCAGGAGATTTCTTGGATTTTAGTCCATTCTTTCTCCTGCCTTTAAAGAATTTTTTATATAAGACCATTTTTACTTGCAAAAGTAAAAATGCCTATTCCTGCTGCAATTGATAAATTTAATGAGTCAACAAGATCTGAAGAAGGGATTTTTACACTTGTCCCTATACCTAGAAAACTTTCATCAAGCCCTGTTGCTTCGTTGCCGAATATTAAACTAAAAAGATTTCCTTCTGAACAATTATCAATATTCAAGCATATTTCTCCCTTAAGCATAAAAGGATAACACCAATGTCTTGAGTATATTTGTCTATATTCTTCAAAAGAATTGAATAACTGAAAATTAATTCTAAACAACGCCCCCATAGAAGCCCTAATGGTTTTAGGATTAAATATATCAGCTGCTGGAGTAATTATTGCAAGATTATGTATGTTAAATCCTGCCATGGTCCTTATTATAGTTCCTATATTTCCCATATCACTTGGGTTTACAAGAACTACATGAGGTTTTGATTTGTCCAAAATATATGAATGTTTTTCAAACACTCCAATAATATAGCTATTCTCTTTCTGACTTATTCGAATAAAAGTTTTATCATCATACAAAAAAGTGATTTTATTATCTCTACAAACCCTTTCCATTTCCTCTTTGTTAGAATATCTCGAATGGATATAAACTGCTTTAACAATTTCCGGCTTAATTTCTATCAACTCATAAGTTGCATATGCACCAGAAGTATAAGAATAATCAAATTCCTTCTTGTATGGTTTTAAAATTAATTTGTTTTTCATATAGACCCCGCTCCTTAAAATATTAAAGTATTTAAGGGTGCAAAGCCTAAATGATAAACAGAATCATACTATGCAGCGATATCTCTACTCCATGCAAAGCTCGCAGTCTGTTTATCAATAGACCTTGCATGGAGTACACCTAGTGTAACGCCAAAATTTATTGCCATTAAAATCACCTCCTTAACTGTTATAATATCATAATATTCCTTTATCTTTTCAAAATATATTTAAAATTCAATTTGATAACTATATTTTTTCGTTTTGTACTCTTACGATATTTTAAAAGGATAATTTTATCCATTTTTCTTGTCTATTTAACCTTCCATTTCATTGATTTTACCAGACTTAAACCTTATCCTTATTTCCTTTACTCTTGAAAACCTAATAAAAAAAACATGGCTTAACTGAGATTCCTTATCCCTTCTAAACCATGTTTACTGAAACAATTTTATTTACTCCCATCAAGAATTTGCATAATGATAGGACTTTATTTGATGTAAACATATATGTAACCTGAAAATAAAGTTCTTCAAGCTCCCATCCCTCCAACCCCTCCATTTTCCTACATTCCCATTTTACCATGAAAATAAAGTTCTTCAAGGGATTTAAGCAGGGATAAGGATTTAGGAATAAGTGAAAAGAATTAAGGGAATCAAGTAATTTCAAGGGGTTGAAGGAATATTGAAAGGAAAAGAAGAAAGAGAAAGGGAAAAGGCAAATGAAAATAAAGTTCTTCAAAGAATTGGAACAGGAATAAGGTTTAAGGGATAAGGATAAGGGAAAGAGAAGGTTGTGATTTCAAAGGTTGAAGGGTAAGAGGAAGGAAAAAGGGATATAAAAAAGCAGGAGGTTTCTTGGAATTTAATCTAAGACTCTCCTGCTTTGAAGAACTTTATTTACTTGTTGAAGAACTTTATTTTATGGGGACAAAGTATACATATAAGGATTTAAGATTAAAGAAGGTACTTAATCTTATCGAATAAAAGATAATCCATAATCTACATACTTATTAATTTGTTCATCATCAAGTCCTGTGTTAATTAATCGTTCAATTAACTTTGTAATTTCAAAAGATTTACAGCCAAACATATCACCAACTATTATGCAAGAATTAATATTTTTTTGCTTATCTCTTATATTTTCTGGCAAATTAAGATTTATATTAATTAATTTATTATATTTAAATAACTTCACATCATCTAACTCAATTATAGCTTTCTCATTTCCACTTATATTAATTTGAATTCCTAAGCCTGGAAAATCTTTTTGTGCTTTAAAGCTTGATATAATCTTATAAGCTTTATCTATTTCATTATTCAAAACCAAATGATAACTTTTATCTTCCAATTCCATATCTCTCGTTATCGAAGGATTAAGTGGGGTTGTTAATTCCATTCCTTTTTCCGTTAGTTTATATCTAATATATCTTTGATTTCTATAATCCTTTAGTTCATTTTCATCAGAGTTCTCAATCATTCTTTCAATTAAAGTAGGCTTTGTTCCTTTAACTGGAAGTTCTTTGAATTTTAAGATTCCTTTTAAATCATCCACTGTATGAATGAGATTTATTTTTTCACTTAAACTTAACTCTTCAACTTCTACTAATTTTTGACCTACAAACTGATTTAAAACATCTTGGTATTTTAGATGATAATCATGAGTCCAATCTCCAGATATACTCTTAAGAGGATTTGATTTTATAGTTGCTATATACTTTAAAAAATACAACTCTACTGATGTTAGCTCTCTTTCTTTAAAATTTGACAAATCATATCTACCATCTATAATGCATTGTGAATCATCTTTATGATAATGTCTTTTTAGATTATTATCTTTAATATCGTTAGATTCAGTATCTTTAGTATTTGATATATAATATTTTTCATTTGCATGAAGAGTAATTAATGCATCTGAATATACAGCTTCAATGAGTTCTGATTTTTCTGTTTCTGTAATATTTCCCTTTATTTTAGGATAAAAAAAACAATCTACATCATCAACAATATCAAGTTCAATGTTGTATTGTGGAAACATATTTTCCATTATCTCCTTGAAATCTTGCTTATATAAATCAACCTGAAACTCCATTGCGTCAATATTTGAAATTAAAGCCCAAGATGTATTCTTAATAGTAATACTTTTTTTACCCTTATTAAATAAATTAATTATTTTCATGTTCTTTTTCTCCTTATATTTGTGAAAGTATTAAAATATATTTTCCTAAGTTTTTAAACTTATATTTTATATTTATTCTACTTTACAATCTGTCCAGCTTCCCCAGCTTATACATTCACCTGTAAATTTAATTATATCTCCCTTCGAGTATTTTTTAAGTTTTTCTCTTTCAGATTCATCAAATTTACACCATAAATTATATGTTTTATCATTAACTTTTACAATAACAGTAACTCCTATTTCTTTAAATAAAGTATTGAAAAGTCCATCTTCTTCTACAGTTTCAAATCTTCCAATCATAGTATATCTATTGCCTTTATACTTATCATTAGCCACAAGTTCATTTGATTTAAAGGCATTATAAATTTCAAGAAATTCAGTAGTAATAGCTTCCATCTCTTCCTTCTCTCGTTTCGCTCGTTCCTTTTCTCTTTCAGTTTCTAAATTATCGTAATATGCCTTTACTGCATTAACATCTGCTTTTTCTTTTATCTCTCCTGTTTCAAAAGAATAGATATCTTCCTTTAATAAACTATCACCAACATACTTTTCTTCTTCATTTATATAGTAGTAATTGTGGCTATCATAATCCTTTATCCATTTTACACTCCATATATCACTATAATTAGACTCTACCCAAATCCATAATCTTCCTTTTGAGGTTGTTATTTTAAAAGAAACAGATGAATCTTTAACAACCTCTGTTTTAATTTCTTCTATCTCTTCTACACCAATAGAATTTAAGGCATCTACAGCGACATCTCCCCACTCATAATTATGCAAATCTGATATGTTCAATATTTCACCTCTTTCAATTTGCTTTTCTTCATTATCTACATGAGATGAATCATCATACATAGATACCGATACTATAAAGGTTACAAAACAAATGAGCATAAAAATTAAAGGTTGTTTTTTCTTCCCCTTCTTAAATAATCTGAGTAAAAACCATATAAAACCAATTATAAATCCCAAAAAACTAAGTATCCCCATTTTATAATACCCCCTAATATTTACTATATTTTAAAATTACAAAAATAAAGTTCTTATTTTATACAAATTTACTTATATACCTTAGACCATGTTATCACCGTTATATTCTTCTATCTGTTTAATTATATCTGATACATATTTTTGTGCACTTTCTTCTCTTGCATACCACATATTACTTTGTCCAAATCCAAAATTATCCGTATTTTGTCGCTTACGATAAGCTCTCCACTTATCTCTTTTCCTTTCTTCAATTGGGAGGAGTACGCAATTCCCTTTATCTGCAACTACATTATACCAATATCCAAACTCTGGTAACCCCCTATCGGTATCTTTATCATAGGGTAGCAAATTAACATTTCTATAAACTGTTGCATCTTTATACCAACCAACTATTACTGAATGTTTTGATTCTGGTAATTTTGCACACCAAACCACCAGTACATTGTCCAATTTCTCTCCTGGATTACCTGCATCCTTAATCTTTTGAATATGCATTTGTCTTTGTCTGCCTTTTTCATAACCACCTTTGGTGAATCCTGGTTCTACAAATCCATAACAAACTTCTCTTCCATCTACTATCCATGGAGCAAAGTTATGTTTCTCCCCTCCATCTCCCTTTTCTCTTACATATCGAAAATTGCCAGCCATAATATCATCTTCTTTTCCCTTATAGAAATTCATATAAGAAATGTTAAAAAAGACTATTCTCATCTCTATATCCCCCTATACTCCTTTGTTTTAAACTCTAACTCTACCTCTACTATCTTTCAATAATGCTTTCTGGAATATATCATTATCATATAGATACCTTTTTATGTTTTCCAAATCCTCTTTTGTAAAATCCTTAATCTTATTATTAGTGACTTGATAATTTATTCTAACTGTAGGGTTGTATCCTAATTTAACAGGAACTATATCTTTAAGATAATCCCTAAATGCTCTCTGTCTTATTCTATTATCTTGTTTGTCTCCTTTAAGAATTTCAGGAAATAAAATGTCCTTACCTTTTAATTTATGAAAGCCACTTTTCCCTGGGTTAACAATAGATTTACTGGATAAATCATAATAAGAATTATAATCAAAGGAAGGTTTTAAATTTTTATATCCTCTTTCTAATGTCATAAGCCTATATTGGTTAAAATGTTGTTTCTCATCAAATTCACAAATAAAATTATATGGTTCTTCAAACCAAATATCTATTCTTGCCATACCATTTTTTATAAAGTTTGATTTACGGCCTAACTTATCATCTAATGTCCATTTATCATCAACTAATACACCATATACATCAGATATATCTTCCCAGAATTCCTTATATAAGTCTTTATCTGGTATATTAAGTAACCAATCTTTTTTAGATTCCAAAGTATATTTAGCTTCTTCTTTAAATTCTAATTCTAATAATTGCTTTATCAGCTCTGCTATTGGTAAAAGCTTACTCATCTATATCAGCTTCCTTTTAAATTTTATAATTACTTTATTCCCTAATATTTTATTCCCCCTCAAGTATATAATCATATAAATAATGCTTGGCTATACTATCAAGATTCCTACCTATTTCTTCAAATCTTGTTATAAAACTTTCTAAATCTACAACTACATTATCAAATTCCTCTATATAAAAATGATTTATATATCCTTTGACAAAAGGATATCGTGAAAAATCCATATTATCTTTATTTGTTTTAACTGATGACTTTTTTATTTCTGAATACAACTCATCTATATAATTTCTTAAATCACTGGTTAAATCTTTAAATTGTTTTCTTTTTTCTTTTTCTTTTTCAAACTCATTTACTCTTGAACATACATTTGAAAAAATTTGTTGAATATCATGATTACCCTCATTCTTTTTACCATTATCTAAAAGTATGTTTAAAGACCAATTGATAGCCTTTAAATATAATTCAATAGCATGATTTGCATCAAATAAAATTGGGAAAATTAATATATCTGCCTTTTTATCATCATTATCTGCAATAGATTGTTTAGCTAATAAAATTGATGCTTTCATATATCCATCTGCAATGGTAATCATATTATTAATATTATTGTGTCTATCAATTCTCCAATTCATATATGCATTTTTATCAACATCTGAATTATAGGAAAAAATATCCTTCATATCATTATCTTCCTCCACTATAATTATTTGATTTATTATAATTACTCATCTAATATATTTTTTAATTCCTCAGCAATTTCTTTGATTGTATACATTGATGTATTTAATGCTTTTCTTCCAGCTAAAGAAGGACTGAAATCCTGTACCTCATCTTTAGTTATATCATGCCATATAGGTAATATTGTTTTTCCATATGTCATTTCTTTTTGAAATAATCCATCTAATTCATAATTGGTCCATCCCTTTTTAATAAAACTCTTAGAAATGATAACAATTCCAAATTTAGATGACTTCAATCCTTTATCTATACTTTTTCTTAAACTATCTCCCCATTTTATAGAAAACTCATCATACCATACCTTTATATTATAATCTTTCATCAATGTATCAGCTAATTCCCTTACAAAGCTTTCTTTATCCTCGGAAGCATGAGAAATAAAAACATCATACTTTTCTTCAAATAATGTTTCATCTAATGTATTTATTCCAACCTCTGATATATTTGATGAAACATTATTTTTAAGTTGAGCTGTTAATTCATCTATCCTATTTTCATAGTTTTTTTGAACTTTTTCTTGTTCTTTTTGCCTTCTTTTGCTTTCTACCTGTTCTTCCTTCTGAAGTTTTTGATTCAAGCTATTTAATTTTTCTCTTTTCTGTGCTATCTTCTTTGTTATATCCGTTTTCTTGTTTAGAGTCTTGACTAAATCATTCTCGTATCTTTCAATTTGCCCTAATTTTGAATTTACTGTAGAAACTGATGTGTTTTTAGTTATACTCTTCTTTGTACTATTTATTTTTTTAGTAATATCAGCTTCTTTCTTGGTTTCATCTAATAGAGCTTTCTCTAATCTTGTTATCTCTTTTGTAATTTGATTTATTGAACTTAATGTAGTAGAAATACTCATGAATAGTTCCCCCTTAACACTTCTATTAATATTAAATTATCTTCTATCTACCCATATACTTCAAATTATTATCCCTTTAATATGTAAATATTTTGAAAGTTTCACCCTTATAATACCATATATCTACATTTATTTCACAAAATAAAAGAAGAAATATCATTCCTTATATCCCTTCCTCTAAATCTTTACCTATATATTAACTAAGCAATTCTTCATCATATCCCTTTTCTCTTAACACCTGACTAACTCTATCTTTTATATCAGCTATATACCTTGCATTTACTCCTGATTTTTCAATCAACTTCCATTTACTAATACTTACCCCTTCACTTTCTAATTCCTCTATTGCCCACTTTATTTTTCTTATATGGAAATCCTGTAATGTTTCTTCTATTGGGTCTAAATAAGCCTTAACCTTAGGTAATTTGTCTTTCCGTTTTGAAAACCATCCATTTATGCCAAGTTTACCTCCTATGGTTGTCCATCGAATTCTTTCAGGTTTTCCGTCTTGCATTTTGCTTACAACTTCTTTAACCTGTGGTAGCAATTCTTCATCCCTCTGGTTCCAGTCAATAGGTGGATTATGATTTTTGATTGCAGGAGCATTGTTATCCAACCATTCTTTATCATGTCTTATAAGCCAAGTATAAAGACCTTCATCCAACTTTTTTAAATTATTTCTACTTAGCTTTGGATTTTTCTTCATTAAATCCAACCATCTTTCCCTCGCATTTTTCTGTCTAATTTTAAAATCATCCATATCTCTATAATCTTGATATATAAACATTCCACCACCATTATATTTCCAAAATGGTTCTATACCTAATTTATCAATATTTTTTCTAATTGTCTTTGGAGTGGAATCTAATGCTATTGCTATTTCTCTTATACTCAAATCTTGCTTACATAGTTCTATTAATTTATCCTCCCATTGCTCTTTATGGTCTTTTTCTATATTAATATATGATTGACTATCCAGAAGGTCTATTGTCTTAAGCCCTAAAGCCCTTGCCACAAGCAGATGCCTAATCGGTTGAGAAGTAATTTTATTATCCCTTACCAATGAATTTAGCCAGTGACAGTCTTTGTTACAATCTATTGGGCTTTGAAGCATTTGTAAAACTTCTTCCCCCCAGAACTCATATATAGCTTTCCTTAATTTCTTCTGATGAACCATAGTGTTCAAGTTTGCAAAACCTTTTTCAATTAACTTTTCCATATAGATATAATTATGTTTTTTAAGGGATTGAAAAGTAAATTTTTTGTTTAATATGCTCTTTATATCTTCTGCAATCCATAGTAGTTTATTAAAAGTATCCTCAGAAAAAGATTTCATTTCTTTAACTAAACAATTATCTACAGTAGCAGGTATATAGGCTTGTCTATTTGCTCCCCTCATTAAAATTCTGCTATCATATAAAACCTCTTTATGCTTAGGGCATATAAAAACTCCTGTTATCTGGTGAAGTCTATGCCAATATGCTTCTCCATAATTTTTTATATCTTCTTTCATACATTCTGGACAAAATCGAAAATACTTATTATAAGAAATACTACTTGCTGTCAATCCTAACATATTGTAAGCATTAGCTACATCACCATTTTTCATATTCTTCATTACATCTTTTGCTCTTTCTTCTGGAACAAAGGATGCAAGAAACGGAAATAAAGTATGTTTGAAAATAAAATAATCTGATGTATAAAGTGTATTTAGAGGCATATTTGCAATTAAAGCATCTAATTTCCCCGATAGTTCTATTGAAGCTATAATATTTCTTGTTCCAAACATGTCATCAAAGTTTTGTATAGCATTAGAATTTCCACTTTGAATACAATACCTTGCTAAAATACTATATAAAAGTTCATCTTTATATGGAGTAGGGAAAAAATACATTGTCATAATATCACCCTATCTTAAGAAGATTTTCTTGTGGTGCTTTGATATAACCTGCATTTTTTAAGCTTTCATATGCCGATAACTTTTCTTTCTTACCTTCTTTAATTATATATCTTAAATCATTCTCCCCATATTCATCTACTTTCTTAGTTTTCTGCTTTTTCTTAGAGCTTTCGATATCTGATTCTATAATCATTCTATATGCTAATTTTACAACCTCATTTATATCTTCATTATCTCCAATGTCTTTTAAAACTAAATCTACATATTTTTTAGCTATATTAGGCTCTATGTCTAAGTCTAATAATCTTAAAATCGCCTCCTCTTTTACCCTTTCATTCTGAGTTTGTGATTTCTTTTTTGATTGTTGTATCTCTTTTATTTTTCTATCTAAGTTTATATTGCTTATTTGTTGATTCATAAACTCATTAAAATCTATTGGAGCTATATCTTCATACTGTGCTATCTTTGCTATATTACCGTTCTTTAGTGCATCCAACATTGGCTTAACAAGCTTCAGATTTTCCTTTGCAATATATCTTATTAACTTTGGGGTTATTTCTTCTTTATTTGTAGCCATAGCTCGTACTTGGGCCATTACAAATAACTTAATTCCTATATCAAAAATCCCCTGACTCTCTTCATAAATCGTATCATTCAGTTCTTGATTTAAAATACAAGGTTTCCTTACCCACTGATATTGAAATAATCCTTCTATAAATAAGTTCCAAGATATTTCATCTTTGCTTTTTACTCTATCAAAGAGCATGTCACCTTGACCACTCCCCCTCCTTGCTTGTCGAAATTGAGACTGTAATACTGACATTGCTTTATTCGTTCCAATAAGCACTACTGGAACACCAATAGTATTAATGAGTGTCATAAAGAAATTCAGCATCTTCTCTGCCCCACCACTTTTAGCTAAGCTTAGACTTTGTATCTCATCAATAATTAACATGCCTAATCCACATCGCCTTGATATTTGACATATAACAGGTAAAAGGGTATTCGCTGATGAATTTCCCCTCATTGTTTTTTTATAATAATCAGTGCCTAATATACTATCAATAGTTATCAAAAAATTAATGCATAACTCTTTTAGTGAACCTGAGTGTGGGCAATCTATTTTCATCCAAGTCACTTGATATTGACTAAATGGAATACCTTTATAGTTTGAATGAATAATTACCTGAGGGTATAAGGACAATATCTTCCCTATAGATACAGACTTTCCCATACCAGAAGCTCCAATAATAGTAAATCCATAAGCTGTAGTAGTTACTCCTTGCGTTCCTGTTAATTCTAAACTTTTATTTTGAATCATTTCATATCCATCGTGAAGTCCTTTCTTGTATTCTACATCCAATGGATTTCGTGCTAAGTAGCCTTGTCTTATCATTCTGGATATTCGACTTTCTAAATCTATGTGAATGCTTAATGGCTGGAAATATTGAAATAGCCTCTGAACAATATGATATCTGTAATGCACATCTAAATGTCGTTCTTCTTCATTAAACGGTGGATAACTTGTTAGCTTGTGGATTACTTCCTCTTTAGTTAAAATTTCAGGTAATGCTTCTATAAAAGGATTGTCTCTATAATCTTCTACTATTTGTTCCTTATACTCTGCAACTTCTCCTATTCCCCCTAAAGGTATCTCAATCTTATTCTTCATCGAATCTCTCCTTTTGAATCTGTTTAAGTAATTTAAAATCATTCGCAAAGTCATCATCTTCCTCAGAATTTATATAAACAACTTTTCCTTCATTTGAGATTTCTTTTCTATCCAATTCTATATACTCAGATTTTCTATTTATCATTTTTTCTTTATTACGATTTTGACCTATACCTTTTAATCTACTGGTGTTACTTATCCCTATCTCTTTATCTTCCACTACTTGTTGTTCTGCCTCTTTCACTATTGCTTCAATATCGCAAATTAAATCTATTTTCGCCTGTAATTCTTTGTCCTGAGTTTTCTCATATTGCATTTTTTCATAAATCAATAGATACTCTATTTCCTCTAATGTTTTCCCCATAAATCTATCCTCATGACTTAATAAAAATCCCTTATCAAAGCTCCTTGTATCATTTAGTATATAAATATAGTCCATATTCCGAGGGTCATATACAATATCCACTTTCCAACTTCCTCTATTTCTTGCCTTTTCAAACCATCTTTCCTTAAGTGCCTTCTCTGAACCGTATAGCATACCTTTAAATCTAATTCCTTGGCTTGTCACTGTTGCTGTATCCTGTGGTAGTAAATTAAGCTTAACTATTTCTTCGTCTACATAGCGAAGTCTTCCTGCTCTGTTTGCAATCCCCCAGTTCCAAAGGTTTATTGGTATTGGGCTTATATCGTCCTCTATCATCATTTCCTCCCTACTATATGTAGGCAAGTAATGATGATTGTTATGATATAATACACACTTAATCATTAACCTTGTAAATTGATATATATCTAATTTTGCATCCAATCTATAATCCTTTCCTCCTCTTTGAGCAAAATCTCCACCTACAAAGCCAGGGACAAAAGGTTTAATTTTGGTATTTATAGTTCTAAAATATCTCTCTACTATAGCCTTCATATCTCCCCTATAAGATGCTGTATTAGATACCTTTATATTTAATCCACTTATTAATGATTCAACAATATTACCTTCAAATTCTCCCCTATCTGCAATTATACTTTCTGGAAGATTATTAATAGCCCATTCTTCAGATATTATTGAAATTCCATATTCATTACAAAACTTAACCTTATCAGTTGTTGCGTTTATAAGTGCCATCATAGCTCCTATCCAAGATGGTCCTTCTAAACCTATGTATATACCTACTATCATACGACTAAAAACATCTATTACTGCATACACAATAGGTCTTCCTATAATGTGACTTTTATTATATCTCGATACAAGATAAACATCTGCTATAGTAGCATCTATCTGATATATAGACCCAGGTCCAAGTGCTTCTTGAGTAGAGTCTCCAAGTATGGCTCTGTTTTCCAGGTGATATCTTTTAGCACTTGTTCTGGCTGAAACTTCTTTTTGTAGATTTCTCTCTTTCTGAAACCAGTATCTAAATTGCCCGAAGGTTGGAACTTCATTACTATCTAATAAAATAGGTTTCTTTACATCATCTTCATATTTATATCCTTCAGCATAATACTCTTTTCTCATAAGTTCATAAGTTGTGGTTAGAGAGTTCTCAGTTGTTGTATAATAGAATCTCTTAACTGCTAATCTAAAAATTCTTTTAGTTTCTTCATCTACATTTATTCCCTCCCCTTTATAGCTCTTTCTTGGTCTCCCTCTCTTTCTTTCACCTACATTCCTGTCTGTTCCCCTACCTCCACAATTATGATAATCAGGCAGTAATGCATTTTTTGTTAGTCCCCTTTGCCAATATCTTTTAAAATATTCATAAATACTTCTATCACTTATATTAAATCTTTCACTTGCTTTTTTAATATATTTACTTCTTATCCTTGAATCATAGATATTAGGTTCACCACAGGCATTTATTATGTATGAGATAATTTGCCAAGCTCTATTTCTCCTTTCCTTGTTTTTCTCATTTATATCTTCCTCACGAATAATTTTCAGCCAAGGGTCTTCTTCAAATAACACTGCAGCATCGTTATTTAAATCATCTATAATATCATTAATATACCTTAGATTTGGACTGTACTGATTCTTATATATATCTATCGTAAAAGTAAGCTCTCTAAAGCTATCTATCCAAAGAAGTCTTTCTGTTTGTTCCTCCTTTTTCCAACGGATAATAGAATTAACCACTATGAGCTTTTCCATGTCTCACTCCTCCTTCAAATTCCACTTCCTGAATTAGCTCGTTTGCTGGTAAATTGATGTTTATTTTTTGGTCCATATCTACTTTAATGTTCTTGATTGCAATAAGATATTTAAATAAATATAATCCTGTTCCTTTTTCAAGCTGGAATTCATCATCAAACAGTGCAGTTATTTCTCTAACTGCATTGGAACTATCCATTAACCTTAAAATTAGTTCTTGTGACAAATCCATCTTTGTTTTATTATCTATTCCTCTTTCCTCACTATTTTCTAAAGCAGAATAAACCCATTCTATATTTTTCGCTTTTATAACTGGTATATCTTTCTGTGTTACAATTCCCCAGTCAATTCCTTTGCTTTCCCAGTATCTTCTTTCCAGTTCAAACTTTTCAATAATGTGCTTCTTCTCTAATTCAATTGCAGATTTAACACTTCTTGCTACATAAAACTCTCCATTTTTTGTGTCTTTTACTGCGATTAAAAAAGTAGTGGAAAAAATATAAGGTGTTCCAGTTTGCTTGTCTACAAATTTATCTAAATCCAATCCTATTTTATCTTTTATAACTTGTCCTATATCAAGCAATGGAAAATGCTCTCTAATATCGATTACAGCATCTTCCCAATGAAGTAAATAAAACATCCGTGTTTCATTGTCTGAGAAGAAATGATGAATCCTTTCAGTTTTGGTTGAATATATCCTTGAAACTCTGCCCATGCTGGGAAAGTCTTGAATAGTGAGCCAAGGCTTATAATCTTTTCCTATTCCTTGTCCTCTCCCTTCTTCCAGATATCTTCTTAATTTATTTTCATTCCATTCTAAATTTCGTTTAGCCATATACTCACCCCTATATATTTCTTATTTGTGGCAATAAAAAAATGCCATTCCCTATATGCAATATTGCTTATTTTTTTTAAAGCAAATTGTTATAGGAAATAGCATTATTTTTGTTTTTTGTATTTCTTAATAATTTTCTTTGTAATCATAAATATTTTTGTGATAATTTACAAAGAGAAATTAATCTTTTGTTTCCTTTATATCTCTATATTGTATCTACTTAAATAACTATTTTCTTTGTATTCTTATTTGTAATATATACTTTTAAATAGAATTTACAAATAGAATTTCTGCGCAAATAGACAGTTGACCATTTAATATGCTCGTTATACTAATCCTATATTATCTTTTTATATTAGTATTTACGAACAGTATAACTACCTTCTTTTCCCTTAATATTAACTGAAATGTGTAAAATAAATTTCCTTTAATCTTTTATCTAAATTCTTCTCTATCATCTCATTTTTAAATTTATTTCTTATCCCTGTTTTAACAACATCAATATTTGATAGTTCTTCTAAAAACTCATTGCTAAACCTTAATAACCAATTAACATCAAATTTTTCAAAATCAAATATGTTAGGTTCGAAGATGAAATCAAATAAGTTATCATATCCCTTAAAATTGCTAAATTGTTCTATACTTATAAGCTTCTTATTATAAAATAAATTAACAATATTTCTAAGATTCCTTACAACGGGGTCTGGAAAAGTAGTTACTCCAGTATTACTTCTATCTTGTATCAATGAAATAGTTTCATTATATAACATCTGTTCATATTCTTTATTTGTATTAATAATATTATTAATACATGCATCAATATACAATCTTTGATTGAATTTTGTAGATAATTCATCTTTGATAAAATCCTCTATCTCTTCTTTCATTTCTTGATTAACTACTTTAAATGCAGGAATAAGCAATTCCGTAACTATAGCGTACTTATATCCTTTTAGCTCACAGTACCTAATTGAGTGAATTAATTTCTTCAATAATTCATCAGATACAAGCCTATCATTTTCATTTGTTGAGCTAAAAATTATTGTTAAATTATTTATAAGGTTAGTTTGAGAAATAGCCTCTATTTCCCAACCTCCTTGGTTATTATTATTATTTTCTATATTCAATAGTTTTTCAATAAAAATAGTTATTAGCTTATTAATAAAATCTAAATTAATTAAGTTGTTTTCATACATTTTGATGATGGAATAATTTAATGCTTTATATATTTCTGTTTTTATTTGTCCTTTTTCAATTAACAGCAAAATATAATCAAAAAATTTATCTAATTCATCATCTGTCAAAGTAAGTTTACTACCCACAGCAATCATATTACAAATTAAATTTGTCAAATGTCTTGTGTAATTAATAGATATATAACTTTGGACAACATTGTGAAAACTCCCTATAAAATATATATTCGGAACTGCAGTTGCAATTTTATCTATATTATACTCGTCAAGCAACTTTAGTAGCTCCTTATTCTCAATATATCTATATATTATAAATAAATCAAGCCTATCAAATTTATAATCAGGCATAGTATGAGTAATTTCTTTTGAAAAAATCATGCTTTCTTCATCAATTTCTTCTTTCTCTTTTGAATATGTACTCAATAATGCTGAGATATAATTGAAATAATAATTCCTTATATCAGAGTATTCGTCTACCATTAAAAAATAATTATGTGTGTATTCCCAAAATTCATGTACTTCGCGCTTAAGTTCAGTAATTCCATTAGGAGATGTTGATATGCCAACAAATAAAGTTGTAACTTCTCTTTCTACTTTTTCCTTGAGTTCTATAATCCTAACTTTCTTATCATTAAAATAACTTTCATTTATTATCACATCATTTAGAAAATTTACTGTGGCTCGTTCTTTTTTAGGTAACAAATAATATAATTCTCTTAAATCTACATTTTTATTTTCTTCCTTGACTTCTTCAGATATCCTATTAATATGCTCTTCATAAACAGTTTCACCTATTCCAAATCGATTACTTATAAACCTTGCTAATTGTTTCTTATTAAACTCACATATATAAAACACAGTATATTCTTTATCTCTATAAGCCTTTTTAGAAAGTTTCTTTAGTATTTCATAAGCACTTACATATCTGTGCATTAAATAGTTTGCATATGCTCTAATTAACTCATTAAAGTAGTTATTCTTATGGTGCTTAATTGGCTTGTATGTTTGTTCGCAGTATAATTTTATTTCTATAAAGTTATTTAACTTTAAACAATTTAAGATGTCTAATTCACTACTTCTATGCTCTTTCTGAAACTCATATGAAATATTACCATCTTCTTTATCTGATTGGTTAATTATAATCCCATAAATATCAGCATTTAAAAAAATAGACTTTACAAAATCAGCCTTATTAACTTTATCATAGAATCCTTTTTCATTATTATTTTCAGAAGAGTCTAATACTATAAACTCATTTAAAAGTGTCTCTAAACCTTTACTTTCTTCATTAGAAATGACTTCAATAAAATTATTATTTTGAATTGAATAGATAATTTTTACTCCTAAGGCTTCTATAATGTCCTTTAATCTAAGTCTATGCAAGTCTTTAAATATACTTAATCTATTAAAAAAATAATCTATAATATCCACAGGATTATTTTCAAAATTCATAATATAATTGATGCATCTAACTATATTTTTTCCTTTTTGACTTTGGAGTCCTTCAACTATCATATTTTGGTATTCTTCATCTATCATAAATTTATTAATTATATTGACTCCCAAGTTCTTAAAATAATTTATCTCAACTTGTCCCTTTTCTTCTTCATCTGCATCTAAGAAATATGCTCTTTGAAAATGTTCACCTAAAATATCTTTTACCCATTTCATGATTAGTTTTAAATCCATATCTTGTAATGAGTACCCTATAAATAAAACAACATGGTTAACAAATAAAGACTTAATAAATGTTTCTATAAGTTTAAATCTTTGAGAATAAAGCAAATAGTCATCTTCTTTTAAGACTATATTTTTTCTTTTTAAATCCCCATGCATTTTTATTAATAATCGACCATTCGGTGTATATGGCAAATCAATATCTTCACATACAACATCAAATACCAATTGACTATCCTCGATAGCTTGTTCAATTAAGTCGTCATAGTTTGTTGTTACTATATGAGCTGGATTCAAGCTTAATATATTTTCATGAATTTTATTGTATGTAACCTTTCTACTAAATTTGTTATTTATACAGTCATAATACTCCTTTAATCCCCTTTCATTATAGAAGTATTGTGCAATTCTTAGATAATCATCAACCCCCAATTCCTTTTTAACACTTAGTCCCATAGATTCAGAAAAATCTCTAATCAATCCAGACCAACTTGGCAAATCAGAATTTGAAGATACTCCACTTCCAATAAAAACAACTAACTTATCATTTTCAACTGCCTCTCTAATTCTTTTAATATTTTCATTTACAGTTTTTTTCATAGGTTTTCCCCCTTATAACGCCAAACAATATGTACTACTTTTCATAATAATAATAATTAATATTATTGATAAAGTTTTATATTTTTCACTTGAGCAAAGCCCTAACAACCCATCTTCCATTGTTTCGTCAAAATATAGTTTCGGTAACTTCAATAAAACAAAGCTATTCAGGCATATATTTAACTCTTTATGCTTGTATCTATACACTCTGTTTTCTCTTTTATAACTTACTATTCCAATATTCAACAAAAGCCTCGTATCCCTTTACTGTAGTAAGAAAAGGGATAAATTGCTCTGGTGTTAATTTATATGCCTTTATTCCATCAATACCATTTCTATAAGCTTTTTCAAGTCTATGATGACCATCTATTACATTAAAAGTATTAGGACATATTTCTGCCAATATTATTGGATTTGAGATATCAACTAAATCAACATGGCTTTCATCTATAACAGAAAAAGCATTGTTCCGATATTCTAACACATTGATATCTTCAATTATAATTTCTTCCTTAAAGTTTTCTATAGACTCAATCATTTTTGTAATATTAAACACAAATATACCATTAGGAAATAGTTCATCTCCATGATTGATATCTATAGGGGCAAAATTTTTATTAATTTCTAAAAATCTCATTTTCCTTATCCTCTTATACTATATTTTTATAATATCTATCTTTATCATTTTAGATATAATTACATCAGTTTTGCTTTTCTTGAAATAATATCAACAACATTATACTTTTCTAATTCTGATACATTATTAATAGTCTTTTGCTTATCAAAGAGTTCGTCTCCAACTACCCTAATCGACACGCTATTATTATTAAACCAAAATGTCGCAATATTTCCACCTTCTTTAAATCTAATAACAACATCGTTCCCTTTTCTCTTTTTAACATTAATTTTGCTTTTTACTTGTTGTAAACCATTATATATGTCCTTCATAATATCAAGAACATCACTCTCTATTCCAAAGTGAAGTTCAATGACATTTATAAATTCATCCAATTCCCAGATAGTCTCCCCTTTAATTTCTTTAAACTTATTTACATTACCCATTAGCTTGTACTTCCTTCTTTCAAATTTTTACATATTCAATTTTCCCTATCAATAATTATATCTATAAGTCTTTTATGAATTAGTCTCCATTCCTGATTTAAGTCAACTGTTCTAATCATAATCTTATGTCCTTGAATTAAGTAATCATAGTCTATTTGCTGATTAACCATAGGATAGAGCAAGATACCTTCAGCATTAGTATTTAAACCACCTTTTGCTTCAATATTTTTAATGTAAGCAAAAATCTGATATAAGTTACTTGAAATTAGCTTCTTAGAATCCATATAATAAGTAAAGGTATCCTTATAAAATTTTGTATCAATAATTATTTTTTTGCTATCTGTTTCTATAGAAATATCCGTCTGCATCTGAGGCAGATATTCGTTAAAAGTATTGTCATCATCAGTATCCCAATTTATATTTTCTCTATATACCTTACAACCCTTTAGCTCTCTTTTATAGAAATTACGAACAAAGTTTTCAAATAAATAAGCCATCTGCTTAGGGTCTCTTTCAAATTCTTTGAATTTTGATTGACCTGTATTTTCATCTATTAACAAATTATCATAAATAGTTTCACATACTTTTAACAAAAAATCATAATATTGATTGTTTCTATTTATTTGAACCTCTTTAAAAACCTTCTTATTAAGTTTTATAGTATCAATGTATCTAAAATATTTATATAAGTTTAACAATCCATCTTTTAGTTCATCACTTAACCCTTTATGCTTAATTAATTGCTCTATGGTGGTCTTTATTATTTGATTATGCAAGACATTATGACTTAAATCATCATATTCACAGGACATTCTCCCGTTAACCCATTGCAATGTCTTTATAGAATTATTGAAGTCTATTTTCCCTCTTATAAAACTGATATCATCATTAACACATAGGTATCTTCTATCTAATCCTCTTTTTATAAGATAGTTAAGGCCATTTACCATAACCCTTGCAAATAGGTCAAGTAAGTTATTTCCCTCAGTATTGTCTACTAAAATAATATCTTTTTCATTTAATCTATCCCAAGCATAGCATAACATATAATAGATATTTTTTATTGGTATTCGTTCCGACATAATATCTACACCCTATAACAAATTCTTTACTTCTATTTCAGCAGTATCCTCATCATCAAACCAATATTCATATAGAAGTGGTTTTATTTCAGAAATAATAACACGCTTATACCATACTTCCTGGGATTGTCCTTGCTCTGGTGTATTACAAAAATAACTATGTCCAATTCTATAGCCTTTGCCAAGATTCTTACCATCATTACTAATTTTCTCATTTAATCTTTGCATTCCAATAATGATTTTGTTTAGCAGTGATTCATTTATGCCTTTTGATTGCATATATTTACTGAAGCCCTCCGTTGAAAACCCAGGTTCAATATCTATAAAAGAAAATCTTCTCCTTAAAGCATAGTCCACCATTGCCAATGAACGGTCTGCAGTGTTCATAGTTCCAATTAAATATAAATTGTCAGGTATATAAAACTTATCTTCTTCACCTTGAGCATAGGTTAGGGGAATTTCAAATTCTTTTCCTCTTTTATCATGTTCGATGAGCATCATTAGTTCACCAAAAATCTTGCTTAAATTCCCCCTGTTAATTTCATCAATAATAAAATAATACTTTTGCTCTGGGTCTCTCTGTGCTCTTCTACAAAACTCATAAAAAACACCATTCTTTAATTTGAACTTTCCATCTTCAGTAGGTCTGAATCCTTGAATAAAATCCTCATAAGAATAATTTTGATGGAATTGAATCATTTGTATTTTACTATTATCCTTTAAACCCATATGAGAATAAGCAAGTCTTTTAGCTACAAATGTTTTTCCAACCCCGGGAGGCCCTTGCAATATGATATTCTTCTTGTGCTCTAAATCAAATATCATATCATCATATTTTTCTTCACTTATAAAAACTTCACTCAGCAAATCCTGTTTACTATATGAAGCTACAGTCTCATCTTCTATTTTATGTTCGGCTTCAATTATTTCCATAATAGATTCGAACTCACTTTGTTTTACTTTAAAGAAGCTACCGATTGGATTTTGCATTGCTTCCATTTCACTCAGTTCTTTTATATCTCTAATTGTATCCAGTGTGATTGGGGTTTCAATTTTCCTTATTTTTTCAAATTCAATAGTTTGTCCATCATGCTCTCTAACGACTTTACAAATAGCTACAATTGCTTTTGTTGGAGTAGTATCATATCCAATTACTAAATCACCTATTTTAGCTTCATCAAAATATTTATAGATTCTTCTTTTAGTTCCTTCACTTGTATGGGAGGTATACTCTATTGTTTCCCCTGTACTAATGTTATCAAAGCTCCAAATCGATGGCTTTGCATTTAGCCACCAGTAATTGACACTTGAATTTTCTACCTCTGTATTATCATTCTCATCTATATCTGTCTTATTAAGTATCTCTACAGCTTCACAGTAACCATCATAGGATATTTTATTAATAGCTTGAATTGGAAGTTTATTTGGCTCAAGTAAACCCAATGTTTTGCTAAACTCCTCAATATATAGTGGTTTATCTACAATATGCTCCCACTCTACTCCTATTCTTTGTGCCCATCCATCTGTATCATATATATATTTGCCTTTATCTTTTTCTTCATAAAATTCTTTAATAACCTTACCAACAGCAATAATCCTTTTATCCCCAGTATAAGCAACAGCATAATCTCCAAGCTTTACTTCCTTAGCAACATTAATATTTCTTGTTACTGATGAATTATCTTGCTTGTTATATTCATACTGCATGGCAAAGCAATTGTTCTGCTCACAATACTTCCAAATATTCTTATCCTTAAAATAAATATTAAATAACCAATAATTATGCTTCCCCTTATCTTGGTCCCATAAAAGCATATCAATAGCTCTATAATTTTTGAAATTGCAGTATTTATTCCTAAAATCTCTAATTATCTTTACATTATCAACAAAATTATATATTTTATCTGGCGATTTCAACTTAACTCCAAGTTTTTTATAAACTACAAGACCTGCGTCATCTGCTCTATTAAGTATAGGGAATATATCTGGTTTTAGACAATGAAGCATTTGGCTAATAGACGCTACAGCTGTTTTCATTCCTATTATTTTATTTTTAAAATAATTATCTACAATAGATAATATCTCTTCCTCATCATCTAAGTCATATATTATTGTACATAACTCTAAAAAACTTCGTGCATCTTCAATTTTCGTATTAAAAGCTCTAAAAGTATTGAACCCTGACCCGAACATTCCAATAGTAGATTCATCGTTATTACTATTTTCATATAATCCATTCTCAGCATTCTCTTTTAATTTATCTATTAAACTAATTAGATTTTCTTTATCTTCTGATTTTAAATGACTTTCTTTAATTCTCTCTTTTTTCTTTTCATAGGAATATGACCAAGTGCCTACTGTCATAAAATACAACATATCTAAATCTTCTATTCCAGTAGTATTAATATCAATATTTTTTAATGCTTTTACAACTTCTTTAACAAGTTCGTATGAACCATCGTGCTTGTCTGGTTTTAACTCTTCTAATTGAGATAACTTCTCTAATAACATGTATGGCCTCCCCCTTAGTCTATTATTATATTTACAAAATAATAATGTATCTGATACATATAATTGCTTATAACATCTCTATTCTACTCTTCATCTTCTCCCTGCTGGGGTTTGTATAGATTAAAGTAGTCTGTATACTACTATGACCAGCTAAATTGGCCACCTCATGAACAGCGAATCCACTTTCTAATGCATTGGTACAAAAAAAGTGCCTAAGTTGGTGAGGTGTTATTTTATTACTATATTTTTTGAATTGCTTATTTATAACACTCCTATCTACTCTGTCAGATTCCCTTGAAGAAAAAAGATACTCACTTTCTGAATGCCTTACTTTAAGATATTCCTTTATTGCATAAACGATTTTTGAGTTCAAATATACAACTCTTTGCTTCTTTCCTTTACCTTTTCTTATTATTAATTCTTTAGCATCTAAACTTAAATCCTCTAACTTTACATTTAAAGCTTCAGAAATTCTTAATCCTGCATAAGAAAGTAATGTGACTATAGCATAAAGCCTTTTATCCCCTGCCTCTAATATCCTTTGCCTAAAGTTTTCTACATCTGATTTGTTAATCTCTGCAGGATTAGCATAGCTTGTCTGTATTTTTATCATATCATCATCTTTAATCACAATATCTTTCTGAATCTTCTCTTCTATGAGAAACTTATTGAACAATCCAATGGAACTTAGCTTAGCATTTATAGTTTTTGCATTCAGGTTCTTCCCTTTATATTTCTTTATATTTATTAAATAACTTTTATAATCTAATATGTTTTCTCTATAAAGTTTTTCAAAACCTTTTCCATAAGTATCTTGAAACCAAATCATATATTCTTTTATATGTAGTAAGTAACTCTTTATTGTATTTTCACTTTTCTGATTTTTAATCATATAATTTTTAAAATCATCTAAAATTTGTTCCACATTTGTCCTCCTAATATAATTATGTTGCACTTGTTAATAATCTATTTTTATGTAATTATGTGGTACTCAATACCTATATTATAACTGAAGAATATATAAACTGCCACATAATTTATCTTATGTGGCAGTCATAAAAGTTTTATTTAGAAAAGTATATCAACATTATTATTCACTTAATACTAACTAAACTATATTTGAGATTTATAGCCCAGTAATCTCTTTTGCCTTCCTTATAAAGGAAACATATCCACTACTTGAACCCTTTAAAAGTAATTCTTTTGAATCATTAAAAGCTCTGTAAAGTTTAATTGAACTTGAACATACTTCTACTATATAACTTCCCTGGGAAACCAGATTTTCTTTATTAACATCTAAAAATTCTCCTAAAAATGCAAATCCATTAGTTTTATTACTATCTATGGCTGTTATTTTCTTTGCAAAATGCTTGTATTTTCTTATATGATAATCACTACTATCAAAGCAATCATGAGTATATATAGTCTTCTTGGTTGTCCTTAAGTCCTTTTCCTTTAATATATTTTGTTGAAGAATTTGTAATTCCCCTAAAGTTAAAGCCTTTAAATTTAAAATAATTTCATTTATCATACCTTATATCCTCCTTAATTTTAGTTTTTTATTTCACCTTTTAATTTCTTCATATAGCCGATAAGCATCCTTATTACTTCATCAGTATCTTCTATAAGCTTATAGTAGGTAGTATCATCTATATACTTCCTCCTGTAAGCCATTTCCAGCCAATGTTTAGTTTCTCCTGCAGAACCCAAGGCGTTATTAGCAAAGCTAAATTCCTTTTTAGAATATAACTGGGAATTTCCTTCTGCAATATTAGCTGAAATTGAGGTTGTACAGCGAATTATTTGAGATACCATAATATATTTCTCATAATCTGGGAAACCTTCTACTATTTCATAAATCTCATCTGATAAATTTACAGCCTTCTGCCAAACAATTAAATCTCGAAAATCTTGTATAAAAATATTTGTAGGTATACTATCTACACTCAAAATAACCATCCTTTCTCTCTAACAATATGAGTTAATTAGTTCTTTCATTTGATTAATCTCGAAATCAATATTTAATCCATTTATTTCCCTAATCATTATTCTGACATTTAAAATATTTTCTTGAATTCTATATCTAATTTCCTCTAATTCTACCTGTTCGTATTCCATAAAATTAACTCTTAAAAACCAATTTTTTATATTTATTAAATCAAAATATACTGAGCTTAAGTTTTGTGATGATATATTTTTTTGAAATGAATATTCAAAAATCATTTTTTCAATCTCATTTATTTTTTGCTTAATATCTTTTAATCCCATGAACTACCTCCTCTGCATTCTTATCTAATATTACAATCATAAGGTTATATCACTCCTACTACCTTACAACACTATTATAGAAAAATAGCAAGATGTTGTATGTATCAAAACGGTCGAAGCATGTCTGACCTCCCCCCTTAATACTGTTATGTAAATAACAGTATAGATATTTAATTAAATAAATTTAGGTAAGTAACATTATTAAAGTTATATGAGAGCTGGATTACAGATAGGATGCATATCAGATTTTCTTTAGTCTAATAACATATGTAAAGACTGTATTAAATAGATTATAGAATTAGTAACAAAACTTTTTTATCCTTTAAATAGAAAAAGAAGCCTAAAAGGCTTCTTTTTTAAGAAAAATTTATTTTGTCCTCTGTTTTTTTAATATAGTTTATTTATTCCTACTCATTATTCTTATGCTGCATATTGCCATTATTGTCATTATGATAATTCCAATTAATGCAGTACAAAATACAATCTTTCTAATCTCTCCTTAAAAATATTTTTCATATGTTATTTTTGAGATTCTATGTTATACTATAAGAGTAGAGAGAAGTTTTTAAGTTTTAAGTAAGAATAGCTAAATATGTTTTATAATGATAGGTTAGTTTTGGCGAACACCTATCATTTTTTCTGCTTTGAAGCATATATTTTTATACTTACTCATACTTATTATTTATCATTTTTAACTTCTGCAATGACTTCTAATTTTCTTTGGAGTCGTTTTTTAACCTCTGGTCTTCCTGGCTTAGATATGTTAAGTATTCTGGAATTTGGTGTATTTAAATTATTATCTTCAAGTTCTAATCTGATTTTCTTAGCAATAGCACATATTATTTCTATATTTGATTGGATTTTTCCATAATTTCACCTTCCTCATCGAAATCGAAAATTCATTATATATATTATACAGAAAATATACTGATATCTAATATCTAACCTCTTAAAAACTTATCTATTATCCATACTAATTAAAAAGGACTAAAGCAACCTTTTAGCCTTTGTCCTTTATATTTCTACACGAATAGCATAGTTTTTAGCTTGTGCAAATATTTGACAAATAGTATCATTTTGAGGATTACTATTTAACCCTTTTTCTTTGTGAATTTTATTTATAGTAGCACATGCTTTTATCATAGTCGTTGGAGTTGCAATATTTTTAACTTCCATTGATATTTGGCTATTCGGATTCAGTATTTCATCTGACCTAAGGGTTGCCTTTCTAATTTCATTGTTATTTCCATCTGTAATTACAACATCAATTGTTGTTTTTGGGTTATCAACTGGGTCAAGTCCAATTGGAATTTGTCCTAAGAAGTGTTTAATATTAAACTTAACTGTATGTGCTTCATTCGGATATACATAATTTACTTTACTGCCAGTAGAGTTAAATAACTCAACTGGGGCAACAAAACCAATATCATTTTTTGCTATTGTGTAAGTTATAGATAGCCAGTCGTCTTGCCTAATAAGGTTATCTCCATTCTGTAAATATTCTGGAGGGATTTTTACAGTTATATATGCTGTTTCTTGTACTGATGCTGGTACTTCATAATCCCATTCGAAATTTGCTTTTTCTCCTGGCTGTAAGACTATTGGTTTATCATAACTCACAAGTCCTTGACCATTAGCTAATGTTTGTTCTATATCAAAAATATTGTATTTCTTAGCATTTTCATCATGGGCATGGTGTCTATCAATTTGTATTGTACCTAATTGAGTTGGTCTTCCAGGACTTCCATCTTCTTTTATTGAGTTATACCAAACCTCAGCTCTTAACTTATAGGTTTTACCTTTTTGAATAGTTCTTTTGTGGTTATTATATATAATCTTTTCTTTAGTCATATTGAAGACATCATTCTCATCCAACTCTCTGACCATACTTATTAGGACATCACCTGTATCTGGGTCAACAAGTTCAAACTTAGTAAAGCCTAAGTTGTTTTCAGGAATTTTCGGAACAGCAAATGTTTGATACCACATTCCATTATTGTAATGCCATCCCTTTAATATACCAGCCCCTTCATCAATATCTGATTGAATAGCTAATCTTTCATTCCAATACTTCCACTCTTCTCCTGGTGTAGCTCCATTTTCAAGAGCCTTTTGTTTGAAAAATGCCCCTATTTCTGTAGACCTAAACCAAGTCTCAAATGTTCGCTTAGCCTTGTCTGGGTCATCATTTAATTTAGTTGGTGTGTGATGTAAGCTCGGATAGGAAGCTTTCATTTTGCTGAATGTGTACCAATTTTTTAAATCTGGTCTTACTCCTCCTGAATTATCAGAAGGGAAATAAGGGTTATCAACAACTGTACCATCTGTCATATATCCAAGATATCTATGTTCATAATATTTTGGAGGGGTCAAGTCACTTAAATAGAAAGTTCCAGTATCATCGCCATTATAAGCCCCAGGTCCCCACTTAGTAGGGTCAGAACTTCCTTTTTTTAAGTTCCAGTCACTTGAATTAACTAAGTGTTCTCCACCATTACCAAGCTTATTAACGCTATTTTCCTTCACATACCTTTTCATTGTCGCATATGGAGTTTGGTTTCCTGATTTCAATGGAGAAAAGATTCCATATTGACCTTGGTGATAGTCTTTTACAAATATATATCCATTATAGTTGTAACCCATTCTTTGTTCATAAGCTGGTGTGAATTTCATTTGTGTAGGACCTAATCGTATTGTATTTCCATTACCTCCTATTCCACTGGCAAAAGCTATAGATGTGCTAAGGAAAACCATAGCTATTGTAAAAAATAGCACAAGCATTTTTTTATTCTTCAACGAATTTCCTCCTTTCTTGTTTAGAATTAAATATTAAGGATTAAGGGATAAGGACAATCCATCTACTTAATCCATAAATCAATTCTAATTTAAAATATATTCTTTTTCACTAAGTAAGTGGTTTGACAATGTTCTATATAATATACAATACTTATGGGAAATATAAATGCAGGGATAAGAAATAAGTATGTAAGGGATAAGGATAAAGGGAAGTATGTATTTAATTCATATATCTTTCATATCTTTTTTAATTAAATAGGCTTTTAAAATTATTTTATATGAACAATATATGCACATTGTATGCATTTGAGGTGATTTTTATATATTCCTTTTATATATTTTATATGAATAAAGTGCATACATCTCGCAAACTCAATATTAAGCGATATGTATTTTATTCATACTTTCTATATATCTTTCCAATAAATTTAAGTTCCTAACTTTTTAGCTTAAATAGAAAAATAAAAAAGATGACAAAAGTCACCCTTTTATTGATTTTTAACAGTTTACTCTGCAATGGGTATGAGTTTAAAGTCTTCATCCCGACTTATATACATTTTTATTATTCTGGTGCAATAATATTATATTTCTTAGTCCTTATCTCTTAGTTCTTAAATTCCATATCTATCTATACTTCAATAATCTTCTTTCGTATTAAAAAGTTTTTAGCTATCCATGATAATCCCTTGTGCATCAGAGTCGAATCATTCCAATCTATTATTGATACAATCTCTTTTGCTAATTCCTTTGCTTTTTCTTCTAATATACTATTCTTGGTAAATCTCAATATTTGTACCTGCATTTCTTTTTCTGCGAACTCCACAAAAGATTTATTTACCATTGTATTCATTAATATTCAACTCCTTTCAATAAGTGCAGTAATCATTTACACCTAAATTATACACCACTTAAAGTTCTTTTAACACATAAAAAAGAGACTAAACGCTACTGCCCTAATCTTATTAGACCTGTCCTTTTATTTATTCCTTCTTCAAAATCACCCATATTTCTTTTTTATACTCCTTACAGCCTCTTGGTACTTCTTTAGTCCTTCTATCTTCTTCACTGTAAATTCTACGAACAGGAAAATCAAAATCAACGCCACTATCTACTACCTGGTATCTATCTCCTGTATTGGTTAGAACGCTAAATAACTCTATTCCCTTTGTAATAATTAACTTACACCATATATTCCCTAAAGCATACTTTATTTGAAAATGTTTCTCTCCAGTATGCTTATGATAGAATTTTTCATAAAAGTCTTCATTCGGTACATTGAACTCTCGACTATTAATGACTATATTAATTCTATTTTCTAATACTTGTATTTCACTATTAGGATTGTATTCTTGCAATTTTTTTATGATTTCATCAATACTTGACATAAACCACTCACCTCCTCATTATTAAACCTATTCACCTTTATAGATTTAATAACAAGGAGCTTTATCTATATTACTTTTACTTTATCCCATCTAATATCAAAGATTTGCCTCTGTCTTTTATTAATTAATATGGTAGCACTTGTTTCTATGTGCGATAAAGAATACTTTAGTTTTCTTTTCTCTAAATCCATAACTCCTATTAGATTTTCATAGTCTATGTATAGCTTTGAATATGTTTCGCCTTCCCATATGCCTTTTAGTAAGACATCTTTACCATTTATAAAAAATCTCAATATGTGAAATATCTAAGTTATTAACATTAGATATTTCCAGTTCTCTAACTAAGTCTTCATAATAGTATTTCATATGGTCATAACCTGGCTCAATATGTATATTTTTGAAATTCATAAAGTTTCACTCCTTATATCTACTTGTAAATTATATTTTACAATAAATGGAGTGGCTATGGAAACTTTAAAAACAACATATCCCTCTGTTTTTATTAAATAAAAAAGAGACTAAGAGTAATGAACTACCCTTAATCCCTTTCCTACTTAATCCTACTTTTAGTCTACTTACCAGTACCAATCTCGATACGAAGACCTCCAGTACCATCAATGATTTTAACTGGTTTGCTACTACCAATTAGATTAGAGATGTCTTTACCTACATACTTAGATGCATCATCCCATCTCCAATTATAACCATCATCAATGATTTTGTAGAGCTTTTCATATCCGTCTGGCAGATAGAAGCGAAGAATTTCTTTTGTCATTACAGGAATAGTCTTAAGTTCTTTCTCCATAGGAGTTCCTGCATCACTATCAAAGTACCAATTCTTCACTACAACTAAAGCATCATACTTTTCACCAGGTCTATCTACTACATAAAGGAAACCATTTTCTGTACTTCCTCCAATAGGATTGTAGTAAGCCATATCCTTTCCACCAATTCGAGTATCAAGACCATCTCCCATAAATTCGGAAACTTTCTTGATGTTCTCAATGTAGCCATTTGGTGAATAGTCAGCAGTACCAGGAATGCTACCTACGCTTGGAGTAGGTGTGGAAGATTCTCCCCTAACAATGTAAACATACAATGTCTTTCCTTGAATCTTCCAATCTACAGTGCCACCAAAGTTCTCAGTGATGAAACGGATAGGAACATAAGTCCTTGAATTAATCAATCGAGCCTTAGTGTCTACCTGTACGATGTTGCCATTAGCATCTTCCCTTGTGTCAATAGGAACTCTCTTACCATTAATCAAAGCAGTGCTATCACCGATTTTGAACTCAATTTTAGTGTTCGCATCAGAAATAGTTACCTTTTGAGTAGGGTTGTCCCATTTAACCTCATAACCCATGTCTTCAGAGATGATACGAACAGGTACTAATGTTCTACCATTCTCTACAATAGGATATCCAAGGTCGTTGTTGAATTGAACAGGCTTACCATCAATATGGATAGTGACCTCTCGGTCTAAGGTATTTGCATATGTATCTACTGGACTTACAAATATTGCTAATAAAGTAATAAGGGTTAAGATTTTTATTAGTTTCTTCATGTCTCGTCTCCTTTATGATTATCTATATTTTAATAAATACGAGTATTATTTTACCATGTTTTTCATATTTTTTATAGTGTTGATATTATGCATTAGCTATATCTTCTTTTTCAAATGAAAAAATAGATATTTTCTGCTCTCCAAGATATACAATAAATTCCTCTATGGTCACTTCTGCCATTTCTGCACATTTTGCTAAAGAAAATTTATTTTCCCTGTAGTATTGTAATGCCTTTTCTATTTTATTTCCCATTTTTATTTCCTCCCCTATTTTTTAGCTTTTTAGATAAAGAATGGATAAAAAGAAAGTCCCTTAATCCTTTCCCCTTATCCCTTACTACTTATCTCTTACTACTTACCCTTGAACCATCTCTATCATCTTTACTCTCCATTCTTTTTTTACTTCTAATTTATCATATATATCATCAATTTCTGTATCTTCTATGTTTCTATTAACAATATATGGAATGTCTAATCCAGATAATTTCTCACTATATATTTCTAAAGTGTCGTTATCTAAATTAATTAAACAACCAACTATACCCTCTATAGCTTTATAGTCATTTACAAAATTATATTGTAATAGCTTATATTCTCCATTAAATCTTTGAATGTGGAAGTTTTTATCTTGAAGTTCTTCTGGTAAATCAGTATCCAATTCTTCTTCCACTCCCATTTCTTCGTAAAAGCCCTTTAAGTCTCTACAAAACATTCCATTTACTTTCTTTTCTAATTCGTATATCTTATGTATATCTTGTACTTGTAGATAGTTAAAAAGTGAGTATCCCTTTCCAAATAAATATTTAAAATTATCAAGCTTTTCTTGATTTTCCTTTTCTTGACAATCATTTTCATTGACCCATTTTATATTATTGAAGATATTTGAAAATCTATCAAAATCTGCGTGTCTATATATAGTAATCATTTTTGGAGCTACTTGCTCGAAATCGGTATTTTTCAGATATGAAATATATTTATTATTTTTGCTTATAAATCCAACATAGCACTCTTGATATTCGTAAAATTCTTCATCTGGTAAATCGTGATAGTTTTTTCTCATAAATAAAACCTCCCTGGAAATTTATCGTTTATAAAGATGGAAGCCTCAAAAAGACTTCCATTTTTATCTTAGATTTTCTATTCTTAGACTACCATGTTTTATATTAATTAGCAAGAGAAAAAAATGATTAAAATCCAGTAATTTCAATAGGTTTAGGAGCATAACTCTATTGGATTTAACCTAAAAACTTACCCCTTAATCCTTATCCCTTAAATCCTAATTCCTCTATCTGCTCCTTTGACAAACCTGTCACATCTTTCAAAATTTCCTCCGAAAATTCTATATCTAACGATACTAATGCTCTATTTATTATCATCTATGCTTATTCCTCCCTTTATATCTTAAATTGGTTATATTCGATTTTAAGTGTTTCTGTAAATTTTTGGATAAAAAAAGAAGCTGTTAAGCTTCTTTCTGTATAATTTGTATAGCATCTGTAAAATCTGCAAGAAGGTCATGAACTATATCACTATTGCCTTCTTCTTTAAAAATGTCAAAAGAATCGATTTTCTTAAAATCTTCATCCGTTTTAACTAACTTAATAATTTCTTTAATTCCTTCGCATGTCTCTTCTACTAAATTCTTAAACTCTACCATTTTTTCTTTTTCCATTTTAATTTCTTCCCCCTTAGAATTATTTTGTACATCGTTTTTGTGCTGTACATATTCTGCAAAGTTAATAACCTCTGCTAACATGTCTTCTGACATATCCTTACATGTTTCCATTAACCTTTCTTGCAGTGACATACTTTGTCCTCCTTTTAGTTTATTTATAAGCACCATTATGGGGCATATAATGTCTTTCTTATTGCTTTTTATTTTTTCTTTCCTCTACATGTGCAAATTCTTTTTCTTTCCTTTACATATATAGAATTGACCAAAACTTCAAGCTCTGAATGAACTTCCTTTTTTATATTTTTTCCAGTTAAAGGGTCAGTAAAGTATCTATAATCTTTTCTATCGTCTTCATACCCCTCAGCTTCCACTTCTTCAACTCCGACATATATTGGGTTGAAGCATACAGTATACAAAATAAATACAATATATTTTCTATTGCCCTTTATTTTTATTTCATAGAATCTACGGCAGTGATGCCAACGATACATATAGTCATTATAATCATCTATAATGTCTATATAGTCTTTTTGCAATAGCCTTTTTGAGACAGCACCATAATCCTCTATTTTTACAACTTTCATCCCAAGTTCTGCCTCTATTCTTTTTTTAACTTCTTCTTCCCATGAGAAAGAATCTATTTCGGCTATAATTAATCTCTGAAAATCATCATTATTTGTTTTAAAATAACCCGTTTCTACTACAGTTTTTTTAGATTCTTGATATTTTTTTTCTTGTTTTTCTAATTCTTTTTTTATTATTTTTTTTACATCTTCTGCTCTCTTTTCTTCTCCATATGCTCTTTTATATTCTTCTGCATCTTCTTTGGAATCCAGCAAAACTCCATACTCTTTGTCTTTTTTTATCCTTTCATAGTTAATCCACCCATAAATACACTTTTCAAAATTCTCAACCCTTAAGAAAAACATAGTTTTCATCTCTGCTCCTGCTTCAATTGTTTTTTGGAAATTTTCCTCATTAATATCATTCCGAATGTCCACTATTATATTTTTCTTGGTTATAAAAAATGGTGTTTCTGATATATTCTGAACCCCATTCTCCTCTAAAAATAATTCAAGTTGCTTAGAAATAATTTCTTCATATCCTTTTACACTTGCTTGTACATCTGTTAATTTCAATACTTTTAGTTCTCTCATTGTTTTCCCTTCCTTATCTAAAATTGTTTTAAAAAACAGCCTTTATATTTAATAACTTTATATTTTAGGCGTTTCAGTCATAAATATAACTATATTAAAAATAAATCTTAATAAAGTTAGGAACATAACTTTTTACCCCTAAAATAGCAATAGAAGCCTCCAAGGGCTTCTATTTTTTAGTAAAAATTTATTTTATATTCTATTTTTATATATTAATTATACCAGATTCATTATAGAAATTCAACACCAAAACGCACTCAACCTCAGTAAAATCAATGGTGTTAGCAACATAACTCTATTGGTATGAAATTAAAAAATTTATAATTTAATCCTGTTTTTCTTTAAATCTACTGCTATAATCAGTAATCATAGTAAATCCATCACATTTAGTATATATATCATTAAGGTCTTTTACTGGGACTATTGTTACTCCTATTTTTTCAGCTATTTTATTGAGTTTATCTTTGTATTTATTCATTATTTATAAGCCCCCTATGGTAAACTGTTTTAATTTGCATTTATTTACACCTAAATTATACACCACTTAAAGCTCTTTTAACACATAAAAAAGAGATTAAAGGCTTTAACCATTAATCCCTTTCCTACTTAATCCTACTTATAGTCTACTTACCAGTACCAATCTTGATATGGAGAGCACCCGTACTGTCAACAAGCTCAACTTGTTTGCTACTACCAATTAGGTTTGAGATATCTTTGTTTACATACTTAGATGCATCATCCCATCTCCAATTATAACCATCATCAATGATTTTGTAGAGCTTTTCATATCCGTCTGGCAGATAGAAGCGAAGAATTTCTTTTGTCATTACAGGAATAGTCTTAAGTTCTTTCTCCATAGGAGTTCCTGCATCACTATCAAAGTACCAATTCTTCACTACAACCAAAACATCACAATCTTCACCTGGTCTGTCTACTACATAAAGGAAACCAGTGTCCATACCTCCACCAATAGGGTCAAAATATGCCATCGTATTGCTTGAATAATTCTTGTTAAGAGCAGTTCCAAAGAATTCAGAAACCTTCTTAACATTCTCTACATAGCCATTTGGTGAATAGTCAGCAGTACCAGGAATGCTACCTACGCTTGGAGTAGGTGTGGAAGATTCTCCCCTAACAATGTAAACATACAATGTCTTTCCTTGAATCTTCCAATCTACAGTGCCACCAAAGTTCTCAGTGATGAAACGGATAGGAACATAAGTCCTTGAGTTAATCAATCGAGCCTTAGTGTCTACCTGAACAACCTTACCATTAGCATCTTCCCTTGTGTCAATAGGAACTCTCTTACCATTAATCAAAGCAGTGCTATCACCGATTTTGAACTCAATCTTAGTGTTCGCATCAGAAATAGTTACCTTTTGAGTAGGGTTGTCCCATTTAACCTCATAACCCATGTCTTCAGAGATGATACGAACAGGTACTAATGTTCTACCATTCTCTACAATAGGATATCCAAGGTCTTTGTTGAATTGAACAGGCTTACCATCAACTAAAACAGTGGTCTGTTGACCTAAGGCACTACTTGCATATGTAGCTATTGGAATTATAAGTATTACCAACAAGGCAACAAGGGTTAAGATTTTTGCTTGTCTTTTCATTTTGGCCTCCTTATTCATTAAGTTTAAATTATAAATACAAGGATTATTTTACCATAATCTAAATATTTTTTATATATTCCATAGATGGATTTAATAATTATATTTTCCCTATGTCTGTAGCTAAGTCGCAGTAAAAAAGTATTTATTTAAAATTTAATATTGCTACTTTGCCATATAATTATAATTTATCTCTACATTGCTTTTACTTCATCTCTATTAATAGACGGATAAATTTTTATTAATGTTTATGTAAAGTATGCTATAAGTTGGTTATTATCTGTTGCTACAGGCATGAGTAAAATATTATTACAGTATAGGTAACATACACCAAAAAAGTTAGGCAACAATACTATATTCCAAAGCTTAGTAAGACTTAGCATAAACCTTCTACTCCATTAAGAAGTAGAAGTGCTCCTTTGCAAAGCTAAAGATACTATTTTGTTTACCAAAACTACTTCCTAAAGAAGTACAAAAAGAAATACAATTTATTTAAGATGCTAAGGCAAATAAAAAAAATGCTTGGGAGAAATATATAAGGTTAGTGAAAACTTCTTTTTTATTGCCTATATATAGGTTTATGTATTCCGAAAGTTGTAATAACCCTTAAAGACGGTAATTCCAACTGTTATGGCCTATAACAACTTGAAAAGTTTATTATATTTAAAAGCAAAGTTATACCCAAATTTTAATAAATTCTTATATACATATAGTATAACTTTTAAGAATAAAAGCATTTTTACTTTTTTAAAAAGCTATAGCGAAAATATAACTTTTATGTCTAAAATTTAAAATACATATATTCTAAAAAAGTGGCTTTATAGCCACTTAATCAAAGATAATTTTTCTTCCTTTTTCTATTCTTATATTATTTTTTTCTGCAAAATCTTTTACTTCTGACAACAATTTTGCTAAATTCGGAGACTTTACGCCCAACTCTTCTTTCAATGATTTTTTATTAATTTCTTTTACACCATCTCTTTTATATCTCATTAAAATTTCTTTTAACTTATTTAATTGAGTTTTAGGTCTATTAGCGGTATTATATGTTCTTTTATCGAAATCTATTTCTTTGTAAAAATATTGTACATTTCTCAGTTGCCCTTTGATTATTTCTACAGCATCCATATCATCTGAAAATAAATATATGTTAGAGCTTAATTTATTCTCCCTATTAATTCTTTTTATGGCCTGATAAAACTCTCCTGCAACTGCACTAATCCTAATTTTTTCAATCTCTGCATTTTTAAAAGTTTCAAATATCATTCCATCTGTAACATTGCAAGTTAAAAAAGTGTAATCTAAAATATAGCTGATATAATTGTAGTTAGGAGTCTTCAAAATTACTATAGTATCAAAGTCTCTGTAATGATTTCTACCAATAAGATTACCAAAATGGTCAATTGCTATTACCTTATTAAAATTCTGTTGGATTTCAATTAGATTAGTACCGTAAAACCTTAAATAGCTCAGTATCTCTTTTTCTAAACTCTGCTCTCCAGCAATATCCGTAATAAAAAGAACCTTACTTAAATTATTCCAATCTATTCTACTTACTATATTTGAATGCATTTTATCTCTGTCTTTTGCCAAATTTCCTTTAGTAGTTTTTGCATTATAGTGAAACAAATTCGTATTCTGATAATCATATCTTTTATTTTGCCTTTTTACTTCAAATTGGTTGCTTAGCTTATATCTATGGTCAAAACCCCCATTTGCGTCCAATATAATATTATTTTTTAGCTTATACAACTCTATTCCATTTTCCCATGAAACAAATCTGTTTTGACAAACAAAAAATGATTGATTCAAAAGCATATCGATTTTCCCCAATATTTCTTTTTCTTCTTTTAGTTGAATATCTCTCGAATCTTTGACCCTATTATATAACTTTCTAAACTTATCATACTTTTCTAACCTAAAATCTATATATTTTACTCCATCTCCTTTATTTTCCTTTATTTCAAGTAACAAATCTAATAATAATTGAGCTAACTCTCTACCAGCACCATCTCCATCTCTATTGAACCTGCCCCATAGACTTGCAATATCATCTCGTGTCACATAAATTTCTTGTATAAGTTGTGGAAGCTCATCAATTATTAATATATCTCTCCCCTTGATTAACTCCAAGTTATTTCCCTTACAGATTTGATAATACATCTGATGCGTTATACATAATATTTGAATATCCTTAGCCTTTTTCTTTTGCTCTCTTCTCATATCTGATGAGTAATATCCGGCAACCTCTCGCCCTGCATAATGATTTATTCTTTCCATGGTCTTTACAAGCTCATCATCTTTTTTAAACTTTTGAACATATATCACCTTATATTTCTGGGTTTTTGTCATCTGTCCAAGGCATTGTTGAGTAAATCTACTCTTTCCCGTTCCAGCCTCGTGGTCAAATATAAGAAACTTTTCTGAGTTCCATAGTTTTTCACTTATTATTTGCTCCTCTAATTCTTTAAAATAGTCTATATTAATAGTTGATTTCATCATTTGTCTTCATTCTCCTTTCATTTTGTCGGTTCTAATGAAAGGATATAAAACTTTGCAAGTCTATTATATAGCTTATGTGTTCGACCAGGTTCGACTCTTTCAACCTTGACAAAACCATAGTAAAAAGGGCTACAGTCCTTTGCAACTTTAGCCCTTTTAGCAAATATGTTTATTATTTTTAGTCAATTTCTCTATAAAGTTCCTTCTTTATGCTGATTCCACATACTATCTTCCATATTTGTTCCGTAGTAAAAGATATAATTACTAAGATAAAATACATATCGTTCAAATATTTGAGCTATATCATCTATGGTTTTATAAATATGTTGTCTACTATGAATATCTGTTCTTATAATTAAACTTGAATCATCAAAGTTAACATTGAATCTTATTTTTTCACTAAAATTTTTTCTCATTTTTTTTATTTCGTTATAAATATCCTCCGTATCTTTGCTAAATTGTATACTTACGAAGGAATCCCTATTTCTATCTTCAACAGAAATAAAGTAATTTACATCACTTTTTCCCGCACTATAGCTTAAAATTCGGTTATCTAAGCATCTTTTTTCCCTAAAAACCGTAGGAAAGTAATGTGTTCTTTTTCTTATTTCTTCAATCAAAATTTGATTCCTACGCTCAACTTTACTTATTTTTTGCTTTTCCACTTTCTCCTCAGGTTTGTGCTCTCTAATAGAAACATATTTTTCTACTATATTAAAAGGATTAGATACTTCTATGTGGCATAATTTTTCTGTTATTTTTAGAAAATGGATTTCCCTTAAGTCTTCTATCTCTTTGATTAATGTCTTATCTATCTCTATTGCATAGAAATCAATGGTCTTGTTAAATTTTCTTATCTTGCCTATAATCTTCTCAAGAATTTTATCACTAAAAGATTCTGCTTGAAAAATAATAATCGCATTATCTTCTATGTTATTTATTAGTTTCAAAATAAAATTCAAATGTCTGACATCTGCCCTATTTAGCATAGATTCTATGAATACTTCTGTTGTAGTTCCTCTTACAGTAGTATATAAATCTACTTTCTGTCCCAAATAATATTTTTCCAACAACAATTCATCTAATTCTACATCTAAGATTTCCTCTATCACTTTTTTATTAGACCTTTGGTATAAATTAAAAAAGAACTCTGTGTTATTTTTAATCTTATTTTTGCTCATATATTTCTCCCCTTTTTATTTTAAAAAAGGAAAGAGACTAATAATATCTCTCTCCCTTCCTATTTACTTCTTTACTCAATTGTTGTTCGAAGCAACAATCAACTAATCAACTTAAATTCATTTATTAGCTTACCTATTTCTGCCAAATCAGCGACAATATCATCTTCCCATTGACAGTAGATTATCTCATCTATAATAGCTACAAGCTTTTCTTTTTGCTCCTTTGTAGCTATTTCATCTGTCAGTCTACAATTACAACTCAAGATTATTTCTCCCAGAAACTTTACATCTCCATCCGTCATCGATAGCTCTGATATTTCCAGCAACTCTGTCACATCAGCATTGAGAGCCTTAGCTAATTTCTCTATTATTGGATAAGACGGGCATGCTCTGGTCCCCCTCTCAAGCCTATTGATATAACTTGGAGAAATACCTGTTATATCTTCCAAGTCCTTTAAACTATAGCCTTGTTTTTCTCTTAGATACCTTATCATACTCCCAAAATTCTCATTCACTTTTCTTCCTTTTGTTTTCAATTTTTTCTCCTCCTCATGTGTTCTTATTAGAACTCCTATTTTATTAATTCCTTACATGTTAAGCACCTTATAAAGAAATATTCCATTTTACCTAAATATTTTTCTTAGCAATAGTGTTATCAACATAACTCCATTACGATAGTACTTTTTCGCATATAATCTTACCTTATAGAACTTAATAAGTACGAATTGTAGGAATTTTTCTCACCATTGTGCTTATGATATAAAAAAATATTTATTAAGGAGGCTTTATATAAAATGAATAATCATCTGTTAATCGCAGTGGATGCTGGAAAAAGCAGTTGCAAGTCGGTTTCAAAAATTCAAGGAAAATTAGAAAGGAATCAATTTAGAACAAAAGTACAGGAAGTAGAAAATTTAGGTATAGATATCCCACCAAATAATTTCAAGGTTGAATATCAAGGAAAAACCTACCTTGTAGGTGAAGCTGTTGGAGAAGAGAGAATAAGGTATGATATATCTAAGAAAAGTATAGAACATCTGATTTGCATATACCTTAGCATTGCAAATTTTGTGGAAATAACAGGTCAAACCAACATATCTCTTGCCGTTGGTACACCACTAAATATTTATAAGAACAAGTTGCTTAAAGAAGAATATGAGCAATATATCCAAGGAAATGGAATAATTAGTATAAAAGTCAATGACAAACTTATTTTTTTTAGAATAAATAAGGTTCTCTGCCTTCCAGAAGGTACTGGTCCTATTTATACGGATATAGACAAATATAGAAATAGTAAAACCACTATAATCGATATAGGAGGGTTGAATGTAAATTATTGTGTATTCAATAATCTTATACCTCAATTCGACCAAATGATTATAAACAACTATGGAGCAAATATTCTTCGTTCAAAAATATCTGAAAAACTATCCTCAGAATATGGTGTCTATATCTCAGATTCTGATATAGACAGAATTATAAAAGACAGTTATCTTTATGTAAATGGTGAAATCCAAGTCAAAAGTAAGAACTTAATCCAAAACTTAATGAAAAATCACATACAAGATATCATAAATTACGGAAAAAGTAGGGGTCTTACCTTATTTAACGCCAATGGTGCAGTAGTATTTTCTGGAGGTGGAAGTATACTTTTAAAGCATATTATTAAAGACCTATACCCATCGGCTATTATTATAGATGATGCTCAATTTGCCAATGTTCTTAGTTTCCTAACAATATTGGAGGTAAAATGTGAAAAAGCATAAGATATCCATTAGTTTTGCAAAAAACTATGAAGATGTATATCAATTTCTCATAGAAAAACCAAACATAAGCCAATTTATTTGTGAAGTTGTTAGGGATAAGATGATTGAAGGCAAAGATAAGTCTTTAGAAGAGCAAGTAGAAAAAATTTTAAACAAACTGATTGCTGAAAGGGGAATTACTACTACCAATATCCTCACTAATTCTTTAGAAACTCCCCCATTAGGTACTATTGATATACTAAAAAACGAAGATAAAGACTTAATAGATTCATTATTTTAAAGAAAAAGGAGAATGTAAATAACTTTGTGCTTTAGAGATAACTACTCATCTCTAATCTGACAAGAAATATTAAACTGGATAAAACTTACAATTAAATATCTTGATTATATCTTTGCCAAGGTTATTTTAATTTATGCATTAAATTGAATAATCTTGGCAATAATTTTATATAAGTGATGCTATGACTTTTTGTAAATATATCTTTGAATTTATCTTTACAAAAAGCTTACTCATTTTTAATTGGATTATGGTTTGAAGCTAGCTTTATAATCTGTTTTAAAGCCTATAATCCCAAATTTAGAAGGTTTTCATATAACACCTATATAATTCTATGAAAGATGGATATTTACTCGTTCTTCAAAGAATATAGATAACTGGTTTATAACCAAATCCCAGTTTTTATACCTTTGGGTCCATTTCTTTATAGTATTTTGGCTAGCTAAGTAAAGTATCTTTTCTAGAGCTTGATCAGATGGAAACATGGTTTTAGTCTTAGTTACTTTTCTTAGTTGTCTATGGAAACCTTCTATTATATTTGTAGTATACATTATACTTCTGATTTCCTCAGGATACTTGAAAAATGGAGATAATACGTCCCAATTTGATTCCCAACTTTTAATGGCATGAGGATATTTATCTCCCCACTTACTCTCAAGTTCTTCTAGCTTATCAAGCGCCTCCTCTTCGTTTATGGCCCTATACACTGATTTGAAGTCATTAGCAAACTCTTTTAAATGTTTATAACTAACGAACTTAAAAGAATTTCTTAGTTGGTGAACTACACATCTTTGTATTTCTGCCTTAGGATATGCTGCATTTATTGCTTCTTTAAGCCCTGATAATCCATCTACGCTAAATATTAATACATCTTGTAATCCTCTATTTTTCATATCATTTAAAACTCCAAGCCAGAATTTAGCTGATTCATTTTCACCTATCCAAATTCCTAATATATCTTTAAACCCATCTAAATTTACGCCTAAAACTACATAAGCTGCTTTATTTTTGATTTGTCCATCTTCTCTTACTTTGTAGTGTATTGCATCCATAAATACAAATGGATATATGGGGTGTAAAGGTCTATTTTGCCACTCTTTAATATGTGGAAGTATTCCATCAGTCATCTTACTTACCATATCTGCTGATACTTCTATTCCGTATATATCTTTTATCTGCTCATGAATATCTCTAGTTGACATACCTCTGGCATAAAGTGCAATTACTTTCTCTTCTATACCAGATATATCCCTTTTGTTTTTAGGTATAACTATTGGGTCAAATTCACCATGTCTATCCCTTGGTACTTCTAAGGGAATCTCACCAAATTGAGTTTTTACAGTCTTTTGAGTGTAACCATTTCTTCTATTATCTGTTTCTTTATTCTTTTTATCTCCTTTAGAATAACCTAATTCGGCCTCAAGCTCTGCTTCTAACATCTCTTGGAGTATATCTTTAAACATATCCTTTAAGTACGAATGAAGATCTCCTGGTGTTGTTAAATTTCCATCATTAATCATATTTCTTAAAATTTCTTTTGGTAATGTTGACATAAAAAATTCTCCTTTCTGGTTTAAATCATATTTTGATTCTTGCCAGAAAAGAGAATTTTATTTCGCAAAAGCACAGATTATTTTACACTACCAGAAAAAGTGATTAGACATATCTAATCACTTTACATAACTTTATTTCTTCTCATAACTTATACACTTATTTTTTTGTTATAATCTAAATATTTATCTTCTTTTATCCGTATCAATGTAAATTCAAATTTATTTAGTAGCTTTATCATTCCTTCTTTATCCTGATTTACTCCCCTAATCTCTATATTTTTGATATTATTAGTTTCACAAAAACTAATAAACCACGATATCATCTTAGAGCCAATTCCTTGATTCGGTTTCTTTAAATAGAACCAAGGAATTATTAAAGTTTCATTTTCAAATCTAAAGTTTATCTGCGTAAATTTGTCTTCTGATATATTGCTACCATCTTCTAATATTACAAAAGAGTCTTTACCCTTCTCATAGATATTAATATTAGGACTTAGTGCATCTTTCATATACTTTACTAATGTATCAAAGTATGATTTATTAAACAATTTCATTCTCCTTTAAGTTCTCTTATTCGAGTTAATAAAACACTATTTTCTTAAATATTAATAACTATTTCATTTTCAAGTTCATCTAACATATTCATAATCTCATCCACTTTTTCAACTATGCGTTTCTGCTCTGCAAGAGGGGGAAGGGGAATTAAGTAATTCATGATAAAATCTTTACTTATCCTTTGCTGTCCTGCTGTTCCAGTATATGTTGATACCCCATCTTTTATAAATCTATCTGTTTTACAAATGCTAAGTATATATTCGGGAATTACTAATCTATTTATACTTCTGATTATATGTAATTCTGTAGTCCCTGCACCTATTCCATTAACCAAGTTTTGCATAATTACTGACTTTTTATTTTCAAAACAAGGAGTTATTTTGGCTACTGCAACATCATTCTCTGCAAAATGAGTAAAACCTTTCTTTATATCCTTCCACAGCTTAGTTTCTGAAGTATGGTTATTTTTAAATCCTTCCTCAATTAATGCCATTGGGACAAATGAAGCTTGTTTCTCATCTTCAAATGAATTCCTGGGATTTATAATAGCAACTTCCCCCAACCTAACCCATTCCCACCCCTCAGGCAATTTAAATGGTTTTTCTTCCTCTGTAATCTCTGGTAGAGGCTTTTGCTTTTTTATCTTTCCTTCCTTCACTAAGTTGTCTCTTTCTTCCATAATCCTCTCTAACAACACACTTGCTGGTTCATCTTCTGGATTTTGTTCTACTAATTTCCCTTGTATAGCTTCTTGCAATACTTGATTTCGTGTTAGGTTAATAACTTCAAGTAAATCTTCCTTATTAGAATCAAGTTCATCTATTAAAGCAAATAATTCGTCTACTTTTTCTACTATGCGTTTTTGTTCTGCAAGAGATGGGAGTGGAAAAATATAGTTTCTTAAAAATGTTAATGAAATAAAAGATTGTACACCTCCCGATGATTGTTTCTTCATATCTTCTTGGACAAATAATAGATAGTAATATAAATATTTAGGTGTTATTAAACCCTTCTTATAGTACTTAAATAATGCAACATTTTTTATACTAAATTCCAAGTTTTCATTTACTATAACAGGATTACCTATGCTTCCTATCATAGCAAATAATATATCTTCATTTTCTACATTCGACCTTTCTGATATCTTTTTATGGTCTTCTATAGAAATAAATTTAATATCATCAAAATTTATTTCTCCATTGACTAAGTTTTTACTTGTTATAAGTGGAATTCCAGTATCCACATATTTAGGAGTATCATGGGTCCCATCTCTAACATCTAACACCTCTTGAAACCTAACCCATTCCCACCCCTCAGGTATTTCAAAAGGCTTCTCTTCCTCTTCAATAGATTCTAACTTCTTAGGTTTTCTTATTTTCCCTTCCTTTACTAACTTATCCCTTTCCTCCTTAATCCTCTGCACTAATGCAGACGCTGGTTCATCATTTTTATCCTGCTCTACCAACTTTCCCCGTATTGCCAGTTGAAGAATTTTATCTTTTAGCCCTTGTATATCCATTCCTATTCTTCAACTCCTTTCAATACTTCTGAAAGTTGTCCTATTAATCTATTGATATTCTTTGATTTTTTATCCATTATATTTAGTAGCTCATTTAAGCTATATTCTTTTTCTTCTTTGTTTAAATTGGGGTTCTTAAAATCTAAATTATAATTTGCTTTCTTTATTTCTTCTATGGTTACTGAATAAGCATTTATATCTTCTTTATCTCTATTATTCCACCAATCTTTTACTCCTTGTAAATGCTCTGTTCTAAATGGTCTTGTTTTAGTAAATCCATTTTTAATACCTTGTGGTAGTGGTACTTGATAGTAATCTATTTTTTCCGTAGGCTTTGTCTTATCGAAGAATAATATATTAGTAGCAATAGATGTATATGGTGCAAAGCAACCATTTGGTACTCTTACAATAGTATGAAGATTAAATTCGCTAAGTAATTTTTCTTTTATCGCTATTTTTGCATTATCATTTCCAAATAAGAATCCGTCAGGAAGTATTACCCCTGCTCTTCCATTTTCTTTTAATCTATACATAATAAGTGCCATAAATAGGTCTGCTGTTTCTGATGTTCTAAATTCTGTTGGGAAATTGATTTGAATACCAACTTCTTCTACTCCACCAAAAGGAGGATTCATAGCTATTAAGTCGTATTTATCTTTTTCTGTGTAATTCCTTATATTACTGGAGAGGGAATTGTCTCTTAAAATATTTGGACTATCTAAATCATGAAGTAATAAATTAGTCATACACAGTAAATGTGGTAATGGTTTTTTCTCTATTCCAAATAAAGATGATTGGACTATCTTTCTATCTTCAATAATTTTAGTTTGTTTTTCTAAATGATTAAGAGAAGATACTAAAAATCCACCAGTTCCACAAGCAAAATCTGCTATCTTTTCTCCTATTTGAGGATTTAAAATATCAATAATGAATTCTGTTAAAACTCTTGGAGTATAATATTCTCCTGCATTTCCAGCACTTTGTAAGTCTCTTAAAATATTTTCATAAATATCATTAAAGGCATGTCTATCTTCATATTCATCAAAATCTATCTCATTTAATTTATTAATAAGTTGGCGAAGAAGAGTTCCTGATTTCATATAATTGTAGCTATCTTCAAAAACAGATTTAACAATTAAAGCTCTTTTGTCTGTAGTTTCATCTACTGTTAAGTCTTTTAACTCCTTAAACAATCTTTCATTTACAAACTCTAATAATTCGTCTCCTGTCATTCCCTCTTCATCTTCTGCCCAATTTCTCCATCTTAAATCTTCTGGAATTATAGATTCATAATTTTCTTCAAATATTTCCCACTCTGATTCTTTCGCATCATATACTTTTAAAAATAGCATCCATACAAGTTGGGATATTCTTTGTGCGTCTCCATCTACCCCTGCATCTTGTCTCATAATATCTTGAATTGATTTAATTAGTGATGTAATAGTCATTAATTTCTGTCCCCTTTCTTTATTCAAGTAAAATGCTCCTTATATAGGAGCATCTATGCATATATTTGTTCTTCTAATTCCTTTACTGTTTGAATATACTTATCTCTACCTCCAAAGGACTTAATAATTTTTGTAGGTGTCCCTATTTCTGTAAACGGGTCTAATTTCAATATTTCTATACTTTCCAACTCTGATATTCCTTCATTCATATATTTATCTAAAAGAGCTTCTAAAACTTCTTTTGCTACATCTGAGTATTTACCAAAATAGTTTCTCTTTTTAACATTATCTGCTCTTTCTTTTCTTGTAAGTGGTTTTTGGTCAAAAGCTAAATGAAGGATTAAATCAAAATCATCTAAATCTTTTCCTACTTCTTCTTTTATAGCATCAAAAAAGACTCCTTTTTCCTCCAATTCTTCAATAATCGCCGTCTTCTTTTCTTCACTATTCCATCTGTTTATAAATTGATTTAAGTCAGCATATTCTTTCCTTATGTTTTTTCTTGTATAATCCTTTAGTGACTCTGTTACAAGTTTACCATCTTTGTCATAGTATTCAACCCTTTCATTTACTACCATTACTCCTACATCATCTACTACATATTTAACTCTTCCCGACCCCTCTTCTCCTCCTTCAAATTCACCTTCTCCTGAATTTCCTGAAGGTTGCCCTCCTATTCCTCCTTCTGTGTCTGGTGGAACGATTGTCTCTCCTTCTTCTGGTTCATAAATAACTACTGGGTCACCATCAAAGTCTGGGTCTGCAAAAAGTCTTGTAACTCCTCTAAAGTCCATAATGGTAAAATATTGTTTTCCGTATTCTTCTTTAATCCTTGTTCCTCTACCTATAATTTGCTTAAATTCTGTCATGCTGTTAATGTTGCTATCAAGAACTATAAGTTTACAAGTCTGAGCATCTACTCCTGTTGTCATAAGTTTAGAAGTAGTTACTATGGTAGGATATTTACTTGCAGGGTCTATAAAATTATCAAGCTGAGCTTTACCTTCATCGTTATCTCCTGTAATTCTCATTATATATTTATTATTTTCTTTTACTAAATCTGAATTTTCATTTACCAGTGCTTGTCTCATTCTTTCTGCATGGTCGATGTCTACACAAAATACTATAGTCTTATCGAACCTATCTGTCTTTTTTAAAAACTCTGTAACCTTTTTAGCAACTATTTCTGTTCTTTTTTCAAGTATTAAGTTCTTATCAAAATCGGATATGTTATATATCCTATCTTCTATTAAGTTACCATATTTATCTAACTTCCCTTTAGTTGGTCTATATCCCTCTAAGTCTTTATCTAAGGAGACTCTAACTACTTTATATGGTGCTAAAAAACCATCTTCAATACCTTGTTTAAGTGAGTAGGTATATACTGGCTCTCCAAAATAGTTAGATGTAGAAATATCTTTTGTTTCCTTTGGAGTTGCAGTAAGTCCTATTTGTGTAGCACTATTAAAGTATTCCAAAACTTCTCTCCAAGCTGAATTGTCTTTAGCAGAACCTCTATGACACTCATCTACAATTACTAAGTCAAAGAAATCTGGGCTAAATTCCTTATATACATTTTGCCAATCTTCACTTCCTGTCATACTTTGATATAATGCTAAGTATATTTCATGGGCTTTATCTATATTTTGTCTATTCACTTTTATCATTTTGTCCCCAAAATGCTTAAAATCATTTGTCATAGTTTGGTCTACCAATATATTTCTATCTGCAAGAAATAGAATTCTCTTCTTAGTCTTTGATTTCCACAGTCTATATATTATTTGAAAAGCTGTATAGGTTTTTCCTGTACCTGTAGCCATAACCAGTAGAATTCTATCTTGCCCTTTAGCTATAGCTTCTATTGTTCTGTTAATAGCTACTCTCTGATAATACCTTGGAGATTTACCACTCATATCAAAAAAATAATCTTCTATTATAATTTCTTCTTGGTCAAATTCTATACCTTTTCCAATCTTGTATCTATACCAAAGGTCCCCTGGAGTTGGAAACTCTTCTAATCTTAATTCTCTTTCTTTTCCTGTTAATCTATTATGTTCTATAAATCCATCTCCATTGGAGCTATATATAAATGGAATATCTAATATATCACCATATTCTAAAGCTTGTTGCATTCCTGCTCCCATAGATTTATTATTATCTTTCGCTTCTATTATTGCAAGAGGTATGTTAGGTTTATAGCTTAAAATATAGTCTGCTCTTTTTCTTTTCCCTCTGGCTACAAGATTTCCTCTGACGATAATTCTTCCATCTGTAAAGCTATATTCAGCCCTTACTTGAGTTTTTATATCCCATCCTGCTTTTTCTATAGCAGGGGTAATGTATTTCATCTTTATATCTTCTTCGGATAAAGCTTTTTTATTTATAACCACTACCCTCATCCCCTCTCTTTTGCTATGTATTTATAAAGTTTTAGAATATACTGGATAATCTTGCCTATATTATACCATAATTTCTATTGGAGTTAGATAAAGAACTCTATTAAATTTAAAATATGAACAGTTTTCAATATCATTATATTATTAGAAGCCTAAAAAGGAGTACCTTCATCAACATCTTTTTAGATTTTCGTACTCCTATATATCATAAATATTATTAACCTGCTTACATTTATTTGATTTTCCTAACAAAATTTAAACACTTCTTCCTCTGTATAAAAAATGCCTTCCTTATCTACATAATACTGGCCAATTTTAATCAGTTCTATAAAATTATAGTCTGTGTTTATAAAAAGTCTTTCTTTTTGCAACGGTATCCATTCTATTGAAAATCCTCTATATGCCCTGCTAAAAAAACTTTGTTTTATTTCTATTTCCATTATCTCTTTCCTCAGACTACCATTTCTTGTTTTTTGCTCTATTATAATCTTGTATTTAATAGAATAATCTTTATGGTGTTCTGGATTACTTTTTGAATTATTGTTAATCACCATAAATATATCCTCTAAACTTCTACTCTCGAAAGACTCAGGCTCATCATCCTCTTCTTCTATATCAATATACTCGAGTGCATATACATAATATCCGGCATACATATCTTGAATTCTTTCTAATTGTCCTTTAAGTTTATAAATATCTTTAATGCATCCTATGTCTATATCTTCTTCATTCCTACGCCAATTCACATAGTAAGTTGCTGGACCTTCTGTTTCAGTCACTAATTTTTCTTTAATTAATTTTTTTGAATCAATTATTTGTTTTGCAACTATCGTTTCTAAGTTCTCAATTCTTTCCATTGCTTGTTGAAGGGTTATATTTTGCCAATATGTTTCATTCATTTACTAATGGCTCCTTTCACATATCTTTTAAAATTTATCCAATAATTATTGGTAATGATTATTCCCTATCCATCCTCACAACACTATCTATGAAATTTAGGTTTATTTTTAAATATCATAGCTTTTCTCTTCACATTATCTTGAATCATGTGAAATCTTTCAGATAACTTCTTTTTATTAACTCTTAAATCGTCTTTATACATCCTAACACTTTCTTTGAGAGGTCTTCCTTATAGCTATATTTCCCACCATCTCCATCATAATCTTATAAATGCATGTCTTGTTTAAGAATGTGCTTCTTTAACTTTTTATCTTACATCATCACTTTGTCTCTGTTTTGGTTTTATTTTTAAACCTTTGACTATAGTTGAGGTATTCTTTCTTAAATACTTTTTCCATTAATAACAATGTTTCCTCATGTATAAATATTCTCCTCCTGGAGTTATTAGCTCATAAACGACATCCTTACTACAGTCTTGCTTATATCTTAGACAAGGAAATAATCCTATAATATCTACTATTACACTCTGACCCGTTTGGATAGCCTCTTTTCTTTTTTCCTCTGCAATTTGGTTACAATATTCAATGATTGCATCTTCTGTTTTATAACCATTCTTTATTGCTTCTATCATATTTTGGGAATGTGGGACTTCCAGAATTTCTTCAATAGTTAATACCTCCATCATAGTGCCTTCTTTATTATATTTAATCATAAAACCTTTCCTCCTCATTTTTCTTTGTAATAGCTCATCATTTAAATGTCTAATTCTAATTTAAGGATTTATCTATATTTCCTCAAATCATATATATTGAAATGTGTTTCTGTTATTTCGAAAGTAATACAATCTTCTTCTATCGTTGAAGAGAACCATATAACAACCTCAGAATTTTCTCCGAAAAAAACAATTTTCTCTTTCAGTTCAAAATCACTATCTTCTTCCTCTGCCCAGATATTATCCTTCTCTATGCCTAAATACTTAAAGTATCCTAAGTATAAAGCCCCAAGAAAGGAATCATAAGCCTCCTCCCTCAAATATGCTAACATATCATAATAATTATCATCATCATAATAATCTTCTTGGTCTTCTAAAGTAATTGGAATAACAATCTTTTCTCCGAGTAATACCTCTTTTAAAAATTGACTTCTTTCTTGTGCTTTCTTCGCATTTTCTCTGCTTTTTTCCATAATATCTTTCCTCCTAATTTTTATTTTATCTTTATCTAATTCATTCCTATTAAGAAAGCTCCTAAATGCCATCATCCGTAGTCTTGGAAGTCGCAGAGCTTTCTTCTTGTTTAGTTTTCAAAGTACAATTTAGTAGAATTAAACACAAAAAAACCACTTATATAGAAACTTAATTTTTGACATACCTACCCCTTGGGGCAAGTTAATTGTCTTAATTAAATTAATATATAAATGGTTTTTTATTATTATAAAAATATTCTGTTTTAAATTCTACTAAATTTATTAAATACTAAATATACAATAAAATTATAAATATTATATGTGGCAATGTTTTTAAATAGTTGCCTATAAAAAATTATATCCTAATATTACCAACTTTATTTTTCTTTGTCAACACCTTTTATTTTTATTTTTTGTTTTTTACCTTTAACCTTAAACCCTTTTTTAATTTTACCTGTTCTAACTATGTAACCTGAAAATAAAGTTCTTCAAGCTCCCATCCCTCCAACCCCTCCATTTTCCTACATTCCCATTTTACCATGAAAATAAAGTTCTTCAAGGGATTTAAGCAGGGATAAGGATTTAGGAATAAGTGAAAAGAATTAAGGGAATCAAGTAATTTCAAGGGGTTGAAGGAATATTGAAAGGAAAAGAAGAAAGAGAAAGGGAAAAGGCAAATGAAAATAAAGTTCTTCAAAGAATTGGAACAGGAATAAGGTTTAAGGGATAAGGATAAGGGAAAGAGAAGGTTGTGATTTCAAAGGTTGAAGGGTAAGAGGAAGGAAAAAGGGATATAAAAAAGCAGGAGGTTTCTTGGAATTTAATCTAAGACTCTCCTGCTTTGAAGAACTTTATTTACTTGTTGAAGAACTTTATTTTATGGGGACAATATAATTTTATTTCCTATATCTCTCTTCTATTATCTATAGCCTTTGCTATGGTTATTTCATCAAAATATTCTAAATCTCCGCCTATTGGAATACCATGGGCTATTCTTGTTACCTTTATTCCTAAGGGTTTCACCAGTCTAGAAATATATAAAGCTGTTGCTTCACCTTCCACTGTCGGATTAGTAGCCAGAATTATTTCTTTGACTTCATCATTTGACAATCTATCTAAAAGTTCCTTAATTTTTATATCATTGGGTCCTACATTGTCCATAGGAGATATAACTCCATGAAGTACATGATATTGTCCCTTATACTCTCTAGACTTTTCCATGGCTATAATATCTTTTGCTCCCTCTACTACACAGATTATAGACTTATCCCTTATGTTATCTCTACAGATATTACATGGGTCTTCATCTGTTAGATTACAGCAGATACTACAAAGCCTTATTTTATCTTTTGCCTCTATAATGGATTTAGATAATTTTTCTGCATCTATATCTTCCATTTCCAATATATAAAAGGCTAATCTTTGAGCAGTTTTTCTACCTATACCTGGTAAATGCGATAGCTGCTCTATTAAATTGGCTATTGGTAGTGCATACTGCTCCATTATCTTACTCTCCTTCTATTAGAACAATCCTGGGATATTCATTCCACCAGTAAGCTTATTCATTTCCTTAGTCATCATATCTTCAGCTTTTCTAAGAGCTTCATTTACTGCAGCTAGAACTAGATCCTGCAGCATTTCCACATCTTCTGGGTCTACTACACTTTCATCTATGGTAATTTCAAGAACTTCTTTTTTACCATTTACTTTGCAAGAAATAGCTCCACCACCAGCAGTTGCTTCTACTTCTGTTTCTTCCAATTGTTTTTGCATTTCCTCCATTTGTTTTTGCATCTTTTGCATTTGTTTCATCATATTTCCCATATTTCCACCCATTCCTGGGAATCCACGTTTTGCCATAATTAATTCTCCTTCCTTATTTTATTTGTACTATATCTTCTCCAAAGAAGTCTATGACCTCTTTTATAGCTTTATCCTTGTTTTTTTTTTCATCTTCAACTTTTGGTTTTTCATTACCCATTATAAATCTTATGTCTATATTCTTCTTAAAATAAGCAGAAATAGTATTTTCTACAAATTCCTTATTAGCAGGTTTTTCTATGGCATCTTTATGGAAACCAAAACCTTCTTTATATCCTATGGTCAGTGTATTATTAGAATAACTAACAAGTTTCCCTTCAATAAGTAAAGCAAAAATATTCATCTTCTTAGATTTTATACTTTGAAGTACTTGTTGCCATTCCTTGACTATTGTTTCAAAGGCTAAGTCCTTTCCGTCATCTGAAAAGCTTTCTTTTTCAGGTATTTTCTCCTCATGTTCTTCTGTTTTTAGTTCTTCTTTTTTTATCTCTGGTGTATTTCCTACATGAGTACTTTCTACTTTAGGCTGTTCTTCTATAACCTTTACTTCTTTTGGTGCACCTTCTTCTAACCTTCTTATTCTTTCTTCCAACGAATAAATATCCTCTAATTTAGTTATTTGAATTACTGCCATTTCGAGAATTATTCTAGGTTGAGTCGACCATTTTGCCTTTTCATCTGCCATTGTAAGTGTATCTAGGGATTTAAGTATAAAATTTAACTCTAGGTTTTTACTTTGTTCTATATATTTTGCCAGTAAGTCTTCATCTATATCTATTAATTCTAGAGGATTTTTAGATGTCTTTATTATCATCAGATTTCTGAAGTGCATAATTAAATCCTTAATAAATTGATGAATATCCTTACCATTTTGAATGACCTCATCTATTGTTTCCAATACATTTTCTAGATTCTTGCATATTATATTATCTATAATATCAATTATTAGTCCATTGTTTACTATGCCTAATATACCTATGGCATCTTCATAAGTGATTTTACCTTTGCCAAATGATACACATTGATCAAGTAAACTCAAAGCATCTCTCATTGCTCCATCAGAATTTCTGGCTATTAAACTCAGTACCTTTCTATCTACTTCTAGATTTAAGTTGCTACAAATACTCTCCATGTTCTCAATTATATCTTTTGTAGTAATTCTTTTAAAATCAAATCTTTGACATCTAGATAGAATTGTCTGAGGTAATTTTTCAGGTTCTGTTGTTGCTAATATAAATATTAGATGTTTAGGCGGTTCTTCAAGAGTCTTTAACAGTGCATTAAAAGCTTGAATAGTCAGCATATGAACTTCATCTATTATATAAACTTTATATTTTGCCCTAGCTGGTGGATATATTACTTTATCCCTTAGTTCCCTAATATCATCTATACCTCTATTACTGGCAGCATCCATTTCTATAACATCTATTATGCTTTCATCTAATATTCCTTTGCAGATTTCACACTCATTACATGGATTACCCTCATGAGAATTAAGACAGTTTACGGCTCTAGAAAATATCTTTGCTGTAGAAGTTTTACCTGTACCTCTTGTTCCTGAGAATAAATAGGCATGACCAATATTTTCCTTTTGGATTTGATTTCTTAATGTAATTGTTATATGTTTCTGACCTAAGACATCATCAAAGGTTTTAGGTCTATATTGTCTATATAAGGCCTGGTACATAATCTCACCTACATTTTTATAATATAATATATTATATCAGATTTGACCTTAGATTACACCTATTAATCTCATACTGCTACATCCTTAAAAAGTAAATATAGCTTTTATTGGAACAAGTTTACTGAAATCCATTATTTATAAAAGATAAATTAGTATAAAAAATTATTTTTTATACTATGCGTCAATATTAAGCTACGGGGTATTTATTACTGGTATGGATTAGAGACTGATAATATATTTAAAAAATTTAATGATAACTAAGGAGGAAATATATGAAAATAAATTTTAAGCTAAAGGTTATAGTAATAGCCTTATTATTTTTTTCACTAGTCAGTACAGTATCAGTATTTTATCAACTGGAGAAAATGGAAGCTGATAGTAGGGTAATTAATGATGCAGGTTCAGTTAGAGGGGGAAGTCAGAGACTTATTAAGTTGGAATTAACTGGAGAAAATGCAGATGAGCTTATAGAGACAATAGAGAAAAAAATAAATGGATTAATTGATGGAGATTCTGGGCTAGGATTGCCAAAGGCTACAGATGAAGAATTTATTTCGTCTATGGACAAAGTAAAAAAAGACTGGGAAGATATAAAGGAAACCATATATGAAAGTAGAAAAAGTGGAGAGAAATCTAATTTAATAAGTAAAAGTGAGAATTTCTTTGAGACCACTAACGAAGCTGTTGCAGCAGCTGAGAACTATTCAAAAGGAAAGGTAATATTTCTTAAATTCATTCAAGGTACAATATTTGTTTTTAACTTGATAATCTTAATATTTATTTGGATTATGAGTAATAGAGGAATTTCTAAGCCACTTATGCACTTATTTGAGGCAATAGATAATTTAGATGTTTCTGAGAATATCCCAGAAGAATTTATGGTTAAAAGAGATGAGATTGGTTTATTATCTAATGCCTTTCAAAAGGTTATAGATAGATTAAGGAACCTTATAAACCAAATATCAGAGTTATCCATTGAAGTGGCAAGTTTTTCTGAAGATCTCAATTTAACAATTAATCAATCAGCAATTGCAACAGATGAAGTTTCCAGAGTCATAGAAGAAATTGCTAATGGAGCAACTGAACAGGCAGAAGAAACTGAAAAAGGGGCAATGAAAATAGTACATTTAGGCTCTTTAGTGGAACAGGAACAGCAGTTATTAAGTGAACTAAAAGAATCCACAGAAAAAGTAAATATATTAAAGAGTGAAGGAATGGAAATCATAAAGGATCTTGTTGAAAAAACAGCAGATAATAATGAAGCTTCTAAAAAAATAAGAGAAGTAATAATAGATACTAGTAAAAGTGCAGAAAAAATTGCAAACGCAAGCCATATGATAAAGAGTATTGCTAATCAAACTAATTTATTGGCATTAAACGCGGCCATAGAAGCTGCAAGAGCTGGAGAAGCAGGTCTTGGATTTTCAGTAGTAGCAGACGAAGTGAGAAAGCTTGCAGAAGAGTCCAATAATTTTACTGAAGAAATAGCAAAAATAGTCGATGATCTTATGGAAAAGGTTGACTCTGGTGTTGCTATTATGAAAAATGTAGAAGAAATAGCAATTTTACAAACTGATAGCGTAGAGATGACTAGCAATAAATTTGAAGGAATAGCTTATTCAATAGAAAGTATTCGGAAGTCCATAGAAGATATAAATATATCTGGACGAGAGGTGATAGTTAAAAAAGATGAGATAATAAATATTATAGAAGGTCTATCTGCTATATCAGAGGAAAATGCAGCAGGAACACAAGAAGCTTCGGCTTCAGTAGAAGAGCAGACTGCATCTATGCAAGAAATTGCAAATGCCAGTGACTCTTTGTCTAGTTTAGCAGCGAAGATGAAGGAAAGTATTGATAGATTTAAATCTTAAAAATTAAATACAGTATTCATAGATTAAAATAATATTATGAATACTGTATTTTTATGTTTTATTTACTATATAAATAATCTAATTTAATGTAGACTTTACAGCCTTAAAGAATAAATATTTTTCATACAAAATTAAAACTTTCCTATTTGATTATAAAGAGGTTTACTGTTTCTTACTGATACTGTGAATTTATAGTTGACAGTTTGGGATATATTAGTTATAATATAGTCCTGTGAACTATTAAATATTTTGTGGAGAGATGGCTGAGCTGGCTGAAGGCGCTCGCCTGGAAAGCGGGTAAACGTGAAAGCGTTTCGAGGGTTCGAATCCCTCTCTCTCCGCCATTAGAAAATTTTACCGTGCTAGATGGGGAGGTAGCGGTGCCCTATAACCTACAATCCGCTATAGTAGGATTGAATTCCCAGTCTAGGCATCTCTGTTGTGGGGTCTGCCCTAGATAAGTGGCAGTGACGATTGGGTCCTACGCAACGGAAACTCATGAACCTCGTCAGGTCCGGAAGGAAGCAGCGATAAGTGAATATTTTCGTGTGCCGTGGGGATGCCTAATCTGAGTTAACTGTCTAGGTAACGCTTGGAACAGGATTGTCAAAGCTGGGTGCACGGTTACATAGTGAAAAAACTGTGGTTTTCCACAGTTTTTTTATTTTTTGTATATGAAATTAAAAAGGTGGGTTACCCCACCTAGTATTATCCTTGAAATGTTTTATTTGACCTTGTTAAATGATCCAATAGTTCTTCTTTTCCATAAGTAAGTCCAGATACTATATTAGCCTCTTCTTTACCTTCAAGTCCTTTAAATCCTGTATAGATTGGATTTATTATATCTATGGCTTTTTTAAAACTAGATGAGTCCTTTTTTATTTCACCTTCTGTTATTAGTTTATTTGTAAATAAATAAAGTGATCTAAGATTTGTGGATAATTCGTCTTTTTCTCTGAAAGTTATTAACAATTCAGATATAATGTCCCTTGAATTGTTAATAAGTTCATTTAACATAGTATAATCTTCTTTCTCTATGGCCTTTCCTGCATCTTCAAATCTTTCCATTAGCCCTTCATGTAAAAGTGCTAATAATCCCCAATCATTAGTTGATAATATTTTTTTTTCTAAAGTCATACTTGACATCTATATGTCACTCCTATCTCTGTAATAGTTGAAGTACCATTTGCGGCAACTGATTTGCCTGACTTAGCATACTTGTACCTGCCTGTTGCAAAATATTTAGTTTTGTAAATTCACTCATTTCTTGTGCCATATCTAAATCTGCTATTCTAGATTTTGATGTTGTTAAATTTTCTGCTGTATTATCTACATTTTTTATTGTATGTTCTAATCGATTTTGGATTGCACCAAGTTTGGAACGCATTGAAGAAACTTTTTTTATAGCTTTTTCATAAGTAGAAATTGCTTTGTCGAAATCATCGTTTGTTAATCCAGTCTTTACACTAAAGTTTCCACTAGATCCTGAAATAACAGAACCATCTGCTATCTCTAATCCATCTGCTCCAGATGCTCCTACAACAATATTAATCTCCTTCATATCAATTTCCAAAGTCTGTCCTTCTTTAGAACCTATTTGAAGGTTTAAGTCAGTGGCTCCATTTCCATCTAAATCTCCCTTTAATAAAGCTATTCCATTGAAATCAGTTTCATTACCTATCTTATCAATTTGTTCTGTTAATTGTTTAATCTCATCAGCTATTGTTTCTAAATCTTCATCCTTATAAATTCCATTTGCTCCTTGTACACTTAATTCTCTCATTCTTTGAAGCATTTCATGTACTTCATTTAATGCTCCCTCTGCTGTTTGAATTAGAGAGATTCCATCTAAGGAGTTTCTTGAGGCTTGCCTCAATCCTCTTATTTGTGCTTCCATCTTTTCCGATATAGCAAGACCTGCTGCATCATCTGACGCTCTATTTATTCTCTTACCTGATGAAAGTCTTTCTAAGGATTTTTGTAATCCTTCCGTATTCATATTTAATAGTCTATGGGTATTTAATGCTGGTATATTGTTGTTAATTCTCATGGTTTTTATCCCCCTCTAATTTATTTGTTTTTTCTATAAATGAAATTACCTCTCCTAATATTTGAAACATTTCCTTTGGCAGTTTGTCCACCTTTTCTTCTATTGTTTCTTCATTTAAAGCATTTTCATTTACTTCATCTTTAATATATGCCTTTTCAACATATTTTCTTGATATTAATCTTCTTTTCATAGTATCACCAATTTATATCCTAAATCTTCTAGAGATTTTTCCAATATATTAATTTTTTGGAGTAAAGAATCTTCTTCTAAATTTACATATACTTCTTTGCCTCTTACATTAAAATCCATATTTATAAGTCCCAAATTTTCTGTTTCAAGACTTATATAAAAGTTCATATTATTTTTATCAATGGCTTTTTCCCCATGGGATACTATAATATTTAAACTTTTATATTCATCTCCTATTTCCAGTGGCAACTGAAGTATTGTATCTTTTTTAGTTATCTTCTTTTGAATACTTAAATATTCGTCCTTTGGTTCTCTTTTATCATTGGAATCAAAAGACCTTTCTCCACTATTCAATAGACCTACTAAATCCTTATAGTTTTCTTTGAAGCTATCATCACCATTTTTAATGGATTCCGATATTTTCTCTTGAAGAATTTTTATATTTTCTTTAAATTCTTCATTGTATTTAGAATTATGAGGATCCTGTATATCCTTTAATATATTGGCAATTCCTTTATTTCCATTAAAAAAAAGATTTACGTCTTTAATCTCTTTTAAGGTCATAGGAATTTGGTTCTTCATTATAATTGGTAATATTCTTTCTTCATTTCCTTTAATATCTTTTATTTCCTTGGTCATTCTATGGTTTTCTTTATATCTGTTTACCTTTTTTTCTATATAATTATTTAATTCATTTATTTCCATATGTTCCAAGGATTTTCCTTCTTTAATGCTTTCCCTTATTATATTTGTAGTTAGGCTATTTTTTGCCCTTATATATTCTTCAAATATTAACCCCTTACTTATTTTATCGACTGGGTTAATGGTTTCTATACTTGTATTTATTTCCTTATGAACCATGTATAGGTTATCTAGGGTAATAGCGTTAAACTTCTTCTCTGTAAGAGATACTGTTGTAGGATTTAGGTTTTCTCCTAAATTATTAAATATATTGGATATATGAATAGTCTTATCTACTGTTCTTTCCTCTATATTTAAGTGTTTTTGCATATTTGTATCTATTACTTCTTTAATGGTTTTTATATTAAAATCTTCCCCACTTTTTAGTAACTGCAAAAGATTCTTATCTGTAATCTTTCCTAGTACTTCCAGTTCTTCCTTTATTTTATCAATAAAGTCTTTAGCCATAGGCTCATATATTTCTTTTGATGAGTCTTCACTTTTTAATTCTTTTATTAATTCATGAATGTTTTCTTCTAATATATTTATACCTTTTTCATTTAAGTTTATTATTTGACTCTGATCTAATATGGATACTAGTTCTTTTACAGCTTCCTTCATATTTTTGACTTCATTGTATTTTTCCTTGTCCATGGTCATATTGTTTATTATAAATTCTCTAAGAATATTGATGTTTTCTACATTTTCATCTATATCTAAATTCTTTAGTATTTCTCTTAAACTATTTATTGATGTTTCTTGTACTATTGTAAAACCTTCAAAGTTTTTAGCTTCAGAGTTGCTACTTATTTCATCTGTTATATAAGAATTATTTATTTTATATAAATTCTCTATATTAAACTCTTTATCTTCACCTATTATCTTTACATATGCCTCTTCCTTTAGGGACTTTAAATTATATAATTTTTTCATAACTTCCATGGTCTTATCTATATTTTCCTTTGTAATAGGAAGTTTTTCTTTGTGTAATATCATAATAGTATCATATACATCTTTTCCCATCTTCTGACCATAGATTTCCTTGCATATTTCCTCTGCCTCTTTATAGGTCAAATCCCTTTCTAATTTTAAAAATCTTTTTAAGGAAAATTCAGGCTTTTCATTTTTTATTTCTTCTAAAACTTCATTTATCTTTTGTAAATTTACATTTTCTAAATCAATTCCTCTATCTATAAGCTTTACTATGGAATCTGTGTCTATATCCTCTATTATTTTATTTAGGTATTCTTTTGACTTAATATAGGAATCCACATTTCCTTTTGTAATTGCTATGCCACTACTAAGAAGAAATTCTATCATCCTTATGTTTTCCTCTGTATATTCTAATCCTAGTTCACTTAATATATCTGCTGCCCTTCTTGTTTCTTGCTCTTCTTTTACTACTTCTTTTTTTTCTTCTACTTTAGAAGATACTATATTTTCTTTTTCGACTACTATTTCTTCCCCTAAATCTTTTACCATTTCTTCCTTTAGTCTTAAAGAATATTCTATAGTCTTATTATCTATGGTCTTTTGAACCTTTATATCTTTACCATTTTGTTCTACCAAAACTCCTTCTATATCATAAGGAAGGGTTGGGGTGTTGTAACTATTCATTATATTTTCTTTGCTGCCTATTTTTAAAATTTCCATAATGATTTCCTTTCATTGATTAAATGAATAACTTTCCACTACTTTTACTATATATCGACAATATTAAAAATTTCCTTGAGGGACTTATTACTTATTTCCTTATTTATGTCGATAATATATAATGAATGGGTAGGAGGGATTAATATGAATCGGATAAATAGAACTGGTATGGAAAATGTTTCACCTATAGAGATTTCCCGGGCTGTAGATAAAAAAGCTGTAAAAGATACTTTTAAATTGAAATTAAATGAATTAGAACAAGAACAAATTAGAACTGAATTAAAATCCTTATACGATAAAATTGAGGAGCAATCCAATCGATTATCTGATAAATTATTTATAGACGATTTAATTTCTTATAAAAAATTAGTTAAAGAATTTCTAAATATTACAGTAAATAACTCTCATATTTTTTTCAAAGAAAACTCTCTCGATAGGCGAGGCAGACATAGAATCTACTCCTTAGTTAAAAAAGTAGATCAAGAATTAGATGAGTTGACTCAGGAATTTTTGGATTTAGAAAACAAACGATTAAACATTCTTAAAAGACTAAACGATATACAAGGAATTCTAATGGATATAATAGCATAAAATAATCGAATATTTTTTATATAGATGGGTATATTCTTTCATAGGGGTGATTAATTTGGAAGATATGATAAGAAGAATATTTTTAGCTGGAATTGGTACTTTAGCTTTAACTTATGAAAAATCTAATGAAATGATACAGAATTTAGTGGAAAAAGGTAAAATTACTGTAGAACAAGGCAAAGAATTAAACGAGGAGTTAAAAAGAGTTATAAACAATAAAGAGAATAGTAAAGATAGCAAAGAGGATTTAAAGGAAATCTTAAAGGACTTAAATCTAGCAACTAAAGAAGATATTGCTAATCTTGAGTCAAGAATCAAGGCTATTGAAAAAAACAATAATTTGGAGGGAAAATAAATACCTTGATGTTTCAAGGTATTTTTCAATATGGAGAATAATTATACTAAATTAAGGTTTAAAGAAATTATTTCTGTAGCCATTAAGCATGGGCTAAAAAACGGAATAGGAAATCCCTCAGATTTAAGGCTGGTTTTAGAGGAGTTAGGACCAACCTTTGTTAAAATTGGACAAATACTATCTACACGTTCTGATATACTACCTAAAGAATACATACTAGAATTGGAAAAGCTTCAAGATGATGTGAAGTCTGATGATTTTAATATAATGAAAGAACTTATAGAAGAAAATCTTAATGGAAATATTTCAGATGTGTTTTTAGATTTTCAAACTACACCTTTGGCTTCTGCTTCTCTTGCAGAAGTCTATTTAGCTAAACTAAAAACTGGAGAACAAGTAGTTCTAAAAATCCAACGTCCCTTTGTAAAAGACAAAATCCTAGCTGATATTCATATCTTAAAAAAACTTAGTCCTTTTATTAAATTGACAACAAAGAATGAATTCTTTGATATTAATGAAATAATTGAGGAAATTCAAGCTGCTACAGAAAAGGAACTAGATTTTTTAAATGAAAAAGAAAATATAAAGAAATTTAATCTAAATAATAAGGATATAAAATATATTAAACATATTGAAGTCTACGAAAAATATTGTACTTCTCATATGATAGTAATGGAGTACATTAGTGGTATAAAAATAGACGATATTTCCAAGTTAATAGAAGGTGGATATGATACTAAAGAAATAGCCAAAAAGCTTACTTATAATTATTTTAAGCAAGTTTTTGAAGATGGCTTTTTCCATGGAGACCCTCATCCAGGAAATATCTTAGTTCATGAGAACAAAATTGGATTTATTGATTTTGGTCTAATGGGAGATTTGAATCTAGGGCTCAAGAAGAAATTTAATCTATTTTTAGAGGGAGTGGCTACTAATAATGTGGAATTAATGACTAGCTCTATTTTGAGTATTGGTATTAAAAAAGATGAAATAGATATAAATAAACTTTATCAAGATATAGATCTGCTTTATAATACATATATAAATGAGTCTATCTATGAATATGACTTGGCTCAAATCCTAGAAGAAATTATTGTTACCTGTAGAAGAAATAAGATAGCCATGCCTAAAGACGTAGTTTTCCTTGCAAAAGGTATATTAACTTTACAGGGAGTTCTGGCTAAAATAGATAAAGATTTAAATATCATGGACATTGCAACTCCCTACTTTAAAAATAAAATTATAGAAGAAAAACTAAGGGATTTTGATTTCAATTTATTAGGGGGAAAGGTCTTATCTATTGGAAATTCATTTTTGGACCTGCCTTTGAAGCTGCTTCAACTTATTGATAGAGGTATTGAAGGAAGGCTAAAGCTTAACTTACAGTTTAAAGATATGGATGAAAACTTTAATGAAATCAATAAAATGGTAAATAGAATTATCTTCTCTGTTATTGTAGCTGGATTATTAGTAAGTTCTTCTTTAGTCATAAATGCCAATATAGGATTAAAGATTTATGGTATATCTGCCATAGGTATCGTAGGCTATTTAGGTGCAGGATTAGCTGGATTTTGGCTTTTAATATCTATACTAAAATCAGGGAAACTATAAACTAACTGTCAGTCATTTAGTTTATAGTTTCTCATTTCTACACATCTTTGAGCTAATATAACAATAGGATCTATATATTCCTTTGGAGCACCTATTTCTTCTGCTAAAAGAGGTAACTCTGTACACCCTAAAATCACTGGCATATGACTATCTTCAATATATTTATCTATAAGACCTTGAATTTCCATTGGTTCTACATTAAATTTTGAGGATTTAACGTCATATATCCAATTCATCAGAGTTTTCTTATGAGTATCATCGGGATATATAATGTCTAAATCAAATTCTTGAAATATGATTTTATAAATTTCAGATTTATAAGTCCCTTCTGTTGCAAGAAGTAAATATTTCTTGTGAGTATAATTATTTTTTAAATATTTTGCTGTTTCATATATCATATTCAATATCTTTACTTTAGTATACTTAGTTATTTCATCATAAAAATAATGAGCAGTATTACATGGTATGGCTATATAATCTACTCCCATTATCTCTAGTTTTAAAATAGATTTTATCATCTCCGTAATAGGATTTTCCCCTAGTCCTAAAATATATGCTGTCCTATCGGGTATTTCCACATTATTGTCAATAATAATATGTAAATGTTCTTGATCTTTAGTTGCAGGTGTAAGACTTATAATCTTATTAAATAAGTAACAGGTAGCTGCTGGTCCCATACCTCCCATTATTCCAAGAATCATTCTACCACCCCATAATTTTTATCTGTTTATCCTTTTTTTATATAATAATATCTTTTTAATATTATATTTAAGATATGAAAAAGCACAAAATTATATGAATATAAATTATAATTTTATGCCAAAGTGTATGGAATACTAGAATATAAAAATCATGAAGAATTAGTTCAAAATCCATAAATATTACCTTATTAATTGGATTAATTGATATTTTAAACGCCTTTACCATTATTCTGCTATGACTTGTGATTAAATCTCTATCCTCTAGATAAACAAATAAGCCAGGTCAGTTATGACCTAGCTTATTTGTTTAAAAATTTATACTAAAAACACCTCTATTATTTTCAAAATACCATCTCCCTTCTTCTATGTTAACCGGTTAATTATATTTTCTCATTTATTCTATAAAAATCATATAGAGAAAACAATTATAATAGTTTTTTACCATATACTATTTTTCTAACGGTCTCTTGACTTAGATAATACTCTTCTGATATCTTACTAATAGAAATACCATTTTGAAATAATTTGATAATATCTTTATTCCTTTCTGCAAGGGCTTCTTTAGAACCTGTCAATTGACCCCAACTCAATCTGTTGCTAACCTTAGGTATATATATTAGTCCTCCATCAATATGCTTTTGAACCTCTTCCAGCAAATGAGGTGGCAATACTTCTGCTGCATTTTTGTAACTCAAATATCAGTACCTCCCATAAAAAAGTATTAGATTGACAAATGTAAATTTCACATTTATTCACAATACCCACCTCCCTTAGTATATTTTTTAATATTATCTATTATATTTTAGAATAATATTTACAATGATCTTTCATTCTAATTTCTCTTCTGCCTTCAGCCTTAATATATACATCCCATTCATTATACTGAGCTGATAACCTAATTCTATCATTTATTGTATAAGAATAATATGGAAAAAACAATTATAATAATTTTTCCCCTTGAATTTAAAAAATTTTTCTTATTACTAGAAACTATTACGTTATCTTATCTTTCAAATCTCTCCCGATAATCATTTTATCTATTTCAGCTAGGTTTTGGCTTTTAATATCTATACCAAAAGCGAAGAGACTATAATGGTTTATAGTTTTAATGTTCTAAATTAGGGTATTTAAATAACTAAGTCATAAACTAAAGAGAGGAGATGGAATATGGATAAAAACAAGAAATTAACCACAGTCACAGGTGCACCAGTGGCTAATAATCAAGACTCTATGACTATAGGTCCTAGAGGTCCTATGGTACTGCAAGATGTTTGGTTTCTAGAAAAACTTGCTCATTTTGATAGAGAGGTTATTCCAGAAAGAAGAATGCACGCTAAAGGCTCAGGAGCCTTTGGAAAGTTTACAGTGACAGATGATATTACTAAATACACAAAGGCAAAATTATTTTCAGAAATAGGTAAAGAAACTGAAATATTTGTACGTTTTTCTACTGTTGCAGGTGAAAGAGGAGCTGCTGATGCTGAAAGAGATATTCGGGGATTCGCAATAAAGTTTTATACTGAAGAAGGAAACTGGGACTTGGCTGGTAATAACACTCCAGTATTCTTTTTTAGAGATCCTCTCAAATTCCCTGACTTAAATCATGCAGTAAAACGTGATCCTCGTACTAACATGAGAAGTCCTACAAACAATTGGGATTTTTGGACTTCACTTCCTGAAGCATTACATCAAATAACAATTACCATGAGTGACAGAGGAATACCAAAGTCCTATAGACATATGCATGGATTTTCTTCTCACGCCTATAGTTTTATCAATGCTGAAAATGAAAGGGTTTGGGTAAAATTCCATTTTACAACTCATCAAGGTATAGAAAATCTAACAGATGAGGAGTCAGCTACAATAATTGCAAATGATAGAGAAAGTCATCAAAGAGATTTATATGAATCAATTGAAAAAGGTGATTTCCCTAAATGGACAATGTATGTTCAAATAATGACTGAAGATCAAGCTAATAGTATGCCATACAATCCTTTTGATTTAACAAAGGTTTGGTATAAAAGTGAATATCCTCTAATAAAAGTTGGCATATTAGAGTTAAATAAAAATCCTGATAATTATTTCCAAGATGTAGAGCAATCAGCTTTTAATCCTGCTAGTGTGGTGCCAGGAATAAGTTTCTCTCCTGATAGAATGCTTCAGGGAAGACTATTTGCATATGGAGATGCACAACGCTATAGATTGGGAGTTAATCATCATCAAATCCCTGTTAATTATCCAAAGGCAGTTAAAGACTATAATAGTTTCCATAGAGATGGACAAATGAGAGTTGATGGCAACCATGGTTCAAAATTGCACTATGAACCTAATAGTTATAATGAATGGCAAGAGCAATCTGAATATGGTGACCCAATTGAAATGACTTCTGGACATATTATGAGATTTGATTTTAGAGAAGATGATGATGACTATTATACACAGCCTGGTAAGCTCTTTAGATTAATGACCCCAGAAAAACAACAAGCTTTATTTGAAAATACAGCTCGAAATATGGAAGGCGTTCCTGAATTTATAAAGATGAGACATATAGAAAATTGTCTAAAAGCAGATCCAGCCTATGGTGAAGGTGTGGCAAAAGCAATGGGTATAAGTTTATCTTCCAGTACAGAATAATATAAACATATGAATATAACCTTTTTGAAACCTATTTATGTAAAAAACTTGGTACAATTATTAATAATTGTACCAAGTTTTTATTTAATCAATATTATTTACTTTAAATTTAAAATCTTCTCCATCACATACTACTAGAATATTATCCTTATCTTTCAAATCTCCTCTAATAATCATTCTACCTATTTCAGTTTCCAAATGTTTTTGTAAAAATCGCTTAACTGGTCTTGCACCATATTGTATGGAATAGGCTCTGTCTAAAATAAAGTCTTTTGCTTCATCTGTTAATTCTATAGAAATCTGCCTATCTTCTAGTCTATGACGGATTTCCTCTATTTGAAGGTCTATTATTTTAAATATCTCTTCCCTTTGTAATGGTTTAAACATTACAATTTCATCTATACGATTCAAAAACTCAGGTTTAAAAGTTCTTCTCATTTCATTCATTACTTTATCTTTTGCATACTCATCTATACTGCCATCTGGTCTGATTCCTTCTAATAAATAAGATGAACCTAAGTTGGAAGTCATTATAATAACTGTATTTTTGAAGTCAACTGTTCTACCTTGATTGTCAGTTAACCTTCCGTCATCTAATACTTGTAAAAGTATATTAAATACATCTGGATGGGCTTTTTCTATTTCATCAAATAAGATTACTGAATACGGTTTTCTTCTTACAGATTCAGTTAATTGACCACCTTCATCGTATCCAACATATCCAGGAGGTGCTCCTACAAGTCTAGATACAGAGTGTTTTTCCATATACTCGGACATATCTATCCTTATAATATTTCTCTCATCATCAAATAATGTGGTAGTTAAAGCTTTAGATAGTTCTGTCTTACCTACTCCTGTAGGACCTAAGAATATAAAAGATCCTATTGGTCTATTTATTTGTTTCATTCCTGCCCTAGCTCTAATTACTGCATCTACTACGGATTCCACAGCTTCATCTTGCCCTATTACTCTTTTATGAAGTATTTTATCTAAGGATAACAGCTTTTCTCTTTCTGTTTCTACCAGTTTAGACACTGGAATTCCTGTCCATTTAGCCACTACTTCTGCTATTTCTTCTTCGGTAACTTCTTCCTTTAACATTCTTTCTTCTTTTTCGTTTTTCTCATTGACAGATTGTAGTTTCTTCTCTAATTCTGCTAAAGTTCCATATTTCAATTGTGATAATTTTTCTAAATCATATTTTCTTTCTGCTTCTTCTATTTCCCTTTTTACTCTATCTATTTCTTCTTTTATATCTTTAATATTTGATATACTCTTTTTTTCATCTTCCCATTGGGCCTTCATTATATCGAACTTTTCCTTAGAATCTGATAATTCTTTCTCCAGTTTTTCTAATCTTATTTTTGAAGCTTCATCAGTCTCTTTCTTTAAAGCAGATTTCTCGATTTCCAGTTGTAGTATCCTTCTTCTTATTTCATCAATTTCCACAGGCATAGAATCTATTTCGGTTCTTATCATGGCTGAAGCTTCGTCCATTAAGTCTATTGCCTTATCAGGTAAAAATCTATCAGATATATATCGGTCGGATAAAGTTGCTGCAGCTATTACAGCACCATCTGATATTCTTATTCCATGATGGATTTCATATTTTTCTTTTAATCCCCTAAGAATTGATATGGTGTCCTCAACTGTTGGCTCCTGAACTAATACTTTTTGAAATCTTCTTTCTAAAGCTGCATCTTTTTCAATATACTGTCTATATTCATCTAAAGTAGTAGCACCTATTGTATGAACCTCTCCCCTTGCAAGCATTGGCTTCAAAAGATTTGAAGCATCCATAGCTCCATCAGTTCTTCCTGCGCCTACTATATTGTGAATTTCATCTATAAACATTATTATTCTACCTTCTGATTTTTCTATTTCAGACAAAACTGCTTTTAATCTTTCTTCAAATTCACCTCTATACTTTGCTCCGGCAATTAATGCTCCCATATCCAATGCAAATATGGTCTTATCCTTGAGTCCCTCTGGAACATCTCCGTTAACTATTCTAGAAGCTAAACCTTCTACTATGGCTGTTTTACCTACTCCAGGGTCTCCTATTAAAACAGGATTGTTTTTAGTTCTTCTAGATAATATTCTAATTACATTTCTTATTTCCCCATCTCTGCCGATTACGGGGTCAATTTTGCCTTTTCTGGCATCTTCTACTAGATCTCTTCCAAATCTAGTCAATGCCTCATAAGTAGACTCTGGATTGTCAGAAGTAATGGTTTGATTTCCCCTTATTTTCTTTAACGCCTCTAAAAATCTTTGTAGATTTATATTATATTTATTAAATATCCTTTCAGATGCAGAACCTTTTTCCTTTAAAAGTGATATATAAATATGCTCTACTCCTACATATTCATCTCCAAATTTCTTAGCCTCTTCTTCTGCATTTAATAAAATCTTTGTATATACTCTACTAGGATACATAGAACCTCCACCACCAGATTGCTTAGGAAGTTTTTCTATTTCTCTTTCAACATCTATTCTAACCAGTTCAGAGTCTTCTCCCATTAAAGATACTACTTTAGGGATTAATCCCTCATTTTGTGTCATTAAGCCATAGTGAATATGGATTTCTTGTAACTCTGGATTTCCATTTTTTATGGCTATATTTTGTGAATTTTGTACTGCTTCTAAAGACTTCTGAGTAAATTTATTTAAATCCATATTATATACCTCCTTGACTACTTATTATCTTTACTAATATTTTTTAGTTTTTCATATAATTTGATTTCTTCTTCTGTAATATTATTTGGACTTACTATATTTATTTCTACATATAAGTCTCCCCTATTATCTTGCATATCCTTATATCCTTTTTTAGGTATTCTAATTTTCTTTCCTGACGAAATTAACTTTGGAACATCGATTTTAATTTTTCCATCTAGGGTGTTTACTACTACCTTTTCTCCCAATACAGCTTCCCAAGGTAGTAAATCTACTTTAGATATTATGTCCAGTCCTTCCAGTTTATTTCTTTCATCTTCCATAAAATTAATTTTAAAGAGAATATCTCCATTAATGCCCCATTTTTCACCTTTAACTTTTAATTTTTTCCCAGGCAATATTCCCTTTGGCACCTTTACTGATATATTTTTATTTTCGCCACCAACATTAAGATTTATATCTTTCTGGATTCCATTATAACCTTCTTCAATAGTTATATTTAGTTCCGATTCGTAAGAAGGACTTTGCTTCTTAGTTGCTTTCCTACTGCCAAACAAGTTACCTAAATCAAAACCTCTTTGACTGCCACCTCTTTGATTTCCGCCCATTCCACCAAAAAACATATTAAAAAAATCACTAAAATCCCCATCTGTTGTAGTATAGGTATATCCTCCTGATCCACCAAAACCATATTGGGATGGATCAAAATTTTGACCATTAGAAAAATTATATCCCGAACCAAATTGATCATACATCCTTTTCTTTTCTTCGTCTCCTAATACTTCATAGGCTTCATTTATTTCCTTAAACTTTTCCTGTGCCTTATTATCATTTGGGTTTAGATCTGGATGATACTTCTTAGCTAAACTTCTAAAGGACTTTTTTATTTCATCTTGACTTGTATTTTTATCAACACCAAGTATTTTATAATAATCTTTATATTCCATAGAATCTTCTCCCTTTTTATAATTAAATGATTCAACCTTATTTGACTTTCCTTGACCTTTAACTTAATTATACATTTTTCACTGAAAAAATCAATATAATAACAATATAATTAGTTAATTTTTTTCCTTTTTTATTACTCTTCACAGTTAATAAAAAAATAATAAAAATACACACTGATTACGCTCAAATAATGCAAACTGCTTAAAATCTTTTTTGCTTATGGCAACTCAAAAATTAAATCCTGTCTGCAAATGTCCTCTCAGTATTTTTATTATTTTTCAATATAACTGTGAATTATAAACTTTCTTCTAAGTCTTCTTCTTTATGATATTCTATTATTAATTTATCAAGCTCTTGACTTATTTGCAATATTTCTACTTTATTGTTGGACTTAACTACCTGATGTAAATGTTCCCTTAAATTATTAATTTTATTCTTCATTTTTTTCCTCCAAATAAATTTTATTACATTTATTATATAATAAAACATACTTGCAATACAATACTTTTTATGCAAATAGGCAATTATATTTATATGCCATTAGCCAATTTAGTTAAGACCCAGAAACGTATACATTATTATTGAGGTGGCGAAAATGAATGATTCAAAAAAGACATTAAACTACAAAGATGTAGGATTGAGAATTAGATTAGAAAGAGAAAAATTAGGATTATCTAGAGAAAAGTTTGCTGAATTAGTTGGATTATCATCATTTTATATTGGTCAACTGGAAAGAGGAGATCGTAAAATGAGTGTAGATACCTTAGTAAATATATCCAGTGTTTTAAATATCTCAGTAGACTATCTTCTATATGGTTATAACTATTATATGGAAAATATAAGTATTTCGGAGGCATTTAATGATATTTACAAGGTATCCGTTGACAATGAACTCAAAGAATTATTGAACGTATTAGAAGGTAGTTCTAAGGAACAAATATCTCTTTTAAAGGATATTTATAAACTTATTTTACCTTCTATTAAAAAGTAAGGTCATACTTTGACCTCCCCTGACTTTTATTAAAATTGTAAAACTGATTTAATGGAAAATCAACTTTATTGCAGCTTCTTTTTATTTAATTTTTCTTCTTCCTCTAAATGGTATTTTACAATAAGTTTATCCAGTTCCTCACTTACTTGAATGACTTCCTTATGGTTATCATTTTGAAATTTCATTTCTTTATACAACTTTTCTCTAATCTTATTAATTTCGTTTTTCATATTATCCCCCTACATAAAATCATATAGTTTAAATTATACGTTAAAACCTATGTTCGTTCAATAGATTTCTTTCTATTATATTAGAAAGGTTTTGACAAAATAAAACAACTTAATATAATTAAGTTGTTTTATTTGTCTTATTTTTTTATTTTATATATTTATCTATGATATTTATTATCTCATCTATTTTCTCTCCGCCTTGTTCTTCACCTTCTAAAATAGCAGTAATTACACAAGATCTTATATGACTATTTAGTATATCTATATTTGCCTTTTTTAACAATCCAATTGCAGATAGAATCTGTGTAGAAACATCTACACAATATCTATCGTCTTCAAGCATTTTTATTATTCCATCTATTTGACCTCTAGCTGTTTTCAGTTTAATAGCGGCTTTTCTTTTTCCCTCATTCATTAAATCACTACTCTCTATTTTATTTCTATTAAATCATATCCTGCATCTTCTATTGCATCTTTTATAAGAGTATCATCTAAACTTTCTCCCTCTACCTCTACTGTTTTAGTTGATAAATCAACTTCTACTTTTGTTACTCCAGATAATTCATTTAATGCGTTTTTTACAGCTTTTTCACAATGTCCACAGGACATTCCTTCTACTAATAAAGTTTTTTTCATTTTTTTCTTCCTCCTCTATTTTATAAATAACTATGCACGAAATTTCTTTAGTCTTAATGAATTTGTAACTACTGAAACTGAACTAAAGGCCATAGCTGCACCTGCTATCATTGGATCTAGAAAACCTAAAGCCGCAAAAGGTATTCCTATGGTATTATAGAAAAATGCCCAAAATAGATTTTCTCTTATGGTTTTCATAGTTCTATGACTTAGTTTAATGGCTGTTACTACTCCAGATAAATCTCCCCTCATAAGGGTTATATCTGCTGCCTCCATAGCAACATCTGTACCAGTTCCTATGGCAAATCCCACATCTGCAGCAGCTAAAGCTGGTGCATCATTTATACCATCTCCAACCATTCCTATATGCTTTCCTTCTGATTTAAGCTTTTCTACTACTTCAGCCTTATTCTCTGGTAAAACTTCTGCTAATATATTCGTTATACCCACTTCTTTAGCTATGGCCTTAGCTGTTCTCTCGTTGTCTCCCGTTATCATATAAACTTCTAATCCCATGGATTTCAACTGTTCTATTGCCTTTTGAGATGTTTCTTTTATTTGATCTGCCACAGCTATTATTCCAGATAATTTATTGTCTATGGATATTAGCATTGCAGTTTTACCTTCTTCTTCTAATCTTAGTAAGTCTTTTTCTCCTTCTGATATGGAAATATTATTATCTCCCATTAGTTTTCTATTTCCAACTAGTATCTCTTTGTCTTCAAAAATTGCCCTAAGTCCTTTTCCTGGTATTGCTGCAAAATCTGTGGGAATAGATAGTTTAAGCAATTCTTCTTCACCTTTTTTTACTATAGACTGACCTAGTGGATGCTCTGAAGTTTTTTCTACTGATGCAGCTATTCTAAGAATTTCTTCTTTCTCTATTTCTGTAATAGAAACTATATCTGTTACTTCAGGTTCTCCTTTAGTTATTGTACCTGTTTTATCAAATACTATTGTATCCATTTTATGAGCTCTCTCTAAATGTTCTCCTGATTTAATTAGTATACCATTTTCTGCACCTTTACCAGTACCTACCATAATAGCTGTAGGTGTTGCTAATCCCAATGCACAAGGACAAGCTATTACTAAAACTGCGACTGCATTTACAAGCCCTATATTGAAGTCTCCTTTAATAAAATAGAATCCTACAAATGTAAGTAATGCTATAACAACAACTACTGGTACAAATATTCCAGATATTTTGTCTGCCAATCTTTGTACTGGTGCTTTAGAGCCTTGAGCATCTTCTACTAATTTTATAATTTGAGATAATACTGTATCCTTACCTATTTTAGTTGCTCTAAATTTAAAAGCACCATATTTATTTATTGTAGCCCCTATTACTTCATCATCTACTGATTTATCTACAGGAATACTTTCACCTGTAAGCATAGATTCATCTACTGAGGAATTTCCCTCTACTATAATTCCATCAACTGGTATTTTTTCTCCTGGTCTAACAACTATAATATCTCCTATTTCTACCTTTTCTATAGGTATATCCATTTCTACTCCATCTTTTATAACCTTTGCTGTTTTAGGCTGTAAACCCATTAGTTTTTTTATGGCTTCAGAAGTCTTTCCTTTAGCCACAGCTTCAAAGGTTTTTCCTAAAAGAATTAAGGTTATAATAACTGCTGAAGATTCAAAATAATATTCATGAACTCCTGTTAATAAATTATATATACTATAGAAGTAAGCTGCCGATGTTCCCATGGATATAAGCACATCCATATTAGCCCCCCCACCTCTTAAAGCATTATATGCTCCCTTATAAAACCTATAGCCTATTATAAACTGCACAGGAGTTGCAAGGGCTAATTGAAACCAACCATTACTTAATATATTGTGAATTCCAGCCATATGAAAAAACATTGCAGAAAATAAAGGTATACTTAATATGGCTGAAATGATGAAGGATGTTTTTAAAGACTTTATTTCCTTTTCTCTCATTTCTTTTTCCCTATCTAAATCTCTCTCTATTTCTATTTCTGCTTTATATCCTGCTTTTTCTACAGTCTTAATTAAAGTTTCTTCATCTGTTAAGCCAGATAAATATTCTACTGTTGCTTTATTTGTTGATAGATTAACTGTAGCCTTAACCCTCTCTAGTTTATTAAGAACCTTTTCTACCCTAGTGGAACAAGCAGCACAAGTCATTCCTTCTATAATTAAAGTTTTTTTAACTAGAGGAACTTCATATCCTGTTTTTTCTATTACCTTGATTAAATTCTCTGGTTTGACTTTATTAGGGTCAAACTCTATATTTGCCTTATTGGAAAGTAAGTTTACTGCTACAGACTCTACTCCATCTTGTTTGCCTAGAGATTTTTCTACTCTAGCAGAACAAGCTGCACAAGTCATTCCAAGTACATCTATACTTATCTTTTTAGTTTCCATTATATCACTCCTTTTTATCCCACCCCCACGGGGGGGGTGTATTTTTATTATATTAGTATTCTTGAATTCTGTCAACAAAATTATTATTTATTAATATTTATTTACTTATTCACGTTATATATGAAATACATATTGCATTTATGTACTAAATCATTTATAATAGAAATATTAATGATAATTATTATCAATATCGTATATACATATATGAAAGGATGATATTATGAGCAGTTCATCTTTAGTTTCCTTAAAACCCAAAGAATGTGGAAGAGTTAAAGAGATTTCAGGGTGTTGTAAAGCAAAAAAAAGATTATATGAATTGGGGCTTCATAAAAATGCCTGCGTCAAGGTTGTAAAAAATGATTTTGGTCCTATTATTATCAACTTATCAGGTAATAAATTGGCTTTAGGTCGTGGACTGGCATCCCATGTATTTATTGAACATTAAATAGTGACTGATTTTGAAGGGGGAAGTCGTTTGAATACAATAGCACTTGTTGGTAATCCAAATAGTGGAAAAACAACTTTATTTAATGCACTAACAGGCTCTAACCAACACGTTGGAAACTGGCCTGGGGTTACTGTGGAAAAAAAAGAAGGAAAGTTTAAATATAAAGGTAATCAGTATAATGTGGTGGATCTTCCTGGAACATATAGCCTCGGAGCATATTCAGAGGATGAAGTAGTTGCTAGAGATTATATTTTAAAGGGAAATCCAGATATTGTAATCAATGTAGTAGATGCCACTAATATAGAAAGAAATCTTTATCTAACAACTCAATTAATGGAAATGGGAGTAAAGGTTATTATTGCTCTCAATATGATGGACGAGGCTAAGCAAAAAAATATCGAGATAAATCTAGATAAATTGTCTAAAGAACTAGGGGTTCCCATAATACCCACTGTTGCAGCTAAAAGCCAAGGCCTTGATCTTTTAATAGATAAATCCATTGACTCTATAAAAAAAGAAAAATATTCTAATAAATCTTTTAGTTATGGAAAGGATATTGATAGTGAGATAAATGAAATAGAAAAAATCTTAGATAACTTAGATTTACAATATCCTAAAAAATGGATAGCAGTAAAGCTTTTAGAAGGAGATAAAGAAATTTATAGCCTTTTATCAAAAAAAGCTTCCCAGCCTATTAAAGACAGATTGATAGATATAGAGGAAAAATCTAGTGAATATGAACTTGAAATAGTAGACAAAAGATATGAGTTTATTGGAAATATAGTAAATCAATCTATTAAAAAACCTTCAGAAGAAAGAGAAACTGTAACTGATAAAATAGATAAAATTGTTACTCACAAGTATTTAGGAATACCTATATTTGCTTTAATTATGTTTTTAGTATTTCAGCTAACTTTTGTTATAGGTCAGGATTTACTTGGAGGATATGTAGCAGATGCTATTGAATCTATGGGAGAGTTTGTAGTCTCCTTATTGGAAAATATCAACTCACCTGAATGGATAATTTCTTTCCTTTCAGAAGGCATATTTGGTGGAGTAGGAGCTGTATTTGAATTTGTTCCCCTTATTATGGTCTTATACTTTTTCTTAGGTATATTAGAAGATACAGGATATATGGCAAGGGCTGCTTATATAATGGATGGATTTATGAGACGCCTTGGTCTTCATGGGAAAAGTTTTATTTCAATGATTATAGGATTTGGTTGTAATGTACCTGGTATCATGTCTACTAGAACCTTAGATAACAAAAAAGATAGAATGATTGCATTATTAATTAACCCATTTATGTCTTGTGGAGCTAGGCTTCCTATTTATTTAGTATTTATAGCTGCATTTTTTCCAAGTCATGGAGGAATCGTATTATTTACACTTTATGCTTTGGGAATCATTATGGCTTTAATAATGGGTAAAATATTCTCAAAAACATTATTTAAAGGTGAGTCCTCTCACTTTATAATGGAGTTGCCACCTTATAGATTGCCTATATTTAAATATGTATTAAAAGATATGTGGAGTAAAGTCTGGGACTTCCTACACAGAGCTGGAACTATTATATTCTTTGTAGTATCTATTCTATGGGTGTTATCTGTATTGCCATTTGGAGTAGAGCCATATAGTCAAGAAAGTATTTTAGGTAGAATAGGTACTATTTTATCACCTATATTTATACCTGCTGGATTTGGTACTTGGCAAGCCACTGTTAGTTTATTTGCAGGAATCGCTGCAAAAGAAGCTGTTGTTGCAATCCTTGGAATGGTTTATGCAGGTGTAAGTGAAGGTACTGCTCTTGTTTCTGCCATACAAAATGTATTTACACCATTAACTGCCGTATCCTTTATGGTAATGGTTCTTTTATACACTCCTTGTGCCGCAGTAATAGGTACTGTAAAGCATGAAACTAAATCAATTAAATGGGCAGCTTTTATGGCTATATATCCATTTGTAATGGGCTGGATATTATCGGTTATTGTATATCAAGTTGGAAGCCTATTAGGATTTTAGGAGTTGATAGTATGCTTAAAGATGTTTTAAAGGAGTTGTCAGAAATTAGAGTTCTTTCCACTTCTTTAATAGCAAAAAAGTTAAATACATCAGAAGCCTTAGTAGAGGAAATCATCCAACAACTATATCGTATGGAGTATATTAAAAATGATGAAGGATGTGCTACCTCAGATGTTAAATGTAGTAGCTGTGCATATAAATCTATGTGTACAAGTACACCAATAAAAACCATAAGTATTACAGACAAGGGAAAGACATTACTAAAAAAACTTTAAGAAAATTTCTTAAAGTTTTTTTTAATATTATGTTTAAAATAAAATTTCTGGGTATAATATGAATACATACATCAGCAAGTTATATTGATAAAGCAGTATTTTGATATAGCATGATGTATGTATAAAATAGATAGAACTTTAGCCTTAAACCTAATTAAAGTATTTAATTGGCCCCTTAGTTTAAAAATAGTTTTACTGGCAAATAAAAATGTATATAGCACTACCCTTAGGATTGCAAATAGTAAATCCTCCATTGTTAAATAGTTAGATGAAAATGATCAAAGAATTATAGCATTAAGGAGTGTATCAACGTATTGAATTTGAAAAACAATGTAGTTCCATTAGGTTTAGGCATCAAAATAAAGTTCTATTTTATATAATGGGTAATTTCTATAGAGATTAGAAATTACCCATTTATTATTTTTTATTATTATGTTTATTGAACTTTTCATATTATAGGTCTATAATTAGGGTAATGATAATGAAAAAGGAGATTGCCAATGATAAGCTTAGATTGGAAAGATAGAAAGAATCTTACTATGTTAGCAGACTTTTACGAATTTACCATGGCTAATGGTTATTTAGAAAATGGTATGGGAGATCAAATTGCTTATTTTGATATGTTTTTTAGATCAATACCTGATGATGGTGGCTTTGCTATTATGGCAGGTGTGGAACAATTAATAGAATATCTAAGAAATCTTAAATTTGACGAGGAAGATATAAGCTACTTTGAATCCAAGAATATATTTTCACAATTGTTTTTAGATTATTTAAAGGACTTTAGATTTAAATGCGATGTATGGGCCATTCCAGAGGGAACACCAATATTTCCTCAAGAACCTATAGTAGTGGTTCGTGGTCCTGTAATACAGGCGCAACTTATAGAAACTATGGTACTTCTAACCATAAATCATCAAAGTCTAATAGCCACTAAGTCCAATAGAATAGTTAGGGCAGCAGATGGCAGAACTGTAATGGAATTTGGTTCTAGACGTGCTCAAGGATATGAAGGTGCAATTTTAGGTGCTAGGGCTGCATATATTGGTGGCTGTATAGGAACAGCAAATACCATAGTAGATAGAGATTTTGATATTCCTGCCATGGGTACAATGGCTCATAGCTGGGTTCAAATGTTTCCTACTGAATTAGAAGCCTTTAGGGCCTATGCTAAGACCTATCCAGATAATTGTACACTTTTAATAGATACGTACAATACTTTAAAGCAAGGATTACCAAATGCTATACAGGTATTTAATGAAGAAGTTGTACCACGAGGATTTAGGCCTAAGGGTATTAGAATAGATAGTGGTGATATTGCTTATCTATCTAAAGAATGTCGTAGAATGTTAGATGAAGCAGGATTTAACGATTGTAAAATAGTAGCGTCCAGTTCCCTTGATGAATATGTAATTAGAGACTTACTTATTCAAGGAGCACAAATCGACTCCTTTGGAGTAGGCGAAAGACTTATAACTGCAAAGTCACAACCTGTCTTTGGTGGTGTTTATAAATTGACTACCATAGAAAGAAATGGACAGCTTGTTCCTACTATAAAGGTAAGTGAAAATGTGGGCAAAATAACTACCCCAGGGTTTAAACAAGTATATAGATTATTTGATAATATTACTAAAAAAGCAATAGCCGATGTAATTACTTTACATGATGAAGTAATCGACACTAGTAAACCTTATGAAATATTCCATCCTCTATATACTTGGAAAAGAAAAACATTAGAAAATTTCCATGCTAAAAAGCTTCTAGTACAGATCTTTGAAGATGGAAATTGTATATATGAAAGTCCAAATATACATGAAATAAAAAATCATTGTAAAGAACAGTTGGATTTAATGTGGGATGAAGTAAAGAGATTTGAAAAACCACATAGATATTTTGTAGATTTGTCACAAGAACTATGGAATATTAAGAATCAGTTATTAAAAAAACATAGATAGGATAATCACCAGTAAAAAAGCTTAGGTTTCCATGGAAACCTAAGCTTTTTTATAAATTCTTATATAAATTTTCTATCTCTTTTACTGTATTTGTATTTATTTCTTTATCTCCATAACGTGTATTTATATAAATTTCTCTTATCTTTTCTACTTCCTTTGAAAATACCCTTTCTGCTTTTTTATTTATATCTAAAGATGTATCTGATTTCGTTATTTCTACATCCTTTTTATTTAATTTCTCTAAATATCTTCTATAGTAAAACCTTATCTGTTCTTTTAACTCCTTAGGATATTTTTCTCTTATCTTTTTCTTCCTTAAATTAGCGATCTTTATATATTCTCTTTCTTCAGTATATTCTACATTATTATATTTTCTATCTCCCATTTTACCTATTAGTTTATATATAATATAAGTTCCAGCTATAATGAGCAAAAAACCTATTACTTTCTTCAATATTGGAAAATTTCGTAGAACTATTTCCTCTACTTCTTCCATGGTTTCAGGATTATCTATATTCATATTTTCAAATAAAATCTCTAAATTACGTGCCTCCATTTTCCCTTGAATAAATGCAATAAATTTATTTACTAAATAAAAAATAAAAGTAATTGGATAGTACAGTACCTTCATTATTATATCTATAATAAAACTATATACACTTCCAATGGTTGAGAATATAAAGTTTCTCAGTTTATCAATGGCAACTATAAAGGATACTATGGAAATAACTCCTATGTATCTTTTATTCGATCTTTTTATATTTTCTATATCCATTCCAGAATCCAAGTGTCTAACTGTTCTTATTAATATTATTATAGTCATTTGGCTAATGATTATAAATGGTATGGAATATACTATGAAATTGTTAAATACATCTCCTAAAAAAGCTAAAATTATCACAGCTATATATGCCATATATGATTTCTTCAATCTTTCTGAATACTCATAATGACTACCTTTAAGTAAGGAATTTCTAATATATAGAAATATAATAATAGTAGTCATAAATATAAAAATCCTTGCCCAAATACTCTTGAAAAATAATAATGGGTAAAGCAAAAGTAATATACTTGTTCTATATATCTTCTTTTCCTTATAATTAAATGCAAATATTAGAGAACCTAAAATTGTCCAGATAAAAACTATAAATACCTTATCTAAAGATGCAAAAGGAAAAAAAGTAAGTAATAGGGAATATATAAATGAAACTACAGATATTATTTCAATTAAAATCAAATCCATTTAATCACTCCTATACTTCAGTATATTTCTATTTAAATCCTTTAAATCCTCACCTTTTATAGATATACAAACTACCTTATTTACAACTTTACTTAATGAATTTATAACATCTATATATGGTTCTAGTACTTTTGGTGTAACTATTACAACTGTAGTATAGTTTCCTTGGGATTTTAAAATATCATTTAAAGTTTCTTCAAAAGTTGAAGAAATTATATAGTTTATACTTCCTAAAATCTCAAGAAAATTATATAATCTGTGATTTCCTAATCCTGGATGATAGAAGTGCCCTTTAGTATAATTTGAATTTCTATCATGAGCATTAGAAATAAAACCATAAGGTATTTTTAAATCTTCAAATTCTTCCATTATGGCTCTAGTTATTGAAATGCTTTTTTCTATTGCTTCCTCATCTATACATTGCCAGTAAGGTTTCATTGATTCAATATTTAAAGCTATAAGGACATTGTTATCTGTGGTAAAATCAAAATTTTTAACCATTAAACTATTGTATTTTAAAGAAGAAGGCCAATGTATAAATCTCTCCGATTCATTTCCAGTATATTCCCTTATTCCAATAGTCATAAGGGGATCATCAATTATCCATCTCTTTACAGAAATATCTCCATTGAAAGACCCTAAGGGGGTAATACTTTTTTCTATATCTAGTTTTTGAGGAAATATTATTATTTCATTCTGATTTTCCCTATACTGGTGTTTTGTTTTAAGTCCAATAAAATCTCCCAACTCTAAATGAGAATTATTTATACTGTAAATTCCCCTTTTACTTCCTTGTATTTTATATTTTCTTCTAACTCTTTGATAAGGCATAATAAATAGAGTATATATATTTTTTTCTATATTAAATCCTTTAGGAAATATTTCGCTGACCTTTAGAAAGAATACTGTTAAAAACTTTTTATTCTCTATTGTAGATATAATCTCTATATCTTCTCCTATTTCTCCAGTTCTTTTATCTATATCCATTCTATAGGATAAATTTTTGAAACCATAGTCCAATGTGATTTTGTTGATTAAGTAGGTAAACACTACTAATCCTAATAAAAACCAAATCATATCTATATACTTTCTAAGGGAACTTCCACTGAATTTACGATTCCCTCAATTAGTTCTATTGAATCTTCTATTCTATTTACACCACGAGCAATTATCCTATGGTTTAACACATATGGAGCCATAGCCTTTATGTCTTCAGGTATTATATAATCTCTTCCATTGATTCCAGCATATACTCTTGATGCCTTAAATAATGCAATAGACCCTCTGGGGCTTACTCCTAACTCAATATTTGTTTTATTTCTAGTTTCACCTACTATATTTACTAAATAATCCATTACTTCATCTTTTATGGAGATATTTGATATATTCTCTAATACATTATCTAATTCTTCACCATCTGCTATTGGTTCTATTATATCTAAAGGATCAGTTATATTTCTTTTAATTATTGTTTTTTCCTGCTCTTTTGTTGGATAACCCAATTTTATTCTCATAAAAAATCTATCTAGCTGAGCTTCTGGAAGAGGAAAAGTTCCATAAGATTCCACAGGATTTTGTGTAGCCAATACCATAAATGGACTATGTAATTTTCTAGTTTCTCCATCAGCTGTAACTTGTTTTTCTTCCATTGCCTCTAGTAAAGATGATTGTGTTCTAGGAGTTGCTCTATTTATTTCGTCTGTTAGGATTATATTCGAGAATAAAGGACCTTCTCTAAATTGAAAGTCTGCTGTTTTTTGATTGTAAAAGTTAATTCCTGTAATATCTGATGGAAGTAAGTCAGGTGTAAATTGGATTCTTTTAAATGGTAAATTTAATGTCTTTGCAAATGCCTTTATCATCATAGTTTTTCCCATTCCAGGTATATCTTCTAATAAGACATGACCTCCTGAAAGAAAGGATACTATAATTAGTTCTATTTCTTTGTCTTTACCTATTATTACCTTTGATACATTTTCTATTATCTTTTCTTTAAAATCAACTAGCAATCTCATAATCTCCTCCTTTTCCATATTATATTAATTATACATCATTCTATAAATATAAAACAACAAACAAAAAAAATAGGATATAATCCATTTATAAGGGGAAAATATTTCCCACTACCTTTTGCATTTTAAATATTTTTGGGGTATTATATTAGTATCCATTTATTTGTGATATAACTTTAATCTAATATACAGACATAAACACTAATAACATAATTGCAATAGAAAGAAGGGAAAGCTATGAAACGAACTATATTTTTCTTACTTTATAGCTTAGTAAGTATAGGTATTTTGCTTTTAGCACTAATGAATAACACATTACTGCACAGTAGAATTTTTTTACTGACAGCCATTTTATTTTTAGGAGTTGGATTAATAAATCATTTCTATGAAATAAGCAAGTTAAATAAGGAAAGTGGAAAGGAAAAAAGAAACTTTGCTAAAGATGATTTGAAAATTTTAATAGGCTCAACTCTATCAGCCACAATAACATGGTATATAAATCACGAAATGGGCTATGGTGCAGTAGTTGCAAATGGCTTTATAGGAGTCCTAGCAGCTACATTATTTACTCCAAAATTAGCAGGAATCATATATACTGCTTCTTTTATAGGTATGTCATCTCAAACCATAATAGCTACTATGCCTATAGCTGGATTTACGGGATTTATTGCTGGAATGATAATTATATTATCTAAAGATATATATGTAGGATTTGGTGGAAAGGGTGGTACTTCAATGGCTCTTTCTACTCAACTAGTAAGATTATTTCTAAGTATATTTAGAATATAGGGAGGTTATTAAATGGTTATGATAATTTCCATATGCTCAGCATGTCTAACTTATTTCTTAGGGCTACACCTTAAAAAAGGCCCTGTACTTTCATCAGCTATAGTAACCTTGAGCTCGGGATTGTTATTACCACACTTCTTTATCGAAGGAGACACCTTAGCACTTGCTGCCACTACTGCTTCCTATGCAGCCATGGTATCTACCATTAAGTTCCCAAAGCTTATTGAAATGGTGGCAATTGGATGTATATGCGGTATTGTTTTTAATTTAACTCAAGATGTATTTATAGGTGTCGGTGGAAGACTTGGGTCTATTGCAGCTATAGCTGGATTTTCATGGTTTGGACTTAAGCAAATAATAGAAAAGTTTATGGGAAAAAATAAGTTTACAATAAATTTACTGCAAAAATAAATGTAAAAAAATAGAGTTATAGGGTTTAAATTCTATAACTCTATTTTTTTACATTATCTGGCTGCTTTTAATTTTGCTATATCATTCCAGTTCTTTGCTGTAACTATTTCTATTGTGTTGAATTCTTCTGTTAGCTTATCTACTTTTGTATTTATTTCATATCTAAATTCACTTAAATTGGTAGTTTGTTCAATAATAGATTTTACGTCTTTTTTAATTTCTTCCTGTCCTTTTTCAAGATTTACTACCTTATTTCCAAGGTCTACTACCTTGTCTTCAAGACTTACTACCTTATCTTCAAGTCCTACTACCTTATCTTCAAGTCCTACTACCTTATCTTCAAGTCCCACTACCTTATCTTCAAGTCCTACTACCTTATCTTCAAGTCCTACTACCTTATCTTCAAGTCCCACTACCTTATCTTCAAGTCCCACTACCTTATTTCCAATACCTACTACCTTATCCTCAAGGTTTCCTAACTTTTCTAGCACTATTTTTTGAAATTCCTCGTTAGTCATTTTATCGACCTCCTTTATTCATTTCATTTATAGTTTAATAATAATTATATATTATAACAATGGATTATACAATGAAGAAATACTTTTACATTATAGTCTATTTTACAATTTAAATACTTAATGCTACTACCATTAAAGAACTACTAATGGCAAAGAAGTAATTAAGTACACCTACTATATCTAATAATACTAATACATGGCATATAGTTGCCAACACCAATATAGCACTTAACCACTTATCCTTTTTTGCAATACTTTTATTTATAGTATCTTCATCTACAGTTCTATTTATATGTACTATGGGTTTAGTGGTATAAATCTTTACTGTGGAATAAATAATAAATATTATTCCCAGAACTTGTTTTAAGGTGGAATTTAAATATATTTCTAAAACCCCTATTACTATAAAGTTTAAGGCTGTAATAAATAAGCACCCCAAATAGGTCTTACTATGGTATCCCCCTATATTTCTCCTAAGTAAAATTAACACACCTAAATAAATAATTGATGGAATAGTTTGTCCTATAATTATTCCAATTAATACAATAATTAAAGCCGTTAACATACTAGTTCCTATGATTTTCATTCCATAGAGTATTACCTCTATTTCATCATCTGTTGTTGACAAAGAAACATATCTTCTAATAAATTGACTTAGCACTTTAACCCTTACTCCTTTCATCGCTTATATTTAAATCTAAATATAAATATTCGCTTTCAAAAAATACACCATATTGATTTTTATCTTTTTTAAATAAGCGTACAATATTCATATTACTAATTTTAAGCTTGTTTATATCAGCTAGTGTTTGTGTTAAAATCTTTTTATCACTAATACTTATATAATAAATATTAAAAAAAGAATCCGTTCCTAGACAATTATTTAGTCCATTACTAACTATAGTATACATATCATTACTTTGAATAACTGATTTCTCATGGTCTATAAAACTTATAAACATTAATTCTGATGTATTAATTTTGCTATTTTCATAAGATACAACAACTCCATTTTCTAACATATTATAAGAGAATACTTTTTCATAGGGTTCTAAATATATCTTATCTATAAGACTATTTTCATTTAAGATATAGAAACAAGCAGTTTTATTATCTTCCATAAAAATCATTAATAAATTTTCATTTGAAAATAACCTTGTATCTAAATAATCAACATCTTCAAACCTGTGAACACTAACTATTTTGTTCTTATCTATCTTTTTAATTCCACAAATAGTCTTAGTATCATTTTCTTCTTTGTATGTATAATATATATCTGATAACACTTTACTGAATCTTGAGGGTTTATAAACAAAACCTCTATATGTATCTAAAACTGTTATACTATCATCGTCATTAATACTTCCTATATAATAGTCTATTTCACCTAAATTATTATTTTCTATATCTATTCCAGTTACTCCAGGCCCAACTAATATATAAGATATGAATATTTCTCCATCATTACTTATTACCAAATCGTAGCAATAAATATCTTCCTTTAGTTCAATTACTCTTTCAATGTTTTGTAATTTATAATTATACATTATTATGTGTTTATTAACTATACTTAGACCCATTTGGTCCATAGGAATATCATCATCTAAATAGTTTTCTAGGACTATGAACATTAAGTCATCTTCTACAAAAATAATATTGGCAAAACTGTCCTCCATATTTAGATTATTATACTTGAGTTCCTTTAATATATCATACTTATTAAAGTTTATATTAGTCGATTTTGTTTCCAAATTTATACCATTCTCAATTTCTATGCTCTCATTTTTAGAAGAAATACAAACTAACACAATCATAGTAATAAAAAATATATATTTTACCTTTTTATCACTATATCTGAAGGTATTCATATCAAAACCTCCCAAATTATATTCTAATCTAAATCCCTCTAATATAATAATTATATCAAGCTAATTTTATATTTGTCGAAATCTGGTCTAAGTGGTCTTTTTGGGGAATAAGTGGTTATTTAAGAGGGATTGTGTTATTCTTCTTTTAAACGCCCATTCAATCCAAAAAATAGACACCTGCTCCAAATCTAAACTATTTTAATTTTTATTTGATATAATTGTTATAAGTATAGAAAATATATATACTTTTATAATAAGCTAAATAAAGTGTATCCTCTCAATTAAATTAAAATCTTCGTACAGTTTTTAAACCATGAAAGGGATGAAATAGTGAAAAAATTTATTATATTGCTACTAGTATTAGTGTTGATATTACTTATACTATCTTTAAATTACAAAGAAGAAACCTATGTGCTTCAAGGTACCTTTTTATGTAAAGAACTTCCCTTTTCTTCTATGGTTTTTGATACAGCTGATAATTTTACTTATTATTACTACTATTTAGATTCTGATAATAATCAAAAGGAAGATAAGGGTATCTTTTCATCAAATCCAAATTCTCCATCAAACTATGTAATTAACAGTGAAATCTTTGATAATAAAGTAATTAGTTTTGAAAAAAATAAATTTAAAATAACTATTGATGATAATATATATACTTTTAAAAGATTTCATCATACTCCAATGATTATCTTAATAGATGATTAAATAAAATTAAAGTCTCATAATGAGACTTTAATTTTATCTTTTTAAACTAATACAACTTCTAGATAATCTCTAATCAGATTTCTAGTATAAGTATATTATATAAATTCCCAATCTCCAGCTTTATAATAAGCTTTCTATAAGTTTTATAATGCGTTACCTCTATATCTTTTTATATTAATAATTTACTAAAACTAGTTTCTTATTCTTATTTTATTTCTTAATAGACTTTGGTGCCTTAGGTTCATAATATAAAAATGTAGAAACTGTATTTGGAGACTCTTCAGCAATTTTTTTTGCTGTCTTGCTTATTTTATCTATACTCTTAATTAGAACTTTCTTCATCTTCTGTCCTCCTCTCTAGCTTTATTATTAATACTTAATGCCATTGTAGAAAAATACTTCAATGACAAAAGTAATTAATCTCATTTAATAAACTAATTTGTTTATCACTTTAACTACTATGACCTTTCATTTATAATAATTATATCAAGCTAATTTTATATTTGTCGAAATCTGGATTAAGTGGCATTTTCTTGGAATCAATCTTGGTTTATATTTAAATCTAAATATAAATATTCATCTTCAAGAAATACACCATAGTTGTTTTTATCTTTCTTAAATAAACGTACAATATTCATGTTACTAATTTTAAGCTTGTTTATATCAGCTAATTTATTTATGGAAATTTTTCCATCATTTATATTTATATAATGAACATTGAAAAAAGGATCAGTTCCTATACAATTATTTAATCCATTACTAACTATAGCATATATATCATTGCTTCTAGTAACTGATTTTTCATGATCTATAAAACTTATAAACATTAATTCTGATATATCAGTATTACTATTTTGATAAGATACAACAACTCCATTTTCTAACATATTGTAAGATAATACTTTTTCATAAGGTTCTAAGTATATCTTATCTATAAGATTGTTTTCATTTAAGATATAGAAACAAGCAGTTTTATTATCTTCCATAAAGATCATTAATAGATTTTCATTTGAAAATAACCTTGTATCTAAATAATCAATATCTTCGAACTTGTGAACACTGACTATTTTGTTCTTATCTATCTTTTTAATTCCAGAAATAGTCTTAGTATTATTTTCTTCTTTGTATGTATAATATATATCTGATAACACTTTACTGAATCTTGAAGGTTTATAAACAAAACCTTTATATGTATCTAGAACTGTTATACTATCATCGTCATTAATACTTCCTATATAATAGTCTATTTCATCTAAACAATTATCTTCTGTATCTACTTCAGTTACTCTAGGCTCAACTAATCTATAAGATATGAATATTTCTCCATCATTATCTATCACCAAATCATAGCAATAGATATTTTCCCGCAATTCAATTGTTCTTTCAATTTTTTGTAATTTATAATTATACATTATTATATTTCTATTAATTACACTTGGCCCCATTTGGCTCATATAGATATCATCATCTAAATAATCTTCTAGGACTATAAACATTAAATCATCTTCTACAAAAATAATATTAAAGAAGTTATCCTCTATATCTATATTATTAGATTTCAATTCCTTTAATATATCATATTTATTAATTTTAATATTAGCAGGTTTTGCTTCCAAACTTATACTTTCCTCAATCTTTATATTTTTATTTTTACAAGAAATACAAAACAACACAATTATTGAAATAAAAAATATATATATTGTTTTTTTATTACTATATCTGAAGGTATTCATACCAAAACCCCCTATCTAATATGTTAGTGTAAACCTATTTATATAATTAATAGATCTATACTCTGTGTTCTCAAGGGTTTTAAAGCTTTTTAAAATAAAAAACAATGACCCTTTTTTTGGTATAATTGAGTCGCGAAACAAACAAATATCCAACGAAAGGTGTGTCATTGTACATTGTGGACTCAATTATATTATATTTACTTTTATATAATCAATTTTAAATTTCGACTATTCGTCAATTAGTTTTATTTATTGTTAAAAATATTCCTTTACAAGATTTTAAAGTTAATCATTTTAATCCTAAATATCAAAAGTTTACTCTTAAAACTCTTGACTACAAAACTGCAAATGAAAAAGAGTTAAAACCTGTTAAGTCACATGGTGGTAAGTCTGTGTCTTCTGATGCTATGTGCCCTCGTTGTGGTGCCTCTCATAATTATCTTTATAATAACAATGGTAAACACGGTCAGCTTCTTTACAAGGTTTGTGACTTTAGATTCAACAAGGATAAGGATGATCTCAGTTCCAATACTTTTGTTTGCTTTTATTGTGCCCGTGCTAAAAAGAAAAGCCGTAAGCTTTTTTAATATACATAAGTGTGTTAACCCTAAATGTCCATTTTATTTTGATTCTCTTAAAAGGTTATCTTCCCATATAATACGACTTTGCCTTACTTACCATGTTAATCTTGGTTTATCTACTGGAGCTACTGCAAGAGCTTTACGAGAAATTCATCAAGTCAAAATTTCTATGTTAAGGATTTCAACTTAATTCAAATCATTGGACTTACTAACGATGAACCATTTCAAAATAGTATCTTTGGTTAAAACAGATTATTAAACGTATGAACAGAACATTTTAGTTCTCTTAACAAGTTACTAATGGCTATGGTAACGGTACATATTCAGATGCACATGTAGGCTTGTTGCTTATTACAACTTTCTTAGTCATAGCAATGAGGCTTAAGAAAGCTCATTCCTATACTTATTGGAAGCCTTTAAACTCTATTAAAGACCTTCAAGTTTCTTAAAAACTTTTGTAAACTTTTCCTTCAACCTCAAAGCATTTTAAACAATCAGTTTAATTGCTGTCAAATGGCTCGACTCCAAAGTTTCTGATCTCTTGACTGACATTAGTTATGCTCACAAAGTGGTTAGATGGAAACATCTTTAGAATATCTCTTATTTTTTATTCTTTTTTTCTTTAAAGTTCTATATTTTTAGTAAATTTAATTCTATTTAGACTACATTCTTTTAATCTAGTTTTTTATACCCTAGTTAACACTATCGCTAAATTTAGAAAAAAGATTTCAGACTTTAATATATAAAATCTGAAATCCTAAATTATATTCTAGGCTAAATCCCCCTAATATAATAACCTAGTCTATCATCTATAGCTTTAACCATTTGACTCCATGTACATGAATATTTGCCGTAATATTCATTTTTATAATGTGGATCGTTATAGTAAACAATGTCCTCACTACTTGATCCACTCATACCCCAAAGATATCCTGTATTGACTATAAAATGACCTGACCCTGCCCCTGGAGAATGTGGAAGTGAACTTGCTCTTACATGAGCTATAATAGGTTTTCCCTTATCAATACTATATATTAAATCATTTACAAAATTTGAGCTATCAGTATTTGTGTATTCATATCTACTATATTTATTTAATTCCTGAGCTAATCTATATACCATAGTACCAGTTTTATCGGTTCCCATATTACTAGCCAGAGTTCTCTGAGTTGGACTTTGTCCTTGAAGGTATAAAATTGTCATTTGTGCACTTGCAGGACCACAATAATAGGTTTCTTCCTGTTGTCTTAATGGGACATTTAACCTTTTTGAATCATAAGAATAAGGTTGGATATTTCCATAAAACTTTTGTAATCTTTGAGACCTTTTCATATTAAAGTATTTTTCTGAAACTTCATTTTGACTTTTGATTTGTTCTTGGACTTCAATTTGCTCAAAGCCTGGAGCATGAGAATCAGCCGAGAAGTTATCCCCTATAAATCCCTCAGCTAACACTGATGAAAAACTTACTGTAAGTATATTAAAAATTAACCCTGATAAAATATAAAACCTTTTCAACTTATTTCTCATTTCATCCTCTCCTCTCAATATCTAATATTCAATCAATATGTTCTTATTATCAATAACAGGTACTACCTTTACATTTAATTTATCTACCTTATCTTTTGTCTACTTCCTAATCTTCTTAGATGCTCTAGTTTCATAATATAGAAACGTAGAAACCGTATTTGGTGATTCTTCAGCAATTTTCTTTGCTGTCTTGCTTATTTTATCTATCCCCCTAGTTAAAATCTTCTTTATCCCTGGCCCTCCTCTCTAGCTTTATTATTAACACTTAATGCCATTGTAGAAAATACTGCCAATGACAAAAGTAATTAATTTCATTTAATAAACTAATTTGTTTATCACTTTAACTACTATGACCTTTCATTTATAATAATTATATCAGGTTAATTTTATATTTGTTCAAATCTGGATTAAGTGGCATTTTCTTGGAGTAAATGGTTGTTTAGGGGGGATTCTGTGTTTAAAATTGGAATTTGTGAAGACAATAAAAAGTTCTCATGTGAATTAAGGTTAATAATTGAAAAAAAATTTATCCAACATAATATTAATTGCGAAATAGATTGTTTTTATTCTGGAGAAGAGGTTCTTGACAATATATTTAATTTAAAGAAGAACTATGATATTATATTTTTTGATATAGAACTGCAAAAATTAAATGGAATAGAAACAGCACGAAAAGTTAGAGAAGCCAATGAAAATACCATATTTATATTTATTACATATTTAAACGAGAAAGTATATGAAGCCTTAGACCTTACAATCTTTCATTTTATAAGAAAAAGTCACTTCCACAAGGAAGTTAATTCAGTCCTTGATTCATTAATTAAAAAACTTGAATATTTAACTGAAAAATATTCCTTTCCCATAGATGATAATAATATTTATCTTAAACTCTATGATATTATATACTTTGAGGTAAACAATAGAACTGTAATTATACACACCATAGATAATACCTATACCTCAAATTATCGTTCTTTAAAAGATATTCCTTATAATCTAACAGAAAAGTATTTCTTTGAAATATATAGAGGAATCATGATAAATCTTAATCGTGTAGAAGATTTTAGAAATAATAAGGTTATTCTATCTAACGGAGATACCTTATATATTGCAAGAAGGAGAATTAATAGTTTTAAAGAAGAATTCTATAGATATATTTCATCCAGAAGAGAGGGATAACTGTGGAAAAGCCTAATATTATATTAAGCTTCTTATTTTCTATAGTAGATAATACAATTTTTATAGGTATATTATCTAAGTTTAGAAATCATCAAGATAATTATAAATCAATTGATACTCTTGTAATTATTATAGTATCTATTTTTACATGTTTATTTACTGAATTTGGTATCACTCCATTTATTAAATTAACTTTTATATTAATGATACTGTTTTTAGCAACCTTTTTATATAATCTTAAATTTCATCAACGAGTTTTAGTCATTATAATGTATTATTTTATACTAATTATATCTGAACTATTAGTAACCTTATTAGCTTCAAATATTCTCGATAAAACTGTTGAGGGATTAAAATACACTTATTTCTTTTTAGGACTGCTTAGTAAATTTCTATCTGCATTAATATTTACGCTAATCAATAGGAAGTTCTTAAATACAAAGATTATTCTTCCTAAGATTTTAAATTATGTAATGATATTGATATTATCATTATCTACTATTTCAATGGTATTATTATTTTATTCTAGTTTAGTAATATCTTCAGAAAGTACTATATTGATTTTATTTTTTATATGCTTGTTTATTCTTTTCATTAGTTTAGGTACGATGGTAATGTATTATAATGCAAATACCTTTTATATTAATTTACAGAAAGAAACTACTAAAAGGATTTATGATAAATCCTATGAAAAATTTATTATTAATGCTGAACTAAGAAGCGATACTTTGTCTAAAATATGGCATGACATGGCAAATCATATTAAAGTCTTGGAGAAAATCAATGATATAGAAGATGAAAAATATATCAAATATGTTAATTCAATAAAAGATAAATTTAAGGAAATTCCTAATACAATAAATACTGGAAATAGATTAATAGATATAATATTAAATGATAAATATTCAGAAGCTGTAATGCAAGGTATAGATTTTGATATAAAGGCAATAGCTCCTCCTAAAGTAAACATAGATGATATGGATTTAAGTTCTATACTATTTAATACCATAGACAATGCAATAGAAGCTTGTATGAACTCCAGTGCAGAGAATAAATATATTAATTTAGAATTATATCCTGATGCGAATTTTTTATGTTATAAGATTAGAAATAATTATAATTCTACTAATGGCAACTCTCATATGAGGACTTATTTAAATAAAAAGAAATATATTTCTTCTGGATATGGTCTTAGTATAATAGAGGATATTATAAATAAATATGATGGTTATATGGATATAAAGAAAAATGATATGGAATATTTAGTTACTATTATTCTTCCTTTAAATGATCATTCAGTCCAGAAAATAACCACTTAAACTAAATTTAAACTATTTTAAATTAGATTTTATATAATTGTTATAGATAAATAAAGCATATATCTCATATGACAAATTAAAGTGTACCTAAATAAGAAAAAACACAAAAAGAAGGCAAAAGTCTTCTAGTGTTGCATCAAAATAAAAAATACCAGTTGACATGGTAAAATTTGATTAATGAAAAAAAGAGCCTCATTTGGTTTAATGGAATTATCGAGAAACCATACACCAAGGAGGTTCTTTTTCATGTATATAAATAATAATAAAATATTTTTTGATAAAATAACACAAGTAATTAATGGTAATATACTAAATATGCTTGTCAAAAAATATAATACAGATTACAGGACGCAGCATTTTGATACTTCTTCACACCTACTTGCAATGCTTTTCTTTCAGTTAAAGGGTTTAAATAGTTTGAGGGAACTGCAAACTAATATCTCAAATAATAATAAATTAAGAAAAATGATTAATGTACCAAGTGTTTCCCAATTTTCAAGAAAGAATGCTAACAGGGATTATAGGGTTTTCGAGGAACTTTACTATCATATAGTAAACAAGGCTACAAAAATGTTTGGTCTTCAGCGTATCAATAAGGATCTTCCAATAATTAAAATTATAGACTCTACTATGATAGATTTGCCTTTCAATTTTGTTAAAGAATTTCGTTATGATAATAAACAGAAACGTTCGGCAGTTAAAGTAAGTACTCTTTTTAATGGCGATTTCCCTGAAAAGATACACATAGTATCAGGAAAAGTAAATGATAGAAAATGTATAGATGACATGATTAATAATAAGGATGCTATATATCTATTTGATAGAGGATATTCTGATTATAAATGGTATGATAAATTAACTGATGATAAATATAAATTTATAACAAGGCAGGTATCTAATGCCTGTGTTGAAGAAATCAAAAGCACCTATGTGGAAAATGATTTAATATTTGATTATGAAATTACAATGGGAACTGAATATAGTAAGAATAAAACCGAGCACACATATAGGGAAATCCTAACTTTTGATGAAAACGAGGAAGAATTTAGACTTGTAACAAATATATTTGATATACCAGCAGAAGGAATAATAGCTTTATATAAGAAACGTTGGAAAATAGAGTTGTTCTTTAAGTGGATTAAACAAAATCTTAAAATAAAGAAGTGTATCGGGTATTCTGAAAATGCTATAAAGATCCAAATATATACTGCCTTGATAATGTATATGCTGTTATATATTTTTAAGATGAAAATAAACTCTAAATTATCAATGCTAGTTCTTACAAGGATTATAAAAGTAAATATATTAGAGAATTTCAATGAAAGTATAGAATATTTATTGACGGGATAATACTTGGATAAAATTGGATGATTGTTAATTAGCCTTGTAGCACTTTTAGCTCCCTATATGGTAATATTAGACAATTATGTATTACACTGTAGAATTAGGAATCCCTTGGATGTAATTTATATCATCCAAGGGATTCTCACTTTGTCAATATTTAATTGTTTCCTAAATGCAACACTAGAAGGCAAAAGTCCTTCTTTTTTAATAATAATTGAATTTTAAAGATAAATTTTTTTTGTAGAATGGTTTATTGTTCTAAATAATATTTATTTATAAAATATACTCCTATTATAAAACATAAAACTTTCATTATAAAAGCAATATAATTCATAGGTTCTACCAAATAATTACCTGTAATACTTCCTGTTAATAAAAAGGGATATATTATTACTAATATACTTAAAATCAAGCTAACTTTTTTATTCATATTATCCTCCTTTCTGTAAATAAAATATGAAAATAAAATTCCTTTAGGAAATCTTTATTTTCATATTTGCTATTCCTCATTTAAAATTAAATTTAACGTCTATAATAAGTACTACCTGAAACTGTATCGTAGAAGTTTCCAGCTCTAGAAATTCCAAATTCAGCAGTTTTACCCTCTCCTATTTCTACCTTTCCTCCTCCGTCAACAGTGACGGTCCCAGAAGAATATAATGCCCCTAATACTGAGATTTTATATAACCATCCTCAACTAAAATTTCAATCATTTCATCATAATTTATAACTCTAGATTCACTTATTTCTTGAGAAGTCAAATCAATTAAACCACTATCAATTTGTTCTGCTTTTACAAATGTCGTTGGTATTAAAAACATCAATGCTAAAAATAAAGATAAAACTTTAACAATTTTTTTTGCAACTTTTAACATATTGATCACCTCGCATAATAGTAAAAAACTTTCATAAAAAATCTTTACTACCCTACTCCCTTCCATATTTTATGCTTTCAACAAAAAAATAGTTTGTTGAAAAATTTGTAACAGCAATATAATATTTGCCATCTTCTAAAACTTCTAACATAATATCATCTTTAGGGGATTTTAAGTCATCATGTTTAACATTATCATTAACAATATTAGACTTTATAAGTTCTACATTTAAGGCTTTATCTGTTACATATTTCTCGCTTTCGCTTTGTCCTAATATAGGGCGACCTTCTATTTCAACAGAAATTCTATCGCCTTTTTTTAATGATAATCTTTTTTCTTTTTCACCTCCCAATAAGACTGTATCCCCATTTTGTAACATTATATTGAATTGTTGATATGGCTCTTGATTTAAAATTGGTGTAGTAAATTCCACTTTTGCTTTTACCTTTTCATTATTATCTAGAATATTGTAAAAGTTTTTTGAACTATAATAATTTCCTATTAATAACAAAAATAAGCAAATAAATATTATTAAAGAAATAAATAGACTCTTTTTCTTAGGCATTATTTCTATCCCCTTTATTATTTTATAATAATTATATCAGATTAATTTTATATTTGTTGGACTCTGGACTAAGTGGTCTTTTTGAGAAGTGAGTGGTTATTTCCATATAAAAAGAGACTGTTTCAAAATCAAAACGAATCATCTCCTTTGTTATTTTTTGTATATTCATTATACAATAAAAAACAATAGGTTTTGAGGAACTTGTTGAAACTTATATATGTTTTTGTTGAAACTTACAATTTTTGCATATTTATCACTAAAATATTAAAAGGGACTGTTGCATAACTAATTTAATAGTTATGCAACAGTCCCTTTTTATTATTTTCCCTTAACTCTCTTTAATCTAAAGAAATCTTCTCTTTCTTTCTCTTCCAATACTTCTTCTATATATTTAATAGTAGAAGTATATTTAGGGATTTGGATTTTATCTAGGGCGTTGGCTCTTTTTTGTGTCTTTTTTATTTCCATGGCTAGTTTATATACTGAGTTTTCTAGCTCTGCTAATTCATATATAAGATTTTTTATATCTGTAAAGTTTAGTACAGCCTTATCAAAGGCTGGATTTGTTCTAAAAAATCCATATTCTGTAGTAAGAGTTGTGTCTTCTCTTTTTATAATTGGAACCTCTACTCCCATTACAGATTTAAATAATATATTAAAGTCTTTCTCTTTTTCAATAGAACTTGCCAACTCATTTACATATTCACTGCCTATGGTTATATTGGCTAATTTTAAAGCTTCATAGGCTTGTTTAAACTCAGTATCTATTCTTTCCTGCAAAACATTTGCTCTATCTATGAGAGACATCATCTCTCTAATTAAAACTGTTCTTTTTCTATCTAATAATTCATAGCCCTTCTTTGCAAATCCAAGAGAACCCTTAGCTTTAATTAGATTTGCTTTTGTCGGTGTCATTTTATATACTGCCATTTAATCACCTTATTTCATATACTTTTCTATTAAGGTTGGATCTAATCTATCTAATTCTTCCTTAGGTAATAATGAAAGAATATTCCATGATAAGTCTAATGTATTCTCCATATCTCTGTTTTCATTATACTTTTGAGTTACAAACTTTTCTTCAAAGGCATCTCCAAACTCCATATATTTCTTATCTTTATCTGATAAATCCTCTTCACCCACTATCTGTGCCAAAGCTCTAATATCCTGAACTTTAGAATATGCAGAGAATAATTGGTTAGATACATCTGGATGGTCTACCCTTGTATATCCTTCTCCTATACCATCCTTCATAAGTCTCGATAATGAAGGAAGTACATTTATAGGTGGATATATATTCTTTTGATGAAGCTCCCTTGATAATACTATTTGTCCCTCTGTTATATAGCCAGTTAAATCTGGTATAGGGTGTGTTATATCATCATTTGGCATGGTAAGTATTGGTATCAAAGTTACAGAACCTTCCCTATCCTTTAGCATACCTGCCCTTTCATATAAGCTAGCCAAATCAGAGTAAAGATACCCTGGATAGCCTCTTCTACTAGGTACCTCTTCTCTTAGGGAAGAAACCTCTCTAAGAGCTTCACCATAACTTGTTATATCTGTCATTATAACTAATACGTGTTGGTTTTCCTCAAAAGCAAGATATTCTGCTGCTGTTAAAGCTGCTCTTGGTGCTATGATCCTCTCCATTATTGGGTCATCTGCATAGTTAATATACATAACTACTTTATTTTGAACTCCTGCTTTTTTAAAGGCTTCTTTAAAGAAAAACGCCTCATCATGTTTTACACCTATGGCTGCAAAGACTATGGAAAAATTATTTCTTTCCTGGCCCTTTACTTTAATCTTTGCCTGTCTAACTATTTGTGCCGCCAACTCATTATGAGGTAAACCTGAACCTGAAAATATAGGTAGCTTCTGACCTCTAATAAGGGTAATAAGTCCGTCTATGGACGATATTCCCGTTTGAATATAGTCCCTTGGATATTCTCTAGATACAGGATTTATAGGTCTTCCATTTACATTGTAAAAGTTGTCTGCATATATATCTCCACCATTATCTATTGGTATACCTATTCCATTAAAAGTTCTTCCTAGTATATCCTTAGATAATGGGATCTCAAAGGGTCTCCCTTCAAAGCTTACCTTAGTATTTTCCACAGAATGACCTAAGGTAGAACCAAAAACCTGTACTACTACTTTATCTCCATCTATTTTAATAACTCTGCCAAGTTTCTTCTCACCTAAATTATTTTCGACTTCAACTATTTCTCCATATCCAACTGCATGAACTTTTGATAATTCAATTAATGCTCCCTCTACCTTATCTAATACTAAATATTCTTTTTTCACTTGATCACCTACTATTTAGAATAATCTAATTCTAATTTATTGTAAAAATCATTAATCATATTTTTTAGTTCTTCTATCTTTTCTATATTGTCGTTAGGTATAGAGTATTTCATCTTAATAACTTCATCATAAAGTTCTCCATTCCTTACTTTAGAAATAGGAATATTTTTCTTTACAGATTGTAACCCTCTTTCATACAGTAAATCTATGGTCTTTAACATTTCTAGTTGTTTCCTTAAAGGTACATAGGTATCTTCCTTGTGAAAAGCATTTTGCTGTAAAAATCCAATCTTTATAACCCTTGCAATTTCAAGAATTAATCTTTGATCATCAGGCAATACATCTTCACCAACTAAAAGAACTATTTCAAGAAGTCTGCTTTCCTCAAATAAAAGTCTCAACATCTTTCCACGAAGCCCTTCTACTTCTTCATTTAATTCCATTTCATAATAGTTCTTTAACATTTCCATATATCCACTATAACTATTTAACCAGTTTATAGCTGGGTAATGTCTTGAGTAAGCTAATTCTCTGTCTAGTCCTAAAAATACATTTACGAACCTTTTGGTGTTTTCTGTAACTGGTTCAGAGAAATCCCCTCCTGCTGGAGACACAGCACCTATAATAGTTACAGAACCTTCATTACCTGAAAGAGATTTTACATATCCTGCTCTTTCATAGAATTGAGCAAGTCTAGAAGGCAAATATGCTGGATAACCTTCTTCTGCTGGCATCTCCTCTAGTCTTCCTGATATTTCACGGAGAGCTTCTGCCCAACGGGAGGTGGAGTCTGCCATTATTGCCACATGGTATCCCATATCTCTAAAGTATTCTGCCATGGTGATTCCTGTATAAATACTTGCTTCCCTTGCGGCTACTGGCATATTAGATGTATTGGCTATAAGAACAGTTCTTTCCATTATGGCTTTTCCAGTTTTAGGGTCTATTAATTCTGGGAAATCCTCTAGTACTTCTGTCATTTCATTTCCTCTTTCACCGCAGCCGATATAGATTATAATATCTGCATCGGACCATTTTGCTAATTGGTGCTGAGTCATGGTCTTTCCTGTACCAAATCCGCCAGGAATTGCTGCGGTTCCACCTTTGGCTATGGGAAAGAAAATGTCTAGTACCCTTTGGCCTGTGGCTAAAAGTTTAGTTATAGGCAGTCTTTCTTTAGTTGGTCTTGAAATCCTAACAGGCCACTCCTGATACATTTTAAGTGAATGTTTATTTCCTTCTCTATCTTCTAATTCAACTAATTTTTCTTCAATATTATATTTTCCATTTTTTATTACTGTAATTACTCTACCCTCTAATCCTACAGGAACTAAAAGCTTGTGGTTAATTAAAGATGTTTCCTGTACTGTACCAAAGATTTCTCCTTCTTTAAGATAATCTCCTAGCTTTACATTTATACTTACTTCCCATAATTTCTCTTCATCTATGGATATAAGACCTATACCTTCTGGAATAAAGCTGCCAAAATCATCTCTTATTTTTTTCAGTGGTCTTTGTATACCATCAAACATATTACCAAGCATACCTGGTCCTAATTTCAGAGATAGAGGTTTTCCAGTTGAAACTATCTTTTCTCCTCTTTTTAAACCTTCTGTTTCTTCATATACTTGAACTGTACCATATTCTCCATCTATGGATATAATTTCACCAATAAGTTTTTTCTCCCCTACCAATACCATCTCTCTCATTTTAAATCCAGTCATTTCTTCTCCAAGTATTACAGGACCATTTATCATAGAGATTTTACCTATTAAATTATCCATTTAAATCACCTGTCTTTTCTAAAGAACCATATAATTTTTTACCAATTTCATATCTATTTGCAGATATAATGGTTTTGAAGCTATTATCCAAATTATAAGTCCTGTTTTTGTCTGACAATATAAATCCACCAATTAAATCCCTTTTAACCACATTACAGGATATATCCTTATTGTTTTCTTTGCCCAGTTTTACAATAGCACCTTGAAGTTTTTCTATGTCTTCTTCCATTAATCCTATAATGATACTATCTTCCTCTATTTCATCAATTAAATTCTTGATTTTACTTAAAACATAGCTTTCATAAGCCTTAGTTTTAGTAAATTCCCTTGACTTTTCTTCTAAAGCCTCAACTAAATCTACTAAAAGCTCTTCTCTTTTTGAAAGTATTCTTTCTCTATTATTTTCAATGGCTTTAGAAATCATTTCATTCTTTGCAATTTCAGCTATATTCCTTTTTCTCTCTATTAAATCCTCTTTAGCCTTTGTAAGGTTAGATGTCTTTTCTTCTAATATCTTTTTATTTCTCTCCTCTTGTTCTTCTAAAAGTTTTTTACATTTTTCTTCTTCATCTTTATAAACTAATCTATAGAAAATATCTAACTTATTATCAATAGTAATCATCGTTTCACCACCTAAATTTTTATACCTATGGATTCCTTTACATATCTCATAATAAAGTTTTTGTCCCTTAGACCAGTTCTATCTGGAATAGTAGTTATAAGCTTAGAATCAAAGGTTTTTTTTAGTTCCAATACCTGTTCTTCTATTTCTTCAAATATCTTTTCTGTTATTATGATTATTCCAATTTCTGGATTCCCTACAGCTTCTTCAAAATATTTTTGTGTTTCTTCTTTATCCTTTGCTAAAACTCCTTCTATTCCTGCAAGCCTAAGTCCTATTATGGCATCCTCATTATGGCTGATTAAGAAGGATTTCATATTATAACCTTCCTAAAATCAAGATAGATACTATAAGTCCGTAAATAGCAATACCTTCTGCAAGACCTACGAAAATAAGCGTCTTACCTAGTATACTTGAATCCTCTGATACAGCTCCTAAGGCTGAAGCACCTACTACAGCAACTGCATATCCTGCACCTATAGTTGCTAAACCTGTAGATAAAGCTGCTGCAATAAATCCCATACCTGAAGGGGATGCACTTGATGTTGTTTCTGCATTAATTGCTCCTGGTACTAAAGTTATTACAGCTGCTGCAAGTAGTGGTAAAAATACGAATAAGTTAGCTCTTAAAATCTTCTTTAATTTCTTCTTGTTACCTTCCATATTGTTGTAAATCATAAAAATCCCAGTTCCTATTGTCATTAGAACCATTAAAGTTGTTGATATTAATATAAATTGCATTTAAATTCCTCCTATTATTTAATATTTACAGGGTCAAATTCTGTTCCTTCACCTTTATAATATCTACTGAATAACTCATAATATTGAAGTCTCAAACCCTGGATAAACACTATAAGACCTTCCATACCGATGATTACAATATTTCCTATAATAAGAACTATAATATTTCCTGTTGTAGTTCCTATCATTTTTCCTATGGTTTCAAAGGCTATAAATAAACCTACGTGAGTTAAAGCAAAGGCTCCTACCCTTATGAAAGAAACTGTACCACTTAACATACTTAAAAGTGTCTCTATAATTGAGAATACAGACTCTATATAATATCCAGTTACATCTTCTCCATGGAGAGGACGTTTATTCATTATAAAATGAGTAAGTGGCTGTTTGAATATCATTACCAATATACAAATGACAATGATACCTATGCCTATTTCCATTGATAATATTGGCTTATTTAAAAGTTTCCCACCCACTAATATAAGCAGACATAAATAAAATAAAAATCCTGCCAAACCTTCTTTTCCAAATAGTCCCTCTTCTACGTCTTTTCTCTTTATACTATTTATCATTCCATAGATATAAGCCATAAGAATAAGCCCTATACCTATAAATACTGCTGATACCAATACTGTATTTATATTTTCAAAGGGTTTAATTAAAATGGCAGGCAAAAGATGTTCAAATCCAAATACAGCCCCATATAATCCTCCAAATATCATGGAACTAACACCTAATCTTCCTAACAAACCACCGAACATCTTATTTTTTCTGGATAAAATCAATCCACCTAGTAATAATATGAACCCTTGACCTAAATCTCCAAACATTGAACCAAATAGCAGCATATAAGATATAGATAAAAATGGAGTAGGGTCTAATTCATTATAAGACGGCATACCATACATTTTAACTAATGATTCAAATGGTCGAAAAAGCCAAAAGTTTCTTAATTTAGTGGGAGGTGTAATATCCAGGTCATCTTTAAACATTATAAGGATGTCTTTATAATCCTTTAATATTCCCTCTATCTTTTTCTTATCCTTTTTAGCTACCCAGCCTGATAAATAAAAAAATCTATTGGACCTGGCTAATTTCTCTTTAATATCTTCGATTTTTCCTTTTACATTTAAATGATTTACTATTTTCACAATCCTATCTTTATATTCATTCTCCAAATCATTTAAATGTTGTTCTAATAATTTTATATTTTTTATTAGCTCATTCTTCTTAGATTCTAAAACTTCCATCATATCCTTTGGAGTACCTTTATATTCCTCAGGTATTGAAATCTCACTGAAGTTTAAAGACCTTAAAATCCTATTCATTTCTTCTCTTATTGTTGATGGATACATTACTAAATAAGTTTCTCCATATTTACTTGTTCCTGTATGAAGAATTGTTGCTAATATATTCTCATAATTCTTTTTAAGTTTTAATCTATCCTCTTTAGATAAAACTCCAATTCTAAAATCAAAGTATGAAAGATTTTTTAATTCCTCTATTGGTATCTGAAAATCCTTTATTTGTGAAAAACTTCTATAAAATTCTTCTATTTTTTCTAATGATTCTCGAGATTTCTTTAGTTCTTCATTAGGTGCTTTCACTTCATTATATATTTTTTCTAATTCCTTAGAAATACTAGGTATATCTACATTTTCTTTTAAATCAGGCTCCATATTTGATTCAATATGGAAGATTTCCTTTAATTCTTCTCCTTTTTTGATAATTCCTTCGTGAGACTTATCTTTCTGAAAGGATGATATATAGTTTAAATCTATTACTTTTTCTAAGTTTTCATCTTCTACCTTAAAAACAAAACTATTGTCTTCAATTTGAGATAATGCAGATACTAATTCTACCTTCCCAGACAAAATTATATCCTTTAGAACATTATCTGCATCAGAGATATTTCCAATGACATTAACCATGGTCATCTTTTCAACAGCCATTATTTATCACTTCCTTCAATTTTCCTTACTAAATACTCCTTCATTTCTTCTTTTTTTAGACCATATTTTTTAGCTTCTAGTATAGAAACAATATCTCTTATTTCATACTCTAAAAGATGAAAATATGCGAAGGGCAGAGTTATATCAAACTTTGCTTTTTTAAATGCACTTAAAAACCTATAATAAATATATCTCTGAATTCTTCTTTCCATATATAAATCTACATCTTTTTCAGTATCAAATAAGAAACCATAGGAGGTAGATAAAACCATTTCTTCAAGTCCAGATATATTTGAATAACACATTTTCCTTAAATTCTTATAATTTAATTCATATCCGTAAGGTAATGTGTAGTTTATTAATTCTTCTGGGATTAAATTATAAAATTTAAGTCCCCTATATATCCATTCAATATTTAATAGATCTTCATTTCTTCCAAGAATTTCTTCAAAAATCAATCTATCTTCTTTATTTAAGTTCTTAGAGCTATTACGTAAAAGATTAAAATATAGCCTATCTAAATTCATTTCCATATAAAAGATAATCTTTTGAGGATCTTCCTTTTTATATGGACTTAAAGAATTATAATAGATAGTCCCCTTCAGGTTTTCCACTAATTCCTCTAAGTTAGAGGCATTCTTCAATTCACTGGGATCAAAACTATAATCCTTTTCACTTAAAAGGCTTAAATGATTAATTTTCGTCTTTATCTTACCTTCATCTCTACCAAATGCCCTTAAATATAGTTTTAAATCCTCAATTTCATATCTAAGAATCAGGGCCTTAAATAAATCCCTATATCCACCAGTAAAATATTTTATTATCCTTTCAAACTCATGGATTAGATTTCTTTCAAGCTCTATTTCTATTTGTTTAATATCCTCTAAATCCTCTATATCTTTTAAAGCTTCTTTATAACTAGTATTCTCCTTTAGATATAAAACTTGTTCTTCTATGGTTTCCTTTTCCATTAAACTAATATAATCTTCTTTATCCAATAATTTAGCCTTTAGAACTCTAATTTTAGTGTTTATGGCTGCAAAAACTCTTTCACTCCCCATAAATATCCCTCTATTCTTCTGCCTTAAATAGATCAATCCATAAATCTTCAATTAATCTTTTCTTTTTTTCCTTATAGAAGTTTTCAATATCCTCTAAAATTTTGCTATCTTTAGATTCTAACCTTTTTATTTCTTCTTCACCATCTTTGATGATTTTTATATATATCTCCTCCCCCTCTTTCTTTCCTTCTTCCATAAATCTCCTTTCTAATTCCTGGAGACTTTCTTTTAGCTGACTTTCTCTTTGATTTATAATTTCTTCGGTTCTTTGTTTCATACTTGTAGTATCTTTATCAATACTAATAACTTTTTTAACAATTTCATCCATATAAATCACTCCTTGACTAACTCATTATACTCCTATTATCTGTTATGTAAACCATGATAATACCTTCTTTATACTCGATAAATTAATATAAATAGGTTTTCTATAATAATTTTTATACTATCTTCTCTTTTCTTTATAAATCTAACTTATTCTTTCTTTTACTAGGTTTTTGTATTTATTACAAAAACTTAATAAATATAAAAAAAGACTGTAGTATTTTTGAAAAATACTACAGTCTTTTTTTATATTAGTTTATACCTCTCTCGAATGCCCTTAAATTCACATCATGGACTCTTTCTGGAAGGAATTTTTTTATTTTTTCTTTCCAATCAATATTTTCTAGTCCTAAAGCTTTAACTATTAATCCTAGCATTACTATATTTTGACACCTTGGTTCTCCAAGTTCTTCTGCTATATTTCTTGCATTTATTGATATTACATTGTCAATTTTATCTCTTAATTCTTCCATTATTCCTTCAGGATACTTCTCCATTCCTGCTAAAACTGGAAGTGGCCACATTTCTTCTTCATTTACTATAAGTGTGCCATCTTTCTTAAGTTGGGATACATATCTTGCCCCTTCTAATTTCTCAAAAGAAACTAATACATCTGCTTCTCCTTTATTTATAGTTGGTGAATATACTTTATCACCAAATCTAATCTGAGTAGTAACACTACCACCTCTTTGGGCCATTCCATGGATTTCAGACATTTTTACATCATATCCTTCTTCCAATAATCCTTCTGATAATATTTTAGATACTAAAATTGTACCTTGACCACCTACACCTACTAAAAGTAAAGACTTAGTCAACTTACTCCACCTCTTTTCCAAAAGATTCTATAGCATTAAATGGACAGACTTGTAGACATACTGTACAACCATTACACATGGAAGTATCCATACTTACTACATTATCCTTCATGGATATTGCAGGACAACCTATTCTTAAACAAGTCTTACACTTTCTACATTTGTCTTGATTGACTTGACAATGTAATCCTGCTCTTCTTTTTTGTACATCTTTAATAAGTGCACAAGGCTGTTTTGTAATAATTACAAAAGGCTCTGTTGCTTCTAAGGCATCTTTTACTGCATTAGTATTTTCATCCATTTTATATGGATCTACTACTCTTATATTTTCCTCTTTTACACCTATAGCTTTAACTAAGCCTTCTATATCAATCATTGGCGCTTCTACACCAGATATACTTTTACCAGTACCTGGGTTTTCTTGATGTCCTGTCATGGCTGTTATTCTATTATCTAGAATTACTACTACCATATTGCTCTTATTATATACTGCATTAACTAATCCGGTCATACCAGAATGGAAGAACGTAGAATCTCCTACAAATCCAAATACTTTCTTACCTCTATCTGCCATCTGATTAACTTTGTCAAATCCAATACCTGCCGTAATTCCAGCACCCATACAAATAACAGTATCTCCCATACCTAATGGTGGCATAGCGCCTAGAGTATAGCAGCCTATATCTGAGGTAACTACTACTTTATTTTTATGTTTAGATAAAGCATAGAATATTCCTCTATGTGGACATCCTGCACATAATGCTGGTGGTCTTGATGATACTTCTAAATCTAGGTTATATGTTTCTTCTACTTTTTCACCAAGAATTGCTTCTCTTATGATTTGTGGATTTATTTCTCCGCAAACTGAGAATATTTCTTTACCTATACATTCTATTCCCATAGCTTTAATAAATTGTTCCATATATGGTTCATTTTCTTCTATTATATAAAGCTTGTCTACTCCATCGCTAAATTCTTTAAATAATTTATCTGGCAATGGATAGCTAAAGCCTACTTTTAAGTATGATACTGTGTCTCCAAATACTTCCTTTGCATGAAGATAAGATGCACCTGATGTAATAATTCCTATTTTTTTATCATTCCATTCAATTCTATTTAATGGACTATTATTTGAATACTCCCTAAGTCTTGGAAGCCTATCTGTTTCTATTTCTATATGTTTAGCTTTAGAATTTGCTGGAACCATTATATACTTTTTAGGGTCCTTTACATATTCTTTAATTCCCACTTCAGTTCTTTCTCCTAATTCAACTACACCTTTACTATGGCAAACTCTAGTAGTTACCTTAAACAATACTGGGGTATCATAGGTTTCAGAGATTTCAAAAGCATGCTTTATAAAATCTTTACATTCCTGACTATCTGATGGTTCTACCATAGCCACTTTTGCATGAGGTGCAAACAGTCTATTGTCCTGTTCATTTTGTGAACTATGCATACCTGGCTCATCAGCAGTTATAACTATAAGTCCTCCGTTTACTCCTTCATAAGCTATGGTGAACAATGGATCTGCTGCTACATTTAGTCCCACGTGCTTCATAGAAACTAAGGACCTAGCTCCTGCTATAGATGCACCTGCTCCAACTTCTAAAGCTACCTTCTCATTTGTAGACCACTCTGAATATATTTCCTCATATGTAGAAATATTTTCAAGTATTTCAGTACTTGGTGTTCCAGGATAAGCTGCTGCAACTAAACATCCTGCCTCATAGGCTCCTCTTGCAATAGCTTCATTTCCTGTTAAAAGCTTTTTCATAGAATCCCTCCTACTTTTTATGGTGTTTATACTATTATATCAAAAGTGTTCTAATTTGTAATAAAATTTGAAAATTTAAATTGAAAATTTAACAGACCAATTTCTTAAGGGAAGATTTAAACTTTTCCACATCTATATCTACTGATATATCCATATTCTTGTCTGATTCTGGAATATTTCTATAATCTAAAAGTATAGATCCTAATGACCCTTTATTATTGGTTTCTATTGATACATGAAACTTCTTCTTTTTAATTATTTCTGGCAAAATCATAGCAATAAAAGCCACTGCATCATGGATTTCAATTGCATCTTCTCTCCATAAACACTCTCTCTTATGGATTGCAAGGAGAATATCTGCAAATAACCTACTATGGATATTATTACAAGATAAAAAATAATCTGTATCTTCTAAGGTTAAAAATGCCCTTTTGGTTACATCTAATGCTACCATAGTTAAAGGTATGGAAGATTTAAATACTATATCTGCAGCATGAGGGTCTACATACATATTAAATTCAGCCCATGGTGTAATATTTCCTGTTCCTGTAGCTCCACCCATAAATGTTATGGCTTTTATTAGTTTTTTTATATCTGGATACTTTAGTAGAGTATTTGCAATGTTAGTCATAGGTCCTATAGCTAAGATTTCTAACTGTCCATTATGCTTTATAGCTTCATTGTATATAAAATCTACTGCATTTATATTATAAAGTTCTCTTTCAGATTCCTGTAATACTACATGACCTAGTCCCTTTCTTTTATTGGGTAGTTTCCTCTCTCTGCCTATAGGCTGGTCAGCTCCTTTTATGACTGGTATATTCCATCCAATAGTATCCAATATATTTAAGGCATTTCTACTTGTGTTTTCTACACTGGCATTTCCAACTATAGTTGTTAACCCTAATACATCAATATCCTCCACCTTATGAGCAAGTATTAAAGCCACTGCGTCATCTAATCCTGGATCGCAGTCTATAATAATTGGTCTTTTCATATTATCCCCCCAGATAACTTAAATAGATTTTTCTTCTGGTAATTCCATATTCTTTGTTCCGTTTTTCAATTCCCAATGCAGTACAAAGGTTAAAACTACCCTAAGTATTGCTACTGCTGCAAGTATAATAAATTCGTCTATTGTTCTTATGATTACTGTTTTTATAATTTCCGCCGCTAATTTAAATTCTAAACTAAGTGACATTGCTTTAGCAAAGTCAATGGCCACCTTATCATCCCTAAAATCAAACCCATTTTTTATAAACTGAAAAATTCCCCTTAAAGCTGCTATTGTAATAATTGCTACACCAATAGCCTCTAGGGAGCCAGTAATATATGGTATTATAAGCTCTAAAAATTCCTCAATTATCATAATTTCTCTCCTCTTTTGTATAATATCAGGGGATAATACATTACCCCTATATTTTAACATAAATCAATATATTATGTTAGTATATAATTTATGCCAATCTACATACTAAAAATACCTTTAGTCCAAATTTAAATCATGGACTAAAGGTATTTTTTAATATTTATTGTCTATTTTCCTAAAACTGATTCTTTAATTGTCATACTATATTGTTCTTTAAAATAATCCTCTAATAACTTTACCTCTTCATCTGTTTTTTCAGCAGCACTGTCCCATCTTCCAGATGACTTCATACCTTCAGTACTGTCATTATGATCTCCATCCTCAACCTTTACCAATTGCCCTTCCTCTAAATCGTAATAGTAATAAAATGCTGTTCCCATTGCTGAAACATAGTAGTATTTTTCCATAGTATTAGTTGCATAATCAAATTTATAATAATCTACAGTCTCATTTCCTTCCAAATCAGTCTTTATAAATTCAACATAACCATCTTCGCCTTCTTTAATTGATATTTTTAATCCTGATTCATCAAAGGGTCCATTCTCCACATCAGTATATACTAAAAGTCCATCTTTTTCTTCAAATTTTGATACATCTTGGTTTTCATTTTGATTTTCATTTTCAACATTGTTTGTTTGTAAACTCTCTTCTACATTGTTGTTCTTCGGCGAACATCCACCTACTACTGCCATTGTTAACATAAGTACTAACAATAATGATACTATTTTTTTCATATAAACTCTCTCCTTTTATTATTGATTTATATTCAGCAAGTTTTTTATACTTGTCTCAATATCACTTTTAGATATTTGATTAATCTTTATATATTCACTATCCATCTTTTCAGCTAGTTCCTTTGCAAATCCATATTCTATATAATTTTTTTCTGTATCAATTACCATGGTTTTTATTCCTTCATTTCTGATTTTCATACCTAAATTAAAAGCATCCTCCAGTGGATTTTCTGTCTCTAAGGAAACGTTTGCTTTCCCATCGGAAATTACCACCAAATATTGTAATGAATCTGGATTTTTTATTTTATCTGCTTTTAGAACTTGATAGGAAGTATAGAGTCCAGCAGCTAATGGTGTTTTTCCACCAGTAGGTAATTTTCTAAGATACTTTTCTGCTAAATCTACACTTCTCGTAATATTTAATAATATCTCTGCCTTGTCCTTTCTAAATGCCACTATACCAATACTATCTCTTTTTTGATATGCGTCTCTTAACAATGAGAGTACTGCTCCTTTTACTGCCCCCATTCTTCTTTTGGCTCCCATGGAACCACTTGCATCTACTGCAAATAAAATGGTGGCTCCTGTATGTTTTTCTCTAACCTTCTCCCTTATATCTTGAGGCTTTATACATACAGCTAGTCCATTTTTATTTCTATTTTTTTGATTACAAGCAGCTATTCTAAAAGTAGCATCAAAGGCTATATCTTTTACCTTTCCCCTTGGAATTTTACATCTTACATATCTTCCCTTGCTGCTATTTGCTTTTACTTTAGTTCGTTTTCCTGAACCTTGATTACTGGTCATTTTTCTAAAATCCATATTTATGGATATTTCATTATTATATGGAACTATATCTTCTATATTTTCCTTTATATCATCTTCTTTTGTATCTGTTTCTATATCTTCCTTTGGTCTATCTAAATCATGACTATCTATAGACTCATAATCCCCATTACAAGCATTATCTTCCAGTGCATCTTTATCTAAAGGTTCCTCTAGTTCTTCAAATGTTATGGACTCTCTTATTCTATGAGGTAATACATAAGTTGCTGCAATTTTAATATCATTTTCAGTTATATACTCTCTTTGATTAAAGGCAGCAATAGCTTTGGCTGTTTCAATTAATATTATTTCCGCCCTATTTCCTGAACAGTTACCATTTTTACATAAATCTACTGCAAAATAATAATCCTCATCTTTTATTTTTATATTTTTGATTATTGCTCTGCCTTTATCTATTAAACTCCCTATTTTTTCATTTTCTTCCTTCCATTTTAATAGAAACTCCGAAGGATTATTTTCATATTCAATATATCTTTTAATTATTTCTATACGATTATTTAAATCTATTTCTCCTTTAGCTTCCGCATATAGTCCAAACTTGTCCAATAGCTGGGGTCTTAAAATACCTTCTTCTGGATTCATAGAACCTATTAATATAAATCTGGATGGATGCCTATAAGATATACCTTCTCTCTCTACTATATTGGTGCCTGTAGATAATACCTCTAAAAGTATATTTACTATATGTTCACTTAATAAATTTACTTCATCAACATATAAAATTTGATTATGTGCTTTATATAAAATTCCTTCTTCAAAGGTTTTCTCTCCATTTACTATGGCTTTTTTTATATCAATACTGCCTATAAGTCTATCATCAGTAATATTTAGAGGTAATTCCACTACATTCATGTAATCAATCACATTTGAGACTCCTCTTACTAATGTAGTTTTAGCAGTTCCCTTTTCTCCACTTATAAGAACTCCTCCTATATAGGGGTTAATCATATTTAATATTAGAGCCATTTTAATTTTTTCCTGTCCTAATACAGCTGAAAAAGGAAAACAATTATTAAACATAGTTAAATCACAAACCTTTCTATATTTACATTATTGTTCTTTCAATAAGTTCATTGATTTGTTGAAAATCAATGACTCCTTCTTCAAAAGGTTGTCTTCTCATTCTATGGGGGAGAGACAATTTAGCTGCTGCAATAAGGTCCTCTTTATTTACTTTTATTTCTCCCCTATAGGCAGCATGGGTTACTGCTGTTTTTATGAAAGTTATATCTGCCCTATGTCCATCTACACCAATTTTTATGGCTATTTCTGCTGCTAGTCTTAAACATTCTTCTGAATACTCTACTTTATCCAATAAGTCCTTTGCCTGTTCTATTCTTTCTGCTAAATTCTTCTGCTGATTCTCATACTCTTTTATAAACTTATGAGGGTTATCTTCAAAGCCTAACCTTCTCTTAATTACTTCAACTCTTGAATCCTGACATCTTTCACCATATACATCTACAACTAATCCAAATCTATCTATTAATTGGGGACGCAAATCTCCCTCTTCTGGGTTCATAGTGCCTATTAAAACAAATTTTGATGGATGGGTATAAGATATTCCCTCTCTCTCAATCGAATTAACTCCCATGGCAGCAGCATCTAATAATACATCTACTACATGGTCATCTAAAAGATTCACTTCATCTACATATAAAATATTTCTATTCGCTTCTGCCAATATTCCAGGTTCAAATTTCTTCTCTCCAGATTTTATTGCATATTCTATATCTAAAGTTCCAACTACTCTATCTTCTGTAGCACCTACAGGTAAATTAATTACTCGCATTTTTTCTTTTTTTATCTTTATATCTTCTTCAAGTATCTTTTTGCAGTTTTCACATAAAGAACTATAATCCCTTGGATCACAAGAAAAAATACAATCTACAACCTGTTCCCTAACTGGAAGAATATCTATTAAAGCCCTTACTGCTGTAGATTTTGCTGTTCCTTTTTCTCCCCTTATTAAAACACCATTTAGCTTGGGGTTTATAATATTTAATATTAATGCTTTTTTCATATCTTCTTGCCCTACTATGGCGGTAAAAGGATATATTAGTCTATGATTCTCCATATTCTTACACTCCTTATAAACTTTCTTCTATATTATCTTCAAGTTTCAAATACAATTCCTTAATTTTGTTTATCTTTTCTTCATCTGCATCCCAATAGCCCCTGTTATAATACTCAGTCATTTGCTCTAATATATCCATATAAGCATAAGAATTATTTTCAATAAGTCTTTCTCTAAGTTCCTCATCTTCAACATAGGAGTTATACATATCTTCATAAATCCACTCCTCTACACTATTTGTAGTAGCAGCAAGCCCCATTATATTCTCAAATCTATCTGCAATCTTTTGAACACCATGATATTTATGCTCTAACATTCCATCTATCCATTTAGGATTAAGCACCCTAGTTCTTATACCTCTGCCTATGGACTTTTCTACACTTTCACTGATTACTCTTTCTCCTGTTGTGTCGGTTATATACATTTTTGCCTTTTTCCCCTTTACCATTTCAACAGACTTGGATAATCCTCCAAAGAACTCATAGTAATGGTCCAAATCCGTAATTTCATATTCATGATTACTTCTTATTTGAGAAATAATTTCTACAGATTTTAAGTTTTCCTCATAAAGCCCCTCAACTTTTTTACCATGAGATTTTTCATTATATATATATTGCAAACTGCTTATATATACTTTGCCTAGTTGTTCTTCATCTTCCCAATTTTTGGTTTCTATTATTCCCGTTATTCCTGTACCATAACCACCTTCTTTAGGTCCAAATATCCTAGAAATAGCCAGTTCTTCTGCTTCTTTCTCATCATAACCTTCATCTATAAGTTTTTTATATATTTCTTTTGAGTTTCTTTTAAAGTAATTTTCTTCATCAGTTTCCTCTAGATTCCAAATCTTTTCAAATATTTCACTAAGGCTTGTAATCAAGTTTGGAAACATATCCCTGAAAAATCCACATATATTTATGGTAACATCTATTCTAGGTCTGCCTAATTCTTCAATTGGAATAATATCAAATTTAGGTTCCCACATATTCCCTTTATCCGAAACTTTAACTCCTAAATAAGCTAATATCTGTGAAAACGTCTCCCCTTGGGTTCTTGATGTTTCTAATCCCCATAATATAACTGCCGTAGATAATGGATATTCTCCTTCTTCTTCTTTATAGGATTCAAGGGTATTTAAGCAAATCTTCTCTCCCCTTATATAAGCGGTTTTAGTAGGTATAAGCCTTGGGTCAAATTGATATAGATTATATCCAGTAGGCAATATTTCAGGATGTCTATAAATATCTCCTGCTAATTTTGCAGGATTATAATGTCCTCCTAATACTCGTAGCAAACCTTTAATTTCATGGTTTTCCTGTGAAGAATTGGTAACTTGTAGTCCAAATTCCAATGATTTTTTAAGCTCATCTTTGTTTATTGAATGTGAAATTTCAGTATTGCCTATATTTTTATATTCAAAATAATAATCAATAATTTTTTCTGCTTCTTCATCTATATCCTTTACAATCTCATATTTGTTATTATCCAGAAGAAAATCTAAGTTGTAGCCTTTAGATTTTGCTACTAATTCTCGAACACTAAAAATACCATTTCTATTATATCTTAATAACCCTTTGGCATATTCCCTTGCTTCTTCTTGGTTATATCCCTTCCCAAATATATGAAGTCCCTTTGGTATAAGACTTTTCTGCATTCTATATAATTCAGATTCTATTTCAACAATATCTTTTGGAAGATTAAGTTCTTCTGCTAACTCCAATATATTTCCTAATATATCCTTACTAGTTTGAGGAGCTAATAACAAAGATTGATGATAATTATCTATCATAGACATTAGCTTTGAAAAATCTCCATAAAGCTCTCCCTGAATAAATACTGGCGGCTGGTATCCTATTAGATTTCCATGAGAACGTCTTTTAGCAATAGTTCCTTCAGCTGGATTTCCACAATAATATAGATACATATGAGGAATATCTGATATAAGTCTATCTGGATAGCAATTACCACTCATTCCACATTCCTTACCTTTTAAAAACTCTAATGTTCCATGAGTTCCTACATGAATAATTACATCAGCCTTAAACTCATCTTTAATCCATTTATAAAATGCTAAATATTGATGATGAGGTGGTAATGTTTTATCATGATAAGCCTTCTCAACATCTTCATGAATACCTCTAGTTGGTTGTAATCCTAAAAATATATTTCCCTCAACTATGCCAGGAATCAAGAATTCATTATTTTCAGTACTCATTATAGTCCCTGGTACTTGACCCCAGGCTGTTATTATTTCTTCACCATCTAAACTTTTCTCTAGTTCCTTTTTATACTCCATATCCTTATATTTTATTATATTATCCCAATCATCACTGTATTTTCCTGAGTTTACAATTCCACCAGCAGTAAATTTATCCATTAACTCTTCTTTTGTAAAAGCGTTTAAATTATATCCATTATCTTTAAGATTTTTAAAGATATTTTCAACTGAAGCAAAAGTATCTAGAAATGCCCCTCCAAATAAATTACTCTCTCCTGGAGGATAGTTATAGCATATAATGGCTACCTTTTTTTCTTCATTTTTCTTTTTCCTAAGAAGAATATAGGACTTGATTCTGGAAACTAGCTTATCTACCCTTTCCTCTATAATAGTAAGCTCATCAGTCATAATGTCAAATTCAGAATCATATTTTGGTTCTGTCATAGCTCCAATAGGATAAGTTTCTATACATCCATCTAGTTCTGGCAACATAACAGAAATAAGTACTTCTGATGTACTACATCCTTGTGTAGATTCTTCCCATTCTTTTACAGTTCTTCTTGACATAAAATATGGATGAAAATATGGCGCACCTACTTCTTCCAATAGATTTATACCTGCTTGAGAATCTCCCCCCATTGGTCCTGCTCCAAGTCTAAAGGACATAAAGTTCAATATAATATCTATAGGATTTTTAGTGGAATTTAGTATTATATCCCTAATTTTTTCCTCATTCTTTACAAAGGCCCCTGAAACCGCAACAGGCAAAACGTTTGCAAACTCCTCAATCCTCTCCTTAATCTGTCCAACGCAAGAAGATGTATCTGTAGGGTATGTATGTCCATAAAAAAGCATGACTACTATAGGCTTTTCATTATCGAAGGGAAAATCTCTTTCATAATCTCCATAGTCTTTATAAAACTTCAAGTTTTCTGGATTACATATACTGACTTCATCCACTTCCCTTGGTTCAAGGGGCTTAGGTAATTCCTTTATATTGCCATAATCCCTCAATAGAAGATAGAGCATATTCTTTATGTTTGATTTATCTGCTACCTTAAAATATTTCATTATATTAGAATAGTTTCTCATATCTCTCATTTTGCCTGGCATTACTTTTCCAAGCATCTCTGCTGCATTTCTCATTTTTTCAATGGCAGCCATATCCATTTTTTTGTTACTGCTTTTCATACTTTCCATAGTAAAACTTCCAAGACGCATATATTCCCTTGCAGAACTTCCATATGGAATTATATTTCCATTACATTGTTCAAGACCTATATATACATCTTTCACTATGGCTGAAGGACTCCCCATTAAATCTACAAATACTATATTACTTTCCTTAATGTCTTCTATCATCTGTTGTCTTTTTTCATCTGACATTTCTTCTTTTCCATAATAAATATTTAAATCGAGGATTTTAGAATAGCTTTGATTTATGTCTTTTCCCGCCTCAACTAAATTTTTAATTCCTGGGGCTGATACAGTTATAAATGTAATCTTCACCTTAACAACCTCCTAACTATTAGAGACTACTTTTTTAGCATAAAATATTGGTTTATCTGTGTCTTTATCTTTTGTTATTTCAGATTCAATCTTAAAGACTTCTTCCAAAACTTTAGATTCTAATATAGTCCAAGGATCCCCTTGACTATGTATTTTTTTATTATTTATTACAACAAGCTCATCTGAATATCTAGCCGCATGATTTATATCATGTAGTACCATAACTATGGTTATACCTTCTTCTTTATTTAGTCTAGATATTAGTTCCATAATTTCTAACTGATGACATATATCAAGATAAGTTGTAGGCTCATCCAATAGAAGAATTTCTGGTTTTTGGGCAATAGACATGGCTATCCATGCCCTTTGCTTTTCTCCTCCTGAAAGGGTATCTATTCTTCTATTTTGAAGACTAGTAACTCCAGTTTTCTCCATGGCCCATTCCACTATCTTATCATCATTATCATCTATACCTTTCCACCAATCCTTGTGAGCATAACGACCATATTGAACTAATTTCCTTACATTTACATCGCTTATGGTATCATTAGCTTGATTTAGTATAGACATTTTTTTAGCTACATGTTTATTTTTCATATTGAATATATTATTTCCATATAAAAGTACCTTCCCCTGTTTAGGCTTTATACCTCTGCTTATGGTACGCATTAAGGTAGTTTTTCCACAACCATTTGGTCCAATTATAGAATAAACCTTTTCTTTTTCTATCTTTAGATTTATTTCTTTTAAAACATTCTTGTTTTTATAGCTTATACTTAAATCTTTAATCTCTAGTATAATATTATTATTCATCCATTTACTCCCTCCTCAGCAAGAATAAAAAGAATGGTGCTCCTAATACTGCCATTACAATACCTACTGGTATCTCCGTTGGACTTAAAAACGTTCTTGCAAAGGTATCACTAAACATTAGAAGTATAGAGCCTAATAATGCTGTTGCAGGAAACATATAATTATAATCATTTCCCATTATTAGTCTTATACTGTGAGGCACTATAAGACCAACAAATCCTAAAAGTCCTACAACACTTACTGCACTAGCAGCTAGAAGAGCAGCGAGAACAGTAAATCCAAGTCTTGCAGCCTCTACATTTAACCCTAAACCCCTTGCAACATCATCACCTAATATTAAAATATTAAGTTTCTCTGCAAATATATTTACTAAAATAATTCCTATTATGGTATAAGGTAATATGGTATATACTTCTGGCCAAGACCTTGAAGATAAACTTCCATTCATAAAGGTTAATGCTCCATGAACACGGTCACTATAGAAAACTAGCATACCTGAAATACCTGCTCCGAATAAGGCCGATACAGCTACACCTGCTAATATTATTCTTGTAGTTTGTATTCCACCCTTCCAAGATAAAATATATATTATAAAAGCTGCTAACATAGCCCCTATAAAGGCGGCAATAGGTACTAAACCAACATGCTGAGGAAAGATAACTAATACTGCTATACCAAAAAGCCCTGCACCACTACTTATACCAATAATACTTGGATCTGCTAAAGGATTCTTCATAACCCCTTGTAAAATAGCACCTGATAAAGCAAGGTTTGCACCTACTAAAGCAGCTAATATCATTCTTGGCAATCTAATATTCCAAATTACCATTCTTTCCGCACTTCCGTCATCTGTCATAATAACTTCAAATATACGTTTTGCCCCAACTTCAAGAGTGCCTTTAGTATTTCCCAGTATAAAACCCACAAAAAACAGTATTATTAAAATAGCAATAATGGTTATTTTAAAACCTTTATTGTCTTTAAGGGAAATATCGCTTTTCATCCTACTTATTCACCTCTTCATAAATTTCTGGATAAATATTTTTAGCCATATATTCTATGGCTTCATTATAATAAGGCCCTGCATTATACAAAAAGTATTCCTGTGGAAGATGAATAACACGACCTTCCTGTACAGCTTTTACCCCACTCCATACTGGATTTGTGTTAAATTCTTCCTCTATGGATTTTATAGCTTCTTCATTACTGGAAATCATACTGGTAACCAAAACATAATCTGGATTTTTCTCCACTATATACTCTATATCCAATGGCGTAGTTTCTGATCCTATAGTATCTGGTGGTAAATCAGATGCAATATTTTTAAGTCTCAATATCTTAGCAACATCTCCTGCTATACTATTATCTAGTTTTACAGCAAGTGTTTTAGAAGTTATATATAATATAACTACAGATTTAGATTCATCTGGTAATTTTGATACAATTTCTTTTTTCTGTTTTTCCAGTTCCTTTATTTTAGTTTCAGCTAGTTCTTCCTTCTCAAGTATTTTTCCAAATGCCTTATATGTAGACACCACATCATCATATCCTCTTATATGAGTAGTGATTACATTAAAACCCATTTCTCTTAACTTCTTTGCTTGAGTTGATTGGGTTCCAACTTGAGCTATAATTAAATCTGGCTTATGAGGTATTACAGACTCCATATCTATAGAATATACAGGCCCTATAGTTGGAAGATTTCGTATTTCCTCTCTATACTCTGGTATAAGTTTCACATTGTCTGATACGTCAGATGTACATACAGACTTGCCTCCTAAATCGTACCAAATGTTTAAAGGAGTACCAGACAATACAGCTATCTTCTCTGGTTTCTCTTTTAAAATAGTTTCCTTTTTTAAAAAGTCCTTTACAGTTAAGGGATACTTGTCTCCTTCTACAGTTATTGATAGCTGAGTATCATCTACCTTTTCTGTATTCTGAACATTGGTTAAACCACCTACTCCTGTGGTTTTGGTACAACCTGAAATACTAGTGGTTATTACAGCCAAAATCATTAACCACAATATGTTTTTATACTTTTTCATCTTTTTCACCCTTTCTTTTTACGGTACATAAAAAACTCCAACATTCATAGAATTCTACGATTGCTGGAGTTTTGTAAGCCTATATATAGACCATTTTTGTTGTTTTAAATCCAAAAATAATTGCTATCAAAAAACCTTCTGAAAATAATCATCAGAAGGATAGCCAAATAAAGCAATTTACTTAAAAACTAGCTTTCTCCATCTACCGTAGAGTTATTCTGCTAATAAAATAGGAAGGTATTCTGACTCAAGCTTAATCATCTTTTCTGCCTTCCCAGTTTCCCAGTGGCATTTAGAAAAGACTATTCTTTTACAGCGGCGGGACCGTGAGGGATTTACACCCTACTTCCCTATTACAATAGAATAATAATTCTATAAACCTATTTATCCTATATTCAATTTTAATCAACATTATACTACATAAATAAATTCCACACAAGCTTCAGCAAATATGTTTGTTATCTTTTTATTAATACTTAAGACCTGATGAATGTTTAATACAAGGAAATCAACTCATTATACCTGTTTATCCAGATTTTTGCTCAAAATACTTATCCTCCAAATCTTCTAAGTGATAAAAAATATGAACTAAATCTTTGCCAAAGCTCTGCAAGGAATAGTAGTTATCACTTCCATCGGTTATTTTCTCTATAACCTTTCTGTCTAGTAATATAGTTAATTTCCTATTTAATTCTGTATGACTCATATATGGGATACTATTTAAAATATCCTTATACCGTCCATTCCCAAGATGGATAGACTTTAGAATTTCTGGTATCCATCTTAGTTTAATTAAATCATGTACAATTTCAAATCCATTAGAAATTTTGCTTTTCATAATTTCACATCCTTACGAACAAATTTGTGCCTTTTTGTTTATCTTATTTTATCATATAATTAGATTAAAGAAAGATACTAATTAATAGTTAATTAAAAATTTTTAGGAGGGGTTATATGAAACATGTAAATTTATTACAAAAATATTTATCAAATTTGGCTGTATTGAATATTAAATTCCACAATATCCATTGGAATGTTGTAGGTAACCAATTTGTTCAAGTTCACGAATTTACTGAAGGTCTATATGACAAATTATTTGAAAATCTAGACGAAGTTGCAGAATTATTAAAGATGAAAGATATAATGCCATTATCAACTATGGCTGAATACCTAGATAATTCAGATATTGAAGAAATCAAGGCTAAAGATTTTGCAATTAAAGAATCATTAGAAATAGTTAAAACAGATTTAGAAAAAATGAAAATATTAGCAACTGAAATCAGAAATATAGCTGATGAAGAAGGAGACTTTGAAACTGTAGCCATATTTGAAGACTACGTTGCTGATTATAGTAAAAATATATGGTTCATTAATTCTATATTAAAATAAAAATAAGTATAATATAAAATGAGGCTGTTTCATAACTGGTTTATCAGTTATGAAACAGCCTTTTTTATTCTCGAGCTAACAACTGATAAATAGGAGAATTACTGTTTTCTAGTTTATAAATTCTGCTATTTTATCCAAAGAACTATATACATCATTTTCATTAATTGCTATAAAGGGTATCTTTATTCCAGATTCTTTCAGATAATTTGTTAACTCTTCCATAAATATACCAGAACCTTTAACTTCCTTTAAAGTTTCAAGGATGCTTTCTAATTCATCATTATTCGAAATCTCTCCTCTGAATTCTCCAGAACAAGTATAATTAACTCCACAACTTGGACTTCCATCTATACCCACAACTCCTAGAATCTCATATCCTGCATCAATATAACTTTTAGTCTGTTGAACTATTGGTCTAAGCATTTCTCTACATTGTTCTCTATAAAATAAGGTATCAAATTGCTCCTTTACATGGCCCCATCTTTTTATTCCATATACAATCATTTCTGGACAAGGAAGTTGAATAATACCAATATCTTTCTCTGCAATAAGATTTACAAATTCCTTAAAAATTCCCCCATACTGACTAAGACCTTCAACCTTAGAATTGGAATTAATGATACAATGACAAATTAATATTATCTTTTTATTCCTTTTCAATTTCCATCCTCCTTAACTATTCCATAGTTATAGATTAATACAATGATTTTTCTTAAATTTTAAATATACTTCTTGTCCCAAAGCATAAAGTTCCAAATCATTAAAGAGCACATCCACTTTTAAAGAAACAGAATTGATATCAACTGTATATCTTATAATATTACCTTGAGGGAGTATACCAATAATTTTACCCGAAACAGAATATGAATCTTTGCAAGATTCTAGTTTAACATGAGATATTTCAATAGTCTCTGGCCTAATTACAATTTTTGAATAAGTTGAATACTCTTGATTTATTAGTTTTGAGAATTGATCTTTTTCCAATATATTGTAATTTCCAACAAAACTTGCCGCAAAAATACTTTTTGGATTACTATAGACTTCAAAAGGGGTTCCTGATTGTTCTATAATACCATCTCTCATTATATGAATTGTATCTGACATAGTCATTGCTTCATCTTGATCGTGGGTGACAAATATAGAAGTCATATTAAGTTCTCTATGTATTTCCTTTATCCTAGCTTGTAAAGATTTTCGAAGCTTCGCATCTACTGCACTCAAGGGCTCATCTAGTAGTAATACCTTGGGCTTAGTAACAATACATCTTGCCAATGCCACTCTCTGCTGTTCGCCACCTGAAAGCTGGTAAGGATATCGCTTTTCATAACCTTGGAGATCTACTATTTTTAAAGTATCTTTCACAAGACCATTAATAGTGTCTTTTTTAACCTTCTTCATCCTAAGTCCAAATGAAATATTATTATATACATTCATATTAGGAAAAAGGCTATATTGTTGGAATATCATCCCAATATTTCGGCTCTTAGGATTCCAAAAAGTAATATCTTCTCCATCTAGAAATATCTTTCCACTGGTTACCCCTTCTAATCCAGCAAGACATCGAAGAAGTGTACTTTTTCCACAGCCTGAAGAGCCAAGTAATGTAACAAATTCTCCCTTATGAATTGAAAGATTGGTATTTTTAAGTACATGATTTTCACCATAATATTTTTCTATATTTTCAAAAACAATATATGACATGTTTATCTCCTTAATTTGATTAAATCATCTATAAACAATAAATTAAAGTTAATCTAACTTCCAATATGTTTTTCTTAGAAATTAGATTAACTGTTATAATATATTTTGAAAGAATTTTATTTCTCTAATGATTTTATTGCATTATTCACATAAGACATATCAATTACATTTTCATATCCAATAGGGTTTTCAATAATTCCTTGTTCTAAGCAAAAACCTTCGATTGCATTATAGCCTTCTTCGGAAAAGAAACCATCGTTAGAAAGTGACCCTCTCAATATGCCAACAATTTCAACTAAATCTTTACCTTCAAACATAGGAGAAACTAATTTCGCAAGTTCTTCATCAGTATGCTCTGATTGCCATGCCATAGCTTTTATAACAGCATTTACAAATTTTTGAACTGTTTCAGGATTTTTTTCTGCAAACTCCTTAGTAACTGTGACCATTTGTGATTCATAGTACTTAGAACCATAAAGTGCCTCATGCTGTATAGGATCCGAGGTATTAATTAAAATATTGGCATTTAGATTTTTAAGTTCATTAATATGAATTCCATCAAAAAATGATGCAGCTATACTTCCTTGCTCAAGTGCAACCAAAGCAGCTCCATACTCCATATTTATCCATTCAACATCATTTTCAGAAAGTCCCGCTTCTTCTAAAACAGAAAGAACAAATGAATAAGGAGCAGAACCTGGCATACCAGCAAAAATCGTCTTACCTCTTAATTGTTCAACGCTTGTTATTTCAGAATTTCCAGCAAAAATATATTGTTTATTCTTTACTGTTGAAATAACAATCTTAGACTCTAAGCCCTCTTCAAAAGCACGAAGTACCGGCTCAGTAGATAACATACAAAATTGTGAATCTCCTGCATGCATTCCTTGGAAAGCTATTGGCCCATCTTTAAAAACAACCCATTCAGTATCTAAACCCTCTTCTTTAAAGTAGCCTAACATTTCAGCTGCATATACAGGAATCCAAGACTCTCCTCTCATTTCTGATATTACAATTTTTGTAAGATCAGAATCATTATAAACACCTTTTGATGTGCATCCAGTAAATACTCCAGCTACTAAACAAATTAAAAGTACGATAATTATTGATTTTTTCATATTCTGCCTCCTTATTTAATTAGATTTTATGTATTTTTTTCATGATGTAGAGATAATCTTGTAACTGCTCTCCAACGCAGTAAATATGCTTCAATCTTATCAAGAATAAAATTAAGAATAATACCTACTATTAATAAAATAAAAATACATGACATAACACGAGCAATTTTAAAATATGATGACGCATAAGCAATCATCCATCCAAACCCTGCCGAAGCCCCCATAAATTCTCCAATGATTGCACCAATTAAAGAAGCCCCTACACCATTACGAATGCCAGCTATTATCCAAGGCATACTAGATGGTAACACGACATGGTATATTGTTTGTATCGTTCCTGCACCTAGTAAGTTCGCGGATTCAATGAGCTTGGGTTCTACATTTTGAATACCTGCATAAGTAGAGAAAAAAACATTGAAAAAGACCATTAATGCTGCAAGAAATATCTTTGATGTTAGACCCAGTCCAAACCATAATATATATACTGGTGCTAGTGTAAGTTGAGGTACACCATGAATAGCTGTAATTATCGGTAAAAAAATTTTACCTAATGATTGTACTTGTCCAAATAATAGTCCAACAAAAATTCCTATAATAGTACCATAAAATAATCCAGCAAGTGCTTCACGTAAGGTTATAGATGTATGTTTTACTAAGTCTCCACTTAAAAAAAATTGTTTTAAATCTAAAATAATCTCACTTGGATAACTTGTAAAAAAAGCATTATAGAGCTTTAATTTAGCAGCAATTTCCCAGAAAGATATAAATAGAATAACAATCAATATCCTTGTGATAACTATAAGATTATTTTTTCTCTTCTCCATAATCACCATCCTTTCATCTTGATCCAAAATTGTCGAGTATTGTCAATAACATCACGCTGTATACATATAATAATCTATCACTATAAGATATTGAAGTGTTATTAAAAAAGATAATAGCAATTAAATTGCTATTATCTTTTTTAATAATATAATTTTAGGTAGCCTTGATATTGTGGCGTTGTTTAATGTATGTTGGAGTAATTTATTTGTCAGTATTAATGATAGATTAACATAATTGCTGGAGTTTTTATATTTGTAAATTTTAACTAGCACAACGAGTTACATTATCATTTTAAAAAGTTAAATAATAAAATATAAAAATATGTTTGACAAATATAATAATCCATGTTAATATTAAGAAGGTTGTCTTTAGACGACTCATATGGCCCCATGGTCAAGCGGTTAAGACATCGCCCTTTCACGGCGGTAACCCGGGTTCGAATCCCGGTGGGGTCACCATTATGACCTAACACAGCGAACTAAGTTAAGTTGATGTAGGTCAAATGCAACGAGAACCAAATCTATACGGGTGTAACGAGTAAATAGATTTGAGTTTCGAGGCTGTAAAATATAATGGCCTGGTAGTTCAGTTGGTTAGAATGCCAGCCTGTCACGCTGGAGGTCGAGGGTTCGAGTCCCTTCCAGGTCGCCATTATGCTGGCGTAGCTCAATCGGCAGAGCAACTGACTTGTAATCAGTAGGTTGGGGGTTCAATTCCTCTCGCCAGCTCCAAACTTATCTTAAAGCCCTTGATAATCAAGGGCTTTAAGCGTTTTATCAAAATAAAATGACACCGTATTTGAAATAAATATTTCAAATACGGTGTCATTTTTGTGTTTTATATAAAAAATCATAAGGAACATTCCATGTATTGTTGTAATCACTTCAATTCTAGCAAATCCCACACTTTTTATATAATCACTAAGATAGTGTATTGAATAATCTATAACATAACATATCTTCTTAGGACTATAATTTTTTTGAATATACCTCTGCCCATACTGGAAAAAAGCCAGCATTTATTGCAACATTCTTAGAATTAATATTAGATACTGATGTCCCATAAAAAGGTATCTTTCCACGCTTTAAAAGCTCCTGCTTTAATAATGCAACCAAATTTGTACCAATACCTTTTCCTCTATATTCAGGTAGCACATCAATACCAATTTGATATAAAGTTTTACTGTCTTCACTAGATCCTGCCATCCCCATGATATTGTCACCATCGTAAGCAGCAACTCCAAGAACATCTGGATAATTCTCATCAAAAACAAAAGCTTGCTCAAACCTACTATCATCTTTAAATTGTAATATCTCTTCCTTTTCAAACCACTTTATTGTAGTCATAGGCTTTATCTCACAGGTAACAGGGTTTGGTAGATAAAAATGGGGCATCTCATCAATTTCATGGCCAAATTCTCTTAATTTATTATCTATCATCCTAAGATTACCGTAATCAAACAACCAAAGTGCATTTTTCTTTAATATTTTCTCTTCAATCCAAGGTCTTATTTTCTCATCAGCACAAATTATTGCCTTACCACCGATAGTAATTATCTTTAGGAAGCATCCATCACTTTCATTGATACGCCTTCCCTCTAGGAGCTTGTTTTCAGTAATTATATTTTCCTCTTTTTTAAAGTCTGAAATCTGACAATTATAATCAAGTGCCAGTTGTGTTTTTGCAATACTAAGTATTTCAGATTTTGTATACATACTCTTATATCCCCCTTATATTTACATGCCTACTTTAACTCTTCTCAAGAAATATCATAATAATGACATTTAAAAAGCAATCAATTCTTTATTGAGATCTATTTATTTTCCCTAAGCTCTCTAAAAAAGTCCGAGATTATGCTACTGCATTCATCCTCCAATACACCAAATTCTACTTCTAATCTATGATTGAATTTAGGGTGATTAGTTAAGTCTTCTACAGTTCCGCAGCAACCTCTCTTAGGATCTCTAGTTCCCATAACCAGTCTTCCTATTCTGGCATTAACTATTGCTCCTGCACACATTGCACAAGGTTCTAAAGTCACATACATAGTGCAATTAAGCAGCCTCCAAGCATCAAGATGCTTACTTGCCTCTTTGATTGCAAGGATTTCAGCATGGGCTGTCGGATCATTTAAAGTTTCCCTTTGATTATATCCCCTACCAATTATTTCTCCTTCGTAAACAACAACAGCACCTACAGGTACTTCATAGATGCTGTAAGCTTTTTCTGCTTCTTTCAAAGCTTCTCTCATATATAAAATATCCATCAATATCACCTTACATTGCTAAATTTAGATATGCTTTTCATTTACATATCAGCACATACTAATCTTTACCTTCTTGCCTATCTTTTCAAGATTTTCTCCTATATTCTGTACAAGTTTTAATTTTGACACCATATCAATTCCCGATTCTCCATCTTGATGGCTGTCATTTACAGCATTTCCTAAATATATATTTATATCCGTTGCATCCTCAATTAACATACGTGCCAACATAGCTACACCATCTTTTCTCTTTTCCAGTTCAAGTAAAATAATAGCATTTTCTTCATATTCACGTATAAGCTTAGGAATATTTCTCAAGGTAATGATACCCTCTGTTACTAAATCTACCCCTTCTATTTTTGACATGGCAGGTATACTTTCAGATGAGGTATTATCTATAGATATAATAGGCCTTTTTAAAAATTTAGCAACCATATTGGCTGTACTTCCTCCACATACAACATGTTTTCCTTTTTTTCCAAAGAACATATTCAATATCTTATGATCTTCAGCGGGATTTTCAGGAGGTCCAATTATAATATTTACAGCTTTTCGTTCTCGAAGCTGCAATGTCAAAATCGTAGTGTCATCCTTAGGTTTTCCATCATAAAGGCTCAAGCAGGCATTCATTAAACGTGCTCCTAGCAGTGCCGCCGAAACTCCTGATCTATACCATTGCTCCAAAAGTCTTACAACTTCATCATGTCCTAAACCTTCTCCAAACCCACTATCTAATCCTGCATTTGTAACTCCATCTGTCATTAGAAAAAGCATATCATCAAAATACAAAGGTATAGTACTTTCCCAAATCTCTTTCTCTTGAATGAAAAAACGTGTAGCTTCATGTTTCACATATTTTCCTCCTCGAAGAAGTATAGCAGGAGGGTTATCAAATTGTGTCAGGTATACCTTATATTTCTGTATTCTTGCAGCGACAAATGTAGCATATGCAAGCTTTCGTTCTCTGCAAATAGGTAATGTCTGCACTGTAGTAAAAATAGCATCCTCTAAAATCATACCTCCTGAAAGCAATGTACCTAATATTTGAGAAGTTAATGTTGCCAGTATATTTGCCTTTACTCCGCTTCCCAAACCATCAGAAAGAACTACAGTGGTTCCATCCTCTGTAGTTTCTTTATAATAAAAGTCTCCACAAATACTTTCTGTATATTTATTATAGCTTAGCTTTGCAAAATCTAGTACATAATCAAGCATATTAGCCACCTATCCTAAAAAATCTCGTCATCCATAAGTATTGTTTTTTTCAAGTCCATTATTGCCAACTTAGTTTTTGCAGCTGTTTCCCCTAAAAGAGATGCTATCTCATGTACTGTCCGTAACTGAGCCTCCACAATTTCATCAGCCATATTGGCTGAATTCATCTTTGCCTGACGAATCCTATTTTTCTCCATACGGAGCTGAGTAATATCCTTCATTACACAACTTATTATACTATTTGCCTTATCATATATAAGAGTCTGCTCCAGATATAGACCGTATTCAGCAACGTATATATTTCTGCTTATCCTCTCTTCTCCACTTGCAATCAAATCAACAAAATTATACTCATCCAATATACGTGAAACAGGAGAGCCGAGAATGTCCTTAGGTGAAGATAGATGAAAAGCTTTACAAGTAGCATTGTTAATCATTATAACACACATATCAATATCCACAGCCAGTATAAGATTAGGAGATGACTCTATAACCTTATCTGCAAAGGATTCTGTACGGGCTTTCATAAAGGGTAGGCACATATTGATATCCGCTTTGTTCTGATAAATAGCCATAGCCTTTTCTCGACAGCTTGAATAACCGCATGAACCACAATTTAGTTCATCTTCCATAGTATTCTTTCCCATCTTCTTTAATATTGCAGATAGTTGCCACTCTGTAGGAGGCATACAAATTACTTTTTTATCGAAAAATTTTCGTTTTAATGGAAAATCAGCTTTCACATCAAAATCAGTATTATCTCCACTTTCATCTACTGCTTGCTTCTTAACCAATGTTTTCGCCAAAATCTGCCTATGTTGACTTTTTTGAAAAGATGGCCCTCCTATACAGCTACCAGTACAAGCACTCATTTCTATAAAATATCCTTTCAGATTACCTGAAACCACTTCCTGCAACGCATTTATACAATTTTCAATCCCATCAACTGCCATATATTGAAATTCACTTTCCTTTACCATACTATCTGATATACCTCCACTATATGGAAAGGAACGAGATAGTTTTGGCATAGACACTAAATCATCTTCTTTAGGTTCTATACTAGAATTTCTAAACCATCCTTCAAGCTCATCAAAGGTGATTACATAATCTGCTCCATTTTCACCACATTCTGCTTTCTTAGAAATACATGGACCAATAAATACCACTATAGCATTAGGATATAGCTCTTTTAACTTATTAGCACTTACCTGCATAGGAGATATTATTGGAGCCAAGAAATCCAAAGCCTCAGGAAAATGATGTTCAATATATAGATTTATTGTAGTACAACAAGAGGATATGATCACGTCGTTCCATTTATCTTTGATTAATTTTTCATACTGACTTTTTACAACATATGCACCCTCTGCTGTTTCAGCAATATGTGAAAATCCAAGATTAATCAGTGCATCAGAAAAGCTTTTAAATGACGCCTTTGGATATGCAGTAATCCACGAAGGTGCTACTGTTGCCACAATCTCACGTCCTTCACTAAGCAATTCCAAAATTTTAGGAATATCATTACTGTCCTCCTTTGCATTTTGGGGACAAATAACAGTACATGTTCCGCATAAAATACATTCTGATTCAATGATTTGTGCTCGTCCATTTTTAACAGTTATAGATTTAACAGGACAATACCTGATACATTTATAACAATCCATACATTCAATTTCTTTAAAACTTAAAATTGCCATATAATTCGCCTACTTTGAGATAGTTTATTTAATTTAATTATGAAAACTTATTACTGAATAAAAGAAAAATCTTAATTTCATTCTTTATATTTCTATATTAAATCAACTGTTTGTTATAATAATAACAGTATATATCTATACTGTCAAGATAATGAAAATCCCTTCAAAGTACGCTTAAAATGTAAAAATAATGTTGTTCAATCCTTTTATTCTTTAACCATTATATAGAATTCATCTCCAGACTTAGAATGATTAATAGTCTTTAATATTATAAAACCAGCTTTTTCATATAAACTAACTGCTCGTTTATTGAAGGAAGCAACTGTTAGTCGGTATTTTTCAGCTTTGAATTGCTTTTTAGCAAAGTCCATCCCAGTATTTAAAAATGTATATCCTAATCCCCTTCCACATAAAATTGGCTTCATACCCAATCCAATATCCAATACTTCTTCAGAATATATATAGTCATTAGTTGGTATTTGTGCGGATTTACCAAAACAAAAGTACCCAAATAATTGATTTTCATCATCTATAAAAACATAATAATCCCCACCCATAAGCTCAAGAATGGTTTCTAGATTGTTTTCTAAACTATATATAGAATAGGGTTCTTCATAGATCCAATTTGAAATATTTTCAGCAAAATCTTTTGTCATTTCAGTAATTAAGCTCATATAATCTCTCCATCTCAATTTATTCTAAAAATTCATATTTCTTTACAATACTCCCTCTGCTTCCTGCCAATCAACTAAAAGATTATATCGATTGGTCTTAAAACGCAGAACACAATATTCTGGGTCATCAGAACCCTTAAAATGTTGTCCCATTCCTGGATACCACATTTCCTCCTTCACAGCTGAATCTGTTACAATCTCAATAGTTCCTACTAAGGTTATATTATATGCACCATCTCTATTAAAGCATAGGCTGGCACGATTACAGTGTTCTATACGCTTTGCCTTGTTGCTTTTAAGCCCAGTACAAAATGTGATCCAATTAATTCCATCAGACTTTGATGCCGTAATAGTTGAAGCAGTAGGATAACCATCCTTGTCAATAAGTGCAAGAACACAATAAGGCTCTGAGCCTTCCAATAAATTATGAGCTGTATTCTTATCAATAATTTCTCCTGCTTTTTCAATAATCTCTTTACTCATTTTGTCACCTCCGTAATAATTTTTTAGCCCTTAATAAATTTCAAAATCTTTTTTACCTCTCCATTAGGATTAAGCATAAAAACACGCTCTTTTATTTTTTCAATTGCCTCATCCTTCTCAATTTCTGCTGCTTTCTCAAATACATCTTCATCCCAAAAATTCTCAGTTGTACAAAATACAGTTGAAGACCATCCATATTCCATTCCTTTTTGAGATATCTTCTGCTGTCTTCCACACATGGTCAAATACATTTTCATTTGCAACTCTGTCAAAGCTCTATCAAATTGAGATTTCTCCTCTTTCCCAAAGCCTGCCAACTGCTTTATTCCATGTAAGGGCAAGGTTCCATTTTCAATAATAGCATCATAAATACGTTTTGCAGTGTTACTGATTGTACCTTCCGAGTATTCCTCATCAAAAGTCCTATTTTCTCTCCGAACAGCAAGAAAATAAGGAGCCCATTCCTTGGTAATATATCCACTTTTCTTGAAGAATAATTTTGAATAAGCAATATCCTTACGTTCATCTAACACCCGAATACGCCACTCCCAAGGGTCAGTTTCTGGATTTCCTGTATGCCAAGAAACTGGTGTCTCGTAAGGAGGTACCTCCTTCCAATTCCATGGAATTACTGAAAAAATACCTTCACTATTTCCACCGCCCATGGAAAAGCCTACATCCAATAATGTACTAACGAAATCTCCATAACCTTTTATTTCTCTGCTATTCAATCTCAATCCCTCCTTTTTAAAAAATTATATCATATTAAACAGGACAACATTATGTCTTGTTTATTTATATTGTTCCAAAATATTAACAGCAATTCTTTTTATATGTTCTGCCATATCAACAGGTTCAATTACCCTTACCTTATCTCCAAATCCTAGAATCCATGATATGGTGAAGTCCATATTTGTATAGCCAACTTCAAGACGAAGCAAACCTTCTTTAGTTTCTGTATAACAATGAAGTCCATATGTTTCAATAAGCTGATAGCGTACTGATGGATCAAATAGAGCTACTAGCTTTTTATCATCAGGTAGATGGTCATTGAAGTCTCTCTTTTCAGGTGGAATTTCACGAGGAATATAAGTTTCGTCACAAATATGTAAATCCCATAATCGCATCATCTTAAATAATCTCCAGTCCTTTCGCTCTTGGCAAAAGCCAAATATATACCATGCCGTCCACTGGAAAATTATAAAGTATGGTTCAATACAACGATGGGTAATACCCTTTTCATAATAATAGTCAAATTCAATTAGTCTATGGTCGTGAATAGCCTGTTTAATAAGTTCAATCTTTTCTGTTAGACTACCTTTGTAATGAGAAGCAAGGTCGATTACAATAGGTTCTCGTAGAGATAGGATCATATCTTTATTGGCAGATAATTTATTTAAGGTTTTTTCAATATAACACCTGTCTGATACACTTCCAAGACCTTTAAGTCCTGCAATAATTCCCAAAAGCTCATCAGCAGTCAGAATACTTTTATCAATCTTGAAGCCTTCTGCAATAGAAATACCACCACCACTACCTTGATATGTAATAATAGGTATCCCCGACTGACAAAGAGTATCAATATCTCTTCCAATGGTACGTCGAGTAACTTCAAATTTCTCAGCAAGATAGGGAGCTGTTACTCTATCATTCTGAAGTAAAATTGTCAGTATTCCAAGTAAACGATCAATCTTCATGGATTTCCACCTCCTATTACCATTATAACATATGAAATCTCAACTAAATTTCTTGACTAATATTAAATATATTAGTATATTAATATATACTGACAGGGGGTATATTAATGTAATAACAGCTGTTATACTTAATCTAGAAAGGAGAGTTTAAATATATGGAACATAAGTTGGAAAATCCTCAACGTATAAAAGAACTAAATCCATTAGAAACACTTAAAATCCTCAATCTTAAAGATGGAAATTCTTTTTGTGATATCGGTGCAGGAACAGGAATCTTTACATTTTCTGCATCTAAATTAACTACATCTAATATATATGCAGTGGATATATCTACTGCAATGCTTGAAATATTAAATATGAAAAAAGGAGAACAAAATGCAGATAATGTTATAATTAAAAACCATGTTCAGGATGTACCTTCATCCTCTTGTGATATAGCTTTAGTTTCTACTGTTTTTCACGAATTGAAGGACATGGATGGTATGGCAGATGAAATCAAGCGAATTCTGAATATAAATGGCATCTTAGGTATTATTGAATTTCATAAACGCCAGACTCCTATAGGTCCACCTGTCCAAAGTAGATTAAGCCCCGAACAAATTGACGACCTACTGCAAAAACATGACTTCAATAAAATCAACTATTTTGAACTGGGACAGAATTTTTATATATCAATTTTTACTTTAATCAAGTAAAGAGTGTGATTTTTGTTGCATTCAGATATTAACTCAATTGCCATACTACACCACCTGCACATTATATAAATTATCTGCATTATATCGTATAAAAAGAAAGAAGTCGAATATAAAATCATTCGACTTCTTTTGACGATATTTCTTATAGGGTACTGTGAAAAAGATGCTAGATGAATAATGTGCTTATTCGGTGCAACTAAACCTTTGGGAGAACTGGCATCCAAAACTGAACAATTCGATTTTTATTCGTAGAATCTTTGGGAACGTATATTTCATTTTTTGCGATAAAGATCACATCCAAATGAAAACCAACTTCATCGTTAAACGAATATCCCAGAGAGTCAATCCAAATATAAGGCTTTTCCGCACCATGACCATCATCCCAACTGTGAAGCAATTCATCTTGTTCCAATTCAAAACAAATCCATTCTGACTCAGCAGCTTTCATGGAAAACGTTTCATGTCCCTCAAAAACAGTTAAATCAACCAATTCAGTTTCTTCTATGCAAGCAGTATACCGAAATGTACCCTCTGGACATTCCTCGTCCCAAGAGCCACATCCAAATAAAACAGGAGGCAACATGGAAGCCGAACGGAGGCAATCAAGTCGTCCGTCGTCCGCTAATTCCTGCCAAAAAAACGGCACTTCTTTCTCATCTTTTACAAATTTTGAAAATCCCATCATGCTAAATGCCTTTTTTGAAAAATGATAAACATCAAATCCCAGGTTATGATTCTTTATCTTTTTCATCTCTCACACCGCCTAATATAAATACTATTAACAATCTCATTATAGCAAAACCTGCCGAAAAAGCAATCTACGCTTGCAAATCGTAGACTTTGACTTTCTTCGACAGGTTCATTTGGCGTTCCCGACACGAATCGAACGTGCGGCCTTTCGCTTAGGAGGCGAACGCTCTATCCTACTGAGCTACGGGAACATATTTACCTATATATTTTATAATATCTATGGATAGATGTCAAGGATGAACAAATCCAGAATATTTGGATTCAGAGAAGTCAAACATATGTGACACAGACCTCTGAAAAATTTTCTCTGAATAATGCTGTGGTTTTCTTAAATTGCTAGTAATTATTTTGTCAAGGAGGAAAGCGATAGCGATCCTTGATTAAATAATTATTAGTAATACCATCTTAAGCAGCATTTTTAGAGAAGTACTCCTCAACTATTTCATTTGGCGTCTTAAAGTTAAGAATTTTCCTTGCTATGTTATTGTATTTGTTACTATATCTTCTAAATGACTTCTCCATTTCTTTATAGCTACTAAACCGTCTTCTGCTGTAGAATAATTCATTATCTATCCTATGACTACGCTCTACTATACCATTTTGCCATGGTGAATATGGACGAATACGTTTGTGTTTTATATCTAGCTTTTCTAAATACTTTTCAAATCTAGTTTTCTTATTTGTAATATCTTGATCATTAACAAATTCGATTCCATTATCAGTTTGAACCAATTCAACTTTAAATCCTAATTTATCTTCTAATCGTGTTAAAAAGTTAGATGTACTATATGTGCTAAGTTCATTAACTAATTCTAAATATCTCTTTCTTGAATATTCATCAATAGCTGTTATTTGGTAGTATCTGCTATGATTACTTGCAAAGCCAATACATTCATTTGGAACATACTTTACATCTATTTGTACTCTTTCCCCTGGATAAGTAGCAAGGTTTTTATGATAGTTAGATTTAGGATAGCTCACTCTTTTCTTTGCTACATTTAATTTCATTTTTCTTATCTGTCTACACATAGAATCATAGGTTCTTTTATACCCTGCATCTCTTAACTTACGATATATCTGTGCATAACCTTCATGCTGATGGTATCGATGCTTATATCTTATTAAATCTAACTCTTCTTGAGTATGTTGATTAGGATGTGACTTTGGTCTTGTACTTCTATTGGCCAAGGATTTTACATCACCATCATATCTTTTTCTCCAGCGTTGAACTTGCTGACGGCTGGTATGGTATTTTCTAGCTGCCTTAGCATTATTATCATGTTTAATTGCATATTTAACTACCCTTTGACGAAATCTCATCTCTTCTGTTATAATTGTTTTCATAAGGAAAGATCCCTCCGATTTTTGTTTGTTATGGTAAACAACATTATATCAGAGGTCTTTCCTTTTTTCATATTTACTTGTCACAAATGTATTGTCTCATATCAGAACAAATCCAGAATATTTGGATTCCCTAAATAGCAGGAGTAGGATATTTCTTTAACTAAATTGCTATAAATTTTAGATATTTTATTTAGATTTATTATGATTTGTTTAGATAATATACTAAGTTTAAAATAAAGTAAATCCTTATAAACAATGTTTATAAGGATTTACTTTATTTCTTAACACAAATTTTCAAATTACACTATACCTTTTGCTTTGTTTTGGAAAAATATAGTCCCATTAATAAAAATACTATGGCAAATAGTAGCTGCATAAAGATTTCATATTTTACATCTAAGAATGAATTTATATTCATTTCATTTATCTTTACAAAGTAATATGTCGGGAAAAACTTGGCTATTGTCAATACCTTTTCTCCTAAAAATTGCTGAGGTACCATTACTCCTGATATAAATGAAGTTCCAAGAGACAGTACTGTACTTACACCAGATATAATATATTTATTATGTGTTATATTATTGATTAAAAATACAAGGCATAAAGCTGAAAATGAAAATACTATTGTATTGACTACATATTTTAGGAAATCTACTTCACCAATATATTTTCCCCTTAAAATCATACTTCCCATAATAAATATCATAGTTATAAGTGAAGCTATAGTCAATTGTCCTAGATATATTTCCTTATTGAACTTCAAAAACCTTATTGAAGATACCTTTCTTCTATTTTCAATTTCTTCATCTATAAACTCCGTCATAACATATCCTATTACAGCAATATATAAAGCCATTATTATATATGAGACAAAATTGAAGTAAAATTTAAACCACGTATTTACTTTTTGATTTACATTATCTTCAGATTCAATTAGATTTACATCTACGCTTTTATCTAAGGCTGAACCTACATTGAGTAAATCAAACTCTCCATTTTCATAAGTTGCATTGGCAAAGGAAATAAATTTATTGATTTGATTTTCAATTTGATAAGATGCTATATTCCTATCATCTCTAAATAATTCAATAGCATTTTTTTTATTCACTATCCTTTCATTAAAATCCTCTGGAATGATGATTACTGCATCTACTACTTGAAGAAACACCTGCTCCTTAATATAATCTTCATCTGCATCCATGAATGTTATTTTATTCTTCTTTCCTAGATAATCTGTTAAGTTCCTAGATATTTCACTATTGCTGTTATCAACTATTCCAATAATAAACTTTGTTTCTGTGAAGCTGATTTCCCTTTGAGCATTGCTACTACCATTTAATATTGATAGAATAAAGAATATTATAGTATATGAGAGAATAACACCCTTGTTTTTTAGTGCTATTTTAATGAAATACTTATATACTGTCATAGGTCTTCCTCCTTAAAAATACATAGGATATACTGATTAAAGCTACACAATAAATTGATAAGACAATGATGCCTTCACTTACACTTTTAGTGCTTCCTAACAGATTTATCCTATAAAGATTATTAGTTATTATGGCGATTGGATTTATCCTTCCTAATACTGGAATACTTTTATCAAGCTCAATCTTTATATTAGGTGACATCATTCCCGATAAAGCCGATAAAACTAAAGTAATCATAATCCCTATAATTGTTTTCGTATTTTCATTTTGTTTATTGGAAGCTCCAATAAACATTCCAAGGGCTACTCCAAATAAGTTTCCCATTATTATAAACACTGTACTGTACTTTATCTCCGTAAACAAATTAATTTTTAAGATATATTTTATAAAAATCAATAATAGACCGTTTGAAAGCAAATTTAAGATTAATGAGACTATAATACCTGCCAATAGAAATTCGTTCTTTCTGAGAGGTGTTATATTTATTCTCTTGCCTACATTAGTCAGATTTGCTTGAATCAAAATCACTGTTACAATTCCAGGAAAAATTCCATATGCAGAAACCATTGCAATTAGTGAATAGAATATTATAATTACAACATCTGCTTTTTGATTTGTTTTTGAAATATAGTTTACTGTAAAATCAAATTTTTCCATAGGCACATTTAAACTTCCCATCTGTTTAATCTGATCCAATATTTCTTTGATTATAGTCTGATTTACCCCTGATTTTTTCACTAATAGATTTAAATCATTGTCTACAAATCCTTGAATTTCTTCATTCTCTAATTTTTCATTTATTTCATCCTCTAAGATTTTATGAACCTTCACTATTTCAATTTCTTCCAATATAAATGCAATAGGATTTTCAGAACTTATTCCTATATCAATATTTTCTAATTGTATATTTATCATTCCATTAAAGGCTGTATAGAAAAATATTGCCATTATAATTGGATATATTAAAGTCCAGAAAAGAAAAGATTTGTCTCTATATAAGTTTTTTCCTTGATACATACAATTTCTAAATATACTTTTCATATCAATCCCTAAGCTCCTTCCCTGTTAACTCTAAAAATACATCATTTAGTGTTGGTAACTGGCTATATAATTTTGTATAGGTAAGGTTATTTTCTTTTATAAATTCCAATAGATTTGATAAATTATTTAGTCCATTTTCAAACTTTATTATATAATCATCTTCTCTTTTTTCTATATCTATTACATGAGGAATATTTTTGATCTTCTGAATCTCTTTATCTTCAATAGATGAGAAGCCAACTACTATTTTTTCAGTGGTTGTTATCATAGCCTTTAACTCCTCATTAGTTCCTGAAACCAAATTTTTGCCATTATCCATGATTATAATTCTCTTACAAAGCATTTCTGCTTCTTCTAAATAATGAGTAGTGTATATAATAGTACTTCCTTCTTGATTTAATTTCTTTATTCCATCTAATATAAAGTTTCTGCTTTGGGCATCTACTGCAACTGTAGGTTCATCTAAAAAAATTAATTTAGGCTTGTGAACTATTCCGCAAGCAATATTCAGTCTTCTTTTAAGTCCTCCACTTAATTTTTTAGGATAAAATTTAGTATATTCCTTTAATCCTACAAAGTCTATGGCTTCTTCTACATATTCTTTTCTAATAGCCTTATTGCCTACATAAAGTCCACAAAAATAATCTATATTTTCTCTTACTGTTAAATTTTCAAAAACTGAAACTTCTTGAGGAACTACTCCTATTTGCTTTTTAATATCATAGGAGTTTGGTGTCATCTTCTTTCCAAATATCTCTATTTCACCTTTATCAAAACTCAATAATGATAGAATACAGTTTATTGCTGTAGTCTTGCCACAGCCATTAGGACCTAAAAGTCCCAATATCTCCCCTTCTTCAACTTCCATATCAAAATGCTCAAGGGCAATTAATTCCTTATATCTCTTTACCAAACTCTTTACTTTTACTACCATATAAATCCCCCCATATTTCATCTTAATTTAATTATATGAATTTACAACTTTTCATTGTAGTGTCTAGAATCACAATATAGTATGACATTTGTCATATTATAAAAATTAAAACTTTCCTATTGGTTATAAATTGTATAATATAATGAATATTAGTATAATTGAAATATAGAGAGTATTAATTGTTTCAGAAACCTTAATAAAGAAGGGAATTTTTATGAGAAAATTTATAGAAAAATCATTTATAGTTCTTTTTTGTTTATATAATACATATAAAATAAATTCAACAAGAGATTTAGCATTATACTTCCTTATTTCCTTAATTGTTTCTTTAGTATTAGACTTGTGTAAGTCTAGAAAAATACGAAATATTCTTTATTTTAGCTTTCTAATACTTTATACTTATGACCATTTATTTATATACTATCTGCCTTTGATTCTGTATAATATGTATTTAGATTTTAATCTATATGTTTTTCTCATATTTCCTTTAATCTTACTAGACTTTTCATTCATGAATCTAGCAGTATCTTCCATATCAGTTTATCTTTCAACTATGACAAATAATTTCACTGCATTTTTAAATCAGAATAAAATAGTACGAGATGAACTAAAAGAGGACGCTATCTATTTAAAAAAATATAATGAACAATTAAAAATAGATAGAGAAAAGAATATACATATTGCCATACTTACAGAAAGAAATCGTATTGCAAGGGAACTTCATGATTCCATAGGTCATGCCATAAGCAGCAGTATTTTACAAGTTGAAGCCTTGAAAATAATCTCCAATGATGAAATGATGGGAAATTTAAATCTACTTCAAGATACTTTAAATAATGGAATGAATGATATTAGAAATAGTATTCATAATTTATATAATGAATCTCTTGATTTAGAAAATAAAATAGAAAACCTCTGTAAAGAGATACCTAATATAGAAGTTAAACTTATGTATAAACTTGAAAACGATCTAAGCTATGATTTAAAATTTGATATTTTGTCTATTGTAAGGGAAGCCATTACTAATTGTGTGAAACACTCTAATTCCACAGAACTTAGTATAAGTCTTTTGAGTCAGCCTAAGTTTTATTCTATTATAATAAAAGATAATGGCAACAGATTTGATCACAACGAGAACTTATATAATAAAGGAATTGGCTTACTTTCCATGAAAGAAATAACTAGTAAATATAAGGGATTTTTAAACTATGAATTTGACAATGGATTTAAAATACACCTAACTTTAATGAAAGGGTGATTAGATGAAAGTTATAATTATAGATGATGATTATTTAGTAGTGAATTCATTGAAAACCATCGTAAGTGCCAGTGGAATAGAGGTGCTAGCTGTGGGACATGATGGTATAGAGGCTGTAAAACTTTATGAAATACATAGACCAGACTTAATTCTTATGGATATACGAATGGAGAAAATGAATGGAATAGAAGCAACTGAAAAAATATTGAACCTAGATCCCAATGCTAAAATACTCTTAATCACTACGTTTCAAGATGATGAATATATATCATCTGCTATTTCTCTAGGTTGTAAGGGTTATATATTAAAACAAAATATTGGGGGGATTATCCCTGCCATAAATGCAGTTCACTCTGGTAATCATGTTTTCGATTCAAAGATAGTCCCTAATATACAAAAATATTCTAAAAAAAGTATAGATATAGATTTAACAGATAGGGAATTTGATATTTTACTTTTAGTTGCAGAGGGATTAAATAATAAGGAAATTGCTGAAAAGTTATTTTTAAGTGAAGGAACTGTACGAAATTATATATCCAATATGTTAGAAAAGCTATCCCTAAGGGATAGAACACAACTTGCCATTTATTATTATAAATTGTAAAGTAGATAATTATAATTAAACTCTATACTTTATAATCCATTAATATTTCACTAAAAGCTTATGTCGAAAAATAGGAGATAATATCGGAAAAAACACATTGATATATACTTGTACATATAATACAATGTACTTAAATTAGTTTGTTATGTCCCTGTCAATATTATGGTAATTAAGAAAATCATAATATCCTGTAAATCTAAAATTACTCTAATTATAAGTTTTATTCCATAACAAATTATACTAATTTAATGGATATTAATCGGAGGTGAATAGAGTGTGGATAGTCAATTATTTTTATCTTCAGTATTACTTCTGATGCAAGGTCACTTGATCCAGCATTTCAAAGAAATCCCTCAGTAAAATCCACGAATAATCTGTTTCAAAATCTAAAAGCAAGATTTTCTACGGGGATAATTTGTGAGCATTGTTATGATGATATTTATCAGGGTATAGAAACAATATATGGTCGAACTGATAAGTCTGGTGAAATGTGCTACCATTGTTATCTGTATTAGAGTCAGAAGAAGCTAATTTAGACATTTGACTTTGAGCATATTTTTCGACATCAAAGGTTGAATGAGAATTATTCTTAGCAAATAACTTGGTATATGTTCTAGCTTTTTTAGGCTAAGATTGATGCAACTTAGGATTATTCTCAGTAACATAAACTTCAATCCCAGTAATATCAGTAATTAAAATAGAGGCTGAAAATAGATTAATTTTTTTAGAAATTTCTTCAGTTACATTAACTAGATTGTTAAATAAATCGTTAAAATTATCAAAAGATTCAACTTGAATATAGAAAATTAAGATTTATCAGGTACCATCAATAATCCACAGGACTTACGCATTTCTGCCGATATATGTAGTAAAGAAATTAATAGGTCAATAAAAGGTATAGATAAAATATTCTTAAGAATAGAATCAGATAACATATGATAACATATATTCAAGAAATAAAAAGGAATAAATCACTGATATTAGTAAATTGGTTTAGCAAGTCAAGTAAGTTACTTTCATTTTAATTGTAAAACTTATCAAAACTAATATAAATATTACAAAGGTTTAATTATTTAGCTGAAACTGGGATAAGATTTTCCTTTCTTTTTTTCTTTGAGTTATATACATCTTGTCAATGAATATATACACAGAAATGTGGAAAATCCAGCCATTTCAATATATGAAAAGATAGTATTAATATGAGTTATAGAATTCTGCAACGAGCTAATAATATAAAATTCTGGGGGGATATTATAATGAAGAACAAAAGATTTATTACATTGATATTGGCAATGGTTATTATTTTAGTTCCTATATCTACTACCGCACAAGAAATAGAAGTATATAGTAATAAAGATATCACTATATTAAATGATGATATTTATAATTTGATTTATACTCAAAAAACAGATGATGGATTATATAAAATAGTAGAGCATATGACAGAGGACTTAAAAAATGTAGAATCTAACTTTTATAAACTAAATATAGAAACAAATGAATTTGAGCATAAAAAATATATAGAATCAAAGATTTCAGATGATAGCATATTGAGAGTAATTACGGAAAATGGAATTACGGTATATGAAACATATGATATATCTGATTGTTTTGACTTGAATTATAATGAAGAAAATGGAAAAGGAAGTATAAGAATAAATGCTTATGATGATTGGCATACTACCAAAAGAAGTGGTGACTCTTATATCGGAAATGCAACTATATCTGCTACAATTCAAGCATTGGGAACGCTCATAGGAGGACTCATTGGTAGTGCTCTCGGTATGCCAATATCAGGCGGAGCCGTAGGTACTTATCTTGGAACAATAGCAGAAAAAATTGTTATGAGAAATGTGAAAACAGTATATTACGAATCCACTGTAAGGTGGAAATATCGTTATCCTCGTTATGATTATGATAGCACCACTTATTTTTATGATGAGAGTGGTGGATATCTAGGGACATCTTATGATGATGGTAGCTTGATCATAAATATGTAATATGGAATATTTAAAAATATCCTTAATTTATGTATTGATAAGTATAATCTTTGATATACCTCTATTTATGAAAGGAATAAAAACTAAAGACTATTTTATCTTAAAATATAGAATAAAACTTCAAATGATTACCATAACTGCAGTTATATTAGGTGTATTTACTGGGAACTACTTATCGAAAATAAATATTAAGATTTTTAATATAGCAAGAGAGATAATTTCAGCTGTTATGCTCAATATAATATTATTATTTTTTAAGAAAAAATAAATAAGGCTTCAACATAATGAAATGCTTACAATTACTAAACTCATATTTAGATAATAAAAGGGGCTGTCTCAAAATGATTTAAAAAACCATTTGAAAAGGTAGCCCCTTTTCTATTTGAATTAAAGCAAGCCATTAAAATTTGAATGTTTTAAACAATAAAATTTTAATGGCTTTGATTTTTGGGTATATTTAAATAGAGATTTGTTAAATCTCTTAGTATGAATATCAAATTTTAATAATTTAAGCTACATCTTTCATATAAAACGATACACCACATTTGTTATTTTGAATCTTACTATGCAGCTTATTGATATCATATCCAAAGCAAAGGAGCATAAATTCAGTTTTTACGTTCTTCTTCCCACGAGTTAGGAATCTTCTAAATCCATAATCCTCTTTTAATACTCCAAACGCACCCTCAACTTGAATTGAGCGGTTCATTCTTAACAAAATACCCTCTTTACTTGTTATATTGGATAAAGATTTATTTCTCATTTCTATAAATTTCTCAGAAACTTGTAATTGCCTATTTCCTTTAGCTTTTGTGCATTTAGATTTATACTGGCAACTATCACAACTTTCGCATTCATATACCTTGACTTCAGACTCATATCCAGATTTTGATTTTCTTTTTATCTTATGAGTAAATTTTAATCTTTTATTATTATGACAAAGATACTCATCTTTTTCACTATTATATTCCATGTTTTCTCGTTTGCTTATATTGGATTTAAAACTACTTTTCTTCATTGTTTCATATGATTGAGGTTTTATAAATGAATTTTGTTCACTATTATCTAAGTAAACATAATTTTCTTCACTTTCATATCCTGCATCTGCTACTACATTTTCATATTTTTCAGCTAGGTTTTCATTAAGTTTTTCTAAGAATGGAATAAATGTCAGCTGGTCAGATCTTTCACTAGAAATATCTACTCCTACTATATATTCTCCTTCTACTCCAATTTGCATATTGTATCCTGGCTTCAATTGTGAATTTCTCATATGATCTTCTTTCATATGCATAAATGTAGCATCTTTATCTATTTTAGAAAAACTATTTCTTCCATCAAATGTAGCATTGTATTCGTCGTACTTATTCTGCTTTTCTATATATTCTTCAATACTTTCTACTATTCTTTGAATTTCAGTTTTTCTTTTACCTTTCCCATTCACAAATTCTATATTTTCTTCATCTTTCTTTTTAATAAAAAAATCTAGTATTTCTTCTAATATTGAAACCTCAATTTTTTCGTCAATTAAAAGATATTGTTTCGTAAGCGGTTAATAATCTCATGGATTTAAAAGTATTATACAACATGAGATAATATTCTCTACAAGGTACTTTTAATGTTCACAAAATAATTTTGCCAACATTAGAAGTGTAGGGAGGATGATTAATATTACTACTATGAAAACCACAAAGCATGAAATCCTAAGATCACAATGGATTGAAATCATTAAAAAACATAGTCAAAGTGGCCGATCCATTAGCCAATGGTGCGGAGAGAATGATATTTCAAAAAGTAAATTCTACTATTGGCAGAGGGTCATTAGAGAAGAATCTCTAATTAAAGCTGGGACGCTGGCAGTTACAGGAAAAACCCAATTTGTGGAGGTAAAACCAAGCATCACTGAATTTAAACCTAACAACCAAGGTACTTGTGCCATTCTTCGTTCAAATGGAAATGAAATTGAAGTTCTAAATGGGGCGGATCCAAATACATTGGGAGAATTGCTTAACTTAATTAGAGTTCTATGAAAGTAAAATTCCCTGATGATATAAAAATATACATTGCCTGTGGGAAAACTGATATGAGAAAATCAATAGATGGTCTCTCACAGATAGTATCCCAAAACTTTAAACTTAATCCATTTGAGAATGCATTGTTCCTTTTTTGTGGAGGGAAAAGAGATAGAATGAAAGCTATACTTTGGGAAGGAGACGGATTTCTTCTTTTATACAAGCGACTTGAAAATGGCGTTTTTCAGTGGCCAAGAACTACAGAAGATGTTAGAGAAATTAGTCCTCAGCAGTATAGATGGTTAATAGAAGGATTGACAATAGACCAGAAAAAAGTAATTCAAAAGTTAGATAATAAAATGATAATATAAATGTGTAAAGGACAATGATAAAATACAGATAAAAGGTAATCAAAAAGTACAGAGTTCTTAATCAAAGAGGGAACACTACCTAAAGAATAAAAAATAATAGGTGGTGTGAATATGAAAGGAGAACTTTGGATGGATATAAGAAATGATTATCTTAAGGGGCTATCCATTTCAGAAATATCAAGAAAATATAATATCAATTGGAGAACAGCTAAAAAGTATGCAGCAGCTATTGAGACGCCAAAATATACATTAACTAAAGATAAACCTTCTAAGTTAGATGACTTTAAACCTATGATAGATGAGTTACTAGAGGAAGCCCCATATAGTGCTGTAAGGATATTAGAAATAATAACTGATCAAGGGTTTGATGGTAAAATTGGTATAGTTAAAAACTATGTTAGAACTAAAAAGAAAGAGCTAAATACAAAAGCTACAGTCAGATTCGAAACTTTACCTGGGAAACAGGGTCAAGTTGATTGGGCTCATTTTGGAACATTCATGGATGAACTAGGAAGAGAACATAAACTGTATTGTTTTTTAATGATTTTAGGGTACTCGAGAATGCGATATATAGAATTTGTTACAGAGATGAGCACAGAAACTCTAATAAGATGTCATAATAATGCTTTTAGATATTTTAATGGATATCCAGAGCATATACTCTATGACAACATGAAGCAAGTTGTTGTAAAAAGAATGATAAAGCAAGAAGATTCTAAGTTAAATCCATTATTTGAGGACTTTGCAGGATTTTACGGAATAAAACCTATACTATGTAGGCCTTACCGAGGCCAGACTAAGGGTAAAATTGAAAGAACAGTCAGATATGTAAGGGATAACTTCTTTACTGGTATTAAATTTGTTAACCTAATAGATTTAAATAATGAAGCTCTCTCCTGGTGTGAAAAGATAAATAGAAAGGTCCACGGAACTACAAATAAAATTCCTTATGAAATGCTGCAAAAAGAAAAGTTAAATAAATTCGATCGAGAATATGTTTTAAGTATTGAAGAAAAAAGAAAAGTAGAGAAAGACTGCTTGATTTCCTTTAAGGGTAATAAATATTCTGTCCCACCAGAATATATAGGAAAAGAAGTTTCAGTATTCTCTACAGACAACTTAGTTAAAATTTATCATAATAGCTCATTAATATCAACTCATAGCACATGCTTTGATAGGAATAAACTAATAGTCTTAAAAGAGCATTATGAATCTATAGGTATAGTATCTCCAAAAAGATATGGTAAAAATACATTGATTAAAACAAATGTTAATCCCTCTTTTGATGTAGAAGATAGAGATTTATCAACATATGATGAAATTTATGAGGAGGGAAAAAGTGAGTAATGTAGCTTATGAGAGAATTAAAAATAACTTAGAAAAGCTAAAACTAACAAAAATAAATGAAATAATAGATAACTATTTGGAAATAGCCTTAAAAGAAGAAACCAATATAGTAGATATACTAGACTATCTTTTAGATCAAGAAACTAAATTTAAAGACACAAGAGCTTCAGAAATACAGGTAAATGTAGCAGGTTTTCCATATAGAAAAACCTTGGAAGACTTTGAATTTGAATTTCAACCTTCAGTTGATAAACGATTAGTTGAAGAATTATCTACATTAAGGTTTGTGCATAATGCTGAAAATGTGGTGTTCTTAGGACCACCTGGAGTTGGTAAGACCCATTTAGCTATAGGATTAGGTATCACAGCAGCTAAGAATAGGCATTTAACATATTATATTAGTTGTCAGGACTTAATATCAGAACTAAATAAGGCACACTTTGAAAACCAACTTCAAAAGAAACTCAAACATTACGCTAAGTACAAGCTATTGATAATAGATGAAATAGGGTATCTTCCTATGGATATTCAAGGGGCTAACCTATTCTTCCAACTAATAGCTAAAAGATATGAAAAGTGTTCAACTATATTTACTTCAAATAAGTCATTTTCACAGTGGGGTGAAGTATTTTCAGATAATACAATAGCGGCTGCTATTTTAGATAGAATACTTCATCACGCAACGGTAGTTAATATTAAAGGAGAATCATACAGATTAAAAGATAGAAAAGAGTATATGTCTTCTAGAAAAGAAATCACAAATACTCTTTTAAATAAATAAATTCTCTGCACTTTTTAAATGACTTTTTTATGTAGAATTAGATTGTCGTTGACAATGCTTGAAACTATTGAAAAATACGTGATTTCATGCATCTTTTTTCTTGTTTTTGACTGCTGAAAATGGTATAATATACTTAAATAAAAGCTCGAAAGAAAGGCTAAATTCCAATGACTGAAAACTCTTTAATACGAACTCTACAAGATACAATTGAATCTCAGAATAAAACCATAGAAGCTCTTAGAGAAGAGTTGAAAAGATCTAATGAAAATATGGAATATCTAATACAAAAACTCTATGGTAGAAAAACAGAAAAAACCTTTGCCATAGATGGTCAGCTAGTAATTAATGATATAGAACTAGGTTTATTCAATGAAGCAGAAAGCGAAATGGATCCAGCTGTTCTAGAACCAGTTCCATTTGAAGAGCCAATTAAAAGAACTAGAAAAGGATACAAGAGAAAAGATCTATTTAAAGATTTACCTAGCCACGACCAAGTATTTAAAATAGAAGAATCGAAACAAATATGCCCAACAGATGGCAATAGACTTTCCGTTGTAGGTAATAAATTCGTAAGATCAGAAATCAGATATGTACCAGCAGAAGTATCTGTAGTTAATATATACCAAGAAACATATGAATGCAGAACATGTAAGAAAGAAAACAGACCTGGGATGTTTAGTCCATCTACACCAGAGCCTGTACTTCAACATTCCTATGCTACTGCTTCAAGCGTAGCATGGACAATGTATCAGAAATTTGTCCAAGCAGTACCACTGTATCGTCAAGAAAAAGATTGGAAGCAGATGGGATTTCCATTAAGCCGTGCAACCTTATCTAACTGGATCATAAAAACATCAGAAGAATGGCTAAATCCAGTAGTAGAAAAACTACATGAAGAACTCCTAAAGGAGAAATACTTACATGCCGATGAAACCCCAGTCCAAGTATTTAGAGAAGAAGGTAAAAAGAATACCACAAAATCCTACATGTGGGTCTACTCTACCTCAACCGATTCTAAACATGGAATCAGAATATTTAAATATGCTAAAGGTAGAACAGGCGACAATGCCAAGGACTTCCTGAAAGGTTTCAATGGATATCTACATACAGACGGCTATACTGGTTATGGTAAAGTGAAAGATATTCACCATTGTCTATGCTGGGCACATGTCAGAAGATATTTCAAGGATGCTCTTCCTAAGGATATGGAAAGTCCTGAAGCCACCTTACCTGCAACAGGAATAGCATATTGCAACCAGTTATTCGACTGGGAAAGAAAATTTAAAAGTCTATCACCAGAAGATAGGAAAAAGATGCGTCTGGAAAAGGAAAAACCAGTTTTAGATGCCTTTTGGTCATGGGTAGAAAGTTCAAATGAAAAAGTACTTCCTAAATCCAATATTGGGAAGGCTCTTCAATATGCCCTAAATCACAAAGAAAAATTAGAAACCTATTTAGAAGATGGAAACTGTGTAATCTCCAACAATATTGCAGAAAACAGCATACGCCCATTTACCATAGGTAGAAAGAATTGGACCTTCTGTGGTAGTCCTGAAGGAGCCAATGCAAGTGCATGTGTATATACACTAGTAGAAACAGCAAAAGCCAATGGACTAAACCCCTATAAATACTTAGAATTTGTATTATCAAGATTGCCAGGATCTGATTTCAAAACAAATCCCAAAATCTTAGATTTAATGATGCCTTGGGCTGAACTTATTCAAAAAACATGTAAAGCTTAATAAAAGACTCTATGGGAAGATGATACATTATCTTCCCATAGCTATCAATACATCTTTTATTGTACGCTTACATTGTTTCCCAAATTTATCATTAATTTTGTTTATTAATATTTTAATTTTTTCTTGTAATTTTGTTTCAAATTTGTTAGTTGATTTTTTCCAAACAAAGCTATATTTATTAGCATTTGCTTCGATTTTTGTTCCATCAATAAATATATTTTTATATTCTATTTCTCCTAATTCTCCTAGTTTTTTAACGAACTGATAGAATAAATCTTCTATAACTTCTGTAAGTTTTCCGCTCCTAAATCTAGCTATTGTATTATGATCAGGAGCCTTCTGGCCTTCTAATAGCCACATGAAGTTAATATCTCTTTTGCAAGCTATTTCAATTTTTCTTGTAGAATAGATATTATTCATATATGCATAAACTAAAATTTTAAAAAGAGTCTTTGGTGAAACTACTGGATTTCTCCCGAGATGAGAGTACGCTTTTTCTAAATTTCTATAATCTATTTCCTCCAGTATTTGGCTTAGTAGTCTCACAGAATCATTTTGTGGTATTAATATTTCTGTATTTACAGGAAGTACTAATTGATAAACATTACAATTTTTGCTATAATCTTTTTGTGTATTTGTTTTTTCCATAAAAAAATTATACACAAAAAACGGATTCTTTGGAATCCGTTTTTACTATTTTTTGATATCTTTTAGCTGTCTCATTTTATTTGTTATTTTTTATTTTGAGACAGCCCCTTTTTTATGTCAAAGGTAACCACTAAGTTATCTAATTACACTGCCTCTTCATTATAATATTGAGATTGAAAATTCTATAATTTGGTTAGAAGTTTTAAGATATTCAATTTATTAATAATCTTAAGTTTATTTATTTTAGTATGGGTATTTATAAAATACTAGATCAAATTTAATCCTTATTTATACAAAATTAGAAAAATAAAAGGAATGGAAGCTACCAAGGAAATCGTAGAAAAGCTATCTCTAAGGGATAGAACACAACTTGCCATTTATTATTATAAATTGTAAAGTAGATAATTATAATTAAACTCTATACTTTATAATCCATTAATATTTCACTAAAGGTTTATGTCGAAAAACAGGAGATAATATCGGAAAAAGTACATTGATATATACTTGTACATATAATACAATGTACTTAAATTAGTTTGTTATGTACTTGTCAATGTTATAGTAATTAAGAAAATCATAATATCCTGTAAATCTAAAATTACTCTAATTATAAGTTTTATTCCATAACAAATTATACTAATTTAATGGATATTAATCGGGAGGTGAATAGAGTGTCACTTAATCGAAGAAATATCATTAGATGTTTAATGGGTGTTTTGTCAATTATTTTTATCTTCAGTATTACTTCTGATGCAAGGTCACTTGATCCAGAAGTTCAAAGAAACCCTTCAGTAAAATCCACGAATAATCTGTTTCAAAATCTAAAAGCAAGATTTTCTACGGGGATAATTTGTGAGCATTGTTATGATGATATTTATCAGGGTATAGAAACAATATATGGTCGAACTGATAAGTCTGGTGAAATGTGTTCCCATTGTAATATTCAAGACTTTCATTTAACTAACGTATATGCCCGTAGAAAATCTTCAATGTGTCCTAATGGATGTACCTATAAGGATGTAGAATATTTACCAACTTTATATGAATGTACTCGTTTAAATGAAAGAAATAAATAGACAGACTTATTTATAAGATAAATTTAAAAAATTAATATATAGTTAATCTAAAATTCTAATACAATATTATTTTTAATATGGTATTGGAATTTTTTAATTGACAATCTGTACAAATCATATAAATCAAATTTATTTTTTACCAAATTACCTTTTATTTCCATCCCTATAGATATAATAAATAATCAAATAATCATTATAGAATAATATTATCATAGATATTACAATTAATATGCTATAATTATTATTGGTAAAAAATTTGTCAAATAAGGGGAGGAAAACATGAATAAGAGAAAATTATCATCATTTCTAGCAATTATTATGGTCTTATTTCTAATTGCAGGTTGTAGTGGAAATAAAGAACATCCAAATATAGTAAAAGATAGTGACTCAAATGTAACACCTAAGACAGAGGTATTTGACCCAAATATGAGCTTTGATAAAATACTTGAAGAAGCCAAAGGAGATACTGTTAGTTTCTATGGTTGGGGTGGAGATGAAGATAGAAATAAATGGTTAAGCCAAACTGTTGCTCCAATACTAAAGGAAAGATATGATATTACATTAGAAGTAGTTGGCATGGATATTGACAATATATTGGCTAAATTAGCCGGAGAAAAACAAGCTGGTTTAGAAGAAGGGTCAATAGATATGATATGGATTAATGGGGAAAATTTTTATTCTGCTAAAGAGAATGATTTACTATTTGGTCCCTTTGCAGAACAATTACCTAATTTTGAAAAATATATAGATACTGAAGATGAAGAAGTTAAAAATGATTTTGGCTTTACCATAGATGGCTATGAAGCACCATATGGTAAGGCACAAATGGTATTTATAAATGATAGTGCAACAACTTCAGAAACTCCAAAGAATGCTGAAGAATTCATGGAGTATTGTAAAAAATATGAAGGCAAAGTAACTTACCCTGCTTTGCCTGATTTTACAGGAAGTGCCTTTGTAAGAACTTTAATTTATGATGTAGTTGGACACGAGCAATTCTTAAATATGGAGGCAGATAAAGAAATAGTTAAAGCTGCAATAGAGCCTGCCTTAGAGTATTTAAAAGAATTGAATAAATACTTATGGAATCAAGGCAAAACTTTCCCTGCAACTTCAGGAGAAGTCAATAATATGTTTGAAGATGGTGAATTAGTTATGACTATGTCCTATGGTCCTTATTCAGTAGCCACAGGAATCGAAAAGGGTATATACAATGAAACTGTAAGAACATTTTTATTTGACAAAGGTACAGTAGGAAATACTAACTATATGGCTATTGCTAAAAACTCACCTAATAAGGCTGCTGCAATGGTGGCTATTAATGAAATCATTTCAGCTGAGATACAAGCAACTCAATTTGAAGAGTTAAGGTCCTTGCCTGTAGTCTCCTATGATAAATTAACCGACGCAGAAAAAGAAAGCTTTGATAAAATCAATATAGGCAAAGGAGTACTGCCACAAGATGAACTTCTTAGTAAACGTTTACCAGAAATGCCAGCTAATATTGTTCCTATAATAGAAGAAATCTGGTTAGAAGAAATAATAGGTAAATAGTAGCAAATAGTTAGGAGTGAATATTATGAATAAAAAAACACCCTATATACTTATAATGCCCATAGTATTGTTGGGTGTTCTTTTTATATTTGGAGTTATAAATGGAATTGTTCAAAGCTTTGGATATATTCCAGCTTTTGATCTTACAGACATCACTTTGGATTATTATATTGAGATACTTAATAGCCCTACTTTCCTTGATTCATTAAAAACAAGTTTGCAAATATCAATTATTTCTTCTATATTGGCAGTAATTTTAGGTACTATACTTACAGCTGCACTAGTATATACTGGACATACAGAAGGTAAAATCCTTCAAATAATTAAGCTTGCCATAATTATTCCCCATACTATAGTAGCATTATTTCTAATAAGTATACTTTCACAAAATGGTTTAGTTGCTAGACTTTTTTACAAATTAGGATGGATTAGTTCACAGGGGGATTTTCCACTGTTACTATATACAAAAAATAACTTTGGAATTATATTAGGATATATATGGAAGGAGATACCCTTTGTTGCATACTTTAGCTTGGCTTTAATGTCCAGTATAAATAAAACTCTGGGAGAGGCTTCAGAAAACTTAGGTGCTTCTAAATTAAAGTCATTCTTTTATATAACTCTACCTTTAAGTATGCCTGCCATTGGAAAAGCCTTCTTGATTATTTTAACCTTTTCCTTTGGAGCTTATGATTTGCCATTTTTATTAGGTGCAACTATGCCAAAAGCACTACCTGTACAGGCACATATTGAATATATTCATCCAGATTTACGTCATAGGCCCTATGCTATGGCAATGAACGGATTAATATTAATAATAACTTGGACTATGGCAGGAATGTATTATTTAATAACTACAAAAAAGAATAAAAGGTGATATTGATGAAAAGTACTAATTCCAATAAACTATTAAAGATTTTTTTATACATTACTTTGTTTACAATATTAGCACCTATGGCAATACTTATTCTTTGGATTTTTGTAGGAAGATGGCCTTGGCCTAATTTATTACCAGCAACTTATTCCCTTAGAGCTATTAAAGAAATATTTGCACCTTATTCAAACGTATTTTCAATATTATTTTCAAGTATATTACTGTCTTTATCTGTAGCAATTTTATCAGCAATAATTGCTACGATCACTGCTCGAGCATTGGTATTATACGATTTCATAGGAAAAACAGTAATAGAATTTTTAACCATTGCCCCGATCTTAGTCCCAGGAGCTGTATTTGCCATGGGCATACATATAGTATTTATAAAACTGTCTTTAGCTGATACTGTATTAGGAGTAATAATAATACATTTAATATATACACTGCCTTATACTATAAATATTATGAAAGATTTAACAGAATCTGTAGGTAAGCAAATGGAGGTACAGGCTTATGTATTAGGGGCATCACCTTTAAAATCATTTATATATATTACATTTCCACTGCTTACACCAGGAATAATGGCAAGTATTAGTATGGCTTATATTACTTCATTCAGTCAGTATTTCATTACTTTACTAATAGGTGGAGGGACAGTAAAATCCTTTAATGTACTTATGGTACCATTTATAGCAAAGGGAGACCGTTCCCTGAGTTCTGCCTATGCTTTAGTATTTATTATATCTACACTTTTAGTTTTCCTAATTATAGATAAAATCATAAAAAAATTACCTTATCAAGATAATAAGGAGGAGATATAATTGGAATTAGAATTAAAAAACATATCTGTAACATTATCCAATAAAGAGATATTAAAATCTATAAATTTAAAAGTTGAAAACGGCGAATTCATATCTTTACTAGGTCCTTCTGGATGCGGAAAAAGCACTATGTTAAAAACAATAGCAGGTATAATAAATCAACATGAAGGTTCTGTTATATTAGGTGGAAATATAATAGACAATATACCACCTTACAAAAGAAAGACTGTTATTGTTTTTCAAGACTTTAGATTATTTCCCCATATGACAGTAGCTGAAAATATAGGTTTTCCGTTGAAAATACTTGGTGTTAATAAAAACAAATGCAGGGAAAGAGCTATAGAATTACTTAAAAAGGTTAAATTAGTTGGATATGAAAATAGACGAGTCCACGAAATGTCTGGAGGACAGATACAAAGAGTTGCTCTAGCACGTGCAATTGCAGCTGAGCCAACAGTATTATTATTAGACGAACCTTTCTCTAGTCTTGATACTAATTTAAGAAAGGACATGAGAGAATTAGTTTTGGAGCTGCAAAAAGAATATAAAATAACTACTATACTAGTTACCCATGATAAAGAAGAAGCTTTAATTATGTCAGATAAAATAGCTTTTATGTATAATGGACAAATAGAACAGTATACTACACCTAAAAATATTTTTAACAATCCTGCAAACACCATAGTAGCAGATTATTTCTTAGAAGGAACATATATTGATGGAGAAATAATGGATAATAGATTTCTTAGTGAACTATTTAATATAGATGTAAATAAAAATAATGGAAAATATAAATGCCTTATTAGACCTTTAGCTGTAAGGCCGTTTAAATCCCATGTTGGTGAATTCTTAGTAATCAATAAAATATATCAAGGAGATAATTATTTACTTAAATTAAATAGTACTATTAAAGACTTAACGCTAGAAAGTATTGTACCAGATTTTACAGATATTATGGAAGGTGATAAAGTCAATGTAGAAATTGTAAAGGATAAACTTATTTTCATACCAATGTAGAATTTTTCTATTGGTTATAAGTTTATCCTTAGGTTAAAATTAAAATTTTTCTCCAAAAATCCTATATTGATTATATACATGTTCTATATATTCATCTACATCCTTTATCTTTGGTATAATGACTTCTCGTGTTTTACCTTTTCCTATTAATAAGCCTTTTTTCATACTTTCCTCATCTGGTGAAATATTTATAGTATTTTTTATAAACAAATTAGGATTCAAAAGAGCTGCTGCTGACAATATATCCCAGATATATATTCCTTCGTTTTTAAATACATTCTTCTCTCTGTCAAACCAATATTCGCACTGAACATATAGCCATTTTTCAAAATCATTACCTTCTTTTAATGTTTCAAATCTTTCCCTTGTAAAAAATCCATCCAAACAAGTATTTCCTGTGGCTATAGTGATATTTTTTCCATGTTCCAAAACATTTAGACTCGCCTCAGCATTACAGGAAAAATTCAATTCGTTTAAAATCTTGTTGTTTATAACCAATGGTGCAGTTATTCCTCCCATTAGGGAAATGGATTTTATCTTTTCATAAAATTTATTATCTATTTTCCAGGCATCATATAAATTGGTCAATGAGCCTGTTGCTAATATACATAAATCTCCATTATATTTATTTACCATCTCTACTAAAAACTTTGCTGCTTTATTATTTTCATAGGAATCTTCTGACCCTTTATAGACTGGAATTTCTGGATAGCCAATATTTTTCATAAAGGAAATAGTATTGGGATATACAATATCTAAACTATTGTTGCCAAAGGTTGTACTTATACCTAATACTTCCACCTCCCTTTGGGCTAAAGCATATATAATCGCAAGACCATCATCTACATCACAACCATCTATGCCAAAGGTATTATCACAATCTATTATTATCTTTCTACCCATTAGTATCACTCCTGTTCTTTAAGAGAAAACAATGCTACTATTCACAAACCCTTTAAAATATAATAGAAATACACATTTACGGTTTCGGTCATGAATAATTCTATAGAGAATTCCAGCTAAAAATCCTACAACTTGCAAACTCGCTACGCTCAAACAGTGCAAGTTGCTTAACAGCTTTTCAGCTTACATTCTCTAAGAATTATAGTCATGCCCTGCAAATGTTCATTTAGTATTTTTATTATATTTATCTTATTTATCCTGAATAGTAACAAAACAATGCTCTGTTTTTTACGGAATTTATTCCTACTGATATTGTTTCCTTTGTACCAATTAGTTTACATAGGATATGCTCCACATTTGTATTGGACTTTGTTATCATACCTGCACAGGTAGCACAGTATACATATATCTTCTCATCATAGGCTTTAAACTTGTCCTGCATATTCTTAGTAAGTTCTTTTTCTTTTATAGATGCACATCCTCCTGCACCACAGCACTGAATTTCTCTTATTTCTTGGGTATCTCTTATATATTTTTCTATCATTTTATAGATTTGTCTGCTATCTTTATCTGGACAAGGTAAAAATAATGGTCCTTCTATTTTATTAGGATTCTCCTTAGAAATTAGACTCTCCATTATGTCCTTATGTTCATATATCATAGATACTTCAATATCCAAATTATTTTTAAAATAATAATAACAATTTGGACATAGTAATATAAGCCTTTTAATTCCTAATTCTTTAAATCTATTGTTTAATCTCTCTTTTACAATTTCTTTTTCCTTTGCCATATTCAAATCAGCTATAGGTTTACCACAACAATCAAATACAGTTGAAATTCCAAAGTCTTCCTTTAATTTTTTTGAGATAACCTTAGTTGTACTAGGATAATATGCTGAAAAATTACATCCTGGAAAAAAGGCAACTGTACTATTTACATCTTTATAATTTTTAAAGATATAGTTTCTTTTTTCTAAGAGTAATGCTCCATATCCATTTAAATATAGATTATATCCCTTTTCTATTTTACTTTTCCTTAAATCCAAGGATATTTGCCTACCATCTATATCAACTGGGCAAACTCTTTTACATTCTCCGCAAAGATAACAATTATAGGCGAGATTTGGTAAATTGGCATAATCCTTTAAATTTATATTATATTTTTTTAAAAACAAACAGCAATTTGTACATTTGCCACAGTCAATACATTTTTCATAGCTTGATTTCAAATCCTTCACCTTCTCATTTGTATAAATTCGCAATCTTTTTAATATCTTCTCCATTTCTATACATGTATTGTAGCCTTTGCATTCTTATCATAGTTTTTAATCTACCATTTTTTATAAAGCGTCTTTCTGAAGTTTCTATTTTTGCTTTTCCTAATGCTATTTTTTCACCACTATCTTTTATATCCATTGAAAGTTGATAATCTTCCATAATAGGTATGTCTCGAAACTCACCTAATTCATAAAAATAATCTCTAACTATGAATATTCCTTGATCTCCAAAAGCTATATTTCTTAATCTAACCCTTAAATTTGACATAAAGCCACATATTTTCATAAGAAAGTTTTTGCTATTAAATTTTATTTTAAAACATCCAACCTTATATCCTTGGGAAATTATTTTATGGATTTCATTGAGAAAATCATGGGGAAGCAAACTATCTGCATGTAGAAATAAAAGTATCTCTCCTTTTGATAATTTTGCTCCATAGTTCATTTGATTAGATCGACCTTTTTTCGGAGAATAGACAAGGCTATATTTTTCTTGGATTATTTTATCTGTGCCATCATTGCTGCCACCATCTACAAATATAATTTCACAACAATCTTTAAATTGTGCTAAATTATCCATTAATTCATTTATATTAGAAGCTTCATTATATACAGGAATTATAATTGAAACCTTATTATCCGATTTAATACTCATTTAGATATTCCTCTTTTATCATACTTAAAAACTCCTTAGACAAATAAGATTTAATCTTCTTATATGTGGAGTCATTGGATATAAGCTTATTTGGTTCTTGATATTCTACATAAGCCATTGCACACCATGTTATCCCTCTTAGACAATTCATAGATAGATAATTTTTTACAGAGTTCCAAAGTTCCTTTTCATCTTTGTATTGATTAGAGTTTTTACAATATTCTTTTATAAAGAAATCAATCTCTTCTTTAGATAGAATAATATCCGTTTTCCAAAATGTGGTTGTAGGTGCTAAAAAATGTCCTAAATCCTGTGCTGGATAGCCATATAATGGTTTTTCCCAGTCCACTATATAGTTATTGTCTCCTTCTCCATTTATAAGGAAATTTCCAGAATTTAGCTCTGTATTTATTATAGTTCTATTTCCTATATCTGTAGTTTTTATATTTCTTCCTTTTTCCAGTAAGTAATCTATACTATCTTTAATTTCCATATCCATATATTCTGATACTCTATATATTTCAAACATTTTCAGACATTCTTCATATATTGCTTCTATTGGATTTTCTGGTTTTATCAGATGATTAGTTTTTGAGATGGGATGGTTATGAATATCTGCTAAGGCTTTTGATGCAAGTTTTAAATCTTTTTTATAATCCAAATGTTTTCCTGAGAGATACTCCATAACTAAAAACCCATAAGGTATTAATTCCTTACTATCATCACAATATATAGGTTTTGGAGTTCTCTTAGTCATACTTAATAACTTTAAAGCATTATATTCATATCTAATTTGATTTTCTAATTTCATCTGACTAGCTGTGGCTATTCTCAGAATCAGCTTTTTATTATAAACTTTTGAATTAAAAATATAGTTAATATTATATTCTCCTTGTCCCAGTAAGATAAATTCTTCTTTCTGTTCTAATCCAAATCTTTCTATGAAGTCTTTATTTCTTCTTATATTATCTAAATTAATTTTATTCATATTTATCACACTTTTCCATTATTTCATTAACTAATTTCCTTGTATTTTCACAGGAAATACTCTTATCTTTATTTAATATTTCATAAAGTTTTAAAAAATCATTTTTGTCATCTATATCTAATTGAATATTTCCTTCCCCAAAGGATTTCTGTAAGTTTGTGATTTTATCTATGGTTTCCCTAAATACTGAGCTTGTACTATATCTTATATTGAATATATCCTTATTTTCATCCTTCATACCAATTAAATAATATCCTCCGTCATAGGTTGGAGAAATGACTATATCCTTAGTTTCTAGAATCTTAAAAGCTATTTCTATATCATTCTTATTTATTAAAGGAAGATCACTTCCTATAAGCACTGCATTATTATACCTTTTTAAAGAAAAAGATATAGCATTATACATCTTTTCTCCTAAATCTTTTCCTCTTTGTTTTAAGAAACATATATCTTCACCTATTATATCCCTTAAAACCTTTAGCTCACCATGATCTGAATAACTTATGATTATTTCTATTCCCATATCCTTTATATTGTTATAAATATCTTTTATAAATGCTGTCTGAAGCTTTACACATAAATCTTTATTTAAAAAAGATTCCAGTCTTGTTTTTGTCTTGCCTAATGTAGGTATTCTTGTAAAAAAAATAATTACTTTATTCTTCATCTTGCTCCTTTATGGTTAATAATTTGTATTTTTTATATAAATATGTTCCCAAAACCATCATTAAAAATATTATTAATAAGGCCATTAAAAACATTTTACTTCTATCTTCTGCATTTATAACTCCTTCTGTACCTATACTAAAGATAACAACTCCTGGAATCATAAACAAAAAAGTTCCTATAGTATATTTTACTATAGAAATATTTGTTATTCCATAAGCAAAGTTTTGAAGGTTAAATGGAAATATAGGAAGTAGTCTAGTTATCATTAAAATTAACAATTCCTTTTCAGAATCTGTTTGAAATATTATATTGTATAGTTTATCATTTTTCTTAACTAACTCCTCTATAGAATCCTTTAATAAATATCTGCTTAGAAGAAATGATAAAACTGCTCCTAAGGTTGCTCCTATTAAGCAATATAAACTCCCAATCCATGGACCAAATAGTCCACTGGCTATAACAGCAAAGGTAACTCCTGGCAAAGCTAAAACCGAAGATCCTATTATGGTAAATACTAAATATAAAGCTATTGAATACACATAATTATTATCTACAAAGTCAGAAACTTCTTTCAAATTCTTAGAATCTATTAAGGAACTCAATTGAAATTTTGTATTTAAAAATAATCCTAAAGCTACTATGAGCATAAAAATCAAAACTTTTTTATATTTGTTCATTATCCTTTTTCCTAGCCTTTGGCTCTCTTGAATTAAATATATTTCTTATTAGTACAATAAATATTGATAATGCAAATAAAATAAGAAGCCCTGTCACTAATAATTGTACTCCACCTGATAGCATACCTCCAACGTAAGAATAAATTATGGTTGCTGGTAATTGTCCTATTCCTGTTGCTATAAAGAAGGGTATAAAAGCCATGGAAGTTAGACCTGCTGCATAGCTTACAAGATCAAAAGACATAAATGGAAGTAATCTAGCTATTAATATAGAATATTTTCCATACTTTTCAAAGAAATTATCAATGCTTTCTAATCCTGCCTTACTTGTCAATTTTTCTACTATATCTCTACCTAGTACACGGGATATATAAAAACATAATGCTGCTCCTAACATTGCACTTACCCAAGATAATATAGCCCCTTGCCACCATCCAAATAAATTTGCATTGGCAAATGTAATTAAAAATGCTGGTAACGGTGCCATTACTGATTGAAATATCATTAATCCCGCTGATACTAACATTGCATAGGTACCATATTCATCAATAAAGTCCCTAACAACTGTAAAGTCTCCTGTTGCAAACATTGCAGATATATTATTTACTAATTGATTTACATTATGGTTGAAAAAATATAATAAAACTAATATTAAGATTATACCTACAAGAATTACTTTTGATTTATGTTTCAATAGGTTTTCCTTCATTGTTCACCTCAACTAAAAGTATTTTTTTTGTTAAATGGCTATTTATTTAAAAATATTTTTAAATAAATAGCCATTTATATTAATTATTCTAAAAGACCTTTATAATCGTCTCCGCCTTCTTCCCAGGCTTTCATTCCACCTTCTAATGTATAAATTTGATCTGCTGATATTCCCATTTCCAGCATTAAATCTGTAGCTTTTTGTGCATAGGATTTTCCTGAGTAACACACTAATGCGTATTTGCTGTCAGAATTTCCAAGTTCATTTCCTGTTGCTTCCTTAAGAGCTACTTTTAAATTTTCTGTTCCTTTAGCATCGTCTCCGCCTTTATTAGCAGCATCCACATCTCCTGAAATAGAACCTACTATATGACTTGTATTAAAGTCCTCTACTTTTCTTACATCTAAAATAATGTATTCCCCAGCGTCTGATTCTATAGATGTTTTTAAATCTTCTTTTGCAACATACTGCATTGGATTTGCTTCTGCATTTCCCTGCTCTGCTTTTTGTCCACAAGCTACTAATAATAATGATAAAATTAATAGAACTGACATTAATTTTAATGATTTGTTTTTCATAATATCTATACCTCCAAAATATTTTTTATCCATCTTACATTGTACAGTAAGGCATACTTAAAAACAAATAGATATTATTTATAAATTTTATTCTCACTATTGATATTTTAAATAGTATTTACTATATTTACATTACTAATTTTTAGTCTCTCTACATTGCCTCTTCATTATAATACTGTGCTTGGGAGTTCCATAGTTCATAGTATTTTCCATCTATATCCTTCAATAAACTTTCATGGTTTCCCTTTTGAACTATCCTCCCCTCATGGAATACTGCTATTTCATCACAGAACCTGCAGGATGATAATCTATGGGATATATAAAAGGCTGTCTTGGTGCCTACTAATTCGTTGAACTTAGAATATATTTCAAATTCTGCTATAGGGTCCAAGGCTGATGTTGGTTCATCTAATATAATAATAGGTGCATTACGATATAAGGCCCTAGCCAAAGCTATTTTTTGCGCCTCTCCACCTGAAATCTCCACGCCATCTTCATCAAAATCTTTATATAATGGGGTCTCAACTCCTTTAGACAAAGTAGCTAATCTTTCCTTTAATCCTGCTTTAATTAATATATCTTCTACCTTGCTAATATTATAATCTACAGATGCAGCCACATTTTGTCCCAAGGAAAATGAAAATAACTTAAAATCTTGAAATACTATGGAAAATAAATTCAAATATTCATCATAATCATATTTCTTTATATCTATTCCATTTAAAAGTATTTCTCCTTCGTCTGGGTCATAGAGCCTACACAACAACTTGATAAAAGTAGTTTTTCCTGAGCCATTCATACCTACTATGGCAAGTCGTTCCCCTATATTTAATTTCATAGAAATATTCTTTAGTACATAATTATTCGTCTTTGGATATTTGAAAGATACATTTCTAAATTCTATTTCATATTCATCATCATCTCTTTTTTCTACTGGCAATGTTCCCTTATATTTCTCTCCCTCTATATTTAAAAAATCCATATATAACTGTAGATATTGATTATTAGCCTTTAATCCTACTATAGCCATTAGCACCATACCGCTTCCTGCCATAAATTGATTTATACTTCCTGTATATTTGACTATATTTCCTATGGTAATGGAACCACTCATGGCTTTTAACCCTACAAATATATATACTAAACCGGATAATAATGATGAAATAAATCCGTTGGCTGCACCATATTTAATATTATCAGAAATAATTTCATTTAATATCTGATGGAATCCATTGCACATATTTTCAGATTTTTTATTGAGTAAAGGCTGTTGATGATATAACCTTACACTCTTACCCGAGTTATAGTCTGAAATTTGATCATAGTAAAAGAAAAACATTCTATTATAGCTGATCATTCTATTGAAAGAATTAAAAAATTTATTCTGTGAGTTTTCTTTTAGCTTTAGATTGTAAATTGTACATATAACCAATATAGCTATAAAAATCATATTGAATATTGTAGAATTTATAAATCCAATAGATTCTCCCACATTTGAATTCACTTTGAAAATCTCCATTATCAATATAATACTTGTGAATAACGTAACTAAACCTGTGATTAATTCATCAAAATAATTAACAAGAGCATATACTCCTCCACCATTCATGCTTTCTCCTTCTGTTATTTTTGTTCTTAGAATATGGGTTTCTGGGTTTTCCACATGTTGATAATCCATACTTATTATTTTTTCATTTATCCTCATGTCTTGATTTTGCCACATTATTCTAGCCAATAATCCCTTTAGATGTCCAAACCCTGTGGATAAAAGATGAATAATAAGATTTAACCCAATTGTAATACCTACAAGGAAAATAAGTCTATCCACATCTTTTGTTCTTAGTAATTCGTCTATTATTTTTGAGGACATATAGATATTTATAAAAGGCATTATAGATTTAAAAAATGAATTAATAATAGTAACTGGAATCACCCAAGGCTGTAGTATATGAATTTCTTTTAATCCAAATTTAAGAATCTGTATATCTTTTTTCATTCTCTGCACCCCCTATATTATCTTTATAATAATGAGCCTGCATATCATACATTTCCTTATATATTCCGCCCTTATTCATTAGACTATTATGATCGCCTTCTTCTACTATCTCACCATCTTTAAGAAAAACTATTCTATCACAAAATCTAGTAGAAGATAATCTATGAGATATAAATATGGAGGTTTTTTCCTTCGTCAATTCATTGTATTTCTGGTATATTTCATTTTCAGCTATAGGATCTAAAGCCGCAGTTGGCTCATCTAGTATAATAATAGGTCCATCCTTATATAATGCAGCAGCTAAAGCTAATTTCTGTTTTTCTCCCCCCGATAAATCTATGGCATCATCATAGACAGATTTTAACATTAGAGTCTTTTTACCTTTTTCTAAAGATTTTACCTTCTCCATTAATCCAGACATATTAAGGACTTTATCCATCATTTCCTCATCAATATCTTCCTCTAACTGGGATGCAATATTTTCTTCTATGGACATAGGAAGTAAATATATATCTTGAAATACTACAGAAAATAGCTTGTAATACTCATCTCTATTATATAAGGTGGATTTCTTATCATTTATATATATTTCGCCTTTAGTAGGAGCATATAATCCACAGAGTAATTTAACTAAGGTAGTTTTTCCTGCACCATTTATTCCTACTAATGCTAACTTCTCTCCTTTTCTTATATGAAGATTAATATTTTTAATAGTATAGTCTTCTGCTTCTGGATATTTGTAGAAAACATTTCTTAGTTCTATATCACAGGGTAATTCATATTCTTTTGGTAACTCTACTCCAGTACCTCTATTCATCTTATCTTCCATCTCTAGAAATTCTCTTAAATCCATGGTTTCTAAATGAACTCTATTTAATTCATTTATACTTTTTACTATGGCTGATAACCAAGTAGAAAATCCAGCAGTTGCTCCAAAGTATAATACAAAATTGCCTATACTCATATTTTTATATAATACAGAATAAATCAAAATTCCATAGGCTATGCCATCTCTTAAAAAACCTAATAATCCATCTATAATATTAGCAAGATATTTTCTAGATATATTTTGCTTTTGTAGCTTTATTCTTTTATATAAAAATATATTATACATCTCTTTAAACCATAAAGACATATTATATAATCTTAAATCCTTAGCAGCCTTAAAATCTCCTGACTTTTCCCTTATATATCTAAGCTTCTTTTCTATTGGTGCTAAATTAGATTTATTTTTATATTCAAATTTATTTGCGTAGTCTCCCATAAAATAATTAGTTAAAGAAGAAATAACAATAAATAGCGCAAACAATGGATGGATAGTAAATATTATGCTTCCATATAAAACTAAACCTACTATATTTGATATTAATTCTACAGAAACTTTAATTATAGCTTCTGTAGCAGAACCATTATTTTCTGTTGCCATAAATGCCTTCATAAATTTGTTTTGTCCTTGTGATCCATCTATATTTTCAAAATCTGTATCATTAGCCTTATGGATTAGTATTTGGATGTATCTAAATCTATAGATTACTCCTCCAAATAATGTCTTAAAGTATGAGCCTTTCAACATTGTTTCCACTATTATAATACCAATTATAGGTATTCCAATATTTATTAGGAGTTTAGTTATGCCTACATTTTCTACAATAGAATCTATCAGTACTTTAGGCAGGTAAATGCTAAGTAAAGGTCCAAGTACTAATAAAGGAATTTGTATAATGAAAAATCCGAATAATCCCTTATCCCAATTCCACATATTTTTCATTAAATATCTTAGATTTTCAAATAAAGAATATTTTTTCTTAAATATCTTTTCTTCCATAATCTCCATCACCTCAACTATATCATAGCATTACATCTATATTTATGTAAAAAAAAGCACCAATGGTTCAATTTACGACACCAATGGTACTATAGGGGTAAAATTATCTCTGTTGCAAAAACACCTTCTTCATTTTGTCTATTTATAAATCCATTATATTTTTTTACTATACTATCTACCCTTTTTAAGCCAAATCCATGGTTTATCCCTAGTTTTGTACTTAAATATTCTAAGTTAATTTTCTTTACTTCTCCACCTATAGAGTTAGTTATGGATATATATAGCTGACTTTTCATTTCTCTTATATAGATTCTTATGAATCTTTCATCTAAATTCTCCAATTTCATAGTAGCTTCCATGGCATTATCCATTAGATTTCCAATAATCACACAAAGATCCATATCTAAAATCTTCAAATCCTTTGGAACTGTTGCTTTGGCATTGATTTTTATATCATTGCTAATAGCTATAGATAATTTACTGTTTAAAATTGCATCTACCATTATATTTCCTGTTTTAATAACTGTATCTATATTGGTTAAGTCCTTATGTAATTCACTAAGATATTTATCCATGTCTTCATACTTTCCCAAGGAAAGATATGCCTTCATCACCTGTATATGATTATGATAGTCATGTCTCCAACCTCTCATTTGTTTATAAACATTTTCCACTTCATTAAAATGTTTAGATATAAGTTCATTTTGATAATTATTAATTCTTCTATCTACTAACCTATTGAATACATATCTACATATCAAAAATATAGCTCCTATTAATAGAGATATACCTATGGGCAAAAATAAAATCTTGCTATTCATCTACCTCACCCCTAAAGTATCTAATAAACTCCTTATTAACTTTAGAATATAGTCTCCTACTGACAGGAATGGTCTCTTTATTATCTAACTCTATATCTGTTTTTCCTATTCTCTTTATATGTTTCAAGCCTACTATATAGGACCTATGGCATCTTATAAAGAGTTTCGCATCTAACTCCTTTTCTATAACACCGATGTTCTTTCGGGTAGTATATATTCCATCTATTGTATGAATATCTATAGAATGAGAAAAAGCCTCTATATATATTATGTCCTTCTCCTTTATTCTAGTAATTTTCCCTTCTACATCTATAAGAAGTATCTTTTCTTCCATATGAATCTTTTTCACTGATTTATCTAAACATTCATATAGTTTAGTTTCTATTATAGGTTTTATTAGATAATTTATGGCATCTACTTCATAGCCTTCTCCTATATAATCTGAAATAGCAGTAATAAAAACTATATTTAATAGATTATCTTCTGTTCTTATTTTTTTCGCCAAATCTACTCCATTTATTCCAGACATTTCTATATCTAAAAGGAGTATATTATATTTCTTGTCCATACTCCAACTAAATTCAAAGGACTCACCACTATAAAAACATTCTATATTTACTTTTAGATTGTTTTTAGTCTCCCAGTTCTTTACATATTTTTTCAATAATTCTACCTGTACCTTTTCATCATCACATATGGCTATATTAACTATCTGAGACATTTTAATTATCCCCTCTCCCAAATAATCTTTCAATATATCTCATAAGAACTATGTACCATTTAGCTTTAATTACATCTTCCTTAATTAAAACATTAGTTTCAAAGATAATCTCTCCATTTTCTAATACTTCAGCCCTTCCTATGACAGCACCACTTTTTATAGGTAATTTCATATTTTCATTTATATGTAGATTTACTGTTATATCTTCATCATTTTTTATTAGCCTTGAAAATTCTTTTTCTGGAAACACATCTACTTTTGTAATATGCCCTTTAGGAAAATCTAAGGTCTTTAATGGAATAGTTTTATCTAAAAATACTTTATGGGAATAGTTATCAATTCCATATTGTACTAGAATTTTAGCCATTATATTTCTTTTCTCTAAATCCTTAGCCCCCATTACTATGGCTATAAGCCTTTGGTCTTTACTTTCTCCAGCCTTCCCTTCTATTGTAAAGGTAGATACATAGCTATATCCTGCTTTATTTGTAAATCCTGTTTTTAAACCATCTACACCTTTTATTTCATTTAACAAAGGATTAGTATTTAGCTCAAAATAATTTCTATCTATTTGTTCTATTGATTTTATTGAACAAATATTCAATATTTCAGGATATTTTTTAATTATATATTGAGACAAAAGAAATATTTCCTTTGTAGTCATTTTATTTTGTACATCTTTTTCTGGTATGGGAAGTCCTGTAGAATTGTAGAATACTGCACTTTCTATACCTATTTCTTTTGCCTTTTCATTCATCATCTTCACAAAGTTTTCTTCAGTTCCTCCCACATATTTTGATAGTGCATATGCGGCATCATTTCCAGATATAACTATGGCAGCTTCCAGTAGTTCCTTTACTGTAAATACTTCTCCAACCTTTAGTTTAAAACTAGAACCCTTTATTTTAGTAGTATCCTTATCTATGGTAATAATATCATCTAAGGAAACATTTCCCTTTGACACTTGCTCCATTACTACTAAATAAGACATTAGCTTAGATATACTTGCTATTTCCACTACTTCATTTATATTATGTTCTTCTAATATTTCTCCAGTTTCAAAATCAGCTAAAATATATGTTCGCAAATTTTCTCTTAAAACAACTGGAATATATGTATTTATACTATCTCCATAGGATATAGTACCTGTTATTACAATCATAAATATTAGTAAAATTGATAATAGCCTCTTCATAAAATCCCTCCATACTTATTGTAACAAAAATATATCTATATTTATATAATGTATTATATATTTCTCATATACTTGCTAGAAATATATAATAAATAGATAAGGCAGAGAATATGGATATTCTCTGCCTTATCTATTTATTTCCATTTAGATATTCCTTTACTAATGGTTCAAAGGAAGTTTTTGTTACTTCTTCACAGACCTTAATAAAATCTTCAGTAGTTGCTATATGAAATTTATGTCTTTCATAATATTTATTAAGTATCTCGTATAGAGCTTCTTCTCCAAAATCATTTTTTATTCTATCTATGAACATTGCTCCCCTTAGATATACTAAAATAGAATAATCATCCCATCCTGCAAATTCATCTAAAGGTTTATTCACTACTTCATTTCCTATGTTCCTATATTGAGCTCCATATTCATAACCTAATCTAATATTTTCATTATAATAATTTCTAGCTTCTTCTTCTCCCCTAGTTTCATTTACATATATCAGTTCTGAATATGTGGCTAAACTTTCATCTAACCAAGCTTCTTTAACTTGATTGTTTCCCACTAAACCGTACCACCACTGATGTGCAGTTTCATGGACTATGACCTTTTCCAATATATTTGTTAAATGTTTATAAAAATAGTCATTAGATATAAAAACTATACCTGGATACTCCATACCAGAAGGAAACTCAGTATTTACTATGGAATATACACCATAAGGATATTCACCAAAGATTCTATTAAAAGTCAATAAAGATTGTTCCCCTATTTCTAAGGTTTTATCTATCATATGTGAATTATTATTTATTGAGTAAACCTTAACGATTGTACCTTCTACTTTCTTTTCCTTCACTACAAAGTCTTTGCTTGCAGCCCAGGCAAAATCTCTTATTAATTTCCCTTCTATTTTGTAAGTCTTTTTATTTTTATTTACCTTCTCTGATAAGATTTTCCCACTGGAAGCAACTACTACTTCTTTAGGTACTGTTATAGTCACATCATAATCAGATACCTCACTATAGAAAGGGTCTCCTACTTTATAGTATAAGTCTAGGTTCCATCCATTTTCATCATATACACATACTATGGGATACCAGTTTCCAAGATTTATTCCCTTATCATGGTATCCAAATCTATCCTTTGTAGTAGGCAATTTTACATTATATTCTAAATAAATTTCAGTCGATTCACCTTTCTTTAATGTTTCGTTGAGTTTTACATGGAGAATAGTATCTATACTATGTATATTCCATTCTAAATCCTTATTTCCTGAGCTTACTTTCTTTATATCTATCAAGCCTTCCCTATAATCTAAGGAGTTAGTATTTTGTCCTAAATTAAATAAAATTGGTGCATTTTCCAATGTCTTAAAGGCATTAGGATATAGGTGAAAATAAACTTCCTCTAAATCTACATCTGTATTATTTGTATACATAAGGGTTTGTTTCCCTTTGTATGTCATGGACTCAGTATCTAAATCCACATCTATTTTATATTTATTTATGGTAGATTCTTTTACTCCATTTAAGTTCTTAATAACTATTGTGTCTTGATTTAATTTACCGCTTTCCTGCCTACATCCTGATACCAATAATATAAATACTAAAAGTATAACGAATAATCTAAATTTTTTCATAATACACCTCCATATATTAATATTAACTATATGGAGAAATTTTATCAATAATAATTTCAAAACCACTGAAAAGTATAGAATTTCCAGTGGTTTTAAAATTATTTTCTTTTAAACAAAGAATTAAAAAACTCTTTTATAGCATCTAGTATTTTCTGAAGCAATGATTTCACTTCTTCATTATTTTTTAATGTTTCATCAAGTTTTTGACCAATACCTTTTAATTGTTCTTTAATTTGTTCTGTATTTAAATCTAGTTTACTTATTTTTTCCATTAACTTTGCAATATCTTTTATTTGATTAGTATTTAGATTTATATCTAATTTTCCAGCAATTTCAATAATAATCTTTTTTATTTCTTCTGGAGTCTTTACATTTTTCTCTATAACCTTTTCTTTGACCTCTCTTATTAGTTCACTGGCTTTTTCTTTACCTATGACCTCTCCTAATTCTCCTGTTTGAATAATTTCTTCATTAGCTACTTTCTTTTGTTCTTCACTTATTTCTATACCTGCTGCCTGTTCAAAGGCTTTTAGTATACCAGTCAAAGCTCCTGTTCCTGAAACTGGATAAGGAGCCGCAGCTATAACCTTTGCATCTTTTACACCTGCTGTAATAAGTGCACTGCGGTACATTTCTTCTGTTGCCCAAGAGATATTATATGTTTGTACATCTATACCAGAACCTTCTTCCAATAATTCTACATAGGAGGATGATATGGTTATCTTTCCCAGTTGTCCTTCACTTGCTACTCCTTCTAAGTATTTTCTTTCTTCTTCATTATTAACTTCTATTATAGTAGCTTCATTTTTATTTACATTAAAAAGATTCAACATTTGTTTTCGTTGGTCTTCATTTAAGTTTTTCCCCAATGTAACAACCTTTGTGCTATCACCATAGGCAAAAGCATTAAATATAAAAATAAAAGATAAAATTATTGTTATATTCATTATTAATTTTTTATTTTTCATTTTACCACCTCTCTAAAATACTTTTTCTCTATTTTATCATATAATCCCCTTTTAGTCTCTTATTGTATAATAAAAAGCAATAATAAGGAACTAGAATGAGTTTCATCTAGTTCCTTATTATAGAATTTACTTCTCTATTTTCTCCAATCCTCCCATATATGGCCTTAGTGCTTCTGGAATTATTACTGTTCCATTTTCTTCTTGATAATTTTCTAAAATTGCTGCAAAGGTTCTGCCTACAGCTAACCCTGAGCCATTTAGAGTATGAACAAACTCAACTTTTCCTGTTTCTTCTTTTCTATATCTAATGTTTGCACGTCTTGCTTGAAAATCCTCAAAGTTACTACAGCTTGAAATCTCTACATATCTGCCATATGAAGGCATCCATACTTCTATATCATAAGTCTTTGCAGATGAGAAGCCTAAGTCTCCGCTACATAAAGCTACTACTCTATAAGGTATATTAAGTCTCTTTAATACTTCTTCTGCACTTAAAGTTAGCTTTTCCAATTCTTCATAGGAATTTTCTGGACTTACAAACTTAACTAATTCAACCTTATCAAATTGGTGGTTTCTAATAAGCCCTCTTGTATCCCTTCCTGCTGCCCCTGCTTCCTGTCTAAAACAAGGAGTATATGCTGTATAGTATATTGGTAAATCCTTTTCATTTAATATTTCATCCCTAAGAAGGTTTGTAAGGGGAACTTCTGCTGTTGGTATAAGGAAGTAGTCTTTAGTAGGTAGATGGAACATATCTTCTTCAAACTTTGGCAATTGACCTGTACCTGTCATACTATCTCTATTTACCATAAATGGAACAGCCATTTCAGTAAACCCATGTTCTGTTGTATGCAAATCCAACATAAATTGTGTAATGGCTCTTTCAAGTCTTGCACCTAAACCTCTAAAAACTGTAAATCTAGCTCCTGTAATCTTTGTAGCATTTTCAAAGTCCAATATATTTAAGTCTGTACCTATATCCCAATGTGCCTTTGCTTCAAATGTAAAATCCTTTGGTTCTCCAAACTTTCTTACTTCCACATTATCTGTATCATCTTTACCTTCTATTACAGCTTCATTAGGTGTATTTGGTATTTGAAGTAAAGTATTTCTTAAATCCTCATCTATTTCCTTTACTTTTACATCTAGATCCTTTATTTTCTCTGACAACTCCTTCATTTCAGCAAAAATAGGTGCTGGGTCTTTTCCTTCTTTTTTCAGTTTAGGTATTTCCTTTGATACTGAATTTTGTCTTGCCTTCATTTCTTCTACTTCTACAAGAATATTTCTTCTAGTTTCGTCTAATTCTAAAACTTTATCAATAGGAAATTCTCCTTTTCTTTTTCCTAAGGCTTTTATTACTTCTTCTGGATTTGATCTGATTCTTCGAATATCTAACATGATTCTTTCCTCCTTAAATTTTCCACAGTCCCAAAACACAAATCGGGTTAGGTCATTTGCCACGGTTTCGCAACTCAAATTCATTTACTCGCTACACTCATATAGATTTGGTTCTCATTGCCTTTTTGTCCAATGAGCGATAGCGAATTGCAGACAAAACGGACAGCGTAGGTGCGTTTGACCTACATCAGCTCACTGTCGTTCGCTGTATTAGGTCATTTGCCGCAGTTTCGAAACTCAAATCTATTCACTCGCTACGCTCATATAGATTTGGTTCTCATTGCGTTTGACCTACTAAAGCTCACTGTCGTTCGCTAAGTTAGGTCATAAAAAAACTCTCGATCCCTAATAAATATTAGGGACGAGAGTTACCCGCGTTGCCACCCTAGTTAGCCCGAAGGCTCACTCGAAATTCATAGACTCTGGGACGGATTCAATATTTTGCTTTGCCAATTCTCACCAACCATTGGCTCTCTTAAAAAGCTATATACTTACTATTTCCCTTCTTTGCCTAGTATTTAATTATAGATATTATAACACAATATTTGCAATTGTCAAGGTTTTTTTAATTTATAATAAAAATAAAATTTGACCAGATATATCTTGATAAAAATCTATAAACTTTTAACTTATTTCTATTATATATTTGTCTAAATGGAGTATAACGGTCTTTATAGAGCAGACAATCTCACAAATCTATATTAGACTATTTAGTATATGATATTATCTACTTCTATCTTATAGTTAGCCGATACTAACTTCCAAAGGATAAATACTATTTTAAAAGGACGTGATTTAATCTTTTATGGATAAACCACTTGAATTTAAGTCCACAAAACCTGATCATAGAGCAGGGAGAATTAAAAGGGAAGGGAACTATATGTAATCAAAACATAACTAGTGAATCAATAAAAGAAAGATCATATAAAGTAGGTTCTGTCTTTCAAGACCCACGTTCACAATTCTTTACCCTACATGTAAAAACAGAAATTTCCTTTCCAAGTGAAAACCATGGTGTTTCTACAGATAAAATGCAAAGAAACATTTCTGAAACAGTAGATAGACTAAAGTTTTCACCATTAATGGGAAGAAAACCTTTTGATTTATCTAGTGGCGAAAAACAAAAAGTTGCTTTAGCCTCTGTTTATTCATTAGGAGTAAAAGTCTATGTTTTAGAGGAGGATTTGTGGGAGAGCTACTTTTTAATTTAATAGGAAGAAATAAATTTATAGCAGCTGTATTTGGATTTTCTTCTATTATGCTAGGCTATGCCCTTGGTGAATATATTCCATTTGTATATATGCAAGATGTCTACATAGCATTGTATAAAAACTACAGGTACATTACCTATTGTTCAGCAATGTTTAGAAATTATGAACCCAAGTTTAATGATTATCTTATGTATTATAACAGTCATTGCTTCCATTTTAGGATGTTTATGGGTAAAAAATTACTTCATAAGCACTTTAAAAAGGCTGGAATTGTATAAAATAAGGGATAATTGCACAATAAAGATAGGATGTGAAACGGAAAGGAGTGTATAAAATGTCATGGGAAGAAAAAACCTTTTTAGGTGACAATATCACCACTTTTTCTCAAAGTGAAGATTGTACAATTTATCGAATGAAAGATAAGTCTGGTGATGGCATTATGACAGCAATAAAAGTATTTCCAGGAATTATTTTAATATATAATGATTTTCACATGGAAAGTTGTTCCTCTCAATTTCATACAAAGGCTAATTTCCTTTGCATCGATTTCTGTCGGGAGGGAAGAATGGAATGGAAATTGGACAACGATACCTATGTATACATGAAAGCTGGTGATTTACAGATAAACCATCGAGAAAACCATATTCAAAACTTTGGATTTCCTCTGAATCATTACCATGGAATATCATTAGTATTTCATATTGAAGAAGCAGAGGAAGTTGTAAAACTATATGGAGGATTTTCTATTGATCTAGCTGCTTTAAGTAAAAAGTTTTTTATGTTAAATAGACCTTTTATTATTCAAGCAGATAAGGTAATAGCACATATATTTTTGGAGCTCTATACAATACCTAATAAGATAAAAGATGATTACTTGAAAATAAAGATTTTAGAACTACTACTTCATCTAAGCATTTTAGAGATTCCCAAAAACTTTGATAAAAGACCATACTATTATAAAACTCAAGTTGAAAAGGTAAAGGCAATTCAGGAACTTATTACCACAAATTTAGAGGATCATTATACATTAGACGAGCTTTCAGAAAAGTTTAATATTCCTTTAACCTCAATGAAATTATGTTTTAAGGGAGTATACGGGACTTCAATATATTCTTATATAAGAGTATATCGTATGAACAAGGCTGCAATTATGTTAAGACAAACTAAGGAAAATATTTCTGAAATAGCACATAAAGTTGGATATGATAATTCCAGTAAATTTGCATCAGCCTTTAGATCCGTTATAGGAAAATCACCAAAGGAGTATAGAAATTCCATTGTCTAAATGGAGTATCATGGACTCATTAGAGTAGATAGGTTGCTAAATATAAAATATAATTGGGAATAGTTAAATAACTATTCCCAATTATATGAACTTTAATTTTAGAAAGGAGAGCATTATGAATAAAGAATCTTGGTTAAAAACCGTTATGAAATTCGCAGAACCATGTAAGAGAAAATTAATTTTTTCTATTTTTTTAGAAGTTATTAGTGTGGCTGGAGGTATAATCCCTTATTTTGGAGTATATCAGATAATCATTCTCTTTTTTGAAGGAAAACAGTCTGTAAATAATATATTATTTTGGACATCTATTTGTCTCTTAGGATATGTAATTAAATTGTTATTCCACGGCTTTTCAACTACATTATCACATATTTCTGCTTATACAATTTTAGAGGAAATGAGAATGTCCATGGCAGATAGATTAATGTATGCACCTCTAGGTACAGTATTAAATCAAACAGTGGGAAATTTAAAAAGTATTATAATAGACAGAGTAGAAACAATTGAACTCCCTCTAGCACATTTAATCCCAGAAGGATTTTCAAATCTTTTATTACCAATTTGCGTTTTCATTTATCTTTTTGTAATAAATTGGCGTATGGCATTAGCATCAATTATAACAGTTCCCATTTCATTTATTGCATATGGTTTTATGATGCGAAACTTCAATGAAAAATATAATGATTATATGGAAGCTAGCGCCTATGTCAATGGAGTCATTGTAGAGTATGTAGAAGGAATAGAGGTTATTAAAACATTTAATCAGTCTACAACTTCATATGAAAAGTTTGAAAAAGCCATACACTCTTTCAAAGAGTACACCTTGGACTGGTTTAGGAGTACATGGAAATTAATGAATTTTGGCGGAGCTGTTCTACCCTCCACTTTACTCGGCACATTACCTATAGGAATGTTTCTTTACAAACAGGGAAGTTTAAGCCCGGCAGAGCTTACTATGTGTATGATTTTATCTCTAGGAATTATAGGACCACTAACAAGTTTTACAGTATTCATTAATGACTTAAAATCTATTGAATATGCTGTAAGAGATGCCAATAGTCTACTTAATCTAACAAAACTGGAAAATGCAGATAAGTTAGTTTCTATTAAAGAATATGATATTGAATTAAATAATGTTTCGTTTTCCTATGACAGTACAGATAACAACGAGGTGTTATCAAATCTAAGTTTAAAGATTCCACAAGGAAGCTTTACAGCATTAGTAGGCCCATCTGGTAGTGGTAAATCTACCATAGCAAGATTGATTGCTCGTTTTTGGGATGTAAATGAAGGTGAAATAAAAATAGGTAATACAAATATAAAAGAAATACCTCTAAGTCAACTATGTGATATGGTCAGTTTTGTTACACAGGATAATTTCTTGTTTAACTGTTCATTACTTGAAAATATTCGCTTAGGCAATCCAAAAGCAACTGATGAGGAAGTTTTGCAAGCAGCCAAATCTGCATGTTGTGATGAATTTATCTCCAATTTTGAAAAGGGATATAATACCAGTGCTGGTGAAGCTGGTGGAAGACTGTCTGGTGGAGAAAAGCAACGAATTGTCATAGCTCGAGCAATATTAAAAGATGCTCCAATCATAATTCTTGATGAAGCAACGGCTTTTACTGATCCGGAAAATGAAGATAAAATCCAGAAATCCATTGCAGCACTTACGAAAGGAAAAACATTGTTAGTAATTGCCCATAGATTATCTACTATAAAAAATTCAGATCAAATTATTGTTCTACAAAAAGGAAAAATCCAAAGTAAAGGCACCCATGAAGAGTTATTAAAAAAAGAAGGCCTTTATAAAGATATGTGGACAGCACATATTGGGGCGAAACTATGGGCAGTAAATCAAGAATAAGGGGGAGTGTAATATGTTTAGGTCAATAAAAAGGATAATAGCATGGACAGGTATGCGTAAAAAGAGATTATATATTGGGTTTGTTTATTCTTTTATACACACTATGTTTACTGCAATGCCTATTATGGCAACAGCTTATGGATTAAATCTGATATTAGAAGATATATCTGGAAAAAAACCATTGGCTAGTAAAGAAATTATCCTACTAACTATATATATGATATTTGCTGTCCTAGGAAGATTTTTATTTTCCTATCTTCGTGCTAAAACACAAGAAAGTGTTGGATATGAGGTCTCAGCAGAAGAAAGAACTAAAATCGGAAATAGACTGAAAAGAGTATCCCTTGGATTTTTCAGCAATAATAATACTGGAGAACTAACTTCAGCTGTTACAACAGATTTATCCTTCATTGAGATGCACGGAATGAAAATGATTGATACAGTAGTAAATGGATATATCAGTGCTTTTACCATGGTATTATGTATGGGATTTTACAATATATGGATTGCAATAACTGCTGTAATAGGAATAGTATTATCTGCAGTATTCCTGAAACTTTTAGGAAATAAAAGTAATCAGAATGCTCCTATTCATCAAAAAGCACAAGATACTATGATCAATGCAACTATTGAATATATTAGGGGAATGCCTGTAGTAAAGGCCTTTAAACAGGAAGGTGTTTCAATAGATGGGATTCGTAATGCTTATAAATCCAGTAAGGATATTAATCTTAAAATTGAAAAGAATTACGTTCCATATAATACTATGCATCATTTTGTGTTAAAAACTGCATCTGTATGTATTATAGCCATTTCTTCTATTTTTGCCATAAAGGAAACTATGGATATACCAACTATGCTAATGATGATTATCTTCTCTTTTGTTATCTTTGGCAATGTAGAAACCATCAATAATGCAGCCCATGTTCTAAAAATCATAGATGCTACTTTTAATAAATTGGAGCCCATTGAAAATGCAGAATTTATTGATTATGATGGTAAGGATATTTCTTTGAATAATTATAACATTGAATTTCAAAATGTAACCTTTGCTTACAATAACAAAAATGTCTTAAGCAATGTATCATTCCAAATTCCACAAAATACAACTACTGCTATCGTTGGTCCATCTGGCAGTGGTAAAACAACCATATGTAATTTGATTTCCAGGTTTTATGATGTAAATGAAGGAAGTATTAAAATAGGAAATGTAGATATTAGAGAGATGACTTGTGATAGTTTATTAAAAAATATCAGCATGGTATTCCAAAATGTATATTTATTTCATGATACTATTCTAAATAATATTAAATTTGGAAAGCCAGAAGCTAACTTCGATGAAATTGTAGAAACAGCAAAGAAAGCATGCTGTCATGAATTTATCATGAACCTTCCTCAAGGCTATAATACTATCATAGGAGATGGTGGTTCTACCCTCTCTGGCGGTGAAAAACAAAGAATATCTATTGCAAGGGCCATGTTAAAGGATGCTCCAATAGTCATATTAGATGAAGCTACAGCCAGTATTGACCCAGAAAATGAGCATTTCATTCAGCAAGCTATTAGTGCCTTAGTACATGGAAAAACTATTATCACCATAGCTCATCGTTTAGCTACTATTCAAAATGCAGATCAAATAATTGTAGTAGATAATGGACAAATTGTACAAAGAGGTACTCATATGGATTTAATAGAAGAAGCAGGTATTTATAAGCGTTTTATTGAAATTCGTGAGAAAGCAGAAGGATGGATAATTGCATAATTGATTCTTTTAGTTTTAAAACCTTGAAAATATAGTTAATAATAATATTATATCCCTATCTTGTATTTTGAGAAATAAGATAGGGGTATAATACTTTAATTAGGAAGAATAATCCTAAAACACGTGCCAGTTCCTAGCTTACTTTCTACACCAATTTCGCCTCCGTGGACTTTTATAATCTGCTTAGTTATAGCCATACCTAGACCTGTTCCTTCAACTGTATTAGAAGTATTTGTACCTCGATAATGTCTATTGAAAATATATGGTAGATCCTCTGGTGAGATTCCCTTACCATCATCATCCACATATATATAAATTTTATTTTCCTCATAAGTTAATTTCACCTTAATATTCACTGATCTATCATTATGAGTAATAGCATTGTATAGAATGTTATTTATGGCTCGTCTAAAAAGTACAGGATCAAGCTGACATAAAATCTGTGTTTCATCACAATACCAATCCAGATGAACATTAGACATATCTACACCGTTAAGCACATCAATAATAATATCTCTTAACAAAGTTACCAGATTTACTGTCTGTAAATTTAACACTAAATATCCACTTTCCAGTCTCGTACTTAGATTTAAATCATCTACTAAGTTTGAGATATAAAGTGCCTTATCCTCAATAACTTTTGCATAACGATGTATATTCTCTACTGAAATTCTTTCATCACTACGAAGCAATTCTCCATATCCACGAATAGACGCCAGTGGCGTTTTTATATCATGTGATATATTAGAAATCCAGTTTTCTCGCATAGTATCTATGGCAACACGTTCTTTTTCATTGGCTTGTAGTTGATCCGATAATTTATTGATATTAGAAAAAACCGATCCGTATAACCCCTTTGTTGGCAGAACTTGATTGTAACCTCCCTCAGTCAAATCCTCTATACTTTTAATCATTTCTCCTACTGGCTTTGTTAGGCCTCTACTAAAACCCATACCAAATAGCAATCCTAAAATTAGGTCCACAGCAAAAACCAGCAGCACAAGTCCACCTATAATACTGGCAAAGTAAGTTTTATTGAAGGTAAAAAACGTCCTTTGAATATCTTTATATGGCATACCTATTAAATAGGTATAGGTCTCTTCTCCAAAAGACACCTCACTTACAAAGATTGTATCTGGATTGGCGTATTTATAATTATGCACTAAAGTCATTGGGGTGTATATCTGCGGAAGCTCTTCATTCCCATTGAATTGAAAATTTACCTTATAATCTGTACTAAGTATCTGAATCCAAGCATGGTTTTGGATTAAAGAACGCTCTGCATTTTTATCTAAGGAAAATTGTCCTTCCTCTAAGCTAATATGCTTAAAAAACTGTCTGACATAATCTTCTGGACTAATATAGCGTTCATTGGCAATTCCATAGGAATAAGATTCCCTAGGCCCAAAATGAAATAGGCCAAAAGCCATAAGGCCGTTGACCAATCCCACTACAATAATAACCATAATAATACTTATCAAATATTTGAAGGTTAAATGTAATCTCATATTATTTGTCCTTTACTACTAGCTTATAGCCAAGCCCTTTTACCGTTATTAAATACTCTGGATTTGATGGGTCTACTTCGATTTGCTCTCTTATTCTTCGAATGTGTACCATAATCGTGTTATCAAAGCCAATATAATCCTCTCCCCAGACTGCACCACATAAATGCTCCTTACTTAAAATCAAATTAGGATGTCTTGCAAAATATTCCAATAACTTATAGGCTTTTGGCTGTAGCACAAGTTCTTCATCTTCCTTAAAAAGTTCGCCTTTTAAAGGAATCATCCTAAATGGCCCAAAATAGATAGTTTCAATATCCTGTGGATCAGATGTAGATTCTGAGCGTTTCAAATGTGCTTTTACTCGATATGCAAGTTCTTTTGGACTAAATGGCTTTGTTACATAATCATCTGCTCCTATTGCAAATCCTACAATTCGGTCCACTTCTTCTGTTTTTGCAGATACAAAAATAATGGGAATCTGTGAAGTCTCTCTTATGGTCTTACACAGATTATGTCCTTGGACATCAGGTAACATTACATCTAAAATCACCATATCTGGTTGCCAACTATGAAATTCTTCCAAAGCTTTAACACCTGTATTTGTGGTTTTAACATTAGTGAAACCTTCTAGTTTTAAGGCATGTTCAATTATCTCTAGCAACTCAACTTCATCATCTACAACAAGTATCTTTTTATTAAATAGCACATCCATAATACCGCTCCTTATTATTGATATAGGTATAGTATACCCAATTTCGTCACCACATGATAAGTGATTTACGCGAAAAAGGTAGATAAAACGTATAAAACATAAATGTGAAGTGGATAAAACACATAAAATAAATATTTCATACCCTTACCCCTTTGACCATTATAAAGTGCTAAGAAAGGTAATGCTCCTATCATCATCCATTGGAAATTATCATAGAATATCCCTTGTAAGGAGAAGTTCTGCCAAGGCATTAAAGCAATAGACACTAAAGCATATAAAATCAATTGAAGTCTTTTTTTATCACGTGTTAAATAAAACAATATTCCCAATGCTATAAATACTGGACCACCTTCAACAAACATTGGGGTTGGTAATAGAAAAATTGCATGAATCATCCCTGGCACATGAAGGTTCATCATCATAAGTATACCAATGGCAACAGGCAATACCAATCCTAAAATTCCCAGCACTACAGACATGATGCGTCTTTCTTTAATACCTTTTTTTAGGTATTCGATTATGGTTAAATAAACAGTAATTAAAAAGAGAGTTGCAAAAATATTTGTCATAAGAGCTGCGTCATCACCACGTGGAAACCATCTTGAAATCCATTGATTTCCAAGAACCATTATCAATGATCCCATATAAAGTCTACCCATATATTTAACACGACTTCGTGTATGGATAAACCCTTCCACAGTCATGAAAATAAATATTGGAGCTACCACACGCCCTGTCCATGTAAACCATAAAGGTATCTTATTAGTAAACGAAAAAAAGTAATGCACATGATCAAAAATCATTAGAAAAAGTGCAATGAGCTTTATTTGAAATCCTGTTAATCCTTTTTTAAACATATTGTTCACCTCATTTTTTTATTTTCATTATGAGTATAACAAATCAAGTTTAAACCTTATTAACAGAAACCTTAATTAAACCTTAATTCTCTAGTTTCAGTAGAACTAGTAAAAGTACTGACTTTTACTAAACTTTTATAGCAAAATGCAAATATCCATTAAAAAATCTAAATTTAGATTTTTTAATGGATATTCTTATCTTTTGTTCTGTAATTATTTTATCCTTAGTTAGGAGGTTTGTCCTCCTGCCTTTTATATACCCCATAGGAGTTTATTAAAACAATATATTCAGAAAGTTTAAAGCTTCATATCTCCAAATTTTATAAATCCTTTTTTTCTCATCCATTCTGATACTATGAAGGATATTAGTCCTGGTAAAATAAAGTGCATCATAAGAATTAGAATTAAAGTTTTAGGGTTTCCACCCATTACGTCTATAGTAGCAAATTGACCTACTAATCCACTGGTCCCCATACCTGCCCCTATACTATTTCCTTCCATTTTTAAAAATTGAGTAGATATAGGTCCAAGTATTGCCGATGATACTATGGCAGGTATCCATATTAGAGGATTTTTTACTATATTGGGAACTTGAAGCATAGAAGTGCCTAAGCCTTGAGCTATAAATCCTCCAAATCCATTTTCTCTATAGGAAGCTACTGCAAATCCTATCATATTTGCTGCACACCCTATTGTACTGGCTCCTGCTGCAAGACCTGAAAGACCTAAGGATATTGCTAAAGCTGCCGAGCTTATTGGTAGTGTTAAAACTATTCCCATAACTACTGATACTATTATTCCCATGGGAATTGGGTGCATTTCTGTTGCTGTATTTACTATATTACCAAAGAAATTCATTATTGTGGTCATATATGGACCTATATGAGTTCCTACAAACCCACCTACTATAATGGTAGACAGAGGAACTAATACTATATCTACCTTAGTTTTACCACTAATTAACTTAGAAAACTCTGCCCCTATTAAAGCTGCTACAAAGGCACCTACAGGCTCTCCTGTATTGATAATTGTTATAGCTCCATCAAAAGTAATACTTCCTGCACCTATGGCCCCTGTAACTACTGAAGCAAATATTCCCAAAGGCGGAGCACCTACACTATAGGCTACTCCTGCACCTATGGCTGGTCCCATTAATTTTTGTGCTATTGAGCCAAATAAAATAAGAGCTTCCATATTAAACAATGTACCTAACTGTTTGATTATAAGTCCAATAAGTAAAGATGAAAAAAGTCCTAAAGCCATGCCATTTAATATCTTAACAAAATAATCTCTTATACTCCCTTGTGATTTTGCTATTTTCCACACCTCCGAGTTAAGTTATATTTACAGTTGTCTTGTCAGCTATAGATATAAATATATCATCTCATTACTCTTTTATCAAGTATTTTTTCTTTGAAAGTGCTTCTTTTATCTTATGAAATATTTCTTCACTATTTACTTCTATAGTATGTAAATGAACACCGTCTGTCAGTGAGGATAAGGGCTCCGCTTTAGTTGTCTTTAAATTATCCATAAATAGCATTAAATCATGTCTAGACCCTATTTGTAGTTGGGACTTTATTTCTCCATATAAAGGATGCTCTACTATTACATCTATAACCTTTCCACCTAAATCCACTATAGTTCTTAATTCATCTTCTAATTCTTCATTATTTTTATGATTACACACTATAGTTTTTATTAGCCTATCTTTTTCATAAATTCTAGGCATCAAGTATCCTTGAGGTGTGGCAAATATATTTTCCCCTTTTGCCCGTAATATTGCAATATCTTGAACTATTACTTGTCTGCTTACTTGTAGTTTTTCAGCTAATTCTGTACCTTTTACTGGATCCTTTGATTTGTTCAATATATTAATTATTTCCTGTCTTCTTTCACCTGCATCCACTATCTCACCCCCTGATTCACTATTTATTATTTACTAAATATTATTCCCACCTTAAATCTGGTCCATAAAACTTCAATGGAATAAACTTGTCTAATATTCTAGAAAATATTCTGTCTGTATATATTTCTGATATTTCCTTTGGAGTCAAATTAGTAGATATTATAGTCTTTTTGCCTCCTATTATTCTTGTATTTACTATATTGAAAATCTCTGCATTTGTAAAAGTATTAGATACTTCAGTACCTAAATCATCAATTATTAATAAGTCTGCGTCAAATAGAGAGTTGTATTCATAGTCATTTGCTTTTGTATCCCTTTTAAATCTATGTCCTTCTATTATTTCAAGTATCGTAAATGCAGTCTGATATATAACTATTTTATTTTTATCTAAGAGAGATTTGGCTATACAGCTACAGAGAAAGGTTTTTCCTAGACCTGTAGTTCCATAGAAAAGTAAGTTATCTCCATTGTTTTCATTGAAGTTACTAATAAATCCTTCTGCAATACTTACTATATCCTGCATATTTTCTCTAGGCGTCATATTTTCATTTCCAAAAGGTTCACTGCTAAATACATTAATATTAAAGGTCTTAAAGTTTTCTGCTTCTAAGGAGTTTTCTATATTTGACATTTTATATGCCCTAGAGACTAAAGCCTGTCTTAAACAGTTACATTGACTCCCGCTATCTAAATATCCAGTATCATTGCATGTATTACATTCATATTTTATATCCATATAATCTACTGGAATATTGGATTCTGTTAATAGATATGCCTTTTCCATTTTTAGCTTTTCTATGGTTCCCTTAGCTTCTTCTACTGCTTCCATATATTTATCAGGATTACCTATTATATATTTAGACATGGAAAGTCCTGCCTTAAATATGTCCTCATCAATTCTTCTAATGGCAGGTATCTTTTTATAGACATTTTCTTTTCTCATTCTTTGTTCATATATTTGTCTATCTCTTTTTCTCTCATATTCAGTTGATAATTCCTTTAATATATCCTTATACATCTTTAGGCTTCTCCTTTTGCTCTTTGATTATATGCTTCTCTCTTTCTTCTTGCAATATTTTCTAATTCTTCAGAAGTATATTTATCTGTTCTCTGTTCAAAATTATGAAATCTAGTTTTAAGTGGCATACTTTTACTTTGCTGAGCTTTTGTTACTTTATATTCCTTTTTCTCCTTAGGCTTATCCTTTTCTTCTATATCTTCTAAGGTTTGTATTCCTTTATTATGCCAAGAGGATATTACTCCATCAATATAGTTAATACTAGGATTTGCCACCTTAGATGAAGCCTCACATCCCTTTAAAACCATTTCTAAGGAATATTTATATTTATCAAACCATTTATCTATTACAGTCATTTCTCCCTGTGAAATAGGTCTATTATCTAATCCTAAGGATTTCATTACTCTTTGGTATCTATAATACTTTTCATCTTGAGTTTTAAAATGCTCGATTATGGATTCCATATTTGTAAGTCCATTATCATACCAGTTTCTTATGATACCCTCTATATAGTTAATACTCTTAACTCCCTTTCTCTCTACTCCGTAGAAAAAGGCTTTTTCTATTACATCTGGATTCATATTATAATTTTCTATCCATGATAGTATCTTCTGTTTTTCAGTGGTTACTGTTTGTCTTCTAATTATATAATCTATTTGGTTAAACATTTTATTTATGGCTGGTATTTGGTTTGCATCTATTAACTCCTGAGGCGTAATAGTCTTTGGTTTTTGTATAATGTTTTCTTTTGTCTCAAATAGACTCAAATTATTTTTTATGTATAACTGCTTTAAATTTAGAAACTTTACTTTATAATTATATTTATTCTCTTCATTATTTTGTATCTTTTCTATGATTCCCTTACTTTCCCAAAAATCCCAAGCCCTTAATACATCTTCCAAGGGTATTTCTAAATGTTTAGCTATGGTTTGGTTAGTTACCTCTATTTTTTCATCTCTATCATGAGCATATTTATATCCCAATAAATAGACTTTTACATAAGTTCCATTGGCCATAGGCATAAAGTCATTTATAAATATATTTTCTATAGGGGTATCACCTAGGTCCATATCTGTAGTTTCAAGAGTGAAACTCATTTTATCAACTCCTACATAGTTTTCCTTAACTTAAAAAATCTTTTCTTGTTTAAGACCATTTTGTAAATATAATTATATATCTTTTTATTAGTTATTACAAAAGAAGATTTTTCTTCTAAATAATATGGATTTGTTAAATTTAAGTTAGAGTCAAAGAATTCATCAAGATAGTATCCTACAGGAAGGAATCCTACCTTTTCATATACTCTATAGGCCCTCTTATTGAATTCTGCCACTTCTAGTATCATCTTTTTCATTTTCATTTCAGTAAAATAATATTCTAGAAATGTATCTAAAATTTCAGTTCCATATCCTTTATTGACATAGTTTGGATCAAGTACTATTCCCAAAGTAGCTTCTCTTCTAATGACTTTTATATCCTTTGTACCCATATATCCTATTAGTTTATTATCTTCGTTTAATATACCATAGTATTTATTAAATAACCTATTAGTCTTCATTTTATACCATAATTTTATTTCTTTATCATTCATTGGTGGAAAATTATAATCTTCTATTAAAGGATTCTCATGAGTTCCCCAATTTTTCATATTAAAAACATCTTCCAATTGCAAATCTCTTATTATAACTCTTTCCCCTCTAATCTCCAATAAAATCACCCCTTTAATCAATATATATTAATTAAAAAGCTTTTCCAAAGAATATGTAATAGATAAAACAGGATTACAATAAATCCATTTATTGTAATCCTTGGTCCTATTATCTTTGCTAATTGTTCTGTGCTAGTTGCATTTACTATTCTCTTACCATATTGACAAACTTAGTAAACTCTTTCTTAAATACTAACTCAATACTTCCAGTTGGTCCATTTCTATGTTTTGCTATAATTACTTCTCCTATATTTTTTTTCTCTGAATCCTCATTATAATAATCATCCCTATATAGGAAAAGTACCACGTCAGCATCCTGCTCTATGGCTCCAGATTCCCTAAGGTCAGATAATATAGGTCTATGGTCAGTTCTTAGTTCTGGAGCACGGCTTAGCTGTGATAAAGCTATTACAGGACAATCCATTTCCTTAGCTAGAGCCTTTAGACCTCTAGATATTGCTGAAATCTCCTGCTGTCTGCTTTCCTGTCTGCCTTCCAATTGCATTAACTGCAAATAGTCTATCATAACAAGGTCTAGCCCTTTTTCTATTTTCAACCTTCTGCATTTAGCTTTCATTTCCATCAATGAAATACCCGGTGTATCATCTATAAAAACATTTGCCTGAGACAAAGGTCCCATAGAGTTTATAACTTGTATCCATTCATCCTCTTCAAGTCTTCCTGATATAATCTTTTGAAGATCTACGTGGGCTGTGGCAGAAATCATTCTTTGTACTAGCTGTTCCTTAGACATCTCTAAAGAGAATACTGCTACACTTGCTCCTGCCTTTATGGCAGCATTAGTTACTATATTTACAGATATTGCCGTTTTTCCCATGGAAGGTCTAGCAGCCAATAAGACTAAATCCGATTTTTGAAGTCCAGATAATTTATTATCCAAATCTATAAATCCGGTGGTAAGTCCAGTTAGAGTTCCTTTATTTGCTGCTCTTTCTTCTATTTGAGAAAAGCTGTCTAATAAGACTTCACTAATAGGAGAAAATCCTTCTCTATGTCTTCCTTGAGTAATATCAAATATAGATTTTTCAGCCTTTTCTATTATGGCATTAACTTCATCTGAATTCTCATAGGATTGTGCTATTACATTATCACAAGAATTAATCAATCTTCTAAGAATAGATTTTTCCTCTACTATTTTACAGTAATATTTTACATTGGCAGTTGTTGCTATACCACTGGAAATATCTGCAAGATAAGTAACACCACCTGTATTCTCTAAAGTACCCCGTCTTTTTAATTCTTCTGACAGAGTAATTAAATCTACTGGTTCATTTTTATTAAATAATACCAATATAGATTCAAATATTTCCTTATTAGCTTCTTTATAGAAATCATCAGGTCTAATTATTTCTATTGCCGTATTTATAGCTTCTTTATTTAAAATCATAGCACCTAAAACCGATTGTTCAGCTTCTAGGCTATGAGGTGGAACTCGTCCAATTAGTGCTGTTTCCATTTAATCACCCTACTACTGTTCTTTTACACTAACATTTAACTTTGCCAATACTTCTGCATATACCCTTACATCTACTTGAGTATTCCCAAGAGATTTAATATTATCCTTTAATTCTATTTTTCTTCTATCTATATCTATTTTATGCTGTGATTTTAAACCATCAGCTATATCCTTTGAAGTAATTGAACCAAATAACTTTCCGCCTTCTCCTGATTTACCCTTAATTACTACTGTAATAGATTCTATTTTTTCCTTTAGTTCCAATGCCTCTTTATGTTCTTCTGCCTTTTTCTTAGCCTGTTCAGCTTTTTCTTCTTCCCATTTCTTTAGATTAGCTGGAGTTGCTTCTATTGCATCACCTTTTGGCAGTAGGAAATTTCTAGCATAACCATCCTTTGCATTTACTAAATCTCCTTCTTTTCCCAAACCCTTTATATCTTTCATTAATATTACTTTCATTCTTCTTCACCTTCCCTTAAAAATTTATCTATTGTTTCAGTAAGTACGGCTTCTCCTTCATCCATATTCATATCTAGCTGAGTACCAGCACTTGTTAAGTGGCCTCCTCCTCCTAATTTTTCAAGGATCAGTTGTACAGATATATTCCCCAAGGACCTACCACTAATATGAAGCTTATTATTTACATAGGTCATTACAAAAGAAGCTTCTACACCGTTTATGTTTAAAAGCTCATTTGCAGCCTGTGCAGCTATTAAAAGGGAATCATCCATTTGAGTTTCAAGTCTACCTATGGCTATTTTATCAAATATGATTCTGGAAGATTTAATTACTTCTGCTTTATAAATAAATGTATTATAATCATCTCTAAATAATTGTCTCACAACAGTAGTATCTGCACCTGCTCTCTTTAATGTGGAAGCAGCTTCAAAGGTTCTAACTCCAGTTTGGAAGCTGAAGTTTTTCGTATCTACAGTGATTCCAGCCATTAAAGCCTCAGATTCAAACTTAGTCAAATTGATTTTATCACTCATATAAGATAATACCTCTGTAACTAATTCACAGGTAGAAGATGCGTAGGGTTCCAAATAAGTAAGCACTGGATCTTTTATAAATTCTACACCCCTTCTATGGTGATCTATTACTACTACTTTATTTGTGTTATCTAAAAGCTCTGGTGCCTCTGTAAAGCTAGGTTTATGGTTATCTACCACTACCATCAGACAATCATTATTTATTAATTCTAAAGCCACTTCTGGAGTTATAATTCTTTCTAATAATTCAGGTTGTTCTTTTTCCATCTTTTCATAAACATTTTTAATAGATGGATTTTCTCCGCTTAAAACTAAATAACCTTCTTTATCTCTGTCTTTTACACAACGTAGTATTCCTATACCTGCACCAAAGGAATCCATATCTGGATTTTTATGTCCCATTACAAATACTTTATCTGCTTGGTCTATAAGCTGTCTTAAGGCATATCCTATAACTCTTGATTTTACCTTATTTCTCTTTTCTATTGCCTTTGTCTTACCCCCATAGAAACTTAGTTGACTGCCAACTTGTACAACTGCTTGGTCTCCACCTCTACCAAGTCCAATATCTATGGCAGCTCTTGCCTTTTCATAGGAATCAAAAGGAGTATTTCCACCTGCACCAACTCCCATACTTAAAGTAATAGGAATTGTATTTCCTAAATTTAATTCTCTCAGTTGATCTAATATATCAAACTTTTTACTTTCTATATTTTTAAAACCTTGATTTTCCATTATTATAAGATATTTATCATTTTCATATTTTCTAACTACGCCGTTATCTTTAGAAAAATATGAGTTAATGTTTTTATCTATTTCTGCCATTACTAAAGGTCGATTTACTTCTGGAGTACTGTTTTTTACATCGTCATAATTATCTACATAGGCCAATGCCAATACTAATCTTTCTCTATTATATTGATCTTCTAAACTAACAAAATTGGTATTATCAACAAAATAGAGCATTACTATCATATTATTAATACTATTAGTTTTCTTTGTATCTACTATATTGGGATATACCTTATATATTCTATCCTCATATTTTACATCTAAAGGTTTTAGATCATTTTCCTTAAATATACCATCTAAATTAATTCCTGGAATTAATTCTATTAGCTTCTTATTTAATATATCGTCACCGCTTATCATCTTTAAAAATGGAGTATTATACCATGATACTCCTCTATTTTCATCTAACATGACTAAGGGAAAAGGCATATTAAATATGGCATGTTTTGTTGCAGATTCAAATTCATCTGCTAATCCCTCTACGTGTTTCTTAAAAGCTTTTTCCTGTTTATGAGTATTTTTTATACTATGAAAAATTAAATATGCCAATAAAATAATACCTATTACTGATAACATTGGCTGATAAATTGATACTATTACAACTAAAATTCCAATAATTATAAGGTAAATATTATTCTCAAACCATTCCAATATCTTTTTATTATCCATTTTAATCCCCCTAAATTAGGACTTTAATCTTCTTAATTTCCTTGTATCAAATACTGTATCTAGTATGCCTAAAAACAATATAATACTGCTCATAGGTATAAAGAGTATCATTATACCTATTATTAAAATCCTAAATACTAAGCGAACTTTAGATTTCTTTAAAAGAAAATCTACAACAGCTAAACCTTGAAGTAAAAATGCAAAGCTAACTAGAAATGTAAGGTTATATAACAGTGCATCATGATATTCTATGCCTAGTTGCTTTATTATAAATGCAGCCATAAACATTACTAGAATTCCTGGAATAATATTTTTAGGTAATTTAAATTTAGAAAATCCTATGGCTCCTACTATTCCATATCCCATTTTCCTTAGAATTATTGACGATAAAAATACATTGATAGAACTTATAATTAAAGAGATTATTCCTAACATAGATGGAATAAGAACTATTATACTTCTATAGGCAGTTTCTAGTAAATCCTTAGTCTGAAGTATCTCATGATTGGTCATTCCCATATCTCTAAACATATCTATCTGTACAGTTAATATTCTAGTAAAATCATTTTCCAACTGTTTAGTTAAATCTAAATCAGATATCTTCACTCCTAGAAACATTAACATTACAATAGAAAGAAAAAATATTAAAGTCGAAGCTGATATGATTTCCATAGTAGTCTTTCTTTTTATTATACAATAATTTATTATAAGACTTAAAGGTACGAAAATCAAAATAAGTAAAGCATTTGATGCAACTCCAAGGAGTAGCCCTGCTATTATAAAGGATATTATCATACTTATTCCATTAATATATATGTTATTTCTTACACCCAATACTACAAAGGGTAATGGAATAAACAACATCAGTAAAGGTAGGAAATGAATTCCATAAACTATGTACAAAGCCATAATAGATATTACTATTATACTTTCTGTTATACTTTTCTTTATTTTATCATTATTATCCAAAAAATTCACCTCTAATCTTTATGGTTGTCTATAAATTCTAACAATATACTTAAATCTCCATACCATCTTTCTATTTTATGTTCTTCTATTAAATTCAATTGAATATTATCCCTTAAAGTTGATTTTATACTTTCATAGGATAATCCTAATCTTTTGCCTAAAAGCAAAGATTCTAATATAAGATTAGCAATAGTGTCTTCAAGATTTTCTTTGGTGTTCTCTTCTCCATTTGCTAAGGTAGTATAAAGGTTAGCAACTGTATTAAGCAACTGTGCTTTTAGCCATTCTACAGTTTTCATATTCTTTATAATATCTATGTCTTTATTTTTCATCTATTCTCATCCTTTGATTTATATTTTAGCCTTATTAAAATAATACAAATTATAAGGACAGAAGTCAAATAAAAAAGAGAGGTTTATCCTCTCTTATTCTGCACTATATGGTAATAATGCTACTTGTCTTGATCTTTTTATAGCTGTTGTAAGCTCTCTTTGATGTTTTGAACAGTTTCCAGAAATTCTTCTAGGAAGAATTTTTCCTCTTTCTGTTATATATTTTTTAAGTTTATTTATATCTTTATAGTCTATATGACTAGTTTTATCTGCACAAAAGCTACAAACTCTTTTTCTTGGCTTAAATCTTCTTTGCATCTCTTCTTACCTCCTTCTAGAATGGAATATCATCATTATCAGTAGGATGGAAGCCCTCTATACCACCAAAATCTAAAGAAGAATCTTGGAAATCTGAGGATTTATTCTTATCTCCCCATTCTAGGAATTCAACATTGTTAGCTACAACTTCTGTAGTATAAACTCTAACTCCCTCTTTTTCATAAGAGCCAGTTTGGATTCTTCCGTGAATAGCCACTAGTCTACCTTTTACTAGGTAGTTAGCACAATTTTCAGCAGGTTTTCCCCATACTACTATATTTATAAAATCAGCTGTTGGTTGATTTCTAGATTCCATTTCTTGTTTCTTTTCCCTTGAAAGCCCTCTATCTACTGCTATTCCAAATCTTGCAACAGCAGTTCCACTTCCAGGAATATATCTTAATTCAGGATCTCTTGTAAGTCTTCCAATCAATACAACATTATTCAATATTATCACCTACCCTTAGATTATTCATCTTCTCTAATGATCATGTGTCTCATAATGCTGTCAGAAATTCTAGCAACTCTATCTAACTCTTTAATAACCTCTGGTGTACCTTCAAAGTTTATAAGTACATAATAACCTTCAGCTATATCATCTATTAGATATGCTAATTTTCTATTGCCCCACTCATCAATGTTTGCTATAGTTCCTTCAGCTTCAATTATACCTTTGAATCTTTCAAGAACTTGAACTCTTTTTTCCTCTTCATTTGGTAAAAAGATAAACACCGCTTCGTATTTTCTCATGCCTTTCACCTCCCTATGGACTATCGGCTCTATATCAATTATAGAGCAAGGATTACCAAAGTATTATACCACTTATGATAGAACTATGCAAGAAAATTTAATTTATGTAATTATGTCCAGACTTTACATTTCTTTTAATTTATAGAATAACATAATATTTAATCATATGATCAATCAATTTGTAGTAATTCTACTCCTTCCTGAGGTTCAATATATATTTCAAACGTGCCTGTTGTCTTATATCCTATTAAAGCTATTATATTCTCTCCTTTCGATAAAGAATAGATTGCTTTTTCTGTAGTAGATTCTTTCATAAGCTCAACTAATTCACCATTGGATAAAATTATAAATACTTTGAAATCATCTTTTGGAGCAGAAATTTTATAGGATATTTCTACATCACATTCATTTTCTGTGTTTATTGAAACATAATGGTGAACACCTGTAAATTTACTAAATTTAAAAGAAAACCCATTTACCTCAGGTGTAGATCCTCTAGTTAGAAAGAACCTACCAATTGAATTATTTATTATCATATTCTCATCTATATCTTCTAAATTATTTAGTTCTGACCATTTTTTTATGTTTGACTTCTCTTCCAATGTATTTACAACATTTGTATTTCCTTTAGTGATATTATCATCTTTAATAGAATTTTTCCTATATAAAAAAAATATAGTCAAAACTATGATACCAGATAAAATTAAAAAGACAAAATTTCTTTTAGACATAACAAGCATCTCCCCTTTACATTTACACAAGCTTACCATATACATAAATTTAAATAAAGAAATTTAATCCACTATTTTATATCATATTTCATCAGAATTCGATGTTTTTTACTTTCAATCACGCATTTACTATTCATAATAATATTAACTAATTAATTTTACATAGATTTTACATTACTATAACAATAGATTTAACATTCCTCCTATATACTAAAAGCAAATAGTAAAAGGGAGGAAATAAAATGAAAAAAATAGTTGCTTTAGCATTATCATTGGTTTTAGCATTATCACTTCTTGCAGGATGTAAATCAAACAATCAAGATGGGGAAAATATTGAAACAGGTAAGAATAATAAAAAAGAATTCGATTCATCAAAAGAAATCGTAGTAGTTACTAGAGAAGAAGGTTCAGGTACTAGAGGTGCTTTTGTTGAACTAACGGGAATAGAAGAAAAGGATGGTAATGGAAATAAAGTAGATAAAACTACAAAGGAAGCTATTACTCAAATGAAAACCGACACTGTTCTTACAACAGTTGCTGGGGATGAGTATGCCATAGGGTATGTATCTACAGGTTCTCTTCAAGATACAATAAAAGCATTAAGCATCGATGGAATAAAGCCTACAACTGAAAATATTAAAAATGGTAGTTATAAAATAGCAAGACCCTTCAATGTAGCAACAAAACATGACGTTTCTGAAATTACACATGATTTTATAGACTATATAATGAGTAAAGAAGGTCAAGAAGTAGTTTCACAATCCTATATAGCTATAGATGATAATGCAGAACCATATAAGGGAAGCAAACCAGCTGGAAAAATAGTTGTTGCTGGCTCTTCATCTGTTACACCAGTTATGGAAAAACTTAGAGAAGCTTATCTTGAGATCAACCCAAATGCTGAAATTGAAATACAACAGTCTGATTCATCAGCAGGTATAAAAGCTGCTACAGATGGTACTTGCGATATAGGTATGGCTTCAAGAGCCTTAAAAGATAGTGAGATAACTGGACTTCAGAATATGGAAATAGCTTTAGACGGAATTGCAGTAATTATAAATCCTAACAATACTTTAACTGATATATCTTTAGAAAATGTAAAAAAAGTATTTACGGGAGAATTTACTAACTGGAGTGACATTAAATAAAGGGTGATTAAATGAAAAGGCAATCTTTAGACAAATTTATGGAGATAATATTTTTTATCTCCGCTTGTGTTTCTATAATATCTGTAATCTTAATATGTTATTTTATGTTTGCTAACGGCATACCAGGAATTAAAAAAATTGGTGTGTTGAATTTTTTATTTGGATTGGATTGGTCTCCTTCTAATATACCTCCATCCTTTGGAATATTTCCTATGATTGTTGGAAGTATTTATATAACCTTCGGTGCCATAATAATCGGTGTTCCAATTGGAATATTAACTGCCATGTATCTAGCTAAATTTTGTTCACCTAGATTATATAAATATCTAAAACCAGCAGTTAATTTAATGGCTGGTATTCCTTCAATTATATATGGTTTCTTTGGACTTGTTGTGCTTGTACCCCTAATAAGGAATATATTTGGTGGAACAGGTTCTAGTATATTAACAGCCTCTATTCTTCTTGGAATTATGATTTTACCAACTATAATAGGTCTTTCTGAATCTGCCATCAGAGCAGTGCCTAATTCTTATTATGAAGGGGCCATAGCTCTAGGTGCTACTCATGAATATTCAATAGTCTTCGCCATGTTACCTGCAGCAAAGTCTGGTATACTTTCATCTATAGTTCTTGGAATTGGCAGGGCAATAGGTGAAACTATGGCAGTAATCATGGTGGCAGGAAATCAGGCTCGTATGCCTAATGGGATATTAAAAGGTGTACGTACTCTTACTGCCAATATTGTAATAGAAATGGGATACGCTGCAGATCTTCATAGGGAAGCTTTAATTGGAACAGGAGTAGTATTATTTGTATTTATTTTAATAATAAATGGACTATTTTCCATGTTAAAAAGGAAGGTGTTTTAATTGACTAAATTAAGTAAGCTAATTAAAACTCTTGTTATGCTTTCAGCATTTTTAACTTTTTCTATTTTATTTATTATAATCGGGTATATTTTAATGAAAGGAATTCCACATATAAAACCTTCTTTATTTGCTTTAAAATATACAACAGAAAACGTTTCTTTATTTCCAGCTATAATTACTACTTTGATAATGACATTTTTATCCTTATTAATTTCCTGTCCAATTGGTATATTTACTGGAATATTTCTTATTGAATATTCTAAAAAGGAAAGTAAGTTAGTTGAATTAATAAGACTAACAACAGAGACTCTCTCTGGTATTCCTTCTATTGTATACGGATTATTTGGGTTATTATTCTTTGTAACAAGCTTAGGTATGGGATTCTCTATTTTATCTGGTGCTCTTACTTTATCTATTATGATTCTACCCCTTATAATTAGATCAACAGAGGAGGCACTTTTAGCAGTTCCTAATAATCTTCGTGAGGCAAGTTTTGCTTTAGGTGCAGGGAAACTGAGAACTATATTTAAAATAGTCCTACCTACGGCAATACCTGGAATATTTTCTGGAATTATTCTTGCTATAGGCAGAATTGTAGGAGAAACTGCTGCTCTTGTATATACTGCGGGTACAGTACCGCAAATACCTAAAAATTTATTTTCATCAAGTAGAACTTTGGCAATTCATATGTATTCTCTTTCTAGTGAGGGTTTATATACTAATGAAGCCTATGGCACAGCTGTAGTACTTTTAGTAGTAGTCATAGGAATTAACGGTTTATCATCTTTAATAGCTAAAAAATTGAGGAAAGGTGAGTTAAATGGATAAAATAATAGTTGAAAATTTAAATCTATATTATGGGGATTTTCAAGCCTTAAAAAATATAAATATAAATATTCCTAAAAATCGTATTACTGCTTTTATAGGTCCTTCTGGATGTGGTAAGTCTACATTTCTTAAAACCCTTAATAGAATGAATGATTTAATTTCCGATTGTAGAATAGAAGGTAAAGTCTTGGTGGATAAAGAGAATATTTATGATAATTCAAACATAAATATAAACAATTTAAGAAAACGTATAGGTATGGTTTTTCAAAAACCAAACCCTTTTCCAATGAGTATATACGATAATATTGCCTTTGGTCCTCGCACTCATGGAATAAAATCAAAAATCAAATTAGATGAAATAGTTGAAAAAAGCTTAAAGAATGCTGCTATATTTAGTGAAGTAAAGGATAGGTTAAAGAAAAATGCCTTGGAGCTTTCTGGGGGGCAACAGCAAAGAATATGTATAGCAAGAGCTTTAGCTGTTGAACCAGAAGTACTATTATTGGATGAGCCTACAAGTGCCCTTGACCCAATATCCACTATTAAAATTGAAGAATTAGTAGAAGATTTAAAAGATGTATATACTATAGTAATGGTAACTCATAATATGCAGCAGGCAACTCGTATTTCAGATAAAACTGCATTCTTTTTATCAGGAGAATTAGTTGAGTTTGATGATACCCATATTATATTCTCTAATCCAAAGGATAAACGTACTGAAGACTATATTACTGGAAGATTTGGTTAAAAGGAGCTGATATAAATGAGAAGTAAATTTGATAAAGAATTAGAATTATTAAATGAAGAACTTATAGATATGGGAAATATTATCGAAAGTTCCATAGAAACTGCTGTTGCTGCCCTTATAGAGCAGGATATTTGCCTTGCAAAAAGAATTGTGGATAATGATAGTGAAGTAGACAATGCAGAGAAAAATATAGAAACAAGATGTTTAAAGCTCTTATTGCAGCAACAGCCTGTAGCCAGTGATTTAAGAATGATCTCTTCAGCATTAAAAATAATTACAGACATGGAAAGAATAGGAGATCAAGCTGCTGATATTTCTGAAATAACAATTAGACTTATTGGACAAAAATATATAAAAAAAATTACCCATATTCCACAAATGGCAACAGCTACAATTAAAATGGTACGTGATAGTATCAATGCCTTTGTAAAAAAAGATTTAGAGCTTGTAAAAAATGTTATAGATTATGACGATGTAGTAGATGACCTATTTCATGTAGTAAAAAATGAATTAATTGAACTTATTAGACAAAATGCAGACAATGGAGAACAGGCCGTAGACCTACTTATGATAGCTAAGTATTTAGAGAGAATTGGTGACCATGCAGAAAACATTTCTGAATGGGTTTATTATTCTATTACAGGAGAACACTATGTAAGGAATTATGAATCATAATTTGAAAAATAAAAACCTATCTCATAATAATCTTTCAAAATTAAAAGCAGGCTGATTTAAACCTGTTTTTATTTTTCATTTTAATATTTTAATCTCTATGCTATAATTATGATAATTTATAGGGAATATTGGGGTGATTTTATGAAAACAATTTACTGTGTTGAAGACGATGAAAGTATCAGACAATTGGTCATATATGCACTAAAAAATAATGGTTTTGAAACCAAAGGTTTTGAAAACGGTAATGATCTATATACTGAACTTCATCATACAATACCTGATTTAATTTTATTGGATATAATGTTACCTGGGGATGATGGATATAAAATATTAGATAATATAAGGAAAAATCATAATACTAAGGATATTCCTGTCATAATCCTTACTGCAAAAAATAGTGAGTTTGATAAAGTAAAAGGACTTGATATGGGAGCAGATGATTATATTTCAAAACCCTTTGGTGTAATGGAATTAATATCTAGAGTCAATGCTGTTCTTCGCCGAAGTCTTAAAACAGATAATAAAGATAGTATTTTATCTATAGATAACCTTATTGTAGATGAAAACAAACGTATTGTAACTGTAGATAATAGAGAGGTTAATTTGACCTTTAAAGAATTTGAACTTCTTCTATACCTTATTAGAAATAAAAACATGGTTCTATCCCGGGATAAAATAATGAATGAAGTATGGGAAACTGATTTTGAAGGGGAAAGTAGGACTGTAGATGTTCATGTAAGAACTTTAAGATTAAAATTAGGAGATGCTGGTAAAATTATTCAAACCATAAGAAATGTTGGGTATAAGATAGGAGGATAACCTTGGGAAGAAAAATTTATTATAATCTTGCAGCTATAGCAACTATAACAGCAGTTATAACCTCCATAGTACTAGTATTTCTATTTTTCGATTTCTATAATCCAAGAGATATTAATGATATAATTAAAGTAGATATATATGATTCTAATTCTATACCTAAGGAAATACCATCAAACTTATCTCATGATGTAAAATTAGATAATAAAATAGTGAGAGTATCTAAACCTATCCAACATATTCAACAAGCCTTTATAGGAATATTACCTGCAATGGCTGGAGTTCTTGTACTGATCTTAATGTCCTTGTATATAGTGTCTTCCATATTGACATCAAAACTACTAGAACCTATCGAATTAGCCTCTAAAAGTATTGGAAGTATATTATCAGGAGAAGAAATGATAGATACTGAAACATATGAAGAACTTCAACCCTTTATTAGAACCATAGATATACAGAAAAAGGAAATCGAATACTCCATTGATAAATTAAAGGAATCAGAAAAAATTAGAAGAGAGTTCACTGCAAATGTATCTCATGAGCTTAAAACTCCGCTGACCTCTATTATTGGCTTTGCTGAAATGATAGAAACTGGAATGGCAAAAGATGAAGACATTAAAAAATCTGCCTCTATTATTTATAAAGAAGGTAATAGACTTTTAACTTTAATAGACTCAATAATCAAATTATCACAACTAGATGATCTGTCTATTAAAAGGGATTTAACTGAAATAGACCTATTTTCAATTGGAGAATTTGTATATTCTAACCTATTAAATAATACAAAAGAAAAAGATATATCTTTAAAAATAGAAGGAAAATCTACTATGATTAATGGAAATCAAAGGATGATTGAAGACCTAATATTTAATTTAGTAGATAATGCTATTAAATATAATAAAATAAATGGTAAAGTAGATATTAAAATCTATTCTGATGATAAATGGGGTGTAGTTAAGGTAAGTGATACAGGTATTGGAATACCACAAAAACATCAAAATAGAATATTTGAAAGGTTCTATAGAGTAGATAAATCTCGTTCTAAAAAAATTAATGGTACTGGTCTAGGACTATCTATAGTTAAACATACAGTTGAATACCATAGAGGACAGTTAACTGTATCCAGTATAGAAAATGAAGGAACTACCATAGAAGTTAAACTACCAAAAGCTAATTGTTGATTTTAAATTAAGAAAAACCTTTATATTGTTTAACAATATAAAGGTTTTTCTTAATTATTTATTTAACTGCTTCTCTTATTACTTTACCAAGTCTTTTTATACCTTCTACTATTTTTTCCTCATCCATATTGGAATAGTTTAATCTAAATGTATTTTCATTTCCACCATTAGGGAAGAAAGAACCTCCTGGTACATAGGCAACATTTTCTTCTAATGCCTTTAATGCTAGTTCTCTAGCATTCATATATTCTGGTAATACTACCCAAGTAAATAGTCCTCCCTCTGGATAAGTATAAGTAACTCCTTCTGGGAACTCTTCTTCTATGGTTTTCATCATTAGGTCTCTTCTAACTCTATATAAGTCAATTATTTTTTGAATATGATTATCTATATCATAAAGCTCCAAGAATTTAGCAGTTTCCATCTGTGATATAGTACTTGATTGAAGGTCTGCTCCTTGTTTTACAAGTATAAATTTATTTAAGAATTCAGTATCAGCTGCTACCCATCCAAGTCTTAATCCAGGACAAAGTATTTTAGAAAACGTACCTAAGAAAGCTACCCTTCCCTCTGTATCAAAATGTTTAACAGCTGGTAGTATTTCTCCTTCAAATCTTAATTCTCCATAAGGATTATCCTCTATAATAGCTACATTATATTTATTAGCTAATTCTATTAACTTCATTCTTCTTTCTACTGTCCAAGTTTTACCTGATGGGTTTTGGAAGTCTGGAATAACATAGATAAACTTAACTTTATCATTGTTTTTTAGCACTTCTTCTAATTCTTCCATATTCATACCATCTTTATCAGTAGATACTTCTATGAATTTTGGCTCATAAGCCTTAAATGCGTTAATAGCTCCTAAATAAGTAGGACTTTCACAAACTATAATATCTCCAGGGTTTATAAATATTTTAGCAGCAAAGTCTAATCCCTGTTGTGAACCACTGGTTATTAGTATATTTTCAGCTTTTACATCTACTTTTACTTTTTCCATTCTCTTAGCTATGGCTTCTCTAAGTGGTCCGTAACCTTCCGTTGGACCATATTGTAATGCTTGAGTTCCTGTGTTTTCTAGAACTTCTTTTCCAATCTTAATAAATTCCTCTACTGGAAATGATTCTGGAGCTGGTAATCCACCAGCAAATGAAATTATACCTGGTTGCTGTGTTAATTTTAATAACTCTCTAATTTCTGAAGCTCTAATGTTGTCCATACGCTTTGCATAATTTAATGACATTAGACACACCTCCACTAAATTTGGATTCTCTTTGTTATATCCTTGTCTATAGTTTACTATTAAATCGCGTAATTGTCTAACATTATAATACAATTTAGCATTTAAAAATTAAAGTTCATCTATTGAGAATTTTCCATCAATTTTTCCCTTCACTATCTCCCTTGCCCTTATGATGAATTATACTGATCCATTTATCTTCCACTAAAATCTTTCTAATTCTCTTGTCAAAATCTATCCTTGGTATCCAAATTTGTCTGTCGCACCCTAAACATCTGAGCTTTATATCTGCACCAGTACGCATGATTTCCCATTTATTTTCTCCACATGGATGACCTTTTTTTAAAGTTATTATATCTCCAGCATCATATTTCAGTATCATTTTCTTTTCCTCCAAATATTACTGTTTTAGGGTAAGGTATTTTTATATTTTCTTTATCAAAAGCTTCCTTAACCTTTTTTCTTATTTGTCTTTCCACTGCCCACTGCTCCATAGGCTTGGTTTTGGCTATTATAGTAAGGGATACATTGGATTCTCCTAAATCTGTAATTCCTAATATAGTAGGTCCATCTAACACAGAATCATTATTATTTTTAATTTCTAGGCAAATACCTTCTAATATTTTAATTACCCTATCTATATCTTCTTCATAGGATATAAATATTTGTACTAATGCCCTCATGGCACCCCTAGTCTTATTTGTTACAATTTGAATCATCCCATTGGGAATTATATATAAATCACCTGAAAAGTCTCTAACTTTTGTAACCCTGAGTCCCAATTCCTCAACAGTACCTTCCATAGATTCTACATTTATATAATCTCCAACTGCATACTGATCCTCAAATAATATAAAAAATCCTGTAATAACATCTTTAACCAAGGACTGAGCACCAAATCCTATAGCTAATCCTCCAATTCCTGCTGTAGCAAGTATTGAATTAGTATTTATATTAAACATGTCTAAAACCATTACCGTTCCTATGAAGTATAGAATATATTTAACTACCTTTTTAAGAACTTCAGCAATTGTATTAGCCCTTCTACTATCTACAAAAAAATTTGCACCTCGTTTATTTTTTAGAGTCTTGTCTATAATTTTATTTATTAAAGAAATAACTAATTTTATAATTAATATTATGATAAATATATTTATTAGTTTTCCTAAAATATTAAAATCTCCATTATCTCTCTTAATATATATATCAATAATATTTTTTAGGTGATTAAACCTTTCAATAATATCTATCATAAAGTCAACTCCAAATTTAATCTATCTTCTCAGCTTCATTACCTGATTCACTTTTTGTATATTTATATATACTATCTATATTTATATCATTCCTACTTACCATATCCTTTACCTTTGGAAGATCATCTAAGGCAAAGATAATTGCTAATCCACAACTAACGGTTATTTCTCTTGGGGTAGGTATAGTTCTAAAGCTTATTCCATTCTCCTTAAATACTCCTTCAGCTTGAATTGTATGATGTGTAGACTGATAAGTAGTTACTCCATAAGTCTCTTTTCTCATTGTTATCTCCTAACCAATATTTAAAGTATTATTTGCATTTCTCATTTTTTCATATATTGCATACATATTTCCTATTTCTCCAACTTGAATTTTATCCTTCAGATTATAATAATCTAAACAGGTGCCGCAAGAAATAATTTCAACACCTGATTTTTCTAACTCCTTTAAATCTTCCAATACAGGTGAATCTTCACAGGTTAAATTGACACCTGAATTTAAAAATAAAATGGTAGTTGGAAATGGCGTAGTTTCTCTTATGGTATATATGAAGCTTTTCATTAAGATTTTACCTAGTTCTTCTTCACCAACTCCCATTTTATCTGAACCTATGGCTATGGTTAAATCTTTAGTTTTACTTGGGGTCGGAATACCAATAGTTTCTTCCACTATTCCATCCTTAGTAATATGGATATAATAATCCTCATCTTTCTTATCAATTATAAAACTACATCCAGAAGACTGAGCTAATTTTGACACATTGTCTCTAGCCACTTCATTATCTACTATTGTAGTGATTACTCCCTTTGCTAAATTATCTAATTCCTTTTTAGTCATTATAACTGGTTTAGGACAAAGCTGACCTCTTGCATCTACTTCTATTCTCATTTTTTATGCCTCCTATATATTCAATAATTATATTATACTAGTTTTAATGATTGTCAATAAAAATATTGATAAATATTATATTATTTTATTTATTATAGATTAGTTTAATAAAATAAATTCTATTTATTTAGAAATCTATAGATTTTAACTTCATCATTATTCCATATCAATATATTATTTTTACTAGTCCTTACTTCTTTTATATCATCAGTATGTTTTAATATCTCCTTATTATCCTCTACTATGGAAATACCTTTTTCTCCATAAGCTAATATATTTCCATTAAATTCTTCTATTTTCCTATAATCCTCAGTAAATCCTATTTTGTTTTTAGTTTCTCCCTTAAAATCTATGGATTCTAAATAATTACTGTACAGTATATATATATCTTTTCCTATATAAATATCTTTTATTAAATCGAATTGTCTTTTCCATAATACTTCGTTCTCTTTAATACAATATATATTGTGATCCGTTAAAGCGATTAACTCATCCTTTGATATAAAATGAAGATATACTACTATTTCTCCTTCTATATCTATAGAATTTATGTTTTTATTATTTTCTCCATATATCTCTATTTGAGATTTTAAAATATTTCCATTAAAATCTAATAATGATAATGATCTTTTTTTCCCATTTTTATTTACTTCATATGCAAGTATATTTTTATCCTCATATGAATTACTGCCAACTACAGCATTATCTCCATCCAATACCTTAATGGCTTCCTGTTCATTATTTTTTATATGATATATAATATATCCATTACTTTCTTTTAAATTAAATATTTCTCTATTTATTTGGTTTCTACTTATGGTTTGACCATTTTTATCTAGAGAATAAATATCTCCTGTTGACTTATCCATTATATAAATATAATTTTGTCCGTAATATATGAAAGGATCTGCAAAATTAAATTCTTTTTCTAAAATAATAGTACCATCAATCTTTAAAAAACTTAATTTATTTCCATCCCATTTAATCATATTATTATCATATATATTCACACTTCCTAAAGACTTATTATCTTTGAAAGAATTCACTAATTCTAAAGTATTCTTTTTACTGCCTATGGAATCAAAAAACTTAATTAACTTTTCTTGATTTTTCTCATTTAATAAAAACATACTTAAAACAAGAAATATAATAACAAATATTTTAAATCCCTTATGATTTTCTTTCTTATCCCCTTTCATTTGTAGTCCCCCTAAAGCATATTATATTTTTATTATATCATATACATAAATCATATAACAATTTAAGAATCTATATTAGATTATATTTTATTCTATCTTTTATATTCAAAGCAAAATATTAATAATATTAATTTAAAAATTAATATTATTAATATTTATGTTGACATTTCTTATTTTTAATATTATTATAGTATTAACAGTAAAAATAATATTAATTTTCAGATATATTATATAAAAGAAAGGATGAAAATATGAAAAGAGAAGTAATAGGTAAATGTCCAGTTTGTGGAGAAGAACTTTTCGTAACAAAACTTAGTTGTCACAAATGTCATACTCACATAGAAGGTAATTTTTCACTTTGTAAATTTTGTAAACTTACAGACGATCAAAAACATTTTGTAGAAATCTTCATGAAAAGCAGAGGTAATATAAAGGAAATAGAAAAAGAATTAGGTATCTCATATCCAACTGTAAGGGGAAGGCTTGAAAATGTAATTGAAGCATTAGGTTATAGTCCAAAGTATAATGAACCTACCGTTAATAAGAAAGAAGTTCTTGAGAAATTAAATAGTGGTGAAATAACATCTGAAGAAGCCCTTAAACTTCTTCAAGGTGAATAATAGGAGGGATATAGATGAAAGAGGAAAAAATGATGATTTTATCAATGCTTGAAGAAGGCAAAATAACATCTCAGGAAGCCATTAAGTTAATGGAAGCATTAGAAGATATAGAATTTCCCAAAGAAACTGAAGTTATTAAAGAAGAAAAGAATGAAAAACATAAAGAAAAAGAAACATCTAAACCTATCTTCAACAGTCTAGAAGATATTGGGTCTGATATAGGCAGTGCTTTATCTAGTATGTTTGAAGGTCTCAAGGGTATAGGTAATCCTTTTAACTTCATAGGCAATTATGAAACAATAGTTACAGATTTAGATATGGATTTATCAGAAATTGAAAATCCAAGTTTAGATTTTAAAGCCATTAATGGAAGTATAAAACTTAGACCAGCAGATGAAAATAAACTGATTATTAAATCTACTTGTAAGTATAAAAATGGTCTATTAAATCTAAATGAACCTTATTTCGATTTCTATGCAAATGAAAATAAAATAATATTCAGTCCAAAATATAATAGCAATATATCAATTAGCTTAGATGTATTCATACCAAAAAGGGATTATGATGAAATAATATTAACTTCCAGCAATGGAAAAATAGATATAGAGGATCTAAATACCAATATTTTAAAATGTATAACAAATAACTCCTCTATTGATATATTAGATGTAAATAGTAAAGAAATAGATTTATCAACTAAAAATAGTAGAATAGAATGCAGAGATACTAAGGCAATTTTTTTAAAGGCTACAACCTCTAACTCTAATATATATTTAATGGATGTTATTGCAACAGAAATAGAGGCTAAAACAGCAAATGCTAAAATAATAGTAAATGATATAGATGCTTTTAATGTAGTACTAAAAACTTCAAACTCTCCTATTGAAGTAGAAGATGTTACTTGCGATATTATCAATCTAACTACATCTAACAGTAAGATTAACTTAGATAATATAGATAGAGATAGGGTTAAAGAAATTGAACTGTATACTTCTAATGGCCCTATTACTTTGGAAATCAATGAAACCAATAAGGATATTTATTTTGATTTAGAAACATCTATTGGAAATATATCTCTTGATTTTCCAGATTTAATATATAAAATAAATAAACAAGCAAATTTAGGATCAAGAAAAATAGTGGCTCATAGTGTTAACTTTAGTGAGAGCCAAGATTCCACTAAAGTTATTGCATCAACATCCAATGGTTCAATAAAAATATATTAAGGAGTGGTAATATGTCAGAAAAACTGCAAATCTTAAATATGGTTCAAGAAGGTAAAATTACAGCTGAAGAAGGTGTTAAGTTACTTGAAGCTTTAGAGGATAATAAAAAAATTTCCAATAATCTAGTTTATTCTGACAACAAAGCCAAGTGGTTAAAAATTAAAGTTATTGAATCAGGCGATATAACAAAGGCAAATGTAACACTTCCTATTTCTCTTGTAAATGTTGGAGTTAAGTTGATTGGCAAATTTTCCCCCGAAATCAAAGCATCTGGCTTAACAGAAGACGATATAGGCGAAATTCTTGAAGCCATAAAGAATGGGCAAATGGGAAAAATAGTAGATGTAGATACAGAAGATGGTACCAAAGTCGAAATAACCATAGAATAATCCCCAAATGGGATTATTCTTATTTTTTGTTTATTATATCTATAAATCTGTTATAATAAATGTATCCATACATTTAAGGAGGATACTATGGAAAAGTTTAAATTAAATAAAAAAACTGATACACCCCTATATATACAATTATATGAAAATTTTAAAACCTTAATAGAAGAAGATCAATTGGAAAATGAAAAATTGCCTTCCATAAGAAATCTTGCAAATTCTCTTGGAGTAAATAATGTAACTGTAGTCAGCGCTTATAAGCTTTTAGAAAAAGAAGGATATGTTTACTCCATAAAAGGTAGTGGAACTTATATAAGAAAACTCCCTGTAGACACTATTTCTTATTTAGAGGAAGGTGATATGGATCTAATGGTATCTGGTATACTTCCCATATCAAATAATAGTATAAACTTTGCATCTATGTCACCTACACCAGATTTGTTCCCCATAGAAGAGTTTAAAAGGGTTTTAATTGAGGTTTTAGACAGGGATGCTGGTCTTGCCTTCTTGTATCCAGAAATCACTGGATATGATCCTTTAAGAGGCTCTATATCTAAATTTTTAAAAGAACATTACAATACAGTAGTCAATAAAGAACAAATACTTATTACTTCTGGAGGTCAACAAGGACTTGACATTATATCTAAAACCTTGATTAATCCTGGAGACTGTATTTTTGTTGAAAATCCTACTTATTCTGGTGCCTTAGGAACATTTAAGTCTAGAGGTGCTAAAATTATTGGAATACCCATAAATGAAAATGGTATAGATATAATAGCACTTAAATCCTATATAAAGAAATACAGACCAAAATTTTTATATATAATGACTAATTATCAAAGTCCTACCACTTATTCCTATGATTTCAGAAGCAAAGAGGAGCTTTTATTACTATCTAAAGAATATGGATTTTATATAATAGAAGATGATTTTTTAACAGATTTAACTTTTAGTGAAAATAAAAAAATGCCCTTAAAATCCATTGATAGATTTGACCAAGTGATATTTATTAAAAGTTTCTCAAAGATATTTATGCCTGGTGTTCGTATTGGATTTATTACCTTACCTAATAAATTATTTAAGGAAATTATAAAAGCAAAACATACTACAGATATTTCTTCATCAGGTTATCTCCAGAGAGCCTTCGATTTATATTTAAGACAGGGATATTGGAAAAACCATATAGAAAAAATCAAAGCTGTTTATTCTAAGAAATATAAATTAATGACCGAGGGATTGGATAGATTATCAGAGTATGGAGTATCCTATATAAAACCTGATGGTGGTCTTAGTATCTGGCTCAAACTACCTAAGAATATAGATTCTATTAATATCTATAATGAATGTGCTGAAAATGGATTGGCTATTGTACCAGGAAAAGTTTTTTTCGTAGACGATTCTATTTATTCAAACTATATAAGACTTAGTTTTGGTCAAATCTCCAATGAAGAAATCATTGAAGGACTTAGAATACTTGAAAATATAATATCTAAACCATTTAGAGATAAAGAAAGTAATTATTTACCTTTTATATAAAGCTTTCTGCATAAGAGGAGGGCCCCAAATGAGGACCCTCCGTTATTTATGTTTATTTATTTTCTTCTTTTAAAGCTTTCATCAATGATACTATTGCCAATATCATTACAAATATAAATGGAAAGGCCGCTACAACTGAAGCTGTCTGCAATGCTTCCAATCCACCAGCTAATAATAGAGCAGTAGCCAATAAAGCTTGAAGTATTCCCCATATAAATTGTTTTTGCTTTGATGGGTTTAAGTCACCTTCTGATGTTAACATACCAAGTACAAATGTAGCTGAATTTGCAGATGTAATAAAGAATGTACCTAGTAACAATACGGCAATAAATGATAATACTGAACTTAATGGATATTTACTAAATACAAAGAATAATGCTGTAGAAGGATTGCTTGCTGCTGATGCTAAACCTTCTATACCTACAGTTTCCGCTAAATTTATACCCATTGAGCCAAAGGCTGCAAACCAAACAATGGATACTATAGCAGGAGCAAATATAACTCCACCTATGAATTCTCTAATGGTTCTACCCTTTGATATACGAGCAATAAATGTACCTACAAATGGTGCCCAAGCAATCCACCATGCCCAATAGAATATTGTCCATGAGTTTAGCCAACTATTATCACCAAATGCTTCTATATGAAGACTCTCAGTTATAAAACTATTTATATATTGACCTAATCCATTTACAAATGAGTTCATTATTTTTAATGTAGGTCCAAATATAAATGTAAGTAAAAGTAATCCAAATGCTAATATTAAATTTACATCTCCCAGTAATTTAATACCTTTATCTATACCACTAACAGCTGTCCATATATAAAGAATTGTAATTATTAAAATTATTGCCAATTGAACTACTGTTGTCTCTGGAATATTAAATAAGTAATTTAATCCACTGTTAATCTGTAAAGTTCCTAATCCAAGTGATGTAGCCACACCTGCTATTGTTGCAAATACAGCAAGTACGTCTATTAATTTTCCAATAGGTCCATTTACTCTATCTTCTCCTAGTAATGGAATAAAAATACTACTAATTAACCCTGGCTTATTTTTCCTAAATTGGAAATATGCTAAAGCAAGGCCTATTATACTGTAGTTAGCCCAAGGATGGAATCCCCAGTGCATAAAAGATGCTCTTAAAGCAAAGTTAGCTGATTCTAGTGTTCCTGCTTCCATTCCTGGTGCTGGATTTACAAAATGTGATATTGGTTCAGCAACACCCCAAAACACTAGACCTATACCCATACCTGCTCCAAATAGCATAGCAAACCAAGAAACTGTACTATATTCTGGTTTTGAATCATCTGGTCCTAATTTTATGTTTCCATATTTACTAAATGCTAATACAAGACAGAATAAAACGAATATGAACATGGCTATTAAATAAGACCATCCAAAATTAGTAGTTAAAAAATTTAATAGATGGTTCGCCGTATTTGCAAAACTAGTTTGTGCTAATATGGCCCATAATACTATAATTATTGTTAAAGACAAGGATATATAAAATACTTTATTATCTTTTTTCTTTACATTATTCATTATATTTCCTCCCGTTTTAAAATAGTTTAGAGGTTGATTTATAGGGGTGTGTACACACCCCTATAAAATTTTTCTAGATTTTTACCTTAAATACTGTTTGCTCCTTAACATCTTCTGTTAAAGCATCTAATGCTACTCCTACTCTATGGTATCTAAGTTTCCATTGAGCTTCTTTAGATGTTAATGGGTCTCCTAATGGATATGGAATGGATATTGTAGGTACTATTTTATTCGCACCTACAGTTGTAGCAACTGGAATTAAATTACACATTTGAACTACTGGAATACCTGCTCTTTCAATTTCTTTTACCATCGTTGCACCGCAACGTGTACAGGTACCTCATGTGGAAGTCATAATAACTCCATCTACGTTATCTTCTTTTAATTTTTCTACTATTTCTCTACCCATTCTAGCAGCTTCTGCTTGAGTAGTACCAGTTCCAACTGTACTGTAGAAATAGTCGTGTAGTTTTCCTATTTTGCCTTCTTTTACATAGGATTTCATCGCATCTATTGGCATTATTACATTTGGATCTGCATCTGCTGCTGCAGGGTCAAATCCAGCATGAATAGTTTTATATACTCCGCCTTCTAATCTTTCATCTTTAGATATATCATATCTTCCCCAACGTGTAGCTGAAGCAGATTGAATTCTATCTGGATTATCCACTGGTACAATTCCTCCAGTAGTTACCATAGCTATATTTGCCTTAGATAAATCTTTAATAGGCTCTGCAATAGGCACTCTATCTTGTTTTGGAATAGGAAGTTCTGTTATATAAGGAGCATCGTTTAATTTCTTAATTAACATTTCTACTCCTCTTTCTGCAGCTGTCTTTCCTGACTCTAACCAAGTTTGAGCTCTAATTCCTCTTGGGAAGAATCCTTCTTCATCAGCTGAACCGGTTTCTTCGCCCTTTAATATTTTATTTGCAAAATTAGCCATAACTTTCACATCATCTCTTAATTTTGCAGCTGACTTTCCACCTTCAAATACATACATATCTTTTTTAAACATTTCTACACCAGGATTTTCTACGTTCATAGATGTAATAACTGGTACATTAAATTTTTCTTTAACAGCCTTACAAATAGTTCCGCAGGCTACTCCATATCTACCTGCTTGAAATGCGGGACCTGCAACAAATATATCAAATTCCTTATCCTCTAAAAATCCCAATATGATTTCAACAGCTTCATCTGTATTGGATCCCATGAAGTTATCACCACAAATAACCGTATGTGTAACTTCTGCATCTAACATACTATTTAGAGCAAGGGATGGTCCTACTAAACCTTCTCTAATTTCTGGTTTATAATCAGCTGTATCTTCTCCACCAATACCTGCAAAAAATTGATTTATATAATGAATTGCTTTTTTCATATTTTCACCTCCTAGAATTCTTTCATAGTCTTAGTTGACCAGCCTGGTATTCTATCTCCACAGAACATTGCATTGTTTTCCATAATAATTGAACCATCTTCTCTTACAGATGCTCCTAATATTTCATCATAAGCCCATCCACCAGATAAACCATCTCTAGCTAAAGCTTGTAATTCTCCTATTACTTTATCTGCTGGTGGTAATTCTATTAATTGTGATACATTACCTGTAGATACTAAAGCATTTGCTTTTTCATCTAATGTAACAAGAGGCTGAGAAGCTCCATCTCTACCTGTACACTCATTACTTATACCTACTGTTTTTACTCCTACATCTTCTAAAGCAGCTAAGCATAAAATATAGTCAGCATCTGGATTTCCATATCCTTCTTCAGTAACTATTGCTCCATCTGCACCTAATGATTTTGCCATTTGTGCCACAAATATAGCTGATCTATGTTTTTGTTCTAAGGAAACATTTAGATTTGACATTATAACTCCTAAGAAGTTAATTGATTTTCCATGTTCCTTATATAATTCTCTAATTGTAGGGAAATTTTGGAAGTCATATGTTGACCATTTTGATGATGAAGGCATGAAACTACCTGATATTAATGCTCCATCTAATACTTCATTTGGATGCATAAACGTAGGAACATATTTATTCATATCCCATCCATATACTAAATCATTATATCCCAATTCTTCCATTTGAGATTGTGGTTGCATAACCAATACTACTGATGGAAGTTTATTTACTTCTTCAGTTCTTTTAGTTACTGGATCTAATTCAAAAGTTTCAATTTCCTCTGGTTCTAAATTCTTTACTGCAGTTCCTAGGTACTCTGCAAATCTATGGGTAGCCATTCTAATTGCTGTATTTTTCTTTTGTTGTTCAAATCTTTCAAACTCTTCATCTGTATCAGCAACTATACATATATTAATTAATTGTGAAAATAGAGTGTATTTTGCACCTTCACCACCCATATCGATTAGACCATCACCAAAACTACCATAGTGCATACCTACTCCTAAAACACTACATCCTTTTAATGCATGTACTCTTCCACTACCTGCAGATTCAACGTCTCCTGTAACTCCAGGAAATACTGGTCTATCATCTGGACGAATCCTTGGTTCTGCTGCTTCTTTAACTGGTACTATTCTTGTGTTCTCACCTGGCTTTGCAATTACTATATCTAATTCTGTAATATGCTCATCTTCTTTAATAAAGGCCATAGCTTCTTCTTTATTAATGGACAGAACACCGTTACTAAACATTGTTTTTTCTCCAAAAACAACATCTTTTACTTGAAAATTACCTATTTCTAGTCTCATCTTTTCACTCCTTTTTATTATTTTTAATGGATATTGAAAGTTTTTTGAAGCTTTGTGAAACTTTCTTTGTTAATTTATATAATATCATAATCATGATTATAATACAATCATAATTATTGATAAGTTTAATAATTATTTTGTTACTATAGAAAAATATAAGGTCATATATTCATATTTAAATTGTGGTTTTATAGTATTTATGCTAATATTAATCTAGTGAAAATAATATGAATATGGTGATTTTAAATGGTAAAAAAAGCGATACAACGAAAAAGAATGATGTCTTACTTTATTGATGCAACTGTAGAGCTAATAGATGAAGTTGGAATTAATGGAATAACCTTAAGAAAAGTAGCTGATAAGGCTGGATATAATAGTGCTACTCTTTATAATTATTTTGAAAACTTAGATCATCTAATTTTATATGCTTCCATGAAACATATAAAGGATTATTCCCATTCTTTAGAAATATATTTAAAAGATGCAGAAAATGCTATGGATAGATTTCTTAAAGTTTGGGAATGTTTCTGTGACTATGCCTATGATAAACCAGAAATTTATAATGCCATTTTCTTCCCAAATTTAGAAAAGCATTTTGAAGATTATGTGGCTGATTACTATAAACTTTTTCCAGAAGATATTATTAGCAAAGATAAAAATATTTCCACTATGCTACTGAAAACTGATATTAATGAAAGAGCGCAAACTACTGTATATGCCTGTGTAGATGAAGGTTATATTCGACCTGAAGATGCAAATAAATTAAATGATATGACCCTTTTAATCTTTGAAGGTATGTTAAAAAGAGTATTAAATAATAAAATTTCCTATGATGATTCAAGAAACAATACTATGGATTACATTAAAGCCATAGTAGAGAGATTTTTAATTAAAGATTATAATTTTTATTATTAAGAATCTTATAGAATACTTGACATTTCTAATTTTTAAGTATATGCTTAAAGATGAACTAAATAATCTCGGTAGGTGAGGTTACTATAAGGATATGGATTGCTGCCGTAAAAGAGTGGAAACACTCTGCACTGGTTAGCAGGTTTTGTCGCAAGGCTCAACCTAATGCAATTTCAGCGCCTTATAAAGCCAAAACTTGAACGAGAAGAATAAATCCTTCCCCTTCAAGTTTCGGTGGAGGATTATTATTTTTTTGGAGGTGAGTAGTTATGGATTCTGGGCCGAGTTGTATTTATATAGAGGAAGGAGGATGAAGTATATGTTAAATTAAAATCGTATAATTATAATATAATAATTATCTTTTCTTTACATATACCTTAAAAAACCTTTCTCAAAAATTTTCCAAACTTATTTTAAAAATTAAAAATTCAATACAATTTTAACTTATGGTTAGACTATTTACTGAACCATTATTTAGTATTGTCTTTTTTGGAGGTGTAATTTATGAGAAAGAAAAAAATTTATGATAATGAAAATATTAATAAAAACCTACGCGATATGAGTTCAAAAAATATTGATACTATTTTTAGAGAATTAGATTCCTCCATCAGTGGTTTATCTGAATTAGAGGCTGATAAAAGATTAGCTTTTTATGGACACAATGAAATAATATCCGAAAAAAGGAAACCTTGGTATATTTACCTTTTAAGCTCCTTTATAGATCCTTTTATTTTAATATTATTAGTTATAGTTTTAGTATCTTATTTTACTGACATTGCTTTTGCTCCTACTGGTGAGAAATCTTGGATGACTATAATAATTATTTCTACTATGATATTGATCAGTGTAATCCTTAAATTTTCTCAAGAGTATAAATCTCAAATGACAGCAGATAATTTAAAAGACCTTGTTCCTACAACTACATCTATAAAAAGAGAAGATATGAATAAAAGAGAAATTAATATATCTGATGTAGTTCCAGGAGATATTATTCATTTAGCAGCTGGAGATTTAATACCTGCAGATTTAAGAATTATTACTTGTAAAGATTTATTTATCAGTCAATCTTCCTTAACAGGTGAATCAGAACCTGTGGAGAAATTTTCAGATATTAAAGATAAGAATGTAAATAAGAATATAGCAGATCTAGAAAATATTGCCTTAATGGGAACCATAGTTGTTAGCGGTTCTGCAGTAGGTATAGTTTTGCAGACAGGAAACCAAACATACTTTGGTACTATTGCAGAGTCTCTTACTAAAGATAGAGGCCAAACTAGCTTTGAAGAAGGTGTTAAAAGTGTTAGTTTTCTTCTAATAAGATTTATGTTAGTAATGGTCCCTATAGTTTTCTTAATAAACGGATTAACAAAAAAAGATTGGATAAATGCCTTTTTATTTGCTATTTCAGTAGCTGTAGGCTTGACTCCTGAAATGCTTCCGACTTTGGTTTCTACTAATCTTGCAAAAGGAGCAATATCTTTATCTAAACGTAAAATTGTAGTCAAAAGATTAAGTTCTATTCAAAATTTTGGTGCTATGGATATTTTATGTACAGATAAAACTGGTACTCTAACATTAGATAAAATTATACTGGAAACACACTTAGATGTGCTAGGCAATGAAAATGATAGAGTCCTAAGACATGGTTATTTAAATAGTTATTATCAAACAGGATTAAAAAACTTATTGGATATTGCTGTAATAGAATATGGTAATGAAAAAGGATTTAGGGAAGTAACAGAAATATATGAAAGAGTAGATGAAATTCCATTTGACTTTACAAGACGTAGAATGTCAGTAGTAGTTGAAAGTGAAAATGGCAAAAGACAACTTATAACTAAAGGTGCCGTTGAAGAAATGATTTCTATATGTTCTTTTGTAGAAATCAATGGAGAAGTTTTACCTTTAAATGAAGAATTAATAAAAACAGTTATGAATATGGTAACTAAACTTAATGAAGATGGAATGAGAGTCCTTGCTATAGCGCAGAAAAATAATGTACCAGATGAAAATATGTTTAGCGTTAAAGATGAAAGTAATATGGTTCTTATTGGATATATGGGTTTTTTAGATCCTCCAAAGGATTCAGCAGTCTCTGCAATAAGGGCATTACATGAGCACGGAGTAACTGTCAAGGTATTAACTGGAGATAATGATATAGTTGCTAAAAAAATATGTAAAGATGTTGGTATTCCCGTAGATAATGTGGTTTTAGGAATAGATGTAGAAGAAATGACAGATGAAAAATTATACAAAGTAGCATCAAAGTCCAATATCCTAGCAAAACTATCTCCAATGCAAAAAGAAAGGGTTATCTCTGTTCTACAGAATAATAATCATGTTGTTGGTTTCTTAGGTGATGGTATTAACGATGCTCAAGCATTAAAACAAGCTGATGTAGGTATCTCTGTAGATACTGCAGTTGATATAGCTAAAGAATCTGCCGATATAATATTGCTTGAAAAAGATCTAAATGTTTTAGAAAAAGGAGTTATTGAAGGTAGAAGAGTATTTGGAAATATTGTTAAATATATAAATATGACTGCTAGTTCCAACTTTGGTAATGTATTTAGTGTATTAGCAGCTAGTGCATTTTTGCCATTTCTGCCAATGTTACCTATACAGTTACTTGTACAAAACTTACTCTATAGTATATCTCAAATAGCTATACCTTGGGATAGTATGGATGAAGAATACTTAAAAACACCTAAAAAATGGAATGCAGATAAAATAGGTAAGTTTATGCTATATATAGGACCTATTAGTTCCATATTTGATATTGCTACCTTTGCTATTATGTGGTTTGTATTTAAGGCAAATACGATAGAATTACAGCCTCTATTTCAATCTGGCTGGTTTGTAGTAGGGCTCGTATCACAGACCCTAATAGTCCATATGATAAGGACAAAGAAGATTCCATTTGTACAAAGCAGGGCTTCTACTCCCCTAATGATAATGACTCTCTTAATAATAAGTCTAGGAATAATAATTCCATATACTGGTTTCGGAACTTATATAGGACTTGTCCCTCTGCCACTTAGTTATTTTTCTTGGTTAATAGGAATATTATTAGCTTATTGTATTCTCACACAAATTGTCAAAAATATTTATATCAAAAAATTTAATACTTGGATGTAAATTCCTCTAAAACCCTATTAAATCTAATAGGGTTTTCTAATACCAATAAGTGGGTGCAATCCTGAAATATTACTAGCTCTGAATTTATAATATTTTCTTTAAGGTATCTTCCCGTATCAATTGAATAAAAGGTACTTTCGCCTCCAAATATTATTAAAGCTGGTATATGTATTTTACTTAAAGTCTTTCTATAATCCTTTTCTATCATGGATTTCCAAATTGAATACATTATATTAGGTGAATTATTTTTCATCTTATCCATTGAAATACTAAATTGTTTTTTATTGAAATAAGGTGCCATACTTTTTATAAATCTTTCTGTAAATTCCATCCAATTATCTTTGATTAAACTTAAATCTTTTAAAGCATCTTCCATAGTATATTTACCATGATATAAACCTAGATTCCAATTATTATCATTTAAAACTTTGGGACCTTTATCTATAATACATATTTTAGATAAGTTATATTCTCCAAATATATTTATATATTCAAATATAATTGAAGTACCCATAGACCATCCTACTAATACTATATCTTGTAAATCTAAATAATCTATAAACTCCTTTAGATCCAATGCAAGTCTTTCCATATTTAATCCATAATCTACTCTGCTAGATAAACCATGACCCCTTATATCATATGTAATTGTTTTATACTTTTTAGATAATATTCTTTGCTGTATCCTAAAAGAATCATGAGTTTCAGTAAATCCATGGATAAAAATTATTGGATTACCTTCTCCTTTTATTTCATAGTATGTTTTTACATTATCACTTGTATTAAAAAAATTCATTTATCTATCTCCCCGAAGTTTATTATAGTACCAATAAAATAAATACAAGTACAAAAAATCCTATTAATCCAAATATTGGATATAATATTCCCACTAATTTAGCAAATCCAAGTTTAGCTACTGGAATAGATAGTAAGCAATATAATCCTATAATTAATATTTTATATTTACTATTAGATAATTTATTTATAAATCCAAATCCATTGGCTAATGCTGTAGTAAACATAGCTATCCAAAGTATAACAGCATAAAATTTCCTATATCCAACGTTTATATAATCACATATTTTTAGCATTGGTATATCTAAAAGAAATACTTCATTATAATATATAAGCATAGATGTTAATATACTCATTCCAAGTATAAATAATATAACTCCTCCAATTGACCCTCCTAATATGGCTGTTTTTTTACTATTAATAATTGGTAATAGAGATGAAAATACTACAACTATAATCAATGAATTAGAACCCACATATAAAAGTGCTGATGTTATAAAATTACCCTTTAAAGTTAAATTAACACCATTTACATTAGAAAAATTATAACCTTCTCTTATATTTAAATATAAGGATGTAAATATAATACCTATAATAAGTAATGGGACTAATATTGTGTTTATAAAAGATAATCCCTCTAGACTAAATAGAAAGACTATAAAGGATAAAATAACCATAAAAATAACACCTAAATTGAAAGATAAGTTTAATTCTTGGTTAAAAAGAGCACCACTTCCTGCTACCATAACACTGAACCCAGTATATAATGAAAATGTAATTATGTTGTCCAATAAACTTCCAAATCTTTCGCCAAATATATTACATATTAATTCATCAAATCCATTTATTTTATTATTATATATTTTTATAAGAAGTAAACTTCCAACTAATGAAAGGATTATTCCAACTATAATCATTCCCCATATTCCATTAACTCCATAGATTCCAAAAAATTCTATTATTTCCCGTCCTGAAGCAAATCCTGCACCAATTACTGTCCCTATATATATTGAAGCAATATTAAACCATTCCTTCTTCATCTTTTCCCTCCTATTCTAATAATTAATATATTAGATACGAGGCTTATCCTATGACTTAAATAGACATAAAAAATCCTATCACTGCTAAGGTGATAGGTCTTGTATATATACGACTTACCTTCATTAGATTGAGTTGTTTGACACAGTGACTACGCAGTTTCGCAACTCAAATCTATTTGCTCGTTACACTTATATAGATTTGGTTCTCGTTGCCTTTTTGTCCAATGCGTGTAACGAATTGTAGACAAAACGGACAGCGTAGGTGCGTTTGATCTACCATCGATTTGTAAAATACACAAATCGGGTTAGGTCATAAAAAAAGAAAGCCCTACTACGACCAACGTAATAGAACTTTCTATATATTTTTATGTAAGCCTGGCAACTTCCTACTCTCCCAGGTCGTTTCCAACCAAGTACCATCGGCGTTAAGATGCTTAACTTCTGTGTTCGGTATGGGTACAGGTGTGTCCATCTTGCTATCGTCACCAGACGAAAACTATTAAATGCAATATACACAGTTTCGTAACTCAAATCTATTAGATTTGGTACTCATTGCGTTTGACCTACATCAATTCACTCTCGTTCACTGTGTTAGGTCATAAAGGTCAAGTCCTCGACTTATTAGTATCTCTTAGCTTAAAGTATTACTACTCTTACACCTGAGACCTATCTACCAAGTGGTCTTCTTGGAGTCTTATCTTTAAAAGTGGGAAATCTTATCTTGAGGGGGGCTTCGTGCTTAGATGCCTTCAGCACTTATCCCTTCCAGACTTAGCTACTCAGCCGTGCCATTGGCATGACAACTGATACACCAGCGGTCTGTCCATCCCGGTCCTCTCGTACTAAGGACAGCTCCTCTCAAATTTCCTACGCCCACGACGGATAGGGACCGAACTGTCTCACGACGTTCTGAACCCAGCTCGCGTGCCTCTTTAATGGGCGAACAGCCCAACCCTTGGGACCTACTCCAGCCCCAGGATGAGACGAGCCGACATCGAGGTGCCAAACCTCCCCGTCGATGTGGACTCTTGGGGGAGATAAGCCTGTTATCCCCGGGGTAGCTTTTATCCGTTGAGCGATGGCCCTTCCACTCGGAACCACCGGATCACTAAGTCCAACTTTCGTTTCTGCTCCACTTGTTGGTGTCACAGTTAAGCTCCCTTTTGCCTTTACACTCTTCGCACGATTTCCGACCGTGCTGAGGGAACCTTTGAGCGCCTCCGTTACTCTTTAGGAGGCGACCGCCCCAGTCAAACTGCCCAACTGACAGTGTCCCTATACCAGATCATGGTACCAGGTTAGAATTTCAGCATTACAAGAGTGGTATCCCAAGGTTGACTCCACCAAAGCTGGCGCCCTGGCTTCAAAGCCTCCCACCTATCCTGTACATGCAATGCCAAAATCCAATGTCAGCCTGCAGTAAAGCTCCACGGGGTCTTTCCGTCCTGTCGCGGGTAATACGCATCTTCACGTATACTACAATTTCACCGGATCCATTGTTGAGACAGTGCCCAAATCGTTACACCTTTCGTGCGGGTCGGAACTTACCCGACAAGGAATTTCGCTACCTTAGGACCGTTATAGTTACGGCCGCCGTTTACTGGGGCTTAAGTTCTAAGCTTCGGTTTCCCTAACTCTTCCCCTTAACCTTCCAGCACCGGGCAGGTGTCAGCACCTATACTTCGTCTTTCGACTTAGCAGATACTTGTGTTTTTGGTAAACAGTCGCTTGGGCCTATTCACTGCGGCCAGGTTTCCCTGGCACCCCTTCTCCCTAAGTTACGGGGCTATTTTGCCGAGTTCCTTAACAATGGTTCTTCCGCTCGTCTTAGGATTCTCTCCTCGCCTACCTGTGTCGGTTTGCGGTACGGGTAGTTACTTACTCGATAGAAGCTTTTCTTGGCAGTGTGGAGTCAGCTACTTCTCTACTTGTTTTTCGATCCCCATCACTTCTCAGGATTGTTGAAACGGATTTGCCTATCTCAACTCCCTAAAAGCTTGGACGTGCTCAACCAACGGCACGCTTAGCTTATCCTCCTGCGTCACTCCATCTCTCAAACGCTTGTAACTAGTACAGGAATTTCAACCTGTTGTCCATCGCCTACGCTTTTCAGCCTCAGCTTAGGTCCCGACTTACCCTGAGTGGACGAACCTTCCTCAGGAAACCTTAGGCTTTCGACGGGTGAGATTCTCACTCACCTCTCGCTACTTATGCCAGCATTCTCTCTTGTGTGCAGTCCAGCACTCCTTTCGGTATACCTTCTACCCACACACAATGCTCCTCTACCGATTCTTTCGAATCCCACAGCTTCGGTACCAGATTTAAGCCCCGGAAATCTTCGGCGCAAGGTCTCTCGACCAGTGAGCTATTACGCACTCTTTAAATGTATGGCTGCTTCTAAGCCAACATCCTGGTTGTCTGTGAAACCTCACATCCTTTACCACTTAATCTGGATTTAGGGACCTTAGCTGGTGATCTGGGCTCTTTCCCTTTCGACTATGAAGCTTATCCCACATAGTCTGACTCCCAAGGGTATGATTATGGCATTCGGAGTTTGATAGGTTTTGGTAACGCTATGCGCCCCTAGACCATTCAGTGCTCTACCTCCATTTCACTCTTCCTTGAGGCTAGCCCTAAAGCTATTTCGAGGAGAACCAGCTATCTCCGAGTTCGATTGGCTTTTCACCCCTATCCACAGGTCATCCCATAGCTTTTAAACGCTAACGGGTTCGAGCCTCCATTGAATTTTACTTCAACTTCACTCTGCCCATGGATAGGTCACCCGGTTTCGGGTCTATGGCAGGGAACTATTTCGCCCTATTAAGACTTGGTTTCCCTACGGCTCCTGACCTTAAGTCATTAACCTTGCTCACTACCATAACTCGCTGGCCCGTTCTACAAAAAGTACGTGGTTACACTAATAATGTGCTTCCACTGCTTGTAGGCGTAGGGTTTCAGATTCTATTTCACTCCCCTTCCGGGGTTCTTTTCACCTTTCCCTCACGGTACTATTCTCTATCGGTCACCAAGGAGTATTTAGCCTTGGGAGGTGGTCCTCCCTACTTCCCACTGGATTTCTCGTGTCCCGTGGTACTCTGGATACCAGCTGGTAAACTCATCTTTCATATACCGGACTATCACCGTCTTTGGTGGGATTTTCCAATCCTCTTCTATTAGATTCATTATTCCGTTATGCTGGTCCTTAACCCCAGATAAATCTGGTTTGGGCTGTTTCCCGTTCGCTCGCCGCTACTTAGGAAATCGATTTTTCTTTCTTCTCCTCAGGGTACTTAGATGTTTCAGTTCCCCTGGTCTTCCTTCATACACCTATGTATTCAGTGTATGATACTTGAGGGTTGCTCAAGTAGGTTTCCCCATTCGGAAATCTCCGGATCAATGTCTATTTGCGACTCCCCGAAGCATATCGGTGCTTATCCCGTCCTTCATCGGCTCTTGGTGCCAAGGCATTCGCCCTACGCCCTTAATAACTTGACCTTAATTACTTATTTATATTGCATTCTTTAGTTTTCAATGTTCAATTACCACCGCAGTCTCGAAACTCAAATCTATTCACTGGCTACGCTCGTGTAAATTTGGTTCTCGTTGCGTTTGACCTACATCAATTCGCTACGCTCATTGCGTTAGGTCATAATGGTGGAGATGAGGAGAGTCGAACTCCTGACCCCCTGCTTGCAAGGCAGGTGCTCTCCCAACTGAGCTACACCCCCACGTTAATTCACAATTTCACAGTCTACAATTAACAATTGAAATCCAAAGGATTTCAATGTGATTGATTCTGTAATTTTAGCGAACCAAATTTATAAACAAACAGTGTGAGTCCTTTTGAACTCCTTAGAAAGGAGGTGATCCAGCCGCACCTTCCGATACGGCTACCTTGTTACGACTTCACCCTAGTTATTGACCCTACCTTCGACAGCTGCCTCCAAAGGTTAGCTCACTGGCTTCGGGTATTGCCAACTCCCATGGTGTGACGGGCGGTGTGTACAAGACCCGGGAACGCATTCACCGCGACATTCTGATTCACGATTACTAGCAACTCCGACTTCATGTAGGCGAGTTGCAGCCTACAATCCGAACTGGGATCGGCTTTAAGAGATTTGCTCCTTATCACTAAGTCGCTGCTCGCTGTACCGACCATTGTAGCACGTGTGTAGCCCAGGACATAAAGGGCATGATGATTTGACGTCATCCCCACCTTCCTCCGATTTGTCATCGGCAGTCCCTCTAGAGTGCTCAACTTAATGGTAGCAACTAAAGGCAAGGGTTGCGCTCGTTGCGGGACTTAACCCAACATCTCACGACACGAGCTGACGACAACCATGCACCACCTGTGTCCCCTGTACCCGAAGGTAAAGTCCTATCTCTAGGACGGTCAGGGGCATGTCAAGCCCTGGTAAGGTTCTTCGCGTTGCTTCGAATTAAACCACATGCTCCGCTGCTTGTGCGGGTCCCCGTCAATTCCTTTGAGTTTCATACTTGCGTACGTACTCCCCAGGCGGAGTGCTTAATGCGTTAGCTGCGGCACCGAGGTTTGACCCCCAACACCTAGCACTCATCGTTTACGGCGTGGACTACCAGGGTATCTAATCCTGTTCGCTCCCCACGCTTTCGTGCCTCAGCGTCAGTATAAGTCCAGAAAGTCGCCTTCGCCACTGGTATTCCTCCTAATATCTACGCATTTCACCGCTACACTAGGAATTCCACTTTCCTCTCCTTAACTCAAGCCTTTCAGTTTCAAATGCTTACCACGGTTGAGCCGTGATCTTTCACATCTGACTTAAATGGCCGCCTACGCACCCTTTACGCCCAATAAATCCGGACAACGCTTGCCCCCTACGTATTACCGCGGCTGCTGGCACGTAGTTAGCCGGGGCTTCCTCCTTGGGTACCGTCATTATCGTCCCCAAGGACAGAACTTTACGACCCGAAAGCCTTCATCGTTCACGCGGCGTCGCTGCATCAGAGTTTCCTCCATTGTGCAATATTCCCCACTGCTGCCTCCCGTAGGAGTCTGGACCGTGTCTCAGTTCCAGTGTGGCCGTTCACCCTCTCAGGCCGGCTACCCATCGCGGTCTTGGTGAGCCATTACCTCACCAACTAACTAATGGGACGCGAGACCATCTTTCACCGCTTTACGCTTTGACTTAAAAGTCATGCGACTCTTAAGTGTCATAAGGTATTAATCCCAGTTTCCCGAGGCTATCCCTTTGTGAAAGGCAGGTTTCTCACGCGTTACTCACCCGTCCGCCGCTAAGATAATCAAAGCTTCATTCCGAAGAAATCTGCTTTGAAAACTTCGCTCGACTTGCATGTGTTAGGCACGCCGCCAGCGTTCGTCCTGAGCCAGGATCAAACTCTCATTTAAAAGTCTGATTAGCTCAAATTTGCTGACTGTTATTTCATGTGTTACTTTTTATAATTCAAAGTTTCTCACACTGTTTAGTTTTCTAGGTTCTCGTTGTCTCTCTCGAGGCAACTTATTCAGTATAGCAAATTTTTCATTTGCTGTCAACTACTTTTTAAAACTTTTTTTAAATCATTTGTTGATTTATGAAGTTATTTGTCGTAGCTGACTTTTACTATAATACACCTTTTCCAAATAAAAGTCAACACGTTTTATTAAAAAGTTTTAGTTTTATTATTATATATTGTTTCAGCTACCTTTTTCCTCTTACATCATTATCTTATCTACTTCTTTTCTCAGTTTCTCCAAAACCCTTTTTTCAATTCTTGAAACTGTCATTTGAGATATTTCTAAATCTTTAGCTATGGATACTTGAGTCTTTTTATTGAAATATCTTTCAATTAATATTTGTTTTTCCACATCATTTAGTTTCTCCATAGTCCTTGTTAAAAAGTCATTGTTTTCTATTTTGCTAAAATATTCATCTTCTTCACCTATTAAATCTGCTAGATTTACATCTTTATCTTCACTATTAGAATCATAGGTTACATCTAGTGATTGAGGGGTATATACTTTACTAGCTTCCATAGCTTCTAGTATTTCTTCTTCTGTATAGTTCAAATAATTTGCTATATCTTCAATTGTAGGTGATCTTTGTAATTGTTGGGATAGTAGTACTTTTGCATTATTTATCTTTTTAGATAGTTCTTGTATTCTTCTAGGTACTCTTATGGTCCAACCCTTATCTCTAAAATACTTTTTTATTTCACCTATTATAGTTGGAGTTGCGAAACTTGAAAATTCATAACCTTTTTCTATATTATATCTATCTATAGCATATATAAGTCCTATACAAGCAACTTGATATATATCATCATATTCTATACCTCGATTAGCATACTTCTTAGATAATATCTCTGCAATGTATATATGCTTTTCAATTAGCTTATTTCTAATATCCTTGTCCTTAGTTTCACTATATGCCTTAAATAATTCCTTAATTTCCATCTTATCCTTTAGATTTTTTGTTTCTCTTTCTTCCTGACTCTTGCTAGTCATTGAATATCATCCTCTATATATTTAATCATTTCTATACCATTTTCAGTAAATGCTACTTTATCCATCAATGACTTTATAATGAGTAATCCTAATTCTCTTTCTTTTTTATCTTCTATATAATCAGGTATGTTTTCTTTAACACCTGTTACTTTTACTGTTAATCTTTCTTCTTCTATTTCAAATACTATTAATATTTCTTCTTTTTCATTCAAAATAAGTGCATTTATACAAGCTTCTCCTATGGAAACCTTAATATCCTCTATATCATCTACACTTAATGCCATACTATTTCCTATTCCTGAAGTAGTGAGTCTAATTAAACTAATATAATCAGGCTTTCTGGGGATTATAAGACTAATTACATCTTTATTCATCTACCTCACCTCTTATAATAAATAACTTATCTAATTCTGTAATATGAAATAACTTTAGTATATTAGGTTTAATATTTGATAAATATATCTTAAAATTATTATCTTTTAATTTTTTTAATATATATATTAATGCTCCAAGTCCTGTACTATCTACATAATCTAAATTATCACCGTCTATTAATATATCCCTCGGGTTACTATCAAAAGCATTTAATACCTTTTCTTTTAATTTAGGAGAAGTATAAATATCTATTTCGCCTTTTGGAAAAACAATCCACATATTTTCTTTTTCATCAAATTGTACTTCTATATTTAAAGACATTTGCAAAAACCTCCCTTTTTATATTATTATATATTGATTTTATAATAAAAGAATCTTAATGTAAAGTGTGATACTGGGATTTGAAATTTCTCTATAATAAAAGATTCCTTATTTTTAAAAATAAGGAATCTTAATATATTTATTCTTCTCCTACATATTTTGCTACAGCAACTACTCTGTCATCACTCATCTTCATAAGAGTAACTCCTTGAGTACTTCTACCCATAATGGATATATCTTTAGCTATAAGTCTGATTATTGTACCACTAAATGAAATCATCATTATTTCATCATTATCATCTACAACCTTAGCTGAAACTATATCTCCTGTTTTTTCTCTTATATGATAGGTTATTAAACCTTTTCCACCTCTATTTTGGGTCTTATATTCTTCTAAAGATGTTCTCTTACCAAATCCATATTCTGATATAACTAGTAGTCTCTTACCTTCTTCCACTAGTTCCATGGCAACAACTTTATCATCTTTTTTCAAATCTATAGCCTTTACACCCATGGCAGACCTGCCCATTTCTCTAACATCACTTTCGTTAAATCTAATGGACATTCCTTTTCTAGTTACTACAATTATTTCTTGCTTTCCATTAGTTTTTCTAACTCCTATTAACTCATCATCTTCTTTTAGACTAATACCTATAATGCCATTTTTTCTAATATTTTCAAAATGTTCTAATCCAGTTTTCTTAATTATACCAGATTTAGTAATTAAAATTAAATTAGTGGCAGTAGTATTTTTATTTATAGGAATTATGGCACTTATCTTTTCATCACCTGTTAAATTCAATAGATTTATTATGGCAGTTCCTTTAGCCTGTCTACCACCTTCTGGAATTTCGTATGCCTTTAATGAGAACACTTTACCTTTATTAGTAAAGAATAGAATAGTATCATGAGTTGAAGTAATGTACAGATCTTCCACGAAATCTTCTTCCCTAGTAGTTAAAGCTATTATTCCTTTTCCGCCTCTTTTTTGAGTCTTATATGTGTACTCAGGAGTTCTCTTTATATATCCAAAGTGAGTTAATGTAATTACAACATCTTCTTCTTCAATCATATCTTCTATATCTATTTCATCCGCTGAAGGCATTATTCTTGTTCTTCTAGGATCTCCATATTTTTCTTTTAACTCTATTAATTCATCTTTAATTATTTGATATATTAATCTTTCATTTGCTAAAATTTCTCTAAATCTATTGATTTCTTTTATGAGTTCTTCATATTCTTCCTCTAATTTTGCTCTTTCCAAACCAGTTAATCTTCTTAATCTCATATCCATTATAGCTTGAGATTGTCTATCTGATAGACCAAAGTTTTCCATCAAAGCTTCCTTAGCTATTGCTTCTGTTTTAGATGATCTTATGATACGGATTACTTCATCTATGTTATCTAAAGCTATTTTTAATCCCTCAACTATATGAGCTCTTTCTTCTGCTTTATTTAAATCATATTGAGTTCTTCTAGTTATTATTTCCTTCTGATGATCAACATAATAAGAAAGCATTTCCTTTAGATCCAAAATCTTAGGTTCATCATTAACTAAAGCTAACATTATAACTCCAAATGTAGTCTGAAGCTGAGTATATTTATATAGATTGTTTAAAACTACATTTGGATTTGCATCCCTTTTTATTTCTATAACTATTCTCAGACCTTCTCTATCAGATTCATCTCTTAAATCAGATATTCCTTCTAATTTTTTATCTCTAACATATTCTGCTATTTTTTCGATTAAATTTGCCTTATTAACCTGATAAGGTAGTTCTGTTACTATAATTCTATGTCTTCCTTTATTTGTTTCTTCTATTTCAGTAACAGCTCTTACCCTTATTTTACCTCTACCAGTTTTAAATGCAGATCTAATACCATCTTTCCCCATTATATGACCAGCCGTAGGAAAATCTGGACCTTTTATTACTGTCATTAAGTCATCTATTGTAGAATCAGGGCTATCTATAAGCATTACAATACCATCTATAACCTCTTTTAAGTTATGAGGCGGAATATTAGTTGCCATTCCTACTGCTATACCTGAAGAACCGTTAACCATTAAATTTGGAAATCTACTTGGAAGTACTATAGGCTCCTTTAATGTCTCATCAAAGTTTGGTCTATAGTCTACTGTATCTTTACCTATATCCCTTAACATTTCCATTGCAAGTTTTGTCATTCTAGCTTCTGTATAACGCATTGCAGCAGCTTCATCACCATCTATAGAACCAAAGTTTCCATGACCATCTACCAATGGGTATCTAATATTAAAATCCTGTGCAAGTCTTACCATTGCATCATAAACAGAACTATCACCATGAGGGTGATACTTACCCAGTACGTCCCCTACAACCCTAGCAGACTTTCTATAGGGTTTATCTGGACTCATACTAAGTTCATCCATAGCATAAATAATTCTTCTATGAACTGGTTTTAATCCATCACGTACGTCTGGTAAGGCACGACTCATAATTACACTCATGGAATAATCTAAGTAGGACTTTTTCATTTCGTGTTCAATATTTATTTCAACTACATTATCAAATTCTCTGTCCATGACTTACCTCCTATATATCTAGATTTTTTACAAATTTAGCATTTTCTTCAATGAATTGTCTCCTTGGCCCCACCTTATCTCCCATTAGAGTAGTAAATACTTCATCAGCGGCCACAGCATCTTCTAAAGTTACCTTTAAAAGAGTTCTGGTTGATGGATCCATAGTTGTAGACCATAATTGTTCTGGGTTCATTTCTCCAAGACCTTTATACCTTTGAAGAGTATAATTTGTTCTACCTATTTCATCTAAAAGTTTATCTAGTTCATTGTCATTGTATACATAATGTTCTTGTCTATTTTTAGTCACCTTATAAAGGGGTGGTTGAGCTATATATATATGTTCATTATCAATTAATTCTTTCATATATCTATAGAAAAATGTCAAAAGTAAAGTTCTAATATGTGCACCATCTACGTCAGCATCTGTCATTAAAATTATTTTACCATATCTTAACTTTTCTATATTAAAATCTTCACCAATTCCCGTTCCAAAGGCTGTAATCATGATCTTTATTTCCTCTGAACTTAAAATTCTATCTAATCTAGCCTTTTCTACATTTAATATTTTACCTCTCAGCGGCAGTATAGCTTGGAATTTTTTATCTCTGCCTTGCTTTGCACTACCACCAGCTGAGTTTCCTTCTACGATATAAATTTCTGTGGTTTCTAAATCAGAATCTTGACAATCTGCTAGTTTACCAGGCAATGTAGTATTCTCTAAAACAGATTTTCTTCTAGTTAAATCCCTTGCTTTTCTAGCAGCATCTCTAGCTCTCTGAGAAGATATTGCTTTTTCTAATATTATCTTTCCATCTTTAGGATTTTCTTCTAAATACATACTTATATAGTCATAAGTTAAGGATTCTACTATACCTCTAACTTCACTATTTCCTAGTTTACTCTTAGTCTGTCCTTCGAATTGAGGCTCCATTAACTTAACAGATAATATTCCAGTCAACCCTTCTCTTACATCATCTCCACTTAGATTTTCATCTTTCTCTTTAAGAAATCCATATTTTCTACCATAATCATTCATAATTCTAGTTAAGGCAGTTCTAAGTCCTGATAAGTGGGTTCCTCCTTCTGGTGTGTTAATATTATTAGCAAAAGTAAATATATTTTCTGAATATCCATCTGTATATTGTAATGCTAACTCTACAGTAGTGCCATCTTTTACTCCATCAAAATACATTATATCTTTTTGAATCGGAGTTTTATTTTTATTTATATATTCTACAAATGACTTTATTCCACCTTCATAATGGAATTCTTTTATTTTTTCTTCTCTTTTATCTTCTAGTATAATCTTAATTCCTTTATTTAAAAAGGCCATTTCCCTAAATCTATGTTCTAAGGTTTCAAAACTAAATATTATAGTTTCAAATATCTGTGCATCAGGTTTAAAATGAATAGTTGTACCTGTTTCATTAGAATCTCCCACTACTTCTAGTTCTGTTTTGGATATACCCCTTTCAAATCTTTGGGTATACTCTTTACCATTTCTTCTTACGTTAGCTATTAACCATTCAGATAGGGCATTTACTACAGAAACACCAACTCCATGTAGTCCACCAGATACCTTATATGCACCATTATCAAATTTTCCACCTGCATGTAGTATGGTTAAAACAGTTTCTACTGTAGATTTTCCAGTTTGAGGATGAGTTTCTACAGGTATTCCACTTCCATTATCTGTTATCTTAACTGAATTATCATCAAAAATAGTGACCCTAATAGTGTCACAAATTCCTGCTAAAGCCTCATCTATACTATTATCTACTACTTCATATACTAAGTGGTGGAGTCCTTTTACACCTGTACTACCTATATACATACCTGGTCTTTTTCTTACTGGTTCTAATCCTGTAAGTACTTGTATATCTTGGGCCGTATAATGTCTATCATTATTACTATTTATTTCGTTATCCATTAATTTACCTCCAATCTATTATTATCTATTCATAAGTATTTCTATTTGACAGTGCTTTTGAAGATATATTTGATGTATAAATTATTGTCTTATTATTTCTTGATACTAGTACATAAGATTTAATACTTTCATCCAAACTTCCAACTATTGAGTTTTCTTCTATCAATTTATTTATAAATTCTCTAGTCTTTTTAGTACCTTCTGCTGCCTTTTTATCCAGTATAGCTATTATGTCCTTTGTAAATATATAATTATTATCACCTATATGAATAATCATATTGTAACTCCTATCTAACTTAATTGTCCATTGTCTATATAATATATTGATTTTTCAATATTATCCATTTCTTTTAAATCTACAGCATCTGTTACTGTTATTAAAGTTTGCATATTTTTAAAAGAATGAATTAAATATCTTCGCCTTTCCTCATCTAATTCAGAAAAAACATCATCTAAAAGTAAAACTGGATAAACGCCTTTTTGTTTCTTTATTAGTTCTACTTCCGATAGTTTTATGGATAATACTGCTGTTCTTTGTTGTCCTTGAGAACCATAGGTTTTGAGCTCTTTATTATTTATATTAATAAATATATCATCTCTATGAGGTCCTAACTGCGTAAAAGATGACTCTATATCACTTTTTACATTATTTCTAAGTTTATCTAAATATCTTTTTTCCATCTCTATTTTATTATCTAATATTTCAATATTTGAAATATAGTGAAGTTCTAATTTTTCCTTTGATGAAGTTATATTATTGTGGGTTATTTCTAATATACTTGATAACTCTTTTATATACCTATATCTTTCTAATATTATTTCCGTGCCAATATTAGCCATTTGTAAATCAAATATTTCTAAAAGATTAGAAATATTTTCCTGAAACTTACCAGATCTTAATAGGTTATTTCTCTGAAATAACACTTTATTATATCTATTTATATTGAAATTATATACTGGTTTTATTTGTGAGATTTCCGTATCTAAAAAATTCCTTCTTTCACTAGGACCACCCTTTACTAATTTTAAATCTTCAGGAGAAAATACAACTACATTTAATCCACTATAAAGTTCTTTATGGCTTTTTAGTTCTGTTTTATTTACCCTAATTCTTTTTGCCTTGTCTCTTTCTAGCTTTATCTCTATAAATTTTTCATATTTCCCAATATTTATTTCAGAACCAACATAAGCTTCATTTTTATCGAAATTTATTATTTCCTTATCTCTACTTGTTCTGAAAGACTTTCCAGTTCCACAAATATAAATTGCTTCTAATAAATTAGTTTTTCCTTGAGCATTTTTTCCTATAAAGACATTAGTTTTTTCGTTTAGTTTTATATTTAGACTATAGTAATTTCTAAAGTTTATTAGTCTTATATTTTTTACATACAACAAAAACACCCCTTAAAGGCAAATAGTATTATACCACAATAAAGGAATCATAGCCCTCAATATTAACTATATCATCTTTTCTTATTTTTTTGCCTCTTTGTAATACTACCTCATTATTTACTTTTATGCTACCTTCACTTATGATAATTTTTGCTTGACCTCCAGTTTGAGCAACTCCTATATGTTTTAAAAATTGATCTAATTTTATATAATCAGTATCTATTGATATTTCCTTCATAATATCTCTCCTCTAAAAATCATCCTGTGCAAGACGAACAGGCAATACTAAATAAATATAATTTTCATCTTGTATTGGCTTTATAATACATGGATTTAAACTACCCATAAAGTTTAATTGTATTTCCTCTGAATCTATTATTTTTATACCTTCTAGTATATACCTTGAATTAAATGCAATATTTATATTTTCCCCATTTACATCTGCATTTATTACTTCATTTACATTTCCTATTTCAGAATTAGATTTTATAAGTATTTGTTCATTCACTATATTTAATTTAACTAAATTAGCTTTTTCTTCTTTAGCCAATAGTGAAGCTCTCTCTAAACTATTTTGAAACTCTCGTTTATTAACTGTTACAGATGTTTTATGATCCTTTCTTATGATTTCTCTATAATTAAAGAATTGACCTTCTAGGAGTCTTGAATATACTATTGTATCTCCAGTATTGAATACAACATGACCTGGTGCTGCTGCTATTTTCATTATTTCTTCATTATCTTCCAAAATCTTATTTAATTCATTTAGTGCTCTACCTGGTATTATTATTTTAAGCTGTACATCTGATTCTATTGGTAATTTTCTTAAAGATAATCTATAACCATCTAAGGCAACAAAAGAAATAAGCTTATTTTCAATCTCTATTAATACACCCGTCAAAGACGGCCTAGTTTCATCTTGAGTAGTTGCAAATACAGTTTGCCTTATGGCAGATTTAAATAGGTCATTTGGCAATTCAAAGCTTGTGTGGTCTAATATCAAAGGAAGATCAGGATATTCTTTCGATGAATTTCCTATTATATTGAATTCAGAGTTCTCGCATTTAATATTTATATTATTGTTATCCACATGTATATAAATTGGTGCATCTGGAAGTTTTTTTACTATATCTCCAAATATTTTAGAATTAACTACAATTGCCCCTTCTTCTTCTATTTCACAATTTACATAGGTTTCAATACTTATTTCTAGGTCAGTTCCTATAAGTCTTAATCTACCCTTGTATGCTTCTAGTAAAATACCATCTAATATTTGTAAAGTTGTTCTAGATGATATTCCTTTTTGTGCAATATTTATATGTTTAGATAAATCTTTTTGGTTTATTTTAAATTTCATTTTAATTAGACCTCCTCTTTTTCATGATATAGAAAGAATATAAAATATATAGTAGTAATAGTAGTAGGGGCTGTGATTATGTGGATAACAGTTTGTAATTGGAAATATAAAAGATTATACACTTTTAATAACATGTGGATAAGTATTTATAAACTATTTAAACTATCCACAACTAGTAATATAATTTATCCTTTTAATTCTTTTACTATATCATCAATTTTCTTTTTTAAATCTTGATTTTCATTTATATCTGTACTTATTTTATCATAAGCATGTATTACAGTTGTATGATCTCTACCACCAAATTCTTCTCCAATTTTAGGTAAAGATAAATCAGTAAGTTCTCTAGTTAAATACATAGCAATTTGTCTAGGATGTGCTATTGCTCTAGTTCTTTTCTTTGAATTAAAATCATCTATTTTAATTTTAAAGTTTTTAGATACTATTTCTTTTATTAAATCTACAGTGATTTCTACAGTTTTATTGCTCAATAATATATCTTTTAAAGCTTCTTCTGCCAGTTCTTCAGTAACTTCACTATTAGTTAAAGAAGAATAGGCTACTACTCTGATTAAAGCCCCTTCTAACTCTCTAATATTAGACTGGATTTTTGAAGCTATATAAAGCATTACATTATCATTTACTTTAATATTTTCTACATTAGCTTTTTTTCTAAGAATGGCTATTCTTGTTTCTAAATCTGGTGGTTGAATATCTGCAATAAGTCCCCACTCAAATCTAGATCTAAGTCTGTCTTCCAACGTTGGAATTTCTTTAGGTGGTCTATCACTAGATATTATTATTTGTTTATTTGCTTCATGAAGTGCATTAAAGGTATGGAAAAACTCCTCTTGGGTACCTTCTTTACCAGCAATAAATTGAATATCGTCTACTAGAAGAACATCTATATTTCTATATTTATTTCTAAATTCTTCATTTCTATATTCTCTAATAGAGTTAATTAATTCATTTGTAAATTTTTCTGACGAAACATATACTACCTTTGAGTTAGGATTTTGACTAAGTATATAATGTCCAATTGCGTGCATTAAGTGAGTTTTTCCAAGTCCAACTCCTCCATAAATAAATAAAGGATTATATGCTTGTGCTGGTGCTTCAGCTACAGCTAACGAAGCTGCGTGGGCAAAACGGTTACTATTGCCTATTACAAATGTATCAAAAGTGTATTTAGGATTTAACTGTGATTTATGATTATTATCATTTGTCTCTTGTACTACAGGTTGTCCTATGTTTAGAGAATATTCTTCTCCAGGTATAATAAATTGAATATCAAATTCTTCCTCGGTAATATGAGAAAAGGCATTTTTTATTAGATTAAGGTATCTTCCTACTAAAATACCTTTTGTAAATTCATTAGGCGCTGCTAAAATTACTTTATCAGAAGAAATGCTAATGGGCTCTATTGCTTTCAGCCAAGTATTGAAACTAACTTCTGTTAATTCTACTTTAATAAGGTTTAAAACCTCATTCCAAATATTATCTAAACTTGAAGCCATTTTTTTACCTCCTATCCATTAAAATTATAGCCTATAGAAAAAAATTTAAACTTTTTTATAAAAGTCATAGGAAAAAGTTCTATAAAAAAAATAAAAATATTCGTTCTTGAAAACTTATTAGCAAAAAGTTCATAAATTAACAGAATGAAATTAGAAATTTTCTATAGGTTATAAACATAGTTATCAACAAGATTTTTAAATTTATATAAAAAAAATAAATGAGTTTGGAAAATAAAGTTTGTGGATAAACTATTGATATAATGTTATTAAAAAAATAACATTTATAAATATTAACTTATCAACACAGCATAAAAAAAATACAATGTGGATAAAAGGTGAGATAAATACAAGCTTTTATGTAAGAAAGTCCTAAGCGATATAAAAGTTATACACATACTATCCACAAAATGTGTATAACTTTTGATTCTTGATAAGTAAAATATAATATCCACATGTTATTTAATAATAACAAAAAACGTAAAGATATTCAACAAAATTATCCACAACTTAAACATATTGTTAGTAACTTTTTCTAAATATAGTTTTGTTGAAAAATCTTGACATATCTGCTTCAAATAAATATAATCATTAGTAGTATTCATGTTTTCTTAATGGAAAACTCTGTATTATTTTATATATTTCTGAAGTTATATTATCGAAGGAGGTGTTTATAAGTGAAAAGAACTTATCAACCAAAAAAGAGACAAAGAAGTAGAGAACACGGATTTAGAAAAAGAATGAAAACTAGATCAGGTAGAGAAATAATAAAAGCAAGAAGAAGAAGAGGTAGAAAGAAATTAACTGCATAAGGCCGCTAATATGGTGGCCTTTTTATAACGAATAGAAAAGTTTCCTTAACTTTGAATGTTTTCTATATATTATAGAAGCTTTTCTTATAATTAAAGGCCATTTATTTGACTAAAGGGAGCAAATGCAATGAATAAGATTTATAGATTAAGAAGTAATATGGAGTTTAAGAAAGTCTATAGTGGTGGAAAGAGTTATTGGAACAGAAATTTAGTTCTTTACGTTAAGAAGAATAATATTGGAAACACTAGAGTAGGTTATTCTATTACTAAAAAGATTGGAAATTCAGTTGTTAGAAATAAGATAAGAAGACGGATGAAAGAAATTTATAGACTAAATTTTGAGAACATAAAGAATAACTATGATTTAATTTTTATACCAAAAAAAAACACGGTGGATATTTCATATAAAGAGTTAGAAAGTGCAATGCTTCATATTTTAAAATTAGGAAACTTATTGATGGATAAAAGAGATAGTGATGGCTAAAATAGCTATTTTTTTAATCAAATTTTATCAGAATTTTATATCGAAATATATACTAACTAGAAAAAATTGCAGATTTTATCCAACTTGCTCAGAATATTCTATACAAGCCTACCAAAAATATGGATTTATTAAGGGAACTTATTTAACTATAAGAAGAATATTGAGATGTCATCCATTTAATAAAGGAGGATATGATCCGTTAAAATGATAGGGGGTTTATAAATGACGGCTTTTTTAGGTAACATATTAGGCGGGCTTTTAAAGTTTGTCTATGATATGGTGTCTAATATTGGTACAGAACCACAAAATTTTTCTTTTTATGCAATGGCTATAATAATAACGACTGTAATATTTAAGATTATACTTTTACCTGTTAATTTACATCAGAGTAAATCCTCAAAGAAGATGAATGAGATTCAACCGAAAATGAAAGAAATTCAAAATAAATATAAAAATGATCCTCAAACTATGCAGGCAAAGATGGCAGAATTATATAAAGAACATAATTATAATCCAGCTGCTGGATGTTTGCCACTTTTAATTCAATTTCCCATTATTCTTGCTTTTTTTAAAGTAATGGGCAATCCTACTATTTATGCTTTCAAAGACCCAGCAGTTTACCAAGCTATGAATAAAACATTTTTTTGGATTCAAAATCTAGAAGTTCCAGATCCTTACCTTTGGGGACTACCATTGTTAGCAGCAGCTACTACTTATTTACAAAGTTTAACTATGGTTCAGCCAAGTACAGACCCTCAAGCACAAGCTACACAGAGAATGATGAATATATTTTTACCTGTAATGATTTTTATGGCTGCAAAAGGATTTGCAGCAGGACTTGCACTATATTGGGTAATAGGTAATATTTTCTCTATTATACAACAAGTTGTGACAAATAAGTCTTTACGTAAAATTAAGGAGGAGAATTAAGGTCATGAGGTCTGTTATTAAGGTATCAAAAACCATTGATGAAGCAGTAAAAGAGGCTTTAATGGAATTGAATGTAAGTGAAAAAGATGTTGAAATAGAGGTAATAGAGGAACCAAGTAAAGGTTTATTTGGTTTAATCGGTGGAAAAGACGCAAAAGTTAGGGTTTCTGTAACATATGACCCTATTGAAATAGCAGATAATTATTTATCAAAGATATTAAATTCTATGAATATAAGTGCAGTAAATGTAGTTAAAAAAGATGGAGATAGTCTAATTGTAGATATAAAGGAAATTAGCTCCACAGATATGGGGATATTAATAGGAAAAAGAGGTAATACTCTTGATGCAATTCAGTATTTATTAAGTTTAGTTATAAATAAAAATCGAGATGATTATACTAAGGTTGTAGTAGATACAGAAGGATATAGGGCAAAGAGAGAAGAAACCTTGATAAAATTAGCTAATAAAATGGCTGAAAAAGCGAAATATATTAGAAAGCCTATTAAATTAGAACCTATGAATCCTTATGAAAGAAGAATTATACATTCTGCATTACAAAATATACAAGGAATAACAACTTATAGCGAAGGTGATGAACCTTACAGAAGAGTAGTTATTCAAGCAAAGTAAAACTAAGAACCCAGTATAATACTGGGTTTCTCTTATGATATAGAGAATCTTGTAAATTATTATAAATATGGAGAGTATTGGAATATTAAATACTTTTGTTAGTGAGGTGAAATTATGACTATTGCTGCAATTTCTACAGCTATTGGTGAGGCTGGAATAGGTATAGTAAGAATTAGTGGAAAAAATGCTTTAAGTATTGGAAATGCCATATTTAAAGGTAATAAAACAGAAAAACTAGGTAACAAATATAATAGAAAATTAGTATATGGACATATTGTAGATAAAAAAAACAATCAATTAATAGATGAAGTTTTAATATCTTTTATGAAAGGACCTACTACCTATACTAGAGAGGATATGGTAGAGATATATTGTCACGGTGGCATTATTTCAGTAAAGAAAGTATTGGAACTTGTATTAAATAGTGGAGCAAGACTAGCCGAGCCAGGAGAATTTACTAAAAGAGCATTTTTAAATGGAAGATTGGATTTATCTCAGGCAGAAGCTATTATAGACATGATAAAAGCTAAAACAGATAAAAGTTTTGAGACATCCTTAGATCAATTGGAAGGCTCTTTATCTAGAAAGATAAAGGAAATAAGAGATATACTATTGGAGATGATTGCCCATGTTGAAGTTTCAATAGATTTTCCAGATGAAGACATAGAAGAAGTTACCTACGATGATTTAAAATTAAGTGGCAATAAAGTAAAGGAAGAAATAGAAAAACTTTTATCTACAGCAGATAGAGGTAAGATTTTAAGAGATGGACTAAATACTGTAATACTAGGTAAACCTAATGTAGGAAAATCATCTTTATTAAATGCAATTCTTCGAGAAAACAGGGCTATAGTAACTGATATACCAGGTACTACAAGAGATGTCATAGAAGAATATGTAAATATAGATGGAATACCTCTTAGGATAGTAGATACTGCTGGTATTAGAGATACAGATGATATAGTGGAGCAAATAGGTGTGGACAGGGCCAAAGAAACTGTTGAAAAGTCTGATTTAGTTATAGGAGTATTCGATGCTTCAAAAGAGTTATCAAGTGAAGATTATAAGATCATAGAGCTAATTAAAAATAAGAAGAGTATAGTTATTTTAAATAAAACAGATTTACCTAATAAGTATAATAAAGATGATTTAAAAAAACTTATAGATAATAAGGATGTAATAGAAACCTCTATTACTTCTGGTATAGGTATAGATGTACTAGAAAAGAATATAAAAGATATGTTTTATAGCGGAGAAGTAGAGATTTATTCTGATGCAGTAATTACAAATATGAGGCATAAAAATCAGTTAATAAAATCTTTAGAGAATATAACACAGGCTTTAGAGGACATAGGAGCAAATGTACCTATAGATTGTATAGAAGTTGATTTGAAAAATTGTTGGGAAAACTTAGGTGAAATCTCTGGAGATACCATAGGAGAAGATATTTTAGATAGGATATTCTCTGAATTTTGCATAGGAAAATAGAAAAGATAGTGAAAAGTGTATAGTGAATAGTAAAAAGCTTTGAATTAATAAAAAATATCTATTTTAGTTTTTATTTAGTAGTTTCGAATTTATTCGAAACTTGTCTGAACTATTCACTGATTTATTAGAAAGGTGAAATTTATGAAAGAAGTGAAAAGATATTTTGCAGGAGAATATGATGTTATAGTAGTAGGTGCTGGTCATGCAGGTGTTGAGGCGGCTCTTTCTAGTAGCAGAATGGGTATGAACACCATGATAATGACAATGAGTTTAGATTCTATAGTAGCATTATCTTGTAATCCCAATATAGGGGGAACGGGGAAAGGACATTTAGTAAGGGAAATAGATGCCCTTGGTGGAGAAATGGCATTAAATATAGATAAGTCTTTTATTCAATCAAGAATGTTAAATACATCTAAGGGTCCTGCTGTTCATTCCTTGAGAGTTCAAGCAGATAAAAAAATATATCATACCGAAATGAAAAAGATATTAGAGGAAGAACCAAATCTAACCCTAAGACAAGGGGAAGTAATAGATATATTATTACAAAACAATGTGGTAAAAGGAGTTATAACGAGAACAGGAGCAATTTATAATTGTAAGTCTGTAATCTTAGCCACAGGAACTTATTTAAAGGGAAGAATATTTATGGGAGAAGTCAACTATGAATCAGGACCTGATGGAATGTTTCCTTCCATACTTTTATCAGATGCTTTAAAAGAAAAAGGTTTTCAAATGAGAAGGTTAAAAACTGGTACACCTGCTAGAGTCCATAGGGATAGTATAGATTATTCAAGGATGGAGATTCAACCAGGAGATGAAGAAGTTATACCTTTTTCTTTCCTAAATATGGATAAAACATTTGATAGAGAGCAAGTTCCATGTTATTTAACTTATACTACGGAAAAGATGCATGAAATCATAAGAAATAATTTACATCGTTCTCCAATGTACGCAGGAGATATTGATGGTATTGGTCCTAGATATTGCCCTTCAATAGAGGATAAGGTAGTTAGATTTGCAGATAGAAATAAACATCAGGTATTTATTGAACCAGAGGGTTTGTCTACAAAGGAAATGTATGTACAAGGAGTAAGTTCTACATTGCCAGAAGAGGTTCAATTGGAAATGTATAAAGAGATAATAGGTCTTGAAAATGTAAGATTTATGAGATCAGCCTATGCAATTGAATATGATTCAATAGATTCTACAATATTAAAGAGAACATTGGAACATAAGGAAATAGAAAATCTCTTTTTTGCAGGACAAATAAATGGATCATCAGGATATGAAGAAGCTGCAGCTCAAGGTTTAATTGCTGGAATAAACGCGGTATTAAATATAAGAGGAGAAGAACCCTTTATACTTGACAGGTCAGAAGCTTATATCGGGGTGTTAATTGACGATTTGGTTACTAAGGGCACAGAAGAGCCGTATAGGATGATGACATCACGTGCTGAGTATAGACTTACTTTAAGACAAGATAATGCGGATTTAAGGCTTACAGAGCGTGGCTATAAAATAGGATTAGTAACGGAAGACAGATATAAAAGAATGTTAGAAAAGAAAGAAGCTATAGCACTTGAATTAGAAAGACTGAAAAAGGTTCAAGTAAATCCTACTAAAGAGAACAATGATATAATTGAGAGTTTAAATAGTTCTCCAATAAATACACCTACAAATATTTATGAGTTAATAAAAAGACCTGAATTGGGATATGACTCTTTATCAGTTCTAGATTTAGATAGGCCTGAACTATTAAGGGAAATTAGATTGCAGGTAGAAACTCAGATTAAATATGACGGCTATATAAAGAAACAAATGATTCAAATAGAACAGTTTAAAAAGCTAGAAAATAAAAAGCTAAGTGAGGATATGGACTACAATGTAGTAAAGGGGCTTAGCAATGAGGCAAAACAAAAATTAAATGATATAAAGCCCGATTCTGTAGGACAGGCATCTAGAATATCAGGAGTATCTCCATCGGATATAAATGTATTATTAATTTATTTAGAACATAAAAGAAGGGTGGGAAAAGAAAATAGAGATGAACTCGATTAATACCCTATTAGATGGAATAGTAGATTTAAATATGGAATTAAGTCAAGAGCAACAAAATCAGTTTATTAAATATAAGAGATTATTAAAAGAATGGAATGAAAAAATTAATATTACTGCCATAACTGATGATGTAGAGATCGATATAAAACATTTTTTAGATAGTCTTACTCCAATAGCGACTAAATTATTTGATGGCAGAAAAAAGATAATAGATATAGGAACAGGAGGAGGATTTCCAGGTCTACCTCTTAAGATTTTTAATAAGGAATTACAAGTTACATTATTAGATAGTTTAAATAAAAGAATTACTTTTTTAAATGAAGTAATTAAGGAATTAGAATTAAATAATATAGAGGCTATACATGGAAGGGCAGAAGAGCTTGGAAGGACAGAAATATATAGAGAACAATATGACATATGTGTATCTAGAGCAGTTGCGTCATTAAATACTTTATCAGAATACTGTATGCCTTTTGTAAAAGTAGGTGGATATTTTATATCTATGAAAGGTGAAGATGTAGAAAATGAATTAAAAGAGTCAGAAAAAGGAATCGAGACACTAGGTGGAAGGATTATAAAGAAACAGTTGGTAAAAATTCCTAAATCTGATATAATACATTCTTTGATAATAATAGAGAAAATAAAAGAGACTCCTACAAAATATCCTAGGGGTGGAGGAAAACCAAAGAAAAACCCACTATAATTTGTAGAAATTTGTAGAAAAAAACTTGGGCAATAAAGAAGGAAATAATCTACCTAATGTAGAAATATATATTAATGTCAATTGAGAAGAGGGATGTCATGAAAAATACTCAACCGGAAATAAAATATATTCCTATATCTATTATTAAACCTAATCCATATCAGCCTAGAAAAGAGTTTAATCAAAGAGCCTTAGAAGAACTTAGTCAATCTATAAAATCATATGGAGTAATTCAACCTATTAGTGTTAGGAAAATTAGGGAGGATTCCTATGAATTAATAGCTGGAGAAAGAAGGCTTAGAGCTTCTGAGCTGGCTGGATTAAGTGAAATACCTGCCATTGTAGTAGATTATAGAGACAAAGAATCAGCTTTAATTGCATTAATGGAGAATCTTCAAAGGGAAGATCTAAATTTCATTGAAGAAGCTGAAGGCTATTATAATCTAATATCAGATCATGGTTTTACTCAACAAGAAGTAGCAGAGAAAATGGGTAAAAACCAATCTACAGTTGCTAATAAGCTAAGGCTTTTGAAATTACCAGAAGACATTAAAAGGAGTCTATTGGAATATAATTTGACTGAAAGACATGGAAGAGCATTGTTAAAACTGGCAGATGATGATTTGAAAAGAAAGATACTTGAAAGAGTAATAAAAAATGAATTAAATGTAAATCGAACAGAGGCTTTAGTGAATGATATATTAAATGATTTAACTAAAGAAGAAAAAGTTGAATCAAAACAAAATATAAAAAGTTTAATAAATGTTAGAATATACTTAAATACATTTAAAAAAGCCTTTTCTGCCATTAAAGATACTGGAGTTAATGCAGAGTACAAGGAAGTAGATAAGGGAGATCATGTAGAAGTAGTGGTTAAAATACCGAAATAATTTAAATTTGGACGGCATGAAAGCCGTCCATTATTATATTAATTGTAATTATTCAACACTTTTCTATCTTGTGAAATATTGATTAGTTCAGACATAGTAACAAAACTATAACCTTCCTCAATTAATTGAGGCAAAATGACTTTTAGAGCTTCTACAGTATGACTCTCAGGTTTATATACATAATCATGAAATAAGATTATATCTCCATTTTGTATTTTAGATAATGTAGTATCTATTACTACATCTACTCCAGGATTACTCCAATCTTTAGAATCTTGATAAAATGTCCAAAGTACCACAGAAGAATCATCACTACTTACAATTTTAACTACATCATCGTTATAATTTCCATAGGGTGGTCTAAATACCTTAGGCCTTATATTTGCTATAGAATAGACTATATCCTGAGTTTTTTCAAATTCTTGTTTAATAATCTTTGCTGAAACTTTTTTCATATTTACATGAGAATATGAATGGTTTCCAATTTCATGACCTTCAGCTACTTGTCTTTTAATTATATCTGGATATATTTCAGCATATTTTCCTAATACAAAAAAAGTTGCCTTAGCATCATATTGTTTTAATAAATCCAAGATTTCCACAGTATACTTTGGATGAGGACCATCATCAAAAGTTAAAGCTACTACTTTATCTTCTTTAGATCCTCTTGAAACAATAACAGCTCTATTATTTGAAAATGTGTATACTGATTTGGGATATGTATTATAAATAGTTACTATCATAAAAACCATAACTATAATAGTAATATCTAATATTATATTAATATCTTTTCTTATTTTATTCATTTAGATTCTCCTTATTTTGAAATATTAGAACTTATATAAAATTATATTCAATGGGGCAAGTACATATTAATAAAAGTAATAAATGTTTCATATTGAACATTTATTACTTTTATAATTATTGAATAGAAAATTATATTATGATATTGTTTTAATAAAAGAAATATATAAAACATGGAGGAATGGGAATATAAGATGATATTTGAATTAGAAGAGTTTAAATTAGAGAAAATAGAAAGTAAAGATTTAAATAAGATTCTTGAAATATATAATTCCAATGGTGAATTCTTAATAAATCATATGGACAAAAGTGTAGTAACAGAAGAATGGATAATTCAAGAATTAAAATATATGGAAGAAATGGACTTTAAATCCTGTAAAATAGTTGAAAGACATACAGAAAATATATTAGGAATAATAGATTTCAAAATAGATGAAGAAACTTACTTATCTCTGTTAATGATACATAAAGACTTTCAAGGAAATGGCCTTGGACATATAATTTATCAGGGATTTGAAGAATATATAGAGTCTTTAAAAGGTAAAAGTATCAGAATAGATGTAGTAACTAATTATGATAGTTCTGTATTAAAATTTTAGGCTCATAATGGATTTGTTAAATTGAAGGATATAGAATTAAATTGGACAGGAAAAACTTTATCTGCTGTAATTATGAAGAAAAGATTATAATTCTTTATGAAGAAAGGATTATATTTAGTAACATTAGAAAAGTTTAAAAGCGGAGATTTTGTAATGTTATGAAAGTAACTGGGAAAAGAAATAAATGTTTCACATGGAACATTTTAGTTTATATAAAATAAAAAGCTATTAAACTTTTGGAAAAATCCTTAAAATCAAAAAGGATTTTTTTATATTGAATCAATTATTTAAACTAGATTATAATTTAAGTAAGATTATAGATAACCAACACGAAATCATAATAAGTATATAAAATTTGAAGTATAAGTGAAAAACAAATAATAAAAAAATAACTAAAGGTTTAATATTTATTTTAGAATATAAAAAAATGAGGCTGTATTTTCAAATTTAAAGACATTTTAATGAGTTGTTCATATAATAGGTATACTTATTATATATAAATTAAATTTTCGCCTATTAGGACTTTAAATGGATTATGTAAAATTATACAGTAAAAATTTTTTGAGTTTTATATATTGGGATTAATTAGATTAAGTAAAATATATATAGTTGAAAAATGAATAATAAATATTATATAAAGAGCCTTTAGACAAATATGAGCAAACTTGGATAGGAAATATGTTAAAAATAACCTTACAATATAAATAGGAGGTGACAAAGATGGATTGTATTCAGAGTATACAAAAAGCAATAGAGTATATGGAGGAGAATATTCTAGAGAATATTAATTATGAAGATGTAGCAAAGCAAGTATATATGTCAAATTATCATTTTCATAGGCTTTTTAGTATGATTACTGGAATAACTGCAAATGAATATATTCGAAATCGAAAACTCTCAATGGCTGGTCAAGAATTGATAATGTCAAATAAGAAAGTAATTGATATTGCAATGAAATATAGGTATGATTCTCCTGAAAGTTTTACTAAAGCTTTTTCTAGATTTCATGGAGTAACACCTGTGATGGCAAAAGGTTCTGGAATACAGTTGAAATCATTTAATCCCCTTGTAATAAAAATAAAATTGGAAGGTGGAACAACTATGGAATACAAAATCGTAGAAAAAGAAGAATTTAAACTGTTGGCTAAAGTCAAAACATTTAAAAACGAGTCTATCTCTGAGGAAGGTAATACAGAGATACCAGAATTTTGGAAAGAATGTAGAGAGAACGAAGTATTTAACGTATTGGCTCAATATACTACAGAGCATGATATTTATGGAGTATGTGCTCCTATTTCAAAGGAAAGCATTTATTTTGACTATGGTATAGCTATGAAATATAATGGTGAAAATATTCCAGAAGGTTATAAATTGTGGCATGTGAGACCAACCTTATGGGCAGTGTTTGAATGTATTGGAAGTGATGGTGAATGTATAGGAGAGACATGGGAAAGAATATTTAAAGAATTCTTACCTAGCTCAAAATATAATATGTTAGATGATACAGATTTTGAATTATATCCAGAAAATAATAATTCTGATTGTTTTTGTGAAATATGGATTCCTATAGAGAGAAAGCACTATAGTATATAGAATAAGTATAGTTAAAACTTTAAAATAAAACACAAAAATAAAAGTAATAAATGTTTCACATGAAACATTTATTACTTTTATTTTTATTCTAATAAATCTTTTTTAAACTTTTCATAATCCTTTAGTAATTCAACTTTCTTTTTATCATCTACTATAAAAGTGGGAACACTTTCTACTTCATATATTGATATTAAATTTCTTCCTTCTTCTAATCTTTTGTTAAAGGTACCTTCTTCAATACAATTATTCATCTCCACTATATTTAGTCCTGTAGATAGGCCTATTTCATTTACTACTGCAGGGTCACCTACATTTTTTCCATATTCAAATATTGTTTTAAAAGCTTCCTTAGCAAATTCATAATATTTGTCCTCTTTGTTTGCATAGAGGGCAGCTAGGTGTAGTCTATTGGTATTAAATTTTTTACTTTTATTATTATATATTAGTCCATATTCTTTTCCTAGTCGTTCTATTCTTCTATAACTCATGTCTAATTGTTCTCGAGGAATATGATTTAATAAATCATCTCCATCTAAAGATAAGTTTGAATCTAGTATATAGGGTATCCACTCAATGTTTATATTACTATTTTCCTTCCTAAGTTTGTCAGCTATAGAAAATCCTATATAACAGAAAGGGCATGCAAAATCTGAAAATATCTTTATATTAACCATTAAATCACTCCCGTTAGTAGTTATATTTAAGTAGAGTATACCCAATAAACAATAGAACTAACAATTCTGTTATATATAGTATTTGAGTATTGTAAAATTACATTTCAATTACAATTTTTTAATAAATATTAAAGAAGTTCTCTTTATGATATGATATAAAGTATGTAAGTAAATTGAATATAAAATGAGGTGAATAATTTGAAAGATAAAAAAGCAAACATTATTGTAGGAATTCTTATAATGTATATATTATTTGGATTATTTCCAGGAGTAAAAATAAACTATGTTTCTCCAATTAAATTCTCCATACTTAAATTTATGGATTATCTAATAAAAAATTTCTTTTATCTTTGGAAAGTTAAATTACTAGCTTCAATAGCCTTTGTTTTTATTAGCCATGCAATTAAGAAAAATAAATTGAAAAAATATAATATAAAAAATAAATAGTTAATTAAATTTAAGACCGATTAAAAGATATATTTATATTTCAATACATAAGGAGTGAAGATTTTGATTCAGTATAAAATATATTCTTCAGATTTGAAATACTTAGAAATAGGGGAAGGTTTTTTTGATAAATGGCCAAATCCTCCTAGTCCAGAAAAACATAGACAAATTTTAGAAAATAGCTACAAAGCCATAGTTGCTATAGATAATAATAAGATAGTTGGATTTATAAATGCTATTAGTGATGAAATATTATCTGCATATATTCCTCTATTGGAAGTTTTATCCCAATATAAAAATCAAGGAATAGGCACTGAATTAATCAAAAAGATGTTATATGAGCTAAGAGAATTTTATATGATAGATTTGTTATGTGATGAAGATTTACAATCCTTTTATGGAAAACAAGGAATGTTTAAATCTCAGGGTATGGTAATTAGAAATTATAAGTATCAATCAGGAAGGTATAAATAAAATTGGGATGAGGTGATACTGTGATACAAAATTACAATTTTAGGAAGTTGACTCTTTCAGATTTAGACCTTGTATTACAAATGGAAAGAGATTTTAGAAGTGGATTTGTTGTTGAAGAAAATGCTAGACAGTTTCTTTTAAATCCAAATAACTGGATTTTTGCCTGTATTGAAGATAAAAGAGTAATTGGATTTGCATATGGATATGAACTTAATCGTCTTGATAACAAAGGAAATATGTTATATATTCATGAAGTTGGTGTACTTCTAGAGTATCAAAGGCAAGGTATTGGGCTTCAGATTCTTACTAGTATAAAGAACTTATGTAAGTTGACAGGCATATGTAGATTTTTTTTGTTTACACAAAAACTTAATAGTGCTGCATGTTTATTATATGAAAAGGCTGGTGGTGAAAAAACATCTGATGGACAGGATGATGATGTAACATATTTTTTTAATATAAGTGAAAAAAGATAATTTTTGTAGAGCTGGGAAAGAAATACATATATCCTATAGGCATAGAGATTCGGAAAAGATTATAATATGAGTATAAATATATTAGTATATATTATAGATAGTTTAAATTAATGCTTTGGTTAATGTATATTGGAAAATTAAACCGTAATATTAAATTAACATAGTAATATTTTTATTATTTTTACTGGGATAGTACTTATAAGTCAGGCAATGGATGAATGGAATAGATATAAAGAGACAAGAAGGAAAATATATTTGATTATTCCTATTATTTTATTGCCTATTATTACTGTTTCTATAATTTCTATAACTGTAACAAGATGTTCATATCTTAACATTGATAAAACAAAAGAGTATATAGGGGAAAAGTTATCCATAGGAATAATTGGTAATATTCCTGAGATTAGAGAAGTGGAAATAGAGTTTGAGATAATTGATTTTGATTTTTTATAAGACATCACAAATACCATTTTATTTTATTGAAAATGAAAAAACTCATGTTAATTTTATAAAGGAAGATTTATCCTATAAAGATGAACCAGATGCTGAAGATGGAATGTATATAACAGGATTATTATATAGTAAAGATAAGGTTTGGGGATATGGTTTATATAATAATACTAAAAATGCAACTAATATAAAAGCAGTATATTCTAGAATTTTTGAAGATATTTCAAAACTAAAAAAGGATGAGTTACATTGAAAAAATTTATTAAATTGGCTTTTATTTGTTTAGGAATTATTATAACCATAGGTATTGTTATAAAACTAGTGGAATATAATTCTCTATCAAGTAAAAACACAAGATCGTTAGAAAAAATATTGTTTGAAGATATTAAATTAGGAAAATATAGTAATGAAGGAATGGTGAAAGATTTAATTACTATTGACTATGATAAGCTGTATGTATTTGAACCCTATGAGTCAGTTGAAGAAATGGAGAAACAATTGGGGCTTAAACATACTAAATTAAAAGTAGTTTATAGTGAGGGATGGATGAACATGGTATTTATCAAAGAAGATAGGATAGTTGCTTATTTATATGGATTCGACTCTTACTATATAGATCTACCAAAGGGTATATATTCTAAAGAAAAAATGAATCAAATGATATACTATAGTGAAGAAAAAGAAATTGGAAATTCATCAGACGCTAGAAAGAAGTATATATATTATGAATTTAAGGAGAAATGATATGGAGTATAATATATTTGATGAAATGATGAATTATTATCATTGAGATTCTTTGTATATTATATTTTAACTTTTATAATCTTTATAATTTTTATAAGATATGTAGATTATGGAAAAAACACTTAATGTTCCACATGGAACATTAAGTGTTTTTTCACTAAATCTAGATAGATAAAGTCTTTAGGGTAGTATTAAACTAAGGTGTTTATCTTAGTTTAAAATCTAAAATATTTGATAATATACTTATTTCACCAGCAAAAGGAAAATACATAAGCTGATTTTCTGTTTCAAAAATTATAAAAAAGGGCAAATTACTTTCTGGAATTGGAATATAAAATTGTTGAATTGGTATAGTGTTCATTTATAAAATCTAAAATATTACAAGATTTGATGTTTCACGTGAAACATCAAATCCTTCTTTCAAATATTGAAATAATCTGATATTATATAGTTAAGATATATAATGCAAGGTGGTGGTTTTTTTGGGTAAGATTATATCTATATTTAATCAAAAAGGTGGTGTTGGAAAAACTACAACCACTATAAATCTTAGTGCTGGAGTTGGTAAATTAGGGAAAAAGGTCCTTCTAATCGATATTGACCCTCAAGGTAATGCAACGTCAGGTCTAGGAGTAGAAAAGGACAATGGACAACCTATTATATATGATGTATTGGTAAATGATGTGGATTTAAAGGATGCTATTAGAGATACTACTGCCGAAAATGTAAATATAATTGGTTCTAACAACGAATTGGCAGGTCTAGAAATAGAACTTGCTAGGGAAGGGAATTGGGAAAACATATTAAGTAATAAACTTAGAGACATTAGAGATGATTACGACTATATTTTTATAGATTGTCCTCCATCTCTGGGAATTCTCTCTATTATAGGGCTAGTGGCTTCAGATAGTGTAATTATACCTATACAATGTGAGTATTATGCTCTTGAAGGTGTAAGCCAATTATTTGATACGATAAAATTAGTAAGAAAGGGATTAAATCCAAATTTAGAAATAGAAGGTGTAGTTCTTAGTATGTTTGATGGCAGGACAAACTTGTCTATACAAGTAGTTGAAGAAGTAAAAGGATTTTTTAAGGGAAAAGTTTATGTAAGTCTTATTCCTAGAAATGTTAGATTAGCTGAAGCACCAAGTCATGGCCTATCTATTATGGACTATGACTTAAAGTCAAAAGGGGCTGAGGCTTATATGGAGTTGGCTGAAGAATTTTTAGAGCTAGTTGAGGAGTGATGATGTGAGTGTGAAGAAAAGGGGCTTGGGAAAAGGATTATCAGCTTTAATTTCAGATGAAGTAATTATTGATAATAAGAAACAACATAAAGAAATTATTGAAAATATAGATATAAAATTGGTGAATCCTAATGAGAATCAACCAAGGAAAGAATTTGGAGAAGAAGCATTACTTGATTTAACTAATTCCATAAAGATACATGGTTTGATACAGCCTATTATAGTAAGAAAAGTAAAAGATAAATATGAAATCATAGCAGGAGAAAGAAGATGGAGAGCATCTAAAGCAGCTGGATTAAAGGAAATTCCATGTATAATAAAGGATGTAGATGAAGAAGTATCTGCTAAGTTTGCATTAATAGAGAATATTCAACGAGAAGATTTAAATCCAATAGAAGAGGCTATAGCCTATAAACAGTTAATGAAAAAATATCATTTGACTCAAGAGGAAGTAGCAAGTCAAGTAGGAAAGTCGAGATCTTATATAGCCAATACCCTAAGGCTTTTAAATCTAGAAAATAAAATAATAGAGCATATATCTAAAGGAGAACTAACTTCAGGTCATGGAAAGGCTTTGCTGGGAATTAAAGATAAGAAAAAACAATTATTAGTTGCAGAGGAGATAATAAAAAACAATTTAAATGTTCGTGATGTAGAATCCATTGCAAATAAAAAAAAGGACTTTACTAGAAAAAGTATTATATCCAATAAAGACCCTAATATAATCAACCTTGAAGAAGAACTTATGGAGAGACTAGGTACAAAGGTTAATTTAACAGAAGGGGATAAAAAAGGTAAAATTGAAATAGAATACTATGGCTATGAAGACTTAGAAAGAATTATAGATATTTTAACTAAGTAAACTTTGAAAGGAGAAGCACTTATGGAAGTAAAAATATACCGAGTAAATGCTTTCACAGAGGAGACTTTCGGAGGAAATCCTGCAGGAGTAGTATTAAATATAAATGGATTAACAGATAATATGATGCAAAGCATTGCCAAGGAAATAAATTTATCTGAAACGGCATTTATAACTCCACTTCAAAGAGATAATTTTGATATAAGGTTTTTTACTCCAATGTGCGAAGTAGATTTATGTGGACATGCCACTATTGCTACATTTTATACTTTGGCTAAAGAAGGATATATTAGTCCAATGAAAAATGGTGTAAAGACAGTTTATCAATATACGAAATCGGGAAAATTAGCAGTAGAAATTTGTTTTGAAAATAGAAGAGTAACAAAAATATTTATGGAACAAGGAATTCCTAGGAAATTAGGTAAAATTCAAGATATATTGCCATTATCTAATTCAATGGGAATTTCTGTAGAAGATATAGGAGTATTAGACAAAGATATAGCTCCAGAAATAATTTCAACAGGATTAAAAGATATTATACTACCGATAAAGACAAAAGAGGCATTAGATAGTTTAACTATAGATAAAGAATTGCTAAGTAAATTATCAAAAAGACTTGGAGTAGTAGGGGTACATGCGTTCTATTTGCCAGAGTTAAATTCAGAAGTTGTATATACTAGGAATTTTGCTCCTATAGTGGGTATAGATGAAGAGGCTGCAACTGGAACATCAAATGGAGCATTAATTTACTTTTTAAAGGAAAATAGACTAATCAAAAATAATCAATTAGTGTCATTTCAAGGTGAAATGATGAATAGGCTTAGTAAGATTTATTGTAAAATTGAAGAAGATAATGAAGTCCAAGTAATTAAAGTGGGAGGAAATGCTAAACTAATAATTAGTGGAACTATGTTTGTATAATCAACCAATTTTTGGTTGATTTTTTATTGCAAAAATAAGAGCGCTTATGTCGAAAAATGTCGTAGTACAATATTACAATAGAAGAAACTTTGAAACAAACAATCTAAATTGTAAGATATTTAACAAACAATCCCTAAGATTTGATTTACAAAGATAGATATAAATGATATATTAGAATTGTGTCATAAAATTTTATTATACTTAAGAGGAGGTAGTTTTAATGCAAGCGTTTATTGATGTGGTAAATGGATTTCTATGGGATAACTTCTTAATTTATGCCTTATTGTTTGTAGGAGTCTATTACACTATCAGATTAGGTATTCCACAAATATCTAAAGTTGGCCCAGGATTTAAGCAAGCTTTTGGTGGGATATTTAAAAAAGAAAAAAATGAAAGTGCAGATGGAGAAGCAGATGGAATGACTTCATTCCAAGCACTGGCAACGGCAGTTGCAGCACAAGTTGGTACAGGTAACTTAGCTGGTGTAGCAACAGCTATAGCAGCTGGAGGTCCAGGAGCTATTTTCTGGATGTGGGTATCAGCGGTTTTGGGTATGGCTACAAACTTTGGTGAAGCTGTACTTGCGCAGAAATATGCTGATAGATCAGGTGAAGAAGTAACAGGAGGTCCTGCATATTATTTATCTAGAGGAGTAAAGAGTAAATTTTTAGCTGGATTCTTTGCTGTTACTATAATAATAGCACTAGGATTTGTAGGTAATATGGTTCAATCAAACTCAATAGCAACAGCAGTTAGTGCAGTGGTTCCTATTCCTAAGGTTGTCATAGGAGTTCTTACAGCAGCCTTTGTTGGTCTTATACTAGTAGGTGGTATGAGTAGAATAGCATCATTTGCAGAGTTAGTAGTACCTTTCATGGCATTACTTTATATTATAGGAAGTTTTGTTATAGTGTTTAAAAACCCTGCAGCTTTAGGACCAGCATTTAAGAGCATTTTCCAAGGAGCTTTTACTACTCAAGCAGCAGTAGGTGGAGCATTGGGAGTTACTATGAAGCAAGCTGCTAGATATGGTATAGCAAGAGGATTATTCTCAAACGAAGCAGGTATGGGTTCAACACCACATGCCCATGCAGTAGCAAAAGTAGCACACCCTGCACAACAAGGTATGGTTGCTATGGTTGGGGTTATTATAGATACAATCGTTATTTGTACAGTAACAGCACTTATAAATTTAGTTACAGGAGCCAATACTTTAGGACTTACTGGAATAGAAATGACTCAAGAAGCATTTAGATTAGGACTTGGTAACTTTGGATTAGTATTTATAGCTATTAGTTTATTCTTCTCTGCACTTACTACTATAATAGGATGGTATTT